>NZ_CP126095.1:2400000-4800000 GCF_030123105.1 Paenibacillus sp. G2S3
AGCCGCACCGATAACTTTAGCAGCCCGCCCGCGAAGAGCTTCAGCATCCTCATTGATAATCAGCTTACCGTTGTCGATAACAATGACATGCTCTAATAGCTGGCTTACCTCGTCAATTAAATGTGTAGACAAGACAACTGTTCGCGGATATTCTGAATAATCCTCAATTAATCGATCGTAAAACAGGCTTCTTGCCACAGCATCCAGACCTAAATAAGGCTCGTCAAAAATAGTCAGCGGAGCGCGGCTAGCTAGACCTATTACAATACCCACCGCCGAGAGCATTCCTCTGGACAGCTTCTTCATTCTTCTTTTTAGGGGGAGATTGAAGTCCTTGATTAAGGAATGGGCGTAGTCTCGATCAAAGTTAGGGAAAAATAACGCAGATACCTCTAGAACGTCGATAATACGGTACGTATCCGGATACTTTTGGCTTTCCTTAATGAAGCAAATCTGATTGAGTACGCGGTTATTCTCGTAGGGATGTTCCCCGAATACTCTAAGCTCACCACTTGTAGCGAATAACTGTGCTGTAATCATGTGCATGATCGTTGTTTTTCCTGCACCATTTCTGCCAAGCAGACCATAGATTTTGTTCTTTTCTAAAGAAAAATTAATGTCTTGGATGACGGTTACCTTTCCATACGACTTGGTCAGTCCCTTGACCTCAACGACTTCATTCATGACCGATTATCTCCCCTCTGAATCATCTTCGTTAATTGATCCAACGTAATTCCTAATTTCTCTGCTTCACGGATCATAGTTACAACATATTGCTCATAAAATTGTTCTTTTCTCTTCTCCATCAATACTGCGCGCGCTCCAGAAGCTACAAACATGCCAATTCCTCGCTTTTTGTATAAAATCCCTTGATCCACAAGCAAATTCACACCTTTCGCAGCCGTCGCCGGATTGATCTGGTAGAAAACAGCAAACTGATTTGTTGAAGGAACCTGTGATTCCTCCAGCAGCGTTTCTTCGATGATGTCATTTTCTATGCGTTCGGCGATCTGCATAAATATCGGTCGAGTATCATCCATTAAGCTTCCCATGTATTCACCGCCAAGTTCTTTGGTTAGTTAGTTATGTAATTAACCATATAGGTAATGGACTCATTTGTCAATGATTTCTATGTAAATTGGTCGATTCACCAAGCCCAAATACAGCGTGTTCAGACGTATCGACATACAAAAAAAACTGTTCGGATTTGCTCCAAACAGCCTTTTATTGATACGTTTAATGTTGAGCAAGAGCCATTATCTTGGCAGCTTAAGGTTAATGAAGTAGTGAAACACTGGTTTTACCAAGTTATTCAATCACATGGACCTTGGATTCGATTCTTGGAAATTTGTATTCCACATCCTATGCTTCAAAGCGCTTATTTGGAGATCACTTGGAACGATTTAAAGCGGATTTGAAATCTTCTTTATTAGAAATTGAACCTACGGGTAAATTTACTGAAGTGTTATCAGTTTCTGTTATCACAGCTTTAAAGAAGGAAGCAAAATCACAATAAGAATCTTGCATTGATCTCACCAGAGCCCGCTGTGTTAGGGGGGAGTTTCAGAGAGAATGTGTTCTTTTTCAATATGTTTTTCACTTGCTTAGGAGTTAGTGAGGGATTTCTCTGCAGCAATTGAGCAATGACACCAGAGACTATAGGTGTTGAGACACTGGTACCGGACAACACATAGTAATTTTTAGCGATTCGCAAGTAAGGAAGCTCGCGATCTAGCTTGGAGCGAGGAGCGCGAAGAGAAATAACGGTCTCGCCAGGAGCTACGAGGTCCGGTTTCTTCCGTCCTCCGGGTGCAGGCCCACGGCTGGAATATGAGGTAATCCGGTCGTCCTTTTGTGTGAGCGTACGGCGATCATCCACTGCACCTACAGTAATTGCAGAAGGACTAATCCCAGGCGATTCGATCGTCCTGCGTCCAGGGCCGCTATTTCCAGCTGCTATCACAACAGTGAGTCCGGCCTTAATTGCTTTTTCTACGGCTTGGCACAAAGGGTCGTCTGCACAAGTTGAATTTACCGTACCCCCTAATGACATTGAAAGGATACGCAGTTTTAGCCGCTTTCGATTCACAATACACCACTCGATTCCTTTAATAATCGTGGAGTCATATCCGTCACCATTTTTATCAAGTACTTTAACACCAACGATCCCTGCCTTTGGAGCAGGGCTTTTGTATTTTCCTTTACTCATCCATCCGTTGCCTGCCGCGTCCCCTGCGATATGAGTCCCATGGCCGTTATCGTCGTAGGGAAGTTTTCTGTGATTGATAAAATCTTTAAAAGCTACGATACGGTTACAGGGCTGAATCAGATCAGGGTGCCTATACACTCCTGTGTCAAGAATGGCAATGTTGATTCCTTTTCCAGTAAGTCCCTGTTTCTTTTGGATGGTGGTAGAACCGATGGAGGGCGTCGCTATATAAAGTGATGTTCTTTTTATTCCGTCTACATAGATTTTCTCGATCCCATGCCAACTGCACATCTGTTTCAGACATTTCATTGAAACTCGTGATGATACAGAATTTAGTATGGGGAGATGATGTTTGATAGGAAAGTTGTGTGATTCTAGATGTTTTTTTAATGACTTCAGCTGTGCTGGGGCCATTTTTTGTTTGAATTTGATAATGATAGGAATTTTAGCGGATGTACCGCGACGGACTTGGGAGTGTTGAATTCTTTTTCTTAGCGCGCTATGGATCCTTGAACTATATTGCTCTATCCACAATTGTCGGCTCATTTATTAATGGATCACCTCACAAGTGCATTATATGCACCACCGATCCAGTGGGTACGAATCTATGAATCTAGGAATAAAGTACATTTCTAAAATCGTAGGTAATAGTGAGGTCAGGAAGCGCCAATCTCGCATCTACTATCGTATCCTAAAAAGAAAGTGGTGAAGTAAATGGCAATGATTAATAAGCCAGTCAATAAACAAGCCGTTATGGCGGCCAAAGCCCTCGCAGCTAAAAGAGTGAAGGCAGCTGCAACCCGAAAGAAACGGAGAATCAGACAGACATTGGACAGATTTGTGGTTCTCGCTACAAGTTTAGGTACGAATAGCAGACCTAAAGATTCTTCGGGCTGGACCGCTACATTAAAAAATGGTACCACAACTGTGAACGCTGATTTCGATGATTTCGGTGTGGCCAGATTCCCTACGATTAGCACATTAACTTCAGTACCTTATCTGCTGACAATAAGAGACGAGAATGGAGTAGTTTTGAAGAGTTTTAACGTCCCAGCAGACCGTGAATTTTTTGTCGCTAGATTTTAGTTTGGACAAGTCAGCTTTAATTCTGTAGTAAACAGCACGTGTCGATCCTATTTCGCCGCGTGCTGTTTTATTTGTCTTATTTTAGATCATGCAGATTTTAACCATACTTGAATCTCATAAACCCACTGAAACATTCCGGTGAAAATGACTGTCTGGATGACAAATGGAATCTCCGTATTATATTCGGCTTTAGCATATGCAGCGATATTCTGTATCGTTTCCATTCTCTGCTCCTCCGAGCAATAACCATAGAGATAAATTCCTTTAGGTAATATTGAAATACAGCCGGCCTGTTCAGGGTATTTCTCACAAACTACAAAAAAGACAGATGGATTCTCACTTGGCTCTAAAGTTGGAGCAAATTCAGTGCTTTTTTCTATGGTTGTTGATTACATACAGACTTTTGGTGTATTTGTCGTGCCTGTAATTTTTAATATTTTACTTGGTATTTCATTGCAGTCTATGGGGAAACCTCAGCTTTATATGGTTGGTAATTTACTGAGTGTAGTCTTGAAAATCATCTTGGATTTGATTTTTCTCTGCGTTTTCGATATGGGGATTACCGGTGCTGCTTTGGCATCCGATTTTGGCGATTTTACGGTATGTCTTGTTGATGGGGAATTTCTTTATCCTTCCTTTAATGCTTGGTAACATCGGCTTATGGCTTTCCTTTGTAGTGGCAGAGATAATCTGTGTCGTGGTAAGCTATGTTTGTTTGAGGAAGACAATGCAAAAGTGGAGTATCAACCAGTAACAGCAGAATAATAGAGGAGTTTTGAAGTGAAAAAGTGGTACAAACTTGATAACGCAGCAAAACTATTTCCATCCGTTACAAACACAAAAAACACTTCCGTTTATCGGATCTCAGCTGTTCTGACAAATCCTGTAGATGTGGATGCGTTACAGCAAGCCGCCGATACGGTATTCGACAGATTTCCGATGTTCACTGTGAAGCTTCGCAGGGGTGTGTTTTGGAATTATTTAGAGTCTAGCACGGATAAAATTGTGATCGCTGAGGATCAGCAGTATCCTTGTCGTAACATTGATCCAACTACAAACAATGGATATTTATTCAAGGTTTTATACTACAAAAATAGAGTCTCTGTTGAAGTGTTCCATGCGCTTACGGATGGTAATGGGGCTGTCGAGTTTTTAAAATCACTGCTGTACTATTATCTAATGTATATGGGACATGAAATTGACACTGAGGACCGGATTTTACTCGCTGATTCAGGCGTGGATATCCATGATATGGAGGATGCTTTTCGCAGATACTACAAGGATTGTTATGTTGAATCGGTTAGAAACAGCCGAGCGTACCACATTAAAGGTACAGCTTTCGAACAGTTCGGAAATAACGTGGTACACGGGGTCATAAGTGCCTCCCAATTAAATGCCCTCGCTAAGCAAAAAGAAAGTACGATCACTGCTTATTTATCCGCATTACTGAGTTATTCTATTTATCAAACAAGAATTAAATATAGCAAAAGTAATGCTCCCGTGGTTATCGCAGTGCCTGTCAATTTGCGCAAAGCATTCCCTTCACGTACTCTTCGTAACTTCTTTGGCGTAGTTAATCTTGGCGCGCGGATTACGGAAGATACCACACTGGATGAATTAATTTTTAGAATGAATGAGATGCTGAAGTATAAGACGGGGAAAGAAAATTTGCAAAATATCATTTACAATAATGTGGCGCTTGAACGGAACAAAGCTACGTTGTTTGTCCCGTTATTTTTGAAGAACTGGTTCGTGAATTTAGGGTTTCATATGCTTGGGGAAAGTAAAAGAACACTGACCTTGTCCAATATCGGCAATATTATGTTGCCACAGCAAATGTACAAGCACGTAGAGCTAATCGAGGCATTAGTCTATCCATCCAATAAAAGCCCTATGAACTGTGGGATCAGCTCAGTCAATGATAAGCTGGTGATCACGTTTACCAGAAATATAGTGGAATCCGATATATTGCAATATTTCTTTTCGACCTTAGCGGGTGAGGCTGGACTTGAAGTTAAAATCTACTCAAACGATTGGGGGATTAGCGAATGACCAAATGTATTCGTTGCAACGTGACGGTTGATAATCAACATTATCGTTGTCCACTATGCTCCAAGCCAATTAAGATCAGGGGAGAGAGCACGACAGAATACCCGTCCTATAAAGAGATCTATCAGGAAACCAAACCATTTACGGTAGCTAAATTGTTCCTCTTTTTGACTATATCTGCGATCGTGCTTTCGATTACAATTAATGCGTTGACCTATCATATCAATCCGAGAATATGGTCAATTATCGTAAGTACAGGTCTTATCTATGCGTGGATCGTTGTTAAAGACACCATTTTATCTAATAAACATATCGGCAGAAAAATTTTATACCACTATGTCATGTTGTCCATTTTCCTTTTGGTGATCGATATATTTGTTGGTTTTAGGGGATGGTCTACCAACTATGCAATCCCACTGTTTGGAGTGGCAGCTACATTTATTATGACTGTGCTCGCAATTGTTCAAAAATCATTATGGCGTCATGATATAGGCTATATTTTAGCGATGTTTTTTATTAATTTATGTCCAATGCTTCTATTTGTATTTAATTTGTCTCATGTCATTTGGACCAGTGTTTTCTCTATCGTATACTCACTCCTAACCATTATTGGGATGATAATTTTTTCTGACCGGAAATTTATAAGCGAAATCAGAAGAAGATTCCATTATTAATAATCGAGATAGATTTATTCCAATCTATAATTAAATATTTAGGTTTATTATGCATATTGACCACGTCCTTTGGATGTGGTTTTTTTGTGGATTTAAGAAAGTGAAGGGTTCATACGACACCGAATTCCTATTTTTCTACAAGAAAGGTTGTACTTTTTAATGGGATGTTTAAGGCATTTTTTCTAGTTTAAAATTAAAATAAAATTCTTGACACTTCCTAATGATAACCATTATCATAGGAATGGTAGATGAAAATGAAAATCATTATCACTACTTGGAACGTATAATTATACATACTCGGAGGGATAGATTTTGAAGAAATTATTAGTACTTCTGGTTGTTGCAGCGCTTACTGCAATGACTGCATGTTCGTCCACCAATACAGCGGACAATCAAACCAAGAATGAAGCCGTAACGAATACAGCTGCTAATGAAACGAAAGAAGCAAATGCAGCGAATACAACAGAAGCAGCGAAAACAGCGGATGCTGGAAAGGAATACAGTCTGGAGAATGATGGTGTAGATGAAGCATTGTTCAATGAAGCATTAAGCCAGTTTCCAGCCACAGTTCCACAGCGAATTGTAACTACATCTGTACCATTAACAGAAATGCTCTACTTGCTTGGAATCACACCAGTTGGGGTGCCAACCTCCACCAATCCAATCCCTGCTGATTTTGAATCGATAGATAAAATTGGTTCGCCAATGGCACCGGATCTTGAAGTAGTAACAAAGCTTGAGCCAGACTTGCTGCTGGGAGCAGAATCACTTCGAAGCACACTGGATAAGACACTGGAAGGCATGGATTTGCAAAAAGCGTATCTACGCACAGAATCCTTCGAGGATTTAAAGCTTAGCCTTAAAGTATTAGGTACTTATTTTAATAAAAAAGATGAGATGAATGCGGCTTTGAGTAAGATATTGGATAAAGAAAATGAGCTAAGTAAATTAGCCGAAGGAAAAGAACTGCCGAGCGTGATGCTCGTTATTGGAACCTCTGATTCCTTCATGGTTATGAGTGAGAAATCTTATCTAGGTAGTTTGGTGAAAAAGCTTGGCGCTGATAACATTGCTACATCTGTACTTAAAGTTACGGACACTTACTCCCCGATTAATATGGAGAACATTGTAGCCGCTGATCCAGACATTATTCTTGTACTCGCTTCAGGTGATCATGGAGCGACAAAGGATAAGTTCAAAAAAGAAATCGAGAAGAATGAAACTTGGACCAAGCTCTCCGCTTATACAAACGATAAAATTCACATGTTAGATTACAGCGTGTTCGGTGTGACTTCGATTATTAATGCAGAGACAGCACTAACTGAAATTGCAAAATACTTCTATGAATAATTAAAGGAGACGGCAAGTGATAAAAACATCTCGTAGCAGAATAGTTGTTATTGTAACGGTTCTATTAGCGCTCGTTGCCGCGATTATCGCAATCGGACTAGGCTCTGTATTCATTTCGGTATCTGACATACTCAGCACGATCTTTAGTTCATCGTCTAAGGCGGTGAATGCCACCATCATATGGGATATTCGATTACCACGCGTATTACTGGCGATGGTCATCGGAGCGAATATAGCGATCTCGGGCGCACTGCTGCAAGCTGTGATGGGTAACCCACTTGCTGATCCTGGATTGACAGGTGTAACTAGTGGGGCTGCTGCATGTGTTCTTGTCATAATGCTTGCTGCACCACAGTATACTCAGTTCATTCCGATTGCTGCTTTTGTTGGTGGACTAATCGCTGCCGGCATTGTATATGCATTGGCGTGGAGACGAACCGGCATTTCGCCGGTTACCATTATTTTATCTGGTGTTGCTGTGAATGCGCTCTGCGGAGGCGTTATCGGACTCTTAACCATCATGTACAGCGATAGACTTCCTGCAGCGGTTCAATGGCTTAACGGTAGTCTTGCGGCTAAAGGGAATAATGCCTTGATGATGGTTTTGCCCTATGCCATTGTAGGTTGGATCTTATCGTTCTTCGCGATTCGTAAGGCAAATATCATTCGTCTGGGTGATCAGGTGGCTTCGAATCTGGGTGAGAATGTGAACCGAATTCGTATCTTACTCTCCTTACTGGCAGTATTTCTAGCGGCTATTTCTGTAGCAGCCATTGGAATGATTGGATTTGTTGGTCTAGTTGTACCGCATATGGCGAGAATGCTTGTTGGTTCTGACTATAAATATCTTTTGCCGATGAGTATGGCTCTTGGCGCTTTAGTACTGTTGATTGCGGATACAGGTGGTCGTACTCTATTTGCACCACTAGATATTCCTTCGGGTATCCTTATGGCTGTGATTGGTGGACCTTATTTTCTATACCTGATGAGAAAGAAGGCATTCTAACATGTTTACTGTCGACTCCATTTCGATTCGGTATGAGCAGAAAAGCGTGATTAACAACTTCTCTTTTTCCGTAAAAAAAGGCGAGATCGTCTCGATCATAGGACCAAACGGCTCCGGTAAATCCACTTTGCTCAAAGCGGTATCACGGCTAATTCCTTATCACACGGGTACGGTCATACTCGATGGTACGGATCTGAAGACCATGAGCGCCAAACAAGTCGCACGAAAAATGTGCATGCTGAGCCAGAAGAATCAAGCGCCGAGTGATATGACTGTGATCGATCTGGTCTCTTATGGCAGGTATCCACATAAAAAGTGGTTCGAAAGATTGAACCAAGAAGATATGGATATTGTACAGTGGGCTCTTGAGAAGACACATTTGATGGAATATAAGGACCGAGCCGTAGCTTCATTGTCAGGTGGAGAATCACAACGTGCATGGATTGCAATGGCTTTAGCACAACGCCCTCTGATCATGTTGCTTGATGAACCGACCACGTACTTGGATATTTCCCATCAGCATGAAGTGCTAGAGCTTGTTCGTGAGTTAAATCAAGATATGGGTATGACCGTAGTGATGGTGCTGCATGATCTCAATCAAGCTTCTACTTATAGCGATAGTATTGTTGTAGTGCAGGCTGGTGAAAAAGCGATGTATGGCACACCCAATGAAGTCATGACAGCAGACATGATCCGGGATGTCTACCGAATGGATGCGGAAGTCCAGTATGTGCCTACAGAGAAGAAACCTCGTATTCATTTGTTGAGTACCGTTCGATAGATTCTTAGTGTTATTACATAACCTATTCATGGAGGGATTTTTTTAATGAAGAAGCCTGTAGATGTAGAAAAAAATAAAGAAAATTACTTACAATTTATTAATAAACGTAAAAATCTGATTTTGAGTTTAATCGATGATGAAGGTAAGCCTTTTATTAGTTATGCGCCTTTCGTAAAGAAAGATGGCAAGCTGTATATCTATATTAGTAAGATTGCAGAGCACTATGGCTATATGGAAAATAATGATTTTGTAGACGCTTTTCTAATTGCGGATGAGTCTGAAACAAATAATAAATTTGCAACTGAGCGTGTGCGTTGGAGTTGTACCTCAAGCAATATCGGCAATGATGGACATGAGGATATTTTTGAGTTGTTCAATGCGGATCATGGTGAAGCTATGCTGAAATTGCTGCGTGGACTGGATTTTTCATTGTTCGAACTGACCCCATTGAAGGGTCGTTATGTTGTAGGATTTGGATTGGCTTTTGATATTGATGTGGATGCGAATATATTTAATCACGTTGTTATTGATAAGAAGAAAGACGAAGAAGCAACTGTACAAGGGAGCAAATAGCCGATGACTATTACTTCAGTACTGCCTATCTGGCAAGCGGTTCAAGAGCGATTTCATAAAATGGTGAAGGCATTGCCGGAAGAAGACTTAAATCTTAAATTAGGCAATTCGTCCATCGGAGGTTTGATTTCTCATAATGCCGAGGTAGAGTTTATGTTTGCAGAGTGGTTCTTTGGTAGACCTAAACCCCAAGCCGATGATGCAGCATATACTACATTAAGTGAACTGGTGGATCTGCTAACGGCCTCCAATGAGAATTTAATTGCAGCGATGCGTGAGCTTCCGGAAGATGCTTGGCATGTGAGTGTAGAGTCGTCTTTTGGCACATCTACTCCGCTTGAAGCGGTAGGAAGACTTATGTATCACACAGGCATTCATGCCGGACAGATTTCTCTGATTCAGAAAAATGCGGTTCGAAGTGAAGCGCTGTAAGGTAAAAGAGTAGAGTAGACATGGGGAAACGGCAGAAATGCCGTTTTTTTTGTGCGTTCTTTTGAAGTCCTATGTAACCTGTTGATTTGGTATAATATAGGTGATTCCAAGGGGGCGTAAATCATGACGGAGTACTTGCGAGGACAAATGGCCAAGATGGCGAATGTGAACATGGAGACGTTAAGGTATTATGAAGAGCTTGGACTGATTAGCATACCTTTACGATCGGAAGCGGGGTACCGTCTCTATTCGGATGAGGTACTTAGCCGACTTGTTTTTATACAAAATGCTAAACTCTGTGGATTCACATTAAAGGAAATCAAAAAGGCGCTCACAAAATCGGAAAGCAGCGGCATTAGCATAGATGATTTTGTAAACGTTGTAGATAAAAAAATGGATAAAGTTCGTAGCGAAATTGCTAAACAGGAAATAAAGCTCACTGCTCTTGCAGATTTGCGAAAAAATTTGTTGGCTGCAGATAAGCATCCAGGCGTGCAGTCAACGCTAGAAATATTAAAAATGGAATCTTAACTTGACCTTGTAGTCACCTACAGGCTTTACACTCTGAGTTGAAAAGACCTGTGGGAGGGATCGAGATATGGAAAAAACGAGTGTAGAACAGCTTGCAGCGATCAAAAATTATTTGAAACAAACAAATCGGTTTGAAAGTAAGTCTGTAGAGCAAATTCGGCAAGAAATGGTTGAAGCGGCTGCGAAGCTGCCCAGTCATACCGATGTCACAGTTGAACGGGTCATGATTGGGCCATTAAGCGGAGAGTGGATCATTCCTATGGAATCTGATCCACCTGATGATAAAGTGATTCTTTATTTTCATGGTGGTGGTTTTATTTCAGGAACCTGTGAATTTTATCGCGATTTAGCAGCACGAATTGCAAAAGCTAGTGGCATGAAAGTACTAATTATTGAGTATCGCCTTGCGCCTGAGTATCTTTATCCCGCTGCTAATGAAGATTGTATAGGGGCTTACCGGTGGTTGCTTGCGAATGGATATTCTGCGAGTGATATCGTGTTTGGAGGAGACTCTGTTGGAGCCAGCCTTGCGCTGATGACACTGATTACTTTGCGGGATGAAGGTAGGGAGTTACCAGCAGGTGCTTTTTTAATCTCACCGCATACTGATCTTGTCCATTTGGATGGTGAATCGTATCAGAGTCGTGCGGAGCTTGATCCGACAGGTAGCTTGGAAGGGAATAAGTGGATACTTGATGCATATGTAGGTCCTCGAACAGAGTCGGCTCCTATATTATCGCCGTTAAGAATGAGTTTGCAGGGATTGCCTGATTTACTCGTTCAAGTAGGCGACCATGAGGTGCTATTAAGCGATTCAACGAGGTTGGCTGAACGGGCGAAAGTAGCGGGTGTTCATGTAGAATTGGAAATATGGGAGAAGATGTGGAGTGTTTTTCATTTCTTAGCGTACATGCTCCCAGAAGCTCAGCAAGCGATTGCGAAGATCGGTAAGTTTGTTAGAGAGAAGTTAGACGAGTGAGAATAAATAGATGAAATAATGTACCTTCACCTTCTTGAGAGATCAGGGAGGTTTTATTTGTTGGGGGATGGTAGGTACTCAGGGGTTGGTTGCTATAATTCTTCAATGTTACGGACCGTATTGCAGCTATTTGCTCATTTCAGCGCGTTTGGCTAACTATTCGGACTGCATAGCTCTTATTGGCACTTAAGAACGCTGAAAAGGAGGGGATTTGGGTGAAAAGCTGCATTTGAGTCCGAAAGTGATACGAATTGGCCAGATTTTCGAAAATAAGGGCTCCTCGGTCCGAATCATTTCGTACAGGTGCTAATGTTTATGGGATACCAAACGAGCTCCTAGTTTAATAAATTAGTGCGCGTCTATACTGATAATGATTTTACGAATGACAAAGTGATGATATTGTCAGTTTGTTTTTGATTGTTATATGCTATGATAATTACCATCAGAGATAGAGCGAGGGGAAATACAGATGTCGAATGATCTTCCATTATCTAAAGAAAACATTTTGGATGCAGCTGAACAAGTGCTCCGGCGTTTTGGTCCGGATAAGACTTCAGTTGTTGATGTAGCGAGGGTACTGAAGGTTAGTCATGGTACGCTATATAGACATTTTTCCAGTAAAGCAGCTTTGCGCGAATCGGTAACCGAAAGATGGTTGCATCAAAATATTTTAGCCCCATTGAAGGACGTTACTGAGCAATTTGATGGGAATGCCAAAGAGCAGCTACGTCTGTGGTTAGATACTCTAATTCGCAATAAACGGAGCTATGCTGTAGATGATTCCGAAATGTTTGCTATGTACGCCTCTGTAACTTTAGAAGTCGTAGATATGATTACCCAACACGTAGATCAATTAATTGGGCAACTCGCACGCATTCTTGAAAAAGGTATACAAACCGGGGAGTTTAAAGCGTTGGAATCAGAGGTTGCGGCAAGAGCTATTTTTAATGCAACATCGCGATTTCATCATCCTGCTCATGCGAAAGAGTGGCAGTCGGCTATGATTGATCAGGAATTCGAAGCGGTCTGGGAACTGATGCTTTCCGGAATTTCGTCATAAATTCTTATGGCATATTTCATAATAGAAAAATGATGGACTAAACCTTTTGATGAAGATCGGAAGGTTTTTTTGCGTCTGGAGAACAATTATAACAAATGACAAAAAATTATAATTGTCACTTGTTATTTGTGAGTGTTCGATTTATAATCAGACCAACAAGAAAGGCAACCGAATAGGAGGAATAAATGATGGATCAGAATTTGGTTGGAAAAGTTGCATTAGTGACTGGAGCTTCAAGAGGTATGGGACGGGAAATTGCGGAGAACTTGGCGTTACATGGTGCGAAGGTTGTTGTTAATTATGCAAGCAGTCCAAGCAAGGCAGAGGAAGTTGTGAACAAAATTAAGCAAAAGGGTGGAGAAGCTATCGCTATCCGAGCGGATATCAGCCAAGTGGCAGAGCTAGAACAATTATTCCAAGCCACATTGGAAGCTTATGGACAAATCGATATTCTCGTTAACAACGCAGGCATTATGATCACCAAGCCGATTGCCAGTATTACGGAAGAAGACTTCGACAAACAGTTCGCTATCAATGTGAAGGGTACCTTTTTTGCTTGCCAGCAAGCGGCTAAACATATGAGTGAGAACGGACGGATCATTAATTTCTCGACATCGGTTACAGGTCAGATGTTCCCAACCTACAGCATTTATGCGGGAACAAAGGGAGCAGTGGAACAATTCACTCGTCAGTTAGCTAAAGAATTTGGACGAAAAGGAATCACGATTAATGCGGTTTCGCCAGGTCCTGTTAATACGGAGCTTTTCACAGTTGGGAAGTCAGCAGAAGAGATTGCGAATGTTGGGAGTATGAATTCTTTTGGATGCTTGGGTGAGCCTGAGGATATCTCGAGTGTAGTGCT
Source organism: Paenibacillus sp. G2S3 (assembly GCF_030123105.1). Taxonomy (NCBI): domain Bacteria; kingdom Bacillati; phylum Bacillota; class Bacilli; order Caryophanales; family Paenibacillaceae; genus Paenibacillus; species Paenibacillus sp. G2S3. The sequence continues at coordinate 2,413,593 of NZ_CP126095.1, forward strand.
GTTTCTAGCCAGTAAGGAATCACAGTGGGTTACGGGCCAGACGATTCGTGTGAATGGGGGATTTATTTGAGAGGTTAGAAAATTTTATTTATGTGTAAAATGGCTTATCGGATGGGTGTTTACACTTGGAAAACCATACCTATCTCACCCCTTTACATACAAAGAGTAATGTCTTGTAAATCGAATCGTTAAAGACGTAGCAAATAATCAATGTATAATCATCGGTCATGTCTGCGAATTTGGAAAAGAGACCGCTGTGTTTTTCTGCAGCGGTGTCGAACAAACTAAGAATAGTGTTGATACCATTGGCATATTCAATCTAGCACAAAAGAAAATCAAATGGAACTTCCGCCTCGACACTAAGTACTGTGGCGGTTATTGTGTTGAGTAAATATAAGAGTAAAAGTAATTTTGTTTAGGTCAGGATTACACATGTTAGAGACTATTTAATATATCATGAAGATAAAGCAAGAATGAAACTTCAGCCCTCTTGAAAAATAACATAAGGAGGACGTGCTTGAAGGTGATGAAATTCGAATACTCACAACTAAAGTCTAAAGTCGCTGGCAGCGTCTCAATAGGCTCTTTGTGCTGTGCAAAATCAATCAAATGGAGTGAGAAGCGACGAGACCATTGGTTCTCATCGCTGTAAGCATAATCACGAATGGTTCATGATGGCTTTAAATCCATCACTGTGAACAATATAAACAGTCAACGTCTCTTTTCTAATATTGTACCTAATGATATTCTGGCTTTTAATTTGTAATTTTCAACCTCTATTATAATAATTCGATAGCCGAAATTTAATAAAGACTGTCGTTCTTATTATGTGCCTGTCTCTGAGGGGGAAGTATAAGATTGTTTGCTGAATTAAAGTGGTTGAAAAAATGCTGATCCAATATAACTTGAAAAAGAGAATTCTAATGACCGATCTTTGTATTCACATCATTACTATACTCTTTGAAAAGTATGTTCGCAAAGAGTGCTCGTATGAACTTCTATCACATCCTTCTTATACAATCGACCCAAAGGAAGTATGTCCTTGTTTGTCATTACTACTTTACTGGAGGTGAATTTTTGAATATGCTTCAGGTTAACAATGGCAGATTTATGTATCTGATAGAAATTCATATCGAGTCTTTCTGAGAGCTGAGTCAATGTTATCGCAGAATATAATACCTGATCCAGGGTGGTTATTTTAACATGTAGTTTATCTACTTTGACCAATGATATAATTTCAAATGTTTGTAGAATTACCTCTCCATCCGTTGTTTTTAGCTTAATGTGAGGGTAGATGGCGGTATTTATATATACGAATGCTCTTTGCAATAATACTTGGAACGTTTCGTAAACCAAGGGTTTTAACTGATAATAAAATGGTTGTACATTAAAACTATCGATCATATATTCAGGAGAATCAGCTAGAAAAATGATCTGGACGTTATAGTCTGGTTCAGCGCGAATTTTGAGTATAGTGTCTATCCCGCTGATGCCGGACATTTCGATATCTATAAGGATTAAGTGGAAGGTATATCGACCGGGAAGACTATAATAATATAATAATTCCTCTCCCGACGGAAAATATTGTACATAAAAGATAGATGAAGAATTTTTTGAAAATTCTGAAAAAAATTTCTTGAACTGCTGAAGCGTTTTTTCGTCATCATCGCATACTGCTATATGCAACAACAAAATCAACTCCTTTAATATGAGAAATAATCCAATTAGTGGTCATTATACCAGAATGATTATCTTAAATGCAATTTACTAGTTTAAACAAAAAACTGATTGATAACGGTTTCATGTCTGATAACTCATCCAAAAAATGTAAATTAAATCAAAAACACGCTGTTCATATCTTTGAAATGGAATTATATCCAATTGCTTCCATTTTATTAGTTTATATGTTATATTGATTTTGGAAGAGGCAATATTGCTAGAATACTTTGTGAAAAAAATCTCATGAATCTTTGATTTAAAAGTAAATTACCAGTATTGAGTACGAAATCCCTAGTACTATGGACTACAGCCGTAACTGAGAAACTAGAAGTCTTTTCACAGCTATCTGTATTTATTTTGAACATGACATGATTTGGAAAATGAAATGGTAGTAGAGAGATTAGAAATATATAGATTGATTCTAAGAAAGAGGTGGGAAAATGAGTACATTAAAGTGTCATGAGGAAATCGAGCGTTTGTTTGGAATAAAACATTATAGTGGGATTCATCGTTTGGGTAAGCTCTTCTCAACGGGGCAGAATATCTACTATTATGACACCGGAACGGGAAAGGTGCTGCAGTTGGAAGATGATGCCTTAAAGATCATGCAGTCCCTCTTTGAATTACCTGATGTTAATAATGTCAATGAATTGATGAGAGTACAAGGGATATCGATCTCAGCGATCAATGATTTTTGCCAAACGGTAGTCGATGAACATCTGTTTCGAGCATTTAAGCCCGACCGTTTGTATACTCCTGGCCATAACGAGCTTTTAGAGGAGCGGGTTAACAATGAGTTATCTCAAGTGATTCTAGAATTAACCGGTCGTTGCAATTTGCGCTGTGGATATTGCATTTACAATGAAGACTGCGACTTGAACAGAGATTTTAACAACAGTGATATGAGCCTGGAAATTGCGAAGGCAAGTATTGATTATGCGGCAAAGCATTCTGGAGAGAAAATAGCCGTTACTTTTTATGGCGGAGAACCGCTACTGAAGTTTGATTTATTGAAATGGGCAGTCGAGTATTCATTGGAAACCCTAAAGGGAAAAAAAATAACCTTTTCATTGACTACGAATCTGACTTTGGTGACTAAAGAAATTGCGGATTACTTGGCATTCGTTCCAGGAATGGGGGTTGTTTGTAGTCTGGATGGGCCGGAATATGTACAGAATTCATATAGAAAATATGCTAATGGTGAAGGCAGCTACTCACGGGCTATTCGTGGCCTGAAGCTGATGAGTGATTCGTTTTCAAAAAGTGAAAATGCACTTTCCATTAACGCTGTATTTGCGCCCCCATATTCGCATGACAAGTTGAATGATATTAACTCTTTTTTTGCAGATTTGGATTTCTTGCCTCCCAACGTAGACATTAACATTGGTTATGTTGCGGAAGGTAGTCTTCCTAATGCAGAAATAAAACTGAAGAACAATCATAATGTTAATCCGCAGGTCATGGATCCTTTGTGGTCGTGGTTGGAAGAACGTGCTTTGATTCGCCCTGACATTAGGGGTGATATTAATGACATTTCTTCGTCTGGTATTGAAAGCTCGTTAATCAGCATAGAAAAGCGTTATCTTACGGATTCCCCCGGTGAATTTTATCCGTTTAATGGCTGCTGTACTCCTGGTGCACGTAGACTTTATATCACTACTAATGGCGAACTATATGTTTGTGAACGAGTAGGCGCTTCTCCTTCCATAGGAAATATCGTGGAGGGCATTGATTTTGATCGTCTGAAAAAATATTATGTTGAAGACTATTCCGAAGGTTCGATAGAGCAATGCCAAGACTGTTGGGCGATTAGATTGTGCTCTGTGTGTTATGCCCATAACTATACAGAAGAAAAATTTGATTCTGTTGAAAAAAATAGAAAATGTAATTTGCGCAGAAGTGTCCATCTCAAGGATTTGGTCCTTTATCATACACTACGGGAAAATTCACCTGAAAAGTTAGAATTCTTGGAACATACTGAAATTTATTGATGATATTTTTCCTCATATTATGAGGATCAATATAAATGAATTAACAATAAAGGAGGTGAATAGATCATGTTAGTAATCAATCCCTTGTTTCGCAATCAAGATGATGCTGTGACAGCTGCACATAAGTGTAACTGTATATGTAATGTGGACACTCCTAATCAACATGATAATACTGGAGACAGAGCATGGTGGTGGGGTGTTCCGGATTGTGGCTGCGGATGCAACAGCAATATTACTGATAATAAAGAACGTAATACCTCTACAGCAAGTAATGGATCATAAATGAATTGAATTTTGAAAAAGGTGATCTAACTTTATGTTAGCTCACCTTTTAATTTAATATATTTATATTCTCTTATTAAGGAGATAGGAATAGGAATGAAACCTAAATTATCTTTATCTTTTCAACAAGAAAAAAATATATATTTTGTTAACGATGAATGTGAAGAGACACTGGTAATAGTGTGTATTAAAGCTGGATGTGGTCAGGAGCCATCGGGTAAAAATGGCATAGCTCATCTAGTTGAACATATATGTCTTTCATACCGTAAGTATATTCCTTCATCATGCAATAGTTCCCTTATTTTTAATGAGATTCGTTCATCAGGATTTACTAACTATGGTCAAACAATCCTAATGTTCTCTTTTCCATCTCACATGGATAATATCAATATGTTCCACCAGATTTTAATGATAATTCTTAGTAATGCTATTATAACTAACAAGACTTTTGAGATATCAAAATTAGAGCTATTGGCTGAATGTAAACAGAAAGGATCTCAGTGGTACTGGCAACAGGAACTCATTTCTTTTATTACTAATAGCCAGATCAACGAGCTTCCGGTAGGTAAGGTTGATGAGATTGTGCAATTACAGATGAAGGATGCGGTCACATTTATTCAAAACAACTACACTAACGATAATTTAGCACTAATATATTTTACCGGACTTCAGGTGCCTGAAATTATATCAAATCTAAATCAAACAATACCATGTGTAGATACTGTAACTCCTAATTCATTAAATCATCATGAGTTAGGCATCAGTTACGGAGTAGAACAGCAAAAGTTTAACTTGTCAATTTGTAGACTGGAGCATCCTACTAATTTAAAAGTCGTAGACTTCTACTATCAACAAACCTATCAATCAGTGAATCTCAAAGAAAAATTGACAAGGATGTTATTTGAAATCATTACAAAGATAAGTATTGATGAATATGTGTCTGTATCCCCTTATGCTAATAGATGCTCGGACGTTTCAGTAAAGGATAAGCATGTGTCAGCTTATTTTTATTATGCTGTATTTACACTAACCTTTATTTCCATAGATGACACAATATCTACTTTTGCAGAAGACATTGCTTACTATTTGAAACGATTATTGATCACAGAAGAGAAACTGAAAGCATCGAAAGAAAGTATTTCTCCTTTTTTGTGTGAACCAGAACAGCCTAGCAGAGTTGAATTATTCCAAAATATATCCTCGCATTTTTTTTATGGTGAACCTATTCATATTACGTGTGAACATTACAATCAGTTAAAGGAATTGCTAGATAAAATAGAGGTAAGCGATTTAATGAGTTACAAGAACTGGATTTTGAATGCTCCTTGCAAAATAGTAATCTCTACCTAAAGGTGATGATGAGCTTGATTAAAAAAGCAAAACTATTGAAGCGAAATTTAAGGGTTTTTTCAAAAACCATTGTTCTTCTTTGGAAGACAAGTCCAGCTACTTTTCTGTCAATTCTTTTTATAGATACACTTATCGGATTGACAGTTCCAGGGAAGTTATGGGCATGGAAAGAGTTCATAGATGCGGCGACTGAAATTTTGTCTGTTCCTTCTACCTCTTTCAAAAAGATGTTTTTATGGTTGGCCGTAAATTTTCTTCTTGTACTGCTAGGCTCCGTCTTGGGTAAAGTGTCAAATTTTGTGCAGAATTTATTTTCAGCGCGATTGAATAAAGCTATAACAGATAATATTTTGCATAAAACAATGGCTTTGGATATGAAAGATTTTGATGACTCCGAAACTTACAATCAAATTCAAAAGTCTAGTGACCAGTCGTTGAATCGAAGTATAAGTATATTGCAAACAATTGTAAGTTTTATAAATAATATTACGACTCTTTTTGGTGTTATAGGAATTCTTGTGTTTCTAAAATCTTCCATCGTATTACTGTGTCTTATTTCAGCAGTCCCGATGTTTTATATCAGTATCAGAATTCTTAACAAATGGTTTGGTGTGTTCAACGAACGGTTTGAACAAAATCGATTTATCAAGCATTTGAAAACAATATTAATCACAAATAATTATGTCAAGGAACTAAAAATTTCCCGCTCAGATCAATATCTCACCAAGACTATTCTTGATATATTGGAGAAATACATACATGAGGATACAAAAATTAGAAAGCGTTTTTTAATAGAGACATCCTTGGTTGATATCATAGATAATGCGATAATGTATATCATTAAGATTTTGGTAATTATTATTTGTGTGAACAGCAGGTTAACAATTGGATCTTTAACAATGTATGTAACCGCAGTAGATAATCTAAAAAATGCTGTATCTAATATTCTCTCGTTATTATCGATGGCTTATGAGAATTGTCTGTATATGCAGAGTATATTTCATTTGCTGGAGATCCCAGAAGAGTATCAGGATGGCAAAAGGGAATTCCCTTCTCCATTTGAGCGTATAGAATTTAGGCAAGTTTCCTTTAGGTATCCTGGTACGCATCATTATGTACTTAAGAATATCAATGTGGTGCTTGAAGCAGAACATTCCTACGCACTTGTGGGATTGAATGGATCCGGAAAAACAACGTTTATTAAGTTGCTGCTGAATTTATACCAGCCAACTGAAGGAGAAATATTTGTAGATGGTATAAATATTAGTGAATTTAATCGTTCGAGCTTGTTTCTGAATGTCGCCGCGGTATTTCAGGACTTTATACAGTATCCTTTTGATATAAAAACTAATATCGGTTTGGGAAATTTGGAAGAGGTAAACAATCTGGACAAAATAATTGACGCGGCAAAAAACTCGGGAGCAGATGAATTTATTGCCCAACTTCCTGAGAAATATGAGACCAGACTAAAAAAGGAATGGTCCGGCAGTGTCGATTTATCGCTGGGACAATGGCAGAAGCTGGCCATTACGCGGGCGTTAATGAAGCCCTCCGCTATACTAATTCTGGATGAGCCAACTGCATCATTGGATGTGATCTCAGAACATGAAATTTTCATGCGTTTTCAGGAAATGAAATTCAGTAGATTATGCATAATGGTAACTCATCGATTTGTTAATACCAGAGATGTGAATAACATCATTGTTCTTCAGTCGGGAGAGATAAGAGAATTAGGCACGCACGCCGAACTGATCCAGAAAAAAGGAGTGTATGCGAGTCTGTACAGGATGCAAGCAGATTCGTACGAAAAGGAAGCGTCTGAAGAATTTCACGAAAAAGTCACAATGTAACTTCATTTTTTTTCTGTATAAATCAGTTAAACATAATAGAGAGGAGGGACGTAGTGGATGAAGTGGAGTGGATCCGGCGAATACATGAGGGGGAGACGCAGTACTTAACACCGCTGATCGAAAGGTATTACCCCGGAATCCAGAAGTATTGCTACTACAGGGTTCGAAGTGAGGAAGAATCGAAGGATCTGACCCAAGAAACTTTCTATCGATTTTGCAGATATATTGACAGATATAAGAATGCAGGAAAATGCCTCGCATACTTATACACAATCGCTCGTCACCTGTGCAATGATTATCTGCAAAAACGGTATCCGTTGTGCTGTGTGCATGTGGAGGAAGCAGAAAAACCGTTTTCACAGCCAAACGGCTCCATTGAAGAACAAGTAGAAGGAGAGCATCTGGTTCATGAGCTGCTTCTACTTCTGCCTGAAGAGCAGCGGGAAATGGTTTTTATGCGGTTTTGTCTGGATATGACCTTCCGCGACATAGCTCGTGTTACGGGAGTAAATGTATGCATGGTTCAATATCGAGTGAAGCGTGGGCTAATTGTTTTAAGAAGCTATTTGGAGAGGAGTGAATTCGTTGAAGAAGAAGCAGCGACAGTCCATAGTAACTACACTAAGAAACTACCCTTCGTTTCCCGTTGATCGGGGGCGGTTAGAGGAGACCATTCATGAGGCAGCTATAGAACTGCGCCAAGCACAGGCTACACAGAGAACCTCATTTACAGAGTTCTATAAGGCTCAACTTCGCTTCATCAGTTGGAAGGTATGGGCATTACAGCTGTTAATTGTTGCTGGAATGGGGTTACTTCTGCATAACTTCATTAATCATCCTCACGGAAATATCCAAATTGTCATGCTAGCATCTATTTCAGCTCCATTACTGGTGATCACGGGGCTACAGACACTGACTCGATCTTTAACCTTTCATATGCTGGAGATTGAATTAAGTACTCGGCATGTACTAGAGAAACTGACGCTGGTGCGTATGAGTTTGCTTGGAATAGCGGATCTTATCGGCTTGACCTTGCTGGCCGTTCTATTGAATGTTTGGATACAGACGGGGATTTTGAGCCTCCTACTGTATCTGCTGGTGCCCTTCAATATTGCTTGTCTTGGTTCCCTTTGGTTATTGAACCGGATTCGTACATCAAATTGTGGATATTATTGTCTCCTTTACTGTGCTCTGTTGGTAATTGTGCAGATTATATTTACATTTAATTATTCCTTCTCACTGTTTTTATCATCAGTAACTGGATTATGGCAGGTATTACTGGTGCTTTCTACGGTTGGAATTGTTTACGAGACTCGAGGGGTATGCAGGACATGCAGAAGCCTGGAAACGGCCTCAAGAATACAATTTTAAGATTGTGTGAGACAAGTCAAAACAATAGAGAATAAAAGGAGGAAGTCTGGAATGCTCGAACTGACTTTAAATCAGGTGAGTAAGCATTTTTCCGCCAAAAAGGCGGTAAACGGAATCTCAATCCGACTTACCAGTGGTGTCTACGGTTTACTGGGGGCAAACGGCGCTGGAAAAACAACATTGCTTCGGATGATCTGCGGTATCCTAAACCCTACTTCGGGAACGATACAGATGAACAATGAGGAAATTGGTCGTATGGGGGAACGCTATCGCGATTTGCTTGGTTATCTACCTCAGGACTTCGGATATTATCCTGATTTCAGTGCAGAGGAATTTCTGTGGTACATAGGTTCGCTAAAAGGATTGACGCTGGCGGCATCAAAAGGGAAAGCTCGAGAACTACTCGGCACTGTGGCTCTGGATGATGTGGCTCGGAAAAAAATCCGCACTTTTTCCGGAGGGATGAAACAGCGGCTGGGTATCGCACAGGCACTACTTAATGATCCCCGCTTGTTGGTACTGGACGAGCCGACTGCAGGACTTGATCCTAAAGAACGGGTCCGCTTCCGCAACCTTATCGCCGATTTGGGTAGGGACAAGATTGTTATTCTTTCGACACATATTGTATCCGATGTGGAATATATTGCTGATCAGATTCTTGTAATGAAGAAAGGTAGTTTGCTGACAGCCGGCACGGTGGATCAGCTGACGGCAACGATGAAGAGCTTCGTATGGTCATGTCGTATCCCAGTCCGGGAGGCTGAGGAATGGAATGCCCGTTATTGTGTAAGCAATTTGCGGCATGAAGGGGATCAGGTGGAACTGAGAATTGTGTCCGCAGAGAAACCTATTGAGCAGGCGACATCGGTCGTGCCAACGCTGGAGGACTTCTATTTATACCATTTTCAGGAGGAAGAAGATATTACGGCTATTGAAAAATAGGGGGCATGACTTATGGATATATTGACCCGTTTCGAGCTGCGAAAGATCATGCGCCGAAAATCATTTTATGCAGGAATTGTAATCTTGATAGTGGCGGCGTTATTCTTATCCATTATATTAGTCGCAAATATACAAACCACAGGAAAAGATGGTAAGTTCTTGAATGGAGTGGCAGCTATCCAATTAGAAAGAGAGTACAATCGGCAGCTTGCCGGTCCGTTGACCATAGAAAAGATGGAAGCAGCGGTTAAAAGACATCAAAAATTACTTCGTGACCCTGAGAACCTTGATGAAAAAGGTGAGATGACCGTCGAAGCAAATGCCAAATATGACGTTAAGGATAATCAAATTCAATTTTTGATTACAGATGCATTTTCTCCTGCAAGCGGATATGATTTTTACCTTATAAACAAAATAAATCCTGAAGACGTTAAGGAATTTTACCAGAAACGGATGGAAAAAGTCCAAGGATTTTTAAAAAGTAATGACTCAGGTAGCAATTACACAGTCAAAGAGAAAGCTTTTTTCACCAAAATGAATGAGGAAATTCCGGTGCCTTTTCAAATGAACTATGTTACTGGTTGGAAAAATGTATTTGAGAATTTGCCGAGTCTCTTACTAATTATTGCATTTGTCATTGCGGTCTGTCTCGCTCCCGTATTTGCAGGGGAATATCAGAAAGGAACAGACTCCATTGTGTTATCTACTCGTTATGGTCGCAGCAAAGCCATCGCTGCCAAATTGAAAGCAAGCTTTATCATATCTGTAGGACTTATTGTGTTAGCAATTGGGATTTATACATTCTTAATTCTAGGGGTATTTGGATTCGATGGAGCGAATGCCAGCGTGCAGATGATTAAATTTTTGGCTCCTGTTCCCTACACGGTGATGCAAACCTATATGTGGGCGGTAATTATCGGTAGCCTTGCTTGTCTATTGGTGGGAGCGCTGACACTTTGGCTCTCCAGTCGGATGGGCAACTCATTTTCCGTTATTATAGCCGTTGGAATTCTTCTTGTAGGTACCCAGTTTATTCCTGAAAATAAAAATAGTCGTCTATTTAATCATCTTATAGAATTGCTGCCAGGTAGTATGTTTGACAGCTTTAGTAAAATAACAGGTTATGAAGTATTCCAACTTGGGTGGCAGTTGATTCCTGAGTATAAGATAATGGTTGGATTCTCGGTAATAACTATAACACTATTGCTGCCTTTAAGTTATCGGGCATTCAAAAAGCATCAGGTTATATAGGAGGCATAAATCATGGACACGCTGACGCGGTTTGAACTGCGGAAAATAATAAGGAGCAAGTTGTTTTACGTCGTAATTGCGATTGTAATAGCAGTAGTCCTACTTTTAGCTAACATGAGGGTCACAGGGGCATACATAACGGGTAAGGATGGTGAGGAATTAAAAGGATTGGCTGCAATTTCCCTCCAAAGAGAATACGGACGTCAGCTTGCCGGTCCCTTAACGACGGAAAAATTGGGAAATTCGATTGAACGACACAAAAAGGCTCATCTCGATCCGAACAATATTGATGATAAAGGGAATTTAAAGAATGAAGCTTATGCTAAATATGAAGTCCCGGATGAACAGATCAATACTTTAATTCGTTACGCATTTTCTCCTTTGAGCAATTATGATTATTCTGTAATGGATAGATTGCAACCAGATGATGCTAAAATGTTTTATGAGAAACGGATTGAAAAAGTTAACGGTTATTTAAATTACGATTATTCTTATGGTAATTATTCAGTCAAGGAGAAAGCATTCTTTAATACAATGAACGAGCAGCTTCATGTTCCATTTCAGATGGACTATGTTACTGGATGGGAAAAAGTATTCCAAAATCTTCAAAACCTCTTTTTAATTATATCTTTGGCCATTGGAATATGCCTCGCTCCCATGTTCGCCGACGAATATCAGCGGGGTACGGATGCGATCATTTTGTCTTCTCGTTATGGTCGCAATAAGGTCATCACCGCCAAATTAAAGGCTGGCTTTATTCTATCTATAGCACTACTATTGTTAGCGCTCGTGGCATACACGCTTTTGCTGCTCGGAATATTTGGATTTGAGGGTGCGAAAGCAAATGTGCAGATGATTGACCTTTTGGCTCCCGTTTCCTTCACAGTCTTCCAAGCGTATCTGTGGGCGATCCTCATCGGTAGTCTAGCCTGCCTGATGGTGGGAGCATTGACTCTGTGGCTGTCCAGCCTTATGAGTAGTCCCTTTTCTGTTATCATTGTCATAGGAATATTGGTTATTGGTCCACTGTTCATTCCTGCCAGCAAGAGCAGTCGACTGTTTAATCATCTGATAGATTTGCTGCCAGGTAATATGTTTGACGGTTTTAAAAAAATAACCTCATATGAATTGTTTAATCTGTTTGGTGTTTTAATTCCAGAATATAAGGTCATGGCAGGCTTCGCTCTTGTTGTTATAGTGCTACTACTGCCTCTTACTTATAGGGCATTTAAGAAACATCAAGTGGCCTGAATTTGAGAATATTTTGAAATGGTTTACTATTTATACTCATAGATGATTTTTCGCGATAGATCTTTTTTTATAGCCAGTCTGAAGCAACACTCCTTAGAATAAAAGAATATACAAAAAGAGGAGTGAAACCATGACGCAGATCATATGTTCACCGACTAAATATATTCAGGGGTATGGCGAGATTCGTAAGCTGGGAGATTATTGTTTGCAGCTAGGATCGAACAGAGCTTTTGCGATTGTAGATCCTTATATTTTTTCCATGTACAAGGAGGATATCTTACACAGCTTTGAAGTGAACGATATTCCCCTTATAATGCGCGAATTCAAGGGTGAGTGCAGCCGTAATCAGGTGGATGAGATAGTGTTAGAACTTGGCCTGAAGGACGCTGAAGTTATCTTAGGAATCGGTGGCGGCAAGACCTTAGATACGGCAAAAGCATTAAGCCACATGGCGGGTCTCCCGGTAGTTATTGTACCCACAGTGGCCTCGACGGATGCACCTTGCAGCGCTTTATCAGTGTTGTATACGGACGAAGGTGACTTCGACTATTACCTTCCATTAAAAAAAATCCTGATATGGTGATCGCAGATATAGATATCATCGCTAAAGCCCCTGCAAGATTGCTGGCGGCTGGAATGGGTGATGCTTTGTCCACCTATTACGAAGCAAGAGCTTGCCGTCAATCAAGAGCGGTTACTCATGCAGGCGGGACTAGCACAATCGCAGCGTTCTCTTTAGCACGTGCTTGTCTGGACACACTTCTTGCTGAAGGTGAATCCGCACTCCTGGATGTTAAACAGGGGATCACCTCTTCTGCAGTGGAACATATCGTTGAAGCTAATATTTACTTGAGCGGCGTTGGGTTTGAGAGCGGTGGGCTTGCTGCAGCCCATGCTATTCATAACGGACTGACCCTGCATGAGGAATGCAGGAATGTGTTACATGGTGAGAAGGTTGCCTTTGCTACGATCGTGCAGTTGGTCTTGGAGAAGGCTTCAGAAGATGAGATCGCTCAGGTCATTGCTTTTTGCAAAAAAGTCAGCCTTCCCGTTACACTTAAGGAGCTTGGGATCACCAGTAGCGATATGGATAAATTAATGGTGGTTGCAGAAGCTAGCTGCTCCCAGGAAAGCCCAATGAAGAATATGCCATTTGAAGTTCAATCTGTGGATGTGCTGGAAGCAATCCTTGCCACAGACAAGCGCGGGTATTAGCAACAGCTCTATTGTAAATTATTGCGAACCCTCCTCGTACATATTTAACCTTCGTGAACCAAACAATGAGAACAATTGTTTAAGACGAAGGAGGCGTTCCTCTTGATGAAGGACAGTCGAAAGGTTAAACGTTACTTACTAAATTGGATTGCTGTTGCTGTAGTAATGATTACCACAATTGTTCCGGCGACGCCGGCTGTCTCTGCTGCCACGTCTAAAGACAACACTACAAATACGCAGCTTGAAGAGAGTGCACCCAAACGTAATAAGGTCGCTATCATTATTGACGATTTCGGCAATGGCATGAAGGGGACGGATGAAATGTTCTCGTTACCGATAAAGCTTACTGTAGCTGTCATGCCTTTTTTGCCTACATCCGTGAAGGATGCCACGCGCGCGCATGAACGCGGAGATGATGTTCTGGTGCATTTGCCGATGGAGCCGCGCCAAGGAAATCCTAAATGGCTTGGACCAGGAGCCATATTGGCCAAGATGTCCGATGAGGAAGTGCGACAAAAGGTTGAGGCAGCACTCGATAACGTTCCTTATGCGATCGGGATAAATAACCATATGGGCTCGAAAATTACCGGGGACGAGCGGATTATGGCGGTGATCTTATCCGTATGCAAAGAACGGGGATTGTTTTTTGTAGACAGCAAGACCAACTACCGTTCCGTTGCTGGCAATATGGCTTATCGTATGGGGTTGCCACGCGTAGAGAACCATATCTTTTTAGATGACACACATACAGCAAGTCATGTTCTGAAACAAATGGGTCTCGTCAAAGACATGGCGAAGGATCAACGATTTTGTGTAACGATTGGTCATGTTGGTGTATTTGGGAAAGAGACCGCCGCAGGGATCCGCAGCGGTGTTGAGCAAATGAAAGACAGTGTTGAATTTATAGGGATTTCTGATCTGGTTAAAAACGAGATGAAATGGAGCTCCCACCCTACACTTCCATAAGATAAGCTACAATTCCATCAGCGATGGCTTCAGCGATTTGTTGCTGCCCTTTAGGGGTGCACAGCTTTTCGCGATCGGTCGGACTGCTTACAAAACCCGCCTCAACGATAACGGTTGTGGCGGTTATTTTGTTGAGTAAATAAAAAGGCTTGCCTGGTCTTGGATGAGCCTCGACATCGTAAAGATTGTTTAATTGATGCTGAATGGATCTAGCAAGGATGAAGCTACGGCCCTCTTGTCGATACAACACGAGTGGTCCATGTTTTGAGGGTGAAGGTGCCCAGTTAATATGGATGCTTACCACTACAGTAGCAGGTAATGTCTCAGCAAGCTCTTTACGCTGTGCAAGATCGCGCAGATGTCGAGATTTACTACGCAGCCAGCGGTTCTCATCACTTGGGGCATAATCTCCATTGCGGTTCAAAGCAACGTCAAAGCCATCGCTGCCCAGCAGTAGAAATAATCGGCGTGAGATATCTAACGTGATATCTTTTTCAAGAATATTACCGAAGGAAGTTCCACCATCGATGCCTCCGTGTCCCGCATCAATTAGGATCATACGGTGTCCGTGACCTAATAAATGCTGACGGTCATCCTTCATCACGGGTTTCTCTGGTGTTGCAGAGACAAAGGAGCTCCCCATAAACAACATTAGTAGTCCAACGGTAGTTAGAGTGATACAAAAGCCAAATACAGCAGCTGCTGTTCTGGGAAAGATTAGTTTTCTCCAGTGGTTCAAGTGAACGCCTCCTTGCATGTGAATAACGTGCCCTGGATTCTTTGTTAGATTGTGCTTTATTAGGTAAACCTATTCGACAAATCAGAAGTCTGTAGTTTAGATCTAACTGGAGTGGTGCACACTAAGAGCATGGGATGGACGTTGATCATCTAATTTCACTTACAATATAGGAGGTGTTACAATGGCTTCCGGTGGGGATGAACTTGTAAAGTATATAACGGAGAAGGTTGTCGTCTATATCGAGGATCCGCGTGCCATACATGCCCGTAGAGCAGCTACGAAGCAGCCATGGTCACAGAAATGGTTCGGCATGCTTCCGCTTGGGTGGTCTATCTGGCGAAGCAAGTGGAGTCATGATAAAAAAGAATAAATGTCTAAATAGCAAATAACCTTCCAGTGCCTTTGTTCATGGGTGGCAGTGGAAGGTTATTTGCATTTGTTTAAATATAAGAATTTATATGCTTACGTTATAAATTATACTTCTATTTCTCGCATAAACACTTACCGTCCTCATAAGGACGCCGAAGGCGTTTATGCTTGTGTTAACGATTATATCCGAGTGTTTTGGTAGTTCTGTCAGGCAGCTTATGCAGTGTTCCATTTTTCTGTAGTGCAGTGAGAGGTAAGTATCGTTTTCCTTCAGGGCCTGACGCCACGTAAACGGTAAGCTTGTTGTTCTCAGATTGACCATGAGAAGGCTGCCAACTCTGATAACCTGTAATCATAAAAGGTGCCCCAACAAGGTCGTTTCGCCCGGTTGCTTGATAAGCGATGCTTTCTTTGGGTCTAATCAGAAGCGCGATATTGTCGCCGCTGACTGTGGTTAGTTTAGGAGCAGTCAGCCACAGGATATCTTCGTACGGATCATCTGACCCTCCACTATTGAAAGCCGATAGCGGTAATATATCAGGATTAAGATTAGTGATTACATCTGTTGCTGGAGGCTGCTCTTTAAGAACTTCGTCCGCTTTGCTGAGTGTCCAAGGTAGAATTTGTGGCACAGAAGCATTGATGTAAACCGTCTTTTCGTCAATGGTTAGTTTCCAGACTGGTAGAAGCGGTGCATATAAAGCAGTAAGATTTATTGTTCCTGAAAAAGATGATGTAATGAGACCCTTCTGCACCAAAAACTGGCGCAGATCATTTAAACTGTATGGGAGTCCGTAAGTGCCGGCTCCATATTCACTTAACATATATCCGCCTGTATCGGTGGCGGAAATGATCATGTATCCAATCCGCTCTTCACCCTTCATTACATTTACAAGCCAGCCATGTGTACCTGGACCAAGGGGATAATATTCTATCCTTGCATCCTTCCAGGCTGTAAATGGAGCTTCTGCAGCGAGCTTGTTCAGTGTAGCCTTAGCGAATTCTTGGACCGTACTCGGAGAAGGTAAGGTACTCATCTTCAATACAGGAATTGTATCCTGCGTGACTGACTGGATCACACTTACTCTAGCCAGCGCCAGCGCTGAAGGGGAACCAGAACTGGATACAAACAGTCCAAAGCTTAGAAGCAGGAGGAGGCATCCTTGACCCGCAAGTTTCAGCCTCCGCCGCAAACTTATTTTCATGGCGTCGTTCACCTTTCTTTGTTAAGAAATGTCAGGAAGGTTAAGCTTTACTCTATTGTAGTGGACAGGCTATAAAAAGGCTGTTGCTTGCTGTCGCGCCTGAAGGCGGAAGTTCTCTTGTTTTTTTGCCTGCTTTTAGCGAGTAGGGTCGCATTCTACAGGCTTCGCAGATGAAACAGTCCATAGGTTATCGCAGAAACTGCAATTTGCGGCTCATATTGCCAAATGGTCTCCTGTCGACGACGGTTATACTGTTCCTGAGTGCCTAGACGTTTTTCTTCATCCGGCTCTTTCAGCAGCTCTCCGTAATAAATATCAATGATAGCCAGCTCGATTCTAAGACGCTCACGTGCCTGTTCTGCCCAAGTGTAATCAAGTTCGGCTAAATGAGAGGTAAGATGAGCCTCTAATAAATCTGTAGCGGCTTTCACTGTTAATTCATAAGGCTGAATATGGACGTTTTCCGGTAAACGGGGGGTCATCTCCCGCGAGGCTATCTTAGCGTTAAAGTCATCTATGATGGTCCCTTTTGTCAGAGAGATTCCGAGATAATGCAGTTCTTCCCGTTTCAAATCGCAGCTCATCTCCACTTTATAGCAGACACCGAGCCACGGTTCATAGGCTGCTGAGAAGAGTGTGTTACGCTGCCTGCTTCCAGGATCCTCAAATAAGTAAAGGCATTTCCCTTCATCTTGGGCTGCACTCCAAATTTGCTGCAGGCGCTTGCTTCCATAGATGATATCTTCACGTCGTATCATACCGGGCCCAATTCGAGGCAGAGCTGGTACAATCCCGAAGTAACGGGCAAGGATACTGTCTTCAGGATTTGAGGAAGGGACATGAACGACATTTGATTCAGGTGATGCTGGGTTCAATAGATCCGCGCTAGCCTCGGCATCAGTTGTAGCACCCATCGCTGAATTTCCGGTAATTGGCGGGTTCAATGCTCCGATGCTGCGATTTACTGTTGGCGGAGCTTCTATAGCTGCCTGGCTGTCGTATTTTTCCGGATCAAAAACAAAGGTGAAAGAGAGTGTCTCCGGATCAACACCAGTACGTTCCACGAATCCCCAATAATAAGGTCGATCTGTAAGCATTCTGTCCGCTCTTGGTGATAGCTTTACAGTTACGTGAATGGGCGATACTTCAATAATGGAGCATTCTGTCGCCTCCAGATAGTCCATTACATGTTTACGTACTTCCTGTGAGTTGAGGGTCATGTCGCAGTCTCACTTTCTTTTTTAATACCCTGAGTCAACTCACTTAGGGATTCACCGATATGATCTAGCTCATGTCGCAGCTCTTCATCGGAGCGGGATTCGAGCATGATTTTGTATAAACTTTTCTCCAGCGATTCTTTCTTCTCAAAACGCTCCAGAATCACATCCAGCCCGCCAATGACCATTTCGAACATATTGATTTTCTCGTGTAGCAGATGCAGAATATGTTCTTCAATCGTGCCCTGCGTGGATAAATTATAGATAACCACATCATTTTCCTGACCTAACCGGTGAACTCGCCCGATCCGCTGTTCTACTCTCATGGGATTCCAAGGCAGATCGAAGTTGATCATATGGTGACAGAACTGCAGATTAATGCCCTCACCACCTGCCTCGGTTGCGATCATGACTTGAGCGCGACCGCGGAAGAGATCCATCATCCAGTCCTTTTTACCACGATTCATCCCGCCGGAATAAGAAACACACATTAGCCCATGTTCGCGGAAATACTGAAGCAAATATTCTTGAGTCGCGCGATACTCCGTAAAAACGATGACCTTTTCATTCATTTCTTGAATGAGAGATAGTGTTGTTTCGGCTTTGGTATTGGTCTTAACCGTACGAAGTGTGTGCAGTAGCTCCATCATCCGATCGCGTTTCGGAGAATCTGCGGGCAGCTTCTTGATCAGATTAACTAAAGTGATAAAGACGGCATCCCGACTGCTGCATACCTCACGCTGAAGCGTTACCAAGGAAAGCATGCTGCTGAGATTGCCCCCCGATTCCTGATACTGATCTTTAACAAAAGAAGTGACAGCGTCATATAATACTCTCTCTTCCTGTGAAAGAACTAGCGGAATATTACGGACTTTTCGTTTCGTAAAGTTAACGGGACCTTCGCCACGCCGATTGCGGATCATCACCTTCGATAGCTCGTCCCTTAGCTGACCTTCATTCTTAGGCTGACGTTTATCAACGACGAAATTCGAAGCAAAATCGCCCTGATTTCCTAGTTGCCCTGGCTTCAGTAAAGTGATCAAATTAAATAGCTCGCCCAGATCATTCTGAACGGGAGTGGCGGTTAGGAGCAGGCAATATTTTTTTCGTAATTGCTGTACAAATAAATAATTGGTCGATTTTTTATTTTTTAGCTTATGGGCTTCATCAATAATCAACATGTCATATTCATTTTCCAGCAGCATTTCTTTATGTGGATCGCGTTTCGCGGTGTCCATAGATGCGACGACAATCGCATTTCCCCAGGAATATGCTTTTTTCTGTGCAACAGCAGATATGCCAAACTTGGCATTCAGCTCGCGGACCCACTGCAATACGAGGGAAGCGGGTACCAGTATAAGCACTTTAGAGACGAGACCGCGAACAAGATATTCCTTGAGTACAAGTCCTGCTTCAATCGTCTTCCCAAGTCCAACCTCGTCTGCAAGAATCGCACGGCCCGACATCTCAAATAAAACCTTATGCGCGGTATCGAGCTGATGAGGAAGCGGGGATAATCCGGATAAATGCTTCATGCATTGCAGCTCATCGAAGCTGGTTACTAGACCCGTTTGTTCACCTTGCACAGCAAGCTTGGACAGACGGTAGTCTCCCCACGGACCACCTTTATCTAGTTTGAGTTCTAGATCCTGCAGCCAATTCCGGTCAAAAGAAAGAGGAACAGGCAGTATAGGCGCTGACTTTCCACCTTTGTGAGGTAGAGAATTACGGAATAATTGCGTCAAGGTACAGCCTCCTCAGGTGCTATTTCATATCATCATTCGTAGGAGTAGTATGCTCTTAAACAAGAGAATTCATAACCTTCTATTTTTCTTGATAGCCTTTAAAAAAGAGAGTAAAAGCGAGAAAACGCGGCAAGGTTTGCGATATTTCGGCTGCTTAACTCTATTTTCGAAAAAGACCTTCGATACAATATGTGGTATAGTTTAAAAGCTTACGCACACAATATATTGTGACAAAAGCATGAAAATGTGATTTTTTAAAGTGCGTAGCTGCTATTTGTTATTGACAAGATGAACTTCCTACATACACCCGTAAGACGGAAGATAAGTGTAAGGAAGTTTTTGTTGTGGGTCACAAAATGTACGCCCACACCTTGAAATGGAACTGATATTTACTACAATGCGGGAGGTTTTTCTATTGGGTAAAGTGGAACGGAAGCAACGCCTTGAAGGGCTAAGTGAAAAAATATTTTTGGATCGTTATGCTTGGAAGGATGCCGACAGCAATAATGCTAAAGTGGGCGATGTTGTACTCGTTCTAACAAAGGATGATCCGAAGTTTCCCACGAAGGAAGTCGGAGAGATCGTAGAGCGTAAAGGCAGAATCGTAACCGTAAAGACACGCAGCGGCGAACTTGTGAAATCAGATGTTGAAAAGCTGACGCTTAATATAGAAAAAACACCAGAGGAAATGTGGGATCGTCTGTCTACAGCTATGGCTTCTGTGGAGAAGACGCCTGAGCTTCGAGAAGAATGGGCGGGTAAATTCCGTTCGATCCTGGATGATTGGAAGCTCGTACCGGGTGGACGAATTGCTGCTGGTGCAGGCGCTAGTGAAGAACTAACCCTGTTCAACTGTTATGTAATTCCTTCTCCAAAAGATAGCCGTGGCGGCATTATGCAGACGTTGGCTGAAATGACAGAAATCATGGCTCGTGGTGGCGGTGTAGGCATTAACCTATCCTCACTACGTCCACGCCGTGCAATTGTGAGAGGTGTTAATGGTTCTTCCAGTGGTTCTGTATCTTGGGGCGGTCTGTTTAGCTATACCACTGGATTAATTGAACAAGGCGGTAGCCGCCGTGGTGCACTCATGCTCATGATTAATGACTGGCATCCAGATGTGGAGGACTTCATTACCGTAAAGCAAACGATGGGTCAAGTGACGAATGCGAACCTTTCGGTATGTGTGAGCAATAGCTTTATGAAGGCTGTAAAAGAAAATCTAGATTGGGATCTCGTATTTCCGGATACTACAGATCCAGAGTACAACGATGTGTGGGATGGCGATCTAGACAAGTGGAAGGCTGCGGGAAAAAACGTTATTCATTATCGTACCGTTAAAGCGCGTGATGTGTGGCGCACCATTATTGAATCCGCTTGGAAATCCGCGGAGCCAGGCGTTGTGTTCATGGAATACTACAATCAGATGTCCAACAGCTGGTATTTTAATCCGATCATTTGTACGAACCCATGTGGGGAGCAAGGACTGCCAGGCTGGGGAGTCTGCAATTTGTCCGCTGTGAACCTGTCTAAATTCTACGATGAGAAGAATCATGATGTAGACTGGGAAGATCTCGCGACTACGACGCGTTATTCCGTACGTTTCTTGGACAATGTCATTGATAAGACGCCTTATCATTTCCCGGAAAATGAAGCAAATCAGAAAAACGAACGCCGTGTGGGTCTCGGAACGATGGGTCTTGCTGAGCTGATGATCAAATTGAACATCCGTTACGGTAGCCCGGAATCTTTGGCGTTTCTGGACAAGCTGTACGGCTTTATGGCTCGTGAAGCGTATCTTGCATCCGCAGAGATTGCTGGTGAGAAGGGATCTTTCCTCGCTTTTGATACCGAGAAATACTTAATGAGCGGCTTTATAAAAAATATGCTCGAAACGTATCCAGAGGTTGGCGAAGCGATTCGCAAACATGGCATGCGTAACGTTACAGTAATTACTCAAGCGCCTACAGGTAGCACAGGTACAATGGTAGGCACTTCGACAGGTATTGAGCCTTATTTCGCCTTCAAATATTTCCGTCAAAGTCGCCTTGGCTACGATGAGCAGTTCGTTCCAATCGCTCAAGAATGGCTTGAAGCTCATCCAGGAGAAGACCTGCCAGATTACTTCGTGACCTCGATGGATTTGTCGGCTAAGGATCATATTCGTGCGCAAGCAGCGATTCAACGCTGGGTAGATAGCTCGATTTCCAAGACAGCCAACTGCCCGTCTGACTTCACTGTAGAAGAGACGGCTGAGCTATATGAAATGGCCTTCGATCTGGGCTGTAAAGGGGTTACGATCTACCGTGATGGTAGCCGTGATGTGCAGGTTCTGCAAACCTCGAAGAAGGAAGATGCAGCTAAAGAGGTAGCTCCAGCAGTTGAAGCTGCAGTTGCTCCTGAAGCAAGTGCAAGTGTTGTAGCCGCAAGCCCAGCACCTCAAGCTCCTACTAAAGAGCTGGATAAACAATACAAGAAACGTCCGCAGGTTCTACGCGGCGCAACCTATAAAATCAACACACCTTTTGGCATGGCATATATTACGATCAATGATCTAGATGGCACACCGGCAGAAATCTTCCTGAATGTAGGTAAAGCAGGTTCTGACGTCTTTGCGATGGCAGAAGCACTCGGTCGTGTCTGCTCCTTGTTCCTCCGTTATGGAGATCATGGTGAGAAGGTAGAATTGTTGATCAAACATTTAAAAGGTATCGGCGGATCAGGCGCTATCGGCTTCGGTGCGAATCGAGTTGAATCCATTGCTGATGCTGTAGCTAAAGCATTGGAAGCTCACGTGCTGAGCAACGCTCAGGATGATCATGTGCCTGCACCTATCGCAGCAACTTTGGAGCTAGAGGATTTCAATGAAGCTTTAAATGCGGAGTTGAAAGCGAGTGTTCCTGCGGCAACATCTACCGATGATGGCCATGGTGGACATGGCGCGCATAACCACACTAGCGCTTCACGTGATCTTTGCCCATCTTGCGGCGGCGCTTCGCTGATTAATATTGAGGGTTGTAAGACTTGTGGCAATTGCGGGTATAGTCGGTGTGGGTAAGTATTTGACATAGAATAATTTGAATAACTTAGTGTGATTTTTCATTTTAAATGAGAAAAATTCGTTTTAAACGAGAAAAATCATTGATATTCAAGTGTGTGCATATTTATGCATTAGAACTAAGTTTTTAAGTCGGTAAGCCTTTCTGTTAAGGTTTATCGGCTTTTTATAATAAGCCAAACAGAAACATGAGTTGTTGTTGGTTTGTCATTGAATATAAAGTACAAAGCGGATAACCTGCCCTTAGTTGCAAGAATTAATACATCTAGAATAATATTTGGAGAATTGCATTTGAAAGACCTTCTAATGGCAATCCCTTTGCCAATGGTGAAAAGGCTATGGATACTATTCCTTCCTCCTTCAATACATCCTGCACCCCATTTTCTATCCATCTATCGAACATTTCTATATTGCTGACCGAGCCAACCTCGTCACTGCCATATTTAGCCGTACAGATGAGGATCGGAGCCGTCCTAAATTGGCCGGAGGTACCATTATTAAAGATTTTTTCTGTACGAATGTCGATAAAATGAATATCATCCCATACGCCATTCCCTTGGTCATGATCCACGCTGTCACCCCGATAGCCCTGGATCACGTCAATATTCATAAACCAATATCGCTGACCGCAGCTCGTACTTGCATGCCTACCTTGGTACCAGCAGATTCGGTAAAGGCAACCGGATTTTTGTATACGACATCCAAGGGGCCCCTTTATTATTATATAGCCATAATGCATATTCCATAGGGCGTACTAAAGCTTTACGATAGGTGCTGCTGTCCCCGGATCGGGCGAATACTTCTCGGGCAGGCGTCGGGTTGACCTCTAAGACATAGATCCTTCCTTCACGATCGATGGCTAGATCAAGAGCTAATTCACATAATACACCAAAGCTTTCTTCTAGAAAGACAGCGGCCTCAAGACCTAGCTTTTCGGCAGTTTTCATAACCTTCTCGGTTTTCTCTGTGCTACCTAGCTACTCTTTCAATAAGGTCTCTGCACGAACCGCGTGACCACCACCATGAAGATTAGAGGTTATGCTTCGTGCAGCACATACTCTTGCGGCCCTTCCAGTTAGCAGTGGAATGCCCTGCTGAATAAGGAAGCTTCCTCCGATACACCATTGACGAACAATCGATTCCAGTCGTGAGGCTGAGACCTTCCGAGGGGCTATGATACGGCGATCCTGCCGACTGCCTTGGATATCAAAGACGCCTTGTTTATCCTTCTTTTTCTCTATTCTAAAAATACCACGTCTATCCGTACCGTTAGCCGGTTTGATATAGACTACTGGTGTCTGTTTAAGCGGTACTATATAGATGTGGAAAAATATTCAAAAGATTCTCACCGCAGTAATAACCAAACTATCGTGTTGTTTATTACATGTGTTTGTAACCAGCTTTACGATCTATACAGCTTTTCTAAGTAATTTGAACTCAAAGGGTCTAATGAAAAGGGTTGTACTTAACTTCTACTTTGTTCTTTGTTCATAAACTTTAAATCAGTTCAAATAAATTATCTAATCTTGACTTGGAAGAGGGGGTTTCTATTAGTTTTCGCCTTGAAATTCCCGATGATTACATTATAAGGATATTTAGTGTTTTAGTTAAAATTAATCCATATAATTTCAGGGGTCTTATATAGGTGCTTGAAGCAAGAAGAAAATCTCGATGAAGGGTGATGATATCATTAGAGCATTAAGTGAACGAATGGAAAAGGGGGGCGAAAGATGAAGTCATTCAAGACAGGGCTACAAGCCACTCTTTATGTAATACTGGTGGTTGGACTGCATCTGATCTTAATCTATTTTTTAAAGATAAGAATAGAGGGATGGGGAACGGAGTTATTAAACAGCTCATTTAAGGTGTACTTTATACCACTTTTATTATGTTTTATTAATTCTTTTTTGATTATAAGGACTCAGAGGATAAAGTACAATGCTATTTGGTTTTTGGTAACTATGTTATCCAGCCTCTTACTTCTTTTATTTTTTAATGCAACGCAAGATGACAGTGATAGTGATGATGGAGTTGTCGTTTCTATTTTATTTTTTCCAAAATATCAAGTGGAAATGCTCATTCTGCTTCCTTGGAGTATTTCTATTATACAATTTATCTTAACTCTATATTATCTAATCAAAATAAGGAAAAATCTAATCGTTAGAAATAATAAAGGGGGAATGTAATATGAAAAGAATATTTTCATTAAGTATAATTATTACAGCTTTTGTTTCTTTATTTAGTCCAACTGGAAAGCTCCAAAACTGTACATATGCTAATTCAGTTCATGAATCTGTATACAGCAATAATCCAGTCGAACAATCTTCGATCGGAATATTGAGTACATCAGTATACCCAGATAATGCTGTCGTGAAATATGGAGAAAAGATATACATCAATTATAGTTTCAATGATAAGGCTCACCCAGTACTCATTAATATTTATAAAGATGGAATAATATTTTTACCTGGAATAATGGGAAGTGAGTTGTTTCTGGGCGATGAGCAGGTATGGGAAAAAAGAATCAAAAATGATAGATAATCATTGAGAGGTTTTAACTATATGAGTTTGATAATTAGTGTAATTCAAAAGGGAAGTATAATTGTAGATACTAATTTTTTGGAGGAGCAGGTACCCGCACCACATAATAATTTGTTTGGTTTCGAATCATGTAGAAAAACTCTCTGGGGAAATGATTTAATTAGTGAACTCGGATGTGAGTTAATATATTCTTTAAAGAATACGAATATTTTTGCGTTTGATGAAGGAATAGAAAAACTGGAAAGTGAATTCCTTATTTTGCTTGATAATTTAAATACTATAGAACTACATACAGACTATGATAAAGAATTTATTGAATTTAGGGTAAGGAATGCTTTGGAAATGATAAAAGTA
This sequence comes from Paenibacillus sp. G2S3, assembly GCF_030123105.1. NCBI lineage: Bacteria > Bacillati > Bacillota > Bacilli > Caryophanales > Paenibacillaceae > Paenibacillus > Paenibacillus sp. G2S3. The sequence continues at coordinate 2,439,009 of NZ_CP126095.1, forward strand.
AATAAGCTTTTAAACACAAAAACACGCGTACTTGTCTAACACAGGTACGCGTGTTTTTGATATTCCACTATGGTAGGTATTATTTTTACATATCTAAATTTTTGAATGCGTAAGGCAATAAATCCCTTAAACTCAGCTCTAAGATTTCTTTTTTCTCATTGGTTAAATAGACAGGCATGTCGGGCAAACAGAATTCCGATAATACTTGTCTGCAGATACTGCATGGCGGCAGAAAATCCATTGTGTCACCTGCTACAGCTATAGCCTGAAAATCACCTTTAGTATAGCCCTTTGTAATAGCTGTGAAGATTGCTGTTCTCTCTGCACAGTTAGTAGCACCAAAAGATACATTTTCTACATTTACTCCATTAATAACATTTCCATCTTTAAGTAATAAGGCTGCTCCAACTGGAAATTTAGAATAAGGGGCATAAGCAGCTTTCTTTGTGTTACGTGCGCTTTCCATTAATTCTTCTTTATTCATAATACTCACCCTTTTTAAATAAGAATGAACCTTTCGGTCCCCTTATCGCCAACTTTAAGGTTGGCAGGACTTCTAATATTATAGTCAGACCAAATGGTTGTCAACATTAAAATCTAGAAGTTCCTCCTCCATGATGTACTACTCGATAAGTACCAATAGGGAATCATAGCTTTAAGATATAACTAGATATAGTAAATATAAGTTATACATATTAAGCCTGCCATGGTAGCCTTAACTTATAAGAGACGAGTAGAGGAGTTTTTAATTTGGGAGCGGCAGGGAGTACATTTAAACAAAAAATATTGAGCAAGAAACCTGGTATTTTAACATATGGAATGACACCACCGAAGGCAAGCCATTCACCAGAAAAAATATCAGAAATTGCACAGAAACAGGTTGAAAGACTTAAAAACGTTGATTTAGATGCTTTAATTCTTTACGATGTCCAGGAGGAAGCAGAAAGAGTTGATCATGAAAGACCTTACCCATATTTACCAACGATTGATCCGGCTGTCTATGGTGATAAATATCTAAGACAAGTGGAGGTCCCGAAAATAATTTATCGGTGCGTCGGTAATGATACAAGAGCTTCGTTCGCGGATTGGATTAAGACTGACGAAAGTGAAGACAGATTTTCAGTGTATGTGGGTGCTTCGTCAAGTAAGCAAGAGGTGAAATTGAATTTACCAGATGCTTATAAGCTAAGCAAACAGTTAAATAGTAATTTGAATTTTGGAGGAGTTGTCATTCCTGAAAGACATATAAAAAAGAATGATGAGCATATACGGGTTGTCGAAAAGATTAACAATGGATGCAGCTTTTTTATCACTCAGGCAACTTATAATGTAGAGGCATCAAAGAATTTACTGTCTGATTTATATTATTCCTATACAAATCAGGGTTTTGAAATGGTTCCTATTTTATTTAATCTTGCACCATGTGGCACAGCGAAAACATTACAATTTATGAAATGGTTGGGGATTAGTATCCCGGGATGGTTAGAAAACGAGTTGAAATACTCGAACGACATTTTGGATAAATCAATTCAGCTATCTCAAAAAATATTTGAAGAACTATTTGAGTTCGGGCTTGAGAAGGGAATTCCTATTGGATGCAGCATTGAAAGTGTTTCAACAACTAAGTTGGAAATTGAAGCATCTATACAGCTTGCTAAAGATGTAAAGGCATTTCTAGATAAAAAGCTGTTGAGTCTAGAAAGTAGATGATTTATTGTTTTAAGGAGATTAGAAATATAAACGTTATCGCATTGAATAAACTACTAGTGAAGAGCTTATAAAGGGTTTTCTAACGGTGAACTCACGTTTAAAATGAAAAACCACAAAAACTAACTATTCATTGAGCCGGTAATCCTTTCTGTTAAGGGTTACCGGTTTTTTATAAGTTAATAGGGACATGATCATCATCTCAATAGCTTGTCATCGAGGATGGTTATGTCATTGGATAATATGGATCTTCGGGCGTTACCGTATGCTGTCGGTGGTGAGAGATTCTGTACAAGCTACTAGATTTCGGCTACGATTCTTATATAACAGATTGACTGAATGGATGGTAGAAATATGTATTGTAAACTGTCAGAAGCATCACCAATCACCATCGGACTGCTAGCACATGTTGATGCCGGCAAAACCACCTTCGCAGAGCAGCTCCTATACCATGCTTCCGGAATTAAGACTCGGGGGAGAGTCGATCATCAGGATGCCTTTTTGGATAGTCATGAGATGGAGCGGGCACGGGGGATAACGATTTTTGCTGACCAGGCGGTGATGAAATATAACGAACAATCGTATCAGCTCATTGACACACCGGGGCATGTCGATTTTTCAGCTGAGATGGAGCGCGCTTTACAGGTCATGGATTATGCGGTACTCATCTTAAGTGCTGTGGAGGGCATTGAAGGGCATACCGAAACGGTCTGGCAATTGCTACAGGAATATGGCATACCCACTTTTATATTTATTAACAAAATAGATCGTACCGGTGCTGACGTCCAGCGTGTGCTAAAAGCGTTAAGGCAGCAATTTTCGCCGGATATGTTGTATTTGGCAAAAGGTCTAGATCAGAGCATACTGCCTGAAGAGGTTATTACCGCCGTTGCTGAGCGAGATGAAGCCTTGATGGAGGCATATCTCGAAGACAACATTGATCCTGGGCAGGTATTGGCTACGCTGAAACAAATGGTTAAAGAACGGGTGGTTTTTCCCGTTATGAGTGGAGCAGCTCTATTGGATCAGGGGATTGCGGAATGGATGCAGACGATGCAACTACTAATGGAATCGACTTATGAAGTAAACGCAGTATTCGGGGCACGAGTATATAAGGTGCGTCATGAGCCGCAAGGCACGCGACTGACTTTTATGAAGATATTAGCTGGAAAATTACGGGTACGGGAGGATCTCTGCTATAGCACTTCAGAACATGAGGAGTTAAGCCAGAAAATCACTTCTATTCGTATCTATCATGGGGGGAAATATACTTCATGCGATGAAGCCTCCGCGGGACAGCTTGTTGCCGTTACGGGCCTAACCGATGCGGCCATTGGACTGGGTATAGGTGATCATTCTGATCGAGTAGAATCCCGTCTTGAGTCAGCGTTGAAATCCAAAGTTGTATTCAATTTGGGGATATCATCCAGAGAAGTACTACGCTTTTTCATGATCCTGCAAGCCGAAGACCCTACGCTGCAAGTGACATGGGAGGACAAGCTGGAGGAGATTCATGTTCATGTGATGGGAATGATCCAGCTAGAGGTACTTCAGCAGGTGATGTTAGACCGTTTCCAGCTCAAGGTAACGTTCTCAAAGCCAGAGATATTATACAAAGAAACAATTGCAGAGACTGTGATTGGCTGTGGGCATTTCGAACCTCTTAAGCATTACGCAGAGGTGCATCTCCGGCTTGCGCCTGCGAAACGTGGTGAGGGAATTATATATCGCAGTACATGCCATGTGGAGCAGCTCAGTACTGGGTATCAGCATCTCGTCGGTCAGCATTTACTTGAAAAGGACCATCGTGGAGTTCTTACCGGCTCTCCCGTCACCGATCTGTATGTAACGCTTTTAACCGGGGCAGCGCATCAGAAGCACACTCATGGCGGTGATTTTCGGGAGGCGACACTGCGGGCACTGCGGCAGGGCTTGGAGCAAGCGAACAAGATTCTACTGGAACCCTATTATCTATTCAAAATCAAAGTCGATGCAGAGCTTATCGGACGCGTAATGTCTGATATACAGCTGGCCCATGGTGAATTTGACCCGCCAGAAATGCTAGGTGAATCGATGTTTATTCAGGGACGTGCGCCTGTCGCGACGTTCATGCATTATGCAGTAGAGCTTGCTTCATTCACGAAGGGCAAGGGAGCAATCTCGATGAAGTTAGGCGGTTATCAGCCATGTCATAACCCAGAACAGGTCATCGCAAGGATTGGATACGACCGCAGCGCTGATCCTGAGTATACCTCCAGCTCTATGTTCTGTGCAAAGGGAGCGGGATATAGCGTTCCTTGGGATGAAGCGCCTTCGTATATGCATTTGGAGATTCAGGAATAGGAGTGAGAAAGCAGTCTAGGAATTATCCTTCACCCCAATATTTCTTTGTCCCCATTCAACAACGGATTCAATTAAAGGCACTAATTCTTTTCCAGATGAGGTTAGAGAATACTCAACTCTTGGTGGCACTTCGTTATACTGCTCCCGATGAATGATTCCATATTCTATAAGATCCCTTAGTGAGTTGGTTAAGGTAGTCCCTGTTATTCCATGCAGTCTTCTTTTTAACTCGTTATAGCGTATGTTGTCGTTCTCACTAAGAATGGCTAGGATCGGGAGGTTCCACTTTCCGCTGATTACATGGAATGCGAAGGTTGCAGGACATAATTGATCAAGTCTAAATTCGTATTTCATACATAACTCCTGTCCAATAGTATTATTAAAGATACTTAGTATTAAAAATAATCGTACTTGTTTGAATTTGTATTGGTATTATAATACTCCCATACAAAGAACTTCTACAAGAGGGCACTTTCTTTGATTCTCCAGCGAAAGGTGATTTATATATGAATAATTCAAATATGATGTGTGACCTTAAAACCGGTGTCTGTGGGCCAGGGGATGAAGAGCAAATGGAAATGATCGACTTTAATCTACAGTCCCCCAAAATCACACTTTACTATGCAACAGATCCGATCTGTTCCCACTGTTGGGCGCTTGAGCCGGTACTCAATCGTTTTATTCTGCAGTATGGTCAATATTTTAACGTGAAGACGATTATGGGTGGTTTGCTTTCTAGCTGGCATGGTTTTGCAGATGTCTCCAATGGCATTCAACAGCCTTCAGATGTTGCGGAGCATTGGAGAGAAGTCGGTTTACATTCACGTATGCCTATCGATGGTTCTTTGTGGAAAAACAATCCGATTCTTTCTTCGTACCCGCCATCTAGAGTATACAAGGTTATACAAAATTTATATCCGGGTAAAGAAAATGAGTTTTTGCGTCAGGCAAGAGAAGCTGTATTCGCCTTCAATCAGAATATTGGAGAGGAGAAAATATTAGTTGATATAGTCAACAACATTGGGCTAAATGGCGAAGAAATAGTGGCGGATGCTGCTCTTGGATCGGCACAAGATTTGTTAGAGCAGGATTTTGAGTTAGCAGGCAGACTTGGTGTACGTGGATTTCCAACCATTATCATGGTGAATGAAGAAAATAAAGGTGTTAAAATTGTGGGGGCACGATCATTAGAAGCCTATGTCGACGGACTTCAACAAGTTTACAATGGAGATGTAAAAGCTGAAAATGTTCCACCTCTCTCTGAACTTATCAAGGAAGGAAACATTCTGTTCTCCAAGGAAATTGAAGTGTTGTATAATATTGAATCTAGTGATATGGAGTCATTTATAGCCACGGAAATGATAGAGGGGTCATACAGTATTAAGCGTGTTTTAGGTGAATCATACGTCGTATCTTGATTATAATGAAAGAAGCCAGTAACCCAAAGAACTTTGGATTTACTGGCTTCTTTCAAGTTAATTTCATTTTTAAATTATAGGTCCAATCGGTGAACCCGATTTTCAATAGCTTTTCCGCTGCTTCCCCCGGACTAATTACGAAATCATTCCTCACCCAAAAACTTAGGTATCCTATGGTGCCATAACTAGCGAAGATTGCATAATCCTGATCGCCAAAGGCACTCAATAAATGCGCCGCCAGCTGATCAGACAATTTTCTGATTTCATCTGCATTACCAAATTCAATCACATAAAATGAGCGATATTTTAAAATATGTCTACATAAGAAATAAGGGGTGCTTGGTGTGTCTTTTAATAAAGAGTCTTGTTTGTAAAAAGATAAAAATAGGTCATTAAGAGTTTCTCTCACATACTCCATTAGTTCAAACTTATCAGTGAAATGCAAATAAAAGGTAGAACGAGAAATCTGTGCTCTTTGAACAATTTCTTTTACAGAAAGATCTTGAAAACTTCTCTCACTTAACAACTCTAAAAATGCTTCACATATTGCTTCTTTTGCTGTTCTCAATTGTGACACTCCTCTAGACATTTATATCGAAATTGTCTCGTTATGGCTTTAATGAAAGCGATTATAATACAATCAAATATGATTTTGGAGGTTGCGAAATGACAAAACATGTGTATGTAATCACAGGTGGATCGGGTGGAATGGGTAAAGCAACTGCTGAAATCGTTGGGAAAAAAGGGACTGTTCTATTAGCAGATATATCGGAAGAACGCTTAATTCAAACGAAAGAAGAACTTAATGCAAAAGGTATTACAGAAGTATACTACCAAACCGTTGATATTACTTCAAAAGAAAACGTTGCTGCTTTAGCGAAAAGAGCGTCTGAATTAGGTACGTTAAAAGGGTTAGTACATACAGCGGGTCTTTCCCCTACAATGGCGGATTCAAAGCGGATTACAGCAGTTAACCTAGTCGGTACAGGTATTGTGTTAGAAGCGTTTCTACCACTCGCTACAGAAGGAACTGCAGTTGTTTGTATCTCTTCCATGAGTGGTTATATGGCACCTCGTCAAGGCCCTTATGTGGAAGTATTAAAACAACCATTAGCAGAAAAGGTCGTGGAAACCATGGAGCAATTTGCACAAGGGAACTCAGGAGCAGCTTATACGCTATCTAAATTAGGTGTGCAATTAATTGTTGAAGATCAGGCATGGGTATGGGGAGAAAGAGGAGCCCGCATTACGTCACTATCACCTGGAACAATCAATACAGCAATGGGTCGCCAAGAAGCAGATAAACAAAAAGAGATGAAATTAATGCTTGATATTACACCGTTACGCCGCGAAGGCGAAGCTTCTGAGATTGCAACAGCTATTGCGTTTTTACTGAGTGATGATGCTTCTTATATTACTGGCATTGACTTACGAGTAGATGGTGGAACCGTTGCGAACATTGAAAAAGCAAAAATAGGTGTGAATCATTAGATTTGACAGAATATTAGTGGAGTAGATTTCCGGAGTGAACGAAGCCAGTAAGCCAAAGGTTACTTTGGAATTATTGGCTTCTTTGGCATTCGCGAGGGTGGATTTGAGGTCGCGAGTGCCAAACCGAAAAATAAGCTATTCTTGGGAAGCACCCGTCAATAAGCTAATTTGAATGGGAAGGTGTTCGAGATTTCTTTCGGTAATTCTGAGGCGTCAATCCTGTCTCATTACGAAAAACAGATGAAAAATAGCTCGCACTTTGAAATCCGCAGTTCATCGCAATTTCACTAATCGATCGATTAGTTCCCACCAGCATCTCGGAGCTCTTTTGGATACGGTATCGTACCAGATAAGTATTAGGCGTTTGGCCAATGTATGTGCCAAATAACTCGCAACATTTACTCCTGCAAACAGACCCAGCGGTAGCGATGTCATTTAGAGTTACTCTAAGGTCAAAATGATGATGAATAAATCCTGTCATTTTCCAAACGGCAATCCATGACTGGTCATCATTTATCTGCCCAGGAATCCTCTGTATTTGATCTCCGACGTCTGCACAAAGTGATGTAGCCAGTGAAAGAAGACGTAGTGGCTTGCAAGGAGTGCTGTTCATTTCTTCATAAATCCGATGTAAGGAATGCAGGATTTCCTTTCCCCACGTGCTTTGCGGAGTAATCATAATATAGTCTTCAGTATTAGAACCGAATTTCTCATCCCAATATACTTTGCCTACATGTGTGTTTTCTCCGAGTAGTGAAGGATGGATAACAACGACAATGAATGTACAATCTAATTTTTTGGTGGAAAAACCGTAATGCATACGCTTGCTATTAACGAATATCCCATTTCCTTGTTCAATCAGTACAATTTCTCCATTTACAAAATACTCCATCTCGCCATCTAGCACTAATATAAATTCCAAGTCCGGATGCCAATGGCATGCTGCTGCATATTTATCGAAATGATTAAGTGCTCCTTTTCGTACGTATAGTGGAAAATCAGGAAGATTATAATTTAGTTCTTCCGATAAATCAGAGAATACTTCCAGCTCTGCACTCACAATCACATCTCCCTCAAACAAAATACGATTTTAATAGAATTATATTTGATTTCGGTGGTTAGGACTACTAAGAAATTATACAATTTTGATATTGCTCGACAAGAATACAAAATCCAAAAGATTTTATAAGGAGCCAGAAATATGACGATGAGAGAACGTATTGCCTCCGGTAAACTATTTACTGATTACTGTGAAGGACTGCCTGAAGACAGACTACAGGCGAAAAGAAGAATGCATGCCTTTAATATAACAGCGCCAGATAATCTAGAAACACGTACACAACTCATTCAAGAGATATTTGGTAAAGAAACGAAGGTGTGGATTGAGCCGCCCTTTTATTTTTGCTATGGTACGAACATTGAGATTGGAGACGGAACGTACATTAATTTTAATTGTAATTTTGTTGACGACACTAAAATTATTATCGGAAAAAATGTTATGTTCGGTCCATCTGTAACAATTGCTACAGTAGGACATCCAATCCATCCAGATTACAGAGGATATATGTATGCTGATCCGGTGAAAATTGAGAACAATTGTTGGATCGGGGCGAATGTTACAATTTGTCCAGGGGTCACAATTGGAGAAAATACCGTTATTGGTGCCGGCAGTGTTGTAACAAAAGATATTCCGGCTAACTCTATTGCTGTTGGTAATCCATGCAGGGTGATGCGCACCATTAATGAACACGACCAAAAATACTATTACAAAGACAAAGAGATCACTACGGAAGATCTGGATGAAGAAGCACGCTTGCGATGAGAGATAAGTATTTCAATCGTCAATTGCTTAATTTGGTCATTCCGATTGCTTTACAAAATCTCATTTCATCGTTAGCCGTGACAATAGATATATTCATGTTAGGTTTTATAAACCAGTCTACAATGTCTGCTGTATCATTGGCCGGGCAAATTACATTTGTTTTAACACTGTTTTATATGGGATTGGCTGCAGGAGTAGGTATTTTGACTGCTCAGTATTGGGGAAAGAAAGATTTAATGACCATTGAACGAGTCTTTAGTATCGGATGTACGATGTCTATTATTATATCCGCTATCTTTTTTGGGATATCGCTGTTAATGCCGAATCAATTAATGAGGTTTTTCACAACTGACGTCGAGTTAATTCAATATGGATCGAGTTTCTTGCGAGTGATCTCGTTCTCCTATCTGATAAGCGGAATATCCCAAATGTACTTTAGTGTCATTAGAAGCATGGAAAATGCCCGTGTCAGTGCCTGGATCAGTTCTATGTGCCTTATATTGAACATTCTCTTGAATGTAATAAGTATTTTCATACTTTATCCGGGTAATTCAGAAAAGGCTATAGTGGCAGTTGCTTTCTCTACAGTTTTGGCACGTATCGTTGAATTTGGTTGCTGTATCATCCACTCGATCAAATCAAATATAAAGTTTAGGTTACCTTTACGTGATATGGTTCAGCGTAATTTGATTAAGGATTTTTTGAGGTATACACTACCTGTCCAAGGAAATTATATTGTTTGGGGATGCGCATTAACTGTGACATCTGCAATTATTGGACATGTCAATGCAGATATGGTCGCTGCAAATTCAGTTGCCTCGGTCGTTAAGAATCTGGTTATTGTATTATGTGGAGGCATTGCAAGTGGTGGCTCCGTCCTTGTTGGTAAATATCTAGGCAATGGCGAAATTGAAATGGCTAAAAGAGCTGGGAAAATATTAAATGTATATGCTATCTTGTTTGGCATCGTTGCAGGTATTACTTTGCTATTACTGAAGCCTATAGTGTTTCTACTTGTCAATTTGGATGAGCAAGCACAAATATATTTGAGTGGAATGCTTCTTGTCTGTGCTTATTGTTGTATTCCGAAATCGATAAACTCTACGACGATTGGAGGAATATTTGTTGCTGGAGGGGATTCTAGATTTGGCTTTTGGTGTGACACGATTGTAATGTGGGGCATCATATTACCATTAGGATACATGAGTGCATTTGTGTGGCATCTCTCCCCTCTAACGATATTTATTATCATCAATTTAGACGAGGTTATTAAAGCCCCGATTGCCTTCATGCGTTATTTTAAATATAAATGGCTAAACAATATTACGAGGGATCTCTCAATGGAGTAAGTGTTGATGAAGGTTATGTTTTGCATAAAAAGGAATATTAATAAAATGAAAAGGAGATTTTTATGAAAATTGAACATATTGCTATGTATGTACAAGATTTAGAAAGCTGCAGACAATTTTATATTCAATTCTTTAATGCTAAGTCAAATAGACAATACCATAATCCCAAAACGGGATTAAAAACCTATTTTCTCACGTTTGAGGGCGGCGCTAGATTAGAGATTATGAGCAGACCGGATATGGTAGAAGGAGTCCATGATCTGTTGCGCACGGGCTTAACTCATTTAGCTTTCAGCTTAGGCGGTAAGGAACAAGTCGATCTGCTAACCAAGCAATTGGCAGAAGCGGGATTTAGAACGTTAAGTGGGCCACGGACCACAGGTGACGGATATTATGAAAGCTGTATTTTAGGACCAGAAAACATTCAAATTGAACTTACTGTCTAAAAATTTAAAGAGGTGAAGAATTTGACAGAAGAAGAGCGAATATTCAAAGGGATATTATACAATCCAGGTAACACAGACCTAAAGCGTAAAAAGCTTCTCGCGCACAATTTGAGTAGTCAATATAGTCGAACATTTGAGGATCAGACAGAGGAGCGGGAAGCGATATTGTCACAGTTACTTGATAGCATAGGGGAGCATTGTTTTATTCAAGGTCCCATTTTTTTTCATTATGGTGTTCATACAAAAATCGGTAATTATTTTTTTGGAAACTATAACCTTACAGTCCAGGATGATGCACAGGTTACAATAGGTGATCATGTGAGTTTTGGTCCTAATGTAACAATCGTTACGCCTATTCACCCATTCGTTGCCTCCGAACGTAGACAAATGCTTGATCAGAATGGTGATGCTTCGTCATTATGCTATGCTAAGCCTGTTAGCATTGGTAACGATGTTTGGCTCTCAGCAAATGTAACGGTATGTGGAGGTGTTACGATTGGTGATCGATGCGTAATAGGTGCAGGTAGTGTCGTGACTCAGGATATCCCAGAAAATTCTTTTGCTGCAGGTGTACCGTGTAAAGTAATCCGTAAAATAACCAATTTGGATAGCATGCGCCATAAACCGGAAATACTTTCAGATTGCGATATAATCGAGTAGAAATGTAGCATCCCATGACGCAGGATTAATATTGTTCTTTCCGAAGGCACCCGTGAGGGTGTCCTTTGTTTGTGTACACCTAGTATGGGCGCCAACTAATGCAAAATGGACTAACTGCTTCCTTAAACAAACAACATAAAGAATTAATTCTTCAATAAATGACTTTATCAATAGAGAATTCTCGTTTGAAAAATCTATTAAAGATGAATGATCAGTATGGTTCATGCCCATCTAGATAATTCGATATTATCATGAACGAATAAAGTACATAAAAGAAACGATTTAAATTCATTTTTCCGGATGAATTTGTCCAATACAATAATAATTGTCATTTGAATCAGTAAATATCCTAATTTTTGAAAGCGTTTTATTTATGCCGGGTTTTTATTAAATATTTGAAAAATGGTACAACCAGTTCTTCCTATCCCGGTATCGGTCGTCCAGTCTGTCTTCGTGCAAACTGGAAGAATAAGATTACATGCACATGCTTTTACGAAAGGAGGCTCTTTTATGTAATTAATTTTAATTTCAACAGGATTGAACAGGGTTACTAGTATGATTTATGATCGTTGGCAGTTTATTAGGAGGCGAAATAATTATGCATGATAGAAAAGTGAAAACAGGTATCGGAAAATTGTTGACGAAAATGATCGTTGTTATTACCCTAATGTTCAGTTTCTCTATCCCTTTGGCCACATCTGCATCTCCTGCATCCGTAGTGTCTTACCCTACTCCTTCCTACTTCGCTACAAGTTCGGCTTATTCTCTGCTTGTAGATTCGACTACTGTCAAAGTTGTTAAGCATTTTGATTATTCATTTGCACAGTTATCTTATTCTGGTACAGCTACATTCAAAGTGACAGCCAGTCAAGCAATTACTTCCTACGATATCAGCCCTCACAGCTATGGCATTGAGGCAACCGTAAGCGGTAAGGAGCTAACGTTCTCCCTTTCCCAAGCCGGATCGCGGTACTTGGTGATCAAGGTCAATAATCTGGAAAATCTAGTGATCATGACTGACCCTCTAGAAACTGGAGCCCCTGTGCCCAATGGCGGTAGCGTGAAAAGCATCATGGATTATTCTGGTGTAGACAATACAGGCAGCAATCTGATGACTTCCAAAATCCAACAAGCCATCAATGATGCCAACGCTCGCTCTGGCGGCGGCACCGTATATTTTCCTGCTGGTATTTATAAGATTTCTCAGTTTGAGCTGAAGAGTAATGTCACGCTATATTTAGCTGCTGGTGCTGTTCTTCGCGGATCAACGACATTAAGCGATTATGATTTTACTGATACCAATTTTAAGCAGTCCAACATACGTATCGTAGGGGCATCTAATGTAGCAATCAAAGGGAGAGGGATGATCGACTCCAATGGTACACTGCTTACAACAAATGATTTCGGGCCGAACCGTGAGAACATCATCCGTTCATATAAAAATTCTGCGGGAACAAAGCCGAACAATCTAACCTTTGAGGGTATCACCTTAAGGGATGGAACAACCTGGAACTTTAATATTGAGGAATCAACGAATGTTAAAATCACCAATGTGAAAATTTTGAATAATGTTCACTGGGTCCATGGAGATGGCTTCGATCTTGTTAATACGTCCCACGCTGTAGTGGATCAATGCTTCGCCTATACTGGCGATGACGTATTTGATGCGAAATCATCGACTGAAGAACCAATGACGGATGTTGTTTATAAGAACTCAGTTGCCTACACGGAATCTGCAGGTACCAAGGCAGGGGTTGCCGGACAAGGATCGTTAACCGATCTTTGGTTTATCAATATTGACGTGATTCTGGCCTATCGAGGTATTAGTTTGAGCCATGATGAAGGAAATGGTGTATGGGACGATATTCATTTTATCGACATCCGTACAGAAAAGATCTTCAATAATGGGCCTAACGGTCAATTTAGGACGGCTCCGCTCCTTATTTGGACGGCCAAATATGGCACTCAGGTTGGCCCCATCAGCAACGTAGAATTGACCCGTATTACTTTTGAAAACATTAACAATTATCATTCTATTATTCAAGGTTACGACAGCTCAAGCAAAGTTTCCAATGTAAACATCACTAATCTAAAGATAAATGGGAACATGATCGCTGACCCTTCCCAGGGGTTAATTGATATAGGTGCGAACACGTCTAATATTACTTTTAACACTGCAACCACGAATTATATGATTACCAACGTAAACTCAGGTAAAATTGTCGAAGTTTTCGGTGGTGGCACGACAGATGGTACAAAGGTTGTTCAATGGGATTATCACGCTGGAAAGAATCAACGATGGGAGCTTGTCGATGCTGGCGGTGGTTATTACAAGATTAAAAATGTCAAGAGTGGAAAAGTCCTAGATGTGACTGGCGGTTCTACAGCTAATGGAGCCTTAGTCGTTCAATGGACGGAGAACGGCGGGGATAATCAACAATGGAAGATCGTTGACGTAGGTGGTGGATACGTTAAACTCATTAATCGCAATAGCGGTAAAGCACTAGATAGCACCGGGTCGACGGCAGACGGAGTTCAACTCACCCAATGGGAAGATAATGGCGGAGACAATCAGAAATGGCAGTTGTTTTCGCAGTAATAAGAAAATTATCGAGGTGTTCGGTGTGGCCGAAGAGCGGACTTTGCGTGCTTCGGCCACACTTGTTATTTCCAATTAAAGAGGCTTCATAAACGAAAAAATCACATAAAAGAAACGGAACGAGTACATGTTTTCAGATGAATTTATGAGATATAGTAAACTCGATAATCCTCGGGAAAGTGGATTGCTCCAAAGAAAAGCAGAGGGGTGGTAAGATTGGCGTTACAGGCTAAGGATATAGTAGAGATCCAGATGGACACTCAGGAACATCAAGGGATTGGGTTAGCTATAAATGATTTAATCAATGATTTGCGCAAAGTAATGGACATTCAGGGCGTCTGCCGAAAATACCTTTCAGAAGTAGAGGGGTTTTCCATTTCAGTAGGAACCTTAAGTAATCCTACGTTTTCGGAATTCTTAAAAAATAGAGGATTCGATTTCAGCAATATCGATGGAAAAAAAGAGCATTACCTCATCAAAAGTACTGAGGATGAGGGGCGTCATCTCTTTATTGTAGGCAATGATACCCGAGGGGCGATCTATGGCATCTATGAATTTAGCCGAATAGCTCTTGGCGTCAATCCCTTGTATCTATGGACAGGCCATACCCCTGCGGTTAAAGAAAGTCTCGATTTTAGCAATATCTCGTTGACTGACGGACCTCACACCTTCAGATACCGTGGTTGGTTCATCAACGATGAGGATCTATTGCTAGGGTGGACCGGTAAATTCGATACGAATTTTCAAAACAATGCATTCACGAAGCATGCGGGTTATGCGGATGCACTGGAACCGATTATGGAGACCGCGATGCGGCTTAAACAGAATCTGTTGATCCCATGTTCCTTGTTGGATATTCTCGATCCATCGGATGAAGACTTGGTTCGACGGGTGGCGGAACGTGGAATGCTTATTACCCAGCATCATATCGAGCCGTTAGGAGTATTCCCAAGGCGTGTTCAACGCTACTGGCAGGACCGAGGAAATAGTGAGCCTCTGTCCTATACGAAGAACCCAGAGAATTATGAAGAGGTCTGGCGACTTTATGCAAGTCGTTGGGCGAAATATGACAACGTGGTTTGGCAGCTTGGCCTTCGTGGCATGGGTGATAAGCCTGTTTGGGCAGATGATCCTTATGCGCCAGATACAGATCGTGGGAGAGGTCAGTTGATCACTGGTGCCATTGCTAAGCAGCTTGAGATTATTACTGAAGTAGTGGGTCACAACAACTTCGCCTCGACGGCTACTTTATGGATGGAAGGAATGGAGCTTCTGAAGGGAGGACATTTGTCATTTCCGCAGGAAACGATGATTATCCATGCGGATTTCGGTCCGACCCAGATGTTAGGTGAAAGTTTCTATGAGGTGAAACGGGAGCCGGGAAGGCAATATGGCGTATATTATCACGTCGCTTTCTGGAGTGACGGACCTCATCAGGTTCAAGGAACATTACCTCAGAAAATTCATTACAATTTGCAAGCAGCTGTTCAGCAAGGGAATACCGACTACCTTGTCGTTAACGTAACGAATGTCAGAGAGATGCTTCTTGGAACTCAATACACCGCCGCCTTAGGCTGGAACTTTGAAAATAATCAGCCGGAACAGTTTATGCAGAATTGGGCAGCCGAGCATTACGGGCAGCAAGGCAGTGTGGCACCGGTACGGGCCTATCAAGCTTATTTCGCAGCATTCCATTCGCTAGACAATCGGGGATTTGCTGGCCGGATGCTCCTGATGGATGGTATGTGCCGAAGATTAATTATCAAACTGATAGCCATTTTGAATGGTCAACCGTTCACCAAAGACGAGATCCAAAACAAAACTCTATTGGCATTTGATCAAACAGCGGACTTCGTAGTGTATTACAAAAATGCCACTGAAGTGGCCCTTCCGAAGTGGGACATCGCTTTGGACAAGGCTTATCAGGCTTTGCAGGAGATTGAAGAGGAGCGCAGAGAGTTCTTTACTACCAACCTTCTGGTCCAGTTATCTCTCATCCGCGGATTATACCGAGCTGTTCATCAGCTAGCTAATGCCGCAGAGTCTGTACTCGCTGGCTCTATAAAGGAAGAGATCCTCGTGCGTGACCGAATCCTGGAAGCGGCAGCGGAACTTCAGCAGGCATCCATCATCCGCTTGCATGCTGAGAGAGGAAAGTGGAGGGGGTGGTATGATGGCGATGTATTGCTAAACCTATCAGACCTCATCCGCCAAATAAGAGAATGTGCAGGGAATGATTGAGGAGTAATAAGAAATTTCACATTCAGAAGGGCGATGTGTTGCTATCATAATTACTTATACGAAACCCGCTTATACGACGACAAGTTCGGTTTTCTATTTACATGTAGACGACGCCGCTGTCTTTGTTGAAACGTTTTTGGACTACCATTATGCTCATTTTTCTTGCTCGGGAACATCTATAGTAACGGTCACGGCAAATCAGCCAATTACAAGCTATGATATAAGTCCTCACAGTTTGAGGATCACCGGGACAGTAAATGGGAATCAACTGACGTTCTCTATTGACAGTAATGCCGAGAAGCCATCCTATTTGGTTATACAGATAAATAACTTTGAAAAGCTGGTAATTCTGGTTGACCCTTTGGAAAGCAATGCTCCGCCATCCTCGGGAACAGGTGTTTATAATATAACTAGATCACCTTATTATGCTGACAATACGTGGGTGAACGACGTTACCAGCATCATACAACAGGCAATTGATGATGCATCTGCCGCAGGCGGAGGAGTCGTCTATGTACCCGTAGGTGCATATAAAGTGAAGGATATTCTTTACATTAAGAGCAATGTCACCCTGTACCTACAGGGCGGGGCAGTCATAAAGTCAAATCCGGACAGAACCCTATATGAGTATACGACCAGTAGGGAGGGGAAAATATTTATTGATCCCATGATAAGGATTGACCATGCACCAAATGCTAAAATATTGGGGCGTGGTGTATTGGACGCCAGTGGTATCGAGATTATGGATACGGATCGTGCATCATCAACCTATCTCGGATATAGAAGAAATGTTATTGTAGGTAATTTTTCTAATCATGTAACGATAGAAGGCATCCTGATAAAGGATTCAACAACTTGGACAATTAACGGTATTCAAGGTGGCGACGGATTTACGGTAAGACATGTAAAGATTATTAATCACAAAAATGCAGACCAATATAAAATTATGAATGACGGTATAGATCTATGCGGAACAAGAAATGCCGTCGCGGAAAAAAACTTTGTCATGACTGTAGATGATGCTCTCTGTGCGAAATCAACGATTACTGACTTTGCCATGTATAATGTGCGTTTCAAGAACAATATTGTATTTTCATCTTGTGCTGGCCTCAAAGCAGGTTTACAGTCATTAAGTCCCATGTATGATGTATGGTTTGAAGATAATGACGTCGTACAGGCACGGCGTGGTATCGTGGCAGAAGCAACCTCGGGGACTCAGCTGATGAACGATATCCACTTTGTAAATACAAGGGTGGAAAGCTATGTATTTACTTCCATGGGTAAAAGTATTCCTGTAGAAATTGATGCGCAAACAGCACCTATTTCAAATGTGTATATAGATGGCGCTTTATTCGAGAAATTAGCATTTAACCCCATACATATCTACGGCTCAAGTAACACGTATGCTGTAAAGAATGTTACGTTTACCGATCTAAGCATGTGTGGTGATGTCATAACAAATGTCTCGGAAGCACGAATCATTGAGGGCAACTATGCAGCGGGTGTAAGTGTGACATCCATGTCTAACAAAGAATTATAGATATAAGTACATTTTAAAGAGCCTCGCAAGATTGCGGGCTTTTTTTGCTATATATGGACATCTCTCAACGAATATTTTTCATAAAAGAAACGAATCTAATACATTTTTATTGATGAACCGATGCCATAGAATAAATATGATTGAAAACGCTTACTGAAATGGAGGCTGTTCAATATTATCTATTTCAATTATGGATAACATCTTTGATGCGTATTGGTTACAGGACAAAGGATGATCAATTACAAGTAAACGGGAGGCGAAATCATTATGTATTTCAGTAAAAGAAAATGGCGATTCGGAAATTTGTTGACGAAAATGATTCTTGTTGCTGCCCTCATGTTCAGTTTCACTATTAGCTTGGCTAGACCTGCATTCGCTGCGACCGTAGCGACTTATCCTTCTTACTTCGGTACAAGCTCGATCTACTCTTTGAAAGTTGATTCGACTACTATCAGGGTTGCTAGGCAGTTTGATTATTCCTTTGCCCAATTTGCTTATACCGGTACGGCTACATTCAAAGTAACAGCCTCAGAAAACATCAATACCTACAACATTAGTCCTCACAGTTACGGCATCGAGGCAACGGTAAACGGCAAGGATCTAACTTTCACCCTTCCCCAAGCCGGTTCGCGGTACTTGGTGATCAAGATCAATAACCTGGAGAACCTGGTCATTATGGCTGATCCTCTAGAAACAGACAGACCATCGCCCAATGGCGGCAGTGTGAAGAGCATTATGGATTATCCGGATGTGGACAATACAGGCGGCACTCTGATGACGTCCATAATCCAGCAAGCCATCAATGATGCTAACGCTCGTTCCGGCGGCGGCACTGTTTATTTCCCAGCGGGTATTTATAAGTTCTCTCAACTTGAGATGAAAAGTAACGTTACGCTCTATTTAGCTGCCGGTGCGGTACTTCGCGGGTCATCGGATGTAAACGATTATGATTTCTCCGGGGACGATTTTCCCGCGGCCAACATCCGTATCGTAGGGAAATCGAACGTAGCGATCAAAGGAAGAGGGATGATCGACTCCAATGGGACTACGCTTACAACGGGCGATAGCGGACCAAACCGTGAGAATATCATCTCTTCTTCCAAAAGTGGAGGGGGAACAAAACCGAATAATTTAACCTTTGAGGGTATCACTCTAAGGGATGGAACAACTTGGAATTTCAGGATTCAGGACGCTACTAACGTCAACATTAAGAATGTGAAAATTATAAATAACGTTCACTGGATCCATGGCGATGGCTTTGATCTCGTCAATACGTCCCACGCTGTTGTAGATCACTGCTTTGCCTATACGGGTGATGACGTATACGATGCGAAATCATCATCAGAAGAACCGATGACGGACGTCGTATTCAAAAATTCGCTTGCCTATACCGAATCTGCTGGTACTAAGGTAGGTATGCAAGGACAGGCATCGCTGAGCGATATTTGGTTTAAGAATATTGATGTGATTTTGGGATATCGGGGCATTAGCGTAGATCATGACCAAGGAAATGGGGTGTGGGACGGGATTCATTTTATCGACATCCGTACGGAGAAAATCCATAATAATGGCACCTCAGGCCAGTTTAGGACGGCTCCGATCCTCATCTGGACAGCCAAATATGGGAGTTCGGAGGTAGGCCCCGTCAGTAATGTAGAACTGACCCGCGTCAGCTTTGAAAATATCAATAATTATCATTCCTTCATTCAAGGTTACGATAGTTCAAGCGAGGTTTCCAATGTATCCATCACCGATCTGAAAATGAACGGTAACCTGATCACAAACGCTTCCCAGGGATTAATTGATATTGGTGCGAACACGTCTAATATTAGTTTTCACACTAGTGCCAGTTATAAGCTTAGCAGCGCAAACTCAGGGAGGTTTGCCGATGTAGATGGCGGTTCTCTGGCGGATGGAGCACAGGTCATTCAATGGACGGATAATGGTGGTTTGAACCAACATTGGGAACTTGTCGATGCTGGTGACGGATATTACAAGCTCAGAAATCGAAAAAGTGGAAAAGTCATGGATGTGACTAATGGTTCTACAGCCAATGGAGCTGCGATTATTCAATGGGCGGACAATGACGGGAATAATCAGCAATGGAAGGTAGTTGACGTTGGTGGAGGATACTCCAAACTTGTTAACCGTAAGAGCGGGAAAGTATTAGATGTTGACGCACGATCAACGGAAAACGGGGCTCAACTCATCCAGTGGACAGATAATGGCGGAAACAATCAGAAATGGAAGTTAATTGAACAACAGTAGAGCTGTACACCACTATTAATTCAGAAACATCAAAACAAATAGGAGTGGAATGCATGAGTTCAAACAAACATACTGTAGTCATCATTGGATATGGTGGCATGGGAAAATTTCATGGTCAATTGATCAGCGAGAACGAGCATCTGGAGGTAGCGGGTACGTTCGACCTATTAGAAGCGCGGCGGGAAGCGTCCACCCAGGCTGGTTTCAAGGCTTATAAGAGCTATGAAGAGGTGCTTGCTGATCCCGCTGTCGAGGTCGTACTGATTGCCACACCTAACGATGTCCATAAAGCAATTGCCATCCGTGCGCTTGAGGCCGGCAAGAATGTCATCTGTGAGAAGCCGGTAGCCATGTCTTCGGCGGAGCTTAAGGAGATGATTGCAGCAGCCGATGAAGCCAGTCGTGTGCTGATGGTCCATCAAAACAGACGCTGGGATGAAGACTTCCGTGTAATCAAGAAAATGTATGAAATGGAAACGATAGGAGCACTGTTCCAGATTGAATCCCGCGTACATGGAGCGAACGGTATTCCCGGCGATTGGCGGCATGTCAAGGAACAGGGTGGAGGCATGCTGCTGGACTGGGGCGTGCATTTGCTCGACCAGCTGTTGTTCATGATCGATAGTAAAGTGACTAGCGTCTCTAGCACCTTGAGTTATATTCTCGGCAACGAAGTCGATGACGGTTTTGAAGCAGTTCTACAATTTGAAAATGGCATCAAAGCCATCATAGAAGTTGGCACGACCAACTTTATCGCTTTGCCAAGATGGTATGTGAAGGGGACGGAAGGTTCAGCCGTAATTGAAGACTGGTCCCTGACCGGAAGAATCGTCACTCGAAACAGTGAAAGCGAGCACCGGGAGCCGGCTCCGATCCGCGCCGGTGTAGGTCTTACTAAGACGATGGCTCCGCCTAGGAAAGGCTCGACGATTACTAAAGCGCTGCCTCCAGCCGCCGAACTGCCGGACAGATTCTACAATAATTTTGTAGCTGTAATTGAAGGCACAGCTGAACCAATCGTAAAGAACGCGGAAGTGCTGCGTGTGCAGAACCTGATTGAAGCAATCTTTGTAGCGGCTGCCAGCAATGAAGTCATTAAAGACTTTGACACTTACGGAGCATAAGAGCATTGAATTAGAAGCCTTACGCCTCGTCGCGGCAGAAGACAACCATGTTCAACTTAATTTTTTGGAGGTATGAAATTGGCTATGAAGAACGATTGGGAAAATCACAGACTGCTGCATCGAAATAGACTTCCGGCAAGAGCTGCATTCATTCCCTTCGGTGATGACGAAAGTGCTCTATACAATGAAAGTAATCTATCACCGTACTTTGTACCCTTAAACGGTAGTTGGAAATTTAGCTATTCACCGACACCTGCGCATGCTCCAGCTGAATTCCATCTTGAAGCTTTCGACGATAGCAACTGGGACGATCAGAACGTACCCTCTTGTTGGCAGATGCACGGCTACGGGCAGCCTCATTATTCAAACGTCGTCTATCCATTCCCGGTTGCACCGCCGCTTGTGCCGATCGAAAATCCAACGGGATCCTATCGACGTGAATTTGTGATACCAGCCGTTTGGAGTGGAGAGCTAATTACGCTGAATTTTGAAGGCGTGGATAGTGCATTCTTCGTTTGGGTTAATGGACAAGATGTGGGCTTTAGTAAAGGAAGCCGCATGCCTTCACAATTCGATATCACCGATCTTGTTCACGAAGGGACGAACATCCTTGCGGTTCGCGTCATGCAGTGGTCCGATGGATCCTATATTGAAGATCAGGATATGTGGTGGCTGAGTGGTATTTTCCGTGACGTTTATCTGACAGCTGCGCCGCAAACTCATCTGTACGATTATACGGTTCGGACTCTTCTTGATAGCGACTACCGTGATGCAGCGCTTGAGGTCAGCTTGCAATTGCGCAGTGTGAATGCAGCAGCTCAAGACATTCGAGTGGAGCTGCAATTACTGGATGCATGCGGGGAAGTAGTGGATGGTGGCTATACGGAGCAAATTATAACTAGTGGTGAACTGGCGCAAGAATACAAGACGAACTTTACGCTCCCAATGGTTAACCCGAGAAAATGGTCTGCGGAAGATCCTTATTTATATAAGCTATTGATTCGGGTAATTAGCGAAAATACACAGGTAACGTCAGCGCGCGTTGGATTCCGCTCCATCGAGCTGAAGGATGGCGTGCTGCTGGTTAATGGGGTTCCTATAAAGTTCAAAGGTGTTAACCGACATGACCATCATCCCGACCTTGGACGAACCATACCGCTAGATACGATGCAAAAAGACGTCCTGTTGATGAAGCAGCATAATATTAACGCTGTTCGCACCTCTCATTATCCGAACGATCCGCGCTTCTATGATCTGTGTGATGAATACGGGCTTTACGTCATTGATGAAGCCGATCTAGAATGTCACGGCTTCCATCGGACAGATAACTCCAATCAACTAAGTGATGACCCGGATTGGGAAGCTGCTTATTTGGACCGGATCGAACGGATGATCGAGCGTGATAAGAATCATCCTTCTATTATCCTTTGGTCACTCGGCAATGAATCCTATTATGGCTGTAATCATGCAGCGATGTACCGATGGGCCAAGGAACACGACCCAACTCGCCTGGTCCACTATGCAGAAGATAGAGAGGCTGCGACCGCTGACGTATTCAGCACCATGTACAACAGAATTTGGCAGCTGCACGAGCTTGGTCAGCGTGAAGATCTGGGCAAGCCCCACATTGTTTGTGAATATGCACATGCCATGGGAAACGGACCAGGTGGTTTAAAGGAATATTGGGATGTTTTTTATACCTATAAGCGACTACAGGGCGGCTTTGTTTGGGAATGGGTCGATCAAGGCATTCGCCAGCGAACGGCTGACGGCAAAGAATTTTTCGTCTACGGCGGCGATTTCGACGACCATCCGAACGATTCGAATTTCGTCATCGATGGTCTCGTGAACCCGGATCGTGTTGCCTCGGCGGGACTGCTGGAGCTAAAGAAGGTGATGGAGCCGGTTGTGATCGAAGAATTGGATGTGCAGGCTGGGCAGTTAAAGCTTACAAATCGATACGATTTCATTTCCTTGGATCATCTGCAACTTGTTTGGCATGTAGCGGTAGATGGAGAAGTCTTATGCTCGGGCACAAGTAAGCTTCCTAATATCGCCCCTGGTTGTTCGGACATCTTGAACATCAATTTTACGTTGCCAGAGCAATTGCAACCAGGAAGTGAGTATTGGCTGAATGTTAACGTGCTGCTTGCCGCTGATACGATTTGGGGTGAAGCAGGCTTCGAGATTGCGTGGGCCCAGTTTGAACTGCCGAATAAAGCGGAACTAGAACCAACCGTAGAACTATCCCCATTCGCGCCGTTGTCCGTGATGGAGAATGGGGTGTTGTTAGTGGTGCAAGGAAGTGATTTTTCGATTAAGTTTGACCGAGTTTATGGAGTTATCGCTGGATGGAAACATGCCGGTATCTCTCTTCTGGAGGAAGGACCAAGGCTCGATTTATGGCGCGCCCCAACCGACAATGATATGCGACCCATCGGTGATTGGAGGACCTCCATCGATAATGACCAACGTGCGACGGTTTTATGGAAGAAAAGTGGGCTGCACTGGCTCCAACATCGCGTCATGAGCTTGGACTGGAACAGCGACACCAATGGATCGACTGTAACAATTACCTGTAGGGTACGTGTGGCTCCGCCGATACTGAAATGGTCGGTCGACACCCTTTACACGTACACGATTTATGCTAATGGGGATGTATTGGTCGACATAAGCGGAGTGATTGACGGCAGCGGTGCTCCAGAGACGCTCCCGCGTATCGGGCTGCGGATGGCGCTGCCTAATGATTGTGACTTGGTAGAGTGGTATGGCCGTGGACCTGGCGAGGCTTACGCGGATTCGAAGCAGGCGGCGAAGTTTGGTATCTACCAGAAAACCGTGCGTGAGCTGTTCACGGAGTACATCGTGCCACAGGAAAACGGCAACCGTGCGGATACACGCTGGCTCGCGATAACGAATCAGCAGGGCGTTGGTTTGCTCGCGGCAGGATTGCCGCAGTTTGATTTTTCGGCTAGGCGTTATACGAGTGAGGATCTGGAGAAGGCACGGCATACGGTTGATCTGAAGGAACGTGACCGGGTCTACTTACATCTCGATCTAGCGCAGAACGGTCTTGGCAGTGCAAGCTGTGGCCCCGGTGTGCTCCCGGAGCATGTGCTAAAGGCGGAGAACTTCCGCTTCCAGGTCCGTCTTACACCGCTGTCTGCCGGAACAGGTGCACCTGTTCAACTTGCTAAACATGTGCCACAAGCACGCTAACAGCTAAATCTTATCTCTCTTAGTGCGTTTCTTCACCGGTTACGAGAGAGCCCTTGCAATTTTTGCAAGGGCTCTCGTTTTCATTGAAAACATGATGATTTCATGCCAGCCCAATCCTTTCATCAATGAAGATTTTCCATAAAAGAAACGAGATTATTACATTTTTCTTCATCTACGTATGCCATACAATAAAAACATCATATGACGCTGGTACACATTCAGTAAAACGCTTTCAAAGTTTTGAATTTATCGCTGCAGGAGGAAACCGAATTGTTAAATACTGAGAAACTTCGTAGAAGAGTAAGAATTAAAGAAAATATACCTTTATACGCCATGTTGATAGGTCCCCTTTTAGTGTTTCTTATCTTTAGTTATGTGCCGATGTTAGGCACGGTGATTGCCTTTAAAGACTACAGATTTATTGATGGTATTCTCGGAAGTGATTGGGTGGGACTTCGTAATTTTAAGATGATATTTGCACAGCCGCAGACTGTATCGGTCATTCGAAATACTTTTGTGATAAGTTTACTTACTCTCATAGTATCGTTTCCGTTCCCGATTATGCTAGCTATTCTTTTGAACGAAGTGAGAAGTAAATGGTTTAAAAAAGCATCACAAACTGTTCTTTATTTGCCACACTTTTTCTCCTGGATTATCGTTGGAGGGATTATTATCAACATCTTCTCCGTTAATAATGGCCCTATCAATTTTATTATTGAATATTTTGGCGGGGAACCCATTCAGTTTATGTTTAACCATCCGGCATGGATGTCCATCTATCTGGGAAGCGGAATATGGAAGGATACAGGATTTAATTGCATTATCTACTTGGCTGCACTATCGAGTATTGATCCTACCTACTATGAGGCGGCAGTTATGGATGGTGCTAATAAGTGGAAGCAGATTACAAAAGTCACGCTTCCATGTTTGTTACCAACGATCATTCTAACCTTTATATTAGCTACGGGTAAGATCATGGAAGTCGGGTTTGATCGCATATATGTGCTCCAGAATCCAATGGTCAAGGACATCTCAGAGGTCGTATCCACATTTATCTATGATGTTGGTATCCGTTCTGGCGATTTCAGTTTAACTACGGCTATGGGATTATTTGATTCCGTCATCAGTTTAATACTTGTACTTACGGCCAATCAAATCGCCAAGAAATCAGGAAATGCGTTATTCTAATCCATTAATGAATTAGCAAACTAGATATGTGAAAGAGAGGAACGACCTTTGAAGATTTCAACTGGAGAGAAAACATTTTATAGCATTAACAATATCGTGATTTTCATTGTATCCATTACATGTATGCTACCGCTACTATATATCGTTGCTACTTCATTCAGCAGTGGTTCAGCTATTCAATCAGGAAAAGTATATTTGTGGCCGGTTGAATTCACACCAGCTGCTTATAAAGTATTGTTTGTATCCACGGACATATTTAAATATTTTTGGAATAGCGTCGTCTTAACTGGGGTTGGGACAATACTTAGCTTGGTTTTTACGATCCTTTGTGCTTATCCCTTATCAAAAAAGAAATTGTTTGCTAGAAAGAAAATAACCTTTTTCGTTGTTTTCACTATGCTGTTCGCTGGTGGTATGATCCCATCGTACCTACTAGTGAAATCACTTGGATTAATGAATTCTTATTGGTCTATTTGGTTAACGATGCTGATTAGTCCTTACAATATGCTAATTATGAAGTCTTTCTTTGAAAATATTCCGGAAGAGCTGGAAGAATCTGCTCGAATCGACGGTTGTTCTGAATGGCGGATTTTGCTGCAGATGTATCTTCCACTTTCTAAGGCTGTAATTGCTACGTTATGTCTCTTTTATGGGGTAGCTTATTGGAATAATTTCCTGAAAGTATTGATGTATATCAATGATTCCAAAGGTTTTACATTACCTGTGCTCATTCAACAGATGGTGTTCCAACTAGAACAGATAAAACTTGGTACTAGTACAGATCTGGGTGCGGTAGCGGGTTCAAGTGAGGTCATATCGGAATCCGTTAAGTCCGCTGGGGTTGTCGTGTTGATATTGCCAATGCTTGCTGTATACCCATTCATTCAAAAATATTTTGTAAAAGGCGTTATGCTAGGTTCGGTCAAAGGTTAGGAAAACTTACAATTACGGCCAATGTAGTATGCAATATTGGAGACTGTAAAGAGTACGATAACAAATCGTACTCTTCACATACATATCGAAAGCGGTTACAATTTCGATACTGTTTTTTCTAAATAAAAGGGAGGCAATAAGAGAATGAAGAAAAAAATGTCAGGTTTGGTTGCATTATCACTATTGATGGCCATATCTACTGGTCTCACAGCATGCGGCTCTTCGAATAATGAGTCTGCAAAGAATAACACAGAGAAAACTAACGCAGCAAAGAATGACACTAAGGCGGCAAATCTTACACCTGATGGCCAAGAAAGAAAAGGTAAAGTCTCTGTTATGATTTATGACCGCGGACAAATTCCAGCATCAGAAGGTACGTATGATAATAACCGTTGGACCAAATGGATTCAGGAAAATGCGCCGTTTGAGGAAGTGAAATTTGTTATTGTACCTCGAACAGAAGCTCCGCAAAAAATGAACATGTTATTTGCAGCCGGAGAAGGACCGGATGTCGTAGCTAACTATGAAGATGTGGGCCCTTTTATTGCCAAAGGACAGGCATTAGAAATCACAGATGATTTGCTGGCTAAAATGCCTAACTATAAGAAGGTGTTAGATGAGAATCCAGCACTTAAAAAGCTCACTACAGTAGATGGGAAACTTTACACTGTAGGAACAATATCTCCTATTTCACCAAATCACACTGCGATTATTCGTGAAGATTGGCTGAAAAAGTTAAATCTCGAGGTGCCGAAGACACCGGAAGAGTTACTTGCTGTAGCAAAAGCATTCACAGAGCAAGATCCTGATGGAAATGGAAAGAACGATACCTATGGAACAACGATGAACGCGGATTCACGGAGAGTGCTTTCCCACATGTATGGCTTTGGCAATCCAGAGATTTATGCGGTTGAGGATGGCAAGCTGACACATGTTTGGGATCGAATGCAAGATTGGCTTACCTTTGCTAAGCAAATTGTTGATGCAAAGGTTGTAGATCCTGACTTCTTACTTGATAAAGGGGATAAAGCACTTACGGATTTCACCAATGGTAAGGTTGGTATTTTCCTTACAGGGAAATTAAGTCAACTGAATTCACCGACATTTGTGAATTTTAAAAAGAGTAATCCAACGGCCAAACTGGAAGCATTTGAATTGCCTGCGACAAAATATGGTACCTTTGAAGGATATGTCAATGGTGGACCATCCATTGTAGGTTTTATTAATTCAGCAACCAAAGATCCTGATGCTGCCGCTAGGTACATTAACTGGCTGACCGATCCTAAAGTCTCCAACTATTTGGTGAATGGACCTGATGGCGTATACAAAAAGAGAGATGCTGAAGGTACCGTTGTAGTTGTGGATCCGGAGAAAAATAAAATCGAATACGATTATGCAGCAGATTACAGTATTATTAGAACTTTTGATTTAACTGATGACTCAGTTAGTCCTTTGGCTAATGAATATTATAACTCGTATCTCAAATCGAGTGACCCTCTTTTACAGGAATTTGGAGTGTTGTACTATAAAATGGCACAAATTGTAAACAAGCCAGGTGCTATAGATCCAAGAAAATGGCAACAAACTTTGCCGGCACTTTCCTCTGAATTGCTATTACAGGAAACAAATGGATTAAAAGCGGTTGATGATCTTTTCTTAAAATCACTTGCAGATACAGGTAAGACAGCAGAACAAGCTATTGCAGAAGCGAAAGAGCTTTGGAAAAAAGCTGGTGGTGAAGCTGTAGACACCTACTACAATGAGTATTATGCAGAACATAAAGATCAAATGTTATCAACAGAAGATTTTGAGGGACTAAAACGCGAACCAGAATTATTACCTTCAGCAAAAGCGAATTTTGACAAGCAATAAGAGTGGTTATGTTATATTTTAAATAGTCATGAAAAGGGAACTCTTTGTCCAAGTGATAAAGACTTCCCTTTTCAGATACTAACGGCAGAAATGTGGTGAAACCTGTATGTATCGTGTAGTCATCGTGGACGATGAACCTTGGGCTTTGATTGGCATACGAAAATTAATAGAGCGCAACGGCAACAAATTTAAAATTATTTGCGAAACAACGGAGCCACTTAAAGCTTTAGAGGTGATTTGTGAAGAATACCCCGATGTCGTTTTTGCGGATATTCGAATGCCTGAAATGACGGGAATTGAATTGATGCAAAGGACTAGAGCACAGGAAAAAGACGTTGATTTTGTTGTAATCAGCGGGTTTGCAGAGTTCTCTTACGTGCAGCAAGCACTGCAAGAAGGTGCGATGGACTATCAATTAAAGCCTTTGGATATGGAAAAGGCACAGGAAATGCTAGATAAACTCTATAAAAAGCTAGAGAACAAACGCAGCACCAATGATTTAAGCTTTTATATTTCCTTGCGTGAAGATTTCAAAGATATTCAGCAGCTTTTGAACTCTCGTTTGCGTCATAAATTTTACAAGAGATATCAGGTCGTAACGGTGTATTTTAAAAGCGGTGAATATGATGATGAGGGTTTATTAGAATTAGAAAGTAGGGTACAACTCACAACCTTGAAATTAGGTCCAAAAAAATGTGTGTTTATTATTAATAGTGAAACAGATCAAAGTGAGTTCATTTATCGCAGTCTTGCCGCCAAAGAAAGTATCGTGGATCGAGCAGGGATTAGTTTATCTAGCGATAAAGAAGATCATATACCTATGCTTTTAAAAACTTCTGATATCGCGAGTGATGATTGTTTTATTGATACTTCGCGGCGGATCTCACAATACATTAAGGGCAAAAAAAATCTGATCAAACAATTTGTAGAAGAACTTATAGAGGCACTCGAAAGAGTTCAATACAAAAACGTGAAAGACTTTACATCGGAGATAGCGGATTTTTTTACTATAAACCAATTAGGCATTGAAGATGCCGTGTTTTTATGGAATGAACTAGTCATGCACACATCAAAGGATAACGAAAGCAGTAGTAGAATAACAGACTTTGAGTTTTTGGATTACAGTGAAATGAAAGAAAAGTTCATGAATCTGGAAATGCTAGGTGAATATGTTTTTGAACAATTATCCTACCCGGAACGAGATCAGCTTGGAGATGCAAATAAAAAATTTAAAGAACTGCTCGATTATACCAATAAGCATTTTCATGAAGAATTATATTTGAAGGATTTGTCCACAAAGTATTTTATTAATGTGAGTTATTGCTGTGAGCTGTTTAAAAAGGTTACCAATATGACGTTTTCCCAGTATATGACGGATTTGCGGATGAAAAAGGCTGTTGAATTGCTCCAGAACAGTAACCTGTCTATTGCAGACGTGTGTAAGAATGTTGGTTATAGTGATTATTTCTATTTTAATAAGGTATTTAAACGGAATATAGGGTGTACACCTTCCAAATATCGTAAAACGAGTGGAGATATGAATGCGCTTAATTAGGAATCTGAAGCTGAAACACCAAATATCCCTGTTGATTCTGATTGCACTGATTATGATGATCCTGATGCAGAGTATGTACAATATTTTCTTTAATTCGCTTACTCGGGAACGTGCGGCTAAGTATGCAGGTAATCTCATGGAGCAGGTAGCGCTAAATGTAAATACAATTGCGAACAATGTGGAGAGAGATTCCGTTACGATTAGTTATAGTAAGTACGTGCAGGAACTGATGGTGTCGAAGAATATTCTTCGGAAAATAGAATTAAACGACTATGTCTCCGAAATGTTTACGCATACAAGATCATCCAATCAAAATATTTATAGCATTCTTCTCTTGAGTAATAACGATATGCAAATCTCAGACGCACTACATTATAACAATGATATCTTGAAAACATTAGAAAAAATATATAATTTCAAAAGCGAGGATTTTAGAAAGCCTGTATTTTCTTCGATTGTGAGAGACCGCAGTGATGCGTTCTATTATTATTCCTATATTTCACCTATCTTTTCTTCTTTTGATAACTCCAAAATCGGAAACTGCATTTTTCTTTTAGATACGAGAGAACTAGAAAAATTAGTGAATACAACGGAATTAACGAAGAATTCACTCTTTCTGATCCTTGATTCTGACAATCGAGTAATTGCAAGTAATAAAGGGTTAAAAGCTGGAGAGTACTACGATAATATTTTTTGGCAAGAAGGAACAAGCAGTACAGCCAAAGATGAAATTGTGTATGAGGGCAAAAAATCCCTTGTCCAATATAAGAAAATTGAAAGTACGGATTGGAAAATCATCAGTGTTCTTCCTATCGCAGAGCTTACGAGTGATATGAAGCCTATTGTCACCATGGGAATCTGGTTAGGTGTCATCATGAGTATCTTGCTGACCATCATAGGAAGTGCATTTATGTACAATACAACGCGTCCCCTTATGCTGATCGTGAGATTTCTATCCAGAGTGGGTGATCGGGATTTAAATTATAGGTTAAAAATGCCATCCACTAATGAAGTGGGTATTATTGCTACCCATATCAATCAAATGCTAGACAATGTAGAAGAAATGACTCGAAATATCGTTGAGAATCAAACGTCTCTGTATGAAGCTGAATTATCCAAAAAACAAGCGGAACTATCTGCACTGCAACACCAGATTAATCCTCACTTCCTTTATAATACGTTGAACTGCTTGAGTAGCATTGGTTTGGCTTATGATGTGAGTGAAGTCGTTAGCA
Source organism: Paenibacillus sp. G2S3 (assembly GCF_030123105.1). Classification (NCBI taxonomy): domain Bacteria; kingdom Bacillati; phylum Bacillota; class Bacilli; order Caryophanales; family Paenibacillaceae; genus Paenibacillus; species Paenibacillus sp. G2S3. The sequence goes on from NZ_CP126095.1 coordinate 2,470,019, forward strand.
TATCATCCGCGATGTCGCGCATCTTTCGATATAGCATTAAAGGTCAGGATTTAGTAAGTATTAAGGACGAAATGAGCAGCATTAAAGATTATCTGTTAATAATGGACATCCGGTACAAGGGTAAATTTGAGATTGTCATTGAAATGGAAGAGTCTTTTCTAGAAATGAAATCTTTGAAAATGATTCTTCAACCGATTGTGGAAAACGCGATGTACCATGGCTTGGAGATGAAAACAGGGGTTGGACGTCTGTCCATTAAGGGTTTTATTTCTGAAGATGGCTATATGCAGATCGATGTCGAGGATGATGGAGTAGGAATGACGGAGAATCAGTTATCCGAATTACGTAAAGGGATTCGAGATGATGAAAATATGGAGCAATTAGGTACGGATAAAAAAAGTATTGGGCTTAGCAATATTAATAAGCGGATCAAGCTACGATTTGGAGCACAGTATGGTCTGGATGTCGTTAGTGAAGCAGGTAAGGGAACGAAAGTCACTCTCATCCTGCCTATTATCGAACCAACAGGTAAAGTGCATCTATTAACTTGAGTCTTGTTAAGTTAGTAAAGGGAGGACAATTCAATTCATGGATTTATATGTGAAGAACAACGGGGAAAGTAAGCTTGGTATTGAGGTGTGCTACAACAGTGGCATCATTACGAACAATGCTGTTGCATTGTTGCTAGGGGAATGGAAGGATGAGTATCAGATTAGCGACCTTCAGCTACATTCCGAACCAATGGAAGGAAATCGTATTCGCATACTTGAGCCTAAAGGTATAGAAGGTAAGGATGATCAGACCTTTGTTATTTCTACTGAAATAGCAGATGAATATTACTATATCAATCTCTCAGGTACAAGTGAAAAGGCGATCCTCTATGGCATATGCGAAATTCTCGATCAGACCTATATCCTGGATCAAGACGTGCGGTTGCCCCAATTAAATATGACGAGTACACCGGATGTGAAAAAGAGAGGTGTCGAGCGACATTGGGGCCCGTCCATGACAAGAGCGGACAGTTTGGATGAGAACCTCAAGTTGATCAAGCTTTTAGCAAGAAAAAGAGTCAATCATCTCATGTGGATCGATAGTTGGATTAATTTGAGCTGGTATCCATTTCTTGATTTTAGGTATTTCCCCGTACTTCAACGAGTGGATAAAGAAGGAAAGATTAAGCTCGCGAAGGAGTGCCTTCGTACTATTATTAATGAAGCAAAAAAATGGGGGATGGATTTTTACTTATCCTGCACAGAGTTTAATATCCCTGAAGATCTTTTACAAAAATGCCCCGAGATGTTTTATCAAAATCCGGAAACGGGATTACACGTACTGCGGTTAGATTATGAGGATACTTGGTTGTTTTATAAAGCTAAAATCAAAGAGGTCATGGAGGACTTTCCTGCTCTTTCTGGAATTGAGCTATGGACAGGGGAGGCTATGGAAATATACCAGTGCTACCGTCCTGAATCAGATACAAGGTCGATTGGTGAGCTTTTCCTTATGATGTATGATTATGCTCTTGAGGCGATGGACGAGGTAGGAAGAAGTGATGGACGTGTTATTTGTTCTAGCTTTACCCATCATCCAGACTCTGAAAAATTATATGAAGATATATTAGGCAAATTACCAGAGCGTTGTGACTCACGTAGTAAAATGCAGGTGGAGGATTACTACCGTTATCATTCTCCCGCGACACTTCCAGGCAGGCTGTCACCGGGCAGGGAATGGGTCGAGTTTGATCTTGGAGGCGAGTACAGAGGGGATTGGGCCGGATGGATTACCTGTGCGCTTGCGTTTATACCAGATCGCATGAGGTATTACTATGATAAGGGTGTAAGCGGTTTCATGTGCAGGATACGCGGATATGCCCTGGGTCCTAACACCACTTTTATCGGAGATTATGAGGTTCTAAAAGGATTACAGTCTATTAAATATGATATCTATTTCAAATCCCTGTGGGACATGAATATCTCACTAGTCGATGTATGGCGTATGTGTAAGAGACGTAGCTTCTCCGATCAAATGTTGGAGTTCTTTCAATTGTCGGAAAAAGTGGCGGAACAAGCGCACTATGCCAATGAATGCATCGTGAATAATTTCCATTCCTCTTTTATAGGCTCGATTGAAAGATACGAGTGGCAGCTGGAATATGTAGATCACGTTTATAATACGGCGGGTATGGAAAGAAAGTGGATTTTAGAGCCTAGTGAGAATAATTTATCGCTCATTATAGATGAAAAAGAACAGGCTGTTCAGAATGTTTTAAGAATGAGTGACATCCTAGAACAGTGTAAACAAGAGCTCATTGAAGAGGACTATATTGCTTTGAGAAGATGTATGGACTATCAAATACAGGTTGTTAAAGTGTTTAAAGTGCATACTGAAATGTTCTTTAGGTACCGGGTACTCATGCTAACGAAGCTGGAGAACAGGCATAAACTTCTTGTGGATAGCATGAGAAGATGTGAAGAGGAAGTGGCTCAGCTACGTCTTTTTGATGAATTACAAGCCAAGCATGCTTATGCTTTGATTTCCGACATTAAATGGAGACTGAGCTGTGATATGCAAAAATATTATCATGAGCTAGCTTATCATGGTGTTTGTAAGGTAGCTGAGTGAAGAACATTTTCTTGGAGGGATAAAAGCGATGAGAAGAATGGGTATTGGTTTGCAGATGCATACTGTACGCGGGGAATTGGCTAAAGATTTTACTGGTACACTTCGCCGTGTAGCTGAGCTCGGCTATGAAGGGGTAGAATTTGCAGGTTACGGTGGTTTGTCTGCGGAAGCGCTGAAGGAACTGCTGCAAGAATTGAACTTAAAAGCAATTGGCGCTCATGTAAGTATTACCAAAATGAAGGCTGATTTGAATAAAGAAATTGAATATTTGTGTGCTATTGACGCTCCTTATCTCATTTGCCCGCATATTGCTGCTGTGGATCGCCAAACACCTGAAGCATGGCAAAGTTTGTTCGCTTTTTTTGCGGAAACAGGCCAACAGGTGAAGGAGAAAGGGCTTCAATTTGCTTACCATAACCATGCGTTCGAATTTGAGATGAAAGTAAACGATCAGTACGCATTCGATGCCATATATGCATCCGTTACTCCAGAGGCGCTGCAAGTGGAGCTGGATGCAGGCTGGGTTCAATTCGCAGGTCTGAACACACTGCAATACATTGCGAAATATGCAGGCCGCTTGCCGCTGCTTCATGTGAAAGATTTCAAAGGTGTCGTGGATGGAGATATCAATACGGTTGAGTTAGGTGAAGGCGAGATCGATCTGCACTCTGTAATTGGCGCCGGCTCGGACGCGGGTGTTGAATGGATTATCGTAGAGCAGGATCGTTGTGCGAACCCGCCTCTTGAAAGTGTTACTGCCAGCTACAACTGGCTGAAACAAAATTATTTATCCCAATTTTAATTTAAATACCATCACAAAAGGAGTCGAAACAGACATGAGCAAAATTAAGGTAGCAGTAATAGGTTGTGGAACAATTTCTAAAAAGAGACATATTCCGGAATACGCGGCGAATCCAAACGTTGAACTCGTAGCCTTTTGCGATCTGGTTCTTGAGAGAGCCGAAGTCTATGCACAACAGTACGGAGGTAGGGCCTATACAAGCTATGAAGAAATGCTAAAGGCGGAGAAGCCCGATGCCGTCAGCGTATGTACGCCGAACGTGCTGCACGCTCCATGTGCGATTGCAGTAGCGAATGCAGGCGCTCATGTACTTGTGGAAAAGCCGATGGCAACGAACACTCCGGATGCTTTAGCTATGATTGAAGCAGCAAGAAAGAACGGTGTGTTCTTGATGGCGGGGCAGAACCAACGTCTGATGCCGCCTCATCAAAAGGCCAAAGAAATTTTGCAAACAGGTAAAATGGGTAAAGTCATTTCCTTCCGTACGTCCTTTGGTCATCCGGGACCTGAACGCTGGAGTATTGATGGCCGCGACAGCTGGTTCTTCCGCAAGGAGGAAGCCATCATGGGTGCGATGGGCGACCTTGGCGTTCACAAAGCTGATTTGATCCGTTGGCTTCTTGGCGATGAAGTGGCTGAAGTCGCTGCTTTCGTGAACACGCTGCACAAAGAAGGAACCGATGTAGATGATAACGCGACCTGCATATTGCGTATGAAGAGCGGAACGGTCGGCACGTTAGTTGCCAGCTGGACGTATTATAAAGGCGGCGACAACAGCACGGTATTGTGGTGCGAGAATGGTGTTATGCATATCGGTACGCATCCGGTTGATCAAGTTATAGTCGAGCTTCGTGACGGCTCCGTTGAGAAGTATCAGGTCGGCGCGATGGCGACGAACGAGAAGCAAGTGCCTAGCGGCATCATGGACGCTTTTGTGGAAAGTATTGTAACGAATACACCACCGAGCATTTCCGGCGAAGAAGGACTGAAGTCGCTCGAGGTCATTCTGGCTGCTTTCGAATCGCAGGATTCGAAAAAGGTTGTTTCTTTGTCCTGATGTTATCCTACTCCCAAACTAAGGGGTGTTCCAACCAGCCATTTCACGGCTTTAGGGACACCCCTTCTCTGTATATTGCAACGGCCCCTTTATCTTATTACAGTAGAATTCAAGAATAACACATGAGAAAAATGGATGTACATTGACTTGGAAATACAATAGGATGATTGAAATGGTAATATAAACCACAATAAATTGAAAGATTAAAAATTTAACGATGATTAAACGTATTTTTTTGTAAGCGTAAACATTACTCTATGTTACTCTGTATGAAGAAAATTTCTAATACATGTGGAGGCAACGTGAAAATGAGAAGATACTGGATTACGGCATTGGGTTTGCTGCAAATCTTAGCTCTTGTGCTCCAGGCCTGCTCTGCTCCAAATTTTAAGGCAACCGCCAATAAGTTAAATGAAGTAAGAATCGGTGGTGGTTCCAAAAAAGAGGATTCCAGGCAAGTGAAGCTGTCCGTCTACATGTACGTTACGGATGTTAGGGTGCAGAACGTGTACTATGCGATCTCCCGTGCTTTTGAAGCAAAGAACCCGGAGATTCGGGTAGAACTGCAATTTCCTGGTTTTCAGTATGAGGAGATTCTAAAGGTTAAGCTGTCCACCAATGAACTACCGGATATCTTTGATACACATGGCTGGGCCAAGATACGTTATGGCAAATATCTTGAGGACCTTAGTGATGAACCGTGGGCGAAGCAGCTGACAGATACGATAAAGTCGGCAGTGACCGATGAACAAGGGAAGGTGTATGTGCTGCCAGTCAGCGAGGCAAGAGATGGTTTTTCATATAACATTAATGTTCTGGAAAAATACCATATTCGGGTTCCGAAAACTTATGATGAATTAATGGCTGCGGCAGATATCATCGTGAAGGAAAGCCATGGGCAGGTTGTTCCATTTTTTTTCTCTGGGGTCGATTCTTGGACCATTGGACAATATTTTGATTATTTCGCAAACGGATTTTTGGAGAATTCGGGAGCTGAAGTAAATACACAACTGAAGAATTCGGGAGATGACTGGAAACAGTGGGAAAGCATTGCTGTAATATGGAAGGAAATGTTCGATAAGGGTTATATCAATAAAGATGTTTTAACGGTGAAATACAGTGAGCTACCGAAATTGTTTGCGGAGGATAAAGTGGCTTTTTCCTTTGCTTCACCCTCCTTTGCAGACGATGCATATGAGATTAATACCGGTACCAAAATCGGCATAATGCCAGTTCCCTCTATGAATGAGCGAGCGGTTCCTACTTTTTCGGGAGGGGAGCGCAACACGCTTGGTATCTGGGAAAATTCCAGTCATCTAAAGGAGGCAAAGCTGTTAGTCAATTTTTTTGCTCAGCCGGACAATATGAAAAAAATTGCAGATGTCGTCAAAATTCCACCGGGCTTAAAGGGGATCACACCTCAGCATGAATTTATGCCATTTTATAAACAGTATAAGGATGTCCCTGTAATTCCGTATTTTGATCGTATTTATTTGCCTAACGGGATGTGGGAAGTGGTGCGGCGACTAGGCATAGAGCTGCTGGCAGGTGAAATTACTCCAGTGAAATTTGAGCAAGTTATGAAACAGGAAGAGGAGCGGCTGTCCAACTAACAGCCAAGCGAAGGGGGACAAATAGAGATGAGACCGGGTTCTTTTCGTTTCAAGCTGGTGATGCTTTACTTCTGGACGATTGTCATTCCAATCGTAATCATTGTATTCTTTTTTCCAAATTATTTTCAAAAATTAATGATCAAGCAGAATACACAATACGCTGAGAGCATGTCCGCCTCCTTCACGAAAAATATAGAGACGTATCTCAATGAATTGGAACGGTTGACCTTAACACCGTATTTCGACAGTGACATTATGAAGGCACTAAAATATAAGGCCAAGCAAAACGATGAAATCCAGCTCACGCCGATAGAAAAGCTGAGGATGGATAATGCACTGAATGAAAAGTTTCACAATTTTATTCGCATGTCGCGCGAGGATATTTCAGGGACAACATTGGTCACACCCGACGGCTCTATTTATGCCAAATCAACAGATTTGACCACACCGGTAGACAATTACCCTTTTACAGCTACCAAATGGTACCGTAAAGCGCTTGAGGCGAATGGTTCTGCCGTATTTATTGGTAGCCACAAGCAGGATTATTTGAAGCAACCGCTGCTTACGGATGTTTTTTCCGTTGCCAGAATAATTAGAGATCCCGATACGGAGATGCAGCTTGCCGTTATTATTGCCGATGCTGATACTCAGGTGCTCAAGAAACTGATCCAGGATTTTCGCTTCAATGTCAATTCCACGATTGCAGTGCTTGATGACGAACATCGCGTGGTCTATTCCAACGCAGAATTGACGCCTTCTATGCTAGAAAGTGTAGACAAATCCTCAGACAGTGTAAGCGATGACAAGGATACATATCAAGTAATACAACGGGACATTGGAACATCTCAATGGAAGCTGGTTTTTTTTTGCCGAATTCCGAAATCATCAATCAGCTTAGGTGGATCTATGTTATTGGCGTCTTGTTCGCGATCTGCGGCTTATTCTTGACAGTTATTGTATTTTTTCTTTTATCTAAATGGATTATTCGTCCCTTCCAAGAGATTATCTCTACGATGAAAAAGGTGGAGCTTGGTAGGTTACAGACACGCCTGCAGGTCAGGGGCAAGGATGAGGTGGCCCAGATCGGATTAGCTTTTAACCGGATGATCCATCAGGTCGAGGATCTTATTGTGAGAGAATACCAGGCGAAATTCAACCAGCAGCAAGCGGAGTATCGCTCACTTCAAGCCCAGATCCAGCCCCATTTTCTATACAATATTCTGAATGGATTTATTGGACTTAACCGGATTGGTGAGCGGGAAAAGCTGGAAGAATCGATTATTCACCTCAGCAAAATGCTTAGATATATTCTTGGACAGCGGGACTGGACGAGTATCAAGGAGGAATGTGATTTTCTTGCCTGGTACTGTCAGTTACAGAAACTCCGCTTTCATGACCGTCTTCAATATCATATTACTTTTGATACAGCGTGTATGGATATCCAGATTCCAAAGCTACTACTGCAGCCACTGGTCGAGAATAGCATTATTCACGGGATTGAACCTCTAAATTATCCAAGAGAAATGAAGGTCAATGCTCAAATCCATGAGGACTCATTTCTCTCCATCACGGTAGTTGACAATGGCATAGGCTTTAACATAGATAACACTGACAAAAGTGTAGGTTTGACTAATGTTAAGGATCGCCTGTTGCTTGCTTTTCCAAATGGGGAGTTTGAGCTAGTTAGCAGCGTTGGGGACGGTACAAGCATTCATATTAAAATTCCGATGAAGGACGTGTTTAGATGAAGATAGTGATCGCGGATGATGAATTTCTGGCCCAGCAAACACTCCTCAGTATGATTCGTGAAATCAAGGGTGACTGGGAAATCGTTGGTGTCGCAGGCAGTGGGATTGAACTGCTAGATATTGTATTAGAGAAACGTCCTGATATTGCCTTTGTGGATATCAAGATGCCTGGTATGAACGGAATTGAAGCCATTCGTCGAGCAAAGGCAGGCTCTGCTGATACGGAGTGGTTCATTCTGTCGGGCTATTCGGAGTTTGCGTTTGCTCAAGAAGGGATCCAGCTTGGGGTCAAAAATTATCTGCTCAAGCCTTTGAGTCTGGGTGAACTGCGGGAGGCGCTTTTGATGGCACAGACTGCGGTGCAGGAGCGCCTAGCCAGCAAGCAAAGACTGTTCGCGAATACTATATGGAATCGTAATTACGGTCTTGAAAGTGCTGAAGCTAGGGTGAAGGAACAGGCAAGCATGCAAGTTCAATTAGCAGTCGTGTTCGTCGACAGCTATCTTCTCGATGAGAGGGCAACTTCCATACCGCTTAAGCAAGTTTATACCTATATCAATCAGATTATCGAAGAGTTCGCGAATCAAGGACTACTTCTAACCTGGATGATCCTTCCAGGTGGTCATATTGCTGTGGTTGGGGCCTCGCGTCATGGAAACCATGACAAGGAATTGCTGGACGGTTTCTTTCAAGAGCTGCAGCAAATGATGGATGATTCCGATATATCTTCAGAAATTAGGCTGACAGTGGTTTCCTCACAGGCACAGCTAGCACTTGATGAAATCGGCGAGCAGGTGGACGAAATCGTTGATCGCGGGATTTACCGTATGCTGAAGGGATTGGGGAAGATATGGAATGCGAGTTCCTTCCGACATTTCAACGGAGAACATTATGAGCTGTGCAGCAGAATGGCGCATCTGGTCCAGATGTACAAAGAAAAGAAATATACCCGATATATGGATGAGTTGTTTGAGATGAAACAGTATACTACGGTACGACGGCATGTCTTGGAGGGCAACGGCATCAGGGAAGCACTGTATGATTACCTGAATACGACACTATGTGTGCAGCTAGAGCCTGCGGCTTCTTTTGCAAAGAATATCATACTCTTGAAGACGCACGGGAATAGCTTGCTTCAACGGATGAACAAGGATGAACCGCCTCAGGATATTGTATATAAGGTTATCCAGTACATGAAGTCCAACTACAGGGATGAAATCGGAACCACAAGGATTGCTGGACATTTTCAGGTATCACCGAATTATCTTAGCACGGTATTTCACCAGAAAACCGGGTCTACGATCATGCGTTTTCTAACGGAGCTGCGTATTAATAAGGCCAAGGAGATTCTTGCCGTAGGTGATTTACAGATTCAGGAAGCGGCGGAACTGGTGGGCTATATTAATCCTGCGTATTTTACGAATTTGTTCAAAAAATTTGAGGGTTGCTCTCCTACTGAATATAAGCAAATGCTGAGGTAATAAGAGAATGAGTCATCCATGGGTTGGATAAAAGAAACTAAGAGGACCATAAAAAATAGTGGGTCAACCTTAATTATCTTACTCATGTAAGCGGTAACAATTGTGCTAAACTCTTGCAGTAGAAGCCAATCAGGGATTACCCAGTGGCGGAATAACATATAAGAAAGAGGAGGATTAGTGTGAAAAAGAGAAAAAAGAAAACTTTAAAATGGGTCTTGGCGCTTGTCTTGTCTAGCCAGATGATTGTGGGTAATGTAGTGCCCGCACTTGCGGTGGAGCCGCCAGCTGCGGAAGAAGCAAGCATGGTGCTGGATAGTGCATGGGAAGTAGAAAACCCGACAGTAGGAAACCTCGTTGTTAATAAGGATGGAAGTATTACGATCACAACTGAAGGTGGAGCAATTAATGATGCAACAGGAATGAAAAACATTCTTTATTACAAGCTTCCGAACCTGACTGACTATGATTTTACTGTCAAAGTAAATGGGAATTTTACGGCAAACTATCATGGGGCTCAGCTGATGATCGCAAGCGGAAAGAACCGTGCAAATGCTGTTGGTGTGATTCGCAGATATCATGGATATCTTGGTGGAACATATGGAACAAACATGCTCATGGGCGTTATGCAGAATGGTGGTACACCGAACGAGTACTATGAAGGTGCTTCAACCATCGGCAATGAGTTTTATCTGAAACTGCAGAAGCAGAACGGAAGAATCACCGGTTTCTATGCAGCACAGTACAGTGACAACAAAGAAGAGTGGAATCAGATTATTGATACCACTGGCGGTAAAAATTATCAATATATAGATAAGGGTAATGCACTCATTGAGCCTGAGAACATTTATTTAGGAATCGCTGCGGCAAACGGTGGCGGGGCTACACCTACAAAAATTACGTTCTCTGATCTGAGAATCGGTGGTGAACCGGTACCCTTCGCTATAAATTCAAGTGCATTAAAATCCGTTGTGCTTTCTGGTGAAGCGAAAATGGGTGTAGGTGCTGCACATAAACAAACGCTTAACGTGACAGGTGCAGATTATGATCAAAATGAAATCACAGCCTTTGATTCAGTAGTCTACACAAGCAGTGATAAAGATGTGGCAACGATTAATGAAGACGGAGTTGTTACTGGTGTACGTAACGGCAATGTAGTAGTTACTGCCGAAGCAACATTGGGCGAAGTTACAAAAATAGCTACTCTGGCCATTCAAGTTGGAGATATTGAGACAGAAGAATCATGGGAACTTTCATCTCCAGATGGCAATACAAAGATGACGGTAGAAATGATCACAGGTGGAGTTCTTCAATATACTGCGGAAAAGAATGGCGTAGAGAATATTGGAACATCACCACTTGGTTTAGTAACCAGCTTAGGTGACTTTTCGAGTGGCCTTGTATTAAGAGAGGCTTCAGAAGTGAAAGAAACCAACGAAAGCTATAAGGTGCTTTCCGGTAAGAGTGATGAATATACAAATCACTATAATGAACAGACGCTTACATTTGCAAAGAAAAATGATGATTCTGTTAAATTTGACTTGATCATCCGCGCATATGATGATGGAACGGCATACAGATATGCTGTCCGCACAGATGGGAATAAAGAAATTAAAATCAGTGATGAAGTATCAGGCTTACAGCTTCCGAAAACAGCAGATGTATATTGGATGAACTATACTTCGGCTACATGGAACTATGAAGGTCAGTATCAAGTAACTACTACGGAAGGATTAACAGCGGGCTCTACTCCCTCCATACCGTTCTTATATGGAAAAGATGGTGTATGGACGCTGTTCTCAGAAGCAGACCTCAACGGAACTTACACGGGTTCTATGTTTACAGTAAAAGAAAACGGGTTGTTAGATGTTTCATTCTCTAAGACACAAGGGACGAAGGCTGTAGTGACAACAACGCCTTTTAAATCTCCATGGAGAGCGGCAATCACAGGTACTCCGAAAGACATTGTCGAAAATACAATGATTGAAAACCTGAGTACTCCTGCAGATTACGAAACATATGACTATGAATCATGGGTAGACCCAGGTTTATCTTCCTGGTCATGGGTAGCTAACTGGGGAAGTGGAATCAGTGATCAGTCGAAAGCTGAAACGCATTTGAACTGGATTGAATTTGGAGCTGAAATAGGATGGGATTATTATATCCTTGATGAAGGATGGAGTATGGGCGGTCGCGGAAAAGTTAGTGGTATGCGTGAATGGTGGCCGCAAGTAAAAGAGTTTGCAAAAGAAAAAGGAGTTAGATTGTGGGCATGGGTACATGTAAGCGATATTGATACACAGGCAGAACGCGACAAGCACTTTAAAGAATGGTCTGAACAAGGTATCGTAGGCATTAAGCCGGACTTCTTTGATGGGGAAGGCCAGAGTAATATGCAGCTTTATGATGATCTGTATAAAGATGCGGCGAAGTACCATCTCATGGTTCTTGCACATGGTGCAAATAAACCAACCGGTGAAATTCGTACTTATCCAAACGTATATGGACGTGAAGCAATCCGTGGGCAGGAAGCAGGAGGTATTACTGCGGAACAGTACACAATGATTCCGTTTATCCGAGCGGCAATTGGACCGGCAGAGGTTACTGAAGAGATCAGATCTAAGGATTATAACAAGACGACTATGGGATTCCAATTCGCATTGACAGCGTTGATTGAAGACGGAATTCATAGTATGGGTTCTGCGCCAGATGTTTATAGAAGTATTCCGGAAGGAATGTCCTACTATAAAAATTACCCGAAAAAATGGGATGCCACAGAATTTGTTGGCGGTGAAATTGCCCAATATGTGAGCATAGCAAGAAGAGCCGAAACTAACTGGTATGTTTCTGGAATCAGTGTGAATCCAAGAACGATACAAGTTCCATTAAATTACCTTGACGCAGGCAAAAAGTATACGGTATTGCTTTACAAAGAAAACGACAGACGGGACGTAGATATGAGTATTATCCCGAATGTTACAAACGAAACAGTATTAGACATCAATGTACTCTATGGCGGTGGATATGCATTACGTGCAGTTCCGACAGCAGAGTTGGATAGCATCACTTCAATCGTTGTCAATCCGGCAGAAGTGACAGTAGAAAAAGGATATTTATCTGATCCGGTTGCAGTTACACTCAGTCCGCAAGCTGCAGAATTCAAAGATGTTATATGGAGTGTTGCAGACAAAACAATCGCAACTGTAAATCAGAACGGTGTAATCAGAGGCGTTGCTAAAGGTGAGACTACAGTAACGGTGTCTTCTGCATACGACAGTACTATAAAAGCAGAAATTAAAGTAACGGTTACACCTCCAAGGTATGTTCTTGATAATGATAAATGGACAATTCTTAATCCAAGTGAAAATGTGATTATCAATAATGCCGATTCTGCAACAATCACAACAGAAACGGGAGTCCTTGGCGCTAATAACTGGAAAAACATGTTCTCTATGGACGTACCGGAAGGCGATAAAGATTTTACTATCACAGCTAAGATTTCCGGCGGCCTTAAGGCAAATTATCAGGGTGGATTTATCACAGTCTTTAATAAAGCGAACCCAAATAGCTTATCGGTAGCAGCAGGACGGCGTTATCATAGCGGCATCATGGGAGCTCACCCTCAGGCGTTCGGCGTAATGTCAACAGCCTCAGGAGCTACCAATGAATATTACAACACAGATGATAATTATAATAATGATGCTTACGTTAAGATTCAAAAGGTTGGAAATAAATTTATTAATTCCTATAGCTATGATGGTGTAAATTGGACAGCAATTACCAACAAAGGAACACCTCAAACTACTACAAATGCAAATTTAGCAGCAAGTGCAAATCTTTCTGTAGGTTTCTATGCAGGTTCCGGTGGGGGACAAACAGCAATTGATGTCAAAGTTAGCGATTTTACTTACAATGATGTGAAGGTACCGATAGCAATTGACACCTTGGAAACAGAAGTTGTTGATAAAACGGCGCTGAATGATGCAATAGCATCTGTAGAAGCATTAAAAGAAGCAGACTACACAGCGGACAGCTGGGCAGAATTAGTAGCTCAATTGAATGCAGGAAAAGATGTAGCTGCAAAGGAGAATGCTACAGAGCATGAAGTGGCTGAAGCAATAGCAGCAATTAAAGCAGCAGTAAAAGCACTAGTATCAGTAGATCCACAAGTTGTTGATAAAACGGCGCTGAATGATGCAATAGCATCTGTAGAAGCATTAAAAGAAACAGACTACACAGCGGACAGCTGGGCAGTATTAGTTGCTCAATTGAATGCAGGAAAGGATGTAGCTGCAAAGGAGAATGCTACAGAGCAGGAAGTGGCTGAAGCAACAGCAGCAATTAAAGCAGCAGTAGAAGCACTAGTATCAGTAGATCCAGAAGTTGTTGATAAAACGGCGCTGAATGATGCAATAGCATCTGTAGAAGCATTAAAAGAAGCAGACTACACAGCGGACAGCTGGGCAGTATTAGTAGCTCAATTGAATGCAGGAAAAGATGTAGCTGCAAAGGAGAATGCTACAGAGCAGGAAGTGGCTGAAGCAACAGCAGCAATTAAAGCAGCAGTAGAAGCACTTACTAGAGAGGCTGGGACACCAACACCAACACCAACACCAGCGCCAACACCAACACCAACATCAACACCAGCGCCAACACCAGCGCCAACACCAGCGCCAACATCAACACCAGCGCCAACACCAGCGCCAACACCAACATCAACACCAGCGCCAACACCAACACCAACACCAACACCAACACCAACACCAGCGCCAACATCAACACCAACACCAACACCAACACCAGCGCCCGTTCAGCCGGGAGTGCAATTCATGAACAATGTCGTTGATATTGCCAATGTGCTAACCAGCTTCGCCCAAAAAATTGAAGATGCCAAGTCCAATCCGGAACCACTGAAATTTAAGGATACTTCCTCTCATTGGGCTGACTCCACCATTGGTATCTTTACGAAGTTAGGATTGGTTACTGGTTATCAAGACGGCAGCTTCCAGCCGGATACAAGCATCACCCGTGCGGAGTTCGCTACGATTCTTGCTAAGGTATTTGGCTTTGCAGGCAACGCTGGCGAAAGCTCCTTAAGTGATATTTCCGGTCACTGGGCCGAAGCTTCAATTGCCGCCCTGAAGCAAAAAGGTGTAATTTCCGGCTACCCGAACGGCACATTCCTGCCTGATCGGGAAATCAGCCGCGCCGAGATTATTGCAATGATCTCCAGGATCATTAACCTGAACAGCGTTAATGCAGCGTCCTCCAGCTTCACGGATCTGGATAAGACATGGAATAAGGAGCAGATCGAGCAAGCGGCGGCAGTCGGCATCATTAGCGGGGTGGGAAATGGTATGTTCCTTCCAGCCAAGCAGGCTTCCCGTGCCGAAGCGTTAACTATTGTACTGCACATTCTAGAGACTAATCTGGAGCTTAAGAACCTTCTGAATACCCTGAAATAAGCTAACCATTGGTTTTACTAAGGGGACTTGTCTAAATAAAAGCCCGCCCAGCCATTACAAAGGCCGGAGCGGGTTTCTTCTGTGTGCAAGAGGGCAGTCACGGCCTTTTACCAATCAATAAACTTAAATGTAACTCTCGAAAACTTTAAGATCCGGCTTAAGCTTTTGCATGCAATCTAGCATTGCTCGGTGGAGAATCGGATATCTTTATGCTTTATTTTCCAGGCCGGATGCCTTTTCCATTTCAAGGAACGCTTTCGGCTTCTTTGCAACGACGATGAGCACCGCGGATACGGTGAAGACGATGACTGCGACCCAGAATGCTACTCTATACCCTGCTGTTTCAGCGATCTTCGAGATCGTTGGGACACCAACTGTATCACCACAGATTGATCGGATAGCAAAAGCTAGTCCCCAGAGCGCGCCGAAGTTCATTGGACCTACCAGCTTTATAATGACAAGAGGAACGGCAGAAGCCCAGATCCCCATGCCTAAGCCGAACAGGATGCCATAGGAGACTAGCCAGCCGTACCCGGAATCCGGCTCAGTGTAAGTAAGGATGATGGTAGCGGCTAGCAACAACATGTTACCAAAACAGAATACAAGCTTAGGATTGATTCGGTCCGACAACCATCCGAAGAAGATTGTGCTGACGCCACCGGATAAACCAATGAAACCGAGTGCAGATCCTATAGTTTTCGTGTTAAACGTTAGGTCGCTTAAATAAGCGGCTGCGTTCTGCATGACGCCGATCTGTCCGAAGCCGAGCGCAGCAAATGCGATACAAACAAGAATCATGGCAGGTGTCTTCATGGCCTGATTGCGAGTGAGTCCAATGAGGACTGGGCGTTTCTTGGTCGGTGTCGCTTCGAAATCCTCTTGGGTAAGCCCATCAGGCAGAAGACCGATGTCCTGAGGCTTCGTTTTCACCAACAGCAATGCAATGAGAAGCAGAACGATTACGATCGCGCTGTTAGCGAGATAAGCAGCCCGTACTCCCGACGAGTCTATTATGGTAGCGAGAAAGGATGGCGCAAATATGGCACACACGCTGGCACCACAGCTGATAATGCCTGTGGCGAGACCGCGGCGTTTATCGAACCATGCTGTCGCCAGCGTACTGGTTACTGCTGGTCCCGTAAAAGCGCTACCAATACCGACAAGTGCATAACAAATATAGTACACCGGGAGCGAGTTGGTGATAGAGAGTAGAGCGTTTCCGCCCCCAAGCAGAATCACTCCAATAAGAATGAGCTTCTTTACCCTGCCTTTGGTGACCTGGTTGCCTACGTAGGCGCTGACCACGCCCATGCATATGGTGAAGATTGACGATGCCAATGCAATCGAAGTTCTCGGTACATCCAGCGACTCAGACATAGGGACTAAAAATAAGCTGAACGAATAAATCATCAACCCTGTTGAAGCGAAAGTGCATAGGAAAGCTGCAAGCACTACGAACCAACCGTAATAGATTTTCTTTGTTGTCTTTTGCATCTTCGTGTCCTTTCTAATTAACAATAAATTAGATATAATCAAACTATGTAAGGTTTGAGGTACTCTTTTTAGTTTGATGAATCTAATTGTGTATTTTTTCACATAGAGAGGGAGTTACGTATGAATATATTGAGTTTGAGATATTTCATTTCTGTAGCGGAATACTCAAGTTTTACGAAAGCATCCGAGTACCTATATGTAACACAGCCAACTTTAAGTCGACAAATATTGGACCTTGAAGAAGAATTGGGGGTGCAACTTTTTGTGCGCGGCAGGCACACGCTAACTTTGACAGAGCAAGGTAGTCGGTTTTTGCATGAAGCCACGGAAATCATCAGAAGATGTGATAATCTTCGGGATATCGTGAAGCAGGGACAAGATGATGGAAACATCATGGGATTGCTAAGTGTTGGTTATCAAGGATTTCTTGATACTAAGCTCATGCAGCATGCGCTGAAATCTATAACGAAAAAGCACCCGCGTGTTGATTTTTCACTTTCACAAGGTAGCCCAACTGAACTAAGACATCATCTTTTATTTGATAAATGTGATTTGGTATTTGCCTTAAATACTTGTATTGATTCTATTCCAAATATAGAGTGTATAAAGCTTCGAG
This sequence comes from Paenibacillus sp. G2S3, assembly GCF_030123105.1. Classification (NCBI taxonomy): domain Bacteria; kingdom Bacillati; phylum Bacillota; class Bacilli; order Caryophanales; family Paenibacillaceae; genus Paenibacillus; species Paenibacillus sp. G2S3. Next base: position 2,486,914 of record NZ_CP126095.1, read on the forward strand.
AGAATAAATTGCAAATTGCAGTTCCACGGAACTGTCGTTTATCAAAATATGACTCTATTGATATGAAGGAATTAGCGAATGAGAATTTTATAATGCTTGAACGTAAAATTTCTCCATTTACTGTAGATTATGCTACCAGTTTGTGTATGAAACATGGATTCTCACCGAATGCTTCATGTTACGTTAATGATGCAGAAAAAGCATTACTTTTAGTGGGTTCAGGCAAAGGTATTACATTTCTGCACTCAACAAACAATATAAATAGCCCCGCTGAAACCTATGATATAAAGGTATTAAACATAGAAGGACTTGATAACGATTTGGATTTCGTATTAGCTTTTAAAAGAGATAACACAAATCCAATCATTCCGCTATTTGTTTCTGAATTAATGAGTTCCATCGAACTGAACAACTCACGTGAGTGTGACCTGATTTCTGTGTAAACTTTACAGGTTGAACATTGAGCAAGATATAATGAGGGCTTGGAAGGCGGAAGGCTTCCAAGCCCTTAGTCACATATCGTGGCTGTAAATTTTGATTTGGGTGATCCAGAATTGAGAGCTGAGAGTGCCTAACTAATTTTTAATTCTGAATCCAACGGATTTGAAGCCGCCGTCCATTTGAATAAACTCTACCTTGGCGGTAAGTGGCAACGAGCTGATCAATTCAGCCACATTATCTTCGTTTACACCATATAATGCAGCATGAAATTGATTTCCGTCTTCGAAGTGCCCAATGCTAATACAGTAAGGCTCTTTATTTACGAAATTCTGATTAGCTTTTGTGAAGGTATAATCGCCCTTCAGATTGGTATTTTCAAAGATGATTTCATCAATTGCAGCTTCATCACCCATATCAAACCATTCCAAATCAGTGCTACCACACTTCTGACAGGTAGGTAGGGGACGCCATACAACATCTCCACATTCCTGGCATTTCATACCAAGAACTTTACCTTCTTCGAGTGCATCATAATAAGTTTTCAAAATTGGTCGTAGTTTAAACATATCTAAATTCCTCCTTCTTACTTTTTCTCAAGAATGATACCAACAGTGGTGTGACCGCCACCCATGCCGCGTACCAAGCATTTTTGTACATCTTTTTGAACTTGACAGTCTCCAGCTTCGCCGCGCATTTGGAGAATAGCTTCGCTAAGCATATTGATACCAGAAGCACCAAAGGCATGACCAAAGCTAAGGTCGCCACCGTGTGGGTTAATAGGCTTATCCCCATCGAAACAGGTTCTACCGTCTAATTCATACTGGTAACCCTTACCTTCAGGTAGATAACCAAATACTTCAGCACTATCGAGCTGCTCACCCGAAGTCATAACTGTAGTAATCATTAAATCGAGTTCATTAGGATCGATATCATCTTTGTAAAGGGCATCACGAACATCTACATTCATCTGATGGAAACAGTAAGGGAATCTCTGTGTATTAGATGAGCTCGCATAGTCAATAACCTCAATTGGTTTCTGACTAAACTTCTTAGCGATATCAGAAGAACACACAACGATAGCTCCAGCAGCTACATTGTGAAGAACACTACCTCTTTTGCGAATAAAGCGAGTGATCTTACGATTGTGCTCCTCAGATCTCATGTATTCCATAACATCGTCAAAACCATTTTCTTTAGCGATTTCTGCAAACTCACGTCTTTCAGCTGCACGAGGATTCCGCGAAGCATTACGACGAAGATTGACTGCCATAGCGTTATAGGTGTCATCAATGGTTTCCTCAGAAACGCCATAGTTCTTCATATAGAGTCTTGCCTGCTCATCAGTAAGCAAGTTATCGCTAACACCGTCAAAACGATAATAAGTAGTGTCAAACAAAGCTCTACCTGGTGACCACCACTCTTCATACTCAGCAATAGGACGTATCATATGTGCTGGTTGATTTCTTGCATTGAAGTGTTTCGGAGTTTCAATTCCTGCAACCAAGACAATGTCACATTTGCCTGAAGCAACAGCATTACATGCTTCCATAAAAGCAATATAGCCGCTGGCGCAAGCCTGTTCGATATGAATGATAGGCTTTCCAGCCAGTCCGATCCATTCCTCCAGAGTACCTACCATGCCTAGCACATTACCAGCAGTTACATAATTGGCCATCTGTGAATATACAATTTTATCAACATCGCGAGGTTTAACTCCTGCGTCCTCCATTGCCTGATGGCAAGCACATGCCCAAAGTTCATAGATAGAAAGGCCTTCATACATAGGATCATCAAAGTACCTCTGAGGAAGAGTGCTAGTACCGATAATTGAGACAGAACGTGCAAGTTTTTGTTCCATAATTTGTATCTCCTTTCTTTGTTATGAGATGACTATATCCCATAAACAAAGTCCTGTTAAATTGTCTTTTTGTATATGTGAATAGCATAGGAACTTCGTATTCATTTATTGTATAGCACGTATGTAATATTTGAGAAAAAGCGCCGCCATCCCTTAATCAGGTACTGGCGGCGCTTTGTTTTAAGCCATTATTTTTTTAAACCAGCTGCAAAGTAGGGGCCATTAACCGTAATGGTCGTTAGGATACGGGCCATTTCTAGAGGAGATTCTTTCGTGCCACTTTCCAACCATTGTTGTATGACCCCTATGATTGCAGTTCCCATATAAGCAGCTAAATATTGCCCTGGAACAAGAAGATTTTCTTCCTTCATAAATGCGTTTGGATTATTTCCATAGAGTGTTTCCCACATGAATTCCTTCCATCTTGTTTGAAATGTTAAATCCCCTTTTGGACCTAACACAGCTTTCATAAATCCACTATTTAAATTTAAATACTCAAATATTGAAACGGTAAAGGAAAATGGCGTCAGAGTCTCTGAGTCAGTTTCAAGTGCGGCAATAACAGTCGGGTAGTTTTGTTTGGTAAGTCTGGACATATCAAGCATAATTTCTTCCTCACATTTAGTCATTAAATCAAATTTGTCTTGATAGTGTGCATAAAACGTACCCCTATTAATATTCGCCTTGGTTGTTATGTCTTTCACCGTAAGTGCTTTAAAACCTTTTTCATTTATTAATTCTACTAGTGCGTGTCGAATGGATTCTTTTGTCCGAATGACACGTAAATCCGCATTTATATTACGCAAGTAGATCCCTCCTTAATTTTATCCAACACAATTATTAAAGGTGTTCCATTACCAACACATTGCTCATTTTTGATTATTGAACAGATGCTAATCCTATCCTATACTTCGAATTGTAATAAACAACAGGTTGTACGTTATTTATTATAACTTAACATTCAGGAGGAGGGACAGACAAGTTATTAACGAAAAAAACACAAAAAGATTAGTTATTCATAAATCCTATTTTACTCAAAGTCGGGGAGACTGATTATAAGCTAAAAGAACTTACAACAATTAATTCTTTGTGAAAGGAAGTAATATTAATGAACAAATTTCTGGGCCGACCTGATCTGAAACCGACACATCCTAGTGAGACTAAACCAGGTTTGAACAACATAGTCATGACTACTGCGCATTATGGAAATCAAGAGGTAATCATGGAAAAGGATGTTCCCATCAAAATGCGGGATGGGGTCAAAATATACGTCAATGTTTTCCGTCCGAATAAGCCTGGGAAGTTTCCGGTGGTAATGAGCATGGATCCATATAATAAAGATGGCTTACCTCCCTATGAAATGTTTCGTCAAGTCTGGCCGACGGTAGGTACTATCGTTACATCTCTTTATGCGCCATTTGAGTCACCTGATCCCGGTTTTTGGGTACCAAACGATTATGTATTGGTTAAAATCGCAACGCGGGGGAGTTCAAATTCGGAAGGTGACCTCTATCCTTGGACGGAAACGGAAACGCAAGATTATTATGAAATCATCGAATGGGCCGGCGTTCAGGAGTGGAGCGATGGCAATGTGGGACTAAACGGTGTGTCATATCTGGCCATGACCCAATGGCGGGTGGCTGCTAAGAATCCGCCTCATCTGAAGGCGATTATCCCGTGGGAAGGGACTTCTGATCTGTACCGGGAATGGTACTTTCACGGCGGAATACCGGAAACGGTTTTCTCAGCTGATTTCGAGAAGTTGCAACATACCCGGTGGCCAAATAACAACATAGAAGAAATGGTAGCGGAGCAAAAAAAGCATCCTTTAATCGATGAGCATTGGGAGGAAAGACAGGTTACATTGTCCGATATCAAGGTACCTATGTTTGTTGCCGCCAGTTGGTCCACCCAAGGGTTGCATAACCGCGGTACCTTTGAAGGCTTTAAACAGTCTTCATCCAAAGACAAGTGGCTGCTGGTTCATGGCCGCAAGGAATGGGAAACCTACTATTTGCGTGAATCGCTGGAACAGCAGAAGGATTTCTTCGATTATTTCCTGAAAGGCATTGAGAATGATTGGATGGATACGCCTCGGGTACGCTATGAGGTCAGCGAGAAATTTTATAAGGGACATATTCGTATTTCAAATGAATGGCCGATCCCCCAAACCCAATATTCCGAATATTATCTGAATGGAGAAGAAATGTCTTTGCAGCACACTCCCGTTCAGAACGAATCGAAACTTACCTATAATGCTGAGCCCGGTCAGACAGAAAACAGTGATTTACAGCTTAAATTTACCGCTGACGAGGACATGGAGCTCACCGGAAATATGAAGCTCAAGCTCTGGGTCTCCACCGATGACGCAGATGATATGGATCTTTTTGTCGGCATTAAGAAGTTCGACAGACGCGGCAATGAAGTGTATCTGCCCGACTTTAACCATCTTGAAAACGGTCAGGTGGCTAGCGGATGGCTGAGGGTTTCCCATAGAGAGCTGGATCCTGTAAAATCTACTCCTTATCAGCCTGTACTTAAGCACAAGAACTTGTTGAAGCTTAATAAAGGCGAGATTGTACCGGTAGAAATTGAAATATTGCCTTCAAGCGTATTCCTCAAGAGTGGGGAAAGTCTAGTGCTGGTCATAAAAGGCAGCGACATAATTGTCGATGACAACCCGACAGGCTCAAGAGGTTATGGGCACAGCGACACAGTGAACAAAGGAACCCATAAGGTTTATGCCGGAGGAAAGTATGATTCTTTCCTTTTGGTACCGGTGATTCCCTTGAGAGATTAGTGAAAGTTCCGAGTATTGGGGTTTAGCGTAAGAAAAAACGCTAAGTCGTTCATAATTGAAGGCTTAGCGTTTTTTCTATTTTTTGATTAGAACCAAAATTATCCTATCAGAAAACATTTTGGTTCTAATCAAATTAGAGTGTTTAGAAAGGATACCTTCAAATAGTTAATTTCTTCCAGAATTTTAATCCTATAGCACAAGCATTTATAGCCACCTTATTTACGTGGGGAATGACTGCGCTAGGTGCTACGCTTGTTTTTGCAACGAAAACAATAAATCAGCGATTATTAGACAGTATTTTAGGGTTTGCAGGTGGTGTAATGATTGCGGCTAGTTATTGGTCTTTGCTGGGACCAGCAATCGAAATGTCGGAGTACCATGCCATAGGAGCTTGGTTTCCAGCAGCATTTGGATTTTTATTAGGTGGGTTATTTTTATGGGGAATTGATAAAATCATACCTCATCTTCATCCAAATACGCCTCTTAGAGAAGTGGAAGGGCTTCATCCTAAATAGTTAACTTGAATTTTCACTTGCGTAATAACTTAGATAAGTAATTGAAAGGAGTGATGTAGGATGTTGATTACTTATAAAACTTCCCGTGATGGAATGCTGGAAATAAGAGAAAACTTCGAAAAAAATAGCTGGATAAATATGACTGCACCGTCAAAGGAAGAACTTAATGAGGTATCTCAACTTTATAATATCCCAATTGAATTTTTAGAAGATCCGTTAGATCTAGAAGAAAGTGCTCGGATTCAATATGATGAAGATACGAATTGTACCTTGATTATTAATGATTTTCCTATTATTGATGTTAATAACCATCAATTTGTTTCTTATATTACCATTCCTATTGGAATAATCTTAGGAAAGGATTACATTGTTACGATTTGTAATCAATCGATTAACTCTTTAGAAAATATTATCAAGAAAAATGTTAACACCTCGATGAAGAATCGTTTTGCATTAGAGATATTATTCTCAATTTCAACTCAGTATATAGAAAAATTAAAACTGCTCAACAAACAACGCCTTAAAATAGAGAGTCATTTGCGTGATTCATTAACGAACAAGCAACTTTATGACCTAATGGATATTGAAAAAAGTTTAGTTTATTTTCTCACATCATTAAAGGCTAATGCGGATGTTATAACCAAACTGTTTCGTACCCATTCCGTAAAGTTATATGAGGATGACAAAGATCTTCTAGAAGATGTAAGAATTGAAATTAATCAAGGAATTGAGACCACAGAATTATATACAAGAATTTTGGATAGTATTACGGGGTCATATTCTTCACTAATATCTAATGAATTGAATAATACAATGAAAACTCTTACGATTTTTACAGTTTTTTTAACTTTGCCTACACTTGTATTTAGTTTCTTTGGTATGAATGTTTCCTTACCTATTGCCGATAAAGATCCCTTCTCTTGGATTGTTACACTGATAATAGCGTTGATTTTTGTTATTTGGATCGGATTGACACTATGGAGAAAGAAGATATTCTAAGTGTGCGGGTAGAAACGTGAAGAGATTCTGAATTAAGTTTGTGCAGCTCTTCTTTAAAAATCACATCAACCTATATAGATTATTTGTAACAGGTCATGTGACAGGTTATAATTTAATTTGTATGACTAAGTAATCGTTGCTTAACGACTAATAAAGGGGATTTCAAATGTACAGAACAGTTCAAGATTTTCTAGGAGAATGGACAAGCGCTTCTGCAGGGACAACTCGCGTTCTTGAATCGCTTACCGATGACAAATTAGATCAGGTAATTGTTGAAGGCCACAACTCATTGGGATGGTTAGGTTGGCACTTGGCAACCTGTCCGATGTTTTTTGGTGGTCAGGTTGGGTTAACCCTTACTCCAGTAGGCAATCCGAAGGAAGTTCCGGCTCATGCGGCTGTGATTGTTGAAGCTTATAAGAATATCGCGGCTAATATTGCTTCTGAGGTTGAGAAATTAACGGACGAGCAAATGGTTGAGAGTGTACAGACCTTTGCTGGATTAATGCCTCGTGGTGCAATGCTTAGATCGCTTGTAGATCATCAGACACATCATCGTGGTCAAATGACTGTTCTCTTACGTCAAGCAGGTCTTCGTGTACCTGGCGTAATTGGTCCTACTAGAGAAGAACAAGCTCAAATGAAATAGTTACTTGTGCTTACGATAAAAATCTCGTTTCTTAGACATTTGTCTTGGAAACGAGATTTTTTGTTGTCGGATGGAGCGTCACCTATTATTGCTAAAGGATGCAGCTGCTTTTTGGAGGGGGCGGCGATCACTATTAGCCTGCTTCAATTTGTTGCATATATTCTCTGGGAGAGATCCCCGTCACTTTCTTGAAGACCTTACTGAAATAGAAGGCACTTTCGTAACCAAGTTTTTGTGAGATTTCGTAAATACGACCTTCGCCGCGCACCATCATTTCCTTGGCCGCAGTGATTTTAGTCTCTGTGATATATTCTACATAATTGACCTTAGCGACTTTGGAGAACAGATGGCTCAAATAGTTTGGACTGAAATTGAAGACATCTGCCACTTGATTCAGTGAAAGCTTAGTGCCGAGATTTCTTTTGATGTATTCCTGGACATTTTTTACGATTTGTTCTTTATAGCTTTGTCTTCGAGTAGAGAGAATTTCCGAGCAGCCGTCACGGAACTGAATCAACCAGCCAGCGATCTCTTCAATTGTATGCATCTGATAGATGGCCCGATAGCCTTCCGGCTCATTTTCGAAGATATGCTCTACAATGTTTTCTCCATCTGCAAGAAGCGAAGTGGCCATATACAAAATATTGCAGGCAGCATCGGTGGCGGGCACCAGTAAGTCAGGTCGGTCTTCGAAGATTTCGATCATTTTGGAGATGATGGTGTATAAAGCAAGGGTATCTAGTTCTTCAAAAGCACGGCGGATCTCTGAACGAGATTCAGAGAAATCAAACAATGGATGCTCCTGTTCTAGAGGTTCATTCTCATCGAAGAAAACAAAAGACCGTTCTTGCACGGCAACTGGCAATGCCTTTCGAGCTGCCAGGTAGCTCTCCCGCAGTAAATAAGGGTCCTCGACGGCAAACCCTATGGCACCAATAATCGTTACATTGAAATAGTTATGTAATACGGATGCCATGTCGGTAAGTTGCTTCTCAATGTCAGACATCCAGTGACGGGGATCGACTTCGGGGACAGGTAGAGCAACGGCGAAATTACGTAAGTCAAGACTGGTGACATAGCAGGGTTGTATAGAAGTAAGCGTGTCCTTTGCCATTTGCACAGTGCTTGAGCATAAAGCAACCAGCTTATCTCCGCGGGGAGGGACAGTGTCTGGGCCTAGAATGCGGCAGGTACAGACCAGGTAAGCAGGCTCGGAAAAATCTAACGCCAAATCCTCTTTCTGCAGGAGATACTGGTTCTTATTCTCGAACAGGTTATTGAATAGACGAATGAAGAATTTATCACGCTGCGCCTGAAGATTGCCACGGTGAACAAGCTTTGGGTAGCTTTCCATTGTCTGGTAGCTCTCTAAAAAGGAAATGGCCTTTCGGATGGATTCGGCCAGTGCTTCCGGAGTGAGTTCCAGCTTTACTAGATAATCGGTGGCCTGCACCTCTATAGCTGCGCGTGCGTATTGAAATTCTTCATAACTAGTCAACATAATAAATAGCGGAAGTCGACCATATTTTTGACGTATTGAAGCTGCAACCTCTAAACCGCTCTTAATTGGCATTTTGATATCGCTGATTACGATGTCCGGGCGGAGAGTGTCAATCATCTCTTCTTCTTGGGCACCATTGTGCGCGATACCGACAATCTCTATATTATATTGCTCCCATTTCAGCATAGACTGCAAGCCGATACAGACTAGAGCCTCGTCGTCGGCAATTAATAATTTAATCAATTTGACCACATCCTTTCTAGATTTGCCATTCTACTCTTTTTGCATAAATGGTAGAAGAATTTTCATTAGAGTATACTGGCCCATTTCACTTTCAATCGAAAGACCGTAATTCTCCCCAAAGGTTAGCCGTAAACGCTCATTTACACTACGGAGTCCAACGTTCTCGAACACTCCCTTAGTTCCATCCTCCGAGTCACACAGAATGGTGGAGATTTGTTCTTTCATCATGCCTACACCGTTGTCCTCAATCGTGACCAGGATATCGGCAAATCCGCTTTTTTTCACCGTGATGAGAATATCTCCTCTACCTTTGGGCTCGATGCCATGGAAGATAGCATTCTCAACCAGAGGTTGTAACGTGAAACGGGGGATCAGGCCGGAGAGCAGTTCCTCATCTTCAATCTCCTTCACCATCGAGACTGTACTACCATATCGGTATTTCTGAATCAGAAAATAGTCATCGAGCAGGCTTAACTCATCTTTTAGTGGCATTAGCCTACGGTTGTCTTTGGCGATGCTGCGCAGCAGTCTGGAGAGTGAGGTAGTCATTTCTGCAATGCCGGTAGCATTCTGAATCGTAGCCATCCATTTGATCGAATTCAGTGTGTTGTACAAAAAGTGGGGATTGATCTGACTTTGCAGCATCCTGTACTCCAGCTCCTGCTTCTGCTTCTCGTCAGCAAGCTGGCTATCCATGAGTGCAACGATGTCCTGTGATAGGCGGTTGATGCCTCGTCCGACATCACCTAGTTCACTGTTCCATTCGATATTGCGGTCCAGCAAGAAGTTACCCTGGGCAATCTTATCAATTCGCTTCTTTAATTTCTCTACCGGAAGACTGATGTTTCGGGTTAAGTACAAAGTAATAATGCCGCTTAAGATGATAACTAGTAAACAAACGCCGAGCATTACCATAATCCATATATTTGCTTTGGGAGCAAACTGGTCATTGGATAAGGTCTGCGACAAAATCACTCCATTACGCACAGGATAAGAGACCACGATTTGGCTTTCTTCATCCTCCAGCTTGATCATAGAAAGCTCGGTTTGTGGACCGACAGGCTTATCATCGGTATAGGCCACAGGTTCATACGGCGTAGTCATCGCAGTCACTTTATCGCCAATGAGCTGATAATGATGATTGCCAAGCGTCAGCAGCAATCGGGAGTTTTTTGGCAAGGAATACCCTTTCAGCTTATCAGTAATTACAGAAGTATTTGCTAGTAAATAGACCGTTCCAATCCGGGCAGCACCATCTCCGTAAATAGGTAGAATAAAAGGAATACCGTTCGTGGTGGAGAGCGGGTCTTTGATTACTTGTTCCCACTGCTCCACAGCATCTTTATTTAGTCCAGGAATTTGCCCTATATTGTGTACAGTAAGTGGAATTGAAGTACTGACGGAATTATCCAACTGGAGAAACTTTCCGTTGTTACCCGTAACAATCAAGCGGCGGACATAGCTATTGGAGCGATTGATCCGAAAATCCTCTTGCATAGAGTTAAATACATTAACAGCATCCTTGGCACTTGCCTTTGGAGATACAAAATAATCAGTGAGTAATGTATTGGTGGACGAGTTGGTGCTGCTGGTCATCGCCAAAAAGGAAAGATTAATTAAATCTTGTTCAATAATATGGGAAACTAGCTGCAGATTGAACTCGGTCGCCTGGATCGTTGTTTTACGCTGATAATAGGTAATCAATTCATAGCTGAAAAAGGATAGCAGAGCGGCGATTAGGAGCGCAAAGATGGTCATGATCAGAATAATGCGGCTCTTAATGGTTGATTTTCTTCCCGTGTTGAACACTCCTCTACAAAATGCAGAAAAATATAAAGCGTTTGCAAAAATATCTTTCAATTAATGCATGTTCAAAGTTAATCTTCTATTTATAATATGCTTAACTAGTTTACCGATATCCATATTAACACCATAGCATATTCCTGCAATTCCATACAGTGGAAGGCAGAGGAGCTGAGAAATTTACATGTTTTAAATAGGATTTTACAGGTTTGAAGCGAGGAGGAAGAGAAGAACAAAGAATAGTGAATGAACTGAGTTTGAAAATACATGCCATTCTAGAAGGGAAAGTTTTAAACTTTGAAATAGATCGGAAGAGCCGATCAGTGTAAACAATCAGAAGGAAAAGGGGATTTTTATATGAAATTGAAAAGATTCTATGGCATGACTTTTGCCACAATACTCTCCCTAAGTGCGCTAGCCGGATGTTCCGGTAATAACAACAACGAAGGCAGTGCTGCAACAGCTGCTCCAGAAACGGGCAATACTGCAAACGCTTCCGCTGAACCGAAACAGGATCCTGTGACCTTGAAATGGGCTTTGTGGGATTGGGAAGCCACAGCATATTATCAGCCGTTGATCGATGCCTATAAAGCTGAGCATCCGAATGTAACGATCGAATATGTCGATCTTGGTTCCACGGACTATATGACAATGCTGAGTACACAGTTGTCCGGCGGTGCCAATCTGGATGTTCTTACGATTAAGGATATTCCTGGATACTCAAACCTCGTGAAACAAAATCACTTGGAGCCGCTCAAGGGCTTCATGGGAGACAAAAACATTGATCCATCCGTTTACGGCGGTACGGTAGAACAGATCGAAGTGAACGATGAAGTGTATGCGCTTCCTTTCCGGAGTGATTTCTGGGTCGTCTACTATAATAAGGACTTGTTCGATAAAGCAGGAGTGGAGTATCCAGGTAACGATATGACATTCGACCAATATGATGAACTTGCTAGAAAAATGACCTCCGGCAGCGGTGCTGAAAAAGTATACGGAGCCCACTACCATACTTGGCGGAGTGCTGTTCAATTGTTCGGTATTCTAGACGGCAAGAACAACGTTGTTGGCGGCAACTATGATTTCCTGAAGCCAACCTATGAACGGATCTTGAAAGAACAGGAAGATGGAATCGTTATGGATTACGCCACACTGAAGACTTCAAGCACGCATTATTCCGGTGTGTTCTACAACAATTCCGTTGCGATGATGAACATGGGCAGCTGGTTTATCGCGACTCAAATAGAAAAAGTGAAAAGCGGCGAGTCCCAATCGACCAACTGGGGAATAGTGAAATATCCTCACCCGGATGGTGTGGAAGCGGGTACAACACTGGGTACAATTACTTCCCTCGCTGTAAATCAGAAATCCAAAAATAAAGAAGCGGCACTTGATTTCATGAACTTTGTGACTGGTGAAGAAGGTGCTACGGTCATTGCTTCCACCGGAACCATTCCAGCGATTAAGAACGATGAAGTTATCAGTTCCATTACTTCCATTGACGGTTTCCCTACGGATGAGAACAGCAAAGCGGCACTGACTACGGTTCAGACGTATTTGGAAATGCCAATGCATGAAAAGAGTGCGGACATTGAAGTGATCCTGAACGAAGCTCACGATAACATTATGACTAAAAACGCTTCGATCGACGAAGGTTTGAAGGATATGAATACTCGCGTACAGCAGCTCTTGAACAATTAACCTGAAGAGAGTTGGCGAATTCTAAGGGCGGGTGAAAGCCCGCCTTTTATAGAAAGGTTTGGAGGAGAAAGAATGCAGAACGAAACCATATTGGATACAAAAAAGATCCCTAAACGTCATTTGTCAAAAGCTGTCCGGGAAAACCTGGTAGCTTACAGCTTCATTGCGCCGAACTTTATCGGATTTGCTGTGTTTACACTGGTACCCATGTTTTTCGCCTTTATCCTAGCTTTTGTGAAATGGGACGGGGCCAATCCAATGAAATATATCGGACTGGACAATTTCACTCGGCTTATTAAAGATACAACATTTCATAAAGCATTATGGAATACCATTGTTTACACTATTGGCGTAGTACCGTTCACCATGATTGTTGCGCTGGCGCTGGCGATTTTGCTTAATCAGAAGATCATGGCGCGCAATTTCATGAGAACCGTATTCTTTTTCCCATATGTGGCATCCTTGGTAGCCGTTGCTGCCGTATGGAACTTTATCTTCAGCCCTACGATGGGGCCGATCAACAATATTTTGCATACCCTTACCGGTATCCCACTGGAGGATCTTCCCCGCTGGGCGGCGGATAAACACTGGGCGATGTTCACAGTAATACTGTTCACTGTGTGGAAAAACATGGGTTATTATATGGTCATTTACTTGGCAGGTCTACAGGGGATCAACCCTGAGCTGTATGAGGCGGCTGAACTTGATGGTGCTAACGCCTGGAGAAGATTCCGCAATGTGACGGTCCCTCAGCTGGCGCCTACATCCTTCTTTGTACTGATGATTCTAGTCATCAATTCGTTCAAAGTCTACGATATTTTTATCAACCTATTTGCCGGCGCTGACAACCAGTTGAACGATTCTACAAGGGTTATGGTTTATCAAATCTACAATACGGCGTTCCGTTCGCTTGATTACGGATATGCCAGCGCCATGGCCATTGTATTGTTTCTGCTGGTACTTGGCATCACCATCGTCCAGTTCCGCGGCGAGAAGAAATACGGACAATAGGAGGATTCAAAAGATATGGTGGGTACAAATAAAGGAATTAGAATCGGCACGATGGTGCTAGTGTATATTTTGTTGTTTGCGACAGTGCTCTGTATGCTTGTTCCGTATATATGGATGTTGTCTTCTTCGCTCAAGCTGAACAAGGATGTGTTCTCATTCCCGATGCAATGGATTCCGGCGAATCCGCGCTGGGGAAATTTCGTGGATATCTGGACCCGTATTCCACTGGACCGATTCATTTATAACACGGCGAAATTATCAATTATCGTAACGATTTTGCAGCTACTGACTTCAAGTTTTGCTGCGTACGCATTCTCCAAACTGCAATTCAGAGGGAAAAATGTTTTATTCCTTGGATATATCGCTACGATCGCAATTCCTTGGCAGGCATATATGGTGCCGCAATTTATCTTGATGCGTTACATGGGACTGAACAATACCCATCTGGCAATCATTCTATTGCAGGCATTCTCGGCTTTCGGAGTATTTCTGATGCGCCAGTTCTATCAAGGAGTCCCAGATGAATTATGCGAGGCGGCCCGTATCGATGGCTTGAGCGAATATGGGATTTGGGCGAGAATCATGCTGCCACTATCCAAGCCGGCTTTGTCCACCTTGACGATTTTTACCTTTGTTGCCACTTGGAATGATTTCTTGGGGCCGATGATTTATTTGACGGATACGAAACTGAAGACTATACAAATTGGACTACGAATGTTCATTTCGCAATATTCCGCCGAGTACGGTCTGATAATGGCTGCAAGTGTGGTTTCCATTATTCCGGTTGTGATTGTTTTCTTGGCACTTCAGAAGTACTTCGTTCAAGGCGTCGCAGCATCTGGTATTAAAGGCTAGACAGTATGAAACCTGGCAGCTGCATTTAGCGGGTTGCCAGGTTTTTTATAAGTTCAGAGAAGGGGTTATACAATTGCGAGGCGTCGATACTCGGCAATGTCAGCTTTTTTTGCCGTATTTTCCAGGTGGAATGCCTGTGATGTTCTTGAAAGTACGTATGAAATTGGCATAGTCATTGAAGCCGGATAGATAACAGGTATCGGATACGGAGTTTCCGGCGGATAAGAGCTGTTTGGATAATGCGATCTTTTTAAGCAGGACGTAACGGTAGATCGTTCCTCCTGTCTGCTGCTTGAAGAGGTGACTAAGATAATATTTATCGATGTTTAATTCACCAGCGATCTGCTCGAGAGAAAGATTCAGATGCAGATGGTTATCGATATAGCGCATGGCCGATTGAATATGCGAAGAAATAATACTGGGTATGGTGGAACTAGTACGGCTATATAGCTCATTAATGAGGACCAGAATCTGGATCAGATAAGTTAAAGCCAGAACCTCGCTGCCGTATTGAGGATTCTCCAAGATTGTAATTAGGCGAAAGGCAAGGGCCATATACTCTGCAAGCAGTGTTTCATCCATTTGTGCGAGATTCTGCTCTCCGGGCTGACGGTTCTGGAAACAGGCGAGTAGATTTGTAGTTGCGGTACAGAAGGGATATACGAGTGGAGCTTTGAAATGAATTGTTAATCGTTCGTAAGGCTCGGGAGATATATTAATGATTTTATGAATCTCGTGATTGTTAAATAAGAGCACATTGCCCCGTTGAAGCGGATAGCTGTACTGATCCACAAATCCGTTCACCGTGCCGCCTAGAAATAGGAAGATTTCATAATGATCATGAATGTGAAAATCTTTGGTGGGTGAGATCGGTGAATTGCCGATGCCCGCCAGTATGTCGCCTTCGAACGGCTGATAATACTGGGCGTGTTTCATCCGGATAGCCCCTTTCAGATTAATAGCAACAAACGCAATAAATAATCATTAATCGCAAAGACATTGCAATAATACAACACTAAACTATAGATTAAGATTACGCAATAAACCAAGTATATACTGGTCAGAACAAGAGTAGTAAGGATCTGCATCTGCTGAATAGAAGCAATTGAAAGGGTGTACTGTGTATGAATGGTACGAAACATCGTAAATATTGGCTGGATACGATGCTACAGATCGGGGACCCGGTACTTGATGCTTTGTCGCAGAGAAAATTAAAGGAACGGCTGCCCACCGAGTTTCATAGTGACAGGAGCAAGTTTGCGCATTTGGAGGCATTCGCCAGGTTGGCCTGTGGAATGGCCCCATGGCTAGAGCTTGAAGGGTTGGAGGGTGAAGAAGAAGAGCTCAGGGCTCGTTATGCCATATTGATGCTGGAATGCATCGATGCCGCTGTCGATCCATCTTCACCTGACTATATGGATTTTAAGTCCGAAGGCCAACCACTGGTCGATGCGGCATTCCTCGCCCATGCATTGGTGCGTGCACCGAAGCAGCTTGCCGGGCGGCTGAATGAGCAGGTCAAAGGTAATTTAATAACAGCCTTGAAGCAAACGCGTCGGACCGCGCCCAGCGGCAGTAACTGGCTGCTGTTTAGTGCAATGGTAGAAGCAGCTTTATATATACTCGGCGATTCAGAATATGACCGGATGCGTGTTGGATATGCGATCCACATGTTCATGGATTGGTACAAAGGTGATGGCATATACGGGGACGGAAAGGACTTTCACTGGGATTATTACAATAGCTTTGTCATTCAGCCGATGCTTGTGGATGTGGTTACACTCTTTGAACGGGACTTGGAGCAATACTCCGCATTGAGGCCATTGATTCTGGAGCGGGCACAAAGATATGCAACTGTTCTGGAACGGATGATTGCGCCGGACGGAACGTATCCGTTTATCGGGCGCTCTATCGTTTACCGTTTTGGTTCGTTTCAGCTGCTATCACAAGCGGCGCTACAGCATTTTCTGGAGGATGCGCTATCACCCGCACAGGTACGCTGCGCCTTGACCGCTGTAATCTCACGGACTATGGGATTTCCGGGGACGCTGGATGAAGCCGGGTGGCTACGTCCGGGGGTATATGGTTACCAGCCTGAGCTTGCAGAGAGCTATATTAATACGGGAAGTCTCTATTTATGCGCTTCAGTATTTCTTCCTCTAGGGCTACTTCCTGCAGATCCTTTCTGGGCAGGGACAGAATTGAAATGGACAGCACAAAGAATCGCAGCCGGAGAGGATGTTATGAGAGATCATGCTTTGTGTAAATAGGGCGATCTGATTGCTCAAAAGGAGGGAGGAAGAGAGCATGAATAGACAGGAGCTTTTCGGAATTGTCCAACAAATGAAGTCAGCAAATCTGAGCTTGTATTATCCTAATGGTGATTCGGATGCTTTTTGGAAACTGGCCTCATCATCCGAGACATTAAAGGAAGATATCAGCGAAATCCGCGCGGAGGCTCAAAGATTAGACAGCCAGCCTATATCGGAGCTGACGGATACGCTATTTTCAATTTTTGCGCGCACGGGTTCGAGATTGGAATATGAACGGGTCTATTTCGAACGGAGAAGAAGGTTAAACACATATGTATTTATGACCTTGCTTGAGCCGGATAATGTCAGACTTCTGGAGAACCTGGAAAATATACTATGGTCTATATGCGAAGAGTACACATGGTGCCTACCAGCCCATCTTCCTTCAGATCATACAGTGAATATCAACCAGTTTATTGATCTATTCTCCTCGGAGACTGCTTTTACACTTACTGAAATTTCTCTATTACTGGGGGAACGACTTCCACAGCTTCTTCGATCCAGAATCAGACATGAAGTAGACCAGAGAATATTTCGACCTTTTATTGAATGTGGTCCTTATGAATGGGAGACTGCACGGCATAATTGGGCAGCAGTCTGCGCAGGTTCAATCGGGGCAGCCGCCCTGTTGATGTTGGAAGATCCTGCTGCGCTGACGGATATCCTGCTGAAGACAGAGCGCAGCATGAGTTACTATCTAGAAGGTTTCGGGGACGATGGGGCCTGCCTGGAAGGTCTGAGTTACTGGAACTACGGATTTGGCTATTTCACGTATTACAGCGATCTTCTCCGGGCAAGAAGCGAGGGAAGAGTAGACTGGTTTGCAACGGACAAAGTGCGAAGCATCGCTCAGTTCCAGCAGAAAAGCTTCATCGGTGGTAATTTTGTTGCCAATTTCTCTGACTCAGAGCCTCAAATTAACATACATATGGGCTTGTCCCATTATTTAGCTGATACCTTCCCAGAAGTCGAATGTCCTCCGCCTGCGCTTCGCGCTCCTTATGCTAAGGATCACTGCAGCCGCTGGGCTCCGGCTTTTCGAAATCTCATCTGGAGAAGGACCGGTGATGAGAAACAGGAACAGGATTGGGGAGCCGCCAGCTATTATCTTCCCGATGCGGCATGGCTCGTTTCGCGTTATAGATCGGAAGGGAGTTCATTCGGCTTTGCAGCCAAGGGAGGGCACAATGCTGAGCCTCATAATCATAATGATCTGGGACAGTTCATTCTGCTAGGTGGAGGCGAAATCTATGTAGCTGATCTAGGCAGTGGAGAGTATACGGCTGATTACTTTGGGGCTGGCCGTTATCAATATGATTGCAATGGCTCACAAGGACATTCAGTTCCTATCATCGGCGGCCAGTATCAACTGGCTGGCAGGAAGCATAGTGCTACAATTCTGCACGCGTCGGCTGCGGTTGAAAAAGATGAACTGAAGCTGGAGCTGTCTCAGGCATACGAAGCGGAAGAGCTTCAATCCCTGATCCGCTCTATGGTTTGGTACAAGGGGCAGCATCCTCGCTTGGAGTTAGTTGACGAGTACCAGTATAACGGTAAGTCAGTGAGCTGGACAGAGCGGTTCGTTACCTGGCGTCGTCCGAAGATCCTTCGTTCTGGCGTCGTGCTGCTGCCCGGAACCGAAGTCGGCGGAGTTGAAGTGACCTATAATGCCCAGATCGTAGAACCGGAGATTACCGCACGTGAGTACCAGGATCATTTTGGCAGGGATACGGTCTGGTATACGCTCGACTTTCATGCTCTTCAGCCCGGTTCTGAAGGGAAATTAGCATTCACCTTTCAATTTATATAAATGATGAAAGAAATAGAGAACCATTCGAAGAAGGCGGTGTTTGAAAATGAATATAACGGAAAAACAAACTTGGCTGGATGAAGCTTGGAGCAAGGCACTTGAAAAGACAAGATGTAACAGTCGGAAAATCGGCGCAGAATTTCCACATGCGAGTCAAGGCGGTAAATACTTGCTTGAAGCGCCGAACTGGTGGACAGCAGGGTTCTGGCCGGGAATACTCTGGCAGTTTTATTCTGAGAGTGGGGACGAAAGTCTTAAAATGATCGCGGAGCGCTGCGAAGAGAGACTCGACGAGGTACTGGACGGCTACGTTAAGCTGGATCACGATTTAGGCTTCATGTGGATTCTTACCAGTGTGGCGAATTACAAATTGACGGGTAGCGAGGAATCGCGAATTCGAGCATTAAAGGCAGCCAACTACCTGGCAGCCCGCTTCAATCTGAAAGGATATTATATTCGGGCTTGGAATCCATGGAGTGAAGGGGAGGACAATAGTGGAGTTGCTATTATCGACTGCTGCATGAACACCAGCCTGTTGTTCTGGGCTTCCGAGACAACGGGTGATCCCCGCTATCGTCATATCGCAGAGGCGCATATGGATACTGTGCTGGAGCATTTTATCCGACCGGACGGCTCCGTGTACCACATCGTTAAATTTAACCCGGAGACGGGTGGAGTGGTGGAGAAGCTTGGTGGGCAAGGTTTTGCGCCCGAATCGGCTTGGTCACGCGGCACGGCTTGGGCTATTTACGGCCTAGCGCTTGCCTTTCATCATACGGGAAAGCAGAGCTATCTGGATGCAGCTAAGCAGATAGCGCATTTCTTCTTGACCCGTCTGCCGGAGGATCACGTTCCGCATTGGGATTTCCGCGCTCCCGGTGAAGTCGGCGAGATTCGTGATAGCTCCGCTGGTTCCTGCGCGGCGAGTGGATTGCTGCTGTTAGCCGACCAGGTGGATGATTCGGAGTCCCATGTGTACAGGAACGGGGCTATAAGAATAGTGGAATCACTCTACAGGAATTATGGCAGTTGGGACAATACAGATGAGGAAGGGTTGCTGCTACATGGTACAAGTAACTACCCTGAGGGTCGGAATATAGATGTTCCGCTTATCTACGGTGATTTTTTCTATGTCGAAGCACTGGCTCGAATTAAAGCAGCAGGACCCTTCTATTGGGAGTAAGGGTGATTATGATGAACAAGGAGAAATCATTTTCTCGGATTGGCGATAATCCGCTGAAGACCCGTGAGGATCTGGTGATCGCCCTTGAGCAGCTTACAGATCCGCTTCGGCCGCACTACAGCAGAGGCGGCGCACGACTTAAAATCGGCAAAACAGGGGCGAGCTATTCGGCAGCAACTGCTGAAATGGAAGGGTTCTCTCGGGTGTTGTGGGGTTTGGTACCCCTGCTCATTGGTGGTGGAGACAGCGAACTCTGGGACATCGTGCTGGATGGCATTCGGCATGGCACCGATCCTTCTCATGAAGAATATTGGGGAGAGGTGAAGGATTACGACCAGCATTTGGTCGAAATGGCGGTCTTCGGCTTCGCATTGGCAGCCATTCCGGAACGGATTTGGTCGCCGCTTGCTCCGAAGGAGCAGGATCAATTATACCGTTGGCTGAATCAAATAAACGCCCATCCTTGCTATGACTGCAATTGGCTGTTCTTCAACGTTCTAGTTAATATCGGATTCCGCAAAATCGGTCGTCCCTACGACGCAGGGCAGCTAGAAAACAATTTGAAGCGCATGGATGATTTCTATTTGGGAGAGGGCTGGTACAGCGACGGGATTAATGGCCACAGCGATTATTACGTACCTTTTGCTATTCATTACTATGCACTGCTGTACGCAAAGCTGATGGAGCAGAAAGACCCCGAACGTTCCCGTGTGTTCAAAGAACGGGCTCGATTGTTTGCTGCCGATTTCATCGGCTGGTTCGCACCCGACGGCTCCGCACTTCCTTATGGACGTAGCTTGACTTACCGCTTTGCCCAGTCGGCATTTTGGAGCGTCATTGCCTATGCAGATGTTGAAGGATTTCCCGCTGGCGTGGTAAAAGGTCTGGTGCTGCGAAATCTGCGTTGGTGGTTCAGCCAGCCGATTGTTGACCCCGATGGCGTACTGACCATCGGGTATACTTACCCGAATCTGGTCATGGCGGAGAATTACAATGCTCCCGGTTCTCCGTACTGGGCGTTAAAGACTTTCCTGCCGCTGGCTCTAGGGGCGGATCATCCGTTCTGGAAGGAAGAGGAACTGCCGCTACCGGCCATTCCGGCTGTCATGGTTCAGAAGCCTGCACATCTTGTCATCGTCCGCGAGCCCGCTTCCGGTCATGTGGCAGCCTTCAACAGCGGACATCTATACACGAATGAACATACCCATACCTCGGCCAAATACGAAAAATTCGTGTATTCAACAGGCTTCGGCTTCAGCGTGCCCCGCTCCGAATGGGGGCTCTCCCAAGGAGCGTTCGACTCTATGCTTGCGCTGAGCGAGCGCGGAGACAACTTATACCGGGTACGACGCCAGAATATAGAGTCTGAGATTATAGACAACGTCCTTCGTTCCGCCTGGAAACCGTGGGCCAATGTCGAGGTTCAGACTTTGGTTATCGCCGGACTCCCTTGGCATATTCGGATTCATCGAGTGGAAACTGGACGGTCGCTGGATACCGCGGAGGGTGGATTCGCACTTGGCCAAGAGAATGAAATGATATCGAAGATCGATGGGGCTGGTGCGATGGCCTCCACTTCTTGGGGAACCAGTGGAATCAAGGATTTGCTAGGTTATCGGAAAGGTGAGTTGGTCTGGCCGAACGCCAATACGAACCTGCTTCACCCTCGAACAGTGCTACCGATGCTGACGACCACCCTTGAGACGGGAATTCATTGGCTCGTTTCGGCCGTCTATGGTTGTCCTTCAAAGGGGGCTTTGGATATTCAGGCTGATCAAGCTGATGAGGTCCTCAAGCATTCACCTGAGCAAGATTTGAAAGTTAAGTTCAGCGAGGGAACGTTAACCATGGTCACTCTTTCTGGGAGAGAAATCGTCCTTAATTTACAATAAGTTATTTAAATATTTCTCATATGAATTGAAAATTCACAACAACAGCCCTGATGCAGTACTACTGCATTAGGGCTATTGTTTTTAAGTGAATATTTATGATTTTATCTTTTAATTATTGAGTTTTTTATCAAATGTTTTCTTAGATGGACAATTATGCTATAGTTCACTATCTAGTCATTTACAGAAGTATTGATTTATCAGACGATGGATAAACTGACTTTTGGCAAAACTAGAAATACCGACATCTTTAGAAAGATAAGAAAGGCAGGAATTCCTTATGGACAACGGCAGTCTGGTCACGTGGATACTTTCATTTGTTATGATTATAAACATATTGCTCTCTGCTGGTTTTTTATTTTTTGAGAGGAGAGATATTGGTTATACTTGGGCATGGCTTATGGTTTTTTATTTCATTCCCATTTTGGGCTTTATTATTTATCTCTTTCTTGGTCGTAATTTAGCAAAAAAGAATTTCTTTGGCCTTTCTGTTGAAGAAAGGAAATATCTACAATCCGCTGTAGATCATCAATTAGCCACATTGAAGGATACGCGCGAGGATCTGAATCCTTTACTCACGAAATATGCTGATTTGATCCATATGAATCTTGTTTCATCGAATGCGTTAATGACAACAGATAACGAGATATTTATTTTTAGCGATGGTAAACAAAAGTTTGATTCTTTATTTAATGATATTAGAAATGCCAAAAAAGAGGTCAACATTCAATATTACATCATCCAGCCTGACGATTTAGGGACAAAATTAAGAGATGAATTAACCAAAAAAGCCAAAGAAGGCGTAAAAGTGAGAGTCCTCTATGACGAAATCGGCTCCAAGAGACTTTCTCTTAAGTTTTTTAAAGAACTACTTTCTTCTGGTGGAGAGGTAGAGGTATTCTTTCCTTCATTGCTTAGGCCGATAAATTTTCGAATGAATAATCGAAATCATAGAAAACTATGTATCATTGATGGGGAAATTGCTTATATTGGTGGATTTAATGTAGGAAATGAGTATTTAGGGATTGATAAAAAGTTTGGCTATTGGCGGGATACACATTTTAGAATGAAGGGAGGTTCCGTTAATCAAATTCAAGGCAGGTTTCTTCTGGATTGGAAACATGCCCGGAAACACGAGCAGGTAAGCTTCGATCAATTTTCCTTTACTACTGGAAGTCATGCCGGATCAAGTCCCGCTCAAATTGTGTCTAGTGGTCCTAACTCGCTAGTTGAGCATCTGAAAAACATGTATATTAAGCTGATCTTGAACGCCAAGCGGAGTGTGTATATTCAGACGCCATACTTCATTCCAGATAGCAGTTTTATGGATGCATGTAAAATTGCACTCCTATCCGGTGTGGATGTACGGATTATGATTCCAAATAAGCCTGATCACCCTTTTGTATACTGGGCAACTTGGGCGTATGCAGGTGAATTATTGAATTATGGAGCGAAAATTCTGTTATATGAAAATGGTTTCTTGCATGCCAAGACGATTGTGGTAGATGAAGAAGTAGCGTCCGTAGGGACAATGAACATTGATTCCCGGAGCTTTAGACTCAATTTCGAAGTTAATGCAATTGTTTATGATGAGCAAGTTGCTAAACAGCTTCAAGAATTGTTTCAGGAAGATAGCCAGTTAAGTACAGAGCTTACCCCTGAGCGTTATAGAGAAAGGTCCCTTATAATCAAATTTAAAGAGGGGATTTCTCGTCTTTTTTCGTCTATCCTCTGAATACACAGACCCTATACTCCGTACAAAAAGCGAGCTGTGGACTTGTAAATTCACAGTTCGCCGCGGCACATGGATTCTACTATGCTTCACACCATCCCTTGTTTTGATTTCACACACTTTAGATTGTATGTGCGACCGTATACTTTTGCATATCTGACAATTCGGTCAATCATACGGGTGTCTTTCAGCTTAGTGAACGGGCATGGATCGGGTGCTGTATTCACTTCCAAAATCCATGACTTAAGACGTTGATCTAAGGCAATATCCACACCGATTTCCTGAAGGCCAGGATAGACAGTGCTAAGCTGCCTGGCAGACTTGACTCCAATTTGCTTCAGGGATCGGATGAATATTTTACAATTCTCTGCGCTTGTGTAGCCTTTCAATAATTCCTCCATCGGATAAATCGTTCCTCCTTGACTCCCGTTTGTAACTACTTTGCGAGGATGCGCCACGCGTCCTGCAACCCCTGTTGCTTCCCACCCACCTTTAGAATTTCGCTGCACCATCACCCGGATATCGAAGGGGCGGCCATCGTACACCAACAGTCTGATCCCCTTTTGAACTAAATAGGACTTCCCTTGGGCTTCTCGTAAGAGAGCTTGATATGCAGTGTCGTAATTAGAGAATTTGTGTACGTGGGTACCGGACTGATAGCTGTATTGTGCACGAGCAAGTTCAACCCGTATCACGCCCTGTCCTAAAGATCCGCAGCAAGGCTTAATGTACACCATCTTATATTTTTGTAGCATCTCATAGAGCGTGTTCTTATCCATTTTTCTTGTAAGCGGGACATGTTTGTTTAACTCTTGATTTCTAACCAGCACCCTCGTCTTCGTTAGCTTATTAGATATACGACTTATCTGCTTCATCATTTTGTCCCTCCATCTCCAAATGTCCATAGGCTATATTACGAAAATGCCGTAGCTTTTGATTGGGCAACCATCGAATCGCAGAACACTATGAAAGAATTCTACATATGATTATTGTAGGTATTCATCTACGGGCTGCAGCATGCGGTCAACAGGAGGCGGCCATCATGCTGCTCGACAAAGACAAATTGCAGGATAAGTTGCTTGAAGTAATTGAGGTGTTTCCCTGGTATAAGGGGCTAATCAGCGGCGAAAGAACAAATTATAGCTTAGAGACGCTCCCGCTTATGACGTCCACAACGCTAGATACCTATTATTATAATCAACCCATTGATCCTTCTTTGACCATATACAGGACATCGGGTACAAGCTCAGGCCGTCGAAAAGCCATACTTTACTCTAAGGAAGACGATAAGCACTATATAGATATTAAAACGAAGCTGTACGGTGATCTTATTGCGGGAAGCGGATGTGTTAGCGCTTTGGCGGATATGGGTACTGGGCATGCGGCGAACACTGCGCTGTTTATTTTTGAGCGGTTAGGATTGGAACATCATTCAATTCCCTTCGAATTACCGATCGAGCAGCATATTGAACAGCTTCAAACCTTCAAGCCTGACTTACTCTACACAATGCCTTCCATCCTTGATCATATCGTACATGCTACTAGAGATCCGCGTGCTTTTGGAATCCGCAAGATTATTTTGGTTGGGGAAATCGCCTCATTAGGGTGGCAACGGAATATGGCCGGTCTGTTCGGTCTTGAACCGCACGACATCATTGATACGTATGGCTCCATTGAAATGGGCACGATTGCTTATTATTCACATGATCTTGGCAGGTATATTTTTGCTGATGGGATTTTTGCGGAAGGGATCGGGACGCAGGAGATTGGCGAAGAACTAAGTCCGCTTAGTAATGACGAAAGTGTTCTTGTGCTTACCTCAACTGTGCGCAAAATGCTACCAGCTATTCGTTTCGTTACCTATGACGTTGTTAGGGATTTTAGGTCTGTGATGATAGATGGTGTGGAGAAGCAGAGCTTTAGTTCCATCGTCAAACGAGTGGGACGGGAGCTGAAGCATGGCGAGAAAATCAGCCTGTACGATATCGAGCAGGTTGTATACCGTCATATAGAAGATGCGATCATCCGGGTCAAAGTATGGAAGAACGCGCTGACCGTTTACATCAAAAGTAAATCTGTGGATAACACCATTGTCCCGAAGATCAAAGAGGAAATTAGGGAATGCATTCCGGAAATCGGCATGATGATTCGAAACCATCTGCTGGACGATATTGAGGTTATTATAGTAGCCAAAGACGTGCCGATGGACAGCGGAAAGGTTAAGAACAAAAAGCTATATTACCAGAAAGATAAAGATCGCGTAGAGAGGGACTTCACTGACGGTATTTTGTCGACTATCGGAAATACGCCATTAATCAAGCTGAAGAGCTTGTTCTATAAAAGTGAGTTTGATGTCTATGCAAAAATGGAGCTGATGAACCCGGGGGGAAGCGCAAAAGACCGTCCCGCCCTGCGGATGATCCAAGAGGCATGGAAGGAAGGAACAATAGGTCCGGGAACCACCATTATTGAATCGAGCTCTGGAAATATGGCGATCAGCTTGGCCATGATTTGCAAGTATTTAGGAATGCGTTTTATCAGCGTTATCGATCCTAGAACCACAGAAACGAATCTACAAATTCTGAAGGCGTTGGATGCCAAAATCGATTATGTGGCCAATCCCGATCCCGTAACAGGTGAGTTTCTTCCTGCTAGGCTGAACCGTGTACAGCAGTTATTGGCGGAAATACCGGGCAGCTACTGGCCGAATCAGTATGCGAATGCAAATAATTATTTAGCCCATTACCATACGACAATGAAAGAAATCGTGACTGAACTTGAACGAGTGGATTATTTATTTTGCAGCGTTAGTACATGCGGCACCATTCGGGGCCTTGGGGAATACGTAAGAGATCACGGACTTCGGACCAAGATCGTGGCTGTCGATGCAGAGGGAAGTGCGATTTTTGGAGGCAATCAGGCAATACGGCGGTTCCCAGGGCTGGGTGCTGGTATCGTACCACCCTTCTGCAGATCAGATCTAATCGATCATATCGTGCATGTCTCGGATTCAGATATCGTAAAAGGTTGCCGGATGTTGGCGGAGAACGAATCCATTTTGGCAGGCGCATCTTCCGGTGGGATCATTGCTGCAGTCAAGCAGATGGAGCCAGAATTGGCTCCGGGAGCTGTCTGCGCAATCATTCTGCATGATAAGGGAGAACGCTACCTCGATACCGTATACTCTGACTCATGGATTCAGAGCCAGTTTGGACGGGAGCTTTTGACTGAAAGCGGCGATCTTCCTGAGATTTAAGAAAGGATATGTTTCATAAGGAGGTGACGGTATGCTGTACTTAAATGATCGAGATATACGGGCAGTAGGTGTTGATTGGCCTGACCTTGTGGAGTCGGTAGAAACTGCAGTAGGTATCATCGATTCAGGTGATTACGCGCAGCCGGTAAAGCCTTATCTCAGGTATAAGAATCCTCAAAACCGGATTATTGCAATGCCCGCGTACGTAGGGGGAAAGGTGAATACTGCAGGGATCAAATGGATTTCTAGCTTTCCGAATAATATTTTGACTGGTCGTCCCCGTGCACATAGCATTATTGTATTGAATGACCACAGTACAGGGCAGCCTTCAGCCGTCCTGAACTCACCACTCCCCAGCATCGTAAGGACGGCTTCCATCAGCGGACTGATGATCCGTTACTATATGCAGGCGCGGTCGTTGGAACAGATTCATCTCGGTATTATCGGCTGGGGCCCGATTGGCCAGTATCATTGTCAAATGGTTACGGCTCTGTATGGAGATCGAATCGAACGTATCCGTATTTACGATATCAAGGGAGTAGATTTGTCAGGATTCTCATCTTTATACAGTGATAGAATAGAAGTGGCAGAGACATGGGCGGATGTTTATCAGCATTCTAATATCTTCATTACTTGTACCGTATCAGAACATCGGTATATCGATCTCCCCCCTGAAAAGGGTAGCCTTCTGCTGAATGTTTCACTTCGTGATTATAAGCCGAAGGCTTTAGCTTCGGTAAAAGCCATCATTGTCGACGATTGGGATGAAGTGTGCCGTGAGAATACGGACATTGAGCAGCTTCATCTGAAACAGGGGCTAACTCGTGACGGCACTCGACGGATTACCGATGTCGTCTTTCGCCACAGCCTAGCTGAATTCAGCGAAGATGAACCGATCTTCTTCTGCCCGATGGGGATGGCCGTCTTCGATATTGCTACAGCGGTGTATTATGTGAAGCAAGCGAGGGAAAAAGGGATAGGAACTGAGCTGGAGTAGGAGAAGCAAGAATGAGAGCAATTCTGTCCATATAACAGTGAAAACCCGCTTATTGAGCGGGTTATTATTATGTTATGAATGATAGGTATCTTTAATAAATTGAATAAAATGTGCAGTGGCTGAGCTGAATAGCTTATTTTTTTTCCAAGCCAATACATGACTTGTAGTTCGTTCAGGTTCAAATGGAACAAAACAGGTACGATCACTTTCCCGGATAGAATATGAGCCACTCACACAAATGGCATAGCCAAGCTTTTGTTCTACTAGAAGCATGGCGTTTGTCAAAAGATTATGTGAGGCAAAGATACGAAGGCTCCCATTCTCGACCCCAAGCCAGCTTGCGATCTCATTTTGTACAATCGTACGTCGAGGTAGAATTAGCGGTAAAGTAAGAATATCCTGAATGCCAATAGAAGTTTTCTGGGCGAGAAGATCATCTCGTCGCATAAGAATGCCCCACTGTTCCTGATAAGGCAAGTGAATATAATCATATTTGGCGGCTTCAATGGGCTCTAATAATATACCGATGTCGATATTTCCTCGGTCTAGCTTCTCTCGAATATCATCCCCATCAGCACTGTACAATTCATATTGTACCTTAGGATGCCGATTGGAGAATTCCTCTAATAACTCCGGCAACGCCCGGGATACCGTGGACTCTACACAGCCGATAGAGACTACGCCACCCACCAGATCCTTTTGTTCCGCCAGATCTCTTTCTGTTTTCTCCAATAATGAAACAATCTCTTTTGCACGTTGCTGAAATAAAAGTCCACTGTCTGTTAATGTAATCTGCCTTTTTCCCCGAGTAAACAAGCTGGTCCCCAGCTCATCTTCCAGATCCATAAGCTGCCGGCTTAAAGTTGGCTGGGTAATGTGGAGGATTTCCGCCGCATTGGTTATATTGCCTACCTTAGCAACTGTTAAAAAATATCTGAGAACACGAACATCCACTATTTTAAACATCCTTCCATAATACATCTGATAGATTGGACTTCTAAACCATACATATTAGGCATGATAAGCGATTTAACATAGGTATTAGATATTTTTCACTTTTGAATTTACCATAGATTTAAAACCATTACAAAACGGGGTTAAACAAATGAGTGAAATGCAAACGGCGCTTACGAAACCAAGATTATTTTCAGATAAGCAATTAATGAAATTATTCCTCCCCTTAATTGTAGAACAATTATTAGAATCTCTGATGGGCTTGGTCAATTCGATCATGGTAGCTTCCGTCGGTGAATCAGCAGTATCGGGTGTATCCTTGGTAGAAATGGTTATGTTACTGCTGATCAGTTTATTTGCAGCGTTAGCAACCGGAGGGGCTGTGATTGTTGGTCAATATCTTGGAAAAAAACAGGAGAATCAGGCCAGAGAGGCAGCGAATCAACTCGTTTGGTTTGCCGGTGTTGCGGGACTTGTGATTATGGTTTTGATTTATTTGTTGAAAGGATTTATTTTACACGGGTTATTTGGAACGATTACAGAAGAAGTGTATGGACACGCGAATACTTATTTATTAATTATTGGGGCGTCTGTTCCTTTTCTGGCGCTTTATAATGCTGGTGCAGCGATATTCAGAACGATGGGGAACTCCAGATTGCCTATGAATATTATGTTGGTTATGAATCTTGTGAATATCGCAGGGAATGCTTTGTTGGTTTATGGGCTTGATATGGGAACTACAGGAATTGCTATACCAACCCTAATCTCCAGGATAGGTGCTGCTGTTTGTATTATTGTGCTTGTATCTAACCCAAAGAATCTCTTATCTCTGAAAAAGACCCTGCGGCATAAATTTGATGGCAGGATGATCAAGCAGATTATGAGAATTGGTGTACCTTATGGACTGGAAAATGGAATGTTTTATATTGGACGGTTATTAATATTAAGTTTAGTCTCGACTTTTGGAACAGCGGCTATTGCAGCGAATTCTGTAGGGAGTACGATTGCTTCCTTGCAGGCGTTACCCGGAATGGCCATCGGCTTAGGGATGTCTGTTGTGATTTCCAGATGTGTAGGTGCTGGAGAGTATGCTCAAGCTAAGTATTATACGAAAAAGATTATGGGTATAATCTATTTGGCACAGGTGGTTAGTTCCATTGTGAGTTTAGCTTTGTTTCCAAGTATACTGAGTATTTATCATTTTTCACCAGAAGCGGAGCTATGGGCAACAAGGATTGTATGGAGCCATGCGATCGTCATGATGTTGATCTGGCCTTTTGGGAATGCACTACCAACCGTTTTTCGTGCGGCCGGAGATGCGAAATTCCCTATGATCGTCAGCATGATTACGATGATGGGTTGTAGAATTCTGTTTGCTTATGTATTGGTTTATTGGTTTCATATGGATATGTTTGCAACGTGGATCGCAGTCTATTGTGATTGGTTGATTAAAGGGGCATTATTTATTTGGCGGTATATTAGTGGGAAATGGACAAAGTTCCAGGCGATACAATAAAAACAGCCCCGATGAAGAATACATCGGGGCTGTCTTGCGACTGGTCAACTAATTAAAGAGTATAACTGAAGCCCAGTATAGTAAAACACTTGTCCCGATCTTCGGGTGCCATTCTGATTTCTATCAGATGCTCACAGCTAACCTCGTTTTGATATAGTATTACCGGATTGCAATGTGTCCAGTTGTTCACGTGAGGATTAGCGGTGACTACAAGGCTGCCGTCTACGAAAATATCCGCCTTGCCGAACTCGCTGCTGCCAGAATCCTTGTATACGAGGATGAGATTTCTGCTCGTTATTGTCAGCTTGAAGCTCTCTTCCCCTGATGCCCTTGAATGCATCCAATTATGAGGGAATTCCGGAGTTCCGTGAGGTTCGGCATCCATTTCTACCCGCTGCAAATCGGTATCGATCCCCGAAAATCCACCTACTGTGATCTTACCTGCGTCAAAATAGTTTTTTCGATCCAGCAGGAGGGTTCCAGCAAAATCATTCCCGATGACCGGGCGCTGATCTAATAAGATATCATCTTCAGCCATTGCTCCTTCCATATAACTAGAGCCGTACGAATACCGATTGGTATATTATGCAGAAATGAAACCTATTACGAAAAGACTCTATTAATCATCGGGAATGCCGTACGCCATGCATAATGAAATCCTTGAATTGTCGGTCCGTTGCACGGTCTTCCTCGGTAACCACACCGCCTCGCTGATGGGTAATAATAACGGCTTTTTGTAAATACATGAAATACAGGTGGGTGGACTTCTGCAGAATGCTCAGCCACTTATTTTTTTCCTCCGGGGCCAATGGTATTGTCTCAAGCCGTATAAGCCGCGCATACCAGCCTTCCATGGCCTTCTTAAAGTCAGGCAGTTCCGCAGGATTCTTAGAAAGGGTGCTGTAGTAAACTCCAAAAATGGCATCATAGTAAATCAGTGACTCCTGATGATCTCGTAGCGCCAAATATTTATCCAGAATGTTCTCCAGTGATTGTACCGGCTGTTCAAAATCAAAATCAAACAGTAGCTGTCCAAACATCCGCTCCAGGTTAAGGACATAGATTTGAGCGGCTAATTCTTCTTTGTCCTTATAATGATGATACAAAGTGCGCCGGGAGACACCGGCTTGTTCCGCAATCTGAGCCATATCCGTGCGCTCAATACCTTGAGCACAGAACAAGCTGAGCGCTGTATCCTTAATGATCTCCCTTGTCATTTGCATCTGCTTTTCACGCAAATTCATTAATTTTCTCTCCTGCCTTGTGCGAGTATTTCGCTAATTCTATGCTATTTCTGAGCGGTCTTCGATGTCATGAGGAACTTGCTGCCCACGGAATAGGGTTTCTGATGGTTGACCGCGTCACCTAACCATTTCAGAAGCTTCACACCATCTTGTTCAGCCTGAAAGAAGGTCTCTCGGGTTGCAAAAGTGTGTGGGGTTGTCCCCGTCTTAGCATTTAGTCCATAGTCGGTCAGATAGTAATAGTAATTAGGTAAAGTGGCAGCCAAAGAAGATACAGATTGCCGCATTTCCTGTGACCATTCATTAATAATGCTTTGATCTCTGGGCCCCTTGTAATCGTTGATGTTGTTCTGAAAGTGGATCAGAATCTCGTCAAATACCGAGTAGGATTGCAATATTACCGCATTCGCAGGCAGTAGATGACCGTTCGCTTTAAATGCTGCCCCGATGATATCCGCTTCGGGGGTATACCCAAAGTTCTTAACGAAGTCTGCCTGCCATTCCTTATTCACAACATTTGGCCACTTGTCTGATTTCAGGAAGGAACTGTCTGAATATTGGAAGATCTCGGAGTCTTTGTAATGAGAGGCGATCTCCGGAGCCCAGAAGGCGGACCCGAATCCACCAGCACTTTCGCCTGCAATCAGCAGTTTGTCGGGCTTATCCACGTTGGCATATATCCAATCAAGGCTGCTTCGCACGTTATTGCTGCCGTTATAACGCATTGTAAAGGTGCTGCCGTCCTCTTTTTTATATTCAACCGTACGGTTACCGATATGGAAATCACCCGTCGAATAGGGAAGGTAGACCACATTCCAGCCATGAAAAGGATTGGCAGGGTTATCCGTATCCATCATGCCTCTTAGCAAGGTCAGCATATAGAAGGGAATGTTGGGGAAATAGTTGCCTGTATCTCCACCTTTAATGAAGTTCATGAGCTTGATTGGGTGCGCGGCGCTTTGGGCATCCCAACTGGCCCCGCCCCCGGAAAAGAAGATGATCCAGTTATTAGTTTCGCCCTTTTTATTCCAGATAAAATACTCTGATCCATCACTTGAAATGACATTTTCGTCCAGCTTGACTTTATTCCACTCGTAAGGCTTCACTTCCATGATTACGGGGGTGGTGGTTTCCGGTCTCTTGATTACAAAAGCGCTAATCGCAAGAATAGCAATCAAAACAAGGCTCAATAATCCAATGCTTGTGAATATCGTGATTTTCCCCATTCTTCTCATCTGCATCTCTCCCTTACTCAGAGTATACGCTAAGTTAACTCGTTGCACAATGTGTATACTTAAATGTGAAAGAAACAATCATAATCGAAAATAAAACGGGGTGTCCTCGCAGCCTTTTATCCATGGCTACAGGGACACCCCGATTTTGTATGTTACTTCATTTAATTAGCTTCTACACTTCGATTTCAAATGTTCTAATTTCGTAAGGTTCAAGTATAAAGGTAATGACAGGTTCAGTGTGAACCTCACCCTCAGGACGTTCCATTAGATTACACTCTTGCCATGAAATGATATTCAAGTCGCTCGTCATCTCAATCTGCTGGCGGCTTCCGGAATAGTCATGAACACGTACGATTAATTTTTGACCATCCTCAGATTTCTTAAGGGCAGATACCATTACCGTATTCGTAGAAAGACGAATCACGGACTTTGTTTCCACTTCAGCTTGCCCCTTGGTGCTCCGCAGTGGATTGTTGATGGACCAAGCTTGACGGACGGTATCACCTTGTAGCCAATCACCAGTATGAGGCAGGATAGAGTAGGTGAATGAATGCTCGCCTTGATCCGCTTCAGGGTCAGGGTGTGTTGCTGATTTGATTAGAGATAAACGCATCACATTATCCTTGATGTCGTAGCCATACTTGCAGTCGTTTAACAAGCTAACGCCATAACCACGATCTGATAAATCTGCCCACTGATGTCCCACGGTCTCGAATCTAGCGTAATCCCAGCTAGTGTTCCAGTGTGTTGGACGCTTAACATTACCGAACTGGATATCATAAGTGGCTTCGGTAGCTCGTACCGCAACAGGGAAAGCTACTTTCATTAGCTGCTTTTTCTCATGCCAGTCTACGTTCGTCACGAAGTCGATACGAGGATGCCCAGCGTGTAAGATCATTTGCTGTTTAATCGTGGAATCCATATAGCTCCATGTGAATTGTACAACACAACGCAATGAACCATTTTCTATGACTTCAATGCTACGGCAATCGATCACTTCGCGCATTTTTTGCTGATAGTA
This sequence comes from Paenibacillus sp. G2S3, assembly GCF_030123105.1. NCBI lineage: Bacteria > Bacillati > Bacillota > Bacilli > Caryophanales > Paenibacillaceae > Paenibacillus > Paenibacillus sp. G2S3. Next base: position 2,520,439 of record NZ_CP126095.1, read on the forward strand.
GATGTCAATGTCCCAAGCTTCATGTGCTAATGGTTTATCCTCAAACACTTGGAACACGTTACCGTGGCTTCCGTTAGCTAATACTTGACGCTGTTCGTGTTTATCATAGATGGATGACAATTGACCTTGCTCGTTCCACGCTATTTCAAGGTGAGGCGTTGAAATTCCTGATTCATTCAGCTTGAATGGCGTGCTTAGTGGCTCAGAATTCACATCTTCTACGAAGGAGATGGTGGTGTATCCGAGTGAAGGGATGTTGGATACTTCAACGATCCAATGGTTACCTTCACGTTGAGCTTGTAGTTGTTTACCTTCTGAACTTATCCAATGTCCTGTTTCCATACCAGTCTCTACAGTAATTTCTACGAGCTCAGTCAATTCCCAAGAAGCGTTGTTCCAGATGGTATATTTACCGGCTTCACTTCCGTTCACAAGTGCCTTCGTAGATTGTTCCCATACAGATTGACCAATGGCTTCGGCTTGAGCATATTCAATCGTACTGTCTTCATACACTTCACGAATCGAAGAGCCTGGAATAATATCATGGAATTGGTTACGCAAAATAATTCTCCAGCCTTCGTCTAGATCGGTCTGACGATAGTTCGACCAATCTTCAGAAACAACACTTTGCAGTGCGTTTAGCCATTCCGCTTCGCGGTATAGCAGTTCAAGCTTGCGGTTCATCCGCTTATTGTAGGCTTGGCTAGTGTACGTGCCACGGTGATATTCTAAGTAAAGCTCGCCATCCCATACATGGACATAACGATCTGTATTAGCAACGGTCTCTTGCAGATTACGGAAGTAATCTCCCGCTGTTCCTGTTTCAATCTTCGGTAGACCTGGGAGATCGTTGAGTCTGCGGCGCATCTCTAGCATTTCACGGTTAACCCCGCCGCCACCGTCTCCATATCCGTAAGAAAGCAATAAATTGCGATTCACTTCTTTATCCCGGTACGTATCCCAAATGCCTTTTACAGTCTTAGGAATGATGCGGCCATTATAGGTGTAGAACCAAGAATCTTCTTCAGACCAAGGCTCTGGTGTTGTAATGAAGTGTGTTAATACTTCAGTGCCATCAATACCGCGCCATTGGAAGGTATCATGTGGCATGCGGTTGTATTGATTCCAGCTAATTTTCGTGGTCATGAATGTATTGATTCCTGATTTTTTTAGAATTTGTGGCAAGGACCAGCTATAGCCAAATACGTCCGGCAGCCATAAATAATCACATTCAACACCAAATTCATTACGTAAGAAGCGAGTACCATATAGCAATTGACGGACAAGAGACTCACCTGAGGTCAAGTTGCAATCTGCCTCGAGCCACATACCACCGCCAGCTTCCCAGCGTCCTTCAGCTACACGTTCACGAATCTTCTCGTAGATTTCTGGATAATCATTTTTGATATATTCATAGAGCTGAGGTTGAGTCTGTAAAAAAGTGTAGTCCGGGAACATTTCCATCAGACGGAGTACGGTCGAGAAGGAACGCGCACATTTCTCACGGGTATGCTTCAATTGCCATAACCAAGCGACATCAATATGGGTATGACCAATACAGGTAACAGTAACTGGCGAAGACTTTTCCATTTTATTAATTTCATCACGCAAATAATTACGAGCTTCCCCGATGGAAACGTAGAACTCTTCAGAACCTGGACGAGACCAGTCGATCAAAAGAAACGAGCGGTCCACTGTACTCAACAGCTGTGTATACTCTGGTGTTTTGGCATCGAGTACGTTCAGCGTCTCAACAACAGCAAGCGCGGTAAAATAGAAATCATCTGTTGCATCATCCAGCCAACAAATTTCAGCCATACGAATGCCATGTGTCTGATCTTTCTTAGGGCCGCCGCCCTCAAGTCCCGACCATAAACGGAAGGTCAGTGGAAGATTAGTGCCTACCGTTTCATCCGGCAAGAACACTTCTGTATGATTGGAATCTACACCTTGATAGGGCTTGCCGTTGTAGAAGAATAATGATTCAAAACCGGAGTTGTTTCCAGCACCCGTCTCTCCAAAATCAAATCGGCCTAGTACTCTGCGTCCTGCCCATGAGGCGGGTACGTCTATCTGTGTCGTTAGCCATAAATACAAATCGCGGCCTTTCCAGGTATCGCCAACTTGTAGCTTAGACCATTCTCCATCCACGGGTGGTTCCGCTGCAATTTCACCTTGTTCGTCAATCATAGAATTGAAAAAAGGAATGTGTATACGATCCCGGTAACGATATTCGGAAATCTCGTTTAGTTGGGAGTTGAGTTTACGTTTGGTTAGAAACATGAGTAATAGCCCTCCATAATCTTAATGGGGGACGAGGAATATAAGACTTATAGGTTATTTACAGGTTTGTTTGGGGGGTAGAAACCAACTATAGACGATTTTAAGCGAGATGTAAACTCATGATAAAGAAAAAATAATGTGAGGTGTAAAGATTTACATCTAAAAATGAATGCGCTCCCATTGCACAATAAGAAAGGTGATGTTAAGCTTCTAATCCTAAAGGCTAGATTTTGAAGGAAGGTGTATTTGTTGAATATAAAGAAATTTTATCAAAATCATTTACAAAAAAAACTGTTTAATAAAATTTTAGCTATATATTCATCCATCATCATTATTACGCTCATTGCCTCTTCCATTACCGTTTATAAATACTATGAACAGACGATCACGCGTCAACATGTGGATGCCAATCGAGAGGTATTGGATTACGTGAGCTTATATATGAATCAGCAGTACGAAGGGATCCAATTGGCCATCCAACAAATTTATAGTGATGCCTCTGTAAGTGAGGATTTATCATACTTTTTGCAACATGATTATGGAGATTATCTTAAATATCGTTTAGATCAATTTGCTGAAATTGGGAGCTTTGTACCCCATACATTCGATACTTATTTCAAAACGTATTTGAATCAGAAAAGTGGTATTTCTGACGTTATTTTATACAGCACCGAGAAAGAATTTTATTATTTATATAAAAATAATACACGACAGCTCTACAACAGAGATATAGATATTTCGGAGCAAAAAGCACCTATACCCAAGAATGGCTGGGTCTCGCATGAGAAAAAATTATTACTTAAGGAAATTAGGGAAGACAACAACAATTTGTATACCATGACCAGGGAACTTAAAGATCCGATTTCGTTGAAAACGATCGGTATGCTCATTATAGATTTTGATGCTGAACTAATATCAAAATGGCTTGGTACGAAAGGTACAGAGAATAATGGCCAAGTATTGGTTCTAACACCAAGCGGTGACGTCATATATGATTCCTTAGGAAGGTATATGGGACAACAGTATCCGCATATCGATAGTCTTTATTCAGACGGCTGGACTGCACTAGATGGATTATCCAAGATTAACTTAAATACAACGAATAGCTCTGGTCTTATTGTGGCAGGCATCATTCAGAAGTCGCAGGTCAATAAAGAAATGATGGTTGTACGAAATTGGATTATCGGGATTACAGCAGCACTAATTGTTGCGGCAATGGCGATTACATACGGAATCATTTTACGCTTCTCTAAAAAAGTGAAGATCATTGTCAAATCTATGAAGCGCTTACAGGAAGGCGACTTAAGCACACGGATTCACCTTAATCGTGAGGATGAATTGCAGCTCATTGCCAACAACTTTAACTATATGTGTGAACGGCTAGAACTATATATTAATAAAGTTTACATTTCAGAAATTACGCAAAAAAATGCAGAACTTGTGGCGCTTCAGTCGCAGATTAATCCGCACTTTTTATATAACACGCTTGAAGCTATAAGAATGCGGGCCATCTCGCAAGGTGCGAAGGATGTAGGTCAGATGATTTACATTTTATCAACATTATTCCGAACGATGATTAAGAAAAATATGGTTGTTACCCTCGCTGATGAGATTGAATACTGCAACCTGTATCTGGAGTTGTTTCAGATTAGGCATAAAGATAAGCTTCAAATCGAGTCGCGAATAAGTCCAGTAGCCATGAATTGTTCTATCGTTAAATTGCTGATTCAGCCGGTCATAGAAAATTATATTGTTCACGGATTTAGGCCTGAACGCTTCGATAACCTTATACGTATTGAAGTTACTGAAGCAGACGAGAGAATTCAAATTGCTATAAGAGATAACGGAAATGGGATTATTCCGAGCAAGCTAACAGAACTACAACAAATGCTTCAAGTCAGTATGCGAATGGATGCACCACCTTCCTCGCTTGGACTATGTAATGTGAATGAGCGAATTAAACTTTATTATGGGACTGAATATGGATTAGCGATCGCTAGTGAACTAGGTGAAGGAACAACAGTCATCATGAATATACCAGTGGTAAGGGAGAGTACGAAATAATGCACAACATACTTATTGTGGATGATGAACCTTTAATTCTTGAAGGATTACGTTCAGTGATCGAATGGGAAGATTATGGATTAAGAATCGCAGGCCAAGCGGGTAATGGGGAAGAAGCTTTAGAGTTTCTACATCACCATAACGAAGCCATAGACATATTAATTACAGATATTACAATGCCAAAGCTTACGGGACTTGAACTGATTCAACAAATCAAGCATTTTGATTCAAAAATGAGATTTATTATCTTAAGTGGATATGAACAATTTGAGTATCTAAAAGCTGGAATGAGTCTAGGCATTGAGAATTATATTCTTAAACCGATTAATATAAAAGAATTGGAATCGACCATTGAGCAAATTGTTGAAGTTCTCAATCAAGAGGATGTTGAACAATTTCATGCGAAGGAGGATCAGCAAGTATTACGTAACAATATTCTGAACCGCTGGGTCACTGGAAACATCGATCGACAGGAGCTTTTGCATCGTTCAAAAGTGTTGAATATTTCGCTGGACTGTTCTTTTTTTACGGTGGCTGCGATTCGACTTATTACAGAACAGGAAGAAGAAGAGAGTCAGCATAATCTGCAACCTAACCAACTTGTGGAAGAATGTTATCGTATCGCTGTGCAGTCCGTAGCTGAGCGCGGTACAGTTATTGCATTTATAGATATGGAAGGCGATCTTATTCTTATTGTTGCGGAGTCGGCTGAGGATGAGAACAAAGAAGAGATGTATTGTATGCTGGAACAGGTTCAATCTGCGATTATGCATGAATTAGGAAAGTCTGTCTGGATCACGATCGGAAGCAAGGAATATACTTTTCAAGAAGTACCACAAAGTTATAAAAAAGCGAAAAGTTTATATGTGGAGCATCTGATGTTGCCGGGCTACCCCATTATAGATGTGGATCAACTATCGAAGATGGTTTTACACGAGGACAAGCTTGAAATTGATTATGAGGCCTTTACGAAATTATTATTATCGGGTGAGCGTGAGGCTGCGAATCAATTTATCGAGGAAACATTCCAAAAGCTGTTCGGCTGTGGCATGATTACCCGCATTGATAACTACAACGTAGCGATTGAATTAATGTTGATCGCTAAGAACATGGAGAAGAACTCTAATTTTAGTGCCGTGTTTAATCCTTTACTACGCATCCATACCATTGAGCAGCTGCTTCATCATGTGCAGGATAGTGTGAAAGAAACGCTGGATCAATTATCGTTAGTAAGTGATGAACTGAGTCCGAATATGAAATATATGGTGGATCAAGTAAGTAAGCATTATAGAGAAGAGCTATCTCTGAAGACGCTTAGTCAGCGAATGAATATGCATCCTACTTACTTGGGACAGCTATTTCAGAAGGAGATGGGGCGAAGCTTCTCTGATTATGTGAATCAATTCCGAATTGAAAAAGCAAGGCAACTGCTGCTTCAAACTACGTTATTAACCAATGAAATTGCAGCTGAAGTGGGGTATCTAGATCCAGCGTATTTTTATCGCCAGTTCAAAAAATCAGTAGGGATATCTCCAACTGAACTTCGAAAGATGTATAAAAAATAAAAGTTTTAGAGTAAAGGAAATGTTCCCGGGTATCACGTTCAAGTGGGGGGTTCACGAACGTTGGTCACGAGAATGTTTCCTTTTTTTTTGTTCAAATCTTAAGGAATTTCAAGCCTCGCGGAGGTCATTTTTTCTTGCGATCTTTAATTTTTACATATCATTCTGGAGTTTTTCAACTTTATGAAACCGCTTTTATAGCGCAGAATTAAAGATAGTTAAAGGGGCAAGGAAATAAGATCGAAAGGGAATTACGGGGATTGTTTGGGGATAGAGAAGGGGGATGTAGAATAGTGTCTGCATTTTTCAAAAGCTTAAATAAGGATAAAGTACTGTGGTTTATGGTATTGCCAGGGACAATATGGTTCCTAATCTTTTGTTACTTACCGATGTTCGGAACTATTATCGCATTTAAGGATTTTAAGATTCATCGGGATGGATTCTTTGCAAGCGTTTTAAATAGTAAGTGGGTTGGCCTTGAAAATTTCAACTTTTTATTCTCGACGGAGGACGCCTACATTATTACAAGAAATACGATACTGTATAACGTGGCGTTGATCTCCCTCGGTTTAGTTCTTGCAGTGGGCATTGCGATCACCTTGAACGAACTTGTGAACAAACGGATGGCCAAAGTTTATCAAACGGCGATGTTTATGCCTTATTTTCTTTCTTGGGTTATTATTAGTTTCTTTACGTTCAGCTTCCTAAGTGTAGATAAAGGGATTTTGAACCAAGTGATTGTGTACTTCGGAGGCGACCCTGTTTCCTGGTATGGGGATACTCGCTTTTGGCCATATATCCTAATTTTCATGGGGATTTGGAAATCCATCGGGTATTCGAGTGTTGTTTACTTAGCAGCCATAGCAGGTATCGACAAGTCCTACTATGAAGCGGCTATGATTGATGGGGCTAGCAAATGGCAGCAAATTAAGTTTATTACACTTCCTTTGCTTAAACCTTTAATGGTGACGCTTACTATTCTAGCGATTGGTGGTATCTTTAGATCGGACTTCGGATTGTTCTATCAAATTCCTCGGGATTCCGGTGTTCTATACTCCGTAACGAATGTTATCGATACTTATATTTATCGAAGCATGAGTACGACAGGTAATCTAGGAATGAGTACAGCAGCAGGCTTATATCAATCGATCGTTGGCTTTATCATGGTGATTGTAACAAATTCTATTGTGAAAAAGATCAGCAAAGAAAATGCGATATTCTAGAAAGGAGTCATTGACGTTATGGAATTAGTCAAACGTAAGCCAAAAGAAATCGACAACAACGCCATTACTCCTTTTTGGAATGTGGTACTCAATATTGTGATTGGAATTTTCGCTTTTACTTGTGTGTTTCCGTTCTTGTTTGTCATAGCTATTTCTTTTACGGATGAGAAAGTACTCGCTTTAAATGGATTCAGCTTGATCCCAGAAAAATTTAGTTTGGCGGCGTATCAGTTTGTTTTTAACACAGGGGATCAGTTACTTCGTTCCTTTGGAGTTACCTTGCTGGTTACTGTACTAGGTACGCTCATTAGTTTATTTCTAATTACAACTTACGCCTATGTTCTTTCTCGAAGATCATTTCGCTATCGTAATTTTTTCAGTTTTTTCGCCTTCTTCACGATGTTATTCTCAGGCGGAATGGTTCCGAACTATATTGTGGCTACGCAGTTTTTACATTTGTACAACACGATATGGGCTTTGATCTTGCCAATCGCAATGAATGCATTTTTTATTCTAGTGATGCGGACCTTCTTCCAGACAACCGTACCTGATGCACTAATTGAGGCAGCGAAAATTGACGGTTCAGGGGAGTTTCGGACATTCCTGCAAATTGTACTCCCGATTTCTTTGCCGGGGATTGCAACGATTGGATTGTTCTGTACGCTGGGCTATTGGAATGATTGGTTTAATGCGCTGCTGTATATTGATGATGCGAGTCTTGTGCCACTCCAAGCGATGCTGATGCGAATTCAGAATAATATGGAGTTTGTCATTCAGAACAGTATGCAGATGGGATCAAGCTTTGAGATTGCTGCGACCTTGCCGACTGAAACCGTTCGTATGGCGATGGTAGTACTGGCGACCTTGCCTATAGCACTAGCGTATCCGTTCTTCCAAAAGTATTTTGTAAAAGGCTTAACCGTTGGCTCTTTAAAAGAGTAACGTTACTAAGATGTATTTATTCGAATCGCTAGAATAGGAGTCGATATAAATAAAGAGTTAATTAAACTAAAGGGGGAAATAGAAATGAAAGCGAAAAAAAGTTTAACGCTCGCTCTTGTAGGAACAATGCTTTTGTCTGGCCTTCTTGCTGGATGTGGTTCGAATAATAATACAAATGCGGCGAAAGAAACAGATAACTCAGCGGCAGCAGGGAATTCAACAGGGAATACATCGGAATTAAAGCCATATGAGCTGAAGATGTATTTAATTGGTGGACCTCAAAAGGATTTGGATCTTGTATTAAAAGAAGTTAATAAATATACCAAAGAAAAAATTAATGCAACGTTGAACATTACGATGTTCGATTGGGGTGATTACGATAAGAAGATGCAGGTCATCACCGCTTCTGGTGAGCCTTATGATATTGCCTTTACCTCTTCTTGGACAAATGATTTCCGCCGTAACGCAGCTAACGGTACCTTCTTGGGCCTGAACGATCTGCTAGATAAGTATGGAAAGGAAACGAAAGAAGTTTTGGACCCACGTTTCTTAGAAGGCACTAAGATTAAAGGTGAGATCTATGGTGTTCCTGTAAATAAGGAGCTTGGACAGCAATGGGTATGGCGCTTCAATAAGAAATATGTTGATAAATACAACATGGACATTTCCAATATTCGTACATTGGATGATCTAGAGCCACTTCTTAAAACGATTAAAGAGAATGAGCCTGCGGATATTACACCGCTAGCTGTTCCTAAAGGCTTTAAACCATTCATGCCATTTGACTATGTACTAGGTGATGAGCTACCTATCGGGGTCTATATGGATTCCACAGATGGCAAGGTTGTTAATATTCTGGAGACACCTGAACTTGCAACATCGTTAGATACGATGCGTAGACTTTACACAGCAGGTTACTTACGCCCAGACGTTGCAACACTTGAAGGTATTGATAACATTAAGACAGGTAAATGGTTTGCCGATCGCGAAATTACACAGCCTTATGCAGAAAAAGGTTGGTCTCGTTCCGCAGGTTATGAAATTGTAACTTCGCCTATGCATGAGCCTTATGTGTATACACAGTCCGCCGCTGGTTCGATGCACGCTATTTCCGTAACCTCAGGTGATCCTGAACGGGCTATGATGTTCTTGAATCTTTTGAATACAGATAAGTACTTACGCAATTTGCTCAACTATGGTATCGAAGGCACTCATTATAAGAAAATCTCCGAGAATGTCATTGAAGATCTGCCAGCTATGCAAGATAGCTATGCAATGCCAGGCTTCACACTTGGAAATATGTTACTGACTTATCTGCATGCTGATGACCCTGCTGATAAATGGGATGCTTTCAAGAAGTTTAATGATTCGTCAAAAGAAGCCCCAACCTTCGGTTTTGCATTTGATCCTACACCTGTAAAAACAGAAGTAGCGGCCATCAACAACGTAACTAAAGAATTTATGCCAGCGCTATACACAGGTTCTGTTGATCCTAAAACATATCTGCCAAAAGCAACTAAGAAATTTAAAGAAGCTGGACTGGATAAAGTCATTGCAGAAGTTCAAAAGCAGCTTGATGAGTGGAACCAGACAAAGAAATAAGGCTATGAACGTAACAAAACGCCTACGATTAATCTAAAGGTAACACAAATAGGATTAGTGGAGACGGGCAGCTATGCTGCCCGTCTCTCTATCTTCATGAAGGAGTGAGAATATGGAACAATTCAGATTGCCAACCATCTCCATGCCGAAGCTGCCGCTTCCACAAGCTATTCAAGAAGTATTGAATGAAGCAGAGGAAAAGTTAGCTCATCGGCCTAAACTATTGCAGCTTTTCAAGAACTGCTTTCCTAATACACTAGAGACAACTACTAAGCTTATGGATGATGGAACAACATTCATCATTACTGGAGATATCCCTGCTTCTTGGTTGAGAGACTCTGTGGAGCAGGTTATGCACTACGTACCTTTTGCTAAGAACGATCCGGATCTTCAACGTATCATTAGCGGTCTCATTAAGCGTCATATTCAGTATATACATATTGACCCTTACGCTAATGCGTTTAACGAAACAGCGAATGACTGGCATTGGAGTACTAGCGATATTACGGAAATGTCCCCATGGGTGTGGGAGCGTAAATTTGAGATCGATTCCCTATGTTTTTCCATGCGTCTGGCTTATACCTATTGGAAAGAAACGGGGAAGGCTGATATATTCGACGCCGGATTTAAGGCAGCAATGCTCAAAATATACAACTTGTTTAGAACGGAGCAACGTCATTCTGAACTATCCCCTTACCGCTTTACGCGTAATAATGGAATTCCTGAAGATACCCTGCGCAACAACGGTCTTGGTATGCCTGTGAATTACACAGGGATGGTCTGGTCCGGGTTCCGATCAAGCGATGATGCTTGCGACTTCCATTACAATATCCCAGGCAATATGTTCGCTGTTGTTGCATTACGTCATATGCAGGAATTTGCAGAATGGGTATTCCGTGATCTTGAATTTCTAAAAGAGCTTAAAGCATTAGAAGCGGACATTGATCATGGAATCAAGCTATATGGTATTTATCGTCATCCGAAATTCGGTCCAATCTACGCCTACGAGACCGATGGTTATGGCAACTACTGTTTGATGGATGATGCGGGAACACCAGGACTCATGTCGATACCTTACCTTGGATATGTCACGGCAGATGATGAAATTTACCAGAATACGAGACGATTTGCTCTGAGCAAGGAGAATCCTTTTTATTTTGAAGGAACAGCAGCGAAAGGGATCGGCAGCCCGCATACCCCGAAAGACTATATCTGGCATATGGCATTATCCATGCAAGGTTTGACGGCTTCCACGAAGGAAGAGAAGCTGGAGATGCTTGCGATGCTAGAGGCAACGGATGCGGATACTGGCTTTATGCATGAAGGATTTCATGTCGATGACCCGAATATATTCACTAGAAAATGGTTTGCCTGGTCTAATAGTCTGTTCTCTCAACTAGTCTATAAATCGATGAAGGAAGGACTACTATGAGCAGACCTGTAATCATATTCTATGATTCTGATTTTCCAATTTCTAATTCGATTCCTAGCGATGCGATCAAGTCCATGCGTGAGTTCGGTACGATCGCGAATGCGAATCAGCTTGCAGCTGCGCTTAAGGAAACCGAAGGTGGATGTTTCATTAATCTGCATGCACCCTATTTCCCAAAAGCTGCATGGATAGACATTCTAGCCTATTTACAAAGAGGTGGCGGGTTGATCAGTATCGGAGGTGCTCCCTTCAAACAACCCGTTCGCTGGAAAAATGAACAATGGCATGTGGAAGCTGAGCAGACTTCTTATCATCAGGAGCTGTATATTCATGAGGCACTGCGTGTTGATTGTTCTCGCAACCAGTCCTTGCTTGCATCGGATGTCATTCCACTGCTTAAGGGGCAAGAAGCTCTTTTTCAAGTAAGTGCAGAGACATGGAACCTTGTGCCACATACGACGAAGACGAGTGATCTACCCCATCAAATGGGATCGGCAGGTCCGATGAGCACACGGATTTACCCACTTTTGAAGGGAATTACGCATGAGGGTCGGGAAACTGCTGCTCCAGTAGTTCTTTGGGAGAATACGATTGGTTTATTTGCAGGCTCACGCTGGCTGTTCGTAAATACGGCTGCAACGGCTTCTTTATGGAAGGAACAAGGGCTGCCTGCGATATCTGAGTGGGTTCGTTTCTGTAGTAAGGGTGTAACGGAAATCTGGGTTAAGCCGAATTACGCGTCATATGAGTCAGGAGAACGAGCTTCTCTGACACTTCAGATTCAGCAGCTTGAGCGGGTAAGACCTTCTTTGCGAAATGAAGCCAAATGGAAGCTAACAATTCATGTTGAGCATGAATCCGAATCCTCCTTGCGTTGGTCACATAGTTTAGAGATGAAGGCTAATGCTGAACTTAACATCGTTCGTGTGCCTATTCCTCTGGAAATTAGGAGTGGCCTGTTCCAAGTGGTCTGCCAAGCGGAAGCCAGTGATGGTGAAGTCCGCATTCTACGTCAAGGATTCTGGGGGCATGCCCCTGAACTTCTGGCAGCAGGTGAGCCGGTAACGAGTGGAAGAGATTATTTCATAAAAGATGGGCGTCCGTTACCTGTTGTGGGGATGACTTATATGACGAGTGATGTGGCACGTAAATTTCTATTTCTGCCGAACGTTGGGGTATGGGATCGCGATATGGGTCAAATGCGGAAGGCAGGGATTAACTGGATCCGAACAGGAATCTGGACCGCTTATCGTAATGTGATGCAAGACGATGGTCATGTTTCAGAAGAGGTACTGCGAGCGATTGATGCCTTTATCATGACGGCGAAGAAGCATGATCTTCAGGTGACTTTCACGTTCTTCTCCTTCACACCGGAAACGTGGGGTGGGGTAAATCCTTATTTGGACCCACAAAGTGTTGAGGCTCAGAAGCGGTTCATTCGTTCTATTGTATCTCGTCATAAAGCGTCTTCGAATGTAGATTGGGATCTTATTAATGAACCGTCGATGTTTGATCCGGCACGGATTTTCTCGGATGGTCCGAGTTCATGTCATGATCGCTTCGAGCAACAAGCTTTCATAGAATGGCTTCGACATAGACATGGGGAAATCGAAGTACTACAGGAACGTTGGAATATGACACCCGCACAGCTTCCTGACTTTGAATCGGCAGGGCTGCCAGAAGCGAAAGAGATGAACTTCGATGTACAGGATATGCACAGTGCTAAAAGAGGGACGCGTTGGCTTGATTATTGCTTGTTCTCCATGGATATGCATAACCGGTGGGTGAAGCAGTTATCTGACGCCATTAAGGAGCAATGTCCAGATCAGATGGTTACGGTCGGTCAGGATGAAGGGCTAGGGGCACAGCGACCTTCGCCGTTCTTCTACGAGGAGGCGGTGGATTACACCACTGTACATTCCTGGTGGTTTAATGATTATCTGGTGTGGGACGGCATCTTTGCCAAGACACCTAATAAGCCAAACCTAATTCAAGAGACTGGCGTCATGTATGTAGAAACTCCTGATGGACGAGCCAAACGTTCGGAGCTGGAGCTGCGAAATCTACTCGAGCGCAAATATGCCTATGCGTTTGGAACTGCTGGTGCGGGGGCCATACACTGGATTTGGAATACGAACTTCTATATGGATAATGCGAATGAGTCCCATATCGGAGCATTGAGAGCAGATGGAACCGAAAAGCCAGAGGCGGATGTCTCTTATGACTTCGGGAAATTTATAGAAGACATTCGTGACGTATTTGGAGATCGGAAACTGGAAGAGATTGCTGTGGTGTTTCCGTATTCGAATGATTTCTCTAACCGGAAGCTGGCTTTCGCGGCTACAACAGAGCTTACCCGTATTCTTTCTTATGATCTAAAGATGCCTTTTAGAGGGGCTTCTGAATACCACCTAGATGATTTGGAGAACCATCCTGTGAAGCTTATTATACTGCCAAGCGCGCATAACTTCGATGATGCAGCGATGGAAAGGTTGTTACACATCGTTGAAGAGACAGGTGCGGTATTGCTTGCTACAGGCCCGCTCGACATTGATGCTTACTGGCGTTCTTCAGAGCGCTTTAATGATATTCTTGGCAAGCGTGAATTGCGGAATGTGCGCCGTGAAGAAGTTCTTAGCCTTCAAGGCCAAGAACTCCCCGTCTCCTTCGGTCACAGACGGATTGCTGAGGTATCGAAGGAAACGATGATTCACGAATCCGGCGGAAGCGGAAGCTCTACTATAGACTCAGTCATAAACATCCCGCTTGGCAAGGGTCGTCTCCTATGGAGTCCACTGCCCGTTGAATTGAGCGACCGAAGTGATACTACGTCTGCACTGTATCGCTACGCGTTGAATGCTGCTCATGTGGAGTGTGACTTGGAGTGGATTAGCGGAGGGGACTTAGTAGGTATCTACGGACGAAAATTGAGCTTTGCTACAGGAGCTCTCTTCACCTTCGTATCGGAATATGCTCAGGATGCGAAAATCGAAGTGAAGGATTCAGCCACTGGCCGAACCTACGCTTTCTTGTTGGAACAGGAACGTTCAGTCCTGTTTGCTACGGACTATAAAGGTGATCTTCTTGGTGTGTATCGCCAGCAGGAAGTTGAAATTCATATAACTTATCCACATCTACTACATTAAGCATCTTAGTAGAGAGTACGTATTGCATATAAGGAGGTCTTCACATTGGATCGTTCAGATAAATCTATTAAACCTCAGACTGCCCATATTATTTCTCATACTCACTGGGACCGGGAATGGTATCTTCCATATGAAAAGCATCATGTACGCCTTATTAAACTGGTCGATGAATTGCTGGATCGATTGGATGAGGATGGTGAATTTAAGAGTTTTTATCTTGACGGACAGACAATCATTCTGGAAGATTATCTTCAAGTTCGCCCCGAGAATCAAGATCGTCTACAAAAACATATTACGGAAGGTCGTCTACTGATTGGACCTTGGTATATTCTGCAAGATGCTTTCCTTACCAGCGGAGAGGCAAATGTACGTAATATGCAGATTGGTCATCAGGATTCGAAGCGGTACGGTGAACCTTCTAAGATCGGTTATTTTCCGGACACCTTTGGTCTAGTGGGTCAGACTCCACAATTAATGAAGCAATCTGGCATTGATAATGCCTTTTTCGGTAGAGGGGTAAAGCCGACTGGATTCAATAATACAGTATCGGACGGTGGATATGAATCTTCGTTCTCGGAGCTGATATGGGAAGGTCCGGATGGATCGAAAGTGCTTGGAATTCTATTTGCGAACTGGTATTCGAACGGAAACGAAGTGCCAGTGAATGAAGCAGAGGCAAAAGAATTCTGGGAAAAGAAGTTAGAAGATGCTCGGAAATTCGCCTCTACAGGTGAGCTACTCTTCATGAACGGTTGTGATCATCAGCCGGCTCAGCTGGATTTGCCTGAGGCTATCGAAACTGCGAAGCGGCTCTATCCAGATATGGAGTTTATTCATTCGAACTTCCCTGATTATCTTAAGGCTGTAGAGGACGTTATGGATCGCAACAGCTTGTCTACCGTAAAGGGTGAACTGCGGAGCCAGCATACCGACGGATGGGGGACGTTAGTGAATACCGCGTCTGCTCGTGTCTATTTGAAACAGATGAATCAGGAAGGGCAAGTCTTGCTGGAAAAGGTGGCCGAGCCACTCGCTTCATTCGCACATTTATTAGGCAATGATTACCCTCATCATCTGTTCACCTATGCCTGGAAGACGCTAATGCAGAATCATCCTCACGACAGCATTTGTGGCTGCAGCGTGGATGAGGTTCACCGCGAAATGGTAACCCGTTTTGATAAAAGCCGTCATGTAGCAGAGACCATTGTTGATGATAGTAAGCGCGTGATTGCTGAAGCTGTGGATACGTCCGGATTTACAGCTTATGGTGAAGAAGTGCTTCCGTTAGTAGTCATGAATACGACAGGTTGGAGTCGCACGGGTACAGTGAGCGTAGAAATTGATGCGGCACGTCTATATTTGCGAGAAGGCTTCTCTCTGGAAGAAACGGCTAGCCGTATGAAGGGGATTGACTTGAACGGTCGTGTACTAGTTGATGATCAAGGGAATTCCATTACATGCCAGATGAAGGATTTAGGTCTTCAATTTGGTTATGATTTACCTGATGATAAGTTCCGCCAGCCCTATATGTGTCGACGCGTAAGACTTACCTTTGAAGCTGCACAAGTTCCGGCGCTCGGTCTTCGTGCTTATGCGTGGGTTCGCCGTGCAAACGCAGGGTTGCCTACATCACCGGAATCTTTGCTTCAAGGCGATCGGGTGCTGGAAAATGAGGCCATCAAGGTAGTGATCCATGATAATGGTTCATTTACGCTTAGTGACAAAACCAGTGGCATGACCTACCGGGATCTTGGCGTGTATGAGAACACAGGTGACATCGGGAATGAATATATGTACAAACAGCCAGAAGCCGAACAAGCTTTAACGACCGAGGGACTACAGGCAAACATTTCTGTTCTGGAAAATACGCCTTATCGAGCATCTGTGGAAATTAAGCATGATTGGGAGATTCCAGCCTCAGCAGATGATAAGCTGGACGAGGAGCAGCGTGCTCTTGTGTACTACCCGGAGCGCAAAGCACAGCGCAGTAGTGACACAGTGATTCTTAAACTTCGTACCGTAATTAGCTTAGAGCGGGGTGGGAAGGGGCTGCATATCGAAACGACGATAGACAATAAAGCCAAAGATCACCGGATTCGTGCGTTGTTCCCGACAGATTTGAATGTCGCCACACATCGTGTGGATTCGATGTTCGAGGTTGCGGAGCGGAATATTGAGCCAGCTACAGAATGGATGAATCCGAGTAACACGCAGCATCAGCAGGCCTTTGTTGATGTCAGCAATGGAAAAGCAGGTCTAACCGTCGCTAACTTTGGTTTAAATGAATATGAAGTGTTGCGAGATGGTCGAAACACTATTGCGATTACACTGCTCCGTAGCGTGGGTGAATTGGGAGACTGGGGTCTGTTCCCAACTCCAGAAGCGCAGTGTCTGGGAGAACACGTTGTTCGAATGGAGCTCATCCCACACACGGGTGAAGGTATATCCTCAGGTGCTTTTGCTGAAGCTTACCAATTCCAGATTCCTTGGATCGTATGTCAGACTGATGTACATGAAGGAGCGATTGCTCCCGTGTATACTCCATTCGAATGGGAGAATCAGGAGCTCGCATTTTCCTCTCTAAAAATGAACGAGCAGACTGGAGATTTGCTGCTTCGCTGGTATAACATGAGTCAGCAGCGTACCGACCTGACCTTCCGTTCAACGATCCCGCAGCAGTATTTCTATAAGACAACAATCCTGGAAGAGGAGAGCCAGCCAATCTCTAGTGAGGATAAGGGTAGTGTGTCCTTACAGATCGGTCCATGCGAAATTGTAACGATGGGTATTCGGCAATAAAGCGAACATATAGTATCTTATAATTTGAAAAAGGACGAAATCCAATAGTCATTCGACTTATTGGATTTCGTCCTTTTATGTTTATAAATATGAGCTTCAAGAAGATGACTTACTGCGCGTTGAGGAACCGAGACGATCAATCTGCTCTTCTAAAACGTTGCTTGCTTTACCTAAAAATTGCGAAATGAGTGCAAGTTCTTCATCCGTATAGGAAGCAGCCAGTTTAACCATAGCGGTATGAAGCGGCTGGTAGGTGTCAATAACATCCTCTTTATTTTCATACAACGGGACAATAATCACTTTACGCCGATCATTAGGGTCATTTTGTCTGCGAACATATCCGTTTTTCTCGAGTCGATCTATTAATGCTGTAACGCTGCCTGTGGCAAGTCCAGTTAATTTGGACAGTTCTCCAGCAGTGATGGGTCCTTTTTCACGTAAAATATCCACGGATAAGAAATCATTATTGTATAACCCTAGAGAGGCGGCTACGTTCTGCTGATATACCACCGTTCGGGTTCCCAGACCACGCATGAGTAAGGTGAATTGTTCTTGCTCTGGTGTAGGTTGAGCTTGTTCTTGGCTTGACAAAGGATAACGCCCCTTTTAAAATCTGTATATCTCGTCAATCGAGATATTCGATTATGAAGTTATTAGAAAGTATGTTATTTTACAAGTACATTCTATCGAAATCAGTATGCTTTTGCAAAAAGAAAAGTAAAACGGCAGTATTGTGGTTGCTTTATTTGAGAGGGGAATCGTTGTGAAAGAAGCTATTGTTATTAAAGGTGCACGAGAGAACAATCTAAAGAATGTCTCGCTCACGATTCCAAAGTATAAGCTAGTTGTCCTGACGGGACCTTCGGGATCAGGGAAATCGACGTTAGCGATGGATACACTTCAGCGGGAATGCCAAAGACAGTATTTGGATTCCATGGGCATGACTTCAGATACGATCAGCAAACCAAAGGTCGAGTCCATTGTTGGACTATCTCCATCCATTAGTGTTGGACAGCATGTTACGAATCGTAATCCACGCTCGACAGTGGGGACGGTAACTGACATTTATACCTTTGTCCGGTTTATTTTTTCTAGATTAGGGGAGCGGATTTGCCCTTCCTGCAGTGGTAGCATACCACCTTCCTTTGAAGCGAGGGGTCTATTAATAGAGGAAGACGAGGAAATGGGTGATCCGTCGATGGGCTGTCCGCATTGCGGAGCTGAGCTTGAGAAACTTGGCATGTCACACTTTTCCTTCAATAAGCCGGAAGGGGCTTGTGAAGCTTGTGGTGGACTTGGGTCTGTGGCGACTATAAATGAAGCAGCGGTATTTAATCCTGAGCTTAGCATGAAAGAGGGGGGAGTAGCCTCACTGAATGGCGTTCATCGGGATATACAGATGCGGATATTAGTAGCGGCGGGAAAACATTTTGGATTTGAGTTTGACCCGGATCAACCGTTGAAGGATTATGGTGAAGTTCAGCGTGATCTGCTGTACTACGGCGTGGACAGTGAAGCGTTTAAACGTCATTTCCCTAATATTAAGCCGATCCAAGGGACTAAGTTTGAAGGCGTTATACCGGGTTTGTGGCGGCGTTATAAGGAGAAAGAAGGGGAGTCCGGTGGGCAGGAGAAAGACGGAGGTTTTTTTCATGAACAGCAATGCCGGGAATGTCTTGGCGCTCGTCTGAAAAAAGAAGTTCGTCTAGTGCAAGTAGCTGGTGCTTCGATAACGGAAGTATCAGATTGGTCATTAAGCGATGTATATGAGTGGACGAAAGGGCTGGAGGCGGCCTTGCCTGCCGAAGGACTTCATCTGCTAGAACCGATCCTTCATGATATGCCTACTAGACTAAAGCGGATTATCGATGTTGGCCTAGGTTATCTTTCCATGAACCGGCAGACAGTCTCTCTATCTGGTGGGGAAGCACAGCGCCTGCGTCTAGCATCACTTCTGGGTTCAGGTCTGACTGGTGTGTTATACATTCTGGATGAACCGACGACGGGTCTTCATCCTCGGGATACGGTGGGCCTCATTCGTGTGCTTCAGGAGCTGCGGGATCTGGGTAATACCGTGCTCGTTATTGAACATGATATTGAGATGATGCGTGCTGCGGATCATATTATTGATATGGGTCCGGGTGCTGGATTGCACGGTGGAACCGTTGTGGGTGAAGGTAGCTTGGAAGACTTGATGGCAAGTGAGCTTTCAGTTACTGGAGCCTATCTCAGAGAAGAGCGTCTTGAAGTTCCCACACGTGTTCGCCGGAAAGGGAACGGAAGGCAGATCACCATCCGGCAGGCACAGTACCGGAACATTGATATTCCGGAAGTCTCCATCCCTCTGGGCTGTCTTGTATCGGTAACAGGGGTTTCCGGTTCAGGGAAATCTACACTTATATTTGATATCCTTGCACAAGGTAGTACTAATGGACATGAACAAACAGGCTGTAAGGAGATTACGGGTCTAGATGAAGTCGGAAACATTGTGATCTTTGACCAATCACCCATGGGTAGAATGCAGCGTTCTAATGTAGCGACCTATACCGATGTATTTACACATCTGCGTCAGTTATTTGCGGCTTTGCCAGAGGCGAAGAAAAGAAAACTGACCTCCAAACATTTCTCCTTTAACACACCGGGTGGACGCTGCGAAACCTGTCAGGGACTTGGTGTATTGTCCGTAGACATGAACTTTCTGCCTGACTTAGAAGTGAAGTGTCACGCCTGCAAAGGAAGAAGATTTACGGATGAGGTCTTACAGGTGAAGTATGATGGCTTCTCTATTTCTGATCTGTTGGACATGTCTGTACAGGAAAGCTTACCGATTCTTAAGTCGGAGGCCAAAATGGCCGGTATTATTGAGACGTTATGTGAGGTGGGTCTTGGATACCTTAAATGGGGACAATCTGTCAAAACCTTATCAGGCGGCGAGGGACAACGGATTCGGCTGGCCAAAGAGCTGAGCAAACCATCTAAACATCACACACTCTATTTGCTCGATGAGCCAACGACAGGCCTTCATCCGTCAGACATCAAACAGCTCCATACGTTACTGAGCAAATTGGTGGATACGGGAAATACCGTCGTAGTCGTGGAGCACAGCTTAGAGCTGATTCGGGAATCCGACTGGGTGATCGACATCGGCCCTGAAGGAGGCACAGTTGGAGGTAAGCTTGTAGCTGAGGGCACACCGGAGCAGGTCGCTGAAGTACAGGAATCTTATACGGGTATGTTCTTGAAACGGATTCTGGCTGAGGGGCTTTAATCCACTTTTAATCAGATATCCATTTGGAAAATAGAGAGTGCGCCGAAGCCATACAATCCATGGCTTCGGCGCACTTTTTGTGTGTTCCGGCATATTCACTAAGCGTAAAAAATGAGCGCCAGAAGATGAAGGCATCTAAGCCTCTAAGAAATATGAATTGAATTTATTGCTGTCGTCATTGTAACATTAGGTTAAGCGCTCTATCATTGCAGCTCACCCATTAAATAAAGAGGACGGTTATTGAGAACATGGACCAGAAAAGGTTAATTATCTTTTTTGACAGTGGAGACACCATTGTTGATGAATCGACTGAGGTTAGGGATGTAGAAGGAATCGTACGGAGTGCGGATCTGATTCCGGGAGCAGATACCACAATTCAGACCCTGCATGAGAGAGGTTATACGCTTGCTCTGGTTGCAGACGGTGATACGCAATCCTTCAAAAATGTATTTAAGCAGCATGGGCTTAACGATTATTTCAGCGCTATGATCATTTCCGAGAATATAAAAGCAGTCAAGCCAAGCCCACGCATGTTCAAGGCAGCTATTGGCGCGCTTGATTTGTCTGAAGCGGATTTCTCCCGTACCGTTATGATTGGTAACAATCTTAGCCGTGACATGAAAGGGGCAAATGCGCTAGGCATCGCTAGCATTTTTCAGAGCTGGACGCCCCGTTATCCTCATGAACCGGCAGATGAGTCTGAGCGTCCGACGTATACAGTCAGTGAGCCGCTGCAATTGCTAGAGTTGATTGAAAGGCTGAACGCTGAGCTCAAGTAAGCTGGAAGTCGTTCATTATGTTATTTTTCCATATCTAAATACAAAAAGAGAAACCCAAGGTCATGAAAATGACTGGGTTTCTCATCTTTTTTAATCAATCTGCAAGAGTGACGAAGCAATCTCATGATCTGGTAGCTTAATAATCTAGAAGTCGTCCATGATCATGCCATTGACCGTACATTTTATTTTCTTTAGTGTTTGCTATGAATTTATCTAGTTTACTCTTAAATAATTCTGGTTGATGTTTATTGCTTTGAATTGTGTCGATCCGAACTCTTTTATAAAGAGCTGGAAAGGCTAAGAAATTCTCATATACCTGCTGTTCCTCTTTTAGCCTTTGTTCTATAACCCTATCGATTAAAAACGAATCAGGGTCCATATCAGGAAGTACCTTTCTTCCTTCATCACTCATTAATCCCAGCTTTTCGAGACGGCGGACACGTTCTTTATTCAATTCTGTCCAAGAGCTTCGTTTGCTTCTGGGAGACAGTCGCTGCGCCAGCTTCGTTTCAGAAACTTTCTTTTTCACTCCATCGATCCATCCAAAGCACAAACATTCCTCAACCATATCCAAATATAGCAATGTTTCTGGGTTTGGCGTCATACTTACGAGTACCCAACAAGATTGTTCATTCTTACAATTCTCCTGAAGCCAAGTTCTTAAATCTTCTCTCGATTTTACTGTAATTAGATTTTCAATCTGCATAAATTAATTAGCTTCCGCAGGCACTTGATACCAAAAAAAGGAATAGTCATTCATGGTGGAAGCGTGTCCTAACTGACGTAACATAGTAGATATATTACCTCTATGATAAGTCCCGTGATTGGCGGCATGCAGCACAATTTCTGATAGGCGTGTTTGGCGGATGCCAGCGAATGGATTATCAAGTAGAATAGTCTGCTCCAAATTGGTTTGGTTTTGTAACCATTCTTTGTATTGTTCCGATAGCAGTGCAAAAATATTAGCGTATTCATCCACAGAATCTAGAATGTTCTTTTGGAGCGGTATACAGGCTTGAAACGCCTCTGGCATACCAGTACCTGTTAAGACCAGATACCACATCTTATCCACCGCATAGATATGACTAAGGGCATGGGCTATGGTGGGGAAAGAGCTGTTCACTTCTTGGCTTAGGACAGAGGGAGAGAGTTCCTTGATTCTCCCCAAGATCGTTTGGTTCGCCCAAATGTGGTAATTAAACATTTCTGCTGGATGATTGGTCATTGTATGATCTCCTTTTGCGTGGTGATAGATTTTTTTGTAGCTGTTGTTAATATAAAAGAAGAAGTATGACAACAGACTGTCATACTTCTTCATAAAGATTTAGGGTATTTTGTAGCTGCTCTTTTATGATACCTCGCAGTGCAAGAGGCTCTAGGACTTCGGCGCCGCTGCCCAAACTCAGCAGAATTGACAAAAGCCAGCGGGCTTCCAATGGTTTATACACAGGAATTCGCATTGTCATGCTCCCATCGGTATGAAATTCCTTGTCCATCTGGTTAAAGTGATCCAACGCTTCTGCCAAAGCCTCAGGTCCCACCCGGATTACTACCTCCTCAACCTGATCTACCCTGTTTGAATAATCAGCCTCGATGGGTACCTCATGTTGTGATGGAAAGGTATCTTGAGTCAGAATTAAGTTCATCATTCGGGATAGCCGGAACTCTCGATAATCCTGGCGTTCCCGGCAATAACCATAGATGTACCAGTTGCTATATTTAAAATGAAGCTTTACTGGTTCTATATCACGGGTTGTACGTTTGTTTTTTGCATTGATGTAATCAAAGCGGACGATATTTCGTTCCGTAATAGCCGTACGTAAAAGAGAAAGTGCGTCGGGATCCATACGGCGAGTTTCAAAGTCTACCGCTAGACTAGAAGTTTGTTGTTCCGTTCCAATCGTTTGCAGCCGTTCAATGGTTCCTTGTGCATGCTCGTCTTCAAACACGGAAGAGAGGCTGTTCAGCACGGTAATCAAAGAAG
This sequence comes from Paenibacillus sp. G2S3, assembly GCF_030123105.1. NCBI lineage: Bacteria > Bacillati > Bacillota > Bacilli > Caryophanales > Paenibacillaceae > Paenibacillus > Paenibacillus sp. G2S3. The sequence goes on from NZ_CP126095.1 coordinate 2,543,523, forward strand.
TGACATCATACGAACGGAGCAGGCTTTTATCCATTTTATATCCGTCCATGATGCCATATCCACCTTTAGTTCCCTGATACGATACGACCGGGATGCCGGCGGCACAAATGACATCGATATCCCTATAGATAGTTCTCTGGGATACCTGAAACTCTTCAGCCAGCTTGGAGGCAGATAAAACTTCGTGGTTCAACAGCTTGTAGATCATAGAAATCAATCGTTCCAATTTCATTTGTGTATTCCCACCCATTAGTCCATTTCGTGTTACTGCATGATTATAGCATAAAGAAAAATATTGACAAAATATGGATGTATGGGTTAACTTGTGAATATAAAATAAAATCATTCATAAAACCACGAAAAAGAGAGTTGACTTATATGCCCAAGAAATTCACGGAACAAGAAAAAGAATGGATAAAACATAAATTGTTAACAGAAGGACGCCGCTGTTTTGAAATACATGGCATTAAAAAAACTAGTGTTGAAGAATTAACGAAAGCTGCCGGGATTGCGCAAGGTTCGTTTTACATGTTCTTTGGATCAAAAGAGGAATTGTTCTATCACATATTACTTGAAGAGGAACAACGAATTCGTAGTACCATGTTCGATTCATTTAGCGTAGGCGTACCTGTAAGCAAGGAAGAGATCAGACTATTTTTACTGAAATCTTTCCGCATGATGGAAGAGAGTCCGATCGTACGCCAGATGTTCGTAAGAAGCGAAATGGAGCAGCTATTAAGAAAGCTACCTAATGAATTATTGGAACAAAATTTTACAGAGGATAAAGACTTTTTTATTCCTTTCATAAAGTCATGGCAAGCCGAAGGTATTATGGTTGGGGTTGATCCGGAATTAATCGTGAGCATGATTCGCTCTGTAGTCCTTTTAACTTTGCATAAAGAAGAGATCGGTGATGACCGATATCAGGCAACTATAGAGCTATTGATTGGGGTTCTGGCTGAAGGGATGACTTCTTTAAAAGATAATAAGACTGGGGGAGAATGAAATGATCGAAGTGAAGGAGCTTCATTTTACCTACCCAAAAATAAAAGAGCCGACCCTTAGTGGGCTTAATTTTTCCATTCCTCAAGGAGAAGTGTTTGGTTTTCTCGGTCCTTCGGGAGCGGGTAAAAGCACAACTCAAAAAATTCTAATTGGAGTCTTAAAAAATTATCTCGGCAGCGTTAAAGTAATGGGCAAGGAAATAAGAAATACCGGATCGGAGTATTTTGAGCGAATAGGGGTAGCTTTTGAGTTTCCAAATTTCTATTCGAAGTTTACAGCGCTGGAAAATTTGCAGCTATTTCGGTCTCTGTATTCAGGGAGAACAGCGGAACCGAGGTTTCTCTTGGAGCAAGTAAATCTCGCAGAAGCGGCTAACATGAAGGTCTCCCAGCTATCCAAGGGGATGAAGATGAGACTGAATTTCTGCAGATCACTCTTAAATGACCCACAAATTCTATTTCTGGATGAACCTACTTCCGGGCTCGATCCCGTCAATGCCAAAAGAATGAAGGATTTAATTCTGGAAAAGAAGGCATCTGGGACAACAGTAATTATAACAACACACAATATGCAAGCCGCTGAGGAGCTCTGTGACAGGGTCGCTTTTATTGTAGACGGGCAGATTAAGTTGATTGATTCTCCTCGTGAGCTTAAGCTTCTTAATGGAAAAAAACGAGTGCGGCTGGAATATCGCCATCATAATGAAGTTAGAAATGAGGAATTCTCACTTGATGATATAGGGGAGAACGAATATTTCTTAAAGCTTGTTCGTGAGCATCCAATAGAAACCATTCATTCGCTGGAGGCGTCTTTGGAACAAATCTTTATTGACGTAACTGGGAGGCAGTTAACATGAGATTCAGATCTGCGTTTGCCTTTGACATCCGGTTTCAATGGCGGCATGGGTTTTATTGGATCTACATTATTATCTGTACGTTCTATTTGGTATTGCTGCATCTTATTCCTGATCATTATCGGGAACAAACGATGCTGTTATTGACCTTTAGTGATCCGAGTGCTTTGGGGCTTATTCTCGCAGGGGGGATTGTTCTGCTAGAAAGAGATCAGGGTATCCATGATCCTTTATTCGTTACTCCGATTCGTATTAGGGAATATTTACTTTCAAAAGCTGGCTCATTTTCTGTACTGTCCCTGTTAGCCGCATGGGTTATTCATGTAGTAGCGAGCGGAATTCCGCAATCGCCGATGGGCTTTTCTATTGGAATCATTCTAACATCTAGCTTTATGACGCTATTGTCGATAGGAGTTGTGGCTCGTTGCCGAACAATTAATGGATTCATTCTACTCTCGCAAGTATTCGTATTACCTTTTATACTGCCATTGCTTGGTTACTTTAAGGTGTGGAACTCCAAGCTTTTTCTCTTGTTTCCTACAGAAGGAACACTTAGATTGTTGAGTTCGGGCACCTCATCTTTGTCATTTGGCAATTACATGTATTCCATATCGATATTACTGCTTTGGAATGTAGTGATATACGTATGGGCAAAAAAGTCCTTCGTGCAACATGTAATGATGCGCATAGGTAAGGGAGGAGGCGGGAGATGAAGAAGTATCATACGCTTTTTATAAGCGATATCCGGCATGCTGGGTTGGATCCGGTGCTTATGGTCGGCATCTTTGCTCCTTTAGCGCTTCTAGTGGTCTCAAGGTTTGGATTTCCAATGATTGCCGATTGGCTGACGAATGGTTATGCTTTCGATTTATATAAATATAGTAGCTTTGCTGCGATTTTTTTAGGCGTGACCTTTCCTATGCTAACCGGTATGATGACAGGTCTTTTAATGCTTGATGAACGAGATGAGAATGTCATCTCTTATTATGCGGTTACGCCATTAATGCGCAGAGGATACATGGTGTATCGACTATTCCTTCCATCTGTACTCTGTACACTTCTTTCATCGCTATATTTTATAGTTTCCGGCTTATCTAGCTTTCAATTAGAGCATATATACATTCTTTTATTATTAGCCATTGAAGCACCTTGCTTTGCTCTATTTCTTGCTTCATTCGCTGCAAATAAGGTAGAGGGCTTAGCTTTATCCAAGATAGGTGGTTTGTTTATAGCAGGGCCAATCGTAGCTTATTTTGTTCCATCACCATGGCAATTTACCGGTGCGTGGATTCCTACGTATTGGCCTGCTAAGTTATTTTTTGTTATAAATGCGGCTAGTAGTTTTAGTGTGCTTGCATACTTTATGGTGGGGCTTTTATTTCATTTGAGTCTTCTGAGTATCATGGTCAGGATTTTTATTAAAAGAGTTGATTGAATTATTTACAGATCAGATCCGCAGACTTGTCTGATAACTCATTAACAGAAATAATGGCATCGTTCTTTTTCACAGGTGGGGTCCAATATTCCTCATTCCCAGGCAGGTCATCGAACCATTCTGCTTCCTTAGGGCAATCTAGAATCATAAACTTTCCGTATTCCTGATCTCTGGATTGATGGTATTTGAGATAGGCTTTTCCGTTATTAATTGCGAGAATTTCTATCTTTCCGGAGGTGTGTGACATGGATAAGCGTACTCTTTTGCCGAGTCCTGAGGTTCTGGCTTTGGCTTCTTCTACAATTTGATAGACCTGTTCAAGAGGCAATACAAAATCTCGATTTCCGGCAACTGGACGATTCACGAAAAAGTAGTAAGGGGTAACGCCAGCCCAAGAGAGTCGGTCTAGTAATTCTCCCAATATAACGGGATCATCGTTGATGCCTTTAAGGACTGGGGTCTGATTTACGACAATTGCCCCAGCGTTGTGGAGGGCTTTAAATGCTTTTTTGGCTTCAGGTGTGATTTCACGAGGATGATTGATATGCGCCATAACATAGATTCGCTTGTCTTCGGTAGAGTAAGTGCGAATCAGCTCCAGCAGTGCTTCGTCTTCAGAGATCCGCATCGGATTAAACACGGGAATCTTCGAGCCTAATCTGATAATCTTGACATGCTCAATGCTTCTCAATTTTTCAATAATGGATCTTAGCTTAGGTGTGGATAGAATTAAACTATCACCGCCGGTAAGAAGAACGTTGTTAATCTCAGGGTGGTTCGCAATATACTCCAGCCCCGGAGAGACATCAGACATGGCTTCCTTCACGTCATTTCGGAACAGTCGTTTACGGAAGCAGTAGCGGCAATAGGCTCCGCAGACCTCGGATACAATCAGTAATGCTATTGTTTGATACTTGTGCTGACAACCCGGTACAACATAATTGGTGTCTTCATCTGAGGCATCCCAGCGTCCATATTCCAGCAGTTCACCTTCGTTAGGGATAACCAGCTTACGAATGGGATCATCTGGATCGTCCCAGTTGATCAAAGACAGATAGTAGTCATTCACACGAAAAACAAATTTGTCGGTAATTTCTTTCTGATTCTCTTTTTCCAGCTCAGACAACATAGCGATTTTGTTAATATCCGTGAAGTATTTTACCTTTTGCACTTACATCTCTCCTTTGTCCCTTTGTGTGAGAAAAGAGGGAGCCTTAGTGTCAAAGGCCAATCTACTGCCAGCAGGGTCCAAAAAACACAAAAAGAGACCCTTAGCAAGGGTCTCTGGTTATGTAAATAACAGGAAAAGCAGACCCATCCACTGCTGACGAGGTTAGCTGACGGACTCGGGTAAGATGGTACCCTACATTCAAATGCTCAATGATTCGCCCCAATTAACTGGTTCCCCCGCTTTTCAACTGTAAAAGTTGGAAATTAAGCGTAGATAAAGTATACCCTATGAAGTTTTAAAAAGTCAAAAGAGAATCCTAGACCCAGCTTCAGGTGCTAGTGGAACTTCCTCCTAGCAGTTTAGGCAATAATGTTAGTAGCTTCTCCCGAGTTAATGCGTCACTAGAGTTCCATTTACTACCGTCGAGCAGATACACCTGTCCGTGACGTACTGCCGGGAGACTTCTCCAAAGTGAGCTGTCTAGAAGCTGCTCCATAGCGGCTCGAGAGTTTTGCTCTTCGGGGATGAGCATAAAGATATGATCTCCGGCGTAGGCAGGAAGCCGCACGGGATCAACTTCGGCGAATCCTAATCCTTCATCTAATATAGCTTGGATGTCCTCGGTCGGTTGTAGACCACACGGAGCATAAAGTGCACTGGAGAATCCGGACATTCCCATAGCATACAGATGATTTCCATGGTCATAGACCAAAGCAGAGGCGGTCTCTCCAGCTTGGAGACTAGTCCCGTAAAGCTGCTGCCACATGGCAGCGTTTTTGATTGTAAATGACTCTAGCCACGCTTCGGCTTCGTGTTGTTTACCGAGCCAACTACCGAGTATCCGCATTCGACTTTCGAGTGGTGCAAAGGAATCAAAGGTGACTGTCGGAGCGATGCTGGAAACAGCTCTGTAGGCTCTTTCATCACTATTGGCCATAATGATCAAATCTGGATTTAGTGAAGCGGTCAACTGCGGGTCCAGCGGAAAACCAACATTGGCGAGCTTCTTAAGCCGATGTTTATAGACGCTGTTCCGTGCGAACGCTTCATCTCCTCCGATGGGCTTCACGCCTAGCGCGAGAAGATCACCAAGTGTCTCCCCATGATAGACAATACGTCTCGCTCGCTCTGGAATCTCCACCTCATGGCCTGTCCAATCTTTTACAGTGAGCTTACGACCTCGCTGATGCGCATATTGTCCGGGGGTAACTCCGGTTTTTTGCCGAAAGCGGCGGCTGAAATAATATTCATCGGAAAAACCGACCAGTCGGGCAATTTCCCGCAGCGGTTCAGTCGACTCCAAGAGGAAGCGCTTGGAATGACTAATGCGCAGATCGGTCAGGTACTCAAGGGGCTTTTTGCCGGTAAGCTGTTGAAAGATCGGTGTATACTGCCAGAACGATATCCCCGCCAGCTCAGCCAACTGCTTCACGGTGATACTCTCTGTATAATGCTCCTCTATGAATTGTATAGTCATTTCTACGGATTCTGTGGGACTTGGCAGGTGCTTGGAAGGATAATTATGCTCAAAAAATAGCAGCATCAATTCTTGGAATTTCAATTGTCGCTTGAATTGCTGTACATCATCGGAGCTATTCTTGTTCATAAGTAGATCTTCCACAAGGCGGATTACTTTGGTAAACGGATGGACAATTAATTCGCGTCTGCCTGAAAGTAGTTCACCAGAATAACGTTCCGGCTGCACTTTTGTATAAATTGCTGTAAAAGTGATGAGATAATAATACATGGTCATTTCCTGATTGCTCGTACTATAGGAGATTCCGGGAGCTAGTAGATAACATTTATCTGAAATCAGCGTCACGCTCTGATCATCGAGGTTCAGGTGCCCGTTCCCCCCAGTAAAAACGAGAAGGGTATAGTCATGAGTTGTACGTGATACAGAGCTTGAATCGGCAGCTTGAAGTATCAGTTCGGCATCGATCAGCTGAAACAGCAGAGAGTGGAGCGGGGGGCAGGATAGTGAAGTTTGCAGCATAGTTCAGCCTCCGTCTTTTGGTGAGAATGATTATCAATGAATTTATTGTATATAAAACAAAGAAGCATATCAACAACTGTTGATATGCTTCTTGCAGTTTTCTATCAGCCGTGTGCTAAACACTCGAATCATGGAGGGTTATTTCATTTTTAATAGCTGAGGAATTTCTCCGAGCAGCCAATCTCTCGTTGTTGCATCACTGGAGGTCTTCATGATGTCTTGTGTATAGACATATTCGTTCTTGACGGCGGGCAGGCTTTTCCAGATAGGACTTTTTAATAGATTTTCTGTGGATTGTTTTGCTTCATCCGCGACTGGAGTCAAGAGGAATATCCGGTCTCCGGCATATTCTTTCAGGACTTCCATAGATACTTCCTGGAAGCCTTTACCTTCATCCAGTACCTTCTGAATAGCTGGAGTTGGCTTGAAGCCTTTCTCCCCATAAAGGACCTGTGAAAGTCCGGTCGCCGCCATTATAAACAGTCTGTCTCCTGGATAATAAGTGAAGACCGCAGCTGTTTCACCTTCTTGCATACCAGCGGACTTCAATTGTTTCCACATGGCCTCTTCAGCGGTTTTATACTGGGCTAGCCATGCTTCTGCTTCTGTTGTTTTACCAAGAATTCCACCAATGTCCAGCATTCGTTCTTGTAATGGGGCAAAGGTATCAAAAATGATTGTAGGTGCGATTTTGGACAGCTGCTCAAAATCAGTTTCATCTGTGCCCGCATAAATAATCAAATCAGGTTGAAGTTCCAGCGTCTTTTCCAGATTGATAGGGAACCCTACATCCTCGACACCTTGAAGCTGATCTTCAAAAACCTGACCCTCACCCATGGAAAGTGGATATCCTACCGCTTGCACACCAAGAGCGAGTAGATCACCATAGGTTTCTCCTGAATAAATCACGCGCTTAGGGTTAACAGGAATTTCTACGGTATGACCTATGTAATCCGTGTAGGAGCGAGTAGTTGCCGCAGTTTCATTAGTGTCCTTGTCGGATGTTTCTGGAGAAGGTGCAGTGGTAGCTGAAGTATTATTTCCGGCTGCGTGAGACGCATTGTTCTTGGCTGGTTGTTCTTCCGAGTTTCCGCACGCGAGTAGTAATGTAGTCATCAGTAAGAGTACACATAACACGGCGAACGGTTGTCTTACCTTATTCATATAATATTGCCTCCCTAAAATATGTAGCGATCACCAATAATGATAATCATTCTCGATGAAAACTATCATAATTTAAAGTCTTCTTTTACTCAATGGACAAAACACATTATGGCTATTTGATTTGTACAAGCCTATTGTTCTGACGTGGCTCAAAAAGTCCTAATGTAGAGTAACTACAATAGGACTGCTGAGCAAACACTTTTTGTCTTAATCCAATTCAATTCGCAGAACAACCGGAGTCTCACTGCGTACGGAGGTTGTTTTTATAACCAAGGCTTCCTCCGTTCTGTCCCAAGTAGGCCGTTCATCAAAGCCTAAGATATGGATATCTTTTATCATCCCATGGAAGTGAACGGACTTTTCTTTAAGAGATTGGATATGAACGATCCCATTCTCTGGATATACAAGAACGGTAGCGTAAAGATAACTGCCTTTCACCGTAAAGCGGATATCTTCACTTGTGAAGTTTTTTGTGGTTCCATCCGTGAATTGACCTTCGATGATCTTCGTAGGACCTTCACCGAAGATGCGCCAGTAAGTCGTGTCATAGATCGCTTCACCATTCACCTTTAGCCAATCTCCGATGCCAAGCAGAATCTCCCGATCCTCTGCGGGAATGCTGCCATCCGCTTTAGGACCTATATTCAGCAGCAAGCTGCCATTTTTACTTACGATATCTACTAGATCTCTGATGATTTCTTCAGTAGATTTATAGTCATTATCCGCTGTATAACACCATGAATTTTTGGCTACTGCTGTATCCGTCTGCCAGAAATAAGGCTTAAGCTCAGCAAAATGACCTCGCTCAATATCCGGGATCGCTGAGCCAAACATAAATGCATCATGCTTATAATTAATTGCAACCGGAGTTCCCCATTCCTCTCCTTTATTGTAATAGTAAGCGGCGAACTTTTTGAGATAGGGTTTGAAGGCGGCTGTATGAATCCACCAATCAAAGTAAAAGACCTTCGGCTGATAATTGTCCACCAGCTCACAGCAGCGAATTAACCAATCCTCCAGAAATTCTTGATTGGGCGGGGAGCCGAATAAATCTTGATGGTCTGGTTCGGGCATAGCTGGCCAATAGAAATCACCACATACAAGCGGTTCCTGGATATCGGAATCAAATTCCTTGCCATGAGACAGAAAGAACCAGTGCTCAGCTCTATGGGAAGATACACAAAACTCTAATCCCTGCTGCTCAAAGGCGCTTTTCATTTCACCCACTAAATCCCGCATAGGACCCATTTCATATGTGTTATAGTTGGAGTAAGCGCTTTTATACATTTGCAAGCCGTCATGATGCTCTGCGACTGGCATTACGTATTTGGCACCAGATAATTTGAAGAGATTAGCCCATTCCTCAGCGTTGAAGTGGTCGGCCTTGAACAAAGGAATAAAATCCTTATACCCAAAAGCTTTATGCTCTCCATAAGTAGCAAGGTGGTGCTCATATTCCCGTGATCCCTGGATATACATATTTCGGGGATACCATTCATTGGCGAAGGCCGGAATAGAATAAAGACCCCAATGAATGAAAATACCAAACTTGGCTTGCTGATACCACGCAGGTACTTGAAATTGACTTAGAGAATCCCATTCGGCTTTGAATCTTCCATTCGAGATTGTATCTTCGATTACTTTTAAATAATTGCTTTTATCCATCATTTTGTGCTCATCCTTTCAACGTTTATTTCTTCTTCATTGTAGGGTTTGGATGGGGGAATCAAAATGTAGGACATTAACTTTTAGATGTACAAAACTAACCTAATAAGGCGGAATAAGGGATGGGTAACCAGGCTTTGCTTACAAATTATTTATCCAATTTAAAGGTTGATTTATTTATGGCTGACTACAATCTTTGTGGCCTAGACTGGAGAGATATTGACTATACCCCTGACTATAGTAAATTTTATTTTATTTGCGCGGGGGAGGGCTGGTTAAAAATTGGGGATCAAGAATATTATCCTAAGCCTGGTCAGCTTTTTTTGATGCCTGAGGGAGTTAAGCAATCTTATTCTTGTATAAGTGATCAACCCTTTGAGAAGTATTGGTGCCATTTCAGTGCAAAAGTCGGAGACCTTAATCTGTTCAAAATGATTGAGTTAAGCCATGTATGTAGAGATATAGATCATCAAGTAATCCAAGAGATATTCAGCAGCCTGACAAGTCATATGAAGTCTGATGCTGTGTATGCACAATTGTTAGCCAAAAGTAAGTTAATGGAGTTATTTTCTTATTTTATTATGAATACCGATGTAGACGATATTATCTTTAGGAATTTGGCCTCTGTTGAAAAATTAACAAAAATCTTAGCATACATTGATGCCCATATCGAGCAGAATCTCACCATACATGAGCTAGCGGAGATGGCTTATATGCATCCCAACTATTTTATTCGTCTATTTAAACAGCAAATCGGAGTTCCTCCCATTCAGTATATCACCAGAAAAAAGATTGCTAAGGCCAAGGAGCTACTGAGGAGCACACAAAGCACTGTCGGAGAAATTGCACAGGATCTCGGGTTTAGTGATCTCTATTATTTCTCCAAACAATTCAAGAAAAATGTAGGGCTGAGCCCTTCGGAGTTCAGACAAGGAATGTTAGCCCTGAAATAAATAGAAAAAGGCCGTCCTGTTTGGTAGAATCCAACCAGGACGGCCTTTTTTAATCGATGAAATTAGAGTGGAGAAAGGGTGAAGCGGAAGGCATATGGGCGATTAGCCGGCAGAGTGAACTCTTCGTGTGTTGGTGCACCCCAGCTGTCGTCACCGCCAACTCCCATTTGCTTGTAGTTGACTCTCAGTACACTTTTGTTCGAGACTGGCAATTTATATACGTGATCATGTGTTTCCAATTCCTCGGGTTTCCAAGGCAGAGCATTAATCTCCATAGGGATTGCACTATCAAAATAGAGTCCTGTTCCATCATTGCCCTCTGTAATTGAAGCAAATCTGACGTCAGTCTTGTTGCCGCACTCCTGCGGTCTAAGATAAGGGGTGAACTGGTCACTGACTTTGCCAGTATAGCGCCCAAGTGGTGCTCCGGTCTGTCTATCCCAATAATTCTCATGGGGTCCGCGGCCGTACCATGAAAGAGTATCGAGTCTTCCGTCAAGCACGAACATCATTCCGAACTCAGGAATTTCTGGGAGGTCGCTACTACCCGGATTCAGTTCTTGCAGGATCTCTAAAGACCCGTCAGGGCGAATTTCATATTGAACCAGAAGGGTGGAGTACGGATTCGTTGGCAGAAGGTAAGTAGTGGAAACGAAACAGAGATTCCCTTCGGTTCTATATACCATGCTCACCAGATTCCGCTCATTAGAAGCTTGCTTCCACACTGCACAGCGCTTTTGCAATCCATTGCCAAGATCATTATCCGTGACCGCTCTCCAGAAGTTAGGTCTTACGGGCTCAAGCAGATGTTCTTTACCTGAAGCATTGTATGAGCATAGCTCACCTGTTGTCGTATTAAAGGTCAGAATGAAATTCCCACCTTGTACGCTCAATGTATCTTCATGTTCCTGCACATGTAAAGTCCCATCTGTTGTCTTAGGAGCCATTGTTACGATACGTGGGGACAGAATGAACTGTTCCCAAGCGATTTCGTGGTTAGCATCAGCCCAAGAAGTTGCAGAACGCTGAATGAAGGAGAGATTCAGAATAGCTTCGTGATCGCCTCTATGTGAAATCAGTTCATAAGGGATAGTGCATTCAACGATTTCTCCTGGTGCAGCAGAGATTTGCATTATGCCGTCTTGAGCTGTTACTCCGTCTAAAGTTACCTCCCATTTAAGTTCGTACTGTTCAATGTCGGTAAATAAAAAGTTATTGCGAATCTGAAAGAGACCTTCACGGATATTTAAAGCAGTCACTTTAATATTTTGATAGCATTTTTTGACCTCAAATAGCTTTGGAGTAACCGAACGATCGGCAAAAAGTAATCCGTTACCGCTAAAGTTTCCATCATGAGGTGACTCGCCGAAGTCTCCGCCATATGCAAGATATGGGGTACCTTCAGACGTTTTGGTTGAGATGGCCTGATCCACCCAATCCCAAATAAATGCCCCTTGAAAAATATCGTACTTGTCAAACATGTCCGTGTATAAGTGTAGTCCACCACAGGAGTTCCCCATAGCATGGCTGTATTCGCAGATGATATAAGGCTTCTGAGGATGACCCAGTGCATACTTTTCAATATCATGCGGTTTAGCATACATGGTCGACTCTATATCACTAGCTGCTTCTGACTCTCTGCAATGAAAGATCCCTTCATAATGAACAGGTCTTGATGGATCGGTTTCTCTGAGATAGTCATGCATGGCGATGAAATTATCGCCGCCGTAGGATTCATTCCCCAGCGACCAGATGATAACCGAAGGATGGTTCTTATCTCTTTGCATCATGGAGTTGCAACGGTCAATCACATTGGCCCGCCATTCCGGTTTGCTTGCAGGTACATTTCCCTCATGTATTCCTTGTTGCCCATACTGCCAAGTGCCGTGCGTTTCCAGATTGGTTTCATCGATTACATAAAGACCGTATTCATCGCAAAGTTCGTACCAAACGGACTGATTTGGGTAGTGGGAGGTCCGAACAGCATTAATATTATGTGTTTTCATCAGTTTAATATCTCGGATCATGTCGTCTTTGGATAGCGCACGTCCTGTGTCACAAGAGAACTCGTGCCGGTTAACGCCTTTAAGTACGATTCTTTTGCCGTTGATCTTCATAAGTCCGTCTTTGATCTCAAAGGTGCGAAACCCAACCTTACAGCTGACCGTTTCAGTAGTGTTCCCTTTATCGTCAATCATGGAGAGAACCAATGTATAAAGATACGGTGTCTCAGCACTCCACTTATAGGGCTCTTCTACATGCTCAGAAAGCTTGAAATGCTGAACGCCCTCTTGATCAAAGGAAGTAAGTGTAGATATTGGAGCGTCCCATACAGGCTGATCCTCTTTATTGTATAGCTGCATTTGCAGTGTATAAGGGTTTAGCTTCTCGTTAAAATAATTCTCCACTTTGATGTCTACGTTTAAATTCGCATGTACGAAATTTTCATCAAGCTCGGTTTGAACGAAAAAATCAGCAACATGAACGGAAGGGGCTGTGTACAGATAAACCTCCCGAAAAATACCGCTAAGCCGCCAAAAATCTTGATCCTCCAGCCAACTGGCATCACACCAACGATAGACCTCAACAGCTAGTTTATTATCACCAGCAATTAAATAAGGGGTAATATCGAACTCCGAAGGTGTAAAGGTGTCTTCACAGTATCCGACCCGTTCACCGTTTACCCACACATAGAAAGCGGATTCAACCCCCTGAAAGCTAAGATACACGGGTTGACCGTTCCAGGTCTCAGGTACAGTAAAGGTTCGGATGTACGAGCCTACGGGATTATATTTTGTCGGAGCAAAGGGTGGCTTGAGATCGGGCTCGGATTCCGCCCAAGGATATCTTACATTCGTATATTGCGGGTAATCATAGCCATGGAATTGCCAATGAGAAGGTACAGGAATCGTAGCCCAAGTGCTGCAATCGAAATCAGCTTTATAGAAATCCACGACCCGTAGATCCGGCGTTTCGGAAAAGGAAAAATTCCAAATACCATTAAGCGTTTTGTAGTATCGCGAGGTTTCTTTATCGCTTACCAGGGCTTGGGATAGATTGCTATAAGGAATAATGGAAGCATGAGCCTCCAATCGATTCAGTTCGAATATTTCCGGATTATTATTCCATTCTGGATAACCGTTTGCAGGAGGTTGATAAACAAATTTTGCTCGCATGAGTAAATCTCCTTTATAATAGTGATGTTATTATATTCATATTATAAAATGGAGTAATGTTAAGAGATATAAAAGATTTTTCATCATTAATAACAAAATATGAAACGAGTGATTGTGTTGGAGAGCAAGATTATTTTTTGCCAAACGGAAGATACGAACATGCTGCCGCTGTATGCTACAACGATAGGCTTTTGGGAGCATCAGGCAGAAACCATACGTCCTACTGGATTTCCGGATTATCAAATACATCAGATTCACGAGGGCAAAGGGGAACTTGTCATTCATGAGAAACGATATATTGTCGGTCCAGGGGATGTTTTCTTTTTGTTCCCGAATATTACGCATTCGTATGCGCCAATCAGCAGTAAGTGGAAGCTGTCATGGATTTCATTCAATGGTAGAGAGGCCGGTCAAATGCTGCTATACGCAGGAATCCGTGAATCAGGACCTGCAAAATTGAAGGAGGATAAGTGGCTAAATCCTTTTAAGGAAATGCTCAACTTGTCAGATAGCAATGATCTGGAAACGAATCTGGAACGATCCAAACAACTTTATGCGCTGCTGCTAGATTTAAAAAGCAACCTAGTCTCTCCTCTAAATGAGGCTCTGGAATTGGAACGAATAAAACCTGTGCTTCATCATATAGAAAGTAATCTACATAGGGCGCTTCCATTAAAGGAACTTGCGGAGGCTATCGCGGTGTCGCCACAGTACTTATGTAGGCTTTTTCAAAAAACAATTCATGATCGACCAGTAACCTATATCAACAAGCAACGTATCAACTTGAGTAAACAGCTAATGTTTAATGAACGAGATAAAAAAATGTATGAAATTGCTCAGTTAGTGGGCTTTGAAAATGCCAGCTATTTTTGTTTAGTCTTTAAGCGGTTGACCGGGATGAGTCCTGAGCAATTTAAACAGCTGCATGGTTTGGACTAGAGAGATAGAGTTGCCTCTTGGCCTTATGATAAACGCTTACTTGTTAGCGTCTAGCACTCCATGATATAGTTTAATTGAGTTCATATGTTGTTTATTTCACGAATTCGCTCATTCTTTTGCATAGTTAGTATGTTCACCTGAAATCAATACATAGAACCAAATTTATGATTAGATATCCAGTTAAGCATCAGGAAGGAGACATCAATTTGAATGAGAAGTTAAAAGAGGCCTATGAACGTTTGGACTTGCCTGAAGACATTACCCGGGAGGAACTGAATAAAAAGTTTGATTTGCTCTTAAAACGTCGTAAATCAAACTCTTCAGAAACTGAGGCGGCAGCCTATGAAGAAGAATTTCTGGCTTTCAAAACGATCCTAGACGGGTTGGATCAGCAGGAAATTCAGGAGGCGGAGGATAAGCGGCTAGAGAAATGGGGAGCATTTTCCGGCATAGCGCGTAAATCGGAGAATTTTTTTAGGCTTTATAAGGTCCATACTTTTGTGTCTATCATCGTGCTGTTGGTGCTAATCTTTGGAGGTAACGCTCTTTATAATCAATATCAAGCTAAAAAATATGAAGCTTCACTTCCGCCAGTGGATGTAACTATCATGTTCCTAGGAAACTATGAATCCCAGGATCCATCAGGTAAGGATGAAGAGCTTAAACAAGAGATAGTCAATCGTTATCCAGCTTGGAAGCGTGTGAAGACGGAAGTAGTATACCTACCCTCAACAGGTGGAGAAGGTGGAGGCGCGTTAGACATGACTTATATCCAGCGCGCGATGGCGATGCTGGCGGCGGATCGTCCGGATATTCTTATTTTGGATGATGCTACTTTTGATTGGATCGGACAGCAGCAAGGACTTAAGAATCTGGAACCGTTTGTGAAATCAGCGGGACTTCCTTCAGATGATATTCGTTTGAAACGTATTAAAAATACGGAGAACGGCGAAGAATGGATCACTGGCGTAGATATTACAGATACGAAGTTTGCTACAGATCTTCCGATTCACTCACGTAAGATGATCATCGGGGTGTTTGGAGAAGGTGAAGATAAGAACAAATCAACTGATTTTGTTGAATTCTTAGTGGGGCAAATGACTGCCAAATAAATGAGTATGTTATAAATGGACTTGTGTTATAAAGGTCGATGTCGTATGGATTCTCATACGATATCGGCTTTTTTGTTGTTCATATCAAAGGAGTTCATGATATTTATGATCTATAGCCCTTGCGATAAGTCTGAATTGACGGATGCGAACTGAAATCACTATAATAATTTATATAGATATGAACTAAGTAATATAAATATAAACTAAGTTGAATTGAATTCGATAAGGGAGTGATGAAAGAATGAAGACAAAAGAAACTCTGACCATACATACACAGAAGCGTGGTGCAGTATTAGATGATTTATTCGGGATTTTCTTTGAGGATTTAAATCATGCGGCAGATGGTGGACTTTATGCTGAGCTGGTTCAGAATCGATCCTTTGAATTTGATCCGATTGACCGGGCCGATTATCATGCGTTAATGGCTTGGGAGCCAGTGGAACGTGGAGATGGAAAAGCCGTAATCACCGTGGAAGATAGCGAGCCCTTGAATGATCGTAATCCGCATTATGTAGCCGTTGATATTGTGGCTGAGGGTGACGGCGTTGGGCTGATGAATCTGGGATTCAATAGTGGCATTCCAGTAAAAGAGGGCGAGAATTATAAGTTCTCGATATATGCTCGTCGAGAGACAAGCTTTGATGTATCCCTTATCGTAACCATTGAAAGTATTAATGGCACCGTTCTTGGTGAAACGGAAATAGGCATAAATAACTCTGAATGGACACGATACGAAGCAGTAATTAAGGCTAATGCTACGGATAATAGCTCACGTCTTGTAATCGTTACCAAAGGGAGCGGAAAGGTATATCTGGACATGGTTTCTCTCTTTCCAGAGAAGACCTTTATGAGCAGACCCGGGGGTATGCGTGAAGATATTTCACTGTTACTCGCCGATTTAAAGCCTAAATTTATGCGGTTTCCGGGAGGTTGTCTGGTGCATGATGGTTCTTTGAATCCAGATGACAGAGATTCCATGTATAGATGGAAGAATACAATTGGCGATGTGGCACAAAGGCCGGCAAGGCGGAATAACTGGTCCTACAATCAGACGCTTGGGTTAGGATATTTTGAATATTTTCAGTTCTGTGAGGATATTGGAGCTAAGCCGATTCCTGTTCTTCCGGGAGGCTACGATCCGCATCATAAACGTATGGTGCCGCTGGATGAATTGATGCCCTGGGTTGAGGATGCACTGGATTTGATCGAATTTGCCAATGGTGACCCTACATCCAAGTGGGGCAGCATACGTGCGGAGCTTGGTCACAGGGAACCTTTTAACCTAGAGTATATCGGCATCGGCAATGAAGAGGTAGGCGCACCCTTTTTCGAGCGATATCCTTACTTTCATCAAGCCATTAAAGAGAAATATCCAGAAATTAAGGTCATTAATTCGAGCGGTCCATTCTCTGCAGGTAAGGAATATGAACGGGGCTGGACATCGGCAAAAGAGAATAGGTCTGATCTCGTAGACGAGCATTACTACTGTACTCCAGAATGGTTTCTGGCAAATCATCATCGTTATGATGACTTTAAGGCGGATGAACCGAAAGTATTCTTAGGCGAATATGCTTCATGGGGCAATACCTATTATAACGCGCTAGTGGAAGCGGCTTTTATGACGGGACTTCAGAACAACGCTCATGCGGTTGGCTTGGCATGTTATGCGCCTATGCTCTGCAATGTGGATTATATTAACTGGAAGCCGGATCTAATCTGGTTTAATAATCATGAGGTGTACGGAACTGCGAACTACTATGTTCAAAAGCTATTCATGAACCATCAGGGAGATCAGCTACTGGAGATAAAAGCGAACGGCTTCACAGCACCCGAGGAACGCAGAAATGAAGCGATCACAGGAGCGGTTAGCTTGGGCGTGGATGCATCCGCTGCTCGATATTCAGATATCACATTGGTGAACAATATTACGGGAGAAGTGAAGACGTATTCTGATCTGTCAGAAGAAGTATCAAACCTGCCTGAGCCTGCTCAGAATGGAACGGCCACAAGAACAATAGAGCTTGGAGAGACGAACTGGGAGAGCTATACCTTGAATTTTAAGGCTACGAGAACTGCAGGGAATAAAGGGTTTGTGTTCTATTTTGGCAAAGCTGATGATCAGAATCATTTGTATTGGGAACTAGGTGGCTGGCAGAATCAGGATTCCATTGTGGCCTCTATCATTAACGGGAGAAACTCAGTCCTGACGCATTCAATGTTTACGGTTGAAACAGACGTAGAATACGATCTGAAGCTAGAAGTATCAGGCAGACATATTCGTACTTATATTAACGGAGAGCTGATCAATGAGACGGAGGACAAACTTCCGGTCATCGAACCGCTGTATTACACAGCAAGTGTGGAGGATTCCACAGGGGATATCATTCTTAAAACAGTGAACGTACAAGAGAGCAGCGTTTCTGCTGAGATTATATTAGAAGAGTTGGCAAAAAAGGACTTGTCCGTCGCAGTATATGTACTGTCGGGATACAAGCTTGAGGATGAAAATAACTTCGAGAATAAAGAGCTTGTCTCCCCTAAACAAAGCAATTTTACGACAGTGGGCAGCAGCTTTACTTATGAGTTTCCGAAGCAATCCGTAACGATTTTTAGAATAAAATAAAAATTATAAACGCCTCATTGAATCTTTAGTGTTACAAAGATCCAATGGGGCGTTTCTGTGATTCTTTATGGCGGTGTCTAGCCGTTCACCCGCAGACGAATCACATTCCAGGATATTCTCGGTCATGATCGGTGCAATACCATTAATAGCTGGCCGATGCAGACCATCTTTACACGGTTCACATGTTTTAGTAATGTAATGAGACAGCAGCCACGACCAGTGTTCTTCTAGTGTGTATACATCTTCGAACTCTAATTTTCTTCTTGCTCTTTTTCTTAGCTTGAATATAATCACAGGTAGTAGCTACAATGCATCCATACTTATCTCGTTTATGTAAAATCAATGATTAATATTATTGTTAACTAAGAAATTGATTTGTGAATACATAAAAATACTAATTCAAAGGCATAGGAGACAATAAAATGCACTTAACTACAGATACAGAATCGCTTCGAGTCTATGAAGCACTTGCAAGTGAAGTCAGGTTAAGGATTATCGAACTACTAGACCGAAAAGAGATGCATATTAAAGAACTGGCTGCCGAGCTCTATCTAAGTAGTGCGATGGTTAGCACCCATGTTGCCAAGCTGCAAAAAGCAGGCCTGATTAACTCTAAAATGAGACGTGTGGATGGAGGCACATATAAGTACTGCTCACTGTCTACGAACTGCCTGCAGATTAAATTATCAGGATCTAGGGGAATCTGCTAATCAGATATTATGAATGATGCGAAATAGAGAAATAATAAATAATAAAAAATAAAAAAACATATTGTAATGAAAACGTTTTTATGGTAATTTAAATCTATAAAAACGTTTTTATTTGTAAAGGAAGATTGAATCATTATGGAAAAGGTAACCATCAAAGACGTTGCTAGAGAGGCTGGAGTATCCATTTCTACAGTTTCCAACGCACTAAATGACGTTGATGTATTAAATCCGGAGACGAAATCACATGTGCTTAAGGTCGCAAAGCAATTAAATTATGTTCCAAACCTAAATGGTAAGCTCCTAAGGAACGGAAAAACTAAAATGCTAGGTTTTTTCACGACAAGTGTAGCGGGCCCTTACTTCTATAAGCTGGTGGAGTCCATGTCTCGTGAATGTGATCGGTTAGGTTATGGGTTAAACGTATTTGTCACAAAGGATAAACAAGTAATTATGAGCAATATTCTAGGCCGACGTGTGGATGGCGTCATTATCTACGAAGAGCTAAGAATAGATGAAGAAGAAATTGCCGCAATGGTGAAAGACAAAATCAAGGCTGTGTTTCTGGATCGACCACTTAAGAATGAAACGATGGGCAGCGTGATCTTTAATTCGTTTGAATCTGCTTACGAAGCAACTAAATATTTAATCAGTCTGGGACACAAGAAAATTGCTTACATATCTGGTGTAGATGAGATGTATGACAGTGTTCAGCGGAAAGAAGGATACTTGGCCGCCCTGCGTCAATATCAGCTTCCGACGAACGAAGAGTATATTATACAAGGATATTTTGAGGAAGAGAGCACCTATAACGCTATAAAGTCTCTGGTTCATTTAAGTCCTGAAAAAATGCCTGATGCTTTTCTAGCGGGGAATGATTTGAGCGCCATTGGCTGTATTCAAGCTTTGAAATCGAATGGATATGAAGTCCCGCTAGATATTAGCGTTATGGGGTTTGACGATATTGATATCGCGCAGTATTTCTCACCGCCATTAACGACGGTAAGAAATCAAATTGCCAGACAAGGTATTCTATCCGTTAATCACCTAGTTCGCATGATTCAGAAGAAGGAACAAGGCGAAATGATGAAATTGCCAGGCGAACTAATCGTTCGTGGTACTACTCAAGTGAAGATTGATCGGTACTAACACTTTTAAGAAGTACAACAAGAGGCTTACCGATCATTTTTTTATAATTTTGTTGCTTTTAGGAGGTTTTTTTTAAAAAGAAATAAAAACGTTTTTATTGTTATGGGGATCATGATTTGGAGGGGAGAAGAAAAACGTGGATAAATTAGCCGTAGTGCCAGTGAACGGGAAGAATCCAATGAACAGCAAGAAACCGATGGGACAGAGGGTCAAAGAATTTGTGATTGATTATAAGAGACAATGGGAGATCCAGTCCATGGTCATCCCGGGAATCATTTTTATGATTATCTTTTGTTTCATTCCTATTTACGGATTGACGATTGCTTTTAAGAGTTACACCGTAATAGACACGCTCGATTCTGCACCATGGGTGGGGCTTGATAATTTCAGAATTATTTTATCAGACAAATATTTTTGGGATGCTGTAGTCAATACCTTGGGGATCAGCTTTCTGAAATTAGCTATAGGTTTTGTTATTCCAATTATTCTATCCGTCATGATTTATGAATTAAGCGGTGGACGCTTTAAGAAAATAGTACAGACAATCTCTTATTTACCACACTTTTTGTCCTGGATCGTACTGGGCGGGATGTTGATCGCTTGGTTCTCTTCCTCCGGTATGTTTAATGAGATTCTGCTCAATTTGGGGATCATTTCGAAACCGGTAAATATCTTGCTTGATGCGAACAAGTATTGGTGGATTGCAACGTTATCTGATATTTGGAAAGAGGCAGGTTGGGGAACGATTTTATACTTAGCCATCATGTCCAAAATTGATCCTACGTATTATGAAGCTGCCAAAATAGATGGGGCAAGTCGTATGAGACAAATTTGGAATATTACCCTACCTAACATGAAGCCTATTATCAGCTTAAATCTGATTCTAACTGTAAGCGGTTTATTAGGATCGAATCTGGATCAAACCTTGGTCTTGATGAATTCTCAGAACCGTGTCAAAGCAGAAGTAATTAATTCTTATGTGTACCGTATGGGTATGACGCAAGGTGACTTCTCTTATGCTACTGCTGTGGGTCTAGGTGTCTCCATTGTTTCTGTGATCCTACTGATTAGTGCGAACAAAGTATCCAGCAAATTAAATGATAATCAATCAGTTCTGTAGAAGGAGGCATTTCTGTGAATCGTACGGTAGCTAAAGAAGATCTCGACAGTCGAATCTTTAATACTATAAATATTATTTTACTCTGTATCTGTACTGTAATTATCGTTGTTCCTTTATGGAATGTGGTCATCTCCTCCTTAAGCTCAGGTAAGGCGCTCGCGGAAGGCGGATTTATATTCTGGTCTACTGATTTCTCCTTAGAGAATTATCGCGCAGTATTTAATGATGAGACGATTGGACTAGCCTTTCTTGTCTCCATTGCCAAAACGTTCATCGGGGTTATTACCCATGTATTCTTTTGCGCGATGATCGGTTATGGCTTGAGTAAAAAATACATACGTGGCCGCAAGCTATACGTTGCCATGGGTGTAATCACCATGTTCTTCTCGGGTGGTATGATTCCAACGTATTTATTGATTAAATCACTCGGTCTATTGAACAGCTTTTGGGTTTATATTATCCCAGCCCTATTCAGTTATTATGACGTAGTTATTCTAATGAACTTCTTCAGAAACGTGCCGGATTCACTTGAAGAGTCAGCCAAAATCGATGGTGCGGGTGACTGGCGTATATTCCTGAAGATTTTTATCCCTCTTTCCATGCCGGCTATGGCTACGATCGCGTTGTTTAACGGGGTTGGGCAGTGGAATGACTTTATGACCACTAAATTATACATTACCGATCAAGCACTCTATCCGCTGCAGATGAAGCTCTATGAAATTATCGTTCAGTCGCAAACGCAATCCATGCAAAATGTCGGTGGATCTGCCATTATCGAAACAACAACTAAAGGGGTTCAACTAGCAACAATTGTCATTACAACTTTGCCGATTGTTGTGATGTATCCAATATTACAGAGGTACTTTATTTCAGGAATGATGATGGGGGCGGTGAAAGAATAGAAAGATTGGAGGGGTTTATAGCAAACAGTTATGTGCGAAATGATCCATCGGAAGTGTAGCTAGCACAATCAGATCTACACTTCCGTTACTAACAAAACTTTTTTAGGGGGAAACAAGGGATGAACAAAGCATTTGGGAAAAAAGGACTCAAACTTTGTACTGCACTTATGGCTGTTGTATTAGTATTCACTGGGTGTGGATCAAAAGGTAATTCTGATAGTTCCAGTAAAGAATTAAGCTCTATTGAAGGGCGTTATACGATAGATCCAGAAACACCGGCATGGAAGCTGGATAAAAAAGAGGAAACTACGGATCTCACTTGGTACGTGAATGCAGACTGGTGGAATACTGATTTCGGTAAAGACCTCGTTACTAAAAAAATTAAAGAGGATCTGAATATCAACATTAAATTTATTAAAGGCGATGACACTAAGCTCAATACGATTTTTGCTGGTGGTGAAATGCCGGACTTGTTGACTGTATTTGATTCTAACTCTCCTGTGGTACAAAAAGCGGCTACATGGGCGCTGCCTTTGAATGATCTAGCTGATAAATATGATCCTTATTTCAATAAAGTGGCTGAAAAGGATACGATGAACTGGTTCCAGTTAGCAGATGGCAAGACTTATGGATATCCTAACTATTCCAATACGCAAAACGATTATGATAGCGGTAACATCCCTGCTAAAACGGCATTCGTCATCCGTAAGGATGTTTACGAAGCGATTGGAAAACCAACCATTGGTACTCCGGAAGAATTCAAGAGCGTTATGCAGCAAATCAAAAAGCAGTTCCCAGAAATGATTCCTTTTGGTTTTAACTCCATTGGTAAAGGTACTGGTTCTTTGGGAGATGTACTACAGGACTTCATCGGCGTACCGATGGAAACTGAAAATGGCGAGTTCTACAACCGTAATCTGGATGAGGACTATTTGACTTGGTTGAAAACATTAAATGAAGTCTACAGAAATGGTGACATCAGTGATGACAGTTTTGCTGATGATGGTACTGCCTTTGAAGAAAAAGTGAAATCAGGTAAATATGCAACAATGCTGCTCGATGGAACGCCTCAACAAAGTGGTAACTTGCAAATCTTCATGACTGGAAATCCAGGTAAGGAATATATCGCTATTGATGGACCGCAAAGCACAGTTGGTCATGAGCCAACGTTGAATCAGTCAGGCATTACAGGCTGGATGATCACCTACGTTACTAAAAAAGCTAAGGACCCTGCTAAAGCGATTCAAATCTACACTTATCTATTGAGTGAAGAAGGACAAAAGCTTATGAACTATGGTATTGAAGGAGAAACCTATAAAGTTAATGAAGCCGGTAAAATTGAATTCTTGCCTGAAATCAAAGATCTTCAATTGAATAATGCTGATAAATTTAAAAAGGATTACCGGATGGGTGAATTTATGTTCTTCGGACATGACCGTGATAAAGCATTGAGTAATGATGCATTCGCAGAGTCGATTAAACAAATGCAAGAATGGGGCAAAGGAAAGATGAAACCGCACTTCATTCTAGAAAATATCAACCCTGCTCAAGGAACGCCTGAAGCGCGTAGTCTAACTGCAATTGATGCTACTTGGAATACTACTCTTGTAAGTTTGATTCGTTCCAAAGATGATGCTACTTTCGATAGTAACTTAGCGGCTTACAAAACATTCTTGAATGATAACAGCTGGGATAAGATTGTAGAAGTTCGTTCTGAAAAAATGAAGAATAACAAAGAAAAATTAGGTCTTAAATAAGTAGCAGGCTGGACAGGGCCCCTTTCCCGGGGCCTCATCATTACAGGAGTGATAAACACAGAAAAATATATAGAAAAGTGGAGGGAAACAACATGACAAATCTTAAAATTTATCAATCTACAGGGGAGAATGAATTGTTCGTAGAGCAGACGCTAGAACAATTGACTCCAATGGCTTCTGATGAGACTATTACCACAATAACCCTCGATGAGAATCAAACCTTTCAGGAAATGGATGGCTTTGGGGCATCCTTTACAGATTCATCCGCCTACTTGATTAACCGAGTCCTGGACAATGAACAGAAAAAAGAAGTCATGAGCAAGCTTTTTGATTCCCAAGACGGAATTGGCTTGTCCGTATTAAGAAATCCAATGGGAGCATCGGATTATGCTAGAGATATTTATAGCTATGACGATATGCCTGCACAGGAAACCGATACAGAATTAACTCATTTCTCCATCGCACATGATGAAGCAGATATTATCCCTTTGTTACAACAAGCACTGGAGCTTAATCCTGAGATCAAGCTGATGGCTTCACCTTGGAGTGCACCAGGCTGGATGAAGACTAGCGGATCTATGATTGCTGGTGAGCTTAAACATGAACATTACCAGGCTTATGCCGATTATTTTGTACGATACATTCAAGCTTTTGAAAAGCACGGTCTGCCAACTTATGCGGTAACACCGCAGAACGAGCCTCTTTTTGAACCAAAGCATTATCCAAGTATGTTAATGCTGCCTGAAGCGCAAAGAGATTTCATTAAAAACTATCTGAAGCCTAGCTTCGTGAAGCACAACATCAACACAAAAATTCTTTGCTACGATCACAACTGGGACCGTCCAGATTATCCACTAACGGTGCTGGATTATGCGAAGGATGAAGTGGACGGTGTAGCTTGGCACTGGTATGGCGGGAATGCGTCAGCACAATCAGAGGTTCTAAAAGCATTTGCAGATAAAGAAGTCCATTTTACAGAAGGTTCTGGTGGAGAATGGATTCCTCCGTTTGAACAAGCCTTCTCGAATGTAATGAGAACAGGGATTGATATTCTCAGAAATCATAGTAAATCCTTTGTCTTGTGGAATATGGCCTTAGATGAGAAAAACGGTCCAACTGTACCGGGCTTTGGCAAAAGTACTTGTCGCGGTGTGGTGACGGTCAACCAAGAGACTAAAGAACTTACGTATACGTTGGACTACTATGCACTGGCACATTTCAGCAAATTCATACGTCCTAAGGCTGTACGTATTGACGTTTCCACTAATCAAGAAGTGATTCGTTCCGTAGCTTTTAAGAATACAGATCACTCCATTGCGGTTGTTCTGTTCAACGATAGTGAAAAGGATGAGAATTTAGCTGTGAAATTGCAGGGCAAGGATGATCTATCGTTCCGTTTGACCTCTAAAAGCGCCTTATCTATTTTAATAAAATAATGTGTGTATGAAGTGCTCGAATTTAGATTCGAGTACTTTTTTTTGCCGAAAAACGCATAAAAAATCAGTGTTCGTTAATCTTAAACGCATACCTATAGCGAGGAGATATGAGCATTGAATAGAAAGCTTTTACTGACACTGCTAGTTCTGTGTTTAATGATTACTGGTGGTTCTAGTATTTTCGCTGTTACAAGTGTTTTACCCTTAAAGAATGAAACACTCAAATGGGCGGTGGAGCTTCATAAAAGTAAACTGCCTTCGCCACAGCCGGAAAAATATAAGAGCTACGAGCTATTAGTCACTAACTTAAGTGAAGATATCATAGATGTAACGTTTGAGTTGTACCGACCAGTGCAGGATCCTAATCAGGAGCAAATCATCTTAGTAGATCCATTTAGCTATGCTATGCAGCCGAATGAGACGGTTAGCTTTAGCCATTTTTTTATAATGAATGGGGCAAAAGAACTGGAAGTCGTTCTCTCGTGGAAAGATCAGAATAGACGTAAGCATAAACAAAGTATTAAATTTACTGGTTTTGAATAGTTGATCGGAGAAATACTAAATATTACAGGGCATTTTCCAATGGGATGTGCCCTCGTTGGTTTGCTCCATCCCTTGTTATACTCTATAATGTGCTTTATATAATTGCAGTTGAAAGGGGAGATGGGGCATGAGTACAGCTAATCGCGGAGTGAACATCGGACCTCCCCGTTTTAAAATAGCGGTACATTCCATCGTTTGGCTGGCTAAAAGCGGAAGCATTTTATCTAGTGCAATGATTGCAAGCCAAGTCAATTCACACGCGACCTTTATGCGTAGAGTGATGCAGTCTTTGGCAACTGCGGGAATCGTGGAGTCCAGAGGTGGAAGAGAAGGTGGGTATGTTCTTCGGAAACCTGCCGATGAGATCACACTGGGCGAGATTTATGAGGCAGTTAGTACTACGGCGGAGGAACTCGAAGTGGATATGGGGTGTGGAGCAAGTGCTTTGCTCGATGTGGAGCTAGAAAGAATTCTCCAAGAGACCGAACAACGGACCATTGAGTATTTACGTCAATATACGATTACTAATGTGATGGAACGGGTAGAGTTTTTTTGTTAATAACTTTATCCATAAAAAAAGTGCTAGTCAATTGTTTCTCCAGCTACTATAATGTGCTTATCATAGTTGCAGTTTATCGCTGCAACTTTTATTTTTAGTGGTATTGTGCTTGAGATGAGCACATATAATAACAAGGGGGAATAAACGAAGCGGAGTAGTGTATGTATCATCTATTGTTTATTAGAGAATTCATTTACTTTAATATGTGCTTGCTGTAGTTGCAAATTATTTTAGGGAGAGATGATTATGAATATTGTATCCATCGTATTGCAAAGTTTGTTGGTGCTTGCTTTTGTTATGGCAGGATCGGGAAAAGTAGCGGGTTCAAAAATGCACGTGGATAACTTTAAAAAATGGCGTTTACCACAATGGTTTCGGGTAGTAACGGGACTAATAGAGTTTGTCGCTGCGACGGCATTGATTGTTGGCTACTGGGAGCCTAGTTGGGCAGCAGTAGGTGCACTTATACTTGGCGTGACTGCCATCGGCGGAATTCTGATTCATATTCGCGAAAAAGATTCGTTCAAACATACGTTTCCAATCATTCTACTTGGTGTATTAGCAGTAATCGTGTTTTTTATCCGTCTTTCTGATCTGGCTGACTTTCCAGGGTTTAAGTAATTATACTCGCAAAATAAAAATGGCAGTTCAGAGCTGAATTTCAGCATCTGGACTGCCATTTATGTTTCTGGATCGTTAGCTTAGGGGTTCTAACGTTCTAAACGATAGCCACCATGAAATACAGGACCCACATATTCATTGAACGCAAAGCCATTGCGAATGGCTGCGGAGACAAAATCTTTAGCTTTTGCTACAGCTTCATGAACGGATAGACCGTTAGCTAAACCGCCTGTAATGGCAGCGGCAAAGGTACATCCAGCCCCATGATTGTGAGCAGGCTCGATTTTGGCTGTTTGAAATACGGTGTACTCAGAACCATCGAAGAAGACATCAATGGCTTGATCGCCCCCAAGTGCTTTGCCGCCTTTAACCACGACATTACGGGCACCGAGCTTATGAATCAGACGAGCAGCTTCTTTCATATCCTCTAGGGTAGAAAGTTTGCCTAGACCTGAAAGAACGCCTGCTTCAAACAGATTGGGTGTAACCACAGTGGCTAGTGGCAGCAGTAAAACGCGAATAGCCTCCGCGCTGTCTGGGTTCAAGACTTCATCTTCGCCCTTGCAGACCATGACTGGATCAATCACTACATTGGTCTGTAGATTTTCTTTGATTGCTTGCTCAGCAACACGCACGATTTCAACACTTCCCAGCATACCCGTCTTCATGGCATTTACTGGACCACCTGCGAAAATAGTCTTTAGCTGCTCAGCAACAATGGAGGCATCAATTGGATAAACATTATGGTGCCAGCCGTTGTCCGGGTCCATTGTAACGATAGTTGTCAAGGCACTAAAGCCGTAGGTACCATACTCTTCAAATGTTTTTAGATCCGCTTGGATGCCTGCGCCACCACTGGAGTCGCTGCCTGCAATAGTTAGAGTTTTAATAATTTGAGTCATGGTAACGTCCCCTTTATATATGTCTGAATTCATAAACAACGCATTGCATTGATTATAACAAAAAATAGCACCTACGTCTTTCTAAATGCAGAAGCAAACTTTGAAAATATCTTCATCAAGAATTTCACATGATTAGTCCGATTTATCACCGTTTGGATCAGCAATGAAAAGTGGTCCTTGATGATCTGTAAAAAACTTCATCAGGGTCTCTACCACTTCCTGCTGTGGGGCTGTTTGCGATTGATGCATTTCAATATTGCGGAATAAATAACCCCATTCACCTTTATCGTAATACGCGGCACCTTCGGCTTGATAGCCGTCTGTGTCTACTGGAAGTGTATATCTGACAGTACGAGCTTCAGCTCCTGCCGGGCCTAAAGTATGCCGTTCACTGAACTTAAGGGGATTATAAATTGTAAATCCCATCTCATCGGCCCATTCGGCTTTATTCGGAAAATAAGTCCCAATTCCAGTGATGGCACAGCCTACACAACCCCAAGCATTATCTGAATAGTTCATGTTTTGTTCCGGATTGTTTGGATCCTGAAAGGTAACCCCATAAGAACCGTTAGCACCGACAACCGCGGTAGCCTGCCATCCAGCAGGAGCGAGTAGAAGATAACCCCCACCCATATCAGGTCTATAGACGAGCGTTGCCTCGACTTGGTTTTTCATTTTTTGAGATAAGGCAAAAGTCATTTCAGGAATAGGGGGAGCTTCTGTATTTACAGTTTCCTCACCGCTATCGATACTTAACTGCGCCAGCGTGGTATGCAGTGGAATGAGGACTGGTTCATTGTTGGGATCGCTGCTAGGAAATTTGAGCACATTTTGAGAGAGGGGAGCTTCGTTATTAGTGAAGCCCTTATATCCAATCAACAGTACTATTGCCATTACGACACACAATATTGAAGCTAAGATCCAGCCTCTTCTAACGAGTCTTCGTTTCGATTTCATATATCGGTACCTCCTTTGATCATATCTATATAGACCTATGAATGAAGTGGAAAGTTTCTTATGAAAATAAAAATTATAAGATTCACACTATACATAGCCCTTATTTTCTGAAGTTCTTCATTATCGGCCGGGATAGATAGGGATTCCATTTCACTAACCCTGCATATCAATATAGAAAGAAATTTTAAACAAAACGCTTAGGAGGGCGAGTATGGTCACGATTAGCTTATGTATGATTGTACGAAATGAAGAAAAAAGCTTGCATAGATGTTTGTCTAGTATTGCAAGTCTTGTAGAAGAAGTGGTTATCGTGGATACAGGCTCGACGGATAAGACGAAAGAGATTGCATTGTCCTTCGGAGCTGTGATTTATGATTTCGAATGGATCGATAATTTTAGTGCCGCACGTAATTTTGCCTTCAGTAAAGCTACTCAGGAGTATATTTTGTGGCTGGATGCGGATGACTATATAAAGGAAGCGGATCAGATTCTGTTTAAAAAGCTAAAAGAGATTCTGCCAAAACATATCCATAGCGTGAATATGCAGTATAATCTGGCTTTTGACGAGGCGGGAAATGTCACAGCTAGCTTGCGTCGGAATCGGCTCGTTCGCCGGAGCTGTAATTTTCAATGGATTGGTCCAGTACATGAATATTTAGAGGTAAGTGGTCCTTCATTCAGTAGTGATGTTTGTGTTACCCATGAGAAGGATAAGGAATATACAGACCGTAATTTGCGGATTTACCAAAAAAGAGTGGCCGAGGGTGAAACATTCTCTCCAAGAGATCAGTATTATTATGCGAATGAATTACGGGATCATGCCTTGAATGAAGAGGCTTGCAAATACTACGAGCTGTTTTTGACGGGTGGGCAGGGCTGGATAGAGGATAATTTTCAAGCTTGCTTAAGACTTGCCGAATGCAGGGAACGGTTGGGGGATAAAGATGGTGCATTTGAAGCGTTATGCAGAACGTTACAGTACGATAAACCACGTTCAGAGTTCTGCTGCCGACTTGGGGCCCTTCTTCTGGAAAAAGGGCAGTTGCAACCAGCGACATATTGGTATGAGCTTGCGATAAATCTGCCGCGGGATAACGATTCGATGGGCATGAAGAATGGGATATTTTATACCTGGCTACCGCATCTTCAATTGGCACTCTGTTATGATCGTCTCGGCCAACACGAGGTAGCAAATCATCATAATGAAATGGCGCTGAACTTTTATCCGTCTCATCCTAGCATGTTATATAATCGCACTTATTTTAAAAATTTGCTTGGCGATAAATATGTAGCGTTTCAAGCTTAACTTAGTAAAAGAGGTGCCCCAGCTCTTAGGATTATAACTGCTGGGGCACTTACATGTTTTTGGAGCTTGTAAGATTACTGGTAGTGGAGAGCCTTCCCATGTTCCCCGGCAAGCTTCGCTGATTAGCTCCAGATTTCCGCGTACGAAGTAGCTATCGGACTCAGCTGACCTTAAACGCGCCATAATGCCACATTTGGAAATCTATCGGACCGCATAGTCGCTATTGGACTAAAACACACCCGATTTGAAGCAATTTCGAAGGAATAGCTGCACTGGAGTCCGAAACTGTGCTCAAAAGGCGATAAATGTGCAAATAACGTCATCTGAGTCCGGAAGCATGATGGGGTGAGCGCGGGGCGGGTGATTACTGGTGGTGTGGTGCTTTTCCCTTGATCCGCGGGCAAGCTTCGCTGATTCACTCGGATTTCCGCGTACGAAGTAGCTATCGGACTCAGCTGACCTTAAACGCGCCATAATGCCACATTTGGAAATCTATCGGACCGCATAGTCATTATTGGACTAAAACACACCCGATTTGAAGCAATTTCGAAGGAATAGCTGCACTGGAGTCCGAAACTGTGGTTAAAAGGCGATAAATGTGCAAATAACGTCATCTGAGTCCGGAAGCATGATGGGGGTGAGAGCGGGGCGGGTGATTACTGGTGGTGTGGTGCTTTTCCCTTGATCCGCGGGCAAGCTTCGCTTATTAGCTCCAGATTTCCGCGTACGAAGTAGCTATCGGACCCAGCTGACCTTAAACGCGCCATAATGCCACATTTGGAAATCTAACGGACCGCATAGTCGCTATTGGCCTGAAACACACTTGATTTGGAGCTGTTTCTAAGGAATAGCTGCACTGGAGTCCGAAACTGTGGTCAAAAGGCGATAAATGTGCAAATAACGTCATCTGAGTCCGGAAGCATGATGGGGGTGAGCGCGGAGCTGGTGATTACTGTGTGTAAGAGTAAGGTCAGTAGTGTAAGATTCCGGCAGCGTATAAGTAAGGGCGTGGCGGATGATTAATGTGGAGTAAGGTCAGTAGTGTAAGATTCCGGCAGCGTATGAGTAAGGGCGTGGCGGATGATTACTATGTGTAAGAGTAAGGTAGGGGTAACTGATTCCCGGCAGCGTAGGAGTAAAGGTAGATGGTAATTAATATATTTAAGGTATCCAAAAGAGGATAAGCCAGCAACCATGAACTGGTCGCTGGCTTATCCTCTTTTAATATGCTGGATTGTATTGCTGTTCCTTTTTATAGTCGTTGGGAGGAAGGCCAACCTCTTGTTTGAAAAGCTTGGAGAAATAGGAGTAGTTGTTATAACCTACTTTGTTTGCGACGGTGTAGACAGACATATTTGTGGTTTCCAATAGATGCTTAGCGGCCGTGATTCTAACTTGGATGACGTAGCTGCCTAATGAAACACCCGTTTCTCGTTTAAATATTCTTGCCAGATAATCAGGATTAAGATATACAATTTCGGCTAAATCATTTCGCGTCAGATCATCGCCGTAATGGGAATGAATGTATTGTTTGATTTCTTCTGCGACGGATTTGGTCTGTGCAGCAAAGTCACGGTAGTTCATAGCTGTTGTGACTAGATATTTAAGATATTCTTCCATATCCTCAATCGAATTCAGAGAGTGCTTGGTTAATTTATCGTTAGTCTTGCCGGAGTATAATTTGTGCGACCGTATCCCTTTGAGGTTGAGAAATGAATAGACTAGCTGAACAATATCTAAGCGGAACAAGCTAAGAACAGAGGTCTCCAGTGTTCTATTGTTCAGCATAACCTTTAAATAGTGCGTAACTTCCTCAAGAAAAATAGTGAATTGATTCTGGTTCAGCAGCTCTTCCAAATGGGCAAGATCCGGTGGCGTGTAGCCTGTTTTATTTTGATAGAGATAGGCTTCCACCAAAAAGGTCTGATTTCTGCACCGCGTAATTTCTTCATCCATAGTCAGAGATTGTTTCAGAACATTTCCCACATGATTTAGTTTATCGTATAAACCAATATTGCAGCAGACGTCACACTTTAAATAAGGATTAGCCTTTTGAATAAAGGAAGTGCATAATTCTTCAAGCAACAGCGTGTCTGGTGCCTGATTCCATTTTAATAAGGCGATCCAATTATAATCTTTATATTCCAGAATGCTCTCAATGGTAAAGCAAGGACTCTTAAACAATTCGTATAATACGTTCAGCAGGGCAAAATCAAAAAGATCCTTCTCTTCTTTTCCCATGCTGCCGTTGTATGGAAATAAGTTGAAGATTAAAGGCTGCAGGGTATCACTCATTTGATAGGAGAGGTTTTGTTCTTCAATCGCTTGGGTGATGTCTGCTAATTTAATCGGAAATGATGTACTCCCACTAACCAGTTTGCGCCAAAAATGCTCGAGAATCTTCGCCTGATTTTTTTGCCAAAAGTAACCGCCTTGAATGGCTTTTTCGTTTCTTTGCTGTTCTTTTGCCTGTGTGATAGCTTTTTGGATGATCAGCATCAGCTTATCAAATTCGATGGGCTTCAGAAAATATTCAAAGCTTTGCAATTCAATCGCTTTCTGCGCATAGTTGAAATCCGCATAATTGGTAAGAAGAATCGTCTGAATACTATAATTCCCCTCGCGAATCCACGCCAGTAATTCCAGGCCGCTGCCCTGCGGCATTTCAATATCCGAAATCAGAATTTGAACAGAATGCTTTTCTATTATTTCGCGTGCTTGAGCGACATTATTAGCCGTATAAACAGTATCTATATGTAGCGATTCCCAATCTATTCTCTTTTGCAATGCGGCAATAACATAAAAGTCATCATCAACAAGCAGTACATTCATAGTTAGCTCTCCATTCATTTAGATTTATTAGGAAGCTCCGGAAGAGATAAGATTACACTAGCGCCGCCGCTCTCCAAATTGGAGAAGGTGATGGTCGCTCTTTTTAAATACAGATATTCCAGTCTTTTAAGCGTATTCATAATGCCGATCTGGGTACCGTTGATTTGATCTAAGGGCTCTCCAAGATTAAGCTTCTCTAACACTTGCGGTGGAAAACCGGGACCGGTGTCGGTGAGCTGGATAACGAGCATTTCTTCCTGTTCCATCTGTAATCGTTGTACGGAAAGCCTGATCTCTACTTCATGTTCTCGTGAAATCGCATATTTAATTGAATTTTCGATGAAGGTTTGCAGTACTAACGGTGGAATTTCCACACGGCTTGCCTGATCCTCCTGATCAATATAGTAAATAAATGCATCCTGATAACGTTGCTTTTGAATTTCTAGATAAGTCCGGACATGCTCAATTTCATCCTCTAGCCGTACAAAATTCTCACCATTTTGAAAAATATAACGGAAATATTTCGACGTAGACAACGTCATATTCTCAATTTCTTTATACATTTGAATTTGGGCCATGCTATAGATGCTAGTCAAGCAGTTCAAGAAAAAGTGGGGCTTGATCTGAAGCTTCATATAGTCCAGCTGTATCCGCTGCTTCTCCAGTTCCTGCTCGTACATAGCGATCTTAAAGGTTTTGATTTGTTCAATTAATCCTTTAAACTGTGTATTTGCCTGCTCTAGCTCTATGATCTCACTGCTTTTAAAATCTGCGGGCTGCCCAGCTTCATTAATGAATGCAAGGTTTTCAGAGAAGCTTTGAATTGGGCCCAGTACTCTTTTTTTGAAAAAGAGTAGAACGATGCATAAAGTGGAGGTCACGATGAAGAAGAGTAGCATAATAAGCAGCTGAGCAATCATGATTTTTTCGAATATGCCATATTTAATGACCATTTTGGTGCTGAAAGTGGTGTCCGAGAACGCGCTGTTGATTGTTGTACGCGATTGCAAAAGATTAGAGAATCCCCCATTTTCCGTTATCAGCTTTCCGCTGTTGGATATCGGACTGGTTAAAGGCCGTTCATGCTCATCCACGAGAGAAACATACCCATTAGCACCAAGATTAATCTGACGTAGAGGACGGATCAGATTATCGGCAGAGATCAGTCCAATTAAATACCGATTGTAATAGGGAACGATATTAATTACATAGTAGTGGTTGTTTACAAGGATAGGTGTCCATTTGGAATAAAACTTCTCATACATCTCCTTATCATCAATATAAGAAATAATCTTCGTTTTGAGCGCTCTGTAATCCGTATACGTCACGCTGATCGGTGCACAATTTAAAAAGTAGTTCTCATTTTTCAAATAGTAGAAGAAGTTATACTCATGTCCGTAGTTTTTTTGCAGCTCGGTAAAGCGTTTATGCAGATTATCATTTGCCTTCAAGAACTCGATACTATTGACCCCGTAAGTATTCATCGCAAGTAAGCTCTCATCGTTACCAAGCGTCCAGCCCATGTAATGATTAATATAGGCAAAATCATGATTGATACGATTGATGTAGAGTGCAGCGGTATCCTGTAAATTTCGAGTGGACTGCTGCTTAACGATGGAAATGGAAGTAATGCTGATCGCTAAATCCAGAATAAGGACTGTGAATGAAACCAACATCATGACTTTTATATAATGGCGAATGGGGTAGGTTTTGTGTTCCGCTGTTTTTTTGGTCATAAAATCATTATAAAACCTCTGCGGAAAAAAAACAGGAGAACTCTCGAACGATTTACTGTAAAGTCCGGAAAGCACATACAGAAGTCGGAATACTGTTATGAAATATCCTTAAGCGAAGGCTTTAGATTTTGTATTTTTTGTAAGCGGATTCAAAGGTCTGGATAACCATCTTAAAGTGTCCGGAATACGAAAAAATAAGTAGTTATGATTAAGCTATTCAGATGCACTTTGATTAATTGAAATGGGGGATTAAGAAGATGAGTCAACACAGTAAGAAAAAGACGGCAAAGAAATGGACTGTGGGTCTACTGGCTGCTGCTATGGTATTTGGTATTGCTGGCTGCGGCGGAAAAGACGGGAATAATGCTGCGACTAGTGAGACGAGCAGTTACAACAAAGAAGGGCTGCCGATTGTAAATGAGCCTATAACTCTTAAGGTACTGACCGTACGTTGGGGAAGCATGGGAGACACGTTTACGCAGAATCAATGGCTAAAGGATCTGGAAAAAAATACGAATGTCAAAATCGAATGGCAAGTGATGTCCTCCAATGACTGGGCCGAACAGAAGTCCATTCTGCTGGCTAGCGGTACACTTCCAGATATTATCCTAGGCAATCAAACCTTCGGAGATTCCGATATCGTTAATAATCTAAGTTTTTTCCGCCCGTTAGATGATTATATTGATAAAAATATGCCAAATCTTAAAGCGGCCATGGAAGAAACGCCTGAACTGAAAAAAATT
Source organism: Paenibacillus sp. G2S3 (assembly GCF_030123105.1). Taxonomy (NCBI): domain Bacteria; kingdom Bacillati; phylum Bacillota; class Bacilli; order Caryophanales; family Paenibacillaceae; genus Paenibacillus; species Paenibacillus sp. G2S3. The sequence goes on from NZ_CP126095.1 coordinate 2,578,885, forward strand.
AGCACCTTCCCTGATGGCAAAATCTACTCTCTGCCAACAAGACTTCCATCGCGTCCAAAAAGCTCACGTCAGCCTGTAATTAACAAGACCTGGCTCGACAAATTGGGTTTGAAGGTACCTGAAACGATTGATGAGCTATACAACGTGCTAAAAGCCTTTAAAGAACAAGATCCAAATGGAAATGGCAAACAAGATGAGATTCCATTTATTGAAATTGGTAATGATTTGATCAGTCCTTTCGGAATTGCCGACTTGAATAACAACAATATGATCATCAAGGATGGAAAAGCGATATATTTCCCTGTTTCGGAGGAGTTCAAAGAAGGTCTCAAATGGGAAAATAAATTGTATGCGGAAGGGTTGCTAGACAAAGAGGTATTTACACAGGATGACACGATGAGATCAGCCAAGTTCCAAAATCCGGATGCTCCTATTGTGGGCTTTACTTACCAGTGGACCCCGGACGCTGTATTTGGTAAATGGAGCGATCAATATGTGACGATTCCGCCGATTGCTGGACCGGATGGTAAACGTTATACGATTGGTAATCCAATTGGGATGAATCTTAATCGTAATGAATTGCTGATTACTACTTCGAGTAAGTATCCAGAGGTTGCTGCGCGTTGGGCAGATCAGTTCTACACGAACGAAGCGAGCATTCAGAATTTCTGGGGTGCAATTGGAACTGTAATTAAGAAGAATGATGACAGCACCTATACATTGATGGATCCACCTGCTGGAACCAGCGCAGATGCCTGGTACTGGGATCAGTCTCTTCGAGATTTCGGGCCGAAATATGTGAGCCCGTCCTTTGAACAGAAAATTGTTCTTAATCCTGAAAGTGGGGATGGACTGAAGCTGCAGCTAGATAAGCTGGGTAGTGAATTTGTAACAGAGCCTTTCCCTAACGTTATGTACACCTCCGAGGAGTTCGAGGAGCTGCCAACCTTGACCACGGATATCGACGGTTATGTGAATACAATGCGCGCCCAATTTATTAGCAAAGGTGGAATTGACGAAGGCTGGGATGATTATGTCAAACAGCTAAATAAAATGGGGCTTGAAAAATTAGTTAAGATTCGCACAGATGCGTACAGTCGTTACATGAGTGTGAAATAAACTATTGATCTTTCGAAAAAGGTGCTGCCCTGCATAAATTTGTAGGGTAGCATTCTCTATTTAAAAAGGAGGGGATGTCATGAAATCTGATCCAATTCGTTTGAGTCGGAAATTCGGACAAATCAAACAAAACTGGGGTCTGTATACTTTGCTTTTTCCTGCAGTAGTCCTTACGTTGTTATTCGCATATAAACCAATGTATGGGGTGCTCATAGCTTTCAAGGATTATAGCCCGGCATTAGGAATTGGCGGAAGTCCATGGGCCGGATTCAAATACTTCGAGAAGTTCTTTAATTCCTATCAATTTTCAGCAACCATTAAAAATACGCTAGTCATCAGTGTGTACAGTCTGATTACGTTTCCGATTCCAATTATACTGGCGCTGATGGTTAACCAGATGAGACCAAACCGTTTTAGACGATTTTTTCAGACCGTATCCTATATGCCACACTTTATCTCCACGGTAGTTATGGTGGGCTTAATGATGATTTTGTTCTCACCTAGCACCGGTCTGCTGGGGAATATGTATAGTCTTTTTGGAAAAGAAGCGCCTGATCTTATGGGCTCTGCCGGGTTATTCAGTAGTGTGTACGTCTGGTCGGATGTGTGGCAGCATGTTGGCTGGGACAGTATTATCTTTATCGCTGCGCTCTCCGCTGTTGACCCTAGCTTGTACGAGGCCGCAACCGTGGACGGCGCAAGTCGGATGCATAAAATTCGTTATATCGATATTCCGATGTTGATGCCAACAGCGATAACATTGCTTATCCTGCGGGTCGGGGGACTGCTTGGGGTTGGATTTGAAAAAGTGTACTTAATGCAAAATGATTTGAACATCACTTCAAGTGAGATTCTGTCCACATATGTCTACAAAATTGGTCTGCTCAGCAGCCAGTACAGCTTTTCGTCGGCGATTAACTTGTTCAACACGGTCATTAATTTTATTTTATTGATTATGGTCAATCAGATTTCTAAAAAATTAAGCGAAAATAGCTTGTGGTAGAAGGGGAGGAGCATTGAAATGGGAGGTTTAGAGACAGCGACTAAAGGAAATGTAGGAAAAATAAAGAAGAATCGCTCTTCGGATACTATAATGGAAATAGTGATGTATGTAATATCGGCAATTTTTCTAGTTATCCTGATCTATCCGCTGTATTTTATCGTCATTGCTTCGTTCAGTGATCCTTCGGCGGTAGCAGGAGGTCAAGTCTGGCTATTTCCTAAAGGGTTTACATTTGATGGTTACAAAGAGCTACTGCGGCATGATAATATTTGGATCGGGTATTGGAACACCATCCTGTACACGGTGGTTGGGACTGCAATCGGCTTAGTAGTAAATATCTCAGCAGCCTATGCGTTGTCAAGAAAGGACCTTGTGGGGCGGAAATATATTTCGCTGTTTTTCATCTTTACAATGTTCTTTAATGGGGGGTTGATTCCTACCTTTTTAACGGTTCGTGATTTTCATCTATATGATACTTTCTTAGTTATGGTACTGCCTTTCGCAGTGGGAGTCTTTAATATCATAGTGGCACGAACTTTTTTCCAGACAAGTATTCCGGGAGATTTATGGGAAGCAGCGCAAATTGATGGTTGTGGCAATCTCCGTTATTTTGCACAGATAGTTTTACCGCTGTCGAAGGCTATTATTGCAGTGTTGGGTTTATGGATCGCTGTCGGTTACTGGAATTCATATTTTAATGCCTTGATTTATTTGAAAAATCCTAATATGTATCCTTTGCAGCTGATTCTGCGAAATATTCTGATCACCAATCAGATGCAATCTGGTATGGGAACCGGTGAAGCTGCACAAATCGCACTACGGCTTGCCAATATGATGCGGTATTCAGTTATTATCGTGGCTACTGTTCCAATTATGTGTGTATACCCATTTGTGCAAAAATACTTTAACCAAGGCGTAATGATCGGCGCAGTGAAGGAATAATCTCATATACTTTTCTACTAACATTTGTGAGGGAGCAAGACCGTAATGAATAAGCAACCCAAAAACAGTATCTATAGAACAATCACCGTCATTCTTCTAGTGACAACGTTGCTTGCTAGCCTTACAGCCTGTAAAGGGGACAAAGAAGTAAACGCTGTTGAAACTGATCCGGGTCAATTTAATAAAGAAGGTTTGCCAATAGTGGATAATCCCGTGACGCTGAAAGTTCTAACGGTTCGGTGGGGAAGCATGGGAGATGATTTTATTCAGAATCAATGGCTCAAGGATTTGGAAAAGCACACGAATGTCAAAATTGAATGGCAGGTGATGTCTTCCAATGATTGGAGTGAACGGAAGTCGATTATGCTGGCAAGTGGTACACTTCCAGATATCATTTTAGGGAGTCAGACTTTCGGGGATTCGGATATCGTTAATAATTTAAGCTTATTTCGGCCACTCGATGACTATATCGAAAAGCATATGCCTAATCTCAAAGCAGCTATGGAAGAAACACCTGAAATGAGAAAAATCAGCACTTTTCCTGACGGGAAAATCTATTCTCTGCCTGCAAGATTACCCTCACGTCCTAAAAGCTCGCGCCAACCTGTGATTAACAAAACCTGGTTAGATCATTTGGGATTGAAGGTTCCCGATACGATTGATGATCTCTACAACGTGCTTAAAGCGTTCAAAGAACGTGATCCGAATGGGAACGGACAACAGGATGAAATTCCTGTTATCGAATTAAGTAATGATCTTATCAGTCCCTTCGGGATCGCGGATTTGAATAATAACTTTATGGTGGTCAAAGACGGAAAAGCGGTTTATTACCCGATTTCAGAGGAATACAAAGAAGGGCTTAAATGGGAGCATAAATTATTTACTGATGGGTTGCTTGATACAGAGCTATTCACTCAAGACGAGACAATGAGGTCGGCCAAATTTCTTAATCCGGATGCTCCGATTGTAGGCTTTTCGTATCAGTGGACCCCGGATGCCGTGTTTGGCAAATGGAGCGATCAATATGTGACCATTCCTCCGATTGCAGGGCCGGATGGTAAGCGCTACACCGTAGGAAATCCGTATGGAATGAATCTGGAACGCAACGAGCTGTTGATCACCACTTCTTGCAAATTTCCAGAGATTGCCGCCCGCTGGGCCGATCAGTTCTACACTAATGAAGCAAGCATTCAGAATTTCTGGGGAGCGATAGACACCGTTATTAAGAAAAATGACAACGGTTCGTATACATTGATGGACCCACCGGCTGGCACCAGTGCTGATGCCTGGTATTGGGATCAGTCACTCCGGGATTTCGGACCGAAATATGTTAGTCCAGTGTTTGAAAAATCCATTTTTCTAAACCCTAAAACCGGAGATGGACTGAAGCTGCAGCTCGATAAGCTGGGAAGTGAATATACAATTCCACCTTTCCCTAATGTAATGTACACCGCAGAAGAGTTTCAGGAGTTGCCGACCTTGGCCACCGATATTGATAGTTACGTAGATACAATGCGCGCTCAGTTTATAATTACAGGTGAAATCGACGAGGGCTGGGCTGATTATGTGAAACAACTGCGGGGAATGGGGCTGGATAAGCTGGTTAAAATTCGAACCGATGCTTACAGTCGTTATGTGAATTTAGAATAGAAAGAAGAGAGGGTCACCCGATGGAACATACGATGAAAGAGCCAAATCCTTTGGCGATCCCATTAAAGCTGCACGCTGAACCATGTGGTAAAGCTGACGCGATTATTCAGGGGGAGTGTTATCGATTCACTGTATTAACTCCTGAACTTATCCGGATGGAATACAGCGAGAAAGGGTATTTCGAAAATCGGGCTTCGCAGACCGTTGTGAATCGCAATTTTCCCGTTCCAGAATTTCGTGTAATTGATCTGGGAAACAAGCTTGAGTTGATTACAGACCGCCTGCATCTATCTTATGATAAGAAGCCTTTCTCCAGGCATGGCCTCAGTATTCGAGTAAGAAACGAAGCGGGTCATCTAATGAGTGTCTGGAATTACGGTGATCCAGTACAAGACTTGAGAGGGACGGCACGCACACTGGATAATGCTGATGGTGTTATTCCACTAGAGCACGGACTCCTCTCGCGTTCCGGATTTACGTTAGTGGATGACAGCAGCTCCCTTGTACTTGAAGAGGATGGACGGGTCGAACTGCGGTTACAGGAAGGTCTCGACTTTTATTTTTTTGGCTATGGTCATGATTATTTAAAATGCTTAAAGGATTTCTATCATCTTTGCGGTCGTACACCCCTATTGCCACGTTATGCACTTGGCAACTGGTGGAGCCGATATTATCCATATTCAGAAGTAGAATATAAAGCGTTAATCGAACGTTTTGAGCATGAGCAAATTCCTTTTTCCGTCGCAGTTATGGATATGGATTGGCATCTCGTTCATATCGATCCACAGTATGGCAGTGGCTGGACGGGCTATACATGGAACAAGGAGCTGTTCCCTGACCCGCAGGAATTTCTATCATGGCTGCATGAAAAAGGGCTTCGAGTGACGCTCAACGTACATCCTGCAGATGGTATAAGGGCGTTTGAAGATCCATATTTAGCGATTGCTGCGGAGATGGGCATGGACCCGGAAAAAGGGGATGCTGTGGAATTTGACATCACGGATCCGAATTTTTTACGGGCATATTTTAAGTTTCTACATCATCCACTAGAGGATGAAGGTGTGGATTTCTGGTGGATTGATTGGCAGCAGGGTGGAGTGACTAAAGTACCGGGACTAGATCCGCTCTGGATGCTGAACCATTATCACTATCTAGACAGCGGTCGGCGAGGGAACAGGAAGCTTACTTTTTCCCGTTATGCAGGTCTAGGCAGCCATCGTTATCCTGTGGGATTCTCTGGAGATACCATTGTGACTTGGGAGTCGCTGAATTTCCAGCCTTATTTCACAGCCAATGCCGCAAACGTCGGTTATGGTTGGTGGAGTCATGATATCGGTGGCCATATGAACGGTTATTTAGACGATGAATTGGCGATGCGCTGGGTACAATTCGGTGTGTTTTCACCGATTCTACGGTTACATAGTTCTGCTAGTGCCTTCAACAGCAAGGAGCCGTGGCGGTTCAACAAGATTGCCGAAGATGTAATGAAGGATTGCCTGCGCTTGCGGCATAGTTTACTTCCCTATCTGTATACGATGAATCGTTATGCCAGCCGCGATAGTCTTCCGCTAGTTCGGCCGATATATTATCATCATGCGCAGCGGAATGAAGCCTATGAAGTGCCAAATGAATATTACTTCGGTTCTGAACTCATTGTGTGTCCCATTACCCAGCCGGTCAACTCCAAGGTAGGCGTTGCCGAATTCAAGGCTTGGCTACCTGATGGAATCTGGATAGATTTCTTTAACGGAAGGGTGTACGACGGTGGAAGAAAGCTTTCTCTTTATCGTAATCTGGAGAGCATTCCAGCATTAGCGAAAGCGGGTGCTATCGTTCCTATGGCGGATCTGACGGAATATACCTCTTCAGTCGATAATCCGAGGCATATGGAGGTCCGTGTGTTTGCTGGAGGCAATGGTCATTTTCATCTCTGGGAGGATGCGGGTGATACTGCAGAGGACCGGGATGAGCAATGGTGCGACACGGAAATGGTTTTGGAAATAGAAGAGAGAGCTAGCTTCAAGATACTTCCTGCCCGGGGAAACACAGAAGCTGTGCCTGAACGACGGTCATGGAAGTTATCCTTTGTCGGCTTTGCGGATACAAGGGTCCAGGTCTTCGTTGGTGGTACAGAAATCACAGCAGAAATGGGATACGACGAAGCTACACACACACTAACGGTCATGATCTCGGATCTAGCGGTGGACCAAGCTCTGGAGGTGAAGTTCGCAGATGCTCGGATAGCTGTGAATTCAGTAGATGATGAGGTGTTCAACCTACTGAACCGTGCGCAAATTCTTTTTCAATTGAAAGAGCAAATTTACCGTGTAGTCAAAGAATCAGCAACACCGATGGTAGCACTGGGATCTCTTGCTTCAATGGAGCTTGAACATACGCTGTACGGAGCATTATGTGAGATTCTGACGGCTAGGCTATAACATCTTTTTTCACTTATTAAACAAAAGGAGGTTCTTTCTATGCGATTGGCATAGGGAGAACCTCCTTTATCTTTTTACTTTATTAGCAGTGTTTGAATGGCATGAGCCGGAATCATGTTCTCAGCCAAGTTGTCATGGAAGCGCAGAGTGAATGGAAGCTCTTGTTCTGTGCGATTCATAACGATAACAGCAATAGTGCCATCTGGGTTACGGAAAGCTGTAGTTTCAAGCTTATCGGTATATTTGGAATGACCAATGCGTTTAGCACCCGGACGAATATATTTACTGAAATGCCCGATGTAATAGAAGGAGCTCTCAAATGTAATTTCATCGTTTTTCGTATCCCCGATAATCGGAGCATCGCAGTAGTTACCAACATGGTTAGGTCCACCTTGCTCGTCCAAAACAATATTCCAGTCGGTCCAGCTCGACATCCAGTTATTCAGATTGCCAATGATGTCATGGCCGTAACGTTCACCGGTGTTCCATGAGCCGAGATGAACGCCACCTTCTTGACAGCCTTCGCTGAAGAAAAGCTTTTTGTCCGGAAAGCGATCATGTACGGCAGATAGGGCTTCGAAGTGATCGCCGGAGTACCAGTGGAAGCAAATTCCCCAAATGTATTTGGAAGCTTCTTGATCTTCGAACGCAACCTTGGCACGGTCATACACGCGCTCCTTGTTATGATCCCAGATCATCACCTTTACATGAGTCAAACCAGCTTGTTCCAAGGCAGGTCCCAAGTAATCACGAACAAAATCCTTTTCTTCTTCGGCGGTATAAAGGCAAGAATCCCATATTTGTACAGCCTTTGCTTCGTTCTGAACACTAACGGCCCAAATATCGATGCCTTCAGCCGCGTAAGCCTGAATATATTTTACGAACATGTTGGCCCAAGCCTCACGGTATTCAGGCTTAAGTGCTCCACCACCGTTCATTTGACCGTTCGTCTTCATAAAAGCAGGTGGACTCCAAGGGGAAGAGAACAAACGGAAATCTTCACCAACAGCTGCTGCAGCATTTTTAATTAGGGGGATAATTGACTCTTGATCTCTGGAAATACCGAACGAATGCAGTTCAGCATCACCTTCTTCTACATAAGCATAGTTGCCCAGTGAGAAGTCACAGCTCTGGATATGCGAGCGGCAAAGAGTGTACCCAATTCCGTGCTCAGGATCAAAATAAGCGTCGATGATTTCTTTCTGTTTAGCTTCACTTAGTTTAGCGATGGTAACAGCAGAAGCCTCTGTAAGTGCACCACCGAAACCTTCAATTTCCTGATACTCCAGATCATCATAAATATTGATGAGCTCTGATTCGACGCCTGACGTATCGGGAATGAAGATCAGAGGGTCTTTTTCTGTCAGACGGTCGGTAGTTTCTTTTGCTGTTTGAATGACGCGAACAATTTTACTCATAAGGGTTGGTATCCTCCTGTACATATAAATTCTGTCTTTATTATAGAAGGAGATTCATTGCCCTTTGAAGAAACAATATGGCTAAGAACCTCAACAATCTGGTCATCACTACTATGAGAAGAGGATTAAATGCTATGGAAACTAATAGTGTCCAAATAAGTCTTTGCGGCTTTATCCGTCATACTCAGCCTTTTCGGCAATTATATCGCAGTGGGCTGGATACCTATATCATCAGGCTGCAAGCAGAAGGGGAATGTGAAGTGCTGATCGATGGAGACATGGTAACCGTGGTGCCTGGTGATCTGTTATTATTTAAGCCCCAAGATATATATGATTTGAGAATCGGTGAAAAGAAAAGTCCTCTGGGACATAGTGTGGACTATTTTGTAATGTGTACAGGGGAATGGGTGGATCACTGGTGGAACCTGCGTGAAAGACCGAAGAAAATTAGAATTGCGGATGATGGCAAGCTGCAAAGTATATGGCAACAGCTTGATTTGGAGAATAGAAGACTAGATGGGGGTAGCCCAGAAATACTTGAAGCGCTGTTTAAAGCGTTATGTTTGCTATTAGATCGGGCCATTGAAGAGGCTCCTGCTTCATCATCAGCGTCGCTCCTACACGGACTTAAGATGAAGAGTTATGTGGAAGAGCATGCTACATCAGAGTTCAGGCTAAAGGACGTAGCTGCTCATGCCGGAATTAGTGTAACGAGGGCCGTACATTTATTCAAAATTCAATTTGGCTACTCTATTATGCAATATGCTGGGCAAATTCGCCTTGCTATGGCACTAAGGTTGATGGACAATACCAATTACACCTTAGAGCGAATTGCAGAGGAGACGGGGTTCGGAAGCTACACCTATTTCCACAGAGTATTTCGGGAACGTTATGGTGTCTCGCCAGGCATCTATCGAAAGAGAGAGTAGGTGTAGAATTATAAAAAAACAGCAAATCTCATCCAGAGACTTGCTGTTTTTTATAATATATCTCTAATCGCTTCTTCAAATAACTTGACACTATTTTCCCATGTCCATCTGTGTGAAGATCTTTCGCCCTGTGCTGCTAATTTTGTTCTTAAGTTTGGGTCTCGAATTAAACGGATGACATCTTCACCAAGCCGATTCTCATAACGATAAGAGAGTAGACAGTTCTTCTCATGACGTGCGTATTCCATATTACCACCAGAATAAACACAGACAAGAGCTGCGCCACACCTCATGGCTTCAAGTCCTGGTAAAGAACCCGTATCAAAAATACTTGAACTAACAAAGATATCCGCACCGTTGTAATGGTAACAGAGCTCCTCATCATTCGCTGGCGTGAAGAATCGATATTTGCCGGTGGCTTTCATTCTTTGGAGAACTTCTGAAGTGTTGAACTCATCGGGCGGACTGATAAAGTTAATATTTACATGGGGACATTGATTTTTCACGTGATCCAGCTGCTCTATAAGATAGTCTTGCTCACGGTGCCATGAGAAACCACGTTCTGCTTTTCTTAAGATAGCTGTTATGTTTAAAGGCTCCTGAAGACTGTGACGAATATTTATATTCTTAAAGGAGGAGCTAATGCCAATCGGTACGATGTTGCCTGTAATCCCATGATTTAAGCGAATCAACTCCTGCTGCCAATGCGATAAAACGATTAGATGTTCGGTGACATGATAAGAAGGAAACGACAGTGAACTATCTGGTAAAAAAGGTGGTTCATAACATAAAGACAATCTTACATGAATTCCTTTTCCTTGATTACTAGCTGCTTGAGAGGTAGGGACTGTCGTATAAAAATTAGAAACAATAACGTCCCCTGAGGGATAGTCTTGTTCTTGAAGTGTCATATGTGTGGTACGGATTAAGGTTGAGTTGACAGCATAGGATACAACACCATCCACTGGCATGAGGATAGTAACCTGATGCCCCATAGCTGTTAGCCCATTGGTGAGCTCTACCAGCATGCGTTGAGCCCCGCCATGAGATAAGGTCAGAATAGGGAATGTGAATCTCATCGATAATCCCGTCCCTTCCAAGTTAGGGCTATAATCGTCAAGCGATGTGATTCAATCGTTATGTTTCTTATTTTATTCAATTCGCTTAGAAAGGTACCGATATAGTTTGAAAAGCATTATTTTGCCATAGGAGCTAGTTTCTTTAGTAAAGCAACAGTATCATTAATCTCATGCCCCTTGATATCCTCTAATGACACGTCGATCATTGGCTTGAATTTTTGGAGTTTGCTCAGGAAAGCTTCGGTATGAAACTGCCCTCCACCAGCCTTACCGTGGTAAATTCTCTCTCCATCTTGATAGATGTCTTTTAAATGTGCCAGAATAATCCGATCCCCGAACAACCTGAAGGCGTCATCAACAATTAGATCCTGCGTATCTACAGCGTCACCAATAAAATTGCATGGATCCAAGACAACGCCAATATTGCTTGAGGGAACTTCATCTAAGATGCGGCGCATCTTGTCTGGTGAAGAAAGAGTATGCGTGCAGACCCCCTCGAGCCCCAGAAAAACACCCCATTTTTCAGCTTCCTCCGCAAGCTCTTGTACAGTGGCCCTTAATATATCCCAGCCGATATTTTCGTAATGGAGCGGATCTTGTGCTTGAAAAGTAGTCAGAGCGCCCGTTTCCGTAGCGACCATAGGTGCACCGAGTTGGCGGGCATACCGCAGATGCTCTTTAAAGCGATCTATTTCTAATCTCCGAAGGTGAGGATCTGGGTGGATGGGATTGATGTAACAGCCTAAGACTCCGATACGTATCCCTGCTCTGTCAAATTGTTCGCTAATATAGTTTGCGAGACCAGGACTTAATTTACCTGTGGAAGTGTCAATGTCCTGAATGGCTTTTGACAAAGCCAGTTGAACAAAATCGATATCATAATTCTGAAGCGTCGCAGTCAAAGATTTGAGGGGTAAGCAACCAAATGTATGCGCCAAAGTTCCGTATCTAATGGTAATCATCTCCTTATGTAGGTTGGGTAAGCTTAATTAAAAACATAATAGTAGCGCTTTCATATAGATGCAAGTGATTTATCATTATCGTCAGTCAGGAAATTGATGATCTCAGTGTTTACTCTATCCGGTTGCTCGTGATTAATCCCGTGTCCCGCATGGGGGATGACTTGGTAATGGAACTTTCCATCTTCTAAAAGATTTATGAAATCCTTCGATTGTTTTAACGCGTGTTCTCCAACTAGAAAATAGAGCTTATCTCTGACTGCAACTGCGGCGTTTTTATCGTATGGATGAAGCTTATGCACAAACATAGCTTGTTGATTATGAGTTCGCATTAAAAGGATCAGATGAGCAGCTATTGCTGGATGGTTGTCAAATAAAGGGGAGTTAGGTGCGCTTAACTTCTTCAGTACTTTTAGTAAATTGCGATCCGTTGGAATTAGAATCTCCGGGAACATCATCATTATGGTTTGGATCATGGCTTTGATCGGCGCAGTAACCATCCCGCCCTCCAAACATATGACACGGTTCACTTTGTCCGGTTGCTTGGTCGCATAATTAAAAGCAATATAGGCGCCATTGGATACACCCGCGATATTAAAGAAGTCTATACTTAGATGCGTCACTATTTCATTAATCCATTCCACCTGCTCAAACTTCTGTTTGTTAAAATGCTCGTTAGGTATGCTTTTTCCGGGTCCGCCCAACGTATCAACTGCGATGCAATAAAAATGCTTCGATAAGTCCTCGATGTTTAAAATCCACATGACCGCCGAGTTATCACCAACGCCATGAAACAGTAGTAAAGGTGGATTACTCTTTTGACCAGTAAGGATACAATGCGTCAGCCCATAGGTAGTGGGAATATCTATCTCCTCAAGGGGAATAGGCCACTGCTCAACCATCTGCTCATAGGAGTGCCACACTCGTTCTTGCGCCTGGGCATTCTTAAAGCTATTTACCATCACAAACCTCCTTATTCAAAATACAACATTTTCATCTTATGCCAATTAGTATACTACGAGAGTGCGGAAGCGAGAGAGAGAAATAGAAACATTACTGTGAAAAAGAGGGGGAAGAGGATAAGTGTATTTTGTCGTTGTACTGAATAGTGGGGGTGAAGGAGTTGCTAATTGGCAACTCTTTTTTTGTTTTTAATAAAGGAATTTCAGTTCATCCAAGAAGGATTCGTCTGAATTGTGAAATAAATTTTAAATTTTGTTGAAAACGCTCTATTCAAACAGAAACAAATAGATTAAAATCAAAACAAACAAAAATAAACAGAAAAATAAACATTCAAAAACGGAGGTATTCACAAATGGTACAAAGTTTATGGGATTCTGCACGGGAAAAAGTCATCAGCGGTGGTCTGGATGCACTGGTCTATCGCTCCAACCTGTTGGGTGAAGATCGTAGAGTCTGTAATTTTGGAGGAGGGAATACCTCTAGTAAGACAATAGAATTGGATTTCCGTGGTCGTGAAGTAGAAGTAATGTGGGTGAAGGGTAGCGGCTCTGACCTGGCTACGATGAAAGCAGGCAATTTTACCGGATTGCGGCTTGAGGATATTGCGCCTTTGTTTGATCTGGAGGAAATGCCTGATGAGGAAATGGTGGCTTACCTCGCGAATTGTATGATTGATCCAAAGCATCCGCGTGCTTCTATTGAGACGCTGCTGCATGCTTTTTTACCATTCAAACATGTAGATCATACACATCCTGATGCGATTATCAGCTTGTGTTGTGCTCATAACGGGAAAGATATTGCGCGGGAAATTTATGGGAACCGTTTCGTATGGGTGCCTTACATCCGTCCTGGGTTCACTTTATCCAAAATGATCGCTGAAGGCGTACTTGCTAATCCACAAGCAGAATTGGTGTTGATGGAGAAGCATGGTCTGGTGACTTGGGGAGATACGCCGGAAGCTTGTTACGCGAAGACGATCTCTATCATTAATGAAGCGGAGCGTTACATCCAAGATAGAATTGAAGATGAGAACCTGTTCGGAGGTCGCAAATCGGAAGCACTTCCGGAAGAAGAGCGTCGGGCTGTAGCGGCGGCTGTAATGCCACTGATTAGAGGCGCAGTTAGTGATGAGCGTAAAATGATACTGACCTTCGATGATGCAGAGGATGTGCTGCGTTTTGTAGGTGGAGTTAACTCGGAGAAACTATCCAGTGTAGGTGCAGCTTGTCCGGATCATTTGGTACATACCAAAATGCTTCCATTATTTGTGAATTGGGAACCGAATGCCAATGATATTGATGGCTTGAAGAAGAAGCTGAAAGAAGCGATTACTGCTTACAAAGAGCAGTACAAAGCTTACTTCGATCGTAATAAGCATGAGGGAGATGTAATGTTCGAAGCCGCGCCGCGTGTGATCCTGATTCCCGGAGTTGGAATGATCAACACTGGAAAAAGCTGGAGCAACTCCAAGATCAGCGGAGCCTTGTATCACCGTGCGATTGCTGTTATGCGCGGAGCTACCGCACTGGGAGATTTCGTCTCTCTTAGTGAGAACGAATCGTACAATGTGGAATATTGGCCTTTGGAATTATATAAATTGTCACTGGCACCAGCAGAAGCAGAATTCTCACGTAAGGTTGCGTTCATTACGGGTGGGGCAGGAGGGATCGGGAGCGAAACCGCTCGTCGTCTAGTGTCCGAAGGGGCGCATGTTGTGCTGGCTGACCTCAATCTGGAGGGCGCCCAGAAAATTGCCGCGGAGATTAATGATAAATACGGTGAGAATCGTGCGTTCGCTGTTAAAATGGATGTAACGCAGGAGGAGCAGGTTACCGCAGCTTATGCGGATACAGCACTATTTTATGGCGGAGTAGATATTATTGTGAACAATGCAGGGCTTGCAACTTCGAGTCCTTTTGACGAGACTTCATTAAAAGAGTGGAACTTGAACATTTCCGTGCTAGGCACAGGTTATTTCCTCGTTGCACGCGAAGCCTTTAAGGTGATGAAGGAACAAAAAATTGGCGGAAGTATGGTATTTATTGGCTCGAAAAACTCCATATTTGCTGGGAAAAGCGTCTCGGCTTACAGCTCTGCCAAAGCACTCGAAGCACATTTGGCTCGCTGTATTGCAGCTGAAGGTGGAGAATTCGGTATTCGCGCCAATACAATTTTGCCGGATGCTATTCTACAAGGCTCTGCGATTTGGAATTCGAATTGGCGGAATGAACGCGCGGCTGCTTACGGAATTGAACCGGATCAACTAGAGGAGCATTATCGTAAACGCACAACACTGCTTGTAAATATTTATCCACGTGATATTGCTGAAGGCGTTGCCTTTTTCGCTTCATCCAAGTCAGAGAAGACTACGGGCTGCATGCTGACGATTGACGGTGGAGTGCCGGCAGCTTTTACTAGATAACAGGAAGATGGAATATAGATAGACATAACGGAGGGAAGCCATGCTGATTGCAGACAGATATGAAAGAATCGTAGAGCTAGTGAATGAACGTGGCAGCATCCGTGTCTCGGAACTGAGTACATTATGCCAAGTGACGGAGGAGACCATCCGCCGGGATCTTGATCGCTTGGAAAAGGCGGGGAGGCTGCTACGCTCTCATGGTGGTGCAGTCAGTCTGCGTGATCGTCAACCAGAGACGCCATATGCTGAACGTGAGATTATGAACGCAGCAGAGAAGCAGCGGATTGCTCGTGAGGCTGTGATGATGATCAAGCCGGGAGATCGGATTTTGCTGGATGCTAGTACCACTGCATGGTATATGGCCTCACATTTGCCGGATATGCCACTAACTGTACTGACTAACTCTATTAGGGTAGCTGCGGAGTTAAGTGGGAAGGAACGCATAGATGTGATCTCAACAGGTGGTCAGCTGAGCCGCAGATCGATGTCCTTTGTTGGACATTTAGCAGAGCGTTCGCTTGAGTTGTATCATGTGGATAAGATGTTTTTTTCCTGCAAAGGATTTCATCTCGAACGTGGCGCGAGTGAATCGAATGAGCTGCAAGCGATGGTGAAGCGAAAGATGATTTCTATCGCGGAGCAGGTCATCCTACTTTGTGACTCCAGCAAATTCGGAATTCAAGCGTTCACACATGTTGCTGCAACTAGTGAACTGGATGTTGTGATTACGGATTACAGCCCCGGTGCAGACCAGCTAAAGCAGCTACAGGAGCTGAACATCGCAATAACGACCGTTTAGAAAATAGTGTTGCAGGAGGTGGAGCCATGAAGGTATCGATGTTTATTACATGCATCAGTGATGCTGTGTACCCAAAGGTCGGAGAAGCGATGGCACGTCTGCTTGCCAGATATGGCGTACAGCTGGAATTTCCCGAAGTACAGACCTGCTGCGGACAGCCTGCATACAATAGTGGCTATTGGAATGAGGCGCGTCAAGCAGCGCTTACGATTCTGCAGGCCTTCGAAGACAGTGATTTTGTCATTGCTCCTTCTGGTTCTTGCACCGGCATGCTTCATCATTACCCGAAACTGTTTCAGGATGATCCGATTAATTTGGTCAAGGCGCAGAATTTACAGCGTAAATCCTACGAATTCAGTCAGTTTATGGTACAGGTGCTTGGTGTAACGGATCTAGGGGCAGTATTTCCGCATAAAGTTACCTATCATCCTTCCTGTCATGGCACTCGGATTCTGGGGATTCGCGATGAACCAATGCAGCTTATGCATAATGTGAAGGCGATGGAGCTAGTGCCACTACCTTTTGCCGAGGACTGTTGTGGGTTTGGCGGAACCTTTGCCGTGAAGATGTCTGATATTTCCGGGGCGATGGTCACCGAGAAGTCAGATCATGTGCTGGAGTCGGAAGCAGAGGTCCTAACGGGGCTGGATATGGGCTGCCTCATGAATATTGCTGGGAATTTGCGTTATCGCCAGAAGCCGGTCCGAGTCATGCATTTAGCTGAGCTACTGTATGAAGGGGTGAGTGGACAATGAGTCAGAATGCCACCCAGATTAAATCGGAATCGAATCATATGAAGCCAGCTACGGTAAAACAGCGTGCAGACTTGGCGCTGAATAATGATTTTTTGCGCAAAGCGGTTCGCTTTACCACGGAAAGGCTGCGTGACGGGAAACAAAAAGCAGCGAACGATCATGGTCACTGGGAAGAATGGCGCGAACGTGGGCGGCAAATCCGCCTGCATACGATCGCTCATCTGGACTATTATTTGAATTTATTTGCGGACAATGCAAGAGCGAACGGCACGCATATTCATTTTGCGGCAACGGGTGAAGACGCAGTGAAGATTGCCTTAGAGATAGCGCAGCGTAAACAAGCGGCTTCCGTGGTTAAATCCAAATCGATGGTGACAGAGGAGCTGCATTTGAATACGGCCCTGGAATCCATTGACGTGGAGACGATTGAGACAGATCTTGGTGAATATATTATCCAGCTTGCCGGAGAAACGCCGTCACATATCATTATTCCAGCCATCCATAAGAACCGCTATCAGATTGCAGAGCTATTGTCCAAGGAGGCAGGGGAGGAGCTTTTGCCTGAGACTACAATCCTTGCAGGATTTGTAAGGCGTAAGCTACGGGAGAAATTCCTCGAAGCGGATATCGGGATGACGGGATGCAATTTTGCGATAGCAGAGACAGGTTCTATGGTGCTGTTCGAGAATGAAGGTAATGCTCGCATGGTCACCACCTTGCCGAAGACGCAAATCACCTTGATGGGGATGGAGCGGATTATTCCCTCTTGGAGTGATCTTGAGGTGATGGCTACATTGTTGCCCCGTTCGGCAACCGGCCAGAAGTTAACAGTATATATGTCCGGTATTTCGGGACCCCGTAGGAAGGAAGACGGAGACGGACCGGAAGAGCAGCATATTATAATCCTTGATAATGGTCGCTCAGAGCAGCTTGGCGATCCGGAGTTTCAGGAGCTGTTGAACTGCATCCGCTGTGGAGCCTGTCTGAATGCCTGCCCTGTCTACCGTCATATTGGCGGTCATGCCTATGGTGGAACTTATAGTGGACCGATCGGAGCAGTGTTGACCCCAGCGCTGAACAAAAATGTAGAGCAATGGGATGATATCGCAGGTGCATCGAGTCTATGCGGTGCGTGTTATGAAGCCTGTCCAGTCAAAATCCCTCTGCATGATATGCTTATCTATTTACGTCGGCGTAAGGTAGAGCGAGGTTATGGAGACAAAGCGGAAGGTCTCGGCATGAAAGGCTTTGGTGCGATTATGGCGAAGTCACAGCGATTCAGTAGTGTGATGAAAGTAGGTAGAATCGGACAGAAGCTGCTTGTGAGAGACGGTGGAATTCCGTCAAAGCTTGGGCCGCTAAAGGGTTGGAATAACTACAGGATTGCTCCGAAGCTGGCGGATGAATCCTTCCGCGAGAGCTGGAAAGAGCTGCAGGAGGAGCTAGACAAAAATAGTCGCGAGATGGACCCGGCGATACAGAAGCGGATGGAAGATTTATTAGCGAAGCGGAAGCGGGAAGAGCTGGAAGGAGGAGCCGGACATGACTGAGGAAACGCATAATGAATGGCTTGAGCGTATGGAACATGACTCTCGTGAGAAGCAGCAGGCGTTCATGAACGATATCGCTCGTCGCTTGAAACGGCCAAGAACGACAGTGGCTCCGGTACATCCTTTTCGCGGCGCTCCAGATTATTGGCAAGAATTCCAGTGGAGTCCGGATGAACGCATCGATCAATTTACTGCGAATTTTCAAAGTGCAGGTGGACATGTGTTTCGCATGGCAAGTATGGATGAAGCTAAAGCTTTCATCGTCAATAAAGCGAATGAGATGCTCGCCCGTTATATTCTTCGGCAAAATGTAGAAGAGCTTGCGGCACTTAGGCTAGAAGAGGAGCTCGCTGAGACGCGGGTATCTATCTGGAATACAGATTTGCAGGAAGCTTGGAAAGCTAGAGCAGCGGAAGCTGATATTGGAATAGTGATCGCGGATTATGCAGTTGCTTATACTGGCTCTATTACAGTGTTATCTTCTGCGGATAAAGGGCGCTCTGTCAGCCTGTTGCCTACTGCATTAATTGCTATCATTCCGCTAGAGCGGCTGAAGACTCGTCTGGGTGAGGTGCTTCTTGATTTTGATGAAGCGGGGCAATCGGGTCTACCCGCAGGTATTCACTTTATCTCTGGACCGAGTCGTTCAGCGGATATTGAGAATGATCTGACGATAGGTGTGCATGGTCCAGGAATCGTATTCGCCTTGCTGGTAGGCTGATAGGGAGATAAGGAGTGTTGTTTAAGGATGAATGCTAGGGCGCATAAACACGGCCAGAATCATATTGCTATTGATATCGGAGCCTCTAGTGGGAGAGTTGTCTGCGGAACCTTGCAAAATCCGGGAGGAACCTTATCATTAACAGAAATTCACCGTTTTAGTAATGGGTTCTCTGAGAAGAATGGTAATCTTTATTGGGACGTTGATTATTTATTTGCTGAAATTGTAAAAGGCTTGCAGAAGGCGAAGTCAAAAGGAATCGAGCATTGTACCGTGGGAATTGATACTTGGGCCGTAGATTATGTGCTTCTAGATCAGGAGGGTACACGGATAAATGAAGTCTTTTCTTATCGAGACTCCCGAACAGATGGAGCGGTACAGAGTTTGCATCGCAATATATCAACTGAAAGCGTTTACGAAAAGACGGGAATACAAGTACTCCCGATTAATACGTTGTACCAGCTGTTTGTACATGATCCGGTAGAGCTGGAAGCAGCACATTCAATTCTGATGGTCCCTGATTATCTCTACTATCGGCTTACGGGACGCAGAATTAGCGAAGTCACGAATGCTTCAACTACAGGTCTACTGAATCTGCATACTCGGGATTATGATACGGATCTTCTGGCACTGCTTGGTCTTTCAAAAGAGCAATTTCCTCCCTTAACGGAACCTGGGGAACAAATTGGCGGATTGACGGATGACTTGGCCGCACACGGTGATCTACCAGTCTGTGAGTTCATAGCAGTCGCCACTCATGATACAGCATCAGCTGTACTAGGCGTTCCTGCAAGTAGTGACAAATGGGGATTTCTCAGTAGTGGTACTTGGTCACTCATAGGGATGGAACGAGCAACAGCAATCACAAGTCCAGAGGCAATGGAACGTAACTATACGAACGAATGGGGCGCCTTCGGCTCGTTCCGTTTTCTTAAGAACATTATGGGGATGTGGCTGATCCAAAAGGTTCGTGAGGAATATGACGGGCAATACAGCTTCGGTGAACTGGTGGAGCTGGCCGCGCAAGAGATTCCTTTTAGATCCATCATCTACTGCAATGATGAACGATTCATGAATCCAGCGAATATGATCAGCGAGATACAGAGCTATTGTGCGGAAGCAGGACAGTTGGTACCACAGACACCAGGTGAGATAGCCAGATGTGTGTTTGACAGTCTTGCCCTTTCTTATTATTTCTACGTTCAGGATCTTCAGCTATTGACCGGCGAGAAGTGGAAGCGGCTGCACATCGTAGGTGGTGGGGCGAACAACGCACTAGTATGTCAGATCGCGGCCGATTTGCTAGAGATGGAGATTTACGCTGGGCCAACGGAATCCACCGCGTTTGGTAACGTAGTTATGCAAATGATCAGCGTGGGTACGGTCGCAGATATTAAAGAAGCAAGAGAAATTATATATCGTTCATTTGATGTAACCACCTATCTTCCACAAGTGATGGACCTCACTCTAAAAACAGCGGCATTAGCTGAGTTTGCTCGACTGCAGGTCGTATAAGAGTAACCAATACGGAAAATGAGCCAAAGAAGGGTATAAATCCCCCTAAATGAAATTACTAAGACAATATCAGGAGGCTCAAGCATGGAGCAGAATACAGAAAGCTTTAAGAGCATTCAGACGAGCTATAATGAGGCGAAAAAGCTCTACGCACAGCATGGCATCGACGTAGATAAGGTATTAGAGCAGCTTGCAGCAATCAAGATTTCATTGCACTGCTGGCAAGGAGACGATGTAAAGGGCTTCATGAATAAGGAAAAGGAACTAAGTGGCGGAATCGCGGTCACGGGCAGTTACCCGGGGCGAGCTAGAAATCCGGAGGAGCTGCGCCGTGATTTGGAGCAAGCACTAGCACTTATCCCTGGTCGTCATAAAGTTAATTTACATGCTATTTATGCCGATACGGAAGAGACAGTAGATCTTGATGCGCTAGAGCCTAAGCATTTTGAAAGATGGGTGCACTGGGCTAAGGAGCAGGGGCTTGGATTGGATTTCAATCCCACTTGCTTCTCTCATGAAAAAGCTAATGATGGCTTCACACTAAGCCACTCGGATCCTGAAATCCGCAACTTCTGGATTGCTCATTGTAAGGCTTCACGCCGAATCTCCGAATCTTTCGGTCAGGCACTAGGTCAGCCTTGTGTAACCAACTTCTGGGTTCCAGATGGATATAAAGATACACCGATCGACCGTCTGTCTCCAAGGGTACGACTTCAGCAATCACTGGACGAGATCTTCAGCGAGGAGATCGATCAGCAATATAACATTGATGCTGTAGAAAGCAAGCTGTTCGGAATTGGCTCAGAAAGTTATGTGGTAGGTTCGCATGAATTTTATATGGGTTATGCACTAAGTCGGGGCAAAGCGGTTTGCTTCGATGCTGGGCATTTCCATCCGACCGAGACCATCTCGAATAAATTATCCTCTTGGCTGTTGTTTGGTGATCAATTGCTGCTGCATGTTAGCCGTCCAGTGCGTTGGGATAGTGATCATGTGGTGACTATGGATGATGAACTGCTAGAGATTGCCCGTGAACTAGTAAGAGGTCAATTTCTAGACAGAACTCATATCGGACTCGATTTCTTTGACGGAAGTATTAATCACATTGCCGCTTGGGTGATCGGAACACGTAACACAATCAAAGCCCTGCTACGCGCGATGCTGGAACCGATAGAGCTTTTGAAGCAAATTGAACTGGATGGGGATTATACTACTAGACTTGCACTTGTAGAGGAATTGAAATCTTATCCGTTCGGAGCTATTTGGGATTATTATTGTGCGACGAATGGTGTGCCTGTCCGAGAAAGTTGGCTGAGCGATGTGAAGCAGTACGAAGTAGATGTTTTATCAAAGCGATAAAGTAGTTGTAATGGGCGGTTACCAATCGGTGGCCGCTTTTTTATGTTCATAAATCGTTCTTATTTGAAAAGAACTCTGATCTCTGCTATGTTTTATCCAAAAGAGAGGGAGGCGTTATTATGGAGAAATATGGACCGAATCCGAATGCGCTCTATCCGAATGAACAGATCAAAAGCATCTGTTATATCAAAAATGTGATTACAAGAAAAAATATTATGGTTGGCGACTATACGTACTATGATGATATAGACGGTGCGGAAAAATTTGAGGAGCATGTGAATCATCATTATGATTTTATTGGTGACAAGCTTATCATTGGGCGATTCTGCGCAATTGCCAAAGGTATTGAATTTATTATGAATGGTGCGAACCATCGGATGAATTCTGTTACGACCTACCCTTTTAATATTATGGCCAGTGGCTGGGAGCATGCGGTTCCAGAACTATCAGATCTACCCTTAAAAGGAGATACGGTGATCGGAAACGATGTGTGGATTGGGCAGAATGTTACGGTTATGCCGGGTGTACATATTGGAAATGGAGCCGTCATCGCGGCTAATTCAACGGTTGTGAAAGATATCCCGGCTTATAGTGTGGCTGGAGGAAATCCCTGTAAAGTGATCCGACAACGTTTTGATGATGAGATGATCGAATATCTAGAAGCGCTTAAGTGGTGGGATTGGGATGCCGAGCGTATCTTTAAGAATCTTGAAGCGTTATGCAGCAGTGATTTGAATAAAATCAAAGAAATTAAATGATATTGTGTAAGTTTCATAGAACGAGCTATAGTTTATCTTAAAGATATAATCAATAGCTAAGGGTATACTTACCCTATGTACTTCATATGAACCTTGCGGAGGGAATATCTAATGAAGAAAGATGAAGACAAAATCACTGCGGAACTCACAGCAGAGAAGTTTCCATACAGCAAAGAAAATGAGGAAATGGTGACGCGGAATTTTTGGACAAAAACTAAAAAGTTCGCAGGCAAGATCCCATTTACTAAAGATGCTATTGCGATGTATTATTGCGCGATCGATGCGAAGACCCCTTTATGGGCTAAAGGAATTGCCTTCGGAGCGTTGGCTTATTTCATCTCCCCGATTGATGCGATACCGGATGCGCTTCTCGGACTTGGATTTACGGATGATGCGGCAATTATTGCAGCAGGCATCAAAGCGATCTCAGGTCAGGTTACGGATGAACATAAAGAAAAGGCCGAAGCATTTTTTGAAAAATAAAAGGTGCAGCGTTGAGCTACACCGTAATATTTGTATCTTCTGGACAGCTTTCTGCGGAAAGCTGTTTTGTTTTGTAAACCTCGCCCCAGTCTTTCATAAGTTTAATAATAGGGGTTAGTGTCTTGCCAAATTCGGTTAACGAGTATTCGACTTTCGGGGGAACCTGATGGTAGACCTCACGGTGAACAACTCCATCTTCTTCCAGCTCTCTAAGCTGCAGGGTCAGCATACGTTGAGTAATTCCGGGGCATATCCGGCGAAATTCGTTAAAGCGTTTCGTTCCATCCATCAAGTGATAGATGAGAATCCCCTTCCATTTTCCTCCTATAACATCGAGCGTAAATTCCACAGGGCAAGCTTCCTTATTGCCTCCTGGGCAATCTCCGAATCCACCTTTTCGATCACGCATAACCGTTCAACTCCCATAGTATCATTTTGTATACTACATAACATTAATGTGCGTACTTTTAAAGAAGTGATATATATTCTAATATTAAGCATGTGAACGGCAACAGTCAAATGGGTCGTTGATTCTAAACAAATAAAAGGAGTGTTAAATATGGAAACTTTATCTTTAAACAAGAATGAAATCCTGTCTGCCTACCAGTTCAGACATGCAACTAAAGAATTTGATAGTCATAAAAAAATTAGTGAGTCGGACTTTCAGTTTATTCTGGAAACAGGACGTCTGTCCCCAAGTTC
The DNA here is from genome assembly GCF_030123105.1 of Paenibacillus sp. G2S3. NCBI lineage: Bacteria > Bacillati > Bacillota > Bacilli > Caryophanales > Paenibacillaceae > Paenibacillus > Paenibacillus sp. G2S3. The sequence goes on from NZ_CP126095.1 coordinate 2,602,449, forward strand.
ATTCGGATTCGAGCCTTGGCGTTTTGTCGTAGTACAAAGTCCAGAAATACGTGAGAAATTACGTCCTCATGCCTGGGGAGCACAAAAGCAATTGCCAACCGCAAGTCATTTTGTATTGATTCTCTCCCGTCTTCCTAAAGATATGGTTGCTGATTCTGATTATATTAAAGGAATCATGGAGCATGTGCAGGAGCTACCTCCGGAAGTGATGGAAGGGAAAGGTGCAATGTACGATAAGTTCTTGAAGGTTGATTTCGAATTGATGGAGAATGAGCGTGCAATGTTCGAATGGAGCTGCCGGCAGACTTATATAGCCCTTGGTAATATGATGACATCAGCCGCTTTAATCGGAATCGATTCTTGCCCAATGGAAGGTTTCGATAAGGCGAAGATAGAGCAAGTTCTTACCGAAGAGGGGATTATGGATGCTGAACATTTTGGAATCTCCTGTATGGTAGCCTTTGGGTATCGTTTGAATGAACCACGTGGAAAAACAAGACAAAGCGCAGAGCAAGTCGTTCAGTGGGTTTAACTAAGCTGGAATCTCATTTTTGAGCTGCATAACGAAAATAAATAACCTGCAAAGTCTCCGACGTTCTGGAGAGCATGCAGGTTATTTTTGTTTAATTCTTACAAGATTCGAAAAGTAATTGAAATTTTCATGAAAACTCTGATACTCTTATTGAGGTGACCCATTTTAAGCTTTATCGAGTTAATTTAATAATGAAGGGATCCTGCATCATGAAAATCATTCGCATAATTATCCAAGTGTTCCTGCTTTATTTGTTCTACTTGGCTGGAGACTTCCTGCAAAAGCAGCTGCATCTTCCCGTTTCTGGGAGTATCGTCGGATTACTGCTGCTCTTTGTTTTATTGTTATTCAAGGTTGTACCAGTGAAGTGGATTGAAGATGGTGCAACAACAATCTTAGCTTATCTTCCGTTATTTTTTATTCCAGCGACGGCTGGGATTGTGAAGCATATGGATATTTTTAGTGGGAGAGGTTTGCTGTTAATCTTGATTCTTATCGTTAGCAGTGTGCTCACCATTGCAGTAGCAGCACATACGAGTCAATGGCTTTCAACCCTGAAAGGCAAGAGCAAGGCGGGCTGGAGCAGCAAGAGCTTAAGCGAAAAGGGGAAGGAAATATAATGTTTTTTATCGCGACAGGAATTGTCCTGCTTAATGTTGCTATTTATTTGATGATGTCCGTTATATATAAACGTTTTCGGTTTCCTGTACTTATTCCCGCGCTAACAGCAACAGTCCTTGTTGTAGCAATACTTCTATATTTTCATATTCCGTATGATACATATATGATAGGCGGTCAGTGGATTAATCAACTGCTCGGCCCTGCTGTAGTGGCGCTAGCCTACCCATTGTATAAACAACGTAATGTGTTAGTTGAGAATCTTCCGGCCATCCTGGGGGGAGCGATTGTAGGTCTGTTATTAGGAATGTTCAGTGGTTTGCTTTTGGCAGCAGGCCTAGGATTCTCTAAATTATATGTTTTGTCCATACTGCCAAAATCGATCACAACACCTGTAGCGATACAGATCTCAAATGGTTTAGGTGGGGACTCCTCGCTAACCTCCGTATTTGTAATGATTGCTGGATTTACGGGCGCAATTGGCGGACCTCTCATTATTAAGCTTTTTAAGATTCGAAGTGAGGTAGGGATTGGGATCGGCTTAGGAACGGGTTCTCATGCACTTGGAACTGCAAAGGCGCTGGAATATGGTGAACAGTCAGTTTCAATGAGCTCAGTAGCGATGACCGTTTGTGCTATTGTCGGTTCATGTATCGGTCCGGTGGTAGCTTGGATTATGTATCCCTAAATTCATTCGTCGTAACTATGTTTGCAAAACACTCCATCGGGTAACTATAACTAAGGAACCAAAAAAGCAAAGCACCTGAGGAGGATTTCACATGTCAGATTATTCTCAAGATGAAGCGGAAATCCGCAACAAGGAAAATAAAGATGGCGATTCATTAGCTGAAATTAAGAAGATGGAGAATGGTGTGGATATCGAGCCAGAAGCAGACGATTGGGTAGCCAAGCCTGCAGAGTCCTCCCATCCTGATCCGCTTCCTAACGATTTGGACTAAATGATTCGGAAGACAGACTGTCCTTCAATGGGCAGTCTGTTTTGCTTGAGACCAATTTAGCAATTATTGTATAATGAATTCAGGTACAACCTCATCAGAGAGTTTCTCCAAGCTCCTAGTTGCTTTTCGCAAATTTCACAGATCTCAGCCATTCTTGTAGCAGGGAGGAAATGAAATGCGTAGTCGGAATGAGAACAGTCGATATCGGCAAAAACGTGGTGAGGCCCTTGCAGGCAACTTTGAAAAAAAGTATGGTTCGAACTTTGGTGTACGTAGTGAGCTTACGATGGATACCTTAAAGAAACAACACGACGATCAGTCGCTAATACAGGATCAGAATCATGAAGAACAGCTTAAACAATGAGAGTGGAAGGATATAGACTCCGCTTCACTCCTTATACTTTGTAATGAAGGCATAACCTTTGGGTTATGTCTTTTTTTGCGCATATCTCCTGAAGAATTAAGGCATAATAGGGCCGGATGGATATCTAAGAAAATAATGACAACTAGGAGTGAAGTATAAATATGATGACTTCTATATTTTCTTCAAGCGGAGATACTGCGATGGCAGTGGCAGGCCAATATTTCTTTTATTTTATGATCTACTCTTTTTTAGGCTGGGTATTGGAAGGTACATATAACTTATATAGTAATGGAAGCTTTCGCAAAGAGGGGTTTCTAAAAGGTCCTTTTAAACCAATGTATGGATTCGCACCACTGCTTCTATTGATTGCAAGAGACTTAAACCTGCCTTTCCTAATTTTCCTCCTGCTTGCGTTGGTGGTTCCTTCAGCTGTTGAATACGTAAGTGGGTGGCTGCTAAAAACTGTGTTTCAAAAGCAATGGTGGGATTACTCAGGGATGTCTTATCAATTGCAAGGGCATATTTGCCTTCGATTCTCCCTATATTGGTGGGCGCTTTCGGTAGCCTGCGTATATGGGATTCAGCCGTTTATGGAGCGTTTATATTCACGAGTCCCAAACGTATGGGGAATGATATTTCCTTTGGTGGGTCTTTACCTTATGGCGGATTTATTATGGACTTGCTGGAGTCGGTACCGGAGTGAGAAGACCCCCCAATATCAAGATTAATGCGTTCTATATGATCATTATGAGCATTTTTTTGTATATGAAGCACAAACATTTCAGGGACAAGCCCTTCAATCTTGCATAACAGTTTCGCGACGTAAATAATATAGCCATATATTAAATACTAGACGGACTGGTGGAGATAACGATGACAGGGAAGATTCTAGTAAGTGCATGTCTGTTAGGACATAAAGTGCGCTATGATAATGGTGATGTTCCGTGTCTCGATGCTCGTTTCCTGAAGTGGTATGAGGAAGGACGTTTTGTCCATATTTGTCCTGAGGTAGTCGGTGGGTTGTCAACGCCTCGTCCAGATGCCCAGCGGCAAGGTGAGCGGGTGGTGACTGGCGCAGGTGCAGATGTAACGGAGCCCTTTATGAAAGGTGCTCAAGCAACGCTGAAGCTCGCTACAGAACATCAAGTCGCGTTAGCTATTTTAAAACAGGATAGTCCTTCTTGTGGTAGTCTGTATATTTATGATGGAACTTTTATGGATACAAAGATGTCTGGAGAAGGTACAACTACGGAGTTATTACGGCAGAATGGGTTTAAGGTGTTCGGCGAAGATCAGCTGGATGAAGTGGAGAAAGAACTAGCTCGAATGGAAGGGTAAGTTATTCTTCAAGTAATAAATGGAACTCATGTTACATAGTGTGTATAAGGGGAACGAAGCTGTGTCCTTGGGAGAGGAACTGCCGTCCGAAGAGCCATCCTTCATTTTGGGATTGGAGGCGGACGCAGATGAGTATTGATCAGCTCATTTCATTGCTCGTTCTTGTCATCATGATCGTACAGCTTGCCGGCAACAAAGGGAAACACTAAGTTTTAAGTCTCACCTCATTGTAATTGCTTCCGGATCTCAGTATTTTTTGAGTTCGGAAGCTTTTTTTGTTCCCTGCGCTAAGCATATTGCGGAATCTAAAGGATTCCGTCACAAAGATGTCTAATATATACATAATGTGGGTTTTTGGGAAGTGAGAGGAAAACATGATGATGTTCTACTAAAAGATGTGAGAGGGTGGATGAATAGCGTGCCGATGTCTGAGTATTATCAGGGGATCCGAGGTAAAGTGGGTTCAGAGTTATTAATGATGCCTTCCGTAGCTGCAGTAATAAGAAATAAAGAAGATGAAATTCTGTTTATTCGAAAACCTGGAGAGTCCTTGTGGGGATTGCCAGCAGGAGCCATCGAGCCAGGGGAACGTCCGGGAAGAACTTTGCGCAGAGAAGTATATGAAGAGACGGGATTAATGGTGCACCCCACTTCCATTCTTGGGGTTTTTGGTGGAGGGAAATATAGATACGAATATAACAATGGGGATCAGGTGGAATATACAGTCATTGTATTTGAGTGTTCTATCATCCGTGGAACGCTGAGAGCGGTGGATGGGGAAAGCGAAGAATTTAAGTTTTTTAAAGAGAGTGAGCTTCCCGAGATGACCATTCCTTACCCAGTGGAGATTTTCAAGAAAGAACGCGAGGTAGTAAAAACGATCTTTGAGTGAGCTGGAGAGGAGTAACTCATGAAGACTTTTATTTACATGATTAGGCACGCAGTATCACCTTTTGTGCTTGGGGATGAGCGGGAACGAGGATTATCCGACAAAGGGCATGAGGACGCATATAGAATTAAAGAAATATTGGCGGAGGAAGAAATCACACATTTTGTCTCCAGTCCTTATAGACGAGCCATTGATACGATTAAGCATTTGGCTGAAGCTTCGGATCAAAAGATTGAACTGTATGAAGAACTTAGAGAAAGAGCCATCGCAAGCATGGAGATCGAGATCAGCGAACAAGAAATTCTTCAGGGTATCCAGACATCATTCACAGACTTACAGTATAAAATGTCAAATGGAGAGAGTACTCAGGAAGCGCAAGAGCGTGCGATTCCCATCCTGAAGCAATTGATCCAGCAAAATAAAGGCGGCAAAATTGCACTTGGTACACACGGGAATATCATGACCATTATCCTGAATTACTTCAATAAAGAATATGGTTATGAGTTCTTTGAACAGACTTCCAAACCAGATATTTATAAGCTGGAATTTAATGAATTAGAGCTTACTAGTGTGGAACGAATGTGGAACCCCGAAGTACTGAGCAAATGAAATATTTTATTAAGCTTAATGCATTAAGCACAATTTATGCCTTTATGTTGTTTGTCGTAATAGAGCTACTAGTAAATATTTATCGTATTAGTAGAATTTCTGGCTTGGAGCTGGATAAAGTGAATAACTTGCTGCATATCTTCATATTTGTGTTATTTATATTTTTTTCTATAGGGTTTGTTTGGATGACAAAAAAATATTTGAGCGGTAACAAATCCATGTATTTCACTACGATCCTGTGGTTTCCCTATTTGGTTCTGTTTATTAATTTATTCGCAGCATGGTTCCCAATTACAGAAGCTGCGGATAAACCAGTCCCGGTAACAGGGTTAATCATAATAGGGGCCATGATTATTTATCCGTTTTATATCGTGATGATTAATATTATAGAAAGCATAAACTTCAAGTCAGACGCAGGATAGAGGATGGAAATGAGAGTCAATGCTTTAAAAGAAAGAGTTATTTATGGATGCATCTGCCTAATTGTTATTGTACTGGGGTTATGCTCTAGAGCATTCTCGGAACAGCTCCCCTTGTTTGTATCGAGACATTTTGGAGATGCGCTATGGGGAAGCATGGTTTACTTTATGTTTCGCGTACTGCTAGTGAATCGGAGGCAGTGGATCGCTTTTGTATGGAGTCTGATGTTTAGCTTCAGCATAGAATTTAGCCAACTATATCAAGCGGAGTGGATCAACAGCATTCGTGCTACCATACTGGGCGGGCTGATTCTCGGCAAAGGATTCCTATGGGTTGATCTTGTTAGATATACTGTTGGAATCATGCTTTCTTATGGATTGGATCAATACTTCCGTCCAAAACTGCACCGAATAGATAAATAGCTTTCAATGGAGATGAACCTACAAATGATAAATAGCTTGATTGTAGTATGCTTGCTAACAATGATTATTCACACAGCAGAAACTTTATCCTATTCGGTAAGATACGCCGGAGTGAAGCTGAACAAGATAGCGATTGCGCTGTCTCTGACAGGCATTATAGTTCTCGTATCAAGAACTGCCAACATGATTCAAGCTCCACTAACGGCTAAATTCGTAGACTATGCCAAAATACATTCTGATTTCCCACTTCTTAATTATTTGAGAATTATATTATTAGCTTCTTCATTAGGGACATTAATAGCCATAGCTATTTTCCCTACCTTTGTAGGCTTGTTTGGAAGAATCATCTCTAAGCTTGAAATCGAGGGTTCTATTCCCAAGCTGCTTACCAGCGTAACGATCGGGCAGTTAAAGAATACTAGAAAATACATAAGAAAACCAAAAGTAAATCTATATAACTTTAGATATCTGGGGATTCCTAAACGTTTTATTATTATGAATGTTTTTGTTACAGCCTTTTACACCGTAGGTGTCATATCATCTTTGTACGCTGCTCATCTAATGCCTCAATATAGCACGACTGCTTCTCAAGCCTCAGGATTGATTAACGGAATGGCGACTATAATGCTGACCATATTTATCGACCCACAGCTTGGTCTTATTACTCATAAGGCCACTGAAAATGTAGAATACCGTGATCAGCTAGGAAAAATATATGTGGTATTGATGGGTTCACGATTTCTAGGTACTATACTTGCTCAGCTCCTAATTGTGCCCGCAGCCCAACTAATTAGCATGTTAGTGAAGCTGATATGAGTCGGTAAGGGCGAATCATTATGGAAGCTTAGACTCTGCTGCGCGTAAAGCTAGTGCAATCTTCTGCTCCCAGCTGTAAATATTCTGCTGCATGGAATGAATTCGTATCATTTGCTCATAGGATGCTCTCATTTTTGTAGCTGCCGTGATAGCATCCCCTTGTTTTACAGCCGATTTATAGAGTTTATCAGCTTCTGAGCGAACTTTCTGTGCTACAGTGATATTTTTGTTCTCGGCGGTAATTTGCTTCTTCAAAACTGTGATCGGCGCCAGCGCATCTTTGGTAGGCTTGAGCTTATTAGCGGTCTGCTTGCGGGCAGTTGCCAACGCGTCTGCCTTCTCTTTAACTTCAGTTCGTGCGATGGTTACCGCAGCCTTGAGCTTATTACGTCTCAGATCAAGGAGAGTGGCTGTCTTAAAGTCTTTAGCTTTCTTCGCTGCGGTAGACTGCTTACTGAGTGTGCTGTATTGTTCCAGTAGGGGAGCGTGTTTCTTCTGAGCTGATGTGGCTTCAGAAGATAAGCGACTCAGCAGAGCCTTGTCTGTTGACGCTATGACAGAGTGAATAGATTTCAGCGTCTCATTGTTCTGCTTACGTAGCGTTTGGATTTTTGAACTATCAGATTTGAGGGCTGCTTGAAGCGAGGTATAATTGCCATGGAGGCCATTAATGTCATCTAAGGCAGAGTCCCAATCTGTACCTGCAGAAGCCATTGTAAGGTTGCTGTTTAGTAGAGCTACTACAAGGATTAATTGGACAAGCCTCTTTAAATACCTAAATTTGTGAATTGACATTCGTTTCAGCTCCTTAATTAGTTTATATGCGCAAAAAAGCACCTCCAAGATAGGCATGAATGCCTGTCTTGCGAGGTGCTTCGCCCGCACAGAAATATAAATGATGCACTTAATATAACTTGAAATGAATGGATAGTCAATTGTGAATAGAACATTTGTTTGCTTTTTTGAAATAATGAAACATAAGGAGAGTCAAAGATGAATTCACATCTAGATCGAATGCATGATCGAGTGGCCTTAATAACCGGTACCTCTAGTGGATTTGGACTGCTCACAGCCCTCAAACTAGCTGGGCAGGGATTCAAAGTTGTAGCAACCATGCGCGATTTGAGTCGTAAAGGCGAGCTTGAACAGCAGGCAGAGCAAGCAGGACTCTTGAAGCAGCTTCATTTTATGACCATGGATGTTACTGATAGTGATTCTATACAGGCTACTATATCCTCAGTGCACGAAACATTCGGAAGAATTGATGTTTTGGTAAATAATGCAGGCTTTGCTATAGGCGGCTTCATAGAAGAGATATCCATGGAGGAATGGCGCCAGCAAATGGAGACGAATTTTTTCGGATTAGTGGCGGTGACAAAAGCTGTGCTGCCAGTAATGCGAGAACAGAGAAGTGGTACGATTATTAACGTGGGGAGTATAAGCGGGTTGTCCGGTTTCCCGGGATATGCACCCTATGCAGCTTCCAAATTTGCAGTAGAAGGATTCAGTGAAAGTCTGCGTCATGAAATGTCTCCTTATGGAATACGTGTAGTATTAATTGAACCTGGCTCCTTCCGTACCCTGATCTGGGGAAAAGGAATGGCACAAATTCGTCAAGTCGAAGATTCTCCTTATAGAGACCGTCTGGACGCTGTGCTACGATATTCCAAGCATACCGCTGAAACTGCACCTGATCCAAAGCAAGTAGCAGATCTTATCGGTCGTATTACTGAAATGAAGTCACCAAGGCTTCGGTACCCTATCGGCAAAGGCACCCGGATCTTGATCTTAGGCAAAACGCTGCTCCCGTGGAAATGGCTGGAGAGAATTATTGCGAAAGAATTGAGGTGATGGAATGGAGCAATCCATAAACTTAACAATCATTAAACTCATTGGATATGTATCCAGTTTGATGACCGTTTTTTTATGGTTTATATTTATATTCATTAATCCGTATGCTGAGGTTACGAATCAATCCAGTATTATAATAAGTATGGTAATGTTGGTGTTGCCTGCCGGATTACTTGCGATAGGTGTCTCTTTAAACAGAAGCCTTCTCATGCTTCTCGCCTTTATTTGGAGTTTTCCATACAGTTTATATATGTTTTTAACGCCGGGAATCTTCAGGTTGTTCGGGATTACAAGCTTAATGTATTTATTGTGTTTTGTGTTATTTAGAATCATCAAGATCAGATTTTGAATAGAATTGAGGTGTGCTGATGCTAGATTCGTCAGGACTACATATTTGCTTCGATCCAGCAGGCCGTGAAATAGAAATCCTTGATGTTACTCCAGTCGGTAAAGATAAATACCGCATCGAAGAGACGCCGATCTTTAATCCAAGTGTTACAATGGGTGATATTATACGGGTGAAAGAAGAGCTAGGGATCTATTACTATCAGGAAACTGTACAGAAATCTCATTTCAAAAGGTACGCTTGGCTCCTCAGTAAAGAGGCTGTTGATTCAGCAGCCATTTCTGCTTTTAAACAACGGATCACAGAGAATGATGGGAAATGTGAACAGATCTTTGGCGGTTTGTTGGTCATTCATATTCCTAAGAATACTTTGATGGACGTAGATGGGGAAATGAATCGCATTATTGAGCGGTTTTAAAAGTGTGGGTACGTAAATATTAACGAGTATGAATAAAAAAAAATGCTGCGGCATGAAATGCAAGGAAGCTTGCACATGATGCAGCAGCATGGAGAATAGGTGAAACGGTTTAGACAATCTGAGCGATACAATCTATCCTTATTTTATTTCTTTCATAAATGTCTTAAAATTTTCGGCGATTTCTTTTGATTTGGTATGGTGCAGATAATGTCCTGCATCAAGCTTTACCAATTTTCCTTGTACGGAATTTTTGACTTGCTCTTCATGCAATGATATCCAATCTTTTAAGAGAGTATCATCCCCTTGAACAAAGAGCAAAAGGGGGAGATCCTTTGGAAAAGTTGAATTTAGAGCCCCTTTATAATTAGAAGACATATGTTCCACTTCATTTAAGTTAGTGTAATTATAAGTGTTTCTAAGCGTAAGCAATCTCAATTGTTCTTTAGTTTCATCATCAAACGGCAATTCAGCATAGGGATTTCCACTTGATTTAAATAACAATCTGCCCAAGCCTGATTCTCTAAGTAGTTTTAATTTTCCTGTTGGTATTTTAACACCTATTCTGTCTTCCGTTGCAATACTATTATCAATCCCGACAAATGCACTCACTTCGTTTGGATATTTGTTCACATAATTCAAACTGTACATACCGGAAATAGAGTGTGCCATTAGAATATAACGGTCAATATTAAGCTGCTTTACAGCTTCATGAATTTCACTCACAATGTTTTCTGTGGTTCGCTCTTTTTCAGTTCTATCACTTAATCCATAACCGAAAGGCTCAATCACGACAACTTTGTAAAATGGAGATAGTTCATCTATTAACAGCTTAAAATCAAGTCCCGGTGCCACCGTTCCATAACCAGGTAAGAGCACGACTGTCTCTTCACCCTTTCCTTGAATCAAAACGTTCATATTTTTACCATCGACGCTTACAGACTGACCATAGGGTTTTATTTTAGCTTGGTCCGATTTATTGAGGAAAATATTAGCGACAAAAACAGTCACTAGAAAAAGTACTATTGCAGTAGCTAAAGCCCCTATGGAAATAAGTATAATTTTAAGCGGTTTATTCATCCTTTTTTTAATAACCTCTTCTTCTGGTTTCACTCGTATCTTCTCCTGTTCTAATCGCTTTATTTTAGTACCTTAACGAATTGCTAAAGGAAGCTTACCCGATGAAGATGAACTATACATGACGACAATATGAACTGAATATGAACGAGCGAAAAAAGCTTCTGCACCGATCAAAGAGTTTATAAAATGAATATGAGGTGAGCAATTATGTTGAAATTTATCAAACAATATTTGCCTAGTGTTGCTATCGCAGTGGTTATTTCTTTGTTTGTAAGAACTTATGTTGCTGAAGCCATGAAGGTTCCTACTGGCTCTATGATCCCTACAATTGAAATTAATGACCGTCTAATTGTTGAAAAAATGTTATGGATGACCAAACTTGATCATGGAGATATCGTTGTGTTTACGCCACCTGTAAAAGGTGATGAGAATAAAAGATACGTAAAACGGTTGATAGGGCTGCCGGGTGATACCATTGAAGTTAAAGAGGGAGCACTTTACAGAAACGGAACGGAGATCAATGAACCCTATCTTAATGAGCGGATGGACTATGCATTTGGACCCGTTACAGTTCCGGCGGATCATTACTTTTTTCTCGGAGATAACCGGAATATAAGCTATGATGCTCATCTCTGGGCTACTCCTTTTGTAGCGAAGGATCAGTTGATTGGAAAAGTGATAGCGGACTTTAGTATTCCTTTTTAGGTGATGTAGCGGGGGTCTTTTGAACTAATTGATAGTGTTAATGAGACTTTAACCATATTGTGACTTTGGAATAATTTAGCTATCCTTAAGGTAAAATATACCTATTGATAGGAAGGGTGCAGAATTTTGAAAGCTCATGTCACGGATCTCAAACATGGCGATTGTCTTATGCTTGACACTTTTAATAGTGTTGGTCTACACGTGCTCCCAAAAGGGACAATTGTTTACCAAGAAGAAATCACCCTCCTGATGAGACATCGTATCGATTATGTCGATATTGAACCTCGCAGCAATGCGATGGATAATGAGGGAACAAATCTGGCGTTAAGCCTGAATGGAAACTTTGATCTAGCGATACAAAATTATGAGTCTATTTTTCTAGAAGCACTCAGCAAGGGCAGTTTCACGCAGTCAGATGTAGATCTTACGTTGCAGCCCTTACTGGAAAAAATGGATGAACATAAGGATGTAGTTTCCCTATTGCTGTTGCTTGAACGAGAAGACGTTGGTACATACAATCATTCTTTGCAGGTCGGACTGCTATCTTTTTACATAGCGACTTGGTTAGGTTATACCAAAGAAGAACGTTATGAGATCAGCCGAGCAGGGTATTTACACGACATAGGAAAAAGTCAGATCGACCCTTATATTTTAAATAAAACGGGGACCTTAACCCCTGAGGAAACTGAAGAACTGAAGCGTCATACTACATATGGATACGACATTATTCTTAAATCTATGAATGACGAGAAGACCGCTTTGGTGGCGCTTCAGCATCATGAATTTGAGGATGGGACTGGTTATCCTAATATGCTTCGTAAGGCGGAACTGCACCCGTATACACTGATTGTGGCTGTCGCTAACGCCTATGTTGGGATGACCTCTGCAAGAGTGAATCAACCCAAACAAGGGCTGATTACTGTTCTGCGCAAGGTGCATGAGTTGGGCTTTGGCAAGCTGAACGGGAATGCGGTACAAGCTTTGATTGGACACTTACTGCCGAACTTCGTAGGTAAAAATGTTCAGCTGAGCAACGGAGAGCAAGGTACGATTATTATGAACAACCCTTTGGATATTTTTAAGCCATTAGTGAAAGTAGATGAAACTACGTTCAGAGATTTATCCAAGGAGCGAAATTTGACTGTTGAGGAAGTATTTATTTAATAATTTGATAAAGAAGGGTTACAATTCGGTGATGCCGATTGTAGCCCTTTTTCTACTTCTCCTTAGGAATTAAATCGCTTAACTAATTTTTCTTTATGTGCTGTAAAAGCCTCTTCTAAAGTGATTCCATACAAATCTGCTAACAAGGCTATATTTCCTAGCACATCACCAATTTCCTCAATCAAGTCGTTTCTCAGTTGCTCTGGTGGAGGGGTAGATTCATCTGGGCGGTCTCTTCCGATTTCATAGGAGCGTACTGCCCGTGCAACCTCACCGGTCTCTTCCATAAGAAATCCAACCCGTATAAAAGGACCGTAATTGGTCCAGCCTCTTTGTCCATAAAAGCCTTTAATCCATTTCTGCACTTCATTGATCTCCATATTATGTAGCACTCCCTAATCTTTCACATGATTTATTCTCCAACATATAGTATATTAGATGTCAGATATTATCAATATATAGTTTGGGGATGAGGATTTGAAATCAATTTGTGTTTTTGCAGGATCGAATTTAGGGGCGCATGAGGAGTATAAAGCTAAAGCTGTTGAACTTGGAAACTATATGGCTATGAACAATTATCGCTTAATTTACGGAGGATCAAAAATTGGATTAATGGGTGAAGTAGCCAATGCTGTTTTGAACGGTGGAGGTGAGGTAATCGGGGTTATGCCTAGAGGATTGTTTAACGGAGAGATGGTACATAGAGAATTGACGCAGCTAATAGAAGTAGACGATATGCATGGACGTAAAGCAAAAATGGGAGAATTGGCGGATGGATTTATTGCTTTACCCGGCGGTTTTGGAACGTATGAGGAGTTGTTTGAGGTTTTGTGCTGGTCACAAATTGGCATACATAAGAAACCGGTAGGCGTACTAAATATCAGGAATTATTTTGATCCTCTGATGAATCTAATTCAAAACAGTATACAAGAAGGCTTTTCTAATTCTTCGCATCTCAGTCTGCTAAACGTATCCAACGAGCCATTGGAACTCTTGACTCTATTGAAGGAGTATGTTCCACAAACGCTTGAGCAAAAGTGGAAACAACTCAACTGAATAATAAAACTTTCAGTTTAATGATCGGGTACACTGTGTTCCTGGACGTAAACCAACTGAAATCAGGCATTAGTTTCTCCAACACCTTCACCGCTGAGCGTTCGGACTCAGAAGGCGTTATTTGCATGTTTATCTCCGTTTGAGCAGGGTTTCGGACCCAGTGACCTTATTTCGTATGAAGAGGTTCATATTTTGTTTTTTTTGCCAATAGCGATTATGGAGTCCGATAGCATCCCAATTATGGGATTATACTGCGTATAAGGTCAACTGGGTCCGATAGCGACTTCGCAAGTGGATTCGCCGCGCAAAAGGTACGTAATCAAACGAAGTGTGGGGTTTGGATTACGGATACATTACCGCTGAATTTGAATTTCACTAGTGGATTGGCTATGATAAATATAGAGAAAAGCTACAAGAGGAGAAATGGATAATGACCCCCGAGAATCAAATCGAACAATTTAAGAAGCTTAAGCACGAGATCACCCGTTTTATGTTGATTTATAAATTTGCACTGGATGAGATGGAGACGAAGATTGAGATCCTCAAACAAGAGTTTCAGTCTCTGCACGATTATAGCCCTATTGAACATACCAAATCGAGAATCAAGTCTCCCGAGAGTATTATGAACAAAATGCTCCGCAAAAATGGAGAATTATCTCTAGATTCTGTAAGAAATTGCATTAAAGATATTGCAGGTCTAAGAATTACATGTTCTTTTATCTCAGATATTTATCATGTAAGTGAAATGCTTCAGAAGCAGGACGACCTGACAGTTCTTGAAGTGAAGGATTATATTAAGAATCCTAAGCCTAACGGATATCAAAGTTTACATTTGCTGATTCAGGTTCCTGTATTTATGTCCGATCGTCAGGAGTTAGTGTGCGTTGAGGTACAAATTCGTACCATTGCTATGGATTTCTGGGCAAGTCTCGAACATAAAATTTTCTATAAATATAATAAATCAGTACCTGAGAGTATGACACGTGAATTGAAAAATGCAGCGGATGCCGCTCATGCACTTGATTTGCAAATGGAGCGACTGCATCGAGACATTAAAGAAATCAAAGACGAAGATGAAGATGATGATCTTAGTTCCTTTGAGGAGCTTCGCCGTATAGTGATTCATAATCAGCAATTCACACTTCCAGCTAACTTTATTAAGCTGCTCGGAGACAAATAAGCTGATCACATCACCTAGAGTTGCCGTTTTCGGTTAACTCTAGGTTTTTTTATTATATTATCATTGCTTCTAGTCTCTAGAATGGAGTATTCTCAACTAGAAAGAGAGACTTGTAATTATCGGCTTCATCAAATTAATTAGATTAAGGAGAATGAAGATGAGCGAGCGTACACTCCGAACGATTACTGTAAATCAAATCGGATATCCGGTGGATGGAGAAAAGATTGCAGTGTTTACTGGTGCTGGACATGACTTTCAGGTTGTTGATGTAGATCATGGAAATGTTGTATTCGAGGGAAAGTCAGGTGCTCCAAGATTTGATAAAGCAAGCGGAGACACTGTACATACAGGTGATTTTTCTGAGGTTCATGCTGTGGGTAGATACCGGATTGAGCAAGGCGATGGGATAAATTCGGCATCATTTATAATCTCAGATAAACCTTATCACGAGCTTCAACAAGGCTTGCTGAAGGCCTTTTATTATTATCGCTGCGGGGTTGAGTTGACGGAAGAGTATGCTGGAGATTGGAAGCATAAGGCATGTCATACAGCAGAGGGAATTGTATATGGTGAAACGGAGCGTCGACTAGATTGTTCTGGAGGCTGGCATGATGCCGGTGATTATGGAAAATATAGTGGACCCGGAGCCAAGGCTATCGCTGATCTTTTGCTAGCCTATGAGTTATATCCATCTGCTTTTGTAAGCGCTATTCCGATTCCAGAAAGTGATGGGCATACGCCAGATGTACTGCTGGAATGCAAAGTGGAGCTGGATTGGCTGTTCAAAATGCAGGACATTGTAACAGGTGGAGTGTTCCATAAACTGACTACGCTGAGCTTTCCCGATCTGGATGTCATGCCTGAGGAGGATACATCAGATCTATATTTCTCACCGGTGTCAGCCACCGCCACTGGGGATTTTGCTGGAGTCATGGCCATGGCAGCACGAGTCTATCAGCCATTTGACTCAGCTTATGCGAAGAAATGTCTGAATGCCGCAACACTAGCTTGGGAATGGCTTGTTCAACATCCAGATGTACCAGGTTTTACGAATCCGCCAGAAATTAGCACCGGAGAGTATGGAGATCGGAACGACAAGGATGAGCGGTATTGGGCAGCTGCGGAGCTCTATCGTACGACGGGGAACGAAGAATACCATCAAGCTGTTCTGCAGCTGGCGCAGTTGTCTTTTCCAAAGTACAGTCTAGGATGGGCAGATATGGGGGGCTATGGCACACTTGCGTATCTGTTAAATGGCGAAGATCAAGCAGACCGCGCCTTGTATGCCTCCTTAAAAGAAGGACTTATAGCTGAAGCGGAGCGATTAGTGAAACTGAGTCGTGAAGATGGTTATAGGATCTCCTTAAAAGAGGATGACTATATTTGGGGTAGCAATATGCTCGTAATGAATAATGCGATGCTGCTGCTGCTGGCTGAATATTTTAGTGACGATTCGAGTTTTGCGGACTGTGCGTTAGATCATTTGCACTATCTGATGGGTCGCAATGTACTGGATATCAGTTATGTTACCGGATTTGGCGATCGTCCAGTGATGCATCCGCATCATCGTCCATCTGTTGGTGACCATGTGGCAGATCCAGTCCCGGGTCTGGTATCTGGGGGGCCGGATCGTGGGCTCCATGATGAATATGTAGTAGAACATTTACAGGGAAAACCAGCTGCGCAGTGCTTCGCCGATCATGAACTTAGTTATTCTACGAATGAGGTAACGATCTACTGGAATTCCCCAGCAGTGTTCGTTACAGCTCGGTATAATCAATAAAATTAATTAGTTGAGAGAAAGGCAAGTCTCGTATGGGAGATGCCTTTCTCTTTTTTTATGTAGCTAAAATGCTATAATACGAGATGGTATGATATTTTTGCGCGTGGCAATAGGAGGTAAGGTATTGAGTCATATTTTTGAAATTCAAAGACTCGCAAAACTGAACTGGAAAAGCAGTGACCAAGCTTCGAAATATTTATTCTCGGACATCTCCGCAGAAATATCTGAATCGGATCGAATCGCTCTGATTGGTGCCTCAGGTCAAGGTAAGAGTACGCTCCTAAGAATAATGGCTCTGCTGGATGCTCCGGATGAAGGGGATATGCTTGTTAATGGTACTTCATTCAAAAGCATGGATTCAAGGCTGTGGAGAATGAAGATAGGGTTTGTGGCTCAACAAGCGATTATGTTGCCTGGCGGTGTGGAGGATAACCTAAGAACCGTCAGTAAGCTGCATGACAGACCTTATGACCTTAAACTTGTACAGCGACTATTGGAACAACTAGGGCTGGAACAATTGGATTTAAGTAAAAAAGCAGCAGATTGCTCAGGTGGTGAGAAGCAGCGAATTGCTTTGATTCGGTCATTGCTGTTGCGGCCTAATGTTCTACTGCTCGATGAAATTACTGCATCACTAGACATTGACAGCACTCAAAGGGTGGAGGACTTACTAGAACAGTGGCATAAAGAAGAAGGGACTTCAATCATCTGGGTGACCCATGACCTTAAGCAGGCTAGCCGAATAAGCACTACTACATGGTTTATGGGAAAAGGTAAGCTGGAACAACACTTGAGTGAATCTTTTTTTGCTGAATCTGCAGATGTTTTGGCCAAAAGGTTTATTCGTCCGTTAGAAGGAGCGTCATTCATATGAGTTATACGGCACTGAGTTTTACGCTTCTGTTTGTGCTAGGGACGATGTTGGTATCGGTATGGCAAAAGCTCGGACTAGAAAAAGATATTATTGTAGGCACGATAAGGTCGGCGATTCAATTACTTGCGGTCGGATATGTCTTGCAATTTATTTTTAAAACCGATCAGATGAGCTATGTCATTTTGATAATAATCTTCATGATAAGTGTAGCGGCATGGAATGCAGCGAAAAGAGGCAAAGGACTGCGTGGATTAGTCTGGAGAATTGGACTTGCGATCGCTACTATGGAGCTTCTAATGATGGGGATTCTGCTCGGCTTACATATTATTGAGGCGACTCCGCAATATATCATTCCCATTAGTGGCATGACCATTGGTAGCGCTATGGTTGTCTCGGGTTTATTCATTAATCATATCAAGCATGAAATACAGCAGAGTAAAGGTGAAATAGAGACCCTGCTGTCACTTGGTGCAACGGTTCCACAGGCCATCCATGAAGTTAGAAAAAGATCTGTGAAATTCAGCATGATCCCTACCATCGACGGAATGAAGACAGTAGGACTTGTCCAGCTTCCAGGTATGATGACAGGTATGATTATTGCTGGCGCTGATCCAGTAATCGCTGTTCGGTACCAGATTCTGATTGTGTTCTCATTCACCGCTTCTGCGGCAATAACAAGTATACTGCTTAGTGTACTGAGCTACCGACTCTTTTTCACGCCAGACCTACGGCTTAAGCAATAGATATGGAGCAGGAGTCAGGGGTAAATCTTATTTTTCACAAGCGATTCCGTCTTTATCACGGTCGCTCTTTTTGTTGGCTTCATAGAGCGCCTTCGATACAAAAGGTTTATATTTCGTTTTTCCACCTTTGTTCTTGGTTGAGCTGGAAATGGCGACTCCACCTTTGTAAACTTTGTTTAGCTCTGTACAGTTTTTGTAAGTTTTGACCTTGGATTCAGCACTTACTGTACTTACGGTACCGATGGATAGAGCGAGCAGCAGACCTGCCGATAGACAGTACTTTAAGTATTTTTTCATGGGACATCTCCTCTAAAGTTTAGTTATTAAAATAACCTCTCTTTTTATATTACCAGTTTATTGCACAGGGGGGTATATTATGAAAAATCTAGACAGGTAGTCCTAACATACATAATTATCAGCGACGACGGGGAATAATTAGAATTCAATTCAGATGAGGTGAAAAAGCTTTCTATGAGGTGATTCTAATGAGCACAAAGAAATTGGCAGCCACCCTAATCGCAGGGCTGTTGCTTCTGCCGGGAATCGCAATAGGTGCGCCTGACAACAACGGAACGGTGATCCAGTCTAATGGAAAGCTGCTCTCAGCCATGCCTTTGCCAGCCCCGGAGTCTAAACGAATCATATTGCCTTCTGCATTTCAAGCGGCTGAGCTATATGGATTCGGTTTGCTGCACCGGAACGCGTCGATTCAATATTCGATCTTTTCCAAGGAGCTCAAAAAGGTTATGTATCCGCAGTTTGTTGAACTGAATTGGGTAACGGGCGTATCCAGTCCGTGGATTACAAAGTACGAGGTTACTAAAGAAACAGTAATTAACCCGAATTCAGAGGTCATAGAAATGCGCATAGATTCCGCAACCTCAAATGGTCCAGAACCATCCATGCTACTGACGATCTCACTTGTTAAAGACCATAATAGCTGGGTGATTACCGGAGTGAAGCCGAATCCTTAAATGTCATGGGGAGAATTGTAAAAAGAGCAAGCGTAGTAGGGAAGTTTCCCTTACGCTTGCTCTTTTTTATAAGATTTGAAGCACTAGCGATCAACTGCACGCATGTCTCATCATAAACAATTACCGTACGCTGATGACCACTCAAAAAGTATCGCTTTACTCGAATATTGCGGACCGTATTGCAGTTATTTTCACTTTTTAGCTCATTTTGCAAGGAATACGGACCGTATAGCTCTTATTCCCCTTCAATTCCGCATTATTGGAGCAATTTTAGGTGAATAGCTGCGTCTGAGTCCGATAGCTTCGCTAATTTGCTGGATATTTGAAAATAAGGTCTCCTCGGTCCGACCAGTGCTTTGATTTATCCACAGCCACTAAGTTTACATCAAAGGCGTACAATGACCTGGTGAAGTATTTCACTACTGACTGAAATATTTCGTTAGAACGTCTCTAATCTCTACCCGCCTTGACCATCAATTCCGCCATCATTTTTGGCTCGGTTCGGACAGTGGTCATATGATCACCTTTGCCCTCGATGAAGCGGAACACACCCAAATGACTGGACTGAGTCGGGTGAAATCCATATGGGCCTTGTGGGATAGCCGTGTCTTCCGTCAAATAAAGATAACTTTTAGGGATTTTGAGACTGTAGAATTTCTTTAGATCCAGCTTTTCAAATAGTGGAGTAGCCGGCTCGGGTGGAGCTTGTTTATAAAAGGCTTTTGCTTCCACAAGACTGGCAGTGTTGACGAATGTATCCCGGAAGAGCGGAAATGGGAGCGTGATAGTGTTATTACCAGAAGCGTCTCTTAGCTGTTCAAAGGATTTAAGTGACTCAGCAGGAAACTGATCCGCCACACTTTGCCCGTCAAGCGGCGCGAAGGCATCGAAGAACACGATCCGCTTGATCCGATCAGGTACTTCCTGGGCAACCGTTTGAATGACTGATCCCCCAAAGCTATGTCCGAGCAGAATAAAATTCTTCAAGTCTTTTTGTTTGATATAGTCGACAAGGGACTTCGTGATTTGCGCATGTGTTACGTTATTATTCTTATCCGCGCCATGTCCGGCATATTCCGGTGTATAGACAGTGTGCCCTAACTTACGAAGCTCGGCTGCTGTTTCATCCCAAAAACCTGCTGTAGCCCAAGAGCCATGAATCAGAACAAAGGTTAATGGAGTCTGTTTGGTAGAGGATTTGTGGTCAGCGGCTGCAACCGTGGAGTGTTGATTCAAAGGCTGCAACCCCATAATGGTGAAGAGAGAGATACATAACGCTAATACTATTTTAGTGTGAATTGATTTCATACTTTGCCTCCTGTGTAGTGTGAGAATTTAACACTTTAGAGGATGCCCCGTTTAACAGGGAAAGATGAATTTTTATTGGATTCAGTGTATCTCCAGCACCTAGGCATAGGCAAACGCATATGTTGTTCTAGGAAATCAAAAATTTACAGGAACAGAAGGGTAGGAATAAACAGTGACTTCATACATGGATTATACGTCCCCTGATACACAATTTACGTTCGATGTGAACACTAATACTCTATTTAAAAAGGATGCCAACAACTACATTAATTTGCTATCGATTAAGCAGTTGAACACACTGGAGAATATTTCGCTCCTAGATATTTTTCTTAGTAAATCGAATGTGGTGGAGCCTCATTATCATCAAAATGCGGCAGAGCTTGTCTATTGTATCTGTGGATCAGCAGTAGTGTCTATACTCAATCCGTTTACAAATGAACTTCTTCATTTCCCAATATGTCCAGGTCAAGTGGCGAATGTGCCGCAAGGCTGGTGGCATTATGAGGTGGCAACCGTCGATAATACACATTTGCTCGCGATTTTTGATGCACCTATTCCAGAGGTCATATTAGGTTCGGATCTCCTGAGTAAAACCCCTGCAAATGTATTGGCCCATACTTACTGTTTGAATGAAGCCTTGGTTAAGGAAGCGTTAGCTCCTATTAAACCGGGCACCTTTATCGGCCCACCTGCCGACTGCTGTGAGGAAGATAAAGTAAAGGGAGTCAATAATATGGCCCCAAATATGGCTCCTAATATGAAACCAAATATGGCTCCAAATATGAATATGCATGCAAATATGAAACAAAACATGCAGCCTAACATGCATCCGAACATGCAGCCATATGCTCATATGCAAGCTCAGCCCATACCCATAGCTTCACAAATGCCTCCAGCGACGCAAGCATTTAATTATCAGCCTTACCCAATGCAAGGATACTACACTCAAGGCTATGAACAGCACTTTCGCCAACAGCCTTATGTACAACAACAGCCGAATTATCAATACTCAAATAATCAAGAGTAACAACAAAAAACCTCCTGAGATTAACTCTCTCGGGAGGTTTACTTGGTATGGCTTAAGATAAACGGACAAGCACTCTGCCTCGTGTGTTTCCTTGCAGAATATCTTCCAATGCTTGTGGCAGTTCATTTAAGGTTACTTCACGATCTACAAGGTTCTCAAGCTGTGCAGGCTTCAAATCAGTCGCCATCCGTGCCCACACCTTTTCGCGTAGCTCGGCAGGGCACTCTACGGAATCAATACCGAGCAGGTTAACTCCCCGAAGAATAAAGGGAAGAACGGTAGTTGGAACAGAAGTACCACCGGTCAGGCCGCTTGCAGTAACGGAACCTCTGTAGGAGATTTTACTCAAAATCGATGCAAGTGAGTTTCCGCCAACGGAATCTACAGCACCTTGCCAAAGCTGTTTCTCTAATGGTTTGCTAGATCCACCCGTAACCTCTTCGCGTGAAATGACTTCTTCCGCACCCAGAGCTTTTAGATATTCGTTAGCTTCCGCATTACCAGTGCTGGCGACTACGCTATAGCCGTTTGTACTAAGCATGGCGATAGCCGAACCACCCACACCGCCGGTCGCTCCCGTTACGAGCACTTTGCCTTTATCCGGTGATAAGTCATTGTCTTCTAACGCTTGAATGGACAAGGCTGCAGTTAATCCAGCTGTACCATAGATCATGGCTTCTCTTAGTGTAAGTCCTTCTGGAAGAGGGGTAATCCAAGCAGCAGGAATACGTGCATATTCGCTAAACCCTCCAAAGTGAGAGACACCCATACCATATCCTGTTGCAATGACTTGCTGTCCTTTATGGAACCGATCGTCAGTGGAAGACACCACAATACCGGATAAGTCGATGCCTGGAATAAAAGGGTAGGATCTTACAATTTTCCCGTTAGGGATACTGGCCAAACCGTCTTTATAGTTCACACTGGAGTATGCAACCTTTATTAAGACTTCTCCAGCGGGTAGATCTTCTAAGGTAACTGGTTTAACAGCGACGGAGAACAAAGATTCTGTTTTGTCGACAACCAAGGCTTGAAATGATTCTGTCATAAGTGTAAGCTCCTTCAACTACGTTATAGGTGAGACATGTATATAATATTCATTCTGCCCAATTAACTTGTCATTGTCTATGATATAACGCAAGTGAGGCTCAGTGAAGGACTTTTTAAATGTGTATTGCAACATTATAATCAAACTCTCCATGTTATTTGTGCAGTGGACATGTTAAGTTCAGACTGCTGATACATAACTTGTTTTTGAGGGAGAATTGTTGAATGTCTATTATAAAATTAATTCGTGAACATGAGATCGAGCCGTATTTGGATCTCTTAGCAGAGGTTGAGCATATCCATTTGGATAGAAACAATCCTAACCATGAGCAGTGGCTGAGACGCCGTATACAATCACATTTTGAGCGGGGGGCATTGTTTTATGCCTATCATGAGAATGAACAATGCGATGCTTTTGGTATTGTTGCCGTTTTGCATGAGGAGGCACCGATTGGTATTCCCGCGCTTGGCGCAAGAGCCGAAGTCCTAGACATTGGAGTAAGTAAAGAAAATCGTAGAAAAGGAATAGGAGGTATTTTACTACAGCATGTAGAAAAGGTTGTTAAGAGTAGGGGAGCTTACTGTTTACTTATGCTGACCTATGCAGAAGATTATGATGTGATCGCTTTTTACGGTAAAAATGGCTTTGTGCCCGTTGCTACGATCCCTGATGTATTTGGTCCTGGTGCCGAAGGGAATACTATATTAAGAAAAATACTAAGGTGATCTATTCAATAGGGTGAAAGTTTGATTAAATGGTATAGTATAGTGTATTTGAAATCTTAGGGTTGAAGAAAGAGAGGCTAATTCATGGCTATTGCAACAACGATGATTGTCAGGCTCGAAATTCGGAAATCGGTTGCTTCTTTTGGTGATGTTGCTTCAGGAATTGCCACTGCAGGTGGAGATATCGTCGCTATTGACGTGATTCGTGCAGGTAAGGATGTAACAACTCGAGATATAACAATAAACGTGCAAGATGCCTCGAATGGAGAAATGATGTCTATACTATCGAAGATGCCAGGGGTCAAAGTAATTAATGTGTCAGATCGAACATTTCTAGCTCATCTAGGCGGGAAAATTGAAATCACACCTAAAATGCCAATCAAGAATCGGGAGGATTTATCGCTGGTGTATACGCCGGGGGTTGCCCGAGTGTGTACGGCGATTGCCGAAGATCCTAATAAAGCGTATTCTTTGACGATGAAGCGGAATACAGTAGCTGTCGTTACAGACGGTACGGCTGTGCTTGGACTAGGGGATATTGGACCGGAAGCGGCTATGCCTGTTATGGAAGGTAAGGCTATGCTGTTTAAGCAATTGGCGAACATCGATGCTTTTCCACTATGCTTAAATACGAAAGAATCAGATGAAATCATTAATATTGTAAAAGCAGTATCTCCTGGATTTGGGGGAATCAACTTAGAAGATATCAGTTCTCCGCGCTGTTTCGAGATTGAACGTCGGCTTGCCGAAGAGCTGGATATTCCAGTATTTCATGATGATCAGCACGGTACATCTGTTGTAGTTTTGGCAGGTCTTTTGAATGCGCTTAAAGTAGTAAATAAATCTATCGAAGATGTGCGAATTGTCGTTGTGGGTATAGGTGCGGCTGGTGTGTCCATCTGTAATATGCTTCTGGCAGCAGGAGCTCGCAAAATCTATGCGGTAGATCGTGAAGGTGTTCTTAGAAAAGATCTTCAGTATGATAATCAGGAATGGCGGAAGCTTGCTGATGCAACTAACCCGGAAGGTATTGAAGGTGGACTGACGGAGGTTATGCAGGGAGCAGATGTCTTTATTGGGGTGTCACGTGGTGGAATTCTATCCGTCGATCATCTCAAGAGCATGGCCAGCGATAACATTGTGTTTGCAATGGCTAATCCGACACCGGAGATTGATCCAGAATTGGCCGAGCCTTTTGTTCGCGTGTTAGCGACAGGTAGAAGTGACTATCCGAATCAGATCAACAATGTGCTGTGTTTTCCGGGTATCTTCCGTGGTGCACTGGATTGCAGAGCAAAAACAGTGAATCTTGAAATGAAGCTGGCTGCCGCAAAAGCGATTGCATCGGTCGTTCATCCGGATGAAGTTAATGAGCAATACGTAATCCCAAGTATTTTTAACGAAAAAGTAGTAGAGTTAGTGCGTCTGGCAGTAATCCATGCAGCTATTGCAACGGATGTGGCCCGCCGGATCCCTAAGGATATTGATAAGGATATGGAATAAAAGCGATACTATAAATGGACTGCTCTGCTTTGTGAGAGAGTGGTCTATTTTTTATACATTGACACGTAACTAAGAGTCGTATCATAATTAGGGCTAAAAGTATTTATTCCCATTTTAGTAAAGTGGCTGATATAATTACAATAATGTATGAGATGTAGAAAGGGCATCCAAGTGGGTGCCCTTAAATTTTGCCTCTAGAGAGGGTAGTATCCAAAAAAGGGTTAAATAATTTAGAAGTGGTGAATTCATGAAAGAGTTTTACAGTCAGGTGAATCGAAAAATCTATTACATTGTAATGTTATTAAACATTGCCCTTATGATATCTGGATTAATACTGTCTACAACAGAATTAAATGGGATTAGATTTGGATACATTGTACATTTTTTTTGTGTGTTGATTCTATCCATTTGTTTATGGATCTATCCTAAGTATGAAACATATACTTTTAGGAAGATCATCATTCTTTTTGGATTTGCTTACTTCTATACGCTTTTCTTTTTATATCCTCAAACTTGGACCACCTATATTTTGATTTGTCTTATTCCGGCACTTTCTATCCTATTTTTCGATTTAAAATTGTTCTACTTTTCCTTTATTATAAATGGGATATTAATGGTAATTACTTTTACTTATGTCATCTTTATTGATAAAGGTGAATTATATACTTATTTACATCATGACATTATAGGCAACGTCATAAATATAATAGCTGTTCAAGTGTTATTATTTTTCATTTTCCATTTATCATTTAAGCGGATGAAAAAGCAGCAACTGTATTATGAACAATTACAGCAATCCGAGCGTTTAAAGATGGTAGGACAATTAACAGCTGCTGTTGCGCATGAAATCCGAAATCCAATAACTGTGGTTAGAGGTTTTTTGCAATTGTTCAAAGAAGACGCTTCATTTGATGATTCTAAAAAAAGTAAGTTCAACTTAATGATAGATGAATTAAACACAGTAGAACAGATTATCTCCCAATTTCTAACCTTATCCAAACCAAATGGAGATCAAAGACTAGAGAAAGTGGATGTGAAGGAGGTTCTTCAAAGTGTTACGAGTCTGCTTCATTCCTATGCCATGCTATCTGATAATCAAATCGATATAAGGGTAGAGGAAGACTGCTTTATTTCCATTAATAAAATTGAGTTTAAGCAGTTACTTATTAATATTATAAAAAATGCACTAGAAGCTTCGGATGTAGGGAAATCCGTCTCAGTTATAGCAAATAGAAATAATAATTTTATCGAGATTATGATCACCGATGAAGGAAGTGGAATGTCCGAGGCGGAGGTTAAGTCGCTGGGCACACCTTTTTATTCATTAAAAAGTAATGGAACTGGTTTAGGGCTAATGATTTGCTTTAATATTGTAGAAAAATATGCTGGGGAAATTTATTATAATAGCTCTAAAGGTAAGGGGACAACAGTTACAATTCGCTTTTTATCAGAATCAGGAGGGATCTATAATGATTAAGAAGTTATCCGCACTGATACTGTCTGGAATGATGATCGTTCTTCTTGCTGCCTGCAATACAACTACGTATAAACATAACTACACCTTCTCAGGTGAAGGAGACGTTTGGTCGGCAGAATATGTTCAAAAGGCAACGGAAAAGTTCATCGATAAAAAGGGTGTAAGGTCAGATTATGAAACCTGGTTTGATTCAACCATCGAACTTAAGTATAAAGGTGAACTTACCGACCTTGATAAAATCAGTTCTTTTAAATATAGCTTCAAGGGAACATCAGGTGGAGGAAGTAAAACCTTAGAAGATGTTAAGGGAGTAAGAAAAAGTGAGTTGAAGTCCGAAAGAGCTGGAAGCGGGGCGTTTGAACATGAGGACTCGATCATTAAGGTCGTTGTTGAGTGGGATGGGCAGAAGGATGAATTTGAACTGAAGGTACGTAAATAGTGGACTATGTATGAAATAGATTCTTAAATTAAAGAAAGCAGGTTGAACATTCATGGTCGTTATTAAAGAAATAGAATTGGAGTCTCTCCATGAACTTGGTGATTTATATCAGGAGCTGATGGATCAACCATCGGATCTTAATAAACTAGAAGAAGTATTTAAAGTAATTAAGGCAGATCGTCGGTACATATTGTTGGGCGCTTTTGTGGATGGAGAGTTAATGGGGTCTTTGATGGGGATTGTCTGTCATGACCTAGTAGGAGATTGCAAACCGTTTATGGTGATTGAGAATGTGGTAGTTTCATCGCGGGCCCGACGTCAAGGTGTGGGCAAAAAACTGATGCTCGCCATTGAAGAAATGGCTCAGGAGAAAGACTGCTTTTATATCATTTTGGTCTCTGGAGAGAAGCGTAAGGAAGCGCATATTTTTTATGAATCGTTAGGGTATAGAGATGAGAAGGTAGAAGGATACCGAAAATATCTAAGTTCCCATTAAAAGGAGGCCTTGATCTGCAAACATTCTTTCAATATAACTGGATGGTTCGTGAACAATGGTACGAGTGGTGTGAGAGTATTTCTGAGGAAGAGCTTCTTAGGGCACGTACTGGTGGTGTAGGCAGCATATTGAAGACTCTCTTTCATATTGTTGATGTGGAGTGGAGCTGGATTCAAGTGTTGCAAGGTAAACCAGATTTTCAGGAGGACTTTGAGCAATACAAGTCATTGCAGCTGGTAAGAGAACTGGATGCGAAATTCCGTTCCGATGTGGAGCCCTTTGTACTTTCTTGGCATGAGGGTTTGGAGTGGAATGTTTTGGAGGATCACCTTGCGGAAGGTCGGGTCGTGACTGATGCTTGGGGCGAAGTGATGCGCCATGTGATCGCTCATGAAATTCATCATGTCGGACAGTTGTCAGTCTGGGCAAGGGAAATCGGGAAGAAGCCAGTTTCTGCTAATTTGATTGGAAAAGGGCTTATGGATAGCCTGCCTGGTAAAAGATACTCAAATGAATTATAAAATTATTTTGGAGACTGAGTGATCAGCCTCCATTTTTCTTTAGTAAGGAGGTAGTTTATGAAAAAATTTAGTCTCCTTTCATTTTCACTTATAATTTTGCTGATTTTATTATTTGTATTTGTCAGATCCAAGCAGGAGATCGTCAGCGTTAGCCTTGTGTCCGAAGCAACGGAAATCACTTATACTGACAGTGAAAGCATTGAAATATTTGAAAATGTTATAAGAACAACAAAAAAAGTACCCGGGGCTGTGGATGTGGGTGGTCCACCAACTTATCGAATGACTGTTTCTTACGCTGATTCTGAGGTTGTTAAATACAGCCTTTATATGGATTTTGAAACTAAAAATGGCTTCCTGATTAAAGATAGTAATAGCGAAAGGATGCTGGATTTAAAAGATAAGAATTCGGAAGAGCTAGCTGATCTGTTAAGTAAAGAGAAATAGAGAACTGCAAAACCAGTCATAGGGTCCCACTGGAAAGCAGCGGCGGGAACCACAAATGACGAAGATCAACCCAGCCCTGACTATTGAAGCTTACACCACGGACAGAGGGGAGGTAAGCAGTCTGGGTGGGTTTTTCATACAAGATGTGCAGATGATGCTCCTCGAGAAGACGGTTCTCGATAATACTAAAGCTCTCGGATCTAGCCTCAGGATTAGGTTCCCTTGCAATGGTATAGAGCCAACCTTCAATATCTGCCCTGGTATGCGGTTCTATGTGCTGAGAGAGCGTGAGGTATAAATCAAATAATCGAAGCTGTTCATCCTCGTCTCGAAATAAAGAGAAAACAATCAGGTCAGATTCCAGCCGGACGGGACCTTTGAATTCCTCTGGAGACACGGAAACAACCGTACATGAATACCCTTGACGCCCTAGCTTGGTAGCAATAAATTCAGCATCGCTAGCATATTGCGGAATAGTGGATATTTGCAGGGTGACTTCTTGAGCATCCATCGACTTATCCATTACAGCTGCGAAATCGTCTTTTAAACAGGATACGATCTTTGCCCGAAGAAGGGGGTCGCTTAGCGGTCCTTTTTTTTGCGTATTGCAGGTAACAAATTTACGGATGTAGGACTCCGAATGAATCCGGCTCCAAGACGAAGAATTGGTGGATGAAGGATTCTGAATCACATGAAAAGCCGAACCTGTATCTGAGGACCCTGTCTCGGTATCCCATGGGACATAAAGTATTTCGACGCGATCTAAATGAGCTCGTCCTTGAAAATAATAAGGAAAAACCTCCAGCACACAAGTGTCCTCATTCATGTCCACAACCTTAAAAGGTCCTGTCCCCACCGGTCTACGACCAAAGCTAGGTTCGTCCATGCCTTCTAAATCACGCGGAACAATAGCAGCTCTGCTCGTACACAAAAAAGGAAGGAATAGCTCATTGGGCTGCTTAAGAGTAATTTGTACGGTGGATGGATTTAGCGCGGTAACCCGCTGAATTTCTTTGAAAATATAGCTGTAGAGTGTCCGCTTAGAGGTTCCCATCAGCCGTCCCAAGGAATAGACTACATCTTTAGCTGTCAGTACTTTTCCATGATGGAACAATACTTCCTTACGCAGAAAAAAAGTCCAGATCGTACGGCTGTCATCCACTTCCCAGGCATGAGCAAGACTAGGTACTATCTTATCCCGTTCCCCGCTGCGTCTCACTAATCCGTCGAAGACATGACTGGAAACAAAAGACTCTGCCAAAAGATTCATATGGAGCGGATCGAAGGTATGTAGCTGCTGCGTAATAGGAAGCCGCAGGGTATCAATTTGTTTGTCACTACGGATTTCGGAATGATGACCAAAATAGGTCAGCAGCCAACCTTGTAATGTATCCTGCAGTGAGGAGGAGCTGGCATGGGTTTTGATGCCTTCAATGGCTTTGTGAACATCTTTACGGCTAATAGCCTGCATCATGGATTGCAGTGCAATTTCTTCAGAGGGGACAAGGAACTGTAATAAGGAGCGACTACCCCGTCCACGCTTAGGTGTCCATTGTACCCATTCGAGCTGTATCATTTTATTCACAATGTGCATGGCATTACGATGTGTGCATCCGAAGGTCGATGCTAGTTCATCCATCGTTACTGTGATTTCTGTCGCTCCCCCAAACTGAGAGTGTAGTTTTAAATATTGGCTATGCAGCTTCATGGTTTAGATCCCTTCAGAAAATAGGAAATTATTAAAAATATCTTTCTCTTTTTTTTCTTATTTTATCATTTAGAATAAGGATAAGAAAGTAAGAATATGGGGGTGTTTACCATGACCGATGAAACGGAGCTTAAGCTTAATCGATCACTTGCCGCTTTAATAGTGGCCTTCTTACTAGCGATTGTTCATCAGTTGTTGTTCTACGGAAAGTTGCCGGGTGTATCTTATCCTATCTTTGTTTGTCTGTTTTATGCGTATATGCTTTATTTTGCTAAGGCTAAACTGCGCAAACTCAACAGACTTAGTTACTTCTGGTTCGGAGCGATTTTTCTACTCTCATTGACCTATGTGTTATTTCATAATCTGTTCTACTTTGGGCTGAACTTATTAGTAATCCCGGTGTTGATTTTATTACATATGACTTATTTGCTAAGTGATAAACGCCCCTCTTGGAGTCAATTCAGAATGCTTTGGGATACGCTGGAGCATGTGATTCCACAGAACTTTCGTCACTGGGGGACTGCGTTCAAGGACATCAAAAGTAGTAATAATAGTAAGGTGAAGGATGAGCGTAAGCAAGTGTTGGGGAAAGTGTTGACAGGACTTGCGATCTCTTTTCCGATACTGCTTGTTGTGATTACTCTGCTTGCCTCGGCCGATGGGGTATTTCATCATGTGCTTATTTGGCTGCCGAATATGCTGGATCGGATTTCATTTGGTGAAATTATTGTGCGGACACTGTGGATCATCCTGATGGGCATGGGCTTGTTCGGCTTAGCATGGGGCTTTGTAGATTCGAAGATCTATGATTGGAATGTTCAGCCTAAGGAGTATGGTCCTGTACTGGCGCCTGTCACCTTTAGGGTCGACCCTGTAATTATGACGACAATTCTTTTTGCCATTAACACGGTATATGTTCTGTTCGTAATCGTCCAATTTTCTTACTTGTTTGGAGCTTGGGAAGGGATGTTACCAGAGGGCAGTTCCTATGCTGATT
Source organism: Paenibacillus sp. G2S3 (assembly GCF_030123105.1). Lineage (NCBI taxonomy): Bacteria > Bacillati > Bacillota > Bacilli > Caryophanales > Paenibacillaceae > Paenibacillus > Paenibacillus sp. G2S3. The sequence continues at coordinate 2,633,280 of NZ_CP126095.1, forward strand.
ATGCTCGTAGTGGATTCTTCGAACTAATTATGGTGACCGCGATTAATTTCGTGATTCTAATGCTGGCATTGGGAACGGACGGAAAGAGGGGCGGGCTGCTCCAAAAAGTCATTAATATTCTGCTATATATCTTGGTCGGCTGCTCAACGGTCATGTTGTATTCTGCCTATACTAGACTAACCCTCTATGAAGAGGCGTATGGTTATACTACGATTCGATTCCTAGTTCATGCATTTATGATTTTTATGGGTTTGCTGTTGATTCTTGCAGCAGTGCGGATAGTTGTTCCGCGTTTGCCGCTGGCCAAATGTTATATAGTGCTAGGTCTAGCTTCTTACGTTGTAATGAACTATATCGGAATGGATGTCATTATAGCGAATAAGAATATGGAGCGTTATGAGGTAAGCGGTAAGCTGGATGCAGATTATTTGGTCGGTCTGTCACCGGAGGTCATCCCTTCTCTGATTAAGTTCAGTCGTAAGGAAGATGGGATGCTGGATCAATTTTTGAGAAACGAATGGTGGGACGGTGCACAAAGAGAGCGGAAGTGGCAGTCCTTTAATTTCCCGGAATATCGGGCGCAGCGCGAGCTGGAGAAATATTTTGCACAGTAAAGGTTAGAAGAAGGTGTGAGGACAGTGAGAAAGAAGCCATTTAGTAAAGGCTGGTCATTTATCATCATTTTTATTACGGTAGGTTTAAGTTATGGGGTTTATCATGTTTATTTATACAATGCCCCAAGACAAAGTCACTACTCTCGCGTATCCAGCAGCAATCTAGAACAGGAACGTCTGGGAGATATTCAGCTGCTTCAGAGCCTAGAATCGCTTACGCAAGAACCTAAACCCCGTGACGATATTGAACGGTATCAATATTATAATTTGGATAACGAGACAACAGTAGCCGCAGCGCGTGGTGATGATAAAATCATTCTAATTAGCGTTTATTCCGATCAGAAGATGAGCACTGCGAGAGGTATTCATGTAAGTTCTTCTGCTGATGATGTGATAGAAGCTTACGGTCCTTCTTATTATAAAAGAGGGGAACAAGGGGCTGATATTATCGGGTACGTAGATAAGATCAATCATCGGAGTTTAGAATTTTGGTTACAAGATCAAAAAGTGAATATGATCCGATATAGTGTGGACTCTGTTGTGATGTAGGATGGTGTGAAACTTATACTTTTTTTATATTATCAAAAAGGACATATGTCCTTTTTTTGTGGGGTATTCTAAATTACACTTATTTGAGCAAACAATAGAGGGGGCACCACATGCAAACGATAAATGACCGTGAAGCTGTCCGTGCCTTGGCAGTGAAGAACGGTCTGGACGGAATTTTTAGCCCGCTAGTCACATATAAAATGGAATTGAGACGTTATACGGATGAAGAGAAGCTGTGTTTGGTTGGCGATCAGTTGGATGGGATGTTCATATTGGTTGAGGGCAAGCTCAAAATTCAGACACTGCTGCCGAACGGCAAATCTATGCTGGTGCGGTTTACAAATCCGATATCAGTGATTGGGGATGTGGAGCTGCTTCATCGCTTTCCTGTTAAGAATCAAGTGGAGTCTGTGGGTGAGAGCTTGATTCTTTTTGCCGGGAGAAGATTACTGCTGAGAGAGCTTGAGGAAAATACAGCTTTGTTACGTTTTCTCGTAGGAGAACTTAGTCACAAATTGCATACGCTCGGCCAAGCCTCCGCACTTAACCTGTTGTATCCGGTCGAGAATCGATTTGCCAGCTATTTGATGTCTTTATTCGCCGATAAAAACGGTGACCGACGTGTGGAGGAGATTCGGACCTCTAGCCTTATAGAGACAGCAGAGTTGTTGGGTACAAGTTATCGGCATCTTAACCGGATCGTGCGTCGGTTCATTGATGAAGGAATTATTACACGAAATCGTGGACGCCTAAGCGTACTGGACGAAGGGAAGCTCGCTGAGCTGGCAAACGGAAATTTATACGAATAAAAAGATCTCTAAAGACCATTAGTTCCAGCCTGGGGCCGGAAGTAGGGTCTTTTTGTTTTTTTAGCAAATATTCAGTTCAAATTCAGAGAAGCTTAAGGGAACGATAGTAGGATAAAAGTACCAAATCGAGACCTACTATACATATAGAGATGAGGAACAACGATGTTCAGAAATATCCGTGGGAAAATTGTTTTGGGTTTTACTGCTGTGATTGTAGTTTTTCTAGTGGCCATAGCAGGAAACACATTGTTTCAGGGAAAGGTTACGATGCTGACAGATCAGGTCAATCGCAACTGGAACAAGCTGTCGCTTGTTCAGGGATTAACGGATAAAATTCGTACCGCAGATGAGCTCGGGGCTCGTTATGTGATGAGCAACACAGATGCTGAGCGGAAATCTTATCTCTCTAAGTATGAAGAGACGCTCCCATTGATTGAGAATGCGATCACGGAGCTGGAGAACGCCAGATTAAGTGAAAAAGAACTTAAGGGTGTAACCGAGCTGAAGGGGAAATGGAATGATTATTTGATCGTTTTGAAGGAAGCCTTCGCCTTAGCCAAGGACGGAAACTTCCCGGAAGCGCAGAAGAAGTTTACAAATTTATCATTAGATTCAATGATTGAATCTCAGATTGTATTCCAGAGCATCCTCATGGAGGAAATACAGAACGGGCAGAGTCAAGCAGAAGCCCATCGTAACAACGCTTTAATTACTGGCTTTGGTGTGACCGGATTATCGGTTGTTCTTGCCCTAATTCTTGCACTATTAATATCTGGACGAATTATTAAACCGCTTCGTGATGTGAACACACAGCTGAAGGAGATTGCAGATGGAGATGCCGATCTTACTCGCAAGCTAAATGTCCGGTCAAAAGATGAGATTGGTGAACTGGCGTTTAATTTTAATAAAATGACAGAAAATTTGGGCTCGATGATTGAGCAGGTGAAGCTATCGGCGAATAGTCTCGCGAATTCCTCTACAAATCTTACCTCGGATAGTGGTGTGACAGCTGGCGCCACAGAACGTATTTCGAATATTATGGGTGAAGTAGCTTCGGGAACAGCTAAACAGATGAATGATCTACAGACCAATACAATAACAATTTCAGAAATATCGATAGGAATCGGTCAAATTGCCTCCAGCGTTCAGGATATTTCTGAAGCTTCTCATCGTTCTGCGTCGTTTGCTATTGCCGGAGATGAATCACTTCTGGCCGCAGGTCAGCAGATGGAATCCATTAACCGATCCATACAGTCTCTGTCACTGCAAGTTCAGGGCTTCGTAAATCGATCACAGGAAATTGGCAGTATTGTAGGAGTCATAAAAGGGATCGCTTCGCAAACGAATATGCTAGCGTTAAATGCGACCATTGAGGCAGCCCGCGCTGGTGAGCAAGGGAGAGGCTTCGCTGTAGTTGCCGACCAGGTTCGTAAGCTGGCAGAGCAATCCGCAGAATCCGCTAATCAAATTGCGAAAGTGGCGAGCGGTATTCAAAGTGAAGCGGATGATGCGATGAAGGTTATGATGAGTAGTATGGGTGAAGTAAGGGAAGGCACGGAGATTATTGAGCAGGCTGGACGATCTTTTGGTGAGATTCGGTTATCTATAGATTCACTAGCTGAACAGGTTCAGGAAGTATCCGGAGCTGTGGAAGAGATCACAGCGGCTACGGAAGAGATTGTGGAATCGCTTCGAAGTGTTACGACAATTGCAGAGACTACTGCAGCTAGTACACAGCATGTGTCGGCAGCATCGCAAGAGCAAATGGCCTCGGTGGAACAAATTGCTTCCTCTGCAAGTGAATTAAACTTAATGGCTCATGGACTACAAGGGTTGGTAGCTAGATTTAATATATAGTGCGAGCTTCAGAGAGTTAAGGGGGAATCTCCTAATGCTCTTTGAAGCTTTCTTTGTTTGAACGTAATATCCGACATACTAAGCATAGAAATCGCCATCGACGTTCATCTTCCTATAACTTATATTATTACCATTATTAGTTAGTTTGTGGTCAACCTCTTGGAACAGATCAAAGACTTATTGAAGTGAAAGTCAAGGAAGCAGGAGGATGACGGGCAGCTAATAATGAAGCGATTGTTAAGTCTCGTTAGAACACTATCTGGTTCATTTTAGGAGGCGAATGTCTATAACAACACTATTTTGAAAGCGTATTCTTAATAGTCTGCATAGCTTTACAAAACTTTGGGAGGTGGATCTCTAATGATAGCAGCTTCTAAAAAATTTACGGGTAAGTCGGCAGTAATGTATTTTTTGATTGTAATATTATTTGTAGGCCAATTAGCGTTATACCCCTCGGTGAGTTTAGCTGCGGGGAATTTAGCCCAGGGGAAGAGTATTACTTCAAGCTCATTCGGTGATGTATATGTATCAGCTAATGCTAATGACAGTAACCCAGGAACGTATTGGGAAAGTGCAAGCAACGCATTCCCTCAATGGATTAAAGTGGACTTAGGTGACGTAAGCAGCGTCAATCAGGTAGTTCTAAAGCTACCGACGAACTGGGAAACAAGAACCCAAACATTGTCGGTACAGGGGAGCTCAGATGACTCTACTTACACGAACTTAGCGGCCTCTGCCAATTACACATTTAATCCTGCAAGCGGATCTAATACTGTAACCATTGATTTTACGGCTGCAAGCGCTAGATATGTTAAATTGAACTTCACAGCAAATACGGGATGGCCAGCAGCACAGTTATCGGAATTTGAGATTTATGGCAGCACAACAACACTCCCAACGGCAGGATATGAAGCCGAGAACGCTGCTTTATCCGGTGGCGCCAAAGTGAACACAGATCATTCAGGGTATACCGGAGCCGGTTTTGTAGATGGCTACCTAGCTCAAGGAGCAGCGACTGCATTTAGCGTTAATGTTGCCTCTGGTGGAAATTATGATGCCGCATTGAAATATGCAAATGCTTCAGGCAGCACAAAAACAATTAGTGTTTATGTAAATGGTACGAAAATAAAGCAAACTTCGCTTTTAAATCTGGCCAACTGGAACACATGGTCAACAAAGATTGAAACGCTAGCCTTGAATGCTGGTGCTAACACGATTACTTATAAATATGATGCTGGTGATTCTGGAAATGTGAATCTGGACAACCTGATCCTTACCCCATCTTCGGCACCGACAGCAACACCAACACCAACGGTAACACCGACGCCAACCCCAACACCGACGCCAACAGCAACACCAACGCCGACAGCAACACCAACACCAACACCAACACCAACGGCCACACCAACACCGACAGTAACCCCAACACCAACGCCAACACCAACACCAACACCTGGGACGGGTTCTAATCTGGCGTTGAACAAAAGTATAACAGCGTCGTCCTCTGTCTTCACCTTTGTGCAGACGAATGCGAATGACGGTGATGTAACCACTTATTGGGAGGGGGCAGGGGGAAGCTATCCGAACACATTAACTGTTAATTTGGGCAGCAATGCTGATGTTACATCGGTTGTTCTCAAGCTGAATCCTGCATCGGCCTGGTCCACACGTACTCAGACCATTCAAGTGCTTGGGCATAATCAGAATACAACGGCTTTTACTAGTCTTGTACCTGCGACCGTGTATACCTTTAATCCGGCAACCGGCAATACAGTGACGATTCCAGTAACGGCTACGGCTAGTGAATTACAGCTGAAGATCACCACTAACTCTGGTTCAAGTGCTGGACAAATCGCTGAATTTCAAGTGCTGGGTACACCATCTGCGAATCCAGATTTGACGGTGACGGCTCTTATTTGGACACCTGCAGCTCCAATAGAGACGGATGCCATTACTCTAAACGCAACCGTTAAGAATATCGGCACCCTTGCTTCTGCAGCTACTAATGTAAATTTTTACTTGGGCACTACACTTGTAGGCACTAGCCCAGTGGGGGCTTTAGCAGCTGGCGCATCAACGAATGTGCCTCTTAATATCGGGGCAAAAGATGCAGCAACCTACTCATTAAGTGCAAAGGTCGATGAGAATAATACAGTGATTGAATCAAATGAGGGGAATAATAGCTTCACTAGCCCGACTTCCCTTGTTATTGCTCCTGTGTCCAGTTCTGACCTGGTTGCTTCCTCCGTCAGTTGGACACCTGGCAATCCAGCAAGCGGCAACACTGTAAGCTTCTCAGTTGCCATTAAGAATCAAGGTACAGCAGCTTCCGCGAGTGGTGCACATAACATAACTCTGACGGTTTTAGATGCTACTACTAATGCGGTGGTTAAAACTCTAACGGGTACCTATAACGGCGTAATTGCAAGTGGGGTAACCACAGCGCCTGTAACTCTTGGCAATTGGACTGCAGGAAATGGCAAATATACTGTGAAGAGTGAAATTGCAGTAGATGCTAATGAGCTGCCTGTGAAACGGGCTAATAATATTCAGACGCAGTCACTGTTCATCGGTCGAGGAGCTAACATGCCTTACGATATGTACGAGGCTGAGGATGGGGTTATTGGCGGTGGAGCCGTGAAGCTTTCTGCCAATCGGACCATCGGCGATCCTGCAGGTGAGGCTTCAGGCAGAAGAGCAGTCACTTTGAACACCACAGGTAGCTATGTTGAATTCACGACAAAGGCTAGCACGAACACTCTGGTTACTCGTTTCTCGATTCCAGATTCAGCTAGTGGTGATGGCACAAATGCTACGCTTAACATCTATGTTAATGGTGTCTTTAACAAGGCCATTAACTTAACCTCTAAATATGCATGGTTATACGGTTCGGAGACAAGTCCTGGCAATTCGCCAAGTGCAGGTTCTCCACGGCATATTTATGATGAAGCTAACATTATGTTTGATAGCACGATTCCGGCAGGAAGTACGATCCGCTTACAAAAAGATACAGCTAACACTTCTCAATACGCGATTGACTTCATCAGTCTGGAGCAGGTTTCACCGATTGCAAATCCAGATCCGGCTAAATACACTGTTCCTGCAGGCTTTACGCATCAGGATGTCCAAAATGCGCTTGATAAGGTGCGCATGGACACTACAGGAAATCTCGTAGGCGTGTATTTGCCACCAGGCAACTATCAGACCTCTAACAAATTTCAGGTCTATGGCAAGGCAGTGAAGGTCATCGGTGCGGGTCCTTGGTATACAAGGTTTATCGCTCCAACTAACCAAGAGAATACCGATGTAGGATTCCGAGCCAGTGATACAGCTAATGGATCTACCTTTGCGAATTTCGCATATTTCGGGAACTATACTTCACGAATCGACGGTCCTGGTAAAGTATTTGATTTCTCCAATGTGGCGAACATTACGATCGACAACATCTGGACCGAACATCAGGTATGTATGTACTGGGGAGCCAATACAGATAACATGGTGATTAAAAACTCCCGTATCCGTAACACCTTCGCTGACGGCATCAATATGACGAATGGGAGCACGAATAACCTAGTATCCAATATTGAAGCGCGAGCAACAGGGGATGACAGCTTTGCATTGTTCTCGGCGATTGATTCCGGCGGTGCTGATATGAAGGATAATGTCTACGAGAACCTCACTTCAATCTTGACATGGCGTGCTGCTGGTGTAGCTGTCTATGGTGGATACGCAAATACCTTCCGTAACATTTACATTGCGGATACACTTTGCTACTCCGGGATTACGATCAGCTCGTTAGACTTTGGGTATCCGATGAACGGCTTCGGAGCTTCACCGACTACGAATTTTGAGAATATTTCTATTGTTCGTGCAGGTGGGCATTTCTGGGGGGCGCAGACCTTCCCGGCGATCTGGGTATTCTCGGCCTCCAAGGTCTTCCAAGGTATCCGAGTCAATGATGTGGATATCATTGATCCAACCTATCATGGCATCATGTTCCAGACCAACTATGTAGGTTCCACTCCACAATTCCCAGTAACAGATACCATCTTTAATAACGTTACAATTACCGGTGCGCAGAAGAGCGGCGATGCTTTTGATAGCAAATCCGGAGTGGGCATCTGGGTGAATGAATCTGCTGAGGCTGGTCAAGGGCCAGCTAGAGGCTCAGCAACCTTCAACAATCTGAAGATTACGAACACGGTAACGAATATTAAGAATAATACATCTACTTTTACCATTAACGTGAATCCGTAAACTGTATTCAGTAGCCAGTAATAATGAAGCCGCCTACCCATTAGTACGGGAGGCGGCTTTTTAATTTAGGGAGACTAGAAGTTCCAGAATCGACAGGAGATGGCTCTCCAGTTACAATGAATGGTATGTAAAGTAATGAAGGAGGCTCTAGGATGACATCCCTTGTTGTTAACAATATAACTGAGCTGATTGGGAATACACCGGTTGTACGAATAAATCGGTTAACCACACCCCAAGATGCAGAACTATATGTGAAGCTGGAACGCTTCAATCCCAGTGGCAGTGTAAAGGACAGAGCAGCTTATAATCTGATTCTGCAAGCTGAACTAGGTGGGCAGCTGAAACCCGGAGGAACCATCATAGAGCCGACAAGCGGAAATACAGGCATAGGCTTGGCTATGAATGCTGCTGCAAAAGGTTATAAAGCGATTCTTGTCATGCCTGACAATATGACAAAGGAACGAATCAATATTCTAAAGGCTTATGGCGCTGAAGTTGTGCTGACTCCTGCAGCGGAGCGGATGCCGGGTGCTATAGCGAAAGCAATCGAGCTGGGGAAAGAAGTGGCGAATAGCTTTATTCCACAGCAATTCGAGAACAAAGCGAACCCCGACATTCACCGAACTACGACAGCTCTTGAAATTATGGAGCAAATGGAAGGGAGGCTGGACGTGTTCGTTGCTTCTTCGGGAACAGGAGGCACGATAACTGGAACTGGGGAAGTGTTGCGTGAGCAGCTTCCAGATATTCGGATTCTAGTTGTTGAGCCACAGGGCTCGCCAGTGTTATCCGGGGGAAAGCCAGGACCGCATAAGCTGGTTGGAACCAGTCCGGGCTTTATACCCGCCATTCTGAATATGAAGGTCTATGATGAAATCGTTCAAGTTTCGGATGAAGATGCACTGAATACCGTGAGAACGCTGGCTGCACAAGAAGGGATTCTGCTTGGGCCATCAGGTGGTGCCGCAGTATGGACAGCATTGCAGGAAGCTCGTCGGCTCGGGCCCGGCAAGCGAGTACTATGTATTGCACCTGATGCGGGAGAACGTTACCTGAGCATGGGGATATTCTAACTTCGTTTGGAGGAATAAGAATGAATAAGCTCATGCTGAGTATCTTTATTGTTCTTATGTTGGCGGGTTGTTCTAGCAACAACTCTTTGACCAGTGATGGCGAGCATGTTGAGTCTACACCGGAACAAAGTGCGGAAACTGTACTGCCTTCACCAACTCTTCCTCCCAGCGCAGGACCATCACCAACTTCAAGCATGGAGCAGACAGAAGCTTATCTAGATGCTGCGAAGCTGAGATCGAATTTCGGCTTTGCGGACGCCGAGGGGCGGAATATTCTAGTAACCGGGCATGAAAAAGGGCTGGATCAGGAGATGGCACAATTAAATGAGGCTATTGGTGATCAGGGTAAAGTGTTAAAGGTTAAATTTAATAAATGGCAGGATGGAACAGAGAACAGTAATGGCCGGGAGATGGCGCATAATTTTGAGAATCTGGCGGGTTATCTTTATACGGTGGAAGAGGAAAATGCGACCCCGGATGAAACCTACTATTTGACAGATCAAATAGACTTTAAGGTTGATGCGCTTTTGCCTATTGAATCTTTAGAGGGTCAAGAAGCTTTGTCTACTGTGGAGGAAAGTGTTCGACAGCGTATTGTAGATACAAAAAATCGTGAAATCCAGCAAATTTGGAAGCTAGCAGACCTATCTACAGATCGGCAGCTATATCTCGTTCAATTTGTAAGGCTGGATCAGGATATGTTATTTAGTCTCGTCTGGAAAGAAAAAGATGAACTTACCTTCATGGACTATCCAGCGGTGATTCAAGGTGATGAATATTCAGTCTGGCGGGTTGACGATGGCGGAGAGGTTATACCTGAAATGTTCTCCATTCTTTTTGCTGCTGAAACCTCAGAAGGTCCACTACTTGGCATGAATTGGTGGGGATCAGAGGGAGTAAATACATTTCTTCTGAAAAAAGAAGGAGACTCGTTTAAGGAAATGGACATTCAATATGGACGTTATACTTCACCACTTTAGGTAGGACTTTGCAGTAAAAGTAGAAATGGTTAGGTGCATCGTAAGATGTATCTTTTTTTTGCTACAATATAAGAAAGCTTGCTCATGATATTATAAATGTCAGCAATCACCTTTTAAAATACTTAAATTTGTAACATTAATGAGTCTATATAGCCCGATCGAGTCATGTAGGTGGGATGAGACGGTGATAATGTTAAGCATAAGATGTGCAGGAGGGGACGGCAACGTATAAACAAATAAAGTATATGATCCTGTTACTGCCAACGCTAATGGTGGGTATCTGGGAGATTGTGCGTCACCAGTTTCTAATGCCTTATATTTCTATGGACTTGGGGAACTATTTGACGCCGGTTCTTGTGTTTTTGGTCAGTCTCGTATTGCTATTCCCTCTGTTCTCGCTTATGGAGCGGAATCAGCGGGAGCTGGAGCAAGAACGTGCGCTTAAGGATGCAATGAAAGCTCGGGAAGGACTAGCCAAGGAACTGCATGATGGGATGGCGCAATCTTTATTTCTCTTATCTGTCAAAATCGACCGACTAGAAGCAAGCCGCAAGAACGGTGAAGTCAGTGAGGAAAATGTGGATCAGATCAAAAAGACGGTCCATGAGGTGAACCGTTATGTGCGGCAGGCCATTGCCAATCTGAAGATTCCAGTCTCTGAGCAGAGTTCTTTCTCATTGGAACAGTCGGTAAAAGATCAGCTAGCCCAGATGGCAAATGAGATTATGATCGACGCCTCTCTCAATTGGAGTCTGCAAGATGATGCGCTCTCCGCTTCAGAGAAATCTGAATTGTTATCCTGTATACGAGAAGCGATCATTAATGTTCGTAAGCATACACGAGCGGGACTGGTTTCAATTACTGGCGCTGGCGATGAGAAGAGCTGGAAAGTAGTTGTTGCAGACAATGGAGAAGGATTTCAGCATGATCCCTTTAAAGTGAGTGGCAGCTACGGACTTCAAATTATGAAGGAGCGTATAGAGCGAATGGGATGGCAGCTTACGCTGACTTCTGGTGACACAGGCACCCAGGTTAAAATTACGAAAGGGGATGTCAGTCTATGAGCCGCTACCGGGTTTTAGTTGTGGACGATCATGCGCATGCACGTGAAGCGATGTGTGAGATTTTGTCCATGGATGATAGTTTTGAGGTCATTGGTGTAGTGGAGAGTGGTGCTGAGGCGATCGCTTTCACAGCCCAATGGATGCCTGATCTCATTCTAATCGACATACAGATGCCGGAGATGGACGGGCTGGAGACTACTCGCCGGATCAAGCAGGAATATCCCTATGTCAAAATCGTTATCGTTACCGTATCGGACGAGATTTCCCACCTCCTCGAAGCACTGAAGCAAGGAGCACAGGGGTATTTGCTAAAGAACCTGGCACCTTCCACCTGGATTCAATATTTGCAGGCCATTGTTAATGAAGAAGCACCGCTTAGTCGGGAACTGGCTTTTCAAATCTTGAAGGAGTTTACCGTGCCCTCAGTAACAGATGAAGGGGAGTCATTGACGGCAAGGGAGAAAGAGATTTTAAGCTGTGTATCTTCTGGATCGAAAAATAAAGAGATTGCCTTGAGCTTGGGAATTTCGGAGCATACCGTAAAAAATCATCTGAAGAATATCCTCCAAAAGCTTCAACTCCAAAACCGAACGCAGCTGACGCGTTATGCCTTGGAGCAAGGGCTTGCTTCACGTAAACGAGATTTTTCGAAAGATGTATAGTAAGAAGTTAAGGACGAAGTTATATAATTATTGATGAGAAGAGGCTAACTATGAACAGATTATCTCGCAAAATAATGACGCTATTCGCACCAGCTGCCGCAACACTGTTGTTGTTTGCAGCCGTGGCTAGCGCGCACGTAACCGTGGCACCAGCACAATCTAGCACGGGGGCATGGGAAACCTATACATTAAAGGTTCCTTCGGAAAAAGATGTGGCAACTGTACAGGTTGATCTACGAGTTCCAGCAGGTGCAGAGTTCAAACAATATGAGGCTACACCAGGATGGGATGTTACCATTGAAGGGAATAAGGTTAGCTGGATAGCTAATGGTGAGGGCATTCAGAAGGGGCAATTCCAACGCTTCTACTTTACGGCCAAGAACCCTGATGCTGCTGGTGACATCGCATGGAATGCTTATCAACACTATGCCGATGGAAGCTTGGTGCAATGGTCCGGTGAAGCTGGAACAGAGAATCCGCATTCCATTACTACAATTGTACAAGCTTCCGGTGGGGATGAACATTCTCACGGTTCCAATGTTAAGAGCGATTCCATGAGCATGGAAGAGCATAATGCTATCATGAAAGATGAGGAAAAATCAAATAGTGTTAACCCAATGGTCTACATCGCAGTCGGCATATCTTTACTAGCCTTTCTAATAGCGGCTATAAGTATATTACGCGGGCGGAAAGAGTAATAGGGGAGCATTATATTCCTTGATCAGAGCTGGATACTTTGATTAGAAAAAAAGTTTGATCATATAACTGTGAACAGTTTCGAGTGAGGTGGAACTGTTCACAGTTTTTTTGTGGAGATTTCTGCATTTTGAAGCTTGGTGGAGCTTAAGACACTTCACACGGATACAAGAGCAGTAAATATATTAAACTGAAACAGGGCGAGTCAATGACAATTACTGATCAAAGACTACCATGCCCGGTATTTAATTTTATCTACCTTGATTGGCTTAGTGCCTTATATCGTCCATCATCTACTTTTAGTTTCATTGGAACAGACCAGCAGTTAAAATCTTGTCTGGAGATGGGGTTCTAATATAGTTATTGTTGCCTCTGTTAGTTCCTTCTGCTGACTGGTTTCTTCTTGCTCCTGTGTGTACGGACTCAGATGCAGCTATTTGCGCATTTTAAGCCTTTTGAGGCGATCTGCGGACTCGAGGGTCACTATTCATGGAAAAAAGCAGGTTTAAGGTGTTATTTCAGTCGAATAACGTCCATGATGTCCGATAACATTCCAAAACAGCGGAAAAGTTACAGATAAAGGCGTTGGTGTCCGAAAGTAACTTTACCGTCATTAAAATAGAAACGCCTTCGTCGTTCATATAGAACAGACGAAGGCGCTTATGTCTTAAGAATAAGTGCTTTACTTATCTATAACCGTTTCCGCTTATAGAAGGTCACAAAGAATGCAGTCAACAGTAAGAGTAGTATTGCGACCCCAGTAGTGATGGCTTCACTCGTGCTGCCTTTTTGCTGCATAGCGCCAGCACCGCCGCCAAAATCACCACCCATACCACCGGGCATACCGCCACCCATGCCACCACCGCCAGGTCCGTTCCCGCCTTCAGGGATAGTTGGGCCACCCATAGCACCTGGTGCACCGCCAGGTCCGCCGGTGAATCCACCTTGAGTTGCCTGTCCGTCAGTATTGGTTTGACCACCCTGAGTGGCTTGCGCATCGGTGTTAGTCTGCGCACCTTGCACAGCCTGCCCGTTGTTATTGGTCTGCCCGCCAGCTGCTGCTTGCGTGTTACTGCCAGGTACCGCACCGGCATCAGGGATAGCCGGTCCGCCCATGGCGCCGGGCTCGCCGCCTGCGCCGCTCTGAGGAGCCTGCCCATCCGTGGCAGCTTGCCCGTTTTCGGTATTCGGTGCAGCAGCAACCACGCCGCCAGCACCTGTACTTTCAGTTCCCGCGTTAGCACTGCTCGCACCGCCAGATCCTGTGCTCTGAGCGGTCCCCGTGTCAGTACCGCCCGCGCTCTGGTTCGCCCCCGCGCCAGTCTGCTGTTTACTCGCACCGTTCTCACCTTGTCCAGCACCTGCACCAGTAGCACCAGCGGCACCTGCTGCTGCGCCATTCCTAGCGCCACCACCAAAACCGCCGCCGCCCATGCCACCACCCATACCGCTTCCCGATCCGTCACCGGAGGAAGGGATGGTTCCGTCGAGCTGCTGCTGGATATTTTCAGCCATGTTCGACATGAAGGTCTTAACAGATTTAATCCCTTCTTCATATTGCTCGAAGGTGTAGAAAGCAGAAGGATCCGCCTTGACATAGCTGGAAATCATCGTGTCCAGCTGATCCATTCTAGTTTGGAATGTGTCACCTGCTAGATAGCCATTAATCATCTCGCTGACAATCTCGTGATATTTCGCTTTATATTCGTCGTTAGCAAGTAGCTTTGCAATCAGAGGACGTTCAGCCAATGCGCCTTGAGTTGGCTCGTTAATCAGCACATCTGCGCTGCCCATGCCGCCAAAAGCCATATTATAATCCCACGGCAGGATCGAGAAGACGCCTTCGTCTTCATATAAGTAATAGTTTTGTTTATTACCACCTAAATAACTGTCCATATTTGCCGTGACCGCATTTAGAGCGATATACTTCAGCGATTCCTCTACGTCGATGTATTTTTCATAATCGGTGCCGTTATTAAGCTCATTCAGCATATCGATCAGAATATCATCGTTGGATTTATCCGACTTCATTACTAATCCGGTATAAAGGGAAGGATCGTCACCAAGCCAAGTTAAGTCACTGCCCTGACCGGTCATTTCCCCTTTATAAAGTGCACCATAAGAGTTTCCGAAGTTGCGTTCCAGATAAGCGTCGCCGATCTGTTCTACCGCGAGGTAGAAGCCCTTTAGCTCATCGTTGACGTATACATTGACGAAGGAATATTTCGGCGTCGGAAGTCCGACACTTTCCGCGAGCTCGTAGGTCAGAAATTCACGCATATAAGAAGCATCGCTGTAATTGTTATTCAGGTTGATCTTAGTGATGCCGAATAAGTTCTGGTTCACATATTCATCAAAAGAAATTTTGAAGCTGTAGCGATCAGAGTCCGTCATCTGTACTACACTTCTGAGACTAAGATTACCTTTGGTCCGCACGGCAACGTTATCGAACTTAACGCCGTTGTACTCAACCGAAGCGGCTTTATATTCTTCCGCGCTGGCATTATCCAGCATATCCTGAAAATCATCCGGGTCCAAAGTGATTTTGACATCGACGACCTTATCTTTTGGAAAGACCTGCTCGTCTAGATTTTTCTCGTCGCTCGAGACTACCTTATCCTTAGAATCTGTTGCAGTTTCGTTTGTTGCCGATGGACTTGCGTTCTGGCACCCAGCTACAGCGATGACCAGCAGCAGGCAACAAAGACTCAGCAGGATAGATTTACCTCTTGCTTTCATCTGGGGCACCGCCTTTCATCTTATTGTGTTTAGGATACATAGTCGCCGCTATAGCTAATCAGAAGTGCATTTTTAACACCCTTTAAGTCGGAAACGGTATTGACAAAGCCACCTACTTTATCATCCAGACGAAGCTCCAGTGTTAATTCGATATTGTTTGCAGATACTGTTTTTTGCTTCACGTTGTAGCGTTTCACAGATTTGGTGATATGGCTGTGGACTTCACGTTCACTCTCGTCGCTATCACAGTTAATGACTAGCAAATATGGTGTTTCGATAGAAGAATGTTTGATGAACAGGAACAGAATTAGACCAATGATGATTGAACCAACAATAGCCAAAGTGAAGAAGCCAGCGCCAGTTACAATCCCTGCAACTGCTGCCCAGAATAAGAAGATCAGATCTGTTGGATCTTTGATCGGCGTTCTGAAACGAACGATGGACAATGCGCCGACCATACCGAGGGACAGCACAAGGTTAGAGTTGATGGCAATAATGACAGTCGCTGTAATCATGGTCATGCCCATTAGGGAAACGTTAAAGCTTTTAGAATATAACACTCCGCTAAATACACGTTTGTAGAGCAGATAAATAAAGTAGCCAATCAGAAAAGCCACACCTAAGGTGATGAGCATTTTCGAGATGCTTATATCGGAGACAAAGTTGTCTATCACCGAGTTTTTAATGATATCTGAAAAAGTATTTGTGGTTGTATCTGTTGTTGCGGTTGCTGCTAGTGTTGCTAGTGATGCATTCATAATCAATAATCCTCCCAAGTGTTGGTTTTTAAGAATTTGCGGCAGATCACATATTTTGAAGCGGACTGTCTGTTCAGCCCCTCTAACTGCAGCGCAATTTTAATGTATTCCGGAATGTACTCATCGAATTTCACTTCAAAAATAATAAAATTCTCATCAATCGCCTGAATCGGATGCAAATCCTTATCAAAAATATCCGTCGAATGCAGACCAGTACGTAAATCCTTATCGAACGTGATCCGCACATTGCCGTTGTGGCAAACATAGGGCTCGCGAACGTAATCCACGATGACCTTCGGCCGAAGCAGGTTATGACGCATCTGATTGTATAACTCCATGAACAGTGGACTGTCCGGGACATTCAGCACCTCATAGTTGCCTGCCATGATCTCGTCGTACATCTGACGGGTCAGTGGCTCTTTGATTTTGGCGATATAATCGTCCATTTTGATTTTTTTCTCAAAGTGAATGATATTGTCTTGAACGTTGTAGATACGAATACGATATTTGGCGCGTTCTCTGAGACCTCCGAGTTTGTCGGCAAGCGCCGAGTTGTTGATGTCGTCAAAATACAAACTGCGAATATGATATTCGCCACTCTCATTGGCGTGCTGGTCTGTATCAATCAAGCTCTGTAATCGCTGACGCAATATAAGGTATTGATGATAGTTAATGAAGAATTTTAGCTCATGCCGGAATTGAAGCTTGTTACTCATTTTCCCACCTCGTTTCTATCTCTATCTCTGTCATTGGTTATCCTTCTTGCACAACTAATTCTAGGAGACAGACCTTATGCTTAACTTAAAATAGACTGAATGTTAGCTGAATGTTTTACACTGCGTTAACAAAAGTATGGGTATAGATTTGACTTCTGACTTTCTGGAAGGCTATCTTAGTTAGAAGAATAGAGAGAAAACTTAAGGAGGAACCGTGATGAAAGACTATAAATTCGCCATCATCCTAGGGGTAGTAGTGATTGTTCTGATCTTGGTGGCTATAGGGATGGAGTGGTCCAAATCCGGGAGCTCCGCGAAATCATCAGCCCCGTATGATCTTGTTACCACCTTTAAGGGAGATGCGAGCACGAGTCGTGCGTTTACTTGGTATACTAACGATTCAAATACCGCAGGAGTTCTGGAGTGGGTAAAGGGACAGGTGACCTCTTTTGCAAATTTAGATGTACTAAGAGTAGAAGCAAATAGTAGCGCCATAAAAACAGACAATGGTACCAGAGGTGTTCATAAAGCGGAGGTTACAGGTCTTGAACCTGGGACATTATATTCTTACAGAGTGGGCAGCGGGCTTGAGGGAGAATGGAGTTCAGTTGCGGAATTCACCACGGAAGAGGCAGGATTAGATAGTGTTACGTTTATCAACGTCGCGGATTCCCAAGGGGAAACATCGAATGATTTTAAACTGTGGGGGAAGACATTGAGCAAGGCCTTTCAGACCTTTCCAGAGGCTAAGTTTATTGTGCATAACGGTGACTTAACGGAGAACCCGGAGGATTCGGCGGGCTGGGATCAATTTTTTGGTAACGTGCAAGGCTTGATTTCTGAGATACCCTTAATGCCTGTTACAGGAAATCATGATGAGGTGGATGACGATGCGGCGGACTTTACTTCCCATTTCAATCTGCCGGATAACGGGGCAAAAGGTTCTATTGCAGGCACCTCGTATTCCTTCGATTACGGTCCTGTACATGTGTCTGTATTGAATACGGAGAGCAATTTGAAAAAGCAAGCCGAGTGGCTGAAGCAAGATTTGAAGAGCACGGATAAGGAATGGAAGATCGTTGCGATGCACCGTCCGGCATACGGAGGGAATTCATATAAGAAGGTTGAAGATTGGACGGATATTTTTGATGCGTATGAGGTCGATTTGGTGCTGCAGGGTCATAATCATGAGTACTCCAGATCTTACCCGTTACGGGCTGGGAAAATCGTTCCTGAAGGTGAAAATCCGGTAGGTGCTAAAAGAGGTACGGTATATGTTGTGACCAATGCATCTGGTGGAAAGTTTAATGAGAAAAAAGAAGATCAGTTCTATCATGCGGTGCATTTTCAAAACTACAGGCAAATGTTCGCAGGGATTAGTGTTACCGAGGATAGTTTGACTTATCAGGCTTATGATGTGGATGGTAAGATGCTGGATGAATTTGTGCTCACACATTAAGCAGTAGTAGCTTTCTTCGCCGTTAGGGTGGAGAAGGCTTTTTTGAGTTTTCTGGATTTTTGATTTTACACTCCTCTTAGGGGAGGCATTTATGCTTGTGAAATGTAATCTATGGTGTGAAAATGGTACGATTTTTAGAGACAAACTTCATGAAAATATAACCATTTTCTATCGATTGTGAAAAACATTACCATTATAATGAAAGCGTTATCAGTAAATTTTAATTAGTTATGTTTATGGGGGGGAGGAGAGAAGCAGGGAAACAGAGTAGGAGGAAAGCAAAAGCAAACCAATAAAATTGTAGGAGGCGTAAAACGTGATTCGTAATCGTATCCGAAAAACTGGATTGTTAATCCTGCTTGGCGCGATGGTAGGCTCTTTATTCTCTGCATTCCCAGCTACTACTCATGCAGCCGCAAGTGAACCTTACAATTGGAAGAGTGTTGTAACGGGAGCAGGCGGTGGTTTTGTACCCGGAATTATTTTTAATCAGTCCGAACCCAATTTAATTTATGCGAGAACAGATATCGGAGGTGCCTATCGCTGGAATCAGGCTACATCTAGTTGGACTTCGATTAGTGATTCCGTAGGCTGGGTGGATTGGAATAAGAATGGTGTTGATGCTCTTGCTACAGATCCTATTGATCCGAACAAAGTCTATATGGCAACAGGTACTTATACTAACTCTTGGGATAATAACGGTCAGATCATGCGCTCTAGTGACCGGGGAAACACTTGGCAAACCACTCCACTGCCTTTTAAAGTAGGTGGCAATATGCCGGGTCGCTCTGCGGGCGAACGCCTCGTCATCGACCCGAATAAGAATAATATTTTATTCTTCGGAGCTAGAAGTGGTAATGGGCTCTGGAAAAGTACGGACTCCGGTGTTACTTGGTCGAAGGTAACCTCTTTTACGAATGTAGGAACATATATTCAGAATCCGACACTGGATTACGGAAATGATCTTGTCGGCCTATCCTGGATTACGTTCGATAAAAGCACAGGAACACTTGGCAATGCGACTCAAACGATATATGTAGGGGTTGCCGATACAGCAAGCAGCGTATATCGAAGTACAGATGGAGGCGTAACTTGGACAGCTCTGGCAGGACAACCTACAGGCTACTTGCCACATCATGGCGTGCTTTCATCTACTGGCGATCTGTATATTACTTATAGCAATGGTGTAGGTCCTTATGACGGAAGTAAAGGTGAGGTTTGGAAATACAATAAAACAAGCGGTGCATGGACGAACATCAGTCCTTCAACCGGAACAGATAATTGGTATGGCTTCGGTGGTTTGGCGGTGGATGCTCAGAATCCTAACACAGTTATGGTATCCAGTTTAAACGCTTGGTGGCCTGATGAAGTGATTTTCCGCAGTACTAACGGTGGTGCAACATGGAGCCGAATTTGGGATTGGGGCAATTATCCAGAACGAACTTATAAGTTCAGTATGGATATCACAGCAGCACCTTGGCTCGATCACGGAACGACTTCGACCTCTCTTGATCCGTCACCGAAACTGGGCTGGATGATGGGCGATCTGGAAATTGATCCTTTCAACTCTAACCGGATGATGTATGGTACGGGGGCTACCATTTATGGCTCAAACAATTTGAACTCATGGGATACCGGAGGCAAGGTGAATATCTCTGTTATGGCAAAAGGTGTGGAGGAAACTGCAGTATTAGGGTTGATAAGCCCGCCAACGGGAACCTCCCATTTGATCACTGCACTTGGTGACGTATCTGGTTTCCGTCATGAGGATTTGTCGGTAGCGCCAACTAAATTCCAGACCAGTCCTTCATGGGCAACAACGATGAGCATTGATTATGCAGAGCTGAGTCCATCCTATATGGTTCGGGTAGGCAGTGCGGATAAAGAGAAGACACCAAGTATGAAATCTATTGGTATCTCTAATGATGGTGGAGTGAACTGGTACATGCCAAATTCCGAACCGTCAAATGGCACCAAAACAACAGTGGGGCATGGACAAGTAGCTGTGTCAGCAAGTGGGAACTCCATTGTGTGGAGCACCTCGGATATTGGTGTGTACTACTCCAAAACAACAGGTAACTCTTGGACAGCAAGCGCCGGATTACCTGCTGGGGCAAAAGTAGCCTCAGATCGAGTGAATGCTAACAAATTCTATGGATTTTTTGCTGGAGTCTTCTATGTTAGTGTCGATGGTGGAGCTACATTTACTGCCACTTCAGCTTCAGGTTTCCCAACCAATAATGTGGCTGGATTACAGCCGAATGAAGCTCAGATCAGCATGAAGGCAGTACCGGGTATTGAAGGCGACATCTGGTTTGCAGGAGGGAACACGACTGAGAATAAATATGGTTTGTGGCACTCCACGAACTCTGGTGCGAGCTTCACGAAATTAACAAACGTACAAGAAGCTGATCTCATTGGTTATGGAAAGGCTGCGCCGGGTCAAACTTATATGGCACTGTA
Organism: Paenibacillus sp. G2S3; assembly: GCF_030123105.1. NCBI lineage: Bacteria > Bacillati > Bacillota > Bacilli > Caryophanales > Paenibacillaceae > Paenibacillus > Paenibacillus sp. G2S3. The sequence goes on from NZ_CP126095.1 coordinate 2,653,976, forward strand.
CACGGTAGCAAAGATTGATGGCGTACGGGGTGTGTTCCGTTCTGATGATGTTGGCGCAACTTGGGTTCGTATTAATGACGATGCCCATCAATACGCTAAGATTAATATGGCGATTACTGGTGACCCAAGAATTTACGGACGTGTGTATCTCGGAACGAATGGCCGAGGCACATTGTATGCTGATCCTGTAAATCCACCAGCTACAGGCTCAACCATTACTCCAACAACAGCAAGCTTTGATAAAAAAACTGCGAATCAAGCGGACGTTGCAGTAACGCTTACGTTGAATGGAAATACGCTCAGTACGATCAAAAATGGAACGGCCACCCTTGTAGCTGGAACGGATTATACGGTGAGTGGCTCAACGGTAACGATTAAAAAAGCGTATTTAGCAACACAAGCAGTTGGAACGACAATGCTGACGTTCAGCTTTAGCGCAGGAGCGACGCAGTCCTTAGCGGTTGCGGTAACGGATACGACAACACCTATATCCAATTCAACGATTACTCCAACAACAGCAAGCTTTGATAAGAAAACAGTGAATCAAACGGACGTTGCAGTAACGCTAACGTTGAATGGAAATACGCTCAACACGATCAAAAACGGAATTGCTACCCTTGTAGCTGGAACAGATTATACGGTGAGTGGCGCAACGGTATCAATTAAAAAAGCGTATTTTGCAACACAAGCAGTTGGAACAACTACGCTGACTTTCAGCTTTAGCGCAGGAGCTACACAATCCTTAGCGGTTGCGGTGACGGATACAACAACACCTATATCCAATTCCACGATAACGCCAACAACAGCAAGCTTTGATAAGAAAACAGCGAATCAAGCAGACGTTGCAGTAACTATGACGTTGAACGGAAATACGCTTAGCACGATCAAAAATGGAACGGCCACCCTAGTAGCTGGAACGGATTATACGGTGAGTGGCGCAACGGTAACGATTAAAAAAGCGTATTTAGCAACACAAGCAGTTGGAACGACCACGCTGACGTTCAGCTTTAGCGCAGGAGCTACACAATCCTTAACGGTTGCGGTGACGGATACGACAACACCGATATCCAACTCCACGATAACACCAGCAACAGCAAGCTTTGATAAGAAAACAGCGAATCAAGCAGACGTTGTAGTAACTATGACATTGAATGGAAATACGCTCAGCACGATTAAGAATGGAACAGCGACATTGGTTGCTGGCACAGATTATACGGTTAGTGGTTCTACAGTAACGATTAAGAAAGAGTATCTGGCAACCCAAGCGGTGGGAAGCACTACGCTGACCTTTGAGTTTAGTGCAGGGACCACACAATCCTTGGCTTTCACAATTTCGGATACGACAGTAGCTCCAACAGCAGCATTAAAAGTACAGATGTATAACGGTACATTGTCTGCTTCCGGAAATACGTTGAATCCAAAGTTTAAGCTGGTGAACACGAGCACAAGTGCAGTTGCACTCTCCGATGTGAAGTTAAGATACTATTACACTATTGACGGTGAGAAGGCACAGAGCTTCTTCTGCGACTGGTCACAGGTTGGAAGCGCGAATGTAACAGGAGCATTTGTAAAATTGCCAACAGCTAAAGCGAATGCGGATTATTATCTAGAGGTTGGCTTCTCGAGTGCAGCGGGTTCACTTGCTGCGGGTGCGAGCATCGACATCCAGGTGCGTGTGGCTAAAGAGGACTGGACGAATTACACTCAAACCGGAGATTATTCCTTTAATGGAGTAGATACCAATTTTGTAGACTGGACAAAAGCGCCAGCCTACATCTCGGGTAATCTGATTTGGGGTAGTGAACCTAACTAAAGACATCACCAATATTTATGCAATAGAGGCTGTCCTAGAAGTAGAGTATTCTACTTTTGGGGCAGCTTCTTTCTTTATAAAATAGACCAAACGACGATCGTGTGGGGTAGAGAGGAATTAGGGAATTCCTCCCTAAAAATCAGGAAAATTTCTTTATTTTCCAGCAAATCAGATAAATTATAGGGAGAAATCCCCTAATTATTCTATCGGCGCTTCAATTGATATGTCATTTGTTTAGTTGTTACAACGTTTGACCACTATCTACAGTAATGATCTGTCCGGTCATTGCTTCCTGTTCCAGTGTTGCGCAGACGAATTGAGCGATATCTTCAGTGGATGATATACGCTGGAGCAGCAGATTAGGGGCTAATTTATGCATCTGCTCTTCTCGACCAGACCACCATCTAGTGGCAACGGCTCCCGGTGCGATGCAGTTGACTCTAATAGTTGGAGCCAGCGCATGGGCTAGAGATTTCGTAAGACCATGAACAGCAGCTTTGGAGACTGAATAAGGAAGGGAAGAGCCTAATCCAGTTTGTCCGGCGATGCTACCGAGATTGACGATGGCGCCTGAACCGCTCAGGTTCATATATGGTGCAACTGCTCTGGCGCAGAAGAACATTCCTTTCACATTTACATCATAAAGCTCATCCCATACTTCCTCTGTTGCTTTTTCCAGATCCCCTAGCGCAATATGTTTAGTAATACTGGCGTTATTCACCAGCAGATCTACCGTCCCAAAATGCTGAATAATCGAATCGATCATACTCCGTACTTCCTGATCCTTAGAAACATCGGCTTGTACTGCTATGGCTTGCCCCCCTTGATTTATAATCGTATTCACGGTTTCATTAGCTTCTGCCTCGGATCTAGAATAGTTGACTGCAACAAGGGCTCCGCGTCGGGCTAATTCCAGACTTACAGCCTTGCCAATTCCAGTACCTCCACCAGTTACTAAGGCTACTTTATTGTTAAGATCCATCCTCATGCACTCCTTAGGTTGGCGTATGTTGTTGATATAGAGTATTCTATAGTGATTATTGAATTTGGTATAATTGAATTAATTGAAGGTTTGGTTCAATTTATTTGAACTAAGTAGTGGAGGTCACTAGAATGGATCTAAAAACAATAAAAACCTTTCAAACCATCGTGATGTCAGGAAGCTTTAACCGTGCAGCAGAGGACTTGAATTATGCCCAATCCACAGTCACGATGCAAATGCAGAGGCTGGAATCCGACTTAGGCTGTCAACTCCTTGAGCGGGGAAAACAAATCAGCTTAACAGAAGCTGGCAGATTGTTTTATGAAGAGAGCTTACATATTGTAAAGGATATGGAGCGGCTACAGAGCCGTCTGGCTGATTTAAAAATAGGAGAAGCTGGCAACATCCGCATAGGGGTAACAGATCCGACGGCGAGCTATCGTTTGCCGCAGCTGTTAAGCAGTTTTATGACGCAGTTTCCGAAAGTGAAAGTCTCCGTGGAGATCGCGGGAACCGCAGCACTTAGTGAACTACTTTTGCGGGGCGAAATTGATATGGCTGTATGTTCAGCGCCAGAGCTGGGTAAGGAGCTTTTTTTCGAACCCTTATTTATGGAGGAATTTGTGTTACTTATGCCAGAAGAACATCCGCTAGCTTCCAAGGAGAATATCACCCCAGAGGATCTACAGGATCATCGGTTACTTATAACGGCAGTGAACTGTCCTTATCGCAAAAAATTAGAAAGTGTGCTGCAGGAATCAGGTGGAGTGCCATTCGATACTATGGAGATTGGAAGCATGTCGGCTTTGAAATATTTTGTGGAAAGTGGCTTAGGTGTCGCTCTTGTCCCTGAGATTGTGCTGAATCCGGTCCCTGCAGGAACGGTTGTGCGGAAGCTGGAGGGAAAGGTTATTGATATGACCTGCGGTATCCTATGTAAACTTTCGGATTATCCGCTCAAGCTAGCGAGCGCCAGATTGTATCATTTTTTAAAGCAGGAACTATCCGCGACAAGGATATTTTGAATTTTAAACGAATTGTATGTATTAGGAAAAAAAGAGAGGGCGGTGCTTGATGTTTTTAAGGAGAAAATTCAGTTTCTGGTTTTCGATTATTAGTATCATCATCTGTCTAGGTGATTATTTCAGGATTGAGATCGCAAACATTATTCTTGTACGACTTAATCCAATTATAGATACGCTGATCTTCATGAAGCCCTTTGCAAACTGGATGGTTGATGTTAATAATACGGAATGGGCTGCAAGCAGTATATTAATCAGCGTCAGATTTCCCACGTATGTAATTCATTTTGGGACGTTCCTGATTCTAGGACTTCTTATAGATTATCTTATACATATATTTAAACAGAAGTAAAAAACGAGCAGCATTAGCCAAGATGAGGAAAGGTGAGATGAGATGAGCGGAGCAGAGGGAAAGCTTGAGTTGGAGAGGATTGTTTTTATAGGAAGGACCTTTGAGGAATATTTGCAGATGTTCAATTTGAAAGAAGCGGATCTTGTAGGCCAGAGGATTTTGGACTGTCCTGCCGGTGCCTGTTCTTTTACAGCGAGATCGAATCAGCTCGGGAGTGACGTTACAGCTGCCGATATTGCTTATTATTACTCTACGGATGAGCTTGCGGATAAAGGTGTTCAAGATATTGTGCATGCTATGTCTGAAATGGATAAGGTGCAGGATAATTTTGTTTGGGATTACTTCGAGTCCATAGCGGATCTGACACAAGTGCGGAATAAGGCTTTAAACGATAACATCAAGGATCAGAGACTAGCCCCGGAGCGATATGTTCCAGTGGTTTTACCTGATCTGCCGTTCAATGACGAGGCGTTTGATCTGACGTTGTCTGCACATTTCCTGTTTATGTATAGTGATCGGTTGGACTATGATTTTCATCTAAAGTCTGTTAATGAACTTATGCGGGTGACGAAAGAGGAGCTTCGTATTTTCCCATTAGTTGATCTGTCCTGCAAAAGATATGCGCATTTAGATCGCCTTATAGATGAGCTGGTTCGCCAAGGTTTCGCTGTGGAGGAGATGGTGGTGCCTTATGAATTTCAAAAAGGGGCAAATCAGATGCTAAGCATTAGAAGGATGAAGCCATAAGATAGATAATTATAGTTTGTAAAAAGAAAAAACGAGGGCGTCCCTAAGCCATTTTCATCGCTTTGGGCACACCCTCGTTTTTTAAATATTGCTCTATAAAAAATTAAGCCACTTTCTCTTTACGTTCTGCTACATAACAAGCAATTCCAAGTACCAGACCGAGTCCTACCAGAACGGCACCGACCCATGGCAGCGAAGTAATCGCAAGATGAGAAATGACCCAGCCACCAATGAAGGCACCTGTTGCGTTTCCGAGATTACCTGCGGAATGACTGGTCGTTGAAGCTAGTGCGGGAGCGGCCTGAGCCAGACTCATAATCCGTATTTGTAATCCTGGCATGACCGCGAAGGAAACCATACCCCAGAAGAATATTGTAATTACAGCAGCGATTGGACTATGCATCGTAAAGGAGAAGATCGTAAGAATAACACTCACTGCAAAATAAAGTCCCACGAGAGAAGGCATCAGCTTCCAATCTGCAAGCTTCCCGCCAACGATATTCCCGATGGTTACACCACAGCCGAAAAGAACTAAAATCCATGTCACGCTATGCTCGGCAAAGCCGGTAACTTCCATAAGCAATGGTGCTATATAAGTGAACACCGTGAACAAGCTGGCGTTACCAAGCGCTCCGATCAGTAGGAATAGAAGCAATTTAGGATTAGCTAGCGCAGAAATTTGCTGGATTACACTAGCAGGTTTGTCTTGTTTAATCTTTGGAATGAAAATAAGAATGCCGATTAGTGCTGCGACGCCCATGACTGCAATCGCAGCAAATGAGGCCCGCCAGCCCATATTTTGTCCAATAAATGTCCCTAGAGGAACACCGACGATATTAGCAATCGTTAGACCCGCCATCATAATGGAAACGGCTCCGGCCCGCCTATTGGGCTTGACCAGATTAGAAGCGATCACTGCGCCAACGCCAAAGAAAGTCCCGTGTGTCAAAGCTGTAATGATACGGGCTACCATTAGAACGGCATAGTTTGGAGCAAATACAGAGATTCCGTTGCCTAGAATAAATAAAACCATGAGCAGGCATAACAGTTTCTTTTGCGGAATTCGTTGCGTAAGGATGGTTAGAATAGGAGCACCGACGGCTACCCCAAGGGCATACATCGTGATGAGCTGGCCTGCCGTTGAAATACTAACCTGTAAATCCTTGGCGACATTTGGTAAAATACCCATGATGACAAATTCAGTCATTCCAATCGCAAAAGCGCCTACCGTAAGCGAAAGAATAGAGATGGGGAAAGGTTCTTTGCGTGTTTTTTCCACACGGGCTGGTTCCTTGTTGAGGTTTGGAATTGCGTTCATGGTGCCGATGTTCAACCTTTCTTATGTCTGTAATGAAGCTCCACCCTTATTAAGATGATAGATCCGACATGTAGTACTGCTTTATATTATTTAGTTTTCTGAAATTATTTTCAAGAGAAATATTTATTTCAGATATTTTTCATTTTAATAATCATTGAAGGGATGGATTGTTCATGATGGATGAAGCCCAAGTCCAAGTTCTTGAATTACCGGAAATGAAGCTGATAGGCTTGAGTATTACTTCTTCTTTTGTAGGGCACGAGCCGGAAAGAGTGGAAGCGATGAAGCGAGAATTTAATAGTAGAAAAGATGAAATCAGCAATATCATTCACCCTGAACGATACCTTAGTCCACATTTTACTTCGGAGAATTTATTTACCTATATGATCTGTATGGAAGTGGAGGAACTCACGAATGTTCCTGAAGGGATGCTTGGTTTTACGATCCCGGCCCATCGGTATGTCCAGGTGAAATCCAAAGGCGATCCTTATGAGGTTCTTCATACTTATGTGAGAGAAAATGGTTTGCAGAGTAATGATCGTGCATTGGCTATAGAAATCTACCAGTTTAGTAATCCTACGTGGCCTGATGAGGTTGATGTGTACATTCCATTGCGATGAGAAACAACTATAAGCAAGCAGCTTTGATGGCGCTTCAGCACTTTGACCTCGATTGGACGCAGATTCGTTTTAACCAACTATCGGACACCTGTACCTTTGTAATAGAGACGAATAAAGAAGGAACTTTTTTGCTGCGCCTTCATTCGGGGAGATCCAAAGAGGAAATTAACTCCGAAATTGCGTGGCTGGAGCTTTTGAAGAGTAAAATCGATGTGCCCCTGCCAAAAGGTGTTCATGATCGCACTGGTTCTGTTACATTCAAAGTGGAGCAAGCTAAGGGGGAAGGTGTATATGCATCGTTAATGCGCTGGGTTGAAGGCGAACATGCGAACGAAAAACTTACGGAAGAACAAATTTACAAAGAAGGCGTACTATTAGCCAAGCTACATAAAGCGGCACAGGAGCTTGAGTTACCCCCAGGCTTTAATCGTCCCGTGTGGGATGAACATAGCTTTAGAAAAGCGATGATTCGTTTAAAACTGCACTACCATAGTTTTCTTACGGATGATGAGTTCGTGCTGTATCAGTCTGCGGCTGAGCAATTATACGGCTGGTTAAGCAAGCAGCATAACAAGAAGAACAGAAGGACTTATGGGGTTATCCATGGTGATCTACATCAAGGGAATATCATATTTCACCAAGGCGATCCTCGAGCGATTGATTTTGGAAGATGTGGCTGGGGCTATTATCTTTATGATGTTGCACATACGATTTTGGGAATATATCCTCTGCAAAGAGAACTAGTCATCAAGGGGTACGAGAGTGTTAGCAAGCTTGATGGAGAGTGGGTTCAGACGTTGGAGAATTTTACGGTCATGGTTATGATCGAAAATTATTGCCATCATGCACCTGATCCCAGAGAAACCGAGGGTCTGAAGGCAGAACAGCCTTATGCGCAAGCGATCCTAAGGAATTATCTGAAGGGAGATCCCTTTCTTTTTAATACAATTGAGATTTAGCGTATAAAAATAGGGCCTCATTGGGGAATTTATAAAAAGTTCCCTAAGGAGGCTATTTTGATGAAAAAAAGCTGGATTGCTCCTCTTCTTATCGCAGTCATGCTCTTGCTGGGTCAACAACCTTGCTCCGCTATTGGGTTAGTTCAACCACAATCCGAGGCTCCGTCCAGAGCTGAATCGGAACCGAAGCTTCCAGATCAGGATTCGCGCGAGCTCATGTACAAAGACACTCTGATGCTCTTTCTTTTACCCCATATTGAGAAAAAAATGGCTGAGATTTATGCGCCTCTTCTAACGATAACTCCGACAGTGTATCCTTATTTAGTAGATGTTACAGATATGAAGCGAGTGAATGGGTTTCGACGGTTTGATTTCTTAATTACACTCAACATACACCCTACAGTAGGTCCACATCTATCCGTTGGAGAGGATACTATGACTTTTAGAATCACTCCGGGTCCTAAGGTGAAGTTAGAATCATTCAAGCATTTGAGAGACCCGCGAAAGTCTGACCTTACACCAAATTATCAGAATATCTTGAGATAATATAACCCGGAGCCACTTCAATTTATTGGAGTGGTTTTTATTTTTAGAGAGGTAGTGGAATTTTGGCATGTATGGTATTATGAAAATAACGGATAAATTGATTGAGGTTACTTAATTCAATCAAGTGAGGTGCATAGGTCATTGAACTATAAAGAAATTGAAGACGATATCAAAAGTGAAATCAAGGGCAACACCAAACATGATAGCAAGAATAAAGTCAAAGTAGGGGTATCTACGAAAGACGGGCAATTAGGTTTTCTTTTTACAAGGGGAGGTCTTCGAGAAGGAGCAGGCAGAAAAAGCATAGGTGTGACTAAGAAGGTATCTTTGACGTTAACAGAGGAAATATGGCAGGAGATTGAAAGCGCTTGTGTGGATCAGAACTTATCTCGCTCCCAAGTGTTCCGTACTATTATTGAGTCTCATTTTTCAAAGGAATCCTAAAGAGAGAGGTGAGTTTTTTGCTATTCCATGTATCTAAAGATTCACTCAGCGCTGCATTACAGGTTGTATTAAAGGCTGTATCTGCGAATAGCTCCATACCCTTACTCTCGGGAATAAAAATTCAAGCCCAAGCTAGTGGCCTGATTTTAACAGCAAGTAATATAAGTATGACCATCGAAAATAAGATTCCTGTGGAAATAGAAAAGCTGACAGTGGAAAAAACAGGTGAAATTGTTGTACCTGCACGTTACTTCTACGAGATCATCCGTAAGCTTGATTCTGGAAGGATTCGTCTGTAAGTTGTAGAGTCATTAACGCTAAGCATTCAATCAGAAAATACACGATTTCGTTTGTGTGGAATGGACGCCACAGAGTTTCCTAGAATTCATTACATAGATCATCCGCTTACCCAAAAGATAAGCATGAATAATACTCTTTTAAAGCAAATCATAAAGCGGGTTGTTTTTGCTGTCTCCACTTCTGAGACTAGACCCATACTAACAGGAGTTTCTCTACAAATTGATAATCATTCGATTAGTGTGAACGCGACGGACGGCATTCGACTTGCACAGCATATCGAGCACTTGGATATTCCTATGGTTACTAGCTTAAATGTTGTCATCCCAGGCAGTACCCTATACGATCTTTCTAAAATGTTATCCGAGGGAGAAAACAACACCACCGAAATAGAAATTGGTAATAAGCAGATTAGATTTGTTTCCAACGGACTAACAGTTCAGTCTGCTCTATTGGAAGGCGCTTACCCATCCATCAAAAACTTAATTCCCCCATCCCACCTCTCCGAAGTCATAGTAAATACAGGCGTCTTATTACGCGTTGTTGAACGTGTGTCTATATTGGCTGGTGAAAATGTAACGCTAAGTGTACTTCCTGCCCATAAACTTCAATTGATATCCAAGTCCGCAGAAGTTGGTGATGTTAAGGAGGAGATTCCGCTGGAACAGATGGAAGGTGAATATTTTAAGGTGTCTTTTAATGGGAAGTACTTCAGGGATATCCTTCGTGCGATAGACAGTGAGAATCTTAGAATAAAGTTTGCTGGGAAGGAAAGACCACTGGTGATACAGCCTGTAGACATGACTTCATCGACTCTTTTCCTAATCACACCTATGAGGACACAGGATTGAGGATTGCCCAGTGCTCAAACTAACTATGGCGCGAAACTGCGAATCTGTGGTAAGAAGACAAAATCGAGCTTGCTAAGAAGAGTTCTCTTTGCTGTAAAACATTTCATTAAAACACTTGGAGGATTGAATGATGAATCTGTTTAAAATAGAATCAAAACTGCTGGGGACCGAACGAATCACTGCATTTTTAGAGGATAATTATGTGAGTATCGGCTACCCGGGAATTGGAGATTTGGAGAACATTAGTATGGAGGAAATCCGTGATCGGTTGCTTCGTACTTACAAATACAGTGAACTGGAGCTTACAGAACATATGCAAGCCATTCAACTGTTCGTACATACGATGCAGGATGGCGATTATGTGCTGGTGTGTGATGGAGATTGGGTACATCTAGGTGATCTTGGCGATTATTTTTACAATGAATTATTTGACGCGTCAGACATCGGTACATGCCATCGACGTGGTGTAACTTGGTTGAAGAGTCTTCCTATAATCGATCTAAAAGCTGGGATAAAAGAGTTTCTTAGCGACAGTAGTGCGGTTAAACAGTATAAGGGGCCGATGCCTAGTGCTCGTGTGGATCTGTGGATTACAGGTTCGTCTGATTCAGAGCAAGCGGTGAGTAATCGAGTGCATGTGGATGAAGAGACACTATCTATGGCGCTCGGTATTTTGAAGGAAGCTCTTGTCAGTGAGGATGCCGAACGACGGGAACGAGCCGCGATTGCAATTCTTCAATATGCTAAGTAGTGGAGATAGGTTTCAGATACCATATACACATTAAAAAGCGTTCCATCCGTGATTCAAACATCGGATGGAACGCTTTTGACATATTTACTATTATCTTCGTATGGTACTCAGATAAATTCTACGAATTCATTGACCGGCTTACGATAGCCACGTGGTCTGATCTTATGTTTCTTGTCTTTGCCGATTGTGATCAGCATAACAGGTACCATATGATCGGGTAAATTTAAAGTGGATTGAATGGCTTCCGGATCAAAGCCGATCATCGGGCAGGTATCCCAGCCTTTATCTTTGGCAATCAGCATGAAGTGCATGGCAGACAGGGAGGCATTCCGTATAGCCTCATCTCTTTGGAAAGCATCATTTCCTCTGTATGCATTGTTAATCGTTTCTATCTCAGCATCATAATCCTCTTGACTCATAGCCCCTAAAGTTTTAAGTCCTCCGAAGATTTCTGGAGCTTTCAGATAAGCATTCTTATCACCGAGTACTACAATTACCGCTGAGGCAGAGTGGATTTTATATTGACCGTATGCCGCTTTACGAATCTCTTCTTTTAAATTCTCATCAGAAACCACTTTATAATTGGTATGTTGAAGATTATAAGCCGATGGTGCCAATCTGGCGTACGAGAACATTTCCTCTAGTTCATTCTGAGGGATCTTTACCCCTTCAACAAAATTCATAGCAGACCTGCGGGATTCAATCAAATCTGTAAAAGCGCTCATGAGTTATTCCTCCATATGTTATGTATTTGCTTGTTAATTATAAACAAGTGATATTTATAAATAAACTAACTATTAGTTACTAACTCAAAATATCACAGTTGATTATATTCGTCAATAATTAAATTCACTTCATTTAGATTCAGCTATCTAAGTATTTTGGAGTGTGCGAAGAATAAATACTATGTTGTAAAATATTAGGATGTAAATTAGGATATTAGGATATGAAAAATTTAAACTTCTTTTATTAATGAAAGGGTGGGAATGTTGAACGATACTAGAGAGCAGTTGATAATAGACCTGAAAAGAATTGAAGAGAATGATTACGAGCTTAGAAGTGGGGAGCAGCTAGGGGATTATGTGAAGCTGATGCTTGAGTACATAGGAGATCCACTGCCGGAGCTACGAGATGACTTGATCTATTCTACCTTCTACAAATGGATTAAAGAGAAACAATGGTTTAGAGATGCAGAGCTTCGAGAACTTCTCTTAATTCTCCTAGACGAGGAGCATTTGTTCTATCACATTGGCAGTAAAGAAGATCAGGCTGTGTTCACAAGAACATTTTCGGTGCTGGTCGTTGCGCTTATTCTTCAGCGGCATAGGGAACAGGCTTTTTTAGATAGCGCTGAGTTTACAAATGTGAAGGAAGCTCTGATTAGATATTATGAGGAAGAACAGGATTTACGGGGATTTATGCCAGAAGAAGGCTGGGCACACGCTGCAGCTCATGGAGCAGATGCTTTGGATGAACTGGTACTCTGCTCGGAGAGTGATGCGCCAATCCGGGAAGAGGTTCTGGCAGTCATCCAAAGGATGCTTTACAACGAGCAGTACATATTTAGCGACGAAGAAGATGAACGGATCGCTACGATTGTAGCTACAATCGTAGATCATCATTTACTTCCACAACAGTCTATTGTCGACTGGATCGGCAACTTAGAGCAATGTGGGGGGTGGCCGAGAAGCCGCGGCCAGTACGTTGCTCGTGCGAACACCAAAAATTTCGTTCGATCTCTGTATTTTAGATTGCTGCCCATGAATAACAATCCGGATATGGTCGAGGCTTTAGTGAAAGCGGAGATGATTTTAAATAAATTTACACCCTAAGTTTTTAATCACCTAAGGTGTATAAATAATATCGAAAATTATGACTAATTTATTTTAATGTAATAAAAATCACAAAACTTTAGAGGAATTCAAAAACTTTGTGACATTTATAACTTGATAAGTGCTATAATAGAAATATGGCGTTATAAGTTATTATTTTTTTATTACTATTATGCAGCAAAGTTTATTTGCAGAGGAGATTCGGATATGTCAGAAACAATCACTCAAACAACCCCTGAACAAGAATCACCAAAATTAGCTGTCACTCAAGAACAAATGAATGTTCTAGAGCAGCTATTGAAGCCTGAAGTTCAGGAATCGTTAACTGTCTTAGTGGAACAGTTGCCAAAATTAACAGAGCTTGTCGGCGTGCTCACAAAGTCCTATGACTTTGTTCAAACTGTCGCTGCGGATGAAGTCTTGAAAAGTGATACGGTAAGTGCAATTAAAGAACTTGCTGAACCTGTTGTGCATTCTGCGAAGAACATGGCAGCTACAGTGATTGAAGCACAGGACCGTGCGAATGAAAGTAACGATGTGATCGGTGTATTTGGTCTTATGAAGATGATGAAAGATCCTCAAGCACAGAAGCTTTTCCGTTTCGTAAATGCTTATCTTCAAGTTGCCGGCGAACGCAGTCAGCAGAAATAATATTTTTTATATCTCATTCGTAAGGACGGAGGAAACATCATGTCTAAACATATTGTCATTCTAGGAGCGGGTTATGGTGGTCTACTAAGCGCCTTAACTGTACGCAAGTACCTGAAGAAAGACGAAGCTAAAATTACAGTCGTTAATCAATATCCTACTCATCAAATTATTACAGAATTGCATCGTCTTGCAGCGGGTAGTGTTGCAGAAGGTGCTGTTGCTATGCCACTTGCTAAGCTTTTTGCAGGTAAAGATATCGACCTGAAAATTGCAAAGGTTAATTCTTTTTCTGTTGAGAACAAACAAATTACACTATCTGATGGTGTGACATTGTCCTACGATGCTTTGGTTGTGGGTCTTGGAAGCACTACGGCTTATTTTGGCATTCCAGGTCTTGAGCAATATAGCATGGTATTGAAATCGGCAGCAGATGCTAACAGAATTCATCGTCATATTGATGAGCGTATCCGTGAATATGCGAAGTCAAAAAATCCAGCGGATGCAAGCATCCTAATCGGCGGCGGTGGCTTAACAGGTGTTGAGCTTGTTGGTGAAATCGCTGATGTGTTGCCAACGCTCACTAAGAAATATGGCGTGGATCCTAAAGAAATTAAACTGATGCTGGTTGAAGCAGGTCCTAAGATTCTTCCAGTATTGCCAGATGCACTGATCGAACGCGCAGTGGCAAGCTTAGAAAAACGTGGTGTTCAATTCTTGACAGGTCTACCTGTTACGAATGTGGCAGATAATGTAATTGACTTGAAAGACGGTCAAAAAATTGTTGCTAACACCTTCGTATGGACGGGTGGCGTACAAGGAAATCCACTGATTGGTGAGTCCGGTCTTGAAGTGAACCGTGGTCGTGCAACGGTAAATGAATTCTTGCAATCCACATCACACAAAGATGTATTCGTTGCTGGCGACAGCGCAGTTGTCTTTGCCGAAGATGGTCGTCCATATCCACCAACTGCACAAATCGCTTGGCAAATGGGTGAATTGATCGGGTACAATCTTTATGCATACTTGAAGGATAAATCATTTGAATCCTTTAGTCCGATCAACTCAGGTACGCTTGCGAGCTTAGGCCGTAAAGACGGTGTAGCTATTGTTGGTGCTAGCTCAACTCCGCTAAAAGGATTACCTGCAACCTTGATGAAGGAAGCAAGTAATATTCGTTACTTGTCCCACATAAAAGGATTGTTTAGCTTAGCTTATTAATTTTAGTATTGGAGAACCTGCTCAGATTTGAGCAGGTTCTTTTTATGTTTTTAAGGATTATCCATCATTATTATCAACGTTTTTAGTAGGCTGTATTCATTGTTTTTTGATATAATAGATTGGCTAATATTAACAAAAGGGAATAGAGGAGGATTACATGATGTTATTCCGACAAAACGATGTCATTCTGTTTCAAGGCGACAGCATTACGGATTGGGGTCGTAACTATGAAGATGCTTCATCGCTTGGTGTAGGTTATGCATTGATGGTCGCCGCTCGTCTGGGGCATTTATATCCTGAGAAGAATCTTACGTTCTATAATCGTGGCATTAGCGGCAACCGTGCAGTAGATTTGCAGGAACGCTGGGAGAAGGATTGCCTGAATCTGAAGCCGACTTGGGTGTCCATATATATTGGGATAAATGACACTTGGCGCCGCTTTGATTCTGGTCAGGAAACAACGCCTGAACAATTTGAAGCTGCGTATCGTGACCTGATCGAACGTACGCAGCATTCGCTGGCTGCTAATTTAGTCTTAATAGAGCCATTCGTGTTGCCTGTCCCAGAAGATCGTAGAACTTGGCGCCAGGATCTGGACCCTAAAATTCACATCGTTCGTGAACTGGCACGTGAATATGGTGCATTGCTTGTTCCACTGGATGGCCTGTTTGCTGCGGCATCCGTGAAAGCAGAACCTGCTTATTGGGCTCCGGATGGAGTACATCCATCACCTGCGGGCCATGCACTTATTGCAGAGGCTTGGCTTAAGACGGTAGGGGCAATTCAAGCTTAATCGTTTGATCACATCACTACATATTTACTTGATTTTATAAGACTAGAACCACTCATTAAAGGAGCAGGTTATAGTCTTTTTTTATAGTGATTCGGAAAGTCGATTTCTTTATATTTATGGACGCTGTTATAATTAGGTTATGTTTCTTTTCTTGGAGGTGGTTCGCATTAGGAAATTACTATGGGTTGTACCCTTGTTCTTGGTTGCTCTTTTAAGCGGGTGTAAGAATGATGTGGGCTTCATCAATGCAAGGTGGATCGCCGGAGTGTCTTTAACTCCTGTAACAACTAGTGATCAGAACCAAGTTGATCGACCCGAACATTTTGAGACCCTAATACTGAAGGACTCCGCTCTGATTAAGGCGCTTTCGGAGGCTATGAACAAGAGTGAAAAATTATCAGGTGAGCTAGATTGGGCTCCTGATTTCGATATGGAGCTTGTTTATGGTGATGGCTACTCGGAGGATTATTACATAGCAATAGGTAATGAACTTGGCTATAAAGGTTTATTTACTACAGCTGAGAATAGTGGTCAGGGCTACTCGATTCCGGTGAAGAACGCAGATCAAATCAGAAAACTCATCTATGGAACAGCAGATCAGGCGAACATAGAACAGACGGAGTCGCTGGAGTCTTCTGTTAAGGTTACAGGTCCAGTAACGATATCACATAATAATCTCTATCCCTTAACTAATAGAACGGGATTCTTGAATCTGCAGCTTTTAGATGGAACATACAGCGAGGATTGGACAATACCAGGTCCGTTGTTGGGAAGAAATTGGAGTGGCAGATTTGGGCTTACAGTTATCGACGATCAAGGGAGAACTTTGAATAGCTTTCCACTCAGTGAACATTTTGAGGATCCCATAATATTTAATGATTTTTTTCAAATTCAGTTTGAGGACTATAATGGGGACGGCGACCCGGATTTTACGATTGGTCAGTTCGGAGCCAGTAATGGTTACTTCTACAAGCTATTTACGCTTAGAAAAAATAACGTTATAGAGGAATTAGGGATCAAGCCCGGCTCTGATTTGTTTATCAGTAGTCCTAAGGGGTATTCGATAAAGCTTGATAAAGTCGATGACCATAGCTTCAAGAGAAGTTATTACGATAACGCTGCGGGTAAACAGCTGGAAGATATTTTTCAGTGGGATGGAACTGTATTTCAGAAATTAGACAAGTGATTCATACCAGAAGTGAGAGGAATGTGTGATAGATGACGAGTGATACCATACAAGATTTAGAAGGGCTAAAAGCCATAGGGAAAGTGGTAGGACATACCATCGCTGAGATGAAAAAGAAAGTAACTCCTGGTATGACAACAGCGGAGCTTGATAGCATTGGAGCTGAAATCCTAGCGCAATTTGGAGCATCTTCAGCCCCTATGAAAGCGTATAATTTTCCAGGCAGCACCTGCATTAGTGTGAATGAAGAGGTTGCTCATGGGATTCCTGGTCCTAGAGTGATTAATCCTGGTGATTTGATCAATATTGATGTATCTGCTGAGCTGAATGGTTATTATGGGGACGCAGGAGTTTCTTTTCAATTACCACCATATAATGATGACATTCTGCGTCTATGCCAGAGTGCAGAGGAAACTATGATGAGCGTGATCAATCATCTGAGAGCAGGGATGAAGGTCAATGAGATCGGCAGAATGATGGAGCTCGAAGCTCGGAAACGCGGCTATAGAGTGGTACGTAATCTGTGCAGCCACGGCATTGGGAAATCACTGCATGAGAAGCCGTTCGAAATCTTACCTTTTTATAATCCAAGAGTGACTACAGTGTTAAAAGAAGGACAGGTGATTACGGTTGAACCCTTCCTCTCTACTGGAGCGGATTACGTGGAGCAGCAGTCGGATGGATGGACACTGAGCGTTGTAGACAATGGCCGTGTAGCACAGTTTGAACATACGATCATCGTGACTAAAGGTGAACCTATTATCCTAACCAAGCCATAAAGAGGAGAGTGCGAATTTGAAAATTGCCTTTGTACTTTTTAACGGAATTACGTTCTTGGATTTTGCCGGGTTCTATGATGTTATTTATCGATTGGGGCAATTTGAAATAGGTAAAGAGTTGTCTTGGGATATTTGCGCAGCTTCGGAAGAAGTGACGGATGAGTTAGGATTCACAGTTAAAGTTGGAAAAGTGCTGCCTGAGCTTTCTGAGTATGACATGGTATTTGTACCTGGAGGAATGGGGACGCGTAAGCTTCGTTATGATGAAGGGTTTGTCACTTGGATTGCAGGTGCTCACAATGTTCCTTATAAGGTATCCGTATGCACAGGCTCACTGCTGCTTGGGGCTGCGGGGTTGTTAGAAGGTAAAAAAGCCACTACCCATCCATCTGCCTATGAATTACTAAAACCTTACTGTGAAGAAGTTGTGGAGACTCGTATCGTGCATGATGGTAATGTGATTACAGGTGGTGGAGTTTCTACTTCCATTGATCTGGGGTTATATCTGATTTCACACTTGGCTGGAGAAGCAGCAATGAATTCGGTGAAAAAGCAGATTGATTATCCATACCAGATGCAGGGGATTGTTCAAATCTAAAGATAAACACCGGAGGAAGCACAGATGAATTTGGAATCTGATATGATCATAATCGCTCAAGGTTTAGCCGAAGTACTTCAACGCGGAAAGGTTTGTCATATAGAGCAAGGGTTAATGACAGAAGCTGAACGTGGCTGGTCGGGTGCAGAGGTGCGTCGTTTAGAGATAACCTACGACAATGGTAAAAAGGAAAATGTGATATTTAAAGAAGCGGCTCTAAAAGAACGCATGACGATGAAGAGGTTAACTGATCAGGGACATCGGAACACGCCCGCGTCTTTTTCACTGGATATAGCAACAAATGAGCCAAAATGGATGGCGATAGAAGATGTGGGAAGTGTTAAATATCCTCCGCCTGGGGAAGATTGGTCGCCAAGGGTTGCGGAGGCATTAGCGAGAATCCATGCTCGTAATATGGGTAGCGGTTCTGAGATGCCGTGGCTCCCCCATGCGGATCGTCAGTATTGGGAGAATTATTTAGTTACGCAAGTGTCTGTGGACCATTTTGAAGACCTTATGGAGCAAAACTCCGAATTCTACAGGGAATTTGGCGCGTATCTGCCATCATTACGTGAAAAAGCTAATGCTTTTGCGCGTGATATGGCGGCTTTGTACGATGAGAAGGAAAGTCTGACGCTCACGCATGGAGATTTGCAGACGATAGATGGTTCCCACATCCATTATCATAATGGAAACCCCTATATTATTGATTTCGGGTGGTGTTATTACGCCCCTTTTTATATTGACCTCGCTAGTTATTTTAACCTTGAGGATGCTAACCACTATTACAATGAATTAATAGCAAACGGCATATCCCTTAAGTATGATGATTTTTATGAAAGGGTGAGAGCGGCCTTTCGTTACTCTGGTTTGATATATCTATGTCCGAGTATTAGACAATGGTCTCTTGGGCCTACTGAACTAACAGGTAAACGTCTGCTTCAGATGCTGAAGATTGTGCTTACAGGTGAATTTCCTGAACGTAGAATTGATTACTCAAGTAGGCTTTTCGCAAAGCTGCTCAAGGAGCATAAGAACGGTATACTACATAAGCTTTAGACTGTTTTGTCTAAAACCGGCAAGCAGAAAAAATATGTAAGACAGGAGGGGTACGATGAGCGAGCGACTGCCCTGCCAAACCGCAGATTGTAAGGCGAGTATTCTTCCTGCAACTTCTTTAAAAACAGGTGGGATTTGCATGCCATGTCATCAGAGGAAGATTGCTCTGGAGAAACAGGCGTTTATTGAACAGAATCGAACAGATGTTGATTTGTATGCAGGCGTGAATGATCCGGTTGAAATTCTTAAAATCATGCATAAACCGCGGAAGTACAATCCGCTTGAACACGAAATCCTCTTCCACAAAACCGCGCAAGAATTGTATCATAAGCTGACTGAAAGCGAACAGGAGCGATTGGAGACTTTCGCGATTGAATTGCTGGAAGAAGATGATTTTGACCAGGCTGAAATCATTCTGCTGTCGCTTGCATGTTTTTCAAATGCACGTATTGAGCGGGGGCTGGAGGCCTTTTTTCGCAAAGGGAAGTATTATCCTGGCATTCTCTATAAGGATGCAGGTCAGGATATACGCGATAAGCTCATTCATCAATTGGAGTTCGATTCGGCTAACCGTAATCACGTGCTGCTTGCTCTCGCCTGGATTGGTGATGAAGAGGCTGTTCGGCTATTCGAGACATGGCGGCAGCATCCGCCTAGATGGGCATCGGAGTTAAATGTGTCTCCGGAAAGCTATGCCCACGAGGCAGGGTGGGAGTTAGATAACGATGGCGGAAAAAGACTGCTTTTTTACCCCGAGAGTTATCATTTTAAAGTATGCGGTGAAGGAAAAGAAGGGATAGATCGAGCTCCTTCGGCGGTAGCGGCATTGCAAGCAGGTGAACAGTCATGCCCTTGGTGTGGCAGTAAATTGACAGTACTATTTGATTACAACCTGCAGAACCCGTTGGTTCAATTTATGAAGCTGCCTGGTCAGCGGCTAAGGATTGCAGCTTGTATGCACTGTAATTGTTATGGCACCGTGTTTATGAATGCAGATTTGGATGGCAGGTATTCGTGGAGTGAATATAATAGTTTTCCTGATTTTTTGCCTGAAAATGAACATATGGAGCAATTCTCATGGCAAGTGATGCAGCTATCGGAACGGCAGATGGGAGCCTATGATAATGCATATTGGATGCTTGAAGCGCCTGCCTCGAAGATTGGTGGACATCCGACCTGGATTCAGAATGCGGAATATCCTGAGTGCCCTTGCTGTTCGGTGACGATGAAGTTTATTGCGCAAATGGACATGGAACAGGCCGAGGACAGCGAGGGGATTTATTATGCATTTCTGTGTGAGGCTTGTCTGAAGGTAGCTGTGAACTACCAGCAGACGTAAAGGGATTAACCGGGATTGAACTTTGAAAAAAAGGATGTTTCCTCATACAACCTTCAGTCAAACGTAATTTTACATAAATTTAACATGCCACATATGCTTAAGTGATATAACAGAAGGAACTAGGTGAAAAGGTGGCTGTTAGATGAAACTAAGTAAAGAGGAAAAATCATGGATTTTATATGACTGTGGAAATTCGGCTTATTCGATGGCGGTTACAACGGCTTTACTGCCCATTGTTTTTGGGATGTTTTCGAACGTGAACAGCAGCATGGATTTGGGGTATTTTAATTCCATAGCGAGTATTCTGGTGGCTATCCTTAGCCCGATTTTAGGGACGATGGCAGATTACAAGGATAAGAAAAAACGTTTCTTCATATTTTTCTCATTAATCGGCGTGATAGCTACAGCTTCGCTGGCATTCGTTGCACCTGCAAGTGGGCAATGGCAGTTATTGATTGTATTTTATATTTTGTCAGTCATAGGTTTTGCAGGAGCCAATATTTTTTATGACTCTTTTCTGGTGGATGTAACCACGGATGAAAGGATGGATAAGGTATCCTCAAAAGGCTTTGCTTTTGGATATATCGCCAGCGTCATTCCATTCGGTATCAGCCTACTGCTGATTCTATTTATGGGGATGGATAAATCGATCGGTTATCAGATTGGATTTATAATCACTGCGCTTTGGTGGGGACTCCTGACCATGCCTATGATCAAGGATGTGCAGCAAAGATATTACATAGAACCTGAACCAAAACCGATCATTAATAGCTTTAAAAGACTGGGAGACACATTCAAGAATGTCAGACAGCATAAAGTGGTATTTGTTTTCTTAATCGCCTATTTTCTCTATATTGATGGGGTAGATACGATTATTAAAATGGTAGTGCCATATGCCACATCGGTTCTGGGTGCGGATGCTTTTGACACTTTTACTTTACTGGGGATCTTATTAGTTATCCAGATCATCGCATTTCCGTGTGCTATCCTGTACGGTAATCTTGCCAAAAAATACTCAGCTAGAACGATGATCATCGTGGGGATTTTTACATATATCATTTCCTGCATCGCGGCTTACTTTATTACTTCAGTATGGCATATATTTATTCTGGGAGCGCTAATTGGTTCTGCCCAGGGAGGGATTCAGGCACTCAGCAGATCTTACTACGCGAAGATTATTCCTAAGGAAAAATCCAATGAATTCTTTGGATTCTACAATATTTTTGGCAAATTTGCGGCGATTGTGGGTCCTGCTGTGATGTCTTTAACGACTACCTTAACAGGCAATGCGAAATTTAGTATTTTAGCGATTATCCCACTATTTATTATTGGATTCTTCGTATTTATAACTTTACCTAAAGAGAAGCTTGAACAAGATGAACCGAAGGGACTTATCCTATGAAGTCAAGCAAAGAACAAACGGCAATAGCGAAACATCTGATTGTCATCTCTTACGATGCCTTTTCAGAAGACCAATGGGAAATGGCTAGGCGTCTTCCTAACTTATCGGAATTGATTAAGAGCGGAGCGCATAGCAATCAATTAAAAAGTGTTTATCCCACGCTCACTTATGTGGTACACACTACGATAGCAACGGGCGTATATCCAGATAAGCATGGTATTCATCACAACAATCCATTTCAGCCGTTTGTGAAGGAAAAGGAGCAAAGCTGGTTCTGGTTCAGAAATGCGATAAAGGTGCCCACGATTTACGATGCTGCGCGCAAGCATAACATGAGTACGGCTGGAATCCTCTGGCCGGTATCAGGGAAATCCTCAATCCAATACAATATTCCTGAAATTAGAGCCATCAAAAAAGAAAATCAGGCACTGAAGGTGTTAAAAAGCGGGAGCCCCTTATATTGTATCGAGATGGAGCTGAAATACGGCCGGCTTCGAAAAGGGATTGAGCAGCCCTATCTGGATGACTTCACGACAAAGTGTGCGATAGAAACGATTAAGCGCAAAAAGCCTAATCTTCTCATGATGCATCTGATTGATCTGGATGACGCCAAGCATGTTTATGGGACTGACAGCGACGAGGTGAAGCAGGTAATCACGCGTATGGATAAACGGTTAGGCGATATTATGCAAGCAGTGGATGAAGCTGGAATAAAGGATGATACGATTTTTTTGGTATTGGGTGACCATGGTCAGTTCAATGTTAGATACAAAGTACATCTGAACAACCTTTTGCAGGAAAAAGGCTTAATCTATGAAGAGAACGGCGAAATGAAGTGGAGGGCTTACTTTCAGTGTGGGGGCGGAGCCGCTTATCTGCATATCAAACAAGGGGATGAAGAAGCTGAGCAATTAGCTTTAGCTGCGATTCGGGATGAGATGAAAGTAGATGCTTCTGGCATAGAGGAATTGTATGCTAGAGAGGAGCTAGATCAACTTCATGTAGGCCAATCCACCAAGTATATGCTTGAAGCTAAGAGAGGCTATTGTTTCGATGAGAGCATGGATGAACCAACGATTGTCGATTTGGACAAACAGGGTGTTAAATATGCAACTCATGGCTATTCTCCCAACAAAGAGGATTATAGATGCAACATGGTGATTTCAGGGAATAAGGTTAAAAGTGATTTCAATATAGGGGATCTGGAAATGGTAGATATAGCCCCTACGATGGCAAAGATTTTAGGGATTGATTTTAATCAAGGTGACGGAAGAGCTTTAGATGAAATTTTCTTGGTATAAATTAAATATAGATAAAGTCGGAATATTTACTTGAGCAATATCCATATACAATGGAATTAAATTTAGTTTAGAGGTGAATTGGATATGGATGCTGATATTAGACAAAAAATTTTAAATAAAAATGACAGACTTATTAGTATGGTTATTGAACGTGCTAAGAGAGATTTTCCTGATGACATTGCAATCATTGGACTTACAGGTTCTTTCAGTACCGGAGATTTTCATGAAAAAAGCGATCTTGATCTAATTATAATTAATAACACGCCCAAAGGCTGGGGGATATCTTCGTGTTTTATTTTGGAGGATGTTGGCTACGACATCTATTGTACGCCATGGGAAACAAGGATAGAAGATCAAGCGAATCTTGAGAGCCCGATGATATCGTGTCTGATAGATTTAGAGCTGTTATATTGTGCGAAGCCCGAATATCTGGAAAAGCTAAATGTATATAAACAGAGAGCACTCGATGCTTTAGCAAAGCCTATAGGGAGTGAATGCATTAGTAGAGCGAAAAAGAATATAGACATAGCAAAACAAGAATATACGAATACATTACTTTCTGAAGATATCGGAGCAGTGAGGTATGCTTCATGTGAAGTTGTATACAATTTGGTAAATGCTCTAACACATTTGAACAATACCTATTTTAAAAGGGGACTTAAGAGATATCCGGAGGAAATAGCTACGTATCGTTATGTTCCTGATGATTTTGAAAATATATATATGGCTGTGATCGATGCGAAGACAACCGTTGAAATCAGAAGTACATCCTATAGATTTTTAGAAAGCATCAATGATTTATATAATAAAATGTATAAGGATTTTGTGATTCAGCCTGTCCCAACCTATGATAATCTTGGTGGTACCTATGAGGAAATGTGGTGTAACAGCCGTAATAAGGTTATAGCTAGTGTGGAATTAAATGATAAATCTTATGCTTATTATGCAGCCATGGGCATACAAAATTTTCTTGATGAAATGACAGAATCAAGGGGAACAAAAAAGGTTGATATGATGCAGTATTTTGATTCAGATCATCTACCTTTATTTAAAGAGCAGTTTCTGCAGATCATGGATGAATATCTGGAAGAATACAATAAGGTAGGAAGGAAAGTTGAACGATACGATACTTTTGAGGAATTATATAGCGAATATATGAAGGTATGATAGAGAAGAATACCAGATTACGAATTTTCGTAGTCTGGTTTTTTCATTTTTTTATGGAATGATAAAATTATTTTAAGTCATATGGGTAAAATAATAGATCATCATACTAGTGGTGTCTGATTTGCCAAAGTGGTGACATTTATTATAGACTATTTTTTATCGGCTTTTGTCCAGTGGATGTTATTCACTTGCAGTGATATGAAAAAAATAATTTGAAGTGGGGAAATGGAATGCATGGAATAAGACAGCATCAAAAATCAAATAAGCTAAAGATATTTTCAAAAGTCATATTAATTATTATAGGGGCACTTATTACTTCATATGGTCTGGAATCCGTATTAATACCTAACAATGTTTCAGATGGTGGTGTAACAGGCCTAAGTATCGTTGGTTCACAGCTGTTTGGATTACCGTTAGGGCTGCTAATTGTTGTAATTAACATCCCTTTTGTTTGGTTAGGATATAAGCAAATTGGTAAAAGCTTTGCTATTTATTCTATTATCGGTATTGCCTCATTAGCCATTGGTACAAGCCTTATGCACCATGTGCCAACGATTATCGAAGGAGACACATTATTAATTACTGTTGTTGGCGGGATTATCATTGGTTTCGGTATGGGGTTAGCGTTACGTAATGGTGGGGCGTTAGATGGGATCGACATGTTGGCTGTATTACTTTCACGAAAAATACCTTTTGGGACGAGTGATCTAATCTTATTCCTAAACATGTTTGTCTTTATTGTTGTTTCAACTGCATTTGGTCTACAAGGGGCGATCCTATCCGCACTTGCTTATTTTATTGCTTCTAAAGTGATTCATATCGTTGAAGAAGGTTTGAGCGGATCTAAAACGTTTAAAATCATCACCGTTCAACCGGAGATCATGGTAGAAACTATTCGTGACCGATTGGGACGTGGGGCAACCTATACTGATGCATACGGTGGTTACTCCAATGAACAATTCAAAGAAATCACCTGTGTAATTAACCGTCTGGAAGAAAGCAAAATCAAAGAAATTATTCATGAAATTGATCCTAACGCTTTTGTCGTAGTATATGATGTAGCAGAAGTTAAGGGCGGTAATTTCAAAAAGCATAATATTCATTAATTACGATCCTGAAGTGCATCTCCTTAAGTGTTTGACAAATGCATAAAATGTAACTATTATTGTTGCATCTGATTAATGCACTTGTTAATTGCACGACAGTAAGGCAGAAGGAGGGATTTCCAATGAACATTAGCACCCGATTTGCGGTAGCCATTCATATATTAACGTTAATCGATAGTAATAAAGAGGGCAAAAGCACCTCGGAGTGGATAGCTGGTAGCGTGAATACAAACCCTGTAGTTATCCGCCGGCTAACGAGTATGCTGCAAAAAGCAGGACTGGTAACGGCCCGCCCCGGAGTCGCAGGAGCCTCACTTTCACGTAGTAGCGCTGAGATTACACTACTTCAGATTTATAAGGCAGTAAACGCGGTGGAGGAGGATTCGTTGTTCTCGGTTCATGAGCACCCTAACCCGGATTGTCCAGTCGGCAAAAATATAGCGAGCTCCATTGTACCGGTATTCTCGCTCGCGCAAAAGGCGATGGAGAATGTCCTTCAGGAGGTTACTTTGGAGCAGATTGTGAATGAAATGCCTGAAATATAACCACTCCATATCGCAACGTAGAATGAAGACCACAACATGTGCTAACGTGATTGTGGTCTTTTTTTTGCAGGAATTCTTTCACGCCATTGCAATCTATATTTTAAATTCACATAACCAAAAGACTGTTCGATGGCTCGGATATGAAGAGTAACGATTCAAAGGAGGGAAGTAAGATATAATAATAGAATCTGTATTTAGAAGGCGGAGAATAGATATTATAAATATGATGGAGTGATTCATGAAACATATTCTTGATAAGAAAGTCTAAAACTTAATAAGAATTAACTTTTTCTAAAAAGATCAATTTATACGGAGGTTCTACAGTGGAACAAATCGCATTAATCTCAGATATTCATGGAAATATCCCGGCTTTAACAGCCGTATTAGATGATATTAAGCAGCGTGGAATTAGCAGGATATTTTGCCTAGGGGATATTGTTGGAAAAGGACCAAACTCCGATCTAGCCGTTGATATCATTAAGGAAAATTGTGAAATCAGTGTAATGGGAAACTGGGATGATTTAATGAATCAGGATGTTGATTTTGAAATGGCTCGGTGGAGTCGGAAATTGTTAGGTAAAGACCGTCTTGCTTATTTAGGTACATTACCGTTCTCGATTGAGTTTATGATGAGTGGTAAGTTTATTCGATTATTCCATGCTTCACCGCGGAGCTACTATGAACGGATTCAGCCCTGGGACGATTATGAGAAGCGACTGTCTATGTTTGGGTGTTCTGATCTCTGCCAAGAGAAGCGACAAGCGGATATCGTAGGTTATGGGGACATTCACAATGCTTTTATACAACATTTAGAAGGGAAGACTTTATTTAATGTAGGCAGTGTGGGGAATCCTCTTGATGTCACTCAGGCATCTTATGTGATTTTGGAGGGGGAATACGGAGGAGTGACAGAAGCTCCTTTGAATATACAATTTGTAAGAGTTCCTTATGATATTGAGTTAGCCATTCAACAAGCCATAGATGCGGTTATGCCAGCTACAGAGCCCTATATTCGAGAGCTTAGAACTGCGCAGTATAGAGGGAATGCCCGGGATAAATAATGAACTTTCGAACTGCAACGCTAATCCATGCCATCAAAAAGTAACGGAGGGAAAGAATTGAAGCTTAGTCATGTATTTGAGCAATTCCCTACTTTGGAAACCGAGCAGTTAACACTGAAAAAAATTGAAGATAGTAATCTTGAAGAGGTATTTGGCATTTATAGTAACGATCAAGTGTTTGAGTACTGCGGAATTATTCCGAAACATAATAAAGATACAGTAAAGAATATGATCGGACATTTCGAGCGTGATTTTAACAAAGGAGTAAGAGTGAAGTGGGGGATTTTCCGCAAAAATAATCCTTACATACTGCTAGGTATCATCGAAGCTATGGATTTTAATCAAAAGGTGGATATGGTCACGATCGGCTATTTTTTGGCGGAGACTTATTGGGGAAAAGGGATTGCAACTCAGGCCGTTCAAGCGGTGAAGAAATATTTATTTGAGACGGCAGAGGTCAATCGAATTCAAGCTGAGGTCATGCCTTTTAATGAGCGGTCTAAGCGTGTTCTTTTGAAAAGTGGCTTTATGAAAGAGGGAACGTTAAGGCAAGCTCATGTATGGTCAGGTAAAGGGCTCGTTGATTTGGACATTTACAGCATTCTAGCAGAGGAATACGGAAAGGGAGAAATCGAATCCTAGTGAAAGTAGGGGAGAGTTATGGGGACTATCGTGGTAATCGGTGGGGGAGAGCTAATCGATCTAGAAACGCTTGAAATGGATCGTGAAATTGTGAAGTTAACCCGAAAAGCTAATCCGAAAGCGTTATTTATTCCAACAGCTAGCAGTGATGCACCAGGTTATTGTGATACGTTCAACAAAGTGTACGGTGAGATTCTAGGATGTGAAACAAGTCATTTATTGCTTGTAAGCCAAAACTATACCCATGAAAACATTGCAGAGTTAATTATGTCGGCTGATCTGATTTATGTTGGTGGGGGCAATACCCGAAAAATGCTGGAAATTTGGAAAGATACCGGCGTAGATGCTCTTCTAAAAGAAGCTTACAACTCGGGGACTATTATGGCAGGTCTGAGTGCAGGTTCCATTTGCTGGTTTGAATATGGGCATAGTGACTCTGAAGCGTTCGATGACCAAGGGGAGTGGCAGTATATTAAGCTTGAAGCGATGGGGATTCTACCTGGCATTCATTGTCCACATTATAATGAGGATATTCGGGTTGAGGATTTTTCACGCATGGTTAAAGGTGGGGGTGTGACTGGAATCGCTGTAGATAATAACTGTGCCATCATCTACAAGGATAATGAATATAAGGTGATGTCAACCAGAGAAGAAGCCAAAGCCTATCGTGTGTTGGACTCTGAGCAAGGTGTTGTCGTTACGCCAATCGAAGAATATCCAAGCTACAGACCTCTTTATGAAGTGTATGGTGGAGGTGATCAATGAAGTCTAATCAAATCTCAATTATCGTGGCGAGTTTTATTCTAGGGATTTCATTTATTATTGGATGTTCAATAACTAATGGCGATAAAGAGTTGGAAGTTGATCAAGACCAGACTCCATCCATAGTAACGGCAGATAAGCTTTTGATGGATATTAAAGAGACGGCCTTATACTTAAATCTGACTGAAGCTCAGGTGATGAATATTATTACAACCGAGCATAGTAAGTTTGGTACTTTTCCTGGAACTCCTTTTCCTTATATAAATGTAGATAATAAATATCTTTTTAACAAAGACTTATTATCAAATTGGGTTGCGGAAGCCTCCTTAAATAGGAGAGTTTATCTGAATGGACAAACGAAATAAGGTTATACTCGGATAAGGAAGGTGCTCTCTATTAAACTACTGTTTGTCTGCAGCCAGAATCGCTGGCGGAGCTTAACTGCGGAGAAGATATTTCAAGGAATCGACGGTCATGAAGTGAGATCTGCTGGGACAGAGGAACATGCCAGAATAAAAATTTCTGAAGGGCATGTGGGCTGGGCAGATGTTATTTTTGTGATGGAGAAGAAGCATGTTCGAAGAATTCAAGATAAATTCAGAGATAGTGTAATCGGCAAAAGAATAATTTGTTTGAATATATCAGATGATTATAAGTATATGGATGAAGACTTAATTGGACTTCTTGAATCCAGTGTATCTGAATATTTACAGGAATGGCACTCCTTGGGATGAAGTGTTCTTATGAATCATGTTTGGCTGTGAATCAGTCAGCATGATTTTTTTTGTTGGTAATTGACAAACATATAGAAGGTAACTATACTAAAGATAGTTAATTTGTAACTGATTAAGTTACAGGAATGGTGGGAGGAAACATAATGACAACTAAAACAACACTTCATCCGGACGTAGAGATTGGTCTGGTGCAAATTAGAGTAAGTAATTTAGAGCGTTCGCTCACCTTTTATCAGAACGTGGTGGGGCTAAGTGTCTTACGGCAATCTGGCGGTGAGGTGGAAATGACTGCTGATGGTCAGAATGTGTTATTGATTCTGCGGGAGATTGAGAATGCAAGGGTGCTTCGTCCGAACTCTGTGGCTGGATTGTATCATTTTGCTATCCTTGTTCCGGATCGTCCGAGCTTGGGACTCGTAGTGCGCAATTTGATCGCTTCGGGAATTGAAGTGGGTCAGGGAGATCATTTGGTGAGTGAAGCGCTGTATATTCAGGACCCGGATAACAACGGAATTGAAATTTATCGAGATCGTCCTAGAGATACATGGAAGTATGATGCGGAAGGGCATGTAATGATGACAACGGACCCAGTGGATGTAGATGGATTGTTGGCGGCTTCTGAAGGTTTACAATGGAACGGGCTGCCAGCTGGAACGGTAATTGGACATGTACACTTTCATGTGGGCAATTTAACTAAGGCGAAGGAGTTCTACGTTGGTTTGCTTGGTTTTGATCTAGTAGCTAATTATGGCAGTGCGGCAATGTTTATCTCTGCAGGTGGGTATCATCACCACATTGGATTGAATGTTTGGGCGGGGCAAGGCGCACCTGTAGCACCTGCTGATGCAGTAGGAATTGATTATTTCACCTTACTTCTTCCGAATGAAGAGGAGCGTGCAGCTATAGTGGAGCGTGTTAAGCAGGCTGGTTATACCGTTGTAGAAGAGAATGGAGCCCCTACATTCAAAGATCCGTGGAACATTGGAATCAGACTTATAGTGAAAATTCATACGAAATAACTAATCTCCAACCGAATTCACCTTTATCTGGATAGAAAGAACTATCCATTTTCGTCCATTTATTTTATAATATTTGGAAAAAGATGGGCGGAAGGGTGAAGGTTGTTGGAATCATTTAAAATGGCGTATGTGATCCTTTGTCACAAAAATCCTGAGCAGATCAATATGCTAATCGATAGTTTAACTAATGACTCCGTCGAGTTTTTCCTACATGTCGATCAGAAAAGTGGTATTGAAGCTGACATTACTCACCGTAACGATATTCATCTTGTGAAAGAGCCTATTGATGTATGGTGGGGACATTACAGTCAGATTGAATGTATTTTGAAGTGTTTTGCGCTGATCAAAGAACATGGGAAATTCAATTATATTAACATCATAAGTGGTCAGGATCTGCCCTTAGCTTCCAACGAAGTTATTCTTGATTTCTTTAAGGAGAATCAGGGGAACGAATTTGTGAAATATCTGCAATTACCGAATGCTTCTGAAACGTGGGGATGTTATGAGAGGGTGTCCGTTTATTATCCTAGATTCCTGATCTCAAGAACTAGACGTATGGCAGCTATTAGGATGAGGTATATTAAAGTAGTAATGAGCGTTCCATTCTTGCAAAGAAGGTTGGGTGCTCTGCCAAAAGCTCTGTATAAAGGCTCGAACTGGATGTCCATTACAGGTGAATGTATGGAATTTATCATGGAGTTCATTTCTACTTCTCCGGAGTATGTTAGATTTTTTAAGAACACATTATGTGGAGATGAAATCTTCTTCCATACGATTATTTTGAATAGTGCGTTTAAGAACAATGTACAGAGTGAAATTAAGAGGTATACAGACTGGGAAACAGGACCGGATTATCCTCGAACACTAACGATAGAAGATTATGAACGGATCACTCATACGGGTTTAGAATGCTTTTGGGGGAGAAAGTTTGATCTCGATATCGACAGAACCATCGTTCAGGATCTTCTTGATATAAATACTAAAGTAAAAACATCGTAAACATATACAGGAGGACAAGCTTATGAAAATCGCAGTTGTTGGAGCAAGTGGAAAAGCCGGAAGCCGAATCACTCAGGAAGCGCTAGATAGAGGCCATGAAGTTACAGCCATTGTACGGGATGCATCGAAAATTGCAAAGAGTAAGGCAAAGGTCATCGAAAAGGATGTGTTTGCACTTACCCCGGAAGATTTGAAAGGTTTTGATGTTATTGTGAATGCTTTCGGAGCACCGTTTGGTCAAGAGCATCTGCATGTGGATGCCGGAAATGTACTTATTGAAGCATTGAAGGATGTTCCTAATACAAGATTGATTGTAGTTGGAGGCGCGGGAAGTCTGTATGTAGATGAAGCTAAAACGCTTAAAGTGGTGGATACCCCCGATTTCCCTGACTTTATCAAACCAACGGCTACGAATCAAGGAAAAAACCTGGAAATTCTGCAAGGTACAGACTCACTGTCTTGGACTTTCGTTAGTCCATCCGCCAATTTTGCAATTGGGACAAGAACGGGTTCTTATGTGAAAGGCAAAGATCATCTGCTTGTGAATTCCAAGGGCGAGAGCTATGTTAGTTATGAAGATTATGCGATTGCTATTGTAGACGAAATTGAACAGCCCCAGCATATTCGTGAACGGTTTACAGTTGTTTCGGAATTATAAGTGAGTATAACGAGTAGGGAATATATATATAAAAAGAAAGCAGAGCCAGATAAGGGCTCTGCTTTCTTGCATCTGTTTATTCTCTTGCTTCCGCAATTTCGGCAATCCGTTTATTTGCATTTCCGCGATAGATGCCGCCATGATAGCAAATGACCGTATCAATCTCATACTCGGCGAACTTCGTCAGAGAGGATAAAGCTAACTTCATGTCAGGCGTTGCCGAAGGAGTGGGGCCATGCAGCTCACCGCCTTGAACGGTTAGAGCATCCGCGGCAATTAGCGTACGGCTATCATGATGGTATAAACTCAGATGT
The DNA here is from genome assembly GCF_030123105.1 of Paenibacillus sp. G2S3. NCBI lineage: Bacteria > Bacillati > Bacillota > Bacilli > Caryophanales > Paenibacillaceae > Paenibacillus > Paenibacillus sp. G2S3. The sequence continues at coordinate 2,685,843 of NZ_CP126095.1, forward strand.
CCTGGGCTATGGCCCGGCGTATGGATAACCGTAATGCCACCAGCAAAAGGCAGTATTTCCCCGTCTTCTAGGGTTTGATCTACTCTTCCTTTAGGGGGATGGGATAACACGGACAGGAAAGCTCGGCGCCATTCCTCTGGGACATGAGGGGGGATCATAGCTTCTGCCGCAGCTAAAGCTTCAGGGGTATGTTTAAGGAGCATTCGCTCTCCTTCAATATAAGGCTTCTCGACTTCGTGAGCTAGAACAGTCAGACCTAGACATTCTTCTGACAGTAGAGCAGGTAAGCTCCCGATATGATCTAAATCTTGATGTGTGATAATTATGGTACGTAGTTGTTCCCAAGGCACGTGGGCTTCTGTTAGAGCTTCTTTAAATTTTGGGAGCAGGCCCGGAAATCCAGTGTCGACGAGTACAGCAGAATTTTCATCCCAGAGCAGTGTGGGGTAAATGGTGTCATTTCCATCCATAACTTGTGCTGTAATTTCTAACATTTCTATTCCACTAGCAATATGCATAAGATCCCTCCGTGATTAGTGATAAGAGCGATGCCGTTAGGCTAATGCATATGATACTCAAAATAAGAATCTATTTCAATAGTTTAATTTATTATTATAACATAAATAAATATTTTTGTCAATATGATTCTGATGTATTTTTTGTGGAATTTCTAGGGGAGAATGATCGTTAAGATCATTCTTCGCTTGATTTTGCCCTCACCTAAAGCTTTGCGATATAATAATCAAATAAAAAAAATGGGAGCTGATACGGTTTGGAGACTTTTCTAGTTGTACTCGTCCTACTGGGGCTTATCGCAATATCCAACATCATTAACCGATTCATTCCCTCTGTACCGATACCGTTAATACAAATTGGTCTGGGTGTAATGGTTGTATTAATGCCTTTGGGAATACATATGACACTGGAACCAGAGCTGTTCTTCGTATTATTTATTGCTCCGCTTTTGTTCAATGATGGGAAGCGGACGCCAAGAAATGAATTATGGAACTTACGGGGTCCGATATTAATGCTAGCGCTGGGATTGGTTTTTGCTACTGTGCTTATTGCTGGTTATTCGATAAACTGGATGATTCCAACGATCCCGCTAGCCGCTGCATTTGCTCTGGCAGCGATTTTATCACCTACAGATGCGGTCGCGGTCAGCGCAATCGCTGGAAGGGTACATCTTCCTAAGAGTATTCATCGCATTCTAGAGGGCGAATCATTAATGAATGATGCCTCCGGACTTGTTGCTTTTAACTTTGCCATCGCTGCAGCAGTGACGGGTGTGTTTTCATTACCGAAAGCCTCCATTAGTTTTGTAGTTATTGCTGTAGGCGGGTTGATCGTCGGCGCATTACTGGCATTTCTTCTGATTCGGCTGAGCGTAATTATTCGCAGACTGGGGATGGAGGATATCACGGTACATGTACTTCTACAAATCCTAACCCCTTTTATTATCTATCTGATCAGTGAAGAGATCGGGGTATCTGGCATTTTGGCAGTGGTTGCAGGGGGGATTATTCATGCGGTGGAGAAGGACCGTGCTGTATCTCCGCAGTATAAGCTTCAACTGGTATCTGCTAGTACATGGTCTGTTCTGCTCTATATATTGAACGGTCTGGTCTTCCTTATTCTCGGCTTATCTATTCCAGACGTTATTGAAGTGATCTATCGTGATACGGCCGTGGATAATCTTATGGTAGTTGGTTATGTATTAGCCATTACTGTTCTGCTGTTTGTGTTGCGGTTTGTATGGGTGTATGTGTTCTCTATGGTGGGAGCTCGTCTGCGAAAAATGGAAAAATCGTCTGTTAAGTCACTATTAATCCTAACCATTTCAGGAGTACGTGGAGCGGTTACCTTAGCAGGTGCTTTTTCGATTCCCTTTTTTCTTGGGGATGGCTCGCCATTTCCTGAGCGTGATTTAATCATCTTTATCGCTGCAGGGGTTATTCTAATGTCGCTGCTGATCGCCAGTGTCTTTTTGCCAATTCTAGCAGGTAAAGAAGAGCCTGTTGCCGAATCAGGTGAGACAGAAGCCGAGCAGGCGGCCAAGTCTAAGGTTATTGCTGCCGGCTTAACTATGCTGCAAAGTATGATGACAGAAGAGAGCAAGGAATCTGCATTGCCTGCTTTGAGTGAATTTAGAGAAAAGGTTTATAGTTTAAACCGTGAGGACCAAGCGAATGATCCTGCACTCGAGGACTTCCGTCGACTGGGTGTTGAAGCAAGGATTGTGGGTCTGCAAGCCGAGCGTAAAGAACTGAACCGATTGCTGGAGAACAATGAAATTCCCGCCTCAGTGGCTCAGAAGCTGGAAGAATTCTTGAATCATAGTGAAGTTTTTCTAGCCAGAAGTCTGAATTCGCAAATCAGAATATCGATTACCGAGATTAGACGGCTGTTTGCGGGGATGTTCTCAGGACAGAATGAAGGGGAAGCTGGCCAACAAATGCTTGAGCAGGCTGAGTGTGCCAGAGAGGCGAAAATTGCTATGGCCCATGCAGCTATAACTGCTATTAATGCGTGTAAGAACGAGAATAACCGAAGGGCAGCCGAGAAGGTTGCATGCAGTTATGAACAGCTGATTTCACGCCTAGAGCAGGGGAAAGGCTGGACAAAGGATGGGCTTGTTGATGATCAAAAGCTTGAAATGAAGCTGAAAGCTATTCAAGAGCAGCGTGATAAGGTACAGCAGATGTACCAGGATGGAACCATTAACCGCAAGCTAGCAGCTAAATTACGCAAGTTCGTAGATCATTTGGAGACATCGATTTGGGAGGATTAGCTGTGCTGAACACCACGGTATCTTCTCACACAGATGAAATATTTGAAACCAGCTTATGTGGGTAAAAGAATAGGACAGCATGCATTACGCTTTATTCGCCAGCTATCAGAAAATCTTAGGGGGAATTCAGATATGAAACTCGCGGAAGCGTTAGTGAATCGAAGTGATCTAACCCGTAAAATCGCTCAGCTAAAACAGCGGCTGGAGCGAGTTGTTAAAGTTCAAGAGGGTGAGGAGCCGGCTGAACAACCTGAAGCACTTTTGCAGGAGCTAGAAAGAGCAGTTAATGAACAGACGATTTTGATCCGAGCGATTAATCGTACGAATTCATCCGTGGCTTTCAATGAGAATTGGAGTATTGCCGATGCGCTAGCGGAACGGGACAAAATGTTACAGCTACGGAAGCTGTTTAGCGATTTGCTCGAACAGGCTTCCATCACTCAGGATCGTTACAGTCGCTCGGAGGTTCGTTTTCAGAGAACGGTGGATGTCGCTCAGATTCAGAAGCAGATGGATGAGCTGTCCAAGTCTTACCGCGAGTTGGATTTTAAGATTCAGGAGAAGAACTGGACGGTACCCTTGACTACACCGTAAAAGATTTACCACAGCAGAAGGTAACTGATCTTCATAAAGGTGAACGCAGCCCGCCAACAGGGGAAGTTGGAAAATCGACAGATGCCGGGCCATATCTGACCAAATTATAATTTAGCCCCGTACTGTTACAAATGTAAAGTGTACCTATTAATGTAACTACCGCGCGTTGATTTATGGAAGAACAGTGAGGGTGGGGACGGGGATATTTTTGCTGTGTTTTACCTTTTTCATAACATGAAGTAGCGCTATTAGGATAGGTATATTCGTCATATATAATGTGAAAAAATGTCGAATAATGTTGAATTAAATGGATTAAAATTTGCACGAACGGCCTGTTTTGCCTATATTTACGCTTGTTATCCTGTATAATTTACGAATACGCGGAGTCCTTAACCGCTGTTCAATTCTTAAGTTGATTATTCAGGGTGAGCGTGTGATTCACTGGTCGTAAATTAGTGGCCCTTGTCTCCTCATTCATTCTACTATTCCTTTTTATGAGAGAGAGAAGTGACAAATGACCATGAAATCAATTGCCTGGGTAACCGACAGTACAAGTATCATAGATCCGGAGTTCGCTAAGAATAATCATGTGTATATTATTCCGTTACGGATTATTATCAACAACGAATGTTATAAAGAAAATATAGATATTACGATCGATGACTTCTATGAGAAAATGCGCGAGCATGAAAAGGTAGGCAGCTCACAGCCTCCAATCGGTGAGTTTATCGAGCTATACGAACGGTTGAAGGAAGAGTACGATGAGATTATCGCTGTACATCTATCTTCAGAGCTCAGCGGCACGTACAATGCTTCGATGCAAGGCGCCGAAATAGCAGAGGCCAATGTGATTGGAATTGATGCGAAGGTAGGCGCTTATCCGATCCGAGAAATGATCATGCGCGGTATACATTGGCAGAAGAAGGGCTTTTCTGGACTAGAAATTAAAGCGAAGATTGAAAATATTATTGAGAATATGTCCTTTTACTTAATTCCTGCAAGTTTGACACAGCTTCATCGCAGTGGACGTGTTTCTGGATCACAATTTGTGCTTAGCCAATTGCTGCGCATAAACTTGCTGCTTCGTTTTGACGAAGGGAAGGTCGTTGTTGTGGAGAAAATTCGGACGATGAAGAAGACACAACAGGCGCTTTTGGAGATATTTAAGCAGGATGTAGGACTTGTTAACGATGTATGTATCATGCATTCTAATAATTTAGAGATGGCACTCAAGCTGGAAGAGGACATCAAAGCAATGGCGCCTGACTTACGTACAGAGATTATGACATATATTCCTGCTGTGGCTGTTCATGCGGGTGAGGGTACTGTAGGGCTGTCCTGGATCAAGAACACTAGCATCAATAGTATTCTTCCGGACGCTACGCCTGTAGCCTTCCCTGAAGCAGTATTTGCATAGAGATGAATCAACAAAGAAATCGCTCCTTGGGAGATGGATGGGTGACCACCATTGTACCAAGGGGCGATTTCTTTTTTTTAAAAGTAGATTGTTATTTGATTGCACGACGCCGGAACATTTGTCCAATTACATCACTTAGCACGAGTCCAGCTGCAATGGCTCCAGAGAGCATTAATGCCCGAACAGCGATTTCTACAGCCAAAGTATAGTCTTCTTCCACAAATTTACGCATAGCATCGTAAGCGAGACCACCCGGAACAAGCGGGATAATACCACCTACACTAAAAATAATAACCGGCATTTTGAAGGATCGTGCAAAAAATTGGCTGACGATGCCCACTATTACACTAGCTGCAAATGTAGCTACTACAGGCCCGAACTCTACATCAAGCAGCACATACACCATCCAGCCCACCATTCCGGCAAAACCACACTGCAGTAGTGAGCGCTTAGGCGCATTAAATAGAATACAGAAGGTTGCCGCGGCGATAAAACTGGTTATAAGTTGCAAAATCATGAAGGGCTAACCTCTTTCACATGGAAAATTAAAATAGTGATAGTACAAGCCCGATACCTGTACCGATTGCAAAAGCAGTTAGAAAGGCATCGGCTCCTTTGGATATGCCTGACACCAGATGACCGGCCATCAGATCACGAACGGCATTAGTAATGAGTAGACCGGGTACTAGAGGCATAACGGAGCCGATAATGATTTTGTCCATTTCTTGGCCTATTCCCAGCTTTACAGAATAGAAGGCTAGAAGTCCGATCAGGAAGGATGCAGAAAACTCTGCAAAGAATCTAGTCTGCACTAAACGATGCAGATAGATGACCGCAGCGAAACCCAAACCGGAAATGGGCAAGGCAGGGAGAGCATCCCATAAACTGCCCTTAAACATAACTGTGAAGCAGGCACCAGTGAAGGCGGCTGCTAAGATCTGCAGCCATACGGGATAGACATGTGAGGCTTCATCAACTTCTCCTAATCTTGCACGAGCTTCCTCAGCTGTAATCTGACGTTCGCTCAGACGCCGAGAAATATCATTGACCTCCGATACCTTCTGCAGATCCGTTGTTCGCTCCGCAATTCTGTATAACTTAACAGGTTCTATTCTATTTGTGGTGAACATTATAACGGTTGGTGTAACATAACTATGTGCCCCCGGGAACCCGAGAGATCCAGCCATTCGCGTCATCGTATCTTCAACTCTGGATGTTTCTGCACCATTCTGCAGCATGATCTTGCCAGCTAGAAGACAGAGATCAACAATTTCATAATAGGTAGTGTTAGTGTTGCTCGTGCTCTCCAACTTCTCCGGTCCTCCTCTGAATGTGAGTATCTATGTTTACATATTTCGATTGTCGCTTCATCTACGTGAAAATAACAACCCCAATATAGCATTATAAACGATATGGTGTGTATTTTAATATAGTTTACAAATAAAAATGTATAAGCATGCACTATTTATTTATAGTGTCCGCCGATCTTTCCGGATCTGTCCTTAAGCTGCCCGGCATCTGTGAAAGAAGCTGCTCGCCCGATGATTGTCTCCCCGTATTTATTCTTGAGCGCATCGGTGGCCCGTTCGAGTTCACGATAGCGAGGGCGAGACTCAAAAAGTGTTAGCTGGTACTGGCTTTCGTCAGATAGATTGGACAAGCTTAAGTGGATTCTACGTACAGGCTGACCGTCCCAGTGTAGATTGAAGAGAGAAAGAGCAGCCTCATATACCAGCAGGGTGGCATTTGTAGGATCGCTCATTGTAGTCTGTCTTGAGAAGCCTGTGGGGTCATCAAAGCTGGCACCTTGGCAGCCAACAGACACGACTGCACCATGCACATTCAATTTGCGGCAACGTCTGCACACAAGCTCAGACAGCTCAAGAATGATGGTCTTAATATCTTGCAGCTTATAGTAATCCCGTGGTAGCGTCATTTGGTGCCCAACACTCTTGGGTGCGACTTCATAGGTGCTTGGGCTCACAGGGCTGTCATCGATGCCATTGGCTATCCGCCAATATAGCTCAGCGTCGATATCACATTTTTTGTGGAATTTCTCCCGCATGCGCCATTTCAGCTCGCTTAGCGGCATCTGTGCCAAATGGCCAATTGTCGTGATGCCCATACTTTGGAAGTGGGCGGACATACGGCGGCCTACCATGAACAGCTCGCTAATGGGGAGGGGCCAGAGTAAATTTGGAAGCTCCTCGTGAGTGAGGGTGAATATACCATCCACGTTCTTCTTGGCCCACAGGTCGCAGGCCATTTTGGCGGTAACCTTAGAATATCCGATACCGATGCGTGCACGCACGCCTGTACTTTTACGGATCAGATCCTGAATGGCGATAGCTATCTCCCTTGGACTGCCGAATAAGCTGAGGCTACCGCTGACATCAATAAACTGCTCATCAATAGAATAGGGTTCTACCTGGTCACTGAATTTGCGTAGAATGTCCGTGATTTGGGAGGAGACATCGATATATTGCTGCATATGTGGTCTGACCACGATGACTTCGGGGCATTTTGCCAGCGCTTCCTTCAACGTCTCGGCGGTAGTTATGCCAAATGATTTGGCTAAAGGACAGGCAGCCAACACAATACCGCTCCGTCTAGCCGGGTCTCCTGCGACGATAAGCGGCTTGTTGCTATACTGCGGATTAGAGGCTTTCTCCACGGAGGCATAGAAGCTTTGGCAATCAGATAGCATAATGACACGCTCTTTATTCATAGATTCACACGCTCCAGGTGAGGTAGAGATACGTAAGATTTTTTTCCTTTATTATAATACGAACATATGATCGTGTATATTCATATTTTTTTCCATTTACTTTGAGTTTCAAGGGTGCACAGACCCGTAGCCACCCCCCCAGAGACAATCGTGAGGATGGAGTGGAAGAAGGTTTCCTTGGAAATCAGGAGTCCCCCCGCGCCGATAATCATAAAGTCTGTCAAAAAAATAATGAATCCAAGGTTCAGCGGGACATACTTTTTTATAAATTGAGCGAGCAGATCGGTGCCACCCGTACTTGCTTTAAACCGCAGCATAATCCCAAGACCCGTTCCCATTAAAAAACCGCCAATAATGGCGCTAGAAATGGAACCGAACTCAAAATAATATAGAAAGTGATATTGTAGAGGACCGAGAAGCTCGATCAGAAATGATGAGACCAATAGACCGAGTACACTGTTGTAAAAGATATCGCGTTCCTTTAGCCAAGCGAGCAGGAAGATAGGGAAACTGCAGAGAATTATAGCTACGCCAATTTTAGCGTCGGATAAATAATTGATAATGAGGGCTATCCCTATTATTCCCCCATCGAGGATTTTATATGGTACGAGAAAAAAATTAGTTCCCGCAGCAACGAGTAAGCTTCCTAAAAGAATGATAAGGTATCTTAATGGCCGCATATTTAACATCTCCACATTAAAGGCATGTCTATAAATATGCTTGTCACTTCCAAAAAATTGCAGTTGAACAAAAAAACCTGATTGTAAATCAGGCTTGAAGATTCTTATGTTACATAGTGTGTGAGGGATCGCGTCCCTAACTCTGAAAAGAAACCAAGTAACTCGCTGCACAGATGTCATGCGGACACAGGGGACGTTATTCCAAAGATTTGAGTCATTTTTTCGACCTATCAGACTCAGTTGCAGCTATTCGCATAAAAGTAGCCCAATAACGAGCAAATCAGGGGCAATAAGTGCTATACAGTCCGAAACTGGCGCAAAATGAGCTGAAAATTGAAATAGCTGCAAAGGGGTCTGCAACTACGGCATAACCCAATAGACCAATAGACAATTAGACCAAAGCTCAAAATGACTCCCAAAAAACTCCAAAAATACATCAGACCCCCAAAAATAGTTGTAATCCGGTCCGCAACGCTCGATATTTACCAAGTAACTCGTGGTACAGACCTCTGCGGACACAGGGGATCTTATTTCGAAGATTTAGGGTGTTTTTTCGATCTATCGGACTCAGTTGCAGCTATTCCCATAAATGTAGCCCAATATCGAGTAAATCAGGGGCAATAAGTGCTATACAGTCCGAAACTGGCGCAAAATAGGCCGAAAATCAAAAATAGCTGCAATGGGGTCCGCAACGCTCGATATTTACCAAGTAACTCGTGGTACAGACCTCTGCGGACACAGGGGATCTTATTTCGAAGATTTAGGGTGTTTTTTCGATCTATTGGACTCAGTTGCAGCTATTCGCATAAAAGTAGCCCAATATCGAGCAAATCAGGGGCAATAAGTGCTATACAGTCCAAAACTGGCGCAAAAAAGGCTGAAAATCAAAAATAGCTGCAATGGGGTCCGAACACGCGCGTTGGTTACCAAGTAACTCGTCGCTCAGATGTCATGCGGACCCATGAGACGTTATTCCGAAGATATGAGTCATTTTTTTCGATCTATCGGACTCAATTGCAGCTATTCCCATAAAAGTAGCCCAATAACGAGTAAATTAGGGGCAATAAGTGCTATAAAGTCCGAAACTGCCGCAAAATGGGCCGGAAATCAAAAATAGCTGCAATAGGGTCCGCAACTTGTATTAGATACAAAGTACGCAAGACCAAGTAGTCCGCTTAACGGGAGTAACGCTTGCGGAAGCGAAGCGGAGAGATTCCAATCTGCTGAGTAAACCGACGCGAGAAGTAGGCGGTGCTCTCGAAGCCGGTACGTTCTGCGATTCCAGCTATAGAGAGTTCTGTCTTAAGCAGCAATAGCTTGGCCTGTTCCAAACGGTAATCCGTCAAATACTCCATCGGAGTCAGTCCATATACTCGTTTCATGCAGCGAGTAAGGTAGTTATAGTGAAAATGCAGCGCATTCGCCAAGGAGGTATTGGAGAGAGGCTCCGCATAATGATTGCGGATGTAAGTTTCCGTCTGCTCGGCGATTTCCACCGCATGACTTTCTGAAGTATCATGCTGTGCTAAATCCATTATCCGCAGCATTTCTTCAAATATCCGTTGCTGCTGCCAAACTGCGCTGGAACGCCGATCCGTAGACAGCTGCAACAGAATCTCGGCTTGTCCCTTAAGTTCAAAGGGGTCAGGTAGGGGAGCAAACTGTGGCACTCGAATGGTATACGGATGAGTAAGAAACTCCCGAAAATGTGTTTCACGGTTAATATACACGGGTTCACCCTCGGAGCTGGACCAATCTGCAAGGGTATGAAAATGAATCCATATGAATGAAGTAATCTCTTCGCATGGCATAACGGAATAATGATAGCGATTGGGCAGCAGGAGCAGTGTATGTCCAGCCGAAACCTCCCATTGATTATTCTCCTCACCGATAAATAAACATCCCTGTTCTACAATAAGTAGATCAAATACACCAATATGGCTTCTATTCGGATGCTGATCTCCGGGTTGATAAACCGTGCGATTGCATTCGAGAAAATAAGGAAATGGCGGCGCAGCGAAATGTATAAATGAAGGGCCCATTATGTATTATCGCTCCTTTTTATATTGGTTCCAACTTGAATTATTCTTCGGAGTTCGAGTGTGAAATAGTACAAAAAAGGGGTTGCTTCTGATCGTATTTTTTATCTATTCTACCCTCTATAATTGTAATTAGCGAGTATAAAATAAGGCTGAGGGGAAGATGAAGATGAACAAAACAATCCAGGATCAGCAAGTTGTAAAAGATCAAACCGTTAACATTAAGGATGATTTTTGGGGTGAATACATTAGGCTGGTACAGGATGTTGTAATCCCGTATCAATATGAGGCATTGCACGACAAAGCACCGGGAGCTGAGCCCAGTCATGCCATTGCTAACTTTGAGATTGCTGCGGGCCGGAAGAAAGGCGAATTTTATGGTTGGGTTTTTCAAGACAGTGATGTGGCCAAGTGGCTGGAGGCCGTCGGTTATTCTTTAAGCATCAAAAGGGATTCCGAGCTGGAGCGTCAGGCGGATGAAGTGATTGACCTCGTTGGAGAAGCGCAGCAGGAAGACGGCTACTTAAATACTTATTTTACGATAAAAGAACCGGGCAAACGCTGGACCAATCTGAACGATTGCCACGAGCTCTATTGTGCTGGGCATTTCATTGAGGCCGCCGTTTCTTATTACGAAGCTACCGGCAAAAGAAAACTGCTCGACATCATGTGCCGAATGGTTGATCATATTGATTCTGTGTTTGGACCGGAAGAAGGAAAAATACGTGGATATGACGGGCATCAGGAGATTGAACTCGCGCTCGTTAAGCTGTATCGGCTCACAGGTGAAGAACGTTATTTGAAGCTGAGCAGCTTTTTTATTAATGAGCGAGGCCAGCAACCGAATTTCTTAAAGGAACAATGGAATAATCTGGGGAACATTAATTTTTTCACAGGTCAGAAAGAGAATTTGGATTTAAAATATTACCAAAGTCATCTTCCAGTAAGAGAGCAGGAGGTTGCCGTAGGTCATGCTGTGCGTGCAGTTTATATGTATACTGCTATGGCGGATCTAGCTGCTATTACAGGAGATGAGTCACTTCGCGAGGCATGCGAGAGACTGTGGAATAACATTACAAACAAGCAAATGTACATTACTGGCGGGATCGGTTCTACACATCGAGGGGAGGCATTCACCTTTGATTATGATCTGCCTAACGATTCGGTGTACGCAGAGACTTGTGCCTCTATTGGGCTGATCTTTTTTGCACAGCGTATGCTGAAAATATCACCGGATGCACGTTATGCCGATGTCATGGAGCGGGCGCTTTATAACAATGTGCTGGGCTCAATGGCACAGGATGGCAAGCACTATTTTTATGTGAATCCACTGGAAGTATGGCCTCAGGCGTGCAGCTGCAACCCGGATAAACATCATGTGAAGTCCGAGCGTCAAGGCTGGTTTGGCTGCGCCTGCTGTCCTCCGAATGTGGCACGTCTGCTGACTTCGCTCAATCAATATATTTATACGATCCATGGTGATACACTCTACACACATTTGTATATTGGCAGTGAGTTGACCACAAAGCTGGGTGGAACGGAGGTCGCGATACAACACGAGAGTAACTATCCATGGGAAGGTACAGTCTTGATGAAGATTAATCCTGCAGCGGAAGCTGAGTTTGGGATTGCCTTGCGGATTCCATCGTGGAGTGAAGGTATGGAGATCAGAGTCAATGGTGAGGCCTTGAATACTGCTGAGAACATTGAGCAGGGATATCTCGTTATTCGGAGACTGTGGAGCGCTGGAGATATAATCGAAGTGCATGACCCTATGGAGGCACATCGTATCTACGCACATCCAAATTTGCGTGCAGATGCTCAAAAAGTATCGATTCAGCGCGGACCGCTTGTGTATTGCCTTGAAAGTACCGATAATGGGGAGCCTTTAAGCTCTATCTCTTTAAAAGAAGACGGTGAATTCACTGCGGCTTTTGATGAGACTTTACTTGGTGGCGCTGTTGTTATCGAGGCGGATGGACTGCGTGTAGATCAAGAGAGCTGGAATGGTGGACTTTACAGCAGAGAGAAAGCATCCCTTCAACCCGTTAAGGTTAGAGCGGTTCCATATTACTTATGGGGAAACCGTGGTAGTGGTGAAATGAAGGTTTGGATTTCAGAAACTAGTATGTAAGGTTTAGGATAGCTGGGATTTACGCTTTATTGTATGCTATATTTGATCGGGACAAGGTAGCTGATTATTTTACAGAAAATATTGGAGGCATCACAATGAGCAAACGTTATCGAATCACAAGAGCTATGCAAAATGATGGAGGGTCAGCACAAACGATATCTTTAGAAGAGTGCAAGCAGTATTTCGCGTCCAAACCTGATTTCACCTATACATCAGTTTATACAGTAGTAGGCGCCACTACGATGACCATTGAGGGAGATTTCTTTATGTGGAGCTTTGGCGAGGCTACAATCCCATTTCGGCATTATCAAGGTGATATTTATGTTTCTGGCGCCAATGAAGCAGTGATTCCGAGAATGCTTGAGGTTGCGAGTGATTTAAGAGCAGATGTTGTGGAAGGGTAAAAAAAGATAACTCCTGGAGAATTTAGAAGTTATCTATCGTTAATTATAGATCCGCCCAATCGTTCAAGTGAACGGTTGGGCGGATTTTTTTAACCCAGTACTACAACTACTTGGTGTACAGCACCATCTCCAACAGGAGCGATGATGTTACCTTCTACAGCTGCGCCATCCAGGGTAAGACTAGCTACACCTTTGGATACATGGTTCGGGTTCTTGATTTGAATCACGTAAGTATCTCCACGGAAGACACGTGTAATTTCAAAGCTGTCCCACTCTGTAGGAATACAAGGATCGATCTTCAGACCATTGAAATCGGCTTGAATACCAAGGATAGATTGTGTAATGGCTACATAGTTCCAAGCCGCAGTACCAGTCAACCAGGAGTTTTTAGCTTCCCCGTGACGAACGGCATCTTTACCTGCGATCATTTGGGAATAGACATAAGGCTCTGTGCGGTGAATTTCGCTGATATCCTCCAGGTAAGCAGGAGCGATTTTAGCGTAAATTTCAAACGCTCTGTCGCCATGTCCAAGTACAGTTTCAGCGATCATAATCCAAGGGTTGTTGTGGCAGAAAATACCCGCATTTTCTTTGTAGCCCGGAGGGTACGTAGAAATTTCACCAAGATTCAGATAGTACTTGGAATACGGTGGTTGTTGCAATACGATACCGTATTTAGTGTCCAAGTGCTCTTGAACAGAGGACAGCGCTTTTTCAGCTTGACCATCTTCCACACCGATACCAGCCATAACACAGATGCCTTGTGGCTCGATGAAGATTTTGCCTTCTTCGTTTTCTTTGGAACCGATCTTGTCGCCATAGTGGTCATAAGCGCGCAGGAACCAATCGCCATCGAAGCCGTGCGTCAATGTGATTTCACGCATGTTGTCAATCTTAGCTTCAGCATCCACTGCTACATCGTTAAGTCCGCGCATCCGGCAGATTTCAGCATAGTCCGGACCAACGAAGACGAACAGACCCGCGATAAATACGGATTCCGCAACGCGGCCTTCAATGTTGGCAGTCGTTTGGAAAGATTCGCCTGGTTCTGTAGAGAAGCAGTTCAAGTTCAAGCAGTCATTCCAGTCTGCGCGGCCGATCAGCGGCAAGCCGTGAGGTCCGAGATTGTTAGTTACATGCTCGAAGGAAAGTTTCAAGTGCTCAAACAGCGTAGCGGTGTTATTCGGATCGCTGTCAAAAGGAACCTGCTCATCAAGAATCGAAGTATCACCAGTTTCTTTAATGTAAGCCGCCGTTCCTAGGATTAACCAAAGCGGATCATCGTTAAAGCCGGTGCCGACTTCGTTGTTACCTTTTTTAGTGAGCGGTTGGTATTGGTGATAAGCACTGCCATCTTCAAATTGTGTAGCAGCGATATCGAGAATACGTTCTTTAGCACGTTCAGGGATTTGGTGCACAAATCCGAGCAAGTCTTGGTTAGAGTCACGGAAGCCCATACCACGGCCAATACCGGATTCAAAGTAGGAAGCTGAGCGGGACATGTTAAAGGTAACCATACATTGATATGGATTCCAGATGTTAACCATGCGATCCAGTTTCTCGTCGCCACTTTGGATTTGATATTTGGACAGCAGGTTATCCCAGTGAGCAGCAAGTGCAGCGAGTGCAGCATCTACTTGAGCGTCTGTAGCAAATTGCGCGATCATAGCTTCTGCTGGTTTTTTGTTGATTACGTTCAGGGATTCCCATTTATCTTCTTCAGGGTTCTCGATGTAGCCGAGTACAAAGATGAAGCTTTGTTCTTCGCCTGGTTCAAGCGTAATGTTCAGTGCGTGTGATCCGATAGGGGACCAGCCGCTAGCTAAGGAGTTAGTAGGTTCACCTGCAACTACAGCTTGCGGGCTTTCCAGACCGTTGTACATGCCTACGAAAGCTTCACGGTCAGTATCGAATCCGGCGATTTCTTTATTTACAGAGTAGAAAGCGTAGTGATTTCTGCGCTCACGGTATTCAGTTTTGTGATAGATAACGGAATCCTTCACTTCAACCTCACCGGTACTGAGATTGCGTTGGAAGTTGGTCATATCATCTTGTGCATTCCAGAGACAGAACTCGGCAAAAGAGAACAGTTTCACAGTTTTTTTAGCGGAGCTAGTGTTCTTCACTACAAGACGATGTACTTCAGCATTATGACCCATAGGTACAAAAGCAAGCTGGTTCACAGAAATTCCGTTCCGTTCGCCAGTAATGGAAGTGTAGCCAAGACCATGACGGCATTCGTAGAAGTCTAGATCACGTTTTACTGGCATCCAGCCTGGGGTCCAGAAATCACCATCGTCATAAAGATAGTAGTAGCGGCCGCCAGTATCCAGTGGGATATTGTTATAACGGTAGCGGGTCAATCTTCTGAGACGAGCGTCTCTATAGAAGGTGTAACCACCAGCTGTATTAGAAATAAGTCCGAAAAATTGCTCGTTACCGAGATAGTTAATCCAAGGGTAAGGTGTTTTTGGGGTGTTAATTACATACTCTTTACGAGTGTCGTCAAAGGTTCCGAATTTCATGTGAGAAAGTCTCCTTTCGATTGTGAACGCGCGTTTATAAGTTTCAGAAAAAATTCCCTCGAGGGAAGGGAGTTTTTTCAATGCTTTTAAGCAGGACAATTAAAGCAGTAGGTTCGATACCGAATCATATAGCAGCTTCACGGAAAAATATGTGGATTTCTTCAGCGAAGGATTGATCTTAAGCTATTTCTTCGGCGGTTGACAGGAATCTCTCTCTACTAAACGAGCTGGAAAGCTGATCGTGCTAAATGTCGGCTGCTGTGAATCACATAGCTCGATTACTTTTTCCACTGCAGCCTTAGACATTTCATAGATCGGCAAGCGTACAGAGGTCAGCTTAGGCTGAATACGGGATGCTAGCTGAATGTCATCAAAGCCGACCATGGAGAGATCTTCAGGGACAATGATTCCGTGTTCGGAGAACGCTTCCATCGCTGATATAGCCATATCATCGTTGGAGGAGAAGAAGGCTGTTGGTAAAGATTCTCCAGAAGCAAGAAGCTTCTTAACCTCTTCGTAAGCAGTCTCTTTCAGAAAATCACCTTTCAGGATAAATCTCTCATTGATAGGCAAGCCATGCTTCTTCAGTGTATCTTCATAAGCCGTATAGCGCTCTCGTCCAGAGTACGTATTCATCTGTCCACAGATAATACCAATCTCTTGATGACCTAGAGAGATCAAATATTCAATCGCTTCTGTGGTGCCCTCGTAATCTTTGGAGTTCACAATGGCCAGATGATTGCGGTCAAGATGTTCCGACATAATCTCAGAAATATCGTAATCAATTAATACGAGAGGAGAGTCGAGCCCTACCATTTCTCGGACGATATTAATATCCTTCTGAGTGCCGACAATGATACCGCCGTCAATCCGTTTTTGAAGAAAAGCTTGCTTAACCTTGATAAAATCGTCGGGAGAGTACACCGTATGAATCAATACATAACATCCGCGGGCATTCGAGGTGTCGACTACGGCATCAACGAATGGAGCAAAGTAATTGTTCTGATAGATTCGGGTAGTATTCTCCTTTTCGTTCATACTGATGGCGAAGAGGCCGATCGTATCGGTCTTCTTACCGGCTAAAGCTCTTGCAAAGCTGTTCGGTTCGTACTGATGTTGCTCAATGACCCGCAGCACTTTGGCTCGGGTCTCTTCAGGGACGTTGGAATAGTTGTTGATCACGCGGGATACCGTGCTTCGGGAAACCCCGGCCAACTTAGCTATATCTTCGCTGCGCATGTTTCCCCTCTTTTCATAAACGCGCGTTTATGAGTTTATTGTAAGCGAAAGCTAGGTACAAATCAATCGTAAATAAAAAGAAATTTGTGAAGAAGTGAAGAAACTAGTTAATAGTTTGTATAAGATTTTTGCGGAGAAAGTGCATTGAAAGCTATAAAAGTCATGCTACTATTGTGTTAATGATTATTGAGAATGATAATCAATGAAAATATAGCACTGGAGTGAAGGGATAATGGTAAGATGGGGTCGGAAGTTTTTGTGGGCAGCAGTACTTATTGTGGTAATGACCGCGCTGGCGGCATGCGGAACGGATAGCAGTACTACGAAAGATAACGTTGCTAAGACAGAGAATGCAGGGGAATCAACCTCAGCTATCAACAACAAGCCAACCGAAGGAAGTGGAAATGCCTCAGCCTCAGAAGAGGGTGCAACTCGGACGATTACAGGAGAATTTGGAGATGTTGAGATTCCAGTCAAGCCTAAACGGGTGGCCGGGATTTACGTTGAAGATTATTTGAAGGCTTTGGGGGTTACCCCGGTGGTCCAGTGGTACCATCCAAGCTGGGGCAAACAGGATTATTTGAATCTGGATGTACCAGAATTTGATATCACCGGAAGCATGGAGGTGCTTCTGGAAAAAGACCCTGACTTGATCATTGCGGACGGAGGGGCGGATGCGGCGAGGTATGAACAATATTCCAAGATAGCACCAACTTATCGTATACCTGAGGCGGCGCTGCAGGACTCAAGACAAGTGCTTACAGCGATTGCTGATGCGCTCGGCATTCCGGAGAAGGCTGAGGCTGTGCTCGCCGAGTATGATCAGAAGGTTGCAGACGGGAAAGCTAAGCTGCAGCAGGCCCTGGGTCAGGAAAAAGTAGCAGTGATCCGGCTCAACGTAGCGGACAAAACCTTTGCTCTATTCGGTGTTAAAAACCGTTTTACTGGTGTGATTTATTCTCAATTTGGCCTAACACCCGTGCCTATGGCTGCAGAAATGACCGAATATCAATCTATTATTTCCGAAGAGCTTATTCCTCAGCTCCAAGCGGATCACATCATCGTGTTCCCTGACAACGGAGGATGGGATACTGAAGGGAATCAGGAAGCGATCCAAATCCTTGATGGCCCGTTGTGGAAGAGCCTGCCTGCGGTGAAGAAAGGGAATATTTATAGAATGGAACGTTCCCACTGGCAGACTGGTGCCATAACAGCCAATTCGATGAAGCTTGATGATTTGCTGAAAGCTATGGTGAAATAACCGGAAGCTGCTTTAAGGAATAGCAAAAAGAAGGTCTATCAGCACCCTTGATAGACCTTCTTTTTTGTTTTAAACTGAAGTGAATGAAAATGGTTCTCAATTGGGGGCGGGAAAATGGCAAAAGATGTGCAAGACAGCAATAGAAGAAAGCTGTTCTATAGCTTGATTAATATAGAAACCCAATCTTTGTCAGGAAGCGGACAGAGTGAGGTGTTTCAGGATCACACTCTAATCATTGTATCGGAAGGACAGGGGTACGTTGAGGCTGAGATGAGGCAGTTTCCACTGGAAAAAGGTGCTGGGTTCTTGTTCGAACCAGGGCTATTAAGCAAAATCAGTGCTGAGGAGCGGGGACTTAGCTTTTATCGGCTTACTTTTGAAATCATCGAAACCGGGGAAAACAGGCAGAGTGAAATGGAAAGAAGGACTAAAGAGGACATCCTTCGATCTGGTTTGCTAAGCTGTAAACCCTTTTCACAAAGTAAATTACTGCTAGAGGCTATCTATCATAGTCGTAGAAGCACGGAAGAGATCGAATGGTTCGCAGGGCATACGCGTTTTCAGGAACTATTACTGCTAATCATGCGTGCAAATTCCTCTGTCGTTCAGATCACGGGTGATCATGAGGCAATACAGCGCTCCATTCACTATATGGAGGAGCATTATAACCAAGCGGTAACCGTCGATCAATTGGCGGAAGTTGCAGGCATTACACGTGCACGCTACACACAAACTTTTAAAGAAGTGACAGGGCGGATTCCCTTGGAGCATTTGAACGGGCTTCGTATTGAACGGGCGCAGCAGCAGTTGCTGCTCACGAATGACCGCTTGCATGAAATCGCGTTATCCGTCGGATATAGCAATGAGTATTATTTTAATCGGCGTTTTAAAAGATCGGTGGGTGTTACGCCCGGCCAATACAGAAGCTTCCATCAGGATGGACTGAGGGTGTTCGCTCCTTTTTTAGAAGATTATCTGCTGGCTCTAGATATTACTCCTGTGGCGCAATATTCTCACGCCGAGTGGGGGAAGCAAGAGTACTTGGCTCTCCATGATGTGCCTGCGGTAGATATTTCGACTCGTAATTGGCAGGAGCTCTCCCGGTACACGCCCGAATTGATCTTGCTGGATAATGGCTTTCATCGCTGGCATCTGGAGGAGTGCAGCCGGATCGCTCCGTTGTTCAAGCTGCCTTTTCATCAAGAGGATTGGCGTGCCACTTTGTATTCCGCAGCAGCGGTCTTTGGCAGAACGGAACGTGTCCAGGAAGTGATCGGCAATTATGAGCATCAGGCACAGCAAGCCAAACGGGTGCTCACCCGTTCCGTCCATAGTCAGACCATAGCTTGTTTAAGAATATCAGCCTATGGAATCACTCTTTATGGATGTGAGCATTTGGGATATACAGGAAGCGTGCTCCATCATGATTTGGGTTTACAGCCCCATAGCTTGGTTCGGAAGTTGACCCATGGAAAGAATCGAGTGAACCTGACAAAAGAAGAGCTTGCAAATCTGACAGCGGATCATTTGTTCATTACCTTTGATCGGATTGAAGGAGGAGGACGGGAACTGCTGGATACCCAACTCTGGCGCAGCTTGCCTGCTGTGCGTAACGGCTGCGTATATGAGGTGGATTTTATGGCCTGGATGAATTACGGCGTATTGTCGCATCAGCGCAAGATTGAGGATGTGTTAAGAGCGTTAGGATAAGTCAGAAACTAGACCAGATAAAAAAGAGGACAATAAGTGCCACTATACTGCTGACACGGGTCATTAATAAATAAGCCTCACTCGGCTCAACGTCACCTTTGACCATCCAACCGTATCTCATGTACCATCCGAATCGTGGAAATAAGATGTTAAGTAGCGCTAACAGAACAAAGAGGAAAATAAAAAAGCCCATGATTTATCACTCCTTTATGTAATGTATACGCGAGACTGTATGGAGGGTTCCCCCGCTCAAAAGTGAGTTTCCATATATTTATTTAAGCTCATGCAATATAGACTGATAAAAACTGCAAATTGCTTAAGGAGATGATAAATCGTATGGAACATTCGGGTCTTTTTTTCGGAGGGGGAGTAGGTGTTTTGTTCTTTTTAATTTGGTTGCTATCAATTGGATTGGGGATCTACTTTTTCGTCCTGCTTGTAAAATTGGCACGTAGAGGAATAGTGGCCTTAGATTTATACATTTACGCTAAAAATCGTGAAATACGTACTCGTTATGAGTCGGTTCAAGAAAGGTCAGAGGAAAATTAAGGCCATTAAATGATCAATGATACTTAGAGTATGTGATACCCTAGCCACCTTATCAGGTAGTTGGGGTATTTTTGTGGAAATATTCAGGACTATGCTATCAATGAGGTATGTTTAGCGGTGTACTGTTGTGTTTACATAAAAAAGAGTTCGTTAAATAAAAAATGTATTTCTAAAAATAAAGGAGGAATTGATCGATGTCTAACCAATATACGATGCAAGATCCTACCACTCAGTACACCAAGGCCGGACCTGAATTTCAACAGCAACAACAAGAGCCAGGACTACAGAAGAAGATGAATCCCGTACCTGATGCAGGTGAAGATACCTATCAAGGCACCGGACGTCTGACTGGACGAAAAGCGATTGTTACCGGGGCGGACAGCGGTATAGGTCGTGCTGTTGCGATTGCTTTTGCTCGTGAAGGCGCAGATGTTGTCCTATCCTACATGCCAGAGGAAGAAGAAGATGCAAAGCAGGTTCTCAAACTAGTGCAAGAAGCAGGACGTACCGCAATCGCCATCCCGGGTGATCTTAAGGATGAGGAATACTGTGAACAGCTCGTCGATACTGCGGTCAAGCAGTTAGGTGGGATTGATATCCTAGCCAATATCGCAGGCAAGCAGCAATTCGTGACAGATATCGCTGATCTCACCACAAAGCATTTTGACGATACATTTAAGACGAACGTGTATGCTATGTTCTGGCTGTGCAAAGCGGCAGTGAAACATATGCAGCCGGGTAGCACCATCATCAACACTTCTTCCATTCAAGCCTATAATCCTTCGCCGATCTTATTGGACTACGCGACGACTAAGGCTGCGATCAACACATTCAGTAAATCTCTCGCCCAGCAAGTCGCTGATAAGGGGATTCGAGTTAATGTAGTGGCGCCAGGTCCTGTATGGACACCTCTTCAAGTGGTGGGTGGGCAACCAGAGGAAGTGCTGAAGGAGTTTGGTGCGAGCACACCACTAGGTCGTCCGGGACAGCCTGCAGAGATGGCTCCGGCTTATGTATTTCTTGCTAGCCAGGAATCGAGCTATATTAGTGGTGAAACGCTAAATGCCAATGGCGGAACTCCAACTCCATAAAAATACTCAGCGGAACATGGATATTGTAAAATATCAGCGAATCCTACAAAAGTACCCTACTAATTTCAGCTGTGGGGTGCTTTTGTTTTTATATAGAGAAAGGAGTATTATAGAATTTGAGACTTTTTATCCCATTATTTTCATGGAATATGATCTACAACTGATCAAGATTGTCGAATACATAGATTTCCTGCGATTACCCAAGAAATAATTTGAGTTGGTACCGTGTTAAGAGTTTAGTGTAAACCATAGAAAGAACTAGGGGCTGTGTTATGCGTAAAAAGAAACTAGCAATACTTATCATTTCCTTTGTCCTAATTATAGTGTGTTTTCCATCAGGAGCAGTCTTTGCGGATAAAGAAAATGGAGCTGTAATGGATAGTGGAACAAAGGAAAGGCTGATGGAAAAGTATGATCTTGTAGAGCCTGAACCTGCAAATCCATCATCACATTGGAGTCAAAATGATGTTGGAGTCAGTAACCCTATTGCTATATTTATAAGTATCAGTAGGTTGTATCTGAATCCATATGTTTTTGCTGCGCAAGAAATGATTGATTATTTGCTCGAAGAAAACTAATGGTTTGTAATCGCAAAAGTATTAATACGGTGAAAACACAAAAAAATTATACTTGAAAGTGAACTCTTGTACTTCAGAATAGAAAGTACTAAGAGAATTAAAACATAATGATTTACATATAGGGGGCGCCGTGAAGAAAAACATCGTTATTTTATGCCTTGCATTTGGTTTAAATGGGCTTTTATCTTCTCACTCCCTGGCTTTTGAGAGTTCTTATGAAGGAACAATTAAAATGAAGAAACCATTTAGGGCATGGCAGGGTGTGGGATCTAATGGGAAGACCGTGTATGTCACCTCAGATCGTTCGGAGAAGTTCACCCTTTCGAATACAATTTCTGTATATGATCTTGATGGCAATTATATAAAGGAGTTAAAAAGAGCATACACCGGAACGGACAAGCATAATCGGTTTATGTCATTTGGTGATTGTTATGTTTCTAGTGGTTTTTTATATGCCACTGTTTATAATTTTAATTCAGCACCACCAGAGAATGAGCGAATTAGTAGAATAGTCAAGTACAGCTTGGCGGATTTAAAACAAGTCCATGTATTCGATATCGGTGATGGAACGGCAGAATCGTTAGCGAAATTTAAAGGATTTTTCTGGATAGTATATCATGACAAAAATGAGATTAGAAAATTTGATGCCCATTTCAGACTGCAAAAAAGATACCCACTTTCAGGAATATTTGGAGATGAAGGTGGATATCAAGGCATTTTTTTTGATGGGGACAATCTTTATGCAAATCTACATGGCTCAAATAAATTTGGGGAGAAGTATGCTCAGGGGTTAGATAAGTATTATTTTGATGGTGATTCTTTCAAGTTTATAGAGAGGATTAAACCACCTACCTATGGAAGTGGACAAGGTGTAGAGAAGGTCGGAAATTCAATTTTCTGGGTAGATCGCCCTGGTAATCGAATCATTATTCAAAAATTATAAAGACGTGTCAGTGCAAAAAGGAGCTGTTTCCAGCTCCTATAGTCTTTGATCTATTCTGGCATTATCCAAACAATCTCGCAAATACGTACAAAAAATCTTCTGCCTCGCGTATCTAAAACTACATGGTCTGGTTTAACATCAACGACACATCCGCTGATTCCGCCACGAGTGGTTTCTAGAACAACTTGTTTCCCAATTACGCTTTTTAGAGTTTCTACGACGTAGGCATCAACAGGGTAGACTATAACAGATTGAGGCATTTGGTTCATTTGATGCATTTGAAAATTATTCAATGGATTACCTCCCAGTATTTTATACGCTATTCTATGCACCCGCCCAATTAATGTTCTAGGCAGTTTATTATGTAGTCATATACAACAAAAATGACCCGGAAGAGGGCCATTTTTATTCTGATTTTAAGGGTTAGTTAATTGCATATCTTTCAAAATATAATCCCAGCTATCATAATCGTTCATATCATCAGGAAATTCTAAGACGCAAATATTATTAATATTCCAGTTGATTTCTCGTACAGATGTTAATTCACTCACGGGATTAAGGATTAGGACAGTGAATTCGTTCGGTGTTAAAATTTCAGACAAAATCGCTTGTAGCTCTACAGCCTGTTCGTATGTGGCGAACCATCTAATGAATAAAATTTTTTTACTGCTTATTAATTTATCCCAAAATCTCTTAATTCGTAAATCCAGCTTTGCTTTATAAGATGGATAGGTCGTAGACCAATGTTTCCCCAAGGCGATTGGAAAATCATGTACAGAGATAATGTTATAAAAGGTATCACGAATAAAATACGATTTCACTAAAGCATTCTTGTTTCCATTAGGATAAGCGGGCACTCCATCCTCCAGAAAAAAATGTGTCTCATCGAGCATTTGCAGATTTGTTAACTCCATGAAATTCTGAAATCTGTTCTTATAAAGTCTATTAACATCAGTTAATGAATAAGTAATCATCCAGTCGAGAGGCATAGAGAATGTTCTCAGGTTACTTCTTTGCATATTTATAGCAGGTGCACAAGACATACCTAAGCTTACGATTAAATCATAGCTTATCCTCACATCTTGTAATTTCATGGACTCACCTAATTTCAATCAGATTCAGGTTTTATTCACCGTTAAAAAAAGAGCAGCACTAAAACTGCCCTCTGAAAAATATTAATGGCGTTGTAACAGCAAATAGCCGCTAATACTTGAATTTTTTTTACGAAACACCACTTTAAAACCAACGTCGTTGTCTAATAAACAAGCTAAGGCAGTGTTAAGTAATCCATTGGGTCTCAAACTAGGTCGACAAGGCTCGGCATTTCCAATGATGCGGACAGAAGTAATCCTACGTGCAGATCCACGAACCAAAGGATTTCTACTCCAAGTGATCAATACTAAATCAGGCTGACGAGTTGCCATTATGATCTACCCCTTTCTATTAAGCTTCTCTATATAAAATGCACAATAGATTTTAATGTGCTGAACAGAAGCGGAGTGAGTGGGAGGAAATATGAATAAGTTACTACATTAAATAGCGAATTTGATTCATAACACCGTACGCTTGGGCGGAGTATTTGATCAAAGATCAAATGCTTTTTTATTTTCATTTATGAGAAGCTAAATAGGGGGGGACACGATGAGGAAAGGGAAACCGATTAAAAAGAAGGTATATGGATTTATTTTGCAAGAAAATGAAGTTGGAGAAAAGACCTTATTAGTTTATCTTAATGTACAAGAAGTACCTTTTAGATTGGTAGGTGGAAATGTCGATGACGGGGAAACAGAAGAAGAGGCGTTATTTAGGGAAGTTCAAGAAGAAAGTGGACTTAAACATTTTAAATTAGTAAAGAAGATTGGAACACAATATTATTATAAAGAGTTTATAGACGCAAATGTTGAAAGACATGACTACCTTTTAATTCCAGAAACAAGATTACCTGAAAAGTGGAGTTTCACTGGAGAAGGTGAAGGAGAGGACTGTGGAACTGTTTTTAACTACCAGTGGATAAAACAAGATGAAATATACTTATTAGATAAAGAGTTTAGAGAATATATGTCGGAAAAATATATACAAGAATTGTTTGGTGATCAAGTCCTAAATGATTATTCGAAGCAGATTTGAAAAAGCATAAAATTGGTGGGATTACTTTGCGTGTAGTTGAGCATATCATGTTATGGTTTGTTTCGACGATTTTATTCACCTTGGCCTTTTTTGGATTAGAGCTCTTGGAAGGACATAAAATCAGTACGACCGAATACTACGGGTTTCAAAATATAGGGTTTGTTTTTATTTTCTTAGCTTTTCTTTTTTCAGCCGTTCTTTACCCAATTGTAATTTTTCCTTTATCTTGGGTTGTTCGGATGATTGCAAATCCTTTAATTAGCCGCATATTGATATTGCTTCTGAGTGGTATCGGGGGATACATTTTCTTTTACAAGGTGTACGATGAACGCTTTATACGGGAGTATCATTTGAATAGTAGCATAGCCATTATTCTTTTTGGTATTGCCGGTTCCATTTATGTCTTGGTGGATTATTATCTTGATAAGAGGAGTTGAACTTATGAGCTATTTTGAAAGAGTTAATAAGATATCCAACATCTTATTTTGTGTTTTTGGATTATTTTTTATTTTGACTATAATTTTCTTTTCTACTAGCAGCTTCTCAGAAATATTACGTTATAATTTCACAAATGACTTAAGAGGAGCAATGATTACAGTAATTAGTTTTATGATCTCTTTATTTTCACTTGTCTTGGGCATTACTTTGAAATGTCTTGTAAAAGACTCTGATGAAACGACTCAGCTACTTGCCGCACGAATAAAGTAGTTGTTGAATTCTGAAGCGTGCATAAAAATACCTGCTAACCTGGGTGGTGGCATCATTTGCACCCCCTAAATCACTGAAACCATTATATTGGATATTCGTATTCCTATAAAATGATGCTGAAAGGTCGTGCGTGATGGATAACGGGTATTTTGTTGGATGGGGTACATTAGCATTAATAAATGCTGGGTTAGCGCAAGGTAAAAATAGAAGTGGTTTAAACTGGTTTTTAATTTCTTTGCTTTGTGGCCCATTGGCTACATTTTTTCTTGTAATATCGAGTAAGCTGCAAATTCATTAGCCCATTATATTTCGGGAGGGGATTTTTTGCTGAAAGCACTAAGGCTGCTCGGTATACTATTTAGTGCAGCAACAATCATTCTGGTGATAATATTTTTCCGTGGTGAGGATCAAGTCATAATGTCTTGGACAATGCTGGGGATGTGCGGAGCTCTGATTTTTAATGGAGGAGCTACCTATTTTAAAACTAAGGATAAAATGGCTGCTCTGTCTTTGATTGTTGGGATTGTACTCTTAATATTCTCGCTTACTCAATTTCCGTTTTAATAAAAAGCCCCATCAACCAATAAGGTCGGTGGGGTTATTTTATGTTTTTCCCTTTTTTTCATTAATAACGTGTTTCAGCATGTTGCTGCAGGCTATCCTTATTTCTTTTTCTTCTTTGTGGGTCCGATCTGGCGCTTTACTTTATTGTTCTCATCTACCTCAATAATATAGATGTCCTTCACAGTACCGGAAAGAGTAAACCATTCACGTAGAGCATCAGCTTCAGTCATTGGTCCCAATATTCGTTTCCCCCTATAACATATAAAAAACACTCCTACTCCTTAGTGAGTTTGCGAAAATGCAATAATCCTCATAACGATTCTCATTAACTATTTTCAGTGAGTCTCATTATTTTATATTAATGCTAAATTATAGGAGATGCAATGTTGAGAGATTGTTCCTGTTAGTTCAAGTAACGTTTATATAAGGAATCATAGGCATGAGGCACCATAAGGAGAGTAAACGGTTCCAGAAGAATAGAAATCAACGCTAAGCGAATTTGAGGTCATCAAAGAAGGTTATTGGAAAGGTTGGGGGCACCTTAGACCAGTGGTTTTAGTGGGTGTTTATAGATCCATGATGATGTTATTTTTGACTTTTCGAAGTTCATGCGAAGCTATCAGCAAGCACGATACCAAACAGCGATTGACAAAATAGAAGAGCTGCCTAATACTAATTGATAATCATTATCATTGTTAAAGATGTAATTAACTTAAATAGATTGTGTAACGGATCGGAGTGAAATGCAAGATGAAGTTGGAAGATCATATTGCCGCATGGAATTATGCAGCCGTTAAAGTGCTGGATATTCGACATGCTGTGATGGAGCCTGGGGACAAGCTGCAAGGCTATATATTACCTGCATGTGGATTTATCTACTGTGTGCGGGGTGCGGCTAGCTTGAATCTCAACGGCATAGATTACGATGCAGACCGTCATTTTATTGTGCATGGTGGCAAGGGGATGAGACTGAGCATAGAGGCAGGGAAGATTTTTGAATACTATTTATTATTCTATAGAGCCTCTTTACCAGGAAGAAAGGATTTAGCAAGACTTTTGGAACGTAGCAATCCATTTCGGATGCAGTATGGCTTCGAGTCTTTGGAGCCATTGCCACTACACTATCAACTAATGGCAATGGAACAACTCTGGGCACAAGGAAGCTTATTGGAAAGAATTCAAGTTAAAGGCTTGTTCTATCAGTTTATACATGAATTATTGAAGCAGTTTACAAAGGATGGAATTAACCTCAGGCAACCAGATGTCATTGGGCAGGTTGTCCGTTATATTGAGGAGCATTATCGTCACAATTTATCACTAGAATCTATAGCCGAGCAATTTAATTATAGCCCTCGTCATTTATCAACGCGTTTTAAAGGGGAGACGGGGTTCAGCTTGATTGAATATTTGATACGATTCCGGCTTAAACATGCAGAAGAGCTATTACGATGTACCGATGCTCCACTTCGCGAAATTGCAGAAGAAGTTGGATATAGCGATGTATATTACTTCAGTCGTATGTTCAGTAAATACAATGGTCAATCTCCCATCCGATTCCGCAAGGAAAGCAGGCTGGTGAGCTCATCGGACAATCGTCCATTTACCACCGCCAAATTCTCCATTGGCGAGCACATATCCTCCCGATATAATGTTATTGAGTATGATAATCATTATCATTACTATTACCATAATGAAATAACCGGAGGGTCTTCAACTATGAGATTAACAAAGACATCAAGTTTTATTGTAGCGATGCTGCTTAGCTTTACCTTGCTTTTAAGTGCATGTGGATCTGCAAGCGTTGGTTCTAATGCCACGAATTCTAATGGATCCAAAGCTTCTGAAGTTACATCATCACCAGCAAATAATTCAACTGCAACTGACAATGCCAATAAGGAGGCACAGACAAGAACCATCTCTACAATAAAGGGAGATATTGTCGTTCCAGCTAATCCAAAGAGGGTTGTCGTGTTATACCTTCAAGGGGATCTTGTTGCCCTCGGCATTAAGCCAGTAGGTACTTCAAGTGTCTTTGAAGGAGCGGCCTTTGCAGAAGAGCTGGGGGGGATTGAAGATCTAGGTTCATGGTATGAGCCTAATCCAGAGGCTATTATGGCAGTAAAGCCGGACTTGATCATAGCTGCTTCTGAAGAAACTTACGAAATCCTTAAGGATATTGCACCGACCATTCCAATTCCTTATGAAAAAATGGCGACGGATGAACGTATAATGAAGATTGGCGAGGTATTTGGCAAGGAGCAGGAGGCACAAGCTTTATTAGATAATTTCCACGAGAAGTTGGAGAGAAGTAAGCAGAAGCTTGATGAACTTGGAATTTTAGATAAGACAGTAACCATTATCGAGGGCGGCAAAAAAGAGATGGCGGTGATCGATAGCAAGCTTTACGGAAGAGGCTCTCAGATCATTTATGAATATTTAGGACTAAAAGCACCAGAGATTCTTCAGAAGAAGATTGATGGCAGGGAGAAGGCTACTGGAGGGTTTGTTTCCTTAGAAGTGTTACCTGAGTATATAGGAGACTTCGTGTTCCGCTCTGTATGGGATGGGGCTGATGATTTGTCGGACAACCCCATTTGGAACAGCATTCCAGCAATCAAAGAAGGTAGATTGATCGAAATTGGGTTTGATTTTTCATATTATTCCGATATCTACTCTCTTGATAAGCAGCTAGATTTTGTAGTTGAGAAGCTAGTGTCAGCGTATGAAAAAAAATAGAAAGCTAGATGATAGAACAACTGTTATCCCTAATTTAAGAGGGAAATCGTATTTCGGTCTGTTTTTACTCTTAGGGATATTGCTGCTGCTGCTTTCAGTAGCAGCTTCTATCTCTTTTGGTTCTGCTTCCATGAGCCTGAAGATGGCATGGACAGCGCTTTTTAATTTTGATCCTGAACTGACCGAGCATCAGATTATTCATGCCCTTCGTATTCCGCGTACGGCGGCTGATATTATTGCGGGCATGTGTCTCGCGGTAGCAGGAGCGGTTATGCAAGGCTATACGCGAAATCCCTTAGCCGATTCGGGATTAATGGGAGTAAATGCAGGAGCTGCTCTTGCAATGGCCGTTACATTAGTTTTCCTTCCAGGGCAATTGCAGACGACAACCTTGCTAGTTAGCTTTATTGGCGCAGGACTTGGTTCAGGATTAACGTATCTTGCTGCTTCAATGAATCGTTCAGGAATGACACCTCAACGATTGGTGCTAGCTGGAATATCAATTACAATGCTATTTGGAGCTGTGGGATCATTTATCTCATTAAACTATGGAATTGGTCGTGCCCTTGCTTATTGGACTTCGGGTAGTGTGGCTGGAGCAACATGGATGGAAATTAAGCTAGTTATTCCTTGGTTTTTAGGTGGGCTGGCTTTATCATTATTCATTGCACGCTCTATCACTGTTTTAAACTTGGGGGAAGAGATTGCGAAAGGCTTCGGGCAACGGATCGTTCTCGTTAAGATGATAGCTACGCTTGCGGTCCTTTTACTAGCGGGTGTAGCTGTTGCACTTGTAGGGCCAATCGGCTTTGTAGGGTTGATTATACCGCATATCATGCGTTTTTTTGTAGGTGTAGATTATCGTTATATTATTCCGGCATCAGCCATTTACGGTGGCGCACTTATGGTTGTGGCAGATATTGCAGGAAGGCTGATTAATCGTCCGGCAGAGACAGCACTGGGCATTATTTTTGCAATGATTGGTGTTCCTTTCTTCTTGCTAATTGCGAGCAAAGAGAGGAGAGCCTTCAAATGAATGTTGTTAAATCGCATAAGGCTACAATATGGATTCTTTCTCTCATAATACTGCTTATTGCAGGAGCTATTCTTAGTCTTAATATGGGAAAGGTATCTCTGAACCCACTTGAAGTATTTAAAGTATTGCTTGGACAAGGTCCAGAGGAGCATAATCTCGTTGTTTATAAGTTTCGTCTTCCTCGGATCGTATTAGCGATACTCGTTGGATTTGGGATGGCACTGGCAGGTGCAGTTATGCAGGCGTTGCTGCGCAATGATCTGGCTGATCCCGGCATGCTTGGTATTAGCTCAGGTTCAGGTCTTATGGTGTTGCTGATTATCTCAACTGTAAGCATTCAAGGCACCGCTATAACATTATTACTGCCGTCTATGGCATTCTTAGGTGGTTTGCTGGCAGCAGCTCTGATCTATATTCTAGCCTATAGAAAACGTCGTATGATTTCTTCTACACGACTTGTCTTGACTGGTGTTGCGATCAATATGGGGTTTAGTGCGCTGTCGTTATTCCTAACTTTAAAGCTTGATGATCAGAAGTATGAGTTTGCGCAGCGTTGGCAAGCAGGATATTTATGGGGGGACAAGTGGTCTTATATCAGTTTGCTGGCACCTTGGGTATTGCTGCTATTCGCATATATTCTTTCCAATTTTAGGACATTGAACGTCTTGGTGCTAGGCAACGAAATTTCGATAGGATTAGGAGTCGCTGTAAAGAAGAAATTTTTGCGTCTGGCGATTGCGGCTGTAGGCATTGCTTCTGGCTGTGTAGCGCTCGGGGGCTCGATCTTCTTTATTGGATTGATTAGTCCGCATGTGGCGCGCAAGCTGGTAGGTCACGACTACAAAGTACTTCTACCAACTTCTGCACTTATTGGTGCACTATTGCTGCTTGTAGCGGATACGATTGCTCGAACGGTCAGCTTTAAGTCGGATATTCCCGCAGGGATTATTGTAACAATGCTGAGTGTGCCTTACTTCCTATATCTATTGATGCGTTCAAAATAAATATCAGAGTTCTTTCCAACGTATAAAAAAGCCTTCTTTATGGGTTTTGCCGCGAGCCCTTATGAGGCTTTTAAAAAACAAAAAACCGCGAAGATCCTTGATTATACAAGGCTTTTCGCGGTTTTTAAATTTCTCTTCTTGGACTTATCTTCTGCTATCATGCAACCCCAATGCTTGGTGTACCAAGTAGAATTACGACTGAGTGTTAGTGGAACAGTGTCGCAGTAGACGCAAACTGTGCAATAAAAAATAATGAAACCCACTCATTGTTATCGCATATGAGCGGGTTGTATTAAGCCTATTACTTTAATGCAAAGAAATAATAAGGTTAGTGATTTGGATTTAATATTGCTAATATCTGATGATCTTCCCAACGGCCGTTAATTTCAACATTTTTAATTGCTATTCCTTCTTTATGAAAACCAGCTTTTTCTAAAACTCGCATGGAACCTAAGTTGTCTGGCATAACTCCAGCTTCAATTCTATGTAAATTGAGTATTTCAAAAGCATAATTAACAACCAGATTAACAGCTTCGGTAGTATAACCTTTTCCATTATGTTCTTGGTCTAAGGAATTAAAAAACCCATTGATATCACTCCTTTTTGGGATTATAGCATGATCTGCCCGTTTGTATAATTCGAATAGTTTCAAATAATTAAGTAATAAAGGGGAGTACTGCGATAGAATTGAAAGGATTGTAAGCAGGAAGGGAATTATATATCATTAAAGCGGTATTTAGGAATTGGTTGGAGGGTAGAAGCAATGATGTTTTCCCAGAGGATCAGAAGAACTGATACGAAAGTAAATCGCGATTCGTATCACAGGGGTTTTTAATAGAATGATAAGTGAAGAGAAAACAAAAAAAGCCTTGAAATTCAAGGCTTTTTCGATATAGGACGGATGGGGTTCGAACCCATGACCCCTACCCTGTCAAGATAGTGCTCTCCCGCTGAGCTACCGTCCTGCGACGAATTTCATAATACCATATGATAGAGTAGGATGGCAATTCTTTTTTTACAATCTATAGGGATGATAGTTTACATAGTCTTTAAAATAAGAAAAAAGGGGATGCCCGACATCCCCTTTGCACCATCTTAGATAAAGAACGGAAGCAAAAACAAATCGCTTATTCCGTAAAAAGGAATGCGTCGTGGATAGAAGCGGCGTCTTGGGTAAAAGCCTGGACGGAAGCCAAATTGTCTATACGCCGATTCTTTTGTAGGCATTCCGCTCATTTGTTCAACCATTTCATTGCTTGGAACCGCAAGGGTAACATAATTTTGATCCACATGAGCAATAAAGCCATCAAATGATTGACCGTCAGTCATTGTAACACCAACGTATTTGTTCATACAATTCCAACAGACCTGTTGATGAAAATTTGTATTTGATTCCATGGATATCCTCCTCAATTGTTTAAATCCTGATAACAGTCTATGGCCCTTTGCCTACAACGTTCACGGCGTTTGCCTAGAAGGTAATCATAAAATTGAGGAAATAGGAGTAAAAATTACCCATTATTTGTTTGACGCTGAAACGATTATAAAAGTTGCGTCGTATACTTAGCCAAGTGCTTTTTTTTGGAAATACTGCTTAAGCGCTTATGATAAAATGGGTGGTAATGTACAGTAATTAGATAAAAATTGAAAGAAAAAGGAGCTTGAGATCTTGCCGCAAAATGAGCAGAAAAAGAATTCTTCCTCGCCATGGAAATGGTTAGGGGGCGGGGCGGCGATGCTCCTGTTTAAAGGAAAGGCGATTTTGTCCCTTCTGAAAATAGGTAAAATTGCCGGACCGTTAATTTCAATGATGATTTCGATATGGGCGTATGCTTTGATTTATCCTTGGGGGTTTGCCGTGGGTTTTGTCCTGCTCTTGCTAGTCCATGAATTAGGACATGTAATAGCAGCGAAACGAATCGGGCTTCCAGTCAGCGCTCCACTGTTTATCCCTTTTTTGGGAGCTTTAATTACAATGAAAAAACAGCCGCTGGATGCCCAGACGGAAGCTTATATTGCTTTTGGAGGTCCGATCTTAGGAACCATTGGGGCTACAGCCGTTTTTGGGGCGGCTTATTATATGGATAGTCCACTTCTCTATTCCTTGGCTTATATTGGTTTTTTACTTAATTTGATCAACTTGCTGCCGATTCACCCGCTTGACGGTGGCCGTATTGCTACTGCGGTTACGCGTTGGCTGTGGCTTGTGGGTCTAGTGGGCGGTTTAGCCATCATCATCTATATGCGTTCGATCTTATTCTTTATTATTTGGGCATTATTTGCTTATGATCTGTACAACAAATATGTTAAGAGACGTACAAACAATCGCCTTTATTCTGTAACCAACAGTTTCTTAATTCCAGTGGAACCACTCAGAGATGCAGGCTACATGATTCCAGGACCTGAGCATAGAAGAGATTTACCTTTTACCACTTACAGTGATTTGGATAGACAGCAGTATGTTGGGGTGAGATGGGATCAACTGAACTACATTGGTAGAGCTACACTTCCGCAGCAATGCATAATTGAAAAGGTACGGATCTCGCAGCTAGAGCCTGTGACCCTGGAGAATGGGCTTCATCTTAAGATGAATTGTGATATCAGCTATTCAGTCTACGAGAATGATAAGTATTACGATGTGCCAGCCAGCTCACGCTGGAAATACGGTATTGCTTATTTTGTATTAGCTGGATTTCTGGCAGGAATGATGTATATGGTTCATGCCGTTGGAAATGTGAATCTTTAAAGGGAGGAATCAGGCAATGAAGTCCTCCAATGGTTTATAAAGCTCCTGAACCGTCAAAGCTGTAATGAGAATAACCGCAGTTGAACGGTGAAAGGAGTAAAACCATGCCTAAAATTTTGAAATGGGAAGTCGGCGTTTCTCTTCTGTTGCTGATGATTGTGGTAGGGTGTTCCGAGGCGAAGCCAACAAAAGTTATGGAAATCAATGAGATGACCAACCTAGATGGAAAGGCGAAGGGTCAGTACCCTCCATTGTCGCCAGTGATGCAAGACACATACAATCGTTCGATTCCTGAAGAAGTATATTCTGTAGATTAGGTAGCGACAGAAGATGATTTCTCATGTTCAGGCTTTTCTTTCTAGTCAAATTTTTATATAATAGACAACTATCGTTGGATACATAGAGAGAGGAGCTTGGGACTAACATGGCGGCAGAAATCTTACGGGTAACTACAGAGGAACAGCTTCAAATGGGGCTGGATATTCGTACCAAAGTATTTGTAGAGGAACAAATGGTACCAGCTGAGGAAGAAATTGATGAATACGATGTTATCGGTCCGAATGCGCACCATATTCTAATTATAGATGAAGGTGTACCTGTGGCTACGGGAAGATTGATTTATTACAAAGCAGGTACCGCCAAAATGCAGCGTATCGCCGTCCTGAAAGATTATCGAGTCAAAGGATACGGACGTGTTCTGTTGCTAGCTATGGAAGAACTTGCTCGGGAACTTGGACTGGAAGCTTCGATTCTTGATGCACAGTGCCAAGCTGAGAATTTCTACAAAAAGCTAGGTTATGAAGTGATTTCTACGGAACCTTTTTATGACGCAGGTATTCTACATGTACGGATGCAGAAAACGCTTTAAGATTTGCGCACATAATTTACCGTCCCATTACGCAAGCTAGGATGTGCCTTATGATGGCAAATCCAAGTGCAAGGGGCGAGCTGAAGTGTCAAATAACGAACGCGAAAGTTTCGTAGCCGTACAGAAAAATGGAGACGGAGATTTAACGAGTTTCCAGACCTCTACAGGACGTGTCCTGGCGTATGACCAAGCGCTTCAAGAAGTGGAGGCCGGAAATATTGCCGGAGTGAATGCTTTTAAAGGTAAAGATGGAGGAACTTATATTCGCGGCGATGCGGATGGGGACCCAACCAACAATTTGGACAATCTTCCGAGTTTCTCATAGTTCAAAAGGTAAAGACCGTACATACGTCATCGGACGTCATGTACGGTCTTTTTTTAATTTATAGGAAGTATAAGCATCACACTATAGTCAGAGTTTATAAATTACGTGCTGCTCTATAAACTCCAACTCTCCTGTAAGCCCGACGAATTGAGGTTGTTCATCGCTATAATGCATAAGCTTGATGATTCGTCGAACATCTTCAGGTAAAGACATTAACTCTTCCAGGGTAG
Source organism: Paenibacillus sp. G2S3 (assembly GCF_030123105.1). Classification (NCBI taxonomy): domain Bacteria; kingdom Bacillati; phylum Bacillota; class Bacilli; order Caryophanales; family Paenibacillaceae; genus Paenibacillus; species Paenibacillus sp. G2S3. Next base: position 2,720,870 of record NZ_CP126095.1, read on the forward strand.
TGTGAACAACACCTGATCCACCAAGCTGGCAGTCATGCAGAATCATTCGGATGCCGCGCTCGCGTACAAGGCTTATAAGTAGATCCGGCTGAAAAGTCATATCTGCACTGTAGAAAATTTCGTTATTTATTAGAAGGGAATAGCTATCTTTGCCTGGAATATGCGGCGTATGTATGATCTCGAGCGAAAGGGATGGAGCGAGCTTGTACGTAATTCCGGGTTTCATAGGTGTAACCTCGAAGACATCGGTCAAGGATGTTACAGCATCTTTTTGATATAATCCACCCTTTAAGGTGTTATTCCATAGAGGCTCAACAAGCGTCTCAGGTAAATGTAATCTCATTTTTTTCCCGTACACGTGCTTTAGCGTGAGCGCTAGTTCTTCCAGACCGCCTACATGATCCGCGTGGATATGCGTAATTAGAGTAGCGTTCACGTCACAGAAGGATTTTCCAATGGTATGCACGGCAAGCGGAGCTGTAATCCCGCAATCAATCAGTAGGGTATAATCATCAGCTACTAGCAAGCCATTATTGTTAAAATAGTTTTTTGCAAAAGCGTTGCCAGTTCCTAGCATTTGTAGGCTCAGACTCATAAGAAAGTACCCTCCTGAAATCGCTGTTAGCTAACATATCAACTTTGAACAAATCCATAATATCATTTTTCGCAAGATGAATGAAATATTTACCTACAACTAGCGCAACTTGCTGAGACAAAGTAAGTATACATTAATAGCATGAATTATTTGGAGGGTTTCAAATGAATAGATGGAAAAAAGTCACTTTATGTGTGTTTGCTTTTTCCTTGATGGGTGGCTCCTTATTGTTTGCCGATTCTGTGAGTAAGAAAATCAGGGTATGGAACAACGGGACGGAAATTGTGGACGGCGGTTATTTGATTGATGGAAAAACATATATTCCCGCTAGAGAAGCAGGCGGGGTTGTGAATTGGGATGGATCTGGAAAAGTGACGATTCTTAAGCCTAATGTTCATATTGTTCTTTTTAAGGATAATACGGTTTTTGGTAACGTAAACGTAGGCAAGCTTAAGATTAAGATATTAACCCAAGTAGATAGCTTAACAGAAGAAGTTTCAGCTGTGAAAGTAGCCATAACGGACCCATCTGGTAACGTTAAGGATATTCAGTCGCAGGAGCTTGAAGGCTCGCAGAAGGATAATTTCTGGTTTCCGACCTCGGAGTTTACTTATGATTTTAAAGAAACCGGCAAATATCGGGTAGGCTTCTACATGAAAGCTTCCAAAAATGCGGATTACGTTCTTGTGTCAGAAAAGGTAATTACAGCTCTTAATTAAGGGTTCTAAATTGACCTGAACTAATCTAACGTGGTAGTATACCAGATGTAGGATAATACAATTCAAAGTGAGGTATTACAATGAGCGATCACAAACATGAGCATGGTGAAGCATGCGGTTGCGGGCATGATCACGACCATGAGCACGAGGAGTTTGTGCTGACCTTGACGAACGAGCAGGGCGAAGATGTAGAAATGGTATTGGTTGAAACTTTCGACATCGGTGAGAAACTATACGCGCTGCTGTTAGAAAAGGAAAATCCTGAAGCGGATGGCATTATTCTGCGTATGGAAGAAGAAGACGAAGAAATGGTATTGTACAATATCGAAGATGAAGAAGAATGGAAAGCTGTTGAAGAAGCTTACAACAATCTGCTTGCTCAGCAAGAATAGATTTTAGCGACTAAATTAAGCTGTTCTATTGTGTATATGACAGTTGATGTTTATATACAGAAACCCGATACTTATTATGGTATCGGGTTTTTGTATAAATGAATGAATTTTTTTAGGAAAATGATGGGTCTTAGGAAATAGGATCGGCTTCAACAATTACTTTTATGTTAGTGATGCTGCGATCTTCAGGACCTTTAACCGGAAGTCCGATCTCCACATGGTCAATAATATAATCGATGTTATCCTGAGTGATAACTTCGCCAGGGAGAAGAATAGGAATCCCAGGCGGATATACATATATAAACTCTGCAATAATGTAGCCAGCAGATTCACGGAATGGAACTAACTGCGTATCCGCATAAAAAGCGTCCCTTGGAATCAGAGCAAGCTGTGGAATTTCTGGAACCTGAACCTTAAGTTCGTAGATTTCACCCTTGCTATAATGAATGGCGGATAACACCCGAAGTGCAGCTAATAATTTATCTACTGATTCTTGGGTATCACCTGGGGTAATAAGGCAAAGAATATTATACATGTCACTTAGTTCTACTTCGATGTTGTACTTCTCGCGTAGCCAGTTTTCGGTTTCGTAACCTGTGATCCCTAAATGGCGCACATGAATGTTGAGCTTAGTTGGGTCATGATCAAATGTTGCTTCTGTCCCAAGGATTTCTTTTCCAAAGCTGTACAGGCCTTCGATCGTATTGATCGTTTCGCGTGCGTAGTTAGACAGTCTGATGGTTCTTTCCGCCATTTCATGACCGTTCAGCGCGAGATTGCGTCTTGATGTATCTAAAGACGCTAGTAAAATATATGAGGTGGATGTTGTAGTCAGCATGCTCATAATGGTCTGTACCCGTTGCGGGTTAATCAGACCCGTCTTAGCATTCAGATTCAGTACCGAGCTTTGCGTCATGGAGCCGCCAAGTTTATGCACACTAGTGGCAGCTATGTCCGCTCCGGCCTGCATGGCCGATACCGGCAGATCCTCGTGAAAATGAATCAGTACTCCATGTGCCTCGTCCACCAGTACGGGTACACCGTAACGGTGAGCCAGGTCGACAATCGAACGCAGGTCGGCGCATACACCGAAGTACGTGGGATTGATTACTAGAACTCCTTTGGCGTCTGGATGACGCCTTAACGCTCGTTCCAGCGAACTGGTCGTTATGCCGTGATCTATCCCGAGATTCTCATCCTGAACAGGCGAGACAAACACAGGCTTGGCTCCGGAGAAAATAATGGCCGACATTACTGATTTGTGAATGTTACGCGGCACAATTATTTTATCACCCGGTGAGCAGACAGAGAGGATCATCGTCATGATGGCATTGCTCGTGCCCTGTACGCTAAAATACGTATAGTCGGCGCCGAAAGCCTTCGCAGCCAGCTTCTGAGCTTCCTGGATTACTCCAGTTGGCTGATGTAGATCATCAAGCGGTGCGATGTTGATTAGATCGATGGATAGAGCGTTATCGCCGATAAACTCACGGAATTCGGCATCGGTTCCTAGCCCCTTCTTATGCCCCGGAATATGGAATTGAACGGGATTGCCGGCGGCATGCTTTTTTAAAGCTGTGAAGAGGGGAGTACGGTGTTGATTCATTTAATGCTGTCACAACCTTTCGCGAATATTAAAATTTAAGGCAAGCATCAGTATAACAAAACAATCTACAGAATACTAGGATTTGGATGTGATAGAATGTCCACGAAAGCTGCGCAACGTACACATATCAGTTTGACGTCGCCATTTATCATGGAGATGTGGGTAATTATTTTTTTAGTTGAATTTGTGAAAGGGTCACTACTTGTCGCTTTGTTACCCGTGTATATGGAGAATATTTTGGGCCTATCTGTTACAGTAGTAGGCTTTGCCTTTGCACTCCAGTATTTGGGGGATAATCTATTCCGCAGTCCTTCTGGCTGGGTCATGGAACGCATAGGATTTCGCTGGACCATGACAAGCGCCTTGTTGTTGATCCTAGTAGCTGTTGGGATGATAATATATGCCAAAACAGCAGTTACGCTCTCGATTGCCTGTCTTATTCTTGGAATCGGGACATCCCCGCTTTGGCCTTGTGTGATGACCGGAATAACCGAATTGGCGGGATCTACTAAAAGCGGCAGCAGTGGTGCAGCTATGGGGGCAGTTGAGATGGCCTCGCTCGCAGGAACGGGAATCGGTCCGATTGTAGTAAATTTTTTGATGGATCATGGGGGACAAAGCTATCGTGTAGCTTTTTTAGTCCTGCTAGGATGTGCTGCTGTAGTAGTTGTGGTTGCCCTATTTCTACCTAAGAGAATCTCGACAAGTGGAGCTCATGCAGTTGTAAGGGACATGCAGGGGCTCGGCGGAGCAATTGAGCGTAAAAAAATCAGTCCATTAGAGAGTATAAAAAGAACACTACATCAGGTCAGAACGACGCTTAAAGTCAGTCGCCTACTATATCCGGCCTTATTTCTTCAGGCTTTTGCCATTGGCTTGATGACCCCTGTTGTTACCTTGTTTGCACGTACGGAGCTGCATGTTAGTCCAAATCAGTTTAGCCTACTTCTGATTGCAGGTGGTGGGATTACGGTGCTCGCGCTTATTCCAGCAGGCAAGCTGGTAGACCGAATAGGAACAACAGCGTTTTTGAATATTGGCTTTTTGCTCGCCGCCTTTTCGCTTGCCCTGTTCTCACAGGTACGCTGGCTACCGCTTGCTTTTGTAGCGGTGGCATTGGTCGGTATAAGCTACGCGCTTATTCTCCCGGCATGGAATGCCTTTCTGGCTAAGCAAGTCCCTAAAGGGGAACGTGGGACTGTGTGGGGCCTATTCCTGACCCTGCAAGGCTCAGGAATGGTGGCAGGGCCGGTGATATCAGGGAGACTCTGGGATCATGTAGGTCATGGTGTCCCTTTCCTGGCAAGTGCAATTGTAATGCTGCTGCTCTTCGGGCTGCATCTGCTAATTGTGCATAGAACGAAGCTGAAATTTAAAGCTAGTTGACCTGAAATATGAAAAGCCGCTGACAACCCGAGAATTAGTTGTCAGCGGCTTTTTTAGGAATTAAAAGGACTAAATGAAATGAAAAAATCAATCAGCGTTTGGAGAAAGTGTGTTGCGGGTAAAAATAGTCAATAAACCAAGTTACCGCTACATAAACTGAAGTATAAAATAAGACTAAGACGTACGCAAAAAGTAGTCTATTACATGAAGAGGTCCGGCAGCCATAAATACTCTGGTATTGAACGAATGGTCTTGACTTTGCAGATGTGAAGTAGTTAGGGGGGAGTGCCGTGAACAAAAACGACGAGGTAGAGTATTGTAACCTGGAGCTGCGTTTCGACAGACAGCATATCCAGGACCTGATCAAGGATTTGATTCAAAAAGGTTATTCCCTATATTGGAGCGAGAACGAACAGGTCTTTGTGATTTCGGTCCGTACGGGTCGTAAACTGGTGAAATTACGTTTTCAAAGGATCAAAGACGGCTATAAACTCGTGGGTGACTATATGATTCGCGATGCTCGCTTGTCAGAGTGGATGGAGAAATTAATTGGGGATATGCGAGGCCATGCCATTGTAAAGCGTTTCCGGGATCGTCAGATTATTATTGAGAATATTTTGTTCGGCGAAGTGATTCGTCTTGTCGAAATCTCGGGTTATCAGCAGCGAGTATTATATCAGAAGGGGCCTATGCTCACAGACGAGGAGCTAACCAAGCTCTATTATTCTGTTGAAGGGGAAGAGCGGATTCGCCAGCGTAGGATTGAAGTGGATGAGCAGCTGGATCGTTTAAATGATGCACTTAAAGCTGAAGATACGGTTCGCGTGGACAAATGCCGAGCTCAGCTCACCTTTTTGACGAAGGAATTGTATATGTTAGAATGGTGAGCAAGGTGTCGGGCAAATGTTGCTTAGGGGCACCCCGAACTTCGGGGTGTCTTAGATTTGTTTGAGAACTTGCAGACAGGGGTTCACTTCTGACGCTAAAAACGTTAAAATAGTCATTGTGATCATTTTCATGTTGGCAATGATTTTGTCAATGAATTTGATCTCTGTTCGCAGGGCAGGCTTTGCTGTCTCTGATAAAGGGTGGTATTCTTATACTGCGAGAAATGGATTTCCCAAAAATATAGGGTGCAAAGGGTGGAGGACCAGATGGCAAAACAACAAATCGGCGTTATTGGCTTGGCGGTAATGGGCAAGAATTTGGCTCTAAATATCGAAAGCAAAGGTTTTTCCGTATCCGTGTTTAACCGCTCACCGGAGAAGACAAATGATCTTCTTGCTGAGGCGGAAGGTAAAAACCTCGTAGGCACATTTTCCGTTGAGGAATTTGTAGCTTCGCTGGAAACACCGCGCAAAATTCTGATCATGGTTCAGGCTGGTAAAGCTACTGATGCTACCATCGAGCAACTGCTGCCGCATCTTGATCAAGGCGACATTATTATCGACGGAGGAAATGCTTATTTCCCTGATACGGTTCGTCGCAGTAAATATCTGGAAGAAAAAGGTTTCCGCTTTGTTGGAACTGGCGTTTCCGGTGGCGAAGAAGGAGCACTTAAAGGACCTTCCATTATGCCTGGTGGTCAAGAAAGCGCATATAAGCTAGTAGAACCAATCCTAACGGCAATCTCAGCTAAAGTGGGCGGAGAGCCTTGCTGTACATATATCGGACCAGACGGTGCGGGACACTATGTTAAAATGGTGCACAACGGTATCGAATATGGTGATATGCAATTGATCTGTGAAGCTTACCAGTTGTTGAAAGACGTTCTAGGTCTGGATGCAAAAGAACTCCACAGCATTTTCAAAGAGTGGAATAGCGGTGAGCTCGACAGCTACCTGATCGAGATTACTACAGATATTTTTGCTCAGTATGATGAAGAAACTGGTAAACCAATGGTTGACGTGATCCTTGATTCCGCTGGCCAAAAGGGAACTGGTAAATGGACAAGCCAAAGCTCACTAGATCTTGGTGTACCTTTGTCCATGATTACCGAATCCGTATTCTCACGCTTCCTGTCTGCAATGAAGGATGAGCGTGTAGAAGCAAGCAAAGTGCTTAACGGACCAGAAGCTACACCATTTGATGGTGACAAAGCTGAATTCATCGAGAACGTGCGTAAAGCATTGTTCGCAAGTAAAATCGTATCCTATGCTCAAGGTTTCGCTCAACTTCGCGTAGCTTCCGACGAATATGGTTGGGATCTGAAATATGGCGAGTTGGCTAAAATTTGGCGCGGTGGCTGCATTATCCGTTCCCGTTTCCTACAAAACATCACGGATGCTTACGAGAAAAACGCAGATCTTAAGAACCTATTGCTTGATCCTTTCTTCAAGGATGTTATGGACAATTATCAATCCGCATGGCGTAAAGTTATCGCTTCAGCTGTAACGATGGGTGTTCCAGTACCTGGATTCTCCAGCGCATTGGCTTACTACGATAGCTATCGTACAGAAAGACTGCCTGCGAACCTGCTTCAGGCTCAACGCGATTACTTCGGCGCACACACGTTCAAACGTGTAGACAAAGAAGGCGTTTTCCACCACAACTGGATGTCTGCAGAATAATCTAGTTTGTTACAGTTACAAGCAAAAACGCCTTAGGCGTCCTAATGGACGGTAAGCGTTTATGCGAGAAATATAAGTATAATGTATAACGTGAAACTTATACTTTCTTATATTTTAAAAAAGTGGCCCGAATTGCTTCACCAGAAATGGGGAGGCTTTCGGGCCTTTTTTGTTGAAAAATTGATGTATGTTTACTATGGAAAGCAGATTGTCTAATGTTTTGACCCTGTGTTATGATATGACAAATATCGCGGTTGGAGGATAGACATGGCTGGGGATACAGAAGAATTTAAAAAGTTGAACGAAGAGCAAAGAAATAAGAACATTATTTTAGTAGGAATGATGGCAACGGGGAAGTCAACGGTAGGAGCTATTTTGGCCGAGGAACTGGGCTACGAGCTGGTTGATTTAGATCATGTCATTGTTGAAACTGAAGGTCGAAGCATTGCAGAAATTTTCGCAGAAGATGGAGAGCAATACTTTCGCAGCGTGGAAACAGCAGTACTGAAGCATATGCTAGAGTCCGAGAATAAATTAATATCTACTGGTGGTGGCGCGGTATTGGCGCCGGGGAATACAGATTTAATGCTGAGTAAAGGGCATGTAGTTGCGCTGACAGCTACAGAAGAAGAGATTATTGCCCGCGTTAGTGGAGATCAGAATCGTCCGTTGCTCGCCGGCAATGCAGAAGAACGGGTTAGACGAATCATGGAAGATCGTCAAGATGCTTACCTGTTCGCGCATTACACGGTCGATACAACAGGACTGACTGCGGCAGAAGTGTCGCAACATATTTTAATGCATTACCGCGGCTGAGCTTTTAAGAGAGTGTCTCATTCCATTCAATCATACCGCCGTTTAAATTTGTAGCGTGAATGCCAAACTGCTGTAGATATTCGCAGACACGCTGGCTCCGAGCACCGGAACGGCAGATAAAGATTACTTTAGCATCACTTGGAATTTCCTCTGTGCGATGTGGAATTTCTCCCATGGGGATATGCTGTGCACCGGGAATCATCCCGAAGGCAACCTCTTCGTCTTCACGAACGTCGATGAGTACAAGGTCTTCACCTGTCTCTAGACACTGCCGCAATTCTTGCGGTGTGATTTGTGGAACATTATTCATGGTAGTGACCTCTTTTCATCAGAAGAATGGTTTAATGATAACACAAGCATGGAATACCCTGTCAAACGAGCACTACATACAACTATATCTACTAAGGAGAGTTTATATTATGGACGTTATTGTTAGGCCAACGCCATCCCTGCATGGAGAATTTGGGGCCCTCTCTTCCAAAAACTATACCACTCGTTATTTGCTGGTTGCCGCATTATCAGAAGGCGTAAGTACAATTTATCATCCGGCACATAGTGAAGATAGCGATGCAATCCGGCGTTGTATTGCAGATTTGGGAGCTGTACTCACAGAGGATGATGAGAAGATTGTAATTCAAGGCTTTGGGCGTAAGCCTAAGGATGTTAAGGAACTTAATGTGGGCAATGCTGGAGCAGTACTACGTTTTCTAATGGCTGTAGCTGCTTTAAGCCCTGAGGTTACATTCGTAAATACGTATCCTGACTCCTTGGGCAAACGTCCACATGACGACCTGATCGTGTCCCTAGAACAGCTGGGTGTGAAGGTAGAGCATAACGAAGGAAAGCTTCCGATCACGATCCGTGGTGGCAAACCTGTTGGAGGTAAAATTACAGTTTCCGGTGCAGTCAGCTCTCAGTTCCTAAGCGCTCTACTATTCCTGACGCCATTGCTTGAAGAAGATAGTGAAATTATTGTCCTTGATGATTTGAAGTCGAAGGTTGTCGTAGGTCAGACGTTAGAAGTGTTGGAGCAGGCGGGAATTGTGGTTCATGCGGCAGATGATTATATGTCCTTTAAAGTGCCGGGTCGTCAAGCCTATGCGGCAAAGACATATACCGTTCAAGGTGACTATCCAGGCTCTGCGGCTATTCTTGCGGCGGCTGCTGTGACAAAATCGGATGTAAAGGTTCATCGACTTGTGGAACAAAGTAAACAAGGAGAAAGAGCCATTGTCGATGTGCTCCGTATGATGGAAGTACCTCTTACTCATAATGAGGGAACGGTACATGTACAAGGGAACGGTGTTCTAAAAGCCGTTGAATTTGACGGTGACGCTGCAACCGATGCTGTACTGGCTATGGTAGCTGCTGCTGTATTTGCTGAAGGCACTTCGAGATTCTATAACGTTGAGAACCTTCGATATAAGGAATGTGATCGCATAACTGATTACTTGGCAGAGTTGACTCGTGCAGGAGCCCGTGTTGAGGAACGCCGCGATGAAATTATTGTTCACGGGATGCCGGAAGGCGTCGAAGGTGGTGTGACCATCAACGCGCATTACGACCATCGTGTAATTATGGCGCTGTCTGTAGTTGGTTTACGAGCGCGTAAACCACTCTTGATCAAGGATGCTCACCATGTTGCTAAGTCGTATCCGCAATATTTTGATCATCTGTGTGCGCTTGGTGCGAATGTGGAGTGGGTACAATAGAAGTAAGGGAGCTAGCGAATCTAGCTTCAGTTAAATAAGGATCCTAAAGTGTAACTATGGAAAGGGGCACTATGTATGAGCTTTGAGAATCCAAGTCGGGAGCAGATCGGAGATATCCTTGCTTCTGCAGGTAACATTGCTGTTGTTGGCTTGTCTGACAAAACAGACCGAACCTCCTATATGGTTGCGGGTGCTATGCAAAGTCGGGGATATCGGATCATTCCTGTAAACCCTTTGGTTGACGGCGAGATATTGGGAGAAAAGTGCTATCATACGTTAGCGGAAATCCCAGAGCCAGTGGACATTGTCAATGTGTTCCGTCGAAGCGAATACTGTGCTCAAGTCGCACAGGAGGCTGCTGACATCGGCGCACGTGTGCTCTGGCTACAGCAGGGGATAATCAGCCAGGAAGCCGCTGAAATCGCCGCTGAACACGGTATGACGGCGATTATGGACCGTTGCATCAAGGTCGAGGAAGCGATCACGATGCATGGGCGTAGTCGGGCGTAGGGTTTGGTGGTTAAACACTTTATATGACTATCGATAAAGTGTACGATCAGAGCGTGTAATCGACAACATTCATACGAATGAACCGACGCACGAGCAAACAATGAACTGACGAGCTTACGAGCCGATAACGAACCAACAACGAGAGAACAAAGAACCGGCGAGCATACGAGCCGACAGAAAAAAGAACGAACTAACAAACCAGCGAACTAAATTTTTTAGCGCTGAAGTAGTTGCAACTCTTTAATGTTAAAGAACAGCCAAGATGGTAAGTATCAGTTGATTACGATTGGCTGTACAGGCTGAACAATTTCTAATGCAAGTCACCAACTGAGCTTGTTATACTGAAGTTAGACGAAGAACGTCCTTTAACCGCATGATTTGCGGTGAAGGGCGTTTTTTTATTTTATTGGAGGAGGATACTTTTATGGAATTTGAAGAAGCGCATGGTTTGTTCATGGACAAGCATTTGACGGAAAGATCAGGAGAAAGGAGGGGGAGGCTAGTTAGAGGGCATAATTATGCGGAGAAGCTGTTCTTGCAGAATGTTTGGTGGCCGTTGTTTGAGAGTCTCGATGATTTGTATCCAGAATACGAAGTGTACGACTGGAACCGTAAATCTCAGTTTCTGGACTTCGCTTTTCTTCCGCAGAGCGGCGGCAGCCTCGGGATTGAGTGCGACGGGTTTCAAAGCCATGTGAAAGACATGGACCGAGAGAGATTCAACTATGCAGTTAATCGGGACACTTTTCTGACAGGAATGGGGTGGAAGATGATCCATTTTTCTGTTGACGATCTTCAGCACCGCCCCGAGGTGTGCCGGATGCTTTTACAATTGGTGCTGGCACCTCATTTGGCGCGCAAATCTGCAGGCGTAGATATTTTGTCCGAAGAGAAGGAGGTCTTGCGTTTGGCTTGGCGGCTGGGTAGGGCGATTCGTCCAAAGGATGTGACCGCGCATTTCAGCATTAATTTTCGGACTGCGCGCAGATTGTTACAATCGTTAAGTGAGAAGGGGCTGCTAAAGCCAATCGTAGGTAGGAGAGGAGTTAGACATTATGAATTACGGCCAATGCACCCTGAACAAATTTGGTGATGAGTGATTTTAGCGTTAGATTGCATTATGTGCAATAGAATCTTCGTTTAACTTAGAAAAAATTAGGTTCATTGCATTTTGTACAATCAATAAGAGCAATAGTTCCTTAATAGAGTGATTTAGGTTATTTCTATTGTACAAGGTGCAATCAGAGCTATTTTCCGTGAAAAATAAGCTCATTCTATTGCACATAATACATTAGAACAAGAAACCTCCTAGGGGTCTTTAATCCGAAGCTATAAAAGTCTCCTAAGAGAAATTTTGAGAGATGAAAGTGCTATAGTTTATACTTAGCGCTTCAGATCAGATTCCAGTGTCTTATAAGTTTTAGTATGTCAGAGAAATCAGCTCATTTTATCGAATTTTACTTCAGTTTAATGGTGATGAGTGATTTTAGCGTTAGATTGCACTTCGTACAATAGAATCATCGTTTAACTTAGAAAAAATTACGTTCATTGCACTTTGTACAACCCAAAAGAGTAATAGTTCTTTAATAGAGCGATTTTGGGGATATCTATTGTACAAAGTGCAATCAAAACTATGTATCGTCAAAAATAGGCTTAATCTGTTGTACAAAATACATTAGAATAGGAGAATCCTAGGGGTCTTTGAACCTAATCTATAAAAAGTTTTAAATGCTATAAGAAGCTATAAAAGTCTCTAAAAACCTCCAAAGAGCAACTTGAGAAATGAAAGGTCAATTTTTTATGCTAAATTCTTCAGAACTTCCGCGTGATATCTTGATACGGTAAAAGGTTAGTGAAATCAGCTTAATGCATCGGAATTTTTCCTTCAGTTTATTTTGACAAAAACCCCCGCAGCGCTTACCATTCAATATAGAAAGAAAGGAGAGGGTAGCCTTGAATTGGCTCGGATCATTGCAGCAATTGGGCAGAGCCATAATGCTTCCTACCATGGTACTGCCGGCGGCAGCCATTTTGCTTAGTTTGGGCAGCTTACCTTGGTCTGCATGGGGACTTTCTTCGGTATCCGAAGTGGCGACATACGCTGGGCAGGGAATCTTTTATTTTATGCCTTATTTGTTCGCTGTGGGTGTAGCATGGGGATTATCCAATCAAGCTGGAACGGCGGGGCTTGCAGCACTGGCCGGAATGTTCACTTACGACCGGATTGTTACCCATATGGGAGACGGGCTTGTACAACCTGCAACACTTATCGGTATTTTGCTGGGTATAGTCGCCGGTATCGCTCAAAACCGGTTTAAAAATATCAAGCTTCCAGAGGCGATCCAGTTTTTTGGAGGGTCGCGGTTTGTTTTGCTGTTCATGGGATTGTTTTCGGCTGGCTTTGCATGGGTGATGTTAGGGATCTCTCCACTGCTGCAAAGAGGGCTGGATGATCTTTTTCAAGGGATATTGCAGACAGGCGGATTTGGCGTATTTATTTATGGAGTGCTATATAGAGTACTAACAGCCTTCGGTCTTCACCATATTCTAAACAATGTGTTTTGGTTTCAGTTTGGAAATTTCACAACTCCTGATGGTAGCACTGTCGTTCAGGGGGATTTGCCACGTTTTTTTGCAGGCGATCCTACGGCGGGGATTTTTATGGCAGGTTTGTTTCCGATTATGATGTTTGCACTGCCAGCCATTGCTTTTGCAATTATTCAGGAAGCGCGCGAGGACTTGAAGCCTAAGATTAAAAAGACTTTTGTGCGGGCGGCTTTGGTCTGTTTTCTAACCGGGGTTTCGGAGCAGATTGAATTTGCGTTTTTGTTTGCTTCTCCCTACTTATTTGCGGTACATACTGTAATGTCAGGTCTCGCTATGGTGCTGACCTATATGCTGGGAATTCATCACGGGTTCTCTTATTCGGCAGGAGCCATTGATTTCTTTTTGAATATGCATCTGTCCCAGAGGGCTTGGTTGTTGATTCCGATCGGTATAGCTTATGGGATTGTATATTATAACTTGTTCCGCTGGGCGATTCGCCGTTTTCAGATCCCAACACCAGGGCGTGAAGAAGGTTCAGAACTCGGTGATTGGGCAGGCAACATCCCTTATCAGGCACCATTGATCTTGGAGGCGCTTGGTGGTAAGGAGAATATCGTACAAGTACAATCCTGTATCACTCGTTTGAGGCTTACCGTCCATAATGATCGATATATTGATACCGGAGCGCTCAAAGGTCTTGGCTCTGCTGGGATTATCAAGCTTGGTGGTGGGAATGTTCAGGTAGTATTTGGTACGTATTCAGAGCTGATCCGCGAGGAGATTAATAAGCTAATGCTTCGTGATTTGCCGCAGGTGCTGTTCAGTTCTCCGATGCAGGGTAGAATGATGCCCATTGAGGAAGTACCGGATCACATCTTTGCAGCGAAGCTAGTGGGTGATGGGGTTGCATTTTTGCCGGAAAAAGGGGAGCTGACATCACCTGTATTCGGGAAGGTTATGCACGTCTACCCTACCATGCATGCCGTTGGTATTGCTACGCCGGAAGGGCTGGAAGTACTTATGCATATAGGGATCGATACCTCGCAGCTTAAAGGGCCATTTGAGGCGGTTGTAAAAGAAGGCGACAGCGTGGAGCCAGGTCAATTACTTGTTAAATTCGACCTCGCTTATTTGCGTGAGCATGCGGCTTCACTGGCAACACCAATGGTGATCACGAATCCTGATCGAGTAAAGTCATGGAGCTATGCTCCATTTAAAAATGTTAAAAAGGGGCAATCTTCAGTAATGTCCGTAGTCTTACATGAAAGTAACGTTGGAGGGATAGAAGGATGATACAAGGCATAGGCGCAGCAGCAGGTGTAGCTATCGGGAAGGCCTTTGTCTTACCGAACTGGGAGTGGAGCTTACCAGACACACAAGTGAACCCAGTGGATCTAGCTAAGGAGTTTGAGCGTTTATACGAAGGTATCCGTACCTCTAAGGATGAGATTGAATTCATCAAAAAAGAATTCAGAGAGGTAGTCGGTCCGGAGGAATCCAGCATTTTTGATGCTCATCTGGCGATTTTGGATGATCCGGTGTTCATGAGCGAAATCCGGGGGATTATTGAACGCCAGTATAAGGCGGCGGAAGTGGCTGTTAAGGAAGCGATTGATCATTTTGTAGCGATGTTTGATCTGCTAGATGATGAATACATGAAGGAGCGGGCGGTTGATATTAAGGATGTCGGTAACCGTCTGTTAAAGCATCTTTTAGGTGCTCCTGAGGTCACGTTGCCATCGGATACACAGCCGTATATTCTCGTTGCGAAGGAGTTATCTCCTTCCCAGTTAGCTCACTTGAACCCAACTTATGTTCTAGGTATTGTTACCATGATGGGCGGTAAAACCTCACATTCCTCCATTATGGCTCGTGCGCTGGGCATTCCGCTCGTAGCAGGTTTGGAGAATAATTTATCTAACCCAATTCAGACCGGAGACATGCTCGTGATAGATGGAGATACCGGATCTGTGCAAATTCATCCTGATGAGGTAACGATCAATGAATATGTTTCTCTTCGGAATAAGCAGCATAAAAAGAAAGAACAACTGGAATTGCTTGCTACAGTCGATGCCGTCACTAAAGATGGCGTTAACCTGCGATTGGCCGGTAATATCAGCTCAGTCAAAGAACTGAATTTAGCGCTCAAGTATGGAGCCGAGGGTGTAGGTTTATTCCGTACAGAGTTTCTTTACATGGATCGCAGTTCTTTCCCAACCGAGGATGAACAATTCGAAGTCTACAAACAGGTTGTCGAGAAGGTAGGCAGCAATATGGTTGTGATCCGTTCGCTGGATATAGGCGGGGACAAGCATCTGGATTACTTCCAGCTACCAGAAGAGCAGAATCCGTTCCTTGGCTATCGTGCCATTCGAATCAGCTTGAATCGACAAGATATGTTCAAAACTCAGCTAACCGCCATTTTGCGGGCGAGTGCATATGGGAATGTAAAGCTAATGTTCCCAATGATATCTTCCGTAGAAGAAGTACAGGCGGCAAAAGCTGTATTGGAAGAAGTGAAGGCTGAACTGGAGCTACGGGACATACCGTTTAATCGGAATATTCCAGTCGGTATTATGATTGAAGTTCCAGCTGCGGTTATGATTGCGGATTTACTGGCTGAGGAAGTTGACTTTTTCAGTATCGGTACGAACGATTTGGTGCAATATGTACTAGCCGTAGATCGTATGAATGAACAAATTGCGCATATGTATCATCCATATCATCCGGCGGTTCTGCGAATGATCCGTATGACTGTAGAAGCAGCTCGTAATGCAAAAATAGACATAAGTGTATGTGGTGAAATGGCGGCAGATGAGCGTTCTTTGCCACTTTGGCTGGAGCTTGGGATTAGTGATCTTAGCATGTCGCCGCAGGCACTGCTGAAGGTTAAACACCGTACCCTGAATACACTGGCTATAGATGCTACAAGGGTTGCTAAAGCTTGCTTCCATCATCGTACAAGCTCGGAGACGGAGGAAATCCTAAGTGCTTATGCTCAGAAAAGCGGTATTACGCTTGGAACGAGCGTGGAAACAAAGGAGAAAGCTTCTTCATAGTTATCAAGTGCTACATTATCAAGTCCACATCAAGGTTCGGCATTCTTGCCGGGCCTTTTTCTTTTGTATTTTATAAAAAAACAAAACCGTTTGCGCTTTGGCACAGTCAATACATAGAGAGAGTTGCACAGGATTGATTAATGCGTAAAGGCAAGGGGGGAGGACAGAACGAGCATGGAACACATTATTAATGACGAAATGGAAATAGTCGCTACGGATGAAGACATATTTTATGAGCTGGTAGCTGAACAGAAAAGAAAGCTATACAGCATTGCTTATAGCTATTTGCGAAACGAAGCGGATTCGTTGGAAGTTCTACAGGAGGCAACCTGCCGCGCATGGATTAACCGTAAAAGCTTAAAAGACTCCGAGAGATTTGCTCCATGGCTAACACGTATTCTGATCAATTGCTGTAACGATGAGTTGAAGCGCAGAAAGAGGAACGCTGTCACAGAAGCTGCTCGAAGTGATATAGGGATTATGGAGATGAAAAGCGATCGCAGATTGGACATGGAACAAGCATTGGAAGGGGTAAAGCCGAAGTATCGCCAGGTGCTTGTACTCAAATATTACAAGGATATGACCCTTGCAGAAATTGCAGAGGTTCTGGATAAACCCGAGGGTACCGTGAAGACTTGGCTCAATAAAGGTCTGAAACAACTGCGTGACAGAATGAAACGGAAGGGGGAGCTATTTTATGGCTGAGTCTGAAGAAAAGCTGCTTAACGATTATTTTCAGAGAATCGATGTTGAGGCTGAGGAAATACCGGATGTTAAGCTGGACGCCGCGATTCGCAAGGGGATGCAGCAAGGTAGCCACAAAAGGTTGTCTTTTAGAAAAAGATACGCTGTTGTTGCGTTGGCAGTCCTAGCTATCGCTTTATTAATTATTGTACCTTGGGCACATCAGATGGCCAATCCTGTTCGTGCGCAGTTACCACCAAAAAGCTGGGGTCAGCTTGAATTGTTTAGACCCATTATTGCTGATAATCTGACGATTAAATCAGCACTTGATGCAGGTATGCTGAAGGAGGTAAATGTCTCTTCTCCAGAGATTGATGGGATACAATGGACAGTTAACGGAATCATGGCAGATCATAGAGGTATTGCTGTGCTTTATACAATCCAGAATAATACAGATCAGAAGATGCAATTGATGGGCTTGTCTTTGAAAAAAAATTCAGAGGATAATTACGACCTCACCGGATATAGCGGGTTTAGCAATTCTAATGCACAAGAGGCAGGTTCACCTGGGACGACCCGCATGTTAGAACAAATCGTCTGGGATAAATATCGAGAGGATCTGACAGATGAGTTGAATATTACATTATCTCTATATCCAGAATCCAAGGACCCTTCTAGGTCGAGCATGGATATTAAAAAGCTAAGTGTTAAAATTCCGCTGGAAGACGATAACAACTATTTTAAGGGAGAGATTGTTGATCTGAAGGATGGTCTGTCTATTGGTGGACAGAAAATCAAAATGGATAATGTCTATATTGGACCTACGGGTATTTACATGCGGGAAACCTTTGACAAAGAGAATACAATGAGGATTTTTAATATAATTTCACCTAAGCTGGTTATCGGGAAAGGGGAGCATCAAGAGGAGTTAATGCGGGTAAGAGGTACTTCCTCAGTAGTAGGGGGCTTGAAAACTTATATATTCAACAATGACAATATGAGACCTACTGAACCAATCAAACTAGAAGTTGAAGGAATATCCGCTCTAGATCAATCAAAGGTCGAGCTCGTGATTGACACGGAAACACAGCAGATTCTAAAGGCACCGGATAACAATCTAACGATTTCAAAGCGGATGGAGAACGAAGAACAGGGATTTCTGGTTTTGGATTACTTTATTCCTAAAGATGATATGGAGGCGTTTGCTGATAGCGGTTTTGCATTGGACGATAATTTTGTGGATAGCACTGGTAGTGGGCATTGGTTAGGATGGGTTAAAGATGGCTACTCAGGATATAAAGAGTTTAATGAAGATAGCAGGGGAACTACAGTAACCTTTTTCTTTAACGTAGGGAAGGAAAAGCTACCCCAACCTTTGACTTTCAAATTTAATTCTTATCCAACCTTATTCAAGGAGAAAGCGTCCCTTCGGATTAAGTAATGAACTCTGATGTAGAGCGAATCAAATCAAAAGCCCTGTTCCTCAAATAGTGAGAAACAGGGCTTGTTTTATTTTTAACCAATATATTTGTACAGTACCCTATTCCCCTGCAAGTGCATCGCAAAAAGCTTTGCCATACGGCGGAAGATCCGGCGGGCGCCGAGCGGAGATAATATGTCCATCCGTAACCACAGCTTCATCTTTCCAGATCGCTCCGGCATTCTCCATATCATCACGGATGCCTGGTGTGGAGGTGACAGTTACACCTTCCAGAATTTTAGCGGAGATTAATACCCAACCTGCGTGGCAAATCTGCCCAATAGGTTTTTTAGCAGTATTGAAATCCTGTACAAGCTTTAGTACGGCACTGTATCTACGGATTTTATCCGGAGCCCAGCCGCCTGGAACCAAAATCCCATCATAATCAGCAGCGTTTAAATCGTCCCAGGAGTACTCTGCCTTTGCAGGTACACCATATTTGCCGATGTATGTTTTATCTTTTTCCAAACCTGCCAAGTGAACCTCAGCGCCTTCTTCTCTTACTCGGTACACAGGATACCAGAGCTCCAAATCTTCAAATTCATCGTCTACGAGTGCTATGACCTTTTTGCCAGCTAGTCTCATTTTGTTAAGCTCCTTTCGTATCACATAATCCTTCATATTCTATCAAATTTAAAATACGAAGTCATCTGAAGGATTGTAAATTATAGACGAATTGCCAATTTAATCATTATATGCAATTAAGGAGGGTTTTAATCGAGGGGAGTCGAATATAGAAATTGAAAAGTCATACTTTGTACTTAATTCATTTCTTGCAAGAGGTGTAGAAGATGTATACAGATAACTTAATGGAGAAGTTGTGTAGCTGTGGTGGCCTCATGAACTTACATATGCATTCATTGATTTTTAATACGAGAGTGAAGATTACACATGTCCCTGTCTATACTTGTCCGAAATGTAATAGTTATGAACCCTTGTCGTTTATTAAAGCAGATCTAGGAAGGTTAGTGAAAGAACTGAACATGAATGTGCCAAGAAAAGATTTTTCGTTTACAGAAAGAAGTGAATTAGCTAGTGTCCTAAAAGAATCTTTGACAGAGGTTATGGTCGGTGGATTTCAAGAATTAGAGTTGGCTATCCGAGAGACAATTCAGGCTAGAGTGGATATATTGCTCGATTTATACCGATTAGCTGAGGGGCTCACTGACCAGAATTGGATGGAAGAAACTAGTCGAAGACTGTCTCAATTGACGTTCCAAACGACTAAAAACGCAAATTATTAAAACATTCTGTGAAAATAATGAAAAACTTTCACGGAATGTTGGATTTTTCACTCACTTTTTGTTACGATAGATAGAAGTTACATTATTGTGCTCGTGAATAGGGAAACCTACACTAGTCAAAAATTGTAATTAAGGGTTACGTCTTCAGCCTTGAAAGAAATTTTGAAAGGAAAATGAAGCGTTATCATTGCACAATTGTACAAAGTGTCGTATCATATTTTTAATTAGTCGAACGATAAAATTTATCGCAATGGAGAGAGTAATTTGACGGTAACCATTTACGATGTAGCTCGAGAAGCAGGCGTATCTATGGCTACGGTATCACGGGTTGTGAACAATAACCCTAACGTGAAACCGCAGACCCGGAAGAAAGTTTTTGAAGCGATTGAACGTTTGGGATATCGTCCCAATGCCGTGGCGAGAGGACTTGCCAGTAAGAAAACGACAACCGTTGGGGTTGTCATCCCTGATATTTCAAACTCGATATTTGCAGAAATTGCACGTGGGATTGAAGATATCGCGAACATGTATCATTACAATATCATATTGTGTAACGCGGATAAGCGTAAAGAAAAGGAAATCCGTGTCATCAATACCCTTTTGGAGAAACAGGTCGATGGTCTGCTCTTCATGGGTGGTACAGTAACTGAAGAACATATCCAAGCTTTCCAGACTTCTGCAGTTCCGATTGTCCTATGTGCTACACGGGATGAGAAGGGAACTTATCCTTCCGTTGACATCGATCATGAAACCGCTGCTTTTGATGCAGTGAATACTCTGATTCGTCACGGCCACCGTGAAATCGCAATGATCAGTGGTACATTGCAGGATCCTGCGAATGGATATGCGCGATTCCATGGTTATAAGAAGGCCCTTGAACAGGCTGGAATTGAGTATCAAGAGGATTTAGTTCGTATCGGTAATTACCGCTATGAATCTGGTGTCGAAGCCATGAAGTATTTCCTTGGACTCAAGAAGAAGCCAACCGCTATTTTTGCCGCAACTGATGAAATGGCAATTGGTGCAATTCACAGTATTCAAGATGAAGGTCTGAAAGTACCGGATGACTTCTCCATCATTAGTGTGGACAACATCCGTATGGCTTCGATGGTTCGTCCATTGTTGACAACAGTAGCTCAGCCTATGTATGACCTAGGCGCAGTAGCAATGAGACTTTTGACGAAACTCATGAAGAAAGAGACGGTTGAGAATCCGCGGGTTATCCTGCCTCATGAAACGATTCTCCGCTTGTCTGTTAATCATCTGAATAAGTAAATTTAAGAACTAAACAGGTATTCCGTAAAAAGCTCCTTTTGGAGCTTTTTATGTTTTTTACAGAGGAAATTATCGAAGGAGGCGTCAGTTTTGCGTGAAATTATCGGATTAATTGGTGCGATGGATGAAGAGATTAAGCTACTGCTGGAAAGGATGGAGAATAGGGAAACGAAGGTCAAAGCAGGAGTACGATATTACATAGGAAATATATTAGGAAAGTCAGTAGTGCTCTGTAAGTCTGGGGTAGGTAAAGTGAATGCAGCAGTTACGACTCAAATTCTGATTGATACCTTCGGTGTGTCACGAGTGCTGTTTACTGGGGTTGCTGGAGCTGTGCATCCTGAATTGAATATTGGTGATATTGTTATATCGTCTACTTGCGTCCAGCATGATATGGATGCTACGCCACTTGGTTTTTCGAGAGGTGAAATACCTTACCAAGAAAATTCCGTCTTTCAGGCTGACCCTGCATTGATAATCCTTGCTGAAAGGGCGTGTAGCGAGCTAGGCCAAAAGTACTTGGTAGGCAAAGTACTTTCAGGTGATCAATTCATTTCTAATGCGGAGATTGTAGCCAAACTAAGAGAGGAATTAGACGGAGCGTGCGTGGAGATGGAAGGGGCGGCGGTTGCACAAGTATGTGTGATGAACGCCACTCCCTTTGTTATTATTCGTTCGATGTCTGATAAGTCTGATGGATCAGCAAATGTGAGTTTTAAGGAATTCACGGTAGAAGCCTCACAGCGTTCACATTCTATATTAGAATTTATGCTCCAGCACCTCTAATACTCGTTTAGTACATGAAGCGTTGCCTAAAGCGTACCCTGTCGAAGGTCTCCTGTGAGGACATAGGTACCTCTTGTCCAATACGAACCATTAGGCAGTTCGCTGGATGTGAACAGATTTCGGGATCATCCGTAGCATACCAAACCATATTTACAGTTTTCATTAACCGCTCCATCATTTGACGATAAGCCCAAACATCAAGCCCACTTCCTTTTAAATCCCAATGCCAATAATACTCCGTTGTAAAGATGATACAATTCTCTAGTTGCTCCCGCTCAAAAGCAGTAGATATCAGCAGCCGGCCAAGTCCGGCTCCTCTATAATCATTACTCACTTCTATAGCCCCAAGCTCAATTAGATCCATCATTCCACCCTGTGACCATAGTTCCATTTCATCCGGATAATGAAAGGTTACATAGCCTACTATAGTGCCATTCTCCACAGCAGTTATTATACGTCCTTCTGGTAGGCTAGCAATCTCTATGAGAGCTTCTTGCTGTTCTATCGGCTTGCGGAAGGCATCAAGATCATGATGCATATGGAGGACTTCTAGGTCCTCTGGAGATCGGGGGCCACTTACTGTAATTGTTCTACCTTTATATGAAAGCGTATGGGAAACAGGGATTTTACGATGTTCCATAGCCGTGCTCCTTTCAGGTGATAAAATATGGAATGTAAACGTTTGCTATGTTATACTAATTCAGACATAAAAAATTCACATTCATTGCATTGACATCATTATCTAAGAGAAGAGTCTTACCCTTAAAGCTTAAATCAAACGAGTGAGGGAGGCAAGAGTGATGGGTCAAGTCCATAGCGAAATTTTGCCAGGCCGTGTGCAGAGCTCCAATATGTCTGATTACACCGAGGCAGTAGCCAATTTTAAGTGGGAGGATGTTGAACGTAACTTCTCATGGTATGACACTGGCAAAGTAAATATGGCACATGAAGCAGTGGATCGCCACGTTCAAGAAGGACGGGGAGCGGCAACGGCCCTGCTCTACAGTGATGCTGTGCGGGAAGAATCCTACACATTTGCCGATCTGCAGGAACGTTCGAATCGGTTCGGAAATGTGTTGCGTAAATATGGCATCGGTAAAGGAGATCGGGTATTTATTTTTATGCCTCGCCAACCGGAACTATATTTTAGTTTACTAGGCATTTTGAAGATTGGGGCAATAGCAGGACCTCTGTTCGAAGCCTTTATGGAGACAGCAGTTAAGGACCGGCTGGAAGATAGCGGTGCCGTTGCTTTGGTTACTACACCTGAACTACTTCATCGTGTAAAGCGAGATGAGCTCCCGAATTTGCGTCATATTTTTCTAGTAGGCGGTACCACTGATATCGAGCAAGGTAACTTAGGTTTCACGGAGGAGATGGCTAACGCATCTTCTGACCTTGAATTGGAATGGCTTGACCTGGACGATGGCCTTATCATGCATTATACATCTGGTTCTACGGGAAAACCTAAAGGCGTTTATCATGTGCAAAGAGCAATGATTCAACATTATTATACAGGTAGAGTGGTGCTGGATCTACGTCCAAATGATATTTACTGGTGTACAGCAGATCCGGGCTGGGTGACTGGAACATCTTACGGAATATTTTCTCCATGGTTAAATGGAGTAACGAATGTCGTGAGAGGGGGGCGTTTTAGCCCTCAGGATTGGTATAAGACGATTGAACGAAATAAAGTTAGTGTTTGGTACAGTGCCCCAACAGCATTTCGTATGTTGATGGGTGCAGGGGAGAGTTCAATACAGGGCATTGATTTGAGCAGTCTGCGCCATGTACTGTCTGTTGGGGAACCGTTAAATCCTGAAGTGGTACGGTGGGGAGACAAATTTTACAATCAGCGCATTCATGATACTTGGTGGATGACAGAGACGGGGGCACAACTGATCTGCAATTATCCTGGAATGGATATCAAGCCTGGCTCTATGGGTCGACCGATACCGGGAGTTGAAGCAGCAATTCTAGATGACCGGGGCAATGTTCTCCCACCGTTCTCTATGGGGAATCTTGCGATACGGACTCCTTGGCCATCTATGATGAATTCGATCTGGAACAATCCGACGAAGTATGAGGAATATTTCCGTATTCCTGGTTGGTACATTTCTGGAGATTCCGCTTATATGGATGATGATGGGTATTTCTGGTTCCAAGGACGAATTGATGACGTTATCAATTCTTCTGGCGAGCGTATTGGCCCCTTTGAAGTGGAGAGTAAATTGGTAGAGCATCCAGCTGTAGCAGAAGCGGGTGTAATTGGTAAACCGGACCTGGTGCGAGGAGAAATTATTAAGGCTTTCATCTCGCTGAGAGAAGGTTACACTCCTACTGCTGCTCTGAAAGAGGAGATCGCAGCATTTGTTAAAGCTGGATTGTCTGCTCATGCTGCACCGAGAGAGATCGAATTTAAGGATAAACTTCCTAAGACTCGATCGGGTAAAATCATGCGGCGTGTATTAAAGGCTTGGGAGCTTCATCTCCCGACTGGCGATTTATCAACGATAGAGGACTAGATTGGAGTATAAAAAACACCGTTCCCTTATGAATTCAAGGGAACGGTGTTTTGCTGTGTGTAGTTATTTTGTTTACTACTTGTTAATGGTTTCCAGACGTATTGCCGGCTGTACCACTATTACTGTTCCCGCTACTGTTACCTTCGCCAGATGGCGCTGATGTAGGCGTAGGTAGAATAGTTCCTGGAATCTCGATATCCTCTCCTGGTGTGCCTTCAGTGTCTGTAGGAGGCGTTGTTTCCGGTTGCTGATCCGGAGATGGTGTTGCTTCCGGTGTTGGTGTAGTGCCTCCAGCAACGCTACCAGAGGCTGTCTCATTACCTGCGACATCAACAGCGCTAACATAGAATGTTGCATTGGCACTCGCAGGTGTTCCTGGCGAGAACACCTTACTCTCGTCAGCCGTAATTACAGCTTGCTTCTGGAAAGACCCGCCGTTTAAAGAACGGTATAAGCGGTATCCTACTACATCAGGAGAGCCGCTTGGGGAGAAGCTGATCACAGCTTTTCCAGTGCTGTATGAGACACTAACATTTCCAGGAGCAGAAGGGGCGGAACCATCGTCCACGCGTGGATCGACTTCAGTAGGGAAATCTGTCTTAGCATCGGCTGGCATATAATACTCCAGCGATTTATGCTCCTTCATCTTAGGGAAGGCTGCCAAGAGCTCCTTAACTAATTCCTGGATCGGTTTTTCCCGTTTAACTACGATTTTTTCCTTCAGAAAATCCTCCGGTGTACCTTCGAGCGGGATATAATTGACACCATTGTAAGTAATGTACTTAGCTTTGGAAATACCGTCGTCACTCTCTGTAGGTACATATTTCGCATTGAAAAGATCCGTTGTGAATTTGTCAGTTAGATCCGTTGGCAGTTTACCGCTGTATGCGGAAACTGTCTTTTTGACAATTCCCTCAGGTTGTGTGAATTTGTCTGTTACAAATATGTCCGGCTGCTTATCGATAACAGCATTCATGACTTTAGCCCATAAGGTCTGTGCTTGTCGTTTTTGTGTATCTCCTGTAAGGGTATTGATTTGTTCCTTATAACCAACCCACATGCCAAGTGTGACATCAGGGGTGTAGCCCATGAACCAGACATCTCCATAGTTCTGAGTGGAACCAGTCTTACCTACAATCGGTACGTCTTTAAAGTGTTTATAATCTCTTCTTACTGTACTTGCAGTACCTTCTGTGATTACCGTACGGAGCATATCGGTCATTAGATAAGCAGTTTGTGCAGAGAATACTTGTTCAGGGTTAACCTTGTGCTGATATACGATCTTGCCTTCCGAATCCACAATCTTCTCGATCATGTAAGCATCATTAAATGCTCCCTGATTGCCAATGGCGGAATAGGCATTCGTTAATTCTTCAACGGATGTACCGTATCGAAGACCACCTATAACCCCAGTCTGCGCTCTGTAATCATCTTCGGTGAGGGTAGTAATCCCTAGCTTTTTAGTAAAGGCCCAAGCATCCTCTATTCCGACCTTCTCGTTAAACAGTTTAAGCGCCGGCAGGTTGAGTGATTTGTTAAGCGCATAACGAGCCGTAACTAAGCCCTGATAGCGATTGTTAGCATTTTTAGGGATATGGAAGCTTGTTCCGCGATCCTTCAAAATGATTGGAGCATCATCCAAGATCCCAGCAGGTTGAATCAGTCCAGCGTCCAAGGCAGGTAGGTAAGCTGAAATCGGCTTCATCGTTGAACCAGGTTGCCGGACCATTTGGGTTGCGTAGTTCATTTGCTCGATATTAAAATCGCGGCCCTCAATCATACCGAGAATGGCTCCGGTCTTGTTGTCGATCAATATGCCAGCCGTCTGTTCGATGCCTTTTGTTTTGCTGTCCTTGGTGAAATTACTACTATCTTCGGAGATACTGTGCATTGCACTGTATACTTTCTTATCAATCGTGGTGTAGACTCTGTAACCACCAGTCATTAACTGTTGTCTTGCTTCCTCAAGAAGCACGGCATTATCACTAGAGCTAGCAGTATCCGTTGTACTGTTTTTCTCTTCATTTAGAGATAGAATAATCTCAGCTGCTTTACGCTCCGTTTCCATCATCAGGTATGGATATGTAGCATAGGCTTTTTTAGTATGAGGAGCGAGGGAACTTTTAATATCAAATTTGAGTGCTTCATCATATTGGGAAGTAGTGATCTTATTCTCCTCTAGCATGCGACGAAGTACAAGTTGTTGACGATCCATAGCTCTATTGAACGCCTTTGCGTTGAATTCTCCAACGCCATTGAATGCTGAATAAGTGGATGGAAGCTGTGGAAGACCGGCCAAATACGCCGCTTGGGCAATATTCAACTTGTCCAGATCATCCAGACCGAATATACCTTTGGATGCAGCTTTAATCCCAAATACGTTGTAGCCATTCGAGCCATTACCGAACGGAACCTTGTTCAGATAAGCCGTTAATATCTCTTGCTTGGTCAAGAAGCGCTCCAGTCTAAGTGAGAGCAGTATTTCTTTTACTTTACGATCTTCTGTCCGATCCAGATTCAGGAATACACGTCTTGCAAGCTGTTGAGTAAGTGTACTGCCCCCGGTCTGTACGGATTCGTTTAATAACTTTTGTTTGACAGCACGTAAGGTGCCTTTGAAATCCACACCATTATGCTCATTAAAATTATTGTCCTCTATAGCTAGAACTGCATCAATAATAAGCTGGGGGATATCGTTGTATTCAATGAGCCTTCGGTCTTCTTCTGTACGAAGCTGGCCGATTGGGGCACCATCACGGAAGTATGCGAATCCGGTGATAGCATTTTGACTGACTTGCTGTTGAATCATTTCCTCGGAGCGAACAGGATCATCTTTCACAATGGAAGTGACATATCCTGCTACAGCACCGCCGGCGAACAGAATGCCTATTATGCCAAGAATAAACATCCACTTAACTACAGAACCAAACCTGCTGAGCCCGGATCTGCGGGGTGAAGGCTTCTTTACGTTTTTTTTCTTGTTCTCTTGAACCATCGACGATAATTCCTCCTTTTAACGGAATTATTATAGCACAAATTGGCGATTTTGGATGCAGTCGCAGTGTTCATTACCTATTAGAATAACAAAAAGCCTCCGGATAAATCCGGAGGCTTTGGTCATACTCGCTAAAAGCGAGATATTAACGGTTGTAGAACTCGACGATTTGTTTCTCATCGATATCCTGGGAAAGCTCGGAACGTTCTGGCAAACGAATATATTTACCTTCGAAAGATCCTTCAGCATATTCCAGGTAAGCTGGAAGGTGGGAACGGTTAGCAAGAGCTTCTTTGATGGAAGCCATGCTTTGGCTTCTTTCGCGAAGACCGATAACGTCGCCCAAGCTTACACGGTAAGAAGCGATGTCGACTTTTTTGCCGTTAACAGTTACGTGTCCGTGGGATACCAACTGACGTGCACCAGCACGGGAGTTAGCAAATCCAAGACGGTAAACTAGGTTGTCCAAGCGGCTTTCAAGCAAGAACATGAAGTTTTCGCCCGCAAGACCTGGAAGCTTTTGTGCTTTAGTGAAGAGAGTTTTGAATTGTTTCTCTCCCAAACCATACATGTGACGCAGTTTTTGTTTTTCCAAAAGCTGCATTCCGTAGTTACTTACTTTTCTGCGTTGGTTAGCTCCGTGTTGTCCTGGTGGAAAAGGGCGTTTCAAATCTTTTCCTGTACCGCTAAGGGAAATTCCCAGACGGCGGCTGAGTTTGAATTTAGGTCCGGTGTAACGTGCCATGTTATAGTAGACTCCTTTATAATTGAAATTTCAGGGTAGGGCCTATTTGCGCCGCATTTCGTATCCGTGATTAGCATTAATGGCTTCCACACTGCCAGGGAAGTTCAGCCGCTGCCCTGGCAGTAACGAAATGCGTGAGGGTGACACAACGTTACGCCCAAGTAAGACTTGTTACAGTCTTGTTCAACAATAAATATTATATGAATACAGTATATAAAGTCAAGCGCTTATTAAAAGAGTTTTTGTCAATCTTTGTCGATAGTTCTTTGGTCCTAAAAAAAAGTCCCGGAAATGATGAAAATATAATGCAATGCACAAAGAAAGGGAGTAAAATATAGTTAATTAGTTGTTAGTAGGGAAGATAGTTTTCTTAATCAAGATGCAAAGGGGATCTTCGTTATGTCAGAGCAGAAAGCATACGTCCATAAAGACAGCCGTATGCTGTTACAGGACAACATACAAGCTAGTAGAGATTCCGAAGATCCCACCGCTTGGCTTAGGGAAACGGAAATAGTAACGCATGACTTCCCTTATCTAGCAAATCTGATTGCTGACAGTTTCAATGAATGGTTTGGTGGGCTCGACGTCCTTCCATTCTCCAGATCATGGGAATGGTGTGTGCTGAATTTTGAAGGTAAATATTTAAACAATAGTATGGATCAACAAGAACTATGGAGGCAACAGTGGGAACAGGCGGCGGCTTCTAGCTTGATTTCAGAAACAATCTCTGCCGTTCCGTTAACCGTAGAAGGTAAGGATATGAGTTTTTTTACCATACCGCTATTCACCCGCGTCGACAATGAAATTTTTGCATTTTTGGGCTGTTCTATGCCTACGCAACAATATGAAATGGGTGGACGAGATACTGCAGAAGCTATGTCGCTGCATTACCGCACCTGTTTTTATCATAAGTTTGAACATATATTTGTAGCTGATCTTGCAAGTACCCATATTCATGCAGAACGTGAAAGCAATCGTCGTTCATTGTTATTTCAGATTGTCCAGCGGATGCATGACAATATTGATGTAGATGCTGTACTTTCGGAAGTCATCGATAGCATCTCTGCGATGTATCCTGGAGCCAGACTCGACCTGTATATGTCACAAGATCATCGCAGCACTAATCCGCAGGTCAAACCCTTACCTTTCCACATGTCCAGTGATGATGTCTGTGCCAGGGCGTTCAAGGATGGTCGTGTTGCACTGCGCACTAGTGATGAAAATCACCGAAATGTAGAAATAGGGCTTCCGTTAGGTGGTAAGCAGGGGGTTTATGGGGTATTCCATATGGTGATGGATAATCCAATCTTCCCTGACGTTGATTTACGGTTTCTCACAATGGTAGCCGATACGGCAGGGACTGCTTTTGAGAATGCCAAGCTTTATGAGCGCTCCAATCAGTTAATCCGTGAGCTTCGCATGAGTAATGAGCTTACCCAGCGTTTGAATCAAAGCTTGCGTTTAGGTGATATTTTTCAATTTGCGTTTGAGGAGCTACTTGAAATGTTTGGTGCGGATTACTGCTGCATCTTACATATGAATGAGGAAAAGGGTGGTCTGGAAGTTATTGCCTGCAATCATCCCTCTTTGCAGAACGAAATTTTAGAAGTAGGGGCAGGCTTAGGAGGAAAGGTATATTCCACAGGAGAATCACTGATTATGTCTGATTACATAGATAATCCTAAGACAACTTCCCGGCTTATGAATGCTACCGGCTCGCAGTCGCTGATTGCTACTCCTCTTAGTGTGGGTGGTGAAATACGTGGTGCGATCATGTTGGCACATCGTGATGCACATTATTTTTCATATGACAATTACAGGTTGCTGCAGGCGATGGCGGGACATATTGGTTTAGCGGTAGGCAATGCCAGGCTACATGCTGAAGTCAGACGTCTTGCGAACAGAGATAGCCTAACTGGACTTTATGCTCGTCATTACTTGGACGAAGAGATAAAAGAAAGACAGTCTACGGACTTTTGCGGCTGTTTAATTGTTGTGGATATTGACCAGTTCAAGATTGTAAATGATACTTACGGTCATCAAAAAGGCGATAAGATTCTAAAAGAGGTTAGTGATATTGTGAAAACCTCCATCCGTCAAGGCGATATTGCCGCAAGATGGGGTGGGGAGGAGCTCTCCGTTTATTTACCGTTAATGGGGATGCAGCAGGCGGGTTATGTAGCTGAGCGTATACGCAAACGCGTTATGGAAGAAACTGAACCTAGTGTAACGGTATCCTGCGGAATAGCGGAATGGAGCTGGATGGACGATCGAGTAAGCGTCGAGTCATTGTTTTATCGAGCGGATATGGCACTGTATAAAGCCAAGCATAATGGTCGTAACCAAGTAGTCTTTGATACGAAAGAAAATGTTAACCATGCGAAGAACCCTTGAGGCTTGCCTCAGGGGTTCTTTTTTTTTTATATAAAAAAGAATAAAGTGATGCACATTTATTCTGGCTCTAATTGCGGTATAAGGCTTGCAGGAAGGGAGAACCCTATACGTGGGTTGTACTTAAGTAAAATACTCCTAGAAAGGCCTGAGGTCCGTGAGAAAGCTATTATTACTTAAGGGAGTAGTCCCTGTAGTTCTGACACTGTATTGCCTGTTATGTAGCGGCTGTAGCGTCATAAGAGATAAACCTGCGAAGGAAGATTTAAGCTTGGCGTTGGCAGGGATGGCGGGAAGTGATGAGGTTGTTTTTGAAGGGGCGAATATGCTGACACGAGGGGGAACAACGGTTCCTGAATCCTTATTGTTCTACGGAGGCACAGTGGAGGACCATAAAAAGGTAAAGCTGTACACCCTTCTTCCAGATAAATCCACGATCCAAAAAAAAGCTGCTGGTGGCGCTAAAGATTTAAAGAATAGCACTAGCACCTATGCACTGAAACCTTACTACAGTCAGCTAGAGAAAAAAGAGGGCAGATGGGAACTTCAGACTACCGAAAATACCTCGGAGGTGGGAAATCCTTTACCTGCGCTTAATCCGCTGAAACAACTCGAGGAGCTTGAGTCCATGGAGAAGAACGTAACTGAAGAGGCTGGGGCTGGCAGAGGGACAAGTGTGCTGCGTATCGAATTGACGCCTTCGGAGGCTAGAAAGCAGCTGTCTGCTGAATTGGAGAAAGAAATGCAGAACCTTCGACCTAAAGTTCCCGAATCGGCTGAGAACAACACAGAGGCTGATCAGGCAGTAGCGAAGGCTTTGGATAAGCTGTGGCAGAAGAAAAATAATGAATTACAGCAAAAGCTGAAAGAGGCTAATATAGAAACGGTCTACCACCTAACGGTTGATAAGAAACATAACCTGCCTAGAAGACTTACCTTGAATCGAAAAGTAAGCTATTCGGGTGAAATGATGAATAAATCTGAAAATGAAACTTATGTTTCTAAGGTGGATTTCACAGGTTACCGTTAATCTTTACATTGTTATGCAGGTCTTGCGCTCCATAAAGGGCGTGCTACAATAGAACAGCATGCTTATTTTTCAGACAGAGGAAGGAAGAGTACACAATGAAAGATCCCAGAATTCAAAAGCTGGCGGCAAATCTTGTAGGTTATTCCGTAGATGTTCAGCCAGGCGAGAACGTGCTTGTAGAAATGATTGGCAACGAAAGAGATTTAATTAAAGCTGTTGTTGAGGAAATCGGCAAGGCCGGCGGTCATGCTTTTGTACAGTTGACAGATCGTACAGTCCTACGCAGCATGCTTAAATATGCAACGCGTGAGAGTCTTCAGACATGGGCTGAAATTGACTTGAACCGGATGAAGCAAATGGATTGTTATATCGGCATCCGTGCAGGTGAGAATGTAAATGACCTGTCCGATGTTCCAGAAGAAAATATGAAATTGTATAATTCTTTGTATTCCCATCCAGTGCATAGTGAACAACGCGTGAAGCATACGAAGTGGGTAGTATTACGTTATCCCAATGCGAGTATGGCTCAGCTTGCAAATATTAGTACAGAAGCATTTGAGGACTTTTATTTCGAAGTGTGTAATTTGGATTACGCCAAAATGGACAAGGCTCAGGATGCATTGGCTGATCTCATGCGCAGAACAGATAAGGTACATATTTCGGGTCCAGGAACAGATCTTAAGTTCTCTATTAAAGGAATCGGTGCAGAGAAATGCTCTGGTCAAAAAAATATTCCGGATGGTGAGGTTTACAGCGCCCCCGTTCGTGATTCTGTAAATGGAACGATCAGCTATAATGCACCATCTGTATATAACGGAGTGACTTTCGAAAATATCAAATTCAAATTCGAGAACGGCAAAATTGTTGAAGCGACAAGCAACGACTCTGCTCGCTTGAATGAAATTCTGAATTCAGATGACGGCGCACGTCACATCGGCGAATTTGCCATAGGCTTTAATCCGTACATTTTGCACCCAATGAATGACATTCTGTTCGATGAGAAAATTGCAGGCAGCCTGCACTTTACACCAGGACAAGCATATGATGTTACAGATAACGGAAATCGTTCCTCGATTCACTGGGATCTTGTATTAATCCAACGTCCAGACTATGGCGGCGGAGAAATTTATTTTGATGATGTATTGATCCGTAAGGATGGAATCTTCGTGTTACCAGAACTGGAAGGTCTGAATCCTGAAAACTTGAAATAAGCTGTAAAAGTAAGAAAACACCTTGCACAAGTAAGCGGATTCAAGGTATCATAAGAAATGATTACAAATGACTTATGTTTCATAATCAAGTTGCGGAGGGATTTCTATGTCCAGTAACAATGCGGCAATCGTTGATATTGCTCAAACGGCAGGTCAGTTCAACTCTTCAATCGTTCTTCAAGCGGACAACAAGTACATTGATGTTAAGAGTATCCTTGGTTTGTTCACGACTTTGGTATCAAGCCAAAGCTACGAGCTTCATGTTCACGGAACAGATGCAGAAGAAGCTAAGAAGGCAATGAGTGAAGTTTTTGCTAAACACGGTTTGAACTTTACAGTTGTAGCTGAGTAATAGTTGTATGTAAAGACGTCCTACCGATTTACGGTGGGGCGTTTTTTCTAGAAATAGATGAGGAATTAACGCCATCCCATATAAACAACATAGCTGCTTCTTTCAAATAAATGGTTAGTATAAACAGAATTGTTGTATTGATATCCGATTTCGACTAATATTAAGTAAAATAGTAAAAGCAGCTTAACTTTTGGACATGGGGGGGAAGAGGCATGACTTCGTCGGAATTACAGGAACAGTTTAATCTTAAAGCGATCAATCTTCTACAAGAAGATGCCGATAAAATTCAGCAACTTATTGAAGTGCAGATGGAAAATCTGGCAACACGCTACTGCCCTCTCTATGAGGAAGTGCTCGATACCCAAATGTACGGTTTCTCAAGAGAGGTCGATTTTGCGGTTAGAGCAGGTTTGGTGCCAGAGATTACCGGTAAAATGGTGCTGAGTAAGCTGGAGCGGAATTTAGCAGTACTCTATGAGGCATTGAATAACAAAGCAAAAGAAGAATAAGTTTTGATTTATAGTATTCATAGAAACGCACATGAGGACAGATCGTCACTCATGTGCGTTTTTTTTGAGAATTATAGAATGAATAGGGAAGTATTTATACTAGATAAAAGGAGACTCCGAGAATTAGATAGACCGTTAACAGTAATAGACCCTCATACCAGTTGGTCGAACCATCCTGAGTGATTGATTTGGCAATAAAGACGGCGACACCAATGGCGACGATTTCGATCGTTGTAAAAACAATGTCCATAGTATCACCCATGAAATAACTGGCGAAGATAAGTACAGGCGCTACGAATAGTGCAATTTGAAGACTGCTCCCGACGGCTATTTCTACTGCCGCCCCGATTTTGTTCTTCATGGCTAGCATAATGGCTGCACTATGTTCTGCGGCATTACCGATGATTGCCACGAGGAAGGCGCCTACAAACAGTTCACTAAATCCAAAGCGCTCAGTTAGTGTTTCTAGCGTCCCTACCAGCCACTCACTCACAAAGGCTACCATCACAGTAGCAAGAAGTAGATAAAGGATGGATCTGTTTCTGGACCACTTAGGCGCATGCTCATGAGCCATTTCATCCTTGTCGGCTTCTGTAACGTCCTCTAGATGTTTCTTATGCGTAATCATAGAGAAGACTAGCCAAGCCATGTACGAGGCGATGAGCAGCCCAGCAACGATTAAACTTAGCACGTCTGTATCTTTTTCAGTTATGGAATGGGTATTGAAGAACATAGCCGGAACAAATAAGGCGATCACCGCTACGATCATAAGGGAACCGTTCATACCGGCAAGGGTTACGTTAAAGTTCTGCACTTTGAACTTCATCCCACCGGCGAAAATACTTAAACCTAGGACAAGCAGCAGGTTGCCGATAATGGAACCGGTAAGACTGGCTTTCACCATGTCGAACAGTCCTTCCTTCACTAGGAAAAAGGCAATGATTAGCTCTGCGGCATTTCCGAAGGTAGCGTTTAGGAAGCCGCCTAACCGCTGTCCAGCATAATGAGCTACACTTTCTGTGGCGCGGCCCAGAAATCCAGCTACAAACACAACAGCGACTGCAGAGAGAACGAACTGAAGCGTGTGGTCCCAATCTGCATAATGGCCGATAGCACTAAGGATAAAGGTGATTGCCAGCAAGGCTGGTGAAATCCATTTTTTCAATGTAAAGTACACTCCAATCTATGTATTCAGGATCAATTCATAATCAATATACCCAAATTATTCCTAAGTGTAAACGAGAAAGCGAGAAACTGATTTGCTTTTTAGCCTGTTTAGGAATTACAATAATTGATAATGAGTTAAGGGGGGATATGGCATGGCAGAACAACTTCAATTGGAAATGGGAAATATACGAATTTCAAATGACGTCGTCTCGAAAATTGCCGGATTGGCTGCCTTGGAGACTCCAGGAATTGCAGCCATGTCAGGTGGCCTATCAGAAGGCTGGGCGAAACGTTTAAGTGGTAAGAACGTCCAAAAGGGCGTTACCGTTGAAGTGGGACAGCTAGAAGCAGCAGTAGACCTGCGTATTATAGTTCTCTATGAAACACCGATACATGAAGTGTGCCGGATGCTTCAACAGAACGTACGCGAAGCTGTGGAGAGCATGACTGGACTTCATATTGTTGAAGTGAATGTCAAAGTTGAAGGCGTAGCCTTTAAGAACGATGAAATCGCTTAATGTAAAAGAGCTTGTACACCAAAAAAGCAGCCCAAGATATTTATCTTGGACTGCTTTTTTATATATTCTAGTAGATCTGGATTTATGAATCTTACCGGGAACGAACTTTTCTAACTGTAGTTACAGATTTCGTAACTTCCTCTTTAGCTGGAAGATTGGTTTCTCTTGAAATGCTCAGCATAATTCCCATGGACAGCATACTCACAAGAAGTGAAGAGCCGCCATAGCTGATAAATGGCAAAGTTACTCCGGTAAGCGGAATCGTCTTTGTTACACCACCAATATTGACAAAGGCCTGAATGGCAATGAGGCCCATAATACCAATGCCCACTAGTGTGCCAAAGGGATCCTTACACCTTAATGCGATTAAAATACCTCGCCAGATAAAATACAGGTATAACATCAGAAATAATGCCGTTCCTACAAAGCCGAATTCTTCACCGATCACGGGGAAAATAAAGTCCGTATACGGGTATTTAAGATAATCCAGCTTTTGAATGCTTTTGCCAAATCCAGAGCCACTGACTCCACCTTGTCCGAGAGCGGTCAAAGACTGAATAATATTATACCCTTCACCTTCAGCATCCTGATAGGGATCTAAGAAAGCTTGAATACGACCTTTTTTGTAGTCCTGATTGGCGGCTACTTTGTCGGATGCGGGGGAAAGGGAATCAATTGCTGCTTTAGCTCCCAAAACAATCCCTACCCCTAGCACCAAGAGTGCGATAGAGCCTAGGATATGCTTCATGCTGGCACCGCCTGCATAAATGACAAGTCCACTGGTAGCCACAAGAATAAGGCAAGAGCCCAGATCTGGCTGCATCATAATAAGACCGGCAACTATACCTACAATGACCATTACAGGGATATATCCTGTACGGAAATCTCTAAACCGTTCACCTTTTTTGGTAATCAGTGCAGAGAGATACAGGATAATCGATATTTTGGCCAGTTCGGTAGGTTGGATCCCTAGCTTCCCGATACTTAACCAGCTCTTGGCGCCATTGATTCTTTCGGAGAAGGCTACAATTAGCAGTAGGATTATGGTGATGATGAAGATAGGTACATACCACTTCTTGAATTTACTGTAGTGAATATTCATGGATGTAAACATAACAACGATTCCAAGTACGATCCAAATCATTTGGCGTTTCATGAAATATAGAGGGTCATTACCGAACTTCGAGCTCGCTAAGGTCAAACTGGAGCTAGCACTGAAGACCATGACTAGACCGAAACCCACAAGTAGTAGTGTTAAGATAAGTAGTTGGAAATCGGGTGTTCCTCTTTTGGGCAGGCTGACATTTTGTTTCGTCTTTCCCTTTCTGTTACTCAAGCCTCCAACAGCTGCTTTAATTCGAGAATCCGAGTAGCAGCAGTGTCCAATACTGGTTTAGGCACCGGGGAGTCATACTCCAGGCCATGGGGGAAGGTTGCTTTCCCTAAGTATACGGCTTCAATTGCAAGTACGGCATCAGCTTTCTCCAGCTTCCCCTCGACAGCGCGAGTGTTGATGCGTAGAAAGTATTCGCCACCATCCTGTGGGTCTTCAATTTTGCAGTCGTAAGTGGCACGATAGTATTCCCATTGCCAGCGAATGAAGCCAGCCTTTGTCGCACTCTCGTCCAGATAGAGAAGATCACTCTTCAATCCTACGAGGCCCGTGTTCTCAAAAATCATAGCACGCATATCCCCCTTATGAAGTATAATGATGAATTCATGATCCGTTTGCTGATGTTCTACCTCATGATAGTATGTTTCTAAACGTTGTGCAAGAGTTGGTACCTCCTAACGATACCCAGTTTTTTGCGTTTCTGCTACAATAAAAGAATTATAGCCGTGTGCGGCAGGAACAAAGTGAACAGGACTGCTGTCGCATGCTATTGATGCGGGTTTAAGAAGAAGGGATGGAGAATGTATGAAGAGCTTAGCGGTAGATTCGCTCATGCCGGAGATCGTGGAATGGAGACGCCATTTACACCGTCATCCGGAGTTGTCTTTTCATGAAAAGGAAACGTCATCATTTATAGCAGACAAGTTAGCAGAATTCGGTATTGAAGTTAGAAGAAGCACGTCTGGGTATGGAGTAACAGGTATATTACGAGGACATCGGCCGGGGAAAACGGTGGTCCTTCGCGCGGATATGGATGCACTTCCTATTAAAGAGGAAAATAAGAAGGATTACGTTTCGCAAAATGAGGGGGTTATGCATGCCTGTGGGCATGATGGACACACTTCAATACTGCTGGGTGTAGCCTCTTACTATAGCAGCCGCCTTGATGAGATAGAAGGGGAGCTGCGTTTTCTTTTTCAGCCAGCAGAGGAGGTATGCCCAGGTGGTGCGCAGGGGATGATTGCCGAAGGCATGCTGGAAGGCGCGGATGCAGTGTATGGTTTGCATTTGTGGACTCCGCTTGCAATGGGAACCGTGGGGAGTGCGCCTGGCCCTCTTATGGCATCTGCTGATGAATTTTTCATTGATATCATCGGCAAGGGCGGACACGGTGGTATGCCGAATCGCACGATTGACAGCATTGTGGCCGGGGCGGCACTTGTAACTCAGCTTCAGAGCATCGTAAGCCGCTCTGTGAACCCGCTGGAGCCCGCTGTTCTGAGTGTAGGGACCATTCAAGGGGGATTCGCCCAGAATGTCATTGCTGAGCATTGCCGGATTACAGGGACCGTGCGAGCGTTCGACGAGGAGACCCGTTATCTGATTCGCAGCAGGATCGAAGAAATGACAGTTTCAATAGCTGGTGCATACGGTGCGGAGGCTAAGATAGATTATGTTATGGGATATCCGCCACTCGTAAATCACGAAGGGGAATATCAACGTTTTACTGAGGTAGCACCAGAAGCACTAGGAGAAGCCGTTCAAGTGATTCGGATGGAAAAGCTGATGCCAGCTGAAGATTTTGCCTACTATGTAAAAGAGATTCCTGGCTGCTTTATGTTCGTAGGTGCTGGGAATCCAGATAAAGATGCAGTCTATCCGCATCATCATAGCAAATTTGATTTCGACGAGGATGCTATGCTACATGGGATGAAATTACTAATTGCTATGGCAAATTCCTGTCTGCAAGAGAAGATAATCGTATAATTTCTTTTCATAGAGGAGAACCTATTCCATAACATGGAGATCATGATTAGGAGGGGACATCCTTGAAGACAGTGAAAGAGGTTATGACGAAGGAACCTGCAGCAGTCACGTTACAGGATAACGTGTATGAAGTCGCTGTTAAAATGAGAGATCATGACACTGGATTTATACCGGTCATCGATAATGAAGAAAATAAGACTCTGCTCGGAGTAATTACAGATCGTGATCTAGTGATTAGAGGGTATGCAGCAAAGCACCCTGGATCAACTTCTGTGGAAAAGGTAATGAGTAGTGAAATTCAGACCGTCTCAGAGAATACTTCTGTAGATGAGGCTGCAGAACTCATGTCGAACTGGCAAATTCGCAGATTGGCTGTGACCAGTGGTCAGAAGCTGATTGGTGTTGTATCCATCGGTGACTTAGCGGTGCGCAACATTTTTGCGGACGAGGCTGGCGAAGCACTTCATGATATTTCGCAGCAGCATTTACATTAAATAGTTTGATAGGGAAGCTCATGACCGTTATGCGGGGATGAGCTTTTTCCTGTTCAAATATCCTTATATTTCTCGCATAAACGCTTACCGTCCTTGTGGGACGTCGAAGGCTTTTTTGCTTATATGAATGTAAGCAGATTACATAACGCAAGCTTGGATGAAATTAATGATTGGGGAGGGAACATTATGAATGAGACAGGGGCTTGTATTGTACGCAGGGATCGAACGATTCTACTGGAATGCGCACATCGCGGTTTTGAGAAGGCGAGGAAAGAACTAGGAACCTTTGCAGAGCTCGTAAAGAGTCCTCCGGCTTATCACACCTATAGAATCACTCCATTATCACTATGGAATGCAGCCTCGCTTAATTATACAGCGGAAGCGATTATTTCAAGTCTGCATGATCTCGCGCGCTGGGGTGTTCCTGCCGGACTGGAGGAAGAGATCGGAACTCTTCTCTCTAGGTATGGGAGGCTGACCCTTCACGGACAGGAAACTTCGAATGAAATCATTACGCTTAGGGCTGACACAGCTGAGATTCTGGATGAACTAGGGAATGAATCAAGTCTAAAGGAATTAGGTTTGCAGAGAATAAATCCACTAGAAAGCTCGTGCTCTGCGGAGTACAGGGGACTTTTAAAGCAAGAGCTGATGAGACTAGGCTATCCTGTACTGGATTATGCTGGTTATCATGTGGGACAAGCTCTAAGCTTGGCCTGGAAGGAGTCTTGCAATACCTCCGGGGATGGAGCGAAAGGTGGATCATTTGGGCTGCGTGAATACCAGCAGGAGGCCGTTCAGTTGTTTCAAGGGACAGAAGGGCAAGGCGGCAGCGGGGTAGTTGTGTTGCCTTGTGGAGCGGGTAAGACGGTAGTGGGGTTAGCCGTTCTTGAAAGTCTACAATGCGAAACACTGATTTTAACTTCAAATACAACTTCAGTAAGGCAATGGGTGGATGAGCTGCTTGAGCGAACCGATTTGGATGATGAGTCTATTGGTGAATATTCCGGCGAAAAAAGAGAAGTGCGACCAGTTACTATAGCTACCTATCAGATATTAACGCATCGTCAAGCCAAAGGCGGACCTTTTCTCCATATGAAGCTGTTCAACGAACGCAACTGGGGCTTGATTATTTATGATGAGGTCCATCTGCTTCCAGCTCCAGTATTCCGGGCTACAGCAGATATTCAGGCTACTAGAAGACTAGGTCTCACTGCCACTCTGGTAAGAGAAGACGGGAAGGAAGGGGACGTATTCTCTTTGATCGGGCCTAAGCGTTACGACATGCCTTGGAAGGAGCTGGAGCAGCAGGGCTGGATCGCAGAGGTGGAATGTGTCGAGATGATCGTACCGATGAGCTCTGAGCTAAGACAGAAGTACTTGTATGCGGAAGCCAAAGAGAAATTTCGTATGGCCTCATGTAATCCTGCAAAAGCTGAGGTTGTAGTAGAGCTTTTAAAAGTCCATCAGGGCTCATCGGTTCTGGTTATAGGACAGTATCTCGACCAATTAACTGAACTGGCGGATAAGATCGGTGCACCTCTGATTACTGGAAAAACGAAGCAGCGAGAAAGAGATGAGCGGTATGCAGCATTTAACGAAGGGAAGATTCAGGTGTTGATTGTATCTAAGGTGGCGAATTTTGCGGTGAATCTGCCAGATGCGTCGATTGCTATTGAGGTTTCAGGAGCTTTTGGATCAAGACAGGAGGAGGCACAGCGTTTGGGAAGGATCTTGCGTCCGAAGGCGGGTGAGAACAAAGCGTACTTCTATTCGCTGGTATCTGAAGATAGTCGAGAGCAGGATTTCGCTATGCGCCGCCGGATGTTTTTGACAGAACAGGGGTATGAATATGTCGTTAAAATGGTGCCGAGCGGAAAGGGGCGAACGATCCATTGAACCAGTTATCAGCGGAAGCGTTAGAGGTCTTAAAGCGATTATGTGCTGCTTACGCGGCCCAGCCCTTTGACGAAGGGAAAGAAGAGCGTTTGCGCCCTACGACGCTCTGTCGGGCAGAGCAAAAGCTTGCAATGAATGAACTGCGGCGCGCGGGGCTGTTAACTGCAAGGCATAAAATATTGGGGGAAAAGCTGTACCAGATTCCGGTTGAACAGCTATCAGCGCTAGAACAAGAATTCTTCCCTTACCAACCAAAGTTCTTAGAGGGTTATTCAGTGAATCTATCCATGGAGGCGGGAGCTGGACTGACAGTAGATTTGTTTCGGGCTTTGCTGTTCACTGCTCGTGAAGGCTTGCCTTTGACCGCTAAGGGAATTATTTATAAAAAAAATCTAAATCGCTTAGCGGCTCAGCTTTCTTTTCAGGAAGAACATTTACTGGGGCTCTCAATGGGCAGTCCTTCGGATGAAATGAATGAACTGCCAGCAGCTCTTATGGTAGATATCATGTTGTGTCTTGGGCTTATTACCAGACTAAAAACAGGCTATAGACTTGACCAGGATATGCTGGAACGTTGGTTGCAACTACCTGAGGCAAGGATGACTGACATCCTGTATGGGATTGCGATTCATCGCTTTGGAAGCATGGGGCCTGCCGATCAGCATTTTCGTTATTTGATATCTAGCACTTCTATTGTACCAGAGAAATGGCTGGAATTGCCTGAGCTTCTGGACTGGATGGGAGATATGAATTTAACCGGAAACGTCGCTCGAAATGAGCTGGAACAATCAAGCTTGCACTGGCTTCGTTGTCTAACAGGCTTTGGGTGGTGCGAACTGGGGAGCACGCCTGAGGGTATTCAGTGTTTTCGCTGGACGGCTGCAAAACCAAAGCTGATGTCGGGTAGTGTGTCTTTCTCTGATTCAATGGCAGAGAATTCGAATGTGCAATTTATTGTGCAGCCTGATTTTGAAGTCCTGATTCCACCGGAGGTATCCTATATTGTTCGCTGGACTTTAGCTGAATGCGCTGAACTACTGCAAACGGATACGATGTGGAGCTTTCGACTGACTCGTGAGATGCTTGTACATGCATCAGAGCGAGGGATGCCTCCACAAGAAGCGATAGCTTGGATAAGAGATCATGCACTGGGTGGTCTGCCCTCTGTGGTGGAGCTGTCTTTAGAGCAATGGGGAAAAAGCATTGGCCGAACCTCACTCTCCGAAGTGATTTTGCTGACTTGCCAGAAGGAAGAGGATGGAGCGGCTATCGCAGCTCATCCGCGTCTGCAAGATAGCCTTAAGCGTATCGGCCCGCTTCATTTCCTTGTATCTCCAGAGTCTGTGGAGCAGATGCGCAAGGAGTTGTTCTTAGCAGGATTGGCTCCTTCTAGGATGATTGGAGGACGTGAGGAGGAGGAAGCTGACGCTGTTTGGACTTCATTGCATCAAGAAGTAGAAACTGAGCAAGAAATGTATTCACTCCCAGCACTAAATGCTGAACTAAGGCTGCTTCACAGCGGGAATCCATTTTTAAACTTACCTGTTATTTCTCCTGAGCAGGAGGAGGATATCTTATTAGGTGGAGAAAATATACCACAGATCTGGAGTAAGGAATGGCGCCATTATCATAGCTCAACCGCTCAGAAAGTAATGGAGCAAGGGTTGAGATGGGGAATTAAGGTGCGTTTTTCCTTAAACGACCAAATGTTGGATTTCATCCCCTCCCGAATAAAAGGGAATCCTTGGACAGTGGCAGGGCATCTGCTGTATAACGATGGTGAAAAGGTTGAAGAAATAGAGCTGACCCCTGAAGACTGGAAGGAAATGAAGTTAGTTATTCCCAAAAGGCGAAGAAATTCCTCTTCTGCTGAAGCGAGTGATTATGGTATGATAGAAAAGTCTACTGAATTCGGTAGAACATTAACGTAGAAAAGAGCTGAGTTCATGAGCGTAGCGGAATTAAATACGGTCGATATGGCTGAAGTGCTGACATACGCCTATGAATTAGGCGATATGATTAATCAATCCGCCGAAGTGTCGGATTACTTATACTGGAAAGGACGGGTTGATTCGAACCCAGAAATTCAGGCCATGGTCAAACAACTTCAAGC
This sequence comes from Paenibacillus sp. G2S3, assembly GCF_030123105.1. Taxonomy (NCBI): domain Bacteria; kingdom Bacillati; phylum Bacillota; class Bacilli; order Caryophanales; family Paenibacillaceae; genus Paenibacillus; species Paenibacillus sp. G2S3. The sequence goes on from NZ_CP126095.1 coordinate 2,763,300, forward strand.
CAAGAAGGAGTTGTTTGAAGAAACACAACGATTCGGACATTTTCATCCGAACTATCATTCAGCGAAGGATGAGGTTTCGGCAGTAGAAGCGGAATTGGAGAAGTTTGAAGAGGTCGCTCTTTTTAAGCAGGCGGAGAAGACTCTTGATGACATTCTGCATTCCATGTCGGAAGCGATTGCTTTTTCAGTATCGGATAGCATTAAAGTACCGAGCAATGATCCTTCCCCTAAAGGTGGATGCGGTAGCGGGGGAAAATGCTCCTGCGGATAAGCTTCCCTTGGGATTTAGAGAGAGAAAGGCGGTTTAGCTTATGTTTGCGGAACGGACAGGGTACATCATTTGGGTAAGTGACGTTAAAGCGGCACGTAACCTTGAGAAATACGGAACATTACATTATGTTTCTCGGAAAATGCATTATGCTGTGATGTATGTAAATGCAGAACGTGCCGAGGAAGTTATGAAGAATGTCCGCAGACTCTCCTACGTTCGTAAGATCGAAAGATCCTATCGTAACGAAATTAAGACAGAGTATACCAGTAATGGGCCGGACAAGTCCCGTAATTACGGTATGTAATTTTTGGAGATGAACAGGTGCTTAAGCAGCGCCTGTTTTTTTATGCGCAGATCTCGAGTAAACGCGGTTTCTCGCGTGGGCTGGAACTTGTACAACTTTCAGCAATGAGGTAAGATGACAACATTAAGTACATACAAAGACCCTTATGGTGGAGTGTGATGATGATGCGCAACAAAGGGACGGATTGGCCCAGCACTTACGAGCCCTTCCACATCATGCTGAACGACTACAGGGTCGCTGACATCGTTATAACAAATCATGCGAAGCGTCGTTATTTGGACCGGATCAGTATAGGTGTAAGCAATGACGAAGAGGTCGCCGCATGGATGTGGCAGTGCCTGATGCAGAATCGGCTCAAGCCCTTTTCAGACAGTGATTTTAACGCGTATTTAATTGACGATGACTCTGTAGTAATCGCTGAGTTTACCGAATTGACAGGTGAAAAAGATATTTCAGGTCAGCCATTATATTCTATGATCATCGTTACGTTTCTTGGGAGAATCTCTGTGACACCACAGTTGAGAGATTTAAAGACTTACTTTTCACTGCTGCGCAATTCCCGCCGCACTAAGCTAAGGAAGAAGAAGCGTAAACGCAAATAGTGTATAAAAAACGGACAGGAGGCATGCGGCGATGGCTGCATGTCCTTTTTGAAAATATAAGAAAGAAAAAGCTTTAAACCATACATAATCCTTAAGTTTCCTCTACAGATAGCACAAGGAGTTGCAGAGCATGAACTTTCATCAATTACATATCTTTTATACGGTCTTAGAGCGGGGGAGCTTCTCGGCAGCGGCGCAGACACTGCATATGACTCAACCAGCAGTGACCATGCAAGTACAAGCGCTAGAGGATTATTTTGGAACCAAGCTCTTCAATCGTTCTACCAAAAAAATCGTGCTCTCTGAAGCAGGGCGTACTCTAATGCCATACGCATTGCGCAGTATTCAATTGATGCGTGAGACAGATCAAGCGATGTCGGCGTTTACACATATGTTGGAGGGGCGCTTACAGCTTGGAGCAAGTCTTACCATTGGGGAATATGTGCTGCCACGGCTGTTAGGTCCTTTTGGGAAGCAATATCCAAACATTTCAATCATGATGAAAGTCATGAATACCTCGCAAATTATGGAGGAAATCCTAAAGCATCAATTGAATTTCGGTTTAATCGAAGCGCCGGTGACACATCCTGATATGGTGATTGAGCCAGTGATGGGGGATGAGCTGAAGTTGATTGTGCCCCATGATCATCCGCTGGCAGAGCAGCAAGAGGTTACTCTGGAAGACGTGCTTAAGCATCCTTTCGTATTGCGTGAGCAGGGTTCAGGAACACGGAGTGTTATGGAAGAGCAGCTGTTCTCGAAGGGGCTTGATCCGGGAACGATGAAAGTAGTGATGGAGCTTGGTAGTACGGGAGCTGTGAAGTCGGCAGTGGAGGCTGGACTTGGGATTACAATCATCTCGACCTCTTCTGTAAAGCATGAGGTGGCGCTTGGACTTCTGAAAATCGTGAATATCTCGGATGCCTCATTTAAAAGACAGTTCTACGCTATTCATTTAAAATCGACACTCTTGCCGATTTCTGCAGTGACATTTCTGACTTTTTTGCGCGAGCATTCGAATGATAACTAAAGCTTGATTGACTAAAAAATGGAAACTTAGAAACTAGTGTTAGAGGTGATAGAAATGGAGAATGAAACTAGACTAGAAGCACTGAAGGGCGACAGATCGGAGCATGTTGGAGTCGGACGATGTGATCTCCATACGCATACTCAAGCCTCTGACGGTATGCAGCCGCCGGAGGAAAATGTACGTCTCGCTAAAGAGAAGGGACTAACCGCTGTTGCCATTACGGATCATGATACTGTGGCTGGTGTGAAGGAAGCTCTCGAAGCAGGAGAGAAGTACGGAATTACTGTTGTACCGGGTGTAGAGATCAGCACTCGTGCTGGTGGAAAAGATATTCACGTCCTTGGTTACTTCGTAGATCCAGCAAATGAATTGTTTCTAGCCCGCTTGGAAGGTCTAAGAGATACCCGGGCACTTAGGAATGAGGCAATCATCTCTAAGTTGCGTGGGCTTGGGATTGAGATTACGCTTGAGGCAGTTGTCGCGGGGATTGGACGGGAACTGAAGCCTGATGAGAGTATCGGTCGGCCACATATTGCTGATGAGTTGGTTCGTCTTGGAGTAGCTACGGATATGAGAGATGCGTTTAATAAGTATTTAGCCGAAGGTGCAGCAGCTTACGTGTCACCCCCACGTATCATGCCCGAGGAAGCCTGTGACTGGATTATCGAGGCAGGTGGATCTCCAGTTTTGGCGCATCCAGTCCTATATGGTGACGATCAGTTGGTACGAGGGATTTTGGAGAGGGGTACTTTTAAAGGGATTGAGGTCTATCATTCGGATCACGAACACGCTGATTCAGAGCGTTACCTAACCATGGCTGAAGAGTATGGTTTGATTATAACTGGTGGCTCGGATTTTCATGGTGCCCGCCAAGGTGTTATATTTCATGGAGATATCGGTAGTGTTACGGTTTCTGCTAATGTGCTGGAACAGTTGAAGAAGGTTGCTGAAATGCTGTTCAAATCAAAAAGTGATTTTTAGCTTTAGATTGTACTTTGTGCAATAGAATCTTCGTTGAAGCTTGAAAAAAACAAGTCTATTGCACTTTGTGCAATGAAAAAGAGGAATGATCCCTCGAACGAGCGATTTTGAGGATTTCTATTGCACGAAGTGCAATCAAAATCATTTAGCGCCAAAACTAAGTTCATTCTGTTGCACATCTTACACTAGAATATCTTCATGAGTAATTAAAGGTCTTATATTATTGCAGAATACAAAAACCGGCTGTCATCCACACATGGACGACAGCCGGTTCTTTTTGTTATTTAGCTTCTCAACGTATTTGGAAGACTCTTAATGCGATCTTCATCTGGCGTGACAAACAACGTCTTCTGATGATCATAGATCACAAATCCGGGTTTGGAGCCACTCGGTTTGCGGACATGGCGGATCAGCGTGCAGTCTACAGGTACACTGCTTGACTGCTTCGCTTGACTGAAATAAGCGGCCAGCTGCGCTGCTTCTTCCAGTGTGGCATCTCCAAACTCCTCGCTTCGGATGACAACGTGAGAACCAGGGATATCCTTGGTATGTAGCCAAGTATCATTAGGTGAAGCCAGTCGATTGGTGACGTATTCGTTCTGTAAATTGTTTTTTCCGACATAAATGTCGATGCCTTCAGACGAGGTGAAGACCTGCAATGTAGGTCTGGTTGCTTTTTTCTTTTTCTTGCCTTTTTTACTTCGGTCGCGCAGGTATCCTTGACTTACAAGCTCATCGCGGATTTCCTCAATATCATTCAGTGAAGCATGGGCAAGCTGCTGAAGCAAACTTTCCATGTAGGATATTTCCTCATGGGTCTTAATCAATTGCTCATTAATTACAAGAAGGCTGTTTTTATATTTGTTGTACTTTTTAAAATAACGTTGTGCATTATCCGATGGGCTTAATAAAGGGTCAAGGGGGATGACCATTTCTGCCTGATTTTCGTCATAATAATTGACCAATGAAGCTTGCTTATCTCCTTTGGATACGGCATGTAAAGACGCAAATAGCAACTCACCCCAAATGCGGTAACGATCTGCGTCCTGAGCTTCGTCCAGATCTTTTTGTAGATTGGCAAGCTTCTTGACGTTTTTGCTACGTTCGTTGCTCAGGAAACGGATCAGATCACTTACCCGTTGCTTCACCGTATCTCGTTCGGCTTTATCCCCGTAATAATCCTCCATACACTCACTAATCGTGTTATATTGCTTCGTATTTTCACCCAATAGAGATAACGGAATTGCGGAAAATATCATTTTCCCTTTCGCATTCGCACCTGAAACTGGAGAAAATTCGAAATCATGCACGGATCCCATTACAGACTGGAAGGCTTCCCATAACTTTGTTGGGAATTCTGCTGTAGATTCCTGTGTATCACCTATCGCTAGGTCATTTCTGAGACGAAGAGCAATCTCTCCGGCAACAAGTGGACTCATTCCGCTGAAGGCATGCACCATCCAGCCAATCGGGTCAGCTGATGGGGAAGGACCGCCTGAGCCGTCAGGCTTCTGCTCAACTTCTTCTTTTGTAATCAGGTTAGCGAGCTCACCTTCAATGATTTCTTCCGGTTCGGTTTCCTTCTCATCTTCTTCCAGTAGAGCGGATTCTTCAGCAGCTGAGATCAAATTGAGAAATCGTTCTTTGCCGATCTCCAGTGGGTTCAGCTTGTGTTGCTGTGGAGGCTCTGTGTAAGCGACGCCGGGCATTACGATCCGGTAGCTACTGATCGAAGGAGTAACATGATGAATGCCGTCTATGATCGTTCCGGTGCTGAGATCTGTAAGGATGATATTACTATGCCGCCCCATGAGCTCTATGATGATCTTTTTGGCGGAGACGTCTCCAAGCTCATCTCTAGTCTTAACATTTATGTGAATAATTCGTTCCATGCCTACCTGAGTGATACTCTCGATAGTCCCACCTTCACAATGCTTACGCATGAGCATACAGAACATAGGTGCTTCGGATGGGTTTATGCTGCTTCGTTCTGTAAGATGCAGACGCGGATATGTCGGATTAGCAGAGAGCAATAGCTTACCGCCGCCGCCGGCACCCCGCAGGTTAAAGATAAGATCGTGATTGTTCGGTTGATATATTTTGCCTATGCGCGCACCGATGAATGATTGCAGTTCGTGCACGATAGCTCGGGTAACAATGCCGTCTAATGCCATGATAAAGCTCTCCTGTCGACGTGAAATGAATTTTTAAAAATATAAGAAAGTATAAGTTTCACATCATACTTTATATCTTATATTTCTTGTTTAAACGCTTACCGCCCTTATAAGAACACCGAAGACGTTTAAGCTTACCTCTCTATGATGCCATACTTTGGGACATTCGCGCAAAAGGGGAATTGGTTAGGCGGTGATATTATTGGACGACCTTGAATACACTTGGTCATGAACAGGTGGAAAAGCTGTGCGCCGCCGGAAGTCAAGAAACGACCGGGAGGGAAAGAAAAGTCATGGAACAAAACAGTTGGCACCGGCTCGGTGCAGAAGAGCTGCAGAAAATGTTCAATGTCCATCCGAGGACGGGCCTCAGTGGAGAGGATGCCGCGGAGCGACGGAAGCAAGATGGGTACAACGAGCTGTCCGAAGGAAAGACCGTATCCCCGTTTACCCTGCTGTTGAACCAGTTTAAGGATTTCATGGTGCTTGTGCTTATGGGTGCGACGCTCGTATCCGGTTTGCTTGGCGAATATTTGGATGCCATCACGATCATCGCGATTATCCTTCTAAACGGAGCCCTTGGGTTTGTCCAAGAGTTCCGCGCCGAACGTTCGCTAAGAGCTTTAAAACAGCTCTCCGCTCCTTCTGCCAAAGTACTGCGCGGGGGGAATAGCGAGGTCATTCCAGCGAAGATGTTAGTACCTGGTGATATTGTCTTGCTGGAGAGTGGTGATCGTATTCCCGCGGATATACGATGGCTGGATTGCAGTTCTCTATATGTGGAGGAATCCGCGCTTACCGGGGAATCACTGCCTGTCTCGAAGCATTCGGATGTGATCCACGCGGAGGAGATTCCGCTCGGCGATCAAAAGAATCTCGGGTTCATGGGCACAATGGTAACCAGAGGTACTGGAAAGGCTATCGTGATTCGAACCGGAATGAACACAGAGATGGGTAAGATTGCGGACCTGATTCAGAATACGGAATCTCAGGAAACTCCGCTTCAGCATCGACTCGAGCAGCTAGGGAAAATTTTGATCTATGTATCACTAGGTTTAACTATTGTGGTCGTAGCAGCCGGTATTTTACATGGACAGCCTGCCACTGCTATGTTCTTGGCTGGGGTAAGCTTGGCGGTCGCTGCGATTCCTGAAGGGCTTCCGGCTATTGTAACCATCGCACTTGCGCTGGGCGTGCAGCGGATGATCAAACGTAAGGCTATCGTTCGTAAATTGCCTTCGGTAGAAACCTTGGGCTGCGCATCCGTTATCTGTTCGGACAAGACGGGCACGTTGACTCAGAATAAAATGACGGTGACCCGATTATGGACGGGCGGACGTGGGCTTGAAGTAACAGGTGAAGGTTATGCTCCAAACGGACAGGTTCTGGAGAAAGGTAAGCCTGTAGATCTCAAAAATGATCAAAGTTTACGGCGGATGTTACAGGTGGGTGCTCTGTGCAGTAATGCGGAGATTATCGAAACCTTCCCGACCGAAGTTCGGGGTATTCGGGGTAAACGCAAAGGGAAGGATAAGGACAGCGTAGTTGATAAATCATCTGACAGCTCATCCATCTGGGAACTCAAAGGCGATCCAACTGAAGGGGCTTTAGTGGCTCTTTCAGGGAAGATGGGTCTGACCGCCCAGACGCTTGCCGTAACCTATTCCCGAGAGAAGGAATTTCCATTCGATTCCGAGCGGAAATTAATGTCAGTTATTATTGGTCATCCCGGCGGGCGGATGGTGTGTACGAAAGGCGCGCCTGATGTGCTGCTTAATCGCTGTTCGTATATGCTCTGGGAGGGCGGTGTCGTGCCTTTAACGCCAACATTGCGGCAGAAAGTACTCGATGCCAATGAGCAAATGGCTTCAGGTGCTCTTCGTGTATTAGGAATGGCTTATCGTGATATGCGCCCAAGTGAAAATGTGGATAGTGAAAAGGATGCGGAGAGCCAACTTGTCTTTATCGGATTGGCTGGAATGATTGACCCACCGCGCCGTGAAGTCCGTGATGCCATTAGCGTCACACGCCGAGCAGGGATTAAGACTGTAATGATTACTGGGGACCACGGAACGACTGCAGAGGCCATTGCTCATCAATTAGGGATTCTGCAACGTGGGGGCACAGTATTAACAGGAGCTCAACTGACTCGAATGGATGATGATGAGCTGGATAAAGTATCGGATAATGTGTACGTATTCGCCCGCGTATCTCCAGAGCATAAGCTTCGTATCGTGAAGTCTTTGCAGCGTCGTGGTCATGTTGTGGCTATGACCGGAGACGGTGTCAATGATGCTCCGGCCATTAAAGCAGCAGATATAGGAATATCTATGGGGATCACCGGCACAGATGTGACCAAGGAAGCATCTTCATTAGTTCTAGGGGATGACAACTTTTCAACCATTGTTGCTGCCATTGAAGAGGGTAGAAACATCTATGAGAACATTCGTAAATTCATTCGATACCTGCTCGCATCAAATGTAGGGGAAATCTTGACCATGTTCTTTGCTATGATGCTCGGCCTGCCTCTGCCGTTAGTGCCCATCCAAATTTTATGGGTCAACTTGGTGACAGACGGTCTGCCAGCAATGGCGCTTGGTGTTGACCAGCCTGAGAAGGACTTGATGGAGCATAAGCCACGTGGCGCGAAGGAAAATATTTTTGCCCGTCGTTTAGGATGGAAGATCATAAGCCGGGGATTTTTAATTGGTTTATGTACGTTAGGAGCATTTTGGCTAACCTTACGTGTGGCACCAGAGAATCCAGCGCAGCTGATTAGAGCACAGTCCGTAGCTTTTGCGACACTCGTTATGGCTCAATTGATTCATGTCTTCGATTGCCGCAGTTCTCGTTCGGTGTTCCATCGAAATCCGTTCCAGAATAAATACCTAGTTCTTGCTGTATTGTCATCCGTGATTTTGATGCTGGCTGTTATGTATATTCCATTTCTCCAGCCCGTCTTCAAAACAGTGCCGCTTAATTTCCGTGAATGGTGTCTAGTATTTGTAACAGCGGGGATTCCGACCTTCTTGATGGGGGCTGGCAGTGTTTGGGGCGGTAAACGTAATCGTGGTCGTAGCGGCAGTAATTCGATGATAAAAAGTACAAAAATTTCGGCATAAAGTTAATAGTATTGCTCCATTCCTAAAGGTATACTTGTTGCAGTTAACAGCTCGTATACGTGTGAAGGGCTATATTACACAGAATATTACGCTTAAGCGAATGCTAACATAACATAACCTTTAGGAGTGGACTTTCAATGGAATTCACAAAAATGCACGGTCTCGGAAATGACTTCATTGTAGTTTTCGGTGAGCAAGAGCTACCAAGCAATGCAGCGGATCTTGCTGTAACGTTATGCAATCGGTTCTTCGGAATTGGTGCTGATGGACTAGTATACATCCTACCATCTGAACGTGGCGATTTTATGATGCGAATTATGAATTCTGATGGTTCGGAAGCGGAGCAGTGCGGAAATGCCATACGCTGTGTATCCAAATATGTTTACGATCATGGCTTGGTAAACTCCGAGCAGATTGTGATTGAAACGATTGGTGCCGGAGAACAAAAGGTTACCTTGAATGTAAAAGATGGTGTAGTGGAAACTGTAACGGTTGATATGGGCGAACCTGTATTGTCTGGCCTTCAAATACCAGTGTCTATTGATGCAGAACCCGTGCTCTCACAGCCGATTGAATCGGATGGAACCGAATTTAAGTTTACTGCAGTATCTATGGGTAATCCTCATTGTGTTATCTACGTAGAAGATGCCGTATCTTTTGATCTTGCGACATGGGGACCTAAGCTAGAAGTACATCCATTGTTCCCAAGAAAGGTAAACGTCGAGTTCGCGACGGTTCTGGATCGAGGCAGAGTAGATATGCGGGTATGGGAACGTGGAGCTGGACCAACACTTGCTTGTGGGACTGGAGCTTGCGCAACTTTAGTGTCTTCTGTTCTGAATGGTCTGACAGACCGGGCGGCTTGGATTAGTCTAAAGGGTGGCGATTTGTATATTGAATGGAATGAAGAGGATAACCATGTGTATATGACGGGACCCGCTGAGGTTGTATTCACAGGCAGTGTAGCACTATAGAAAAGAACTATAAAAGGCAGTTCAAGAGAGCATTCTTGGGCAGCCTTTTGTTGAAGAATAAGATAGTATAGGTTTCATAGTATATATCATTTTTTTATTTCAAATAGAAACGGTAGTCGCCTTTTATAGACGACTGCCGTTTCTTCTTTTGAAAGCTTATCAACCATACCGATTTATGATACATTAGTATGAAACTAAAGTATCAGGGGAGGATCTTGCAGTGAAGCCGGATTTACGTTCCGCATGGGGAAACAAAGTATTGGTCGGAGACGGAGCGATGGGTACCTATTTATATCAGAAGGGTTTCCCTGTCGGTATTTCCTACGAGGAATTAAATTTGACCTCTCCGGGGGTTATCGAAGATGTCCATCGCAGCTATATCGATGCAGGGGCAGTGCTGCTAGAAAGCAACACCTTCTCAGCGAATTTTGACAGGCTGTCCAAATATGGTTTGGAGTCCAAGGTTGAAGAAATTAATCGCGCCGGAGTAAGAATCGCTCGTAAAGCTGCTGGAGATACTGGCTATGTATTAGGTGCTGTAGGCTCTATTCGCGCAGGTAAGCGTGCAAATCTCTCATCAATAGAGTTGAAGAAGTATTTTACACAGCAGATTACAGCATTGTTAGAAGAAGAAGTAGACGGCATTATGCTAGAAACCTTCTACGATGTCGAGGAATTGCATCTTGCACTTAGAACAGTACGTAAACATAGTACTCTCCCAGTCATTTGCCAATTTGCTGTGGATGAATCGGCACGCACATTAGATGGATTGACGTTACCAGAGGCTTTCCGGATCTTAGAAGGTGATGGAGCGGATATCATCGGATTTAACTGTAATACTGGTCCAAACGGAATTAAGAGAGCACTAAAAGCGGTACAAGGCAATTTAATTCTGCCTACCTCAGTCTATCCGAATGCGGGCGTTGCGGATTATGTAGACGGAGAATATCGATATGGGGCTTCTCCGGAATATTTCGGACAGATGGCAGTGACTTTTGCAGAAATGGGCTGCAGAATTATTGGCGGCTGCTGTGGTACTACTCCGCAGCATATTGCTGAAATTTCTTCCGCATTGAAAGGTTACGTACCACAGCCACTTCCAGAACCGACGCTTCCGACTGTGGAGCGTGTATCTTTGCAGGAGCATTTTGGCGAAGATGAGGGAAGAGATGGTCGTGAACCGAACTTGGTTGATCTAGTGAAGGAACGCCATACGGTTATCGTTGAGCTAGATCCACCCCGTGATCTGGATATCGCCAAGTTTATGCAGGGCGCGGAAGCGCTGAGAAGAGCAGGCGCGGATGCACTGACGCTCGCCGATAACTCACTGGCGGTTACACGGATGAGCAATATGGCTTTGGGCCATTTGGTGCATGCTAAAACTGGACTCCGTCCACTAGTGCATATTGCTTGTCGCGATCGTAATCTGATTGGTACTCAATCACATTTGATGGGTTTTGATGCGCTAGGAATCGATCATGTGTTAGCGGTGACTGGAGATCCAGCGAAATTCGGAGATCTTCCGGGCTCAAGTTCGGTTTACGACTTAACCTCTTTTGAGATTATTCGTATGATTAAGCAGTTGAATGATGGCATTTCCTTCTCAGGCAAACCTTTGAAGCAGAAAGCGAATTTTGTTATCGGTGCTGCTTTTAACCCGAATGTTAAACATTTAGATAAGGCTGTACAGCGACTGGAGAAGAAGATTGCCTCTGGTGCAGATTATATTATGACCCAGCCTGTCTATGATCAGGAGCTTATCGTGAAGATCGCTGAGGCAACTGCACATTTGGATATTCCCGTCTTTATTGGTGTGATGCCACTGGCTAGTGGGCGTAATGCAGAGTTCCTGCATAACGAGGTTCCGGGAATCCAGCTTACGGATGAAGTTCGGAACCGCATGAAGGGACTTGAAGGGGAAGCAGGAAGAGCTGAAGGGGTCGCCATCGCTAAAGAGTTGCTAGATGTTGCTACAGCCCATTTCAATGGGATCTATTTGATGACCCCGTTTATGTTCTATGATATGAGTGCACAGTTAATGGAGTATGTATGGGAGAAATCAGGACGTAAATTGTCCCCCTTGTTTCGCTAGTAATAATCAATTACAATAGTGTAATGGATGTGATTCCGTTGTCATTTAGCATGACCGGATACGGTCAATCGTCCCTGCAATTCGGCGGCTACAAGATTATGTTCGAAGTGAAATCGGTGAATCACCGGTACTGCGAAGTTGAACTGCGGATGCCCCGGGATTGGACGGGTTATGAGGATGTGCTGAGAAGAAAGGTTCAGCAGCACGTCAAACGGGGAAGGATAGATGTTACCATCAATAGAGAGCACGAGGAGTCGTCTTCCGAACCGGTTCTGAACCGCACTGCTGTCATGACCTATCTTAAGGCAGCAGATCAGCTTAAGAACGAGTATGGTTTGTCCGGTGAGTTGACTCTACGTGATATACTTTCTATACCCGGTATTATGGAAAGCAAAGATGAGGCTGCGGGTGCCGTGTCCGCGGCCTTAGAAGACTACTCTGAAATGTTGGAGACGGGACTTGAGCAGAGTTTGCAGTCTCTGCTGGAGATGCGCGCCCGTGAAGGCAGTTTTCTAGCCGCTGATATTGAACAGCGTCTCAATCATCTCGAGACGATGCATGCTGAAATGGTCGAACTTGCACCTGTTGTAATCATTGAATATCGTGACAAGCTTCGTCATCGATTAAATGAGTTAAATGATGGGACGTTCGCTTTTGATGAGCATAAATTCGGGATGGAAATCGCTATTTTTGCTGATCGCTGTAATATTGATGAAGAGTTGACCCGGTTGTATAGTCATTTCGAACAATGCAGAACCCTCCTGAAGGGGAAAGGGCCGGTAGGACGCAAGCTGGATTTTCTCATTCAGGAGATGAACCGGGAGACGAATACAATCGGATCAAAATGTAATCATCTAACTCTCGTGGGTCTTGTGCTAGACATGAAAGCAGAGCTGGAGAAGATTCGAGAACAAGCGGCAAACATAGAGTAACCGGGAACAGGTAATAGCATAGAACTTTATGGGGGGAACTACCGGAACATGGCAATCAAACTTATCAACATTGGCTTTGGAAATATTGTGTCCGCCAATCGCATTATTTCCATCGTCAGTCCGGAATCTGCACCAATCAAACGTATTATCCAGGAGGCTCGAGATCGACATATGTTGATCGATGCCACCTATGGCCGACGGACTCGTGCCGTAATCATTACAGATAGTGATCATGTCATTCTGTCGGCTGTACAGCCGGAGACTGTGGCGCATCGCTTATCCAGTAAAGATGACGACAACGACGAATAACAACTAAATGGAGTGTATTATGTCAAAAGGATTGCTCATCATATTATCCGGACCTTCCGGCGTGGGTAAAGGTACTGTATGTACTGCGCTACGACCGAAGATGCCCGAACTTGTCTACTCAGTTTCTGCTACTACTCGCAGTCCGCGTGCGGGTGAGGAAGACGGCGTGAACTATTTTTTCAAAAGCAAAGAGGAGTTTTCGGCTATGATAGAAGCCGACCAACTGCTTGAATATGCGGAGTACGTAGGTAATTTTTACGGTACTCCACGTGATTTTGTAGAGAGAACTCTCAATAGCGGTAAAGATATTATTCTCGAAATTGAGGTTCAGGGAGCTCTCAAAGTCAAAGAAAAATTTCCTGAAGGTATTTTTGTGTTCCTTCTTCCGCCTTCTATGGATGAGTTGAAGGACCGCATACGCGGACGGGGTACAGAACATCCAGATGTGATCGATCACCGCATGACTGTAGCGGAGGATGAGATTAATCTAATGCAGCATTATGATTATGCTGTTGTGAATGATGAGATTGATCTGGCCTGTAAGAGAATAGAAAGCATTATTATCGCCGAACATTGTAAAGTTAGATAATGAATGCTGTAAGGCTGAAGGTATTACCAGTAAACTATGAAGAGGTGTCCCTGTGCTATATCCATCAATTGATGAAATGATGACCAAGGTTGACAGTAAGTATTCGCTCGTTGTAGCCGCAGCACGTCGTGCTAGACAATTGCGTGAGGGTGGTAAGACAGATGTGAAGAACCCTAGATCGCATAAATTCGTCGGTGTTGCTCTTGAAGAAATTTATGAAGATCGCATTACGCTTACCCGCGGTGAAGAGTAGTCTCAAGCCTATTCAGATATGACCTTTTGTAGAAACGGATACCGCCTATTTGTAATTAGGCGATGCCGTTTCTTCTTGGGTTATGGAGCAATTATGGGTCTTTAATGAATGCTGATAGCCCAAGACCGGGCAGTTTCTGACAACCGGAAGGTTGTTATTTTTTTCTCAAAATATAAGAGGTTTAAGAAATAGATCATTCGTTGTAAGAGTAGGGAACAGGGGGGAGATCATGTTGAAGAGCTTGAAGGGGAAGACTATTTTACTTGGGATTACAGGAGGAATTGCCGCTTACAAAGCAGCGAGCCTGACCAGTAAGCTTGTCCAAAAAGGAGCCGAGGTTCATGTCATAATGACAGCTTCGGCAAAGCAGTTCATTACAGAATTAACTCTACAGTCACTGTCGAAGCAACGAGTATATAGCGATACATTCCAGGAACGGGACCCATCCTCCATCTCACATATTGATTTGGCTGATTCGGCGGACCTTGTGATAGTAGCACCAGCAACGGCTAATATTATTGCTAAAATGGCGCACGGAATTGCAGATGATATGTTATCCACAACGTTACTCGCTACTACTGCACCTATAATGGTGGCGCCGGCTATGAATGTTCATATGTATCAGCATCCCGCTGTACTCAGCAATTTGGATACCCTCGCTAAACGAGGTATTCAATTTATTGAGCCTGGAGAAGGTCTGCTGGCATGTGGTTACGTGGGTAAAGGACGTTTAGAGGAACCGGAGACCATAGTAAGTTATGTTGAGGATTTTTTTGCGTTGCAAGAAAGTGTGAAGTCTAGCCCACTCAAGGGCAAAAAGATCGTCATCACAGCTGGTGGTACAGTAGAACGGATTGATCCGGTACGCTATATCTCCAATGATTCCTCCGGTAAAATGGGTTTTGCATTGGCACGTGCTGCACGTGCTATGGGTGCTGAGGTTACCTTGATTGCTGCGCGAACAGATGAGCCGCCTCCGCAGGACCCCGATATAAATGTCATTCGTGTTCAATCTGCACAGGAAATGTACGAAGCAGTTACCGCACATTGGGACAGCTGCGATATCATGATCAAGGCGGCTGCTGTATCGGATTACCGACCTAAGCACAGTGAGCCTTCTAAAATTAAAAAAAGTGGAGATACGCTGACTCTTGAGCTTATAAAAACAACGGATATCCTGGAAACGCTAGGTAAGAACAAGGAAAAGCAGTTCTTGATCGGCTTTGCTGCGGAGACGGGAAATACAGAATTTTATGCAAAGGACAAGCTGGTCCGCAAAAACTGCGATCTCATTGTTGCAAACAATGTAGCGGCTGCAGGAGCCGGATTCGGATCGGATACGAATATTGTATCGATATATGATGTAGATGGATTGGTGCTCGAATTACCACAATTGTCTAAGGATGAGGTCGCTCGTCGTTTGCTGACACTCGTGGCAGAGCGGATTACTGGAGCTTCATTATAATGGATATTGCCAAGGTCATTGTGGATGTGCCTGTACGCAGCACTGACCGGCCATTTGATTATAGTATTCCAGAATCCTTGAAGTTATGGATTGAAGTGGGCAGCCGAGTAGCGGTTCCGTTTGGGCATCGTACGGTGCAAGGCTTTGTCGTTTCATTGGAGTCAGGAGAAACAGTAGTGAATCCTGGTCTTAAGCCAATTCAAGAAGTGCTAGATTTGCTTCCACCTTTATCTCCTGAATTAGTTGAGCTAGCGGACTGGATGAGTAAGAGATATGCATGTAGACGAATTTCAGCCCTGCAGGCGATGCTACCTACCGCTCTAAAAGGGAAGGCAGAACGACTGATTTCGCTAGGAGAAGTAGAAGAAGAAACAGCATTTCCTGATGATGAATTATTCCCTATGTTTGCCGATTCAGGGGATGAGGAACGACTAATTACTGAATTTATTGGACGTAATGGCGAAGTTTCCATGAAGCAGCTTACCCGTGCATTTCCTGAAGCCGCTGAGACGGTGAAGTTTATGCTGCGGCGTGGAGTGCTTGTAGAGAGCCAATCGATCAAAGATAAAATGGGCAAGAAGAAGCTGAAAGCGGTAGATCTTGCGATTGGGATTACGGCTGCTCGTGAGGCGTTGAACAAATTCCCCAAAAAGTCTGCGCGACAGAAGGAAGTATTAAGCTTTCTGATTGAAAGGGAAGCTACACTCCCAATGGCGCTTAAGGAAGTCTTGTCGGCACTTCAAGTTACGGCAAGTACCGTGAAGGGGCTAGAGGAAAAAGGCTTTATCGAAATCAGCGAAATTGAAGTCTATCGCGACCCTTATCAAGGACGTGATTTTAAGCCCACTACGCCTCTACCGCTTACAGCAGAGCAAGAGATTGTATACACTCGTATTTCACGAACGCTAGAAGAGCAGCTTCATGAAGTATTTCTGTTACATGGCGTTACGGGAAGCGGGAAGACAGAAATCTATTTGCAATGTATCAAACGTTGTTTGGATCAGGGTAGACAGGCTGTAGTGCTCGTCCCAGAAATCGCATTAACACCACAGATGGTGGAGCGTTTTAAAGGGCGTTTTGGAAGTGGTGTCGCGGTAATGCATAGCCGATTATCTGTTGGTGAGCGTTACGATGAGTGGCGCAAAATCCGTGAAGGTAAGGCTACGGTAGCCGTTGGTGCCCGATCAGCGGTGTTTGCTCCGTTCTCTAACCTAGGTTTGATTATTATGGATGAAGAGCATGAGACCTCATATAAGCAGGAGGAAAATCCGAAATATCATGCCCGTGATGCTGCGATTCGCAGAGCGGAACAATGTGGAGCAGCCGTGATTTTAGGCTCCGCCACGCCTTCGTTAGAAAGCTATCATGCTTCCAGAGCGCAGAGCGATATTCATTTTTCACCAGTACTTCTAGAGATGCCTACTCGCGCACTTGGCAACGAGCTACCCAAGGTAAATGTAGTGGATATGCGGGAAGAGCTTAAAGAAGGAAACCGCTCGATGTTCAGTCGAAAGCTTCATGCTGCATTGGCTGAAAGACTGGAACGTGGAGAACAGACGGTGTTATTACTTAACCGTAGAGGTTTCTCGACGTTTGTCATGTGCCGGAGTTGTGGATATGTAGCAGGCTGCCCGGAGTGTGATATTTCATTAACGTACCATAGTCGTAGTGACAATTTGCGTTGTCATTATTGTGGCCATGCCGAACCAGCACCTAAGCTTTGTCCAGAGTGTGGAAGTGAGCATATCCGATTCTTCGGAACGGGAACGCAGCGGGTGGAAGAAGAGCTTGGTAAGTTGTTCCCTGGTATACGGGTGATTCGTATGGATGTGGATACAACGACCGAAAAGGGTTCACATGAGAAGCTGCTGAATCAATTCAGAGACAAAAAAGCGGATGTTTTGCTAGGCACTCAGATGGTAGCGAAAGGTTTGGATTTTCCTGACGTAACGCTTGTTGGTGTAATTACAGCAGATTCAGCGTTGAACTTGCCCGATTTTCGTGCAGCGGAGAAGACCTTCCAATTGCTTACGCAAGTTGCTGGACGAGCAGGTCGGCATCAGCTTCCGGGTGAGGTCGTTGTTCAGTCCTATACACCGGAGCATTATTCTATTATTCATGCCAGCGGGCATGACTATCTCTCTTTTGTAAGGGAAGAGCTGAAGCATCGCAGAGGGCTGCATTATCCACCTTATTGTAGACTGATACTCGTTACATTATCCCATGAGCAGTTGCCGCTATTACTCCGGATGGCAGAGAATTACGCTATGAATCTGCAGGGGAAAGCCAGAAATCTAAGATGGTATGGGAGTTTGGATAAGTTAACAACTGATGTACTCGATCTGTTAGGTCCTGTAGCTTCACCGATCCCTCGCTTGAAGGGTAGATATAGATTCCAATGTATGATAAAATGGCGCGGCGCCATCGATGTGATTGGGCTTGTTCGGCAAGTGGCTGAGGAGTTAGAGGATTCTGTAAGGGATACAGGACTCCAAATCAGCATTGATGTTGATCCGCAAATGTTGATGTAAATTGTTATCATGTTACAATGTAAAAAAAGAGCTAGATCAATAAACTCTAAATATAGAGATGTACAGAACGGGAAGGTGTTTGTAATGGCGATACGTATGATCGTTAAGGAACCGGATGAAGTGTTGCACAAAATAGCTAAAGAAGTAACTGTAGTTACACCTAATGTGAAAAAATTGCTTGATGATATGGCTGATACAATGTATGACGCTGAAGGCGTAGGCCTGGCAGCTCCGCAAGTTGGTATTTTGAAACGCCTAATTGTAGTGGATGCGGATGAAGAGCACGGGCTGATCAAAATGATTAATCCGGAAATCATCGGCACAGAAGGCGAGCAACTCGGACCTGAAGGATGTCTAAGCATTCCTGGACTGAATGGTGATGTGCGTCGTGCAGAGACAGTAACCGTACGTGGTCTTAACCGTGAGGGAAAAGAAATTACGATTACCGGCAGCGGTTTACTTGCGCGGGCTTTTCAACATGAGATCGACCATTTGAATGGAGTACTGTTTACGGATATCGCCGAAAAAGTATACGAGATGACAGCTGAACTGAGCGAGACTGAGGAGTGAGGATATGAAGATTGTATTCATGGGAACCCCAGCTTTTGCGGTGCCAAGCTTGCAAATGCTGATGGATGAAGGCTATGAAGTGGTAGCAGTCGTCACCCAACCAGATCGACCGCAAGGACGAAAAAAGATCTTGGCTCCTTCACCAGTTAAAGAAGCCGCATTATCTCTCGGTTTACCTGTGCTCCAGCCTGAACGGATGCGTAAACCTGAGGCTGTCGCAGAGCTAGCTGCTTATGAGCCTGATCTGATTGTTACCGCTGCATATGGTCAGATTTTGCCTAAAACGGTATTGGATTTGCCGCGTAATGGTTGTGTGAATGTTCATGGTTCACTGCTTCCGAAATACCGGGGTGGCGCACCGATTCAACGCAGTATCATTAACGGTGAGAAGGTTACCGGCGTTACCCTGATGTATATGGCTGAAGGGCTAGACACTGGAGATATGATCTCGCGCGTCGAAGTGGCGATTGAGGATGAAGATACTTCAGGCACGATGTTCGAGAAGCTTAGCCTTGCTGGACGAGATCTCTTGAAGTCTGAAATGCCGCGATTAGTAAACGGGCTTGTTCAAGCGACTCCGCAAGACGATAGTCAAGCAACCTTTGCCCCTAACCTAAATCGTGAGGATGAGCGTTTGGATTGGAACGCTGGCTCACGTGATAACTATAATCGAATTCGTGGATTAGTACCTTTTTCGGGCGCGTTTACGCTCTGGAATGGCGAGACCTTTAAAGTATGGGCTTCTAAAATTCCCGTTGAGCAAAAATCCACTGACAGCACGCCAGGAACGGTACTTTCGGTTACTGAACAAGGTGTTGAGGTTAAGACGGGTGACGGAAGTCTGCTGCTAACTACAGTTCAACCTGCTGGTAAGAAAGCGATGAGCGCTGCGGACTTTAGCCGTGGCGGTGTCATGAAACCAGGGACGGTGCTAGGTTGAGCGCGGGTGGTAACGGTGCAGACCGAACAACAGTAAATCATAATTCTGGTAACAGAAACGGTAAAGATCATAAAGCAATGAGTAGTAAAAAAGGCGGTACAGGAAATAAAGGCAAAGTTGCTATAGCCTCTGCCCGGGATATCGCACTCGACATACTGGTTAAGGTCGAACAGCAAGGCGCTTACAGCAACTTACTGCTGAACAGCAGTCTGCAGAAGTCTGCACTCAGTAGAGAAGATGCTGGACTAGTTACAGAGCTTGTATATGGTACCATCTCTCGGATGAATACCCTTGATTATGTGCTCGAGGAATTTGTTAGCAAAGGGATCGCTAAATTGCAGCCCTGGGTGCGTAATTTAATGCGTCTAAGCCTATATCAAATTATGTACTTGGATCGCATACCGTCTCATGCAGCTGTAAACGAGGCTGTTAATATAGCTAAGAAAAAGGGCCATCAAGGAATCTCGGGTATGGTTAATGGCGTGCTTCGTAGTGTGCTGCGCGCTGGAGATCTACCGGTTATACCTGATGGATTAAGTCCTGCGAAGCGGATATCGATTCAGTATTCTCATCCTTTATGGTTAGTGAAGCGCTGGATTACTGAGTATGGTGTTGACACTGCGGAAGCTATATGCGCTGCCAACAATGAGCCACCTGCTGTCAGTGTACGCGTGAATACAACGATGATTAGCCGAGAAGCGCTGCTGAGTCAGATGATAGAACAAGGTCTGCAAGCTTCTGCTTCTGAAGTTAGTCCCTTTGGTATTGTTGTAAAAGGCGGCGGTAACCTGGCTCTTTCTTCCTGGTATCGGGAAGGATATTTATCTGTTCAGGATGAAAGCTCCATGCTTGTAGCTGAAGCTGTTGCACCTGAGCCTGGAATGAGAGTGCTTGACTGCTGTGCCGCGCCCGGGGGCAAAACAGCGCATATGGGCGAGCTGATGAAAGATGAAGGATCTATTTTAGCTAATGATCTACATCCTCATAAAGCTAAACTTATCTCGGATCAAGCTGCGCGGTTAGGTCTTGATAGTGTAGTAACAGGCAGTGCAGATGCGCTAGAGCTGGAGCATACGCTAGAGCATCATTCCTTCGACAGAATTCTATTGGACGCGCCTTGCTCTGGGCTTGGCGTAATCCGCCGTAAGCCAGATCTCAAATGGCGTAAGCAGCCTGAGGATGTTGCGAGTGTAGCATCACTACAGGGGCAACTGCTGCAGTCGGTTTCTAAGCTGTTGAAACCGGGCGGTGTTCTGGTTTATAGTACCTGTACGACTGAACAAACGGAAAATAGTGAAGTAGTAGCTGCTTTTTTGAAGCAAAATCCTGATTTCACTTCTATTACGTTCGATTCTCCATTGTGGGATAGATTGGAAGGTACTGCGCTGGCTGAAGGTGAGGGAATTCAGTTATTGCCACATCATTATGGCAGTGACGGGTTCTATATCGCTAAGCTTCAAAGAGTCTTGTAATATAGCAAATTTACTAACAATTGTTGTATCATTCGCCCGCCGGGCTACCGTACGGCGGGCTATTTCTTTTACCGTCTCTGAAATTTGTGTTAAAATAGGAAGAATGAGAAATAATACGCATATCCTTATGAAAGAACAGGTGCTAATAATAATGAAACCTTTAATATATGATTTTTCTTTAGAAGAGTTACAGCAGTGGGCGAAAGATAACGGTGAGCCTGCTTTTCGTGGTGGACAGATTTTTGATTGGTTGTATGTAAAACGTGTAAGTGACTTCGATGCAATGAGCAATTTGTCTAAGGGACTTCGTCAGAAGCTGAACGAGCAATTCTCCATTGCAGCGCTCACTGAGATTACTAAAATGGAATCAAAAGATGGAACTGTAAAATTCCTGTTTGGATTGCATGATGATCATGCGATCGAGACAGTTATCATGAAACATAATTATGGCAATAGCGTTTGTGTAACTACTCAAGTAGGCTGCCGAATCGGCTGTACCTTCTGCGCTTCTACGCTTGGTGGATTGAAACGTGATTTGACTGCGGGTGAAATTGTAGCCCAGGTTGTACGTTCCCAACAGATCTTGGATGCGCGCGGCGAACGTGTCAGCAGTATTGTTATCATGGGTACTGGCGAGCCGTTTGAGAACTATGATGCAACAATGAGATTCTTGCGTCTTATGATTCATGAGAAAGGTCTAAATATCGGACAACGGCATATTACTGTTTCCACTAGTGGTATTGTGCCGAGCATTTATAAATTTGCAGAAGAAGATACACAGATAAATTTGGCGATTTCGATTCATGCACCTAACGACAAACTGCGTTCGAAGCTAATGCCAGTTAACCGCCGCTTTCCGTTTGATGATGTGATTGAATCTTTACGTTATTATCAAGCTAAGACGGGTCGACGGGTCAGCTTTGAGTATGCATTGATCGGCGGGGTGAATGATCAGCCGGAGCATGCTGAGGAATTAGCAGGTGTGCTTAAGAACATGTTGTGTCACGTGAATTTGATTCCAGTAAACCACGTGCCAGAGCGGAAATATGTACGTACTTCACGTAATGATATCTTTGAGTTTCAACGTATTTTGGCTGACAACGGCGTGAATGTTACCATTCGTCGTGAGCAAGGCCATGATATCGCGGCCGCATGCGGACAGCTGCGTGCCAAACATATGGAGTTGGGGTGAGGATATTTGATCAGAACAGTTCATGCCAGCGATATTGGCCGAGTGCGCTCTGTCAATGAGGATTCGGTCTGGATCGGCGCGACGCGCCACGGTTATACACTCGGCATAATTGCCGATGGGATGGGTGGACATCAGGCTGGTGAAACCGCGAGTAGGCTTGCTTTGGAGACGATGAGGAATACCCTTGACGGGTTGCAGCCTGAGCTTCAGGACGAGGCCCTGCGTGATGCGTTATCAGCTGCTATTTTGGAAGCTAACAGCACTGTCTTTAAGGAGGCTTCCAGCGACGAAAAGTACCACAATATGGGTACTACTGTCGTTGCTGCCCTGATGAATGGCTCAAACGGATATATTGGTCATATCGGTGACAGCAGAGCCTATTTAATCAAGGACAGTGCAGCAGTTCAATTAACCGAGGATCACACGCTAGTCAATGAGCTGTTCAAGAACGGTCAGATCAGTGTGGAGGAATTAGATAATCATCCGAGACGGAATGTGCTGCTGAGAGCACTTGGAACAGATGCTGAGGTCGAGGTTGATTTAGTGCCTGTTACCCTGCTACCTGGGGAGCTTTTGCTTCTGTGCAGTGATGGTCTAAGTAATTTTGTTAACAATGAGCATTTGGGCAAGGTAGCGGGTATACATGAGATACCGTTAGAGGAAAGAGCGGACCGCTTACTTCAGTTGGCACTGCTTGCTGGCGGCGGCGATAATATTAGCGTCGCTTTGTTAGAACATCATGGAGAGGCCGCTGTGCCCGAAACAAAGGAGTGGGATTGATGATCGGTCACGAATTGGGCGGCCGTTACCAAGTCATCGAACGGATCGGCGGAGGTGGAATGGCGCTCGTCTATAGAGCACATGACATTCTTTTAAACCGAAACGTCGCCATTAAAGTATTGCGTAATCAATTTGTTCATGACGAGGAATTTATCCGCCGTTTTAGGCGTGAGGCGCAATCAGCTGCATCTTTGTCTCATCCGAATGTGGTTAGTATTTACGATGTAGGACAAGAAGACGAAATTCATTATATTGTTATGGAATATATTGAGGGCAAGAATCTTAATGAAATTATAAAAGAACGTGCGCCATTACAGGTTGACGAGTCCGTAAGGATCGCTTCACAAATCTGTGATGCCCTTGATCATGCTCATCAGAATCAAATTATTCATCGAGATATTAAGCCGCATAATATATTGATTGGGCGCAATGGCCGGGTGAAGGTAACGGATTTCGGTATTGCTCGTGCGGTTACGTCTACAACCATTACTCAGACAGGCTCTGTAGTGGGTTCCGTGCATTATTTCTCACCAGAGCATGCTAAAGGTGTTTCAACAGGAGAGAAGTCCGATCTGTATTCATTAGGGATTGTACTCTATCAAATGCTTACCGGAAGTCTTCCATTCTTAGGGGAGAGTCCGATTAGCGTAGCTCTAAAGCATCTTCAAGAAGAATTTGAAGAGCCAAGGCTCTTGAATCCACTTATTCCGCAAAGCGTCGAGAATGTAATTCTAAGATCGATGCGTAAGAATCCGGAGGAGCGCTATCAGTCTGCAAAGCAAATGCTGCAGGATTTAGAAACCTGCTTGTTGCCTGAACGGCGTAGTGAAGCAAAGGTTCTTTTTAACGATGAGGAAGACGAGGATCGAACGCGGGTGATACCGGCGATTAAACCGATCCAAAGAAGCAATGGAAATCGTAATCATCGTCACGACCGGATGGATAATGATGAAGATGACGATGACGATCCGGTGCCTGTGAAAAAAGGTAAAAAACAATGGACTAAACCTGCATTATGGATTGGTTTAACTTTAGTGTTACTGCTGGCTATGGCCAGTCTCGTGTGGTACGTTAAATCCCAATTAGTTGTTCCTGAGGTATCGGTTCCTTACGTGGTCGGTAAACAGCTGGAACAAGCGAAGACTGAACTTGAGGATTTGGGGCTTGAGGTTGCTGATCCTATACTGTATGACTACAGTCCGAATTTTGAAGAGAATGTGGTCATGAAGCAAAGTAGGGAAAAGGACGCCAAAGTGAAAAAGGGAGCCTCCCTAATTCTAACTGTGAATACGGCGAAGCCATTAACTAAGATGCCAAATGTTACGAATTACACTTTCGACGAAGCGGTAAAAGCACTGATGGCAAAGGGTGTACCTCAAAATCAAATTAAGAATGAACCTCTCTTCGATGAAAATACGGCGGTGGGTAAGGTTATAAAATCAGACCCAGCCTTTGACAGCGAGTTTGATCCAGAGACGGTTTCAATCATCCTTTACGTCAGCAAAGGGGAAGAAAGTGTCACGATGCCAGACCTCATCGGTAAGACGGAGAGTGAAGCTAAGGCGCTTTTGGAAGAATCCAAGCTGGTCTTAGGTGATGTTAAGGAAGAATCCAGCTTCACAGTTGATGAAGGTAAGGTAACGAAAACTTGGGCTTTTGAAAAAGGAACCGCGGTTCCTCCTGGAACAGCCATTACGATATACTTAAGTACAGGTTATCCACCTGAAGCCCTGAATTATACCTTTAATGTACCAGTAGCTCCTGCACAGGATGGCAAGAAGAGCAAGATTCGAATTGAGTTCGTTGATGCGCGCAATAATGGTGAAAAACAAGATTGGGGAACGCGTACCATTGGAAAGAGCCAAGTGTTGTCCGTTAATCTAGTGCTTGCTCCGAATAAAGATGGCTCTGTTATTGTTACCCGAGATGGTGTGCTTTTAGACACTTATGTGATCCCATATATTGATGCGAAGAATGGCACGGTGCAAGAACCTGAACCACCGACGGTTCCGACTCCGAAGCCGACTCAGACACCGATAGATCCTACACCTACTGCTGAACCGACCATTGAACCTGAGATCCTGCCTCCAAATTCAGACAACGAAGGATCTACTAATACTGGCTCAGTCAATCAGACGGGATTCCTTACTAACAATTCGGTGAATAATGAATCGACCAATAACGGTAACAACAAGAACAGTAATAAAAATGATGACAAGCATAATAATAAAAACAACGACAAATCTAAAGATAAAAACAACGACAAATCTAAAGATAAAAGCGATAACTAATCAGGGTAGAAGTACATGAATAGTTGTGGCAGCGAAGTGACCCGGGGATTTTCAAACTTGGGTCATTTTCGCAAAATCAGGAGAGGAAGGCTCACTATGTATGCCTGAAGGAATAATAGTAAAGGCGTTAAGCGGATATTATTACGTAAAACCGCTTCGTGAAGGATTAATTGCAACAGAGGAAGATTCAGTTCAATGCAGAGGCCGAGGCATACTTAAGAAAAGGGGGATCGCTCCTCTTGTAGGTGACCGCGTGATCTATATGCTAACTGAGCATGGTGAAGGGATGGTGGATGAGCTTCTTCCTAGAGAATCTGAGTTAATTCGTCCACCTGTAGCGAATGTAAGCCTTGCCGTTCTATTATTTTCTGTGCGGGAACCTGATATGAACCTGAATCTATTGGACAAGTTCCTAGTTCATATTGAGCATTCAGGACTGGAACCCTTAATTGTTCTGACCAAACAGGATTTAGCTAATGATAATGGTGAAGCTACTAAGTATGTTAAAGAGCTCTATGAAGATATTGGTTATGAAGTGATGGTTACGAGCTCACTTACGGGAGCTGGCAGTGATGAACTAAGAGAACGGCTTACTGGTGGCATCAGTGTATTTGCTGGACAATCTGGGGTAGGGAAGTCGACCTTATTGAATCGAATTGTGCCAGGACTTAAACTGGAGACAGGTGAGATCAGCTTACGTCTGGGCCGTGGTCGTCATACTACTCGACATGTAGAACTGATGGATATTGGCGGGGGTGGCTTTGTAGCGGATACCCCTGGTTTTAGTCAGCTTGATTTTCTTGAGCTTGGCGTTGAAGAGCTTTCTACTTGTTTCCGTGAATTTGCTAACTATGCTGGGGTTTGTAAATTCCGTGGTTGTAGTCATCAGCATGAACCAGGCTGTCGAGTCATCGAGGCATGGAAAGCTGGAACTATCGCTGATAGCCGGTATGAACATTACAAATTATTTTTTAATGAAATGAAAGATAAAAAGCGGAGGTACTAAGTCATGATAAGAATAGCACCATCTATATTGTCGGCCGATTTCGCAAGATTAGGTTCAGAAGTTGCAGAAGCTGAGGTCAGTGGTGGAGATTGGATCCATGTAGATGTAATGGACGGTCATTTTGTGCCAAATATAACGCTTGGTCCACCAATCGTAAAAGCGGTCTCGGTACATACCAAGCTTCCACTTGATATTCACTTGATGATTGAGTCTCCAGAACGGTATATTTCTGATTTTGCTGCAGCGGGTGCTAGTGTGATCACTGTACACGCTGAGGCTTGCGTTCATTTACACCGTGTGGTGCATCAGATCAAAGAACTGGGTGTTAAGGCAGGAGTAGCTATTAATCCGGGTACTCCGGCTTCAGCGGTGCGTGAGGTGCTGGAGGATGTGGATATGGTTCTCGTGATGACCGTCAATCCAGGTTTTGGAGGCCAAGCATTCATTCCTAACACTTTACGCAAAATCACTCAAATTAGAGAATGGGCGAATGAAGTCAATCCAGATTTACTTATTGAAGTCGACGGTGGCGTTTCAGAAGCTACAGCGCCTTTGGTTGTTGGTGCAGGAGCGGATGTTTTGGTTGCAGGAAATGCTGTCTTTGGCCGGAGTGATCGTGCTGCAGCGATCCTTGAGATTCGAGAAGCAGCGGAAGCGGCACGCCGTTAAAAAAAATAGGCTATTGCTTCTAAAGGTATAGGCCAAGTCCTTGACGCATAAATATGGTTACATGAGCAGAAATCTCATGTAGCCTTTTTTTGTTTTGGCAGGGAGGACTGCAGTACGTTACCGTTAGAACAAGAAGAAAGTCTCCTGCGTACGGCATGAATTGATGGGAGGGTAAACCATGAAATTTTACACGTTTAAGCTGCCAAGGTTTTTGGGAGGTTTTGTTAAAGCAATTTTGAACACATTTCAGAAGAGTTGAGCTTGGAACAGAAAAGAAAACATGAAAAAAAGCACCTTACAAATGTAAAGGGTGCTTTTTGCTTCATATGAGTGATCGCTCGGTCTTTAAAATTGCAAAAGACTAAACGCGTTCAACTTTACCGGCTTTCAAAGCACGGGTGCTGACGTACACGCGTTTTGGTTTACCGTTCACGAGGATACGGACCTTCTGAACGTTAACTCCCCAAGTACGACGGTTGCGGTTATTTGCGTGAGACACGTTGTTACCGCTGCTCGGTTTCTTGCCTGTTACTGCACATTTGCGGGACATAGATTACACCTCCTTATTCCTAACACCTGCATAAAACAATACTTATCTATAATATCACAGCAAATTTTGCTACGTCAACCGATTCAAAAACATTTATTTCTTTTAATACTTATAGTACAATGTAAATTAGTGCATTATGTCCTGTTAATCATAGAATGATTAGGCATGAAGTTAGGAAGGGGAATTCTCAATTGAGTAAGCGTTCTATAAACGGAACAGATTTTACCGCTATGGTATTGGCTGGAGCGGATAAGCTGCAACAGCATGCAGAACACGTCAATTCCCTAAATGTTTTTCCGGTTCCAGACGGAGATACCGGAACGAACATGAATTTGACGATGACCGCAGGTGCGAATGAATTGAAGAAAAATAATACAACGTCTGTTGGTCAATGTGCAGGTGTACTCTCTAAGGGCTTATTAATGGGCGCGCGAGGGAACTCCGGTGTTATTTTGTCTCAGTTGTTCAGAGGTTTTAGCAGATCTGCAGCCCAACATGATGAGCTGAACACACAGCAATTCGCTGCTGCACTGCAAAGCGGAGTGGACGCAGCTTATAAAGCAGTTGTTAAGCCTGTGGAGGGAACTATTCTTACAGTGGCTAAAGAGGCTGCAAAACATGCTGTCTACTATGCTCGCCGAACTACAGATGTTACAGAGCTCATGACAGAGGTATTGGCCAAAGCAAAAGAAGCCTTAGCCTATACACCCGAGCAATTGCCTGTCTTGAAGCAAGTCGGAGTCGTAGATTCTGGCGGCCAAGGTCTGGTCTATATTTATGAAGGGTTTCACCAGCATCTGACGAGCGGAAGCTCCGGAGTGTCTGAACCTGTAAAAGGACAACCTCAGGCACCAATCATGCCAGCACCTGTACCGGTGTTAAAGAAACCTGAAAGCGAACTGTCTTCTGTACAGTCTTCTGCGCAATCACAGCTTTCAACAGAGGACATAGAATTTCTATATGATATGGAGTTCTTCATTAATCGCCAGTTAGGCGGTAACGTGAGAACGGACTTTGATGAGGAAACCTTTAGGAAAGCGTTGTCAGTAAATGGAGATTCCATTATTGTTATTTCGAATGATGAAACCATTAAAGTGCATGTGCATTCCAAGGCTCCAGGTGAAGTTTTGAATCTGGCACTCCTTTATGGGGAAATTACGCAGATTCATATTCTCAATATGCGTGAGCAACACCGTGACTTGTTAACTGCAGGTATGGATATTGCACCTATGCCAGATGTTTTCGCGGATATGCCGGATGAGCAGAGCCGTGTACAAGCAGCTCCAGCTGAACCACCAGCAGATGATTTGGCGCCTTACGGCTTCATCGCAGTATCATCTGGAGCTGGGATTGCAGATATTTTCAAAAGCCTCGGTGTGGACGTAGTCCTGGCTGGAGGTCAGACTATGAACCCTAGCACAGAGGATTTCGTGAACGCGATTTCTTCCATCTCTGCGAAGCATGTTTACATTCTGCCGAATAACTCCAATATTGTTCTTGCTGCTCAGCAAGCTAAGGAGCTCTTAGAAGGCGAACGTGAGATTACGGTTATTCCAAGCAAAAGCATTCCTCAAGGTATCGCTGCAGCCTTCGCGTTCCAAGAAGAGGATTCCGTGGAGACTAATTCTGGGAATATGCTAGAAGCAATCTCACAGGTTAAGTCAGGACAAGTAACGAATGCTGTCCGTGATACAAGCTTTGACGATCTGGAGATTAAATCCGGGCAATTTATCGGAATTTCCAACTCCAAAATCGTCGCTGCGGCAGATGATCTGCTAGCTGCTAGTCAGGCACTGCTGTCCAACATGCTTGAGAATGGCGATGAAATCGTTACGATCCTTATTGGAGCTGAAACCGATTCTGCGGTTACAGATGCCTTAAGTGAGTGGCTGGAAGAGACTTATCCTAATGTGGAAGTAGAGATTCATGAGGGTGGCCAACCCCTTTATTATTATCTTTTCTCCGTAGAACCATAGTTAGAAGCTGAAGGTTCTATAACTGTTCAAGAGCAATCTGCTAATTACGTAGTTGGCAAAATTATAGTATGGGGGAGATAATCCATGAATCGTACCATTATCGTCACCGACAGCACATCTGATATCCCACCAGCAATGGCGGAAACGTATGGCATTGAGGTCGTCCCTTTGACCTTAATGTTCGGCGAAGAGGCTTTCCGGGACAATCTGGATATGACTCCGGAGCAGTTCTATGAGCGACTTCCCCGCTCGTCACAGTTGCCGACTACTTCTCAACCTTCACCGGTTGAATACATGAATGTGTACCGTGATATTCTGGAACGTTACCCGGGAAGTCCTATTCTTTCATTTCACATTTCTTCAGGACTGAGCGGTACTTATCAATCTGCACTATTGGCTAAATCGATGTTGGAGGAAGAGGGAGAAGGGATCACTGTAGTTGATTCTCTCTCCGCTTCTTACGGTTTTGGATTTATGGTGGTGGAAGCTGCTAGATTAGCTGCTGAGGATAAGAGTCCCGAAGCGATTCTTGAGGCTGTAGAAAGTCTTCGTCAATCGCGTAAGCTTTACTTCTTGGTAGATACACTTGAATATTTACAAAAAGGCGGGAGAATCGGAAAGGCCTCGGCCATTCTAGGAACGCTTTTGAATATTAAACCGATCCTGTCTATTGATGCAGAAGGCATAATATATGCGGTGGAGAAAGTTAGAGGCCGTAAGAAGGCTATTGCCCGTATGATTGAACTATTCAAGAAAGATATTCAAGGTGTAGACAAAATCAATGTGGCCGTGGGTCATACGGCTGAACCGGCTTCCGGTGAAGAGTTCCTGAAAGAGCTGTCAGGTCATTTCACACTAGAAGAGAAAGTGCTGACGAACGTCGGCCCTGTCGTGGGCAGCCATGTCGGAAACGGTACGTTAGCTGTATTCATTTGGCCTGCAAAATGAGGGATGAATATGACACTGTCATTAAATCAAATTGAAGTGAAAAATATAACTGGCGTGAGTGCTCAAAAGCAAAGCGAGCTTCACGCCTTTGGCGTCTTTACAGTAAAGGATTTGTTAGAATATTATCCGTTCCGTTATGAGGATTATCGACCCCGCTCGCTGAGTGAAACGAAACATGGGGATAAAGTGACTACTGAGGCTAAAGTGATCGGGATTCCTGTGCTGCAGCGTTTTGGAGGCAAGTCACGACTTAGCTGTAAGATGGTTGCGGAGCCTTGGATGTTCACAGCAACATGGTTTAATCGTCATTACGTACGAGAGCAGCTTACTGTAGGACGAGAAATTGTACTCACAGGTAAATGGGATCAGAAGCGAAATCAAATTACAGTGACGGATTATGAATTCCCCGATCGCGGGGAAGGAAAGACAGGAACTCTACAGCCGGTCTATTCCGTAGGTGGTAAGATCACGCAGTCTTGGATCCGGAAAAGTATTAATCAGGCACTTCAGCAGTATGGAGATCTAATTCCCGAGATACTACCACATTCTATTATGCGACAATATGATTTTATGCCCCGTAAACGGGCGATTGCTACCATTCATAGGCCAGAGGATACACGTGAAGGTCAGCAGGGACGCCGCAGGATGGTGTATGAGGAGTTGTTTCTGTTTCAGTTGAAGATGCAGGCGTTCCGGGTACTCAATCGCGGCAGGATGGACGGTGTAGTCCATACCGTAGATAACGCAACCGTTCGCCAGTTTGTTCGCAGCTTACCTTTTGAGCTTACAGATGCTCAGAAACGTGTGGAACTGGAGATCTTACATGATCTGCGATCGCCATATTGCATGAATCGTCTGCTTCAAGGTGATGTTGGTTCCGGCAAAACGGTACTAGCGGCCGTGGCGCTTTTTGCTACAGTAAGATCTGGTTTTCAGGGCGCACTCATGGTGCCTACAGAGATTCTGGCAGAGCAGCATATGCGCTCACTTACGAAGATGTTTGAGCCGTTTGGAATTACGGTTGGACTGTTGACGGGAAGTGTAACTGGAAAGAAGCGCAAAGAATTGTTAGCTTCACTACAAATGGGGATGCTCGATATCGTTGTAGGTACACATGCTTTAATCCAGGAGGATGTATTTTTCCGTGATCTGGGCCTTGTTGTTACGGACGAGCAGCATCGGTTTGGTGTAAACCAGCGAGGTGTATTGCGGCGTAAAGGATATAATCCGGATGTGCTTACAATGACTGCAACGCCAATTCCACGTACACTCGCGATCTCTGTTTTTGGAGACATGGATGTATCCACTTTATCGGAAAGACCGAAAGGCCGAGTGCCAATAACCAGTTATTGGGTCAAACATGATCTCATGGATCGTGTCCTGAATCTGATTAAGCGTGAAATAGAGCTGGGACGTCAGGCATATCTGATCTGTCCGCTCATTGAAGAATCGGAGAAACTGGATGTGCAGAATGCTATAGATTTACATATTCAAATGAGCCAAGCTTTTCCTAACTATAAAGTTGGGCTTTTACATGGGAAGATGTCTCCTGCTGAAAAAGATGAAGTGATGCGAGCATTCTATAACAATGAACTGCAACTCCTAGTGTCCACAACGGTTGTAGAGGTGGGTGTAGACGTTCCTAATGCCACGCTGATGATTATTATGGATGCAGACCGGTTCGGATTATCGCAGCTACACCAGCTGCGTGGACGGGTTGGTAGAGGCCAGCATGCCTCTTATTGTGTATTGGTGGCTGATCCAAAATCCGAAATCGGGCGTGAACGAATGACTGCCATGACCGACACAGATGATGGATTTGAGATTTCACGGAGAGATTTGGAGCTGCGTGGTCCAGGTGACTTTTTTGGAACTAAGCAGAGTGGATTACCCGAGTTCCGCTTGGCGGATATGACCGCTGACTTTGAAGTGCTGGAGCAGGCGCGTGATGATGTGGCAGAGCTGCTCAAGGATGAGAAGTTCTGGACATCTCCTGAATATGCACCTCTTCGGCATTATTTACAAGGAGAGCAAATTTTCCAAGGGGAATTAATTGACTAAGTAGGCACATCTAGCACCTAAGCCTCATATACTATGAAAGATTGGATATGACGGGAGGTGCTACACTTGGGTTATCAACAATTCGGAATTAGCCCTCAGCTCGTGGAACGCATCAAGCTGAAGATGAAAAACGCGACTGTCAAAGATCGTATTAAAAATATGATTAACGGCGTCTCGAAACAAGAATTACAGGACACTGCGGTTGTTCGCAGGCTGGTACGGAATGCGTCAGGTGTACTGAGCGAGAAATTGACCTCGACACAGGAAGACCAAATTGTGAAATTTATTATCGCTCAGAAAATTGATCCGAACAACACCTTCCACTTGATCCGTTTGTGGGGAATGTTCCGCTAGGAAAGTGTGCTAGCGAGTATAGGTAGATCTGAGGTTGACTCTCAGCTAGCTAAAGAAGTGGAAGCTGTCTCAAAAGTAGTGAATGCTACTTATGGGCAGTTTCTTTTTTTGCTGCAAAAGTAATTTTATAGGGAGATTTTCCCTAATTGTCTATAGAGAGCCCGATCCGTTACCCAAATCCAGCTGAATACACAAAGGAAGAGCTTCTCCAATAACAGGAGAAGCTCTTCTTTACTTAAACGGCTTTTAGAATAAAGGCTGCCTTCGAACAACGAAGATAAACATATCGGACAGCCCTACTTGTTATTAGTGCAGGTTACTTAATCTTCGATCACTAGTAGCTGATTTGAACAGAATTTGGCTGTCAGGATCACAATCAAGGACGATCGACCGCAACTGATGTTCTTCCATTCTGCTGATGAGACAGAACAATGTGCTAAGCTCTCCATTCTGCCCCGAGCCTTCAGCGAGCCCAACTTCTCGACGTAGTGAGTTTTCGAGCGCCTTCTGGATATCCATGCAACGACTGCTGGTAATCCATGCAGCACGAGAGTCGGATAACCCTCGGAGAGAGAATCGCACACCTTCGAACGCCAATAAGTACGCAAGAATGGAGTACATTGCTTGCTCCCAGCCAAATAGTGTGCCTGCAATCAGCAAGATCGCACAGTTCAGAATCATAATGACGACTTCGGTTGACTTTGGAGGTCCACCACTCAGCAGTGAGTATCCTTGGTCACTGGCATGCTTGTTCACACCACCGAATCGGACAGAGATTCCGATACCGAGTCCTAGACAGATGCCACCTGCCATTGCAGCAGGTAAAGGATCACTAATCACTGCAGGAAAACGGTGAAGAGCAAGAGAAGCAATGGTCAAGCAAGTTAATCCTAGAACGGTATACAGTGCAAAGCGAAGATTGACTTGCTTTCGAGACATAAATATAAAAGGCAGATTGAACAGAAACAGAAACAATCCAAGCTGCATTTCAGTAGTATGAGCAAATAATGCTGATAAACCAGTGATTCCACCAACCACAAGCCCATGTGGCATGAGAAATAATTCTAATCCTACAGCGGCAAGCAGTGCTCCCGCGATAACGGTGAGAACTCGGAAAACCGAATTCTTCCGTAGTTGTTTATGTTGCTTTGTATTAGTTTGCAATCTTTTTCCTCCTTTAACAGGGGAAACAACTTTATTCATGTTCGCATGCTACGGCAGCTTTTTTGGACATTTTTGCAGCATACCGTTTCTCGAATTTGAATACTTTATCCAATATTTTATAGATCCATTTAGATTCCTTCGTTAGAAGAGGTCCAAGGATAGCAAGCATGAGTACATACATAGCTGCAAATGGCTGTAAGATAGCCAGCAGTCCCCCTGCTTTACCCAAATTGGCCATAATAATCGAGAACTCGCCACGCGAGACTATGGTTAATCCAATATTGGATGAAGCTCGCGGGCTTAGTCCAGCGCTGCGACCGGCCAGCATACCTGCAACGAAGTTGCCGATTAGTGTAACAATGACTGCAGCGAGGGAGTACCAGAGCGCCTCACCACCCAAGGTGAGTGGATCTATCGTCAGTCCGAAGCTAAAGAAGAAGATTGCCCCGAAGAAATCACGAAAAGGAATAACGAGCTTCTCAATACGCTTTACATGTTCGGTTTCAGCAAGAACAAGACCAAATAAGAGTGCTCCAATCGCTTCTGCAACATGAATGGTTTCGGAAAATCCAGCAATAAGAAAAAGCGCGGCAAATATTACTAAGGAGAACAATTCACCGGATCGGATGTTTAGAACGCGGTTCAACCAGGGCACTAGCTTTCTACCGACAATGAGCAGTGCGAGCATGTAACCAAGAGCGGTTAATGCAGAAAGTAATACTCCGCCTAGAGAGGAAGAGTCACTAAGCACAAGACCTGAGAGGATAGAGATATAGACCGCCAAGAAGACGTCCTCGAACATAATAATGCCTAGAATCATTTCAGTTTCCGAATTTGCTGTTCGTTTTAGATCGACTAGCACTTTGGCGACAATAGCACTTGAGGATATGGTTGTGATCCCAGCGATAACCAATATTTCCTCAATTGGAAATTGAAGTGCCCATCCTAGAATAAGTCCTAAAGTGAAATTGATTAGAAGATAGATGGTACCGCCTGTGACAATGGAGCGGCCGGATTTGACTAATCGACCTACGGAAAATTCCAACCCAAGGTAAAATAAGAGGAATAAAACGCCAATGCGACCTAGAAACTCAATCAGGGTTGCACTTTCGATAAAGCGAAAATCGAGGTGCCATATTTTGAAAGCATGGGGTCCAACCGCCATACCAACTAGTATATAAAAAGGTATAACCGAAAAGCGGAGTTTCGTGGCTATGAGACCTACCATCGCTATAAGGGCAATGGCTAGACCCACTTCAAAAATAATGTAGTGACTCATCTTAACCACATCCATTCCGCAAAATGTGCTTGAATTGCTTATGTTGATGTCTTTCCCCTGCAGCAATAATCGTACACTCCGCGCTAAAAATTACATCTGGGCCCGGATTGACTTGTTTATTATGATTTTTTTCAATTACGGCAATGATGGTTACACCTGCTTGAGCTCGAATGTTCAATTCACCAATGCTGCGGCCAACACACTTGAAACCAGGCTCCAGCTTATACCATTCGATGATTAGGTCATCAAGGGCGACTTCAATAGATTCCAAAGCTTTGGGTTTATATGTGACTCCGCCAACGATGGCAGAGATATGTCTTGCTTCATCATCATCGAGTGTAACCATAGAAATGCTCTGATCTGGGTCATCATAATCAAAGTGATACAGCTCACGTCTTCCGTCATCATGTACGATGATCACAAGCTTATCGCCGCTACGGGTTTGCATAACAAATTTTTTACCGATTCCCGGTAAATCCGATTCTCTATAATTCATGAAAGTCTAGCCCCCAGTTAGGTGTCTTATAATTATCTCGTTAATATCAATTTATTATCAAAAAAATTGAGTAGTGTGCAAATCTACGAAATGAGAAGTGAATTTTAGCACGTACAGCCGCAGTCGAAGCATAAATTTATAAATCACCGGACGGAATATGATTGAAAGTAAAGGGAGTATTGCGGTTAAAGCAATGGAACGTTGTCCCCACTGTTCAAATATTTTGATAGCTCCAATTTGTGGGACGCTTTTGGGAGCTGTCCGGACTGGAGGAATAAATTTGCGTTCATAGTGTTCAATTTCGGGAGTTGTATGTTCTTGCTTAGTAGTCGTTAAACTTCCAGACCAAGTGGTTGGAAATGAGAAAATCAACCCCAGAACTAAAAGTATTCGAAGAAGCCAGAGCAATGACATACGCGCTATATATTGCACTAAAATAACACCTCCCAACTGTATGTAGTATAAAAAGCATAACATACCTTTTTGCATGATTCCAAATTATTTTGTGAAAAAGGTTCTTTCAAAGGTGAAGAAAACAAGAAATTGACGAGGATAATTGACGTAATTCGTAGTAAATATATCTTTTGTTATCAAGTTTAACTCAGGAGGGAGAAATTTGAGCAAATCACGGGATTTTAAAGGTTTTTTTCAGGAAAGTCCTTATGACAACTTCATTCGTGAAATACCCTTCTAAAATTGTACATAACGTTCTAGAATCACCATGCCTTTTTTGGGTAAGACTCATATGAGAGGTTTTACCAGAATCTCAATCCCGGAAGGAGGCTATTGTCTTGAATTCAAATGATCCAAAATCGCAAGGGCAGGTACCCTTTCATACATTAAGCGAGGAAGAAGTGCTAAAGAGGCTGGAGACTCGAAAAGATGGCTTGTCTTCCGGTGAAGCCGCTAAACTTCTAGAGCAGTATGGGAAGAACGTACTTCAAGAAGCAAAGACCAAATCTCTGTTAGGAAAATTTATTGAACAATTTAAAAATGTAATGATCTTTATTTTGCTAGTGGCGGCAGTATTGTCTGGGATTTTGGGAGAATGGACAGATACAGTCATTATTTTGCTGGTGGTCATCCTGAATGCAGTACTTGGCGTTATTCAGGAAAATAAAGCAGAACAGGCGCTAGATGCCCTGAAAAGCATGTCCTCTCCACATGCCAGAGTACGACGAGGAGGTCAGGTATCTGAGATCAAAAGTGAAAACCTCGTACCTGGAGATATCGTATTGCTGGAAGCTGGTAATGTAGTACCGGCGGATATTAGGCTTTTGGAAGCTGCTTCTTTGAAAACAGAGGAAGCCGCACTCACCGGAGAATCATTGCCCTCAGAAAAGAAGGCAGGTGTACTTGAGGGAATTGATATTGTTATCGGGGATCGGACCAACATGGCTTACATGAGCAGCAGTGTGACTTATGGTAGAGCGGTTGGTGTTGTAACAGCTACAGGAATGCAGACAGAAGTCGGCAGGATTGCCGGATTTATCTCGGAGGAAGAGAATGATGTAACACCGTTACAAAAGAAACTGGATGAGCTAGGCAAATATTTTACCTTTATTATTCTTGGTGTCTGTGTGGTCATCTTTGCCGTAGGAATATTTGAGGGTAGAGAGCTGCTGGATATGCTACTCACTTCGATCTCACTTGCGGTAGCGGCTATTCCTGAAGGGCTGCCAGCGATTGTTACAATTATCTTGGCACTAGGAGTACAGCGGATGGCTAAACGAAAAGCGATCATTCGCAAGCTCCCCGCTGTAGAGACGCTCGGAAGTACCGAAATTATATGTTCTGACAAGACTGGTACTTTGACACTAAACAAGATGACTGTCGAAAAAGTGCATGTCAATGGAACTACGAAAGAATCAGCGGAAGGACTTGAAGGGACACCGGGTGGGGACCTCTTGCTTCAGGCCATGACGCTTTGTAATGATTCCAGCATTGACGAAGGAAAGTCCCCTAAAGAGTCTGGTGGGAATGAAGGAGCTAAGGACCCACAAACGAAGAGTGGTAAAGCGATTATTGGCGATCCCACGGAAACTGCGTTAGTGGACTACGCGCTCAGTATAGGTACTGACAAAAGGGATTTAGAAAAGAAATTCCCACGTAAAAATGAGCTTCCATTTGACTCCGATCGCAAGCTGATGACGACGATTCATGAAGTTGAAAATGGACGCTATCGTGTGTTAACGAAAGGTGCACCAGATGTACTTTTGTCCAAATGTAGCCATATATACTTGGATGGAGAAATCGTACCTTTTAAAGAGGAACATTCACGGCATATCATGGAAAGTAATACAATGCTTGCAAATGAAGCGCTGCGCGTGTTGGCATTTGCTTTCAAAGATGAGCAGCAGCTGCCGACTAATCTCTCACCGGAAACTACGGAGAAGGATCTTGTGTTTATCGGTTTAGTTGGTATGATCGATCCACCACGTGAGGAAGTGCGGGATGCGGTAGCTATCTGCCGTAAAGCGGGGATAAGACCTGTAATGATTACAGGTGATCATCGGGATACAGCAGCAGCCATAGCCAAAAGATTAGGCATTATCGAAGATGAAACAGGTGTATTGACCGGTAGTGAGCTCGATAAATTCAGTGAAGAGGAATTTGCTGAGAAAGTCACTGATTATTCGGTTTATGCACGTGTATCCCCTGAACATAAAGTTCGTATCGTTAAGGCTTGGAGGAAAAAAGGGAAGATCGTTGCCATGACTGGTGACGGTGTGAATGACGCTCCTGCGCTTAAATCATCAGATATCGGTGTGGGAATGGGAATCACAGGAACGGATGTAGCCAAGGGTGTCTCAGATATGGTACTAGCAGATGATAACTTCACGACCATAGTTGTTGCTGTTGAAGAAGGACGGAAGGTTTACAGCAATATCCGTAAGGCAATCCAGTTCCTACTCTCCGCCAATCTTGGGGAAGTGCTTACACTATTCATTGCGACAATGATCGGCTGGCGTATTCTCGAGCCGATTCATATCCTATGGATTAATCTTGTTACTGATACCCTACCCGCACTTGCCCTTGGGCTTGAGAAGGCAGGGAATGATCTGATGTCGAAGAAACCACGTAAAGCCAGTAGCAGTATCTTTGCTGGTGGTGTAGGAATCGGGATCATCTACCAAGGTATATTAGAGGCGGCGCTCACCTTGCTTGTGTACCAGTGGGCACATACGCATTACAATGAGGGAATTGCGGTTACGATGGCATTCGCCACACTAGGATTACTGCAAATTTCTCATGCATTTAACGTCAGATCCAATACGAAATCGTTGTTCCAGATTGGCTGGTTCAGCAATCGGTATATGCTGTGGGCTTCACTGATCTCTACACTTATGCTGGTGCTGGTGATCATCATCCCAGGACTGAATGACTGGTTTGGTGTCTCACATTTAAGTGGTTTACAGTGGGGAATTGTAATTGCTGCAGCACTGGCGATTATAGTGATTGTAGAGTTTGTAAAGCTGTTTGTACGTTTAAGTGGCAAGGGCAAGAACTGGGATTAAGAATGCCGCTATATGATGCAACAAAGAAGCCTGAACCCTTCCATAGCGGAGGATTCAGGCTTTATTCATAGGTTGTGGGTTACAGAATGCGCTGCATATGCAGGATTACGTTGCTCCAATACCCTGAGTCGAGCTCACTGATCTGAACCCCGGGGTCCCCCCAGGTGTGAATGAACTTTCCGTCCCCAATGTAAATCCCGACATGCCCAGGTATAGCGTCACTTTCAAACCGACCGGGGACAGTGAAGAATATAAGATCGCCTACATCTAGTGCACTACGTTGTACACGAGTACCTAAATTATCTTGATCCTTGGCTAGGCGCGGTAGGGTTACTCCGAATTGTTTAAATACATGCCTTGTAAAAGAAGAGCAATCAAATTTCTTAGTCTCTTCATAAGGTCCGGTACCGAATTCATAAGGCACACCCAAGAATTTTTTGGCATAAGCAACTAATTCCTTTTTGTCTGCTTCAGAAATACTTTGAATGCGTAATGGCTTAGATTCATTTAATGATTTAGCAGATGGAGATTTTATAATATTTTCATGATCGGTCGGAGTGGCAATATTGATTTCACCAGACTGAGGATTCCAACCTACTTCTGTTTGAAGAAATTTGGATAAAGCTAAAGGTGTGATATAGATTTGACCTTCTTGTCGTCTAGGTGCTTGCGGCAGTGTTATTTTTTCACCTAAGGAAAAGACCTGAGGAGAGCCAGGGCGCAGCATATACATAACATCACTGTAGCCGATTTTGGTGTATCCTCCATGAGTAGCATCATCTTTCATTCGATATCCGAGTGAAGCAATCGCAGGTTTGAGTGGAATCCAGTACTTTCCTTGAGCATCGGTGATGGAGGACTTCTCATAATAACTAGAGGCTTGCATGCCATCGGGAGTTACAGCGTTTACCTTAGGTTTTTGTGATTCTGAAGAGTAGCCGCATGCGGTACTTGATAAAACGGCAGCGAGCAATACAGTAGTAGTGGATAGCAATTTTTTGTGTTTATTAGGCATATGACACGCTCCATGTTCAAACTGTAGGTTAAGTTTGTGCAGGAAGCTTTTTTTTATGTAAAAATGACTAAGGCAATCACTGTAAGACATAACCAAGACCTTCCTATATTGGGGAGTTATACACTATGAAATTTGTAATCTATGGAAGTAGGATAAGTGATTGACGGATAAACAACCTCCATATAATATAGGTTTAATAGATTTCCATCATTACTGTGAGGTACGTGTAAGCTTATGCTTTAATGCTTTCATCGATAAACGTGATAATGCTGAGTCGCTCACTTTGATGCACGCGTTAATAATCTAATGAAATGGGGTTTTTTAATGAAAAAGAGAAACATTTTGGCGGGTTTAAGCTTATGCTTCATGCTAGTAGCTGCTGGCTGTGGGAACAATAATGCCGCTGTAGACTCAGGCAATGCAACAAACACCGGTAATACATCAACAAATGCTGGAGCCGCTGATTCCAAAACGTACAAAATTGCAATTTCGCAATATGTAGAACATCCATCACTTGATGCTACACGCGAAGGTATTCTTGCTGCTTTGAAGGATGCCGGGCTTGTTGAAGGAGAGAACCTCAAGGTTGACCTTGAGAATGCTCAAGCTGACCCAGCGAATAACTTGACCATTGCACAGAAGATTGCTGCAGACTCGAACGATTTGGTATTGGCAATTGCGACACCTTCTGCTCAATCAGTTGTTCAAGCACTTAGCAAGTCAAGCAAGGATACTCCAATCCTGTTCGCAGCAGTGACAGATCCACTCGATGCAAAGATCGTTACTGATCTAGAGCACCCAGGTGGAAATGTTTCTGGTGTTTCAGACACGAATCCTGAAGCTATCAATAGATTAATGCAATTCATTGCTACTCAATTTCCTAATGTGAAGAAGCTCGGTATTGTTATCAACGAAGGTGAACCTAATGCTGTAATTATGGCGGATATTGCTAAGAAAGAGCTTGATAAGCATGGTATTGAGCTTGTGAAGGCAGCCATTACGAATACTTCTGAAGTGAAGCAAGCTGCTGAATCACTTGCTGGTCGTGTAGATGCATTCTACATTACTTTGGATAATACAGTAGTAAGCGCTGTCGATACGATCATTCAAACGGCTAATGATAAGAAAATTCCGTTCTTCTCCAGTGACCGAGATACCGTTGAAAAAGGGGCTTTTGCAACCGTTGGTTTCAAATACTTCGATCATGGTTACCAAGTTGGACAAATGGCAGTCGACATCTTGAAGAATGGTAAAAAGCCAGCTGATATGAAAGTAACGATGCAAGAAAAGCTTGATCTTATCCTTAACCTTAAAGCCGCTGCCGCACAAGGCATAGAAGTTACGGATGCGATGAAAGCAGAAGTAGCCGATCAAGCTAACAATATTATTCAATAAGACATTATAGTGGGGCGATTCCGTGAGGACGCCCCTTGCCGCTTGAAAGGAGAAGACTTCTATGTATGATTCAATGCTCGGGGCTGTGGAAATGGGGTTGCTCTACGCATTTATGGCTTTAGGGGTGTATATTACTTTTCGCATTTTGGATTTTCCTGATTTGACTGTAGATGGAAGCTTTACAACTGGCGGTGCCATTGCTGCAGTTATGATTACTAATGGTTATGCACCATGGTTAGCTACGCTAGCTGCTATTGCAGGTGGAATGCTGGCAGGAATGTGTACGGGTCTATTACATACGAAGGGCAAGATTAATGGATTGTTATCCGGAATTCTAATGATGATCGCACTTTATTCCATCAATCTGAGAATTTTTGGTGGTAAGCCTAACTGGTCACTAATGGGTGATACCACGTTGTTCTCGTCCATTAATCCACTTCTTGTGCTTCCTTTTGTTGTTTTATTTGTGAAAATTCTAATGGATTTATTTTTGCGTACGGATCTTGGGCTTGCTTTAAGGGCTACCGGAGATAATGCAAGAATGATTCGTAGTCTAGGTGTCAACACAGATAATACAACTATTCTCGGCGTTAGTTTATCCAACGGAATGGTGGCACTCTCAGGTGCGTTGATCACGCAGTATTCTACTTTTGCGGATTCCTCAATGGGCATCGGGATGATTGTTATCGGCTTAGCTTCGGTAATCATTGGTGAAGCCATATTCGGTGCTGGAAATGTATTCCGTGCGACATTGGCGGTTGTTCTAGGGTCTATTGTTTATCGAATCGTAGTTGCACTAGCCTTGTATGTACCATGGTTGAGACCTTCGGATCTTAAGCTAATTACGGCGATTATCGTTATTTTCGCACTTGTATTCCCATCGATTCAGCGTTTCTTGAAGCAGAAGAATATGGCGCGTAAGCGTTCGCTTGAATTAGCAGATCACGCGCTTAGCAGCAAGAGAGGAGGCAGCATCGATGCTTAAGCTTGATAACGTATCTAAGCTGTTTAATCCTGGTACACCGGATGAGAAGATCGCGCTACTTGGCATTGATTTGGAGCTTCTTCCCGGCGATTTTGTTACGATTATTGGAAGCAACGGCGCTGGTAAATCGACGCTCATGAATATTATTTCTGGAGTTATGAAGCCGGATCTCGGTTCAGCAAGTATTGAGGGCAACTCGATCAGCCATTTGGCAGAATATCAGCGCAGTCGCTGGATCGGACGGGTTTTTCAGGATCCTATGGCAGGTACAGCTCCACGGATGACGATTGAAGAGAATTTAGCGATGGCTTATAAAAGAGGGAAGAGCAGAGGCTTATCCTTTGGTGTAAACGCAGCGAGACGATCGTTGTTTCGTGAGGAGTTAAGTCGCCTTGGCATCGGACTTGAGGATCGCCTACGAGCAAAGGTAGGTTTATTATCTGGTGGGGAGAGACAGGCGCTGAGTTTGCTAATGGCAACCTTCACCCAACCGCAAATTTTACTGTTAGACGAACATACAGCTGCACTTGATCCTTCAAGAGCAGAGCTGATCACAAAGCTGACAGAGTCTATCGTCCGTGAGATGAAATTGACTACGCTTATGGTTACCCATAACATGGAGCAGGCTATCCGGCTTGGTAATCGTCTTATCATGATGGATAAGGGACGTATTATTCTTGATATTGACGAGACACGCAAAAAGGATCTTACGGTAGAACGCTTACTCGGAGAATTTGAGACCATCAGTGGTCATAAACTGGCAGATGATCGAATGATGCTTGGTTAGACATCTGCAGCAATGACATAGGCTCATGATAAGGACTTGAAGTGAAGTCAGATTTCTGATTTAACTTTAAGTCCTTTTTGTTGTAAGTTTTCCCAAATGCTGCAACATCGTTTATGATGGGATAGAAAAATAATAAATTTTACTTCCTAGAATAAGGGTCTAGAGTGAAATGGAGGATGCTGATGATTTGGAAGAATGTTAGCGCTTACAGGAGTTCTGGTATTTTCAATAAAATGATATTGATCATTTCATTTTTGCTGCTACTGTCCTTTTTGTTCTCTTTAACCGTCCTACAGTATGTTTATCGAATTTATGACAAGCAAATCTATGAAAAGGCATCTGAAGTGCTGGGGATGTCATCTATCAGTATAGAGAGTACTTTAAGAGAATTGGAACAATTGTCTTTCACAGTGGTCTCTGATGAGCAAATTCAGGAATGTCTTCGTCAGTTACAGGATGATCCTCAACCGTATGAGAGACAGGTCCTACATAACAAGATCATTAACAGATTAGTTGCTTTTGCAGGCGCAGAGAAATACGTCTATTCCATGATGCTGTTGGATACAAATGGTGGTGCTATGACCGCAGGGAATCGTGAAGGCGTATCACAGGATCTTCAGGATCAATTAAAGCCTCTGGCTAAGGAAGCTAGCGGAAGCATTGTGTGGTATCCCCAAGGAAATAAAAATTCACTCTTGGCTGTTCGGCAGATTAAATCCTACACCGGATCAACCTTTACGCTGGACGATCTAGGAACGTTAGTCATCCGTATCCGAATTGATCGCATTATAGCAGATAGCACAAGTAACACTTCGGATGGCGATCAGTTGATTGTTGTTGATGCGATGTCAGGGCTGGCGGTATATCCCCAGACTCCAATCTTGCTGCCAAATGAG
This sequence comes from Paenibacillus sp. G2S3, assembly GCF_030123105.1. NCBI lineage: Bacteria > Bacillati > Bacillota > Bacilli > Caryophanales > Paenibacillaceae > Paenibacillus > Paenibacillus sp. G2S3. The sequence continues at coordinate 2,807,273 of NZ_CP126095.1, forward strand.
CTTAAAGAGGAAACGGAGCGGACTGAGCTCTATCGGACAGCCAAGTATGAAGAAGGCACTTATTTTATAACGAAGACTAAATCATCTTATATGGAATGGATGTATATCAATGCGACCCCCTTCAATGAGATGTTCAAACATATTACTTTTGTTAAAAAACTGGTTGTCATCATATTCGCGCTTATATTACTAATTGGACTGCTCTTAGGCTATCGATTAGCCCGCAGTATTGTACGTCCGATCTCAAAGCTGACCAAAAAAATGAAGCAAATTGAAAAGGGAGATCTGGATAATCTGGAGGAACAGTCTTTGGGAGTAGTTTCGCAAACGGCACAGGACGAGGTAAGTCAGCTTAACCGAACCTTTAAAATGATGATCCGCAGAATTAGAGAACTCATCGATGAGAATTATGCGAAGCAGCTCATTATTAGAGAGACCGAGCTCAAAGCTCTGCAGGCGCAGATTAATCCGCATTTTTTGTACAATACACTGGAATCGATCAATTGGTTAGCGAAGATGAACAAGCAAGCTAAAATCTCAGAAATGGTAGAAGCTCTCGGTTATTTATTTCGCAGTTCTATTGGTCTTAAGGACCCTTTGATTACGATTGAAAAAGAGCTCACCATTGTGCGCAATTATGTCATTATCCAGAAGACACGTTTTGACGATAGACTTGATTTCCGCCTGGAGTTTCCCGAGCATTTGCATGACGCTTTAATTCCGAAGCTGACACTTCAGCCGTTGATCGAGAATGCGATCCGATATGCATTGGAACCAAATATTGAGCCTTGCACGATTTCTATAACCGTGATTGAGGAGGAGCATGGACTTGATATCCGTGTTAGCGATAATGGACCGGGGATGAGTGCGGAGTTCATCAAAGATTTGCAGCAGGGTAGAGTCAAGACACGTGGCGAAGGCATCGGGTTAGCAAACATCGCAGAGCGTATTCAAATCGTGTTTGGTCCAGAATGGGGTACAGTGATAGAAAGTGAGCCAGGTCAAGGAACGACAATACATGTACGAATACCTTATTTAAAAGGAGTGCTAGAGAATGTATAAGTTACTGCTGGTTGATGATGAACGGTTGATACTAGAAGGCATATCGCAGGTAGTGGACTGGGCACAGGCAGGAACAGAACTTGTGGGTACTGCGCGAAACGGGATTGAAGCCTTGAAGAAAATAGAGGAGCTTCGTCCTGAAATAGTGATCACTGATATTTCTATGCCCGGTTTGGATGGACTTGGCCTGGTGCAGAAATGCAGTGAACGGTTTCCTGAGATAAAGTTTGTTATGTTGACTGGTTATAAGGATTTTGACTACGCCTGTATCGCTATGCAGCACGGAGTGAAGCATTACCTGCTTAAGCCGTGCAATGAGAATCAAATACATGATGCATTGGTTGAACTGGTAGCAGAGCTCAATGAACTTAAGGGCAAGACGGAATTTGTAAATGACATGAAGCAACGTTTTACGAAAGTGCTACCGCATGTGAAGGAACAATTTTTGAAGGAATGGATCTCTAACAAAACATACGGAAGTCAAGATCTAGAGTATTATCAGGAACTGCTAGGCATCGAACTAAATGACAAAGTGGTGCGACTGATCCTGTTCCGACTGGAAGGTTCTTATGAATATGAGCAACTATTCGCTTTGCAAAATATTGCACAGGATATGCTTCGAGAAACGCTTCTTAGTACAAGGATAGGCGGATTTATTCTGATACTAATGGAAGTCGAAGGAGAAACCGCGCTGAATAGTTCACTGCTAGAGCGAATTTCTGAAGTAAGGAAAGTGTTCTATAAGTTTTATAAAGTGGACGTAACCATTGCGATTAGTGATGCGGACTTCATGATTCATTCACGGAGATTGTATCGTCAGACCCTGCAATGCCTTAACCACTGCTTTTATATGGAAGAGGGAGGAATGATTACAGGAAATGATCTTCCAAATGATGAATTAGGCGGAAGAAATGATATTGAGCTTGATGAAGAGCAAATTTGTCTGCTTATTAAGGCGGGCGAGCAAAGTGCAGTAGAGTTAGAATTAGATCGACTTTTTAACCTGCTTGCTGAACAGCGTGTGGATATTAATGTAACGCGATCTTATGTTTTGCAATTGTATTCCGCAATGATACGTTTAGCCGTCCCTGATGAAAGAAATAGCTTTACATCAAGTATGGCGGAACTAGCTGAGATTCGGACATTAGGTGGTCTTAAAGCCTATGTAAAAGATGCAGCTATTCGTCTGACTGCGATGTATGATCGTCATTTTCGGAGCCGCCAATCGTTAATCGTAGACAAAATGTTCAAGATTATTGCTGACGATTATAAAAATGCGGAACTGTCCCTTAGCTCAGTAGCTGCTGAAATGTTATATATGAATCCTGATTATCTTGGGAAGATATTCAAGAAAATTACAGGGGAGAAATTCTCTAATTACGTTACAAATTACCGGATTACTAAAGCATCGGAACACATCATGCAGAGTGGTGATGTAAGAGTGTTTGAGCTCGCTGAAATGTTCGGGTTCGGAGGGAATGCACAATATTTCAGTCAAGTTTTTAAAAAAGTAACTGGGCAGACACCCACAGATTTCATGAAACCCCCTCAAGCGAACTGATTATTGAACAAACAAGACGGTTTTTTGTATTCAACAATCACTGAATATTTGAGAAGATTTATACATGAAAGCGCTACCTAAAGGGATCAGAGCCTTTATACTATTATAGGAAAAGGGGACATGAATTTGAAAAAGAGATTCGCTTTACTAGCTGTACCATTGTTGTTGTCATCGATGTTAGCTGGTTGTGGTGGAGGTAATAACAATAATAGTGCTGCCGCTACGGATTCCGCTACAAACACGCCTTCAGAAACGAAACCCGCAGCTATAACTTCAGCAGAACCCGTAACTCTGCGTATAGCTTGGTGGGGTGGAGATACACGGCATTCTTATACACAACAAGTGATTGATATGTATGAAGCCAAATATCCGAATGTAACGATTGAACCTGAATATGCTTCATTCGATGATTACTGGAAGAAGCTTGCCCCTCAAGCAGCGGCGAATCGACTTCCTGATATCGTTCAAATGGATATTTCTTATATTAATCAATATGGATCTAACGGACAGCTCGAAGATTTGAAGCCTTATTTGAACTCTCAGATACAAGTCGGCGATGTGAATGAGAACGTACTTAGTACTGGGGTAATCAATGAGAAGCAATTCGGAATTCCATTAGGCGTTAACGTACTTGGTTTTCAATATGACCCAGAATTGCTAAAGAAGGCAGGGGTAGATTCCATTCCTGAGAACTGGACTTGGGATCAATACAAAGAAATTGCAGCGAAAGCTAAATCGGCTGGACTGTATATCGACGGTTCAATGGCAGCTGACGTATTCTTCAACTATTATTTGCGCACAAAAGGGCTGGCACTATATAACAATGATGGTTCAGCGCTTGGATATGAGGATGATGCCTTATTCACTGACTTTTTCGGAATGCTGTCTGGTTTAATTAAAGATGGAGCGGTTCCATCCCAAGACAAACTGAGCCAAAACAAAGGCGTTATCGAAGAGTCGGATATTGTTAAAGGAACAGGTATCGGCGTATGGCAATGGTCGAACCAATATGTTGCTTTGCAAATCGCTGTCAATCGTCCTATGGCACTGGCACAAATGCCTGGTCCGGATATGGAAAAAGGACTCTACATGCAGCCAAGTATGTATTGGTCGGTTACTTCTAACTCAAAAGTGAAGGAAGAAGCAGCGAAGTTCGTTGATTTCTGGATTAATGATCCCGATGCCAACAATTTAATCAAAGGCGAACGTGGTGTGCCAATTTCAAGCAAAATCAAAGAATCTGTAGCCTCACAATTAACGGATTCCGGTAAGCAAGTATTTAAATTCGTAGCTGACATGGAGCCTACTACTTCTCCAATGAGTCCGCCAGTTGGATCGCCAGAGGTAGTAGCACTCCTTACAGACCTTGCTGAACAAATGAACTTCGGGAAAATTGACCCAGCCGCCGCCGCCGCACAGTTCCGAAAAGAAGCGAACGCTATTCTCTCCAGCCGGTAATAGAAGGTAACAGATAACTATACTGCGTCTAACATGGGAAACGGCGTGCCATTTGGTTAGGCGGCAGTCCGTTTCCCTTATTATTCACATAAAAAGGAGTTGGAGACCCTTGGCATCCACGAATCCCCTTCCTTCGAATTCGCTGGCTTTTAAGAAAAAGAAGCTAACAGGCCGGAGCTTACGAAGCAACCTTACAGGATATGCCTTTATCAGTCCATTCGTCATTGGCTTCCTTTGCTTCACACTGATCCCGATGATCATTTCTCTTTATCTTTCTTTTACCAAATACAATTTGTTCGCTCCACCTAAATGGATCGGATTTGATAATTACATCAAAATGTTCTCGAATGACCCGAAGTATTTACATTCACTAAAGGTGACGCTGCTTTACGTATTTATTGGTGTACCTTTACGCCTCACCTTTGCATTATTTGTGGCCATGATTCTAAATACGAAATCACGCATGATCGGAGCCTATCGTACAACTTATTATTTACCTTCTATTATAGGAGGCAGTGTGGCGGTATCCATCATGTGGCGCAATATTTTTAGTGATACTGGAATTATTAATGGCATGCTCGGTTTCTTCGGCCTTGGACCAGTAAGTTGGTTTGGTAATCCGAGCGCTGCGCTTATTATGTTGATTACTTTATCCGTGTGGCAGTTTGGTTCGTCGATGTTGATTTTTCTGGCGGGCCTAAAGAATATTCCTGGTGAAATGTATGAGGCAGCTAGTGTAGATGGAGCAGGCTTTTTCAGAAAGTTCTTCAAGATTACAATGCCCCTCCTAAGCTCAGTTATTCTGTTTAATCTAGTCATGCAGACAATCAGCGCATTTATGACCTTTGTTCCAGCTTACATTATCTCTAAAGGTGAAGGCGGACCAATGGACGGCACCATGCTGTACTCTCTCTATCTTTTCCGTCAGGCCTTTATGTTTAATAACATGGGTTATGCTTCGGCTATGGCGTGGGTGATGTTGTTGCTAGTCGGCATCATGACCGGAATTTTGTTCAAGACATCCAAATCGTGGGTCTTCTACGAATCGGAAGGAGGAAAATAATCCATGGCGAAAATGAAACTGAAATGGCCGCTGTATCACATTCTTATCGGTGGCCTCGCTATCATTATGCTGTATCCGATTTTGTGGATGATCATGAGCTCTTTCAAAGAGAGCCGGCTTGTATTTGTTACTGCTCAGCAGCTTCTTCCCGATCCATGGGTATGGGGGAATTATGCTAAAGGCTGGGAAGGGATTGCCGGATACTCCTTTGGTGTCTTTATAAAGAATTCATTAATTATTGTCGTAGTAGCCACTCTAGGAGCGGTGGTTTCATCTTCACTGGTAGCCTTCGGATTTGCACGTAATAAGTTTGTAGGGCATGGCTTATGGTTCGGTATCATGATGATGACGCTTATGCTTCCTTCAGATGTTGTGCTAGTTCCGCAATATATTATCTATGCAAAATTGGAATGGCTCGATAGTATCAAGCCGATCGTAGTTCCACAGTTCTTCGGTGTTCCGTTCTTTATTTTCCTAATGCTGCAGTTTATTCGGACAATACCTGTTGAACTTGACGAAGCGGCTACGATTGACGGGTGCGGGAAATTTGGCCTGTACTTCAGAATCATTCTCCCACTCATCCGTCCTTCTATGGCTACTGCAGCGATCTTTTCCTTCTATTGGCGCTGGGAAGACCTGCTTGGGCCAGTGTTGTACCTGAACTCTCCATCTAAATATACAGTTTCTATGGGGCTGAAAATGTTCCTGGACAGTGAGTCTGTGTCCAACTGGGGACCGATGTTTGCTATGTCCGTTCTTAGCTTGGCACCCGTCATGATTATTTTCTTTATCTTTCAAAAGCAGATTGTGGAAGGAATCAGCACCAGTGGCTTGAAAGGATAAAATATCTAATGAAGAAAGGTGCGGCTGAATTTGGATAGCTATCATTTTGACTTTGGGATTAAAGATACAGCGCCCGGCTACACCAAAATTCGGCCGGACTCACGATACTCTCCGGATGCGCGATTTGGTTTTACTTCAGATTCGACAGTATTCGGGCGTTCCAGGGGAGGAGCAGATACATTAAAAAGTGATTTCTGCATTCCGCAGAGGGCAGTCTTCCTTGTAGATATTCCTGATGGGATTTACCGGATTTCTTTGTTACTTGGTGATTCCTTAGCAGATACGAGTACAGTAATTCGAGCGGGTGATGGTAAGTACGTATTAGATACATTGAACGTCCCGGCAGGTCAATATGTACGAGAATTCTTTGCGATGCGAATCATGGGTGGCCAGCTTACGCTCTCGTTCTCGGGTGCTGCACCACGAATAAATGCAATCGACATAGATCCTGATAATGAAGCACTTGTCTTATATTTGGCTGGTGATTCTACAGTGACTGATCAAGGAGAAGCTGGTTATCCTTATGCTGGCTGGGGACAGTTACTGCCACGCTGCTTCAAAGCAGGTCTTGTAGTAGATAATCGGGCAATTTCAGGACGTAGCTCGAAGAGCTTTATTGAGGAAGGGCATTTGGACAATATTGCCGCGGTGCTTCGGCCCAGAGATTATATGTTCATACAGTTTGGTCATAACGATTCGAAAGGGGATGAGCATAGACATACCGAACCTTTCACTACATATAAAGAGTATTTGCTGCGGATGATTACAGTCGCTAGGGAAGCGGAAGCCTACCCCGTACTGGTGACCGCTGTACATAGGCGGAGATTTGATGCTGCAGAAGCTATAGTAGACAGCCATGGCGATTATTTAACGGCGATGAAAGAGTTAGCCGAGACGGAGCAGATCCCACTGATCGATTTGGCAGAGAAAAGTCGTAAGCTTTTTGAAGCCTATGGAGTGGAAGGAACGAAGGATCTGTTCATGTGGAGCTATCCTGGAGAATATATCCTGCATCCAGTTGGTGTACAGGACAATACTCATTTTCAGATTTTTGGCGCTCGACTGCTCGCTGACCTTATTGTAGAAGGCATCCGTGAAGCTGGATTAAATGATCTCATCATTCATCTTCGACAAGGCGAATAATTAATTCTTTGGGCTAAGTAAAGATCTATCGATTCAACTTCTGTATGCGAGGTTAAGGTTAAGGAAAGAACTTAACTGGAAGGCTTGCATGATAAGAAGGAGGATACTTAAACATGGCAGATAAGAAGCTGGAAGGCAAGGTAGCTATTGTAACTGGAGGAGGTTCCGGTATTGGACGAGCGACCGTGCTTGAGTTTGCTCGAAACGGGGCCAAAGTTGTATTGCTAGATAGAACGGTTGAGAACGCAGAAAAGGTTAGAAAACAAGTGGAGAAAGAAGGCGGAGAAGCCTTCGTAATTGAATGCGACGTTGCTGAACCACCTCAAGTGGAAGCAGCAATCAACAAGGCGGCCGCGAAATGGGGGCGCCTTGATATTGTTTTTGCTAATGCAGGGATTAATGGAGCTATGACGCCCATTGAAACAATGGATATTGAGGCTTGGGACCAGACGATTCACATCAACCTTCGTGGAACCTTCGCGACGGTTAAATATGCGATACCGCATCTAAAAGAGAGCGGAGGCAGCATCCTGATTAACAGCTCCATTAACGGAAATCGTGTCTTTTCCAACATCGGTTTCTCTGCTTACAGTACGACAAAAGCAGGCCAGGTTGCTTTTATGAAAATGGCAGCATTAGAACTCGCTCAATTTCAAATTCGCGTAAATGCAATCTGTCCCGGGGCTATTAAGACCAATATAGATGACAACACTTTCCCATCCGAGGATCTCAAAGAGGTAAAGATCCCTGTTGAATTTCCGGAAGGGGATCAACCGCTAGAGGAAGGTCCTGGACGTCCTGATCAAGTTGCAAAGCTGGCACTTTTTCTGGCCTCCGAGGATTCAGATCATATTACAGGAACTGAGATTTATTGTGATGGTGCAGAATCGTTACTCCATGGTTAAAAAATCGTAAATAATCGCTTCCATTAAAACGGATTCTATCCTCTTCGTTATGCGGATTTTATAAGCTGTCTGCGCATATACATGGAGGATAGGAGTGCCGTTTTTTTGCTGTAAAATAAAGCTAATCATAATCTCCGTTTTCCGTTATAATGGAGTATCTGTGGAGAAAGGAGAATGAACTATGGATTTTCATATTGAATCATTAATTAAGCTGCTAGTGGCCATGCTGTTCGGGCTGTTCATCGGGATTGACCGACAGATCAAGCAGAAACCGCTGGGGATTCGGACCAGTATGGTCATTAGTATTGCCTCTTGTCTTGTAACAGTAGTATCTATTCATGCCTTTGATAAGTTTGCAGGTCCAGAGCATCCGAACATGGATCCGATGCGTCTCGCTGCTCAAATTGTCAGTGGGATAGGTTTTTTGGGTGCTGGTGTTATATTGCGTAGAGGCGGTGATGCAATTTCGGGTCTGACCTCGGCAGCACTTATCTGGACAGCTTCCGGAATCGGTATAGCTGTGGGCGCAGGATTCTATATTGAAGCAGCATATGCAGTTATTCTTCTGATGTTTGCGGTGAATTTGGTTCCTCATTTAATTCGTTCAATGGGTCCTGAGGTGCTTAACAAGCATGAGGTTTCGGTAAGAATCATCATGGAAGCTAATTTTGTACTTACTGAAGTGATTCAAAAAATCGAGCGACCTCAAGTTAGCACCCAACGTAGTACTAGAAGTCCATCCCGGGCGATCCGCAGAATGAAAATTAAGGATTTGGAAGATGGAAGACAAATGATCGATATGGTGATCTCAGCACCGGATAAAGATTACGCAACAGAGATCTATTATGATGTGAAGAAAATTGATCATGTCATGAGCGTTGAAGTGGAACAGCTGTAAAAAAGGGCATGTCACGTCATGACCAGATGTGGTAATCTATCAAGTAGAGACAATTATCAGACACTGGAAGGGAGAACACATTATTATGTCTATCACAGCATATGAAGGACAATATGAAGGAGAAGCAGCCATCTGGTTGAAAGCTGGCCGTTATGAGGCAGCTATACTACCAGGCATCGGCGGCAACTTGATCTGTTTCCGTGATACCGAAAACGGTTACCGTTTCTTGCATGAACCGGGAGCTGAGGAAATGGAAGCCTTCAAGGCAAGTCCAGGCATTCATGGTATTCCTGTATTATTTCCTCCGAATCGTTATGAAGATGGCAAATTTCCATGGAATGGTCAAACTTATCAACTCCCAGTAAATGAAGTCGCAACGGGCAACCATTTACATGGATTTTTACATACGGCAGCTTGGGAAGTGGAAGAGTTCGGTAGTGGTAAGACCGAAAGCTTCGTAACCGTATTCATCAAAGTGGATGAGAATCATCCTTCGTATCAGTACTTGCCGTTTAAATACACAATGAAACTACGTTATACCCTTGGTGAAGGTGGCTTATCACAACAGGTCCAAATACACAATGATGGTGATGCTGTGATGCCTTGCTTGCTGGCATTCCATACCGCGATTAATGCACCATTCGCACCAGACAGCACACCGCAAGATTATCTTGTAAAAGCTACCATCGGTAATCGCTGGGAGTTGAATGACCGTATGCTACCTACTGGTAAATTCCAAGAGCTGGAGCCGGGCGAAGCTCAGCTTCGTGATGAAGGAGTAAATCCTTATTTCGCTTCGATGGACAACCATTACACAGCTGTAGCTCAGAATGGACGTAACCGGATGGAGCTTACCGACAGCAAAGCTGGAGTCACTTTAGTTTATGACGTAGGGACTTCGTACAAGCAGTGGATGATCTGGAATAATGGTGCCTCTGAACAGTTCTTCTGCCCTGAGCCGCAAATCAACTTGGTTAATGCGCCAATGGTAGATCTGCCAGCGGATGAGATCGGCTTGTTCAGCCTCAAACCAGGAGAATATTGGGAAGAAAGCAGCCGTCTGTACGTGAAATAGTGTTTTCTTGTGAATAATTCAAAGAAAGGGCTGTCTTGTTCGTAGATTTCTACGAATAGACAGCCCTTTAACGTTTAATTAGGAGCAGAACTTTATTTTTTACTAGCTATTTCTTCATTAATCTGCACAATAATCTCTTGGATACTCTTTGAACCAAGATCACCCTCACCACGTTTTCTTACAGATACACTGCCAGAGTTCTTCTCATTCTCACCGAGAACGAGCATATAGGGTGCTTTTTCCAGCTGGGCTTCACGAATTTTGTATCCCAGCTTCTCATTTCGGATATCAACCTCCACACGAATGCCAGCTTGTTCTAAGGATTGCTTCACCTGAAATGCATAATCAACGTAGTTCTCAGAGACGGGCAATAATTTCGCTTGAACGGGTGCTAGCCATAGCGGAAATGCTCCGGCATAATGCTCCGTAATAATCCCCATAAAACGATCAATCGACCCATAAACAGCGCGATGGATTACGACCGGGCGGTGCTTAAGATTATCTTCCCCGATGTAAGTGAGATCGAATTTCTCTGGCATTTGCCAATCTAGTTGGATGGTTCCACATTGCCAGCTTCGTTTTAGCGCATCTAAGATATGGAAATCAATCTTTGGTCCGTAGAACGCGCCATCACCTTCATTCACACGATACTCGATCCCGAGATTGTCTAATACATTTTGCAGTGATTGTTCAGCCTGATCCCATAATTCTTCAGATCCCATATAATCTGCCGGTCGAGTAGATAATTCAATCTTATACTCAAAGCCAAACACTTGATAAATATGGTCTATCAATGAGATTACCCGGTTTATTTCATCCTCAATCTGCTCTGGCAATACGAAGAGATGGGCATCATCCTGACAGAAAGTACGAACACGCATCATTCCGTTAAGTGCTCCAGAGAACTCATGGCGATGCACTTGACCAAATTCCGCAATACGAATGGGCAGCTCTCGGTAAGAATGTAGATTATTTTTGTAGATCATCATATGACCTGGGCAGTTCATCGGTTTGAGTGCGAATTTTGTTTCGTCTACATTTGTGAAATACATATTGTCTTTGTAGTGATCCCAGTGCCCGGATTGCTCCCAAAGCCGATTGTTCATCATCAGCGGTGTACGAACTTCATCGTAATCTCTCTGTCTTTGTAATTCACGGGCAAAGTTTTCAAGCTCTGTACGAATTGTCATTCCCTTGGGAAGATAGAAGGGCATGCCTGGCGCTTCTTCAGAGAACATGAACAATTCCAATTCCTTGCCGAGCTTACGGTGATCACGTTTTTTAGCTTCTTCAAGAAAGAGTAAGTGCTCTTCAAGTTGAGCCTTCTTAGGAAAAGCAGTGCCGTAAATACGTTGCAGCATTTTATTCTTGGAATCCCCACGCCAGTAGGCACCTGCTACATTCAACAGCTTAAAGGCTTTGACCAAGCCAGTAGAGGGAAGATGTGGCCCTCGACAAAGATCCGAGAATTCTCCTTGATCATAAATAGATAATACTGTGTCTTCCGGCAGATCGCGAATAAGTTCCAGCTTTAAGGGCTCATTCATCGCTTCAAAAAGCTTAATGGCTTCAGCGCGAGAAACCACACGGCGGACAATAGGGTGATTCTCTTGGATGATTTTCGCCATCTCTTGTTCGATTGCAACTAGGTCATCCGTGGATAAGGGTGTCTCAATATCAATGTCATAATAAAAGCCATCTTCGATTACTGGCCCTATGCCAAGCTGGACACCCTTGTCTCCATATATACGTTTTATGGCCTGAGCCATGATATGTGCTGTGCTGTGTCTATAAATTTCTAGGCCGTCTTTGCTATCCAACGTAACAATTTCGAGCTGGCAATCATGTTCGATCGGTTGGTTTAGGTCAACAGATCTACCATCTATTTTTCCAGCTACAGCATTTTTTTTCAGACTGGTACTTATGGCACCTGCTGCTTCTTTAATCGTCGTTCCTTGTAGTACCTCTCTAATTGTTCCGTTTTGCAGTGTTACCTTGATCTCCATGATTGTTAGCCTCCATTTCTCAAAAATTGTTAGTGGTGAACGCAAAAAAACGCATCTCTCCCAGAAAGGGACGAGTGCGTTCAGCTCGTGGTTCCACCCTAATTCGACCTATCACAAGGATAGGACCTCATTGGTATCCTGTAACGTGGATAAGTCGGTGCCACATACTACCGCGAATTAGATCTACGGATTCAGCGCCACGGCTACAAAGGGGTAACTTCACAATCGTTTACTGGAGAAGCTTTCAGCTAGGACCTCTCTCTCTGGACAGTTCGTATAGGAAATCATGTCTTTGATCATTGCCATATGATGTTGCTCGTTCATAGTACTCAATTGCACCCCATAAAGTCAAGAGGCAGGAAACCAGAAATTCAGATCTCTTTTATTGCAGTCATCATTTACGTATTGGCAAAGGAGAAGATATACTCGTTGGCGAATGTATGATATCAACCTATTTTAAGGAGGTTTGATATGCAGATTCTCGCCATGCTGACGATGCTAATCGACCATATTGGCTATATCTTTTTTCCAGAGGATATTGCTTGGAGATATGTAGGAAGAATAGCCTTTCCAATCTACTGTTACGGGCTTGTGCAGGGGCATATCCATACATCATCCAGACCGAAATATTTGTTCCGGCTGCTCTTAATCGCTATTATTGCTCAGATTCCATATAATTTAGCGATTAATCCTGGTGGATGGAATGTGGTGTTTACGCTTTTGTTATCTGCAATCGTATTAGTTATTTTGGATAAACTGCCTACTATATGGCTTGATATACCTGTAGTCATTGCAGCTATCGCGTTAATGGATTATTTCCCGATAGATTATAATGCGTACGGCCTGCTGCTAGTATTGATATTCCGTTATACGAAGTCATACTGGCTTGTTGTAGCACATTTGGCACTAAATCTGTTCTACATGTTTTATAATTATTGGGTTGTGCAAATGCTCAGTATTTTACCGACGCTGTTGATTGCTTTGGCGCCTGCACTTTGGGGATATTTAGAGCGTCACCGGGTACCACGCTGGGTGTGGTGGTCTTTTTATCCTGCGCATTTACTGATTTTAGCGATATTTAAGGGCGTAATATACAATGAATGGGTTTCTATCGAATGGCGAACTTTGTTGAATTTATAGTAATTTTACAATAAGTAATACTTTGATTTACAAATGTTGCCTTTGCTGAGATAATGGATTGATTTCAAAAAATCTTAAAAAAAGGAGACTTGCTATGAGGAGAATGAAAGCTAGGGCAAAATGGTTTATTCCTTTTGTCGCACTGCTGCTTGTTCTGGCCGGTTGTCAATCGGTTGGAGGTTTCGATGTTAATAAGGCATTGATCGGGGATGTCGATGTTAAATCATCAGAATCCAGCATGACTTTTTCTATGAACGCTGAACCTTCAGAAGGAATTAGCGCAGAAGATAAGGAAATGGTAGATCTCATAAATTCTTTTTCCCTGAGTATTAGCAATGCAAAGCTACAAGAGAATGGTAATGTATCTGCCAATGGAACGATTGGCTATAAACAATTGAATATCCCTTTCTCATTGTTTATGGACAAACAAACTTTAGTCTTTACGGTAGAAGGAGCAAAACAACCGTTTTACTTCCCGGTTCAAGGCTATGATGAGGTCTTAGCTGAAGTTGGATTGGATCTGACTAAAGCTGAAGATCTTAGTAAGCTGCTAACGAAGTTTGTGGTGAAGAATCTTCCTAATCCAAGCGCAATTAGCGTAACACCAGTTAGTGAGGCTGTGTATGGCCAGCAGGTGAATATGACGAAGTTACATACCGAAGTGACGGGTGATGAGCTTCCTGCATTGTTAAAAGGATTCCTGAAATCGATCTCTAAAGATACGGAAGGCTTTACAGAATTGGTTGGTGGTCTATATGACTATCTGTATCCTGTGATCAAAGCTATGGACGAAAAAAGCTCCGGTGATTACGAAATTCCAGGTATTGGAGTAATTCCTCTGGGTGATAAAGAAGCGGTTGTAACCGTACTGCATGATGCAGCAAAATTGGCTGTGGATGCGTTATTGCTGGTTTATGACAATCAACTAGACAGTCTTTACAAATCGACCCCTGAGCTTAAGACAGTTCTGAGTAAGGATACGAAGCTTGCTGTCGACATTTTTGTAGACAGTGGACTACATGTTCGTAAACAGAATGTTGATCTGAAAGTGGCGCTTCCAGGTACTGAAGATATGCCATTAAAGAGTTTCTCTCTTAAGGCTTCCAGTCAGATTTGGAACATTGGTGGTGCTGTAACGGCAGATCCAATCAGCACTGAAGGAGCACTTGATGTTTCTTCCGGTAACCTGACTCCTGGAGAGACTTTGAACAATTTCGATCCGAATTCTAACGTTTATCGTATATTGAAAGACGATCTTGGTATCACCAAGAGAACGATTGTCATCGAGCCGGACGACGAATATTATTATCCGATCGTTGACAATAATACTACGTATATTCCTCTGCGTTATTTGGCAGAAGATTTAGATGCAACTGTGGAATGGGATACAGTCAATCGTGCCATTATTGTAACGGATGGTGTGTACGGTGATAAGCTGGTATTCAAAATCGGTTCTTCCGAAGCAGTGATTAACGGTGAAAAAGTGAAGCTTGCAGAGCCTGTATTTGTTGACGAGTATGGTGATGCCTATGTATCGCTACGTGTGCTTGCTGAAGCACTTCATGCTACTGTGTACGTAGATGAAGATGGTTGGATTACTATTACACGTAAATAGTTAGTTCGATCCTCATGGCTAAATAACACAAGCAAACCCAGCTTCTAACTTCGCAGAAATGCGAGTGGAGCTGGGTTTTTTATATGAAATATGGCATCTTTTTATTGCTTCGTTAAAACCACCTCTAGGTCGACATTACTTAACGCTTTTTCTTCAGCCATACTTTGGACATACCCTCCCAAGAAACCATCCTGCTGTCCCTCCCAAAGCTTGTAGCCGGGCAACGCTTTAATATCCTTAGCAAAGCTACCCGCAGTTCCTGCGAAGTACTGTACATTCAGCTTGGACATTACCTTCGCCTTGGATTCTTTTTCAGACTCCGTTAAAGGACTCTCCTTAAGACTATCCATAGCTTTGTCATAGGAGTTAGTAGCAAAGGCTTCTTCGGTATATGTCTTGAAGCTTAAAAGATTGTGATCTGTAATCTGGTTAGCTTCAGCCCAACCTTCCACGTTCAAAGATGCTGTTTTATAATTTACGGTTCGCGAGACGGGATCGAAGGTCATGGCACCATATTGATGTGGATTGACGGCCATTGCACTCGTAGCGATATCATAGATTGGCATTGGTTCAGAGGATGCTGTGTCTTGATTCGCGTCTGCTGGATCTACTTGAATGTCCTGCATATGAATATGTCCTGAGAGAACTAGATTAAGGCCATTTTTCCGTAAGGATTTTATAGCTTCCTGGCTGTTATTAAGCTTGAATCCTGAAACAGACATAGAAGTGTGACTTAATAAGTTATGATGCATCACGGTGATCACAGAAGCGTGCTCTTTGGCTGCAAGCTTAACGGATTCATCTATCCATGAAAGCGTAGAGGAAGCAATACGCCCATCGGTTTGAGGGAAACCATATTTCTGATTATTAAGGTATTGGCTACTGTCTATCATGAGAATCCATAAGTTGGGAGCCGCCTTGACGATATAGCTTAGTGATTCTTTATCACGTGATACAGCCTCTTTATAGCCGAAATCAGTATACATTTTGACGAAGTCCTTGTCCGTAATTGAATCCGTAAGGAGCTGTTTATCGCCACTGAAGGATCTAGCCCAAGGATTAAATATGTCGTGATTGCCTGGAATGACATATACAGCAGTCCCTAGTTGTTCAATTCGTTTTAACTTTTCGGTTAACTTTTGATGACTGCTGCGTTCTCCATTATTAGTTAAATCGCCACTGAGGATGATAAATGCAGGTTTTTTCTGTTCAGCGTCATAGAGTAGAGCCTCAGCCATTTCATCACTGTAGGGCAGCATTTTTCCATCGCCTCCAGTGACATAGGTCTGAAAAGCCTGCCCACCATCCTGAAGATCCTTATCTAAAAAATGAGTGTCTGTGGCTACCCAAAAAGATACAGGTTTAAGTTCGGCTTGATTAAGTTCCACAGCGTTTAAATTAGACGATTTTGTGTCTTTACAGCCAGTAAGTGCCAAGCTAAGAAAAAAGAGCACTACACAAGAGAATATGACCGTTTTTTTATGTAGAATAAGCGCTTTATCTATTGGAAAATTCATTTATATAACCTTCCTTCTGTACTTTTGCTGCACTATTGTAGCTTATTTTTAGCTGAAATGTATATCGGAAAAGTGAAGGGGAGATGTTACTAACCGAGGCTAATTGTATATCCGACCAAATAAGTTGAGAATAGATGTTGTATTTTCAGAAAAAAGGTGATAAGATGTACAAAAGTAAGTTACTTAAATAAATGGAGGTAGTTATTCTATGTCTAAAAATTTTCTTGAAGCAGTTAAAGGAAGACGTTCCATCTATGCCATCAGTAAAGAATCTACTGTAGCCGATGCTCAAATTATTGAAATCGTTGAGCAAGCGGTGTTGCATAGTCCAACTTCATTCAACTCCCAAAGCTCCAGAGCGGTTGTTCTTTTAGGTGAACAGCATGATAAATTATGGGATATCACTACGGAAACTTTGCGTAAAATCGTTCCAGCTGAACAATTTGAAGGAACAGCGCAAAAATTAGCATCTTTCAAAGCAGGTTACGGCTCCGTATTGTTCTTTGAAGATCAAGCGGTAGTGAAGAACCTTCAAGAAAACTTCGCATTGTATGCCGAGAACTTCCCAGTTTGGTCTAACCAATCTTCAGGCATTCTGCAATTCGTAGTATGGACTGCACTTTCTGAAGCAGGTTTAGGTGCATCCCTGCAGCACTATAACCCACTAATTGATGACGAAGTGAAAGAAGCTTGGGGCATCCCGCAAGACTGGAAACTGATTGCCCAATTGCCATTTGGTAAGACTGTAACTCCAGCAGGTGAGAAACAATTCCAACCGGTTGAAGATCGCGTTAAAGTCTTTAAATAAGCTTAAAAAGAGCGTTTAAAACCTCCTTGACCAGGCTAAGTAATTATATAGTCTGGTTAAGGAGGTTTTTGTATGCCGTGGAATAAAGACGATTATCCTGATTCACTGAAAAACTTCACAGCACCTGTTCGTAATAAGGCAATTGATATTGCTAATGCACTTCTAGAAGATGGATATGAGGAGGGAAGGGCGATCTCTATTGCTACCGCACAAGCGAAAGAGTGGGGAGAGAACCGTGATAAGCAGATCCGTAAAAAAGGACACTGATCATAAGGCTCTGGATAGGTACAAAAAAAGCAGGACAGCGTCTATTAACGCTTGTCCTGCTTTTTACAGCCGTATTATTTAGTGGATTCAGTTCCTGCTTCTGCGCTTGCAGATGGCTCAGGAGAAGCTGTTGCTTCTTTTTTGGCATCTGTAAGTGAATTTGTAATTTTTGCTTTGGCAGTTGTATCTGACAACCAAGTGGTGGAAAGAGTGGAAACCTTTTGAGACACAAGGGTCTTTTTGATCTCATCTTTCTTTTCTTCCAGGGTGTAGTTTTTAGCGTCTTTGTGGTCGGTTACTTTAATGATGTGATAACCGTAATCGGATTTCACAGCACCGCTAGTTTCCCCAACTTTAAGTTTAAAGGCTACATCGGAGAATTCAGCTACCATATCTCCACGTTTGAAGAAGTCTAGATCTCCACCATTAGCCTTGGAACCAGTATCCGAAGATTTTTCTTTAGCTAGTTCAGCGAAATCTGCTCCATCTTTCAATTGCTTCAGAATTGCATCAGCTTCTTCTTTAGTCTCAACGAGAATGTGGGAAGCGCGAACTTGTTCTTCTTCATTGAAAGTAGCTTTATTTGCTTCATAGTAGTCTTTGATTTCTTGATCCGTTATAGTCACTTGCGGCTCAAGAATCTTCCGTAGTTTTACTTGCAGTGGCATTTGCTTCTTCAAGTCATCAACGGTCATTGAGCTTTGTTGCAATGCAGCATTAAATGCAGCTTCTCCGCCGAATTGTGCTTTAAGATCTTCTAATTCAGCATTGATGTCTTCGTCAGTAACGGTTACGTTGGCTTTTTTAGCTTCTTGGTCAACGAGTTCTGTTGTAATCATAGCTTGCAGCGTGCTTTCTCCGCCTGCTTCGATCAATTTATCATAAAGTTGTTCTTTAGTAATGTTAGTTCCGTTAACGCTAGCAACAGCTGTGTTGCTGTCGTCCTTTTGGAATGGAGGCTTAATCAGTACAATGATGAGCGCCGCAGCCAGTACCACAGAGGCAATCATCCAGCCCTTGTTACCTTTAGGAGAAACTGGTGGAGTAGGTGGCGTCGTATTATTGTTACTGCCGACTTTGTTCATTACTGGAATACTATCCTCTTTAGTTGTATTCACAGGTGCTTCAGCAGCTACGACCTCCACTTCATTTACTTCATTGGTATTCTCGGTAGTGTTCAATTCTTCTTCCGGAGTACCGTTGTTTTCTAAGTTCTCATTTCCATTCAGATCTTTTTTGTCCATTATTAGTAATGACTCCCTTCAATATAGGTGTTGCTTGTCTATTTACAACTTTAACAGAAATCCTGATCCTAAACCTTAAGAAAGTATAAAAAAAGATAGGATCTTTTTAAGTTTCTATTAATAAAAAGCAAAAAGCCGGAAATGGCATCGGTAACATGCCCTTCCGGCTTATGGGAATAAGATGTTTACTTCAGTCCTTTCAATAGATGACGAATACTTTCTTGTTTCCGTCTTGGGACCCGTACGTTTTTAGCGAATAGGCCCTTTTCTCCGAAATAAATGCAGTCGTCTTCGATAGAACTGATCTTGTTTAGATTGACATAACAGCCACCGTACACATGATAGTAAGTTGAATTGGATAACAATCGTTTTAATTGCTCGGCAGTCATTCTCTTTTTTATGTTGTAGTTTCTGCCGTGAAAAATGACCAAATCATGGTCCCCGACCTTAAAGAACAGAATGTCTGTTTCCACCTCGAAGTCCTCGTATACATTTCTGGCTTCCAGCAGGATGCTACTCATTCATGTTCCCCCTTTGTACTTAATAAAAGACTAATGTTAGCGCTTTCATTATAACACAATCCCTAATCCTTGGAAAGCCTTATTTTTGAACTATTTGTCACACTTTTTACTTTATAGTTTGTCTTTAACGTTTAAAAACTGTAAATTATATAATAGCAATACTTTGGAGGAGGAATATAGAGATGGAAAAGCAGACTAAGTTATTGCTGTTTACGGGTTCCTATGCAAGTGCCACGGATAATGGTGTGCAGGTATTTGAATTCGATGGCGAAGCAGGAGGTACGTTAAAATTAATCGACTCGGTTCAGGGCCTAACTAACCCAACCTTTGTTAATGTGGATGCTGCAGCCCTGCGTTTATATGCCATAGGAGAAAAGCCAAATGGTGAGGGTGGAAAAGAGGGGGAAGTCGTTACCTTTGCTATCGATGCTAAGAGTGGGAAATTGAGCGAATTGAACCGAATAGGCTCAATGCCAGCCTCAGGGAATGGTCAAACGACCACATGCCATATTTCTAGAGATCTAAACGATGAATACGTTGTTGTATGTAGTTATCATGGTGGCAGTGTAGGCTTGATCACATTAGATGAAGGAAAAGTTGCTAAACAACTGACGGATGTCGCGATACATTCCGGTCATGGTCACCATCCTGAACGTCAGGATCGCCCGCATCCCCATTCAGCTATTTTCAGTCCAGACGGGCAGTATTTGTTTGTTTCTGATCTTGGGCTTGATATCATTCGGTCTTACAGAATTAACAGAGACTTGAACAAACTAGAAGTTCACGGTGATACTGCGCTTCATCCAGGAGCGGGACCTCGTCATTTTACTTTTCATCCAGATGGAAAGTCTGCTTATGTTATAAACGAGGTGGATTCCACGATAACATCGTTTACATATGACAGTGCTACTGGAACTCTACACACGGTAGATACAGTTTCAACTTTGCCTGAGGATTTTAAGGAAGAGAATACTTGTGCCGAAATTGCTACTTCAATAGATGGAAAATATCTTTACGCTTCTAACCGTGGAGCGGATAACATCGCAGTGTTTGCAGTGGATAACGCTACTGCCAAGCTTACACTAATTGAATATGTATCTACTCGTGGAGGGCATCCACGACACTTCTCATTAACTCCGGATGGGGCTTATCTTATTGTTGCGAATCGTGACGCTAATAACCTGGTTGTGTTCTCTATCGAAGCGACCAGTGGTCGTCTCGTATTTACTGGGAATACAGCTGATGTATCCAAGCCGGTGTGTGTGAAGCCTGTGATTTTCCCTATATAAAAGAAACTCTCTTACAAGAGTGAATAAGACAGTTTAAGAAAATAATAAAGGGAACACCGGAGATGTAGTCCGGTGTTCCCTTTATTTTCAAAAATAGGATGAAGAAGTGTAACGAGTGTGTGAACTATTTGAGTGAGACGGGCTTAAGAGGTACAATAGTGGATACTGCAGATTTAAAGAGCACATTCTGTCTGCCATCACCTTGACCCTGTAAAGTGATTGTGAATGCATCATACGAGGTTACGACGCCTTGCATTTTCACACCATTTGTTGTGAAAATGGTCACGGGCACCTTTGTGGAAATAAACTGGTTCAACAAACGTTCCTGCAATTTTAGACTCTCCACTTTGGCAGCACTCCATCTTTTTGTATATTTATTTCTCTATAATTATAGCACGGGTTATAGCTTCTCAGGAAATGTGATCGACAGGCACAAAATTAGACACGGAGGTATTTATGCTTTATTATCAGAACTGGTCCAGAGGTTTTCGTTATTTTATAGGGTTTGCTGCTTGTTTCGTCCTTATTGCAATTCTAGTTCATATGAATAAGGTATCATCATTTGATAACTATATGATGCATCTGGTTCAATCCGCTGAATCACCTGGACTGACCACATTCGCCAAAGGACTATCTCTGATTGGTTCCTCCAAGGTAGCGATTGGCATATCTATTGGTACGATGGCACTGCTCTATTTTCTGCTGAAACATCGGCTTGAGCTAATTCTGTTCCTATGGGTTGGACTAGGCTCTCAGCTATTGAATACACTTATGAAGTTATGGTTTCAAAGGGAGCGTCCGAATTTCCATCGTATTGTCCAAGAGATCGGTTATAGCTTCCCAAGTGGACATTCCATGGCAGCCTTCTCTTTGTACGGGGTAATAGCCTATTTACTGTGGCGTCATTTGCCGCGAAGAAGTGAAAGAATCCTGTTA
The DNA here is from genome assembly GCF_030123105.1 of Paenibacillus sp. G2S3. Classification (NCBI taxonomy): domain Bacteria; kingdom Bacillati; phylum Bacillota; class Bacilli; order Caryophanales; family Paenibacillaceae; genus Paenibacillus; species Paenibacillus sp. G2S3. Next base: position 2,828,624 of record NZ_CP126095.1, read on the forward strand.
ATAATGTTTGCAGTATTCATGACTGTGGGCATTGGCTGGAGTCGTATTTACCTGGGAGTTCATTATCCTAGCGACGTTATTGGTGGTTATGCTGCAAGTGGTGCGTGGCTGATGTTATCCATCGGTCTATTTGAAGCCTATAAAAAACGGATATCCTCATAAGGAATGAAGATACCCGTCTTTTTGTGGATATTTTAAGGGGTCATCACGTGATGTTCCGAAGATTTATGATCTTGGAAATGACCCATTTTACTTATTTTTTTCTTCAGCATAGAAGGAAGTCCAGCCTTTAGCTTTTGGGCTTCGTCTTTCGTTAGACTTCCTTCGGTGATAGCTTGATCCAGCCGCTTACTTGCGGATTCGCTGAGCTTCTGAATATATTGATCTTCCGTCCAGCCTTTCTTCTCAAGGGCAAGCTCGGGGAGCGTTTTGCCAGCTTTAAGGCTTTTAATTAGCTCCGTACGATCCATCTCAAGCAGCTTGGCTGTTTCGAAAATAATGAAATGTCCGCCGGCTCTGAATTTCCCGTCTTTCCCTGAAGGGGGTCGATGACCTTTTTCAGAAGGCCCAGAATCAGGTGCAGTTGAGGTTACATTCTCAGCTGACGCGCTCTGAATAGGAGCAAGAGCTGGAGACAAACTGAGGAAAAGAACTGCTGTGATGGTCACTATTTTTTTGATGTTGTTATTCATTCACTCACCTCGTATGTTATATGTGATAGGTACTTACTTGAATTAGTATTCCCTGAAAGCTGAAAGAATCATGAGTGAGAGCTTAAATGATCTTAAAATTCATCAACTCTAGGCTTGGGTAATTAAAAGAATGAGGGATTCGCAGATGTCCATATTGCAGAGTGGGCCAATTTTTAGGGGGGATATTTTTGGCTTTTGGAGCTCGCATATTTAAAACAGGAATGGCAGTCACGCTTGCCTTGTATTTAGCCGAACTGCTACATTTTCCATCTTCTGTGGGCGCTGCGATCGCAGCAATTTTCGCTATGCAGCCATCTATTTATCGCTCTTGGCGTTATTTTCTTGATCAGCTCACAACGACTACAATGGGCGCGGTACTCGCTCTTCTGGGAGGCATGCTGTTATCCAATAGTCCAATTGCGGTTGGGTTGGTCTGCATTCTTGTCATTATGATCAGTATGAAAATTAACCGAGCGGATACAATTAGCCTGACACTCGTCACCGTTATAACAGTGATGGAGGCTTCTGGAGAATGGCAGTTCGCGCTGAATCGTTTCTTATTAACATTGACAGGGATTGTTTCTGCATTTCTAATCAATATTATAGTAGTTCCTCCGAAACCACGGAAACAGTACATCAAGCAAATTGAGAACGTCTTTGCCAGCCTTTCCTTGCTGCTAAGAACGGCTGTATCTCATGAGATGAAGGAAAGTGTGTTTCGTGATGAAAAACTTGCACTGGAGTCATCCATAAAATCTTTAGCGGATAAGTACGCTTTGTTTGAGGAGGAGCAGAAACAGCTAAAGAGGGCGAAGTATAGCCAGACTAGACAAATGGTTGTCTATAAAAATTTATTATCTTCTTTGCAAAAAGGCTTCGATGTCCTTGAGGCTGTGGATCGGCATTATTTTCAAGCGGATCGAAGTGAAGAGACAGATGCCTTGTTTGACAGTCATTTGGAGCAGTTAATCAAATATCATCAACTGATCTTGTTGAAATTTGAAGATAAACTAAAACCGAACACCCACGAATCGGAACCCTTGGGAGACGAAAATGATGAATTTTTGAATTCAACGATCCTGGGGTATAATGCGGAGAAAATAGGTCAACTACGTTTGTATGTTGTAGCCGCAGCTATTTACGATTACGGATATCAATTAGAACGACTGGATAAAGTGGCAGATCAGATGAATCGTATAGTAACTGAGGAAAAAGAAACGGACCGCGAAGCATAAAACATAACCTTGTGGAGTGTAACATATAAGCTTAAGGATTATGTTCAGCGTGAAACTTATACTTCTTATTTTGTTAATAATCCGGTCCCAGAGGGGCCGGATTCATCTATTAAGAATATCCTCACTTGAAATATCAACCTTCCAAAAGGGGATGAAATGTAGTGGAGAATCATGAAATTGAATGGAAAGAGGAACAGCAACGGGTTGACGGAGTGACTAAGCTATTGTCTGCCCATATCCGGCGTTTATCTGAGGAACTTGGACTCCATCGTAGCGATGTGGTCGATATGCGGAAAGACTTCTGGGAAGAGGTAACAGTAAACTTCAGTAGTCCAGATGATTTAGGGGAAACTTCAACAAGTCTGCGCCAACAGTCCCAAATCTTGAATGAGCGCGAACGCCATCATTTACAATCAAGCAAGGCGCTAAAAAAATATAAAAAGCTGCTCGTCTCACCATACTTTGGGCGCATTGACTTTACAGAAGCACCAAATGGTGAAAAGGAAAAGATTTATTTAGGGATTGGATCCTTGATGGAGGATGATGGCACCTTCTTAATCTATGACTGGCGGGCGCCTATTTCCAGCTTATATTATGACGGTGCTCCTGGCCCCGCAGCTTATGAAACACCGGGTGGACTTGTTTCAGGCACAATGAATCTTAAACGTCAGTTTGTGATTGTTGATGGTGTTATTGAAGTAATGTTTGATACTGGTGTAACGATCGGCGACGAGCTTCTACAACAGGTGCTTAGCCATAGTGCTGATGATCGAATGAAGAGTATTGTAGCTACCATTCAGAAAGAGCAAAATGCGATTATCCGCAATGACAAGAGCCGTATGCTGGTTGTTCAGGGCGCAGCAGGGAGCGGGAAAACCTCCGCTGCGTTGCAGCGGGTAGCTTATCTTTTATATAAATACCGTGAAGTTCTACAAGCAGATCAGATGCTGTTGTTCTCGCCGAACCCACTGTTTAATAGCTATGTTTCTACCGTGCTTCCTGAGCTAGGTGAAGAAAATATGCAGCAAACTACCTTTCAGATGTATCTAGAGCATCGTCTTGGACATGAATTCCAGCTGGAAGATGTCTTTAGTCAGACAGAAAGTCTACTGAATGCCCCTGATGGTCCTGAGGTGGGAATACGCAGAGAAGGCATCGCTTATAAATCATCCGTACCTTTTCTGGATGCGATTCGTCGATATGCTACGATGCTGGAACATGAGGGAATGCTGTTCAAACCCTTAATGTTTCAAGGAAGAGCCGTAGTCAGTAAAGAGGAAATGGAGCGTCATTTCTATGCCTATGATCCAGCCATTAAGCTTGCGAACCGTGTAGACCTAATGACACGTTGGCTACTGAAGAAGATCGCTGATTTTAGCCATGAGGAAAGAAATGCTTCATGGGTTGAAGATCAAATTGAGCTATTGGACTCCAGTGATTACCATCGTGCGTATCAGATGCTGCGACGTAAGAAGAAAGCCACGCAGGATAGTTTTGATGATTTTGATACTGAAAAAGAAGTGTTATCCCGTTATGTAGTCAGCCAACGCTTAAAACCGCTGCGAGGGTGGACTAAGCGAGGTCGTTTTGTGGATGTTAAAGGGTTGTACAGCATGCTGTTCACTGATCGTGAGCTTATGGAACGTCTAAATGGCGTCAATTCTCTGCCGGAAATATGGGAAGAGATTTGTGAACAAACGCTGAAATCTATCGCGGTGAACGAGCTGGCCTATGAAGATGCTACTCCGTTCCTTTATTTGAAGGAATTAAGCCAAGGGTTCCGTACCAACACGCTGATTCGACATGTGATTGTGGATGAAGTTCAAGATTACTCACCTTTCCAATTAGAGTTCATGCGCCGTTTATTTCCAAGGGCAAAAATGACTGTGTTGGGTGATCTGAATCAGGCGATCTATGCACAAGGTGAAGTGCTTGGTGATTTGTCTAGTTTGGTAAGCATTTATGGTGAAGAGAATACAGAAGTGATCTCGTTAACCCGAAGCTATCGCTCCACTTATGAGATTGTGGAATTTACCCGGGCAATGATTCCTGGAGGGGAACGAATTGTACCTTTTAATCGACGAGGAGAAGAACCTCAGTTAAGCGTGGTGTCTAGCGAGGATGAGCTTCTGAATGCAGTCGAAAAAGATATCCGGAATTTACAATCCAAGGGGTATCATTATGTGGCGGTCATCTGTAAAACAGCAGAGGAAAGCGCACGAGTTCATGATGAACTACATAGTAGGCTACCGGTAAGACTCGTTACGAAGGAAACACCGAATTTCCAGAAGGGAACTCTGGTGTTACCTGCTTACTTAGCTAAAGGTGTGGAGTTTGATGCTGTCATCATCTACGATGGTTCAGCTGAACGCTATGGCAGAGAAAGTGAGCGTAAACTGTTCTATACAGCTTGTACTCGAGCGATGCACCTGCTTCATATTTTTAGTCTAGGGGAACCGAACCGATTCCTTCCATCTGTAAAAGCGAAGCCCATGATTGCAAATTCGCTGTAAAACCTAATCTTCTAATCAAAGATCGTCCTTTCGCCTAGGCGGGGGACGGTCTTTTTATATGTATGAATAAAGAGGGATGAACAAACCACAATATAGAGAGTCGCAAACAATGACAAAGGTGGTCAGTTCATGAAGGAAAGAAAATGGGATCTGCTTGCTCTGGCATCCATCCCACTTATAATGACCCTCGGTAACTCCATGCTGTTACCTATTTTGCCACAGATTTCTAAAGAACTCGGCATTAGCGCTTTTCAGGTGAGTATGCTGATTACTGTTTATGGATTGATGGCTATCGTGATGATCCCAATTGCAGGGTACCTGTCTGATGCTTATGGCCGAAAAAAGGTGATTCTTCCAAGTCTGATCATTGCTGCTATTGGTGGTGTCGTCTGCGTGATGGCGGCTTGGTTTATGAAGGGCATTAGCGCATATTGGGTCATTCTAGCTGGACGTTTGTTACAAGGGATCGGTGCGGCAGGTGCTTTTCCCATTGTGTTGCCCTTCGTTGGTGATTTATTCAAGGAAGAAGAGGATGTAAGCAAAAGTCTGGGAATCATTGAGACCTCTAATACCTTTGGTAAAGTACTCAGTCCGATCCTTGGTGCTTATCTTGGAATATGGCTCTGGTTTGCACCTTTTATCGCTATTCCTGTTCTATGTCTAATCTCATTTGCTTTAGTTCTGTTTCTGGTTCGAAAGCCAGAAGCGAAGGAACAACCTGAGAAACAGGGGATAAGAGAATTTTTATCCGGAATTGTGAGCATTTTGCGTGAAAAGGGACGATGGTTGTATGCTATTTTTGCCATAGGCGGCATCTGTATGTTTGTGACCTTTGGCGTTCAATTCTATTTATCAGAAATGCTGGAGTCTAAATTTAATATGCATGGGGCAATGAAGGGATTTGTTCTAGCAATACCATTAGCCTTGTTATGTCTGTCTTCATATGGAACAGGAAAGATCATTGGTCAGAACAAAATGCTAATGAAATGGCTGGGCTTTGGTGGGATGGTATTACTAACTGCAGCAATGATCTTCGCGGGGTTCAATAAAGGTATTTATTTCTTAGTTGGATTTATGGGCTTAGGTTGTGTTGGAATCGGGATTGTGCTTCCTTGTATGGATGCTTTAATCACGGAGGGTATTGAGAAGGAGAACAGCGGTACGATAACCGCTCTCTACAGCAGTATGAGGTTTATAGGAGTAGCCGCAGGACCGCCAGTGGTATCGCTGCTGTTAAGCAGTGGTCATTGGGTATTATTCGCTTTGATGGCTACAGTCGGCGCAATTGGGGGTTTGCTGACCTTATTTGCAGTAACGCCAAGCAAGGGTAAAAAAGGGGAGCCAGGCGTTAAAGACACAGAGAAGAGAATTCATTCGGTCTTGTCGAAGCGTGTTCGTCAAACCTCTGCAATGTCTCTGGACGGAAAAAAGAGCTATCCCTAAGCTGCGTCACCGTAGCTTGTAGGATAGCTATCTAGATAAAAGAATCTAAAATATTTTATGCTTGTGGTACAGATTCCCAATCCTTCAGGAAGCGTTCAATACCGTTATCTGTCAGCGGATGCTTCCAGAGGGTAGGCAGGAGCGAACCTGGGATAGTAGCAATGTGAGCACCAGCAAGAGCTGCTTGCTCAACATGCGCAATGTTACGGATGGATGCTGCAATAATTTCAGAAGTCATACCGTAGTTAGTTAGGATGGTCTTCAGATCCTTGATCAGCTTCATTCCGTCAACACCGATATCATCCAAACGTCCTACGAAAGGAGAAATATAAGTTGCGCCTGCTTTTGCAGCCATCAAGCCTTGAGCCGCTGAGAAGACAAGCGTTACGTTAGTTTTGATACCTTTTTTAGTAAGCTCATAACAAGCTTCCAAGCCATCTTCAGTCATAGGGAGTTTAATGACAACGTTTGGAGCCCACTCAGCAATTTCGTATGCTTCTTTAAGCATTTCTTCTGCTTTAAGTCCGATTACTTCTGCGCTTACTGGACCTGGAACGATTGCTACGATTTCTTTGATAACATCTTTAAACAATCTTCCTTCTTTAGCGATGAGCGACGGGTTAGTCGTAACGCCATCCACTAATCCGAGGCGAGTAATACGTTTGATCTCTTCAATATTTCCGGTGTCCAAGAAAAACTTCATTTTAAGTTTCCTCCCTTGATTTCCATATGGATTGACAAACAATATTCATATTTTCATTATGAGACATGTCAAACGAAGTTTCAACTGTTATTTTGAATATTTCAAAATAACTTTATAGATTGAATATCGCTCACACATGTTAAAGTGTAGATAATATAGGATTGGTCTATGCAGTTATCCATGATAATATATAAACGGTATTGTTATTATGGAGTATTGGGTGGGATGTGATGAAATGTATTCGATATTAGTTATTTTGCTTGTGCTCGTGTTGACTGTTGCCGGATTCTTGGCCTACCAGAACAGCAAATTGGTATCTAATCAGAAAAAATTAGGAACTTTATCACGTAATCCTGCACTAATGTATTCTATCTTTGACCAATCTTGCGCTGCTAGTGTGGAAGATCCAGACGTAATTCCTTTAATGCAATACACTGTTTTTGTGGAGTCCGGCGGGCAAGTTCTTGTGAATAAGCCTTTAGCAATCATTAATCTATGTAGAGTTAGCGCGGGTAGAGGAGATTTAGTTCTGGCAGATGTCGAACGTAGTGTACTAGAGCACATTAAATTGATATCCCCCTCGGATGCATTCATTGAGCATAAGGCTTACTTACATAGGGCTGCTAACCACGCTGAAAAAGAGATGATCCTAAATTTAGAGGATGTAGTGAAATTACAATATACATAAGGCAGAATGAAGAATATTGATTTTTTGGGCTGCAAGAAGGATAATACGAAATTGGATACAAGAAAAGAGGGAAAGTTTGTGTCACCCGTAACGGAAGTGAATTTTGAAGTAGTTGATCCAGAGAACACTGATTTAAGAGAGCTTATTACGTTTCTGGATGAGGAACTGAAGATACGTTATCCGCATGAGACGATCTATGTCGTAGATTTTGAGGACCCCAAAGTAAAAGAAATGACTTTCGTTGTAGCCTACTTAAACGGAAAACCTGTGGGTTGCGGTGGGCTTCGTCCACTGGATTATATCGGAATAGAGATTGCAACGATGGAGTTGAAGCGCTTTTATGTAGATTCTAGTTATCGTAAAATGGGCATAGCAACAAATATGCTGTTATTCCTTGAAGCACAAGCAATAGCAGCAGGGTTTAAGGAGATCCGATTGGAGACCGGCATTAAGCAGCCAGAAGCGATTGCGCTTTACGTCAAGCATGGCTACCAACCGATTGATTTGTTTGGACCCTATTTAGGTGATCCGGATAGTCTCTGTTACGGCAAAATCTTGGATGTCGATGCTCTACCGGAATCCTTCTGATAATAGTGATTTCAAGTTTACTATAAATCTTTATAACGGATAACATGGAGGTATTATAATGAGTATCAATGTTAAACAATTAGCAGCAGAAAAAGCAGTGGAATACGTTGAAGATGGGATGAAGCTTGGCCTGGGTACGGGATCAACTGCCTACTGGGCAATCCGTAAGCTTGGTGAACGCGTCAGTGAAGGCTTGAAAATTACCGCAGTAGCTACTTCACGCGCTTCCGAGGAGCAAGCACGAGAGCTAGGGATTCCACTGGTAGCTTTTGGTGATATTGATAGTCTGGACCTGACCATTGACGGAGCGGACGAGCTAGACAGCAGTCTGCAACTAATTAAAGGCGGCGGCGGCGCTTTGCTTCGTGAGAAGATTGTAGCTAGTAATAGTACTCGAATGATTGTGATTGCTGATGAAGGTAAAGTAGTAGATACGCTAGGCAAATTCCCGTTGCCGGTGGAAATCGTTCCTTTCGCGTGGGAATGGACTGTGGCAGAGCTTGCCAAACTGGGTTGCCAGCCTGAATTGCGCCGGAGCGGAGAAGAGTTGTATAAGACGGATAATGGCAATTACATTGCAGACTGCCGATTTGAAGCGATAGAAGCTGCACCGAAGCTTGCGCTGACCATTCAAAGCATCCCGGGTGTTGTAGATCATGGCCTATTTATTGGAATTGCAGCGATGGCAATCGTAGGTAAACATGATGGAAGTATCGAAATTATTGAAGCTCAATCTAAGAATTGATTAACCGCAGACTTAAAGAAACTAACCGTTCATGGCCGCTAAAAGGATTGACACGAGTAGTGCTAACTCTGTATAGTGCTACTGTTATCTATTGGATGTTTATCGGATTTGGACGTGAAGTACATACCGGAGGTCCTCTTCAGTATAATTTGGTTCCATTTCGTACGGTGTCACTTTATTTCAACTTGGATAACGGGTTATCGCTGATCAATCGGCTAGTAAATCTGCTAGGAAATGTTGTAGTTTTTATTCCATTTGGTTTTCTTTCGCCATTAGTAAAGACACGTCCGATTTCTTGGCCTAGGATCTCGCTATATGCTGTCCCTTGCATACTGCTTTTGGAATGCTTGCAAATGCTGCTGCATGTGGGAAGCTTTGATATTGATGATTTACTATTGAACATGCTGGGTGTGTGGACAGGCTACGGATTGTTTCGAGTGATTAGCTTTAGAAGGAACAAAGAAGGAGAAATGTGAAGAATGTTGATTGATCTTAAACCCCTCATTGGTACACCAGAGGTGAATGAGCTGTTGACCTATGCGGTCATAGATGATCCTAATGCCCTACAGCAGACTTCGTCTGAGTATAGCGAACAAGCCGGGCTTAAGTTATATGGCTGGGAAGAGGAAGAATTACTGCTTGGTCTTGTGGGCTTTGAAGAGACAGAAGATGGCTCTTTGGATATTCGCCATATTGCTGTATTGCCAGAGAACAGAGGAAAAGGTTATGCACGGGGGATGATTCTGGAGCTGCTTACTACGCGTCAGCCGCGCTATCTGGTAGCTGAAACCGAGGATGAGATCGCTGCAGACTTCTACCGTAGTCTTGGGTTCATGGTGTACAGCCTCGGCGAGAATGCAGCAGGTATTGAAACGCTGAGATGTGTCTATGAAGTAGAAGAGATTGAGGATGAGGAATAAACCGTTTTTAGAAGACATACAATGGCAGGTCGAGATGAAATCTCGGCCTGTTTTTTTGTTGGGTACACCTTCAATTATTCCTCAGAATTGTAATGTTGACTTTTGAAATAAATGGGATTATAGTTTGATAATGAAACTGTTCTACAGTCGAACTATATTTTGGAGGTAGGAAGCGTTGGAAGATGAGGTTCAGCATTGGATAAACCGCTATATGGATGCCTATATGATGGTGACAAGACAAGTAGCCGCAAGAATTAAAGATAGTATTGCTGCAGATACAACGAATGATCAGTATCAAATTCTGCGTCTGATTAATGCTCAGGAACAATGTACGTCTACATATCTAGCAGAAACTTTTTGCGTGGGTAAAAGCTCCATTACAGCGATAATCAACAGACTGGTGCAAGCGGGCATTATCGAGCGAACTCGTGACGAGAATGATCGTCGTCAGGTGTATTTATCGATGTCAGAGCATGGCAAAAGAGTATTTGAAGCAGCTGAATCGCAAGTACATGAAGTAGTGGCCCCGTATTTGTTTCATTTTGAAAAGAAGGATATTGAGACATTCATCATGATGTTTGAGAAGCTGGCGAGTCTAATTCAGAATGATAATGGAGGGAAGAGCCAATGAAGACGATTCTAAAAGCAAGATGGGCGGTCATCGCAATCTGGCTCGCTGTAGCGGTGGTGCTAGTGATGACGGCCCCATCGTTCTCTGATCTTGTCCGTGAGAAGGGGCAGGTTACCGTTCCAGAGGGATACCCTTCATCAAGAGCAGCAGAAATCATGAAGGAAGCGGCAAGTGACAAGGGAGGCGAATCACTCCATCAAGTAGCCCTTGTGTTCAATAACCCGAAGGGAATCGGAGCGGAAGAAACAGCAAGTATTCAACAAGGCGTTGAGAAGCTGGCTGCGAATAAGGAAGCTCTGCAGTTAGATTCTATTACCGATCCTTTTTCACAAAGCGAGCTTAAAGATACGCTGATTGCCAAAGATGGCAAGACCATTATGGTGGCGTTGTCCGTAAAAGGTGAAGGGGAGGCTGTTACTGCCCTACCAGATAAAGTGGATGAGATGCTCTCGGGTGTTAAAGCAGATCATTATTTGACCAGTGAAGGCTTGATTACAGAGGATATGATCGCAAGCTCAGAAGCAGGGCTAAAGAAGTCGGAGTATATTACAGTTGTCTTTATTTTACTTATTCTATTCGTCGTGTTTCGCTCGTTCGTAGCGCCTTTTGTACCGCTGCTGACCGTAGGTATCAGCTATATTGTATCCCAATCTGTTGTGGCTTTTTTGGTGGATCGTTATGATTTTCCTTTATCAACGTTTACTCAAATCTTTATGGTTGCGGTCATGTTCGGGATCGGTACAGATTATTGTATTCTGCTGATCAGTCGCTTTAAAGAAGAATTGATGACCGCAGAAGATACCAAAAGTGCTATTATTGCAACTTATCGAAAAGCCGGAGGAACGGTGTTCTATTCGGGCTTAGCGGTGTTCGTAGGTTTTGTAGCGATTGGTTTATCGAAATTTATCCTTTATCGTTCAGCAGTAGCTGTTGCAGTTGGTATTGCAGTTATGCTATTGGCACTTGTGACGATTGTCCCATTCTTTATGGCTGTTCTAGGCAAAAAGCTATTCTGGCCCTCCCGTGGCAAGCTGGAGCATAGTGAGAGCCGTATTTGGGGCTGGGCAGGTTCCTTTTCTTTAAAAAGACCGTGGGCCGCTCTTCTAATCGTTGCAGTAATCGTATCCCCATTCCTAGTCACCTATAGCGGTAAGCTGTCCTTTAACAGCTTGGAGGAAATTGGTTCGGAATATGCTTCGGTAAAAGGTTTTAATATTATTTCGGAGAGCTTCGGACCAGGTGAATCGATGCCTGGAAAGATCGTAATCAAGAATGATGATCGTATGGACAATTCAGAATATTTGGGACTTGCAGAGAAAATTAGCCGCGAGCTGGAAAAAGTGGATAGCGTAAAATCTGTTCGGAGCATGTCACGTCCAACAGGTGAGCTGATTAGTGATTTCTTGATTCCGAATCAGGTGGGTACACTCTCTGATGGATTGGATCAGAGTAACGAAGGACTGACCAAGATTCAGACCGGTCTGTCTGAAGCAAGTAAACAGCTTAGTGATAATGCTCCTAAACTTACAGAGGCTGTTGCAGGGAGTGCTAAGCTGACAGAGGGCACAGCTGATCTCAAAGACGGAATCGTTGCTTTAGGCGCTGGTCTGACCCAAATTGAGAGCGGGATTAAGAGTGGCTCAGCGGGTGCAGGAGAGATCAAAGCCGGTCTTCAGCAGGCAGCAACAAGCGCTAAACAGCTAGCAGATGCTAATGTGAAGCTACTTGAGGGCTATAAAAAAATCGGAGGCGGCTTAACCCAGCTGGATGAAGGACTCGGGCAGCTTCCGAAGCAGCTACAAGGTGTAGCAGAGGCATTAAAAGGACTGGACGGTTCCTTTACTGGCCTAGAGAGCAGTTATCCGGAAATTGTTCAGGATGTAAATTATTTGACGATCAAAGGTACAGTAGCACAAAGTGGTACAGGTACAGCACAGCTAGCAGCAGGTATTGGTCAAGTTTCAGAACAGCTTAAAGGTGCAGCTACTGGCTTAAATGAGGCGAATGCCGGTTATGCCAAAGCTGCGGCTGGGCAAACTGCTCTCGCGCAAGGTTTAGCTAAGCTTGTAGCTGGAATCGGTCAACTGCAAGCTGGACTTGATCAGGCGGCAGCCGGTCAAGGGCAGATCGTAGATAAGATTCCATCTATCACAAGTGGTCTTGATCAATTGCAAGGCGGACAGAAGCAGCTCGCGGATGGCTTTGGTGAATTGACAGGGCAGATTGGAGCCTTGACCACTGGACTAAGCGATAGTGCTGATGGATTGAAGCAAATAACAAACGGTCTGGGCTCGGCACAAGAATACCTGAATCAGATTCAAGCGGCTAAGGATGAAGAGCTGAGCGGATTCTTCGTACCAGCTGAGGCACTTAATGCTGAAGGTATGAAGCAGGTTTTTGATACGTACTTGTCTGATGACCGTAAGGTGATGACTTTGGACGTGGTATTCACCGAGAATCCTTATAGTTCAGAGGCTATAGACAGTGTGGGTGATATTCAAGCAGCAGTAGATCGTGCGGTTAAAGGTACGAAGCTTGAAAATGCTGAAACAGCCATTAGCGGGGTTACAAGCAGCCAACGCGACTTGCGGAACATTTCGAATGAAGACTATACGCGTACTGTAATCTTGATGCTAAGCGGTATTTTCATCATATTAGTGTTGCTGCTTCGTTCAATCGTAATGCCGATTTACCTTATTATTTCACTTTTGATCACTTACTTTTCAGCGTTGGGCGTTACAGAGGCTATATTCGTTAACCTTCTGCACTTTGAAGGAATTACCTGGACGACGCCATTCTTTAGTTTTGTTATGCTGATTGCACTAGGTGTGGATTATAGCATTTTCTTAATGGCCCGATTTAACGAAAATAAAACTTGGGATGTAAAAGAAGCGATTCTACACGCTATGCGCAATATGGGTACAGTTATCCTTTCAGCTGTAGTTATTTTAGGTGGCACCTTCGCTTCGATGTATCCTTCAGGGGTATTGTCGATGATGCAGATTGCTACAGTGGTACTCGTAGGATTAGCCTTGTATGCATTAATATTCCTACCGTTCTTTGTCCCTGTTATGGTACGGATTTTCGGTCGTGGGAATTGGTGGCCATTTTCAGTTAAACAGAGCGGGGAAGCTAACAAACAGGATTTAAATATGTAAATGGGACTAAACTCCATTTATGAATCAGAAGTCATAATAAGTAGTTTTTTTGCAGCCAGCCACCGATAAATTTATCGGTGACTGGCTTTTTGTTGAGTAGAATGAATCGCTTTGATAGGAGATTATTAGCGGGAGAAGTGCGGACCCGTTCAATGGTCATAGGTCTTTTATCTATTGTCGTCTGGTTCTTTAGGTTATTGTTATTATGTTTTCGGAAAATTATAATAACTCTGGATTCGTTTTCAAAGTCTCCAAACTACAACTAGAAAGCGAGATGATGAATGATGAAAGTAAACATGAAGAACAGGAGTATCGCAAAGAAGGTTGCTCCATTTGTTATTACAGCGGGGGTTATTGCTGGAGTAGGACTTATCGATACCGATAAAGCATTAGGACACGGTTATGTATCCGAACCAGCAAGTCGTGCGAAGCTTGGTGCAGCGAATAATGTGGGTTCTGTTCAATATGAGCCACAGAGTCTAGAGGCACCAAAGGGCTTCCCATTGGCGGGTCCTGCGGACGGGAAGATTGCATCTGCGGGTGGCATGTTCGGAGGAATTCTGGATCAGCAATCAAGTGATCGCTGGATCAAGCACGATATGGTTGGCGGAGTAAATGACATCACTTGGTATCTTACAGCACAACATAGAACAACAAAATGGCATTACTATATTACGAAAAAAGATTGGAACCCTAATGCGCCAATTAAACGTTCCGATTTAGAGCTTATTGGAACATTTGAGAATGGCGGTAAACAGCCCGAGCGTTCTGTGACACATAAAGTAAATGTCCCAACTGACCGAAGTGGATATCATGTTATTTTGGCCGTGTGGGATATTGATGATACGGCGAATGCCTTCTACCAAGTGATTGATGTGAATCTAAAGAACGGTGATTCAGGAACTGGGGTACAACCGGACACGGAGAAGCCGTCAACTGTAACGGGGTTACACACGATGAGTGTGGAATCAAGCAATGTAGATCTTATGTGGAGTGCTGCGACAGATAACGTAGGCGTAGATCATTACATGATTTACCGCGGGGATAGCGTCGGTATAGCGAAACAAATCGGAACATCCTCAACAACTAGCTTTAAAGACATGACTGTAGAACCAGATAAAATTTATACATATTATATTGTTGCGGTGGATCGTGCAGGGAACACGTCAGGCTCAAGTAATATTATTGTTGTTAGCACACCAACACAGGAAGTGGTTATACCTCCAGTGGAAACACCAGATACTGTGAAGCCTTCGATGGTTGAGGGGCTGCATACCATGTCAGTGAAGCATAATAGTGTTAATCTGATGTGGAACACCGCCCAAGATAATGTAGGTGTTGATCATTATATTGTGTATCGAGATGGTGTTGAATTGACCCAAACCAATGGAACTTCCTTTACGGATTTAACGGTGCAAGCTTCCACTACGTACAATTATCATGTGAGAGCTGTAGATGCTGCGGGTAATGTTTCAGATAAGAGCTCTACGTATACAGTCACAACTCTTATGAAACCCGTATTACCAGATGTAGCAGCTTGGAATGCAACCGGGTTGTACATTGTAGGAACAAAAGTTGAATACAAGGGTAACCTTTATGAAGCTCGATTGACATTTAGAAGCTATGGTGATAACAACTGGAATCCTGAGTCGGCATTATCACTTTGGAAATTAGTAACGAACTAATAATATCGTTCACCCCCAATTTATTAAAAAAAAACGGAGATCATTTCTGATAATAAGAAATGATCTCCGTTTTTTGGTTAAGGAGTCGTCAGACTTATTTCATCTTGGCGAAAAAGCTGCGCAACGCCCAACCGCGCTCCTGACGTTTTTTATATTTAGGCAGTGAACGATAAACAGTGGTGGATTCATCGAAAGCTCGTTTCGCATCCTCTGATCTACCAAGCGCTTTATACATGGAGCCAGCTAGATAGTACGCCTCAGAAGAAGAAGACTGGATTTCTTGATACTGAGTAACGTAATGTAATGCTTTATCATGATTCGTATGGCGGAAGGTTTCCGCTAACCATAGGTAAGGCTGTCCATATTGAGCTTTACGGTTGATCTCCAGACCACGAAGCATTTGTGCTTCGCCTTCCTCCAAAGCGCCTAACTTAAGATTCACATGTCCGAGTTCTACCCAATATTCGGCAGATTGTTCATAACGGTCCTCGATTTGGAGTAGGAGATCCTTCGCTTCCCTGTATTTTTTACGTTCTGCCAAACTCCGCGCTAAATCAAATTTGGATGAAACATCATTAGGATTTAAAGAAATGGTTGTACGCAGCTTGGAAATTTGACGCATTCTTTTGAAGGGCTTTGTAATGCTGGGGAAGATGCCCACATATCGCCGATCCAAGAAATACAAGATAAGAAGCAGGATGAATATAGCCAGAAAAGGGTTGCCCACTAATCTGAAGAGCAGTAAAACACCTATAAATTTAAGCATAACTTCCCTCCATAATCATTTGGTTCCGGTATTGCGATTGAAAAGAGTAGATCTAAGGCAGCGTAATTATAACATAATTCAAAGCAATCTGAATCCCGGGATTTAAAAATAATACAACTTTAAGCCGCTTAATAGCGTCTTAGTGTAAGATGAATAATAATTACAATAATATCATAAGAAGGGAAAAACAAGATGAATTTATTAACTAGGAAGCTAAGGCTGTTTAGTTTGCTTGTTTGTTCTACTTTTATGGCTGCAACGTCAGTCCCGCAAGTAATAAGTGCGGATTCATCATCCGCGCCGTTGAGTGGAATTAAGGGAATTGTTGCTACGTCTGGCTTTTGGGGCGGAAGCTCCTTCGCTTTGAGGACCGACGGAACCGTTTGGGCCTGGGGTAGTAATGTTTTTGGACAGTTTGCCAATGGTACTTATGACCCTCTCGAAAGAAGGAAAGAAAATCATTTTTAAAGAAGGCGCCATTAAAGTAAGTTATACATCACTTGTTCCAGCGGCAGCTTTGGCTAAGGCGCTAGATGTTACTGCAGAGTGGAATAGTAAACTGTACCAATTAACGATACAAACAAAAAGATGACTTTCATTTAACACTTATTTTAATATTCTGATGTACAATAAGTGAATTATCTCAATTGAACCATAATAACCAGTCTGGAGTGATAGGTATGGCTTTTACAATATGTGTGTTCGCCGGATCGAATCCAGGTCTTAATTCAGAATATACGGAAATGGCTAGAGAGTTGGGTTATCATATAGCTGCACAAGGTTGTAGGCTGGTTTATGGAGGCTCGAGAAATGGTCTGATGGGTCAGGTGGCAGACGGAGTGTTGGCAAATGGTGGAGAAGTCGTCGGTATCATGCCAGTGGATCTTTTTAAAGATGAAATCCGGCACTCCGGGCTAACGAATCTGATTGAGGTCTCTAGTATGCATGAACGTAAGGCCGTTATGAGCGGTATGGCTGATGCGTTTATTGCCCTGCCGGGTGGTCTTGGAACCTTTGATGAGTTATTTGAAATTCTATGCTGGATGCAGATTGGGATTCATCAGAAGCCTATAGGTCTGCTGAATATAAGAGGTTATTTTAATCCACTGCTAGCCATGATCACTCATAGTGTAAGTGAAGGGTTTGCCCCAAAAAATGCGTTAAAAATGTTAGATATGAACTCTGATCCCGAATATTTGCTTGAACTGATGAGAGGTCAAGTTGATCATAGTGATAAAGGCTTTGGGAACGCTAGATTTCCATCACAGCGCTAGATTCAAGGTTTTCGCTGCTCTAGAGAGTGAATTAACGATACGCTTTGCACAACAAGGACACAAACACTTCACGGGGTTTGTGTCCTTGTTTTTTTGCTTTTCATATCAATTACTGACAGGAGGAAGATTTATGATTCGGAAATTAGGTTTTGCGGCTGAAGACCGTTTGTTAATTATTAATGCAGACGATTTCGGAATGACTAAAGGAACTAATGAAGCCATTGTTAACTTATTTGAAAAAAACTCAATAACATCCACATCTATTATGATCCCTTGCTTAGACTCATATGAAGCAATGGAGATAAGCAATAAGAAAGGAATAAAGAACATTGGAATACATCTTACTCTAACAAGTAGCGAGAAACATCCGTATAAACCAGTATTCCAAAAAAGAAACTTAAATAGTTTACTCACAGCAGAAGGATATTTTCATCATGATGGCACTCTCATGGAAAGAAATGCCGATGATGACGAGGTACGATTAGAAATAGAAGCACAGATTCAAAGCGCAAATTTACATGGAATTGATCCAACTCACTTGGATAGTCATGGGGGAAGTATTATGGGGTTATTCACAGGAAGAGATTTTTTAGAAATAACTTTTGATTTATGTGAAAAGTACCGTCTACCCTTTAATTTACCTATTAGGATTTTAGAACAACCATTTTTTAATAATGATCAATTGAAATTATTTCAAAATAGAATTTCTTCAGCAAAAGACAGAAAAATCTTATTAATCGATGATATAGTTTCTCTTCCATATTGCTTTAATCCCGCTGCTGAGTATAGCAACATGAAAATGAAGTTAAGCGAACTATTAAAAAATTTAAAACCTGGAATAACCCAGTTAACTTTACATCCATCTACAATATCAGATCAGTTAATAGCAATAACGAACTGTTATACAGAAAGAGAAATGGAATATCGTCTTCTAAATGATATTGAGATTAAGCAATTGCTTAAAACTGAGCGGATTAAACTTATTTCGTGGAAAGACATTCGTGATTTACAAAGATGCATTTAGAGGAATGGAAAAAGCGACCGTTTAACATTGTGTATTCAGAATGTAATTACAATGTTTAGGCGTAAGCAATACTGGGTAACTAATTGTAAAGTAGTTATAGGTAGCTTCACAAATTACAGGAAATGATTACCAAAGGAGGTTGGAATTCAATGAATGTGATGGTACATAATCTTATGGCTTACAATCATCAATTTTTTAGACCTCAGCCCGTGGTCAATCCTAAGCAAGAGAGATCTAAGAAGAAGAAGCAGAGTTTTCAAGAAGTCTTGAATGAGAAAATGAAAATGCATGGCACATACAAAAATATTAAGTAAGAGCTACTACATATGGCTGTTGAAAAAATCCGGAACGTAGTGATCCCAAGGGTCACTGTGTTCCGGATTTTTTTTAGGGTCTAACCTCATAGAATTGGCAACTCTTACGAGCGTAATAAGTCAGATCACTAACCCTCGACTGAATAACTACATCAGAATCAGTGAAGCGGACAACCGTGGCTCCAGAATTCACTAAATGATCGTCCTGAAACACACGAACGGGTAGTTTGCGGTCAACGGCTTCTTGGAAATCGCTGTCTGTTAGCAGCGGGCGGTTAATTGGCATAAGTGTTTAACTCCTTTTGATCATTTTAATGAAGGTAGAAATAAAAATAGTATACCTGCGGAAGCACGAGAAATCCAATATAAGTGAAGCTGACGAACATTTTATGAGCAACACATTTGGACAAAATTCTATACTCCCATCTCAGACATAACATAGTTATGAATGTATTAAGGGGGTCTAGCTATGCATTGGCTTTCTATCATCATTATTGGGTTGGCTTCAAATTTGGATAACTTAGGAATAGGTGTTTCCTTTGGCGCTAGGTCTACAAGAATTACACCATTTTCTAATCTGATCATTGCAGTTCTGTCGATGCTGGCTACATATATCTCAATAACCTCAGGTGAGTATGTGTCAGAATATTTTTCTGAAGCGAATGGAAATGCCATTGGAGGGTGCTTGATTCTGTTTATGGGAATCTGGAGCATCAGAGCCGTATATAAGAAACCAACATCGACTGAAACAGCACAGAGTGCGATGGATGGCATAGAGTCTACTCCCTTAGTTACTTCTAATTCAGATAGTGGCTACCGGCAAGTGCTCGAATGGCAAGAATCGATTTGGCTTGGTGTGGCGTTAGCTATAAACTGTATTGCTACAGGCTTTGGAGCAGGGATAAGCGGCGTGAATGCAGCGTTTACAGCGATCTCAGTAGGCGTATTCTCTTTTATTACTGTAGCGGTCGGCTTGAAAATAGGAAATCGATTCTCCAAAACCTGGTTCGGAAAACATTCTGAACTCATCGGTGGTTTATTATTAGCAGGCATTGGTCTGTATGAAATATTTATTTAAGCTGAACTTGAGTTCGTAATTATTTCCACCATAAATCGGAAGTTTGCCTCCTCAAAAAAAGAATATAAACCCTGTACACTAAATCTTGTAAGAGAAACCTTTGAAAGGGGTACAGGGGAATGAATAAAATAAAACACTTGGCGCTTTCGTTAGTCGCTATCATGCTCGTAGGATCACTAGCAGCATGCGGAGGCAACAACGCCGAGAACAATGCATCGAGTAAAAATACAGGTAACAACGCAGCAAGCACAAGTGAACCCGCAAAAGATGAGGGCACCGAGCCTGCTGAGAAAATCGAACTTTCTTTCTGGACACTCGGTAACGTGAACTACGAGGATTTAGCAAAAGAGTACACGAAGGAACATCCAAACGTAACGATCAAGGTTCAAAATACCGGTGACCAAACGGCTCACCATAATAATTTGACCACTGCTTTATCGGCGGGATCAGGCGCACCTGATATTTTCCAACTTGAAATCGGTTTCATGGAGCGTTTTATTAATGCACAGGATAAATTCTATAACCTGAATGATCTTGGGGCCAAAGATATTCAAGCGAACTATCTGGATTGGAAATGGAAACAAGCCTCTTCTGTAGATGGCAGCTTCCAACTGGGTCTTCCTACAGATATCGGTCCAACGGTTGTATATTACAGAACAGATTTGGCTGAAGAAGCTGGATTACCAACTGACTCCGAAGGATTCGGCGCAGCAATCGATACTTGGGATAAGTTCGCTGCTGTAGCCAAAGCCTTCAAGGAAAAGACAGGCAAACCGTTTGTAGACCTTACTGATCTGACATTTAACGCATTGCGTGACCAATCCGCGGATGAAATCTATTTCAGCAAAGCGGATGGCAGCTTTATCGGAGACACCAACCCACAAGTTCGCAAAGCTTATGATTTCACGGTCAAGGGTATCCAAGAAGGCTGGATCAGCAATGTAATGCTCTGGTCTCCTGAATGGGGCCAAGGCATGAACGACGGATCGTTTGCTGTAGTTATGGGACCTGCTTGGATGGCAGGAAATGTTAAGAGTAACGCGCCAGACTCCTCTGGTAAATGGAAAATCGCGCAGCTTCCTGAAGGTGCGGGTAACTGGGGTGGTTCATTCCTGACACTGCCTAAAGAAGGTAAACACTCGAAAGAAGCTTATGACTTTATCGCATGGATGGATAACAAGGATAATCAACTGGAATCATTCAAAACAAAAGGGTTGATGCCTTCAATTCCTGCCCTGTACGAAGATCCTGCATTCGTAGATTTCAAGGATGAATTCTTCGGTGGCCAACAAACGGCTGTTGAATTTGGTAAAGCTGCTAATCGTGTAAAACCTGTATACTACGGTCCACTTCATGACCAAACGGATACCTTCTTCAAAAATGCACTGAAAAACGTGCTGGAGAAAAAGGCTGATCCGGCTAAAGAGTGGGATGAAGCTGTAAAACAAGCGAAGACACTGGCTGAACGCAGCTAAGACTTCTAACTTAGTAGCTCAATTTCTTGAAGGTCCGGATTCATGGAGAACATCATTCTCTATGAATTCGGATTTAATTATAAAAAAGTATAAGTTTCACGCAATACTGTATCCTTATAATTCTCGCATAAACGCTTACCGTCATTATAAGGACGCCGAAGACGTTTATGCTTGACACGTTATATTACCTGGAGGTGTGACATGGCACAACCTGTTATTTCGAGTCCGCATGCCGAGAGCAAGCGCCCCTTTTTAACTGAACAAAGAAGGAGCCGCATCACTGCATATACTTTCATTTCTCCTTTTTTTATTCTGTTCTCGATATTTGGACTATATCCAATCTTTTTTACGATTTACCTCTCATTCTTTAAATGGGATGCGCTGAACCCTATGAAATTCGTAGGGATGAAAAATTATGATTTGGTCACAAGCGACCCTACCTTCTGGATTTCTTTTAGCAACACATTAATTATGGGACTGCTCGGAACTGTTCCACAGATCCTATTGGCGCTTTTGATTGCCGTTTTGTTGAATTCGGGGATGACTCGGTTCAAGAAAACGTTCCGCGTTCTCTTTTTCATGCCCAATATTACATCTATCGTTGCGGTTACACTGGTATTTAGTACGCTGTTTGGGAACAACGGGATGATCAACTGGCTGCTTAGCGGTTTAGGACTGGATAGTGTGGCCTTCAACTCTGGCTGGTGGGGGGTCAAGATCGCGATCTCAACCATGGTGATGTGGCGCTGGACAGGGTATAATGCCATTATTTTTCTATCAGGACTTCAAAGTATTCCCACGGATTTGTATGAAGCAGCCCGAATTGATGGAGCGAACAGAAGGCAACAATTAACCTTCATTACTTTGCCACTACTGAAACCGTTCATCGTATTTGTCACTTTGCTCTCGACCATAGGTGCCTTGCAGCTGTTCACTGAGCCTTATGTATTCTTAGGACAATCAGGAACGGGATCTACACGTCAGGAAGGGATCACTATGGTTACCTATTTGTACAGCGAAGCATTCCGCAATGGATTCTTCGGTACGGCGGCGGCTACGGCAGTTCTGCTGTTTGTAGTCACGATTATATTCTCTGTCCTTAATATGCTGGTCTCAAGCCGCATGGGTGGAGATACAGGAGGGGGTAAAGCGTGAGTACAGTGCGTCTATTAAAAAAAGATCCGGATGATCTTGGGATTTTCGGCAAAGTAGGATTTTATCTCATTCTGATTCTTGGTGCGCTCGTGTCCATCTTTCCTTTTTACTGGATGTTTGTGGTTGGCACAAATGATAGGGGCGCAGTATTCCATGTACCCCCTTTGCTTACGGTTGGGAACCAGTTTTTTGACAATTTCCAACGGGTACTGGATAAAACAGATTTCTTTCAAGCCCTTGGAAACTCATTATTCGTCTCGTCCATGGTAACCATCTCAGTCGTATTTTTCTGTACACTGGCTGGTTATGCTTTTGCTAAATATGAATTTCCGTTTAAAAATATACTGTTCTACTTTGTAATTGCCACTCTATTTGTACCCCAGCAGCTTGGTGTGTTACCTACTTACGTAATTATGGCCAAGCTCCACTGGATCGACTCTTTTAAGGCACTGATTGTTCCGGCTATGGTTAATGCCTTCGGGATCTTTTGGATGCGGCAGTATATCTCTACAGCTGTACATACGGAACTGATCGAAGCTGGACGGATCGATGGTGGCGGACATTTCCGGATCTTCTGGAACATCGCCATTCCAGTTATCACACCAGCTATGGCGACTCTAGGTATTCTGAATTTTATGACCGTATGGAATGACTTCTTTTGGCCTTTGGTCGTGTTGAAGAACCAAGAGCATTTTACAATACAAATCGCACTCCAGCAGCTATTCTCCAATCGTGACGGTCTGGATTATGGAATGATCATGTCAGCTACGTTTACGGCGACCTTGCCACTGCTGATCGTATTCCTGTTATTTAGCCGCTGGGTGATTGCGGGTCTTACTTCAGGGGCCATTAAGAGCTGATCTTACTTTTAACCTTTACAAGGGAATAGGCGGTTTCGTGAAGAATATTAGAGGACAGAGACAGCAGGGGGAAGGGGAATACCATGAAGCTCCGCCGTAAAATCTTGTTCGCTATTATTCTTCTCGTCTTTATTCCAGTGATTCTGATGGGGATCGTTACATACGTTAACTTCTCTAATGCAATGGAGAAAAAATCAAGCAACTTCTATTGGGTTTCACTGCTCGAAACGGATCGGAAGCTCAAATTCGCTCTTAGTGAAATCTCCTCGATCACGAACTCTGCGATCACACAGCCGGTGATTCAACAATCCCTCAAGCAGACGAACTTTGTGCTCACCTATGATCGCAAGCAGGAGCTTAACAATTTACTCATTAATCATCCGATGATTACTTCATTTAGTTTATATAGTAAAGATCGGTTGCTCTATCAATATAATGCGCCGATGTCCTTTGAGGAGCTGAAGAAGCAGAGTTGGTTTAATACGATGGAAAGGGCTGAGGGACGGCCTGTATGGTCAGGACCCGGTGAGAACGGCTCGGCGTTATCCGGCCATCCGGCACTTGTGCAAGCCAGAGTGATCAAAGATTATTATTCTCTTGAAGATATAGGCTATTTGGTCGTTAATGTTAAACCTGATTTACTGGATCAGATTTTTTGGGAGGCAGCAACGCTCAAGAAGGGAGATATTCTGCTGGTGAACAAGCTTGGGAATATCGTTTTTAACAAATCTGGTGAACATATTGGGCAGCGCACGGAGTTCCCTTTTTTAGAAAATGAATATGCCAAGGAACAAAACTATTACATCGACAACTATCAGGGAGAAAAATCACTCATAACCTTCCTTCCTTCACATAATAAAGACTGGTATTTGGCAGCGATTACACCAATGAATCTAATCTCTTCGGAATCCATATCTATTCGTAATATTGCGATTATTTTGAGTACGGTTTCATTGTTATCTGCCTTTTTGTTTGACCGATATTTTGTTAGAAGGCTCGTTTATAGCATCAACAGCGCGGTCAACGGGATGAAGCGGGTGAAGCAGGGGATTTTTACTCCTATCACTACACGTTATCGTGCCGATGATGAAAGTGACTTTCTAATAGATGGTTTTAATCGGATGAGCACACAGATCAACGAGTTGATTGTGCAGGTGCAGACGGAGCAGGGGCGGAAGAAGGAAGCAGAAATGCAGGCATTAATGGCGCAGATTAATCCTCATTTTATTTATAATTCACTCGAATCGATTAATTCGATGGCCGTGCTGCAGGGCAATAAAGATATTAGTAAAATGGTCATTTCACTAGGCAAGCTGCTGCGAATCAGTATTAGTCAGAATCAAGAGCTGATTCCGCTGCAAATGGAGTTTGAGCATGTCCGTCATTATCTGGATATTCAGAAGTTCCGTTTTGAGGATAAATTCTCGTACAATATAAATCTTCCTGAAGGTCTTAAAACATTTATGACTCAAAAGCTGATCGTTCAGCCCATTGTAGAGAATGCATTGTACCATGCGATTGAGCCGATGGAAGACCCTGGAATCATTGAAATCACAGCCTATGAAATGGGCACGGATATGATCATTATCGTAAAAGATAACGGTCCGGGCTTTGACTTAGCCAAGATGATGAATCTGTGGGACAAAGAGGGAAGCGGCCAGAGGAAATATAGCGACAGCGGTGTAGGGCTTAAGAATGTACATGAACGCCTGAAAATCCGATTTGGCAGTCCATACGGCCTACTTGTGTGTTCATCCCCAGGATTTGGTTCAACGATTCGAATCCGAATCCCAAAAATATTGCCATAATCGATCATACAGAGGAATAGGGGGGATTGATATGAAGTGGGTATTGAAGTGGGGCTGGATGTGGATATATCTAGTACTGATATCTGGCGCTGTTTTATTTATTACGTTAGGAGATCAGGAGCCGATTGAAGATAATTCACCAGAAAAAATAACGCTGACTTTTCGACATTTCTGGAACAAAGAGCATGACCGGCCACTGCTGGCTATCTTTGAAGAGATCGTGGATAAATACCAGATTGCGCATCCGAATGTGAAAGTTAATTTTGAAGGAATAGACCAGACGATACACCGCGAACAAAAGCTGAAAAGCGAGATGGTTACTGGTACACCACCAGATATGTTTGTCTTATTTGGTGGAGCCGAAATAGAGCCATATGTGCGCTCTAATCGTCTGGTTGATTTGACTGATTTTGTTCGAGAGAACGGTTTAACCAATCAATTTAAGGATCTGCATTTATGGACCTTTGACAACCATATTTATGGATTGCCGATTGAAGGAAATGCTGAACCCCTATATTTCAATAAGACTATATTCAACAAGCTTGGTCTCGTGGCACCTACGACGCTTCAAGAACTCGATGATGTGATACTGGAGCTCAAGGCCGCAGGATACATTCCGTTTGCACTCGGGAACGAAGATCGTTGGCCTGCCGGGATCTTTGCACATTATTTAATGGATCGTTATGCGGGCTCAGAGCTGTTTCAGAAGCTTATTACAGGTGAAGATCAGGCGAGCTTTCAGAATGAGTCCTATTTAAAGGCTTTTGAGCATTTGAATCAATGGATAAAAGAAGGAGCCTTTAGTCCCCAGTCTAATGATCTCTCAACAGAAAGTGCGGTCAATTTGTTTACAAGCGGAAAGGCTGCGATGTATTTAAACGGGAACTGGGATATCAATTTATTTTCAGGTACTGCGGCTCCAGTTGATTTTCAGAATGAAGTAGGGGTTATTCCATTTCCTGCTTTAAAGCAAGGAGAGGAGCCTTCGATTGCGGGGGGATATACCATTGGCATTGGTCTTTCCTCTGAACTAAATGGAGCTAAACGGGAAGCTGCTTTGGATCTTATGAAGGCTTTTTACACACAGGAAGTGCAGACAAGAATTGTATATGAAGGACTGAGAATTCCATCCATTCGTATTGCATTTGATCCGGAGAAGACGGGGCCGGTATTCGCGCAAGTGATGGAAATGATGGAAGTGAACCGCAAAAGCTTTGTGCCTTACGATAACGTATTATCACCTGAAGTTAAGAAAACGTTCCTAAGTGTTATCGAAAAAATGATTAACCAAGAGATGTCTGCGGATAAGGCTTTAAAGCAAATGCAGGCATCGTCGATGCAATACTGGAATCTGATCCAAAGCTCAAGTGTTCAATAAGCATGGAGGTGCTGGAATGGATGAGTTACAAGAGAAATATAAAGTACTTCTCGTAGACGATGAGCCGATTATTCTTCGTAGCCTAAAGGTAGCTATTCCATGGGATGAGCTTCAGATGGAGATTGTGGGAGAGGCTCGAAATGGAGAACTAGCCCTCCGATTAATAGAAGAAACTACGCCGCATATTATAATCAGCGATATCCGCATGCCTGTGATTGACGGAATCACTTTGATGAAGGAAGTCCTACCAAAGAATTCTAAGCTGGTATTTATTTTTATAAGTGGATATGGGGAGTTCGAATATGCGAGAGAAGCTTTGCGTCAAGGAGCCTTTGATTATTTGCTGAAACCCATTGACCATGACGAACTGGTTGAAATGCTATACCGAGCGAAAACGAGGCTGGATGAGCAAAAAGAGAACGATCAGATGATGCATTCCGTGCAGATGCTGTCGATGCTAGCACGTGAAAGGATGTTTGCTGAAATCACTTTGGGAAATGCAAGGCCGCTTGAGCATCTGAAATGGCTGGAGAACAGTGAACTTGAGAGCGGATATTTTATGGCTGTTGTCCAATTGGATGATTATTCTGTGCTTACTGGGCATTGGAGTGTGGAAGAAAAACGGCTGTGGCTGTTTGCGATCCGTAATATTGTTGAAGAGTGGTCGTTAGAGCATGGAGTGCTTACGGTCTTCCCTTTTCATAACGGAGAGTGGGTATTGCTTTTTCCTGGATCTTTAAGCGCAAGTAGAAGAGAACTCGGTGAACAATTGATTACAGGGATCAAAAGATACTCCAAGCTAAGTTGTTCTGTAGGAATCAGTCGCTGTACACAAGGGATTGATCAATTAAGCACGGTGTATCCTTTGGCAGCGAAGGCTTTGTATCAACGTTTCTATTCTGGTCTTGCCGGGGTGTTTATAGATGAGGAAACAACTTTCGCAGGCAATAAAGAAGTTAAATATCCAAAAGAGCTGGAGACCTCGCTGATTGAGAGTATCCGCACATTAAACAGAAACAAAATGTCATCTTTGTTTGATGAGTTGGGACTATATATTGAAGCACAAGCTATTCCTAAGGAGATAGCAGAACGTCTTCTTGTGGAAATGGTTGTCGTGCTATACAGACATTTTGAACATTTGAATCTAAATTCGGATTGGTCTCTACATGGATTATTAAGCAGGCTGCAACATTTGGGTACCTTGAGTGAAATGATGTCTGCGTTGAAGGAAGAATTTGGGGAGCGATTAGATCAAGGTAGTAAACCTGTAAATCGTGAGGATACACGCAGTTCCATCGAGAAGACGAAACGTTATATCGAGAGTAATTATCATAAAGACTTAAGTATTGAAGAGGTATCGGAGCTTGCCGATCTTAGTGTTAGTCATTTTTGTACTTTATTTAAACAAATAACAGGGTATACCTTCTTGGAGTATGTTACTCACTGTCGAATGGAGAAGGCGAAGTATATATTGCAGAGCAGTAATGTAAAGGTGTACCAGATCGCTCCACTTGTTGGTTATCAGGATCCACGATATTTTACTCAAGTCTTTAAGAAAGCTAGTGGTCAGACGCCTACGGAATACCGTGAAGAGCATGCGAAGCAAGCTAATTAACGAAGAACTACTCGGAATGCATAGCTAAATGGGTAAAAATAGAGCAAAAGTATGACATTTATCATACTCTTTACTTGATATTTATGACTTATAGGATGACACTTTATCTCCTATACTTAGGATAGATAAAAAAGATCCTTAGCCAGACACATCAAGGAGGAAACGATAAAGATGACTACAAAACAGACATCACAGCTCTCCAGTCTTAAAAAGAGTGTAGCCCCTTACGAAAAAAACGACCGCAACGCGAGCATAAGACAGCTCATTAATACTTTAGGGCCACTTGTGCTGTTATGGGGCGGAGCTTATTTCTCTTTATCCGTTTCCTACTGGCTCACCCTTTTGTTGGCCATTCCTGCAGCAGGATTTGTAATCCGAACTTTTATTATTTTCCATGATTGTACGCATGGATCGTTCTTTAAGAATCGCAGAGCGAATGACATTATCGGAACGATCACAGGTGTATTAACGCTTGTTCCTTATCGGCAGTGGAAGCATAGTCATTCCATTCATCACGCCAGCTCCAGTAACCTCGATAAAAGAGGGATTGGCGATATATGGATTATGACTGTTGACGAATATGAAGCAGCTTCATTCTGGAAACGTCTGTATTACCGGATTTACCGTAATCCAATCGTGATGTTCGGTTTAGGACCCATTGCTGTTTTTATGATTCAGTATCGGTTTAATGCTAAAGGCGCTAGACGTAAAGAGCGCATGAATACCTATTTAACAAATGTATCTATCGCAGCTCTCTATGGTTTGCTTATTTGGGCGATCGGCTGGCAAGCCTTTATCATGGTGCAATTGCCTATAGCTTTTGTATCCGGTTTTCTCGGAATATGGTTGTTCTATGTTCAGCATCAGTTCGAGGATTCCTACTTCGAGAATGAATCGGAGTGGAGTTATGTTATGGCTGCAGTAGAGGGAAGTTCATATTACAAGCTGCCTAAGCTATTGCAATGGATCACAGGGAACATCGGGTTCCACCATGTCCATCATTTAAGTCCGAAGGTACCCAACTATAATTTAGAAAAAGCACATAATGCTACGCCACCATTGCAAAAGGCGACGACTATAACGCTTAGCACTAGCCTAAAGGCTCTACACTTCCGTCTTTGGGATGAGGAGAATAAGTGCTTCATCAGCTTTAAAGAGGTAAAGTCGAGACTAAGCAAACCTAAGGTAGCGGGAGAAGTTCTGCAAGTTCATAAGACTAGACTCCAAGGAGAATAATAATTATCGGCTCGAACAAAATAAGAGTACAGTGAAAGGTTAGAGCCGGAGAAATCATTCGTGGCTCTAATCTTTTTCTGTTTAGGGGAGTAGATCGACAGATTTTCACTGAATTTGTGCTAGAATAAGGAGAGCAATGTATGGTAAAAAGGAGCGCGGTCATGCAAAAGTGGCATCATATCTTTCATAAAAGTACAGGTCTAAGCCCTTATGTGTGGGTCGTTTTTTACATTCTACCGTTTTATTTTATATTTCGCTCCTCCTCTACCTATCAAGTAGTTTGGGGAATCTTGATGATCGCTGTATTTTTTGTTTGTTATGTACTTTCTTTTGTTTCTAAGGGCTGGCTGGTTTATTTCTGGACGAGTGTTCAAATTTTAGTGTCTATAACGATGACGCTTTTGTTCGGATATATGTATTTTGCGCTTTTTTTAGCCTTTTTTATTGGAAACATACAGAATCGAGTAGGGTTCTTCACTCTGTACTCTATTCATCTGTTAACTACGATCATTACGATCAATTATGAGCTGCTTTCGCGTAACTCAGTGTTTATTAGTCAGCTCCCGTTCGTACTTGTAAGTATGATTGCAGTGATTCTACTTCCAATCAGTACGTACAACCGAAATAATCAAGGCAAGTTACAAGATCAATTGGAGGATGCGAATAAGCGAATCTCCGAACTCGTTAAGATTGAAGAACGTCAACGGATTTCGCGAGATCTTCATGATACATTAGGTCAGAAGCTTTCATTAATTGGTCTGAAGAGTGACCTGGCAGGAAAGCTAATTGACTCTAATCCTACACAAGCCAAAGCAGAGATTAATGATGTACGACAGACAGCGAGAAGTGCGCTGAAAGAGGTTCGGGAAATGGTTACGCGAATGCGCGGCATTCGGCTTGAAGATGAACTTATCCATATTCAGCAGTTTCTTGCTGCTGCTGAGATTGATTTTATTTTGGAGGGGAATCCGAAGCTAACCAATACCTCATTGATTACGGAAAATGTACTCAGCATGTGTATAAAGGAAGCTGTCACTAATGTTGTGAAGCACAGTGGGGCAAAGTCTTGCTCTATTTTGATTAAACCCTCTCGTACAGATCTAGTCATTAAAGTGAAAGATGATGGGACCGGGATTCCCGGGAATGATCTTTATTTTAAAGGTCACGGGCTGCAAGGCATGAGAGAGCGTCTTGAATTTGTAAATGGCTGTATGGATATCGTGAGAGATGGTGGTACTACGATCGTGATTAAAGTACCTAATGCATTCCAGCATCAGAAACAGGAGGTCATCCTATAATGATTAAAATTGTAATCGCTGAGGATCAACGAATGCTCCTCGGGGCTCTGGCTTCTTTGCTCGATTTAGAAGAGGATATGAAGGTCGTGGGCCGAGCAAGTAATGGGGAAGAAGCTGTTGCGTTGGTTCAGCAGCTTAAACCAGATATTTGTATTATGGATATTGAGATGCCGGCGATGAGTGGTCTCGACGCTGCAGAGGCGCTGAAGAATAGCGGCTGCAAAACAATGATCTTAACGACCTTTGCTCGGGCGGGATATTTCGAACGTGCGCTGAAGGCGGGTGTTCATGCCTATTTACTGAAGGACAGTCCTAGTGAAGAGCTGGCACTTTCAATCCGGAATGTAATGGCAGGCAGACGTATGTATGCACCGGAGCTGATGGATGAAGCCTACAGCGGTGAAGTGAATCCGTTGACGCAGCGGGAGAAGGAAGTGCTCGGACTGATCGCCGATGGCAAAAATACGAAAGAAATTGCCAGTGAACTGTACATTACCACGGGTACGGTACGGAATTACATCTCTGTTATCCTCGATAAGCTGGATGTGGGTAATCGGATTGAAGCGATCACTCGATTTAAGGAAAAAGGCTGGTTTAAATGAATATAATAAATTTTTTAATGTTATTTTGATGTTTACACTCGCCAAATGTTCTCGAGCCGTATATCATTAATTATCGGCCTATTATTCACAATAGGACAGTTAATCAAAAGGAAGTGTATTTTCTGATGTCAAGAAAGCTAAGAGCCGGCATAGTTGGCGGCACAGGTATGGTAGGACAACGTTTTATTGCCCTTCTAGAGAATCATCCTTGGTTTGAAGTAACTGCGATTGCTGCCAGTGCTAAATCTGCTGGGAAAACGTATGAAGAATCGGCCAAGGGCAGATGGAAGCTATCCACTCCAATGCCTGAGAACGTGAAGAATATTATGGTTCAAGATGCTTCTAAGGTAGAAGAAGTAGCTGCGGGCGTAGATCTGATCTTTTGCGCAGTAGACATGAAAAAAGATGAGATTAAAGCGCTCGAAGAAGCTTATGCTCGTACGGGTACTCCAGTAATCTCCAATAACTCAGCGCATCGCTGGACGCCTGACGTGCCTATGGTCATTCCTGAGATTAATCCAGAGCATCTTGAGGTTATTGCGCAGCAAAGAAAACGTCTCGGAACTGAGACTGGTTTCATTGCAGTTAAACCTAACTGCTCTATTCAAAGTTATGTGCCTGCGCTTCATGCACTCAAAGCATTTAACCCATCTAAGGTTGTTGTCACAACCTATCAAGCGATTTCTGGTGCAGGTAAGACTTTTGCTGACTGGCCTGAAATGCTGGATAACGTGATTCCTTACATCGGTGGCGAAGAAGAGAAGAGCGAGCAAGAGCCTTTGCGGATCTGGGGAAGTGTTCAAGACGAAGGTATCGTAAAAAGTGAAGCACCAACCATTACTTCGCAGTGTATCCGTGTGCCTGTAGCGGATGGACATATGGCTGCTGTATTTGTTTCTTTTGAGAAAAAGCCATCCAAAGAAGAAATTCTAAACCTTTGGAAGAGCTTCAAAGGACGTCCGCAAGAGCTTGAGTTGCCTAGCGCACCTAAACAGTTCATTACTTATTTCGAAGAGGAAAACCGTCCACAGACCAAACTAGATCGTGATATTGAGAACGGTATGGGCGTATCGACAGGCAGACTTCGGGAAGATGCCATCTATGATTACAAGTTCGTGGGTCTCTCCCATAACACCCTGCGCGGAGCAGCTGGCGGTGCTGTATTGATCGCTGAGCTTCTGAAAGCAGAAGGTTATATTCAGCCTAAATAACATGTTTGAGCTTGTAAAGCTGATTCGAAATAGACACCTCATCAAAGCTTAGTCTTTGGTGGGGTGTTTTTTAATGGATTGATTTGGTAAAATAAGTTATCACCTGAGAAGGAGGAATTTAATTGAAGAAGTACTTATTTACTTTTATTTTGCTGTCATTATCAATCTTAGTAACTGGATGTACATCATCAACTCAAGAGGTACAAGAGTATGGAGTATCTTCCATTAATGCTGAAATTCCTATTCCTAAAAAAGCCAAGGAAATCGAAGTGACAACAACTTCAAGTAACCCCAATATAAAAATAGGTGTAAAGTACGAATTGGATAATATAGGGGGAGAACAAGGTCTCTATCGACCTGACCACTACTTTAATAAATTAGAGGATGCTGGCTGGGTGGAGCTGGAGGACAAGCGGTTAGGGCATGTACAATTTTTTGAAAAAGAGGACACGGTGATCGCCATCTCAATCCATGAGAATACCTTTGATATTCATGAAATGATTAAAGATGCTAAATTCTAACAGAGGTTAGTTAGATGAAGCTGAGCTATTAGTTTAACAGAAAGGTTGAGAGTGTGGTAAAATAGATGAAGTGTATAAACTATACGAATTCTGAATGACTGACGGAGTGATATGATGGGTGCAAAAAGTAAAGGTGGCGGCACGGGCAGAGGTACGGGGAGTAAGGGCTGGACACGCTGGAACAAAACAGCAAAACCAGTTAAACCTGCAAAAGGTGCTCCAACTACGGGTCCAGGCGCTAAAGATGCAAGTGGAAGCAAGGGCAATAACGTGAAAAAAAGCGGAAGCTCGAAATAGCTCCCTTGAAATCAATTATTCCTGAAGGTTAACATCTGATTTTGATCGTTAAAATCAGGTGTTTTTTTATGGATAGATGCAAGTATCAGTATCAGATGGAAAGTAGGAGCATTATTGAGAATTGATAAATATATAAGTGAAACAGGCTTTTGTTCCAGAAGAGAAACGAAAAGACTTATTGCAGCAGGCCGAATCGCTGTTAATGGTATCGTCTGTGATGCGAATATTCTTTTAGAGCCAGAGGATATCGTATGGATTGATGGAGAGCCGATAACAAGCAGCAAAGGGGAGCCGGTATATCTCGCCCTTAATAAACCGATAGGTATTACCTGTACAACTGCCCCAAATGTAGCCGGGAATATTATAGATTTTGTAGGTTATCCCTCACGGATTTTTGCGATCGGCAGATTAGATAAACACTCGGAAGGCCTCATTTTGTTAACTAACGATGGAGATATTGTAAACAAAATGATGCGTTCCGAAAATGGGCATGAAAAAGAATATGAAGTTATTGTAGACAAGCCGATAACGTCAGCGTTCATACAGGCAATGTCTAGTGGTGTGGATATTCTTGGCGTCACAACAAAACCTTGTGAGGTCTCTCGGATCGCAGAATATCAGTTTAGAATTATCCTAACTCAAGGCCTTAATCTGCAAATACGCAGAATGTGCAAAGAGTTAGGATATAGAGTACTAGAGCTAGAGCGTATAAGAATCATGAATATTACACTTGATAGTTTGGAGAGAGGACAATGGCGGCATTTGAGCGTTGAAGAGCTGAGTGAGCTTATGTCTCGCTTAAAATAACTTCGTGAACAAATCCTCTGGCTGCCAAGGTGATGTCTTCAGCACCCGCAATAGCTGAGATCACGGAGATACCGTCCGCACCTGCAGCTAATACAGGCGCTGCATTGTGTACCGTAATTCCTCCTATGCCGACCAAAGGAATCGTAATGCCGCAGTTTCGTATTTCCTCAATAACTGATGTACCTCGAACAGCTTGGGCGTCCTCCTTGGAAGAGGTAGGATAAATAGGTCCAATGCCTAGATAATCGGCTCCATCCGCAATCGCCTGCTGAGCTTCGGCGAGCGAATGAGCGGATACACCAACGATCTTATCTTCCCCAAGCAGCTGCCTAATCGCCAGCGCGGGAGTGTCATCTTGTCCTACATGAATGCCATCCGCATCAAGGGCGATTGCCAAATCAATATCGTCATTAACGATAAAAGGTACTCCGTTTTCACGGCATATCTTTTGGAGCCGTCTCCCTAAATTAAATCTAACTTGGGCAGTTAATGCCCCCGTTCCTTTTTCACGAAATTGGAACATCGTTATGCCTCCAGCGACGGCTTCTTTTAATACCTTGGCTGGGGATTTAAGGCAATTCACGCTGCCCATAATGAAATAGACTTTTAATAATTCCCGTAGTTGATCACTGTCTATTCGTTTCAAGGTTCATCCCTCGCAATCTATTCTTGTAAGCAAAATGATTTGTAGGCCCATGTCCTGCCCCAATGCCCAGCTCGTCTTCAATCGCCGCTTGTATAAAAGTCTTAGCGGTGTGAATAGCTTCAGGAACGGATTTCCCCTTGGCAAGCTCGGCGGTAACTGCTGCTGAATAAGTACAGCCTGTACCATGCGTGTGCCTTGTCTGAACTCGTCGACTCTCCATAAAGATGAACGCTTGACCATCATATAGGAGATCCACAACAGCCGTAGTTGAGGTATCATGCCCACCTTTTAGCACTACATAGTTAGAACCCATGGCATGAATGAGTTTAGCAGCTTCTTTACGATCGTCTATTGTATTGATGCTCCTGTTTGTAATCATTTCAGCCTCTGGAATATTGGGAGTCGTCACTAAGGCTAGCGGGAGGAGATGATTGATTAAGGATTGAACAGCTTCTTGTTGTAGCAGCGTGGAACCCCCTTTAGCAACCATTACAGGATCAACTACAAGATTACGCCAGCCGTATTGCTGGATCTTTTCTGCTACGATACGTATGATGTCACTGTTAAAAAGCATCCCGGTCTTCACAGCATCCGGTTTCAGATCAAGTCCAATGGAATCAAGCTGCTGAGTAATAGCGACTAGTGTCAACGGATATACTCCTTGAACTCCTAGTGTGTTCTGGGCTGTCACAGCTGTAAGTGCAGACATGCCATATACAGATAGCTCTTGAAAGGTTTTTAGATCTGCCTGAATCCCAGCACCACCCCCGCTATCCGAGCCGGCTATGGTTAAAGCTTTGGATATCATCATTAGGTTCACTCCTTTGTGTGTCGTTATCTAAGCTGCTTGATTATTGATTTCTCTTTATAGGTTTCAGGTGTGACCAAGCTCAATTGATTTAGGAACTCGATTTGAAAGCTCCCCGGCCCTTGATCAAATGTTAGCTCAGCAGCGATTTCAGCAGCTACTCCGTAGAAGGAGAGAGCTTCCACTGCGGCCTCAAGAGACGCTCCTTCACTTACCGCTAGAAATGCCCCGACTACTGCACTAAGCAGACATCCGGTTCCAGTTACTTTCGTTAGAATAGGGTGACCGTTGCTGGCAATGTAGGTGTTATCTCCATTGCTGATCACATCGTCTTTTCCGGTGATGATAACTACACAACCTAACTTCCGCGCGGCAGTCTCAGCCAAGATGACTACATCGCCTTCCCCCTCGCCTGCGTCCACCCCTTTAATAGACCAGCTCTCACCAATGACATTGGCAACTTCCGCTACATTGCCACGCAGAGCGGTAATTTGCATCTCACTCACTAGCTTTTGAGTCACAGTTGTTCGAAAAGAAGTTGCTCCCGCACCCACTGGATCAAGAACTAAGGGAACGCCGTGCTTATTTGCAGATTGTCCCGCGAGCACCATGGATTGAATGGCGTAGTCATTCAGTGTGCCAATATTTAGAACTACTGCACCCGAAAATGCGGCGATATCTACAACTTCTTCGTGAGCATCTGCCATAAAAGGGGAGGCACCAAGTGCCAAAAGACCGTTGGCAGAAAAATTAGCTACGACGATATTGGTGATATTGTGGACCAGTGGATTGGATTGCCGGACTTTGGATAGATAACTCATGATAATTCCTCCTCAAGTGTTATGAGTAAGTATCTAATGTTTAAAGATTGATAAAAGCATCCTTAGCTTTGATGTCAGTAGACAGTAAGTTATTGTCGGATAGCCACTGTCGTACCTTCTCCCAAGACGCGGGCTCTTGATATCCAAAATCTTTGTCACCCGCATTCATTAGCGGAAGTAGAATTTCCAGACTTTTCTCCTCAATTTGCTTATCGAGTGGAGAGGTCGCATCTTCGTGTGCAAGCAGCAAATTTAACGCTTTTTCCGGATTCTCTTCTACGAATTTCTGTCCTTTAGTAATGGCGTTGAGAAATTTTTTGAAGTAGGACTCAGAATTTTGTACTCCCTGATCGCTGGCGACAAGTACTAGCTCGTAATAATCAGGGACTCCGTAATCGGTGGGATTGAACGAGAGGACGGGATGACCTTCTTTTTCCAGGATTAATTGTTCGTGGTTAATGAATCCACCCATAATGGCATCCACTTGCTTGGTCGCAATCGCCGGAATAAGGTCAAAGCCTACGTCTATTAATTTGCTGGTATTTGGGTCACCCCCATCGTTTTGGATCATCGTACGAATCATGGCTTCGTAAAGAGGGATGGAAGAGTACCCAATCTGTTTACCTGTGAGGTCTTTGGGACTATGGATATCCCCGGCCTGAGGTACCATTAAATGATTAAGCGGATGTCTCACAATCGCTGCAATTGAACGTACTGGAATGTTCTCACTGCGTGCCATGAGCACCTGAGGTTGATAACTAAGCGCTAAATCGACTTGATTCACTGCCACAAGTTTCAGTGCATCATTGCTGTCGGCGGGCATTTGGATCTCTACGTCCAGACCTTCATCTTTGAAATAGCCATTTTGCTCAGCAGCATATAAAAAAGAATGAACGGCATTGGGATACCAGTCGAGCATAATCGTCAGCTTGTGGGTTTGCTTATTTTCGTTATTAGAAGAATCAGCAGAAGGATTACTTATGTTGGATGCTTTTCCGCAGCTGCTTAAGATTAAGACAGAACAGATGAGAAACATGGGAAAAACCCATTTTATTTGGGATTTTAAATGATTCATCGGTTAGAGCCTCTTTTCTTGAAAAAAATTACTTCGAGTAGAGCTATCATCAGAAACAGTACTACACCGAGTGCGGATAAAAGAAATACTGCGGCGAACATTTCAGCACTTTGCATATTCCCAGCCATTCTTCGACTAAAGTAACCGAGTCCCTTGCTGCCGCCGAGCCATTCGCCGATGGTTGCTCCAATCACGCAGTACACAATGGATAGCTTTAGTCCTGAGAAAAAAGAGGGCAGCGCCAGCGGAATTTGGGTTTTAACAAGCAGTTGCCAGCGGTTTGCGCCGAATGTTAACAATAAGTCCTTGTATGCCTGACCACTTGTACGAAGACCATCATATGTACTCACTACGACTGGGAAAAAAGCAGTTAGAAACACAACAGCGACTTTACTCCACAGCGTATATCCGAACCACATAATAAAAATGGGGGATAGTGCGATTAACGGAATCGTCTGACTGATAATAAGGAAGGGATAGATAGCCTTTTCAAGTGGTCGAAATAAGAACATCCCTGTGCCCAGCAGCGCACCACAGATTACCGAAAATATAAAACCAACCAATATTTCCTGCAATGTCGCTAATAAATGCAGACCAAATAATAATTGTCTGTGCTCGATCAATGCGATACCTATTGAAGAAGGTGCAGGGAGGATAAAGGCTGGAATCAAGTGAAGACGAACAGCTGACTCCCAGATCACGAGAATAAACAACACCAATAGAATGAAGGGGCCATAACGGTCTAGATGTTTTTTAAAAGGTATGGGTTGCATACATTCTCCGCTCCAACTCTTCACGCAAGGCTATAAACCGGAGTTCATAGTTCATCTTGTAATGTCTTGGCCTTGGTAAATCAACAATAATCTCCTGTAATTCGCTATGCACGCCTCCAGACAATAAATAAATTCGATCGCTTAGCAATAGCGCCTCCTCCAGATCATGGGTGATGAGCATCACCGTTTGACTCAGTTCATCCCAAAGCTCTAAAAGCCAACGGTGCATCTCTCGTTTGGTCATAGCGTCGAGCGCTCCAAATGGCTCATCTAGCAGTATAAGACGGCCGCCGGCGCCAGCCACTAGTGTTCGCAGAAATGCGACCCGCTGCTTCATGCCACCCGATAGCTCATGAGGATATGCCTTCTCTACATCGGCTAAACCGAAGCGTGATAGCATTTCACGAATATGAGAGATGGTCTGTTGTTTATTGGACCTTGGCTTGATTTCCCAAGGCAAAAGACAGTTGTCGAGCACTGTTCTCCACGGCAGCAGCAAATCCTGCTGCGGCATGTAAGCGATCTGACCTAAGCGATTTGATGCTGATGGGCTGGAAGGAATCATTATTTTCCCGTGAGTCGGTTCGAGCAAGCCTGCTATGGTTTTGAAAAGCGTACTTTTTCCGCATCCGCTAGCCCCAATGACAGAGACAAACTCTCCTTGACTGATATCCATGCTTAAGTTTGTAAATACAGGGGGCTGTTTTGATTCTGGAAAAGAGTAGGCTAAGCCTTGAATGGATAGGATTGTCGTGATGATTTAACCTCCTAAAAGTTTTGAATAGCATAGGCTACCTGAGAAGCTTCGTACAAAACTAGCATCGGAAGCATACGCTAAAAGTTTGTAAACAAATAAAGACCCATTCATTTCCGGTGGGAAATAAATGGGTCAAAAAGTTCATTCTGCATAGGAACACTAAAAAATGCATGGGATGAAAATTCTGCTCCACTTCCCTCCGCTGGTATGATCCAGATCAGGTTCCAAGGGTCCGGAGCTTGAAGCTCCGTCTCAGTCGGCCGACTCCCCTAGTGAAATAACAGGTCCATATTTAATTTGTTTATAAATATACCATATCTTTCTGAGATGTAAAGAGAGGATCTTGTGAAGGATTATTCTAAGAATGGGTAATATAAGGGTAGAGATTTACCTAATATTACAATTCCGATGTATATAATCGGAAAAAATCATTGACGGTAAACAGAAGCCAGTGTAGTATACAATTTACCGGAATAATTCCGGGTAAAGAGAGGGGAATTAGTAATGAGAAAATTAAGTTTAACTATTCTGCTGGCATTAACCGTGGTGTTAGTAGCGGCATGCGGCAATAATTCGAATACCGATACTTCTAAGAACTCTTCAGCTGGAACTAATGGTGGTGCAGCATCTACAGCGCAAAATAGTCTGGAAGCTGTTAAAGCTAGCGGCAAATTGCGGATAGGAACAGAAGGGACCTACGCACCCTTTACTTATCATGACGCTTCGGGTAAACTGACCGGTTTTGACGTAGAAATTGCTGAGGAAGTAGCGAAGCGTCTCGGTGTTGAGCCTGAATTTTTTGAGACACAGTGGGATGGTATTTTTGCCGGGATGGATGCCAAGCGGTTTGATGTTATTTTTAACGAAGTATCCATTAATGAAGATCGTAAAGTGAAATATGATTTCTCTGAACCATATATCGTATCTAAAGCGGTATTGATTGTGAGTGAAGACAATAATGATATCAAGACCTTTGCAGATCTTAAGGGTAAAAAAGCCGGACAATCTCTAACCAGTAACCTGTCCGATATCGCCCGTAAGAACGGCGCTGAAATTGTAGCTACAGACGGCTTTAATCAAGCGATGGACCTACTGACCTCGGGTCGTATTGATGCGACTGTAAATGATGGCTTGTCTTATCTGGATCTGAAAAAACAGAAGCCTGATGTGAAAATTAAAGTGGTGGATGAGATTCCTGAAGGTTCGCAAAGCGCTGCTGTGTTCTTGAAAGGTAACGATGAGTTGGTAAAAGCAGTTAGTGATGCAATTGTTGAAATGAAGAGCGATGGCACGTACTTAAAGATTTCTGAGAAATACTTTGGTGCTGACGTTTCAAAATAATACAAGGTTTCAGAAGCTAACTAGCTTGGAGCCAAAAAAGGATGTCTGAAAATGGATGACCGTAAAATACAAATTTTCTTAGATTCACTGCTACCCCTGCTAAAAGCCGGGGTGGCTTTTACCATTCCTTTGGCATTGATATCATTTGCTCTGGGATTGATATTAGCGATATTGACTGCATTAGCTCGGCTCTCCCCGTGGGTGCTACCGAAGCTAATCGCCCGCTTTTATGTATGGGTCATTCGCGGAACCCCATTGTTAGTACAGCTATTTATTATATTCTATGGTTTACCCGCAGTTGGAATTGTGCTCGACCCATTCATAGCCGCGACCATTGGATTTACTCTTAGTGTAGGAGCATATTCATCAGAAATCGTACGTGCTGCTATCCTGTCGATACATAAAGGCCAATGGGAAGCGGCCTTCTCCGTTGGGATGACTCGTGCGCAAGCGTTGCGCCGTGTTATACTGCCACAAGCTGCCCGTGTTTCTGTACCGCCGTTATCGAATTCCTTTATTAGCTTGGTGAAAGACACTTCACTTGCAGCGACCATTACCTATACGGAGATGTTCAGAACAGCACAGCAGGTTGCTTCCACCTCCTACGAGCCACTGCTGATCTATTGCGAAGCAGGATTGTTCTATTTACTATTCTGCTCTGTTTTATCAGCACTGCAAAATTACTTGGAGAAACGACTGAGTCGTTACTCTGCGAGCTAAGGGAGAGACTGTTATGATTGAAATACTTAATTTGCATAAATCCTTCGGTGAGCTGCAGGTATTAAAGGGCATTGATCTTAAAATGGAGCATGGTAAGGTGCTAGTTATTATTGGTCCATCGGGATCTGGTAAAACAACGCTTTTACGCTGCTTTAATCTGCTTGAAGTTCCTGATCAAGGAAGCTTATCGCTCAGTGATATTAAAATTAATTTCACGGATCATAAGAAAATCCCCCAGAAGTCCATTTTGGCATTACGACAAAAAACAGGGATGGTCTTTCAATCCTATAATCTTTTTCCGCATATGACTGCATTAGGCAACGTAATGGAGGGGCAGGTGACGGTCCAGAAACGATCCAAGGACGAAGCCCGCGAACGTGCCCTTCAGTTGTTAACAAAAGTAGGCTTGGCAGAGAAAGCGGATGCATATCCGCATCAGCTATCAGGTGGACAGCAGCAACGGGTTGCTATCGCTCGTGCCATGGCAGTAGATCCAGAGGTGCTACTGTTCGATGAGCCTACCTCGGCGCTAGATCCTGAGCTGGTGGGGGAAGTGCTAAAGGTTATTAAACAGTTAGCGGCAGAAGGAATGACGATGGTGATTGTGACCCATGAGATGAAATTTGCTGCTGATGTGGCTGACCGAATCATTCTGATGGATGGAGGCCATATTCTAGAGCAAGGGACACCGCAAGAAGTTCTTGAGCATCCGAAGCATCCTCGTGCTTTGCAATTTCTGAACAGAATTAGCGGTGAAGAAGGTTAGAAGAAGATCAAAACGCAAAAAAAAAAGCAGTTCAGGACTATGCCTGGGCTGCTTCTTCGTGTTTATCGTTCAGATTAGTGGTGTATCGTTTTAGGCTAGGATTTAATGCCAGTTTTGAGGAATTCCAAAGCGTTAAAGAGCATAATCGCAGCTTCAGCGCGTGTGATTTCGCTTTTCGGATTAAACTTTCCGTTAGCGTCTAAACTATTGATCTTGTATTTAAGCGAACGTTGAATACTGCCTTGATAAGAGGGGTTCAGCGCAGCGTCGTCAGCGATATCTACGGGCACTATATTAATCATTGGCAGATTCCCAATGCCTTCGACCCCTTGTACTAGGTAATTTGTGAACTCTTCTTTGGTTATTGTTTTGGTAGGATCGATATCCTTAGGAAGCTCGACACGATTGTAGTACGCATTGATAAAAGCCTCAGCATACCAAGCTTTATCTTTGACTTTCGTGAACAAGCCGCTAGCAACAGGAGCTTTGTTGAAATCAATGGCCGCGAGGCTAAGCTGGAGCCCGCCCGATATGAACTGGATCCCTTGTGCTGTTGTTACTTTGGAGCTAGGCAGGAATTGGGATTCAGTAACCCCTTTGATTAAGCCTTGAGTTTTTAAAGAAATGATTTTTTCTTTGCCGTTTATGTTATCAATATCCTTAAAGGTGTTTCCGGCTGCAAATATTTGGCCACCCAAAGAGAAGGAGAGAATGCTAACGGTTGTAATCGCGGCTAACGTTCTTTTTTTCATATTCATGGTTATTTCACCTCGTTGTAGGGATAGGCCTCGTGGCCGCTATCACAAACTTAAACGCAGAAAAATATGGAAAGGTTGCGGTCAAACCTATAATATTTCACGAAAAAGTAGATTTTGGTAGAAAAATAGGCAGGATTGGGTGAAAGAACTTTGGATAAGAGAGCTGAAATGTTATAATGATGTCAGGCTCTATTCATTCGTGATTATTTTTGATATGATTATATCGTAACGATTACTATTTACGTTTAATATTTTGATGCATAAATGGGTGCGTCTCAGTGGATACGGATGTTAAATCATTCCGGGAAGGTAGGAGAACAAATGGATCAAATTTCAAATATCAGTCAGCTGTTTGCTGCGCAAAAGTATAAATTAACGCCCCAGCGTGAAGCCATAGTGAACATATTGCTCGACAATGAGAAAGATCATCTTAGTGTAGAAGAAGTATATATGCTCGTTAAGAATAGCTATCCGCATTTAGGGCTAGCAACGGTATACCGTACACTTGAGCTCTTATGCGAGCTTCACATTGTAGAAAAGATGAACTTCGGAGATGGAGTCGCTCGTTACGATCTGCGCGGAAATGATCATTCTCACATGCATCATCATTTGATATGCAGTGTGTGCGGCAGGTTGGAGGAAATTAAGGATGACTGGCTGGTGGAGCTGGAGAAAAGAGTGGAACGTGAATATGGCTTTAACGTCACGGATCACCGCCTTGATTTCAAGGGCACTTATGGCACATGTAAACGTACCGGCTGTAAAAAAGAAAAAGCAAACAAAGCGGTCTCATAAGCCCGCTTTCTAATCAAAAGAAGAGGCTGCCTCAGAAGTAGTAAATGCTACTCATGGGGCAGCCTCTTTTTCGGAGAGTAATTAGGGGAGAACTCCCTCTAAATAACTGTTAAAGGAAATCCTCTTATGGGATAGCCTGCGTCTTTTTAGCTTCGAGTGGGCACGAAGGATTTAATCCATGTTCCGAAGCTGCCAGGGTTACGGCTCTGAACGAGGATGACACCTTCTCCGCGGAATCGGCAGACGAGCGCTTCACCACTGGTTAAACTGTTTAACCAGCCAGAGGCTGCTTTTTCTACCTTGTAATCCATATAATCTGGCCAGGCCACGAGATGTCCATTATCGATAATCATCTCTTCACCAGGTGCTAAATTAATGGCGTGGATCGCTCCGAAGGAGGATAGGAATACTGTTCCTCTACCGCTAATTTCTACAATGAAGAAGCCTTCACCGGAGAACAGTCCGCGCGTTAAATTTTGCATTTTGGTATTTACTTGAATGCCTTCCGTTCCGGCTAAGAATCCGTCCTTTTGAACTAACAGCTTATAGGATCCATCTAATTCGATAGCTTGGATATCACCTAAAGATCCAGGAGACAGTAGGACCTCACTTTGACCACGGATAGCTCTGAGTTCCTGGAAGAAGAACTTTTCACCGCTCAGCATTCTTCCCAGACCCCGCATTACGCCTCCATCAGCCGTTCCTTTTAATTCTACGTTAGGAGACATGGCAACCATTGCGCCCATCTCAGCTTTAACGCTTTCGCCGGGGTCCAAATATACCTTCAACATAGCAAAAGCACCCTCGTACAAAACATCGTATTTCATCACTAAAAACCTCCGAATCTATTTAGATAAGTTAGAAAACTAGCAGTGATCTCATTGTAACGGAATTCTGGCTGCGCTCATAGTCTGTATTATGTTAAACTGTAGTTGTCTGATAGTTCACCAATGAATAGGAGAGTGGTGCCACATGGCACGAACCAAAACTCAAAAAGCCTTGCTAAAGGCAGAGCGCTCAGGAACCTGGTGCGCAGCTCAAAGTCGAAGATCCAATGGAGATTATGGCGCCATTTCACAGCATGTACGGTTAACGCCGAGCAAGCAGCAGCAACTGAATAAGAATAAATACAAGGAGCAGATCTTCCAAGATGATGCTCCTTTTTATTTGGCCATTTGAAATGAATATGTCACTAAGAATATACTGGTTGAAGACATAAAGGGATAGGAGATGTGTAATTAATGAAACAAAACAAATACGACGATACGAATTTCTTCTCAGCCTATAAACAAATGCCTCGTTCCATTGGTGGACTTGAAGCCGCGGGGGAATGGCATGTATTACAACCTTTGATCCCAGACTTACATAATAAAAGTGTACTTGATTTAGGCTGCGGTTTCGGCTGGCACTGTTTATATGCACGTGAGCAGCATGCGAGTTCCGTCATTGGCGTAGATATCTCTGAAAAGATGCTTCAAGAAGCACGTGAAAAAACAGACGACCCTGCTATTTCTTATATCCAGATGCCGATTGAGGACATTG
The DNA here is from genome assembly GCF_030123105.1 of Paenibacillus sp. G2S3. Lineage (NCBI taxonomy): Bacteria > Bacillati > Bacillota > Bacilli > Caryophanales > Paenibacillaceae > Paenibacillus > Paenibacillus sp. G2S3. Next base: position 2,873,146 of record NZ_CP126095.1, read on the forward strand.
AATTTGCGAGCGAACAATTTGATGTGGTTATAAGTTCATTGGCCTTGCATTATATCGAGTCCTTTGAAGCCATTTGCCGCAAGATACATGCTTACCTTAAGCCGGGTGGCAGCTTTATCTTTTCAGTGGAGCATCCCATCTTTACTTCTCGAAATGAACAGGACTGGTACGTGGATGACGAAGGCAATCGGCTACATTGGCCTGTAGATTATTATCAGTCAGAGGGATTGCGCGAAACCAAATTCTTAACAGAAAATGTGATTAAATATCATCGTACGATCTCTACCTATTTCAATGATCTGATTGGAGCAGGATTTGCAATAAAAGCTGTAAGGGAGCCTATGCCATCCGATGAAATGAAAAATGATCCATGGATGAAGGACGAGGATCGTAGACCGATGTTCCTAATTATTTCAGCTGAAAAACAATAATCTCACTACCATGAGTTTTGTTTGAATATAGAAGCAGGGGCTATCCTTGAAGTAGTTTATCTACTAAAGGGATAGCCCCATCTTGTTCATACTTGGGCTCTACTGTGTACACGGTACTGTCTAGGGGACATGCCGAAACGACTTCGGAATACGCGATGAAAATAAGTATAGTTCGCGAAACCGCAGGTTTCTGCTACTTGCTCCAGCGGCATAGGGCTGAAGGTTATTCGTTCTCTTGCCATCTCTAGCCGGACATCATTTACATATTTAATAATACTTGTACCGAAAGCTTCCTTAAATAAATGAACGGCACGGGAGACGGATATATCTACATGAGCTGCAACATCCTCCAACAGAAAAGGCAAGGTTGCATGTTCCTCGACATATTGCTTCATGCGGTAGGCCAGATAACCTTTTGGAGTAATTGCTGGCTGATCTGTAATAAGTCGGTCGATTTCCATACATAGGATTTGCAGATAACAGGCGGATATCGCTGGTGAGAAATCGGATAGACGTCTGTGCTCAAGAATCAGTTGACGAAACAAGCCGAGGAAATTCTCGCTTAGTGGCACGCTTAAGAGTGCGGGTCTCTGAGCGCGTTGCCACCATTCAACAATCCATGTCCCTTCACAAAAAATATGATAATCTCCGCTTTCAATCCGCGGTTTGCCTACAGGATACTCTTCCTTATCAATAATTAAATAGTATGGATCATTAGGAGCAAACAGCATAATGTCGCCGCTTTCCACAGGAGTCATTACACCGTCGATCATAGCGCGACTACGTCCTTCGGTTTGTAGACGAATTAAAAAGTTCTGATTCCCATGACTATGTGACATATGAAAAGGTTTGCGGTGAAAGGAAAATCCAGCTGATAATACGTGACAGGTAGTTGATTGAGTCATAGGTCCTCCTTGATGTGTAGAAATGATAATCAGATTGTTCATGTTTTAATCATATTATTCATTTTATTATATACGCTTTCATATTACTATGTACCTAAGCAATAAAGAAAGAAATCGACCATGTACGCTATACGGAGTCGATATTAGCTATGCAAACAAGAGTGGATGTTAATGGAAACTAATGGGAATCAGATTAGTCAATTCTGCAACAGCATTATTGTTCAAGTGATTGCTGCTATTGATCTCATTGGGGACGAGCAGCGGAAAAAAGTCTATACGAATTAGTAAGCTAACCCTAAACCCATTGGAGTGATTAGAAAATGCTGAAGATAGGTCTGCAATTGTATACGCTTAGAGAAGAACTGGAACAGGATTTTGAAGGAACACTACGCAAGGTAGCAGCCCTTGGATATAAAGGGGTAGAGTTTTTTCACTATTTCGGCCGTACCGCAGCAGAAGTTAAACAATTGCTAAATGAGCTTGGACTGGTCGCGCTCGGCGCACATCGTCCTTATGACGCATTGTTGAATGATACAGAAGCAGAAATCGCTTACAATCTTGAGATTGGAAATCCTAATTTGATTGTTCCTTATCTCTCAGAAGAACAACGGAACTATGAAGAAGTTGCCGCGAATCTGAAGGTTATTGGAGAAAAGTGCAAAGCGGGCGGAGCAGTTCTTCTGTATCACAATCATGATTTCGAGTTAACGGATAAATATGGTGATAGTGACCGTACTGCTTTTGATGGATTGTTTGACGAGGTTCCGGCTGATCTACTGCAAGTGGAAATGGATACTTGCTGGGTACATCATGCAGGCTATGATCCAGTTGAATATATCAACAAATACGCAGGTCGACTGCCAATCATCCATCTGAAGGATTTGAAGAAAAATGAAGATGGAACTCCGGAAACAGTTGTACTGGGTGAAGGTGAAGTGAACCTTACTGCAATTTTAAATGCAGCTGTACAGGCAAATGTGGAGTGGGCGGTAGTAGAGCAGGATTTCTGCAGTCGTTCACCATTAGAAAGTGTTGAAGATAGTTTGAAATGGGTAAAAGCATACGCAAATCAAGGAGGAAAAGTTCATGTCTAATAAGTTGAAAATTGCTATTGTAGGTTGCGGTGGTATCGCAAATGGAAAACATATGCCAAGTTTGTCACGTCAGAAGGATGCTGAAATGGTAGCTTTCTGCGATATCGTTGAAGAACGTGCACAAGAAGCAGCTAAGACTTATGGCGCTGAAGGCGCTGTTGTTTATACAGATTACACCGAGCTTTTGAAAGCTGGCGGATTTGATATTGTCCATGTCTGCACACCGAATGACAGTCACTCCGTGATTACCGTTGCTGCTTTGGAAGCTGGCAATCATGTAATGTGTGAAAAGCCTATGGCTAAGACCACAGCCCAAGCTCAGGAAATGCTTGATGCAGCCAATCGTACAGGAAAGAAGCTGACTGTAGGTTACCAGAACCGTTATCGTTCGGATAGTGAGTACCTTAAAGCGGTCTGCGAAAACGGCGAGCTTGGTGAGATTTATTATGCAAAAGCAATTGCGCTGCGTCGTCGTGCAGTTCCTACTTGGGGCGTATTCCTGGATGAAGAGAAACAAGGCGGCGGTCCACTGATCGATATCGGAACACATGCACTTGATCTTACTTTATGGATGATGGATAATTATAAACCACGCAGTGTTATGGGTTCGGCTTTTCATAAGCTGGGCAACCGTCAGAACGGTGGTAACGCATTTGGTCCTTGGGATCCAGAGCAATTTAAAGTAGAAGATTCTGCTTTTGGATTTATTACCATGGAAAATGGTGCTACAATTGTATTGGAGTCCAGTTGGGCGCTTAATGTATCTGAGTATAGAGAAGCTCAAACGCTTCTGGCAGGTACTGAGGGTGGTGCAGATATGAAGGATGGCCTACGCCTAAATGGTGATCGTGGTGGACGTCTGTATGAGACCAAAGTAGACTTGTCTGCTGGCGGTGTAGCTTTCTATGATGGAGGTCAAGAGAGTGAATCCGATCGTGAAGCTCGCCTATGGCTTGAAGCGGTTAGAGAAGACAAGGAGCCTGTCGTTAAACCTGAACAGGCCCTCGTCGTTACTCAAATCTTGGAAGCTATTTATGAATCTTCACGTACAGGTCGCGCTGTGTATTTTGACGGCACATCAGATAATTAAGATAATTAATTGAGAAACAGGAGTGGAAGTCATGAGCTCAAACATACATTCCGTAGTCATCGTTGGCTTTGGAGGAATGGGGAAATATCACGCAGAATTGATTAAAATGAATAATTCCTTAGAAGTGGTAGGAACGTACGACGTGCTTGAAGCACGTCGTACGGACTCCATCAAAGTTGGCTACAAGGTATATGAAAGTTATGAAGAAGTATTAGCAGATCCTGGGGTTGAGATTGTTCTTATTGCGACGCCAAATGATGTGCACAAAGAAATTGCTATACGTGCGCTCCAAGCTGGCAAACATGTAATTTGTGAGAAGCCGGTCGCGATGTCGAAGGTAGAGCTTCAAGAAATGCTGGCCGCTGCGGATGCAGCAGGGCGTGTGTTTATGGTTCACCAGAATAGACGTTGGGATGGAGATTTCTTAACCATCAAAAAGATTTATGATCAGGAGACGGTCGGCTCGTTATTCCAGATTGAATCCCGTGTACATGGGGCGAATGGTATTCCCGGGGACTGGCGTCATGTCAAGGCACAAGGTGGAGGTATGCTGCTGGATTGGGGCGTTCATTTATTGGACCAGCTCTTATTTATGATCGACAGCAAAGTCACCAGTGTGAGCAGCAGTCTGAGCTTTATTCTAGGAAATGATGTAGATGATGGTTTTGAAGCGATCCTGCAATTTGAGAATGGGATAAAAGCTATCGTTGAGGTTGGCACAACTAACTTTATCACACTGCCTAGATGGTATGTGAAGGGTATTGAAGGAACGGGTATTATCGAGGATTGGTCTTTAACGGGTCGTTTGGTCACTAGAAACAATGAAGGTGAAAAGATCGAGCCTAAGCCTATACGCGCAGGTGTTGGTTTAACCAAAACTATGGCGCCTCCTTCGGAAGGGGCTACCATTACTGAAGCTTTACCTAAACCAGCGGAACTAGGCTCTAGCTTCTATGACAATTTCGCAGCCGTAATTGAGGGAACAGCCGAACCAATCGTTAAGAATGCCGAAGTAATGCGTGTTCAGAATTTGATTGAGGCTATTTTTGAATCCGCAGAGAAGAATCAAGTGCTGAAAGACTTCGATATGTATGGTGAAGGTAAGTAAACTACTAGTAAAAGAGGTGACTTACAGTGAAACTTGGAGTATTTATGGTCTTGTTTGGCGGTCGCAAGCTGGAGGATGCTCTTGATTATGTTGCGTCCAAAGGACTAAAGGCGGTAGAGATTGGTACAGGAGGCAATCCTGGTAACAGTCATTGTGATCCTAAGATGCTTCTCGAGAATGAGACAGCATTGAAAGAATTCAAACATGCTGTGGAATCCCGTGGATTAACGATCAGTGCACTGAGCTGTCACGGAAATCCCCTACACCCACAAAAAGAGCTTGCCCAGAAGGACCATGAGGATTTTGTCAACTCGGTCAAATTGGCACAGAAGCTAGGTGTTCCAGTTGTTAATACCTTCTCTGGTTGTCCAGGTGATCATGAGGGTGCCAAGTATCCGAACTGGCCGGTAGCTCCATGGCCAAATGACTATCAAGAAATTCTGGATTGGCAATGGGAGAATAAAGTGATTCCTTACTGGACTGAATGGGGAGCCTTTGCGGCAAAGCATGATGTGAAGGTTGGTCTTGAACTGCACGGCGGATTCTCCGTTCACACACCGGGTACTCTCCTGCGTTTGAGAGAAGCTGCGGGTGAAGTAATCGGGGCGAACCTTGATCCGAGTCATATGTGGTGGCAAGGAATTGATCCGGTACAGGCGATTCATATTTTGGGGCGCCAAGGTGCAATCCATCACTTCCACGCTAAAGACACTGTCATTGATCCAGTTAATGTTAATATGCATGGTTTAACCGATATGCAATCCTATACCAAAATGCTTGACCGTGCTTGGCAGTTCCGTTCGGTCGGCTTTGGACATGATCTTAAGACTTGGGCTGACATTATTAGTGCTCTTCGTTTGGTAGGATACGATTATGTAGTAAGTATTGAGCATGAAGATGGGTTGATGTCTGTGGAAGAGGGCTTCTCCAAAGCAGTAAGTAATCTGCAACAAGTATTGATTGAGGAGCCACTGACAGAAATGTGGTGGGTTTAAATTATTTGGTTTAGACATAAGAAATGACGTGCGCAAGCACGTCATTTTTCCTGTATCAATACTGTGAATCTTAAACCATACTAATTGGAGGACGATCCATGCAGCCGATAAAAATACAGAGAGAACATAAACTTCAGATTACATCCAGCATTCAAGATTATTTTGATACGGAGTTATCTAGCGAAATTGGCCAATTAGCAAGTGAGAATCTTCTTGATTTTATGCTCAAAGAACTCTCACCTTATATTTACAACCAGGCACTGGCAGACGCCCGCAAAGTAATTGAGCATAAGATGATTTCCATTGAAGAAGAATTGTATGCACTTGAGCAACCCATAACGTCTGATAGAAGATAGTCCGTAACATAATTTTTTGATTACCGCTGATTGGAAATCGTTACGTCTGGATCAGTCTCTGCCTCATAATCTACACCCTCAGTCTCGAAACCAAATAACTGGAAGAACTCCTGTTTGTAGCTTTCTAGATCTGTCAATTCATAGATGTTGTCTGTAGTGAGTTCATCCCAGATTTGAGACACTTGATTCTGTACAGCCGAGGACATCTCCCAGTCATCTATGCGGATGCGGCCTTCTTCATCCACAGGGGTCCCCTCAATTGCATAGAGACGCTCTGCAAACAACCGATAGGTTTGCTCTATACAGCCTTCATGAAGACCTTTCTCTTTCATAACTTTGTATAGTGCAGAAGTATATAGGGGTACGACAGGAATTGCCGAGCTAGACTGTGTGACGAGTCCTTTCGTAACTGCTATATAAGCTCGACCGTTTATACTAGATAGTTTTTCGGTAAGTGTATGTGCTGTTGATTCTAGATGATCTTTTGCACGTCCAATCGTTCCTTTGCGATATACGGATTGGGTGATTTCTGGCCCGATATAAGAGAAAGCAATTGTGGTCGCATGATCGGCCAAAGCTCCCGCTTGATGGAGTGCTTCAATCCAAAGCTGCCAATCGTCACCACCCATGACTCGAACGGTATCATCAACTTCCTTGTCGGTAGCGGGCTCAATAGATATCTGGCTGACCTCACCCGTATGAAAGTTTACGGTTTTATTCGTGTAGGTATCCCCTATAGGTTTAATTACGGAGTTATAAACTTCACCCGTCTCAGGATCTGTTCGGCGAGCAGAAGCAACACTGTAGATGACTAGATCAACTTGTCCCAATTCACTGCGAATCAGCTGTATGGTTCTATCCTTCGTTTCCTTGGAGAAGGCATCACCGGTTACACTGAAGGATTGAAGCCCAGCTTTCTCTGCAAGCTCTTCAAAAGCTGCTGAATTGTACCACCCAGCAGAGGCTGTACGGGCTCCATTGCTGCTGCTCTGGCGGTAGACGCCTACTGTGCTGGCTCCAGCCCCAAAGGCGGCTGTAATCCGTGAGGCGAGGCCATAGCCTGTAGAGGCGCCAATGACAAGCACCTTACGTGGTCCTTTGATCTCGGGTTGTGTCTGGATATATTCGATTTGCCGCTCTACTTGACGAGCGCAACCTTGCGGGTGTGCGGTAGTACAGATAAAGCCGCGTGTTCTAGGTTTAATAATCATGTTAATGGTTTCCTCTCTTTCATGAAAAGCAGGCTAATGATACACGTTAGTTCTAATTTTAACAATTTTCAATCAAATGGAGAAGGCTTGTTTATCGTTTGATACATATTTCATTATGGTGGTGAGATCTTGGAGAGCTTTACTAAAACAAAATTAACGACAGAGCAACAGAATAATTTGGTAGGTGCTACTTTTGGAAGTCATGTGAGCATTAATCGAAGTACTGAACTGACTGGTGGCTATTTTAACGCAGCATATGACCTTCTTTTATCAGACGGAAGAGCCATGATTCTTAAGATAGCACCATCTGATGAAACAGACACCCTTAATTACGAGCAAGACATTATGTCTGTAGAGGTTACGGCGATGAGACTGATGAAGTCAAAAGGGACAGTGCCTGTGCCTGAGGTATACGCTTATGATAACAGTAAAGAAATGATTTCGAGTGAGTTTTTTTTCATGGAGAAAATAGTCGGTCAGCCCTATAATGAAATTAAGGAAGAACTAAGTCTGCAGCAGAGAATAAGTATTGAGGAAGAGTTAGGTCGTTATTCCCGGTTAATAAATGAAATTCCTGGTGAACGTTTCGGATTATTTAGTGCGTCCACACTTGTAAAAGGGAATTCATGGAGGGAAGTTTTTAAGCATTTGATTATAAACCTGCTTGAAGATGCACGTCGTTTAAAGGCAGAGATGCCCATTCCGTTAGAAAACGTTGAGGCTGAAATCATAAGTCGCTTACATGTTATGGATGTTGTCACTGAACCTCGCCTAATACACTGGGATTTATGGGATGGCAATGTGTTTGTGCGAGAGGGCCGCATTGTTGCATTGATTGATTGGGAACGGGCTCTTTGGGGCGATCCACTTATGGAATATTATTTTCGCTATATTGAGAATTCAGAGCATTTCTGCAGAGGTTACGGGAATAGCTTCGACAGCCCAAATGAATGTGCCCGCAAAAAACTCTACGACTTATATATCGACTTAATTTACTTCATCGAGTATTATTCGCGTAAATACGATAGCCAAGGCCACCTTAAGTGGGCGCGTGATAATCTGCTTGAGGGCTGGAAGCGGTTTATGAATTAACACATTTTTGACACAACTACATCATAAAAGATAAGGAGGCTGAGCAAGAGTAGGGGAGAATTCTTATGTTTGAACGGTTGAGTGTACATATTGATACTGTAAGTTTGCTGTAGCAGTTGTCGATACTACTTATGTTCATGATCATTTATACACAAATTGCATCGCTTACTGATCCACAAGATCACATGTTACTTTGCTTTGGATGTGTTATTCGTGTATATTTTGATAGTGGGCATTAGCTTCATGGCAGTATTCTTGCCATACCATTTATTGTATTTAGCTGGACCTAGTAGTTATTCTTTATTTTCTATTAGCGTATTTTAAAGTGGATCTATCGCAGCTATTGAGCACGCAATAAATTGATCTAGTACTAAAGTGTGGGGTTAGTCGTATTTTTTTCAGAAAAATCTTGACTAGAACCCTTAAAACTAGATAAAATAATACTTATTGCTTACAACATTCTGAGAATCATTATCATAATTGACGAGGAAATGAGAGGGTGACAAGATGGAGCGCCTTTTAGAGGTAAAAGACTTAGCGATATCATTCAAAACACACGGCGGAGAGGTACAAGCGATCCGTGGTGTTAGCTTCCATGTAGATAAAGGTGAAACTCTAGCGATTGTTGGGGAGTCAGGTTCCGGTAAAAGTGTAACCTCACAAGCGGTTATGAAGCTAGTTCCTACGCCACCAGGAGAATATAAACGCGGACAGATTCTGTTCGATGGACAAGATTTGATTGGCAAGACAGAGAAGCAGATGCAGAAGATCCGTGGTAAAGAGATCGGTATGATTTTTCAAGATCCGATGACCTCTCTGAACCCAATGATGAAGGTCGGCAGACAAATTACTGAAGTGCTGCTCAAACATGAGAACATCTCCAAAGCTGATGCGAATAAACGTGGGATTGAGCTTCTCAATCTTGTAGGTATTCCTTCTCCAGAACGTCGCTTCAGTCAATATCCACATGAATTCAGTGGTGGTATGCGTCAACGTGTTGTTATTGCAATGGCACTTGCTGCGAACCCTAAGCTTCTGATTGCGGATGAGCCGACTACAGCGCTCGACGTAACTATCCAGGCACAAATCCTTGATTTGATGAAGGAATTGCAGAAGAAGATTGATACCGCTATTATTTTTATCACCCATGATCTCGGGGTTGTAGCAAGAATGGCAGATCGTGTAGCTGTTATGTATGCCGGACAAATTGTCGAAATGGGAACAGCGGAAGAGATCTTCTACGATCCAAGACACCCATACACTTGGGGCTTGCTGGCTTCCATGCCAAGTCTAGAGAGCAAAGGTTCTTTGCTTACAGCGATTCCTGGAACACCTCCAGATTTGATCAAACCGCCTAAGGGCGATGCTTTCGCACTACGTAGCACTTACGCTATGCAAATCGATATGGAGAAAGAGCCTCCAATGTATAAGGTTTCGGATACCCATATGGTGAAGTCTTGGCTAATGCATCCGATGGCTCCTAAGGTGGAACCGCCGGCAGTTGTTAAGAGCAGACAACGTGTGCTTAAGAACGCTTATCCAGAGCCAGTTTTGGTGCAAGAAGGCGCTAATTAAAAAGATTATTTTATGTAAAATATAAAAGGAAACGTCAGGCCATTTCGATGGCTTGGCGTTTTTTTTATGTCCAAAAGTTCACTATTTATTTAAATAAATATAAATTAATACGTACTTAATTAAATAAAAGGATTGACTATTGTTCGTTTTCGTTTCAAAATGAAAAGGCATACATAGGGGGTATAACGATGAGAAAAGCAATTATGACTACAATGATCAGCGTTTCATTATTAGCAGTAACCGCGTGCAACGACAATTCTTCTAGTTCCAGCAATATAAATAACGTAGCTGACTCTGTGCAGCCTGTCTTCAAAAATGTATCTGTACATGATCCGTCAATCATTATGGCAAATAACAAATTCTATGTGTTCGGCTCTCATTTAGCATCTGCTAAATCAAACGATCTGATGTCTTGGACTCAGCTGTCCTCTGGGGTGGTAGAAGGAAACGTACTCATTCCTAATGTCAAAGAGGAGTTTGCTGAAGCATTAAAATGGGCACAGACGGATACCTTATGGGCACCCGATGTTATCCAATTGGCGGATGGCAAATACTATATGTATTACAATGCTTGTAAAGGGGATTCCCCGTTGTCTGCACTAGGCATAGCTGTGTCGGACAATATTGAGGGACCGTATAAGAATAAGGGCGTCATTCTGAAGTCAGGTATGATGGGTATGGGTGATGATGGAGAAATATATGATGCCACTCAAAAGCCGAATGTAGTAGATCCGGATGTGTTCTTTGATAAAGAAGGAAAGTTGTGGATGGTCTACGGTTCTTATTCCGGTGGTATTTTCATTATGGAACTAGATGCTGATACAGGCTTCCCGCTGCCAGATCAAGGTTATGGCAAAAAGCTGCTGGGTGCGAATCATGCTCGGATAGAAGCTCCATATATGCTGTACAGTCCGGAAACGGATTACTACTATCTGTTCCTATCTTATGGGGGGCTGGCTGCAGACGGTGGATATAACATCCGTGTGGCTCGTTCAAAGGCTCCAGATGGACCTTTCGAAGATTCTGAGGGTCAGGATATGGTTAATGCACAAGGATCGCCTACTGTATTGTTCGATGATCCAGCATATGCTCCTTATGGAGTGAAGCTAATGGGGAATTTCGAATTCTTGAATACGGATGACGAGCTGCCAGTGAGCGGAGAAGGTTATGTATCACCAGGTCATAACTCAGCGTTTTATGATGAAGAGAATGGCAAGTATTATCTGATCTTCCATACACGGTTCCCAAATCGTGGAGAAAAGCATGAGGTAAGAGTTCATCAAATGTTTATGAACAGTGAGGGCTGGCCAGTTATAGCCCCACACCGTTATGGCGGAGAGACCATTGAGAAATACACAAAAGAGCAAATTTCAGGCGAATATAAATATGTGAACCATAACAAAGACATTACGGCTGATATCGTGCAGTCGGAGCTGATTGAATTCACTAAGAGCGGTAAGATCAAAGGAGCGGCAAAGGGGAAATGGAAGCTTATCGATGATCATACTGCTGAGCTTACCATTGACGGTTCTACTTATAATGGGGTGTTCCTGAAAGAGTGGAATGAAGCAACAGCTAGTAACGTTATGACGTTTACTGCGCTTTCCAAGGAAGGTATCTCTATCTGGGGGAGCCATGTATCAACGATGGAATAATAAATTTTTTTGAAAATTGGCAGTAGAAACGGGGTTCCAATTAGTCATGAGAATGACTAAACTGGAACCCCGTTTTATGGATGAATGGTCAGTCTTCAAACTTTCGAATCACAATGACAGCATTATGCCCACCGAAACCAAAGGAGTTAGACATGCCTATGGTAAGATCAGTTTTTCGTGCAATGTTCGGGACATAATCCAGATCACAGATGGAATCTACGAACTCCTGATTAATGGTAGGAGGGATGATTCCTTCTTGAATACTCTTAATCAGGGCTATGGCTTCTAAGCCACCGGCCGCCCCTAAAGCATGGCCGGTCATAGACTTATTAGCTGTTACGGGAATTTGGTAAGCCTGATCACCGAATAACTTCTTTATCGCAAGGGTCTCGGAGCGGTCACCTACTATTGTACTGGTGGCATGAGCACTAATTACATCCACCTCTTTGGGCTGGAGATTAGCTTCATTCAGAGCCAGCTTCATCGCTTGATAAGCACCAATTCCTTCTGGATGGGTGGCGACCATATGATAGGCATCAGAGCTGGCGCCATAACCGATAACCTCTCCGTGAATTTTGGCGTTTCTACGCTGCGCGTGTGAAAGTGATTCTAGAATAACAATTCCGCCGCCTTCTCCGATAACAAATCCATCACGCTCCCCATCAAAAGGTCGACTTGCCTTAGTCGGCTCCTCATTTCGAGTGGATAAGGAGGTGGCATTGCCGAAACTAGCTAAAGAGATTTCAGTAATGGCTGCTTCTGATCCACCAGCAATTACTATGTCCGCACCTCCATAACGGATCAACCGGAAGGCTTCACCGATTGCTGTATTTCCAATAGAGCAGGCAGTTACTGGAGACATCGTAGGACCTAAGGCTCCTAATTTAATGCTGATCATCGCCGCAGCCATATTGGAGATCATCATTGGAATTAAAGTGGGGCTGACCCGATCTGGTCCACGGTCCTTTAGCACACTCCCTTGCTCCATCAAGGTCTGAATCCCACCAACGCCTGAGCCTACGTAAACTCCGAGACGTTCCTTGTCAATCTTATCAAGCTGTAGACCGGAATGTGTCCAAGCATCCTCAGCGGCTGCGAGGGCGAACTGGCTAAATCTATCCATTCTGCGGGCTTCTTTACGGCCAAATCTGGCCTCCGCATCGAAATCATGTACGATTCCCGCGATCTTTGTCTTAAAGTTTGAAGTATCAAATGAAGTGATTGGGGAAATACCCGACTCACCAGAAACTAGACGATCCCAGAATTGCTCTATTGTATTTCCAAGGGGCGAAATTAAGCCCATGCCTGTAATAACTACGCGTTCCATAATGAACCTCCTCAAGAAGTGTATATAGGTATTTTTCCACTTTTTTTATCCTATTACAAGTTATCGTTTATCCTAGTATAATTTGTACTATACTAATGATTGTTACAGAGAGGAGAGGGAGCAAATGGCTAATCAGACGAGATTGCAGGCATTATCAGATTTCTTAAAAGCACGCCGTGCTGCCATCTCACCCAGCTCTGTTGGGCTGCCAGAAGGCACACGCAGGAGAACGCCTGGGCTTCGCAGGGAAGAAGTTGCCCAGCTAGCGGGAGTAAGCAGCACCTGGTATACGTGGCTAGAACAGGGCAGGGATATTAAAGTATCTTCGTCTGTTCTGGATTGTATTGCGACTGCCCTAAAGCTAACTAATGATGAGCGGAAATATCTTTTTGCACTAGCACTAGAGACTGGAACAGGGAATGTTCTATTTCAGCAAGAGGAATCCTCTGTAATAAGTCCTTCTCTACAGAAAATTTTACAGGAGCTGAGGACTTGTCCTACGATTATTTCAGACCGACGTTGCGGGATTGTAGGTTGGAATGAGGCTGCAGCACATGTGTTTCTTGATTTCTTCAAACTGCCCATCGAGGAGAGAAACATGATTCGTTTGTTATTTGTTCGCAAGGAATTCAGACGTTTAGCCGTAAATTGGGAACAATTCGTAAGTGGATATCTATCCATCTTTAGAGCGTATTACGGACAATATGTAGAGGATCGTTGGTACGATGAATTTATTGAGGAATTAAAGGGACTTCATCCAGCGTTTAATGAAATGTGGGAACAAAGTCGGGTCAGCTCTGCTCCTGATGTACTTCTGGAATTCAGACATGCCAAAGCAGGAAAAATGTTATTTCATTTAACCTCATTACAGGTTCAAGGTAGCACAGATTTACGTTGTAGTATTTATACTCCAGCCGCAGATTCGAATACGGAAATTAAGCTGAAGCAGCTTATGGAACAGCATAAAGAATCACTTTAGTAGATTTCCATGAGAAAGCATCTCTAGCTGAATTATCAACTAGAGATGCTTTAGAGTATTGTGAAAATGAATCTATTAGAAATCTGATGTTGAGATTTCAATAAATCCGAATGTTGTGCCCGCAGGAGTACTTAAGAGTGCTGCGACCAGCAGTGCATGAACTTGAAGTGTAAGACTATTGAATGCTGGAATCGTGTAAGTGATAACTGGAGCATTCACACGGGTTAATACTAGTTGTACCGGCTGGTCCGAGATATTGTTTACTGTAACTGCAGCATTAATACCACCTGCAAGGTTTTCATAATATGATTTGCCAATGACGGGTTCTAAAACAAAAAATTGTTGCGGTAATACGATGGCCATAGTAACGACCTCCTTTTCATTTGATAGGATATACTATGCTGTAAATCTATTGATGGGAGAGCGAATGACACGGGGAATTAGCACTTTTTGATAGGGGACAAGGAGATTGTGTTCGGACACTACGATACTTATTCACAGAAAACGGGAGTGTCCGGTAGCCATCTACATGGCATGGACACTCCCGTTTTATTGTTGGAGGATTAATGAGTTGCTATATTCTTTTTATTGGCGTGTTTACTTCCATAGATTCTGTACAATATCAATCCGAACAGCATGCCGATAAATGACATCACGGAAATCGTTAAGTAAAGGGCCTTACCGCCAAAGGCTTCATACAATGCTCCGCCAGCATATGAAGCGAGTATGCCTGATACACCGAAAAACAACAGCGCTAGTACAGTTTGACCTGTAGCACGCCATTCTTCAGGCACAATACTGTACAGATATTGAATAGCTGCGGAGTAAAACACCGGGAAGGTAAGAATTTGTAGAATCTGTAGATAAGCTAACAAATGCGGATCAGTAATCCAGGCTGAAATAAAGAATCGAAGAAAATAAAAGGCTCCAGAAATTGATATTATGATAAGTTCTTTTCCTTTGCGTAGCCACCAAAAGCTTAAGGCAAAGACGATAATTTCACTCATTGCGGCGATAAAGAACGATTGACCTACTAATTCAGGACTACCACCAAGCTCACGGATATAAACACCAAGGAAGGTATCATTCATTCGTGCAGGAACGGAGCTAATAAATATGAGCACTAGAAACAGCAGTGTTTCTTTGTTGCTAAGAAAATGCTTTAAGCTGTCAAGTGTAACTGGTTTACCGGTGACTGGAGCATCTGGCATGAACCAACTGACGATAAAGCTTGTAAGGCTAATTCCAACGAACAGCATGGCCATCCCTTGGGAGCCGAAATAACTCAGCACATAACCTGTGAGCAAAGCCATTACACCGTATCCTAACGCACCATATGTACGGATCGACCCATAGCTGATTCCAGCTGCCTCGGAGATCCGGAAATTCAGGCTTTCAGCAAGCGGATCGATAGGCATCAAGAAGAAATAGAGCAGCATCGCAAAAAGAATAAGTCCGACATAGCTGTTGGAATCGAATAAAAAGTAGCCCGTCACCGCAGAGCATAACAGTAGAACTAAAAGTACTTTGCGGATTGTTCTTGTTCTGTCACTAATCATCCCCCATAAGGGTTGAGCAATGATGGTAACAAACCCTCCTGTACCAATAATGAATCCGATTTGTGCCGGGTTTAGACCTTGCTCCCCTAGATAGACTGGCAGAAAAGGAATGAACATGGCCAGCAGGGCAAAGTACAAAAAGTTAAACCCTCGTAATAGTGTTGGTGCTTTCATAATTTTTTTACCTCACGTATTAATTAATATTTGTATAGAGTCAATTTTGATATTGTATCACGGATGTTGAATGATTAGGATATAAAACTATGATAAACTGAGAATAATTAAAGCGAAATGCAAGGAGAAAAGCCGATGATAAAGCTGGTATCATGGAATGTTAATGGCCTTCGGGCCTGTGTGAAAAAAGGATTTAATGACTATTTTAAAGAAGTGGACGCTGATATCTTCTGTGTTCAAGAGACTAAGCTTCAGGAAGGGCAAATTACACTGGAGCACGGCGAAGAATATGATCAATACTGGAATTACGCAGTGAAAAAGGGATATTCCGGTACGGCAATATTCACCAAAATCAAGCCTATCTCTGCGAGATATGGGATGGAAGAAGATGAAGAAGCAGAAGGTCGGATCATTACATTAGAGTTCGAACATTTTTATATGGTCAACGTCTATACACCAAATGCTAAACGAGATTTGTCTCGATTGGAATATAGAATGGAATGGGAGGACCGTTTCCGTAATTATCTCTTAGAACTGGACAAGCGTAAACCAGTTGTTGTCTGCGGAGACCTAAACGTAGCCCATGAGGATATTGATATCAAGAATGCAAAGGCTAACCGTGGGAACTCCGGTTTTACGGATGAAGAGAGAGGGAAAATGAGTACGCTGCTAGAGTCGGGCTTCATAGATACGTTCCGATACCTTCACCCGGAGCTAGAAGGAGTATATTCATGGTGGTCTTATATGCCGAAGGTGAGAGAGCGGAATGTAGGCTGGCGGATTGATTATTTCCTAGCTTCTTCTAGACTTGCACCTAATGTAATTGATGCCCAAATCGATTGTCAGATCATGGGCAGTGATCATTGCCCGGTAATCTTGAAGCTTGCTGATTTTTCGGAATAAAATAAAGTGATTTAAGGCCGCTAAGTTCCCGAAAAGAACAAAGCGGCCTTTCTTTTATTAACTATACCTATTGTATGCTTCCAATGATATCATCGAATTCAAGCGGTCCCATATTTACATTGATCCGCTGCTTAAGGATTAGCGTATTCTCTAAAATATTAATATCAAGTGTAATCAAGAAAGGCATTTCAACAAACAGCAAGGACAACTGAAGCTGGTCTTCAGAAGACCAAGTAAAGCTGGACATAATTCGGTTCATGGAAGGCTCCAGGATCAGCGCAAAGCTTTCGAGCCATTGTCCTCGGCCTAATCGAATGACATTGTTCTCACCCAGTTTAGTTATTAAAGTAACCTCAGCTTCATCATTGTTGAAGGAGATAGAGATGGTAGCTAGTGAAAATTGGTTGTCATCGAGTGTATAGGTTATGCCATTTATTTGATCTTCTAGAATAGATGACCGCTGTAATTGTGGAGGGTCTATCGATAAATTCTTTAATTGGTCTGCCAATTTGGCTGCTAATGCTTGATCTTCCAGAAGAGGAGCATCCTTCATATTGGGTAGTAAATGCTCCCACACTGCATTCAAAATTCCTTGAATACTATTTGAAGCGGCAGTAATAGCAATTACCGCATCTTGATCAGGAAGAACAACGCAGAGTTGTCCGAATGCGCCATCGGCGCGGTAGGCTCCATGTTGGCATCTCCAGAATTGATAACCATATCCGAGCGCCCAGTCATGATCGCCTTCGCCATTGGAAATATGTTTGGATGTAGCTTCTGTGATCCACTCTTCAGGCAGCAGGCGCTGATGATTCCAAATGCCTTTTTGCAAGAATAATTGTCCGAATTTAGCAATATCTTCAGTGGTAATGCTTAAGCCAAATCCCCCCGTGTTAATTCCACGTGGACAAGACTGCCAAGTTGCTCCGTGAATACCAAGCGGAACGAACAGACGCGGTTCTAGATATTCTAGCAGTGTTTGGCCAGTAACTCTTTGAAGGATCGCGGACAACATGTAAGTGGCGCCGGTATTATATAGGAAATGTGTACCTGGTTGTTTCTCCACTGGGACTGAGAAGAAAGCTTTAACCCAATTCCCGTCTGCACTTTTATGAAGTGTGTCCATAGTATCCACGACATGCCCGGTACCCATCATCAATAGATGTCTGATTGTCAGGTTGGATAGATTGTCAGTGATAGTCGCAGGAGCCTCTTCAGGGAAGAAGGAGATGACTGAATCGTCGAGTGTGATTAGCTTTTCTGTGACCGCAAACCCGATTGCAGTTGAGGTGAAGCTTTTGCTAAGGGAAAATAGCATATGTGGAAGATCGGACTTATAAGGAGACCACCAGCCTTCAGAGACCACATACCCATGCCGAAGGAGCGTGAAGCTATGCAGACCTAAGCTTTGGTTCTCTACTGCATCAATAAAGGTGGATATTGCGGCTGATGATATGCCCTGCTCTTCTGGAAGACTTCTAGACAACTGCAAGCTACTTGTAGTTTCCATTCATTCATCTCCTAAATTTTGAGAATTCCTACCTTCCTATTCTATAATAAATTCCATTGTATAAATACTATATAAAAATGAAGATTTTTAATCCTCTATAGAGCTGCTGTTTGAGGTATCGGTATTCAGTCTTTTCTCAGGCCATGAAATAACATGCGAGGTTCGGCTTAATTGCTCATAGATTAGCTGGTCATTTTTTTTGAATACCTTAATGACTAAATGAATAAAGAAAGCTAGATCGACCAGTAGAACAATGAGGTAAGCGACCGTTCTCAATGGTGAAGATAGAAGCCCAGTCACATCAGAATCGATAACAAGAGCGTGAAGTCCAAGTAATATCCAATATAGCAGACCATATCGGATCATAAGCGCCCAGAAAGAAGCTCGATTACCTTTGCTCGTTACCCGAATACGTACAATCCATTTGCCTAAGGTCCGCCCACCAGTGAAAGCTGGAATCAGGATGAAGTAAATCCCTGTTACAATCCAGAAAGCACTTTTTATATCGAATCCATAAAGTACACCAAACCCGATGATCCACACCATACTATCGATGAAAAAAGCAATTCCTCTGCGGGTATAGGAGACTCTTTTGGCAGAACGGTCGATATTCGTATCCAGTTGTTCTATACGTGGCAGCAACCCATTAATCCATATAGCAATCCGAAATCCAAAGATCCCTCCCAGCGTGTTGGTAATAAGATCATCGACATCAAATAGGCGGTAGGGATGGTCAAAAAAGCCGTAGATACCTGTAACCTGAGTGACCTCAAAAGATAACGAAAGTATGAAAGACAAGAGAATACACATTCCCCAGCGCGCCCGAAAATAGTAGCCCAGAAATAATCCAAACGGCACAGTCAAAGCGATGTTAAATATCACCTGTAAAAAAGCAGGTTCACGCAGTAACGACCAATACGTTGAAATCTGATCAGGTATGATCTTAGAGCCATCTATAATATCTTGTATAAATTGTAGAGGGATGAGCTGCATGATGCTCCCTGAAGGCGCCATGTTATGTCTAGAGGAAGGCATCGGAAGCAATACGAGAAAGTAAGCGTTCATAAGATAGAGCAGCAATAAGTATAGGATTAAAGCTCTAAGCTTATGGATGTAGCCGTGTCTACGGTATTGCACGATTAGAAAAGGGAGTGTGAAGATCAATGCCGCTATAGGAAACATCATAAAGGCATAAGAAATTGGGAAAAAGTAAGAATGAAACATAAGTCACCTGCCGAATCATTGTTTTTGTGGAAGAAAGGAGTCTGCTGCAAACTAGCTTTCCCGGCTCATTATAAAATTTTATGATAGGGAACTCAACTTATTTATTTAGCGCTTCCGGCATACATATGTCTATAGAGGAGCGTGAAGTGATGGAGAAAAAGGTGCAGCAGTATTATCGACTGAAACAAAAGCAAAAGGAAATCGAAAAAGAATTGGGTGAGCTGCGGCAGGAAATTCTAAGCTATTGTAGTGAGCAGGGGGCAACCGAGACTGAAATCGGAAGCTACAAAGTGAAGCTTGTGATGCAAAATCGCAAAGAATATGATGATCTGAAGCTATATGAAACCTTATCAGACCCCGAAGTGTGGCGTATGCTCTCCAAATCAGACCCCGCGAAGGTAGCAAGCTTGACCAAGCTTAATGTAATCTCTGAAGACAAGATTATGCATACCTATTCTTTAAAGACCGTAACCTTGCTGCAGGTGGATAAAAAATAAAGATTTACGTGAGCGGTCCCTTCATGGGGGCCGCTTTATTATATCGAATCGCAACTCTTAGCGTTTTGCGTTAAAATAAGAAGTGAAGCTGACCGTCTGCTGTTAAGGAGCTCCGGTGCTTTGGTGCGACAGTAAAGCAACCATAGAGATGGAGGAAGAGAATTCATGAAAGATTTTGAGGTAATGTTAGAGAAATATGCGAACCTGGTTGTAAAGGTAGGGGTAAATGTACAGCCTGGACAAGTCTTAATGGTGCATGCACCTATTGAAACTGCAGAGCTTACTCGCTTGATTGTAGGTAAAGCCTACGAAGCAGGTGCTAAATATGTAATTGTAGATTGGGACGATGAAGCGACTACACGTATTCGTTACGAAAAAGCTCCGGAAGATTCCTTCGATTACTATCCACAGTGGCAAGCAGAAATGATGGAGAAGTTTGCGGAAGAGAACGGCGCCATTTTACATATTAAAGTACCAGATCCGGAATTGTTCAATGGTATTGATTCTTCCAAAGTATCAAGAGCGGTCAAAGCGGCAGCGGTTGCTCGTAAAAACTACTCCAAATATACCCGTAATAGTAAAATCAGCTGGTCCCTCGTCAAGGCTCCAACGCGTGCTTGGGCAAACAAGGTGTTTGCTGATCTTCCAGAGGAAAAGCGAGTGGAGGCAATGTGGGAAGCGGTATTCCAGATGAATCGTGTAGGAAGCGATGATCCTGTAGCTGCTTGGAGAGAACATATCGGTCAATTGAAAGAAAGTCAGGATAGAATGAACGCTAAGCGTTATAAAAGCCTGCATTACCGCGCTCCAGGAACGGATCTGCATGTGGAGCTTCCAGAAGGTCATCTATGGCGTGGAGGCGGCGGAGAGAATGATAAGGGCGTGTATTTCGTGGCGAATATGCCAACGGAAGAGATCTATTCCATGCCTAATCGTACTGGAGTGAACGGAACTGTTAGAAGCACACTTCCATTGAATTTAAACGGACGTCTGGTCGAAGGGCTTTCATTTACTTTTAAAGATGGAAAAGTAGTAGCCTATGAAGCTGAGTCCGGACGTGAGCATCTGACCTCGCTTCTAGCAACGGATGAAGGTGCATCTTATCTAGGAGAAGTGGCTTTAGTGCAGCATGATTCTCCAATCTCTCGCTTGAACCGAATTTTCTACAATACAGGGATTGATGAGAATGCCTCCTGCCATTTCGCGTTGGGAAGTGCCTATCCTGTCAATATTGAAGGCGGTACAAGGCTTACGAATGAAGAGCTTGTGGCACGAGGTGCTAATGTAAGCTTAACGCATGTCGATTTCATGATCGGTTCGGCAGAACTGGATATCGATGGAGAACTTGCGGATGGCACGATTGAACCGGTGTTCCGTAAGGGGAATTGGGTGCTGTAAGGTATAAATGTAAGGTCGTAATCTCGCTTTAGGGAGTTACGGCCTTTTTTTTGGTGAAAGGATTTATGTTATAGAAAGTATTTTAATTCCTATGTGTTTTTGGTTAGGGTTGTTTCCTTTTTATAAACTGGTAAGCTTATGGTAGACCTTCTTAGTAGAAGGCCTATATTTTTATGCAAAGGAGACTTAGCCATGAATCATATGTCTTTATTAGTTATTAGAGATGGACGGAGAGCTGATGGGAGGGAAATCTACTATGAGCCATAGTTTTTGGGGAACAGGTGGGGGAGAAAGGGGAAGTGAAATGGATATTAGAGAAGTGGATTTGCCTGGCATTGGACGTAAATATTGCATGAATACACGCTCGGGAGAGAGCTTAACCATTGTTATTCATAATGATGAAAGACGTGAGATGTATCATTTAACTGATGGAGGCAACGAGACCCTGTCCAATGTGACGTTAGATGATGAAGAGTCAAGAACTGTATCGGCAATACTTGCTGGTATTACTTATAAGCCTAAGGCAGTCGAAGTCGAGGAAAATTTGTTTGAGGACCTGATTGTAGACTGGTTGCGGATTACTCCTGCTAGTCCTTTGATTGGAAGAACCATAGGGGAACTTGAGATTAGAGAACGTACGGGCGCTGCAATCATCGCTATTGTAGAAGCGGACAA
This sequence comes from Paenibacillus sp. G2S3, assembly GCF_030123105.1. NCBI lineage: Bacteria > Bacillati > Bacillota > Bacilli > Caryophanales > Paenibacillaceae > Paenibacillus > Paenibacillus sp. G2S3. The sequence continues at coordinate 2,894,904 of NZ_CP126095.1, forward strand.
GCGTAAATTCCTAAACCCTGGTCCAGAGTATAGCTTCAAGGAGGGATCGACACTTGTAGCCGCAGGGGACGCGAAGCAATTTATTGCCCTGAAGCGGTTGATGTCAGAGGATGTCCTTAGTAAATAATATTTTCTTAAAAAAACAGCCGGTGCTCTCTTCAATGGGGAGTCCGGCTGTTTTTTATTGCCCATACGAATCGTTTTATTTTGAAAAATAATTAAGACCCATGGCCTCGCGTACTTCGGTCATCGTGTCTTGTGCGATGCCGCGGGCACGTTTAGTTCCGGATATTAAGATATCCTCGACAACCTTGGGTCTGGCAGCATAATAGGAGCGACGCTCACGCATTGGTTCAATTAGCTGGTCTAGAGCTGTCGTGATAAGCTGCTTGCAGGCAGAACAGCTTATAGTGCCATTTTCACAGCCTTCGCGAATTTCTGGGGCGCCATGCGAACGAACAGCGCGATGATAGGCATAAATGGGACAAATATCTGGATGCCCAGGATCATTTTTATGAACGCGGGCCGGATCGGTTGTGGCTTTACGGATCTTGAAGGCAATCTCTTCTTTCGTGGAGTCCAGCTCGATGGCATTACCTAGGCTTTTACTCATTTTAGCATTGCCGTCTGTTCCCACTAGTCTTGGCATCTCGCTGATGAGCGCTCTGGGCTCCACAAGGATGGGGCTGTACAGCTCGTTGAATCTACGTACGATTTTGCGAGTCAACTCCAGATGGGGGAGCTGGTCTTCTCCTACAGGAATAATCGTCGCTTTACAAAAGGTTATATCCGCAGCCTGGCTAACTGGATACCCAAGAAAACCGTAGTACAGTTCATCTAAGCTGGAGTTCTTCGATTCGGCTTTAATTGTAGGATTATGCCGCAACGAATTCACAGTGACAAACATGGAGAATAGGACGGTCAGCTCAGCGATCTCAGGAACCATAGATTGAATAAATATTGTTGCTGTATCTGGATTTATACCCGCTGATAAATAGTCCAGTGCGATTTCATTTAAGTTTTGACCAAGTAGTTGAGGACGATCAAAGTGAGTCGTTAAGGCCTGAATATCTGCTAGAAACACAAAAGTATCGTACTTCTGTTGTAGATCCACTCGGTTCTGTAAGCTGCCCACGTAATGGCCAAGGTGAAGCTTTCCGGTCACTCGATCTCCAGTTAATACACGTTCTTTTATCATTTGAATTCCTCCTGTTTTGTTGCTTCTGATTCATACGATTGAGTCGCCACCACCAGCCATCATCCATGGCCATCACCTCCTTAAAATGACAAAAAAACCTCATCCAATAAGGACGAAGTTGTCGTGGTACCACCTTAATTGATCGTGTCACCATACGTTTCGTTGGCTTTACGATCTTCTCTTACCTGTACGGAGAGGGTTAAAAGATAATCTCGATACAGATCCCTTGATAACGGCGGGAACCCCGGCTATCCCTACAGCATCCTATCAAGATGGTTCGGAAGAGCAACTCTAAAGGCCATTCGATCAAGCGTTGGACACCGGTTCGCAGCAACCACCGGCTCTCTGAAGTCCATGTTCGTTTGTCTACTTACCCTTTGTCAGCGTTGTTCATGATATTTGGGTAATTGTAATTCTGATGCGTGAGTTTGTCAATAGGTGGAATAGAGGGTGATATCCGAAGTAACTGGGTTTTATAATCTAGTAAAAGTATAACTTAAATGTTTATAATCATCAGGAATTAAGTCCAATCTATCATTGCGGATTCACAATATACTATTCTATAACCTTGAAATGGAGTGATGATAAATGGCGACAATTATAAGTTATGGGTCACAGGCAAAAATCCCATTAGACCCGTTTACTACCGCTATAACGGTTGCAGGGATTCCTGGAGCTGGAGCGGGTCTAGCCACGGCGCAAGTAAATATTAGTCCGGCTAATCCGGCTTCTTTCTCCAGCAGAGTCGAGTTAAATGGTAGTTTTAGTCTTACTGCACTTGCTAACAGCCAATTTCTTGTTTTAATCCGACGTGCTGGAGTCGATATTTATAGCTCCTTTTTTCGTTTTACTACACAAACTGATATCCAATTAAATGTTCAGTGGGTTGATGGTCCTTATATTGGTATCCACAATTATGAATTGGTAATTCAAAATGATAGCAACTTGCCTATAAATCTATATGGTCCTATTTCATTCACAGCAACTGCTATTGGAGGAGAGGGCGTAATTTAAGTTCTGGAACAGTTAAATCGATCTGATTTAGCTGTCCTTTTTTTCAAGGGCGTATAATTAGTACCTCAACTTTCGCAGCATAAATCTACAAACAAACCCCAACCATTAAGGAAGGGGTTCTTAAAAGAGTGAACTTATAGTTCCTCTTGTTATTTATTCAAAATGCTATCCTCTAACACAGCATATTTATCGCCATACTGCTTAATGATATGCTGTTCTCCCCAATTACATAGAGAAGTCAAAATGTCACTTAAACTATCCCCATACTCACTAAGCTCATATTCCACTTTAGGTGGAACCTGATTGTATACGATCCGGTTGATGATTCCATCGGCCTCTAGTTCTCGAAGCTGTTGTGTTAACATTTTTTGTGTGATTCCGGGCATCAACTGTTTTAGTTCCGATGTGCGTTTTTTGCCATGCGTTAGATGACAGAGAATCACACATTTCCATTTCCCGCCAATGACTTCAAGTGTGGCTTCAACGGAAATATTGTATTTTTTCTTAATGGTTGTTGTTGTCATGATTGCCTCCAATGTATAGGTACATTTTTGTGCCTATGGTACTTTTAAGTGCGTACTATTGATTATGTCCAATTTTACCTATCATAACATTTATCGTTCAATTTTTATAGAATGTTATAATCTTAGAGTGCTCAGCCCCAAAAAAGTTAATACAAATAAAAACCGTTTCTATACCCTCCCCGTCTTAATCTATGAGAGGTTTAGGAGAGGGGGCTAAGAAAGGATATGACGATGACTAATGCAGAAATGAAGAAAGTGACGATTCTTGATACTCGGAGCGAGACGGATTTCTACGATTCCATATTGGTACATAGAGAGCAACTATACAGTATAGCCTACAGCTACTTGCGAAACCGGAATGATGCGCTTGAAGCGATGCAGGAAATGACTTGCCGGGCCTGGATCAAAAGAAAAACGTTAAAGGATCCCAAAGCGTTCAAATCATGGATTATTCGGATTCTGATTTATGTCTGTATAGATGAACAAAGACGCAGAAAACGTTCCATGCCGCTAGTAGATGAGAGATTAGGGGAGCAGATCACACATATTGGCCATCATCGGATGGAAATGCTGTGGGCACTCGAACAGGTTAAGCCCAAGTATCGCCATGTGCTGCTACTTAAATACTACAACGATATGACCTTGAGCGAGATCGCTAACATTCTGAGTAAACCTGAGGGAACGGTCAAGACATGGCAGCATAAAGGACTAAAGCAGTTAAGAACTATCATTAAGAATCGGGGTGATTGGAACCATGAGTAGTCAGGAGGAGCTTGCCATGTTAAGCGATGCTGAACGGATCCCGCAGGAACAAAAAATGGAGAGTGCTGCCGCACAAATCTATGCCATACAAGCAGGAATTGAGCTGGGTAAGAAGCGCGGTAAAAAACTAATGTTCGCCAAAAGCACGATGGCTGTAATGACTGCCGCTGTTTTGATCGCAGGATTACTCTTCTTCAATCCATCCCAATGGCTGCCTCAACAAGCCTCTACAAGTATTGAATCAAGTGATTGGGGGATGCTGGAACCTTTTAAGAAGTTGGCTGAATCTGACGTTGATGCCCTTACATTAGAATCTGCTATTCGAAACGATTATGTGCAAATCATCAATAAAAGCGCTGAGAAAAACGGGTATAAAATTACTCTGAATGCTGTGATCGCTGATGAAAATAAAATCATGCTGCTGTATACAGGGACGACAAGTGATGGTCAAGAAATTTACAACGTGAATAGTGTGTGGCTGACAGATGCGGTAACTGGACAGAGTATAGTAGACAAAAATGGGAATCGAAGTGGAATGGGATCACATGCTGAGGATAGTATTTATACTTGGCTCGGAAAAACTATCTATCCACTAGATAAGAATAAAGCATTTCCAAAAGAGGTGGTGGCGAATTTTCAGATCGCTTCAGTGGATCCAGGAATGCTAGCAAAACCAAAAACGGGAACGAATCTAGCTGACATGCGCTATTCTGATCGTTTAAAGGTGAGCTTCGCTATTGATCCAAAATTTTGGGAACAGAAGACTGAGATAGTAGTTATTAATAAGCCTTTTATGATTGACGGACATGAAGTGAATCTTTCACAGGTGGAGCTATCTCCATTAAGTATAGTAGTTAAATTTACGTTAAGTGAAGCATTAAAAACCGATTGGGAGATCAGGAATGAAATATTTGAAAAGACCCCCAGTACGTTGATTTCACAGGTTGGAAAGCAAAAAGTGGAAAATAAATCGATTGGCGGAAGTGGTAGTGAGGATGGATTTATAAGTAATTTTAGCAGCAACGTATTAGATCATCCGAAATCCATTCGTTTGAAGCTTGATACGGGGCCTGATCGCGAGAAAGAAGAGTATATTGATATCTTGAAAAAATAAGCAGCAAGAGATACGAGCTGAATTTGCAAAAATATGTATCGGAACACGCAATACAGACAAAAAGGCCGCAGATAGCGGCCTTTTATGTCTTTTGAAATAGTATGCAATTTTTGAAAATGACTTTATCACTAAACCTTACAAACCATTTGGACCGTATCGCAGCTATTTGCGTTGTTTAGTCCATTTTTCCGATCTATCGGACTGTATAGCACTTATTAGTCTATTTTCACACCGAATTGAAACATTATTGGATGAATAACGGCATCTGAGTCCGATAGCGTTGTGAAATGCCGTGAATCTTCGAAATATGGGCTCCTGAGTCCGATTCATCGGATGCTTGCGCTTTGAGCGTAGCGTAGAGTTACCACCGTCTGATTCACCGTTCGATTCGCTAGGTTTTCTATAGAGAGAATTTAGACCTCAAGTATATTCTACTAGTTACTGTAATTAGTCTTCAACCATTCCTCGTTTGACCAAGATAGTTTGCCAGCCCCCGAGCCGTAAACAGCTGTTAGTCTAGACTTCAGACTAGTTGGGTCATCTGTTGTATAGCTATAAGGAAGTGTTGTGAAACCGTTCCATGCGAATGCTTTAATCGCAGCAGGTACAGGTGATAGAGGACTATTAGCAAAAGTGCTGTCTCCACGGAATGTTGCTCCATCCAGGGAGTAGACCGTGTCTAGCGCCGCTATTGCCCCGGTATACTTACTATTGCTAGCATCAGCTTGATTGTTCCGAAGGGGATACACCACATCGATAATCACTGAACTTTCAAGCAATACTGCCCCTCCTTCAGTAGAGATTGCCCCGTTACTTGTTACACCGAAATGGTAGCCTTTGCTCGAGATAGCTTTTTCCATAGCTGATGTAAGACGTTTCTTAGCCAACCGAGTGTCTTCGTTATCCATTACAATATTATAGGCATGCGCATTACCGCTCCGAAGACGAGGCATACGATCTTGTATATCTTTATAGTAGTTGTGATGGAGTGTCACAGAAAGAAGCGCATTATCAGCTGCGAATTCTGTTGCACCTATTAAATGTCCCTTTTTTTGACTGGCAGCAATTGCAATGACATCGTCTTTACTTAGGCCAACTGAACTGCTTCTTAAGTAAGCATACATTGGATAAGCTGACTTGTTAGCTTCCATTGCATTTATTTGCTGAGTGACCCAGCTAGTTGCGCTTCTATCATCACCCAAGAAGGAGGACCAGGAAATAGTAACGCCGCTGCTACCTTTTTTAACATCCACTACGCCGTCATAGGATTTATTGAATGTACAATGGTCGATCCATACATTATTACTATTCTCTATAGTGATGTAGTCCCAGTCGTTTTTATCGTAATTTCCTTTAGTTGCTTCATCCCATTCCCATAGTTCATCAAATTCAAGGTTACGGATGATGACGTTTGAGCTTCTTTTGAAGGTAAAGGCTGCGTGTTTAATGGTTGCGCCATTAGCAGAGAAAATGGTCAATCCGTCGAAGTTGTCTACGGACACTTTGCTGACACCAGACTCCATTAATACAGGATGTGTTAATGCACTATTATGAGCGCTAAAAGGGGATACCTTTGCTGCTGCAGAAATCTCGTTCCACCCCAAATCGAGATCGTTCATGATTTCAATGACCTTAATTTTAGAGCCTTTTCTCAGTGCAACAGCAAGATCCTCAGCCGTATACACCTTTTTATAGAGTGGACTATCTTCTGATATATTTCCACCACCCGTGGTACCTTCGGCAAACCCCGCCAAATTATATTCGCTAGCATGCACCGGTGTAGGTGTAGGTGTAGTAGTTGGCGTTGGTGAAGCAGTCGGCGTCGGTGTAACTTCATTAGTGTCCGAAACGATTACGTTATCGAACATCGCAAGCGTCTTAAAGGTAACGAGTCCTGCTGCGCCTTTTTTTAATTTAGAATCAGAGGCAGTAAGCTCCAATTTGTCATTCACGTACATATTGATGGTGTTTCCATTCATTTCGAGTTTGATATGATACCAAACCCCAGCTTCCAAAGCGTAGGATTTACTGGCTAAGGTTGTAGTGGATCCAGAAAATTTCTTTCTGATTTCTAGCATTCCATCATTGTTATTATACAAAGAAGCTGCATAAAAATTATTCCCATCTATGTATCTGCCTGCAACATAAGTTCTGTTCGAGCCATTGAAGTCCACTACATTTACATCAGCCTCCACAGAATAATCGGTCCAGGATGGATCCCCTGCTGAAGTACGTCCTTCTTTCGAACTGGATTGATTATAGACCTGATTTCCATTCTGTTCGACTACAGACCAGTCACCACTAGTAGCTGTCCAATGACGATCTCCTTCTTCAAAGTGGTCTTGCAAGAACGTAGACGCACTGGCAGGATGAACAATAAATAATGAGAAAATTAAGGTGATGCTTACAGCTAGACTTACATTCTTCTTGATCAAATTTTACAAACGCATGGTTGTTCCTCCTTATGTATTTATAAATTTATATTAATATAAATACATATATCGGAAAAATTTATTACTATTTAAATGATTATAAAGTCTATAAAAAATAAGGACAAAGTTAATGGATAGAGACAGCATGGTGGGAATTATGCTGTCTCTATCCACTTGTATCCCTTACACATCAAACCTACGGATCAAATCCTGTAGCTCTTGAGACATCTTTTGCAGCGCGGCTGTTTCATGAAACAGCTGACTGGTAGTATGAGCCTGTTCTAATGTCGCTGCTGCTGCCTCGCCTGAGCTGGTGTACGATTGTTTGGCTATGGTTTCCAATTGTTTAACCGCTAAAGAAATATGATTAGCATGAGAGAAGGCGTCCTGAGTAATATCTCTTACTTGCTTACTATGTACAGTTACTTGATCTATCGCATTTGTGATCTTCATGAAGGCACTGCCAGCATCAGAGATGATTGTAATCCCGCTACTTACCTCAAGACTGCTGTCCTGCATCGTTGTTACTGCTTGCAATATTTCTTTTTTTATATCATTTAGTAGTAAGGATATTTGATCAGCGGCTCTTTTGGATGCATCGGCAAGTTGTTTAACTTCGATTGCAATGACAGAGAATCCACGCCCGAAATCTCCTGCATGTGCTGCCTCGATAGAGGCATTTAATGCTAATAGATTAGTTGTATCAGCAATGCCTCTAATGGTCAGTGCGAAATTAACAATTTCTTCGGAACATTCACCTAATCTTTGAATAGTTTCTGCAGTATGACCGAACGCAGACGCTATAGATTTCATTTGCTCCATACTTTTGGAAATCACGAGATTGCCCGCCGTAGCTTCTTTAGCAGCTTTTATAGAAGAGGTGTCCACAGTAACGGCATAATTTGCAATATGCTCAAGACCAGTATTCATTTGGTTTACAGAGGAATTGGTGTAAGAGACCTCTTTCACTTGTTGTTCCGATCCGAGTGTAACGTTCTGTATCACTTTTTCGATTTGCTGAGCGGTTAGACTGTTCTGCTCGGCAGTTTCGTTCAACCGGTCAGCTGCCAAAGATACCTGGTGAGAAGAATCGCTAACTCTGCGAATGAGGACGCGTAAATTACTAGTCATTGTGTTTATCGATTTTGCCGTATCCTCCAATTCATCTCTGCTGCCGAGTGTGATTTCAGGGCCGTTCAGTTGGCCAGCGGCAACTTCCTCAATAGTTAATGCGATTTGGCTGATGGGACGGGAGAGCATTCGGGAAAGGGCCATTCCAATCCCAAGGATTAGTGTGAAACAGCCAACAGTGATCGCAAGGGCTTCCATCATGCCGGAGGTGTATTCACTCGTGTTTAACTGCTCTTCATGCAGCTTCTGTGCGAAGCTATACCATATTTGGCCTGTTATCCCCAGAAGAAAGGCGGCTAAGGAGAACCCTATCATTAGTTTGGTTTGTATCGAATATCTCATAAGCAGCCTCCAGCTTGTATCTATGAAGATTTTAGTTATTTTTATATGTACAAATAGAAAACCTGAAGAATGATATCAATGATTTTAATACCTGCGAAAGGTGCGATTACACCTCCGAGACCGTACACCATAATGTTTCGTAGCAGCAGCTTATCCGCATCGATTGGGGAGTATTTAACACCTCTCACTGCAAGTGGAATAAGAGCAGGAATAATCAAAGCGTTAAAGATTAGGGCGGCCAGCAGCGCTGACTCTGGGGAGTGAAGATTCATAATATTTAAGATTTTCATCTCGGGAATGGCAAGGGTAAACATGGCTGGAAGAATCGCAAAATATTTCGCAAAATCATTAGCGATACTAAAGGTTGTCAATGCTCCACGAGTTATTAGTAGTTGTTTCCCGATAAAGACGACCTGAATTAATTTGGTGGGATCGGAATCCAAATCGACCATATTGGCGGCTTCCTTAGCGGCCACTGTACCACTGTTCATAGCAATTCCTACATCCGCTTGTGCAAGAGCAGGTGCATCGTTAGTGCCGTCACCCGTCATGGCGACCAACTTCCCTTGGGATTGTTCCTCAATAACAATTCGTATTTTATCTTCAGGTTTGCATTCTGCTATGAAAGTATCTACTCCAGCTTCTTTTGCAATGGTTGCTGCCGTTAATGGGTTATCACCTGTACACATAATTGTTTTTATGCCCATTTTATGTAACTCAGCGAATTTCTCTTTTAACCCTGGTTTAACGGTATCCCTTAAATCAATAAAACCTAAAAGTAAGTTTCCTCTACACACGGCCAAGGGAGTACCGCCCTGCATCGCAATTTCATCATTGATGAGAAGCGCTTGTCTATCGAAGACTCCACCCAAACCCTTAACGTGCTCGAATATTTCAGCGGCTGCTCCTTTATAATAATTCTGATCATCGGTGACTAAACCACTCATTCGGCTTGCAGCTGTAAAGGGAACAATCTGGCTATTGGAGAAACTATCGTGATTCCATTGAAATCCCTGACTTTTCGCAAGATCCAACACGGATTGACCTTCAGGAGTTTCATCATAGATTGAGGTTGCTACGGCGGCTTGTAATAGTTTTTTATCAAGGATACCGGGCATTGTTATAAAACTCCGAGCCATCCGGTTGCCGTAGGTAATCGTTCCTGTTTTGTCCAGAATTATTGTATTGATATCCCCAGCGGCTTCTACAGCCTTGCCTGACATCGCAAGCACATTAAATCTTGTCACCCGATCCATTCCAGCAATACCGATAGTAGACAACAATGCTCCGATGGTAGTTGGAATGAGACAAATAAGCAAAGCGATCAGTGTTGAGACTTCAATGTTAACCCCTAAATATCCCGCTATTGGGACCAGTGTAATTACAACGATAAAAAATATGATCGTAAGTACAACTAATAGGGTATTCAACGCAACTTCATTAGGAGATTTATGGCGTTTAGCGCCTTCTACCAGCTTAATCATTCGGTCGAGGAAGGTATCACCTGGATCTGCAGTGATTTTGACTTTGATCCAGTCACTAATGACAAGGGTACCGCCCGTAACGGAACTGAAGTCACTATTTGCCCTTTTGATGATCGGTGCAGATTCACCTGTAATTGCAGATTCATCAATAGCGGCTACGCCTTCAATAATTTCACCATCCCCAGGGATGATTTCTCCATGGTTAACAAGGATCAAATCGCCTCTGCGAAGTTCTGTAGATGACACTTCCTGAAAGCTACCATTTTTTGTGTAACGTCTAGCGGTTGTAGATTGTTGTGTTCTCTTTAAAAAATTTGCTTGTGCTTTGCCTCTACCTTCAGCTAAAGCTTCCGCAAAGTTGGCGAATAAAATAGTGAAAAGTAATATAAAGAATACAGCGGTGTTATACCCTTGTTTCCCAACGGTGTTAAAAGTAACAGGGAATACAATCATCAGTAATACTAATAAGGCACCGGCTTCGACAACAAACATAACGGGAATCTTTACCATGTAAACGGGGTTAAGCTTAAATATGCTTTCGACTAATGCTCTTAGTAAGACTTGTCTGTTTATGCCTTGTTTCTGATTATGCTGTTGCATCTAAATTGCCTCCATTATTAAATCCGTTTCTCTAGAATCTCTCGATATTTAAAAGCGCATAGCCCAGATAGAACAAAAGAGCTGCAGCAAATAAACAAATAATAATCATAACGTACCTCCTTGTTGCAAAGTTTAAAGCGACTCTTTTTAGCTGAAATGATGAATTAAATCGTACGGCTTGCACATTTTTTTGTAAATCAAAGCAAGAAGCCGAATTTGGACGCCATATGACATTTTATGCTGTAAAAGCTATAGTTTCATTTAATTGCTCTATCCTAGATCTTCAATGCACAGTCCTAGACAAGTTCGTTGCAGAAATGCAGCAGGAAGGTAGCAAATGAATAAAAGACAAAGATAAACACGCTTACATGAAGCAAGATGACCGATAGGAAAGAAATCATGCTGTTGATTCTTTACCAGTAACTGATCACCGAGGGAGAGCCATGAGGAGGGTTTAGTGTTATAATCACCTTTGATTCAACTAGAGGAGTGATAGATTTGAGCGTAATTCGTATGGAGAACGTAACTAAGAAATATGAGAATACATTGATTTTTCGAGATATTTATTTTCGAGTTAGCAAGGGTGAACGAATTGGGTTAATCGGACGAAATGGTGCGGGCAAATCTACTGTTTTTAAACTGATGCTGGGAAAAGAGGAGCCAACAGCAGGGAAAGTTGAGTTAGATCCCAATGTGAAGATCAGTTATTTCTCTCAATTCTCGGAGCTTTCCGGCACCTTGTCTGTACAGCAAGAGTTAGAATTGTGTTTTGAGCAAGTAGCGCTTATCGAACAAGAGCTTAACCAAATCGGGGAACAGCTTGGGCAAGTGACGGATGATGATCAGATGAATACTCTTTTAGAGCGGCAAGCGGCGCTTTTTGAACAAATGGATCATTTGGATGGCTGGAATGTATCCGTTGAAATTAACACTGTTCTGACTAAATTAGGATTCAATGAAAGATCACGGCATCAACCTGTCGATGAGTTATCCGGAGGCTGGAGGAACCGTGCAGCACTGGCTAAAGTCTTAATTGAAATGCCCGACGTTGTATTGCTCGATGAGCCTACTAACTTTTTGGATATCGAAGGGATCGTATGGTTAGAGCAGTGGCTGCACCGTTTTAATGGGGCGATGATTCTGGTCTCCCATGACCGGCAATTTATTGACAGAGTAGTCACGCGGACGATAGAAATCGAGAATTATCATTTTCAGGAATATGAAGGCAATTACACTGACTATGTTCGTAAAAAGAAGATGCGCAAAAAAGTGCTTGACCGTCAGTTTGAGTGGGAAGAAGAGCTTCTGCTTATGGAGTCTGAGGCCATTGAAACCCGTGGGAACAAAAAATCCTCTAAGGATCGCCTATCACGTAAGCTGACAGATATGAAAAAGCGTGTGGAGCCTCATCCAGTGAACGTACTGATCACCGATATCTACAGTAATTTACGGTTTCCGGACAAGCTTGGTGAAGTGAAGGGAATCGGACAAAGCTATGACGGTCGGACGATATTCCAGAACATAAGCTTCGATATTCAAAAGGAAGATCGGATAGCTATTGTGGGACCTAACGGCAGCGGGAAGTCGACACTCATAAAAGTATTGACTGGGCAAGAAGAGCCTAAAACGGGTGGTGTGACTTGGGAACGTGGGGTCAGCTACGCGTACTTCAATCAGATGTGGGACGAACTCGATGTTAAAGATACTGTCAGCCATGCCGTAAATGTGTATGGGCTGGGACTCGATGCTCCGCGTAAAAAAGTGAATAAATTCTTATCGATGCTGCAATTCTCGGAAATGGATCTAAGCAAAACGATCGGCAGTCTGTCAGGTGGACAGCAGGCCAGAGTAGCATTAGCGAAATGTCTTCTCTCTGGCGCGGCTGTCATTATTTTGGATGAGCCAACGAATCATTTGGATTTGACGAGTATTCAGGTGATGGAGCAGGCGCTTATTCATTTCCCGGGAGCCGTAGTTACCGTCAGTCATGATCGCTTCTTCATCGATAAAATAGCTACCAAAATGCTTACCTTCGACCCTGAAGTAGGGATTACTGAGCAGAATGTCTAGGATTATACTGGTAGTCGGATGATCACGGTCGTCCCTTCACCTACTTGACTGGTGATTTCAATTCCATAGGGTTCACCAAAATGAAATTGAATACGATCATGAACATTTTTTATACCAATATGATCTTCATCTAGGGTGTCTGATGGTTGAGAGAGACGAAGACGTAACTGTTTAAGTTTCTCTTCATCGATGCCAATCCCATTATCTTTAACGATAATTAGCATGTCTTCCCCCGAAATCATCGAGGAGACTTCAAGAAGACCCGGTTCACTTCGACACTCCAGTCCATGCACAATAGCATTCTCTACGATGGGCTGAAGGGAAAAGTGCATGACTTTAACCATTTCGGTATTAGGTTCTAGCTGTTCAACATATTGAATTTTATCCCCGAAACGTAATTGTTGGATTTTTACATACAGCCGGACGTGCTCAAGCTCTTCTCGCAGGGTTACGGTTATCTTGCCGGTCTGGATATGAATCCGAAACAATCTACCTACAATCCCCACCATTTCGCCAATCTCTCTTTGTCCATTGATGATGGCTTTCATTTGAATAGATTCAAGTACATTCGCTAGGAAATGTGGATTGATTTGGCTTTTAAGGGCACCGTACTGAGCTACTTTTTGCTGTGCTTTGGCCATTGAAGATCGCTCGATATAATTTTGCAGGTCTTTCACCATTTTACGGATTCCATTGTATAGAACACCAAACTCATCTTGACGATTACTATACAAATCCACATCAAAGTTCCCCATCCCCACCAGCTTGACCTTTCGGCTTAAAAGAATAATGGGCTTAGTGACACGCTCCGATAAGATATACATGAATAAGATCGCAGTGACAAGCGATAAGAGCGCTAATGTTAAAATGATTTTTCCGAGAAAAGTGGCCTGCTTCGTCATCTCTTTCTCATCAATATACTGAATGACCTTCCAGTTGGAATAGGGAGACGTAACAAAGTTAATGTACGAGTCTTTATCATCAAAAGTACCATAAAAGCTCCCCGTATCATTGTTCATGAAAGTATTAAGCGCCTGAGGTTCTATAGGGATAGGTTGTAAAGGTGAGGTTTCCATGATGTCAGAGCTATATACACTACCACCCTTATCGTCTAAGATAATGAATTTTCGTTTGCTATTCTCCGAGAGCTTTAAGATTTCACGTATTGAATCCAAGCGGATATCGATTAACATGACACCTATGGGCTGCTTGCTTCCTTTTTTATTAATGACCCGGGCGATAGAAATGACGGATTGTTTGGAATTGGTACGATAGAAGGGGACATGACTGCCAAATAGAATCACTCCGCCTTTTTTCTGCTGGGTCTGTAAATACCAATCCTCCTGGGTATAATCCTTCACATCATAATCCGCACGATTGAAATTGGCAGAGTAGAACACACGAGACCCCGAAAAAATCTGTACACTATCAACATTTTTTATCGTCATCTCGATCCCGCTGATGAAATGTTCAATCGTGTTTCCGTACTGAATATTCTGGTCATTACCGACATCGTCTTTATGGATCGTCCAGTGCTCAAGTGCGGTTTGGAGCTGGCTATCTACCTGTGCATTCAGTGTACCTTTATCAATACTTTGAAGATATTGGTCAATATTGAACGAGAGGTTATTAAGGATCAGATTAGAGCTGCTCTGGTATTCATTTTTGACAGCTTGATTTGAAAATATATAAATGATTGCGGATATGATCAGGAGTGGAATGGTAATAGTCAGAATCATCAACACAAAAATTTGACGATTGACATGTCGCATCCGGTAGCGTCGCTTTGGTTGCTCAATCTGCATCATTTTAGGTCACCAGCCTGATTGTTTTCTATAGTCTGATGGGGTCATGTTCGTGATGCTTCGGAAGGTTTTAACGAAATGCTTATAGCTTTTGTAACCACACATCGTACAGACATCGGTCACTAGAATCTCCGGTTTTTTTAAGCATTCCTGCGCATATTCCATCCGAATCTCGGTTACAAATCGCATGTAGTTCTTATCGAGTTTCCGCTTGAACAGGCGACTTAAATAAGACGGATTATAGAAGAATCGATCTGCTACCATCTGCAGAGTCACTTCTTGATCAATATTTTCTTTAATGAAGGATTTAATATGCTCGAATATGATCACATCCTGTTGGTGGTTGTGCGTCAATCCTTCGGTATAAACAATCCCCAAATGAATCATCCATCTGCCAAGCCAGTCAAAAAGCGTCTCAAGTGAATCAAAATCATCCACAAAGGTGAGGTTCAAGAGCTTTTCGCTGTACACGCCTTCGATATGGATGTGGTTTTTATTGGCGAAGCGGATTATAACACTTATGATTTCCTGAAGAAATGCGAGCCAGTAATCAGGAGAAGCGACATCGGTTTTACTCAAAATATCTTGAGCCAGGCGGTGCATCAGCTGGAGCGTCTCTATTTCGTTAGAACTTTCGATACAGGAGATCATCCGTTTCTTATCATTCTCATCTAGTTGAATTAGGGATGGTTTCAGAGAATTTGAGTTTTCTATCCATTGTGGCACATAGAATAACCTGCAATCTCTCTTGTAGAAGCGTTGATATAACATTCGATCGGACTCGTGCAGCAATGCATTTATTTGTGCCGGACTCTCCGTCGTCTTACCTATAACTAAATAGAGGCCAAGATGATGTTCTAGCGTAAGCGTCTTCAGATATTGGTCGATTCGTGTCTGCACTTGAGCCTGAAGAGGGAAGTTGTCAGTAGAAGACGGAGATCCTAATACAATAAGTCCATAGAGCTTAGTTTTAGATGAATATGTAAAAATAGAGTGCGGTGTAGAGGCATGAAGATACTCATCCACAGCATTATGAATGAACTTCTCCGCATATTCTCTCATCCACAGGGTGGATGGAGTGCGCGTTTCTCTCATAGGGATCCCTGTCAAAACAAAGGGGAGATAAAGATAGTAGTTACTGTTGAAATTACATAGTTCATGGATAACAGCATCATCTATTACTGAATGTTCTTCCTCTAATAACAGCTTTACAAGTTGTGCCCCTTCCAGATTAGAACGTTTTAATCTATCCTGTCGCTTTAGTTGGAGCTTGCTCATACACTCTTGTATCACTAAGAGGCTTTCCTCGTATTCCAAAGGTTTGAGCAAAAAAGCATGTACATTCCCTAGTTTAATAGCCTTCTGCGCGTATTCGAAATCGTTGAATCCTGTCAAAATGATAAATAATGTATCAGGAAGCAGATTGCGAATCTGCTCAATCATTTGAAGACCATTCATTTCGGGCATCCGGATATCGGTGATCACCAAATCGGGCTTCTCGCGCAGTGCGGTGGCCATACCTTCTTTTCCATTTTCTGCTTCAATAATGCTGTGAACCCCGAGCTCCTCCCAAGCAAAGTAATGTTTTAAGCCCGTTCGTATTAATGGTTCATCCTCTACAATCATTAGTTTGTACATGAAATCCCTCCAGAAGACTAGAATTATAGTGGATCACTCGTAAGAGAATACCATTAGATGTAAGATTAAAAGGGTTACATTAAGGCGAAAAAGTGAAAAAATATAAATTCAATTGTTAATAGGTGGAATATGTAATGTATTATAACATTGAAGAGGGGTGGATTGAAGGGATATGTCAGAAATGAACCCTAAAAGTAAAAGGAGTGGGATTCTCCTAGATTTACAATTGATTTATGATTAGCGCAAGGAATGAGAGCGGTACTTATTCCACAAAAAATAATTGGGGGTAGCACATGAAAGCAATGAAAAAAGGGCTTATGAGTATTGTTGGTGTCGCACTTTTAGGTACACAGTTAGTTGCATGTGGAAATACGAACACAGCGAATTCAGCAGTTACACCAAGTAACGCTGACAAGACAGAGCCCGCAGCAACTGAGGCTGCTGCTAAGCCAGTAGAAATTACATGGTGGAATTTTCCAAGCTTTCAAGCTTTAGATGGTGAAGTTGGCAAATATGAGAAGGAAATCATTGCAGCTTTTAATGAGAAGAACCCTGAAATTAAAGTCAATCTTGAGATGATCACCTTTGAAGGCGGCCCTGAAAAACTGAATGTCGCAATTGCTTCGAATACCGCACCGGATGTGATCTATGATGCACCTGGACGGATTATCGATTGGGGTAAAAAGGATTTGCTTGCTCCGCTTAACGACATGGTGACTGATGAAGTGAAGAATGATATCTCCGAAGCTTTCTGGAAGCAGTCAAGTGTAAGCGACAACATCTTTATGTACCCGATCAATACAGCACCATTTATGATGGCTGTTAATAAGACTATTTTTGAAAAGATTGGCGCTCTAGATTTACTTCCTTTAGATAAGGAAGATAGAACTTGGACGTTTGAAGAATATAAAAAGGCATTGGAAGCTGTGAAAGAAAAGGCTCCGGATGTTATTCCTACAGGATTCTTCGCGAAGAGCCAAGCTGGAGACCAAGGTACTCGCGCTTATCTTGCTAACTTGGGTGTATCCCGATTCTTAAATGAAGATAACTCAGCAGTCGCAATCAATACAGATAATGCTGCTAAAGCGTTAGACTGGATTGTCCAAGCTACGAAAGATAAACTCAGTGTCTCTGGTGCAGCTTCACTTGCGGCTGCTGACGTGAACGATTTGTTTCTACAAGGGAAATTGGCCTTTACACTTAACTATTCCGCTGTACTAAAAGCACAGAACGTATCCAAAAAAATGGTTCAGTTCGAAGATATTCTCCTTCCATTCCCAACACTAGATGGATCGGAACCAAAGCTTGAACCTTATCTGGGTGGTATGGCTGTATTTAACAATGGGGATGAAGCTAAGATTGCAGCTTCCAAAAAGCTGATTGATTTCATTGCTAATGATCCTGTATGGGGTAAGAAAAACTTGATTCAAACAGGCGGACTCTCGGTTCGTAATTCGATTACTGGTCTTTATGACGATCCAGAGTATAAATACGCTGAATATGCTCGTAAATTTACGACAGATGCACCAACGATTGCTGATGGATATGCAGATATTCGTACGTTCTGGTTCCCTGAATTACAACGTGCTTTAACGGGAGGCGCAACCGGCAAGGAAGCTTTGGATAGTTTTGCTACAAAGGCTAACGAAGCTATTACTAAAGCAAAAGCAGCTATGAAATAAATAGTGAATGGTGTTTAAAAGAATAGAGTGCGGGAAGCACTCTATTCTTTTTAAAAAAATGAAAATTTTCAAGACACGCACCTATAAATATCATTATTTTTCATCAGAGAAATGGGGAGAAGGTTGTGGGGACAACGGTACGCAAAATTAAAGGTTATGTGATACGTGACTGGATGATGAGTTATCTTTTCTTATTACCAGCGTTTGGATTCTTTCTTCTGTTTGTAGCCTACCCGATGATAAAAGGGGTCTATATTAGTTTCTTTGATTACTCTTTGAGAGATTTTAGCTTTATTGGTCTCGATAATTATATTTCATTATTTAAAGATGATAATTTCATAAAGTCCATGGGAAATACTTTATTACTCGTAGTGATCACTGTACCGATCGTGATTATCTTTTCACTGTTTGTTTCCATGAACATTTATAAGAAAAAAGAGTTTGCTAGATCGTTTTTCCGCGGAGTGTTCTACTTGCCAGCCGTATCATCGGTTGTAAGTATCACAGTGGTGTGGGGCTGGATTTACCATCCCAACTACGGGATTCTGAATTATTTAACAGGTTTGTTTGGAATGGAGCCTGTTTCGTGGCTTGGGGATACAAGAACCGCATTACTTGCAATTATCGTGGTTTTAATAACGACCTCTGTAGGGCAACCGATCATTTTGTATGTGGCCTCCATTGGTAACATTCCTACCTTTTACATTGAAGCAGCAGAGATTGACCGAGCAACCCCGTGGCAAATTTTCCGAAAAATATTATGGCCGATGCTGATGCCAACGAACTTATATATTATCGTGATTACTACGATTAATACTTTTCAATGTTTTGCGCTGATTCAACTTCTTACCTCAGGTGGACCTGTATATAGCACTTCAACCGTTATGTATGGTGTATATGAACAAGCCTTTATGTTAGGTCATTTCGGTTATGCCTCAGCAATGGGTGTCATACTTGCGATTGTGATTGGGATCATTTCTATCATTCAATTCAAATACTTTGGCAGCGATGTTGAGTATTAAGGAGGGGACATCATGAATTCAACGAATCCATTAGAACTGAAATCACCTATTATCCAGTCTAAGAAAGTAAGTGCATGGAAAAAAGAATTAACGATTCCAAAAATTATAGCTACAATCCTATTGATTTTGGCTACATTATTTTTTATCTTCCCTTTTTATTGGGTAGTTTCGGGGGCCTTTAAACTTCAAACCGTGGCAACGACCATCCCACCGGAGTGGTTTCCGTTAAAGCCTACGTTACAGAACTGGACAGAATTATTTAAGAATCCAGTTGAACGCTGGATGTTTAATAGCTTTATTATTGCTTTTGCAGAAATGGCTGCGATCTGTATTGTCTCCTCTTGCGCCGGATATGTTCTCGCAAAGAAATCATTTCCCGGACGAGGAATTATCTTCACGATGTTTGTTGCCGCCATGGCATTGCCTAAGCAAGTTATTCTCGTTCCGCTGTTTACGATGTTAGCAGACTTTGGTTGGGTCAATACGTATAAAGGGCTTATTTTACCGGCGATTGGCTGGCCATTTGGCGTGTTTCTGATGAAGCAGTTCGCTCAGACAATTCCGGGAGAACTGATTGAAGCGGCAAAAATTGACGGTAGCTCAGAAATTCGATTGTTTGGAACGATCATTTTACCGTTATTGAAACCAGCGGTTGGTGCATTGGCTATATTCACCTTCATCACTTCATGGAACGATTATTTCAGTCAGCTTATCATGACGCGATCCACTTCGATGATGACATTACCACTTGGGGTAGCGACACTTCGAGGCGAATTTACAACAAACTATGGATTGCTTATGGCGGGTGCTGCATTAGCCTCAATTCCTATGATTGCGATTTTCCTAATGTTTCAAAAGGCATTTACACAAGGGATTACGATGGGTGCTGTTAAGGGTTAAATATTCTTATAACAACGTAAATTAATGAGCTGTGACTTAAACGACGGAGGCTGTTATTTATGAAATCAACTGATCTTGAAGCTTTTAAAGGCATTATTATCGCTTTGTACTCCAGTTATGATGCCGAGGGGAACATAGATAAAGAAGCGGCGCGGAATTTAGCTCGGCATTATGCTTCTACTGGTGTGAAAGGACTTTATGTTGGCGGAAGCTCGGGCGAAGGCATGCTGCAATCGGTAGAAGAGCGTAAACAAATGCTCGAAGCAGTTATAGCGGAAGTAGGAGATGAGCTTACGATCATTGCTCATGTAGGTGCTCCATCTACAAGAGATAGTGTTGAGCTAGCTGAACATGCTGAATTAGTAGGCGCACATGCGGTATCGGCTGTTCCGGCAATTTATTACCGGTTGTCTCCGGACAGTGTTGAAAGCCATTGGCAGGCGATCATCGATAGTACTTCACTTCCATTTATTATCTACCACATCCCGCAAACGACAGGCTTTCATTTATCGAAAAGCTTGTTAATGAAGATGGCTACGCAGGATAAAGTGATTGGCGTGAAGATTTCAGCAGAAAGTACATTTGAGCTTCAGCAGTTTAAGGCAGCAGGTGGAAATGATTTTCTTGTATTGAATGGACCGGATGAGCAGTACTTAGCTGGTCGCAGCATTGGAGCAGATGGTGGGATTGGTGGAACCTACGGGGTTATGCCCGAGCTATTTTTAAAAGTTGAACAATGTTATGTGCAAGGGGATATGGCTGAGGCGCAGAAATGGCAGTTCATCATCAATGATCTCATTGTAGAATTATTATCCTTTCCATCTTTATATGGAGCATGTAAAGCGATTCTCAGTTTGCGGGGATTTGAAACGGGCCAACCAAGAAAGCCTCTTCTACCCATAAAGGCTTCGGATCAGGAGCGAATGGAAGCTTTGAACAATAGAATATTAGATTATATTCTTGAAGCGAAGGGATAGGGTTAATGATGACTCGAATGAGCGATATCTTTCCGATGAAAGGTCTGATCGTATCATGCCAGGCACTTGAGCATGAGCCGCTTCATGGTGGGGATACAATGGCAAAAATGGCAAGAGCAGCGGTTCAATCAGGAGCTATTGGTATCCGGACGAATGGGGTTCCAGATATTGTAGCGATTAAAGAAGAGGTAAATGTACCGGTTATTGGACTTATAAAACGGGATATTCCCGGATCTGCCATATTTATTACGCCAACCCTGGATGAAGTGAAAGCGATTGTCTCCGCAAAAGCGGATATTGTTGCATTAGATGTTACGAATCGGGAGGGTCGCTTAGCGTCGGTTAAGCCTTTAATCGCATATGCCCATCAAATGGGTGTGCTTGTAATGGCGGATATATCGACTTTGGAGGAAGGATTGGCAGCGGAAGAATTGGGTGTAGATTTCATTGGTACAACACTTTCAGGCTATACACCATACAGTACTCAACAAGAAGGACCAGATCTTGTCCTGCTTCAGCAATTATGCGAGTTCGTGAATATTCCCGTAGTTGCGGAGGGACGTATATGGACTCCGGAAGATGCGGTGAGAGCTAAGAATGCTGGAGCATCTTATGTCGTGGTAGGAAGTGCGATTACAAGGCCACAATTAATCACATCACGTTATGTCAAAGCCGTGAGCGATTGTTGAGATAGAAGGAGGCGAGTCCGTGTTAGAAGGATATGATCCTCTAATGGAATATGCTGTCGGAGTGGATATCGGTGGAACGAAAATTAATGCTGGACTCGTTACACCACATGGGGACGTAGTACATACTGTAAGTCTGAGTACAAAGGCTGGGTTCACGAAGACCGTGGACCGAGCTTTTCAGGCTATTCAAAGGTTAATAGATGAAGCTACAGCCATGCATGCAGGCGTTCAGATTAAAGGGATTGGTGTAGGAACGGCAGGACAAATCGATTGGGAGGCAGGGAGTATTCGCTCGGCCTCAGAGCTTATTCCTGGATATGCTGGGACAGCCTTGAAAGCGTTGCTTCAGACTCAATTCCAGCTTCCAGTAATCGTAGATAACGACGTGAATGTACTAGCATTAACAGAGAAATATCTAGGTTCTTGTATAGGTGTAGAAGATTTTATCTGTCTTGCACTTGGCACGGGTGTAGGTGGAGCCATTGTTGTAGAGGGTCGTCTTGTCCATGGTTCTTGGGGTGGGGCTGGAGAGTTAGGGCATATGTCTGTAGATTTCAAAGGGCCTCCATGCGTTTGTGGCGGGAAAGGCTGCTTGGAACATTATGCTTCAGGCACAAGTATTGCTCGTCGCATGCGTGAAAAACTAACTTTAAACAACGAGCCACTTAATAACTTAGAATCACGAGACGTGATCGCGAAATGGAGGGAAGGAGACCGTCTAGCTACAGAAATAATGGAAGAAACAATCGCTGCACTTGGAGCTGCTATCGCTTCTTTTATTCATATCTTTAACCCAAAGGTTATTGTTATTGGTGGTGGAGTGGCTGAAGCAGGTGAGCTATTATTCGAAGGAATAAGAAGAGAAGTGGCTACGAGAACGATGCCATCGATGCTGGAAGGGATCCGCATTGAAGCAGCCTATCGTGGCAATTCCTGTGGAATGATTGGTGCGGCATTACAGATCTGGGAGTACGGAGTCCCATCCCTTTCATCTAGTAATGGAGGCTTTATCTAAATCTCTTGATTAAATAGAATAATTTACCGATAATGTTAAAGGGGATGAGAGTAAAGGTCAAATCTTTCTGGGGTCCCTAATCCGTTTATAAGGAGTGATGATGTTTGATTACCAACAACACCACAATGAAGTCCGAGAGAGGTCAGTATTCGTAAGGGAAGAACACCTCTCAATGACTACGGGAGGCACTATCGGAAATGATGAATTTAATGAACATGGTACGGGGAACAGAGAACGATCTACCCGCCAAAGAGATGATCAAGTACTGGAATCATGAGCCTGGAACTTTGAAGCTTGTGAGAGCAAGTAGCAATTTTATTTATACGTTTCAATGGAATAATAAGCACTATTATTTAAGGTTTACTCATGAAGAGGATAATACCGCAGAGAATATTCAGGCTGAACTAGATTTTATGATGTACTTATTGGAACAGGGCTATGAGACCGTAGCGCCAGTACGCTCCAAGCAAGGAAAGTGGATTGAGACCCTTTCAACTGGAAATGGCAAATATCACGGGGTTGTTTTTGAACAAGCCCAAGGGGAATACGTTCCACTTGAAGAGATGTCGGAGCTGCAGTTCCAACATTGGGGTCAAACGCTCGCGAGATTGCATAATTTATCAGAAACTTATGCTCCGAGCACACCCGCTCGTAAAAGCTGGGTCGATTCACTTCAATTTATTTTATCCGTATTAAGAAGACACCCCGAGGAGAAGGCGCTTAAGGAATATGAGCGAATTGAGGCGTGGCTAAGTGAGCTCTCTTTTGGCGTAGGACATACGGGGCTGATCCATTTTGATTTTGAGACAGACAATATCTTTTATATGAAAGATAAATCTCGTTTTTGTGCGATCGATTTTGATGACTCAATGTATCATTGGTTTGCGATGGATATCACATCAGCGTTAAGAGATTTATCCAAGCAGAATGATGAGGAGAGCAAGAAGAACATCGATCTCTTTATTAGTGGATATAGATCAATAAAGCGGCTGGATGATGAATATATCAAGCTATTGCCAGAATTCCAAAGATTCTCTGACTTATATGGATTCGTCAGGTTGCTTCGAAGTTTAGAGAATTTGGACGCTTCTATTTGTCCTGAATGGGCACTACAGCTTAAAGCTAAATTAGATAGCATCTGTGATCGTATTCGGGATGGCTTTCATCCTCATATGGTGCTGAAGACAATCAATGAGACTAACTGGTATGCGTGTACTCAGTTAGAGGTATCCAATGAGCAAAAGGCAGTTTTTCCTGTGCCCGTTGTTTATTGGTTGGCGGAATCGGCTTATTGTGGGATGACTCCATTGGCTTTGTACGCAGATGATGAGTTGGTAGGGTTCTCTGTATATGCCGTAGATCCTGAGGATGGTAGTTATTGGATTATGGCTTATATGATTGATCAGAAATATCAGAATAGAGGATTCGGTAGAACCGGAATGGATGCCTTGATTCGAACTATAAAAGCCGAACATCACTGCGATAAAATCGTTATTGGGCATCGAATAGAGAACGATCGTGCTTCGAACTTATATACATCCCTTGGATTCGTTGAAGTAAGCAGGGATGAGGTTGAAGTTATACGTGAGTTGATAGTGTAAAGAGAAAAGAAGCCGTTCCAAAAGTAGTTTTTAACTACTCGGGAGCGGCCTCTTCTTGTTATCATGTAAAGGATGTTCCAAATGATGATCCAAGTGAAGCTCGAACTTGAAGGGCTAATTGCACAATTAGGGAATTTCTCCCTCTATTTCTGAGATTATTGGTTGCCAGACATATAATTAGGGAAAACCTCCCCTAAATTCGTCTGATTTGATGAAAATCAAAGGGTTTAGCCTGATTTATTGGGAGAAATCCCCTGATTTCATTCATTATTAGCGAATATCGACTTTTTATAGGGAGTTTTTCCCTAATCAGTTTTAAACCATCAAATATAAGTCCACTCCTGCTCTAAAGAGGAATAGATGATCTCATTGCACCATTGCTGATTACAGAATCTAGTCTCCCTAAGAACCCCGTCTTTTAACATTCCTGCTCTAATCATTACTTTCTCAGATTGCACATTCTCAGCGTTGGCATAAGCAACAACCCTATGTGCATTAAGAGAGCTAAAGGCATAACCTATCAGGGACTTCACGGCTTCAGTTGCATATCCCATTTTCCAATAGTCCGGGAGTAGGGCCCAACCAATTTCCCATTCTCTGATTTCTTTCCAATTTAACTTAATGCTGACATTACCTATGGGCTTCATATCCAGCTTCGTACATATAGCAAGATCATAATATTCCCGTGGATCGCTTGTTGCTTGAGATAAAATCGAAAGGAAGTCATCTTTAATTCGTTTTGCATCAGGTGCGGAGTTCTCATATTTGTAGGATAAAGGATTTTGCTCTAGTTCTTCATAAAAAGAAGAATCACTGCTTGTATAATCTCTTAATATTAATCTGTCGGTTACTATTTCCACGAATGTTACACTCCTAGTCTAAGACTTTAATTGTTCTTCAGTTGCTACCGCCAAATACGATTACATAGACTCTGTAGTGCCTATTTTGTAACTTCTTGTAGACCCATGTGTTTCCCTTTATTTTTCTTAATATTTACACATTATAAAAATATAAGCTTAACCACCTTCCATTTTTATCTACTAAAATAGTGGAATTGTGATACAGTAATAGTGGTTTATTTACTAGAGGGGGATTTTGGAAAATGAAAGCTATTAAATGGAGTATTGCAGCAGTACTAGCAGTATCTATGTATGGTCCAATTCATACAGCGAAGGCAGCAGATGCGAATAGCACAAATGTAGTGAACGAACAGTCGATTTCCAGCACGGATGATTTGATTTTTCAAATGGATTATACGGAAATGACCGTTGGGGATAAGGTTCCAGTGCAGATTTTTGCAAAAGGACCTGATGGCTCATCGGAACGTATTCCACTGTCTCAAGCAGATATGGTAATTGAGAAGCCGTATTTATTGCAAAAGCTGCCTGATGGTTCAATAAAAGCATTAGCCGTTGGCGAAACAAATGTAACCGTACGTTCAGGAGCTAATTCCAAAACGTTAAAGTTATCTATCAGTGCTGATAAGGACATCGAAACAGGTGTATTAATCAATGGCACGATGTATTTGCCTGTACAAACTACCTTTAAGAGTTTAGGTGCAACTATTCAGACGAATACAGCCACTAAGACTTTTAGTATTCGTGTAGGGGATTTGCCTATTCAGCTTCAACTGGGCAGCGATATTGCTATGGTGAATGGGAATAAGGTGAAAATGAGTGGTAAAGTGCAAACCGTGGATGGAGGAGCAGTATTCCCTGCTACCCTCTTAAAAACAGCATTGGGAGCAGTATTGGACTTTGGTGCTCATTATGAGTCTTTGAACATCAATTTCGGTAAAGCTGAGTTATTTGCGTACACAAAAAATACGTTAAAAATATCCAAAAGAGAATCTCAAGGGGATCTCGCCAAGCTAATCGGAAAGACTTATTGGTTCAACCAGTATGATTCCGACTATAAATTCCAAAAAGCAACGATTGTTGATATTCTTGTGAACGACGATAATGAGTTTTCGATTTCTTTTCAATTGGCATCAGGTAAAATTGTGAATTCTTATGATATGGAATACGATCAGGTCACTCGCGATCTGGCAAACAAAGAGTATTTCTTTACGTCTGATCCTACCAAAATCTATAAATGGTCAAATGCGATTTGGGCCAAGATCAAGGCAGGTACAATTTCGACAGGGATGACGAAGCAGCAAGTAGAGCTGAGCTGGGGCACTCCAATTGATAAATCAAGTCTATCCGGCAGTGGAATTACAGTTGAGACTTGGCAATATAGAAATTATAATTACGTAACCTTTACAAATGGTGTTGTCTCTATGATTTACACAAATTAATGTAAGGGAACTATAACTTCATTTTAAATCAAAGGACGCCTTAAGGTTCATCATCGGGCGTCCTTTTCATATATTCGAACGCCTCATCATTGATTTAGTCATAGAGCCTGTCTCTAAAGCATATCTTTTGAAAGAAGCACTTTCAGAATGAAATGTTGACTATTTATTGACCGAAATGAGGGGTTTATTCATGGCAAAGTCAAAACGTGGACATGCACTGTGGAGTTTACCATCCAGGGGTAGGGGGACTTGTCCGGTCTGTCAGAGCACACGGATCAAACTGCTTTATCCAAAAAGAAAAACGGACGGATCAGTCGTTAAGGTTTGTAAGCGTTGTGACAAGGCGCCTCAGACGAAAGTGGATGCAGTGTTGGTGTAAAAGATTAACGCAAGGATGCCTAGTTGCAGCTATATGCATATTGCATGTAGGTACAACTAGGCATCCTTATTTTGTATTTCTCGCATAAACACTTACCGTCCTTATAAGGACGCCGAAGGCGTTTATGCTTGACATGAAATTATTACAGCGTACGATGAATGACCTGATCACGTCTAGGTCCCACAGAAACAGTAGAAATACGTATTCCAATAGACGTTTCGATAAAATCTACATAACTTTTAGCTTGCTCTGGCAGATCGTCAAAGTTGGTGATATGCGAGATATCATAGTTCCAGCCAGATAAATGCGTTATTATCGGTTTTGCTTTGTTCAGCTTACTTGTTGCTGGAAACTTGTCGGTGATTTCCCCATTTTCAAGTTCATAGGCAACGCAAACCGGAATCTCATTTAAATAACCAAGAACATCCAGATTGGTCAGCACAACCTCCGTTGCACCTTGCATCAGGCAACCATAACGTGTAGCTACTGCATCAAACCAACCCATACGTCTAGGACGACCTGTTGTCGCTCCAAATTCCCCAGCATCGCCACCTCGTGTGCGAAGTTCATCCGCTACAGGGCCTTCTAATTCAGATACAAAAGGTCCGGCACCAACACAACTGGAATATGCCTTCGTTACAGCGATAACATTCGTGATGGCAGCCGCTGGAAGACCCGCGCCGACAGGTGCGTATCCGGCAAGTGTCGATGAGGAGGTAGAGTAAGGATATATACCGTGATCAGGATCACGCAGAGCGCCTAATTGCCCTTCAAGCAGAATTGTTTCTCCTTTTCCATAAGCCTCTTGCAGTATTTCTGTTGTGTTGGCTACGTATGGTGCCAATTGTGCAGCTTCTTTTTGTAACTGAGCCATTAATTCCGAAACTTGGATAGGGGCTTTCTTATATAAATGCTCCAGTAATACATTTTTTGAAGCAAGTAATTGTTCGAGACGTTTCTCAAGTCGGGCAGGATCAAACAAATCCGCTACTTGTATCCCGAGCTTCGCATATTTATCCGCGTAGAATGGCGCTATCCCCCGTTTGGTTGAACCGAACCCTTGTGACCCAAGTCGTTCCTCTTCCAGCTCATCAAACAAACGATGGATCGAGAGTACGATTTGAGCGCGCTCCGATACGAACAACTTCGGCTTTGGAACCCCTCTATCTGCTAACGCTTGTAATTCCTTTACTAATACTTCTGTATCAAGAGCTGTTCCTGGTCCAATAATGTTTGTAACTGATGGGTAAAATACACCAGAAGGCAGCATATGAAGTGAGAATTTTCCATACTGGTTAATGATGGTATGACCAGCGTTACTTCCACCTTGAAAACGAACTACATAAGAGGCTTGAGCGGCTAGTACATCTGTCATTTTTCCTTTGCCTTCGTCTCCCCAGTTAGCTCCTACAATTGCGATTACGGTCACGCGATTACCTCCCAAGCTTGTGATTGGCTACAGGTCTAAGTATAATGCTAGATAGAGCATTAGAAAAATTGATATACGTAATATCTATTATAAGGTGAGGTAATGACGTGGGGATGGACATCAACTTGGAATGGTATCGCTCTTTTTATTGGGTAGCGCAAACAGGCAGCTTAACTGCGGCAGCAGAACGACTGAATATAACACAACCGGCAGTGAGTCATACGATTAAGCAATTGGAAGAAAAGATGGGCGGACCCTTATTTTTTCGTACCTCTAGAGGGGTGGATCTAACGACAGAAGGCAAAGTACTGCTGCGGTTCATTGAGCAAGCCTTTCAGAATGTGGAGATGGGTGAACGAGCGATTGCCGAAATGAACAATTTAAATAGCGGGGAGATTCATATTGGTGCTAGTGATACTCTCTGCAAATATTACTTGTTGTCTTATCTCGAACAATATCATGAGCAATTCCCCAATGTCCGTATTCATATTACGAATCGAACAACACCAGAGACACTTGCGCTTCTAAAAGAAGGGAAAATTGATTTCGGTATCGTTAGCTTACCGGCATCTGACAAACAGATTGAATTTCGTAAGAGTACAAGGCTTCAAGATTGTCTTGTCGGTGGCAAGGGCTTCCGTCATTTGGCGGACAAGACAATGCCGCTTTCAGACATCAAGCAGTACCCCTTGTTGTTTCTAGAGCAAGGAGGCAGCACAAGAAAGTATATAGATGGGTTTCTTGCCTCCAATCATGTGACGATAACACCAGAGTTTGAATTAGGCAGTGTAGATCTTCTTGTTCAGTTCGCTTTGCGTGGCTTTGGTCTTGCTTTTGTTATTCGTGATTATGTTACGGAAGAATTAAAGAGTGGAGAACTTGTAGAAATCCCTTTAGATCCGCCGTTTCCAGAGCGTAACATTGGAATTGCGACTCTTCGAGGAGTTCCACTCTCTGCTGCTTCAAAGTCCTTTCTAACCTTATTGGACTAAATTAAATCGGGTGAAGGATCATTCACATAAGGAGGAGGCTAGGCTATGAGCGGTATGCTTGGTCGGCTACGCAAGGGATACGGGAAAAAACTGCGGACACTACATACCTGGAACGGCTGGATCGTCGTGATATTGGCCTTGACGGGGCTAGTGCTAGTAGGTGGTTTTTGGCGAGGTTTCCTTGGTGAAGGCAGGGTATGGATTAAAGGTCTGCATATTGTGGTAGGAATCGCATCTATCCTTCCAGTGATCTATTATCTTCTATTGGCAAGTAAACATTGGAAACAGCTAAAGGAGAAGCCTTGGCAGCGGTTCAATGTACTTGTCGTGCTTTTCCTCTTACTTGGCTGGTTCATTTCGGGCGTGTTGTTATGGCAGTTCCGTAGAGTTGGACCGCAAGTATCTAATCTTGCTTTGGTCGTTCATGATGTCCTGACATGGGCTGGTCTGCCTTACATTATCTATCACTCACTGACTCGTGTGAAGTGGCTGAAGGAGCCGAATCGTCGGACTATCAAGAGCGGGAGTGAGTTGAGTAGCAATTCAACATATCAAGATACACCTCAGCCAGTCTATACACGTAGAGCTTTCATTCGAGGGACGATCGGTGTAGGGCTTGCCCTTACAATCGGACCCTCATTTGTAAAATGGCTAGGCAGCTCGATTGGAAACATCGGTGGCAGCGAAACGATCGATAAATTAATCGAGAATGACCGCAATCAGCTGTTGCCAGCACCGCAGCCACTGGCGGCATCGTCACCGCCTCTTGGAGGTGGGTCGCAGGGTCAATTCCGTGTTTATACTGTAACCCCTATTCCTGAGTTCACGAACGATAATTGGTCCTTTAAGTTGGATGGTCTTGTTGATCAGAGCTTTACATGGAATTGGGAGCAATTCGTTCAATTGCAACGGACGGTTCAAGTGAGTGATTTTCACTGCGTGACAGGTTGGTCTGTCTACAAGAATACCTGGGAAGGCATCAAGCTGAAGGATCTTCTACAACAGGCTGGTGTGAAGTCCACAGCAAAAACGGTGAAGTTCTACTCTGGGGATGGAGTATATACAGATACTCTTACGCTGGAGCAGGCGGATATGGACGATGTTATGGTCGCGGTGATGCATGATGGGAAACCGATTCCGAGCGATCTCGGTGGACCGGTTCGGCTAATTGTCCCCAAAATGTTCGCTTACAAGTCAGTAAAGTGGCTGAACCGGATTGAACTGATCGAGGGAGAGCATACAGGATATTGGGAGCAGCGTGGCTATTCGAATGATGCTTGGGTATAAATGAGTTTACTTAACCTTAATGGGCTTGGGGCCTGTTAAGGTTTTTTTGCGATTACGGACGTAATCACAGAAATACTTCCATATATATAGAAGTGAATCAACGAGAGGTCAGAGATCTTCTGCGGAAAATTAGTTTTTTTGTAAATAAAAGGAGTATAGCGTATGGGTTTCTGATAAAATAAAGCAAATGAAGGAAAAAGTTACCGGATCGGTTAAGGAGGTGTGTATGTTGAACGGTGCGAGATCCGTAAAGCTATTAGGGCTTATCGTTGGCGTGGTGTTAGTGAATATTATGGTTTTGTCACCAGGGTTACTAGGGGTCGAAATTGGGGGAGTAAGCGTTCTAGAGACTTCCTTTGGTGTGACATTAGTAGTGATCAGTCTTCTTGTTGTTCTTTATGGAAGTTATAGTTTGCTGTTTAAAGCTTCGGTGGTTCCACCTGTAAAAGAGATAAAGACGCATGAGGATTATATAGCAGCGCTCACGCAATACAGAAATATAAAGGTGCTGAAGAAGGACATTACGCTGGCTTTGGATCAGATCACTCGGATGGAGAAGAAGAAAAATACGTTAGTGGATGTCCTAAGTCAGCGATTCGAGCAATCAGAGCTAAGCTTCAAGAAATTTGCTGCGGTCAGTTATGAAGTAGAGAAGCTTTTCTATCTGAATATCAGAGGAATACTTAGTAAGTTAAGTGTTTTTGACGCTTCGGAATTCTCCCTTTTTGCCAGTCAGCAGAGACCTGCGCAGTTCTCGGATAAATTGGTGCAGAAAAAAACAGCGCTATACAATGAATACTTGGCTTATGTAACAGGTTATCTCGGTGCAAATGAAGAGATTTTGCTGAAGTTAGATCAATTGCTACTCGAAATATCGTTACTAGACAGCACGAATTATAAAGATGTTGAAGATATGCCTTGTATGAAGGAGATCGATGATTTGATCAAACAGACGAAATTCTATAAGCAATGAAAGGAAGATGCGAATGGCTAGGAAAGGGAGAACATTTTTAGTCCTCGGGATTATAACAGTGATCGTTTTTGCACTCGTATACTTTGGGATCAGCTTAACATCTAATTTAGGTAAAACCACTACTGAGGTTTCATCAGAAGATGCAGGAAAGCGGCTGGAAAAACTTTATAAAAAAATTAACGTAAATATCGCGGAGCAAGTTAAAGGACAAATCGACCTTGATCCTGTTGCGATTGGCGACTCCTTGCCGGATATTTCAAAATTTCCTATATCAGTGACCAATACAACGGATAGCTTTGTCGAAATCTTCTCATCTACAGAGAAATCTGGAACGGGGAATGATGGATGGCTCAATGAAGTGGCGACAGATTTTAATAATTCCAATATAGAGGTTAATGGAGTTCCCGTTTCAGTTAAAATCCGTAATATTGCTTCAGGTACAGCGACGGATTACATAAGGTCTGGAAAGTATATACCAGATGCGTTTACACCATCCAATGAGTTATGGGGCGAGATGGTAAAAGCGAACGGCATCAGCACGCAGCTTATAACCAATCGTCTTATAGGTAATGTAGCCGGTATTGTTACGAATAAAACGAAATATGATGAGTTAGTAGAGAAATATGGTTCTTTAAACGTGAAGACGATTACAGATGCGATAGCGAATAATGAATTATCTATGGGTTACACAGATCCTTTTGCCAGCTCAACAGGTTTGAACTTTCTTGTGACTGCACTTGGGACGTTTGACAGCTCTGATTTGCTGGGAGAACAAGCGGTTCAGGGCTTTGAGAAATTCCAAGCGAATGTACCTTTTATCGCCTCGACGACTTTACAAATGCGTGATGCGGCTAAAACTGGGAAGCTGGATGCTTTTGTTTTAGAGTACCAAATTTACGCAAATGCCCCAGAGCTAAAGGGGAGCTATGTATTTACTCCTTTTGGTGTAAGGCATGACAGCCCCCTTTACGCATTAGGTGATCTACCACAAGAGAAGCTGGACATTATTAAGAAATTCGCGGAGTTTGTTGAACAGGATAAATATCAGCGTTTGGGTGAAGAAAAAGGTTTTAACGGACTGAATGATTATCATTCGGAGGTTAATCCAGTGGATGGTAGTCTTTTAACCTCGGCACAAAAGCTGTGGAAGGAGAAGAAAAACGGAAATAAACCCATTGCGGCAGTATTTGTAGCCGATGTCTCAGGTAGCATGAACGGGGAGCCTTTAAATCGCTTAAAGCAATCATTATTAACAGGACAGAAGTACTTGGGCAAAGATAATAGTATTGGTTTTGTTTCCTACTCCGACAACGTTACGATAAACCTTCCTATTGGTAAATATGACACGAATCAGCAGTCAATGTTTGTTGGGGCGATAGATAGTCTTCAGGCGAATGGGGGTACAGCTACTTTTGATGGCATTGTAGTTGCACTTAAAATGCTTCAAGACGAAATGAAGATTAACCCGGAGCTTAAGCCATTGATCTTTGTGTTAAGTGATGGAGAGACGAATGAAGGTCATTCACTTAATGATATCAGGGGCTTAATTGAAACCTACAAAATTCCGATTTACACCATTGGGTATAACGCGAATATTAAAGCACTGGAGAGCATTTCAAGTATTAA
Organism: Paenibacillus sp. G2S3; assembly: GCF_030123105.1. Lineage (NCBI taxonomy): Bacteria > Bacillati > Bacillota > Bacilli > Caryophanales > Paenibacillaceae > Paenibacillus > Paenibacillus sp. G2S3. The sequence goes on from NZ_CP126095.1 coordinate 2,927,889, forward strand.
TGAAGCGGCTAACATCAACGCGGATACAGACGACGTAGTCTATAAAATCGGAAACCTGCTTAATGTTCAAATGTAAGTTACAACTTTTAGGAGGGGTTCTATGTCTTTTACGATGGAAGTGGTAAGTCCGGAGAAATTGAAATCAGCGATTGAAGAACAGGTTAAACCTGAGCCACAGGAAGTAACGCAACTGAAGGAAATGGCGATAAGCAATGTCTCGACGATTTTGGAGCTGGATTTAGAATCCTTGGAGAAGCGAAAAGAAGTGCTGCAATCCATAGACAGCTTCGGAATGAGCACCATGAGATCGTCTTCAGACAAGAACTCTCTTTTGCAAGTTTCTGTAGGGAATTTATCAAAAACAGGGGATGAAGGCGGGCAAGTAGCTAAAGGATTAACGGAACTAAACCTCCAGTTGAAAGATTTAGACCCAAGCGCAGTGGATTTTGCTAAAAGTGGTCTTCTAGGGAAGTTCTTTAACCCATTGCGGAGTTATTTTGCGAAGTATCAAAAAGCGGATGCTGTGATCTCAGATATTATTATTTCTTTAGATAAAGGTAAAACCGTATTGAAAAACGATAACACTACATTAGAGTTTGAGCAGCAATCGCTTAGAGAGCTGACTAAAAAGCTGCAGAAAGAGATTCAGCTAGGAATGCTGATGGATCAGGAGATTGAAGCTCAACTAGATGCAGCCAAGCTACGTAATGAGTCCGAAGAAAGGGTAAAGTTCATAACAGAGGAGGTATTGTTTCCTCTGCGCCAGCGTGTGATGGATCTGCAACAGATGCTGGTAGTGAATCAGCAGGGAATTATGGCGATTGAAGTGGTTATACGAAATAATAAAGAGCTAATCAGAGGGGTGGACAGAGCTAGAAATGTTACGGTTTCTGCCCTGAAAATATCCGTTACGGTAGCCAGTGCACTCTACAATCAACGAATCGTTCTGAAAAAGATTGAACTCCTAAATCAAACGACCAACACGCTAATAAGCGGCACCTCAAAAATGTTGAAAGATCAGGGGGCGGCGATCCATAAGCAATCCCTAGAATCTAGCATTTCAGTAGATACATTAAAACAGGCATTCACCGATGTGCTATCCGCTTTAGATTCAATAAGTACGTATAAGCAGGAAGCTCTTCCTAAGATGCGTGAAACCATTAACCAGTTCAGAGAGCTGGCAGATAGCGGAGAACAGCAGATCGTGCGGCTCGAGAAGGGAAATAAGCTGGGCTTGTAGCTGTTGTGAGTCTAAACCCATCCTAGCCTTTAGTCTGGTAAGACTCCGGTCCTAAGACTGTTTTGAGCCTTCTCTTTCTCACGTATAATGAGATTAATTGATAACGTGAGAGGAAGGACATAAGAAATGAACGATAAGTTGTATACAATGCCAATCGGAGCGGTAGATTCCATGCAGATTCCCTTAGAATCGAAATCACAATCTAAACCCGGCAAACGTCGATCAAGTCCCAAGACCTATCGGAGTATGTTGTATTTTATAATCTCTTTGCCGATTACGATAGTATATTTCGTGTTTATGGTGACAGGATTAGCATTATCGATTGCTTTAACACCCATTTTCATCGGTATACCCTTGTTTTTCGCAGTAGCTAAAGGGCTAGATTACATTGTGAAATTTGAGCAAGAGTTAGTAAGATCACTGCTGGATATCCCTAGACCGAGTGAAGAGCGTAGAACGGATATGAAGCAAGAGGGAGCAGGCTTCCTGCAACGAATGAAGTTAGGTTTTGATGGTGCAAAGTTCGCACGTAACATCATGCTGATTATGGGACGATTCGTATCCAGCATTATCTTCTTTTCACTAACGATAACTGTGGTAGCAGCTGCGTTAGGTCTGATTACACTACCTGTGCTTCATCAGATTTTCCTGCAAACGATGGATTTGAACATTTTGGAGAATAGTGTTTTTGCCTTATTTAATATCGACTGGACTTTATCTCAGCAATACATTTCTTATGTTGTAGCGGGACTCGTCGTTGCTGTGATCGCAACATGGGTGATTAAGTCGTTGATGGATGTACAGCGTAGAATGTTGTTTGTATCCTACGAGGAAGAACGTCAGTATTAAATAGAAAGAAGCGTAGCTCTTGGAGAGTTACGCTTCTTTCTATTTTTATTTCTATCTTAATGAATTAGTCCATCGCTCAATAGGTTATTAAGCTTCTAAACAGTAGGCTTGTAGCTGCTTGCGCTTGTCAGCAGTCATTCCGAATTCCTGTTCGAGGAAAGCATCCACACTTTTATAGCGCTCGTCGATGGCAGAGAAAATGGCTTCCATAAATTCTCTGCGCAATATAAGCGCAGCCATAACAGTATCCACTTCCGTAGGGGATAGATGTTGTGAGGCTTGCTTTTTTATTTGTTCATTCATAGGACCGAGTGTCTGATTGGAGAGCAGGTAGTCTTCTATAATTGTCTCTCTCGGAACCCCGAGTGCGAGGAAGATAAACGCTGATCCAACGCCAGTGCGATCTCTTCCACCGGCACAATGATGCAGGATACTGAATGCCTCTGGAAGCATAATGGTTGCCATAAGTCGCTTAAAGGAAGGGTTATTAAAGGCCATATCCAAATACATATTAACCAAGAAATCTGTCGTGAAATGTTCAAGGAATCCAGAACGAACCACATCTCTCATGTCTCCAGGAACCTCTTGTTTTAAAGCAGGTACACAAATGTTATTGACCCCTGGAATGACCGGATCTGGTTTTAAACGAACTTCTTCTATCCCTCGATAATCAAATATGGTCTTAATTCCAAGTGATTTAAAGAGTTTTATATCATGATCGGTCATTCCTGTTAATTCAGCTGATCGAAAAAATAAACCGTATTTGACTTTACGGCCATCTGAGGTGGTGTATCCGCCCATATCTCGGAAATTGAGGACGCCTTTAAAGGGGAGAACACGACGCTTAGAATCTGTTGTTTCTAGTTTCTGGTTCATTTTCGTACCACCTTTGGTTGGTTATTGAATAGGCTATTCTAAAATGTAGAAAGGGTGTCGCTTAACATTAAAGTTTGCACTTAATACTATATATAGTACCATGATAAATGCCAACAAAAAAACATAGCAAAAAGGTCACCTTTTCTGTAAAATCGTTTGCAATATCATGTCGCGCTATTGCGCTGCATACGGAAAATTTCTAGTAGGAGTGTGTAAAATGAATTTAAAAGAAAAGTTGATAGTAATAAAAGAAAATGGCTACCAAGCACCTCCCGATACATTCCAGTTGATCCAAGAAATGATACATAACATCGGTTCTGTGGATGCCGAGCTGCGTGATGACCTAATTTATACAACCTTATCACATTGGATACCTACTCATTCTCTAACTGTAAACGAACTAGAACAACTTCTACCCGTTATTTTGGATAATAACCATTTGCTTTTTAAGCTTGGTGAAACAAATACAGACTCTGTCTTTACTCGATCTTTCTCAATGCTAGTCATACCACTCGTCTTAGTGAGACATAGAGAAGCACCGTTTCTCTCAAGAGAGCAAATACATCAGATAAAAGAGAAAGTATTTTACAATGTACAAGAAGAGCGAGATTACCGTGGGTATGACGAAGAAAAAGGCTGGGCTCATGCCATAGCCCATGCAGCAGATGCTTTAGACGATTTAGCTCAATGTTCCGAACTGGATAACAATGACCTCATAACGATTCTCAATTTGGTTTACGAAAAGATGACCATAACAGATCGAATTTACTCCGATGGGGAAGATGAGAGAATGGTAAGACCCATAATTAGTGTTTTAAATAGAAAAATACTTAGTCAGACTTATGTAGAGCAATGGATTCAAAGTTTTGGTGATGTGGAGAAAAATCCCGAATTTCTTCCCGCCTTTAGGCAAAAAAATAATATAAAGAACTTTTTGAAAAGCTTATACTTTCGAGTTAAGTTTTATAAAGTAGATGCCGATCTCTGCCCAACTATTGAGCACACATTATATAAAGTAGAAAAAGTATACTATTCCTAATTAAGAAACAAGAGAGGAACGGATTCTGGTGCATACATAGGATCAAGTTTATTAAAAAAAGCCCACAAATATATGGGCTTTTTAATTTTTTTATCGCAAAATATAACCCCCATCCGGAAACAAAGTGCTTCCTGTTGTATAGTTATTAGTCATCAAATAAATGGTTGTATGTGCTGCTTCGTCCGCATGGCCGACCCTCCCAAGAATATTTATATTCGTATATTCGTCGTAAGCTTTGTCTCTAGTTTCCTGTTCTGCACCTTCCCAATTAAAGTTGGTATGAATGGTGCCTGGGGAGATGACATTTACCCGAATCGGAGCTAATTCTACAGCCAATGCTTTTCCCAGACTCTCAATTGCACCGTTACAAGCCGCGTAGGAGGCACCGTCTGCAAGGGGTCGTTGGCCGAATGCGCCAGACATCAGAACAATAGAGCCAGTTGGACTTATATATGGGATCGCGTATTTCACAGCATTATATTGAGGCCAGAACTTTGCATTAAAGCAGCTATGCGCAATCTCTAAGCTTGAAGTAATCGGTCCTCTAACATAAGAGGCGCCGGGAGTGAACAAATGATCGAAGCTGCCGATTTTTTCAAAAAAAGACTTTAAGTCTTCTTCATTTTGATTATCAAGCGAATGAGTTTCGGTAGATTCGGACCCTAGAATTTGTTGAGCTTTTTCTAATTTATCTTGTGAACGCCCAGCGATTATGACATATGCGCCTTGTTCAACAGCTTGTTTGGCAGTCGCGAGCCCTATTCCGGAGCTTCCTCCTATAATGACGATTCGCTGGTTTTTTAATGAAATACTGGACATTTTTATCTACTCCGTTCATAGTTAAATGGACTTTTAAGTTCTGTTTTTTATTATTAGGTATAAAAGAAATTCTGCACAGTACGCACTTTTTTCGTACTAGGTACGATTGTTCGTACTAGCTGTGAAATAGATTAACTATCGAAAGAGATGATCACATGGATTTACTGGAGCCGAGATTGGCCGGAGTGCTTACAACGCTTGATAAGATCGGTGGAAAGTGGAAGCCGCTCATTTTATTTATTTTATTGATAGATGGTACCAAACGATTTGGCGAACTTCGACGGATTATTCCAGATGTCTCTCAAGGGACATTAACTAAGCAACTACGGGAGCTTGAAGAGGATCAACTTATCGATCGTGTGATTTTTCATGAGCTTCCATTGAGGGTGGAATATAGTATTTCAGAACATGGCAAATCACTAATTACTGTTTTGGATAGCATGTGTGGCTGGGGAAGGATGCATCAGGAGTATTTAAATAATACAAACAAGTAAGGGGCGGACATTATTATAAATACTATTTTGCAGGACCCAACGGGTCAGGCCTATAAGACGCTGATACAGGTAGCTATGGAAGTGTGTGATGAATTTATTTTGGTCAAACGGGATCAGATGGAGTTAGAGCCAGAAGGATATGAACTATTGGAACGGTTACAGCCTTTTCTCAAAGAGATCGTCAAAGATGATTATTGGCCGGGAACTCGGCTTATGGGACATTATGCAGATGTTTATTATTTTAGATGTTCACCGGATGCGGTCGATATCCTACTATCCTATTCTACGAGCTTGTACTCATGGGTGCAGACTAGAGTGCCCGATGATCTTTGTTTTTTAAGACAGGGGCGACCGTGGTTAATCAATACAGCCCATGAAAGAGAAGGCCATATTGTAACGGATGTAGAAGAGGAGCTTAACAGACTGGAAGAGAGCGGATTATTGTTCCGTGACTTATCTGTGTTTTACCCTTAATAAAGATAACAATGAGGCGATGTTTGCAAAGACATAGTCTCTTTTTGTGCTGGAAATTTTTTGTAGACAAAATGGTCTACAAGTTGTAAACTCTAACTCAAATGGAAGGTCTAGGATTTGTAGACCAACGGGAGGTGCAGACATGAAGGATCTCAGATTGACCGAAATGGAAGGGAAATTTGCAGAGTTAATATGGGAACATGAACCGATCCCGTCTGGGAATCTGGTGAAGTTGTGTGAATCCGAGCTGAACTGGAAGAAATCAACGACGTATACGATGTTAAAACGACTTGAAGCTAAAGAGATTTTTATCAATGATAATGGTGTGGTAGGTTCTCTTATCAAAAAGGATGACTTTTATGCGGAGCAGAGCAAGGCTTTTGTGAAGGAAACCTTCGGCGGTTCGTTACCCAAATTTTTGGCTGCTTTCACAAAGAGCCGGAAATTAAGCGACAGCGAAATTGATGATGTTCTAAGACTAATCCATGAGCATAAGGAGGAGTAACGGTGGATCAGCTGTTTGAACAACTTTTAAACATGAGCATTACGGGAAGTTATGTGATTGTGTTTATCATCATGGCACGGCTGTTCTTAAGAAAAGTTCCCAAAATCTTCTCCTATGCCTTATGGTCTGTGGTTTTGTTCCGACTCCTGTGTCCGTTCTCTATTGAGAGTATATTTAGTTTTATTCCATCTGAAGTACAGAACTCACCTCTGAATAAGCAATTTACACAAATACCCCAAATCCAAAATGTAATCAACTCATCCGACATTATATCAACCGTACCTATCCCCGTACCCGCTGACCCCGCCACCTCTGTTAGTATTACTCCTGCAAATTCAACAGACGCATGGATTAACATTGGCCAATATATATGGCTGGTCGGAATTGCACTGCTGCTCATCTACAGCATTGTTGCCACTGTTCAGCTTTCAGGAAACTTAAGAACGGCAACCCCTCTTTTCGAAAATGTATATGAGCATAACGGCATTTCCACACCTTTTGTATTCGGCTTACTTAAGCCTAGAATATACCTACCAAACGGTCTTTCTAATCATGAAAAAGCTTATATTATCAAACACGAGCAAGTGCATATTCACAGGTACGATCACATCATAAAACCTCTCGGGTTTGCTGTTCTGTGTATACATTGGTTTAATCCAGTGGTGTGGCTTGCTTTTTATCTGATGAGTGATGATATGGAGAAGTCCTGTGATGAAAGCGTCATAAGACAGATGGGCAGCGGAATCAAAAAAGAATACTCGACCTCACTTTTGAACTTATCTACCGGAAAACGATTTATGAGCGGTTCACCACTTGCCTTTGGCGAGAGCAATACAAAAGGGCGAATTAAGAACATTTTAAATTACAAAAAACCTGCCTTTTGGGTTGTTCTAGTCGCAATTATTGTCGTGGGAGCGCTGTGTGTCGGACTCATAAGTAATCCGAAAAATGATCCATTAACCGTAAAGGATTATGCTCAGCAATTTATGGAGCAGAACATTACGAGCTATGAGAACAATTCAGATATTAAAGTGATTGACAGTAAAATTACTAAGCTTGAAAAAATAGCATCGTTCGACGATATGATTGCCACACCTTTGGAAATTTGGAGTTTAGAATATCGCTTAAAACCGGATGATCCAAATAAGCTGACGATGGCGGAAAATATGGTCGATGGATTTATTACCGAAGAAGGAAGCATGGGAAAGCCGATACTTATTTTTTCCATTATGAATTCAACACTACAGTATCTTGGCATCATCAGGAGTGGAGAAAATGATATGTCTACACCAGCCGGTCAAGAAATGGCAGTGCGTGTGTTTCTTGAAGCAAACCATCAGCTTCCGCATGAAACTTATAGTGGGAAGCACATTTTAGTGAAATTCCCCTTAACGACAGGCGAAACAAGCCAATTGTTGTTATCTCAGCCAGCTGTTCAAGGAAAGACAGGAATTTGGAGTGTAGAACGCTGGAAGGATTCGAATGGAAATGAATATTACAATACACCTCAAACCGATGTTACGATAGCTGAATATTATACCCGTCTGCAGACATTAGCTGATCAGGGGGAGGAACGAGCACTACTTGATCCATTACAGGTCGCCATAAATTATATAAGCAATGATATTGGAATGGGACAGCATATTAAGCTGGATCAGCTAGTGGTGAACTATAAGGCTACAGCTGATGATTATGCGATCACGCCCGAGAGTGCATTAATGGGCTATGTTTTAAATCTTAAGTTAGAGAGTAACTCCTTTGATTTTGATAACATTGAATGGCTAACGATGGAGGATTCTGCTCGTTTTAAGGGGTTAAATATTAATCCAGACGAGGATATGCCCAATGGATTTTATATTCTCAACAAATATACGTATACCGACCCGTTAGAGGTTACAGATCAGACGAGATATTCCATAGTGGACGCTAATATGGGTGCTCTAAAAGAGGTAAGCAAACAGGAGTTTATTGAATATTTTAAGCAATATACTGATATTGTACCCCCGTGTGTGATTACTAAAAAAGACGGATATGTTACCAGCATTGCTGAGAAATATATGCCGTGATATATTCGTTGATGAAAAAAAGTTGAACCTGTATTTATAGCATAAAAGAACCCGCATTTGGTGCGGGTTTTTCTGCATGTTCTTCAGCGTGTGTATCGGCGCTGGCTCGTTTACGTTACCTTCGGCAAATTGAATTCGGTTTTTCACATACATTTGGCTTATTACGTTACCTTTGGCAAATAGTATTCGGTTTTTCGCATACATTTGGCTTATTTACGTTAGCTTCGGCAAATAGTATTCGGTTTTTCGCATACATTTGGCTTATTTACGTTAGCTCGGGTTAATTGTATTCGATTTTTCACATACATTTGGCTTATTACGTTACCTACGGCAAATTGTATTCGGTTTTTCGCATACATTTGGCTTATTTACGTTAGCTCGGGTTAATTGTATTCGATTTTTCACATACATTTGGCTTATTTACGTTACCTACGGCAAATTGTATTCGATTTTTCACATACATTTGGCTATTTACGTTACCTTTGGCACATTGTATTCGGTTTTTCGCATAGATTTGGCTCGTTTACGTTACCTACGGCAAATAGTATTCGGTTTTTCGCATACATTTGTCCGTAAGCTCGACTAAAACATGTATTCTAAGGATTTAAGGTCCGCTCGGTCCGTCATCCCAAAGAGGCGTGTGCTTAATTAAAAACAGGGCCCCCATGGCCAATAGTTGAATATAGGCCCATCCCTTGAGTTCATTTCACATTTCTCCGCAATCTAGGAATTTTAAAAATTCTATTATAGCAAGCATAAACGCCTTTGGTGTTCTTAATAGGACGGTAGAGTCTAGGCCATTGGCAGACCCAACTGTTTACGAAACTTATTCCGAACTACGACAGAAAGTGCATCTAGCTTGACAAGCTCTGCCTGAGCGTACGCCTCTTGAAGACCAATCTGCATAAGATGCAGTACATGTGATACGGATGCACCGCCAGCTCCATTTTCTTTTTTAACAATTACGTTACCTGCGAAATTTCTCCCCTTTATACTGATCTGACAATTTACAAAATTTGATATATTTAAAGAAATCTATTGATAATTATTCTCATATGATTTAATATGATAACGATTCTCATTATCATTACTTTGCTATAAAGAATGATAAATAAAATAGAGACAGGGAGAGAGAAAATGAATCAGAAAAAAGTTCTATTAGCAGGGGTATCAGCGGTCTTAGCTTTGAGTTTGGCGGCTTGCGGTAACAATGAAAAGGATAACGCAGCTTCAAAAAGTGCAAATAATTCCGCCGTAGCAGCAGAGGGAAATGCAAACAACAAAGAAAATGCGGCTCAGGAGGCAGTTGCCACTGAACAAACCATTACATATCTAGGTAAGGATTATGTAGTACCTGCAGAGATTCACAATATCGTAGCTGCAAGTCTGGAATCTATGGAAGATGCAGCAATCCTAGGAGTGAAACCTGTAGGCGTGCTAGCAATAGCAAATGCTATTCCAGGTTATCTATCATCTGAATTAGCGGGTGCATCTTTAGTGGGGGATAAATTTGCTCCAAGTAATGAGGCGATCCTGCAGCTAGATCCAGATGTTATTTTAGGGTCTTCCAAGTTTGGTGAAGATGTGTCAGGTGCGCTTAATAAAATTCAAACAATGATTCCTTATTCACATATCTCAACGAATTGGAAAGATAACTTGCTCTTATTGGGTCAATTATCTGGTAAGACTGCAGATGCAGAAAAGATTATTAGCGAATATGAAGCTAAAGCCGCAAGTGCAAAGGCTGAAGTAGGAGAAAAACTGAAAGATCAATCTATTTTAGTTATTCGTATTCGTGAGGGTAGTATGTGTGTGTATCCTGCGGGCGTATATCTGAATCCGGTTATTTACGAAGATTTAGGTGCTACTATTCCTGAAGTTATAACAAATACTAAAGCTCAAGCTGAGCTTTCGCTAGAAGCTTTAGCGGAAATTAATCCGGACTATATTTTCTTGCAGTTTGAAACCAGTGAAAATACTGATAATGCAACAGCACTTGATGATTTAATTAAGAATCCGATCTTCAAAAGTGTAAATGCAGCCAAAAACAATCATGTCTTTGTAAATGCTGTTGATCCGTTGGCGCAAGGTGGTACGGCTTGGTCTAAAGTAAGATTCCTGGATGCTGCAATTGAAAACCTGTTGAAGTAAATCCGAAGGTGCGATGAATAAGATGAATACAAAAAATTGGAAAGTTATTTTGATCCTATCAACTTCTCCATTATTCATCGTCTTAGCAATGGTTGTATCCGTCTTATATGGTGTTAAGGATATTGGAATAGTAACAATCTGGCAGGCGATTACACACTTCGATGCGAATAATGTGGACCACAACATTATTATGACATCAAGATTATCGCGTGTAATCGCCGCTTTATTGGTTGGAGCGGCCCTGGCTGTTTCAGGGGCGTTGATGCAAGGCGTTACACGTAATTATCTTGCATCACCATCGATTATGGGAGTAAATGACGGATCGGCATTTGTTATTACGTTGGCTATGGTGTTTTATCCTGGATTATCGAATGTGCATATGATTCTTTTATCTATGGTGGGTTCTGCTATCGGAGCGGGATTGGTTTTCGGATTTGGCTCATTGGTCAAAAACGGCTTATCTCCACTCAGATTGGCCATTATTGGTACAGTAATTGGTACATTTTTAAGTAGTATTGCCTCTGCAATAGCGATGTTTTTTCAAGTTTCACAAAATGTTAGCGTGTGGTATAGCTCAAAAATACATACCGTGAATCCAGATATGCTAATATTGTCCATTCCTTTTATAATCGTGGGTCTGCTCTTGGCGGTTAGTATTTCTAAATCTGTAATGGTTGCTTCCTTAGGGGATGAAACGGCAATTAGCTTGGGTCAACGGACAAAATGGGTGAAAATCGTCAGCATTTTATCTGTTGTATGTCTAACCGGAACAGCAGTAGCTTTAGTCGGTAAGATAGCCTTTGTGGGTCTAATTATCCCTCATATTACACGTTTTATCGTTGGTATCGACTATCGTTTCATCATTCCTTGCTCAGCAGTCATTGGGGCTGTTTTTTTAGCATTTTGTGATGTCTTAAGCCGGTATATTAATTTTCCGTTTGAGACGCCAATAGGCGTTGTGACAGCCTTTATTGGAATCCCGTTCTTCCTTTATTTAATTCGGGTTAAGGGGGGAGAGCAACGTGGATAGAGGCAAAATACAGTTTAGTCGCTATATATTGACGCTATTAGCTTTTATCCTGCTAACACTTGTGGCGGGGTATTTTCATCTTACGAATGGCGCTTTTGATATGTCTGTCATGGATGTGATAAAAACGCTGCTGCGAATAGATCCCAATCCTAAATTTGACCTGGTTATTTTTCAATTTCGACTACCACGGATCATTATTGCGTCATTAGTAGGCATAGGTCTGGGGATGGCTGGAACGGTCATTCAAGGCATTACCCGAAACGGGCTGGCTGATCCAGGTATCCTTGGGATTAATGCCGGTGCCGGAGATGCCATCGTTGCATTTATGTTTTTCTTTCAGATGTCAGGGGTTACTTTTTTTAAAGAAAGCTGGTTTTCGATACTAGCCATGCCACTCTTTGGTTTTGTGGGGGGGCTTGCCGCAGTTGTGGTGATCTTTATTTTCTCTTGGCGGAATGGTGCACTTGATATGCAACGTTTGATATTGACAGGGATCGCGATAAGCAGTGGTTTTGGGGCGTTGTCGTTGTATCTTTCTCTAAAAATGAATGCAAGTGATTATGAAATGGCTGCGGTATGGAGTGTCGGAAGTATTTACAGCGCGAATTGGACTTATATCATAATGATCACGCCTTGGGTGCTGATTTTAGGATTTGTGATGTATCGAAAAAGCTATTTGCTTAATTATTTTCAATTGGAGGATTCCAGTACAAAAAGCTTGGGGATCTCCGTAGAAAAAGAAAAACTGATCTTTCTGTTATGCAGTGTGGGGATTGTAAGTGTCTGTGTATCTGTATCTGGTTCTATAGGTTTTATAGGATTGATGGCTCCTCACATCGCCAGAAGATTAGTAGGGATTAATCACCGCTATATTATGTTATCCAGTGCAGTGGTTGGGATGTTTTTGCTTGTGATCTCAGATTATTTTGCCAAAACATTATTTCAGCCAGCAGAGTTACCCGTGGGTATAGTCGTTTCGATTATTGGGATTCCTTATTTCTTATATTTATTAGCCAAGTCAAGAGTGTAGGGGAGAGTGAGCAGCACAAATGTCAACACAAGTAGAGCTCGAACACACAGAATCATGGAAGCTAGAATCTCACTATATGGGATACACGTATGATATAAAGGTTTCTCTACCAAGAGAAGAAGCACCCGAAAATGGGTTTCCCGTCTATTACATGCTCGATGGTAATTCCTACTTTCAATTGGGTCGGGATGTCGTGAAGTTGCAGTCAAGAAATGCGCCGAAAACATGGATTGCACCAGCCATCGTGATTGGTATTGGACATTATGGTTCAGATGAAGAGTTCTCTAAAAGAAGGTTTTATGATTTCACGCCTCCTGCAGAGCACTATGTATATCCGGATCGATTGAAAAATGCTGATATAGGCCCACATGGTGGTGCTGAAAAGCTCCTATCTTTTTTAGAGTTAGAATTAATGCCGCTGGTTTCTGAAAAATATAATGTCGATCAGCATAAGCAAGTTTTGTTTGGTCACTCATTAAGCGGGTTATTTGTTCTCTGGACGCTATTCACGCGTGCGGAGCTATTCCAGTATTATTTGGCCTCTAGCCCTTCGATTTGGTGGAATGACCATGAAATCCTGACGTATGCGGAGCAGTTCTATAACAAGGCTCAAACGATAAGACTAGAGAAACGAAAGCTATTGATCACCGTGGGCAGTGAAGAGGCGTTTATGGTCGATGATGCTAAAGGATTATTTTCAAAATTGCATGAGTATTCATTGCCTGATTTACAGGTTGAGCATTATGTAGCGCCAGATGAAAATCATGCGTCAGTAGTGCCGACCATCATGAGTAGAGCGTTCCGTATGTTGAACCGTTAGGGAAGGGGAAGTGACGAGGATGATGGTAGGAGAACTTACTGCTTTCGAACATATGGAGCGACAAATTACTGTGTATCTCCCTAAAGAATATCATTTCTTTACGGATAGGAAGTTCCCAGCGGTTTTCTTGCAGGATGGTGATTTCTTGTTCAAAGAGTCGATTGCAGCTATAGAGAACGACGTGGAAGAGGGAATAACAGAGCCGGTTATTTTTATCGGGATTGACTCTCAGCTGCGGAATGATGAATATACACCTTGGGAAATGCCTGCTCTTTTTAAGGATTGGTCCTTTGGGGGCAAGGGGGATGACTATTTGGATTACGTCTATAAGGAGCTGGTTCCGTATATGACTCGTTCCTTTCGCATCTCTCATGAGTCTAGCAAATTGGCATTAGGTGGTGTTTCACTAGGTGGATTAATAAGTCTATACGCGATGTACAAAACGGAGTCTATTTTTGATAACTTTATACTCATATCTGCGTCTGTGTGGTTTAAAGATTTTATACAGTACATGGAGACTTCAAAGTTAGATAGGGAATGCAGAGTTTATATGTATGTAGGTGAACAGGAAGGTATCCACAAGACGAATGCACAGAAGGACATGGTGCCTAACAGCAAGCGCGTTTATGATATTTTAAAAGATAAGATAGACGCTGCTGATCAGCGTTTGAAGTTTGAGACAGATCCACTGGGCACGCATAATGACACGTTTTTCCTGCAATATTTTCCAAATAGCATCAGGTTCTTATTTCCCGCAAAATAAATAAAAGGACGAGCAGGAGAGAGTATCCTTGCATCGTCCTATTTATCTTATCTTCTTTTAGCTATGTTTCTGTAAATTCTCAAGATGTACGTCCAAATTATCAAAGGTTTGTGAAATACCCGGTAGCATACCCATATCAATTACTTGTTGTACCGCTTCTGGTGATGCGTATTTCCCGGTGTTAACCAGCTTCGTTTGACCATCCAGCTCGATAAAATCTAGTTGGACAAGCGTTTCAGGCAGATCTTCTGAAATATTACCCTCTGCATCAGAGAACCAGTCCGTGTAAATAATTTGCTCCGGAATCGTAATTTCCCGATAAAGCGCCTTGCCCCAAGACTCCATGCCATAGAAATCGCCTTGATTCTTATCCTCACATTTCATGCAATAATGCCAAGTGCCCCCTGGACGAAAATCGACATGGCACACGGGAAGTGTCCAACCTTTTGGCCCCCACCAGTGCTTCAAATGCTCAGCCTCAGAAAAAGCTCTAAAAACTAGCTCACGTGGAGCTTTAAAAATACGCTCTAATATTAGAGTACTGCCTTCAACTTTGGATACTAGCTGGTTGGTTTGGTTAGAATTTGTCATTGGATAAATCCTCCTCGTTTACTTTTCCTTATCTAATTCCTCGCTCTGTAGCTTCTGCAAATAATCATCCAGCCGATCGTATCGTTCCTCCCACATATGGCGGTAGGATTCTAACCAAACGTCTAATTCCTTAAATGGATCAGGGCGGAGCTTGCAAATGCGCCGGTTAGCAATAGCTTGAACTTCAATAAGTCCCGCTTCACTGAGGACACGCAAATGCTTGGACGCTTGAGGCTGCCGCAGCTGAAGACTATCCGCGATCTCTCCAACAGTTAAGGGATTCTCGCGTAATAGCTCGACGATCTGCATACGATTAGGCTCAGCTAAAGCACTCATTACGTTAGTATTCATAAACAAACATCACTTCGATTCATTGAATTCATTCGTATTTCATATGACGAGGCGAGATAGAACGACTCAACAGCGCCTACTTCCTTGTATTTCCTATTCGTATTTACAATATACCACGGAGTGAATATTCCTGTAAAGGGATATATAGAGTATTCATTGTATGATAACTTCAAAAGTAGGGCATAGTACAAGCATTACGTAGAAATATGTTCCATGATAACCAGTAAACTTTACAAAAAACATAGGAATAGATATAATTAAGCATAACTTATCGGTTTTAGATGTACGCAAGGGGCCTAACGCCAGTAGGCTCCTTTTGTATTTCTTGGCCATGTTACAGGAGGGTGAAGGTCATACACAATGAAAAGATTATGGTTTGTGTTCATTATGGTCCGCATGGGGAGCGTTTAATCCGGCGTGGTGTGCAACTGTCTGAAATAATAGGGGCCCCATTGTTTGTATTAAATGTCGATAGTTCGGACAATGATGAATATAATCAGAGCAAAGAAATGTATATGACGGTTTGGAAACGTCTTGCCGATGAAGCTGGCGCAGAATTTATCATTCGGAAACGTGAAGGCCGAAAAACAACTGATATTATTGTAGAAGTAGCTGAAAAGAATGAGGTTACACAGATCGTCATTGGACAATCTGCTCAGACTCGATGGCAGGAGCTTACCAAGCGCAATTTCATCAATGAACTCATTGGTAAAATGAAAATGATGGATCTGCATGTCGTGGCTGTTCAGCGGATGCGTGCCGGACTGGAAGAGACCCATGAGGAAGGCGTAATCGCCTACCTGGTCAAAATCGGGGATGAGTATCAGCTCAGTGATGAACCTAAGGGAGAGTATTCGCTTAAAGGAAAGTTCTTTCACGAACTACACACAGAATTTGAGAACGGTTTATTCAGAATTGAGCAAGAAGATGGAAAGGCTAGATATTTGCATATTTGTGATGGCACATTGACCGATTCTTTATAATCGGGCGTGCCCTTATCTTCATGAGGGCCTATTATTTAGGGCCCTTCCAATCATATGATCTTTGGCTTTTGGTAAAAAAGTAAGTACTAAAGTTCACAACTTGATAAGCTCAAGTGGAAAAGGAGGACTGCCTTTGCTGCATGTAATCATACTTGTTCCGTTTCTAATGGCCTTAGTAATCGCACTTTTGACCAAGAGAGCATCCAACCTTCATAGAGGATGGCTTGTTTTCCCCGGTTCGCTCGCATTGTTTGTATATTTTTTAACCCGGATTCCCGTTATTAAGGGTGGGGATTTGGGATATGAAACTATTTCATGGATTCCTTCCCTAGGCATTGATTTGGTTTTCCATCTGGATGGATTAAGTTTACTGTTCGCTTTGTTAATCACTGGAATGGGTAGTCTTGTAATTATCTATTCGATTTATTATCTAGACAAGCGAAAAGAAGCGTTGACCCCTTTTTATATTTATTTAATGTTGTTTATGGGAGCGATGCTTGGCGTTGTGCTCTCGGATAACTTGATGGTGCTATACGGTTTTTGGGAATTAACAAGTGTCTCGTCATTTCTGTTGATTGCTTTTTGGCATCGGCGGCAAAAATCGCGGTATGGTGCACTGAAATCTATGTTGATTACCGTATTCGGTGGTTTAGCGATGTTTGCCGGCTTTTTAATGCTGTATGTGATGACAGGCACCTTTAGTATTCGGGAAATTTGGAGCGAAGTTGGCGATATTAGTGGTCATGCTTTGTTTATTCCAGCAATGCTACTAATACTGTTAGGCGCATTCACCAAATCAGCTCAGTTCCCGTTTCATATCTGGCTGCCGGATGCCATGGAGGCACCGACACCCGTCAGCGCTTATCTTCACTCGGCAACGATGGTTAAAGCTGGATTGTACCTTGTCGCCCGTTTCAGCCCTATTTTTGCGGGGCAATATGAGTGGTTCTGGATTGTGTCAGGCGTCGGTTTGATCACCTTGATCTATGGTTCGATCCAGGCGATGAAGCAGACGGATCTGAAGGCTCTATTAGCCTATTCAACAATTAGTCAACTTGGACTGATTATGGGATTGCTAGGAATGGGATCGGCAGCGGCATTTTATATAGGGGAAGAAGCTGTCTTTTTTACTGCTGCAACAACAGCGGCTATCTTTCATCTTATTAACCATGCCATCTTTAAAGGCTCGTTATTTATGATGGTCGGTATAGTTGACCATGAGACGGGTACCCGCGACCTGCGAAAGCTGGGCGGACTGATTTCCATTATGCCGGTTACCTTTACGGTAGCGATGATCGGCAGTTTCTCTATGGCTGGTTTGCCGCCATTTTCGGGATTTTTAAGTAAAGAGATGTTTTTTACAGCTGTCCTGAATATCCGAAACTTGGATATATTTTCTATTCCCTCGTTGTTTACGCTCTTCCCGGTTTTGGCCTGGATTGCCAGCGTGTTTACTTTTGCATACAGTATGATTTTGGTATTCCACACCTTTTTCGGAAAATATCAGCCTGAGAAGCTGGACAAAAAACCGCATGAAGCCCCATTTGGACTTCTGCTTGCCCCGTGCCTGCTAGCAGTGCTGTCTATAGTTATCGGGTTTTTCCCGAATATATTATCTAATACACTTATAATCCCTGCAATGAATGCTATTCACCCTATCTTGCAGACCGGGGAACCTTTTGTTGTGAATATCCATTTCTGGCACGGCTGGACACCAGAAGTATGGATGACACTTGGTGTTGTGATTCTTGGTATTACTGTATACCGAATCTATGGCCGCTTAAGTCTGGTCGATAAAGAATGGGGCAGTGGCTACACTTTAAATCAAGTCTATGACGGAGTAATCCGGCTGGTTGAGAAATTGTCTAGATGGGTGACTGGTTCTTATATGACTGGTTCCATGAGACATTATTTAATGTATATTTTTTCCTTCTTGATCGTAACGATTTGCGGTGTCGTCTGGTATTCAGATGGAATTACACTTGGTACGACTGAGTATACTCCGTTTTCTTTGTTTGAAGTTATTGCTGTAATGGTTTTGCTTCTAGGTGCTTTAGCTATTCCGTTTGTGCGTTCCAGAATAACAGCCATTTTGTTAACAGGAATGGTTGGTTATATGGTTACTTTGCTGTTTGTTCTGTTCAGAGCGCCTGATCTGGCGCTTACGCAAATGATTGTTGAAGTGGTATCTGTTACATTGTTCCTATTATGTTTCCGGCATTTGCCTAGGCTGGAAAAAGAGAAGCTCAAACCTCGTGCGCATTTCCTGAAACTAATTATTTCCATCGGGATGGGCGTAACGATGACATTGGTTGCACTTGCTGCTCTAGGCAGTAGTCCGTTCGAATCCATCTCGAAATATTATGTGGAGAATAGCTATACTTTGGGTGGCGGTAAAAATATTGTCAATGTTCTGCTCGTTGATTTCCGCGGCTTTGATACCATGTTTGAAATAACAGTACTAGGCCTCGCCTCACTTGCTATTTATTCCATGATCAAGCTGCAGTTGGATGGAGAGGGTACAGCAGCCCAACTGAAGAGGGTTGTTCCCTATAATAAGCCTCGTTATTCCCGAAGTGATGATGTGTTACTGCAAGCGGTAGCTAAAGTAGCATTCGTTATCATTCTGATATTTTCGTTGTTTTTGTTTTTTGCCGGTCATAATAATCCGGGAGGCGGATTTATTGGGGCTTTGATGGCTTCTGCAGGTTTGGTGCTACTTGCTATTACTT
The DNA here is from genome assembly GCF_030123105.1 of Paenibacillus sp. G2S3. NCBI lineage: Bacteria > Bacillati > Bacillota > Bacilli > Caryophanales > Paenibacillaceae > Paenibacillus > Paenibacillus sp. G2S3. Next base: position 2,946,702 of record NZ_CP126095.1, read on the forward strand.
TTGGGATGGATATGGTTGAGAAGGTGCTGCCTATTAATTATCGTAAGTTAATTGCGATCGGGATTTCAATTGCTTTTCTTACCGGGGTTGGCTCATTTATATTCGACGTACCCTTCCTGAGCCAAACGTTTGGATATTTCCAATTGCCGCTTATGGGCAAAACAGAATTAACCACTGCAATGTTCTTTGATCTTGGTGTTTATCTAGCTGTTATTGGTGTCACTATGAATATCATACTTACGATCGGGAGGGATAACTAATGGAGCTTGTTGTTGCCTTGGCGATCGGCGTATTGTTTTCCGTAGGGGTTTATCTAGTCCTTTCCAAAAGCTTGCTACGTATCCTACTGGGTACTAATTTAATTACCCATGGTGTTCATTTACTGCTACTGACGATGTCGGGTCTCAAGACAGGTGCTCCACCATTGCTAGGTGAAAAAGCGGAGGCGTACGTAGATCCGTTACCGCAGGCGCTCATTTTGACCTCTATTGTAATTAGTTTTGGAGTAACAGCATTCTTCATTGTTTTGGCATACCGGACTTACCGTTCGACGGGCACGGATGATGTGGAAGGAACCAAGGAGGAGAGACAATGAACAACTTGCTAGTGCTGCCTCTGCTGATTCCGGCCTTTACGGCAGTTATACTGATTTTTCTAAAAGAACGAGTGGATCTGCAACGTATTATCAGTGCCGTCAGTGTGTTTTTAAATATCTTGGTTGCTGGAATCATTGTGTACCAGGTAAGTACAAAGGGCATCCAGACCCTATATATGGGTGGATGGCTTCCACCTTATGGCATTGTGTTTGTTGCCGATATGTTTGCGGCCTTACTTGTGCTAGTCGGTGCTATTGTTGGTGCGGCATGTCTATTTTTTTCCTTCGCCAGCATTGGGGAAGAAAGAGAAAGGTTTTATTACTATCCGTTTTTCCATTTTCTATTAACTGGGGTATTTGGCTCCTTTCTCACCGGAGATTTGTTTAACTTGTTCGTCTGCTTTGAGGTCCTGTTAGTTGCCTCGTACGCTTTAATTGTACTTGGTGGCTCCAAAGGTCAACTGAGAGAGACGTTAAAATATGTATTAGTTAACGTGATTTCCTCTTCCTTGTTCGTAGCGACGCTTGCTTATTTATATGCCGCGACAGGAACGCTGAATATGGCACATCTATCTATGCGCGTGGCAGAGGCTGGACAAGGTGGTGTAATGAACGTCATTGCGGTCCTACTGCTGATCGTATTTTCGATAAAGGCAGGTTTGCTGCTCTTTTTCTGGCTTCCGGATTCATATAGCGCACCACCTGTGGCTGTTAGAGCACTGTTTGGGGCATTGTTAACGAAAGTGGGATTGTATGCAATTACGCGTACCTTTACATTGATTTTTATTCAAGAACCGGGACTCACCCATTCACTGATTGCCTGGATGGCGGGAGCGACGATGATCCTTGGTGCAATCGGTGCACTGGCTTATAACGATTTGGGCCGAATATTTAACTATAATATAATCATCAGCGTTGGATTTATCGCTTTTGGGATTTCTGTCGCGACTCAGGATTCGTTAAATGGTGTAGTGTTTTATTTAATGCATGACATGGTTGCCAAAGCATTATTATATTTCCTGGGCGGGATGATTATCTCAGCATCGGGCACTGACCGCTTAAAAGAAATGGGTGGTTTAATCCGACGCTATCCGTGGACCGGCTGGATGTTCTTCGTACTGACTTTGGCGTTGGTTGGTGTTCCGCCTCTTAGTGGTTTCGCTGGAAAAGTGATGATGGTACGTAGCGGATTTGGACAGAATCATGTGGCTCTGGCACTAATTGCACTTGCATCAAGCTTCATAGTGTTATATTCCTTAATCAAGGTATTCCAGCAGGTATTCTGGGGTGGCGAGAAAAGGGAAGAACAAGTCAAACCGCTTCATTATAAAGCTATGATGGCACCGGCAGCTGTTCTGTTCGCGATTGTAATTCTGATGGGTGTAGGTGCTGAGACGGTAAACGGATATGTCAGCCAAGCCGGAGCCGTACTGGCCGATCCAGCACTATACATTAACGCTGTCATGAAGGAGTAGATACTATGGCTTTTCAACTATTATTGAATTTCATGATAGCATTCCTGTGGATGTTTCTGCACAATGATTGGACTGGGCCACGTTTCGTCATTGGTTTCCTGCTCGGTATACTCATTCTGCTCGGAATGCGACGCTTTTGGCCCAGGTTATATCTTGGAAAAGTGTGGGCGATCATTAAGCTAATCCTGTTGCTGCTGCGGGAGCTGGTCGTTTCTAGTTATGTAGTGGTAAAAGCCGTTTTAAGACCGGAGCTTAATATACGTCCAGCTATCCTCAAATATACTACAGAGCTGAAATCGGATTGGGAAGTGGCAACGTTAATCACGATGCTCTGCCTCACTCCTGGATCGGTAGTGCTTGAAGTGTCGGATGATAATCGGACATTGTATATTCATGCTATGGATGTTGATGACCCTGCACAGTTCAGAGCAAATATACGTGATACCTTTGAGCGAGCGATACTGGAGGTGACCCGCTAATGATTCATTTTATTCTTATGCTATCCATTACGATCATGGCTTTAGCTATAGGCGTATGTGCTTGGCGTTTGGTGAAAGGACCTTCTTTACCTGACCGAGTCGCTGCACTAGATACGATTGGAATTAATCTGCTAGCAATGGTGGCCGTGTTATCTGTCTTTCTACAAACGCAGGCTTTTATAGAAATTATTTTGTTGATTGGAATACTTTCCTTTATTGGAACGACAGCCTTTGCCAGATATATCGAAAAGGGAGTGGTGCTAGAAAATGGAAATGATCAAGACTACAGGTGAGTTGCTGTTTGCCTTGTTAATTCTTATAGGGGCATTGCTTAGCGCTGTAAGTGCTATTGGTTTGATACGGCTACCTGATGTTTATCTAAGATCTCATGCTGCCGCTAAAAGTGCCACTCTTGGTGTTTTATGTGTCTTGGTTGGGGCATTTCTATATTTTGCATTTTTTCAGGATCATATTAGTGCAAAGCTATTACTAGGGATTGTCTTCGTATTTATAACTGCACCTTTATCCGCCCACCTAACAGGTAGATCGGCGTATCGCTCCGGTGTTCCTCATTGGGATCGAAGAATTCAGGATGATTTAAAAGAGGTGCTGGAGAAAGAGCAAGTTATACCAGTAACCCCTGAACGAGATGTACCTCAAGAACAAAGTTAGAACTGGGAATTAATTCTAATTTTCAATAACAGCAGCAAAAACTGTAACAAACCCGCGTCTACACGCGGGTTTGTTTTTTTTAGTGCGCCCAGCATGGGCGCTATCTATAGGGTTGAAGTCCCGAATGGCGAAGGCAGTAGTAGCCATTAGTCTAAGGCAAGGGTGTCCACCGTGAGGTGGAATCTGAAGGAAGCCGGCGGCAAATCTCCGGTCTGAGGAACACGAACTTCATATAAGGCTAGCGTACGTTGGGTGAGGTTGCTAAACAAACTAAAACCCTTACTGCCAAAGGTGTGCGAGAGTAAATGAAGCAGATAGATGGAGAGGAAGATAGCGTTCTTACCTGGGGAGATCTGTACGGAACGCGGAACAACTTCCGTAACCTTACCTGTGAAGGTAAGCTGAACGTACAGAAGTCAGCAGATGCCATAGTACGCCCCGTGGTGCAACACGGGCGGAAGGGCTGAACATGAAATAGGTATTTGTATATCCAGGCGTTCGAGATGAGTGATGAAAGCAGAAAAAAAAAATCCGTAAGGACCTAACTGAAGAAGGAAGCGGTGAATCCCGTGGGGGACTTCAGCAGGGCTGAATTCATCTTTGGCACAAGAGGAAGATGCAAATCACGTAAAGAGAGGTAAAAAAAAATGTTGGAGCAGTTGCTGTCACGGGAAAATCTTCTGCAAGCCTTAAAGCGTGTTGAAGCCAATAAAGGAAGCCATGGCGTAGATGGCATGTCCGTAAAATCCTTACGAAAACACATCGTACAAAACTGGCAAACCCTACGGCATGCGATAGAAGAAGGAACCTATGAACCGAGCCCCGTACGACGGGTCGAAATCCCGAAACCGAACGGCGGAGGTGTCCGGATGTTAGGGATACCTACCGTGACAGACCGAATGCTTCAGCAAGCCATTTCGCAGGTGGTAACCCCATTGTTCGATCCACAGTTTTCCGAGCACAGTTATGGATTTCGTCCCAAAAGGCGGGGACATGATGCGGTGAGGAAAGCTAGAGAATTCATGAAAGAAGGATATCGATTCGTAGTCGACCTAGACTTGGAGAAATTCTTTGACCGCGTCCACCATGACCGTCTTATGTTGAAGATTGCGGAGAAAGTGAAGGACAAGAAGGTCCTCTTACTTATTCGTAAATATCTTCAATCGGGCGTGATGGAGAATGGATTAGTAAAGCCGACATTAGAAGGAACGCCGCAAGGGGGGCCCTTGAGTCCGTTATTAACTAATATTGTACTGGACGAACTGGATAAGGAACTGGAGAAACGTGGACACCGATTTGTGCGCTATGCGGACGACTGTAATATCTACGTGAAAACTCCGAGAGCAGGTGAACGAGTCAAAGCATCCGTCACTGGGTTCATTGAGGGAAAGCTAAAACTCAAGGTAAACCAAGGCAAGAGTGCGGTAGACCGCCCCTGGAAACGGAAGTTTCTGGGTTTTATTTTTAGTGTGGACCAAGTGCCAAAGGTGAGGATAGCACAGCAATCCTTGCAGAAAGCGAAGGTTAGAATTCGAGAGATAACCTCTCGAAAGAAGCCGATGAAGATGGAAGAGCAAATCCAGAAACTAAACCAATATCTTATGGGATGGTGTGGGTACTTCTCGCTAGCGGATACACCAAGTAGCTTTCGAGACATGGATAAGTGGATACGAAGAAGGCTAAGAATGTGCCTATGGAAGCAATGGAAGAACCCGAGAACCAAAGTCAAAAGACTAATATCCTTAGGCGTACGCAAGGATAAAGCGGATGAGTGGGGAAATACCCGAAAAGGGTACTGGCGAATTGCAGGGAGTCCAATTTTGTCACGAGCATTGAATAACCGATACTGGGAAACCAATGGACTTAAGAGCTTAATGGACAGATACAACTTACTACGGAATATTTCATGAACCGCCGTATACCGAACGGTACGTACGGTGGTGTGAGAGGTCGGGGGCTCACCGCCCCCTCCTACTCGATTTCATGGAGTTTTATTTTTTGTTAACATCTCAACGAACCAATATTTTACCTTCTCCAGCGAGCCTGCGTAGCACCCTTGGAAGACACTCAATGTCTGCTTCAGGAATGTCTAATTGAATACCGTAATGGAAACAGTCCTGCTGTTCTCTATTCCATTTCAGGGTTCCTTCTAAGTAAATAGATTCATCCGTAAGATTCATTTCCATACCAATCCGTACTAGGTTATTTTCTGGATTAATGTTGAGGGGTAACGATAAGTGGCAGCCTGTTCGACTGATGTTGAACAACACAGCTCTTACAGGCTTAGAAGGCACCTGGATTCCGTTAATGCTAAGAATATGAAGATCAAGGGTTACAGGCTCTTTAAGGGTGTATCGAAAAGGTTCAGTTCTGCGATTAGTGTTCATATGCTCCTCCATACTTTTCCATCTACTATAAATTATCGACAGGAAAAGAGGATTAGTTAAGAGTTATTTAACATAATAACTCTTCAAAGTTATTAAGCTGCATAACTGGTTTTTGATTTTATCGCAACAATGTAAGTATTTCTTTTACAGAATTATCTACAAAGGATCTTTCAGGACGAGATTTCATGAACACGGTAAGTCCAATTAATGATATGACTAGTGTCTGCGCTAAACTTTTTGCGTTAATAGCGGGATCAAGCTCACCTGAGCGCAAACCTCGATCAATCGTTTCTTGAAAGATTACGGAGAGATACATCTGATGTTCTCTAGTTAGGATCTCAAATTTCTCATCGTGGGGTGAAAGCTCAACCATCGAATTGATGCAAAAGCATCCCCAGTTAGGATGTTGTCCATATTCTTTTACAACCATATTTTCGAAAAAGGCACGGAAAGCCTCTTTAACAGAAGAACTGTTTTGGAGCTTGTTACGAACATTGGCAGCATGAGAACTCGTATATTTCCGCAACGCAGCTTCAAATAGACCTTTTTTGTCTCCGAAGGTTGAGTAGATGCTAGGCCGCTGAATACCCATTCTTGATGTCAGGTCGCTTAAAGAGGTAGCCTCGAACCCTTTTTCCCAAAATACTTGCATTGCTGCATCCAATGCTTTTTCCTCATCAAACTCGCGTGGTCGAGCCATAGTAATTCCCTCTTTTCGTATCGAACGGTATGATACTATTTTATTGTGTACAGATTATTATGTCAAATACGAAAGGGATCTCTAAGTAGTTAGTTTCTACTTAAGCTTGTCCTATAAAGTAATCTGTTGACAGTTATCTTTTTTTGGAGTTATATTTGTCAAACATAATTAAGTACCGATTGGTATGTAATTTATGAATTTGATAAAAGTTAATCTTAGGGGGCGTTATCTTTGGGGGAATCTGTTAAGGAATCGAAAGCTATTATAGCGGATCAAACAGACAAAAAAGCTGAAAAGGTACAAGGAGGGGTTAGAGCATCGGAATCCGTGCCCATATCATTAATTTCTCGTAATGTGGCACTCTTATTTTCCATCGCCTGCGGAATAGTAGTGGCTAACATATATTATGCGCAACCTTTGCTGGACGCTATTTCGAACGAGTTTGGTATTTCTCATTCATTCGTCGGAGTTGTTATTACAATCACTCAAATTTTTTATGCACTTGGACTGTTATTGCTAGTGCCTTTGGGCGATTTATTAAATCGACGTTGGCTGATTGCAGGACAGATGCTGCTATCCGTATTGGCCTTGATTGTTGTTGGTACTGCCACCAGCAGTATGGTGTTATTCATAGGAATAGCAGTGGTTGGGTTTCTTGCTGTAGTGACACAGACGCTCGTTGCGTTCGCGGCAACTTTAGCTGCTCCAGTCGAACGTGGACGTGTCGTTGGTGTTGTGACAAGTGGAATCGTAATTGGTATTCTACTGGCACGAACATTCGCTGGCTTATTAATGGATTTAGCAGGCTGGCGTTCTGTCTACCTTGTTTCTGCGGTATTAACACTAATCATGGCATGTGTATTGTTTCGGGTGCTGCCACATTATGAGCACAAAAGAGAGTCATTATCTTACCTACAGTTGATTCGTTCAATGTTCACATTGTTTGCTCAGGAACGAACCCTTAGAATCCGCGCTGCATTAGCCATGATGATTTTTACTGCTTTCAGTATATTATGGACTTCTCTGGTATTACCGCTCAGCGCCCCACCGTTTTCTCTTTCACATACTGCGATTGGAGCATTTGGTCTCGCAGGTGTTGCAGGGGCGCTAGCGGCAGCGCGAGCAGGTCGCCTCGCCGATCGAGGTTTAGGACAGAAGACCACCGGAGTGGCCTTGATTCTTTTGCTCATATCATGGTTGCCAATAAGTTATGTTCAAAATTCGCTTCTTGCATTAATCGTTGGTATTATCCTTCTTGATCTTGCAGTGCAAGCCGTACATGTCACCAATCAGAGCATGATCCTTACTTTGCGACCAGAGGCACGTAGTAGGCTTACTGCCGGTTACATGATTTTCTATTCCATTGGCAGCGCCACTGGGTCGATCGCATCTACCAGCATCTATGCTTACTTCGGCTGGAACGGAGTGAGTTTGTTAGGTGCAATAGTAAGTGCTCTGGCTCTTCTTTTTTGGTCATTAACAAAGGAGTAACCCGAAGGGATGAGATATTCGTACGAAAAAATTATAGCGCTGATCTCGTATAATTAGATGCAATTTCTAAGTCTTAACGCTCCTGCCAGGGTTATAGTGTTTCATCTCACCTGGCCGTGGGAGCAATTCGAAAAGGTTAATTCCACATGAAGAATAAACAAAAAGCTCAATTAGAAACTACATCTGTTGTTGAATTAGGGAGGGGGTCTTCTGGTGAAATGAATTCGTGAATGATTTGACGGAAGTAATCGTGATTATCGTAGCTATTGTACATACGCCAGGCCATTGTTTCTGAATTCCCAAAAAATAACCGCTCAAATTGGGTTTGGCGGCCACCGAATGCACCCGCTCCTAGTTCCCATGCGACCCGGAATAAGGCATTTCGGTACCGAGCATCCGAGACATTACCCTTCAAATACTGATGGAGGTATGAACCGGCACTTGAACTGAAGTCCGATTCAGAGGTGATCATGATAAGCCCGCTTGAACTGAGATTTTGAACCATTTCAACCATCTTCGGATAAAACTCTGAAAAGTGAATGGTTGAAGCTAGAAGGGGGCCTTTATCGGGAACAAGAAATCCAAATTTATCATGGGATGCCCCTAATTCAGAAGCCAGTCTTAACGCCCTGAATGTTTCTAGAAACGTTAGTATTCTTGAAATAGGCAGAATAGTGAAGGGCTCAAGGACGACATTTTGTTCTTCCGCTAAAGACTCTAGTACACCAAGAAAGAACTCAGTCTTTGCAATATAGCGGGTGATGATTTGGTGACCAATATGGGTATGAAAGTGACTCTCACCGAACAATCGGGCACAGTAGATCTCATCTCCGTAATAAAATATACGATCATGAGGGATGAGTACGCGGTCAAATATAACAAGCGTATCCATTTCCTCATATCTAGAACTTAAGGGATGATCGTAAGATGATGGGTCGGAGTAACTTTCACGGCAAAAAAAAGTCATCCCAGGCAGATCATTAGGCACTGCAAAGGCAAATGCGAAGGGATTATCATCATCTACAAGGGATGGTGAAGGAGTAGGAAATACTAGCATTTCATCGCATGTAGCCCCTTGTGTTGCCATCATAAAAGCACCGGTTACAATCATCCCTTCGTCCTTGATTTCTACAACTTTAGCAGCGATAGAATCCTCTGTAGCATCAACCTGACCGGATATTTTACTTGCTTGAGGCTGGATGAATGCATGGGATAAAGTAATGTCATGATCTCGGCAGTAGGCATAGTATTTCCTGAGGTTCTCAGCATATTTAGGATGAAGGTCCTCAAGGATATCGGCAGCAGTAAACAGAGACATGATCGCCGTATTCATATAATCTGGGGAGCGTCCTAAAAAACCGTGATGTCTGTTTGACCAAAGTTCAATCATTTTTCTTCGACGTTCTAAATCTTCAACACTTTTGGGTGGGAGAAAAGATAGACCAACAAGCTCTCCAGTATCAGGCGAAGGGTAGGTCATCTGCGCTAAATAACGTTCATCACACTGCATGCTGTACATTTCGGCTTGTGTTTGTATGAGGCCTTGAAATGCAGGATGCTTGGATAAGGGGCCTTCGATACGCGTTCCTTTGTACCAGATATTGATATTTTGCCGGTCGATTCGTTCGATGTATTGATCACCTGTTTTAATAGGCACACGTTCCACCTCTTTGGAAAGCTGTATTATTGTTTTTAATGTACGTAATGATATTTCTTCTTGTACATTGTCCATACACCTCATCTGCGTTCATTGTTAATAGTGGTTCGTATTGTTACGTTCACACGGCTTACATTCAATTGAACTTGGATCAAGTGAATCGCAGCTGCCCGAATGGGAAGTGTTCCTCTTGTGACTTTTTAAGGTTGACATAAACGAGACTTACTTGTATATTTTTGGCATTGGATTACAAATGTAGTCATACGGTGGATAGAAAGGCGGATAGGATTATGTCTACGGAAATTCCAAAAATCTCGGATGCCGAGTGGGAAGTAATGAAGGTGCTGTGGACTGGAGCTCCGCGCACGGCAGGAGAGATTGTTGAAGCTCTGGAGGGCAGCCGGGATTGGAACCCTAAGACGGTACGGACGCTGATTAAGCGCCTGACAGAGAAAGGGGCCGTCGGTTACAACCAGACAGGAAGGGTGTATACGTATTACCCACTGGTGCGGGAAGAGGAATGCGTCCAAACAGAGACACAATCTTTTCTTAAGCGGATCTACGGTGGAACGCTACGCCCGATGCTGGTCAACTTTTTACAGGATGAGAAGTTGTCCCGAGAAGATATTGAAGAATTGAAGAGAATTTTGGATGAGCGAAAGGACTGAGCCGCTTGCTGGAAGCTGCATACAATCTGTTCGTTAAGATATTGTCACTATCCGCTATGGCGAGCGTGCTGGCTTTGCTGATCCTGGCGACCCGGTGTTTATTTAAGAATCATTTGAAACCGACCTGGACGTATCTTCTGTGGATGCCGCTGATCGTAAGGTTAGCCATACCTTGGACACCAGAAAGTACGTTCAGTATTTTTAATTTGTTGTCGCTGGAGAAAGAAGCAGCTCAGACTACCTATATTCCTTCTGCGCAGACGTATGTAGGTGGTTTGCCTGTGCCCGGGATGAACATTCAAGAGCTGGACTCGACCACGGTCGCTGAAAAAACAGGAACAGGAACTTTAAAGCAAGCTGCGGCATCAGAGAGTATGACACAGGTGACTCCGAAAATATCCGATCCTTCTGAGACGTCAAATGCAGGTTGGACGCCGATGCATTTGCTGGTTCTGGTGTGGCTTAGCGGAGTAGTGGCGGTGCTGGGACTGTCCGTTCGTGAGCAATTGAGATTCGCGGCACGGGTTCGTTGGGAACCGGAGATTCATTCCGCAGATATCCTGCTGCTGTTCGAAAGCTGCCAGCGGGAGATGCAGATGTGGCTCCCGGTGAAGCTGATCGAGACGAAGCAGATTGCTGTTCCAACATTGCTTGGCGTTATGCGCCCCAAGCTGCTGCTGCCGATAACCATGTTGCACACGCTGGAGGCAAACGAACTGCGCCATATATTTCTGCATGAGCTGGCGCATGTGAAACGTCGTGATATTTCACTGAATCTGTTGACAGCTCTGCTGCTGGCCTTACATTGGTTCAACCCGTTTCTTTGGTATGCCGTTACCCAAATGAAACGGGATCAAGAGGTTGCCTGTGATGCGCTGGCTTTAAAGCATCTTGCATCGGAGCACCACAAAGACTACGCACGGACTCTTCTTAAACTATTGGAAACATTGACTGGTCCAATCCGAGTGGCTGGTGCAGCCGGCATTTCAAGCAGCAAAAAGGAAATGGAAAGAAGGATAGCCATGATCACCAGGCATAAAAAAAACACAACAAAAAACACGTTGTTAGGCCTAGCTGTAATTATGGTTTTAAGTGGCTGTACCTTGACAGGGGCAAAGCTGAGTTCTACATCAGCGCCTGAGAAGAGTGTTGTTATCCCGTCATCTTCTCAGGCTAAAGATACACCTGCAATCGATTCTAAAGGAACCCTATTAGCGGAGAAGAACGGAATTACTGTAACTGCAAAGCCCACGGCTGAGCATGCACTTTTGCATGAAGTCACGATAGATGTACGTGGTGAAGTTAGCAGAACGTTTTTGTGGGATGCCGCTGAAGATGAAACGCGGCCTCCCTCCATTGAAGAAGCGGATCTTAATGGGGATGGTACTAAAGAAATCTTTATTCGTATTACTACCGGCACTGGAACAGGGCTCTCAATGAGTGAGATTCATGTGCTCAAGCCTGTCACTCTGGAAGAGCTTGTGGTAGAGGATCCGGTCGAGGCGCTAAATCGGAGGCTGAAATCCTCCATTACACACCGGAATAACCACACCTACGTATCCGCTGAACTAGACGGTAAGCATTTGACTAAAGTATATGATTACACTGAAGGAGCTTGGGGCGAGAAGATTGGTTTTGGCGCCGTAGTTTCGTATGAACTGGTAGGAGATCGTATTGTAGCCCGTTTGGCAGGTGCAGCATCCATCTCTGAGTTTCCGCTTGAAGTTATTGTCGTTTACGGCAAGGAACTGACCATTGAGAGCGCACAGATGTACTATGGCTCGTTTATTTCTCCTCCGCTTAGTGAACAGGATATTAAGTCCTTACTGGAAAAAAAGCTCCCTGCTAGCGGCTGGACTTTTGCTAAAGAAGGCGATCAATACAGGATTGATTTTATGGATCCACCGGATGGCGTAGGGGAAGGCCTTAGCTATAAAATTAATCCGCTTACCGGAACGGTTCATGATGTAACTTCTGGCAGTCCAGTAAGAAGCCTTGTGAATCGAGAAGCAATAGATCTGTGGGACATATCTAACGGTACGGAATACCAGAAGGAGCTGTATAAGTTACTTCAGCCAATCTTTGATACAGAAGGCTTCGAGTCAACAGATGTGGATTGGATTTCCGGCTTTATTGGAGATGGTTATTTGTTCAGTAATGTTAGGCAAGGCGGCAGGGAGTTCACGATAAAAGTGGATGTCTTCACCGGTCAATGGGAAGAGATTGCAGACCCGTATAAATAGTTATGTCGATGTTGAAGAACCTCGTAGCAATAAGAAAGCCCGCGCCCAGCGCGGGCTTTCTTTATTATTACTGACCTAAAGCAATTGCTTTCCCATCGCACAAAAATCAATCCCTGCAACTGTCGTATTTATTTTCAGCAATCCCTTTTCCTCCTATTTACAATTTAGCTACTCGGTGATACTATATAGTGGTACTAAGCAATACAGAGTAGCATTGGAGGATTTAAATGGATAACCTAACAGAAATGCTGAAAGGAGTTTTGGAAGGCTGCGTACTTGAAATCATCAGCCGGAAAGAAACCTATGGGTATGAAATCGTAAAAACGCTAAATGCGCTCGGTTTCGAAGATGTTGTTGAAGGTACGGTATACACCATCTTGATACGGCTAGAAAAAAATAAACTCGTCGATATCGAGAAGAAACCATCCGAAATAGGACCGCCAAGGAAATTTTATAGTCTAAATGAAGAGGGATGGCGGGAACTGTCCATATTTTGGGAGAAATGGGGATATGTTTCGTCAAGACTTACTCAACTGAAGGAGGACAGCCGTGTATAAGAACATGCTTGCTAAATTTAAAGATTTACGTGAACAAAAAAAGGCTTATAAAGAGTGCGTAAAACGTTCCAAAGCGCTCCCGAACGATTACCGAGAAGTTTACAATATCGCATCGCGCTACATGCTGAATTTCTCAACTAACGATTCTAGCGTCATCAACCTGTTTCCCGAAATGCTTGACATGTTTGAGATGGGAGCTGCTGAAGGTCGAGATGTTCTGGAGATCGTAGGGAATGACGTAATGGCGTTCTGTGACGGGCTGCTCGAGGACGTTTCCGCTCAGACTTGGACAGGGAAAATGCGAGCCAAAATGAACGAGTCCATTCACAAAAAACTTGGAAGATAGGGGGGATTAGGATGACATCGAACAATTGGGCGATTGAAGTAATAGGCCTCAAAAAATCCTATAAGAACGTTGAAGTGTTGCGGGGGGTGGACTTCACTGTTCAGAAGGGTTCAACCTTTGCTCTTCTAGGGTCCAACGGTGCGGGTAAAACCACTATGATCAAAATTCTTGCCACCCTGCTCCAGCCCGACAACGGAAGCGCAAAGATTAATGGAGACGACGTAACTAAGCAATCCGAGCAAGTACGTAAGGAGATCAGCCTGACAGGACAAAGCGTCACCGCTGACTATATCCTGACCGGACGCGAGAATCTGCGAATGATGGCCAAACTCCGCCATTTGCCCGATCCTGACAAACAAGCCGAGGAGTTATTACGTCGTTTTGACTTGCTCGATGCCGCCGATCGCCGAATATCCACGTATTCCGGAGGGATGTGTCGGCGCTTGGATTTGGCCATGAGCTTATTGGGTAACCCCTCGGTCATTTTTCTCGATGAGCCGACCACCGGACTTGACCCGCAAGCGCGTCTTGCTATGTGGGATATGATCAAGGATTTAGCGAGTTCAGGTGTCACTGTTTTTTTAACTACGCAGTATTTAGAGGAAGCTGACCATCTAGCCGATCAAATCGCGATCTTACATGAAGGTCATATCGTGGCAAGCGGCAGTCCCGCGGAGCTAAAAAATAGATTGCCTAAGGGTCATATCGAGCTTCGATTCGACAATGAAACAACGCTAAATCAAGCACAAGATCTGTTAAAGGAATTTAACGCGACTGCAGATTCGAACAATCTCACGCTCTCCGTCATTACAGACGGAAGTACGAGACAGATGATGCGACTGCTAACGAAAGCAGCGGAAGCTGACATAGAAATTGCCGAGTATGCGCAGAAACTGCCCTCGCTTGAGGATGTTTTTCTCGCGATCGTCACTAGCAAAAAGGAGGACTCCCGATGAAATTCATTCATTTTCTAGGCGATACCGCCGTCATGAGTGGGCGTGTCATTCGCCATTCCACACGTAGCATCGACACGATTATTACCGTCATCGCCATGCCGATCATGATCATGCTGCTCTTTGTTTACATCTTTGGCGGAGCGATGAACACCGGTGATGTAAGCTATATCAATTATATTGTGCCCGGAATATTGCTCTTTTGCATTGCTAGTGGCGTGGCTTATTCTTCTCTTCGTATCAATAACGATCTCACGAAAGGCATATTCGAGCGTTTCCACTCCATGCCGATCGCAAAAGCCTCTATTCTAGGCGGTCATGTGGTTGCTTCATTAGTTTTTAACGTCATTTCATTGCTTGCTATTTTCCTTGTTGCCTTCGGCATGGGATTTCGGCCGAAAGCGGATGTGCTCGGTTGGGTGTTAGCCATTGGTATTTTGTTGCTTAGCGTACTTGCGTTCACTTGGATTGCTGTCACCTTCGGCTTGCTTGCTAAATCATTCGAGGGAGCCGGAGTATTTTCTTACATTTTGATGTTGCTTTTATTCGTTAGTTCAGCTTTTGCCCCGACCGACAGCATGCCCGCGGCGATCCGCGTATTCGCGGAGTATCAACCCATGACACCGCTTATCGAGAGTATTCGTTCTCTTTTACTCGGAGGAACAGCGGATAAAACTACGCTTGTGGCGGTATTATGGAGTTTAGCAATACTTGCGTTCTTCTGGGCTTCCGCCATGCGGGTGTATAAACGGAGGATGAAATAAACGTAAATAAAATACCGGCAAACAGCTTGTAGACTTCTAATGGAGTATGGTCCATTTGTCTGCATAAATAGGAGAGATAATGGTGAGAAATGAATTAGTGTTACACAAAGGCCGGTAGCCTCTCGAAAGAGGGCATACCGGATTTTTTTTTGTGCACAGACTTACAAGCGTATGCTTAATTCCACACTTCGTGTAGATATCCACGGTATATGGAGAAGAGACAATATTTTTGGATTGGTAAATGAAAAGGTCTAATTTTAAAATATTTCTATGCTATTCTAGAAACGTGGATTTATACAAAATTTTTGTACATAGAATTAGAGATGCCCGGACTTGGTAATTAATTTTAATAAGCGAATAGGAAGAATAATATTATTTTTTTAGAAATGGGGGAGTAAGTTATAGTGGAATCAACTGAAGCACAAAACAAAAAACATTGGAAACGGGATATAATTATCTTTCTAAGTAGTCAAACATTTTCGTTATTCGGCTCTGCATTAGTTCAATATGCAATTATGTGGTACGTTACACTCACAACAAAATCGGGTATGATGATGACGTTATTTATTATTTGTGGATTCATTCCTACCTTTCTATTATCTCCATTTGCAGGTGTATGGGCGGACCGCTTCAACCGGAAATATCTAATTATCATAGCAGATGCCATGATTGCCTTTGTCACACTGATTTTAGCCATTACATTTTTGTTAGGTTATGATGAGATATGGTTGTTATTCGCCATTGCTGCAGTTCGCGCCCTCGGAGCTGGGGTTCAATCACCTGCGGTTGGGGCAATATTACCTCAAATCGTACCAGAGGATAAGCTGACGAAAGTAAATGGGATTAACGGAAGTCTTCAAGCACTAATGATGTTTGTTGCACCTATCGTTAGCGCGTCATTGCTTTCATTGGCAACAATTGAGGTCATTTTCTTTATTGATGTTGTCACAGCGGCGATAGCGATCTTTACATTATCTTTCTTTTTGAAAATATCTTTGCATAAAAAAGCGACTGATAAGCAAACGACTAGTTATTTGGAAGATTTTAAACAGGGTTTAAGCTATATTAAAAACCACAGCTTTCTCAAAACCTTTTTCATTTTTTTCGCCTTTTTCTTTGTATTGATGGCGCCGGCGGCATTTTTAACACCGCTACAAGTGACGCGCAGCTTCGGAGATGATTATTGGCGATTAACAGCCATTGAAATTGCTTTCTCTATCGGTATGATGGCTGGTGGAGCAATTATTGCCTCATGGGGCGGCTTCCGCAACAAGGTATATACGATGACTTTCGCTAGCTTAATTATGGGTGTATGTACGTTAGCTTTGGGTGTTGTACCTGTATTTTGGATTTATTTAGCTATGATGGCTATATTCGGCGTAGCTATACCCGTCTTTAATACACCGACAACCGTAATGCTACAAGAGAAGGTAGATCCTGATTACTTGGGACGTATATTTGGAGTATTCGGTATGATATCGACTTCCATGATGCCAATCGGAATGTTGATATTCGGTCCGCTCGCGGATGTAATTAAGATTGAATGGCTCCTTGTTGGAACAGGGTTACTCACTGTAGTGCTGTCTATTTTCTTCATTCGTAACAAACGTTTGGTTGAAGCTGGGATGCCGTTAATAAAGGAAGCATCACAAGAGTAGAAAAAAAGAAGCTCTCCTGAAGTTCAATTGAACTTTGTGGAGGCTTTTCTTAATTAGAAAAAAGGAGACCGACAATGACTTATTCACAGATCTGGAACAACTCAGGAAATGAAGCTGAAATTCTCTATTTGGAACAGCAGATTGAAGCCGTTAAAAAAGAAATAAAACGAGCAAAAGCCGCAAAACAACAGGAGATATTGGATCAAGCGAATCGTAAGCTGGCTGAACTGGAAGCGAAGCTGGATGAGCTAGAGGAGTAGAGGCTAGCAGTCCCTACGTTGCATCAATATTTTGACAGCTTGAATATCGGTTTTGCAATCATACGAAGCCAATAAGCAAATACGGTCGTTCCGGTCCATGAGGTTCGCTTATTCTGTAGGTATTGATCGTTGATAATATAAGTCCGGGTGGAAGCAGGGCTTTTCAGACCGAACTTTTCCCATTCTGCCGGATCATTCGAACCTTCGAGCCTTTCAAGCATATCCTCCGACGCGCTATTTATTTTAGAAGGAATTTGCTCGTAGGCTTCGGTGATTTGCGAATGAAATTCGTCGATCGGATTGCGGCTGGCAAGGCTCTCCAAGTGAATGCCTTCGCGAAGGTAAGAAACGTATGCAAGATGGTCAGCCCAGAGCTCGTCGATATAAAAAAGCCGTACCCGCTGCTCCGCTGGGCTCAACGGCTGCTCGCCTTTTAAAATTCGGAGCCGCTCCGCGTATAGAATTCGCCTCTGATCCTCCACCATATCCGAATAACCGTTCAGTTCCTTGTGGATATCGAAGTTTTGGCCCATAACAATACGCTGAATACTTGTGATCTTGCTGCTGAGCACCTCTTCAAGAGCCTCATCCTGCTTGGGAGCGCGAACCGTTTTATGGATGCCGAAGCGAAGCATCAACTCGTCCTCCAAGCTTACATAAAAAACAGAAGCTCCCGGGTCGCCTTGGCGGCCGGAACGCCCGCGCAGCTGGTCGTCGATACGCACGCTTTCGTTCACATGGGTGCCAATCACGTACAACCCGCCCAGCTTGGCGACTACCTCTGCTTGCGCGGGATCACCGCCGCCGAGCCGGATGTCGACGCCGCGTCCCGCCATATTTGTAGACACCGTCACTGCGCTGATTTCTCCCGCCTTAGCGATGATGCCAGCTTCTTCCGCATCGTTTTTCGCATTCAGGACATGGCAAGATACGCCGGCAGCCGCTAGCGCCTCTGCCAGCATATCTGATTCCTCGACGCTTGACGTACCAATGAGAATTGGACGTCCCGTCCTATGGACGGCCGAGATTTCTTGTACGAGTGCCTTAAGCTTGGCTTCTTTATGGGTATAAATCCGGTGCGGATGGTCGATTCGAATGTTTGACCGATTCGGCGGAATTTGTACGACCTGCAGCGCATAAATATCTTCGAAGTCCATTGCGGAAGCATGCGCGGTAGCCGTCATTCCGCAAATCTGCGGATACAGGCTGATGAAGTGTTGAATGGTGATCGTCCCGAGAATTTTTCCGCCGGCTATAGATTGCAGCCCTTCTTTGGCCGTAAGCGCGGCTTGCAGCCCGTCCGGCAAATATCGGTTCTCCGCCACGCGGCCGGTATATTCTTCGATCAGCTCGATTTTGCCGTCCCGGACAATGTAGTCGATGTCTTTTTTTAGTAATGATTCCACATGCAGCGCGCAATTTAATGCCGTTAACAAATGACTATTATGGCTATCGTACAAATTGCCGCATCCCAGCAGCGATTCCGCTTTCGCAGCGCCTGCTTCATTTAAATAAACGTTCCGCTGGAACTCGTCGAAGTCGTAATGCTCAGCTTGCTTGAGCTGCCGAGCCACTTCTGCGAAACGAAAGCTGTCGCTCCTGGAAGAGGGCGAATCACCGCTGATGACTAGCGGCACCCGCGCTTCGTCGAGAAGCAGCGAATCCGCTTCGTCGACGATGACGTAATGGAAAGGGCGATGCACGGTATCGGCTTCGCTTAGTGCGATTGTGTCGCGCAAGTAATCGAATCCCGCTTCTTTGGCCGTAACATAGGTTATATCCTTGGCGTATGCTTCCCGTTTCTCGGACAGGCTCATGCCCGCTTGAGCCGAGTTTACCGTTAACCCGAGGAAACGATAGATCGGGCCCATCCACTCCGCATCCCGTTTGGCCAAGTAATCGTTAAAAGTCAGAACATGAACACCTTTGCCGGTCAGTGCATTTAGATATGCAGGCATAACAGCAGAAAGTGTTTTTCCTTCACCGGTATGCTGCTCAATCAAGAATCTCTCGTGCAGAGCGATGGCAGCCATGATCTGGACATCGTAAGGCTGTAATCCGAGCTTTCTCTTGGCTGCCTCGCAGACTAACGCATAAGCATCGATAAGCAGCTCATCTAAAGGGGTGCCCGATTTTGCTTCTTCTTGCAGCCGGAGGGATTCCGCTTGAAGCTGTCTATCGTCCCATGCTTCCAAATCCCGTTTCCTGATGAGCTCCACTTTGTCCTGATAAACTTTCAGCTTATTCTGGGTATCGCGGTCTTTGAACTTTTGCATCAATTTGACGGCTATATTCATAGAAAGTTGATCTCCCCTCGATAGAAATACGCTTAGTTTTGAGCAATACTTGCGCTGATCAGTCGCTTAACGCGTCCTTGATTCAATCTACCAAAATATTCTATTAAATGCAATTTGGCCAAATGATAGAGACTATTAAAACGTGGATGCTTCTAGGTACTCTGCAAGTATTATCATCTTCGAGTTCTTGTTTGTAGATTGTTTTGCAAAAGAACGCAAAAAGGACTGAACCGGGATCTTACTAATGACCCAGTTCAGTCCACAAAACTACTTATCCAAATTCCTCTATGAGATGAACCGCTAGAATAATCCTATTTGCCAGCTTCTGCTTCTTCATAGATAAGGCATCGAAGAGTCTGATCTGGGTAGCGTAGCTCTGCAGTATAACTGCTGCCATCTTCGAGCAACATTTTGACCGCTACCATGCCGCGTTTATTATTTACGTCAGTGTCTGTCAGGGAAGCCATGACGATTTTTCGGGTTTCTCCTTGTCTGTCTGTAACTATTTTTGTAGCCTCGTTAATCCAGGTTGCATCCTTTTGGACAGCGATGGCAGCTTCAGCATTGATCGGGGTTCTTGTGAGTGAAAAATTAGCTGCGGTCGTATCTACTACCGTCCGGGTGGAGGGATCAATAATTACGGTATATTGCCAAAATTCCTTACCTTGTCCTCTTAAGGTGTTGGTTTTATAAGGGGTGAAGATTACCATCCAGGTCTTTTTCTTTGATAGCATGGATTCTCCTTGGCTTGCTTTTACTTCAAGCTTGGAGACGTCAGCTCCGAATATTTTACGCACGCTTGAAGCAGCCATGGCGACGGCGTCGGTCTGGCTCAAATTCCCTGTGTCCGGAGGGGTTACAATCTTCCGCTTGGACAAGGCATAAGCCTCCCGGTAGAACCAGTCAATATATTGTAACAGTTCCTCGTCAGTCAATGTCCGATTCGGATACTTGAGCGTGTTTTTCTCCAAGTCTAAATAAAACTCCGCTTGTCCCGATTTTAACGGGAACAGCTGCTTGGGACGAAGGCCGTCATACACATACTGGTCTTCCAATATCAGCCTCCGGTTTATTTCATCCTCGGTCATCTCCCTTCCGATGGTGATAATTTCGTTATTGGGCTTGTCCGCAAAATCGTAAATTTGCTGCATTTCTTCTTGGGTCATCAGCTGCTCTAGATCTCTGTTCACAGTAGATACCGGAGCTTCTGCTTCTACTTTTAATACGGGTGCCTTGCTGCTGGTCAAGGCTAGATTGCCCGAGTTTTGTACTGCAGGAATGCTCTTGGCGGCGGTGGTATTCACAAATCCTGGGACAATCATTGCGCTCACCGCTAGCACGCTTCCAGAGAACAAGAGTACAGTGAGTGTAGCGGAAATCTTGCTGTTCTTCATTTAACTTAACCTCCATTGGGATCGGATGATGATGAATCTTCCTAACCTTAATCTAAAGATGTTATAGAGTAGGAGGGCAGTTGTTATAGAGTTGTAAAAAGAGTTTGATGCTAGTTCCCTCGCCGAGGACAGAGTTTAAGATCAGCCTGGCCTTATGCGCTTCAGCAATTTGCCGACATAGGGATAATCCTAGTCCTGCGCCGCCGTATTCACGTGAACGAGCCTGGTCTCCCCGGTAGAACGGTTCAAACACACGTTTAGCCATCTCTGTGGTGATTCCGGTTCCCGTATCACGGATTTCTAGCACGGCTTCTCCATCCAGCTCATAGGCCAGCATGTGGATTTCGCTGCCTTGCTTGGAGGCGTGAATTGCATTCTCAACCAGATTTACCAATAATGAAGCTAGTAAATCGGGATCTGCCCAGACATTTAGAATCGTATGGTGGACATGAAATCTTATGCCAGCATCCGTCAATTTTGGACGCTCCGTCTCTTGGATAGCTTGAAATAGTTCCGAAATATCCACCTGCTGAAGATCCAACGGCTGATGCCGGAGGACAGACAAATCCAGCAGCTTGAAGGCCAGATTCTTGAGACGAAGGGTTTCACTAAGAATATAGCCGCCCGCAGTTTGCTGTTCTTCCTGTCCAATATTGGCCGTGGTCAGAAACTCGGCGAATCCCTGCATGCTGGTCAAAGGCGTGCGTAACTCGTGGGCCAAATTATCCACCATCCTCTGTTTCTCTTCCGCCATGTCCGAGAGTTCGGTAACCCGCTGCTCCACGGCCTCCGCCATCCGGTTGAAGTTCAGGGCCAGTTCGCCAAATTCATCTTTGCTGCGCAGCTGCACCCGTTTCGTATAGTCGCCTCCGGCGATCGTTTTGCTGGTCTCTGACAGGAGCTTTAGCGGTTTGCTAAGATGCCGGATTAGCAGATAAAGAAGTAGTAGGAGAACGGGTCCCACGATCCAGTTAATCATTACAAAAAAGCGGTTTAGTTCCTGTTGCTTATTGAAGAGCTCACTGATATCACGCTGATAGACAAGCAGCACATGCTGGTAAGGAGCAGGAAGCTGAGTAGAGAGCTGAATAGAGCGTTCGTCTGAGGATTCAGGCTGACTGCCTTTTCCAAAATCTGATTTCCCGAATTGACCTTTTTGGGGAGGGTAAATCATTCGGTCGTTCTCCCATAGCTGTAAATAGATTCCCTGCTTACGGTAGTAATCTCCATAGGACTCAGAGACGCTGGCCAGTAGAATAGGGGTCAATGCCGTTCCCCGCGCTTGAATAGAATTAAGGTTCTCATAAATATTGTTGGCGATTAACAATTGCTCACTGGATGCTCTCTGCATTTCACTATCCATGTTTAGCTGCCAGCTTTTTTTCATCACCATAATGACACTTACATCCAGAGCGGCAATAAAGAGAGCGAGTACCGACAGTAGAATCTTATGCCAGAATCTCATGATTAGCTCTGAACTTCCAGGCGGTAGCCTAGCTTGAAAATGGTTTTGATCCGTTCTTCCCAGCCCAGCTTTTTACGTAGCTGCCGGATGTGAACATCCACGGTGCGGGTGTCGCCCTCAAAATCATAGCCCCACGCCAATTCCAGCAGCTTTTCCCTCGACAATGCAATATTCCGGTTCCGAATTAACACCTCAAGCAGCTCGAATTCCCTAACGGTCAAATCAACCGGTGTCTGATCTACTAAAACTTGCCGTTCCAGGTAACGCACCTCAACATTATCGCAAATGAAGCTGGAGGTACCTTTTTCACACCTGCGCAGGACTACATTGATTCTTGCCAGCAATTCGAGGATTTCAAATGGTTTAATGATATAATCATCCGCGCCCAGCTCGAAGCCTTTAATGCGGTCAGCCAAAGAATTCTTGGCGGTGATCAAAATCACTGGAACCTGCAAATGTGCAATCTGTTGCATCACCTCAAAACCATCCAATTCCGGAAGCATAACATCCAGCAGAATCAAATCAGTTTTTTCACGCTCCAGAATTTCGAAAACCTCCGGTCCACGGTAAGCCTTGCTATATGTATGTCCAACCAGCTTGAGATTCATTGTAATTAAATCACTGATCGCTCGTTCATCTTCTACTACCAATATATTTGCCATTCCTAATTTCTCCTCCTAGTACCTTACTTACTATATGCCACTTCCGCTATACACTATATACAACTAGAGGAAGGATTGTCCAGAAGGTTGATAGTTTCATCAGGCGATAATACCTACTAGAATAGAAAGTATGTGCTGAACTGTTACCTTAACAGTACAAACTGTTATATTGGTCTTCCATCTATCATGAAAATATTTACAAATATAAACTGTTGATATCGAATACATCTGAGAAACTCCAGTATGAGGTATACGGGCCACCTGCAGCACCGCCAGCACATTCGGGCAGTCGTGACGCACAGGAGCTAGCTCTGTACTCTAATGGTTTACTTGGCACAGACAAGGTTAGCGTCATAGAGTGATATCCTCAGGTTGCTGGATAATACGAACGTTTGGATTTTAGAGCGTTTGCTTCAGATGTTGGCGACGAATTGATTGTACGTAAAAAGCTGCCCAAACTTCCCGGGCAGCCTCTCATATTCTTACGCGTACGTCTTCTGAGATCAAGCCGTTTGCGCCTCATGTTTGCGAGCTGTTACAGTGTCTTCTTTTTCCGTGGATCCGTTGTCCTGACGCTTAACTGCTTCCTCGTCTCGTACCCCATTCAATTCATGCTCGTTCTGATGAAATTCCTTGAGTATATTCTGGTAAATATGAGCCTCTTGAAGGTTCAGTCCGTCGCGATTTTCTTTCAAAACCCAGTTCTCGACCGTTTTCTTCAAGATTTCGCTCTTCCGTTCCAGCAGTTCCGTATAACTCAATTTACTTCATCCTTTCCGGTTCATGGTTTCAAACGCCGGATGGACTTTGTTTACTTGTCAGTTCGTGCGTTTAACATCACATCCGACGTAACGTTTACCATTATACAGAAAATCCTGGTCGAACCCAACGCGGACCAACCGTCCTCAGATAGGGTGAGCGCTACTCAGAATGGAACGGGAGTCCTCAGCGGACCGTTTCGCAGAAGTGCGGCCGGATACTCCGGTATGCTGACAGTTGCTTCTCTTTCATATAATCGTTTAATCAGATATAAAGCACGCGCTTTTAACTCTAATCTCCCTCAAGAGCAACCGTAATTCCCATACGAATCCCAATCACTCTAACTTACTGCATACAGTTGTATATTCGTATATCCTGCCTTCTCCAGCCTTCTCCAGCGATAATACCCCCGGGCGGCCAGTTGATGAAAATGGAAAGTAAACTCTGAAATTGGAAATGATGATGTATGCCATATGAAAATGTATTAATAGTGAAAATATTAATTGTTTTGAATGATCCTGCCGATTTCCTATTGTGCATTCTAATGATAATGTGGCACACTATGTATAGATAAAACCAAACGAGGCAAAGAATGCCCCGTCTCCTTTCCTTTTGGAATAGAGGCGGGGTTTTGTATGATTAAAAACATATTTCGTTGCAGAGCGAGGGGATAGGTAATGGGTTTCGAGAGGGAGCATAATGAATGGTTATGTAATCATCTTAAACAAAGGAAGGGAGAACGGCTCGATGCACTTAAACGCGGTCATGGTTACGGAAACCGCTTGTTTGTCGAGCGGGTGTGGTGGCCTCTAGCCGGACATTTTCACGGATTACACCCAGAATATGAAGTTAAGGACTGGCGCGGCAGATCCTATTTTGTGGATGTATTGTGGGAGATCGGAGCCTCGCGTATTGCATTTGAGATCATGGACTATGGCTCACATGGAACGGATCGTAGCAAATACCGGATGGACTTGAACCGCGGGCTTTTTCTACAGTCTCAAGACTGCACGGTGCTCTATATCTCGCTGGATGAGCTAAAAGAAAATCCATCCTTCATTCTCTCCGCGCTGCAGAACATTCTCTTTTCTTATTTGTTAGCAGAAAAGTCTCCGAAGATAACCGCTGAGAGAGCCTATTCCAGAATCGAGCGTGATCTGATGCGGGCAGCCATTCGGCACCATCGTGTCCTTCGCCCGGCTGATGCCGCGAGAGAGCTGGAATTGCACACGATGACGATCATTAAATACTGCCGTCAGCTGGTGGATAAAGGTAAATTTCGCCCGGTGGCAAGAGGTTCATCTCAGCGGATCATTTACTATGAATATATTGGCACACTACAAAGTCCAGATTTGGTTTGAAGATGAAGTCCGTCGTGAGAATGTGAATGGAAAATCGAATACAATATGCCGATGGTAGGTAAACGAGCCAAATGTATGCGAAAAATCGAACACAATGTGCCGCCGGCAAGTTGAACGAGCCAAATGTATGCGAAAAATCGAATACAATGTGCCGATGGTAGGTAAACGAGCCAAATGTATGCGAAAAATCGAATATAATGCGCCGCCGGCAAGCTGAACGAGCCAAATATATGCGAAAAACCGAACACAATGTGCCGCCGGTAGGTAAACGAGCCAAATGTATGCGAAAAACCGAATACAATGTGCCGGCGGGAAGTTGAAGGAGGCATGTGTATGCGAAAAACCGAATACAATGTGCCACCGGCAAGCCGAACGAGCCAAATGTATGCGAAAAACCGAATACAATGTGCCACCGGTACCATAAACGAGCCAAATGTATGCGAAAAATCGCATACAATGTGTCGCCGGTAACGTAAACGAGCCAAATGTATGCGTAAAATCGAATACAATGTACCACCGGTACCATAAACGAGCCAAATGTATGCGAAAAATCGAATACAATGTGCCGACGGTAGATAAACGAGCCAAAATAAACGAGCCAAATGTATGCGAAAAACCGAATACAATGAGCCAACGGTTGGTAAACGAGCCAAATGTATGCGAAAAACCGAATACAATGAGCCACCGGTACCATAAACGAGCCAAATGTATGCGAAAAATCGCATACAATGTGTCGCCGGTAACGTAAACGAGCCAAATATATGCGGAAAATCGCATACAATGTGCCCCCGGTACCATAAACGAGCCAAATGTATGCGAAAAATCGAATACAATGTGCCGCCGGTAACGTAAACGAGCCAAATGTATGCGGAAAATCGAATACAATGTGCCACCGGTACCATAAACGAGCCAAATGTATGCGAAAAACCGAACACAATGTGCCACCAGCAAGCCGAACGAGTCAAATATACGTGAAAAACCGAATACAATATTTTTCCAGTATGGTAAATCGGGCCTCTGATTTCCAGGGAATCACAAGAATCCGCGCCGCGGGTTCTTTATTCTATTCTTTTCCTATCGCCACCGGATTCTCCTCATACGAAATCCAATCACTCCAACTACCCGCATACAGCTTCACATTCCTATACCCAGCTTTTCCGAGCGCGAGCACATTCGGGCAGGCGCTTACACCTGAACCGCAGTACACGATAATCTCTTGCTGAGGATCAATTCCCTCATAATGCTCTTTCAGCACCTCAGTTGATTTCCAGCGCCCTTGCTCATCCAGCACTTCTTTCCAGAACTTATTGATCGCCCCAGGAATATGACCTGCTTTCGGATCAATCGGTTCTTCCAGCCCTTCATAGCGACGGGGCTCGCGGGAGTCAATCAATAGTGCGCCACCGTCGTTAACTACGTTTTGCACATCTTCCATGCTAGCAAGCATGTCTTGTTGCACATCTGCTTCATAATGACTCGGAATCCGCACCGCTTGGTGATCACTGACAGGGAAGGAGCCATTTTTCCATGCAGAGTAGCCTTCATCCATTACAAACACACGTTCATGCCCCAAATATTTAAGCATCCACCACAGACGGGAAGCGTAGGCACCACCTTGATCATCATAAGCAACGACAATACTATTTCTGTTGATGCCAACCTTGCTAAGAACGGTGGTTAGCTTCGAGATCTCAGGTAGTGGATGACGACCACCATGTTCGCTTACTGGAGCGGAGAGTTGTTCTTCCAAATGAAAATAGATTGCACCGGGAATATGGTCCTCCGTATAGGCTTTACGTCCAGCTTCCGGATCCGTGAGTAAAAAACGACAATCGACTATAACTAATTCAGGCTCGTATAACCGAGCAAGCAGCCATCGAGTAGAAACGATTGGTTCCATAAAGTTACCTTCTTTCTATTGATATGTATGGAGTCATTATAGCGGAAAATAAAAGAGGACGCACCTTAAGCTTATAGCTTAAACTGTGTCCTCAAGTGATTAGATCAAACGATATCCCGAAGGCAAGCTACCAGTGCGCTGAATGGCGCGAACCTGCGCCGGAGTCAGCCGCTGATTGCTTGAAATGAGCGATTCGACATCTCCTCTTCGGAGAAAGTCATCCAGTTCGCGCATGCTGCGGTTGCCTCGCAGAATTACGAAATTGTCACGGAAGCGTGAGCGATCGAACAACACAAGCGTAGCGTTCGGATTCGTGGAGAAGAAGCGTAAGCTTTCTATTCCTGTAAGGACTGAATCAATATCTGCAATACCCAGGTTACCGCGATAGGTTCTGCGCAGTCCACGAAAGTTCTCCTCACTATATACTCTTAGTCGGGGATAGATTACTGACGCTGCTTTTATTGTTACCATAGTTTATCTCTCCTTATTGGATTGACTTGGCAGGTTAATCTACTAACTACTTGACCTCAGAATATAACTAGGAAAAAGGAGTAACCTGGGCGCTAGCTCCAGATTGCTCCTTTCTTGTTGTATGAAGATGTTAGATCAAGCGATATCCCGCAGGCAAAGTGCCGCTGCTGCGGATATTGCGGATCTGCTCAAGAGTTAATCTCTGATTGGTTGAAATAATGGATTCTACGTCATGGCCGGAAATGAAGTCATCCAAATCACGGATGCTGTGGTTTCCACGGAGCACTCGGAAGTTCCCTCTAAACCGAGTTCTTGTGAACAAAACTAGAGTTGCATTGCTGCTAGTAGAGAAGAATCGAAGACTCTCGATACCATCTAAAATGGTATCCGTATTACGAATGCCAAGGTTGCCGGTAAAGATTCTACTTCTGCCCCTAAAGTTTTCTTCATTGTAAACGGTCAAGCGTGGGTTAGTCTGAGATACATGAACTTCTTTTTTCATTTGTCATCCCTCCTTTGCTATCTAATCTATGTTCATTTCAATTTTTGGTTTGGCAGATAGTCTAATAGAAAGCCCTTATTTTGCGTAATCCATAATTTCGGGCTTTACATCAATATTATATTAGTGTACTATTCAACTATAACACCGACACAATAAAATGAACTCATCAATAATAACAAGATGGCAGGGAGGATTATCATGAATCAGGGAAGTGACGAACGCATGCAAGATTCAATCGTGCTGCAAATGAATGGGGTAAGCAAGATCATTAAAGGGAAATCCATTGTGGATAAACTGACATTTGATATTCGTAAGGGAGAAATTGTTGGGCTATTGGGACCAAATGGTGCTGGGAAGACAACAACGATCCGGATGATGACGGGGCTAATACGGATGAGTGAAGGCGATGTGATTGTTCAAGGTCACAGTGTTAAGAATGATTTTAATAAAGCTATTGGACATATTGGTGCGATTATTGAAAATCCAGAGTTCTATCCGTATATGACAGGGCTTGATAATCTAAAGCAATATCAGAGAATGACAGATAATATTGAGGCCGGTAGAATTGAAGAGGTTGTGGAATTGGTAGGGCTTCAGGAAGCAATGAATAAGAAAGTGAAGGCCTATTCGCTGGGTATGCGTCAACGTCTTGGGATTGCTCAGGCATTATTGAACCGACCAAAGTTATTGATTCTAGATGAACCTACGAACGGTCTTGACCCAGCAGGAATACGAGAAATGCGTGATTATATGCGTAGGATTGCAGAATTTGAAGGGATTTCTATTCTAATCTCCAGCCACTTACTGACTGAAATTGAGCAAATATGCCATCGCGCCATCGTGATTCAGAACGGTAAGCTGGTGACCGTTACAGCGATTGGTGGGGAGCAGGAAGCAACTTCAGAAGTGAAGCTGACGATTCGTGTAGGCTCAGTAGAATCAGCAATTAACCTCTTGGAAGGGTTAGAATACGCAGAGTTATTGTCTATGGATAGTGCTCGTTCTGAGGTGACGGTAAGTCTGCATGACAGTAGAGTGCCGGAGCTAGTGGCGACATTTAGTAATAAAGGGGTAGGTATTTTCCGGATTGCAGAGAATAAACAAAGCCTAGAGGAAGATTTCTTGAAATGGACAGGAGGTAATCGCATTGCGTAGCTTTAATAATTTGGTGGTTAATGAATGGCTCAAGCTCTCGAAGAAACGTACGTTTTTCGTACCCTATTTAATTTTAATCTTGTTATCCCTACTGATAGGGTACATTGTGCATTCCGTGTCTCCAGACATGTTTGGATCAGCATATGAGTTCTCATCGGTAATGTTGCTTTCTCAAGGGATTGGTCAAGTTATTACTATTCTTGCAATTATCGGAACAGCGGGTATTGTCTCAAAAGAATATAGTCAGGGCACCATCAAATTCCTTCTAATCCGTGCGAGAAGCCGTACAGCAATACTTGCGTCCAAATATGCTGTTGTGTTGATTTATGCATTCTCAGTGGCAGTTGTCGGCATGTTGGCGGTTTTTGCATCAGGAGCTGTATGGTTTGGCTTGAGTGGTGGTGAGGCTGGTGTTCGTGAGATGTTAACCAGTATAATGTATAACTCTGTTAGTACAGTTGTATATTCAACACTTGCTTTTATGATTGGAATATTGACGACTTCAACGGGCGTAACCATAGGGGTTACTATGTTTATGCTGATGATAGACAAATTGGTTATTTTTCGTGAATTTTATAAATATGTATTATTCCCAAACCTAAATTTAGCTGCTTATGAAGGTGGAGGAGCACCTATGCCTGGAATGACGCTCACCTTTTCCATTGTAATGCTAGTCTTATACTCAGTTGTCTTTCTACTTATAGGCTTTTCCGTCTTTAGACGAAGGGATGTTGCTTAATCATGACAATCGAATTCGATAACAACCTGCCGATTTATATTCAGATTATGAACTACATCAAAGGAGAAATCGTCACAGGTAAGCTAAAACCAGGAGATAAAATCCTCTCGGTGCGAGAGCTTGCCAGTGAACTGCAGATTAATCCGAATACGGTACAAAGAACCTTTCAAGAACTGGAGCGTGAAGAAATCGTGGAGACCCGGCGTGGAATGGGAAGATACGTTACTAGTAATGAAGATACTATTTTGACCATTAAAAAAGAAATGGCAAAAGATGTGCTGGATCGTTTCATTCGTGGTATGCAGGATCTTGGTTTTCAAGGTGAAGATATTTTAGCGGCAGTAGCAGAGAATATCCGAAACAAGGATGGAGAATAGGGGGATAAGCAAGTTGGAAAATATACTTGAGATTCATGACGTTACAAAAAAATATAGATCCAAGCACGCCCTCCGTGGAGTATCCTTTAATCTGAGTGCGGGTAAAATCACGGGACTGCTGGGCAGTAATGGCAGCGGTAAAAGTACACTTATGAAAATCATCGCCGGTCTGACACAGCCTACTTCCGGTCGTGTATCCATTATTGGAGGGTCCGTAGGTATAGATAGTAAAGCGGTGGTGTCATTTATGCCGGATAAGCCGCTTACAGAATCCTGGATGAATGTTACCGATGCTCTAAAGTTCCAAAGTGATTTCTATCCGGATTTTGATCAGACTAAGGCCTCGCGAATGTTGGAGTTTATGAAGCTAAGATCGCAAGATAAGGTAAAGGATCTATCCAAAGGGATGAATGAACGTTTACAGCTTACACTTGCCTTATCACGCCGAGCTAGCCTTTATTTGCTTGATGAACCCATCGGTGGTGTAGATCCAGTAGCTAGAACCAAAATTCTTAACGCGTTAGTAGAGTTTTATGAAGAGGACAGCACCATTCTCTTATCGACCCATTTAGTATCGGATATTGAGCGGATCTTTGATGATGTGATTTTTATAAAAGAGGGAGAAATTGTGATGCATACGGCGGTAGAGGATATCCGGCTGCGCCATGGCAAAAGCATAGACGAAATGTTCAGAGAGGTGTACGCAGAATGCTAAAGCTAGTGAAATATGATTTTAGACGAGATAGGGATAAGTTTCTCGCTGTTTTTGTAATCACCATTCTTGTGCAGTTTGTGATAGGATTTACTGTTCATTCAGATCAAGACATGTTCATGATGAACATCACTTCCTATGCCGTAGCAGGTGTAGTGCTTCTCTTTTTTAGTCTGCGCACCTTCGGTCAGAACCTGAGATTATTCAATCGGAGGCTTGTGCCAGTACCAGTCCTGTATACCGTTCTCTCACCGGTAATGCTGTTTTTAGGGTCGTTACTCGGTTTATTTCTAGTCGCTTATATTCATTTAGCAGTCGATATTATGATGTTTTCAACTTCGTTTTTACCGGAAAAATTTTGGCTGATTTCTGCATATACAGTGCTAATAGTCTTTTGGGCTTCCGCCTACTCTATGTTGCTCGTGATGTTCTCCATGACTGTTGCAATGAGTGTGAGAGTGAAAGGAAGAGTATGGATTGGAATAGCCGTTTTTTTTGTAATACAGTATATAATTTCTTTATTAGAAACATCGATGTTCGATCATAAAAATGTCACTTTGGAAAGAGCTTTTCGATTTGAAGTGACGGATGAGGCCGCTAAATTAAATGATATTGAGATCTCTCAGTATGTTCTTGGCTTACTTCCTACCCTGTTCGAAGCTGTGATTATTGCGATTCTAGTATTTGCTATTGTTAAGCTCGTTAAAAAAAGAGTGGAGTCCTAGGTACACGGTGAAATAACGTTTTTTTAGAACGGAGGCAGAGCGATTAAGCTTTGTCTTCGTTTTTATGCAAAAAAAGACGCCTTTCCATGAGAAAGGCATCTGTTATGTAGAATTCTACAGGCCCTCAACATTTAGAGAGGCTGTCCATATATCGAGTTCTCTAAGTAGCCGTTCTTCTTCGTCCTCGTTCAATTTAAGCTTAACACCATATTGGTACTGGCCGAGTCCGAACATCCAGCCCCAACGAACGCTACCTACGAGTTGAAGCTTTTCTTCATTTAATTGAAGATGAATTACTAGCTTTGTATCGCCCGTAGTGAATCGGAGATTTAGGGGAGTGCGCACTTTGCAGCCAGATCGGCTAAGATCAAGTAACACAGCTTCTGTTAACTTTCCGGCCCCCGGACCGCTACTACTCATTGGAACTTCAATCCAGCATTCAAGCGGCTGGTTCATTACATATCGGAAAGGTTCTTTCCTGCTGGACACATCCATAATTTACCTCCATATCGTTTATTTGCTATTATATCGAAAGGGATTGTTGAGAACAATCTACTAAAGTGCTATTTTTAATAAGAATAAATTTATTTAATCCTAATGAAGGTGATGAGACTCAATATGTACCAATACCTTAATGAAACGTTCCAAAAACACAATTTTGACCAAGGAAGTCTGCAGGATGGGGAGCTAAATAACTGTACATTTGAGCAGTGTTCCTTCAAAGGAAGCTCTATGGAAGAGATGACGTCCATCGGTTGCCGATTTATAGATTGCGATTTTACTGGAGCCATGCTCAATGCATCACACCATAAAGGCTCGGCTTTTACTAACTGTAAATTCACGGGAGCGAATTTGTTCGTATCGAAATTTAAAGATTGTAAAATGGTAGGATCTGATTTCTCAAATGCTTATTTGGACGGAATCACACTGATTGGTGGGGACTGGTCGTATACGAACCTAAGACATACCAATCTTAGCAGACAGGATCTGCGGGGGATTCGATTTACAGAAGCGGATCTAATGGGCTGTAATTTGCAAAAAAGTGATCTTCGTGGGGCTGATCTGAGCCGTGTACAGCTGTCTCAATGCAAGCTTAAGGGGGCTGACCTACGGGACGCCATTGTTGAAGGAATTGATCTAAAAAGTTTGGATCTACAGGGCGTTCGTATGGATATAGATCAGGCTGTACTGTTAGCACGCTCATTTGGGGCTAAGGTAGGAAACTAGGAATAGGGGCATCAGCTGCTAATGTCGTAGCGGTCGATGCCCCTTTAGTTTGTTATCAAGAAATACATATGCACATTGTATGAAACTTGTTATGTATATTTACTTTCTTAACGGTTAACGTAATCTTTTTCTGGGTTTGGACCACCATTTAATCCAAAGAAATCCTTCGTCATCACGGAAAAATTTAATGCCTACCCAGCGCAAGGGTGTCCATAGTTCTCTAAAATAATATGAAGGCATAGTCTATTAGACCCTCCTATATAGTCAATTAATACTATATGTTACGCTAGTTTTAATGAAACTTCAAGATAAATTTACTTATAATTACATATTATGAATCTAGCAGAAGAGAAATGCTCATGTGAGCAGGACCAATAGTACTATGTGATTTGCATGCTTCATTTTTTTCTTTTCAGTTACTTATGTCACATCCGAATCCTCGAATTCCTAACACGCGCTCTTTGAGCGCGTGTTTTGACGTTTGTTTGTTATGAATGGAAAATCTAGCAATAACCGCTCTATCAGTAGGGATAAGCACAATCATCTCGTTATGCTGAGCATTTAATGAAAGGAGAGGAAGTGATGAAATGACGGAGACTGAGTTTATTGCGAAGATCGCAAATTTTGCAGTGAAGGACATGCAGATCAGTAAGGTTCCGGCATCGCTAACGATAGCTCAGGCGGCTCTGGAATCGGGTTGGGGCAGCAGCGGCTTGACAGTAAAGGCAAACAATTTGTTTGGGATTAAAGGCAGCGGACCAGCCGGCAGCATTACTGTGCAAACTACTGAATATGTTAATGGTAAAGCTGTTAAAGTAGAAGCTTCTTTTCGTGCCTATAACAACTGGGGAGAATCTGTTGCGGATCATTCCGCGCTGATTGTGAATGGTGTTTCGTGGAATCGTAACCTTTACAGCAAGGTGCTTGGTGCTAGTGGCAAAGTAGCCGCACAAGAAATTGCTGCCGCTGGCTATGCTACTGACCCAAACTATGCAGCAAAGCTAATCCAAATCATGAATAGCTATAATCTATATCAATATGATGACGAAGCCAATGAAGGGGATGATGAAATGTCGGCAGAGGATAAAAAAAAGCTGGTTAGTCTGGAAACGGAAATCAAGGAACTGCGTGCTCTTATAGTGAGCCTTACGGAAAGCAAGGATACGCTAAAAACAGGCGTGCAGGAACAAGGTCAGTCGATTACTAAGCTTTCGGATCGGGTGACTTTTATAGAAGGTCGTGCTGTGATGAACGTACCCCCATGGGCTGAAGCGGCAGTAAAGGCAGCGAGCGCTGCGGGCCTGTTAGATACACCATCAGGTGGCAGTTATGACTTCTATCGCATAATAACAGTGCTAAACCGTGCAGGCTTACTTGCTCCTGGTAGTGGAAAATGAAATAAGGAGGATTAAACACCATGTATAATGATGCTCTCAACAGTGTGCTTGCCTTTGCTTCCGTGCTGGCTGTTTTTGTAATGGCACTTGTACAACTTGTGAAGAATAGCGTGCAACTTCCGCGGAATATTGTACCGGTAGTTGGATTAGCTATTGGCTTGCTGGTTGGAGCAGTTGCCTATCCGTTCACTGATATGAACCTTATCCTACGGCTTTGGGCTGGAGGGCTAGCGGGACTTTCGGCAACGGGGTTATTCGAGCTTGCTTTTAACAAAAGGGATGGAACCAAAACAGATGATAAATAGACTCAGCCTATGAGTTGTATAAAACAATCGTTTTATACTGGTATTGTGACTATGCAATCTATCGAGAACCCTAATATATTATCTTATGTCAATTATAAAGGGGGTGCAACGATGGGAACTTATCTTGATGGAAGAACGTCGCAAAATGCCAGCCTCGCCAACTCTATAGCTATTCCTATAACAGTTCTAAATACTCCACAACTGTTTGGACAGATTGGGTTGTTGACTGCTGGAGTGACTACAAATCCGCGTGTGCTGCTTAAAGGAACGATCTCTGTAATGCTTCCTTTAGCTTTAGTAGGAATCACAATTACGATTGTAAGAGGGACCTTGCCAACCGATCCGCTTATATATTCTGCTACTTCAACTTTTGGTCTAAGTATATTGGCTCCGCAAGTCATAACCTTTTCAGCAGACGATTTCTTACCTGCAATCACACCTCAACTCACTTATACAGCATTTGTATCTTCTAACCTTCTTGGAACAGTGCGTGTGGGTCCAGAAAGCTTTGATGGTATTTTAGTTTCTGATTAATCGCAAAGCAATTAACCTCACTGGTTCCCCAGTGGGGTCTTTTTTTTTAACCTTTCGCCCAATCTTCTAAGAAGATAATTACATATCTTATGGTGTATTCTAAAATACGGAGGAGGTCTTCTCATGGGTGCAGAATTTGGTGGGGTTGGTGGCGCTTTTACTAATACAGGCGCAATCTTAGTGTTGTTCATCTTGTTAGTTATTATTACGAGCGCATGCATATTCTAGAGATATAAAAAAGTCTGCTTCTGGCATTCATGCTGGAAGCGGACTTTCTTTATGGTACTATGCCGATTTATGCCATGCAAAACAATAGTCGTTAGGATTCTACTCTCGTATTGAAGTACATAAAAAATGCTGATCGGGATTTCTTCCATTATTGTACTATTAATCATTGTCGTAACGGTGGAAACGGAGCTGGTACATACGCTATATGAGAATAGTCCGGTGGAGAAGGAGCGTATATCGTTCCTAAAGCGGGTCATGGTGAAGCTTTCTGCATGGACCCAGTGAAATATGAGAGCGTAGTGAGTGTTTTCCCATATTTGGGATTATCAAAAGCCCCATCAACCTTAAGTGGTCAGCGGGGCTATTTTTTTGCGTTGTTATTTAGTCGAAGGATGCATTGTCTCAATAAGCATCTGCAATAGCAGGGATGTCATCCGAAATAAAATTATCCCAAACAATGTTCTCTCTTGTTTCAGGACTGAATTCTGTCTTCATCACAACCTTCATGGATTGTTGCCCGAATTTATCTTGCATTGGGAATAAGATTGAGAATGCTATGATACCCCAATTAATAGAAATATTCTTGCAGTGTCTTGAAGATATCATATGAATCGGTGATTGGCTTAATCCCCAAAATCATCAGCTTTCACATCGTATCCATGATTTTTTAAGGCAGAGATAACTTTTTGTTTGTATGTACACCTATCTATGAAAAGTAGAATGGTCCGAAACTTGTAATCTTGTATTGGTTATTACACATTTATCAATAACCTTTAATTTAAGAGTCTTTAAACATAAATTCGGGGCCCTATCTCTAGGGCCCCTTTCATGGGAGAGGAGAAACCGGACGAAGAGCTTATGGGGAAACGTAAGCCTGCTCCGCGGTTGTCTACGACATTTGTGGTGTCGATAATTACATGATGTCCCTGGAAGACCAGTCTTATACATAAGGAAGACTTATTTATCGGAATAGTCTTGATCTTTCCATATTTCATATCTAGACAAATTTTTTATTTCATCGCGCAAATGTGTTACGATAGGCGTGGACTTATGCCCTTTTGGGTATAACAAACAGAGACATAGAGCGGGTGATTGACGGTGAGAGTGGTATCGGGAAGTGCAAAAGGAAGACCACTAAAAAGTGTACCAGGTAGCGGAACAAGACCTACAACCGATAAGGTGAAGGAAGCTGTATTCAGTATGATCGGTCCATATTTCGAAGGTGGAGCGGTGCTAGACTTGTTCGCAGGTACAGGTGGTTTGGGTATCGAAGCTTTAAGCAGAGGGATGGAAAGCGCCGTATTTGTAGATATGGATCCCAAGAGTATTGACACGATTCGTGCCAATTTGAAAGCGACTAATCTTGAAGCGAGTGCGCAAGTGTACCGAAATGAAGCAGGAAGAGCGCTGAGTGCATTGGAGAAGCGGGGACGTGTTTTTGATTTAGTCTTTCTAGATCCTCCCTACCGATTAAAGCACGGTGATGAGCTGATGCTGTCTATGGTAGAAAAAGGAATGCTGCAAGAGGACGCAATCATTGTTCTGGAGCATGAATCAAGTTATGCCTATCCTGAGGATATCCCAGGATTTTATAGGCTGCGTCAGGCCGTATACGGAGAAACGACAATTTCTATTTATCAGTATGAAGCTAATCCTTCAGTGGAAAGCGAGACTGGTGAGGAGGTAGAGAATGAGTCAGCAAATTAGAAAAGAACGTGTCGCCATCTATCCAGGCACATTTGATCCCGTGACTATGGGACATATGGATATTATTCGGCGCGCATCCAAGCAATTTGACCGTTTAATCGTAACGGTGCTTAATAATTTGAGCAAAAACCCGCTGTTTACTGTAGAAGAGCGAACAGAGCTTTTAAGACAGGCAACCGCTGATATTCCCAATGTGGAAATCGACAGCTTTCGGGATCTGCTAGTCAATTATGTTCGTCAAAAAGATGCTCAAGTCATTGTTCGTGGTATTCGTACCGTAACTGACTTTGAATATGAACTGCAAAATGCATCCATCAACCATAGTCTGGATCCGGATGCGGAAACGATCTTTATGATGACTAATCCGAAATATTCCTATCTAAGCTCCAGCGTTGTAAAAGAAATTGCCCATTTTGGTGGGAATGTGTCCGATTTCGTGACGCCTGAGGTGGAACAAGCGATGAAGCTTAAATTTAATCGAGTCGATGGCGAAAAGCACTAACGAGATAGATCACTGCGGATAATGCTAATAGGATGATGAGTAGAAGAGATTGCAAACTAAGCAATTGTGGAAAAGAGCTCCATATGGCAGTTACATTAATGGTTCTGTTTGGTGTGGATTGTGAATCAGCAAGGGCAGGTAAAGCAGCTTCACTTATAGCCAACAGTGGTTTCCATAGCAGTATTGTTAATAAAAAAGCATAAGCTCCATGCATCAGGCGAACCGCAGCATAGGGAAGGAATCGGACATTTGCTTGTTTAAGCAGCGTCAGCACCTGTAGCTGGGCGCAAACCCCGCTCCAGCCTAGTGCAGCAGAGAGTAAGGCCAAGCCTAGTACTCCTGATGATCCAGCTCCGATGCTCGAGAGCCCTTTGCTTATAGCGTCAGCTCCTAAATGAATCTCGAGCAAGCTTGCTGGCAGAGCGGCTGGCAATGCAGGAAGTACAGTAGTAATGATATTGATGACCACGGCGAACATAATCATGTAACCGCCCACAACCATCAAATTTTGTACCGCTGTAGCTACTGACTCCCCAAGGAGTCTACCGAAGCTTCGCCCATCTCTTGATCTGGCTTCAGTGGCTGCAAGCTGGACACGACTGTATAAAGAAGACCGTTTGGTGTTCGTGCTTTCCTTTAGAGAAGGTCGCGGATTGTCTAGCCGGCCATTTAACAGAGCATCTGTATAACTGGCCAGAAATCCTGAAATCCAGTGGATAGCAAGCAGAAAGTAGCCTGCTGTAGGATTATGTAGGAAAGCTACACCGATCACAATGAGTAGGGTTACTGGACTGGCGAAATGCGTAAGTGAGGCAAGACGAGCGGCCTCCTTGTCCGAAATACTGCCTTGCTTGTGAAGCTGCATTACACCTCCGGCCCCGCCTGGGAATCCAGCGGTGATTCCAAGCGCCAAAGTCCAACCACTTGCGCCAGGAAGTCGAAAGACCTTTTTCATTAATGGTTCCAGGAGTACTCCGAAACCATGCACGAAACCCGAAGCGGTTAGCATCTCAGACAGCATCAGGAAGGGTAAAAGTGCTGGGAATACGAGTGTCCACCAGAGCTTTAATCCTTGGAGAGAAGCCTCGAAAGAGCTCTCTGGTGAGATGATGATTGCGATGGCTAACAGGATTGCGATCGCCCCGGATAGAAAAGGTGTGGAGCGATTAGCTAGCCGGCGAATTTTAATATTGTTCATTTCTAGAATCACCTCTTCATAACTTAAGGCATAGCAGATGTGTTATCAATTTATGCAGAGTAGACAACCATCATGCCAAACCACTAGTCGAAGCGGTAATGAAGTTCAAACATTCAACTCCTAAATGTGCCGTGGGAAAGAAGGGAAGAGCAGTGAAGCAGCTGAAGCATCGGCCGGGATTCCGCGCCACAGCTTACCTCTTTACGTTTGTAGTAATCGTGTATGTATTTGTGTTTATGAACACACCGTACATTGTATATCAGCCGGGTAGTGCGTCTGAGGTCGCCCCTATGATTAAAGTGGAGAATGCTGATCCAGCTGAAGAAGGAACCTTCATGATGACTACAGTATCCGCTAGTTATGCTAATGTGGCCTTGCTGGTCGCTTCTGTTTTTAACTCCAATTCAGAGGTTGTGCGGAAAGAAACCCGGTTAGGAGATAAATCTGAAGACGAGTATGCTGCGGAGCAGGTTTTTTATATGAATAGCTCGCAATCTTACTCCGTTCAGGCGGCCTATCACGCTGCAGGAATTCCGTATGAGGATGTAGTGGATTATTTGTATGTTTTTTCGGTTCCGGTTGCAAGTAATAAAGGCCAATTCCAGCCAGGCGACAAAATCATAAGTGTAGAAGGACAGAAGGTACCAGATCCAGAAGCACTTTCTGCTTTACTTTCAACAAAAAAAATCGGTGATCAGGTCGCTGTTGTTTTGCAAAGAAACGGTAAGGAAGTTAAGGAGCAGGTGACACTGGTCGAGATCAAAGATAAAGAAGGTACTGCCGTTCGACCTGGTTTTGGAGTCACTATCGCCGCAGTTC
Source organism: Paenibacillus sp. G2S3 (assembly GCF_030123105.1). NCBI lineage: Bacteria > Bacillati > Bacillota > Bacilli > Caryophanales > Paenibacillaceae > Paenibacillus > Paenibacillus sp. G2S3. The sequence goes on from NZ_CP126095.1 coordinate 2,986,043, forward strand.
AAAAGGTAAAACCTAAAGAACAAGGAAAAGCGGTCAGCTTTGTGGATACGAATGTTGGCGGACCTTCAGCAGGACTGATGTTTACTATGGAAATTTACAACCGTCTGACGCCTGGTGATTTAACCAAAGGGCATAGGGTCGCAGGAACGGGCACGATTGACGCTGAGGGTGTGGTAGGTGCTATCGGTGGAGTGAAGCATAAGATTGTTGCTGCGGATCGAAAGGGGGCGGAGATTTTTTTCGTACCTGTTAAGAATTACGACGAAGCCAAAGCGAAAGCTGATAAAATCGGCACATCTATGAAGCTGGTGCCAGTATCTACGCTGGATGAAGCGCTGAAGTATATGGAGGAACTACCGGTCAAACCATGACCGGAGGTTCCAAATAATCGCGATACATATCGGTTCTGTGAGGTTCTCGAAAAGCTCCAGCGAAAGCAGACGCGGCTTGAAGGTCTCGCTCAAGTTGGGGATGGGAGCACAGTGACGGCCGCATGACGATGGGTAAAGTTGCTTTTTGTTTCATCTCTTTAAGCAATGCTCGTCCACTTTCTCTAAATCCAAGGATTCGAATATAACCGGGCCCCTCTGCTAGTACAGAAGGGGTCATTTCTTCCTTTGTATGATTTAGCAAAATGTGTAGTAGCAGACGTTGCAGACGTGTATGCGTGTAACGCTTGCTCTTAAGGGCTTGTAGCAAACCCGAAATAGTGAATTGCTCAAGCTCCGGCATAAGACGAAGAATTCTATTCTCTAAGCCTTCATTCATGTCCTGGATTGTTCGTAGCTCGGCAGCAGTACGTGTAGAGAGCAGGTGACGGAGTGGACCTCTGAAATGCTCCAAGTCCAGAGGACCTCTACCGGCTGCATGCTCTCTTTCTAATATGGACACGCTATATTCCGGCATGTAAGCAGCTGGAGAGCCACCTTCTTGCAGTAGCTTGCGAATAGCAGTGGCGCTTGCGATAGAAGAGCCAACTTGCAAAGGATCATGGAATCCGGCTGCCGTTCGCGGAACGGTTAACGGCTCGATCTTGCTATTTAGCCGCTGCAAGGCGATGAGATAATGCAAGCCAAGGCTGTTATTCGGCTGGCGCAGGAGCTCGCCAGCGTCGCCGGGACTCTCCTCGTCATGGAGAGTCCCTTGCCAAGCCACCGCCGCCGCTGCGCTGTACGCGGCGGGGAAGCTCGCTCCGAGCGCCATGCGGCGGCGGATCTCGCTCTGAAGTTCGCTGCTTTCCTCTGCCAGATACTTGGCCAGAGGAAGCAGCGAACCCAAAGTGCCAGCTTCGGAGCCGAAGCACAAGCTGTCCACGACCCCGGTCGCTTCCAGCAGTGCAACTGCTCCGAAGGCGAACCATTCTGCCGGCTGTACAGCATAGGCCACCGGCAGCTCAATGACGAGGTCTGCGCCCATTCGTAGCGCCATCTCCGTCCGGGCCTGCTTGCTCACTGCTGCCGGCTCGCCGCGCTGGGTAAAGGGACCGCTCATGACGACGATGACGCGCTCAGCGCCTGATAGTCTTTTGGCTTCGGTGAAGTGATGGACATGTCCGTTATGTAATGGATTGTATTCTGCTATTATTCCAACCGTTGTCACTGCTGCTTCCCTCCGTATGTAACCATTATTTAAAATATAAGAAGGTATAAGTTAGGCACCTATCCTTATCTAGAAACTCTGTTCGCATAAACTGTCGTTTTGATTTACACTAATAGTTATATCATAATTCTCTCCAATTCCTGAAACAATATAAAGGGAAAATGGTTGACAAAGGTATATAATACTAGGTATAATAAATTTTGTTTGTTTGGGAGTGATAAGTATGCAGATTCACTTTCGCAAATTAGCGAATGCCGACGAACCGTTACATATTCACGATGTTGTGGATGTCAGCGAGGTAGTCAAAGGGCGCAAGGATATTCTATCTGTTGCTCCGCTCTCAGTGGACCTTAAAGCGCTGCCCGCGGGAACCGATTGTGTGAACGTGGTGGGAAAACTGAGTGGAGATGTGGACATGTTATGTTCACGTTGTCTCACGGAGGTCAAAAGTGATTTGAACATTCCTTTTGCTGAGACTTTCAAGTGGCTTAAGCAGCCGGTTCTTCCAGATGATGACGAAGATGAGGAACTCATTTACGTCAAGGATGAGGTTGTGGATCTTATCCCGTATGTGGAAGAAAATTTCGTACTGCACTTACCGGATTCGGTATTGTGCAAGGCAGACTGTCTTGGTCTTTGTCAGAAATGCGGACAGAACTTGAACGAAGGCACCTGCAGTTGCGACAACACAGTGATCGATCCTCGACTCGCTGGGTTGAAAGACTTTTTCAAATGAAACATTACAACAAAACACATTCTGCTCTGAGGAGCAGGCTGACAGAAATATCACAAGGAGGTGGAACACATGGCAGTACCACAACGTAGAACGTCTAAAACACGCCGTGACAAACGTCGCACCCACTTTAAGTTGGTTGTGCCGGGCATGGTGAAATGCGAACAATGCGGAGAGTTGAAATTGGCTCACCACGTATGTAAAGTTTGCGGAACTTACAAAGCAAGAGAAATCATCAAACAATAGTTTCAGAATAAGTAGTACTTCACTATCGGTGAGGTACTATTTTTTTTGAAATATAAGAATACATAAGTTTCACACTATTACATTTTCCTTATATTTTTCGCACAAACGCTTACCGTCTATTAGGGACGCGGAAGGCGTTATGCTTATCCAAACATAAGCCGCCCAGAAGTCAATGCTTTATTTTTGGTGCGGCATGCTTTATACTACATATTAGTACCTGGTTCTAAAAATGATTTCGATTATTTGACCTAATATAACAGCGGCCATTTAAGCGGCCGAATGCTTTCTTTAAAATATAAGAAAGTATAAGTTATGCACCTATACTTGATGTCTTATATTTCTCGCTTAAACGTTTATCGTCCATAAGGACGCGAAGGCGTTTATGCTTGGCACGTGCCAGGAGGTGAGCCGCAATCGAGCGGATGTCCAAGAAAGAACGTCAGCAACAGCTACTACATATAATCGCAGGTAATCCTTTTGTAACGGATCGGGAGTTGACTCGTCAGCTGAAAGTTAGCATTCAGACGATTCGGTTAGACCGAATGGAGCTGGGGATACCGGAACTGCGTGAACGAATGAAGCAAATGGCAGAGCACTCCTATGATCAGGTGCGCTCTTTGCCTGCGGATGAAGTCATCGGAGACATTGTGGATTTACAATTGGACAAGAGTGGGATTTCGATATTTGAGATTCGTGAAGACCATGTGTTCTCTAGAAATGGGATCGCTCGTGGCCACTATGTGTTTGCTCAAGCCAACTCGCTTGCGGTTGCCGTAATCAACGATGAAATTGCTCTGACCGCTTCAGCCGATATACGTTTTGTACGCACAGTTCAGCTAGGTGAGAAGTGTATTGCCAAAGCACAGGTGCGGTCACTCGCCGGTAGGGGTGGCAAAGCAGAGGTGGACGTATTCACCTATGTCGGAGAAGAACTAGTGTTTCAGGGCCATTTTATAGTGTATCGGTCCGCAAATGATGAACACAGTGAAGGGGGTAACCATAGTGCTGATCGCCATTGATGCCATGGGCGGGGACAACGCTCCTGAATGTAATGTCGAGGGGGCGTTGTCCGCGGCCGCGGAATGGAAGGATACGCAGATTGTACTCGTTGGTGACGAGGCCAGATTAGAGCCGCTGCTGAGGGACAAGCCGTCCAATCTGACAATACGTCATGCAGGAGACGTCATTGGTTCTGATGAAGAGCCGGTTAAGGCAGTTCGTCGTAAAAAAGACTCATCCATGGTTGTAGCTGGACGAATGGTGCGCGAAGGTGAAGCAGATGCTATGATTTCGTCAGGTAACACGGGTGCGCTTATGACCACGGGACTCCTCGTAGTTGGCCGGATGCAGGGGATTGAACGTCCTGCACTGGCGCCTATGATTCCAACGCTTGACGATGTTGGGGTACTGGCTCTTGATCTTGGTGCTAACATGGATGCGAAGCCTGAACATCTGGTACAATATGCGCTGATGGGCAGTATTTACCGGAGCAAGGTGCATGGTATAGCTAAGCCGCGTGTGGGACTTCTGAATGTAGGGACGGAGCCTGGTAAGGGTAACGAACTGACGAAAGAAGCATATCCGCTGCTTGAGAACTTGCCAGGCATTCATTTTATCGGTAATGTTGAGGCACGTGACGTGCTGACAGGGAACTGCGATGTGCTTGTCTGCGATGGATTTGCCGGTAATATTTTGCTGAAATCTCTAGAGGGTACGGCGGGTGCTTTGTTTTCTTTGCTCAAGGAGCAATTTAGTCGTTCTCTGAAGACTAAGCTTGGCGCGGCTATGCTGATGCCGGAGCTTAGAGCTCTAAAGGGTAAGATGGATTACAAAGAGCACGGTGGTGCACCACTACTTGGTCTTAGCGGATTGGTAGTTAAGGGGCACGGATCTTCTGACGGAAATGCGGTTAAGAATGCGGTAAGACAAGCGCGGATTGCTCTGCAAGCCGATCTTGTGCCAAGTATATCCAAGGAAATTAGCGGGAAGTGAGTGACGACATGAGACAGTTGCGACCGGTTGGCATTATAGGAACTGGGAAATATGTACCTGAGAAAATATTAACAAATAGTGATCTGGAAAAAATAGTGGAGACTAACGATGAGTGGATCGTCAGTCGGACGGGTATCCGTGAAAGACATATTGCTGCGCCTCATGAGGCAACTTCTGATCTATCATATGAAGCAGCACTCAAGGCACTTGATTCCGCGGGAATGAAAGCCGAAGATTTGGATCTTATCATTATTGCAACAGTAACACCTGATAGTGCCTTTCCTTCTACAGCCTGCATTTTGCAGGATAAACTAGGTGCTAAAGGTGCTGCGGCGTTTGATTTGTCAGCAGCCTGCTCTGGTTTTGTATACAGCTTAGCTACAGCGGTTGGATTTATTCAGAATGGAATGTACAATAATGCACTTATTATAGGTGCGGATACTTTATCCCGCATCACAGATTATACGGATCGTAATACTTGTGTCTTGTTCGGCGATGGAGCAGGCGCAGTAATCATTGGTGAGGTTCCAGAAGGTCGTGGTTTCCAATCCTTTGATCTGGGTGCTGAAGGCTCCGGTGGGAACTTGCTTAAGCTTGAAGCCGGCGGTTCACGCTTGCCTGCCTCTCAGCAAACCGTTGAAGATAAGAAGCATTTCATTTATATGAATGGCCGTGAAGTGTTTAAGTTTGCAGTTCGTGTGATGGGCTCGGCTACAGAACGTGTGCTTACTAAAGCTGGTCTGGGTAAGGAAGATATTGATTTGTTCGTACCACACCAAGCGAATGTTCGTATCATTCAATCCGCTATGCAGCGTCTTGATTTGCCACCGGAGAAATGTGTAATCAATGTTGATAAATATGCCAATACTTCGGCTGCCTCCATTCCACTAGCTCTTGTAGAAGCTGCGGAAGAAGGACGTATGAAAGAAGGCGACACCGTCCTGATGGTTGGATTCGGCGGTGGCTTGACTTGGGGCGCATCTGTATTGATCTGGTAATAAGCTAAGACCGTTATACGGGAAGGAGTTCATACTTATGAGTAAAATTGCATTTGTCTTTCCCGGTCAGGGAGCACAAGCAGTTGGAATGGGCAAGGATGTTTATGATGCTCTTCCAAACAGCCGTGCAGTGTTCGAGAAAGGGGATGAAGTTCTCGGATTTCCACTGAGCAAGCTGATTTTTGAAGGACCGGACAGTGAATTGAAGCAGACAGTAAACACGCAACCAGCGCTTCTTACTGCTAGCGTAGCCTATCTTGAAGCTCTACGTGATCAAGGTTTGAAGCCGGATTATGTTGCAGGACATAGCCTTGGTGAATACAGCGCACTAGTAGCTGCAGGTGTATTGTCTTATGAAGATGCAGTAACGCTTGTGCGTTTAAGAGGCCGTTTCATGGAAGAAGCTGTTCCAGGGGGCCAAGGTGCAATGGCGGCAGTGCTTGGTGCTGAACGTGAAGCGTTGGCAGCATTATGCCAAACTATCTCTGAAGAGAGCGGTGTTGTAGAACTGGCTAACGTTAACTGTCCAGGTCAGATCGTTGTTTCCGGATCTCAGGAAGGTGTTAATGGTGTGGTGCAGCGTGTTAAAGAAGCTGGTGGCAAGCGGGCAATTCCACTAGAAGTAAGTGGGCCTTTTCACTCTTCTATGATGAGAGTTGCTGCAGATCGTTTGGCAGAAGAGTTGAAGAAAGTAACCTTCAATACTCCAAGTGTGCCTGTCATCGTTAATGTCACTGCATCACCGGTGACGGATCCCGAAGAAATTCGCGAACTGCTTGTTCGTCAGGTGTATTCTCCTGTGCTTTGGCAGGACAGCATTGAATGGTTGATTGCGGATGGTGTAGACACTTTTGTGGAGATTGGTTCTGGTAGTGTTCTGGCTGGTCTAATCCGCAAAATTGACAAAACAGTCAAAGTAATCAACATTAATACACTTGAAAGTGTCCAAACTGTTTTGTAAGAAATGGTTTAACATTTAGACAACAGCATCATGATTGAGAGGGGATTAAACTATGTTCTCAGCATTGCGGGGCCAGACAGCCCTTGTAACTGGCGGCTCACGTGGCATTGGTCGTAGTATCGCGCTTGCTCTTGCAGAGCACGGCGTAAAGGTGGCCGTGAACTATGCAGGAAGTGAAGCGGCGGCACAGGAGACTGTGGCTCGTATTGCCGAGCTTGGCTCAGAGGGGATTGCTCTCCGTGGAGATGTCGGCAATAGTGAACAGGCCGAGAGCCTTGTGAAAGAGGTTCTTAATACCTGGGGACGTATTGACATTGTTGTCAATAATGCCGGCATTACCAGGGACAACCTGATTATGCGCATGAAAGAGGAAGAGTTCGATCAAGTGATCGAGACGAATCTGAAAGGTGTGTTTAATTGCCTTAAGGCAGCTACACGTCCGATGATGAAACAGCGCTACGGTCGAATCATTAATATTTCCTCGGTTGTGGGTGTGACAGGTAACCCTGGTCAGGCTAATTACTCTGCAGCTAAGGCTGGTGTCATCGGTTTAACGAAGGCATCGGCTCGTGAGCTTTCTTCGCGGGGCATCACCGTCAACTGTATCGCTCCTGGTTTTATTGATACAGATATGACGCGTGAGCTCTCAGAAGAGGTTCGCAGTGAGCTAGAGAAGGGCATTCCACTAGCTCGCCTTGGGCGTCCGGAAGAAGTAGCTATGGCAGTTGTTTTCTTAGCTTCTGAAGGCGCCGCTTATATGACCGGCCAGACACTACACGTGGATGGCGGGATGTATATGTAATTCTCCTTTGAAAATATAAGAAAGTATAAGTTCACACTATACTTTATCCTTATATTTCTCGCTTAAACACTTACCGTCCTTATAAGGACACCGAAGGCGTTTATGCTTAGGAGAAATTACACTGTTTTAAAGATGAAATGTGAGGGATCAGGAAAGCGTTTTTTGCGGTCTATGGTATTTTGACCTCATATCTCGTATAATACCAAAAGAGGAGGTGAACCGGATGTCCGATGTATTAGAGCGTGTAAAACGCATTGTCATCGACCGCTTAGGTGCCGATGAAGCTGAGGTAACATTAGAAGCGTCTTTCAAAGATGATTTAGGTGCTGATTCTCTTGATGTAGTAGAATTGGTTATGGAATTGGAAGATGAATTCGACATGGAAATCTCTGATGAAGATGCAGAGACGATTACGACCGTGGGTGAAGTTGTGAAGTACATACAATCTCATACCTAGAGTCATATGATTGAGAGTCCCGTTCCAACTTGGGCGGGGCTTCTCCTCATTTATACAGCAATAAAGATGCATTACAGGTTGCCTTGCGCAGCTTTATAGGGATTATAACAGAACCGCAGCAGCTTTAATGATGCGGTGACCGCTGTTCATATAGTAATAATTCGCAGTATATAAGTACTGAATATAATGTATACAGCCTATAGATGGGGTGATTGTGTTTGAGTCATAGAGTGGTTGTAACCGGGATGGGCGTAATTACGTCACTGGGGAAAGACTTGGAGACGTTCTGGGATAATCTGATGAGCGGTAAATCAGGTGTGTCGATGGTTGAAGCCTTTGATGTCAGTGAATACACTACGCGAATTGCTTCATCCGTTAAAGACTTTGATCCTGAGGCGCTTTTTGGCCGTAAGGAAGCCCGCAAAATGGACCGTTTTGTACAATTTGCAGTGGCTGCCGGTGAAGATGCGTTGAGAGACAGCGGACTTAAGATCGGTGAGGATATCGATGCTGAACGGATCGGTGTATCTGTTGGTTCGGGTATCGGAGGTCTTGGTACTTGGGAAGACAATCATAATTTGTTGCTTGAAAAAGGGCCGAAACGGGTTAGCCCGTTCTTTATCCCGATGATGATCGCTAACATGGGGTCTGGACAGCTGTCCATCAATCTCGGCGCAAAGGGACCTAATACGACTACAGTGACAGCCTGTGCTACAGGAAGTCATTCCATTGGGGAATCATTCCGTCTGATTCAGCGTGGAGATGCAGATGCTATGATCTGCGGTGGTTCGGAAGCGACTATTCGTCCAACAGGAATGGCAGGTTTCTGTGCTATGAGAGCTATGTCCACTCGTAATGATGAGCCTGAGAAGGCAAGTCGTCCGTTTGATGTGGATCGCGATGGTTTTGTTATGGGAGAGGGCGCTGGAATCTTGATTCTGGAATCGCTTGAACATGCTGAGAAACGCGGAGCGAAGATTTATGCTGAAGTTATCGGTTATGGTCTGAGCGCTGATGCTCACCATATGACTGAACCAGATCCAGATGGTGCAGCTCGCTGCATGAAGATGGCAATCCGTGATGCTGGTATCTCTCCTGAAGATATTGATTACATCAATGCACATGGTACTTCAACACCTGTAGGAGATAGATCAGAAACGGCTGCTGTTAAGAAAGCATTGGGCGAACACGCCTATAAAGTAGCTATTAGCTCAACGAAATCCATGACAGGTCATCTTCTAGGTGCTGCTGGTGGAGTAGAAGCTATTATCTGCGGACTCTCTTTGCAAAAGGGTATGATTGCACCAACGATTAATTTGGACAACCAGGACCCAGAATGTGATTTGGATTATGTACCAAATGTGCCACGTAAAGCGGATCTTGATATTGTAATGTCGAATTCGTTTGGATTCGGGGGACATAACGCAACAGTTATTCTAAAAAAATATAATCAGTAAGGGGACAGCGCGGTGAAAGGAGAACTGAAGCAGTTACAACAGCAACTTCAAATCCAATTTCACGATTCTGTGCTTCTAAAGCAGGCCTTTACCCATGCATCCTATGTGAATGAACACCGTTTCAATCAGCATCAGGACAATGAGCGTCTCGAATTTCTAGGGGATGCTGTACTGGAGCTGACGGTTTCTGAATATTTGTACAATCTGTTGCCAGATCGACCTGAAGGGGAACTGACCAAGCTACGTGCCGCTATCGTATGCGAGCCTTCGCTGGTTAAGTTCGCTGAGAGTTTAGGGTTTGGCCGTTATGTACTGCTGGGAAAAGGGGAAGAACTTACGGGCGGACGTACTCGCCCGGCCCTGCTGGCTGATGTGTTCGAATCCTTCGTGGGAGCGCTTTATCTCGACCAAGGACTGGAAACTGTGCGGTCTTTTCTTGATAATCACGTATTTCCACTTGTGGAGACGGATGGGAAACTGCAAATGCAGATGACCGATTATAAGACGGAACTGCAAGAGCTAATTCAGCAGCACAATATGGGTACGTTGGAATATCGGATCATTGAAGAACGGGGACCCGCGCATGAGCGTGAATTCGTCTCTGAAGTGTTAATGACTAACCGTTCTCTTGGTAAAGGGAGCGGCCGCTCGAAGAAGGAAGCGGAGCAGCAAGCTGCAGCAGCTGCACTGTTGCATCTGAAAGAAGATGGTGCCTGAATTTTGCATCATGTGGACAAGCGGAGGAGAGCAGCAAAGGTCTGAATACCGGCGTTTAGGCGGAGCTCAGACCGTTGCTGCTCTTTTTCGAAAGAATAGCCAAGCTTCATTTTGAAGCTATTTTAGGCTAATAAACGCTATGGTATAATGGGTCAGAGGTGATTGGCAAGTATGTTTTTGAAACGGATAGAATTAGCTGGTTTTAAATCATTTGCCGACAAAACAGAAATGGAATTTGTGCGCGGAATTACGGCCGTAGTGGGTCCGAACGGAAGCGGCAAAAGTAATATTTCTGACGGCATACGCTGGGTACTCGGCGAACAGAGTGCTAAATCACTGCGCGGTGGCAAGATGGAAGATATTATTTTTGCCGGTAGTGACGCGCGTAAAGCAGTAAATTATGGTGAAGTATCACTAACACTAGATAATGAGGATCACACGCTTCCACTGGATTTCAGCGAAGTTACAGTGACTCGGCGTGTTCATCGTAGCGGTGAGAGTGAATATTTAATTAATAAGCAATCCTGCCGACTGAAGGATATCACAGAGCTGTTCATGGATACCGGTATCGGGCGTGAGGCTTATTCGATTATCGGGCAGGGTCGGATTGAAGAGATTCTGAGTACTCGTTCCGAGGATCGGCGAGGCATCTTTGAAGAGGCATCGGGTATTGTAAAATATAAATCACGTAAAAAAGATGCAGGTCGAAAGCTCGACGACACGGAGCAAAACTTGCTTCGGATTCACGATTTGATTAGTGAACTTGAGGACCAGATTGGTCCGCTAAAGGATCAGTCGGAGAAGGCGATTCGCTTTAAAGAGCTTCGGGAACAACTGAAGCATCAGGAAATCTCAGTCTATGTGCACCAGATTGAAGGCATTCATACGGCTTGGCAGGAAGGTAACGCTAAGCTCGAAACTTTAAAGGATGAGCAACTAGAGCTATCTACAGTTGTCTCTGCTCATGATGCGAAGCTGGAAAGCGGACGTGCTGAACTGCGCTCGTTAGAAGAACAGATTGAGAAGCAGCAAGAGCAATTGCTCCGTTATAGTGAAGCTTATGAGAAGAGCGAAGGTTATGGGGAAGTCCTGAAGGAGCGCAAGCGTAATCTAGAGAGCAACCGTGAACAGTTAATGCTCACATTAGGTTCTGTAGGTGAGCGTTCTGCGGATCGACAGCGTGAGCTTGGCGATTTTGAATCTAAGCTCGAAGCGTCCCGGCTTAAGCTTGTTGAGCTTCGGAAACAGATCGAAGCGGAAGAGACAAGGCTCGAAGGTGTCGCTGACGGTATTAGTCAGAGCCAGGAGGAAAAGCTGAAAAGTGCTCTCCTGGAGTTAATGAACCTTATGGCAAATGCACGTAACGAAATTCGTTACTCTGATCAACAGAAGGAGAACCTGGAGCGTCGTATGAGCCGCAGTGAAGAAGAAAGCGGCAAATGGACTGCGAGGCACGAAGAGTTGTCTGCCAACCAAAAAGGGCTAAAAGACAAGATTGCTCAGCTTGGCAAAGAACTAAGCAATCTTCGTGGTGCTTATATTACGGAAAGTGAACAGCTTAGTAAACGTCAGAAGCTGATTGAAGAGACTCAGTCAGGCCTGCGGAAGTGGGAACAGAAGCGGGAAGCACAAGTCTCTCGTCATGAGACCATGAAAGAAATGCAGGATGATTTCGATGGTTTTATGCTTGGGGTAAAAGAAGTACTCAAAGGGGCTCGTAAAGGACAGCTTAACGGGGTGCATGGTGCGGTTGCTGAACTCATCTCCGTTCCAGAAAAGCTGGAAATGGCTGTCGAGACTGCGCTGGGTGCCTCGCTGCAACACGTAGTAATGGATAATGAGAGCGTGTCTCGTCAAGCGATATCTTTCCTGAAGCAACGTCAATTGGGACGAGCTACTTTTCTACCACTCGATGTTATCCGTCCACGCCAAATCTCCGGTAGCGACCGTGGAATGGTGGAAGATGCTGAAGGTTTTGTTGGAATTGGTTCCGAACTCGTTGGATTCGATGATAAGTATGCTAGTATTATTGGCAGTTTGCTTGGCAATGTAGTTATTGCTGAGAGCCTGGAGCAGGCAAACCGTATCGCCGCTAGATGCCAGTATCGTTATCGTGTGGTTACGCTGGAAGGTGATGTAGTAAATGCCGGGGGTTCCATGACCGGAGGTAGCCAGCATAAAAAGAATAATAGCTTGCTTAGTCGTAAACGCCAGCTGGATCAGCTGAGCAGTGAGATCGAAGAGAGCGAACGTCAAATTGTTAAGCTGAAACAAGGTATAGCCAGACTTCGTGAAGAGCAGGAGAACGCTAGCGTGAAGCTAGAGGACCTGCGCCGTGATGGTGATGAGAAAAGACTGGAAGAGCAACGCGTTTCTGGCGATTTGAAGCAGCTTGAACAGGAGCTTCGGCATGTGCTGGAACAAGTGGAGAGCAGTGGCGCGGAACGGAGTGGCTTTGAGACTGAGGTCCGCGCGCTTGAAGAGACTCGGAAACAAGCCTCCGCTGAGCTTGAGCGCCTTGAGAAGGAAGAGAAAGAAGCCCATGAGGCTATTCGTAATGCCGAATCTGCGCGTAAAGCGAATGAATCGGCTAAGGAAGAGCTTCAAGGTAAGCTGACCAGTATGAAGGTTTCGGAAGGCAAGCTCGATCAGGAGATATTCTCCCTGGAGGAGCAATTACGTCGTCTAAGACAAGATGTGGGCTCACAGGATAAAGAGCTGCGCCAGAATCGGAATCTGTTACATACGATCGAACAGGATTTGGCTAGTAATGCTTTGGAAACTGTGAAACAGAAAGAAGATTTGAATAGTTATCGTCTGAAGAAGGAAGAGACAGCCGGTACTTTGGATTTAGCTCGGGCGGAACGTTCAGCGTTGACCCGTAAGCTGGAACTAGAGGAGGGCAAGACTAAGGATCAACGTCAGGCACTTAGAGTTGTGGAGGACAAGCTGCGATCCACTGAAGTTTCTGTGGGGCGTCTCGATGTTGAACTTGATAATATTCTTCGTAAGCTGAGTGATGATTACGAGCTGAGCTATGAACTAGCGAAGCAGCGTTATCCTGTGCCTGAAGATGTGCCTGCCGCACAAGCGGATGTACAGCGTCTGAAACGCAGTATTTCTGCTCTGGGCGAAGTCAACTTAGGTGCGATTGAAGAATATCAACGTGTTCATGAGCGTTATACCTTCCTCAGTGGGCAAAAAGATGACCTAGTCGAAGCCAAGACTACTCTTTATCAAGTCATCCGTGAGATGGAAGATGAAATGTCCAAACGCTTCAAACAGACCTTTGATGCGATCCGCAAACAATTCGGCACGGTATTCTCGAAGCTGTTCGGAGGCGGTCGAGCTGATCTCATGCTGCTGGATCCAGAACATATGCTTGAAACAGGTATCGATATCGTAGCCCAACCACCGGGTAAAAAGCTTCAAAACCTGCAGCTCCTGTCCGGCGGGGAACGCGCCTTAACTGCGATGGCCCTCTTGTTTGCCATCCTGCAAGTGAAGCCAGTTCCATTCTGCGTATTGGATGAGGTAGAGGCTGCGCTGGATGAAGCGAATGTCGTGCGTTTTGCACAGTATTTGCGTGAGTTCTCGGAACAAACGCAATTTATCGTCGTTACACACCGCAAAGGAACGATGGAAGAGGCGGATGTGCTCTACGGAGTGACGATGGAAGAAGGCGGAGTATCGAAGCTTGTCTCTGTACGTTTAGAGGATGAGGAAGCGGAGATCGCTTAACGGCTTGCCGAAATGGTGATTTTTTAAGCATCTGCTTTCGAATTAAGTTTTGTACAAAGTTAAATCAATGAAGTTTTGCTCACAAAACTTTTAGGAGGAAACAAATGAGCTTTTTCAGGAAGTTAAAAGAAAGTATTTCCGGCAAAACGGAAAGTGTAACCAAACAATTCCGCGACGGATTAGAGAAAACCCGTAAAGGCTTTGTCGAGAAGGTAGCAGACCTGATTATCCGCCGTAAAAAAATAGATGAAGAGTTCTACGAAGAGCTGGAAGAAATCTTGATTGGTGCGGACGTAGGTGTTAATACAGTAATGACACTTGTGGAGGATCTACGCGCCGAAGTGAAGCAAAAGCGAATTGAAGATGCAGCTGAGCTGCAACCCATTTTGTCCCGTATGCTCATGGAATTGCTGCGCGGCGATGATGATAACAGCCTGAAGGAGAACCCGAACGGGATTACCGTTATCTTGTTCGTTGGGGTAAATGGTGTAGGCAAGACGACTACAATCGGTAAGCTTGCGCATCGTTACAAACAAGAGGGTAAAAAAGTTCTTTTGGCCGCAGGGGATACGTTTCGTGCCGGAGCGATTGAACAGCTCGAAGTTTGGGGTCAACGTGCAGGTGTAGACGTAATCAAGCAACAAGCAGGCTCTGACCCAGCGGCTGTTATGTTCGATGCTGTACAAGCGGCTAAGCAGCGGAATGTGGATATCTTGATTTGTGATACCGCAGGTAGACTTCAGAATAAGAGCAATCTGATGGAAGAGCTCAACAAGATTTTCCGTGTCATTCAAAGAGAAATTCCTAGTGCTCCGCATGAAGTACTGATGGTGCTAGATGCAACTACAGGTCAAAATGCGCTAACTCAAGCCAAGCTATTTGGTGAAAAGAGTGGGGTAACAGGTCTAGTCTTGACGAAGCTGGATGGAACAGCTAAAGGCGGAATTGTGGTAGCCATTCGTCAGGAAATGAACTTACCGGTGAAGCTCGTAGGGCTCGGAGAAAAGATGGAAGACTTGCAGCCATTTGATTCTCAGCAGTTCGTGCATGCTCTTTTTGCGGGATTGATTGCCGAGGAAGAAGAGTCAGAAGAATCGGAAGAGTAAGTATAATCAAGACCAACAAATGATTATTAAGAAGTCATATTTACAAGGAATGTCCTCGAAGCTATATTTAGTTTATGAGGGCATTCCTTTTTTATAAAATGCTTGTTAGTTATTGATGTAGTAACCTCTAAGGGATTCTTAAAAAGTATAAATGCATCGCGTAAGGTATCCCTTTAAATAACAGTTTCCCCTCACTAATTAGCCTCCAGAAGCGATATTCTATAAACGAAGTACTGATAAATAAATTCCACTGTCCTATCATTGTACCTACAATAAGTCCAGCATTTACGTAATGATTTCCTTCCTCATTCTTTTGTATTTGCAGAATTAAGGATAGAATGTCTTCGTCATAGTATGTTTCAGGAACATTCGTCAGCTGACCATTAGACCAGACTCGAAGCATCTCCTTGGTGCTGCTGATTTTTTGCCACTCCAGTTCATACTGTTTTCTTTGTACGGAGGTAAGGGGTTGCGTAATTTCGGTGTTTTTAATAAGAGTTTGCACAGCTTCGTTTGGGAGCTGACCTAGGGACTGAGGAGTTAAGCCAATACTAAATTGTTCGGCAATCCCGGGAATTTCCCAATAAGCTTCGATTGGATTTATAACATGAATAGGTTGCTTCCTCTCACTAAGAACAGAAAGTGCAAATCGTAAACCTGTCTGATCATGGGAGTTGTCTCCGCACCAATAGTGATTTTTTTATCCTCAGGAATTTCTTTTAAGGTTTGAATCATGGCTTCCAGTTTATGCTGGGGATTGAGATGATAACCCTGATCCGGAAATCGTTCCTGAAACCATAACTCACGGGCATGAAACCCTTCATCATTATGTAATTTACACAGCGGCCCAGCAGAGAACATCTCATTAAATGAAAGTACTCTTATTAAATGACGACAACCTACACGACTAAGTGCTACCTTCATCGAACCAGCTTCTGACAAGCCGAATAATTAATAAATGTGATTCCGCCTAGCCTCTTCCTGCTCTATTGACATAGTATATTTGTGCTCCATATTTCACTCTCCCATCGCACCAAATTATACCATACTCAAAGAATTCACATACTCAGGAAACTATATTAAAAATACAATATATGAAAAATTCATAATAGTAATGCTTGTCACTACTCCAGCATACAATTCAATGAAGAAACTACATTTCAGCTCCGGCTACCTATATAAGAGAGAAAGGAAGCGATTCCAAAACTCGTAAATATTCAGAGATCACATTTCTCTGTTATATATATTGACATCGGCAATAGAATTTACGTATTATGGGAATACAAAACAATAATTTCATGGATATTTTCAGAAATAAAAGTATGGATTGTTAGTAAAGATAACATTTATCGAAAGGAGTCGGGCTCATGTCCAAATTAGATCCTCTGCCAGGTCTGTCTCCGTATCCGCTGCAACATTTTTTCGATGAAATGTATGCAGACAAGAGAAATGTCCGGCCGCACTACAGACATGTGAATCGCATGTTTTCCGGAATGAGCTCCGAAGAGCTGCAGGGTAAGCAGAATTTGATGCAGCGCAGGATGATGGAGGAAGGAATTACATTTACGCTTTACAATCCGGCTCAGGATCATCCTATGGAGCGAACGATCCCCTTCGATATGATTCCACGCATTATTCCTAAGAATGAATGGGAGAGGCTAGAGGCTGGAATTATTCAGCGTATCACGGCTTTGAATTTGTTCATTCATGATATCTACCATGAGCAGTACATCGTAAAGGATGGAATAGTCCCAAGGCGTATGATTATTTCCAACTGTTATTTCCGGCCAGAAATGGCGGGTCTAAGGGTGCCTGGTGGAGCCTATATCACAACTTCGGGAATCGATCTCATCCGCCATCATGATGGGCAATATTATGTGCTTGAAGATAATCTACGAACGCCTTCAGGTTTTTCATATCTTTTTAAAGGCAGAACCCTTATGAATCAGCTATTTCCTGAATTGTCCTTTGCTAGCTCCATCCGAGATGTTGATCATAGCTTGAATCGCTTCTTATCCGTTCTACGTAGTTTATCACCCTCACGAAAGTCAGATCCGGTTATAGCACTCCTTACACCTGGGGAATACAATTCTGCTTATTATGAGCATGCTTTTCTAGCACAACAGATGGGAATACATTTGGTTGAAGGTCGAGATTTGGTTGCAAAAGATCACAAAATATATTTGAAAGAAATGAACGGACTTCGCCGTGTAGATGTGCTGTATCGACGTTTGGATGATGATTTCATCGATCCGTTAGCTTTTCAGCCAGATTCACTTCTAGGGGTAGCAGGTCTGATGAATGCGTATCGGGCAGGGAATGTGGCGATTGCTAATGCTCCGGGGACTGGTGTTGCAGATGATAAAGCGATGTATGTCTATGTACCGGATATGATTCGTTATTATCTGAATGAAGAACCGATTCTTGGGAATGTCCCGACCTATTTGCTAGGCAGACCTGACGAACGTTTATATGTCCTTGAGAACCTATCTGAAATGGTTGTTAAGGAGACTTCATTATCAGGGGGATATGGAATGTTGATCGGAAGCGAAGCTACGAAAGAAGAACTCGCTGAATTCCGAATGAAGATTATCGCAGATCCGGAACGCTATATTGCACAGCCTATTATGTCTCTGTCCAGAGCACCGGTATTGTCTGGTGGGACTATGGCGCCTAGACATATCGATCTTCGGGCGTTTGTGTTAATGGGTGCTGACCGGAAGCCGCATGTTATACCTGGAGGATTGACACGGGTAGCCATGAAAGAAGGGTCATTGGTCGTCAATTCCTCGCAAGGTGGTGGCGTAAAAGATACTTGGGTCATGGCTTGATGGCTTGATACAACCTAGTGAGGCTTGTTGATGATTAACAAAATGCAGCATCAATTTATTAAATAAGGGAGTTGCTGGAGATGCTGAATCGAAATGCTGAAGCTTTGTTCTGGATCGGCAGATATATTGAAAGGGCAGAGAATCATGCACGGCTAATCAATGTTCATTATCATATCCAGCAGGAAGAGGATTTTCATGAAGAAGGACATAAATGGTCAAGGCTGATCGATGCGCTAGGCGTTCGTGGTGAATATATACAGCAGTTCGAAACCTTTTCCGAGCAGGATGTGCTATCTTTCATCACACTTGATTTAGGCAATTCTAATTCATTGTTCTCCTGTGTACATCATGCTAGAAATAATCTGCGCACCCTCCGTCAGCAGCTTCCAAGTGAATTATGGGATGTTGTAAACAGCTTCAACCTATGGCTTGGTGAGCGATCTGTTGCAGATATTATGAGCGGCCCACATCAGTTCTATCAGCAGGTCAAGGAGCGTACAGCCATGTTTCTCGGAGCTGAGCAGTCGGTAATGCTTAGGGGGAATGAATGGCATTTCATTGAGAGTGGACGGTTTCTAGAGCGAGCAGAGAATACAACTCGTATCTTACAGGCGGTTATTGCCTCATGCCGATTTAAGGAGCTTAACGCGGTTTATACTCAGTTGCAGGCGGTGCTTAAATCCGTTAGTGGGTACCAGGCGTTTCGCCGTTATTATGCAGATGCTATGTCTCCGGAGAGCATTTTAGATTTCTTGATTGCGAATCCCAAATTCCCTCGATCGATCCGGTTTTCTTTTCATCAGTTGGAGGAGCATTTAGCAAAGCTTGAACTGGATTCCTCAGAAAAAGGCTCAGGCCATGAGAAGGTCATTCGTCAAGCAGGTAAGCTTAAAGCGGAGCTGGATTACATGGAAAAAGAAGAAATGTCCGGCGAGCTGGTGGAAGATGTGCTTAAATCGCTGGTGATATCCTGTCAAAAGCTTGGAAAAACAATGGAGGGCGCCTTTTTTCGGCGAGAAGGAGTGTCTGTATGAAGATTCAAATCAATCATACCACCACATACAGCTATCCAGAGCCGGTTACGGACAGTGTCAATGAGATCAGACTCACGCCGCGCACGAATTATCGCCAATCCTGTTATCACCATGAAGTGGATATTTATCCGCCAGCCAATCTATTAACCTATGAGGATTTCTTCGGGAATCGGGTCCATGCCTATTCGGTCAATAAGCCGCACACGGAGATGGTCATTCATACTAAAGCTACTGTAGTAACGTTGGATAAGGCTCAGGGAATGGATCTACCGAGAACATCCCTTGCAGAACAAGTTAAATTGTTAAATGATGAGAAATTCCAGAACCGTTATATTGAGTTTATTTTGCCGACCCGTTATACCGAGGTGACGCCTGAATTAGTGGAGTTTGCTTCACAGTATCCTTTTAATGAAACGGAGGATATGTATGAATGGATTCTCAAGTTATCTGCAACGATATATGAACAGTTCACCTATGACCCTGAGGCTACAAGTGTAAATACTACGGTAAAAAAAGCACTGAAGCTCAAACGTGGTGTATGTCAGGATTATGCTCATCTAATGATCGCTGTCTGCCGTAGCGTCGGTCTGCCGTCCAGATATGTAAGTGGATATCATTTTGTAGGTGATCTGCAAGGGAGTAATGCTAATTTTGAGCAAGCCTCACATGCTTGGGTGGAGACTCACATTCCGGGTACAGGTTGGCTTGGTTTCGATCCGACCAATAATGTTGAGGTCAATTGGCGTTATATTAAGTTAGGTCACGGACGGGACTACAAAGATATTGTACCTGTAAAAGGTGTATATCGTGGTGGAGCAGGCACTCTGACCGTGAAAGTGGATGTGCGGAAGCTGGACAATTAAATGGATAGATCTAGATGAAACTCTCAGTTCAAGCTTTTGAACGGGGAGTTTTTTTGTGAAGATGATTCCAGTATGCATGTATTTGGGTAATCTTGATCCATAGTACATCACTAAGAGATCTTAAGGGAGAGATTACATATGAGTCCAAACATAGCTAAGAAACAAAGATTTATTGGAAAAACTACAATTATAACAGGAGCGGGCTCAGGAATTGGTCGGGCCACTGCTATTAAGCTGGCGAGGGAAGGTGCTAATGTAGCGCTTTTTGATTTGAATCTTGAACGTACCTCATCTTTGGCGGATAAGCTGAACAAGTTTCGCAAAGATTGTGCATTGGCCATTGAGGTAGATACTTCGGATGAAAAAGGCATGGAGGAAGCCGTTCGCAGAACCGTCGAACAATTCGGTGGCTTAGATGTAGTATTCGCTAACGCGGGAATTAATGGTGCGGTGGGACCTATAGAGGAACTTAGCTTGAGTGATTGGGAGCGTACGATGTCGGTGAACTTGACGGGGACCTTTTTGACCTTGAAATATACGATCCCTTATTTGAAGGATAAAGGGAAAGGCAGCATTATCATCACTAGCTCCATCAATGGGAACACTAGATTTGCCAGCTTTGGGTGGTCTACTTATAGCACTACCAAAGCTGGACAGGTGGCTTTTGCCAAAATGGCTGCACTTGAGCTAGCTAAGTTTAAGATTCGAGTGAATGTGGTATGCCCAGGAGCGATTGCTACTAATATAGATGAAACAACTGAAATGAGCGAGGAAGTAGAAGCAATTGTCATTCCAATTGAATTTCCCGATGGTGCGCAGCCCTTGGCGGACGGACCGGGCAAGCCGGATAATGTTGCCGATCTCGTTGCTTTTCTAGCATCCGATGAATCTATTCATATTACAGGTGCACAAATCGTGATTGACGGTGCGGAGTCCTTATTATCCTAATTTAGAGATCGCTTCGCGGTATTGCTCGTACCAAACGTTCCATTCAGCCTCACGTGACTCCAGTGTCGTACCATCCAGAAGATGCTGGATCACGTCCAGACATACATGCCAGCCAGCTAAATCTCGGGGTGTGTGCGGAGTGAACGTTTGGAGCGTTTCATTCAAGACGAGTAAGCAGCCTTTTGAATTAGGATATAGCTCAAAGCGAACGGAATCTTCAGCCCACGTAAATTCAAGAACAGATTCATGTTGCAGGGCGGTAATCGTCATTTCCTCAAAGGTTCCGTTTTGCATATCAAACTTGATTAATCCACCTTCACGCAGGTCTTCAACACGTAATTCAGTGAACCATAAAGCCAGCTTCTCATTTTCTGTCAAAAAGGACCAGATTTCAGATGCGGAATGTTTTAATTGACGTTCGAAACGAGCGACATAATGATCATCTGCTTTTTTGATGTTAGCTATCATGTTATATTTCTCCTTTGGACTACTGTTGTAGTCCTTTTTTTTATTGAGTTGAGGCTTATTAGAACGAGTATAACAATTGTTCGTATGAAAAAAAACTATTGTATGGTTTGGTTAGGCGTCTGTACTATGTTGCGGACAGGGTGCAGAGAATGATGGTGTAGCAGAATGAACTGAATTTGGGAATAGGGGTTGCTGAGTCCTGAGCGATTTACGGTGATGACGCCGAGTATGCGCAGACGTTTCGGACTGTATTGCAGCTATTACGAGTTTTTGGTGCTTACTTTAACGGTATTGGACTGCATAGCTCTTATTGCCACATTTTCTATCAAAAGTAGAGTGGATTTGAGTAAATAGCTGCAACTGAGTCCGATAGCATAGCAAAATGGCCTGAATTTGCGAAATAAGGGCTCATGAGTCCGAATGATTCACGTTGGCGAGGATGTACTGACGTTTCTATGACGCCGAGTATGCGCAGACGCTTCGGACTGTATTGCAGCTATTACGAGTTTTGGTGCTTATGTTAACGGTATCGGACCGCATAGCACTTATCGCCACAGTTTCTTTCAAAAGTAGAGTGGATTTGAGTAAATAGCTGCAACTGAGTCCGATAGCATAGAAAAAGGCCTGAATTTACGAAATAAGGGCTCCTGAGTCCGGTTGATTCACGTTGGCGAGTATGTGCTGACGTTTCTATGACGCCGAGGATGCGCAGACGCTTCGGACTGTATTGCAGCTATTACGAGTTTTTGGTGCTTATGTTAACGGTATCGGACCGCATAGCACTTATCGCCACAGTTTCTTTCAAAAGTAGAGTGGATTTGAGTAAATAGCTGCAACTGAGTCCGATAGCATAGAAAAAGGCCTGAATTTACGAAATAAGGGCTCCTGAGTCCGGTTGATTCACGTTGGCGAGTATGTGCTGACGTTTCTATGACGCCGAGGATGCGCAGACGCTTCGGACTGTATTGCAGCTATTACGAGTTTTTGGTGCTTATTTTAACGGTATCGGACCGCATAGCACTTATCGCCACATTTTCTATCAAAAGTAGAGTGGATTTGAGTAAATAGCTGCAACTGAGTCCGATAGCATAGAAAAAAGGCCTGAATTTGCGAAATAAGGGCTCCTGAGTCCGGTTGATTTACGGTGGCGAGGAGAATTCATAGAGCGGAGAAGCATCGCTTTTTATAAGAGTACATTGCGGTACCTTGGTGTATATAGACAGTTTTTATGCTAAAATAGACGCAATTCTGCTTACCATACTTTTGCTTTGGCGAGGAAGATCATAGGGAGTGGCATTGGTGAAGGAGGCTGCGTATATGGGAATGATGTCCTGGCTGGTGGAGCAGCGGATTCAGGAGTCTATGCGTAATGGGGAATTTCAAGATTTACCTGGGCATGGCAAGCCGCTGGAGCTCGAGGATTTATCAGGTGTGCCAGAAGAATTGCGAATGTCTTTCAAAATCATGAAGAACTCCGGGCTAGTGCCTGAGGAAGTATCTTTGCGTGCGGAATGTGTTACCCTCGAAGGGTTCCTTGCAGCATGTCACAACAGCGGAGGTACTGAAACTAGTGAAGGCAAGGCAATCCGGGCAAAGTTGTCTTTGAAAAGGCTGCGTCTGCAAGAGCTGCTGCGTGAACGAGGCTTAGATAGTAACCCTGCTTTTATACAATACAGTATGCAAATACACGAACAGATGATTAAGGAAGAAGAATAACGCTAACTAATGTCCTTTCGTGTAGACATACGTATAAATAGTGTAATATAAAAAGGCATCTCTAAGTCGATTCAGACGAAAGAGCTGCCTTTTACATGCAATGCTTCACAAGCGTATTTTCATCTTACTTGCTTGAAATATACCCATTCTGGATCGCCATCATCTAAATTCTCAATGATTCCACTCCTTACAAAACCTAAAGAAAGACAGACCTGCTGCATGATCGTATTGGATTCATTAGTGGAGGTAAACAGCTTGGGGGTTGGAGAATGTTCTTCAATGTAACGAATAAGTGCACCGGCAATTCCGAGCCGTCTAAAATTGGGGTTCACAATTACGAGCTGAATAAAACAGCATTCAAAAAAGTGGTATCGTAATAAGCAAAACCGACAGGCTCATTGTTAATCGTTGCTACAACACATTGTTCATTTAGAATATATTGTTCGATTTTAGGTTTACGAATTTCGCTGCCAATGACCATACCGTCGATCTTACTGAGCATAGATAAATCTGAAATAGTGGCTTTTTTAAGAGCATCTTAGCAAGTCTCCTTTTTTAAAAAAATATGAAAGTATAAGTTTCAACCTAAATATTATATCTTTATATTTCTCGTATAAATGTTAACCGTCCTTATAGGGACACCAAAGGCGGTTATACTTGAAAGGGTAAAATGATATGTATAGTTTGTCTTGATCTTTGAAGTTTTTTCGCACATGATAAATAGGGTTTAGACCACATCAAAGGAAATCATAACATATTATTACAAACGATGGAGAGATACAATGAAACAGCTTCCAATTATACAGGTACTTCCAGACCTGAAAAACATACTTCGCTCATCGCGGGCGGCTATTCTGATCGCAGAACCTGGAGCGGGCAAAACAACAGGAACGCCTCCAGCATTTCTGGACGAGCCATGGATGGCTGGTAAAAGTATTCTTATGCTTGAGCCTAGAAGACTTGCCGCTAGATCAGCTGCAACTTACATGGCGTCCAATCTTGGAGAAAGTGTTGGACAAACGGTAGGTTATCGGATGCGGAACGACACTAAGGTAGGTAAGAATACACGAATTGTTGTAGTGACTGAAGGTGTCTTAACGAGGATGCTTCAGAGTGATCCATCGCTAGGGGATGTGGGTCTAATTATTTTTGATGAGTTCCATGAGCGTAGTCTTCATGCGGATCTGGGACTTGCTCTGGCGCTGGAAGCGCAGGCAGTGCTGCGTGATGATCTTCGGATTCTGATTATGTCAGCAACACTGGATAGTGAACGGGTCTCGGCTATGTTGGGCGATGCGCCAGTAGTTGATTGTCCGGGGCGAACCTATCCGGTGGAAACCATCTATGCCCCAACTACAGGGAATCTTCCGATAGAAAAATCGGCCACAGCCGCAGTGAGACGTGCGCTTGCTGAACAGCCGGGAGATGTACTTGTATTCTTACCGGGTGAACGGGAGATTCGCAGAACCCAAAATGAGTTGGAGCAAGGAAAACTACCTGATGGGGTCGTGCTGCGACTTTTGTATGGACAATTACCACAGGCTATGCAGGATGCTGCAGTGGCTCCTTCCATAAAGGGTGAACGCAAAGTCGTGCTAGCGACCTCCATTGCGGAGACAAGCTTGACGATCGAGGGCGTGCGAACGGTAATTGATACAGGGCTGCGTCGTACGCAGATCTTCTCACCACGTACAGGAATGCCTAGTCTTACGACGGTTCCGGTATCGAAAGCCTCGGCCGATCAGCGGCGAGGACGAGCCGGGCGGACAGCTCCAGGCGTATGCTACAGGCTGTGGAGTCAGGAAGAACATCATCGCCTTCCGGATGACAATGTGCCGGAGATTATGGAGACTGACTTAGCACAGCTCGCTTTGGAGCTGGCGCTGTGGGGCGTGCGCGATCCTGCCGCGCTGGCTTGGCTTGACGCGCCGCCCGCTGCGCCTTATGCGCAGGGCACCGCGCTGCTGCGCCAGCTCGGCGCGCTGGACGCCGCCGGCGCTATCACGCCGCACGGCCGCAGCATGGCCGCGCTTGGCGCGCACCCGCGAGCCGCGCATATGCTGCTGCGCGCGGCAGAGCTTGGCGCAGCACCGCTCGCCTGCCGGCTGGCGGCGCTGCTGCAAGAGCGGGACCTTTCAAGGGTCCCGCGGCACTAGATTGCGACCTCACGCTCCGCGTAGAGGCGCTGCTCCGGTTCGAGCGCTCCGCCGATACGGGCGGAGCGGACCCTGCGGCTCTGCGCGCGGTGGTGCGCGAGAGCCGCAATTTCCTGGCGCAGCTGCAAGCAGCGCCGGGCGAGACCGTAAACGACATCAGCCTCTGCGGGCTGCTTCTGTCGTTCGCCTATCCCGACCGTATTGGGCAGAAACGCGGCGATGGCGCGTTTCTGCTATCCGCCGGTCGTGGCGTGGCCATGCGGGAAGGGCAGCCGCTGGCACGTTCCGCTTATATTGTGGCTGCTTCCGTTGACGATCGAGCCACACAAGGTGCAATCTTGCTGGCAGCTGAGCTAGAAGAAGGACAACTGCTTAAATATCATGTGGATCGCATCACTGAGGATTCTGACGTGTATTGGGATAAAGAAAGTGGAAGTGTGAAGAAACGCCGCCGAACGATGCTTGACGCTCTTGTCTTAAAAGAAACGTCACATGAAAGACCCTCCGCGGAAGAAACAGCGAAAGTACTGCTAAGTGTAATCGCAGTAGATGGGATTAATATCTTACCGTGGGAAAAGGGAACGCTGCAGCTTCGTGAGCGGCTAATGTTTATGCACGCCTTACGTTCGGATTGGCCGGATGTCTCTGATGAAGCATTAATTGAGACGCTTGATGAATGGCTATTACCTTATATTCACGTTATGCGTAACTTGCGCGACCTTCAGCGAATCCCGTTATCTCGTGCGCTTGAGGGGTTGCTGGACTGGAATCAGCGACAGATTCTTGAACAGGAAGCACCGACACATATAACAGTTCCTAGTGGTTCGCGTGTGCCCGTGGACTATGCTAATCCAGCTGCTCCCGTACTCGCGGTACGATTACAAGAGATGTTTGGACAGATAGACACCCCTAGAATTGGTGGGGGAAAGGTACCTGTCTTGCTTCATCTTTTGTCACCGGCAAGAAGACCCATGCAGGTGACTTCTGACCTTGCAAGCTTTTGGCGTGGCACTTATTTTGAGGTTAAAAAGGATCTAAAAGGACGGTATCCTAAGCACTATTGGCCAGACGACCCTTTGCAAGCTATTCCGACCAATCGAACACGTCCCAAGAAATAACAGGGTCCTTCGTGCACTTGAAATTTTAATTAGATGTTTTGTCTTCAGCTTACAGGGTAATTAACTAGCGAAGACAATTACTAAGGAGGGCTTCAAGTGACTAAAAAAATCGTAGGTATCTTTGATACAGAACAAGAAGCAACCAGAGCAATTGAAGGACTTCACAATCAAGGGTTCAGTAATGATGAAATATCAGTAATCACACGTGATCGCGATGAGCTAAGACATATTTCGGATGATACAGGCACAAAAGCTCCCGAAGGTGTTGCAACAGGTGCAGCTACAGGCGGCGTATTGGGTGGTGTTACCGGACTGCTAGCAGGTATCGGAGCGCTCGCAATACCGGGGATTGGTCCTATTCTGGCAGCGGGACCTATTGTGGCAACGTTAACAGGAGTAGCCGTTGGTGCAGGTGCAGGTGGCTTAGTTGGCGGCTTGATCGGTCTTGGCATTCCTGAGGATGAGGCAAAAGAGTACGAAGGATACGTTGAAAGTGGCAAGATCCTTGTGCTTGTTGAGGATAATGGACGAGGGTATCAAGCGCATGATGTGTTCCGAGACAATCGCTCACTAAATGCTCAGCGTTACGAAGGTGTCTATAACGAAGACACTCGACTAGGTAATTCGATGGCTAACAGAGCAGACCGAACGGCTGAAGTCTACAACCGCGATAAAGTTTAATTATGTTATTCAAGCTACTTCTAATATAAAAAATATATAAAGACTGCACCTCCTAGCGTTAAGCTATGAGGTGCAGTCTTTATTATGTATATGGTATGATATGGATAATAAACCAAATTATTAATAGGTATTTTAGAGATAACGGAAAATGAATAAAGTAGATACCAGGGCAGTTTTTTCTGATAGATAGCAATGTTTATGCTTTAGGAGCTGTTCTAAAGGAGGGCTTAGATGAAGATATTTGTAGCTGGTGCAGCGGGTGTAATTGGACGACTATTACTACCCAAGTTACTAGAAGCCGGGCATGAGGTTATCGGACTGACCCATAAGGAAGAAAATAGAGCATTTATTGAGAACTGTGGAGCACAAGCGGTAATCGCGGATGTCTTCGATCGTGAGGCCATATTTGCATCCATTCACAAAGCACAGCCAGAAGTGGTTATCCATCAGCTAACTTCACTAAGTCAGCGGAATTTCTCAGATAATTCTAGGATAAGAATAGAAGGAACACGAAATATTGTGGATGCTTCTCTTGCAATTGGCGTGGAACAAATGATTGCACAAAGTATCTCATGGGCATATGAAGCTGGAGAGGAGCCAGCTACGGAGAAAACTCCATTAGATGTGAAGGCTTCAGAGCCACGGAAAAGAACGATTGAAGGTATATGTTTACTAGAGAAGGCAGTTGCCGAGATCCCAAATCATGTGATCCTGCGATATGGTATGTTGTACGGTCAAGGGACTTGGTATGACACGAATGGCTTTATGGCCGAGGAAATTCGTCAAGGGAGAGCGACAGCGACTGATGCAGTTATGTCTTTCCTTCATGTGGAGGATGCAGCTAACGCGGCGGTGCTTGCTCTGAACTGGCCATCAGGCCCTGTGAACATCGTAGACGATGAGCCTGCTAAAGGAATAGATTGGTTAACAATCTATTCAGAAGCTATAGGTGCTCCTGCTCCTATTGTTCAAGAGGGCAGAGAAGGATGGGAACGCGGAGCCTCCAATACGAAAGCTCGAATGGATTATGGATGGAGTCCACTGTACCCGTCATGGAGGTCAGGGTTTGCTCGAAGCTTGAATGTTCAGAAAGAATGAATTCAGCTACTGAAAGGAAGTGTAGTATGGGTTTACTTCTTGTGATTTTGTTCTTTATTGGTTTAATTATGATGATTAGCAATCAATATGCGATGTTCAAGAAAATGGACGAAATGAATGAGACGTTAAGTGAAATTAATAATAAACTTGGTTAGCTAAAGTTGAAAAGGAGTGATGACGTGGGCTTGATTAAAAATTTCTCTTTAGTGGTCGTTAGTTTAATCGCGGATCTATGGTTTGGAATTGTACGAAAACCTGAGTTCTATGATAATCACGCGGTCACTACAACAAAGAGAGGGTATGTCCTATTTGTAACCCTTGCAGGTATGATAGCTGTGGGAACCGCCATTTGGCTATGTTACAGAATATATTAAGAAGAAAGCTGCCAATAGGCAGTTTTTTTTATGTAATGGACGTCAGCTTGCTAGAATGTTATGTTAATAATTACCAAAGTCTAAAAATTAAAACATTGAAGCCGCCTCTTACTTTGGGAATAACTAAGACATATACAAAGGAAGGATCCCATGAATTCTCCCTCTCAGCCCCCAATCGCGTTAACTTATTCTCAACAATCAATCATTGCCTCACGTGTCACTATCCCAAAGCAAGCATCCTATTATGTTCAACGCACAAGATTAATGTCCAAATTTATGGATGAAAATCGTGCAAAGGTGACGCTTATTGCTGCTTCTGCAGGCTTTGGCAAAACAACACTTGCTGCAGAATGGGGGCGCGTATCCATGCGGATGAAGTGGCTTGGTTATCACTGGATATTGCAGATAATCATCTCGTCCGTTTCTGGTTAAGTATACGTGCAGCTATTCAGAGAATCGCTTCGCCCTTCTTAAGTCGATTCGAATTGTTCCTCCAGTCTGTTCGTGATGGTTCAGTAGACTGCAATATCACTTCTATTGAATGAACTTTATTCCCTTCCAGGTGCAATTACACTCATTGTGGATGATTATCATACGATTACCAATCAATCGATTCATGAGAGTATGGGCTTTTTCATTGGGCATCTCCCAGCGAATGTGAAGCTTGTAATATTGAGTAGAACCCTCCCGCCGCTCGCTTTGTCCCGCCTAAGAGTTCAACAAGAGTTACTTGAACTGAGCCATGACGACCTGAGGTTTACGTTTGACGAAATGGATGAACTTCAGACTCAATCCTTGAGAGATCAGCTTACGTCGGAAGAGTTAGTATTACTCGAGCAAAAGACAGAAGGATGGGCAGCAGCTGTGATGGATCAATCCGATGCGGAGATTCTATTACAAGAGGCTGAAGAAGCGCGTCTTTTTATCATACCGTTAGATGACAATAGATCGTGGTTCCGGTATCATCATCTATTCGTAGAAATGTTAAAAACAAGATTATACAAAAAAATGAATTCAGCAGTAATTGCAAACCTACATAGAAGAGCAGCAATTTGGTACGACAAAGAAGGATTAGCCTTGGAAGCCATCCAGCATGCGTTTGAAGCAAAGGACTATGCGCTTGCTGCGTCCTGTATGGATCGACATTTTAATTCGATTATTAAAAATGGCGATGAATCTATATTGCTAGAATTACTGGACATGTTGCCTATGAAGAATATGATCATACATCCTGACCTGTTCTATTTTCAAGCGGAGTCGATGGCTGTTTCTGGACGAACAGATGATGCCAAACGCTTTTTACACAAGGTCGAGGGATTCATGGAAGAGGAATTCTTAATTCCAGAAAAAGAACAAGCTCTAATTCAAATGCGATTGGATCTTTATCGTGCTTCTATTGCCTTTTATCAGGGGGGCGTAGATACGTTCATTGAACTGTTGGATCAGAACAGAGAAGGTATAGAAAGACTTGCTTCTATAGTAAAGGTAGTGAATGTAGGGGAAGCCCTTTTACTACGTGGCCCGATAGGATTCGGTGGAAGATTAAAGAAGATGGCTTATTTATCAGCTAAAGTCTCAACATCTGAGGAAAGAAGAGCATTGATTCATTTTGCATTACAAGGACATGGGTTTCTATTTTTGTCGGATTTATTTTATGAATGGAACCGTCTTGATGATGCTGGAGTCCAAGTGGACAAAGCGCTAGTCATGTGTAATTCCTCGGATCAAGTTAGCGTATGGGTGCCAGGGGTTATTTTACAATCGAAAATTCTAAAAGCTTTGGGTCACGGTGAAGAAGCGATAGACACATTGCAAACTGCTATAAAAGAACTGAAACACATCATTCCCACGCTGGGAAAGGTTGCTCGAGGCTGCACATATTCGGAATTTACTCTCACAAGGTCTTGTGAATAGTGGGGAAGAATGGCTTGCGAAAAGTCATATTAGTTCGACCGATAAGCCTAATGTCACTCGGGAATATGAACAAATCACGCTCGCGCGTATACTGATGGCACGTCAAGCGTTTACTGAAGCGATCCCTTGGCTTAACAAGCTGCTAAGTGAGGCTAGACGAACAGATCGAATCGGCAGTCAGATAGAGGTTTTGTTGCTACTTGCCGTGTCTTATGAAAGCCTAAGTAAGGATAGTCTTGCGTATAAGGCTTTAGAACAGGCCTTTGAGCTTGCTGAGCCAGAGGGTTATATCCGAATTTTTCTGGATGAAGGCGTGCCACTCATACGGTTGCTGCAACGCTATTTATCAGATCGGAGCGCAGCATCTGGTTATGATTATGTCAATCATTTACTTCAGGCTTATAAGCTGGAGCCGTTAAATAACATCAATTCTAAGGCTATAAGAGCGACGGATTCTTCGATACAGTTCCACTTTACAAAAAGAGAGCAAGAGCTCATGTATTACATTGTCGAAGGACTTTCTAATGATGAAATTGCAAGTCGTTTATTCCTTTCTCCAGGAACCGTCAAAAGATACATTCACAATATATATCAGAAATTAGATGTTAAAAATCGTGTGCAAGCCGTTTCTATGATCAGAGAACAACAATTGCTGAAGTTTAGTAAATAATCATTATAAGTGTTTATTACCAATCATTTACTTAAAGAAGTGATACTATGAAAGATAGAAGGTGAAGTAGCAACGAGGAGGAATTGTACATGCAATTAATGGGATGGTCTGTGGATGAAATATCTTATGATTTAAGTAATGATTATTCAATTCGTAAGGCTGAATCGGAAGAGTGGGGAGTGTATTGCTCCATTTATTATAATATTCAATATATTGGATTTTTTAGAGAAGATGGGTTCAATTCTGCCCAAAGGAATGCTTTTTGGATCTATCAAGGGGAGTCTAAAATAGGTGGAGTAAGGATGTCGCCTAATCGGATTTATCATTTATTTGTTATTCCACCGTTTAACGATACATTTGTGGTGCTTAAACTTCTAAAAAGGCTTTTGATCTATTGGTCTGACCGAACGGAGCCTATAAAAACCTTCGAGGTTCTACCGGATCAAGTTCATTTATTTGCGCGGGCAGGATTTTGGCCTGATGAGTTCAGATGTCGCTGGATGCAGCGTCCTACAGATCATTTCGAGGTGGAATGGAACGAAGAATTTAGAATTGAAAGTCCACAGATCGAAGATGATGGAAAAGGAGCTAAACGCTTTATTCTTGAAGATCAGATCGCCGAGTGTAACTATGCAAGCTTTGATGGAAGTCTTGAGGCGACTAGAAGAAAACACTTCTCTTATGAAGATTTTATTCCTAGTGAAGAACCGAATTATACTAATGAAGCATTACTTACGGCGTCAACGCTTGTGTATGATAGGAAATCGGGACAGTTAATTGCGAATTGTCTCTTGGGTTTACAAGGCGATTACGCAGCAGTTTACAGCATCGGTGTAATCCCTTCTTATAGAGGTAAAGGGATAGCGACATTGATGTTGAAAAGAGGACTCAATCTCCTTAAAGATAAATATCCTTTCCTTAGATTATATGTCATGGAAGGTAATGATGCGGAGTCTGTTTATTTAAATCTGGGATTTGTTCCTGGAGTACAAGAGATACAGAGTATGTATATTCCTGTGAACGATCAAGCATAAACGCCACGTTTTTTAATAAAAGGGCTGCCGGATGGCAGCCTTTCTCATCCTATCTAGCCATGTGAAGTTATGGGAAACATGAATTGTTTAGGTAGTTCTGTTAAAAATGGACGCACAAATAACGTATCCTCACTCTGGGGAATTAATTCTGCCTTCATGTGATCTAGGGCATAATCTGGTGTGAAATAAAAATGTATAGCCTCAGTTTCAGGAGAAATAATGCTATTCAATATAGCGTTAATATCTATACTTTTAGTACTGATAATATCAAAAATATGAAGCTGATGATCCTCATGTCTAAAGATCACTACGACGTCGGCTTCTTCAATATAGTAAAAAGAATCATGGAAAGGAAGGATAAAATAAAACAGCAGCTGATGTTCATTGTTTATAACGCTGAGTATAGAGGACACAGGTACTCTTTCTTCGGCGAACTTTTTTATCATGGTCAAATCAACGGAATTATTCATTGCTAATTGCTGCACAGAGTGGGTTTTAGACGTTTGATTTCTAAGATGAGAAGCGTTAATCGAAAAGCTACTTTCTTGCATGCGTTCAAACCCGAATTTAGGATAAAAGTCCAAAGCACTGTCGTTTGCAAATAAGTAGATAAAATCACATTCCTGTTCGTACATAGCGATAATATGATCGATTAATTTTCTCGATAGTCCTTGCATGCGATAATCAGGATGTGTCATTACGGTGCCAATTTGAATGGCGTTATACTCTTTTTGATTTAAAATAATGGTCATTTTATTTATGGACGCATTCGCTATCACCTGATCCTTATCGATAAAGGAATAACAAATATACTTGTCATTCCAGCCCCCTTGTTCAACCCAAGGCGTAAAATCAATCCCAAAGATCGATTTAGCTAAGGCATTGAAGCTTTCTCTATATTTTTGGATATGTTTATAGTCGCTGACCAATTGATAATTGCTCATAAGTAAGCCTCTTTTCCAAAGTATTTTTTCATAGTCACGTTTAATGGTTATATCTTACTACATGGTTATAAAGTAATGTTTATTATAAAAAAACTATCCCAATATTACTTGGAGGCCAGAAAATGAGAGAGATAGATTATAGCAATTATTACTGGAAAGATGACCAAATTAGATTGCGATCAATACAAGAAGGGGATTGGGAAGGCTATTATACGAATCGATTCGATACTCCAGCGCGGCGACTGTTACAGTGTGCTGTTGAACTACCACCCACCATTGCCGAAGCCAAAAATTTTGCGGAAACCTACGCTGAGTTCTCATCCGATAGACTAATGTTTACGATCGAAGATTTGCATGGTGAAAATGTTGGTGGAGTAAATCTAAATAGCATTGACGAGAAAAATGGGACGTTCAGTATCGGTGTGCAAGTGGATAAAGACCATAGAGGTAAAGGATATGGAACGAGAGCTATAACGATCCTCTTAAAGTATGCTTTTTTCGAGCGACGGCTAAATAAATTCAATGAATGTGCGCTTGAAGGCAATGAAGGTTCTATAGCGATGTTAGAGAAGGTCGGCTGCGTTCAAGAGGGCGTGCGGCGAAAAGTCATTTACACGAATGGACGATATTATGATTTGATATTGTTTGGATTGACGAAGGATGAATTTATGGAGAGAAACGTTATGGAATAGAGGATATAGATGCTAGGATAACCCAACGGTAAAGTTAGCAGAGTGACTTATAGACAATGAACTTCGCCAGCTAATGTCTGGCTCGATTAACTGTTGAAGCTAACGGACCCAGATGGTCTTATTTGTGAAATTTTAGCCTTTTGAGCATAGTTTCGGACTCCAATACAGCTATTCATAAGGAATAGCTGTATTTTTGTTGTTTTTTATGCCAATAGCGTCCGTGGGGGCCGTTAACAAACCAAAAGGGGGAAAATGAAGTGCTTAGGGTCATCTGGGTCCAATAGCGTTTTCCGCACTTTCATCATATGAAAAATTCACAATAGAAAAGTGAAAAAATAACTCTATCTAGTTACTTACATAAAACTCATCATCCATCTCTACTAAATTTCTATACTAATCGGAAAAAGTGAACCCACTATCACATTTCAGGTTGTGAAAGTTGGAAAATAGTGCTTATACTAGAGTTATAGAAGGTAAGATTAGCCAATAAGGATACAACATGAGGAGGGTTTATATGGCGTTTATGATTGCTCAACGGGCTTTTATCAAGGTGTATCTTATAACAATGGTAGAACAACATCGCGGGTATGGATACCAAATGCTTGAGGATTTACGTAGAGATTTCAAGGCACATGGATATTCCCCTCCACAGAGCGAAATCTATCGCGCCCTGCATGAGCTGGTACAGCAAGGGATTTTATATCGTACTAAACAGCTGAAAGGGAATGACCCGAAGGTGGATTTTCAAGAGATCGTCTTATATCATTTTACAACTGATGGAGAAGAGAAAGCGAAGCTATATAAGAAGCAGGTGAAGACGGACCTAGATCGCTGCTTAGGTATTTTGAACAAGGCTGTTGCGGATAACTTCTAGAACTGGAACTATAGTTATATTTTCAGGATGCTCTCACCCTGTTATAATGGTTACTGCCGGATAATTGGAGTATATACTTGGAGGTAACAAATGATGGATGAACATATGAAACGTCGATTAGACAAACAACGCAAGCTCTTCAGCCAACTTGGCATCACTTTAGATGCTCTGACCATACATGAAAAAGAATTCAGTATGAAGCTTCGTGGTTACGATGCGGAGGAAGTGGATACATTTTTAGATAGCGTAATCAAGGATTACGAGCGTTTTTATGCAACGATCGCTGATCTGATGGATAAATGGCAAGAGCAGCAGCTGGAGATGCGAGAATTGAAATCAGAAACTAAAGTCACTGAGGTTATTCAAGTTCCAGTGCTTCGAGGCATCGATCCAAAGGAATTAGAAGAGGTCATTCTAAAACTGGAGAACAATGTTCGTCAGCTTAAAGATAAGCTTCCCCAAATTGAAAGCTATTTATAAGTAATGAATTTTGAGTTCAGGAGCTGCGCTTGACATTTATAAATTTACCATTGACGAGTTAGCAGTTCATGACTTATGATATGTTCATAAATGATCATTTATATTTTAGTGGCGTGTTACCGTTAAGGGCATGAGCCAAGGATTGTCTTCATCTCGATGAGACATTTCTTGGCTTTTTTTGTTCCTAATTGACGATAATATGGGAAAGGAGTGATGAGCTTGTCGCGGGAGATCGAGCAATTTCAAGTACAGCGTGTGATTGGGAACAACGTTGTAATGGTTCAGGGAAGCAAGAACGGCAAGGAATATGTCATCATCGGTAAAGGCATTGGCTTTGCTGTGAAAGGTTCAGGTGTAATTGAAGGAAACGATCCTCGTATTGAGAAATTGTTTCGTCTAGAAGACCGCGAATCCTGGAGTCAGTATCAAATTTTGCTGGAAGACATAGATCCCAAAGTGATGAAAATAACTGATGAAATAATTGCTGATATCCAAAGTCAATTTCCTGACAAATTAAACGACAAGATTTATTTGGCACTCCCGAGCCACATTCAATTCACCATTTACCGTCTGCGCAACGGGATGGATATTATTAATCCTTTTTTACAAGAAACTAAGATGTCTTTCCCGAAGGAATTTGATATCGCTTACAAGGCATCAGAGAAGATCAATGCTGAATTTCAGGTGCAAATTCCCGAAGACGAGGTTGGATTTCTTACTTATCATGTGTACTCCGCAGTTAACAATGTATCGGTGGGTCAGCTAGTAAAAGCATCTAATATCGTGAGTGAACTTCTAGACATGATTCAGCAAGAACGTAATATAACTTTTGAGCATGGCAGTATGAATCATATTCGATTAATGATCCACTTACGGTTTTCACTGGAACGTATTTTGAAAGGATCACTAATAGATAATCCTTTTGTGAAACATATTAAGAAGGAATACAAAGAGGAATACAAGTTATCTCAAAAGCTCGGTAAAGTGATGCAAAAATCTCTTGGTGTAGATATTCCGGAAGAAGAGCTGTGTTTCCTGGCGATGCACTTACACCGATTATTTCAGACTTTAGTGAAACAAAACTAACATCTTAAGAGGAGTGGAGCATATGTTTTCCAAATGGAAATCAAAAAAAGAAGAGAAACATACTGGACATACAATCGAAATCATGGCACCAATCAGCGGAGAAGCTGTTTCATTATCAGAGGTTCCCGATGAAACCTTTGCTGGTGGTCATATGGGTAGCGGGATTGCGATCAGACCTTCCGAGGGGATACTAAAAGCTCCTTTTGATGGCACGGTTGCTCATATCGTGAAATCGAGTCATGCAGTTATTCTGGAACATTCCTCCGGTGTGCAATTGCTGTTACATATCGGAATCGATACTGTCAGTCTTAAGGGCAACGGATTTGTCAGTCATATTGCCTCTGGAGATCAAGTGAAGGCAGGTCAAACCTTAATCGAATTTGATCTGGACGTTATTCGCGCAGCAGGCTGTGACACAATTTCACCTGTAATCGTGACTAGTACGGAGGAAACACCACCTCAAGTGAACGGACATTATGGTCAGGTTACAGCAGGACAGGATCTGATTCTTACAGTGGCTTCAAAGTAATAGGCTGATACAGCATTACTACTATTGAATTGAAAGGATGAAATTGTTATGTTGGCTTTTCTACAAAAATTAGGTAAGTCGCTTATGCTTCCAGTTGCTACTATGCCTGCGGCAGCTATTCTTCAAGGGTTTGGATTGCTTGACTATGAAAAAGATTTACATCTAGGATCAGCAGTTGGGGGATTCCTGAACCAATATTTTGCTCCATTTCTAAACGCCGGTGCGGATGCTATCTTCGGAAATCTTGCTTTGATCTTTGCAGTTGGGGTCGCCATTGGATTTGCCAAGGACGCGGTAGCAGCCTTGTCAGCAGTAATTGCATATATGGTACTGACCAAGATTTTGGCTGTTGTACCTCTTCAGTTCTCCTTCATCAATGATGATGTGAAGTTGAATATGGGAGTACTTGGTGGTATTTTAACTGGTGCTTGGGCGGCATTTCTGTATAAGAAATATCATAATATAAAGATGCCAGATTGGCTTGGCTTCTTTGCAGGTAAACGTTTTGTTCCAATCATTACAGCAGCATCCACGATGGTCCTTGCGGTATTGATTGGTATGGTCTGGAGCCCTATACAAGATGTAATTAGTGATTTCGGAAACTGGGTTGTATCTTTGGGAGCTGTAGGAGCTTTCATCTTTGGTACAGCTAACCGCTTATTGATTCCGATTGGACTTCATCACGTACTTAATACGATAGCTTGGTTCCAAATTGGTGACTTTACGAATGCAGCGGGTGAATTGGTACATGGTGACTTGTATCGTTTCTTCGCTGGAGACAAAACGGCTGGAATGTTTATGACTGGATTCTTCCCAATTATGATGTTTGCGCTTCCAGGTGCAGCACTTGCATTTATTCATACTGCTAAGCCGGAAAAACGTAAAATGGTTGCTTCCATCTTCATCGGTTCTGCCATCGCTTCTTTCTTAACAGGGATTACAGAACCACTTGAGTTCTCCTTTATGTTCTTGGCACCAGTGTTGTACTTAGTGCATGCTTTACTTACTGGTTTCTCTATGGCGTTAATGTACATTCTAGATGTTAAGCTTGGTTTCGGCTTCTCGGCTGGTTTGATTGACTACCTAGTGAACATGAAGCTATCCACTAATGCATGGATTCTTATCCCTGTTGGTCTGTGCTTCTTCGTTCTGTACTACGTGTTGTTCCGCTTTATCATCACGAAGTTCAAGCTTAAGACCCCGGGTCGAGAAGATGATGATGATGCACTTGTAGCACCAACTGGAGGTAACGGAACAGGTTCAGCTGCTTCTTCCAAGGCTGCTCAAATTCTTGAGCACATCGGTGGACCTTCAAACATCGAGAATATCGACGCTTGTATTACACGCCTACGTCTTATCGTTAAAGACGACAAAGCTGTTAAAGATTCCGCACTGAAGCAACTCGGCGCTTCAGGTGTAATGAGACTTGGTCAAGGTGCTGTACAAATCGTATTTGGTCCGAAATCGGAGCAATACAAAGAAGAAATCGAGAAGTTATTATAACTTAACATACTCCGTTTAAGTTTATTAGCAAGGGCTAGTCCGCATACTAGCCCTTGTTTTTTTGTATACTTATAGGGAAAGTGTTGCAATATACACAATACCTAGTATAATACTTGGTATAAACATGCGAAGGAGTCGGTACATATGTCAGTCGACGATTATCTGGACCTTTTAAATTATGCCAAAGCAATTAACGATGGACAGTGGCAGGCTGACATCATAGAGAGTTTAAAGAATCTTAACACAGTATCGGAGGAACCTCAGGTTCAAGAAGAAAGTGTGATAGAATTATGGTCACAGTTTGATTCCGTTAACATATTGATCATGAAATTGTTTGAGAAGCTCCGTAAGAATGAAGAATCAGATGAAGTGTTACATTGGAAAGAACAGCTGCTAGAGCTTAAGCTGGAGCGGAATATATTGTCCAAGAAGATTCTTAACCGTTATATTCGAATTCGATAATTGGGATCAAAATAGATAGGTATGACAAATAATGAAGACAGTTACCTTATTAATTAGGGGCTGTCTTTTTGTATGTTTTAAGATGGGTTATGATAATTCTGAAGAATTCTGATACAAAAATGTACTGACAGTCGTCTTACTTATAGCTGCAGCTGATAAGGAGGATTTACACGATGGCAATTCCGGAATCCGAAATTTTTAAAACAATATTTTATGAACATTATCCTGTTGTCAAACGTAAGCTGACCGCTTTAGTACGCGATGAATCGGCAGCAGATGATTTGGCTCAAGAAGTTTTTTTGAGATTGTACCGCAATCCACCAGATGATCCAGCAGCGCTGGGTGCCTGGCTTCATAGAGTCCTTACCCGCATTGGATATGATTATCTGGACAAAAAAGCGAGGGAACGGCGGCTGCAAAATAAACAAGAGCAGCTATATGATGCCAGTGAATCACCCCCCTCGGGTGAAGAAATTATTATTAACAAGCTGGATCAAGAGGATGTACACATCTGGCTGAATGAACTGCCTGAAAGAGATAGACAAGCGCTTCTCCTTCGGTACTCTGGTTACAGTTATGTGGAAATCGCGGGAGAGCTTGGAATAAGACCTCCAGTAGTAGGAACCTTGCTACACCGAGCGACAGAGAAACTAAGACAAAATGCAACGAAGGCGATACCCCAGACAAAGTAGACATTACTCGAAGAGCAGCTACGAAGTAATCTTTTAATTCAGGAGGTACAATAATGACTAATTATTCAGGAAAGCAAGATAAAGATAAGCAAAGTACAGATGAAGCCTGGGCCAAGCTGCAGAGCAAGTTAGAGAAAGAGTCTTATAATCCTCAATGGGCAAAATGGAGTCAAAATACGGAGACTAATACTGAGGATGCTATTAACTTTAGTCAGCCAGCAAAAGTAG
Organism: Paenibacillus sp. G2S3; assembly: GCF_030123105.1. Taxonomy (NCBI): domain Bacteria; kingdom Bacillati; phylum Bacillota; class Bacilli; order Caryophanales; family Paenibacillaceae; genus Paenibacillus; species Paenibacillus sp. G2S3. The sequence continues at coordinate 3,025,247 of NZ_CP126095.1, forward strand.
AGAGTGTTGAATCAGAGTCAACACCAACGGTAGTACAGGACATACTTGTAGCAACCCATGATAAGCAAGTAAAACGTCCGCGTAGATTGCGTATGAACCGTCGCCGTAAGTTTGGAGCAGTTGTAGCAAGTGTAGCTGTTTTTGCAGTCATACTCGCGACTCCGATAGGCAATACAGCAATGGCATCCCTTCTGAATCAGTTCCGGATGGAACAGGTTACGGTTGTACACGAGAGTGATCTGCGTAATATTTTTACACAAGTCGCTGAAGACGGTGAACTCAATCGATCAATTAATCAATTCGGTGAGTTTACAAACGCTAGCGGGGCTTATATTGGTGAGTTGCCTGCAGATGAGCTGAAGGCAACCCTAGGCTATCCAGCGAAAAATGCTGCTTTAGGGGAAGGGAAGAATACAGTTACGGTAGGTGCTTCACAAGACATCACGCTTAATCTTAAGGTTGACGAAGTGAACAAAGCCTTAAAAAAAATTGGAGCAGAGCATTTGCTGCCCGAATCGATTGACGGCAAACCAATTACACTTCATATCCCAGAAATTGTGAATTACAATCTCTCGTCAGACGAAACGCACTGGGCAAGTCTGTCGCAGATGAATACACCTGTACTTAACGTTGATCCTTCTATTAAAGTGGAAGAAGCTTTGGAAGCTGTTGTAAATTTTCCGCTGCTGCCAGATTACTTGAAGACTAGCTTAATGCAAAGCCGGGTCTTATCCGGAGAAATCCCAATGCCGTTAATCGCTGGAGAAAATACGGAGCAAATAACTGTGGGTGATACTTTGGTTATTGTTGACAATTATGAATACAGCCGCGGTCCTGTATATCAAGCTACATGGATTCAGGATGGACAGCTATTCAATTTGTCAGGTGAGCTCTATTCGAGTAAAGAGAAGCTTATGACCAAGGTTCAGGAGCTGATTGAATCATGAGTACCGCAGCAATAGAAGCCAAGTCCCTAACTAAAGAATATGATAACGGGCGCGGTTGTCGAGATGTAACTATTACTGTAGGGAAAGGGGAAGCCTTTGGCTTCCTCGGCCCTAACGGTGCAGGTAAAAGCACCTTTGTAAAAATGCTAGTAGGTCTTATTCATCCATCAAGTGGCAGTGCGAGTCTGTTCGGTCATAAAATTGGTTCAACGGAAGCTAAATCAGTTATCGGATATTTGCCGGAATTGTATCGTTATCAGGAATGGCTGACGGGTGAGGAGGTTGTAAGGCTTCATGCAAGATTATGCGGAATGCAGCGGTCTGTAGCAGATAAGAGAATTCCACAACTTCTTGATGAGGTTGGGATTGGTAAGCGTGGACGAGACCGAGTGAAGCATTACTCTAAGGGAATGCAGCAAAGACTGGGATTAGCTTGTGCACTTGTTAATGAGCCGGCTATCGTATTTTTGGACGAGCCCTCATCGGCACTAGATCCAATCGGACGTCAGGAAGTCCGACGTATATTACAGAATCTAAAAGAAAAAGGGGTTACGATATTTCTAAACTCTCATCTTTTAGAGGATGTTGAAGTACTTTGCGACCGAATGGCGCTACTGAATAACGGAGTTATTCTCCGGCATGGTAAAGTGTCCGAGGTGTTAAACAAGCGTATGAGCTGGCGATTTAAAGTAGGCGGCTATGCGCCTATTTTATTGTCGTGGCTAAAAGATCAGACAGGCTTGCAGATCCGGGTGTCTTCCCATACCGAAGAATCCTTAGACAGTAGTAGGGTTTGGTTGGAAGCGGAGCTGGAAAGTGAAGAGCAGGTGGGCTGGCTAAATACACTAATTGTCGAACAAGGGATGACCTTATATGAAGTTTCCCGTCAGCAAGAACGTCTGGAAGAGTGGTTTATGAATGCTGTATCAGGACTAAGCCACAGAGGTGAACACGAATGAGAATTATTATAGGTATGACCTGGAAGGAACTACTGCGCAAAAGAGTAATGGTGCTGACATTACTTATGACCGTGGTCTTTCTTATTGGGTTTTGGTTCATTGCGGGTACGATCGGGCAAAGTTCTATGTCTCACGGATCAAGTATTCCTAGCGGAGAAGAACTTCTTATTCGTTTTACAAATGGTTTATTTATTTTATCGTTTGGATTTTTCTTCGGAGCCTTTGTAATTGCTTTTTTAGCTATTTTTAGTTCATTCTCCGCCATTTCAGGTGAGGCAGAGCAGGGAGTGATGCAAGCCCTGCTTCCAAGACCCATTCCACGCTGGAAATGGTATGCAGGTCGCTGGCTAGGTTATGTAACACTGGGAATAGGCTATGCGCTTATCTTATTTATTTCTATATTGCTAATTACGCAAGCCCATGCCGCAGTTCCAAGAGATGGATTAGCGTTATTCAAATCATTTCTGCTCTTTTCTTCCATCGTACCGTTGCTAATAACTGTTTCTATGCTGGGTTCAGGATTCTTCTCGGCCCTTGGAAATGGAGTCTTTATGACGATGCTTTATGGGGCAGGATGGCTAGGAGGAATGATTGATAAGGTAAGTAGTTCTTTATTATCTGAGCCCGAAGCACTTAGCACTCTAAATAATATGACGGGTATAATGTCCTTACTTATGCCTGTAGATGGGCTACAGCGCAGAATGACTGCTGAACTGTTTAGTATTAACGAAATGAACGGGATGTTTAATGCTTCCAATCGTCTATTTGGATTAGATAACTTCACCTCAGTCCCATCTAATACCTTTATCGTCTATGCGATCTTCTATACACTATTCGCGTTCTTAATCGGATTGTATCGTTTTCAACGGAAGGATCTGTAGCAGTTTAACAATACATCGAAGAACTTAAAATGCCCTTTTTGTTGCCGGATTTACGGAACAAAAAGGGCTCTTCAAGTTAGTATTAGCCGGATTAATTTGTAACACCAAGCTCAATCCAGTCCGTAGACCAATTTCCAATTTCACCAAGTATAGGAGCCAACGCTGTACCTTTTGGAGTAAGTGAGTACTCAATACGTACTGGCATTTCTGGATATACGGTTCGCTCAATAATACCTTCGATTTCCATCTCTTTTAGTCGGTCAGATAATACCTTGCCACTTAGATTGGAAAGACAGCTTTCAATTTCGCCAAAACGACGTGGACCTGGCATAAGCACGAATACGATCAGCGCGACCCAACGTTTACTTAGCAAGTCTACCGCTTTTTCAAAGCGAGGACACATGTTGAAATCATTCATAATATCACCTCGACATTCATTATATCATAAACTTACATAAAGTAATTATAAATATTTAAAGATATATTATAACTTGACGAAGTTATATTACAATGATAAACTTACTTACAAATAGTTACTTATATTTTAACTAATATTCGATCCTTAAGTTTAGCTATTGCTAAGCATCGATGGACATTGAGGAAGGTGTACCCATGATTAAACCAGATATTATTTCTATCCTACAAAATAAAATTACTCGAATTCCTTTAGAAAACAGTACAAATATATTAGTTGGACCGATTACTTTACCCGTGAATTTAGACGGAGAGACCGTTACTTTTAAATGGTACAACTGGCTAAACACGACGGATGTAGAGCTTCTTGGTGATAATAGTGAAGCAACCGCCGCTTTGATTTCAAAGTTACCATCCATGAGCCTCGCAGATGGTCAGCAATCCAGTGTTTTAGTATATGGTGATTTCGAAGGTTCAGATGAAGCCTTGATTCGGATGCACAGCATTTGTCATACCGGCGATATTTTTGGCAGTAAACGTTGTGATTGTGGCTTCCAACTGCATCAGTCCATGAAAATGATCGTCGAACACGGTTCAGGTGCGTTATTCTATCTTGCTAACCATGAGGGTAGAGGCATTGGACTGTTTAGCAAATCTTTAGCGTATCTTTTACAAGAAGAAGGATACGATACAGTTGAGGCTAATTTAGAGCTGGGTTTTGTTGATGATTCAAGAAATTATGAAGAAGCGATTAGCGTTCTACAACATCTACGTCATAAACCAGTCACGTTAATTACGAACAATCCGAAGAAACTGGAAGCTCTCAAGGCTGCAGGAATGAATGCTGTGAAAAGAGTAGCGCTGTGGGGAGATGTATCTTCTTTTAACGAGAAATACTTACGTACCAAAGTGGCTCGTTCAGGACATTTAGAGGCAGTGAAAGAAGCGAATCCAATTGTAGGAAGACTGGCTAAGTAAAAATTGAGGTAGTGCTTTTGCACTTCTTCAATTATAATGGGTTACTGGAACCCAACATTAAGCTTAGTGAGGTACAATATGACTGCTATTCAAGTACAAGACTTACGCAAAACATTCAAAGTACAAAAAAACCGCGAAGGTCTCAAAGGGGCCTTCGCTGATTTGTTTAAAAGGGAGTATACGGAAGTAACTGCTGTGAAGGATATTTCCTTTTCCATTCCCGAAGGTGAAATATGTGGTTATATCGGCGAGAACGGTGCTGGAAAATCAACCACGATCAAAATGCTCACGGGTATTCTCGTACCAACTTCAGGAAATCTTACGGTAGGTGGTTATGTTCCTTATTTGGAGCGCGAGAAATTCGTGAAAAATATCGGTGTGGTGTTCGGGCAACGCAGCCAGCTATGGTGGGACATCGGGGTGATTGAATCCTTCCAGCTGCTGCGCAAGGTATACCGGGTATCTGAACAAGACTTCAAGAAACGGCTGGATGAATTGGTCGAAAGATTGCAGCTGCAAGAACTACTGAATCGTCCTGTTCGTAAGCTCAGTCTCGGTCAGCGGATGCGTTGTGAATTAGTCGCAGCATTACTTCATAATCCATCGATTGTATTTCTGGATGAGCCAACCATTGGCTTAGATATTGTGGTGAAGTCAGAGATCCGTGAATTCCTTAAAGATATGAACCGTGAGCATGGAACAACCATACTGTTGACTACACATGACCTGCAAGATATTGAAGCCCTTTGCTCGCGGGTGATTATGCTTGACGATGGTCGAATTATTTATGACGGCGGACTAGAAGATCTGAAACAGCGCTGGGGAACTGGACGTGAAGTTCAATTTCAATTCGGAAATGCAACGAAACGGCAATTGCTTGAGCTTTGGACTGAAGGGATGCCGGTTACTTGGTCTGCAGAGAACGATCTTGGAGCATCGGTTTGGATACCGCTGGATATAAATGTATCCGATGTTTTGGGACGGGTAGTAGGGAAAGCCGACATTACTGATATCAAAATCATTGAGACCAATACAGACGATATTGTTCGTAGTATTTATCAATCCGGGTCTGCGGACAAACCAGATGAAATGGCAGCCGCTCTGAAGGATGAAAGAGAGGCTTTACATGTCTGATAAGCTTAATACTGCAACAGCAATGTCTTCGACCTCAGGAGGTTCATCTTCAGGTGGTCCTCCAGAGAATAGTCGTAGATTACTATTTGGGGCGTACTTAGATTTTATACGCATCCGGTTCCTTACCATGCTTGCTTATCGGATTAACTACTACTCAGGTATTCTTATCTATTCACTGAATATCGGGGTTAACTATTTCACATGGATGGCCATCTATGGAAATGGAGATTCGCTGGGGGGCTTTACCGCAACACAAATGACGTCTTATGTCGCAGTTTCTTGGATGGCTCGCGCGTTTTATTTTAATAATCTAGACCGTGAGATCTCTACGGATATACGAGACGGAAGTATCGCTATTCAGTTTATAAGGCCTTATAACTATGTTTTAGTCAAAATGATGCAAGGACTTGGAGAGGGAATGTTCCGCTTCCTCTTATTTATGATTCCTGGTATGGCTATAGCGATGTTGTTGTTCCCGGTTCAATTACCGACAGCACCATCTGCTTGGGCGGGTTTTCTTGTAATGCTCTTTTTCAGCTTTTTGATTAATTCACAGATCAATATTATTACTGGGCTCTCGGCTTTCTTTGTTGAGAATAATGAGGGCATGATGCGTATGAAACGGGTAATTGTTGATCTGTTCTCTGGTCTGATCGTGCCGATCAGTCTGTTTCCTGACTGGCTCTCTTCTATACTTAAGGTGCTGCCGTTTCAGGCGATTACTTACTTGCCAGGTTCTGTATTTACAGGACGGGTGCAAGGGGTTGGGATTTGGAATGTACTAGGGATTCAGATCGTTTGGTTCCTAGCCTTACTGATTCCAATTGTCTGGTTATATCATGCGGCGCGGCAGCGTCTCTTCGTGCAGGGAGGTTGAGGAAACATGTATTACCTTGGATTATTAATTGAATACATTAAAAACTATATGAAGTCCCGACTCACCTATCGTGCAGATTTTTGGGTAGAGGTCATTTCAGATTTGCTCTTTCAAGCTACAAACTTTATCTTTATACTAGTAATCTTCATGCATACGGATAGCCTAGGCGGCTGGAATCAGAACGAAGTAGTGTTCGTTTATGGGTTCTTTATGGTGCCTTTTGGGGTGTTTAGTTGTTTTGTGAATCTATGGGGATTCAGCGAGCGTTACATCGTTAAAGGTGAGATGGACCGTATTCTGACACGTCCGGCACATAATCTGTTCCAGATCTTTTTGGAAAATGTTGATCCACCAGCACTTATGGGCTCATTCATAGGTATTATTATTATGGCCATCAGTGGCAGCAATCTGGGACTTCCCTTTGAATGGTGGACGATACCGGCTCTGATCATACTTACGTTAAGTGCGGTCGCAATTTATACTGGGATTTATACAACATTGACTTCATTGTCTTTCTATTCGGATGCTCCAACGGGTATTCTGCCGCTAATGTACAATATTCAGACCTATGGGCGTTACCCTGTAACGATCTACAATCGTGCTATTCAGGTACTTCTAACTTGGATTATCCCGTTTGCATTCGTCGGGGTATATCCAGCAGCGCTTTTCTTGCAGCGTGAAGAAATGACTAGCCTTGCTCTGATGACACCAGTTGTAGGTGCTATATTCCTTGGAATTGGTCTGTTAGCTTGGAGCTATGGAGTTAGAAGATATAAGGGTGCGGGATCTTGAGTTAAGCTTGTGTTTTGTTATGTTGGAAAGGCTACCTTCGGGTAGTCTTTTTTTTACTCCTAATTCATCAATATGCTAAAATCATTAATGAATACAATAGGGAGGAATCATAAATGAATGTGATAGATACTTTACCAGAACCCGAAAACTTAAAAAAACTTTTGAAAATACTTTCTTCTCTAAATATTGTCCTATGTCCAGAGGAATGGCTTCGCTATCATAGTTTTGTTTCTGAATTCGATAAGAATGTTTCCTTAGCATCGATTGATAATGGATCAGGTGATAATTTGTTTATTGTTTTTGCACCTCAAGGAACGATAATTAAAGGATTTGATCATGAGTCAGAAGTAAGTCCATATGCGCGCGACGAACATGAGGTTTGGCCAGGAATCTATGAAGAAGTCCCAACCTCACTATTGTCTTTACTGGAAGATGAGGCGATAACTAAGGAAGATGTTACTTTTTGCTTTTGGCGTGAAAATAATGACTTGACGTGGCAGCAGGGGGAGGTAGAGATTCCAGCGGGAGTAGAAGATGGTTCGGACTTTTTACTAGGAACTATTTTCCGCACAGCAGAGGATTTTGTGGAATTTGCCGAAGGTTATTTTGAACTCACACTCCCCTTAGAGGTTGTTGCACAAGTTTATGAGGGTGCAGCCATTACGAAAGAGATGATCAAAGCGTTAAATCCTGATGGTGACATAGAGCAAATCCTTCGGGATTTAGCGGAGTTAGACTCATAGGTGCTTATTGATTTTGAACATAAGGTGGTGCGAAATGAAACTTTACATGGAAAAGCTGAATGCTGATGTTGCAACTGATATATTAAGCTGGCGATATGAACAACCGTATGATTTTTACAACAATGAACAAACGCCTGAAGCCATAAGTGAAATGCTTGCAGAATCATATTTTTCCGTATTTGATGATAACAAAGAGTTAGTAGGGTTCTTCTGTGTGGGAAACTCGGCGCAGGTCCCAAATGAGTTATATACATATTCTCAGGATTTTATTGATGTGGGTTTAGGAATGAAGCCTGAGTTAACCGGACAGGGAAATGGGACTCTATTTTTCACAGCTGTTCTAAGCCAAATTGATACAATGTTCGGGAAAAGCTCGAAACGTCTGACCGTGGCAAAGTTTAATGACAGAGCGATACGATTGTATGAAAAACTTGGATTTAGCCGGAAAGCTGAATTTATAAAAGGAAGTACTGTATTTATTGTTATGATTAATAGTTCAGATTAGAAGGAGGAGATCTTATATCTCTTTCCCCAAACATCGCTTTACGAGAGTAAGCCCTGCCACAGAAACAAAATAACCTCAGCCCTTTTATGAAACTCTATTAACGAATCGTAAAATTGTCTTAACTGGAAACTATTCTTTAGATTGTGTTAATCTGTCTAATAGTGAGCTCAATTTAGAGAGAGGGTTGTTACTTGAAAAGAAACGTTTTATATATTGAAGATAATGAGAAAATAGGCAGCTTTCTAAAAGAAGAATTGGAAAAGCGAGGATTTTTAGTTCAGTGGCTGCTTTCTGGTGAAGGAGCCGAAAAAGAAGTGAACCAGCACGAAATAGTTATTTTGGATATCATGTTACCCGGTTTAGATGGATTTACTGTGGGAAAACGATTAAAAAAGGCAGCTCCAGCTGTTCCTATTTTGCTGTTATCTGCTCGAACATCGATAGATGACAAGGTAGATGGTTTACAATTTGCTGATGACTATTTAACGAAACCATTCCATACGGATGAATTAGTTGCAAGATTAGAAGTATTAATACGTCGAAGGGGTGTAACTCATTCCGAACGCATTTCATTAGGTAATTATATTGAAGTAGATCGAGAAGTCCAAATGGTATTTGACAAAATCTCAGGAGAAGAAATTATATTGACAGGGAAACAACATCAAATTTTAATGTACTTCTTACGCCACCCTAATCAAGTTTTACCAAAAGAAAAAATCTATGAAGCAATTTGGGAAGAAGCATATATCACTGGCGATAAAACATTAATGGTACATATCCATCGACTGCGACAAAAGTTGGAGCGTCATCCAGATTCCCCAGAGATTATTGAAACGTTGAAGGGGATAGGCTATAGGGTGAAACTATGAAACAAACTAGATCATTATTTCGTCATTTTCTAAAAGGACATTTTCTATTTATCTTTTTGCCTCCAATTATACTTATTTTCTTATCTGCGTTCATTGAATCTCCTATTAATGGAGAAGAGCTGAATACGTTAAATCTATTTTACGTTGTACTACTTTTGTTTGGTTTTATTATTGTCGCATTTGTTGTAATATCTTGGATTTTCTTCTTAAGACTTCGTAAACGTCTCACCCTCTTACAGGAAGTCATGTCATTTTCAGCTAATAATAATTCATTTCCTAAACCAATATCTGTTCAAAGTGATCGTATGGATGAAATAGACCAGTTAGGCAATTCTTTTAATTGGATGATTCAGCAGCTTGAAGACAGTCGCAAGCGAGAACATGAAGAGGAATTGTTACGACATCGACTCATAGCGAATTTATCTCACGACTTACGAACGCCACTTACCATTTTGAGAGGACATGTCACCCGATTAAATAAAGAATCAATGAGTCTAGAAGGACAAAACTCATTAACAGAGATGAATCATACGATTACAAGAGTCGGAGATCTAATGGATGATTTACTTTCCTATACATTGCTTACATCAGGGAAACATCCTTTTGGGCCTACTTCAACAGATATTGGACGTTTAGTAAGAGCATCTATTGCTGCGTGGTATCCTGTATTTGAAGAACAAGAAATTCAGTTGGATATTGATTTACCGGTAGAAGAGACTTTTTATTGGGAAGCAGATCCTAAATGGATGACACGGGTTCTGGATAATTTATTTCAGAATATTCTTCGTCATGCAGCAGAGGGCAAATATGTAAATATTGTGGTTGATGTAGAAAAAGAACAGATTATTGTTGCAGACAGAGGTCCAGGTATGGATAACTCTTCCTATGAGCGTGGAGCGGAGATTGGTTTATCGAGTTCGAATTATATGTTGAAAAAAATGAAGCTGAAAGCTGACTTTACATCAAATGAAAATGGCACAAGAGTAGCTATTGGTAGAGCTTAACCTAAAGTTAACCCAGAAGTAAACAGCATGATAACCGAGATGTAACTTTGCTACTTTATAATTAGAACCATAACAGAAAGGAAGTGTTATGGTTGCTTACAATTAATAGCTTAGTCAAACATTGCGGAAATCAAGAAATCTTATCAGGTATCAGTTTTAAAGCTAGACCAGGCAGAGTAACTGGTTTCTTAGGTCCAAATGGGGCAGGTAAAAGTTCTACACTTCGTATCCTGCTTGGATTAGATCGTGCCACCTCAGGGAGTGCGCTAATTAATGGAAGGCCATTCGCAGAATTACATAATCCTCTAGCAACAATAGGTGCTGCACTTGATGGATTTGGAGCTCACCGTATGCGAACAGGAAGGGCACATTTGCGTTGGATTGCTCGTGCCGCAGGATTGCCTAACTCACGTGTCGAGGAAGTTCTGGAAATCGTAGGTCTTACTAATGCTGCTGGGAAAAGAGTTGGGAAGTATTCCCTTGGCATGGGGAGAAGACTTGGAATCGCAGCTGCACTACTTGGTGATCCAAAAATATTGGTTTTAGATGAACCCGTAAATGGACTCGACCCGGAAGGCATTCGGTGGATTCGGATATTTTTACGTGAACGAGCTGAATCTGGAAACACGGTGTTACTATCAAGTCATCTAATGGGAGAGCTTGCAGAGACGGTTGATGATGTGGTGATTATTAAGCTTGGAACCATCGTTGCAGATGGAACATTGGAAGAAGTAATAGGTAACTATTCCACGCTGGAGGAAGCCTTTTTTGCCCTGACATCTGAAATTGCAGGTGATGTTGTATGAGAGCATTTAATGCGGAACTATCTAAGTTGTTCTCCTTACCGGGTATTTGGCTTGCTTTTCTCATTGGAGCGTTTGCACCAGCGCTTATTGCTGCCTTGGACAGCATAGCACAAAAAGAGGAGATTATAGCTGGAGTTAGCACGCGGCTATCTGAAGTTGGCTATATCGGATTAGTTCTTGGTGTGCAAGGTGTCATTATTCTTGGTGTGCTTGCTGTCAGCAGTGAGTATTTGACAGAAAGCAGTGAATCTGGTGGAGGACAACAGATAACAACGAGCTTAACTGTTATTTCATCCCGGTTTCATTTTTTACTGGCAAAAGCAGGTGCTGTGACTGTGATCAGCATACTGCTTTGTATTGTTGCGATTATGACAACTGTGTCAGCAACGCATCTTATACTTGGTGTATATGCCCCCGCATTTGAATGGACCAGACTTATCGGTGCAGTTTGTTACTGGACATTTACTGCTCTTTTAGCACTTGGAATTACTTTTCTAACTAAGAATGGCATCCTCCCGCTTGCTGTGCTCATAATAAATTCATCCGTTGTATCCTTTAGTGTCCTGCTTTATAGGGTTACAAAGTTGGCGTTTTACTTACCAGATAGGGCTGGCGCTGAAATGTTTATGTTTACGAGCGACACGTTCACAGGCAGTTTATTCGACAGATATCACACCCCGTTCACAGGGGGGTTAGTCATGTTTGCCTGGGTAGTCGTTATTTTCATTGTTGCAGCTATTGTATTCCATAGGAGGGACGTTACAGCATGAATGTCTCATCTAGTAGAAAGATAACACAAATCCTTGGTGCTGAACTGGATAAATTAATTACATTACCATTGATATGGCTCACTCTTATGGGTACATTCATTCTTAATTTAGCTTTAACTGCAGCTTTTACTTCTGCTGGTCTGCAAGGGGCAGCAGGAACACAAAGTATATTGAATATAGGACTTGCTTCTATGGGATATCTTCAAGCAGGGTTCATTATTCTTGGTATCTTAGCTACTTGTTCGGAGTATACTGGTGGACAGATTCGAACCACTTTAACTACGATACCTTGGCGTGGGTTTCAATTATCCACGAAGCATTTGGCATTGGCGATTATAACCATTCCTGTGGCGTTTATTATTACTGCATCAGGTGTACTCTATACTTTTATTATGATGAGAGACACAGCAGTAATGTTTGAAATAGACACAGTGATAACAACATTAGTAGGTGCAACAGGCTATCTAACATTAACCACACTTCTCAGTGCAGCTATAGGTGCTTTATTAAGACGAACCACCCCTGCTTTAGTGGTACTGCTTGGTTATTATTTCATTGTCAGTCCATTGACGAGAGTTTTTCTACCTAGTATTAAAAATTATTTAAATTATTTTCCGGATACGGCAGGATCTTATATGTATATGCCGTCTTCCTCTGATGAAATAAATGTCCTTACACCAATGCAAGGAACAGGTATTTCAATTTTATGGACACTGAGCTTTATTACAGTAGCTATTGAATTTTACCGTAAGCGAGATGCCTAATTTAGGTTTCATCATTTTGAGAAAATAAGGAAATGAATTTACCCCTCTGGTAAAGGATTGGCTTCGAGCTACTCAAAAAAAATCGATGAAAATCCACTTCATTTTCATTCCATAGTTGAACTATGGTTCTACATAACGATATTGCAACAACAGAGATACCGGCATTTTTTATATTTACAAATCTATAAAAGTAGATATAATAATAGACATGGAACCTTTATTGATATTTAAAGCTTTGTCTAATGAGACTCGTAGTCAAATTATGATGTGGTTAAAAACTCCGGAGGAATTCTTTGATGAAAAGCCTTATTTACAACAAGGCCTGAATTTTCGAATTGGAATATGCGTGGGAGATATTCAAGCTAAAGCGGGACTTGCACAGTCTGTAATCTCGAGTTATTTGTTGACTATGCAAAAAGCTGGATTGTTGGAATCTGAGCGAATTGGAAAGTGGACGTACTATCGCCGAAACGAAAAGACAATTCAGGAATTTTCCGAGTATATTAAAAAGAATCTATAAACGAGAGGGGGAAGGTGTTTTTTTGGAATTACATATCTACAAATCTATATATGTAAATATGATTGGAGGATTACATTTAATATGAAAAAGGTTAACCCGTTGCTTATCATTATTCTGGCTTTAGGTGTATTTGGTATTATCACTACGGAAATGGGGATTATAGGTGTTCTACCGCAGATAACTCAAAAATTTAATATATCGACTTCACAGACTGGATGGCTTGTAAGTATATTTGCTTTAGTCGTTGCGATTTCAGGACCATTTTTGACATTACTCGCTTCTGGTATTAATCGTAAATTTATTTTATTAACGGCAGTGCTTATTTTTGCGATATCAAATATTGTTTATGCTTATACATCCATGTTTGAAGTAATGTTGATTTTCCGTATTATCCCTGCTATATTTCATCCCGTCTTTTTTTCGGTAGCTCTTGTGACCGCAGCCCAACTTGTCCCTCCAGAACAGAGTACCAAAGCAGTTACAAAGGTTTTCGCCGGAATCACAATCGGGTTTGCTTTTGGTGTGCCTTTGACTTCTTATCTCGCGGACAAAATATCATTAGAAGTTGCTTTCCTGTTTGGTGCTGTTGTAAGTATAATTGCCTTTTTAGGGATACTCGCTTGGCTTCCTTCCATGCCTGTTAAAGAAAAAATGTCTTATGGAAAGCAGCTTGGGATATTACGCAAACCCTTATTATGGTTAAATATTGTGACAGTTATTTTTATCTTTGCAGCTATGTTTTCTGTATATAGTTACTTTGCTGAGTATCTTGGTCAAGTAACACATATGAACGGGTCATGGATAAGCATCATGTTGATGGTCTTTGGTATAATCATGATTTTTGGGAATTTTTTATTTGGGGGCCTTTTGCATAAAAGTATTACAAAGACCGTCATCATGTTTCCTCTGCTATATGCGGTAACTTACTTTTTCGTTTATTATCTAGGATCTTATTTTATTCCGATGGTTATTATCATAATCATTTGGGGGGCAGTGCATTCCGGCGGACTCATTGTCAGTCAAGCATGGTTAACGACCGAGGCAAAAGAAGCTCCAGAATTCGGTAACAGCTTGTTTATCTCATTCTCCAATCTTGGGATTACTATAGGAACTTCTATCGGTGGCTGGTTTATTTCTCACTCGGGTATACATGAACTCCTCTGGATTGGAATTATGTTTTCACTGCTTGCTTTCTTAACGATCATAGTCAAAATTAAAATTTCTAGATCTAGTGTAGTCGAAGTAAATGTACATTAACGGGAAAAGATATTCATAAAAAAGCGATAGCCAAGTATCTTGATTTCCAGGTACAAAGCTGTCGCTGTTTTTTTCATTAAGTCTCTTGTCTTGTGTTTTTCACTGTTTTGCTTTATTTTAATTAGACCCCATGAAGCTATTACATATGTAAAAGAAAGAGGTTTATCCATGAGTAAAATGTATCTAGTAAAAATCTGCTTAGCTATTACCCTCCTACTCGGAATAACTACCGGTTGCACAATCACCGAGCAGTCTACTCCGGATCAAGCTCCATCTATAACAACAAGTCCTAGCCCTAAATCTGATGCTACCGCAAAGAATACAGAAGGGGACAACAAACGTTTATTAGATGCTAAGGTAACACGGGTAGTTGATGGTGACACCATGAAGCTGACTATCGACGGTAAAAAAGAAACGATTCGTTTGTTACTAGTTGATACTCCTGAATCCGTTAATCCGAACATTCCTGAGCCACAGCCATTTTCCATAGAAGCCTCAGATTATGCCAAAAAGATGCTTACTAATAAAGATGTGCAAATTGAACTAGATGTATCAGAACGAGATAAATATGGTCGTCTGCTCTGTTATCTCTATATCGATGGCAAAATGTTTAATGAGCTTCTGCTAGAGCAGGGCTATGCACGTGTGGCATATGTATTTGCACCTAATACGAAATACGTAGATCAATTTAGAGCGATTCAGGATAAAGCAAGAGAGCAGGGAATCGGTATCTGGAGTATTGAAAATTACGCGCAAAACAATGGTTTTCATGTTCCCAAAACGCAATAAAGATCTAATAATATCAGCATTTATAGAGCTACCATGAGGTAGCTTTTTTTATATTAGGAAGAACATTCACCTAATGGATGTATTTGACAAGTTGATGCTTTAAATGTGATACTCTAGTAGTTGGTACTAGTATCAGGTTACAATTCGAGGAGGATTGCCCTTATGAAATACTTCATAATTACAGGAACTTCAAGAGGAATTGGAGAGTCTATAGCAGAACAACTAGTCTCTGCTGATCACTATCTGTTTTGTATCTCACGTGAAAGAAATGAGAGTTTAGTAGGTAAAAATAGTAATATAACCTACTATGAATTTGATTTGAATCACATTCATCTGATTGAATCTCTGATGGGGAGTATTTTCAATTCTATTGACGTGTCAAAAGCGGAGGGAATCTACCTTATTAATAACGCTTCAATGATTGCTCCTGTCTCATTTATTGATACGGCTAGGATTGATGAAATAACGGGAAATATAAATGTGAATTTATTAGCGCCCATTATACTAACCTCAATGTTTATAAAATATACGAATGGTCATCTAATCGACAAAAGGATCTTAAATATATCATCCTCTTCTGCTAAGAATCATCATCCTGGTATGAGTCTGTATTCAGCAGCAAAAGCGGGGCTAGATGTTTTTTCACAATGTGTGGGACTAGAACAGAATCACTCCAAAACACCAGTTGGAATTGTATCCATCTGGCCAGGAATGATTGATACCAATCTGCAAAAAGAGGCTAGAAGCCAGGATAAATTAACATTTCCATCAGCAGAGATATTTGAGGTAGTTAAGGATTCTGGTATGCTCACAACACCACAGGAAACAGCACAACAAATCATTGAGTTTTTGTTTAAGCCTAATTTTGAAAACGGAGCTGTTGTGGATATTTACGATTATTCAAAGCTTCAACAGCATTTAAGTGTATCTACAGAATAAAACAACTACTTTCTGGAGGGTATTATGCGAGCTATAGACTGCAGCAATTATTATTGGCAGGATGATGATCGGATCTGGGCTTACTAAAGATGAGTTTCTGGAAAAAAACAAAGCAATATAAGCCGTTAAGGAGAGAGAGGATGCTGTTTAATGAGCAATTATATTATGGAGCTAAGAAAACTAGTAGGTTCGAGGCCGCTTATTATGGCAGGAGCCTGTGTTTTATTATGTAACGAGCAACAATTACTATTACAACGCAGAACGGACAACGGTTGCTGGGGATTGCCAGGTGGCTCGATGGAGTTAGGAGAGACTTTAGAAGAGGTTGCTAAAAGAGAGCTTTTTGAGGAGACAGCTTTACTAGCCAAGGGGCTTGAATTGTTCGACATGTTCTCTGGACAAGAGCTTTATTACAAATATCCAAACGGTGATGAAGTATATAATGTCGTAGCTGCTTACCTATGTACAGAATTTGATGGGGCGCTTAAAGAAGACGGAATTGAAGTCCAAGAAGTCCGTTTTTTTAATTATGGAGAATTGCCCAGCGAGTTGTCTCCTCCAGATGTTCCAATCATTAAGAGATTTATGGATCGTTTCGTGAAGTAAGGTAGGACGTTGTTTGAAATAATAAAAAGGGCTGCCAAGTGGTAGCCCTTTTTTCAGCATAATGATAAACATTTCTATACATTAAAAAAATCTAAAGTCATTTTGGCCATTTCCTCTGGCGTTTCAATACAACCACGAATGATCCACTTTTTCAAAATGCTCCATAGGCCTCCGGCCATCATGGTTCGCATATATTCCTTCTCAATTTCATTCTGGTATTCTCGTCTAGTGCCCACAAGATGATCCATCACCTTTAAATAATGAACATACTGGTCATTAAGAAGGGCGAACAATTGATTTTGGATCAAGATGTTAAGAAAGTCTTCGTGTTTTTTCCAATAAGTGAAATAGACTAATGGCATTTCATGAGGGCCGAAGTTCTGAACCTTAATATATTCATAAAACTCTTCGAACATCAAATCAATGATGGCTACGAGCACAGATTCTTTAGATGTAAAGTGACGATAAAAGGTTTTTCTTACAAGTCCCGCTTTATCACATATCTCTGTAATGGTGATGCTGCTATAGGTTTTCTCTTGTAAAAGCCCAAGCATTGCATCACATAACCACTTCTTTGACCGCTCCGCAATAGGATTAACGCGAGTGGACATGTCACAAATCACCTCCTATGTGTAACCTGAGTCACTATTATTGACTGTCTAATATAGACCCAAGTATAATCGACCCTATCAAGTTACACAAGTGTGACATTTATATAGATTAGGAGGGTTTTATGATGAGCGATAAGGTAACCTTAGCAAATCGTAAAGAAGATTATCAGAGACTAGGAATCACAAAAAAGCCTGCCACCTGGGAAGATGGAATGAGAACAAACGGACAGGCGGGAACTTTTGAGTGGTGGTATTTTGACGCTGAATATACAGATGGTAGCAAGGTTGTTGTTGTATTTTACACGAAGGATGGGTTCGACATTAAAGGTGAGGCTTGTCCATCGATAAGATTTGAACTGACATTGCCGGATGGAAGAAGCATTACGAAATTATTATCTGAAAAGAAAGGTAGCACCATTCGAGCTTCCAAGGAAAAGTGTGATGTGAAAATTGATCGAAGTAGCGTCCAATATTCGAATGGACAATATTTGATTCATTTTGTAGATGACGAAATTGATTATCGCTGTACTATGAAATCAATCTTACCAATGTGGCGACCTAAAACAGGATATATGTACTTTGGAGAGAAACAAGAAGACTTTTTTGCTTGGTTTGTTGCCCAGCCTTCCGCTAAATTGGAGGCCGTACTGACTCTAAATGGAGAACGACGTGAATTAGTAGGAAACGGTTATCACGATCATAACTGGGGCAATGTTGAAATGAATAAGGTAATTAATCATTGGTACTGGTGTCGTGCGAATGTCGGACCCTATACTGTGATTTCATGCGATATCATTGCAGAGAAAAAATACGGCTATAAGCGCAGTCCTATAATCATGATTGCAAAAGATGGTGAGATCCTAGAGGATCAAGAAGAACATACAAAGATCGAGCGTAAGGACACAATTAATCATCCCTTTACAAAAAAATTCATGGATAACAAGTTGAAATTTACTCAATCGTCGGGACATAACACATCGTATCAAATTGAATATCACCGAAAAGATGATCTTGTTGCGAGTTCTTTATTAGCTGGAATGAAGCTTTCCCTCCCCCTAAAGATCGCTATAAAGGTATTGAAAATGAATCCAACGTATGTGCGCTGTATCGGGACAGTCACTTTGAGAGTCAATAAGAATGGGAGAGAAGAGGTATATGAGCAAGAAGCTTTGTGGGAACAGATGTTTTTTGCTAAGAATAAACACGCTATTATTCATGAATAAGAGGAAACTTGTAAAGAAGTATTTAGACAAAACAGAGAAACGGTTTGCTGCACTCTAATCTCCAGGATTAAAGCAAGTGGAAGTTACTATCTTACGCCAAGTGTCACCTTTCCCATGGAACATTAATACGATGGAACATGAACCATGACATTAGCCCGGAAAGGTGTGCGATTATGAACGGAACAATCCTCAATTTCTTTGCTGGCGGCAATACGGCTCACGGCTTCTACAGCCTCTATGAGTCATCATTGCAAAATTTAACTCGTTTGTATGTTTTAAAAGGGGGCCCAGGTACGGGGCAGGCCAAACTGATTAGAGAAATCGGAGAGCAGTTGAATCAACAAGGTTATGAGATCTGGTTCATCCACACTGCATCAGATAACGATTCATTCGACGGAGTGATTATTCCCAAATTAAATATAGGAATTGTGGATGGAACAGCTCCGCGTGTAATAAACCCTGAACTGCCTGAAGAGTCTATCGTATTCGTAGATTTGGAGCAGGCCGCCGATCAGTTCCAGTTGAGCCAGCAGAAGCTGGAAATCGATAATTTAGTTGGAGCAATTAAACAAGAACATGAATTGGCATATGCTGGCTTTGCTGAAGCGCTTCGCATTCATGACGAATGGGAAGCGATTTATATCGTGAAAATGAATTTCCAAGCAGCCGATGAGCTGACGCAGGAGTATATTAAGCTTCTGTATGGTGATCAGAAATCTGAAATAAACAGCCGGGTAGATCATCGTTTTTTAGGTGCTGCGACGCCTAAGGGAGCAGTGGATTTTGTCCCTAATCTAACCGCAGGCTTAAAAAGATATCTGGTTAAAGGACGTGCGGGCTCCGGAAAATCCACACTGTTGAAGAAAATAGCGGCTGAAGGCATCAAGCGTGGTTTCGATGTTGAAATTTACCACTGTGGCTTCGATCCAAATAGCCTGGATATGATTATTGTACGTGAGCTTGGATTTGCCATTTTTGATAGTACGGCTCCACATGAATACTACCCAGATCGCGCCACTGACGAGATCGTCGATATGTATTCCCGGTGTATACAGCCAGGTACAGATGAAGAGTATTCCGAAGCTATAGCAGGCATTAAAGAACGATACTCCAGCACCATGAAACAATCCACACAACATCTGACAGATGCAAAGGTATTCCTAGGTGCGTTAAAGCAAATCTATGCTTCAACCGTGGATTTTGATCGAGTAGATCAGATTAGATCGCAGATCATACAGGAAATCAACGACATTGTTGAAAGTCCACTGGAGGTTTAAATCTTCATTTAAGATCGCTCTCTAAAGGGCGGTCTTTTTTTATGAGAACAGAAATTGGTATGGTACATACGCACCAATGCGGTTATTTCCACTGGAACTGTATCCAAGTATGCTCTTTCTAGGAACAACGATAAGGGAGAGAGAA
Organism: Paenibacillus sp. G2S3; assembly: GCF_030123105.1. NCBI lineage: Bacteria > Bacillati > Bacillota > Bacilli > Caryophanales > Paenibacillaceae > Paenibacillus > Paenibacillus sp. G2S3. The sequence goes on from NZ_CP126095.1 coordinate 3,045,057, forward strand.
ACTTATGAATGATCAGAAAGTGATGTTTAAAACAGGGCTAAAAGATTCAGTCGCAATAGTTGCGGGATTTATCCCTGCTTGCTTTACGTTTGGATTGGTCGGTAAGGGGTTAGGTTTGGGAAGTCTGGAAGTGTTCTTATTGTCAGCGCTTGTATTTGCGGGGGCTAGTCAATTTATTGGCGTGAAAATGCTTGCCGCAGGGGCAGCGGCTCCAATGATCCTGCTACTTACCTTAATCATTAATTTGAGATATTTGTTTATCAGTTTATCCTTTGGAGGGCAGCTAAATCGTAATATCAGTGTACTAGCGAGAACTTGGATTGGCTTCAGTTTAACAGAAGAGGTATATGCAGTTAGTATGATCCCTCGAGAGGAAGGAAACCGTAAATCGGAGAATGAAAAACCTAACCAACCCTTAGGACTTCCATATCTACTTGGACTTCAAATTCCTCCTTATGTGGCCAACCTGTTAGCAACGGCTTCGGGGATAACCCTTGCTTCCTATATCCCAGCTTTATATTTACCGGCACTAAACACTTCATTATATGCCTTGTTGATTGCGCTTGTTGTTCCTCAATTGAAGGGCAGCTTACGAAATATGGCTATATGTATATCAGCTGCAGGATCATCATGGCTACTGTACTCCTTGCTGGGAAATTCTTCAATTCTAATAGCTATGTTGATCGGCATGGCAGTGGGTTCCTTATTTAAAGCGCAAGTCAAAGCCGAGAAGGGGGTATCCGTATGACCATCTTAATCATTATAGGTATGGCTGTTATTACATTTTTATTTCGATTTGTGCCTTTACTGCTTACGAATCATACGAATGGTTCTTCCAAAGTCCAAGCGCTGCTGGAGTATTTGCCCATAGCGGTTCTTAGTGCGTTAACGGTACCTGGAATCATTCAGGTAGATCCAGATGTTAATCTTGTGGGTATCGCAGCAGGGACTGTCGCTGTTATACTGGTATTAATTAGAAAAATTCCGCTGCTCCTCGTGATTCTAGGCTCTGTTTCCGCAGCACTACTCGTAAAAATGCTTACCCTGTATTTTTAAACAAAAGTCGGAACAGAAGGGGAGGACCTCTTATGAAGCATGATTTGCTGATCACACTCGATAAAGAACGACAAATTCCATTTAGCCGTCAAATTTACGAGCAAGTTCGAAATGCTATCCATTCTGGAGCTTTAAGTGGGGGTGACCCCCTGCCTCCGTCTAGAACTTTGGCCAATCAGCTTGGAGTATCCAGAAGTGTGATCCTTCAATCCTATGAGCTACTTCAGGCAGAAGGGTATCTGGAGATGAGAAAAGGGGCGGGAACGTTTATTGCGGAGCTGACCTTGGAGGAGAAAGTTATAAAAGATTATGAGAGCCCTTACAATTTTATAACGAAGGGACCTGATTTCCTTACGCTTAATCCTCCTTCTACTTGTGAAGTTGATCATTTGAACCCGGTATTCTGTGATTTTCGCCATGGTGTACCTGCTTGGGATGCGTTTCCTATGGATCTGTGGCAAAAAGCTCTAATGAACGCTTGCCGACGCGCCTCACCGGATACTTTAGGTTATGGTCCTGCGGAAGGTTCCCTGGGACTGCGCCGAGAGATTGCACGTTTATTACGTTCCACACGATCCATGCCCGTTGTTCCTGAACAAATTGTGATTACCTCTGGAGCTACGCAAGCACTCGATATTTTATCGAGGATTTTCTTATTTAAAGGTGACCATGTCATTGTTGAAGATCCATCACATAGCGTTGTACGTGAAATTTTTTCGTTTGCTGGGGCAGAAATCATCCCTGTTAAGGTAGATCAAGATGGCATCTGTGTGGAAGAAATTCAAACAAATAGTGATAACGGTAAAGAAGGTAATCATAAAAAATCACCAAAGCTAGTCTATGTCACTCCCTCACACCAGTTCCCTTTTGGGACGACACTGTCCTTGAAACGAAGAGTTCAGTTGTTGGATTGGGCCAAAGCTAATCATGCTTTTATTATTGAAGATGATTATGACAGTGAATATAGGTACGAGGGGCCGAAATTATCCGCGCTTGCGGGTCTAGATGTAGAAGGTAGAGTGATTTATGTGGGCAGCTTTAGTAAAGTATTATTTCCTTCTCTGCGGATAGGTTATGTTGTGTTGCCTCCGGCTTTGATTCAGCCTTTTTTGGCCGTTAAATGGATTACAGATCGTATGTCTTCTGCTTTGGATCAGGAAGCGTTAGCGGAATTTATTCAGAATGGTCACTATGCAAGGCATATTACACAGATGGGAAAGCTGTATGCCTCTCGTAGAGCTTGTCTCGTAAACAGCTTGAATACTGAATTTGGGAGTCGTGTACGATATTATGGCGAGGAAGCCGGGCTGCATTTACTGATTGAGCTGGAGTCGAATGCCGAAGAGAATCGCATTGCTGAAGTGGCGCTCCGTTACGGAGTTCGCGTATATCCTGCATCTTCTTATTTTATGGGGAGCAGACCTAAGGGACCAGTGTTTCTACTAGGCTATTCTAATCTCACTGAAAATCAGATTAAGATGGGTGTGAACAGCCTAATGTTAGCCGAAACCGAAGCCGCAGTTAATAGTAGTCATTTGTAATAAAAAAGTTGGAACTTTATCATATAACTTGCAAGTTCCCTCTATAGTTTCAGCCTTCAGGCATTCATAATGAAAGGTGAAGTTATTTCTAATTCTGGAGGTTCTTATGAAACGCTACATTATAGGGATTGATCTCGGTGGAACGAATATCAAAGCAGGGGTATATGATACCGATTTTATAGCTGTGAAAGAAATATCTACACCTACAGAAGCTGCTAAAGGCCCATTACATGTGCTGGGACGGATTAGAGAAGCTGTACGTTTGATTACTGTGGAAGCGAATATTTCATTAGATCTAGTAGTCGGTATGGGAATCGGAGTGCCCGGATTGCTTGATCCGGTTGTTGGGATTTCTTTTTTCTCACCGAATTTTCCGGATTGGGAGCATGTACATGTTGTTGACGAGATGAAGCAGTTTTACGACTTTCCTATTTTTATAGATAACGATGTAAGGGTTAATCTTTATGGTGAATGGCAGCAAGGTGCAGGCAGAGGTTACAACAATCTAGTTCTGATTACCTTGGGAACGGGATTAGGATCGGGAATCGTGAACGACGGAAAAGTGATCTACGGCACATCTTATAGCGCTGGTGAAATCGGGCATATGAATATGTACAGGAATGGACGTCCCTGCAAATGTGGAAGCTCAGGCTGCTTAGGTCGATATGTGTCTGCGATTGGCATGGTGAATACTTTTAAAGAGAAGCTGAAAGAAGGCCGCACCAGTATGATTCAGACCTGGACTAATGATCAAGCAGAGGAAATTACCGCACTAATGATATCTGAAGCCTACGAACTCGGAGATGCTCTCTCTATGGAGGTCATGCAGGAGACTGGAACTATACTTGGATTTGGATTAGCGAATGTGGTGAATATTCTCAACCCTGATCTTATTATTGTAGGTGGGGGGATGGCAGCGGCGGGCGATAAATTGCTCCAACCTGTAAGAGAGACTGTGAATCAGCATGCGTTGAAGCTTTCTGGCAGTAAGTGTGAAATTGTTCAAGCTGAGCTAGGAAGTCGTGCTGGAACTATTGGTGCCGCATCTTATGCATATAGTAAGCTTAAAGAAGCAGAATAGCTGATTGTTGCTTAGTGTTTTTCGTTATTTTGACATAGATTGGAACCAGATGGAGCCGCCCGGAATACAACAGTAATAAAATCCGTGGAGGTGCTCATATGTTTGCAATCATGCAATTAATAGGCGGAGTGATCCTGTCTTTAGGCTGGATTCCTCAGATTGTTCAGATCTTGAAATCAAAATCCGTAGCCGATTTAAATTTGAAGTCGTATTTGCTTATGCTGCTCGGGATTAGTCTAATGGAAGCTTATGCGATCAGTTTGGCGGTTACGGGGGTGGGTTTAGCTTTTTTGATTACGAATACGATGTCCTTATGTGTTGTGCTGCTGGTTATTATTCTAGTGATTAAATATCGAATAAGGTCATGAATGAAACATAGAAGGAAGGAAACAAAATGACGTACAGTTATCGAAAGGCCGTATCTGCGGACTATGCCGTAATATGTGCTTTTCCTAAAGATTCAATGGAAGTGTTCTTTATGTCGCCTAAGCTGGAATATCCGCTTACCTCTGACCAATTAGAGCAGGCTGCACAAGGCAGGGAAAAGCTAACAGTGATCCTGAATGAAGATGAACAGGTTATCGGATACGCCAATTTATATTACGAACAAGAACGAGATTTGTACTGGCTAGGAAATGTTATTGTTTCACCCGATTATAGAGGTAAGGGAGCCGCGAAGTTTTTGATCCGTACCATGCTTGCTGCTGCCAAAGAGGACTTAAAGCTTCGAGAGTTACATCTAGTTTGCCATAATGTGAATACAAAAGGGATGTTATTATACTCCAGATTAGGGTTTAAGCCATATGAAATTGTCAAAAGAACAGGTCCTCAGGAATCAACCATCGCCGGGATTTTTATGAAAATAGAGCTAACTTAGGTTAGTAAATTGCGGAGGTACATTTGAGCGAAAAATATTTTACATACGAAATCGATGCAGTAACTTTTCAATTACAAGCGCCTTGTGATTTTGCATGGTTATCTAAACTTGGTAGGGTGTTCAAGGTGTTCGACCAGCAGGATTCCGGAAATCTTTCTTTTGGTGTGGAGAAGGATGGTGATCAGAAGTATTTTGTGAAGTTTGCTGGGGCAAAGCCTTTGACTTACGATGGAAATCCCATGGATGCTGTTGATAATTTGATTAAAGCTATTCCGTTGTATAATGAACTTGAATCTGAAGCACTGATCAATCTAGTGTCACACTTTGAAGTTGGAGCGGGATATGCAGCGGTGTTTGAATGGTTTGAAGGTGAATGTTTACATTCGCATTGGCTTTTTGCGGGTGAAGCTAAGCTGAGCCATCCCGAATCGCCTTTTTACCGCTATAAGCAACTATCTGTTGAAAAACGTTTAGCGTCCTTAGACGTAATCTTTTCGTTTCATAAACATGTTGAGTTGCAGGGTTATGTAGCTGTCGATTTTTACGATGGAAGTATTCTTTATAATTTTGAGAACGATGAAACAAGGATTTGTGATATTGATTATTATAGACCTAAGCCAACTGAAAATGATCTAGGAGTGAACTTCTGGGGTTCAGCAAGATTCAAGTCACCGGAAGAGTTTATCTTGGGTGCACCGATTGATGAAGTAACCAATGTATTCAATATGGGCGCAACAGCATTTGTTCTTTTAGGAGGAGCCTCCGACCGATCGTTAGCAAAATGGGAAGTGAGCCAAGCGCACCACGAGGTTGCTTTACGGGCGGTTAGCCTGGAGCGGGAGCAGCGTTATCAAAGTGTGGCGGAATTTAAATCAGCTTGGGATAGAGCAGGAATTGTTTGAGGCGTTGGGAAGTGGGAACTGCTTAAGCTGCAAGATAAGAATGATAGCCCTGCTGTTGTCACATGATATGATTATTAAATAGAACAAGCAGGAGGGGTTTCATTGAAAAGAGACATTCAGCATGTTCCCTACGGCTATGAGCCACCGGTTGAACAACGCAAAGGGACGTTAGTATTTTACGATTCTTTTGAACATATATCCGATCATGAACTTGAAATCGCGGCAAAAACGGCAGCAGATCGACGTTTCACTAAGCTTGTGCTATATCCACTGCATGAGGAAACGGTGAGACGGATGACCAAAGAGCCGGTGAGCGCTTATTACAAGCGTGAGGACCGGCTGCATGAATGGAAAAGGGAGCAAGGACGTAGCTTTATCACGGTAGAGAGTTTGGAGGGGAAGCGAAAGAAGTATACTCCACTTGATTCTGCGCTTCGGCATCTTGTTGAGATCTATCCTTCACCGATTTTTTTGTATTTAACACCTGAAGTGGCGAATCAGTTCGCGTCTTATTCTTCTTTTGAAGAGTGGATTGTAAAAATTCGCTTATTGTTGCCATCTGCACCTTCATCACTACATCCAAGGCTTTTAAAATTTCGCCATCGCTGGGATGTTGTTGGAGAAGAACGAGATTAAGGCTTAACCAATTTAATTTGTGCTCTGTTTACGTCTGTAATTGTACATTCTCCACTGATAATGGATAAAACATCCGATGCAAAAACCAAGAATCGCAACAGTGGCGGCTACTGCAACGAGCGCGGTGAAAATATAAGCAGCAATCGTCCAGCCCGCGATGAAGCTGATTAAACCACCTGTGAGGCAGAAAACAGCAATGGTTTGATTAAACTGCTGCTGTGACCAGTCTTCGAGTACATAGTGCGAACGTTCTTTTCTCAGAAACTTTGCAGCCAGTTTAATGATGGGATTATAACCGAACAAGAGTCCGAGTAATCCGGCGAACAAGGGCAGCGCAAGTATCCAGTGCTGTCCTGTTAGCCATGTCAATATTACAGAAATGACGATAAACGCCTGATTAGTCTTTACTAAGGGTCGTGGGATTCCTTTGGGGACGTTTTGCATTTTATTCACACCTTTCTCATTGGAATAATTATAGTATACGCTGAGGTTGAGGGAATGGGAAGTAGATAATTTCGAGCTTGTAGAGGTGGGTGAAGAGCTATCGGACCCAAGAGACCTTATATACTCTAAAAGCAACCTTTTGTGTGATTATCGGACTCCAATGCAGCTATGCACAGAAATGTGGATGAAAACAACCTCTTTTGAGTGAAATAGCGCCGCTCAGGTCCGATAACGTGGGAAAAAGCCTGATTTAGCACAAATAGCTGCATCTTAGTCCGATGGTAGGATGGCTATAATGTACTTGGCGGCTAGAGTACACCCCAACTCTTTTCCACCAAATTACTTTTAATTTAAGTAATTTATATGTTGACATATCTCTTAAAAATATGGTTTTATTATGTAGACCAATTGTTATAATGCAAAGGAAGTGTCAGCGTGTCGAACAAGCCGAATATGCGTGAGGCGATTCTGGACACCGCTTCGAAATTATTTTTTTCTCAGGGATATCATGCAACAGGACTGAATCAGATAATTAAAGATAGCGATTCACCGAAGGGGTCTCTTTATTATTACTTCCCACACGGTAAAGAAGAGCTGGCTTTAACATGCATTAACCGGACTAGTCTAACAGTCGCTCAGAAGCTGAACTGTCATATGGAGAATAGCAATAGTGCAGCTGAAGCAATGGAGGACTTTATTCTCGGAATGGCTATGGAAGCAGTAGAATCTTCATTCGAGGGGATCGTTCCGTTCAGTTTTTGGTTAGCGGCGGAGACCTCTTGTATTAGTGAGGAGCTGCGGACTGCATGTAAATCTGTGTTTATGGACTTGCAGGATGTGATCAAGAAACGCCTTCTGGAAGAAGGTGTGGAGGGCAACACTGCAGCCGATAAGGCTTCAGTAGTAGTCTCATTATTTGAAGGAGCGCTTCTTCAGACGCTGACTTTACGGGATGAACAGCCGCTTCTCGCGGCGGCGAAGATTATCCCAGCAATACTTGGTTAGAGAGAGACAATAGATAAGAACATCAGGGGGATTAAGAGTGGAAGCAACTATGCAAGGAAAGCAACAAAAGGAAGTAAAGAAGTTTAAAACCATTCCGATTCTAGTCTCATTATTACTTGCAGGATTTATCGGAATGTTCAGTGAAACCGCACTAAATGTAGCTTTAAGTGATCTTATGAATGTCCTTCAAATTACTCCAGCAACAGCTCAATGGTTGACGACGGCTTATCTGCTTACACTGGGAATTCTAGTACCGATTTCGGGTATGCTGCTTCAGTGGTTCTCGACTAGACAGTTGTTTGTTGCTGCATTATGTTTTTCAATACTTGGAACGTTTCTAGCTGCAGTATCACCTAGCTTCGAGTTCCTATTAACAGCGCGTGTAGTACAAGCAATGGGTACAGCGCTCCTATTACCACTTATGTTCAATACGATCCTTATCATCATTGCTCCTGAAAAACGTGGGGCTGCGATGGGGATGATTGGTTTGGTTATCATGGTTGCTCCAGCGATCGGTCCTACTATTGCTGGACTTCTAATTGAAAGCCTAAGCTGGCACTGGATCTTCTGGCTGTCACTGCCATTCCTGGTGATCGCATTGATATTCGGAATCCTCTTCATGCAGAACGTAACGAAGGTTACGAAGCCGAAGATTGACATCCTCTCCATAGCATTATCATCAATCGGTTTTGGTGGTATTGTGTTTGGTTTCAGTAGCGCCGGTGAAGAAGCTGGTTGGGGAAGTCCAAAAGTAATCATAGCTATCGTAGTAGGTGTGGTATCACTCTTATTGTTCGGTTTGCGCCAAATGAAGATGAAGCAGCCTATGATTAATCTGCGTGCTTTTAAATATCCAATGTTCTCCATTGGTGTGGCTATGGTATTTATTTGTATGATGGTTATCCTGTCATCCATGTTGATTCTTCCAATGTATCTTCAACAGGGTCAAGGGTATACGGCGTTCAAGGCAGGTTTGCTGCTACTTCCAGGGGGGATTATTAACGGATTGATGTCCCCAATCATGGGTCGTCTGTTCGATAAATACGGTCCAAAATGGCTCGTTATTCCGGGTCTGATTATTGCAGCAACAGCTTTGTGGTTCTTCTCCAGTATTACTGTAGCTTCTACGGTCGTATTCGTAATCGTACTTCACAGTACGCTTATGATTGGTGTGTCGATGGTATTTATGCCTGCACAAACCAACGGAATTAACCAGCTGCCGCTAGAATTATATCCAGATGGTACAGCGATCATGAATACATTGCAGCAGGTTGCTGGTGCGATCGGTACTGCATTAGCTGTCAGCATTATGTCCGCAGGTTCTAAGAGTTATATGAAGACTGTGGCCGATCCAACCGATCCAGCGAATATATTGCCTGCGTTCACGAACGGTGTACAAAATGCATTTATTTTTGGAATGAGTATGGCTATTGTGGGTCTAATTCTTGCTTTCTTCGTGAAAAGAGTAGTTGTGAATCATAAAATGAATACACCAATGCATTAAACATTAAGCTTGTAAAAATCCCCTTACGGTAGATAGTGGAGAAGGTTCATGTACGTATGAACATACCACTGTTAATCGGAGGGGATTTTTTTACTCATAACAAGAAAGAGGGGCCTCTCCCCGATAGAATACCGAGAAGCGTTCACCACCTAACTTCTTTTTTAAGAAAAATGCTGGGCTATATTAGTCAGATATTCTTCTTCATCTGTATTTTCTTTCATATGAATGAGCATTTTTGCATCTTCTCCAACAATGTACCGGAATTGACTTGTCCCATCTGTGGCGGCTTGATATATTGTTTCCGCAACAATTTCTGGAGGCGAAGCATAGGAGGGCTGTTTTTCCATCTCACCCAATTTACCCAAAAATGCTGTAGTGAAGGGTTTATAATCCGTTAATGCATCATTAAAAAAGAACTCCATCGATCTTCCACCAAAGTCTGTTTGAATAGCACCTGGTTCAATTAACTTTACTTTGATGTTTTGTGATGCCAATTCATAAGATACGGATTCAGAAAAACCTTCTACGGCGAATTTAGTGGAATGATACAGAGACATCGTAGGAAAGGTTACTTTCCCTCCCATAGAAGAGATATTGATCAGTAAACCATCTTGATTAGATCGAAAATGTGGCAATATGGCTTTAGTCATACTGATAAGACCAAACACGTTCACTTCAAACTGTCTTCTGATCTGCTCATCTGTAGCTACTTCTATAAGACCCATGGTTCCATAACCAGCATTATTGAGAAGAACGTCAATTTTACCAAACCGCTTAATCGCTTCCGCTAACGCAGGTTGAATTGTGTCTGATTTCTCAACATCAAGCTGTAAAACCAATACATTATCAAGTGTAATAAGTTCACTTTCTTGTTCAGGTGAACGCATCGTGGCTACGACGTTCCATCCTCTTTCAGCAAAATGTTTTGCTGTAGTTCTCCCAATGCCAGACGAAGCACCCGTTATAAAAATTGTTTTCATTAACAATTCCTCCTAAAAGTTATCTGAGCGTTACATCTTCACTTGGTACGTACAAAACTTACTTCGTAAGCACTAACTGCTCCATGTTTGACAACCCTTCGGCAATGATTTTGAGTTTTGCTTTATATTCTTCAATGCCAATTTGGATACAGATGATCTGTGCTGGATGCATTTCATCTTTATAAAGTGAATACTGCTCAAGTAACTGATCTAACTTATGTTGTGATTCCTCCTGTACCTGCTTCAACCAAATAATCACCTTGTCATACCCAACAAATTCACCAAAGTATAGCCTCATCATAAAATCAGATTTCTTAATACTGTCAGCCTCTAGTGGGGCTAGTAAATAGGCGTTAAAACTATCTCTTCCTTTATCCGTGATGTTTAAAAGATTCTTATTAGGCTTACCTTCCTGCTGCACATTTTCCTTAGTTATCAAACCCTCCTTTTCCATGCGAGCAAGTGTGGGATAAATCGTTCCATAACTAGAACTATAGAAATTAGAGAATACATCCTCCAATAACTGTTTTATTTCGTAACCAGTCTTCGATTCTTTCATAAGCATGCCTAAAATAACATCCTGACTGTTCAAAATAGAACCTCCTTGTTATTTAGAAATATTTGTATATCACGCTTATAATATATCGTACCAATATATATTGTGTCAATATATATTATTTTGATACAGGTAACTTCATAGAAATCATAAATCTCTTGTGCCTTGAGGAATGTTTGGAATGGGTACTATGAACCAATTCGTTTCAGGTTATTTCCGTATGTCCAAATATTAAGTACAATTACACATATGGCAAAGGAGGTCATTAATTGAACTGGAAAAAATCAGGCTTGTTAAGTATTGCTATAGCCCTTGGTTCAGTGACAGGATTCAGTACTTTTGGTATAGAGCCAGTATCTGCCGCAACGGCAACGGAATCTGCAAGCGCCTATAATCAATTCCAGCAGTATGTACAGAAGCCGACAACTCTTGCTAGCGCACGTAATTATTTAATTAACCATATCAAAGAAATGGATACCTGGAGAGCGACTCAGATGACACTTCAGCTCGAGAATGCACAGAAGGCTCATTTATCTGTATACTCAGAAAAGGTTTTTCCGGACAAGATGCAGAAAGAGATAAATAGTGCTTTTTCCAAAAGCAAAAATCTAACCTATACCTCACTCCTTAATACGATCAAAGATGCCAACGTACGCAATGTGTTAATTGAAGGACGGGATAAGGGATATAAGCTGGAGACAAGCGAGGGCATGTACTATCCGGTGATGCATTATGAGGGTTTCAAAAGCTTTAAGCCTTATGTTACGAAGGACATCGCAGCTTATATTGATATCATGGCCACAGAATCTAATCAACCGAGTATATCTGATGCAACGATTGTGATTAGTTGGACCGAGTTAACGAACAGGGCGCTTGCGCTGGAGGATTTTGTAACCCAATATCCTGCTTCTAACCGTTCAACGGCTCTTCAAAAAGAACTTCTGATTGCAACTTCACGCCTATTGTATGGAACAAGTAACACACCTGCATATGACTATGATGAGCAAGTAATCAAACCAGAAGTAAAAAAGGCGTATGAGGAGGCACTAAAAAATAGCAAAGTTGATACTAGAATCCTTACGATTTTAGAAAAGCTGGTACAATTACTTAATGCCACAAATAATAAATTCACACCTGAAGTAGAAAAATTTCTAAATCAAACAGTTAACTCGAAATGAATAGGCGGGATCAATTGAGAATAGGATCTAGAGGAACAAGAATTGCAGCTTTCGCAGTTGTGCTGTTGTTGTGGACAAACACTATGTTTATGGGCAGTGCTGATGCTGCTTATGTCGGCACTTCAACAGACTCTGTGCTACAGCAGATGCAATTGGAGAGGAAGAACCATTTACCGCAAGGTTTTGTCTATCTGGATGAAGTAATTCCTACGGCACAATATGAGATTCGATACTACGGGGATAACAATTTTGTAGGGAAGCGGATTGATGGCTATAAGGCGCCTTTAGCGATATTCTCGCGGACAGCGGCAACGTCTTTGAAAGCTGTAAGTGAGGATTTAGCAAAGAAAGGGTATATTCTTAAAATCTATGATGCTTACCGTCCGCAGACGGCTGTGAATCATTTTGTGAGATGGTCACAGAATGCCATAGATACTAAGATGAAACAGCAGTATTATCCGCGACTAGATAAACGTAATCTCTTCAAACTAGGATTTATAGCTAAAAAATCGGGCCATTCCAGAGGTAGCACCGTAGATTTAACGATCGTAAATAAAGAGACGGGAGCTGAAGTAGATATGGGCAGCCCGTTTGATTTTTTCGGAGACATCTCTTATTACGATACGTCCTTAATTAACAAGACTCAGAAAGCAAATCGGGCAATCCTCAAAGAGGCGATGGTAAAACAGGGATTTAAACCTTACAGTAAAGAATGGTGGCATTTTACGTTGATCAAGGAACCTTATCCTAGACAATACTTTGACTTCAAAGTGGAATAACCTAGAACTTGAATGTCCATGTAAGAAGCGATTCACTTTTTTTGTAGAGCTTTACTACCATTAGGATTAGCAGATGCTGGAAACGCACATAATACTAATAGTCAAAAAAAGGGAGGTTTCGAACGGATGAACAAAATCGCGGTTGTTGTGGTGTTAAGTGTACTGTTATTGGTAAATGGATTTGGTGGAACTACCTATTCTACAGCTTGGGCAGATTCTAGTGAAGTGAAGGTAGTTTTGAATGGTCAGGTTCTGAAATCAGATCAATATTCAGCGTACCCTAACGGTTCTACGGTCATGCTACCCCTAAGAGAGGCATCAAGCGTATTGAAATATCAAACTACTTATCAAAAAAGTACGGACACCATTACATTAAGTGGAGTCAAACAAAAGATTGAATATAAAGTAGGAGACGACCATATTACCATTAACGATACAGAGAAAAGAGATTTTAAGGATAATGTTGTGTTTAAAAAGGAACACTTATATGTCCCGCTTTCTTTTTTCACTAGTGTAGGACTGGTAACCTCCTATAATGCTGACGCTAATCTAGTGGAAGTTTATGCGCCCGAGGTTACAGCAAGTGTGATAGCTGGACTGCTGAGCACTGGACAATTCCAGGAATTAGAGAATCGATTCTTTAGCGATGAGATGAAGCGTTCACTTTCCGCAACGGGTTTACAGAAATATTGGGCTGACTTTACTGCACGAGCTGGTACTTACCATGGTATAAAGTCTACTGAAAGTAGTCAAAAAGAAGATCAAATGTCAATACAATGTGTACTCGGCTTCGCTGTAACGGATGCATCCCTTGAGTTTGTTCTGAATAAGTCTGGTAAGATTGTTGAAATAAAGGGAAACCTTCCTTCCATTTAGTCTGGAGAATATTAATGATATAGTTTAAGGCAAAAGGCTATGCGTGTGTTCCTTAAGAAGAATTTTCTTATTGGGACCATGCCTAGTCTTTTTTTTGGTTTTCATTAGATATTCTGGGATTTAAAGGGGGGTATTGTAGTATGTGCAATAGAATCTCTCTTTTTTACACGAAGATAGTGTTCTACTGCACTTGGTACATTAGATTCAGACAAAAACCCTCTGAAAGGGTAATTCTCACGTTTCTGAGTGTAAAGAATGCAACAGAATGTGTATATCACCTCTATAATCGAAATTCTATTGCACAAAATGCAACGTGAGAATACACAAACTTCATTTCATCCATCGATCGTAAATGTAATGTATTTTTATTGTAAAAAAGGGTTTTATTTGTTGACTTTCACATTCATCGAAGGTAAATTAAAATTTGAAATAATCGTTAAAGCATTTAACTAAATTAGAGAAAAGAGTGGAGTACTGGATGACAAAATCAATTACTCAGAGTAGCCCGACAGAAGAAAGGCCATTCTCACTAAGAGCTATCCTCCCCCCGCTTCTTGCTATTATCGTCGGAATGATTATGGTTATTTTGGATGGAACCGTCGTGAATGTGGCTATACCCAAACTGGTGGACTATTTTTCTTCAGATCTAAAAACGATTCAGTGGGCGATTACCGGTTACACGTTAGCTTTAGCTGCTGTAATACCTCTCGCAGGCTGGATGACTGATCGCTTCGGGTCAAAACAGGTGTTTCTAGTGACGCTCACGTTGTTCATTCTTGGCTCCATGTTATGTTCCGTGGCTCAAACTTCTTCGCAGCTTGTTATTTTTCGTGTGATCCAAGGACTTGGTGGGGGGATGGTAGCTCCTATTGGGATGGCTATGGTGTTTAAGTTAGCTCCAGCAGAACGAAGAGGGTCGATTATGGGAATGCTTGGGATTCCCATGCTGCTTGCTCCTGCACTTGGTCCAATATTGTCCGGATGGCTTGTTGAATATGTTAGCTGGCATTGGATCTTCTTGATTAACGTGCCAATTGGGATTGTTGGTATTATTCTTGGTGTTAAGTATTTGCCCAAGACGGAGAAGATCGGTAAAGGCAACCTCGATATACTAGGCATTATACTGGCTCCGATTGCGTTCTCCATGCTGGCTTATGGGGTAAATGAAGGTGGTGCGAATAGCTGGTCATCCACTCCAGCGATCCTCGGTTTATCTGTTGGGGGTGTTGCACTGATTCTATTTATAATCGTTGAACTGCGGCATAAACAGCCTTTGCTGGATCTTCGTGTTTTTCGCTCCTCAGATTTCACCCGCGGCATTATTTTAACATGGGTCATGCAAGCCGCATTGTTTGGTTCCATGCTGTTCGTGCCGCTATACTTACAGCAGATTCGGACTTATACACCCCTAGAGACGGGGCTAATTCTGCTTCCGCAAGCTTTAGCTTGTGTAATCGGCATGCCGCTTGGTGGGAAATTGTTCGATAAGATAGGGGCGCGACCACTGGCTTTTGTGGGTCTGAGCATCATTACGGTTACCTTGTTCCTCCTATCGGGGATTACGATGACAACAAGTCTAAACACAATTATGGTGTATCTTGCATTATTAGGGTTCGGGATGGGTATAGCAATGATGCCGCTCAATACACATGTTCTGAATGCCGCGCCGCGTGAATTGGTAAGCCGTGTCACATCTCTTACCGCAGCGGCACAACAGGTGGTTGTGGCTTTTGCCGTAGCAGGCTTGACGGGCTATCTGACAAGTCAAATCACTGTGCACATGGGCGCTTTAAAAGCAGGAAGCAATCCTTTGACAGCTGCAGTTCTGGGCTTTGATGATGTATTCTTCCTATCTGGCTGTATAGCTGTACTCGGTGTACTCATGAGTATTATCCTGCGCAAACCGAAGCTTTCCTCAAATGATTCCTCCTCTGAAGAGAGTCAGAAGGCAGATGCGGCAATGATGATGGGACATTAGTTCATACATTATTCCTAGATAATATAAAAAGGGGTCGTTTAGCTTGTTAGCTAACGACCCCTTTTTTGTATGAGAAAATCATCCTATAGATGTTCTGGTTTCTTCTGAGCCAACCTAGGGCTGAACGTAACTTTACCGAGTAGCTCCGAGGCTATAATCCCCAGTAGAACAAGGGCTGCACCAGCATATCCTTGCATCGATAGCTTTTCAGCGGCGAACCAATAGCCAAACAGCGCGGCGAATACCGGCTCAAGGGAGAAGATCAGTCCGGTGCGTGTAGGCGAAGTATATTTTTGAGCAATGGGTTGTAGGATGAAGCCACAGGCACTACACAGAATCCCAAGTGCGAGGATCGCTGCCCATGCCGGTAAAGTCGAAGGAAGCGAAGGTGTCTCGAACAATGCAGATAACACTAAAGCAAACCCTCCGGCAAAACCTAACTGTAAGATTCCAATATTCAGTGAATCACACTCTTTTACCGCCTTACCAGTAAATAAGATCTGTACCGCATAGAACACCGCCGAAAGAATACAAAGGAAGTCACCTGGCCCAATTTTCAAGGTAGCATTCAATGTAAGAAGTCCAATACCAGCTATAGCGAGTACGGAGCCGAAGACTTGCGGAGGTGCGACTCTTTTTTTGAAAAGTATACGATCTAGTATCGGTACAAATATGACTGTCAGGGCTACTAAAAATCCAGCGTTGGAGGTTGTTGTGGTCTTCAGTCCGAACGTTATACATGTAAACACGCCGAGGAGTAAGAATCCTAGTAGAGCACCATATTTTAATGTTTTGATGTCGACTTTTCTTAAACGTTTGTGGAAGATCATTGCGGCTAATATAAAAGCAAGTCCGAAGCGGAGTGCAATCAGATTGAATTCGCCTAACGTGCCTAACCCCATTTTCATAAATATGTAGGAGGAACCCCAAAATAATGTTACAACTAACAGCATCAGCTCAGCTTTGAGCGGTTTCATCTCGTCATCCATCCTTCTTCATTTTCAACTCAATTTAGTATAATACGGCTCTATACATAAGGTAACTGAATGTTTATCATAGGATACATGAGTAAAACTTATGTAATTAATAAAGGTGAGGGATAAAGGTTGAGCATTAATAAATATGAGATTTTTCTCAAGGTTGTAGAGCTAGGGAGCTTAACAAAAGCAGCAGAGGTGCTGGGCTTTACGCAATCTGGAATTAGTCACACGATTAGTAGCTTGGAAATGGAGTTTGGTTTCACGTTATTAATTAGAAATAGATCTGGCGTTAAATTGACGGTAAATGGAGAGCAAGTACTACAGCCTATCCGTGAAATTCTAAAGTGGAATGAAAAATTGAAGCAAGAGGTAGCAGATATACATGGGCTAGAGGTCGGGACCATTACCATCGGTACATTCACCAGTGTATCTGTGCATTGGCTGCCAGGGATGATTAAGCAATTTCGCAGGGAGTACCCCTATATCGAAATCAGGTTGATGGAAGGTGGTTACTTAGAGGTTGAGCAATGGATCGAGGCTGGAGTCGTTGACTGTGGTTTTATTTCTCTGCCTACGCGTGAGAAGTTCGAAGTGATTCCTTTAAAAAAGGACCGGATGCTAGGCATCGTAGCCAAAGAAAATCCGCTTAGTGCAGAACCGTTTCTGTCCTTATCCCAAATTGCTAAAGAGGATTTTATCATCCCGAAGGCAGGTTCAGATTATGATGTTAGACGTGTGCTGGATAAGGCGGGCATCAAACCGAATATTAAGTTTTCAGCAGGTGATGACTATGCCATTATGGCCATGGTGGAGAAGGGGCTTGGAATTAGTATTTTGCCAGAGCTTGTATTAACTCGTCAGAATTATAATGTAACGATGCTTGAATTAGAGGAACGTAGTTTCAGATCACTGGGGATTGCTGTACATACCATGAAATACGCCTCTCCTGCCACTAAAAAATTCCTGAAGCATGTACAAACGTGGTTGTTGGGGAATCCCTGAACACAGAGAGTACACCGTTTCGATGAGCAAATCCCCTGATTAATTCAGGGGATTTGCTCATTCGTGAATATCCAAAATAAGGGTTGACGAAGGGCATGGTTCATGAGAGAATGTACGCGCGTACATCAATTGAATGCGCTTTCGTAGGAGGGATTTCTATCGCCAGCCGTAAAGAGGTTGCCGAGCTTGCCGGAGTCTCAGAAGCTACAGTCTCTCGCGTGTTAAACAACGTAGGACCGCTCAAGGAAGAAACGAAGGAACGTGTGTTGGCAGCTGCGCTCAAGCTTGGATATACCCCTAGTTCACTCGCTCAGAGCTTTGCACGTAGAAGGAGTGGAAATCTCGGAGTTGTAATGCCTTATTTGCCAAAAGCTCGCTTGTTATCCACTTATTATTTTTCAGAAATATTAAGTGGAGTTGGGAGTAAGGCGCGAGAAGAGGGTTATGATCTGTTAATGCTGTTTCGAAATGCCGAAGAGCTAATGGACTATAACGAATTGTTTAAGATGCGGAAGATTGATGCGTGTATTGTACTCGGTGCAAAAGAAGAGCCGGGTGAGATAGCCTCACTTCGCCGTTTGAAGGAGGAGGGTCATCCGTTTTGCCTGATTAATCAGCATTTTGAAGGAGAGGCTTTTCACGAGGTGGATGCTGATCATGTCGAAGGAAGCTGGCAAGCAGTCAGGCACTTACTGGATCAGGGCTTTACGAGGATTGCTTTTCTAAACGGGCCAGCATCTTATTCGAACAGTCGAGATCGCTTAACTGGTTATTTGCGCGCTTTGGAGGAGTCTAACCTTCCTTTGGATGAAACACTTCTATTTGAAGGTAACTTCAGTCGTAAAAGCGGTGCTATTGCTGCCAAGGAGATGTTGCCTCTGCTGAATGAGATTGATGCGATTGTAGCTGCCAATGATCGAATGGCTATTGGGCTGCAGCAAGGTCTGCAGGAGTTAGGCATCCCAAGGGATCTCATTCCAGCCATCGTGGGTTATGATGATTCAGATGCGGCTGAACTTACTACACCAGCCTTAAGCAGTGTGCGTGTTCCCTTTTATGAACTAGGAGAAATTGCTGTAACTAAGGTACTAGAGTTGCTGGGTTGTAGCCTCTCAGATTCAGCAGCGACCTCTCAAGTCATCCAAATTAAATTACCGACTATACTAGTAATTCGAGCTTCATCTAAATCTAAGAAATCTGAGGAGGAATAAGATGAAACAGCTTCGCGTTGGAATGATCGGTTATAAATTTATGGGCAAGGCGCATAGTAATGCTTACCGCAGTTTGCCAATGTTTTTCCCGAAAGCGCTTAAACCTGAGATGTCTGTGATTTGTGGACGGAATGCTGAGGCGCTTGAAGAGGCTGCTACTCAGTTAGGATGGTCGGATTGTGTTACGGATTGGAAAGATCTAATCGCTCGTGAGGATGTTGATCTTATTGATATAAATGCCCCTAGTAATGCACATAAGGAGATTGCTCTAGCAGCAGCCAAAGCTGGCAAACATATTTTTTGTGAAAAACCACTCGCGCTGACCTTGGCGGACTCCCGTGAAATGCTACAAGCCGCTGAAGATGCAGGGGTTACACATATGGTTGGTTTTAATTATCGCTTTTCACCGGCGGTTAGACTTGCTAAGAAGCTAGTAGAGAGCGGGCGGCTTGGGAAGATCTATCATTTTCGTGCTTGGTTCCTACAAGACTGGATTATTGATCCGGAGTTCCCGTTAGTGTGGAGATTGCAGAAGGAGATTGCGGGTTCAGGCTCACATGGTGATTTGGGTGCGCATCTCATTGATCTGGCACATTTCTTAGTAGGTGATGTGAAGGAAGTAATCGGCATGAGTGAAACCTTCATTAAAGAACGTCCACTTGCTGCTGAAATGACCGGATTAAGTGCCAAAGGTGATAAGGATGCGCCAAAGGGCAAGGTTACTGTAGATGATGCCACATTGTTTTTAGCCCGTTTTGAAAACGGTGCCTTAGGTAGTTTTGAAGCTACAAGATTCGCAGCAGGTCATCGATCTACTAATTCTTTTGAGATCAACGGAAGTCTTGGTAGTGTGAAATTTGATTTCGAGCGAATGAATGAACTTGAAGTCTATTTAACCTCAGATGCTGAGGATGTACAGGGCTTCCGCCGTGTTCTAGCAACTGACCCTGCTCATGAGTATGCAGAGGCTTGGTGGCCGCCTGGCCATACGATTGGCTTTGAACATACGTTTATTCACGAGATGTTGGAGCTTTCCAACGCGATTGAAGAAGGACGTCAGCCTGTACCTAATTTCCATGATGGAGTGAAATGTCAAGCTGTGCTAGAAGCAGTAGAACGCTCTATTGAACAGCGCCGATGGGTCGATATCTCTGAGATGTAATCAACAAAAATGCGTGTTCAAAAAGTACGGTTTTCAGCACCAAGAAGATTGAAATAAGGCAGAAACTGAGGAGCGGAGCGTAGTGGAAGCTACGTGAGCACCGGAAGTTTCGCCTGAATTCAATATTCCATGTCGAGTAAGCTTCTTGGGCTATTTCGTGATCAAAAGCGGACTTTATGAACAACCTCTATTAGAAGGAGTGCTGAAGATGAGAAAAGCATTGATAGTATGGGGCGGTTGGGACGGTCATGAGCCTGAACAGGTAGCTGATATATTCGCTAAGGTACTGCAAGAGGAACAGTTTGAAGTTGAGGTGTCGAATACACTTGAGGCTTTTGCCGATGCGGAGAAGCTTCTTGGACTAGATTTAATAGTTCCGGTATGGACGATGGGTACAATCGAACAGAATCTTGTGAATAATGTCTCTGCAGCTGTTCAGAACGGAACGGGTCTTGCGGGTTGCCATGGCGGGATGTGTGATTCTTTCCGAAATAATGTAGATTGGCAGTTTATGACAGGAGGGCAATGGGTAGCTCATCCCGGCAATGACGGAGTTAACTATACCGTAGAGATTCGTCAAAGCTCAAGTCCTTTGGTAGATGGAATAGAAGATTTCACCGTGTGCTCAGAGCAATATTATCTGCATGTAGATCCCGCTGTAGAAGTACTTGCAACGACTCGCTTTCCAGTTGTTGAAGGCCCACATTCCTTCAACAAAGCCGTGGATATGCCAGTAGCTTGGACTAAACGTTGGGGTCATGGCAGAGTGTATTATAATTCACTCGGACATCATGCCGATATTGTAGCTATGCCACAGGTAAAGGAAATGATGCGCAGAGGACTGCTATGGGCTGCCGAGGGTAAAGCTCACGCGCAATCCCATATTTCAGCGGTTAGTAGTAGCTATAGCGGAATGGCAGACAGTCAATAATCTCTGGGAGCGATCATCGAATGGATAAAGTCAAAGTAGGCATTATCGGATGCGGTAAAATCAGTAGTATCTATATGGAGAACTGTCAGAAGTTCGAGATTCTGGATCTAGTTGCGTGTGCGGACTTGGACTTGGATAGAGCGAAGGAACAAGCCGATATATACAATATTCCAAGCGTTTACACCACAGAGCAATTACTGAATGATCCAGAGATAGAGATCGTTATCAATTTGACGATTCCAGCTGTTCATGCGGATGTATGCCTGAAAGCTATCGAAGCGGGCAAACATGTGTACGTTGAGAAACCTCTGGCTGTGACGAGAGAAGAAGGACGCCAAGTTCTGTCTGCGGCACGAGAAAAAGGCGTGCTTGTGGGTAGCGCACCGGAAACTTTCCTCGGAACCGGCATTCAGACGGCGCTCAAATTGATCGATGAGGGTGTAATTGGTCACCCCGTTGCAGCCACCTCGTTTATGATGGGTCGTGGACATGAGCATTGGCATCCAGATCCTGAATTCTACTATGCTGCTGGAGGAGGTCCAATGTTCGATATGGGACCATACTATTTGACTGCATTGGTGCAGTTATTGGGTCCAATTCGTACGGTTAGCGGGATGACTGGAAAAGCGCTAGAAGAACGTACGATTACAAGTGAGAAGAAATCGGGTAATAAAATTCCTGTTCAAATTCCAACTCACGTTGCCGGAACATTAAGATTTGCGAATGGTGCCATTGCAACGGTGATTACAAGCTTTGATATCTTTGGCGGAAGTAATCTGCCGCATATAGAAATCTATGGAACACTTGGAACGATACAGGTTCCAGATCCAAATAACTTTGGAGGTCCAGTGAAGTACCGCCTATTGGGTGAGAATGACTGGACGGAACAGCCGCTACTACCTGGATATGACCAGAACACACGGGGGATTGGTCCAGCAGATATGGCTTATGCCATTCGCACAGGGAGAGCACATCGCGCCAGTGGCGAGCTTGCTTATCATGTGCTGGAAGCGATGTGGGCATTCCATGATTCTTCAGATGCTCATTCATTCTACGAAATGGAGAGCACCTGCACTCGACCTGAAGCTCTTCCGATTGGACTCGCACCTTATACATTGGATTAGAGTGTTCTTGCTGAATCTGCAACCTATCACTTCCAATCTCCGTTTGAGAAGATAAAGAGTGAGGGAGTGATAAGGATGCATAAGATGATTAGTGGCTGGATACGGATTTCAGCTGTTATCCTGTTCATAAGTGGTTGTTCAGAAGATCAACAATCGAATAAGGAGCCGGCTCCAGCTGCTGCAATTACTGTAACTCCAGATGTGTTGGCTACTGCGAGCGCTGGAATAGAAGATCCTGAAGCTGAAAAAGTGCTCTACTCCAGCGATCCTGAAGCGGTCAAAGCTTTTCTATCGGCTCAGAAGATTCCTAACGGAGATATTTATCTACAGGATAATAAGGTTCATATCAATATCGTGGGTTTGAACTCGCAGATTGAGCAGTGGTTTGCTCAGACTTTCGCGGCAGGTACTTATGAGCTCCATGATGTCAAATATTCGATGCAAGAGTTATTAGCCGCACAAGAGCTTTTGCATAAACAAGAACTCTACCAGAAGCTTAATCTATACGGTTCCGGTGTGGACACGATTGGTAATAAAGTAACGATTACAATTCCGTCTGATTATGCTGAAACGGCCAAGCTTGAGATAGAAAAGCGGATCGATCCGGATATGTTGATCTACGACATTTCAGAGCTAGGCGAACCACATGTAGTAGGTCAAATCGTAGATATCGATACTAAACAGAAGAAACGGATTCTCATCCTTGAACCTGGCATGGAAGATCCCTCTTACTGGTTCTCATTTAATCCCAAGTCAACAATATTTAATGAAGCTGGAGAATCGATTAGCTTTAAGAATTTGAAGGTTGGACAGCAGGTTGAGCTATGGAGTACCGGTATGGTGGAAGAATCCTTTCCCGCGCTTGCAAATGTGCGGAGGCTAGAGCTTGCTGCTACGGAATAATCCTATCAGCACCGTTTGCGAGAGGCGAACGGTGCTATTTTTTTGTGCACAGAGACCGAATCTCCTATTTCCGAACTCTTGAAGGGGTAATGCCTTTATACTGCTTGTACAGCTTGGTAAAATAATTGGGATTGTCGCAGCCCACTCTCCCGGCAATCTCAGTCACTGTGAAATCTGTCTCGAGCAGCAATCGTTCCGCTTCATTTACTCGACAAAGATTAACATAATCGATAAAGGTTCGGCCCGTTAGCTTCTTAAAGGTTTTGCAGAAATGATAAGGATTTAGATTTACGGATCTAGCGGCGTTTTCTACAGTCATTTTGTCATCGAAATGGTTCTCCAAGTACTCTAGAAGTGGCTTAAAACGCTCGCGATTAAAGGAGTGACGCTCATTCGTTCTACCGGATACTTGTTCAGGCAGGAAAGTGCGAGAGAGCAGCACAAAGAGTAAATGCAGTTGATTCTTGATGACCAGTTGAAAAGCTGGCCCTTTCTGCAACACTTCATCAACAATGGTATCCAGAAGAGAATAATAAGTGGAGCAGGTCGGTACAAGCTCTGTAGGTTTGACTGGCAGCTGATAACGATTCTCTAAATAGGGGACTACAAACTGCTCATGTTGAGGATCTTGCTTCCAATCCTTAAATAAAGAACTATGAAATACGACGGATATAAAACGGATATGATCATCTCGCAGACTGTACCCAACATGCAATCCTCCAGAAGGAACAAACAGTACCTCTCCGGGATGCAGTTCGTAGGGTTTACTGTCCACATGAAAGATAGCGCTACCTTCCTGCATGATGATGATTTCGAAATGCTCATGCCAGTGCAAAAATAGGATATTCTGGCCGATCTTTGCGTTCTTGCATTCATTAAAAAATAATCGGAATGGGTATGTTTTTTCTTCTAATTGAGGATATTCTTTAAGATCATTAGGGTAACTCATATTTCGCACAACTCCCACAAGATACGACTATATAAACACAAGATTATAAGAGTTTTAAGCTCAGAATCAGTATATACTCGGGTTATAGCACTTACTATAAACCAATATTGGAGTGGTCACAAGATGAAGGATACAATGCGAATTGGAACATTAGTAGGCGGCGGAGATGCTGTCAGAGTGATTCCGCAAATTGTAGGACATGGATTTGAATCTTTTAGCTTAACCTTCTGGCAAACTACAGGAAAAACAGATCTCGTGGAAACTGGAAAGCGTGTGCAAGAGCTAGCAGCAGAACATGACTTCGTGATCTCATCTATTGGGATCTTCGGCAATCCTTTGATGAATACTGGTGATAATTCCGATGCAATTGCGAGCTGGGAGCGACTGATTGATCATGCTCATTTGTTCGGAACGGATATGGTATCAGGTTTTACAGGAAGGCTGCCAGGGGTGTCCATTGATGAATCCATTCCGAAGTTTACCGAGGTATTTGGAGAGTTGTCCAAAAGAGCAGCGGATCGCGGTTTGCGAATCGCTTTTGAGAACTGTTCCATGGGTGGAGACTGGGGATCGGGTGACTGGAATATTGCTCACAATCCATTAGCTTGGGAGAAGATGTTCAATGCTGTGCCTGTTGATAATATAGGGCTCGAATGGGAGCCATGTCATCAGATGGTCCAATTGATTGATCCGATTCCGCAGCTTCGTAAATGGACGGACAAGATCTTCCATGTGCATGGTAAAGATGCCACCATCGCTTGGGATATCGTAAAAGAATACGGTATCCACGGGCCAAATCCTTATGTATGGCACCGGACTCCGGGCTTTGGAGATACGAACTGGACCGATGTAATTTCTATTTTGCGTCAAGCAGGCTATAAAGGCACAATTGATATTGAAGGCTGGCATGATCCTGTTTATCGGGATGAGCTGGAAATGATGGGACAAGTACATGCTTTGAATTATTTAAAACAATGCCGGGGCGGTAGCTTTGTACCTAATCCGCTGTAACCGTAGAGGGGGAGAATGATGACAGCACAGTACCGTGTAGCGGTTGCAGGTTGCGGAGGGATGGCTAACGCCTGGATTGAATACGTTTTATCACGTTCGGATACTCAGATTGTTGCTCTTGTAGATATACGATTGGAGTCAGCACAAGCAATGGCAGCAAAGCATGAGATTTCCTGTCTAACGTTTACTGACATTAAAGAAGCGATTCAGGCGACTGGAGCTAATCTTGTGTTTGACGTTACAGTTCCGGGAAGCCATTACAGCATTTCTAGCACTGCATTAGAACTCGGATGTAATGTGTTTAGTGAGAAACCACTGGCCGAGACTATGGAAGAGTGTACTAAGATTGTTGAGATCTCAGAAAGAACCGGAAAAGCTCATGCTGTGATGCAGAATCGGCGATATGATCCGCGTATTCGTTCTTTACGCAACTTAATCGAGTCTGACACCATTGGGAGAGTAGGATACATCAGTTCTAGCTTTTTCCTCGGCGCTCATTTCGGAGGGTTCCGTGATGTCATGGAAAGTCCTCTGCTGCTGGATATGGCGATTCATACCTTTGATCAGGCCCGTTTTATAAGTGGAGCCAATCCGATTTCCGTTTACTGTCAGGAGTTTAATCCTCTGGGATCATGGTATAAGGGGAATGCGTCGGCAGTGTGTATCTTTGAGATGTCGGACGGGTCCGTATTTACTTATCAGGGGTCTTGGTGTGCAGAAGGTGCCTCTACCTCTTGGGAAGCAGCTTGGCGTCTGAATGGGGAAAAAGGAACTGCGATTTGGGATGGTCATGATATGCCATATGCAGAGGTAGTCGTAGCAGGAGATCAGAGTGATAAATTTATTCGTGATGTAGAGCGTGTAAATGGAGAAGCTGTTGATATGGACAAAACCTTCCATCAAGGATGTTTGGAGGAAATGTTCCTGTCACTAGCAGAAGAGCGTCCAGCAGAGACAAATTGTAGAGATAATCGGTATAGTATGGAAATGGTATTCGGAGCGCTGGAAAGTGCTAAAACAGGCCGAAAAATTGATCTAGTGGAGTTCATGTGTACCTCAGAGTGATGAAAACATTTTGTTAATTTTATCCAAACTTTAATGTTCATGTTATGATAGATAAGAACATTATTCGGGGAGGATATTATGTACAAAGCCATTATATTTGATCTAGATAATACATTAATAAATTATAGTACTTGTGAAATCGAAGCGATGAAAAGAACCTGTAACGATCATAATCTCTTCGTAGAAGATATTGAGGCGTGGTCTTTATTTTATGGAGAGTTTTCAGGTCATAATTTTCGCCATTGGATGAACTTTGTGGGTGGTGGTGAGGTGAAGACTATAGGAGAGGTATTGAGGTATTCTTTTAGAGATACCCTTAAACAGGAGGAGCTTTTTCATAGCAAACTGTCAGATACTTATTGGGATTATTTTTGCAATTCCTGTTATTTTGAAGAAGGAGCGGAACAGATCTTAACTTCATTTAAAGATAAGTATGCTCTGGGGATTATCACCAATGGGATCAGTGAGGCACAAAGAAAAAGACTGCAAGCCGGTAAGATCTATGAATTATTCAAATCCATAATGATCTCTGATGAGGTAGGCATCCGAAAACCTGATAAAAAGATTTTTGAAATGTCTTTAATAGATCTACAGCTAAGCAATCATGAAGTGCTGTTCGTTGGGGATTCTTTACAAGATGATTACCATGGTGCTATGAATTCTGACATTGACTTCTGCTATTACAATCGCCAGAATATAGAGGTTCCTAAAGACCTCAAGCCTAACTATATGATTAGTTCTCTTCTGGAGCTTAAAGATGTAGTGGGGTTGTAGCAATGCCAGCAAGGAGAACACATAATGGAAATTAGAGCTTATCAAGAATCGGATATAAGTCAGCTTATCTCATTGTTCTATGAGACGGTTCATTCCGTAAACAAACAACATTATTCACAAGAACAGCTTGATGCTTGGGCACCTAAAGAGGAAAGGGCACTCAAGCTTAATGCTTGGAGCACTTCTTTACTTCAAAATATTACTTATGTAGCCGAAATGAATGGATGGATAGTTGGCTTTTCAGATATGACGGTGGAAGGACACTTGGATCTTCTATATGTCCACAAAGATTTCCAAGGGCAAGGCGTAGCTTCTGCTCTCGTGAACAAGCTTGAAATGGAGGCGAGAGAGCTTGGTCTACATGAAATGGATACCGAAGCAAGTATTACAGCTAGGCCATTTTTTGAACGACATGGATACCCGCTTATTATGAAACAGTGTGTGGAACGAAAAGGGGTATTTTTAGTTAATTATCGGATGCGTAAAAAGTTAATTTAATCAAAAAAAGCAGATTGCTCTAAGGAGCAATCTGCTTTTTGTATCTAATGAAGGAGGATCAATCAACAAGCTTTATTTGGATGAAGAAAAACGATTTATAAAATTAGCGATTCCATTTGGAACGAATTTGTTAACTTCATTATTAAACAAGTCTATATAGTTTGCAGTGATAACTTTACTTGGTACTAACGTTAAATTTGAAAAATATTGCTTATACGCCTTATCATAGGTGGATTTATTCACTTCTTTTTGATTTACATAAAAGCTTGGCATATCATCCGTTTTTTCTTGGTCTGGTATGTCTGCCAAGAAGATCTCTTTATCATTAAATTTGGTTCCTTGAAAATTAATCTCGAAAACCTGCAGATAAGAATTGTACGAGCCACTGCGATCTACAAAAGAAATATAATGTAATGTTCCATCCTTTTTGTTCTTATAGAGATGCAGGCCCCGATTTTCATCGCGCGGTAGAAATCCACTCATACCTGCATTAAATATGCTCTCTGAAATATCCTTCAGTTTTCCTTGGAAATTGAATGGAATGATTTTTCCATTTTGGATGGTTAGAGCAATGTTGATGGGCTGAATGAATCGAAAAGAATACCCCTGTATAAGTTCAGGAGTACCATCAAAGTTCAAATCTACTAAAGTGAAATAATTGTAGTTATCGTCATAAGACCTGTCTCTAGTAGCATCCATTAACGTTTTCTTGATGTACTCAGAGTAAAGTGTGTTCCATGATTTTGCAGTTGCTGCTTTTGCTGACGCAGTAATTGGAATACTCCCCAATAATAAAAGTAATGTTACTATGATCCATGCAGTTCGCTTCATGACTCATTAGCTCCTTATCATATTACTATGTACTGGAAATTAATATTACTATTGTTAGATAATATGTTCCAGTAATAATATGGTATATGAAGGCTGTTTAGTCATAAATCAATTTCATTAAAGCCTCCGTGTCAAAACGATCTCCTTGCACTAACCATTGACCATCCACATCAAACATAGTCATGATGCCTTCCAATGGCACACGATTACTTTCCTTATCCTCTTTATCCAACAGTACAAGATCACAAGTATATTTTAACTCAACAATATTTTTCTTTTGTTCGGAAAGGGTGAACTTTAGATTTTCTGGTTTTAAAGAAAGCTTTTGTTTATTCGCGATTTGATATGGAATAGTTGTGATTCGGCTCCCTATAGCTTTTTCGGTATAGTATTCTGTAAAATACGGTTTCATTTCTTCATTTCGCGCTAGAATGGATTCATCAGAAAATAAATCATCAGAAACCTTGACGGTATATTCAACATTTTTGTACTTCTCAGCAGCTTTAGTGGCATCATCCACTTCTGAGCTACATCCCATAATTAACGTTAATGATAATAAAATTATACTCAATATCAACGGTGATTTGCGCATTCGAGCACCCCCATGTATTTGATTCTGTATTATTATACTTATATTACCATGCATTGGTTTCGCGAATCCAATAAGGAAATGATTCAATTCCCTAAATATGGTATGGTGTAAATAGTACTACCAATAACCTAAAGGGATGGGATACACTTGAGTTTTTTTCCTGTTACATACTCACTCTTGGCAACAGACGCATTATTATTACATATTAAAGATCATTATGAGATCCCAGAACCACTACAGCTGCAGTATTTTCTTAGAGGCATGAACGATACATATATCTTAGAAACAGTATTGGCAAAATACATCTTTCGTGTTTATCGTGCGGATAGACGGAGCAGATCGGACATTGATTTTGAATTAGAATTGTTGAACGATTTGCACGAAAAAGGTGTAAACGTCTCCATTCCTATTCTCCGAAAAGATGGGATGATGATTAATGAATTCTTGGTGCCTGAGGGTGTGAAGTATGGCGTTATGTTTAGTTTTGCTGTTGGAAATGAAAAGCCTATTCATGCGGTGGAAGACAGCTACTTATTTGGACAGGCAGTTGCACAAATCCACAAAGCTACGGATAACTTTAAGAGTGATCATGTGAGAGGCAACCTTGATTTTGAACATTTAATCGAGAAACCGCTTCAAACGATCAAACTGCATATGAACCATCGACAAGAGGATTATCAATTCCTGTATGACCTTGTCATACAATTAAAAGCGCAGATTGAAGTACATCTGGAATCGGGGCTCGACTGGGGCATCTGCCATGGCGATTTGCATGGAAATACGAATGTGACTTTCACGGACGAAGGGAGATTAACGCATTATGATTTCGATATTTGTGGTTACGGATGGAGAGCCTATGATATCGCTGAGTTTAGATTGGCAAGAGAGATTCATAGCGGCCATGATAAAGATGAAGTAGAACGGTTATGGGCAGCTTTTTTAAATGGATATAAAAGGTTAAGAGATCTCAGTGACAATGATATTAGTGTTGTACCTATGTTCGTTGTGCTTAGACAGCTTTGGTTATTTGCTTTATGTTTCAGTGAAGGAGAGCTTATTGGTGCAGCTGACTTTGACAATGGATTTATCGACAGTAAAATGGATTATTTCAGAAATTTAGAGGTGATCAAATGAATGATGAATTGGGTAGTAAAGAAGCCATAAAAAGATGGGATAAATACGCAGAACTAATCTCATCTTCGTACGGGGAAAACGGGGATATCCATCGCGAAATTTTCTTGAATCCAGCTTTATTCAGTCTCATAGGCTCTGTTGAAAATAAGAAGGTGCTAGATGCAGGCTGTGGTGAAGGATATTTAAGCAGAATGATAGCTAAGTCAGGAGCCTCAGTCACTGGAGTTGATTATTCGCAGAATATGATAAAGCTAGCCTCGAAAAAATCATCAGAGGCGTTAAAGATAAGCTTCCATCATGGCAATTGTGAAGAACTTAGCTTTCTTCAAGACAAGAGCTTTGATTTAATTGTCTCCAACATGGTGATTCACGATTTATCCAATTATGAGATGGCGATTCATGAAATGTATCGATTATTAGTTGATGGTGGAACGTTTATATTCTCAATTCCACACCCTTGCTTTGTAACCCCTGGTAGCGGATGGGTGAAGTCCGATACTGGAGAGAAAATTTATTGGAAAGTAGATAATTATTTCTACGAGGGCACTTATAATCAGAACTTCCCTATAGATCAAGAGGAAAAGTTTCTGATTTTTCATAGGACGTTATCCAGTTATGTAAATACGATTGTACGGGCTGGCTTTCAAATCAAAGAAATGATTGAACCGAAGCCCTCTGCTGAAATGCTTGCGAAATATCCGTCTTTTGAAGAGGATTTTCGTTGCAGCGATTTTTTGGTTTTTAAACTGCGAAAGTAGGAGGGAGAAAGATGAACTATAACATTTTTAAAGAGGTTATAGACTCTGAAGAAGAGTTAAGGTCAATGTATGGGTATCCCAGTGAATTGGTAAACAACAAAAGTATAACCCTCATCGATCACCATTGTCGAGATTATATATCTAAATCACCGTTGCTCTTTATAGCAACAAGTGATTCATCTGGCAATTGTGATGTGTCTCCGCGTGGAGATGCTGCAGGGTTTGTGTATGTGTTAGACGACAAACGTTTAGTCATTCCTGAACGCCCTGGTAATCGACGGTTTGATTCTTTGCGCAACATCCTTTTAAATTCAAAAGTGGGCTTGATATTTATTATTCCCGGACTTGAAGAAACCTTAAGAATAAATGGACATGCAAGGATTATCAAAGATCAAGAGATCATGGTTCATATGGAGGCTCAAGGTAAACTACCAAAATTGGGCATTGCCGTTGAAGTTGAAGAGTGTTATATGCATTGCGCTAAAGCTTTTAAGAGATCACATCTATGGGATGAAACGTATTGGCCGTTGAAAGCAGAGCTGCCTAAACCTTCGGTTATCATAGCAGATCATGCAAAAAAGCTGGGGCTATCACAAGAGGATGTATCCAAATCTTTAAAGGATAGCTATGAGAATCGATTATATTAGAAGTGAAAGGATTAACAAAGATGAGCAATGACTTAAAACTCACTCCCGGGAATAAAGTAGGACTTATCGCTTGTTCCGATGGTGTGAGAGTGGAGAACCTGCCTAAAGTAGAAGAATTAATTATAATTCTGAATTCGTTTGGCCTAGAGGTAGTGAGGTCTAACACCTTGATTAGAAGAGATGCTTATTTCAGTGGCAATCCTAAGGAAAGAGCAACGGAGTTGAATCTACTTTTTAAAAATGATGAAATTCGTGCGATTTTTGATATTTCAGGTGGGGATTCCGCGAACCAGATCTTGGAGTATATAGACTACGATAATATACGTTTGCATTCGAAGCCTTTTTTCGGAATGAGTGACTTGTCCGTTATTTTGAATGCTTTATATACGCAAAGTAATTCGAAATCCTATCATTATCAGTTAATGAATCTCGTATCTTCTGATGGGACGGTGCAGCAAGCTGCATTTTATCGAACATTCTTCGAAGGGCAAGACGATCTATATGATTTCAAATATCATTGGATTCGTGGGAACCAGATGAGCGGTATTGTATTTGGTGGGAATATTCGATGTTTTATGAAGCTGGCAGGAACAAGTTATTTTCCAGATCCTTCGAACAAGATATTATTCTTAGAGAGTTTAAGTGGCAGAGCGAACAAAATCGTCTCCTTATTTGCACAGCTGCATCAAGTTGGAACTTTTGATACATGTGCTGGGGTGATTCTTGGATCGTTTACTGAGCTTGAGAGCTATAATGAATTTTCAATCATAGAAGCGTATTTGAAGGAGATCAGCGGGATTCCTATCGTGAAGACGAACGAGATCGGACATGGTAGTGACAGTAAGTGTATAGTTTTGGGTGAGAATATAACTTTATAAGATCAAATTTACTACTAAGAGGGTGTTCAGTTGCTGGATTCATTTACTAAAAAGAGAATTGAAAAGATATTGTCGACTTACATTGAAGCGAAGGTACCAAAGCACATTAGAAACCAAATCAGGCTTAACTATAAGTTCAGAGGGGATAGCGTTACTTTAAATGAAGAAAGGCCCGCATATATGAGCGAAGTATGGGTAGAGTTACCTATCGCACAATTTCGATTGGAAGAAAATAAATGGACAATCTATTGGCAAGATAGCAAGAAAAAATGGCATTTTGTAGATGATTTTGCCCCTCAAGATGATTTTGAGAAGCAACTGGAAATTGTTGATAACGATAGTAGAGGCATGTTCTGGGGCTAACAAAGGATCATAAGGGGGAGTTATGATGTCTACACGCGACTACCCATCGAAAGAAGCTTTGAAAAATGCTATACATACGGCCTATCTGTCTCTTGATCATGAATTTGAGGGCATTGAGAATGCTCAAAAAGACATTCGAATGGAAGGGGCCGATCGTACTCCAGCAGAAATCCTTGCCTACCAATTGGGATGGTTGAACCTTGTGATGAAATGGGATAGGGATGAAAAAGCAGAATTAACCGTCGTTACGCCTTCACCGGACTATAAATGGAACCAACTTGGCGGATTATATCAATCGTTTTATCATACATATGCTACCTATTCATTAGATGATTTAAGATCTTTATTTAAAGAGACAGAACAGCAATGGCAGAACTGGATTGATTTTCTAAGTGATGAAGAACTCTTTACACAAGGAGTCCGAACATGGACAGGGAAAAATCCGAGATGGCCTATGATCAAATGGATTCATATCAATTCCGTTGCATCGTTCAAGACTTTTCGTTCGAAGATTCGTAAATGGAAAAAGCTTAATGTAACTAAGGAAGTATAAAACAAGCCCCCGTCTAAGAGAAATCTCTGAAGCAGGGGCTGTTTTGAGCTGTTCAAGATCAATATGGAGGATATAGGATTAGTGGAAGAGAATGTATAGCAGTAGATGAATAGATTATAAAGGACGGATTATTTTTGAAGAAAATATCTATTATTGTAAGTGCATTTATATTATTGATTGCATTAAGCTCGATTATATTTGTCGTGGTAAACAACTCTTCCAAATCCATCAGGAGTCCTGAGAACATTGAACTAAAAGAGTTGTCGAACGGTAACAAAATACAAGTGAACTTCTCGGAGAAACCCACGGTATTCGTATTTTTCACCTCATGGTGTCCCTATTGTAATGACGACGCTCCTAAGATTGTCTCATTGTATGAGAAATATAAAAATAGAGTGAACATATACGGAATCAATTTGCTTTATCAAGATGATCTTTCTGAAGTAGAACAATATGTGGAGGATTACAACATTAATTATCCCGTTCTCCTAGATGAAACAGGCGATCTCCATAAACATTTTGGTGAACAAGCTTTTCCTGCGTTGTTTTTTATGAACTCTGATGGCAAGGTTATGGATCAAATTATTGGCTCGACTGATTTTGACGCTATTGAGAGCTCGTTTAAGATTTTCATTAAAAACTATGATTAGTGTGAGATATATGAAATCAAAGAAACCCATAATCATCATCACCGCATTTCTTTCCTTTTTACTTCTGATGCTGATTGTAGTCTATATGATAAATCCTCAACCTGTTAATACAATGATGGTAGAATTTTCTAGTATGGAGAAGCAAGGTAAGCATGTTTATGTAGAACCAGATATTTCAGAGGTCACAACAACGATACTTTTGAACGATTTCGAACAATCGAGGGAGAGGGTTTCTGGGTTCTTCGAAGATTTAAAAGACAATCCAACCCTTCTTTTTGTTCAATCTCCACACGCTCTTGAGAAGTATGCTCAGAAGAATCGAACGGGCCAGACTTATTATACTTAATGGGGAAATTACATTATTATTGGTCCAGACGGATTTAACGCGGATGTAATCGCCCATGAATTGATGCATAGTGAGTTAAGAAAGAGGTTGAAGAATAAGGATAAGGTTCCTGTGTGGTTTGATGAAGGTTTGGCTACCTTAGTTGACTATAGATATAACAGCGATAAGTTTATAAGTTTTGACAAGATAAATGAGCTAAGTAGTAGAGATGTCTTTTATGAACCCTCACATGTAAAAGAAAATTATGAGATGGCCCATTCAGAAATTAATAGATGGTTTGGAATCGTTGGAAAGTCAGGTTTAGTGGAGCTTATTGATGGATTAAATAATGGAAAAGAGTTCAAAACAATCTATAAATCAATCGAATCCCAAAGCTAGGAGGTTGAGATGAAGAAATTCATTATTGTAATTCTAGCCATAATTGCTTTATTGCCATTACATGCGGTTTCCGCGGATTGGGCCGGTTCGTTTGTTGTTTATTCAGGTGACATCTACGAAATATCAGACGATGAACTCATCCCCTCGGAAGAAATCGATAAGAAGATAGGGCATGTAACTAAATATTCCGATGAGGAAGGCACATACAGGGGGAATTTCTCGAATATTTATCCTAAAGGTACGCCCTACTATTCAATTATCAATACCGATCCAAAAGATTACATTGCTATTAAGACCCAAGAGGGTATCTTTGTAAAAGCTTATAATAAAGGCCATTATCCAAATGATGAATTGGTTAAAAAAATGATTTGGATGTATTTCTTATTGGGGACATCGGTTATCGTCTTATTAATAATTTGGATAATAAAGCGGAAGAAAGCAGTGTTGTAACTAGAACGGCGTGGTGAAATGAGATAACTCTGTACTTGTTTTTTTTTTTGTTTGTGTAATTATTTTTGCATTTCTTTGGGTTTACGTAGAGAGAAAGGAATAAGCGATAACTATGAGTGCGTGGAGGAGAATTGCCCAAGAATTGTTTTATGATCTCAGGTTTCATTTTAATCATAAAGATGATTTCATCTATTCTTTATTGGTATTTCTACGAGATAGAATTATCGAAGCGCATAGAAATAATGATTTGTCAGAACAGGAGAAAATTTATAATTATGCGGAGTGGTGTTTTAACCAATATAAGCGAAGTCCTTATATGCATAATGCTATTTGTGTTGGCTTTTATGAATAGAGTGAATAATACTGATTTTGATAGCTAAAGAATTCAAATTAGAAGGTGAATCTAGTGGATGAAGATCTTCATTTATTAGTGCAACCTATTTCAAAAGAATACTGGGATGGAGCAGCAGAAACAGTCATACGTTTAGGATATCCACGTGTGAAAAGCATATTGTCGGGTTTACTTGAATGGATACAAGATATAAATTGGCCAGGTGCGGGGGAAATAGCTGTTTTTTTACTTGAAATAGGGGATCCGATGATTCCATATGTTAAAGATGTACTAAATCAACACAGTGATGATGAAGAATGGGTGTACAGGATTTTTAATGATTTAATTGATCATAGGAATACGGCACAAATCCTACAGATACAAGCAGAATTAATTAAGATTTCACAGGAAAAAGCCATTGATCTTTTGGCATTAAGAATCTTATTAACTCACGATATATACGCAAAAGATGTGGTCTGTGAAATAATCCAGCGCAAAAAAGATGTCCTTGTATTTGAACTCAAGGAACTTCATGATACTCATCCTGAAATTGATTGTGAAGCTCTTTATACAGAATTCTTCAATCAGCAGCCTAATGTAATTAAACAGTTTCATGAGCACAATAAAGAACGTTTTTATATACGTAATGCGATATCAAAGCGCCAAGAGTATTTAAGTGAGATTGAGATTTTCACAGCTGAGTTTCTCACTTCGTGAAGTTATACTGAAATAAATTGAAAGGAGACTTACCAGTGAACAACATCAAAGTGCTTCATTATGATGCGTTTTCTCCCTATCCGAACAAAGGAAATCCAGCTGGTGTAGTATTAAATGCGGCTCATTTGAGCGAAAGTGACATGCAATCGATAGCTCATAAGGTTGGCTTTAATGAAACAGTTTTTGTAGTCCCATCAGATGTAGCGGACTTAAGACTTAAGTATTTTACGCCAGGCCATGAGATCAATCTTTGTGGACATGCTACAATGGCATCTTTATTTGCTTTAAAAACAAAGGGGATCCTTGGAGAGGCTAGCTCGGTAAAGATCGAAACAAATGTGGGCGTGCTGCCGATCCAATTTAGCTTCGATAAAAACAATCAAGTAATGATAAAAATGAAGCAAGATCAACCGAAGTTTATTGAATTTAACGGCGATAGAGCGAAGCTTGCGCACTCCATAGGCTTATCCCTTGACGAGTTGGAAGAAGACATGCCTATTGTTTATGGCTGTACTGGTGCATGGACTCTATTAGTCCCAGTTAAGAGTATAGATAGCTTTAATAAAATGAAGCCGATAAATTCATTGTTTCCAGAGATTTTAACGCAGCTTCCAAAAGCATCTGTACACCCATTTTCACTCCAAACTCTTGATCCGCACGCTTTAATGCATGCTAGACATTTCTCATCGCCTTTTTCGGGAACCGTTGAAGATCCAGTAACAGGTACAGCATCGGGAGTTATGGGGGCTTATTATTTAAAATATATTGATCCGCACATGGACTCGATCCAATTTGATGTAGAACAAGGACAAGAAATCGGTAGAGATGGGAAAGTAAATGTAGAAGTGTATCGATTAGATTCTGATAGAATGGATGTGTTTATTTCCGGAACTGCGGTGTTTGTGGGGGAGGTAGATTTATGGAAATGATAAAATATACTCATCTTGGAGTGTATGGAGTCTTAGTGAAGAACGATAAAGTATTACTAATTAAGAAAGCAAGAGGCCCTCATACGGGAAAGTGGGACTTTCCAGGTGGATCTATAGAGTTTGGAGAGGAGCCTTATCAGACCCTTAAGAGGGAGTTTTGGGAAGAGACCGGGATTAGAAGTTTAAAAGGATTGCTTCATGATTCCATTTCCTATACGCTAATTTATCCATACAGTGACACCCAGTTAGAAGAATTACACCATATAGGAATTATATATAATGTTTCATTGTTAGATTTGAACTTTGAGCTTAAGACCGATGGGGACGGACAAGATTCTGATGGGGCACAGTGGATAGAAATTGAACAATTAGACAGCCTTGCATTGACACCTTTTGTGAAGAAAATAATGCTGGGTCATTATTAGAACTCTAATGATCTATGGAATGGAGGCAGCTTCATGTTTGAAATTGATTGTTTGGGAGAAATCTGTCCAGTCCCAGTAATGATGTTAAAAAAACATCAAAAAGCTATTCAAAATGGTGAAAAGGTGATGCTAGTTACTGATCATAGCTGCGCAAGAGTTTCCATCACGGATTACTGTCGTGGTTCAAATTTGAAATGTTCCATTCAAGAAGTCATTAATGGGGTATGGGAGATTACGATTGAGATATAGGTTCAACATAATGTATCAATCAATGTCTTTTCTATATAACGAATTAATTGTTTCGTATCATTGTCACAACGCCGATTGTGTTTTTTTACCATGTAGACATCGTTAATCACTTGGAACTGATCAATAGGAATGATCTTGAGTTGTTTACTATACAACTCTTTTTTTATGGACATATAAGGAAGGAAGGCGACACCATGTCCTCTAATGGCAGTAAGCTTTACCGCCTCAAGGGAGTCCAGATTAAAAAGTATATTTAATTTAAGCTCCCCCGCTGATACGTTGTTTAAAGCCCTTTGCACACAATGAAGCTGTGAGGACCAGATTAAAGGATATTTAGGGAGCTCATTCAGTGTGATTTTATCAGGACAAACGGTCGTACTGCTTGCCACCAGCATAACTTGATCAGAAAATACCATAGTGGAGCTTAATTCGGATTTCGGGGAAGGGCCGGATATAAAGCCAACATCACCTTCTTCAAGTAGTAAACGTTCTTCCACTAGAGACGATGCCCCTTCGTTTAGACTGATATGGCAATTGGGAAAATGTTTTTTTACCTCATATAAGGTGCAGGGCAGGGCATAATTACAGACTTCTGGAATCGCATAAATAGATAGCTCATGTTGTGTTGGCTGTAAATGATTGATCTCTGTGACCATATCATCATACAATTTACAGATTTGCTCCACGTACTTCTCCGCAATAATCCCCGCTTCGGTTAGGCTAGCACCTTTATTACTTCTCACAAAAAGTTCAGAACCCAGGGTATTCTCCCATGATTTTAACTGCTGACTAAGTGCGGATTGGGTGATATGAGATTTCTGAGCGGCTTTAGATATACTTTTTAACGAAGCAATATCTAAAAATAATTTAAGCGTTTCCAAATTCATACTTATTCCCCCTGTTGCCCGCTGTTAGTGCACACTATAGCATACTTGATTACGCTCCATCTGTGCCATTAGTAACACTTATACAGCATAAAGAAAGCAGATAACCACAGCTCGAATAAGTATGTTACTATTTTCACATAGTCAATTACATAAAAACGATGGAGGTGTTAGACGATGGGGCAAACCGTAAGTCCCGAAACGAGGTCAACCCGAACCAGAGCTCCTAGAAAACCAAAAAAGAGTCAGTTGCCCATCGCGTTGCTGGTCACCGTTCTTATCATTGGATTTGGTTTTTTCCTAGACCAAGCCCACGATAAAATGGTTGTCTACTTGCTGTTCGGTATTTCGTTTGGCGTTATTTTGCAAAGATCACGCTTCTGCTTTACGGCATCTCTTAGAGATCCATGTATTACAGGCAGCACATCGGTTACAAGAGCGGTACTGATTGCTTTTTCCCTGGCTACGATCGGATTTACAGCCATTAAGTACCCAGCATTTCTGGAAGGGAAACCGATTCCTGGGATGGACAATGTGGGTCAGATCAGCTTCGCTTTGATTATTGGTGCTGTATTATTTGGAATTGGCATGGTTATTGCGGGTGGTTGCGCTTCTGGTACTTTGATGCGTGTAGGTGAAGGTTTTACGATGCAGATGTTGTCACTTGTATTCTTTGTCATTGGTTCACTTTGGGGATCACATGATATGGGGTGGTGGAGAGCTAACGTTATAAAGGATGCACCAACTGTATTTTTACCAGACGTATTTGGTTGGCTTGGCGCACTTGTTGTTCAGTTCCTGATCATTCTTCTGTTGTACATCGCTGCAGTTAAATGGCAAGAGAAAAAGATGGGGAGCGCAGATTAGTTTAAGAAATTACGTGAATATTTTCACTATTTAAGTCCAAAAAAAGATAAAGGTGGTTATTAAAATGGCTGAATTTACACTTGATTGCATGGGAGAAGCTTGTCCGGTTCCGTTAATGAGAACAGAAAAGAAAATGACTGAACTCAATGTTGGTGATGTACTAGTAGTGGCTATAGATCATAGCTGCGCAATGAAAAACGTTCCAGAATGGGCGAGAAAACAGGGACATCATGTGGAAATCGAAGAGGTAGATGATGGCGAATGGGAAGTTATTATTGAGAAGGTAAAATAAGATCGGTTACTAGGAAAGGACGGTGAATGAAACGGTGAACGAATTCTGGTTGAAGATATCGTCTAACCGCTTTTACAAGCGCTTGCTCAAAGAACCGTTTACTTATGTAACTGGAGCTGTACTTCTCGCTGTGTTTGCTACAGCACATCTAGCCGTTTTCTCTAAAGGATGGGGAGTAACTAGCGCTTTTGCGGATTGGGGAGCATGGCTGTATCGATTAGCAGGCGGAAATGTAGATCAATGGGCTTATTTTAGTTCAGAAAAAGCACAAAAAACATTATCTTCCGGATTTTTGAATGATGGTGGTTCGATTCGAAATCTAGGAATTATCTTAGGTGCTTTAGCAGCGACTTTGTTTGCTTCCGAATTCAAGCTGAAGAAAATTAAGTCCAAAAAGCAAGTTGTGGCGGCGGTTCTTGGTGGCTTACTTATGGGGTACGGCGCTAGACTGGCAAATGGATGTAATATAGGTGCATTGTTTACGGCTATAGCTTCTTTATCTCTTTCAGGATGGATTTTTGGATTGTTCCTGCTGGTTGGCGCATTTATAGGCAGTAAATTATTAGCCAAATTTTTTATGTAAAAGTGAAATAGGCTGAGCTTGTAGCGCTGACGAGAGTCAGCCTATTTAATTAAGGCACAGACTCACTGGAGGGACAAACGGAATGGAAAAGAAGACAGAACACTATGATGTCGTCATTATAGGTGGAGGAGCTGCTGGATTAACAGCGGGAATCTATTGTGGACGAGCGAAATTAAAGACTCTTCTCTTGGAAAAATCACTGGTAGGTGGTCTTGCCACCTATACTAATGAAATAGAAAATTATCCTGGTTTTCCTGAAGGAACGACCGGTACAGACCTTATGGGATTATTTCATAAACAAGCTAAGAAATTTGGTGTGGATTTTAAAATGACAGATGTAAAATCTGTTTCGGTAGCGGAAGATATTAAGGTAGTGGAGACCTTTCGGGTTCGTTATGAGTGCAAGGCCATTATTATAG
This sequence comes from Paenibacillus sp. G2S3, assembly GCF_030123105.1. Taxonomy (NCBI): domain Bacteria; kingdom Bacillati; phylum Bacillota; class Bacilli; order Caryophanales; family Paenibacillaceae; genus Paenibacillus; species Paenibacillus sp. G2S3. The sequence goes on from NZ_CP126095.1 coordinate 3,085,336, forward strand.
CTAGTGGGGGAAAACCAAGAATTACCGGGGCAGCTAATGAAAATATGTTCTTATATGATAAAGGAATTTCATTCTGTGCAACCTGTGACGCTGCGGCCAATACGGGAAAGACGGTTATGGTCGTTGGCAGTGGTGATGCTGCTATTGAAGAAGGAATGTTTCTGACCAAGTTTGCAGATAAAGTGATCGTTTCTGTTATGCATGATCATGGCAAAATGGATTGTAATGAAATTGCCAAAACTCAGGCGCTAGAAAACCCTAAAATGGAATTCATGTGGAATACGGTGGTAAGTTCTTTCGAAGGTGAAGAACGCTTAAATTCCGTCGTCCTCAACGATTTAAAATCTAATAAACTTCAAAACGTAAAGGTTGATTCATGTTTCTTATTTATTGGATATACGCCGAACACAGAAGTTTTATCAGGTGTAGTAGATTTGAATCGAAATGGATATATACGTGTCAATGAAAAAATGGAAACGAATATACCTGGTGTGTTCGCAGCAGGAGATGTGTGTGATAAGCTCCTTAAGCAAGTGGCTACGGCTGTCGGTGATGGTGCCATTGCAGGATATGGTGCAGAGAAGTATATCTCTGAATGTGAGATCTATGAGCATCAAATTCTAAATCAAGGTAAACTATCCGTTGTCTATTTATGGAATGCAACCGATCCTTCTTGCCGGGAGCTATTACCACTCTTTGAGGCGTTTGAGCAATCCCATCCTGAGATTAGGGTCACAAAAGTAGACGTATATAAGTCACCCGGACTTGCCGGCAAGCTAGGAATAGATTCAGTACCTTCTATTGTCTATTTAGATGATGGAAAGATCCAAAAGGTAATTACAGAGAAGATATGTGATGAAATAATGAATGCTCTTACGAATTGATGAACAAAGCCACATGCAGATATCTCTGCATGTGGCTTTTTTTCATCAAGCTTAAGTAATATCGGACGAGCCATATCAAGACAGTGTCAAAGTATCAATAATAGTTGTTTTGTCATATACCTTTGAAAGCGCTTAGATATTAAGATTGATTCATAAGGTCGCAAACCAACGGAGGGAGAGTAGGAGAAACCAAGGCTGCAAAAAGAGAGAAAGCCATGAAAGATGCTTTATTTATAAGAATCTAGGTTTAGGAGGACTTACATATGGCGAACGCAAGCGTCGCACCAGACAAGACATCAAGACCGAATCTCGGCAAGCATCGGACCAGCGGGATAAGACGCTTTTTTAAGCAAATAGATCTGCAGCTTATGGTATTGCCAGCACTTGTTTTAGTTTTTATTTTTGCTTATATCCCCATGTACGGTATTCTTATCGCTTTTCAAGATTACAAGTTAGGCAATAGCTTTATTAGCAGTGATTGGGTTGGATTAAAACACTTTATTTACTTCTTTAATGCTCCTGAATTTGAAGTGGTTATGAAAAATACAATCATAATCAGCTTGCTGAAGTTCTGTTTTGGATTTCCTGCACCGATTATTCTGGCGTTAATGCTGAACGAAGTTCGGAAGATGTTCTTTAAGCGAGTTATTCAGACCGTTACATACTTGCCTCACTTCTTATCTTGGGTAGTTATCGGCTCAATGGTTACCTCGATGCTATCCGTAGATAACGGCAGTATAAATATGCTGCTTGAGAAATTGAGATTTATTGATGAACCGATTAACTTCCTTTCTATGACCGAATATTTCTGGGGCATTCTAGTTACAACCAATGTATGGAAGGAAATTGGATTTGCATCGATCGTCTACTTAGCTGCTATTGCTGGTATTGATCCGCACTTATACGAAGCTGCTTCGATGGATGGTGCGAGTCGCTTTAAACAGATATATTTGATTACGTTGCCTTCCATTATGCCAGTTGTGATCATCTTTATGATTCTGGCAATCGGTAATCTGGTGAATGCAGGATTTGAAGATATTTTGATCCTTGCTTCCAATCCGGCTCTACGAGAGGTATCAGATTCAGTTGATGTATATGTTGTACGTGTCGGTATAGATAACTTCAGGTACTCCTATGCGACTGCTATCGGATTGTTCAAGGCCGTTATCAGTGTGACATTACTTACCTTTGCAAATTTCATTGCCAGAAGAGCAGGAAACAGCTTGTGGTAATGAATTACTCAATATAGGAGGACTGAATTATGAAACGTACTAACATAGGAGACCGATTGTTTATTGGATTCATATATGTATTCTTGACCTTACTGGCATTCTCCGCGTTTTATCCATTTTGGAATTCACTTGTGATTTCTTTTAATGAGGGGATGGATACTTCCAAAGGCGGAATTACTTTCTGGGTTCGTGAGTTCACACTAGAGAATTATAAGATCGTATTTGAAGATTCTCGTTTAATGGGTGGATTCGTCATTGCAACATTGCGGACGGTAATTGGTACAGTAACAGCGATATTGGCCACTTCGATATTTGCTTATGGGATGTCGAAGCGTGAACTGATGGGTCGCAAATACTACATGATTATGTGTATCATTACTATGTATTTCGGTGGGGGACTCATTCCGTCATACATGCTTATCAGAAGTTTAGGTCTCTTCAATTCATTTTGGGTGTTTATTATTCCTGCACTTGTCAGCGTATGGAATATGATCATATTCCGGACCTTCTTCCAAGGTCTTCCGCAAGGTTTAGAAGAGTCAGCGAAGATTGATGGTTGTGGATATTGGGGAACTTTTCTCCGAATCGTGCTTCCCTTGTCGGGGCCAGTCATCGCAACATTATCGTTGTTCACAGCAGTCAATCACTGGAATGAGTGGTTCGTAGCGAGTATCTACATTACGAAAGAGGAGTTAATGCCGATTCAAACCATCTTGAGACAGATATTGTTCTCTAATATTGCTTCAGAACAGCTGTCTAATGTAGATGCAAGTTCCATTGCTCATATTAACTCGGCCAAGAAAATAACCTCGAAGTCGTTAACGATGGCTACGATCATGGTTGCAACCATTCCGATTGTATGTGTATATCCATTCCTACAGAGATTCTTTGTTAAAGGGGTCTTAGTCGGATCATTGAAAGAGTAGGATGATAGAATGAGATGGGGTTTAGAGCATATTGCTTTGAACATAGATTACAAATTGAAAGGGGAAAATACATTGAAGACTAAGAGAAAGATGCTTCTCGGAACGTTGTCTACCTTGCTATTGACGACTGTGGTGGCGGGTTGTGGTGGCAACAATTCTAGCGCTCCAGCTGCAACTGCTGAACCAGCGAAAGAAGGAGGAACAGCAGTTAACACAGCAACTGAAGCTCCAGCGGCTGATCTGTATGAGTTAGGGAAAGAACCGCTTGAAGTATCATTCTACGGTAACTACGGCTGGTATCAAATGCCGAAATGGGGCAAAGATGCTGCTTCTAAATGGATTTTAGATAATTTGAAAATCAATGTCACTGGAATTAGCTCAGGTGGTAATAATGCTCAGAAGCTGCAAACGATGATCGTTGGTAATGAGCTACCGGATATTGTATGGACTGAGAAAGGTGCTGACGTAGAGCGTCTTCGTCAAGCAGATATGCTAGTTCCTTTGGATGAATACATTGATAAATATCCAAACTTTAAAAAGTACTTAACAGCTGGACATTTGGAATTGCTTCGTTCTCCTGATGGAAAAATCTATCAGCTGCCGAATTACTATACAACACAGCCAAACGGTAATGCCGGTTATGCTATCAATAAGAAGATTTACAAAGAACTCGGTTCTCCTAAGCTAGAGACTACGGATGATTTGTATGCTTACTTAAATGCTGTTAAAGCGAAGTTCCCAGATGTTATACCGTTTGAGACTGGCTTAGCTAAAGATGGTAACGGTATCGATCAGTTGTTCTCCTCTTTTAAAGAGAATAACCTTTCGTATACTAGAATATACGCTGTACCTGATGGCGACAAAATGGCTTCCATTTACAAAGATGAAGGGTTCCGTGAGTCCGTTGTCTTTGGTGCTAAATTAATGCGTGAGAAGCTAATGACGCAGGATGCGAACACCCAAACGGAAGACCAAATTAGAGAAAAAGCGATGAATGGTAAGTTTGCAGTAATTGCGACATTCGATCCGATGAAATTGCTTGCTACTGCTGATGAAGAGATGAAGAAGAAAAATCCGGAAGACGGTTATATGTTTATTAAACCAATTTACAAACCGGGCTTGGATCAAAGTAAGATCACTCCGGGAACGTACAATCAGTTAGGCTGGAACGTTGCTACAATCACTAAAAATGCTAAAAATCCAGAAGCTGTATTCGCTATGCTTGACTGGATGACAGGACCAGAAGGTTCTATGGTTCTGAACTGGGGCCCTCCAGGACCAGACGCTTACTGGGATGGATTTGAAGCAGATGGACTTACTCCTAAATTTAATAAAGAAAAATATCTAAATGAGCCAGAAGCACTGTCTGAAATTAGTGGCAAGGCTGGAGACTTGGTATGGGTAGGAAATACGGTTTTCTTGGATAATACGAAGAAAATGATGTTGCAAACCCTTCCAGCTGACAAAATTGACTTTAGTAACCGTTGGCAGATGGAAGTAACTTGGGCATCACAAGGCGACTTTACCGAGTTCCTAAATTGGGATCCGGCTCCAGACAGTGAAGAAGGTATTATCAGACAGAGTGTCCGAGATATCTGGTTAACTGCTAGAGCGAAATCAATGTATGCGAAGACTGATGCAGAAGCATTAGCTATTCTTGACAAAGCGCACGATGATTCCATGAAGGTTGGTTATGAGAAATTCCTTGATTATGTTACAAAAGTATGGACTGAAAACAAGAAAGCTTTAGGAAAATAATAATTAGTAATGCGAAGGTTTGCTACTAGGCAAGCCTTCGTTTTTACGTTCTATTCTGATGACTCATTGTTTATAAGCTGTTAGACAAATTAATGAATGGTATACTGGAAAAGAATGAATAATGCTAGAATTTACAGGAATAGATTGAATCCATTTCAAAGGAGGACTTGTTGATGTACAACGTATTATTAGTAGACGATGAGATGCTTGATCTAGAAGGTATGAAACAATTCATTCCTTGGAATGAGCTTGGTATGGAAGTTGTGGAGACAGCAAATAACGCGTTTACCGCGTGCGATATTTTAGATCAGCATGTTATTGATATTATTGTTAGTGATGTGAATATGCCGAATATGTCGGGTCTAGAGCTGGCCCGGATTGCCATAGAGAAAAAAAAGGATATACGCGTGATATTTGTAAGCGGTTACCAGGATTTCAGTTATGTTAAGCAAGCCCTGTCGCTAAAGGCGTATAGCTACGTCCTTAAGCCAATGGATGACAATGAACTCATTGCTGCGCTTCAGAAAGTAAGACAGGATTTAGACGATGAGTGTAAACGTCGTGATGTCGAAGAAGCTTATCAGCATATGATTCCTATGGCCAAAAATGATTTGTTGATACGATTGTTTGAAGGGGAATGGGATGGGGGCGACCAGACCGGAATGTTGTCGCTTGTGAAGTCATACGGTCTGGATCAGCTGAATTGGCCTGTTCGTGTAGCGGTATTGGAGCTTGATTATTTCAATTGGCTTCAAGGACAGGATAATCTCTCCAAGCATCAAATGTCTAAGGACTTTCTTTATGAAGTGAATAGAGTCGGTCAGAAGCATGGTATGCCACATTGCTACAAGGTATCATCCTATCGGATCGCGTTATTGATTAACGAACAGGAAATGGAAAAGTTCATGGAGGATATTTATGCCTCGATTCGCGCCAAGTTTCCAGTCACAATGACCGTGGGTGTAGGGAAACCAACATTTGCGATGGAGCAGGTCCATCTCTCCTATCGACAAGCGATGGAAGCAGTAGACGGAAAGATGTTTATTGGCAAAGGTAATCTTATTATGTATGAAACCGTTAGCAGTGAACCTGGGATGATCGATGCTCGTATGTTAGATACCCGCATGGATACGCTGTTTAAAGCGATGAAAGAGTATGAGTTAGTTCTTATTTATGATGAGATCGACAAGCTGTTCCGCTCTGTAAGTAGTTTAAGATCCAAATTCACTATTCATAATCTGGCAATGTATATCATTTGGAAGCTGGATCAGCAGTTGAAGGATGTTAGTGAGGATTTATTTGAAATTTTAGGTATGGAGATACATAGTTTAGATGTTTTACACCAATTCGATACGATTAGTGATATTCGCTCTTGGCTTGTACTCAAAACATTTGAGATCTCAGAGTACCTGCGTAGCAAATCAGATTCTGTGAACCATAAACTCATTAGAGAAATTATCCAAATGATGCAGGACAGAATGAGTGATAACTTTACGCTTAAAGATATTGCGCAGCAATTCTCTTTCTCTCCTAACTATTTGGGATATCTTTTCAAAGAGGAGACTGGTAAAACATTCAGTGAAGTACTCACTCAGCTTAGAATGGAGCAAGCAGGCAAGCTTTTGAAAGATCCAACATGCAAAATCTATGAAATCGCGAGCAAGGTAGGCTATCGTTATCTCCCTTACTTTAGCAGACAGTTCAAAGAGGCTTATGGTATGACACCTATGGAGTATCGTAAGCGCGACAAGTGACGGGGGATGATGTTCTATGAAAAAGCGAAGAAAACATAAGTATGTACCAATTGGGTACAAATTAATGCTGACATACATGTTTTTTATTATTATCCCTGTATCCCTGATCGGCTTCGTCTCTCATTCCATGTACAATAATTCATTACGCGAGCATATCGATACGAACATAAAAGGGACGTTATTGCAGATTCGCGATAATATTGATTATAAAATGAACGAAGTTACTCGAATATCGACACAATTATATAGTGATTTTGATTTTTATCGGAATCTTCGTAGTTATGAAGAAGGCTGGGAAAATTACGATCGGATGTCTAAGAAAGTGCTTCCGAAGTTGGACGTAGCCATTCAATCTACAGGTATGAAGATTGGGATGTCGCTATTCTTAAAGAATGAATCGATCCCGGAAATCTATTCGAATTCACTTGAGGGCTATCTGGATAATAGTAGCTTTTATCATCTATACCATATGAAACGAATTGAAAGGAAATCTTGGTATTATGATTTTCCAACTGAAAAATATGCTGAAACTATGAAATGGTGGCAGATAGAGAGCGATGTAGAGAATAATCGCATATCGTTACTCCGTAGATTAATTGATACCTACGAACCTCTTGAGCCTAAGGAGATTGGGTTCTTGCGGATTAATGTAGGAATTCCAGATCTATTTGACAGTGTCAATTATACGAAGATAGGAAAAGGAAGTAATCTAATTATTAAGAATGAGTTTGGGAGAACGATGTATCAATCGGGTGAACTACCGAAAAACTATGCCGATGAAGCCGAACTTAATAAGGATTACCTTACAATTAGAGAAACAGTTATGGTTTCTAACCAAGCATGGCAATTAATTGCGCTTGTTCCGACTGCAATCCTAGAAAAGGATGCAGTGAAGGTACGTCTGTTTATTATTTTAATGTGTCTCATATGTTGCGTGGTCTTTAGCTTCGTGGGCATATTTATATCCCGATTTTTTTCAATTCGGATTAATAAGTTCGTTTATGTGCTTAATGCCTATCGGGAAGGTGATCTTCATAAGCGTATTAAATATCGAGGCAAGGATGAGTTCTCTCAGATTGCTACTGCGCTGAATGATATGGGAGAGAATATCGATATGTTGATTAAAGAGGTGTATTTGACGCAGCTTCAGAAGAAGGAAGCGGAGCTTGAAATCCTTCAGTCGCAAATCAATCCACATTTCCTGTACAATACTTTGTCGTCTATTATTCAATTAGCCAAGTTTGGGCAAAATGAGAAGCTGCAGAAGATGGTACTGGAATTAGCGAAGTTTTATCGTCTAACACTTAATGAAGGCCGTACGATGATTCCGGTTCCAACTGAAATTGAGCAGGCAAACGCCTATTTAGAAATCCAGAAAATTAAATACGGTGACCGCTTGGAGGTAATGTTTGATTTTGATACAGAGATCTGGCCTTATGAGACCATTAAACTGATTCTACAACCCTTTATCGAAAACGTGCTGAAACATGCTTGGTGTGGCGATCACATTCATTTACGCATTGTTGGCCGTAAAGAGGGCGATAATATTCTGTTCCGTATCATTGACGATGGTATAGGTATTAGACAAGAGCGTATTGATCAAATTTTCGACTCGAAGGGGCATACAAACACAGGTTATGGCGTCCGTAATGTGGATCAACGTATTAAACTGCAATATGGACCTGAGTATGGTGTAACTATTTTTAGTCGTGTTGGGATTGGTACTTCGGTTCAGATTCTGATTCCTGCTAAAAAAAGAAAGTAAGCAGTATTGGAGTTACGATATAACGAAGGGGTCTTTAAGCTAGCAATAACTAGCTTAAAGACCCCTTCGATTGTTGAAATGATAGTTAGAAGCCTTTGTATTGAGGTTCTTCAGACTCTAATTCGGTTACCCGATTTTCAACCTGTGTTACGATTTGTTGCGTTTGCTCAGCTGCATTTGTGAATAAAGTTTTTGCACTTTCGTTTTGTGTTTCAAGTGCAAATTGCTCCAAGCTCGCTTGAGCGCCTTTTAAAGAAGATAAACATGTTTTTACTTGTGAGGCTACTGTCATTAGGTTTCTCTCCTCTGTTTTTAAGTTTTAGCATGACGTTTCGTATTGTCCTCAACTGCCACTTTAGTTATGCAGGAAAAAAATTCAAGCGTTTCACTATAATAGATTTTCCATAAATAAGTAGTGTAATTGCGGATTGAATGGACCTTTTTTGACAAATAATGAGTGTTAATAAACAAGGGTTGATTCAAAAAAGGAGGGAAATTGTGATGCCGGAGTGGTTGGAGGTTGTAGTACGAACACTCTTTGCTGTGGTTGTGCTTTTCTTTTTAACTAAATTACTGGGGAAGAGACAAGTATCGCAGCTTTCGTTCTTCGAGTATATTACGGGGATAACCGTCGGCAGCTTAGCTGCCTATATTTCAATGGATACGGATAAGTATTGGCATCTAGGCCTCATTGCACTGGTTGTATGGGTCGCTTGTTCTTTAGGGATTGAATATCTTCAGACCAAGAGCAAGAAAGCGAGAGATTTTATTGATTTCAAGGCCACTATCCTTATTAAGGACGGCAAAATACTCGAGGACAATTTAAAAAAGGAACTTTTGACTACAGACGAATTATTGGCGAAACTTCGTGCCAAAGATGTATTCAACATATCTGAAATTGAATTTGCGATTATGGAGTCTGATGGAGCGATTAATGTTCTGCTTAAGAAGGAGTATCTTCCTCTATCGGCAAAAGACCTGGGTGTGAAGGTTGCCCCACAGAAAGAGTCACAAGCCGTTATTATGGATGGGAAAGTATTAGATAAACCGCTAGACACCTTAAATCTGACACGCAGCTGGCTTGATGGAGCGCTTGAGAAAATGGGGCTAACCGTCGAGAATGTATTTCTCGGTCAAGTTGATTCTTACGGTGAATTGACGGTTGATTTGTATGCTGATAACTTTAAAGTTCCACAGCCGCAAGATAAACCACAATTATATGCTTTGCTCAAAAAATGTGAAGCGGATTTGGAAATGTTCAGTTTGTCGACTGAGAATGAAAAAGCTAAAAAAATGTATGAACAATGCTCAGAGCAATTGCAAGCATCACTCAAAATATTAAAGCCTCTAATCCAAAGCTGATGTGCTACAAACCTCATACAAAAAAACAAGAAAGAGCCGGTTATTTGCACCGGTTCTTTTTTAGTCTACAGCTAAATGGAGGAGTTAGTATAAACCTCGTATACAATTGGCAAACTAAGCCAGATTGGCAAGTCACATCCCAGGGGGTATAAAGCATATGTCAGGAATTCTTGAAACCATTAAAGATCAGCTGGAGGGATGCAGTGATGCGGTGTATCAGTCCATTTCTGTTCATGGGCATACCTGTCTTTTGATCTATATACCCTCCATCATCGATTCCAAGACACTTCATGAAAGTATTGCTTTGCCACTAAAAACAGAAGCAGAAGCAAAGCTGGAATGGTCGAATTTTTTAGAACGATTAGATCAAGGAATGGTTTTTCCTATCCAATATCTCAAGGCATTTGACTTACAGAAGATTGTAGATCTGATCGTGGCTGGAAAAGTAGTGCTTTGTATAGAGGACCTTCCTTATGTTTATTATTTTGAAATTACCCAATATCAAAAAAGATCAGTGACCGAATCACAAAACGAACTTGTAGTGATTGGTCCCCAAGAAGCTTTCATTGAAGATATTGAAACGAATCTCTCTTTGATTCGACATAAAATTAAACATCCGGATCTAAAAACCATTCATTATTCCATTGGCAAATATACAAAAACTGATGTGTATGTGGTCTACATTGAAGGACTTTACAAAAAAGAAGTTCTTGCTGAGATAAAACAGAAACTAAGTGAAATAGATATTGACGGGATACTAGGGATTAGTTATATATCAGAATATTTAAGGGATGGTAACCTCACGCCATTTCCATTATTTCAATATACAGAACGTCCTGATTCGGTGGCAGCTTCTTTAATGGAAGGCCGAATCGGAATCATACAAGATGGTACACCTACTGCAATGCTCGCTCCGACATCTTTTTTTACCATGCTGCAATCCTCTGAGGATTATTACCAAAGCTTTTATGCAGCAAGCTGGATTCGTATTGTTAGATTTCTGTTCTCAATCATATCCATGATTCTTCCATCGCTTTATGTAGCGATTACAACCTTTCATCCTCAAATCATTCCACCGAATCTGTTAATTACGATTGCTTCAGCAAGGGAGAACATTCCTTTCTCAGCGCTTACGGAGGCTTTAATTATGGAGCTTACCTTTGAAGCGCTTAGAGAAGCTGGGACTAGAATTCCAAAGCCTGTAGGGCAGACGGTTTCAATTATTGGGGGTATCGTTATTGGTCAGGCTGCGGTCCAAGCAGGAATTGTATCCGCTCCAATGGTTATTGTTGTTTCTATTACCGGAATTGCCACCTATATCATTCCCCATTATGAGCTAGGTCTGACTTTCAGACTACTTCGTTTCCCCTTACTGGTTATGGGTGGAACAATGGGGCTGCTAGGGGTATATATTACAGCTTTTTTGATTTATGGACATTTAGCTAATTTAAGACCATTAGGTGCTCCATATTTGCAACCCGTTGCCCCACTTGTGTTACAGGACTGGAAGGATACATTAGCTCGCTTCCCCTCAAACTTTATGAAGAAACGCAGCAACCTCTATACAGATAGGAATAAAAGGAGACAGAAAGAGAAATGAGAATCCTGAAGATAGGAGCTATTGTAATCCTGCTCCTAAATATAACAGGCTGCTGGTCATCCAAGGTAGAGCTGGATGAACTAACATTTGTATACGGAATGTTTATCGATGAAGGCAAAGAACCAAATACTGTTGAAATTACGATTAACTCACCTTTGCCCAATCGTCTTAACGCAGCTGGGCAACCTTCGAATGGCGGTGGAGGAGACGGAAATACTTATTCTACAGTTTCTAAGACCGCAGGAACGATTGCAGATGCCATGCTGTTAATTCAAAAAGACTTAACACGTCAGCTTAGTCTTGCTCAATTAAAAGTAATTGTCTTAGGGAAGACCTATGCCGAACAAGGAATCAGCGAACTACTATTATGGATTGAAAGAGAACCAAGTCTTCCTCTGGGTGCTTTTGTTATGGCTAGTCCGGGAAGTGCAAAAGAGCTGAATACTTTAACACCTATTTACGAGCAAATACCCTCGGATGTACTAAGGAACTTTGGATCAGAGAGATATTTGTTTTCAACTACGATTAAGGATTGCTTGTATGCAGCGGCATCAGGTGTTGGGTTTGCTATAAACAATCTTTCATTTGGTAAAAAAGAAGAAACATCGAAAGAGGGAAAGCCGGAGTACTGGGCAGGAATTTCAGGGGCAATGCTGTTTCACAAAGATAAGATGAAGGGAACACTTAAGCTTAAAGAGGGAAGGGCATTAGCCTGGGCGACAGGCAGTCTTAAACTGGCAGTTTACTCCGTCGATTGGGATGAGGGAAAAAGTGCTGCAAGTGTAGTATTTGTAAGCACAAAATCATCAAAAAAGTTTGATCAAACGGATAAAGGGCCTGTGTTCACAGTGGATTTAAAAGGGAAAGCAAGCGTTATTTATTTAAGGGACCCTAAAAATAGGGATGCAGAGGAACTCGGCCAGATTATTATTGCGAAGCTTAAAGAGGAAGTCTCTGATAATCTTAACAAAGCTATTCGTAATACCCAAAAAGCAGGGGCCGATATTTTGCAACTCGGATTATTACTGGAATGGAATGATCCAAAGCAATGGAAACAGCTTAGAGAGCGGTGGGAGAATTATTATGCTCAAGAGGCTGATATTAAGGTGAAGACAGACTTTAGCATTGTAGATTTTGGAACAGCAAAATAAGACGTTTAGAGGGAGAAGTTATGCGAACATCAAAATGGCAGCTGTTCCGTTTTTTTATTATATTCTTCAGCTCCCAAACCACTATTTTTTTGATTCCGACTCTAATTGCTACTTCATCCTATCAAGGCTGGATTGGATTATTAATGGGGTCATTATTAGGGTTGATATTATTGTGGTTTACTTTCCGCGTCGGTATGCTGCGGCCAAATCAGCCATGGGTAAGCTTTGGAAAAGATATCATAGGTAAATGGCCGCACAAGTTCATGCTTCTTTTGCTCTTATGCTGGTGTGTTTATTATGCATCTTTTGATATTGAGAACTTTGTGCTATTCTTTGGCTCTAATTATTTGAGAGGAACCCCGCCTCTATTTATTCAGTGTGTAATTGGGCTAGTGATTATGTATACGGCAAGTTTAGGCTTTACAACGATAGCGTATATGGCTGATGGACTTTTTCTTATTTTTTTCATAACGATGATCATTTTATTTAATTTATTTCTCCCGAATGCGGACTTCAATATGCTACCCGCCTTCATTCATTATCATGATCCCGGGATTGCCCTGAAGGACTCTATTGTAGTCATGTCATGGTTTGGAGAATGGATTGTCCTCTTGTTTGTTGTGCCCGATCTGAAGCTTGAAGCGAAGATGCTGAAAAGATTAATACTTACGGCGATATTTGTCTTAGTCACTGTCTTAATTGGTTGGTCGCTGACGATGATGAGTTTTGGTCCACATTTGGGTCGGGAACTGCAATATCCTTTCCTTGAATTGGTGCGTAGCGCCAAACAAGATAATCTGCTAGGCAATTCGGATCCGCTTTTAATTGGAATATGGTCGTCTTCTATGTTCATACACAGCTCATTCCTTATCTATGTAGCCTCCAGATGTGTATCCAGCTTGTTTAATACAAAAGCTAGAAGAATGTACATTCCCTTCTTAACAATAGCTTCAATAACGATAGCTTTTTTGTATTCACGACACATAGGCAGTTATTATAAACACTATAATAGTTTTGCTATTGTTGTCATTTGGCTAATCGTTGAAAGCATCCCGATCTATTATGCCATCACGGCTTTCTTTCGATATCGGAATAAAACTACGAAGTAAATGATAAATGGAGGATGAATTTAGGTTCTGTCTTTTTTAATGGGCAGGGCTTTTTCTTATGAATTATATATTGGATACACTTTCTGTTATGATTAAAGAACTTATTACATTAATTTCCTCGGATTGGATGGTGTATTTACATGAATCTTCAAGAAGTGACTGAACTCATCAAATCTATTAGAAACAATCTAGCTAAAGTTATTGTAGGAAAAGAGGATGGAGTAGACCTGCTTCTAACCGCATTGCTTGCGAATGGCCATGTTCTTCTGGAAGATGTTCCGGGTACAGGTAAAACCTTGTTAGCCAAAGTCCTTGCTAAGTCTTTGGATTGTTCATTTAAGCGCATTCAATTTACACCGGATTTGCTGCCTTCAGATTTAAGCGGGATTAATTTTTACAATCAAAAGTCCGGAGAATTTCAGTTTAGACCAGGTCCAGTATTTGCGAACATTTTGTTGGCAGATGAAATTAACCGTGCAACACCCAGAACACAATCCAGTCTACTGGAATGTATGGAAGAGCGACAAATCACGATCGACGGTGTGACTCATAGTCTAGAAGCTCCATTTCTGGTTATTGCTACTCAGAATCCAATTGACAACCAGGGTACTTTTCCTCTGCCGGAAGCTCAGTTAGATAGATTTTTAATGCGGATTACTACGGGTTACCCATCCTTTGACGAAGGAATTCATATTTTACAGCGCTTCCGCGAAAATAATCCACTCGAAGAGACTGTTGCAGTGGCTTCCGCTCATGATATTCAAGCAGCGCAGCGTTTAACTGCTTCTGTAAGTGTTAGTGATGATTTGCTAGCTTATATCGTTCGAATTACGGAAGCTACACGGAAATCTACGGCAGTAAAACTAGGCGCGAGTCCTCGTGCAAGTGGGGCTTTGCTTAAATCCTCTCAAGGATATGCTCTTATTCAAGGTAGATCTTACGTAACACCAGATGACATTAAAGCTGTAGCCGTTTCGGTGCTTGCCCATCGTCTACTTCTTCATCGTGGATTGGGTTCAAAAGAGGGGCAGGCTGCAGATATTGTGTTACAAGTGCTTCGTGAGGTAGAGGTGCCGACCGAACTCGTAACGTCCTTAAGAGGCGGAAAGGTGGAGTGAGCTATGGCTTTGCCTTGGTTCATTTTCATTACAGTAGCTCTCCTGTTCCTTCTTGCCGTTATCTATGAACGGAATGGTCTGAAAGCGCTTAGCTATACCCGGTACTTTTCGACTAAGGTCGCTTATGAAGGGGATAACCTTGAGATGATCGAGGAGATCGTTAATGCGAAACTTCTCCCATTACCATGGCTTCGGCTGGAATCTAGTATTGCCAGAGGTTTGGAATTTGGAAGTCAGGATAATCTCGGCATCAGCACGGGTGAAATCTATCAGAATCATATCAGCTTGTTCTTTCTTAAATCTTATCGTCATATTAAAAGGCGTCATCAAGTCACTTGCGAGCGGCGTGGGATATACCGTTTGGAGTCTGTCACAATGACCACTGGAGATCCCTTTGGTTTGATCCGGAAAAATAAGACTTATCCACTCCAATTAGAGTTATTGGTTTACCCTAATCTGTTGAACCTGGATGATCTTCCACTCCCGATACATAGTTGGCTGGGTGAACTTCCAGTAAAAAGATGGATCGTAGAAGATCCTTTCCTGACTGCAGGTATTCGCGAGTATAGCTCAGGAGATTCTTTGGGACTTATAAACTGGAAGGCTACAGCACGTACAGGGACTATGCAGGTACATAAGAAAGACTACACTGCGGATTCCAGACTCGTCATTTGCTTGAATATAGAGGACAGTGATTCCATGTGGAGAGCGGTAACGGATGTAGAACGTATCGAGCAAGGGATAAGGTATGCAGCCACTATCGCCGAATATGCCATGCGTCATGGAATTGAGACGGGATTCATCTGTAACGGTAGACTGGAGAACGGGGGCGATAGAGACCCTGTTGAAGCAGAACCTATGGCTGAGCTGGAAGACTTGCTAGAGCTGTTAGCTAAGCTGGAGCTAGACAGAACGCTTCCTATGAGTCGATTGCTAGACCTGCAAGCCGAGAGCGGAATAAGTGATACAGACTTTCTGATCATTAGCTGTCATAGAGGAGCAGAATTACAAGAGGCTGCCGACCTCCTAAACTTGCAAGGTAATGGTGTGGAATGGCTGGATATTCCGGAACAGGGGGGAAAGGGCGCATGAAACTTCCGTTATCTGGTTACGTATGGAATACGGTCAAACTCTGGATCCTCTCTATCCTAGAACTATTATTAGTTTTACCTGTTTGGATTTTATTTCAGGTTTATGTTCTGCCCAAGCAAGTTGAACCTATGTGGCTGACCGCCATACCACTAATATCATTAGTAGGTATTCTGCTACGAAAAAAGTGTAGTGTTAGATGGAAGCAACTGCTGGCTGCTCTAATCCTTGGGACGGTGATTGGGGCTTTGTCATCAGGAAGTCTGTCTATCGAGAGTCTGCCTTTAGGTGTCGCAGGTTTTATATGCGCTTTTCTCGGAATGACTGCTGACTCTCGAGATCAGTCCGGTAGGAAGTATTGGATAGGTATTGTAATCTATTTTGTTGCGACCATTGTCTTTGGTAGAATTCCCGATCTGGAGGAAAGTGTTACACTACTGACCTGGTGCGGTAGTTTGTATCTATTGCTCACACTATTTATTTCTAATAGTAGCTATTTACAATATAGTACGCTTTCTCAAGAGGGCAAAGCTTTGCCAAAAGGATTACAAAGGAATAACCGTATTTATGTCATTGGTATAGGAATTGTTGCGGCCGTGTTAGCGGCAGGGGTCGGAAAAGCTATAGGGACACTGCTATGGAATATGGTACGTTCGTTCTTCGGATGGATTAGTAATTTATTCTCTGGGTCAAGTGAGCCGCTACCTCCGCCAGTAGAACAGCCTCAAGCGAGTCCGGAGCTACCTTTTGTTGGAGATGAAAAGCCTGGTCTACTAGCTGCTATATTAGATGTTGCTTTATATGTTGCTGGAGCTGTGTTAGTGGGCGTTGCAGCTTATTATGGACTTCGGTGGTTGTACAGAAATGCCGGAGGGAAATTGAAGAGAGCCATGGATGCCTTGCTATCCATGCTACGAAGGGAACATACTCCAAAGGACAATACAACTTATCTTGATGAGGAAAAAAGTGTATTTACATGGGAACAAACGCTTCAAGGTCTAAAGGATTTCTGGAGTACTCGCCTTACGCCAAGACATCGAAAAGACCGCTGGGAGCAGATGAATACTGAACAGGAACGTGTTCGTTGGTTATATCGTCGTTGGCTTCACATGAAGCACGATCATGGTTATGAAGTTAAGAGTTATCTTACGGCGAAGGAAACAGAGGACGATATTTTAAAATGGACTGCTCTTAACAAGGCTAAACACAAGGGCGAAGAAAGCACTGTTAATACGTCGAATTCATTGATTGAATTATATGAAAAAGCTAGATATGGAGAAGAAAATCCTTCTGCTAATGATGTGGCTGCATTGAAGGATGAATTGAAATTATAGAATAGAATATTCTTCAAATTCGTGCAAATAGGAACAAATTGGTTACAAACGGTCCAAAAGTGTTACAACATGGATACAATTGGTTTTGCTCTTGCCACTATAATAATTCTAGCAAAATACTCGTGGAGGGAAGTAAATGAGAAAGCATAGCAGTACATATGTTGTTTTACTATTAAGTACCTTTGTCATCAGTCAACTGACTGGACATACCGCTTCAGCGGCATCCGCTAATGCTGTTCGTAGCAATGCAGCTGTAGCTGCGGCGACAGCAACAGCCCCTAGCAATCTGGGTTCCATTTCTTTAGGAGCAAATATCAAAGCTACATTAGAAGATGTCAATATTTGGTCACAACCTGGTGGAAATATTTTAACCTATACCCTGAATTATTCGAATGGGAGCAGTAAAAACGCAAACCTTATGTATTATTTTTCGAGAGTGACGACGCCAGGGGGTTCGGTTATTCCGGGTAACCCACTGAGCGCTGACGCGACTAAGAAGAAGATTGGTGCTAAAGAAAGCTTGCGGGTTACATATTACGTCAACATAGGCAAGACCAATTCGTTAAAAGGGATTAAGATTCCCATGTATGTATGGGATTCCAAAACCAAAGGTTATTTAAAGCATGCAGGAAGTTTTACTGTACCAGCTAATTATTCCCCAACTGCTGTAAATGGAAAAAATGTTAGCACCACAATGAATGACATTCCTGTCATCGCTAAAAGTGAGTCCTTGGAGCTCTATAAATATAATGGGAAAGTTTATGCCAAGGTGGGTATAAGCCTGACCAATAAGGGCAGTAAGGTACTCAGTGATCCGGGTTATGCGGCTTATTTACTCTCTGCAGGTGGCAGTTCGTATGAATTAGCACTTGATCGTTCTCAGATTAGTTACAAGATTCAGCCGCAGGAGAAGAAGACTATCTATTATCTTGCCGAGATTCCTCCTTATATGAAGACGGATAATATGAAGCTGCAATTTACGCAAAAGGATGAAGCACTGAAGCTTGAGATCGCTAAATCCTCGTACAAGCTACCGGCAGCTACAACCCCTAATTTGGTGGTAGGTAAAGGTGTGACCAAGAAAATCACCATTAATAATAATCCGATAGAAACTCAGTTAAACAACGCAAACGTATACGCTGAGAATAATAAAGGGATTTGGACCTTCCAGCTTCGAGTGAAAAATGTAGGGAAGACGGCCGTTACGTTGCCAACGTATGAGCTTGCCGTCAAATCTTCAACAGGGACAACCTTTCCGATCAATGCGAAGGGATTGAGCGGCTTAACCATAAAACCTTTGGAAGAAAAAATCATTCCACTTACCGCACAAATTCCGCTTGAGGTTGAGCAGAGTTCGCTGCAATTGCAAATGATAGAGGCTGTTTCAGCTCCAGCTAATCCAGATACGAGCAGTACAGGCGAGGGAACAGGATCTGAAGGGAATAATGTAAGTACGGTCAATACAGCCAAGCTGACAGTACCTGTTGCTTACTACACAATTTCCTATACATTACGACCTGAGATTCAAAAAGGCGTGGAGTATAGCACATCGAATGAATATGGCTCTTTCACTTATAACTTGCTGTCATTACAGCGCTTTCCTTGGAAAGATGATGACATCGTTGTTGCTAGAATAAATATTAAGAATTCGCAATCGGTAGCTTTAACGCTTCCAGAATTAAAAGGATCTGTGCAAGTAGACAATGATGATGTGTCTTCCTCTACAGAACTGTTTATGGACAAGGAAACCTCGACGATTGCGCCAGGAAAAAATGCGGAGATCTATGTATTTGCCAAAATTCCTTACACGCAAGAGTTCGATAAATTAAAAGTGAACCTCTATTCAACGGTAAAAGAAGAGAAGAGCTCGTTCCTGTCGCTTAGCACGAACAGTACGATGAATGCTGTAGCGACTATTGAACGTGGGGGAAGTTATGCAATTACCGGTAAAGGCAAGAACGCTAGTGTTCAAGAGAACAAAACCATTATCTATGAAGGTCTCAATTCTAATATCGTATATACAGAGCTACTGCTTAGCAGTGAGGAAAAAAGACAAAGCAAAATGGCTCGCCTTCAAGGTTACTTTAAAACGGGAGATGGCCAGCTATTTGAAGCAACAGTGAATCAGCCAGATACTTCAGCTACACCAGGTGGTAAGCAATTAATTACGTACTGGGCAAAATTGCCTAAATCCGTTATTCCATCTGACGTTAGTATGTATCTAGGTCCAGGAATTACTGGAAATAAGCTGTCTGAGCCTGGGCAGGAACCAACGGGGTTCATTAATATTGCTTCATTGAGTTTAAATCCAGTTTCTACTCCACCGGAGAATAACTTGACGAAGGTTGCGCTATATCCGTACACGATGTCTGTTCTAAGTTCGGAAGGGCGATCGATGCAAGGTAGTAACACAATAGATATCGTTATGAATTACAACCTACTTCGTGACAGTACCTATGACATGGGAACCTTCACCCATAAGCTGGTGCTCAAAATGACAGATCCATATGGTCTATCACAGGAACGAAGCTTGAACATTGGTACTGAACTTCTTGAAGGGAATAACAACTCGTATACTGCAACATTCAGCAATAATATGTATAAAAACTTGTCAGGCGGCGCTTATAGAATCACGCTGTATGATGAGTTCCAAGGAGAACGGATCGAGCTGGCCAGTCAGGCATATAGCATAAAGATCGATAGACAAGTAACTGAGAAGTAGGAATTCATATCTATTAATGTACGAGAAGGAGCAGCTCCAATGTTGCGAGTGGAAAATGTAACGCATTCTTTTAAGAATGGTAATGAAACGACGGCAGTCCTTCATCAAATAGACTTTTCTGTGAAAGAAGGGGAGATGGTTGCTTTACTGGGGAGCTCGGGTTCCGGTAAATCAACCATGCTGAACCTGATGGCAGGTCTGATGAAGCCTACGGAAGGCCACATTTACATTGCTGACCAAGATATTGTGAAGATGAGCGAAAACAAGCTATCTGAATTTCGTAGGAAGCATATCGGGTTTATCTTTCAAGCCTATGAACTGATTACTAGCTTGACCGTCCGTGAAAATGTAGAGTTGCCGCTAGTGTTCCAATCCGTTTCACCATCAATACGTAAGCAAAAAGCTCTAGCCTTGCTGGAAGGGGTCGGCATTCCGGATAAAGCCGATCTGTTCCCTTCACAGTTGTCTGGTGGACAGCAGCAGCGGGTTAGTATTGCACGTTCCTTGATCACAGAACCGTCCGTTATTTTCGCAGATGAACCGACCGGAAATCTGGACTCGAAGACAGAAGAGGAAATTATCAATATCTTGCTTAACCTGAACAAGAAGATGAAAACCACCTTCATCGTTGTAACACACGAGCTCAAAGTTGCAGAACAAATGCAACGGATTTTCACACTTCAGGATGGATATATGATTACTGAGAAACAAACTTCTTCGGATACAGAACTCGAAGGGGGTAAACTCATTGAGGATTAGTGATATTTCACGTTTGGCTTGGGAGCAAGTCAAACGACGGAAAGTTGTCACAGGTCTTTGTATGGCAGGTATATCGATAGGCTGTGCTGCTATTATTGTTGCTTTAAGTATAGGAGATTCCGCGCAAAGCTATACGGAGCGGGAAATTAACCGTAATTTCAAAATGGATGAAATTACGGTGACTCCGAACAGCGGCATCCCTTCACAAGGGGGCGGAGAAGGAAAAGAAGCCTCTGCCTCTGATGCAAAGCTCGACCCCGGCAGGCTGACGGCCCAGAAGCTGAAAATTGTTCAAGGCCTGCGGCATGTTACCGCAGCAGCACCTTTTCAAGAGCTTGGCTACATACAAATGACTACTATCGATAATAAAATTACGGATGTACAGCTTATCGGAACAGATCTTCGGTTGCTAACGAAATACGATAAGACGTTTAAGCAAGGTGGTCCATCTGATTTGATTGGAATGGCAGTGCTAAACTATGGAGCAACTGTAGGATTGATAGATGTCGAGACTCGGCAGCGTCTTTTTGAACAGCTGAATTCAGATCCGTACAATAATAAAATCATGGAACAGTACAACAGTTTAAGCATGCTTCCGTCGGATATGTACAAACAACAGGTTCAATTGCAATCATATGACCCTACTTCTCAAAGTGGACAGTCCCTAGTC
Source organism: Paenibacillus sp. G2S3 (assembly GCF_030123105.1). Taxonomy (NCBI): domain Bacteria; kingdom Bacillati; phylum Bacillota; class Bacilli; order Caryophanales; family Paenibacillaceae; genus Paenibacillus; species Paenibacillus sp. G2S3. The sequence continues at coordinate 3,106,569 of NZ_CP126095.1, forward strand.
AGCTCACCCATTCAAATTGTTGGGATATTGGATAGCGGTGGGAACCCTGATATGGCGATGTACGACAAGAAGATGTACGTGTCGTTAGAGACGGGTGAGCGACTGGTAGAACAACTGAAACTAATGAATGGAACCGTTGGGCAGAAGGATGTTTTTAACTCAGCCATTGTAAAGGTAGACAATACGGACAACATTGTGCAAGTGGAGAAGCTTATCCAGAAACTCACACTAAATACAAGTACGAATTTGTATCAAAAAGAGGCGATGGCTTCTACATTCAGTATGTTCAAGAAAGCAGCGCTTGGTATTGGTATATTTATTCTAATTATTGCTTCGATCTCAATCATCGTTGCGATGACCATGTCCACACATCAGCGTCGTCGCCAGATCGGTATTATGAAGGTGCTAGGCGCCAATATGGGGCAAATCCGAAATATGTTCATTACAGAGGCGGCATTGCTCGGGATGCTGGGTGGGTTGCTCGGTATAGGCTTTTCGTATTTGATTGTGTTTGGCATAAATAAGCTGATTGGTTCCACAGGAGGAATGGGGATGGGTGAGCCCTTGGTAATCACTATTCCTCTGATGACCCTTCCAATAGGGATCGCATTTGCAGTGATGACAGGCGTTCTATCGGGAATCTATCCGGCGATCAGCGCGTCCAGAACGAATGCACTCACGGCGATAAAACGGGATTAGCTATTTTTTAGTTGAAAGGAAGCAGAAGTGATGAAGAGGAGAATCAAGTGGATTGTATTAGTTTTGATCATTATTGCAGCAGGTTATTTTGTATACAGCAAGATGTATAAAACCGAGGCACAGCTAGAACCTGTTGAACCACCACAGGCGATAACTTTTGAAGTGACACAGGAAACCATCACCAACTCCGTTCAGGTCAAAGGGAATTCACAATATGAGCAGGAAACGCTTGTATATGCACCGTATGCTTCAAAGGTAACCAAGTGGAAGGTTGAGAACGGTGGGCAAGTAAAGAAAGGGGATTTGTTGTTTACCCTTGATCAGGAAGCCTTAAAGAATGAGATTGCTACACAAGAGGCGACTATTCGAAAGGCGCAGCTAGAAGCGGAATTAAATGAATTTGTTAGTCAGCAGGACGAGGAGAACGCAGCCCTTGGTGCAACAGAAGCCGAACGTATAAAGGCACTTGCAGCCCAAGAAACAACACGCCTAGGGGATGAGCTTAACCAAGTAAATGCTGAAATACAGGCTCGTGAACTAAAAGAAAAGAAGGCTAAGCTAAATACAGCCCTCTACCACGCTCCAGCAACTGGTGTTTTTCTATTTGACAGTGCGAGTGAAATTCCACAAACGGTAACAGATAATCAATACATCGGCAAAATAGTAGATATGAACAAGCTTGAATTCATAGCGCTTGTAGGTGAACAAGATGTCTTCCGTATTAAGACGGGAATGAAAGTTGATGTTAAAATGACAGCTTTAAAAGATTTAAAGCTGTCTGGAGAAGTGACTAAGGTATCTAAATTTGCTAAGACTGCTTCGGGTCAAAATACTACTGCTACTTCGGTTCCACAATTTGAAGTGGTAATCTCACTGCAGCCTAACGAGCGCTTGATTGGTGGACTAAGCTTGAGTGGAGAAATCGAGACGGTCCGCAAGGAAAATGCCATCGTTGTATCCAGCATCGCAGTAATGCATGAAGGAGATCTCTCCTACGTGATGCTGGATAAAGGTAATGGGGAATATGAACGAAGAGATATCAAAGTGGGCATGGAGACGGCTGACAAAACAGAGGCCGTCTCAGGGTTAAAGGTTGGAGATGTTGTTGTGCTTCAATAGATTGAAATAGGCTAAGCCTATTTCTCAATCGTGCGTTTCCAAGATTTAATATCTTTGTTTAGCTCGGTAAGGTCAGGAACCGGAACTGGCTCGTCGGATAGATTATATTTAGCTTTCAATGCTAAAATCCGATAGACGCTCTCATCAATCCGTGTTTCCTGTATCTTACCTTTTTTTACATGGTCCAGAAGCGACTCTATTACACGTTTCTCATTATCATAGCCGTGAGCGATAAGTAAGATATCACTCCCTGCATTTATGGTATCTACCGCCGCTGTGGCGAGGTCGTAATTCTTCATGATAGCACCCATAGTTAGATCATCTGTGATTACGATTCCTTGATATTTCATGTCTCCGCGAAGTAGCTCACCAATGATTTTACTTGATAAAGATGCCGGTTTATCAGGATCAAGTTTTGGAAACAAAATATGAGCGACCATAACGGCGTCGGTTCCTTCTTTTATCGCAGCTTGAAAAGGGAGCCATTCTAATTTAGCGAGTTCTTCAGCGGTCTTATTCACAATCGGCAGCTCAAGGTGGGAGTCGACAGAAGTATCACCATGACCAGGGAAATGTTTGACTACGGGAACAACATCTTCGCTCTCAATACCCTTCATTTCGGCGATCCCTAGTGTACTGACTAGTTCAGCGGAATTGCCGAAGGAGCGATCTCCTATTACAGGATTATCGGGATTACTATTGATATCAAGGACGGGAGCGAAGTTCATATTAAATCCGGCTGAAATCACTTCTCTTGCGAGCAGCTTACCCATCATTTCGGCAGCGTCAGCATCATTACGGGTACCCACCGTTCCATTAGAGGGGAAAGAAGCATACTCCTTAGGCATCCGGCTGACTTTTCCACCCTCCTGATCGATACTCATAAATAAAGGGGCAGGGTTGCCGCTGTTACTCTCTTTCATGGAATTAACAAGGCTGACCATTCCCTTCAGGTCTTGAATATTATCCTTATAAAGGATGATTCCACCGACTTTGTCTTCGGCAATCATCCTTTTTGCTTGATCATCTAGAACGGTTCCATCAATACCAACCAGAAGCATTTGTCCAATTTTCTCTTCAAGGCTCATACTGGAAACCTGAAGAGCAATTGGATCACTTTCTGAGGAGGGAGCAGGCGTGGAACTGGTAACCGGAGATGATGTGGATTCGGCAGTCGGTGAATTTGTAGCGACAGGTTGGGAATTGTTACTGCTATTGGAGCAGCTAGTTAACAGAAGCATAGATACCATAGCAGAAGCCATTAGAAGGCTGCCTGAGTATTTAGGTCTAAGGATGTTACGTGTGAATCTGGTCATTAGAATAGTCGTCCCTTCGTTGCTTATTTAGATGTCAGAAGGATGAATCCTTGCTGACTTAGGTACACGGTGATAAGATGAACTTAAATCTTTACATATTAAAATTGAATTATGAGGTGACTGTCAAATGAAAGATGGATTAGTGAATGCCCTTAATGAACAGATGAATTTTGAGTTTTATTCCGCTCATGTTTATCTAGCTATGGCTGCCTATTGTTCCGGTGAAAGTCTGGATGGTTTTGCAAACTTTTTCTTGATTCAAGCAGAAGAAGAACGATTCCATGCCATGAAAATCTATAAGTTCCTTAATGATCGCGATAATCGGGCAACACTTGAAGCTCTACCAGAGCCGAAGAACGAATACTCTTCGATGCTGGATGCCTTTGAACATGCTTTCGCGCATGAGCAACAAAACACGAAACGCTTCTATCATTTAGCTGATTTGGCGCTGGATGAGCGTGAACATGCAACGATCTATTTCTTGAAATGGTTTATTGACGAGCAAGTAGAAGAGGAAGCGCTCTTTAGCAACATCATTAGTAAACTGAAACGAATTGATAAAGATAGCAACGCCTTCTACATGCTGGATGCTGAATTTGCTGCACGTACTTTTACAGCTCCTGCTGAGTAAGTGAAGTTACTGCAGACCAGAAGCCTGAGAAATCAGGCTTTTTTTATTTAATTGATGAAGGCAGTTTAATAGCCAGCAGCTGATTATCCGTTCGGATCATCAGCATGCCTCCGGTTTTAAGCGAAGGGGCAAAGTTACGAGATCCTGTATTCACGGTAAAAATAGGCTTCAAAGTCAACATATCATAAGCGTGAAATAGGCCATCTGATTGTCCACTATAAACCACGTTTCCAAAAAGATCCGTCTGAACAACAGGATTCTCCCCATTATTGAGTACTACAGCCTGCCCATTTCCAAGTTTAAGTGCGGATAGCGTACCCGTATCATAATTGGAATATAACATTCTTTGTTGATGGACTTGGTTAAGTGGATAATCCTTCTCTTTAGCCATAGAGGTCCAGGTTTGAACTGGTTTACCTTCCGCTGAGTAATTCCAGAAATTATATTTCACAATCTTTTTTCCCTGAAAAATATAAAAGTCATTTCCATCCAAGAACGCAGTCCCATTTACACCACCAAATGTGAATACTCCATCTTTATTCTCGGTATCTGTCCATTTATATAAACGTTCTCCTTTAAGTTCACCCGTTTTTACGTTGAATACAGAAACTTTTACATTACGGTTTACAGGGTTATCATCAAGCATTAACGTATTGGTAATGGAGTAGAGAAGACCATCCTTTACTGCTAGTGGCCACCATTGTCGGGTCTGGTCCCATAGCTTTTTGCCTGTCAGACTGTCATAAGCGGCAAGAGCGGCAGTTGTTAAGGCTCCCTGAGAGAGATAACTTCGAATAACAACCCCGTCGGTTTCCATAAGTTCTGATAAGCCTGTAAAGTTATTGCTCTCCTCAACAGCCTTCCATTTGATCTTCCCACTGACAGCATCGACGGCGGCCAGTTGACTCTCTTGTGTTACATAAATGGTGGAGCCTAACCGTTGTATATTTGTAGCTTTAGGTAGTGATAATGAAGCTGACCATGCTTTTTTACCTGCTTCATTAACGGCATATAGGGAGCCGCTTTGGGTCAATCCGTAAATAAATCCATTACTGTACGTGAACAATGGGGCTAATTCACTTCCGAATTCCCACATTTTTTTACCTGTTGTAGCATTCAATGCAACTAATTTTTCATTACGCTGTAACGCAAAGACCTTCCCATTCTCCGCAAGGGCTGTAACATTCTGCCCAGTGATTCTATCTTCCTTTAAGATGGCGAGCGGTGATGACCATACAGGTACAAGATTGGGTGCTTTGACTTCATTGTAATAGGGATAGCTTGTACTTATGACTGCTTGTTCCGCGGAAATGACGGATAACGATCCGGTGTAAGCTATTGGGGATGCAATACTTGCAACAGCTAAAACTTTAATCATTGTCTTGTGCAAAGACTGAATCATCGTTTCACGCTCCTCAAAAATAGTGATTACTATAATTAGACATTTCAAATAGTAAAAAGTTACTATTCCAGTAGAACTAGCAAAATCGCCTTCGGCATCCTTATACTTTCTTATATTTAGGAGGTAAAGTTGAACTGAGGCAAACTATGTTACGTTCCGCAAAACAGTTACGACCTAGCAACTCTATTTGACAGAGGGAACTATTACGCCTCTTAGCAACACTGTTTCTCTAGACCCACCCGAATCTCGGAGTGTAGTATAGAACAATACTATTCTTTGGGGGTTCTTTTTTTGGAAAATTACAACGATATCAAACAAGGTGAAAAAGGAGCATGGCTAAGCATAGTTGCTTACATATTCCTATCCGCCATCAAACTATTTATTGGTACGGTCGCGGGATCTCAAGCGCTACTTGCAGATGGCCTGAACAACAGCACGGATATTATCGCTTCTATCGCCATACTAATCGGCCTTAAGATTTCCAGGAGACCGCCGGATTCCAATCATAGCTACGGGCATTTCAGAGCAGAGACCGTGGCATCCTTAATTGCTTCATTTATTATGATTGTGGTAGGACTTCAAGTGTTGTACCAGGGCGTGAACAAATTTATTCAACCCGAACTGGAAAGTCCAGATCTTATAGCAGCGTGGACGGCAGTTTTTTGTGCTGTGATAATGATGGGCGTATATATGTATAACATTAGACTGGCCCGCTCTATCAATAGTAACGCTATGCGAGCAGTAGCACTAGATAATCGATCAGATGCTTTAGTTAGCATAGGCGCTTTTGTCGGAATTATAGCTTCTGGATTTGGAATTCCCTGGCTTGATCCGCTTACAGCAATTATTGTTGGCCTGATTATCTGTAAGACAGCATGGGATATCTTTAGTAAAGCTACGCATGACTTAACAGACGGCTTTGATGCGGAAGAGCTTGAACTCATGAAAGAAACTGTTGCTGAAATTGACGGCGTGCAATCCATTAAAGATATCAAAGCTCGCATCCACGGGAATAACGTGCTAGTTGATACAACTGTATTAGTAGATTCCGAGCTTAGCGTGGTGCAGAGCCATGATATTACGGAAGAAATTGAAGAACAATTGAAAGATAGGCACCAAGTATCAACTGTGCTTGTCCACATTGAACCGGGGCTGAAGTAGAGGCAGACACGTAAGTGCGATTTTTCTCTGGATGGATATGGAATTTATCTTGTGATGTTATTAATAGATCTATTGTGCGGAAAGGTGGAAAATTAATTGTATTTATCGATATGTTAATTTCAGGAAATGGAATGGTGATTTTGTGATTGAATGGAAGGATTCTTATAATATCGGTGTAGAGAAAATAGACTGTCAGCACAGACAGTTGCTTACGAAATTGAATGAATTTTTTGATGCTTGCAGCAAGCAACAGGGGAAAGAGAAAATCGAAGAAACGCTGAAATTCTTGAAGGAATATACTATCGAGCATTTTAGCAATGAAGAGCAATTGATGGAAGAGATCGATTTTCCTGAATTGGCGGAACATCGTAAGACGCATGCTAATTTTGTAAAAGCCGTTCTTGAATTAGAAGAAACTATTAAAACCAAGGGGGTTTCCGTTCTCTCAACGATTAAGCTTAACCGTACATTGACCGATTGGCTTCTGAATCACATTAATAAATGCGATAAGCTAATTGGTGAATGTATGGCTACGCGTGAAAGAGCTGTATAACTGTATACCTCCTCCAATGAAGATGCCGACGGGCATTTTCTTTTTTTTGACGGGGAATGTGATAAAGAATTGTGGTTCGTTATTTGCTCCGTTTTCCGAAGACGGCACTGTAATTTATACTGGGTTAACGGTTTGTGTTATGATTTGAGATAAGACGTATAGAGTTAGTACCGTAAAGGGGAGTGGAACGATGAAAACATTACGAATGTTAGCTTCAGGGTTTGCAATGCTGCTTATTCTGGGACTTGTTAATTTTTACATTGGGTATCACGGTTGGTTGCTTGTTCATGAATGGTTCTCAGGTGCTTCCACCGGTTTGTTCTGGACATTATTCCTGCTTGTTGCCTTTGCGTATGTCATTGGAATGATACCGTGGCCTACAATAGTGAAGCCGTTAGCTAGATTCTTTAAAGTAATTGGATCGTATTATCTAGCTTGCATGGAATTTGCTATTATCATGTTGCCACTAGCTGATTTGTTGTATGTATTGCTGGGATGGATGGGTGTAGATCGAACGCACTACATCTCAGAAGCGGGAGGTACACTACTGATATTACTGGTTGTTTTTCTAGTCTGGGGCTCAATCAATGCTTGGAGTACAGTGATCCGTACGCATCCCATTCCCATCGATAAGTCCATCGGCACTAGTACGCCACTTACAATCGCTGTAGCATCCGATCTGCATTTAGGAAATATCGTCGGCAATCGGCATCTCAAAAAAATGGTTGCACAAATGAACGCTATGAAGCCTGATGTGATTTTGCTGGCTGGGGATGTACTTGACGATAGTATTGAGCCTTTTATTCGCAATAGTATGAGTGAACAGCTGAAGCAATTAAAAGCGCGCCATGGTGTATACGCAGTGTTAGGCAATCACGAATACTACGGTGGTTCGATTAAGGAATATACTGATTTGATGAGTAGCATAGGCATTAAAGTCCTACAGGATGAGGTTGAAGAAGTGGCGGGAACGTATATTGTCGGTCGAAAAGATAAGACTGCCGAATCGATGGAAGCCGGTGGTAGAATGAGTGTGAGCTCCTTGTTGAATGGTCTTGATCTGACGCGTCCTGTGATTATGATGGATCATCAGCCTACCGGATTTGATGTCGCTGCCCAAGAAGGGGTAGATATTCTGCTCTCCGGCCATACACATCGTGGACAGATTGCTCCTAATCACTGGATCACTAAACGTTTATTCGAACTGGACTGGGGTTACCTCCGCAAGGATAAATTACATGTCGTTGTTTCCTCTGGTTATGGGACCTGGGGACCTCCAATCCGTTTAGCCAGCCGTTCGGAGATTATTAAGCTTGAAGTGGTGTTAGAAGGGACTAAACAATACAGTGAAGAAGCCATGTCTACAAAGACGGTGTTAATCTAACCTATTACCCAAATCATGAGAGGCTGTCTACCAGTAGATTATTTCTACGCGGTGAGGCAGCTTCTTTTTTTTGAAAATATAAACGTATTATATTGTTTACTTGATTGGCAATTATATGTGTAGTTGTTCAAACCCTTTAAAGTTGATACTATGGGTTCATCCGTTATTCAGGGAGTGTAAAAGATGAAAAAAATTTTAGTAGCAGATGACGATAGCAATATTCGAACTTTATTAAAGCATGTATTAACTAGAGAAGGTTATCAAGTTATGGAGGCCAGCGATGGTCGGGACGCGATACATAAACTAAAAGAAAGCATTGCGGATCTAGCCATCGTGGATGTGATGATGCCACATGTGGACGGATTAGAGCTATGCCAGCATATAAGGGAAACGTATGATATTCCAATCATTTTGTTAACAGCCAGGCAGCAACTTAGTGATAAAGAGCAGGGTTATTTACGGGGAACGGATGATTATGTAACGAAACCGTTTGAACCTGAAGAATTGCTGTTTCGGATCAAAGCTTTATTTCGACGTTATTCCATCGCTTCAGATGATCGGATTCGCTTGAATTCATTGGTTATCGATCGTAAAAATTATGAGATCACGGATGGCGACGAAGTTCTGTTGCTACCGGTAAAGGAATTTGAACTACTCGCACAACTGGCACAATATCCAGGAAGACTGTATTCACGAAGTGAGCTGATTGAACTAGTATGGGGAATGGATTACGAAGGTGATGAACGCACGGTGGATGTACATATCAAGCGATTGCGTCAGCGATTTTTGGATTATCAAAATGACTTTGTGATTCGGACAGTACGGGGAATCGGCTATAAATTGGAGATGATGAACTCGTGAAGTCCCTGTATGTAAGGATGTGTATTCTTTTTTGTTCGGCTATTGTTGTGAGCAGCCTTCTTGGTTTCTTGGTGTCTAATATTTATTATCAAGCTCAGATTAAAGCAAAGAACGATACCAAGCTTACGGGGATGGCCATTGAAATCCAACGGTTTGCAGAATCTCACCCAGATTCTATGGAGGATTATCTGCGAAGTGTAGCTGTACTAGGATATAAGATCTATTTAACCGATGCAGAAGGTCAATCCCGATTCTATGGCAAGCCATTTCGGAAAGAGGACTTGGATCAGCAACAGCTTGAGAAGGTCTTGAGTGGACAAGTGTATCATGGTGTAGCGGAGTTTCCTGATAGTGCATTTATAACAGGATTTTTTGATAACCAATTAAGCAATACGATAGGTGTGCCTATTGAAGTCAATAATGAGACTTTTGCGTTATTCATGCGTCCAGATGCAGAGGTTCAGTTCGGTGAACTACGCGTGTTTTTTGCTGTCATCATCGGATTTACCGTATTGTTCAGTCTAGGATTCGTCATGATCAGCGTACTGCATGTGGTCAGACCTATTATACGTTTGACAACGGCAACTAAACAGATTTCAAAAGGTAGATATGATATTAAATTAAATACTTGGCGCCGGGATGAGATTGGCCAGTTAGCCTCACACTTTATGATTATGAGTCGTGAGCTGGAACGGACCAATCGTGCACGTCAAGAGTTTGTTGCGAATGTATCGCATGAAATCGAATCGCCATTAACTTCTATTCAAGGATTTGCCCAAACCCTTAAAGATCCTACATTACCTGAGGATGAACGGATACAGTACCTCAATATTATTGATCAAGAAAGCCATCGTCTATCGATGCTTAGTAAACAGCTGCTAACGTTATCTTCTCTTGATTATGATCCGGATTCCTTGCAGAAGAAATCTATAGATTTGCGGGCACAGCTGCGACAGGTGGTGCAAATCATGGAGTGGAGATTAACAGAGAAGCAATTGGCTGTAAGACTGAGTCTTGCCGATATTAGCGTACATGGTGATTCCAATCTATTGTATCAGGTGTGGATGAACCTCATTACTAATGCTATCAAATATACACCTGCTGAGGGATCTATTATGATTTCCGCAAAGCTTGACGAGGGGAACTGTGTAGTAACCTTTTCGGATACGGGGGAAGGTATTCCTGCTGACGAATTACCACTCATCTTTGATCGTTTTTATAAAGTCGACCGCGCACGTACACGAGAAACACATAGTAGCGGTCTTGGACTAGCGATTACGCAAAAAATTGTTGAGACACATAACGGAACCATAGAAGTATCCAGCACAGTTGGCAAAGGCACGACCTTTACCGTAACTCTTCCGCTTTTGTAACTCGTTATTCATACTCCGTTCATTTTCATCTTCTAAACTGTGACTATACAGATTAGAAGGAGTGGTAATATGTTTCTAGCCTTAAGGGAAATGCGACATTCTAAAGCCAGATACCTGTTAATAATGGTGATCATGTTATTGGTTTCCTTTCTTGTGCTTTTCGTAACAGGACTGGCCAGAGGGTTAGCGTATGCTAACATCTCAGCAATAGAGAATATGCCGGCAAACTATTATGTGGTGCAGAAGGATGCGGATCAGACGTTTAGACGTTCTCAGTTAACGGATACGGAGCTCAATAGTGTTCGAGCGGTAGTAGGAGACAATAATGCTTCCTCACTCGCTCTACAGATGAGTACAGTGACTACGAACGATGCGGATACCAAAGCAGACGTAACTTTTTTCGCAGTAGATATGAATGGTTTACTTGCTCCAAAAGTGATTGAAGGTGACAAGATTACGAATGACACGCAGGGAAGTGTCATCGTTGATCGTGACTTGGAGCAGTCAGGCATTAAGATTGGTAGTACGATCCAAGATCAGGCAACTGGGAAGGAATTTAAAGTTACAGGATATGTTGAGAATAGCTCATACAGTCATACCCCGGTAGTCTATATTAACAATAAAGATTGGCAGGAAATGAGACAGGGTGTTAATCAAGGTAGTGAGGCTACATCCGGAGTTCCTTTTAATGTAATTGCGCTTAATGCAAACGCAGGGCAAGTGGATAAGATCTCTGCAAATACGAAAAATGTGGAAGTTATTACGCAAAAAGAAGCGATCTCTAATATTCCGGGTTATTCATCAGAACAAGGTTCCCTGCTTATGATGATTGCGTTCCTGTTCGTAATCGCTGGGTTTGTTCTAGCTGTATTCTTCTATGTCATTACAATTCAGAAAACAAGCCAGTTTGGCATTCTGAAAGCTATGGGTACAAAAATGTCTTACTTGGCCTGGAGCGTAGTTGGGCAGGTTATGATATTGGCCATTGCAAGTCTTAGCATTAGCTTGCTACTAACCTTTGGAATGAACCAGGTATTACCAGACACCATGCCATTCCAACTGGAACCTTCAACGATTCTATTAACCAGCGGCTTGTTCGTGGGGATGTCTCTTTTAGGATCACTTATTTCTGTCGCTAAAGTGGCTAAAGTAGATGCATTAGAAGCAATTGGGAGGGCTGGAGCATGAGTGCGAAATTATTGATGAAGCAAGTGACCAAAACCTACGGTGATGGCGATACAACGGTATCTGTTCTAAACAATTTGAATCTTGTAGTCAATGAAGGGGAATTCGTTGCCGTCCTTGGACCTTCGGGAACAGGAAAGAGTACATTCCTATCAGCAGCGGGTGCGCTTCTTACGCCAACCAGTGGTGAGATTTTCATAGATGGAGAATCTCTTACAGATAAAAGTAAAAGTGAGCTGACCGAGCTACGATTAGAAAAGATAGGCTTTATGTTCCAAAGCGCACAGCTATTGCCCTACTTGAAGGTAGAAGAGCAGCTTCTCTTTGTTGCTAAACAGGGGAAGATGAGTTCTAAGGAAGCTAAGGAACGGGCAACAGATTTGATGAAACGTCTGGATATCTGGAAACGTCGAAATCATTATCCTGAGCAGCTATCTGGCGGGGAGAAGCAACGTGTAGCGATCGCAAGAGCGTGGATGAATAAACCCGCCATCTTGTTTGCTGATGAACCAACAGCGAGTTTGGATTTCAAACGAGGTAGAGAAGTTGTGAAAATGATTGCTGAAGAAGTAAAGAATGAGGGTAAAGCTGCGGTAATGGTCACTCATGATGAACGGATGCTCGAATGGTGTGATCGCGTGCTGCATCTGGAAGATGGACGTCTGGTTGAATACGAGTTAAGCAAAAAATAGTAAGAAAAAACTACTTGTCTTTTCTAGAGACAAGTAGTTTTTGAATAAAGACATTGGTAGCCATGGAGGAGGGGCTTTCTTTGTGGCGGATGATGGAGAATTGTCTTTCAAGATGATGGTGTCTGATGGGGAGCTCATAGATTTCGCCGCTTGCTAATTCTTTGCGCACAATCCATCTGGAGAGCATAGCGATTCCCAAACCGGAGGAGACCGCTTCCTTAACTCCCTGGCTACTGTTGAAGACATAAGATCTTTTGACACAAATCTCTTCTTCTTGAATAAAGTGATCGCTGAAAGCACGCGTTCCAGAACCAAGCTCTCGCAGCACCCAAACCTGATTTTGCAGCATCCCTTGCTCTACAGAGACCATTTTTGACAAAGGGTGGTTGGCAGGGGAGATGATAATCATCTCGTCCTTCATGTAAGGCGTGACGATCAGATCATTCTCATGCGCTTCTCCTTCGATGAACCCAATATCCAATTCATTGGTTCTAACCCCACCAATAATTTCTTCAGTATTACCGATCGTCACCTGAAGTTTGACATGCGGGTATTGATTTGCAAATTCCGCAAGTCTTGAGGGCAATATATACTCTCCAATCGTAAAGCTCGCACCAATATGTATACTGCCAGTAACCTCATCCTGCAGCATTTGTATTTCCTGATGAGCTTCTTCGAAGTGAGCCAATATTTGTTTGGCATGATTATAAAGAATTGTACCTGCTTCGGTTAATTTCACTTGTTTCGAAGATCGGTGTAGAAGCTTTGCGCCTAGTTCATTCTCAAGATTCCGGATATGTAGACTGACACCGGGTTGAGATAGATTCAGTAATTCTCCTGCTTTAGAGAAATGACTTTGCTCAGCAACTGTAACGAAAACCCGTAATGTATCCACAATCATAAAATTCCCTCACTAAAAGTCTCGAATGTAATCAAAGTTCCTTATCAAGCACGAACTGAGCTTTCTTCTGCGAAAATCCAATACGTGTATAGAAACGTACCGCATCTTCTCTAGTTTGGTTGGTGCGCACTCTTATTTTGTTCACTCCAATTTGTGCTGCCCAGCGTTCACAGGTATCAACAAGTTGTCTGCCGACCCCTTCTCCGCGATACTGCCCATCGACCACCAAACCACAAATTTCAACAAAGGGTGGAGATTCAATTAACATTCGCACATTGGCGTGAATCCATCCGATTAATTGGCTATCCGACTCTGCTACATAAACAGCATGATCTTTACGATTTCTGATATCTTGAAGTCTATCTGCCAGCTGTTCGATATTTAAAGGATATCCGAGCTCACTGGATAGTCTTGCAATTTCTTGCGTGTCGCTAAATGAAGCTGTCCTAATATGTATGATCATCCCCACCTTAAAATAATGATGTGTCATGCTGTTTCTTTATTATAGTTCATTCCATTCAGAGGGATATCTCTATTTAAATTACTTCGTACTATTCCGATAAGCGGATGGGGAAAGACCCATTGCCTTTTTGAAATATTTAGAGAAATGAGCTAATTCCATGCCGACTTGTTCCGCAATATCCGAAATGCTGTAATCTGTGTAAGAAAGCTGTCTTTTAGCGTGCTCCATACGTTTCAATTGAACATAGTGCATTGGAGGCACCCCCATGAATCTTTTGAAATAAGGAATGAAATAGTTTGGGTGCAGGTGGACAAGCTCTGCTAATTCATCAATCTCTATGGGCTTATTCAGATATTTATCGATGTAATGGAGCACATGAGCCAGCTTGCCTTGGTCACCGGTGTGTATGAATTGCGTCATAAAATCTGTATGACTACTGTCGCTTGATTCAAGACAAGTGGCAATGAGATTCAGCAAACAAGCCTGAGTGCGAAGGATAGATAAGACATCGTCCTTTTGAAATTGTTCGATCATCTCCACGAAGATTGCTCTTATTGAATCTGGATTAGGTGAATCGCAGATGTATAACTTTTTTTCCGCATGGAATAAGGGCCATTCTCCAATGTCAGCATCAAAGTGGCAGTAATAACGGATATATGGATCATCCATAGAAGTTTCAGTAGTTTGTGTGCTTCCCGCAGGCATGATCATTAGCTGACCTGGCTTCGGATAATAGGTAATCCCATTTATAATTACTTTTCCTTCACCCCCATCAATAAAATACAGCCGATTAAAAGCGGGAGTTTCCAGCGTGCGGTTCCATCCGGGATATCGATTACTAAGTTGAGCATGGGTCACAGTAACCTTGAGATTCTGCAGGAGACGTCCTGATAAGTTACCTGGATTGTTCATCATTTAACTCCTTTAAGGCTTTAATATCCTCATTATAACGGTTCTATTTAACTAAAACATCTTACTCAAATACAAATAAACCTTAATTTCGCTCATGTTCATGTCCTTAAATTAAGTATATCCTCTAAGCATAACCATTAATAAGGAAGTGATCAGGGATGAGTACAGTTCGTTATGGAATTATTGGCATTGGAAATATGGGAACCGCACATGCGCAAAGTCTGCTGAGTGAGATTAAGGGGGCTGAGCTTACAGCCGTATGTGATATAAGGGAAGAACGTTTGAAATGGGCTGAAGAGCAATTGCCCGAGAACGTAAGGAAGTATTCTACTCCGATGGAATTATTCGAGTCACGTGTCATGGATGCGGTATTAATCTGCACTCCGCATTATGATCACCCTACACTTGCGATTGAGGCTTTTCAACATGGTTATCATGTATTGGTCGAGAAACCTGCAGGAGTATATACGAAAGCTGTTCAACAAATGAATGATGCAGCAGCGGAGTCTGATCGCAAATTTGGAATCATGTACAATCAGCGTACTAATCCTTTGTATCAGAAGCTGAGAGATCTTATTCAGTCTGGTGAGTTAGGTGAGATCCGCCGGACGAATTGGATTATTACCGACTGGTATAGATCGCAGAACTACTACAACTCTGGTGGCTGGCGGGCGACATGGGCGGGTGAAGGTGGTGGGGTATTGCTTAATCAAGATCCTCATCAGCTAGATTTATGGCAGTGGACGACAGGCATGATGCCGAAGCGGATAAGAGCATTTTGCCACTTTGGAAAATATCGCAACATTGAGGTTGAAGATGATGTAACCGCTTATGTGGAATACGAGAATGGCGCTACAGGTTTGTTTATTACTACAACTGGAGAGGCACCGGGAACTAATCGTTTTGAAATCAATGGCGATAATGGAAAAATCGTAGTGGAAGACGGGAAGCTAACCTTTTGGCGTTTACGTACACCGGAGCCGCAGTTCAACGCAGAGTTCACGGGAGGTTTCGGTAGTCCAGAATGTTGGAAATGTGAGATACCCGTACATGATGGCGTAGGGGAGCAGCATAAAGGAATTCTACGGAACTTTACGAATGCCATTTTACATGATGAAGAGTTACTTGCTCCCGGGGAGGAAGGGATTAAAGGGCTAACCCTTTCGAATGCCATGTATTTATCGGCTTGGACGGACAATTGGGTGGAGCTACCGATGGATTCGGATTTATTCTACGAGAAGCTGATGGAACAAGTGAGAAACTCGACTTTTCAAAAGGAAACCTCAGAGTCTAAAACATTGAATGTTAAAGGAACTCATTAAATCGAAGGAGAGAGGTTAAATTCTATGAAACGTTCGACGATTGCAGCTCAAATGTACACTTTGCGTGAGTTTACTCAAACCGCGGAGGATTTAAGATCAACTTTTCAAAAGGTATCGGCAATGGGTTATGAGAGCATTCAGATTTCATCCATTGGGCCGATCGACCCGAAGCTAGTTAAAGCATATGCGGATGAAGCAGGATTGACTATATGTGCGACCCATGTGTCCTGGGATCGGTTAGTGAACGATTTGGAGGCTCTGGCCACAGAGCATAAGCTCTGGAATTGCAAATACATTGGACTTGGAAGTTTGCCAGAAGAATTTCGTACTGGGCTTGATAGCTACCGGAAATTTGCGAAATTGATATCTGAAATTGCAATAACACTAAAAGAACAACACGGTCTGCAATTTGTCTATCATAATCATGATTTTGAATTCGAACGCTTTGAGAGTATTACCGGGATGGAAGTGCTGCTTAATGAGACTGATCCTGCAGTTGGTTTCATACTAGATTTATATTGGGTTCAGGCAGGTGGCGCGAGTCCAGAAGAATGGATACGTAAAGTGGAAGGCAGAATGCAGGTTGTACATTTAAAGGATATGGCGATTGTTGATAGGAAACAGGTCTTTGCTGAAATTGGTGAAGGAAACATGAACTATGATGAGATCATTACTGCATGCCGAGAAACAGACATTGAATGGTATGTAGTGGAGCAGGATGTTTGCCGTCGTGATCCTTTTGAAAGCTTGGAGATTAGTCTGCGCTATCTGCTTAACCTATTATAGAATCGATTAGAAGTAATTTAGGAGGATTCTGATGAATATAAAAGATGGAATGAACTATGCCCCCACGTATGAAGCTAAACCAGTAGTAAAGCCAGGTGAATTCATATTTGCTGCGATCGCGCTAGATCACGGTCATATTTACGGGATGTGCAATGGGCTCGTTGAGGCAGGGGCAGAGCTGAAATGGGTATATGATCCGGATGAAGAGAAGGTTAAAGCGTTCATAGCCAAATATCCGGGAGTTAGGGCTGCTGGGTCTATGGATGAAATATTGGAAAATCCTGAGGTCCGCTTAATTGCGGCGGCGGCAGTTCCTTCAGAACGTGGCCCTTTAGGAAATAAGGTTATGGCTCACGGGAAGGATTATTTTACGGATAAGACCCCTTTCACAACACTTGAACAGCTGGATTCTGCTAGAGCTATGGCAGCAGCCACCAATCAGAAGTATATGGTTTACTTTAGTGAACGACTTCATGTTGAAAGCGCAATCTATGCGGGACAGTTGATCCGTCAGGGGGCTATTGGTCGTGTACTTCAAGTTATTGGATTAGGTCCGCATCGTTTAAATGCTTCTAGCCGTCCAGAATGGTTCTTTGAGCGGGAGAAATATGGGGGGATTCTCTGCGATATCGGCAGCCACCAAATTGAACAATTTTTGTATTATACAGATTGTCAGGATGCTTCAGTTGTTCACAGTAAGGTAGCTAATTATAATCATTCTTCATATCCTGAATTGGAGGACTTTGGTGATGCGACGCTTGTTGGGGACAATGGGGCAACTCAGTATTTCCGAGTAGATTGGTTTACGCCAGACGGGCTCGGAACCTGGGGAGATGGGCGTACAATGATCATGGGTACTGAAGGCTACATAGAGCTCCGCAAGTACAGTGATATCGGGCGTTCAAATACACCGGATCATGTGTACTGGGTGAACGGAGAAGGAGAGCATTATGAGCATGTGGCTGGAAAGGTCGGATTTCCGTTCTTTGGTGAGCTTATCCTTGATTGTCTGAACCGGACGGAGCAGGCCATGACACAAGCACATGTCTTCAAGGCAGCTGAACTATGTTTGAAGGCTCAAGCCCAAGCGACTAATCTAACCCCTAATCAACTTAAATAGCGAATGGAACGATGAATGGAGGGTGGTATAGATGAACCAACTTGGAGTTGCGATCATTGGCTGCGGGGCGATTTTTCCTCTCCATGCTAAATCAATATCGTCTATAAAAGATGTAAATCTACTTACAGTTGTAGATATAGATGCTGATAAAGCTACACGTGCCGGAATAGAATACGCCTGCCATGCCACTGATGATTATAGGGAAATACTAAACGATAAACGTATTGATGTTGTACATCTCTGTACCCCTCATTATCTTCATGCAGAAATGGCTGTAGAGCTATTACGTGCAGGGAAGCATGTATTAACAGAAAAGCCAATCGCCGTCGACCTGCCTTCAGCCAAGCTTATGCTGGAAGCAGCGGAAGTGAGCTCTGGCCAGCTTGGTGTGGTGTTCCAGAACCGCTATAATGATGCTTCCGTTTATATTAAGAAGACTATAGATTCTGGTGATTTAGGGAAATTGCTTTGTATGAAAGGTGTCGTAACCTGGCATCGAAACGAAAGTTATTACAAAGATAGCAACTGGAGAGGACGATGGTTTTCGGAAGGTGGAGGTGTTCTAATCAATCAGACCATTCATACCTTGGACTTACTCCAGTGGTATGGGGGTGAAATTACTTCCGTGAAGGGCAGTATAACCACGGATGTGTTGGATGGTGTCATTGAAGTAGAAGATACTGCCCATGCTTGTATCGACTTCACCAATAATGTTCGCGGGCTGTTTTATGGTACGAATACCTATCTTGAGAACTCACCGGTGGAGTTGGAGTTAGTTTTTGAAGAGGGGACTCTTAACCTCCGGCGAGACCACTTATATCTTTGGAAAGATGGAAAGGAAACCTTGGTTTGTGAACCTATATTCAGTCCTACGGAAGGTAAATCGTATTGGGGGACTGGGCATAAGAGACTAATTGAGGACTTCTATGGCCATATTTTGAGCGGACGAAAGTTTTGGTTGGACGGTACTGAGGGGATAAAAGCGCTGAAGCTGGTGAAGGATATTTATAGTTCATCACAGAGGAATAAGTAAATCACTAACATAGCTAAGGCTGTTCCAAGAGTAGAATTATCTACGAATGAGGCAGCTTTTTCGTGTTTAGGGACTTTCCATATTGGGTTAAACACTAAGAAGACTACGGCTTACAGAGGGGGATGGATTTGATTAATTCTCCTTAGTGGAATAATCTAAAGAAAGTATAGGTTATAAAAAGCAAGATAATTGGAGGGCGCATACAATATGGGGAAGATACTACAGAACATTAGAACGAACACCAAGCTAATTTCCATTGTGCAGACCATTGTGTTTTCCTTTGTCATATTATACGTACTGATGTTTCTTTCTGGTGGATTATTCACCACCTTTTTTATTATGCTCATTGCTTGTTTCGTTAGCGTAATCGCAGCTTTGCTCATGCTAATTCGAAAGAACTTCTTATGGGCAATTGTTGATCTTGCTGCTGCGGGCAGCATGTTTATTTATTTTATTAATAATGCTTAGCTGTTATTAATCCTTGCATGAAGCGGGTTTATGGCTGTAGCTTAAGTTCCTTAACCTTGAGGACTTATTTCTCTCTTTTTTGCAAGCTTTTAAATAATTTATTTTTTTCATATAATAGTAGATATTAAATTTATAAATAATTGTAATACACTCGGATAAGGGTATAATTGAGTCAGAAAAGGTGTGACGCCTAAGAAGGAGCGCCCACATCCTTTCTGCAAAATTCAGGGGATAAGGATGGTAATAATGGGCAAAAGTGCAACTGAAACAGACGTCATTTTAATTGGTGCTGGAATCATGAGTGCGACTTTAGGAACACTTTTAAAAGAATTAGTACCGGATTGGAAGATTAAAGTGTTTGAAAAGCTCGAAAATGCAGGTGAGGAAAGCTCTAATGAATGGAATAATGCAGGAACTGGACATGCGGCGCTCTGCGAGCTTAACTACACTGTCGAAAAATCCGATGGAACAGTAGATATAAGTAAAGCTATCCAAATTAATGAACAGTTTCAGCTTTCAATGCAATTTTGGTCTTATTTGGTAAATCGTAAGCTGATACATAATCCGCAGGACTTTATCATGCCCTTGCCCCATATGAGTTTGGTACTAGGGGAGAAGGATGTAGCTTTTTTGAAGAGAAGATTTGAAGCGCTGTCAAAAAATCCTTTGTTTCAAGGTATGGAATTCTCTGATGACTCAAGTAAACTAATAGAATGGATACCGCTTATTATACAAAACCGTCCATCGAATGAACCTATAGCTGCAACAAAAATTGACTCTGGCACAGATGTTAACTTTGGTGCTTTAACGCGCATATTATTTGATCACTTAAAGAGTAAAAATGTAGATCTTCATTATAAACATAGTGTGAATGGAATCAAACGTACTAGTGATGGATCGTGGGACTTGAGAGTTAAGAACGACAGCGGTACCATTGAACACCATACTGCAAAATTTGTCTTTGTTGGTGGCGGGGGAGGAAGCTTGCATATCCTGCAAAAATCCGGTATACCTGAAGGCAAACATATTGGAGGATTCCCGGTAAGTGGAATATTTATGGTGTGTAATAAACCAGAGGTTATAGCGCAGCATCATGCAAAAGTATACGGTAAAGCTAAGGTTGGAGCGCCTCCAATGTCTGTTCCACATCTGGACACTAGATTTATTGACAACAAAAAATCGTTGCTATTTGGACCGTTTGCTGGCTTCTCGCCAAAATTTTTAAAAACCGGTTCAATGTTTGATTTGATCACTTCCGTAAAACCGGATAATCTTCTAACGATGTTGTCAGCAGGTGCGAAGAACATGTCTCTGACCAAATACCTGATCGAGCAAGTATTGTTATCGAAAGAAAAGCGCATGGAGGAATTACGAGTGTTTATCCCTAATGCCAAAATCGAGGATTGGGATTTAGTCGTAGCAGGCCAACGCGTGCAGGTTATCAAAGATACAGAGGATGGCAAAGGTATTCTCCAATTTGGTACAGAGGTAATTAGCGCCGCAGATGGTTCGATTGCAGCATTGCTTGGGGCTTCTCCAGGTGCTTCTACAGCTGTTCACGTAATGCTTGAAGTGCTTAACAAATGTTTCCCTCAGCATATAAAAGAGTGGGAACCGAAAATTAAAGAAATGATTCCTTCTTATGGCCTTTCACTACTGGAAAATCCAGAGCTATTACATGAAGTGCATACTTTAACGGCAACAACATTGGGTCTAGGTGGAAAAGAGCGAGTGCATAGTTAAGCGATGATCAATCACTCGAAAGCATGATAATTGACAGAGATTTTCTTCAAAAAAGCCTATGGATTTTAATTCATAGGTTTTTTGTATAGGGAAATTGAACAGAAAAGTGGGGTATATATGAAACGAGGAATCACTTTTAAGATTCCAAATGATTACGGGAAAGTACTTGGAGATCTATTAAAGCCATTTAATACGGAGACATTCCATTGGTATATAGGTGGCGAGGAATCTTATTTTATTCAAAACGATACGTTAGGTGAAGCTCTGTTCCACGAAGAAATCTATGGGATGGACGGCAGGGTTTTGAAAGAACTTTTGGAGAATAATGAATATTATATTATCTTTGCGAACTTCAAGGCTTTTCCACAAGAGAAGGACGTAATAGATGTTCAGACCTATGAGGAGTTCTTACATAGTGATTGCCAGTTTGTACTTTTAGTCGTCGATTGTGAATATGCTTCGGTTTATTGTAAAGACCAGAGGATGCTTGAAGCACTGTGTCATAACGCAATTTCAAATGGATATGATGCTGTGCAATACATTACGAATGAAAATGACTTCAGAACAAGATTATCTGTATGGTAGAACAATGAGGTTAAATATTAAATAGATGCTCAATAAATAAATTAAAATAATTTTTCCCTTTGTCGATTTAAGCATTCTTTCTTCGTCGTGTTTATATAAAGACAAATTCAGATGGAAAGGTTGTTGAAATTTTATGGGAGCACAAATTAACTCTTATTTGATGTCGGAGGATGCAAGAGGTCAAGCGAATTTTTATGTGGAGTCACTAGGTGGCGAAATTCAGTTTTTCACCACATATGGTGAGACTCCGGAAACACCTGAGGCGATAAAAGATAAAATCATGCATTTGGCTTTGAATGTGGCGGGATCGAATACATTAATGTTTGCCGATTCCTTCGAGCCTGTTTCGTATAACCGCAACATCAGCCTTTCTTTGAACTATGATGATGAGACAGAAGCTAGAACGGCATATGCCAAGCTAAGCGAGGGCGGTGAAAGTAAATATCCATTCTCTCTACAGCCTTGGGGTGCTTTTTATGGTGAAGTCATCGATAGGTTTGGTGTGACGTGGATGATTACCAAGCAGTAAGCTAAGGGTGTACATGATCGATCTCTAAAATAGCGGCAGCTCAGGACTGTGATTTCTAGTCCATGGCTGTCGCTGTTTTTATTATTCACTCTGTTGAATAACTAAAATAATTGAAGTGTATTAATAAACAATCGAAATATATTGTGAAACGATAAATTATATGTTAAATTCAATTTGAAAATAACTTTGTGAGGTGTATTTTATGAAACAAGGATCAACACTTTTTTTAAAGATAGTTATCGTTCTTATTGGAATTCCAGTTCTTGCTTTGTGTATATTTTTAGTACCTGCAATAGCGAATTATGCAGTAGAATTATATCCCGATTATAGTTTTATTAAATATCTCATTTTCATCGATTTGTATGCATCGGCGATACCTTTTTACATTGCGCTGTATCAAGCTTTTAAACTGTTAGGCTATATTGATAAGAACAATGCTTTCTCGGATTTTTCTGTAAAGGTATTAAAAAATATAAAAAATTGTGCGATTACAATCTGTGGTGTGTATGTGGCAGGGATGCCACTCTACTATCTCATCAGTGAGAAAGATGATGCCCCAGGAATCATAATCATCGCTATGGTTATGATTTTTGCTTCCATGGTGATTGCCGTTTTTGCTGCAGTTCTCCAAAAGCTTTTGAAGGAAGCTATTGATATAAAATCAGAAAATGACTTAACGGTCTGAGGAGAAAACAATGGCGATTATTATAAATATTGACGTGATGCTGGCTAAAAGAAAAATGAGCGTAACCGAACTTTCGGAGCGGGTTGGAATAACCATGGCTAACCTGTCTATATTGAAAAATGGAAAGGCAAAAGCGGTTCGATTATCTACTTTAGAGGCGATTTGTAAGGCTTTAGATTGTCAGCCTGGGGATATTTTAGAGTACAAAAGTGACGAGGATGCTTAAGGAATAAATGAATAAAGCCGTAAGACGAAATATTCAAAATTAATTGAGTTTAGACAGAGAGGTTGATTTGACGAACAAATCATTCGTTTGTTACAATGACCCCATCAATTAGGAAAAGGATGAGGACGATGGTTCGTCGTTTGAAACGGTTTAAGAATGTCGCTACTGTATCAAGCTTCTAAGTATAAACGCTATAAATTACTTAGAAGCGAGGAAAAGAAAATGAAAAAACATCAATTTAACCACTGGTCTGAAATTAAGTATTTAAAGGATATTGTCACCAACCCATTGATTGAGGTAGGGGAGTACTCTTACTATTCTGGTTATTACGATAATCTTGATTTTGAAGATGGTTGCGTCAGATATCTTTGGGGAGACGAAACATCGAGAAAGTTATTTAACCCGATCGAAGATTATGGTTGGCATTTAGATAAATTGATTATAGGAAATTATGTTTGTATTGCAAGTGGTGTAATTATTTTAATGGGTGGAAATCACAATCATCATCCTGAATGGATTACCGTATATCCTTTTGCAGACCAGATCGAGACCTCTTATGAACCCAAAGGGGATACGATCATAGAAAGTGATGCCTGGATTGGGATGAATGCAATGATTATGCCAGGCGTGAAAATAGGTGAGGGTGCTATTGTTGCGGCAGGCTCGGTTGTTGTGAAAGACGTTCCACCATATACGATAGTAGGCGGCAACCCTGCTAAAGAGATCAGAAAACGATTTACAGATCATGAAATCGAAATGTTAAAGGAAATGCGATGGTTCGCTTGGAAACGCGAGAAAATTGAACAAGCCACGTCTATCTTTTCGAGTTCATCGATTGATCTATTATATGACTTTTATCAGAGGGAAATAAAATCATAACACACTCACAACAGGCTGCCGGAATTATTCGGGAGCCTGTTCTTTTATCAGATAAGGTAGTTTTACAATATTTATTATTTACCAGATTAAACCTAATTAGTATGATGATATGAATGGGCTCATCTAATTATTTGGGAGGAAAGTGAGCTAGATATATGAAATATATTGAATGTGGTCTCGGCAATACATGGTTTATTAGAACTGAAACGGAGTTAGAGGATGGAACTGAATTTGAAGAAAAAGGAATTGTGAAACCGATAAGGTTCCGTTCGCTATATATTAGGATTTGGATTGGCAAAACCGTAGTTATCCTCGACTTAAAGCAAGGTTTTAAAAAAAGTAAGAAAAGTTATAACGCGTTTAAAATTATTTTTGGTATAACAAGTCTCTAGAATGGAGGAGCAAGATGCCCCCTTTTTTAATACACAAATATAGTCCGCTAAGAGATAAGGAGCAAATCGAACGATTGTTAGTTCACAATAATGATCTATTGAAGATTTTTTGTCAGGATGAAGGGATCAACAAAGATAATATTTTGGTTGCCCTTATTAAGGATACACTCATAGGCTTTCTTTCATTTAATGGGTTCGGAAGAAAACCACAAGCGACCCTATTTGTCAGTAAAGAGTATGACATAATGGATGTTGGATCGAAGTTAATAGAAGAATATGAAAAAGTGCTTATACATAATGAATTAGTAGAGCATACAGTATTCAATGTTCTTTCTAGCGATGTTGAATTAATCACCGTCTTGGAAAGAAATGATTATCGCATATACTTTACCTCATATATTATGGAACGAATGGGCGACCCTTTTCCTTCTGAGAATATTGTGGTTAGAAATTATGAGGAGAATGATTACTTTGAATGGGACAGAGTTTGCGAATTAGCTTTCTATCATATGCGTCAACGTATAGGTATGTATCCTTCGTTTTTTTATACACCCGTGGAATGGGAACGGGAACAGTTTAAGAAAAATAAAGACAATATGTTTGTAATGACAGTTGATGATACTATAGTAGCTATAGGAAAAATAGCAGGAAATAAAATAAGTATTGTTGCTATTTCGATAGAACATCAATCACGAGGTTATGGTAGAGCTTTTGTTAAATTTCTTGTTAATGAGATTATTCGCAAGGGCGAGGATAAGGTCAACCTTGAAGTAGTCAAAGGCAATTTTGCAAAATCGTTATATGAAAGCCTTGGATTTGAAGAGACAGAAATCTACCATAACTATATCAAGTATTTTAGACCAGACACTAGACTTAGTGCCCCGCCCGAGAATTATTAATAGGTTCAAATATATAACGACAAGATGGAGGGAACTATGGATAAAATATTTAATGAAATAGCCAATTTGATTAGTGCTGAAGCGAAAAGAGTCACCATTGGGATTTCGGGTCATGGTGCTGCTGGTAAGACAACGTTTGCCCATAATCTTTTAAAGCTTCTGGGTCATGAGGGCGTAAATTATATTAATACTGATCCCTATATTATCGGCTCTCATCTTAGAAAGTACACTTTAATCGAGTATGAGTATAACAATGAAACTCATCATAATAAAATGACAGCTTGTCATCCTGCTGCTCATAATGTATCCGCTTTAGAGAGAGATATTCGAATGATGCGAGAGGGTTTAGATTTTTATACAATAGACACAAATTATTTAAAGAGTACTTTAATAGCTTCACACAATAGAATGAATATTGTAGAAGGCATGAGCGTTGCTTTTTCAGACCCGAATTTGTTTGATCTGAAAGTTTACTTATATACAGATGGAGAAACTGAATTGATGAGAAGGAGTCTACGAGATGTCTCTGAAAGAGGAACAGATATTAATGATTTAAGAAAATCTCATGAAGAGCGTAGAATTCAATATGAGTTATTTATGCATCCTTATCATCGAAACTTTGATATCGTTTTAAAAAATTCCAATGAAGGTTATATACTCGAAGGAGGGAATTATGAATCTTGCAAATAGAATAACAATCGCCAGAATATTATTAATCCCTATCTTTATAGTGCTTTTCACAAAATACCCTGATTGGAAGTTACTTGATCCATTAGCGGATAAGTTACTCATATCTGCAGCGTTGATCCTACTAGTAAGTCAGCAGATGTTATACGCATGGGTTGCTTTAGTTATTGTAGCAAGGGAAGTTATCATTACAGGAATTAGACTTGTCGCTGCTTCTCAGAAAATAGTTCTGCAAGCTGATCAATACGGTAAAATTAAAATGGTATCTCAAGTAGTAGCAATTACCGCAGTTATGTTTGCAAACCACCCATTCACCTTTTTTACGAATATACCTTTCGATCAAATCCTTATCTATATTGCATTAATCATAACTGTCTATTCTGGCTTTAACTACATAAAAAATAACTATCGTTCTTTAAAATTAGAGAGATGGGGATAAAAGTCCGCCATCACACGCATGTTTAGTTATAATTGTTTATTACCCTCGATATCTTTTCTGAGATGCTATACTTTTAAGCAAAAGCTGCCACACGGCAGCTTTTTTTGCGGTTTATGGAATTATCAATACTTAAACTAGTGGATACAACTCAACTTTACGTTCCCATTGCAGATTGTACAATAGAAATCACTATTCTCGCTCATTAACTACCATCTACTGTACTTTGTGCAATCAAACTACGGGAAATGTGCTATAATGGGCAATTTTCATTGGATCGATTGTACAAAATACAACAGAAGTATCATTCAGCTCGATTTAAATAAGTTCTGTTGCACAAAATACAATGGCTAAGAACGATAACCCCAGAATCCTGTGCTCAAAATTAAACTATTGACACAAAAGTGTATTACACGTATAGTACATGCATAAGATGTATGAACCACTTAGTACACACACTTAGTATATGGAGTTGGTTGTATGACAGAAGAACAGAAATCAGGCGTCAGCTTTAATATTCGTGAGCCGGTATATATTCAAGTTGTGCGTCATTTCAAGGAACAGATCGCCACAGGGCAGATCGGAGCGGGAGACAAAATTCCTTCACGGCGTGAATTGGCATCATTAATGAAGATTAATGCGAACACGGCGCAGAAGGCATATAAGGAAATGGAGGAACAAGGTTTGATCGTTACAGAAGGAAATTCCCCGAGTCGAATTACACAGGATCAGCAAATCCTAAGCTCGATTCGAGCTGAATTAATCGAAAGTGCAGTGGATATATTCATCGGTTCCATTCGGAATATTCAAATTCCAGTTGAAGAGCTGGTAGACATTATAAAGACAAAATATACATCCGAGCGAAAGTTATCTCCAGAGGGTGGTGACACAAGATGATTCAAGTGAATCAGATGGTGAAGAATTATGGATTCAAGAAGGTACTAAATGGCGTTAGCTTCACTGCTGCTAAGGGAGAGATTACCTGCCTGATCGGTATCAATGGTGCCGGGAAGTCAACGGTGCTGAAGTCCATCATGGGACTGACACCATACAAAGGTGAAGTCTTAATCGATAATGCACTACTTACACCTGAGATGTATGAGAAAATCACTTTCATTCCAGACTCGTTAACGATGCCCTCCAATATGCGAATTACTGATTGCTTGAGCTTTATGGCTGACTTTTATCGGAATTGGAATGCTGAACGTGCAGAGGAATTGCTTAAGTTCTTCGAACTGAGCTCTAAAGATCGCGTGTCTTCATTATCGAAGGGGATGGCTGCAAAGTTAAATTTGTTGCTTGGACTTGCTTTGGATTGTGATTACATCCTAATGGACGAACCTTTCTCAGGGATTGATATGTTTAGCCGCGAGCAAATTACTGATGTGTTCACGAGTGAATTGATCGAGGATCGTGGTGTGATTATTACAACTCATGAAATTAACGATATTGAGCATTTAATTGATAAAGTGGTCTTGCTACAGCACGGGAAGGTAGAACGTGAATTCTACTGTGAAGAAGTACGCGAGCAGGAAGGTAAGTCCATTACGGACGTAATGAGAGAGGTGTACAAGAAATGAGAGCTTTTGTGAAGCTGTTGAATTTTGAAATGAACCGATTTGTCAAAATATATATTGGGCTCATAGTGCTGACAGTCGCCTTGCAACTTGCAGCAGTCACCATCGGTGCTAATCAGTGGCTGGATTCTGCGAATAAGGCAATGAGAGTGAATCAATGGACCCTTGAGCAATATCACAATGTGACTGGATATATTCAGCTAAATAGTATGGTGTATGATTACTATAATGGACTTCTATATTTTGGACCCATATTTTTGAGCATCACAGTGTTGCTAATATATAGCTGCTTCATCTGGTACCGTGACTGGAGAGGTAAAAATACGGTAGTATATCGTCTGCTCACGTTGCCATCCAATCGGGCGAATTTGTATTTTGCCAAGCTGGTTACGATCTTGCTATTCGTATTTGGACTTGTCGCCCTGCAAATTATCCTTGTTCCACTGGAGCGTTTGATAGCACAGTCGATTCTTCCTACTGAATTATATCGGAATATCTCGGTATTTGATTTTTTGAAGTATCCTACTGTACTTAAATTTCTGGTTCCGCCCTACTTTTCTGAGTTTGTACTATACTATGGACTGGGCATTACGGGCTTGATCGTCTTGTTCACAGCGATTCTAATGGAGCGGAGCTACAGACTGAAAGGGATAGGTTTGATCGTACTATACTTAGCGGTTCTAGCTGGATTAGCCTCAATACCCTATCTTATGGGTTATAGCAGATACGATAGCTACTTCTATCCAGGAGAAATTATAGGCGCTTGTTTTGGATTAATAGTGATCATTGCTGGAGGTTCGCTTTGGTACAGCTTGTATCTATTGCGTAAGAAAATATCGGTATAATTGAAGGGGTATGGAGGTTAAGGAATGAGAAAATATATGGTTACCGCCGTTCTTGTAGTGTTTGCAGTTGTTACAATCGGGACGTATTATGTACAGGCTTCACAAGAGATACCACCCAATTATAAGCTGACGACGGTCCAAGGGGATGCTTCCTTCGTTGAAGGTATAGCTGTATACGGAAATTACGTGATTAAGGATAGTACTTTTGGCATCAAACGAGCTTATATCACGACAAATGGTACAGATTATCCAGATGAAAAGTCTGCGATAAGCCAAAGCTTAAATCGAAGACCAATGAAAACGCAATTGGATCGGTGGATTGAAGAGCATCGTCAGTTCATGCGCGGTAAGACGAACACATCTGGTTTCTATGAGAATGAGGAAATGCTTGCTTATGTTAATGCGACAGTAGATACGAAGCGATCAAATGATACATCAGCGAAGAGAAATGCAAAGCTTAGTATTTCTGTACTCAATAAGCAGAAGAACAATACGCTTGAAATCACATCCGATATTAATATAGATCATGATATTTCAGATATGTATGTACAAAATGTACAGCTTGTTGATCAGCAGCTTGTTGCTATGGTGTTTATGAATCACAATGCCTCAGGTTATGTATCTGAACCGCAGATCATCCGTGTTAATCTAACCACAAAAGAGATTAAGAATGAGCCGTTCGCGTTACCAGGCGATAAATCTGTAGCAGCAGATGGGGATACTCAATACGCATGGCTAGCCAATCAAAATCTGGAGCACACGGAGCAATGGATTTTAAGGATTAGCAAAAATAATCATAGAAAGGCATATCAAGTAGATGTCAAGACAGGGCAAATCTCGCCGCTCACGTTCCAAGGGCATGAAATGTTATTGAATAATATTATGAATGCCTATGGACAGAAAATTTATTTCCTGCAAAAAGCTGAATCGAGTAAGGAAAATATAGGATTCACTGTTATTTCTTACGATCTCGTGAGTAAAGAATATGAGACTACTCTGAAGAATACAAATATAGATTTAAGTGAAAACATTACCTATGCTTTTAAGCAAGACCATCTCTATATTATGGGTTATAAGAATTTCAAAGGTAATCGTCTATATGTATTCAATTTGACAAGTGGTAACCTTGAATACGAAGGAAAAGCAGTATCAACAGAGGCTACAAATCAGGCTGAAGATGAAGCTAACATGGATTTGAATTTTATCGATCTCGGTCAGTTCTAGTATTTTTTTTAGAATAGAAAATTAGATATAAAGAGACATGAAGAGATATGAAAAGGTGAAAAAGGTCGAGCTAATGACTTCTAATAGTCAAGTAGCTCGGCCTTTTAGTTGGTAATATAAAACATCATTATGAGGAGGAGATGAGATGGAATATACAAATTTAAAAGAATTGCAAGATGTGCTTTTCTTTGGTCTAATAGAGCCAGAGATAAATCAACTACGGTGATCTTTTTGTAATATGGGATCTGTTGGGTTGACCATGTCGTTGATATTATTTTAAATAGAGATGGAGGGGAAAAGATGAAAGATATTATTAACATTACAAGACTTACCACAGTTGAAGAAGCTGAGATGCTTGATCAAAAATTTGCTGAACAATTTGCATGGTATCAACGAGGAAGTTATTATCACGAATGCCTTGGAGAGAACCAAACTAATAACCGGGTAACATTAATAGCCTATTATAATGATTCCGTAGCAGGGTGTTGCCATTTACTCTATGAATCAAAATATCCTTTTTTTCATGACGACCACATCCCTGAAATTAATGATTTGAATATCTTTCCCGAGTATAGAAGAAAGCAGATTGCGAGTAAATTATTTGATGAACTAGAACATATTGCGGCTAAGACATCTGGATTTATAGGGTTAGGAGTAGGGCTCTACAAAGATTATGGTAATGCACAAAGAATGTATACTTCTCGTGGTTACATTTTGGACGGTAGAGGGATGACGTATAACAATGTTCCGGTCATACCAGGCCAACCAGTCATGGTCGATGATGATTTATTACTTTATTTAATCAAGGACTTGCATAGCAAAAAGTAAGTTGTACGAATACAGCTTGAAAAACCGATGGCGCACAATGCACATGCTTGTCTTTTTTAACGATTAGAGTTATTATGGATTTTCAAAGTCGTTATTGGAGGTGCTGAATGAAATATTCCCAAGCGACAGACTATGCGCTTCATGCAATGCTTTATATGGTAACGTCAGCGTCCGATAAGCCCGTAGGCGTTCAATTGCTTGCTGAGAAGCTGGGTGTTTCACAAACCTATCTGTCTAAAATGATGACCAAGCTAGTGAAGGCTGGACTGATTCAATCTGCGCCAGGCGCAAACGGTGGGTATCGTCTCAGACGGAAGTCCGAAGAGATCTCTTTTCTGGATATTATCCATGCGATCGAAGGGACTGCATC
Organism: Paenibacillus sp. G2S3; assembly: GCF_030123105.1. Taxonomy (NCBI): domain Bacteria; kingdom Bacillati; phylum Bacillota; class Bacilli; order Caryophanales; family Paenibacillaceae; genus Paenibacillus; species Paenibacillus sp. G2S3. Next base: position 3,137,855 of record NZ_CP126095.1, read on the forward strand.
TTTGTTCGAATGCAGCCTGGATCACGGCAGCGAGTGCCTGATTCAACAGGTTGTGATTGACGCTGAAAGACAGATGGAGCAGTACTTGGAGAACAAGAAAATTGCAGATTTGGCGAAAACAATGAAGACGGAGTAAAGATCCGTTCTTTTTTGGAAACAATTAAAGATAATATAAATCCGTAATGACTTTAATATAAAGGAGAATGAAGGATGACGGAATTCTGGGAATCAAGCTTTATTGAAAAACAAACGATGTGGGGATTTGAACCTACTGACTCCGCAATCGTGACTAAGGACTTTTTCATTGAGAAGAATGTTAAGGACATACTGGTACCAGGTATTGGATATGGGAGAAATGCAAAGGTTTTTATTGAGAACGGGATAAATGTAACAGGTATTGAGATTTCCCAAACAGCGATTGATTTGGCGAGGCAAAATGGAATTGATATTAGCATATTTCATGGATCAGTAACGGACATGCCTTTTGACAACAAACGCTATGAGGGTATATTTTGCCATGCCCTTATTCATTTATTGAATCGTCAGGAGAGAGAAAAGTTTATTCAGGGTTGCTACAATCAGTTAAAGCCAAATGGGTATATGATTTTTACAACGGTTTCAAAAAAAGCCCCAATGTTTGGAACGGGCGAACAATTAGATAAAGATTATTTCCAGACGAAGGATGGCGTGAAAATGTTCTTTTATGATTCTGACACCATCACACGAGATTTCGAACCATATGGACTGGTCGAGTATTCAGAAATGGATGAGCCTAATAAGAACATGAAGAATAAACCTTCAATCAATTTTATAATGGTAAAATGTAAGAAAGAACTATAGAAAAATTTCGACATATCGAAGATAATATACTTCAAAAGAAGGCGGGTGTTATGTAGATGAGCAATATTATTGATTATTACTCTAGCTTTGACGAGTGGGGTAGGCTGGATAGAGAACCCTTAGAGTTCATGATTAATCTGCATTATATCAAGAAATATATGCCATCAGCTGGGAAGGCGCTGGATAATGGCGCAGGACCCGGTAAATACGCCATGGAACTGGCAAAGCTCGGCTATAAAGTAACCCTTTCAGACATAACACCTAAATTGGTTGAAGTAGCAACGGAAAAGGCAGCTGAACTAGAATTATCTGAGCAATTTGACGGGTTTCATAACTTGAATGCGATAGATTTAGAAGGAATACCTGATGAGAATTATGATGTTTCCTTGATGCTCGGTCCTTTGTATCATTTGCAGAAGGAAGAGGAACGAGTTTTAGCAGTAAAAGAGTTGCATCGCGTGACCAAGCAGGATGGCTTAGTATTTGTGGCTTTTCAAAGTCGAATGCGAATGACCATTAATTCTTTACAATCCCCGCAGCAATGGAAACCGAACGATAATATGAACACCATCAATGAATTCTATGAGAGCGGAATCTTTAATCATAGTGACAAGGGTCGATTTACAGGTGCTTATTATTTTAACATTGATGAGATTCAGCCTTTCATGGAGAGAAATGGATTTGAGTCGATAGATTTAATTGGTTCTTCGAGCATTGCAGCCATGTTAACTGCCGAACAGCAGCAGTATTGGACCCAACATGAGGGAAATGAGAGCTTGATTAACTTCCTCATATCCAAAGCTAATGATCCCTCAATCTTGGGCATTTCATCACATTTGTTATACATCGGTAAAAGAAAATAAAAAAGAGCGTCAGTTACTTTAAACTGTACCCTATGTAAAGGACATTTAAAAAAAGTCTAGGCAGATTGAAGAAGATGATCTCTGTATTGAACAGGGGTCATCTTTTTTAAATCCCATTGATACCTGTAGTGGTTATAGTAGGTCATGTAATCCTTAATCTCCTGTTTTAACTCAATCAAAGTCAAACAAGGCTTAATGGAAGCTTGATCTTTAAAATGACCAAAAAAAGATTCTTGTGGGGCGTTATCCCAGCAGTTTCCCCGCCTAGACATAGATTGTTTCAATTTCATTTTCTTAACCATTTTTTGAAAATAAGGATGTGTATAATGAGATCCCTGATCAGAGTGAATGAAGGCACCATCAGCTCTTTTAAACCTTTGGTTTTTCTTAAGCTTTAGGAGAGTATCTGTCGCAAGATCCATTGTGATTCGATCTGACACGTGATATGCCAAGATCTCATTGGTTGAACTATCTTTGATTGTGGATAAATAGGCTTTTTTACCCGATCCGTAAAATAAATAAGTGATATCCGTCAGTAACACCTTACCTGGAATGTTCTGCTTAAACTCCCGGTTCAGCAGGTTAGGAACGACCCTATGCTCCTGAGTAGCCTTCATCATCCGTTTATAGGGATTGGCCCTCCTAAAGGGGCATACAATGCTGTATTTCTTCATAATCCTCCTAATCCTTTTCAAATTGTAGATCACCTTAAACTGGCCCTCCAATGTCATCTTGATGGATCGGGCACCTTTCTTTCGTCTTTTGAAATGAAAAGCTTTTAGAATGACTTCTCTTAGTTGCTCATCTTGCTGTTTCTTCTGGATTCTCTTTTGCTTTGCTTCGGAAGACCAATACCTGTAATATCCACTCCTGGAAACCCCGGATACTTTACATAAATAGTTGACCAAACGGGAGAGTTGATATTTCTCGATGATGGTATGAATAAGGACAAATTTCTGGCTAGATGAAAGTACTATCCTTTGTTTTGCCTCCTTTCCATGAAACGAATCTTTTTTAACAGTTCATTCTCCCCTCGCAGCAAAGCATTCTGAGCTTCTAGCTTGGCATACTTCTCTTCGAGCGTTAGCTCCCGTTTAAGGGGTCTTCCTGAGGCGTGGCTTCTTGTATCCTGCAAACCTAAGATTCCGTTCTCTTGGTAACTCGCACGCCATCTCTTTGCTGAGGATTCGACTCTTTGGAGCCCAATGACAGTTACGTCAAAACCACATACTTCAAATATTTCTCTCGGCGGCTTCCCCTTATTATTCTCTGAGATAAACAATTGCTTAAACGCATCCGTATATGTAATTGCCTTTGAAGATACGGACCTCACATTCGGATTGTTAGATAACTGCTTGATCACTTTATCTGTAAATATTTTCTTGCTCATACCATTCCTCTTCCCTATCTTCTTCTTTATAAACAAAAATACCCTACCGAGAGACTTTTTAAAAGTGTCTACTCGATAGGGTACAGTTTACTTCACTGGCGCTCTTTAATTTTATAAATGATGAACTACCTCTAAAGGTGTAGTGTGTAGCGGTTCGCTTTACTCAACTCTCGAATGATTTCGATTTCCTTCGAAGTTAATGGGGCTGCCTTAGCAGCCGCTACATTGTTCTTCAATTGCTCCATGCTGCTCGCTCCTGGGATGATAACCGCTACAGATGGATTAGCTAGAGGATAATGAAGTGCCGTTTGTGCTAGGGGGCGAGAGTGACTCGTTCCCTGCACAAGCTGATCGTGCAACTTCAGAAGTTCCTCACTACCGTAATCTAAGTACTTTTTCTCTGCCTTGCTGCGGCCATTCTCCGAAAGGATGCCACCCGCCAAAGGTCCCCGGGCAATAAGACTGATTCCATGCTCGGCCAACAGGGGGAGAACTTCTTCCTCAGGACGTTGATCTAAAATACTGTATTGGCTCATTACACTGATTATGTTTGATTTTTTCACATATTCTCTAATAACATTAGGTCGAATAGAAGAGATCCCATAATATCGGATTAGCCCCTCTTGTTTAAGTTCTTCAAAGGCTTCTATGGTCTCATCCATCGGATCATCAATCGTCCCGCCATGCAGCTGATACAGATCGATATAATCGGTTTGGAGCCGTCTTAGACTGTCTTTGACTGCGGATTTAATATAGGATTTTGATGGATCCCAGCTCCAGCCTTCTTGACCCGGAATTCTGCGGTTACCCACTTTTGTACTCAATATTACATCTTCACGGCGGTGGCGAATCGCCTTACCAATGATCTCTTCATTATGACCCTCATCATACAGATCGGCTGTATCTAAAAAGTTAATGCCTTGATCGAGCGCTTCATGGACAATGGAAACGGCATTTGCCTCATCCGTACCTAAGGACATGCACCCGAGTCCTACTTCACTTACATACAAATCAGACTGACCCAAGCGATTTTTATTCATAGGTTATTCCTTTCTAATTCCGTTATTTTTATATTATAACCCCTTAAAGCGTTGAATTCGAACATAAATGGATGATTTCCTTTGACTTTATAACCTGGAAGCATTATCGTCATAGCATATGTTATTTACTAGATGATGATGGATAGGGAGAGACTTGAACATATGGAACAGGCAATGTTTGCAGGTGGATGCTTTTGGTGCATGGTTACACCGTTTGAGGAGCTACCAGGTATCCAAGGGATTGTATCGGGATATGCTGGAGGATTAACGGAGAACCCAACATACGAAGAAGTCAAAACAGGAACAACAGGACATTACGAGGTGGTACAAATTACGTTTGATCCGGTGCTATTTTCATACGAGAAGCTGCTTGAATTATATTGGCCTCAGATTGATCCCACGGATGATGGGGGACAATTTCAGGATAGAGGAACACAATATCGGACGGCTATCTTTTATTATAACGAAGAACAACGTTTAGCGGCCCTTGCTTCGAAGGAGCAGGTTGCTGTTAGTGGCAGATTCTCAGGACCCGTCGTGACGGAAATCCTTCCGGCGCCAACCTTTTATCGAGCGGAAGAGTATCATCAGGACTATCATCACAAGAACCCTAAGCATTACAAAGAGGATCGTGAGCAATCCGGACGGGATTCCTTCATCGCTAAACACTGGTAATCTCTAAATGGAATAAGAGCATTCCTAAGTCGTTCGTGGCTTACGGGTGCTCTTTTTGTATCATACACAAATTTTATATATTTTAAATTCTACATACTTTCTACACATTTATAGACTAAACTACTCTAAATCAAGCGAGATATTCAAAATGGAGGGTTTAGGATGAAAAAAATCATACCCATACTTACTGTAACCTTGCTACTGAGTGCAGTGTTAGCTGGCTGCCAATCGAGCAATAAAGCCCCAGCTGAATCAGATAAGCAAGCTGTCACATCATCACTGAATCAACCCTGGATCGCAACAAAAAACACAACACGTGTTAACACTTCTGACCCTATTGAGGCAGTAGTTATCGTCTCACAAACCCTATGGACCGCACAAACGAAGAACAACAGACCTTCAAGTGTAGTGTTAACGGATGTGAGCAATTGGCAGATTGCCGCGGTTAGTGCGGATTTGATCCATCATCCGAATAATGGTCCCATTTTGTTTACAACGAAAGACGGTGTTCCCGAAGCGACGTTAGCAGAGCTAAAGCGATTGAATCCCTTAGGCGCAGAAGGTAATAATGGTGTACAAGTAGTGCTCGTCGGTCCCATGGCTTCCAATGTCGAAGAACAATTAAAGACACTGGATCTAAAAGTAGACCAAATTAAAGGGGACGAGCCGGGAGCTGTAGCTCAAGCCATTGATACTTATTACGCAAAAGCTTCTGGTGAGCTTCCAAAGGCTGTTATCGTCGGTTCTATGGATAGTCCTGAATACACGCTACCTGCAGTGAACTGGATCGCTCATATGCCTGAACCGCTACTCTATGTAACAAAAGATGAAATTCCAGCGCCTACGGTTGATGCTTTGAAAGAGCGTGGAGGTTCGGCTACGATTTATATCTTAGGACCAGAAGACATTGTATCTACAGCAGTAGAAAAGCAATTACAGGAATTCGGTACAGTAACCCGTATAGCTGGAAAAGACGCTTATGAGAATGCTATTGCTTTTGCTACTTTTAAGGACGCTAGCAACGGATTCGGCTGGGGCATAACTACGCCTGGACATAACTTGTCTTTGTTGACAACTGACTCAACGATGCTGGCGATTGCCGCTGCTCCTTTTTCACATTTAGGGAAACATGCACCGCTTATTTTTACGGAAAAAGACGGGTTGCCAGATTCCGTGATGGAATATATGATGAGCCTTCAACCTAAATTTCAAGATTCACCAGCGGAAGGACCGTATAACCATGCTTGGTTAACTGGTGACATCAATGCAATAAAAGAGAGTGCCCAAAGCGAAATCGATGATATGCTGGAAATCTCACCGGCTGCAGGAGGCAATCCACATTCCGGTCACTAGGCCACGAAGAGGGTGAACAACTTGAATAAGCTTCAGGTACTGATCGTTGACGATGAATGGAACATGCGGAATTTAATTCGGATTTATTTAACGAAAGAAGGAATGATGACTAGAGAAGCGTCAACGGGACATGAGGCACTCACTTTGCTGAAACAACAGAACTTTGATCTAATCCTGCTGGATGTGATGATGCCAGATATGGATGGCTGGCAGGTTTGTAAAGCCGTTAGAGAGGTTAGCTCTGTCCCCGTTCTAATGTTAACAGCTCGCTCGGAAACCAAAGATAAGGTACGTGGTCTTGGTATAGGAGCGGATGACTATCTCACCAAACCGTTCGAGCCGGAGGAATTAGTGGCAAGAATTTATTCTTTGGTACGGCGTTCAATGCTTACATCGACCCAGCCACCTCTGAAAAAGGTTCTGAGCTACCCTGAGCTAGCGATTTACCCGGATGCTCGTGAGGTACATATTCTGGATACAGCAGTTGAATTTACACTCAAGGAATTTGATCTGTTAACGGCCTTGGCGCAAAATGCTCACCGTGTCTTTACGAGAGAAGAGCTAGTGGAGCGTTTATGGGGTAATGATTACGAAGGTGAGAACCGTGTCATCGACACACATATTAAGAACATTCGCGAGAAACTACATAAGGCTGGCCTGTCTTATAATCCTGTTCAAACGGTATGGGGGTTAGGTTATAAATTTGAGATCCCAAGTAATCATCTATGAAGAATAATATTATCGGACTGAAGCTCGGGTCAGTCATTATGTCTGTTTTTTTAGTTGTTTTGCTTATTCTTGGGATTACGATAGACCGAATGTTTACCAGCTTTTATTACAACGAGATGCAAAAAGAAACCGAGGAGCTAACCTCACATTTTATCGGAATGGCTGAATCGCCGGATAGTTCAAACGAGGAGATGATGAGTACTTTTGCAGAGTTTTCGGACGTAAGTATTTTTAATATCTCAAAAGACGGTAGTGTTATTCTTCATTCGGGTGTTCATGACCGCGCAGATCGTTCATTTATAAATGCTTCGGATATTAGTCGGATTTTTTCCGGGAAAAGTGTGAATTTTGAGTATAAAGATCCTACAGGACATAGATATTTCATCACTGGAAAACCAATTTCAGATGGTCACACCATTCAGTCTGCACTCTATGTAATGTCCTCTACAGAGAACATGAAGCAATCTTTGGCTTCTATCCGTAACCTACTGCTGCTCGCAGGGATTGGGGCTTTTATATTGGCACTAGGGATTACGGGAATAATTAGCTTGCTGTTATCAAGGCCGCTGATTAAGATGCAGAAGGCGACACGAAAAATCGCTGCCGGTGAATTGGAAACGAGACTTTCCATACGGAGCAACGATGAGATCGGATTTTTGGCGGGGGCTATTAACGACCTTGCTGTAGATCTGCAAAGATACAGGGATACGCGTCAGGAATTTCTAGCCAATATTTCTCATGAACTGCGAACACCCATCACCTATTTGAAGGGATACACCAAGGTCGTAAAGGATAGACTTTATGAGACCGAAGGGGAACGAGATCTGTATTTGGATATTATTCACGAGGAAGCGTATCGGCTTGAGCATCTGGTAGAAGATTTATTTGAACTGGCAAAGATGGAGGAAGGTAAAATCACACTTACGCTGGACTGGATAGATCTTAAGCAAATGGCAGAACAAGCGGTACGCAGAGTGGAATTGAAAGCCAAAGAAAAGGGACTTCAGCTGAAGATTACGTATCATGGAGATTCGTATAGATTTCGTGGAGATGAAAAACGTATGGAACAGATTATGATGAATCTTCTAGAGAATTCGATCCGTTATACGGATGAAGGTGAGATTACTGTCCATGTGAATGAGGAGGTTGATGAGGGTTCTGCTGTATTTATTGTAGAAGATACCGGAATAGGCATCCCTGAGGAAGAACTGCCTTATGTCTTTGAGCGATTCTACAGAGTTGAGAAATCACGATCCAGGCAATATGGGGGTACAGGTCTTGGACTATCCATTGTTAAAAAGCTTGTAGAATTACATGGCGGTAAGATTCAAATTACAAGTCAGCCGGGAGTTGGGACCCGTTGCGAGGTACAACTGCCAAAATTACCAAAAACCGAAAAGTAAGAGCCAAAAGAGACTTCGCGTGCTTACGTGAAGTCTCTTTTTACTTGCAATCAGCTAAGCTATTCTGTCGGCTCAAGCTCTTCAAGCGCCCATTCGCAAAATTGTATAGAGCTCTCCATATCCAGCACTCGTTTCCGAATGAGTAAATAGCGTCCAAAAGTCGTTGCTTTTAATTCACGAGTCTCTCCTCGTTCATCACGTAAGACTTCGTTAGCTTTCAGCAAGACCTTGTATCGTTCTAGCTCGCTTTTACAAAACTCCGCTCGTTTTTGTAGAAGTTCTTTTGCCTCCTCGGGTTTGGAGAGCCATAGACTATACAGCTTAAAATGTAGCTCGTCCCGTAGAACTGGAGGCTCAGCTGGAGTTTCCACCCATCTCCGCAATTGCTCAAGTCCAGCTTCCGTAATGGAGTATTCCTTTTTATCCGGCTTATCCGACTGCTCAATTAGCTGATATGAAATGTAACCTTGCTGCTCCATGCTCATTAGAAGAGGGTAGATTTGACTATGTCCTGCTCGCCATAACGGTTTGATATTCTGTGTTAATTCATATCCAGACAACGAGTTAGCACTAAGTAAAGTAAGAAGTCCATAAGACAGTGTATTCATTACTCTGAAGCCCTCCAGTTATTATATATCCGTTATTTTTGTGATTTTTAGGGATATGTCATCATTGACATATATTCAATATGATTATAACATTATTTAAGTTAAATTATATATGTAAAAGTAGACATATAAAAAAGATAAGGAGAGGTAGCGTGGACGTTAAACAAGAAAGTAAAATTCATTTTTGGCCTATTATGATTGCCATATTCTTCGGAAACTTCGTCTCTGTCTTAAGTACAACGACCATCAACATAGCTGTTCCTCTTTTAATGAATCATTTCCATTCGAACCTGAACACTATGCAATGGATGGTTACAGGTTTTATGCTGGCTACGGGAGTAACTGCACCACTTGCCGGATATCTGGGAGGCAGATTCAGCTATAAGCGACTGTATCTATTCGCTTTGATGGGATTCACCATGTTCTCCTTACTCTGTGCAATAGCTTGGAATCCAACCTCTCTGATTGTATTTCGAATGCTTCAGGGCTCTTGCAGCGGGCTGATTATGGCCTGTACGATGACGATTATATTCCAAGTGATTCCAGCAGAACGCAGACCTTTCGCTGTGAGCTTATGGTCGCTGTCCGCGATGGTTGCTCCAGCCATTGGTCCGACATTTAGCGGATGGTTACTTCAGTATGCTAGCTGGCATTGGTTATTTTTAATTAACATTCCCATTGGATTTATAGCTATTATTCTTACCGTAACGTTAATTCCATACTATCGAATGAATGTTCCGAAATCATTTGATATTCCTGGCTTCCTTACCGTTGTACTGGGGAGTTTATCTTTGTTAACCGCATTTAGCCAAGGCAACAGCTGGGGATGGAGTTCATGGAGAACCTTGTCATTAATACTTGTGGGGATCGTTCTGCTAGTTTTCTTCGTCTTGCACGAGCTGAAGACGGAAGTACCACTGCTGAATCTGCGTGTCTTCCGAAATCGCCGCTTTACAGCCATGCTTAGTATCTATAGTTTGGTGACAATAGCAATGTATGCTGGAACCTATCTAACTCCATTGTTCTTACAAACGGTAGAAGGAGCAACAACGCTTAAAACGGGGCTTATTTTATTGCCATCTTCGATTCTTCTTGCTTTGCTTAGTCCAATCGTGGGTAAGTTGTATCCGAGGTTTGGGCCTGTGAAGTTAATTTCTGCAGGTATTTTATTTATTTTTATCGGTTTATTCATGATGAGTCGGCTGCATACGAACGTTTCTTACAGCTTCATTATGTGGGCGATGGTCGTTCGCAATCTAGGAATTGGATTAGCTAACGTTCCGAGCAGCACGGCGTCTATGGAGGAAATTCCAGTCGAATGGTCAGGTCATGCTACATCGATCAACAACTGGGTTCGGAATGTGTTAAGCTCACTTGGGATTGCGGTGTTCACGTCTATTTTGTCCACAAGATCCTTACTGCATTCTAAAGAATTGATCAGTTCAGGTGCAGGTAATACAGATTCGATACGATTACTATCGTTTACGATGGGGGTAAATGATGTATTTGTAGTCGGCTCAATCATTGTGTTGTTTGGATTACCACTTATGTTATTGTTGCGCAAGAAGCGTAGTGTGATTTCTGTTCAAAGTGCGGGATAACTATCGCGTCCTATTAGAAAAGCAGACCAAGGGCTAGCCTTGATCTGCTTTTTTTATGTTTTTATATGTGAGAAGTATGTGGAAAGTATCTTGAAACGAAGGTATTATAAATACATCCATTAATAACAATTGAGGGGAGCAAGACAGCAGTGGGAAGAGGACTACAAAGTATCTTATTTGATTTGGATGGTACATTAACAGACCCTAAAGAAGGGATAACAAAAAGCGTAGAATACGCATTGAACAAATTTGATATTCAGATCGAGCATTTGGATATGCTTCTTCCTTACATAGGCCCACCTCTTTATGATTCATTTATTGAGCTGCATCAGTTCTCAGAAGAACAAGCACGACAAGCAGTTGTGTTCTACCGTGAGCGTTATAGCACTGTTGGGATGCTTGAGAATATGGTGATTGAGGGTATACCGCAATTGCTGGAAGACCTTAAGAATAAAGGATATTCATTGTATGTAGCCACCTCCAAGCCTACTGTTTTTGCAGAACAAATTCTTGCGCATTATAAACTAGATCATTATTTTGAGCATATCGGTGGTAGTAATCTAGATGGCACCCGTTCTAAAAAGAAAGACGTGATCCAGTACGTACTCGATCAGAATGCTATTCTTCCGGAGGAAGCTGTGATGATTGGGGACCGAGAGCATGATATTATCGGAGCTATAGGTTGTGGAGTAGAATCTATCGGTGTTACGTTTGGTTACGGACCTAAAGAAGAACTGGAGAATGCTGGGGCAGATCATATCGCTTATCGAGTAGAAGAAATTGCGGATATCATCCAACATATATCATTAAGAGAGCGGTGTGCGAAATGAGCCAACCTCGTCATTCAATCTTGGAGGGCACTACAATCAAGCTGGTTCCAATGGATGAAAGTCATGTAGAAGGGCTAGCGAGAGTATTAAGAAATCCCGATATATGGGAATTTACTTGGCGAAAAATAACGTCGGACGAGCAGGTGCACGATTTAATCACAACCGCATTCACGAATCAAAAAAATGGATCGCAAATTCCCTTCGTCATCATTGAACAAGCTTCTGGACAAATCGTCGGGACTACTCGTATAATGCATCCGGATTTGGTTCATCGTAATGCTGAGATCGGATGTACGTGGGTCTCTCCTGAATATTGGAGAACTAGTGTGAACACCGAGGCTAAGTCATTACTGCTTCACTATTGTTTTGAAGAGCTAAAATTGATTCGTGTAGAATTTACAGTGGTGAAGACTAACTTGAGGTCACAAAGAGCAGTAGAACGATTAGGGGCTGTAAAAGAAGGGGTTCTGCGCCAACATAGAATCAGATCTGATGGTTCGATTCATGATAATGTTGTCTTTAGTATTTTGGATAAAGAATGGCCATCGGTAAAAGAGAATCTGCACTATTTATTAAATGAGAAGTACTCATAATTATATAAAAGAAGCCAAGAGTCCCTCTCTTAAGGAGAAGGACTCTTGTTCTATAGATCAGCCACTTGGCTGCTTATGGTTATTGTTTAGGACTTACAAGAATTTTCACTTGATTTTTTTCTTTCAAAAGCGCCTCGAACCCATGTTCAATCACTTCGTTCAATTGGATTCGCTTAGTCACCAGCTTGTCCGCAGGGAAGTAACCTTGTTCCATGAGACTAATTACTGCCGGGAATACATCACGGTATCCGATAATACCAGTTAAATTACGTTCTTTAAGCACGATGTTGTTTGGAGTAATCGTAGCATCTTTTTCAAAAATACTAACGATCATGATTTGACCACTCAATTTAGTGGAGTTGATAGCTTGTGTTAGAACGGGAGGGACACCTGTGACTTCAAAAGCAACATCCACACCGCCATCAGTACGCTTTTGAATTTCTTCAACTACATCATACTGTTTAGGATCGATTACAATCCCACCAAGCTCTTCGGCTTTAGTCTTACGTTCTTCTGAGAGTTCAACAACATAGATTTCTGCTGCACCGGAAGCTTTCAAAGCTTCAATCACGAGCAAACCGATTGGGCCAGCGCCGAATACTACAGCTTTATCTCCAACCTTTAATTGACTGGAACGAACAGCATGTAGAGCAACAGCAGAAGGTTCTACTAGAGCGCCTTGCTCATAGGACAAGCTGTCAGGAATTTTGTGGACCATATGTTGGTCTGCTGCAACGTATTCTGAGAATCCACCGCCGCCTCCAGCCAAACCTAGGAAGCCCATTTTTTCACAAAGATTGTATTTGCCTTGTCGGCAAGCTACACATTCACCACATGCAAAGACTGGTTCAACGACAACTCGATCACCAACATTAAACTTGCTAACGCCTTGACCTACTTCAACGATTTGTCCAGAGAATTCATGTCCCATTACGACTGGCGCTTTTTCACCAGTAAGGGGATGATCTGTACCTTGGGGAATAAAAATAGGACCGGCAACATATTCGTGAAGATCGCTACCACAAATCCCGCACCATTCTATTTTGATTTTCACTTTTCCTGCAAGGGCTGCTGGTTCTTCAATCGTTTCTAACCGTAGATCTTTGACGTTATGCCATCTTAATGCTTGCATATCATTCATCTCCTAGATTAATTAATTGATAATAAATAGTGTATTTTATCCTGGAAAAGAGGAAACGTTTCCGAGAACAAATATGTCACATAATTTTCATATTGTCAAATTTAAATACTAAAAAATAAATATCGAAAATTAGTGAAATTTTTCACCTAAATCTAGTGATAGCAGGATTAATTGGATTAGTTCTACTTGCTTTAAGTGCTTTTGTAAGCATATTTATGTTATAATATAGACATTCGAAAAGCGGCTTAAATTAGCCGGATAAATATAATAATAGCTATGATTACGGAAACGATTCCGAAAATGAGGGGACTATCAGCGTGGCTAATAAAAATAAAGTAACCATAGAGGATGTGGCGAAACGAGCGGGAGTAGGTATTGCTACGGTTTCAAGAGCGATCAATAATTCAGAGGGAATTAGTGCCAAGACTAAAGCATTAGTGCTGCAAGTGATTGAGGAGATGGGTTTTACACCTAATACCTCTGCACAAAGTCTGAAGATTCGCCAAACGAAGCAAATTGCTTTAGCCGTTCCCGACATTCGAAATGCCATTATTCCAGATATCGCCTGGTCCGTGGAGCAAGCCGCTAAACAGGACGGTTATCGAGTCATTCAGATTAATACTTCCGGAAATCCACGGACAGAGCTCGAAACGATTCGTGAGATCAAAAAATTACATGTCGATGGACTCATTATCATGCCTCTTGCTTATCCGAAGACTATGGTAGAGCTAATCAATAAAACGAGTGTTCCTGTCTCCATCATTAACTACGGGAAGCGAATTACAGAGAATGTGAAAGCAGATATCGTTAGCCTGTCACGTTTGGAAGGCCAGCTTATAATGGAACATCTAACCAGTATTGGTCGAACTAGAATTGCTTACGCTGGTGCACAGAAGGATCTCATTGAGGATCGTTATCTTGCTTATCAGCAGGCGTTAAATCAAGTGGATATTTCTTTGGTTTATTTTGGAGAGGATTTCTCCTTGCAAACGGGGGTACAAGCTGCAGATTATTTCTATAGCCTGACCCATATGCCAGATGCAATATATGCAGTGAATGACATGGTCGCTATAGGGATCGTAAACCGGTTTAAAGAGTTAGGCGTTCGTGTTCCTGATGATGTGGCAGTGGTAGGGGTGGATAATAACGCATGGACTACGATTTCAAGTCCGCAAATTAGTTCGGTTTCGATTATGGGAAATGAAGTAGCTCGATTAGCTACGCAGCTTCTTTTGCAACGTATTCAGGATAATATTACGGGTGACTACCAAAGGGTGCAGCTTGATCCGCGTTTGATTGTGAGAGAGTCTAGTGTTTCGGTTAAACGTAGTACGACAGGTTGAAAATCCTCTAAATCCTGTTAGACTTAATACTAAGTAAGTTGATGGGGGAATATGAAATGAGGAGATTATTATGGCTAATATATATAACAGCGTAACAGATTTGATTGGTAATACACCGTTATTGGAAATTTCGAAATATAGTAAATCTCAGAACGTTGAAGCGAAAATCCTTGCCAAGTTAGAGTCTTTTAATCCTGGAGGTAGCGTCAAGGATCGTATAGGTTATGCGATGATCAAAGATGCTGAGGATAAAGGCTTAATTCATAAAGATTCTGTAATTATTGAGCCAACAAGTGGCAATACCGGCATTGGCCTTGCAATGGCTGCGACCAGCCTTGGGTACCCGTTGATTATCGTACTTCCGGATACATTCAGTATTGAACGCCGTAAGGTAATGGCTGCACTTGGTGCTAAGCTTGTATTAACACCTGGAGCTGAAGGAATGAGCGGTGCTCTGAAAAAGGCGGAGGAATTGGCAGCGGAAATTCCACATGCATTCATTCCACAACAGTTCAGCAACCCAGCTAACCCTGAAATTCACAGAACGACAACTGCAGAGGAAATTTGGCGGGATACTGATGGAAATGTAGATATTTTTATTGCGGGTGTTGGTTCTGGAGGCACCATATCAGGGGTTGGGGAAGCTTTGAAGGCTAAGAACCCTTCGGTACAGATCGTCGCTATCGAACCGTTTGATTCACCGGTATTATCTGGTGGCCGGCCAAGTGCGCATGGAATTCAGGGGATTGGGGCTAACTTCATTCCGGAGATTTACAATAAAGAGGTTGTTGATGAGATTTTTCAGGTGAAGAATAAAGACGCATTTAATGTAGCGCGTGAAATTGCCAAGACCGAGGGATTACTAGTAGGGATCTCGTCTGGCGCCGCGGTATATACAGCTACAGAAATTGCTAAACGTCCAGAAAATAAAGGGAAGACGATTGTGGTGATTTTGCCGGATACTGGTGAACGTTATTTAACAACTACTCTGTTTGATTTTAACGAATAAATTGGTTTGACCTACGATATTGCAGAAGAAGTGGCTAGAATTAACGAATTAAATCAAACCCATCGGATGGGTGCAGATCCGGAGTATTTTCTTTTCTAGTACTGAGGTTAAAACAAACAAGGAGGCTCAGCGGAATGCTGAGTCTTTTTGTGTATTTAGTAATTGAAGAGTGATCAATTCAGCCCCTTATTTTACCAACGGCTATGGTACAATATAGCATAAATCCTAGTAGTTCTAAAAAAGGAGTATGAAACGTGTGAATGTGTTTAAAAAAGTTAGAAATAATTATGTGATTTGGCATGCAAATCGTATTCAGTTACTGGATTTTCCTTCAAGCCCTGTCGTTAGAAAGAAAGTGGTTTTCTCGGGTAGAGTTCAAAAGATAGGATTCCGCTTGGAAATATATACGATTGCTGAAAGAATGAAATTAACGGGTAGGGTAAAAAATTTAAACGACGGAAGTGTAGAGGTAGAAGTACAAGGAGAAGAGCAGCGAATCTCTTTTCTAGTTCATTGCATGAAATCATTGAAACGGGCATCTGTAAAGAAAGTAACTATGAGTGATCTGCCTCTTAATGAGAGTGAGAAAGATTTCACGATTGTAAAATAAGTACAAATGGATTAGTGGAATTAAGAAGTGGATTGTTTTTTCTGGATCAGGAAGATAGAGGAGAAAGAATATGAATAGATTAATTGGGATTAAAGTTTCTCAGTTTATTCTTCTGATCATTCTAACTATAGCTTGTTTTATATATGGTGTTGATGTATTTGATAAATTCGATGGGAAATTATTCAGCCACGGGGCTGTTCCCTTTGGGTCTTCTTTGAGTTTTCTTTGTTTGTTGATTAGTGTTGGAATAATGCTTGGATTTTTAATTGAAGGGACATTCGTGTTCAGTACAATCATTTTAATGTGGCCTTTAATACATATTGGTATCGTAATCTTCTCTTTTTTTGTTGGGCAGTTGCTTTGGGAATTACTCTTAGTAATAGGACTTTATTCGTTTATAGATTTACCAATCAATTTAATTGGTGAAGGGATATCATTAGGATTTCAGATAAATCGATTATTATTCCGTAGAGATCAAAATAAATTATCAGAATTTTTGATAGCGATACTTATTAACTTGGTGATTATCATTATTATTATAATTGCTATATCTAAATATCAGCATGTTGATCTTATTATGTAAGATTTTTCAGTTATAGGCGGCTGTATCTTAATTAACAGTAAAATTTATAGATTAGAAATAAATGGAACTATTGCTTAAGCCATGCGTAACCGATAAATAAAAGAGATTATGATAGAGCAGGAGGTACATATGAACTACAGAATTTTTAGAAAAATGCTTCTTACCACACTTGCCACCCTGATGTTAAGTGTTTTGCTTCTTCCGGTTTTAACTTCAGCCAAGACAGCTGTACCTAAGCATACTGGGTCATTTTATGTGAATGATTTTGCGAATGTGATCGACGAAAAAGCTGAGAATTACATGGTGAACTATGGGATTCGATTACATCAGGATACGGGCGCTCAAGTCGTAGTGGTGACAGTCGATTCTACAAATGGAGTTTCGATGGAAGAGTATGCAACTTCTCTATTCAATAGCTGGGGCGTAGGCGCTGCGGATAAGAATAACGGGCTTCTATTGCTGCTTTCTATAAAAGATGATGACTACTGGGCGGTACAAGGTAAGGGTATTGAGGACACGTTACCTAACAGTAAGATTAAAGAAATTCTCTCTCAATATCTTGAGCCGGATTTTGCAGCTAAAACTTATAGTAATGGTGCACGTAAAACTTATGGCGCTTTTATTCAAGCTATGGGTGGGACCTGGGTGGAAAATGTCGGCACCAAAAACTATGTATCCGATAATGCCGGTGTACTCAAAAAAGTGACAAAGGATTATTTGAACGAATCTAGCAATAGATATAAAACTACAACTGGTAGTGGGATTTATGTGGTTACTGTTAAGAACGCAGGAGATAAAACACTTCAGGATTATACTTACATGAAGTTTGCCTCTGTTGCTGCTGGCCCTAAGGATGTCATGCTCGTACTAGACATTGGTGGAGACAACTATCATGTTCTGCAAGGGAAGGACATCGACAAGGTTCTAACTAACGATGCAATCAGTAATATTTTGAATACCGTACTTGAGCCCCAATTTGTGAAAAAAGATTACGGAACGGGAGCTACGGCGACTTCCAATGCTTTGTACAGTTTCTTGTTGGCAAGAGCAGATCATTCCGTTGGAGCGACGGGAGCTACAGGAACTACTGGAAATAGTGGAGGCACTACTGCATCCAATTCTTCCTCTACAACCACTTCAGCAAAGGAGACCAGTGTTAGTGTAGGCAAAGGTCTTCTAATTTACTTATTGATATTTGCTCCGCTCATACTGTTCGGATATGGTCTTTCACGTCGCAATAAATATATTGAAATGTACGGTTTGCCATTTAATCCGTATAGCCCAAGAAATATACGTCGATATGGGAATTGGTACGGTCAAGCAGATTACGGTTATGGTAGACGTTGGCACAGACGTTATAATCAACGTCAACATCATCATCATAGAAACACATCATCAAATAACTCACAGTCAAGCTTCTGGGGAAACAGTGGAGGAGGAGGATCTACTAGAGGTGGTGGTGCAGGACGTTATTCCTCAAGTAACGAGAACCATGGTGGTGGAGGTTCCAGCAGTGGCGGAGGTGCAGGAAGACATTCTTCAAGCTCTTCAAGCTCTTCAAGCTCTTCCAGCAGTAGTTACTCTGACGATGATAGAGGTTCATCAGGTGGAGGAGGTTATTCCGGCGGTGGCGGATCATCTGGTGGTGGAGGTAGCGCTAGCAGTGGTGGCGGAGCGGGTAGACACTAAAAAGTTTGAAGATGAGCAGGTTTCCGGGTTATCCGAAACCTGCTTGTTTTGTTTTAGGAGGTTACTTATTTGTTTTAGGTTGTTACTTAATAGTAACTTTTCATAAAATTTATCGTCTATGATAAAGTTAGACATTTATTTTCAAATTCCGTAATAGTCAGGGAGGAAAAAAGAAGTGAGCACTTCATCATTACCTCAACGTTCCACCGTACGCAAAAAGAAGCCAACAAAAAAACGTAAGAAACGGAGCTTTTTCCGAACACTATCCAAAGTGTTTTTATTCTGCTTAATTTTGTTGATTGCTGGAGGCGGTTGGTTTTACTTTGCACCTTCGGCTAAAAATCTGCGCTATTCAATCGCTGATACACTGATTACAACACAGCACCGCTACATGGCTAAATATATTATTGGTGAGGACGGATTAAAGAACAGAGTGACTGAATATAGTGCCCAATTTGAAGAGATGGGGGTCGAAAAGGACACACATACCATCACTCCTGAACCAGAAGTAAAAGAGAAACCACTGGTCGAGATAGAAAATGTCTCAGGTAGTGGATATTCCGGATATGTCATGATCGTTAATGATCCTACTAAAGTCCGTTTGGGAATTCCAGATAAGGTAGGATCAGGTGAGAAAGTAACTAGCATGGTGAAGCGTACAGGTGCTATTGCGGGCGTTAACGGTGGCGGATTCGCTGATCCCAACTGGAAAGGTAACGGGTTTAAACCTATCGGCATTGTGATCTCACAAGGTAAGTTATATTACAACGGTCTCGGTGGCAAGAAATCCACGCAAATCGTAGGTCTTGATAAACAAGGGAAGATGGTTGCTGGAAATTATACTTTAGACGAGATCAATAAAATGGGTGTTCAGGAGGCAGTAACTTTTAGTCCCCGTCTAATCGTCAATGGAAAAGGATTGATTAAGAACGCGGCTGAAGGTTGGGGAATTGCACCAAGAACAGCGATGGGCCAGCGAGCTGACGGAGCGATTATATTTGTTATTATTGATGGAAGACAGCCCACTTATAGTATTGGGGCAAATCTATACGATGTGCAGCAAATCCTTCTTAAGCATGGAGCAGTGATTGCTGCCAATTTGGATGGAGGTTCTTCTACTGTGCTGGTAAAAGACAACGAGATTATGAACAAACCATCCTCTCAGTATGGGGAACGATACTTGCCTACGGCTTTTCTGGTATTTGAGCACCCAGAGCAGATTGATATGCCGAATATTTGGAAGGGGCTTGACCCCTCCAAAATTGATGCTGCTAAGAAGCGTACACGCTAAAGCACTCTTAAGCAGTAAATAAGATAAGGATTATCTTGGATTGCCATATGAAAATATGCTACGATATCACCTAGCATGAAACAGAATACAGAACTAACAGGTCTGGAACAGGGGGAATAGGAGTGACGTTGCAACAACTCCGCTACGCTATCGAAATTGCAAATAGTGGCTCCATGAATGAGGCAGCAAAGAAGCTCTTTGTTTCTCAACCGAGCCTGTCCAATGCCATTAAAGAGTTAGAAAGTGAACTGGGGATTACGATCTTTGAGCGAACTAACCGTGGAATCAGTATTTCCGTTGAGGGAATGGAATTCCTGGGTTATGCCCGCCAAATCATTGAACAGACAGAGCTTATGGAGAATCGTTATACGGGGAAAAAACGCAGTCCGATCTATTTTTCCATCTCCACGCAGCACTACGCTTTTGTGGTTGACGCCTTTGTAAATCTCATGAAGCACAATGACGTCTCAGAATACAATTTTAGCTTAAGAGAGACGCAAACCTACGAGATTATCGAAGATGTACGTACCTTGCGTAGTGATTTAGGAATTCTTTATATTAACGAGAGTAACTATAAGCATATGAATAAGCTGTTTAGTGATGGTAATCTGAAATTCACACCACTCTTTAATACCGATCCACATCTTTATGTTCGAACCGGACATCCGCTTGCTCATAAGGAAGTCATTACACAGAATGATATTGTGCCGTTCCCTTATATTACTTTTGAACAGGGTGAGAACAATTCACTGCATTTCTCGGAGGAAATGTTAAGCTTTTCACAAATTGAGAAGAATATTAAGGTGAATGACCGGGCGACACTGACCAATTTATTAATGGGTACAGATTGCTATACGGTAGGCACAGGAATTCTGGCATCTGATCTAAATGGAGATGGACTGAAGACGATCCCTTTTGAGAGCAATGAAGTATTTACGGTTGGCTGGATAGCGCATAAAGATCGCAGACCGAGTGTAATGGCATCTAAGTATATTGAGATTTTGAATGACCTGGTTTCAGGAAGTTATTTTGATCTAAATCATTTTTTACTATAGCAGTAGGAGGATCGGTATGATTAGACCCGTAATTGGCACCCAGAGAAATGCTCCACCCTTTCGCTACGATATCGTTGGCAGCTTCTTACGAACGGATGAGATTAAAGCGGCCCGCCTCCAATATGACAATGGTGAAATCACGGGCAGTCAGCTTCATGAAATAGAGAATCTTGAAATCACCAACCTACTGGAACTACAAAAAGAAGTAGGCTTATTGGCGGTTACAGATGGCGAATTTCGCCGTTCCTGGTGGCATCTTGATTTCTTTGTAGGGATTAAAGGGACGGAGAAGATTAACTTAAATCAAGGAAGAGCGGAAGCGGCTCAGCGCGCGGAATCTTTTCGAATTGTGGACCGAATTGCCTTTGAAGATCATCCGATGATCGAGCAATTTATCGCTCTGAAGCAAATGGCTGGAGACCGAATTCCGAAAATGACGATCCCTTCACCTGCTTTATTTCACTTTGTGGAGGAGTTTAACGGGAATGAGGTTTACCCGGATCAGGAAACCCTATTCCAAGATATTATTGCTGTTTACCGTACTGCAATCCAAGCGTTTTATGATGCGGGCTGCCGCTACCTTCAGTTAGACGATACAACTTGGGGAACGCTGTGCAGTGGCAGACATCGAGCACATTTACGAAGTAGAGGTACAGATCCAGATCAATTGGCTAAGGATTACGTTAGGCTGATCAATGAGAGTATTGCCAATCGTCCGGATGATATGACAATCGCGCTTCACGTATGCCGAGGGAATTTTCGCTCCACTTGGTTCGCTGCTGGTGGTTATGAGCCTGTGGCTGAAGAGCTTTTTTCGAATACTAAAGTGGATGCTTTCTTCTTGGAATATGATAATGAGCGGGCGGGTGATTTTGAACCCTTACGTTTTATTAAAGATCAATTTGTGGTATTGGGACTAGTAACTACGAAACATGGTGGTCTTGAGAGCAAAGAACAGCTTAAAGCGCGTATTGAAGAAGCGGCACAATATGTTGATATTGAGAAGCTTTGCTTAAGTCCTCAATGTGGATTTGCTTCCACCGAGGAAGGAAATATCCTAACTGAGGAAGAACAGTGGGATAAAATACGTCTCGTAATTGAAACAGCCCAAGAGGTTTGGGTATAAATAAATGATCTCTGGTGGCCTGCTATAGCGTAAGCTTATGGTAGGCCATAGTTTTTAGGAGTTACCTGCCTTTGATGCTGAAGTGCTATAGTGAATGCAACAGAACAAGCACAGAAATCAAGGAGGCTGACCCCATGAGTACGATTCAAACGGGAAAACAAAGAACGGAAGTACCCTTTAGAGTAGATATAGTAGGCAGCTTCTTACGCCCGGAAACGATTAAGAGAGCTCGCGTTCAATTTCAAAACAATGAAATCACGGCAGACGAATTGCGTAAGGTTGAAGATACGGAGATTGCCAGAGTCGTAAAAAAGCAAAAAGACGTAGGATTAAAAGGGGTAACAGACGGCGAATTCCGCCGTTCTTGGTGGCATTTAGACTTCATGTGGGGTCTGGAAGGCGTAACTAAGAAAGTTAGCAAAGAAGGCTATCTATTCAATGGCATTGAGACTAGAGCGGAAACGGCAATTCTATCAGGCAAGATTCGTGGGACGAATCATCTTATGATAGACGATTACAGACAACTAGTTAGTATTGCTGGGAAGGATGTAGTAGCGCGTCAAACGATTCCTTCTCCAGCACAATTTCTTGCTGAGCTACAGCGGAATCATCAGACTACTGCAGCTGTTTACGACAACCAAGATGAACTAGTTGCAGATATTGCAGCAGCATATCGTGAAGTGATTCGCGACTTCTACGAGGCAGGTTGCCGTAATCTGCAGTTGGACGATTGCACATGGGGCATGCTCTGTGACAAAGGGTATTGGGAAGCCCGGCAAAAGGAAGGTGTGAATGTTAACGAAATTGCTAAATTGTATGCTTTAGTAAACAATGAAGCGATTAAAGATCATCCTGCTGACATGGTCATCACTATGCATGTATGCCGTGGAAACTACGCTTCCACATGGGCGGCTTCCGGTGGTTACGAGCCAATCGCAGAAGTGTTATTCGGAACTGTAGATGTAGATGGGTTCTATCTGGAGTTTGATACGGATCGGGCGGGTGATTTTGCACCATTAAGATTTATTAAGGACCAACAGGTTGTTCTCGGCTTGTTCAGTTCGAAGACAGGTGAGCTTGAGAATAAAGAAGAGATCGTGGAGCGTATTAAAGAAGCGGCACAGTATGTTAACATCAATCAGCTGTGCCTAAGCCCGCAATGTGGTTTTGCTTCTACCGAAGAGGGAAACCATTTGACAGATCAACAACAGTGGGACAAACTGCAATTTATTAAAGAGATTGCGGATGAAATTTGGCATTAATTTAATAAATACTAGCAGGCTCCTGACGATTCAGGGGCCTTTTTTATGCGTGTATTTTGACAGCTTAGAGGATTAACCTACCAGCGGACTTTACTAGAGCTATTAAACAAGGGTATAATAAGTAACAATTGTTTTTAATTCATGTTGAAAGAGAGCGGGAACAATATGGGTCGTAAGTGGAATAATATTAAGGAAAAAAAAGCCTCCAAAGACGCCAACACAAGTCGCGTTTATGCAAAGTTTGGTGTTGAGATTTATGTAGCAGCCAAGAAAGGTGAACCCGATCCAGAAGCAAACCGGGCCTTGAAGGTTGTATTAGAACGTGCAAAAACTTACAATGTACCAAAAGCGATTATTGACCGCGCGATGGATAAAGCCAAAGGCAGCGGTGATGAGAATTATGAAGAGCTTCGTTACGAAGGATTTGGACCTAACGGTTCGATGATCATCGTCGATGCACTTACGAATAACGTTAATCGTACAGCACCTTTGATCCGTTCTACCTTCAGTAAAAATGGCGGTAATATGGGCGTCAGCGGATCCGTAGCTTACATGTTTGACTCCACAGCTGTTATCGGTGTGGAAGGTAAAACTGCCGATGAAGTGATTGAGATGATGTTCGATGCTGAGCTTGATGTACGTGATGTACTGGAAGAGGATGAAGCGGTTATCGTGTATGCTGAACCTGATCAGTTCCATGCCGTACAAGAAGTGTTCAAGAATGCAGGAATCACCGAATTTACTGTTGCTGAGCTTAACATGCTTCCACAGAACTATGTAACGCTTCCTGAAGATGCTCAAGCCCAGTTCGAGAAATTGATTGATGCATTAGAAGATTTGGAAGATGTTCAACAAGTGTATCATAACGTAGATTCTGAGGACTAAGAATAACATATAACAAGGCGATGGAGTTCGCCTCAACTGTCTTTTCAGACTAATGACTCCTACCAGAGTGAGCTTCACTGGTAGGAGTCTGTTTTGTTGCCAGAGACTAATTTATAATTGACTTTGGGAGTTGCTGTTATGAATCAATGGTCTGCACGATGGTATGAATTCGTTAAGAAAAGAAGTCATTTTGCACTTTGGAGTACCTTTATCAAATGGATTGTACTCGGAAGTGTGGTTGGATTCTTATCAGGAACTGCCTCGGCTTTCTTTCTAAAAAGCTTAGACTACGTAACAGATGTACGTTTAGAGCATCCATGGCTACTTTACTTGCTGCCCCTTGGAGGGGTACTTGTTAGTTTCTTATATATGCGTTATGGGAAAAACAGCGCTAAAGGAAATAACCTTATTTTAGAACAAATTCAAGATGGTAACGAGACCATTCCTTTACGGATGGCACCCTTAGTATTGTTCGGGACACTAGTAACTCACTTGTTTGGCGGATCTGCCGGGCGTGAGGGAACAGCTGTACAAATGGGAGGAAGCCTCGCGGAGTGGTTTGGAAAGCTGATCAAAATCAGCCCGCTGGATCGTAAGATTCTGTTAATGTGCGGGATTAGTGGAGGCTTTGGCTCTATTTTCGGAACACCGCTGGCTGGAACCTTATTTGGTCTAGAGGTAGTAACCATTGGACTTATCAGCCAACGGGCATTACTTCCATGTTTTGTAGCTAGCTTTGTTGGTGATTTGGTGACCACTCGATTCTGGGGCGTTCATCATACTCACTATGTAGTGAATGAATTTCCAGCCTTAAGTTTAATGATTATTCTAAAAGTGGTACTTGCTTCTGTAATTTTTGGAATCGTGAGTATGCTTTTCAGTGAACTGACTCATTTTCTAAAAAGAACCTTCACCGCCATGATAAGCAATCCAATGATAAAAGGTGCTGTAGGTGGATTAATTATCATTGCGTTAGTATTCCTTGTAGGGTCCCGTGATTACTTGGGCCTCGGAATTCCATTAATCAAGGATTCTTTTGAGGGAGATGTCTCGCCGTTCGCTTTTTTATGGAAGCTGATCTTTACCGCCTTTACCTTAGGAACAGGATTTCAGGGTGGTGAGGTTACCCCGCTATTTGCGATTGGTGCCACACTAGGCAATGCTTTGGCTGGAATCTTACATGTATATGGACCGTTTTTGGCTGCCCTCGGTTTTATTGCTGTTTTTTGTGGAGCTACGAGCACGCCTATCGCTTGCTTTTTAATGGGGATCGAGCTGTTTGGTTCAGAGGGTGCTGTATACATGTTCATTGCTTGTGTGGTGAGTTATTTATTCTCCGGGCATAGTAGTATTTATACTTCGCAGCTTATTGGTGTATCGAAGAGTCAGCTCATTCCAATCCCTCAAGGGACTAGGATAAGTAATGTAAAACGACCTCGCAAAAAATAACAACATTTCCCCCTCTAAGTTGACAAGTAACGGCATGCGTTTTAAACTGTTACCAAACGAAGGGATGGTTTAACATGATTCATGTAGAAACTGTAAAGTTATATACCAGAGGCTGCTCCGAACAAACGGATACAAACGATGAAACGTTGTCCGGAGCTTAATCAAAAGCGTATTGCTTTTATATCATCGAATGATAGCGGGTCCGAATTAGCGTGAAATGTCATGCTTGTTTGGTTATGCTATCTTTCGATGTTAATGATTAAGAGGCTGTAGACAATTTTCGTCTACAGCCTTTTGTGTTATATTGCTCAGTTTCTACACTGACATTTATATGTTTGTACCGTTCATTTGTGTACTTACAAGCAGAAGGCTTGCACCTAAGGGTGCAGTGTCTTCTGCTTTTTTTGCGTTCTTAATTAATTTCAGAAAAGAGGAATAGGAAATGAGTTTACTTGAGGTTTCAAATTTATCACATGCCTTTGGAGATAAGGTTCTATACAAGAATGTTTCTATGGAATTGTACAAGGGTGAGCATGTAGGCGTGGTTGGACAGAACGGAACGGGGAAAAGTACGTTAATTAGCATCTTGACGGGCGAAGTAATTCCGGATGATGGAATGATAAAGTGGCAGCCCAATATTACAATCGGTCATCTCGATCAACATGCTGCCATGGATGGAAACAGTACGGTTCATAATTATTTAAGACAGGCTTTCTCAGAATTATATGAACTAGAACGAAAAATGAATGAGCTTTATGAGGAGTGCGCTGTAACTGGCAACGAAACGTTATTACAAAAGGCTGCAGACTATCAGGAACGATTAGAAGCGCTAGACTATTATTCGACGGAGAGCAATATCAGTAAGATGGTTATGGGTCTTGGGATTAACGCAATTGGAATTGACCGTCCCATCGAGCAGTTAAGTGGGGGGCAGCGGACGAAAGTCATACTGGCCAAGCTTTTACTTGAACAACCTGATGTGCTATTGCTCGATGAACCGACTAATTATTTGGATACGGAACATGTTAACTGGCTCGCTGAGTATCTGGTTGCTTTCAATCAAGCGTTCATTGTGGTGTCTCACAGCTATGCCTTTCTCGATAAAATATCCACTAGTATTTGCGATATTGAGGGCGAAACGATAAAAAAATATCATGGGAAATACTCAGATTTTGTGAAGCAGAAGGAACATTTACGAGAGAGTCATATCCGGCAATATCATGCACAGCAGAAAAAAATCGAAACCACTGAGCAATTCATACGAAAAAACGGTGCGGGTGTCAATTCCAAAATTGCCCGTGGTCGTCAGAAACAGCTGGATAGGCTGGAACGAATCGCTGCTCCGACTTTTGTCTCAAAAGCGTCTATTCGCTTTAAGGAGCTTCCTTGCACGTCACAAGTAGCGCTTAAAGTAGAACACTTAGTCGTAGGTTACGATAAGCCTTTGTTGCCTAAATTGAAGTTCTCCATCCGTGGGGGACAAAAGCTGGTGATTTCCGGGTTCAACGGAATCGGAAAATCAACATTGCTCAAAACATTGGTTGGAGAAATTCAAGGGATTTCCGGTAGGTTTCAGTTTGCAGAACAAGTCAAAGTCGGTTACTTCGAGCAAGATTTAACATGGGAAGACGATAAGATGACACCTATTCAGGTGATTTCAGCTTATGATCCCAAACTGACTGTAAAGGAAATACGTCGCCATCTAGCGCAGTGTGTTGTTAAAGATAACCTTGTAACACAATCTATCCGTACGCTCAGCGGCGGGGAGCAATCTAAAGTTAAGCTGGGCCTATTACTGCTTTCAGAATATAACTTTCTAATTATGGATGAGCCGACCAATCACTTAGATGCCGAAACGAAAGACGCTTTACAGAAAGCTCTAATTCAATTTGGTGGAACTGTGATTCTTGTTTCTCATGAAGAACAATTTTATCAGGGGTGGGTCGATCGTGTGCTAAACATAGGAGATGAAACCAATAAAGGAGTTAAATAAGCTAATGCAAATCATTAATGAAAATTGGAAAAGAGAAATAACCCTATTTCTAACGGCTCAAACCATATCTTTATTTGGATCTTCGCTGGTTCAATATGCGATTATTTGGTATATCACCCTGACAACCTCTTCAGGGGTAATGATGACGATATCAACCGTCTGCGGCTTTCTCCCGCAGATGGCGATCTCACTGTTTGCTGGGGTATGGATCGACCGTTATAGTCGTAAAAAAATGATCATGCTAGCGGATGGGATGATAGCGATCGCTACACTTATCCTCGCCGTGATATTTTTTATGGGTTATAAAAATATTTGGTTGCTATATGTAATTTTGCTGATCCGAGCAGCAGGTACAGGCATACAGGTTCCTGCTGTGAACGCACTTATCCCTCAGCTTGTTTCAAAAGATCAGCTTATGAAGGTGAATGGAGTAAATAGCAGTATTTCATCTTTGATGATGTTTCTAGCTCCAGCAGCAGGGGGAGTGATTCTATCGATTAGTACCATAGAAACTGCCTTTTTTATCGATGTGATTACTGCAATTATTGGGATCGGTATGATGTGTATAATCGTTGTTCCAGTTCATGCTAAGTTGGAGGAGGTTCAGAAATCAAATGTACAAGATATTAAGGAAGGATTTAAGTACCTAAAGGATCATGTCTTTATTAAGCAATTACTAATCTATTTATTTGTCGTAATGATACTGATTAGTCCAGCGGCCTTCTTAACCCCTCTAATGGTGAGTCGATCCTTTGGTCCAGAAGTATGGAGATTGACCGCAAGTGAGATGACTTTTAGTGCTGGGGCGTTAGTTGGAGGGATTCTGATCGCATCTTGGGGCGGCTTTAAGTCTCGTATGCATACCAACATTCTAGCATGTACTCTCTACGGTTTGCTGATGGTTGGACTTGGCGTCGCTCCTATGTTTGCAATGTATTTATTGTTTAACTTGTTGATAGGCGTAACGATGCCTTGCTTCAACGCTCCGTTGACAGTGTTGTTGCAGCAGAATGTGGAGCCGAATATGCAAGGTAGGGTGTTCAGTCTTGTTCAAGTAACGAATTCATGTGCTTTGCCACTCGGGATGGTGCTGTTTGGTCCGCTAGCGGATAGCGTCCAAGTGAAGACTATTTTTGTACTCGCTGGGGTTGCGGTGATTATATGTGCTTTGTATGCAATGAATAAACTTCTTGTCCTAGCAAAGGAGTACGTTTAACATGAAGTTATTCCAAATAAATACAAGGACAGTTTTAGAAATGGAAGGTGTTAATTTATATTTTGAACTTAAACGCAATGTTTAGATAACAGAGTGGGTCTTCAATACAATTGAAGATCTACTTTTTTTTGTATAAAGTGAGAGTTTTTCTGATAGGGATCGTCTATATAGTATCGTGCTTCAAGGAGGCTTAAGGGTGAAGGGACAAGTACCGAAAGTTGAAAAAGAGGATGAGAGGCAATGGATTCAAAATGTTCTGGATGGACATAAGGAAGACTATTCGTATCTTGTGAATCGATATAAGAATAAAATCTAAGGTCTTTTGAGAGGGATGGGGGCCGATCACCAAGACGCGCAAGACATCACTCAGGAGACTTTTATAAAAGCTTATCGTAAGCTGGGTTCACATGATTTGGATAAAAACTTTGCGGCTTGGCTGTATACGATTGCGACTAATTTATTGAAGGATTTGTGGAAAAAAACTCGCCCTACAGCGAGCTTGCCAGACGATCTTCCAGAACTTTCTCTTTCAGATAATCCAGAAGAAGAATTCATTCGATCGGAGCATCGCACAGAGCTGCATCAGTTAATGCAGAAGCTACCGCCTAATTATCGGACGGCTTTGTTGCTTCGTTACACCAATGATTTAAGCTATGAAGAAATGTGTACGCTCTTAGAGGTCCCTTTAAGTAAGATCCAAAATGACCTTTATCGTGCAAAGCAGCGATTGAAGCAAATCATGACACCCCAGGAGGTAAAGAGCGATGAAGTGCTTAAGTCCATTTGAGATAGAGCAATATATCCTAAGTACACCGACCTCCCGGCCTTTGGAAAAGGTTGATCATATCGCTGCTTGTGCTCATTGCAATTTAATCTATCATGCACTATTAGAAGAACAAGAGGAGTGGTCGCAAGCATTGTTTGAAGAGAAGCTTCCAGATTCTTTTACTGCTCAAGTTATGGCTTCAATAGAATTCGTAGAACTAGAGAAAGTAACGGTATCTGACAGGAAGCGAAAGCACCCGAAGATACTTAAATCACTAAGAATAGCCATGGGAGCGGCTTTGTTACTTGTTGTTCTGAGTGCCGTGATTTTATATTCTGTACCCACATTGGCAGAAACTTTACGTTCTCTTTTTGTAAAAGATAATGTGGACATTGGCCTTCTACGTGCACAAGAGTTTGGGTTAGTAGAACATCCTAATATTAAGGTGAAGGATAAAGGCTATACGATAAAAATAGATGAAGCTGAAGCGGATCCTACACGGGTAATTATTGCTTTACAGTTGTTCGGACCGGATGGAAAGCATGACAAAAAGCGGTTGGTCCTTAATGAAGGGAATAGTATTGCGATTAAGGATGATCAAGGGAAGATCGTAGGGAATTTATCTGATATAGGATTTACCAATGACTTTTACTATTTAATCGTTAATTTCTCTGAACCTCTGCAAACTGATCGAATTACGGTCGAAGGTCATGTTACTGAATTGGGGAGTGAACGAAAAAACATTCCTATTGTTCAAGGGGATTGGAAATTCAATTTTTCGATGGATATGACAGAAGCTAATAAGCAAACGACCTCTATGCCACTAACGGGTAGCTACACCTCCCCGGACGGTTTAACTGTGACCCTGAAAAAATTAACTCATATGGTGCAAGGTGTTCGTTTTGAGTTCGATACTCAATTGAGTGAAGAGGCGTTGACTCGTTCTCCTGGTGAACTATGGAAGCAGCAAGGCATGAAGTTCCATTTTGAGAATAGCGCGGGAGAAGAGATTCAGAGTGTCAATCCTAGAAAATCTCCGAGTAAGAGTTTCGTAATGTCAAGTTCTTCGATTCCAAGTGATAAGTCTGGACAAATGCATTGGAGCTATACGTTTCCAACTTTACCACAGGATACACCATATAATTTCGTGTTCGATGGATATTTTGTTCCTGAGAAGGATGGTTCGAGCGTGCAATTTGAGCCTTCCAAGTTGAAGGAACATCCGATTCCCTTTGATTTTGATGGCGATGAGCTGAAGTTATTTGACTTTACAGTGGAATCGCCACCAAATACCAATAGCAACGAGAAGGAGGGTTCATTACACTTTAGTGGAAAATTCAGAAATGAGTTTATGAACAGTGAGTGGATATTTAAGGATGTCGCTGGCAAAGAGTGGCCTCTTACAGGAAGGGGTGCTTATTCTCCCCGAGGATCTGGATGGAAAGATGGATATATTGAAATTGTTGAATCACAATCAGATAACAAAAAGTATTTTTTTCAGTTCCGTGCGGCTGGTCTTACTAAAATCCCTGATCAGCTTCAATTAATACGTACGATAGTCAACCGATTGTACACCAATGTAGATTGGTCCGTTCCTATCATGGAAGCTAGCAAAAAGCAGTAAAATCAATCATTTAACTTCCGGATTGTACAAGCAGATAGGAGCTCTGTCGCATCTCATATACTATCACAATCGAAAAGAGGTGGTAGTTTATGACTGCTGCAGAGAAGAGAAGAATTCAAAGAGCTTTGAATGCTTTGCGTAAGCAAAGAGTGGTTCTGAAAGAAAGCCTTAAAAGAATTGAAGCATTGCTTTGCAGATTGCCTATTGGCAGTCGTGAAAGATTTGAATTGTTAGCAGTAAGAGATTCAATCGTAGAAGCGCTCCGACTCAATGCTATTGCTATACGAAATTTAAAAGACGTTACTTGTGCTTGTTAATTCGTTGAACTTCTGAACCTTCTGATCCTTGTATCAACGATCAAAGTAAAGCTTTTTCTTGTCACATTAGGAGGATGCTGTTTTTCTTTCTTATTGATCTGACGGGTAACGATAGCTCAATAAACACGATAAGGCAGCCGGTCAGTCAATGTGATCGGCTGCCTTTATTCAGCAAACGGGCAGGATAGTTGAAGTTCAAACGCGGGAAAACGTATCATAAATAGGGTTTAATCCCTAAGATGACTCTTAGTTTTTTTATATGACTTAATACAACAATATTTACAAATTCATGATACGATATTGCTAAATCAGGAAATAGATGCTCCATATGTAAGATAGAATTAATTATTGATGGAACTGTTGAAGATGATTCATAACAAAATGATTGATGATCAACCAAGGACGTTTACTGAAACTATTCCCTTTCAAAAAAAGAGGAACCTCCTTTATTATCGACACGTTGAATTACAAGCGATAGCGGATACATGAAGGATGTAATCTCAAATCTCATACATTAAAAGAGACAGTTTTGAGGAGTGTTCGTATGGAACATAAATTAACCTTAATTAATGTTTTTGCCGGCATAAATTCAGAGGAAGCAGTCTTTGAAGAGCTTCCTGCAGAATGCATAAGCGATAAAATATTCAAATTATGTGCATCTCCTGGGCTGGCTCTAGGGCTTGCGAAAGGAGATACAATAAAACTCCATCCCAATGGAGAGTTTGAATTAATAAAACATGGTGGAAACTTCTGCATTCAAATTTACAAAGAGGAGCTCGTTAAAGAAAAGATAGAGACAGCTGAATCTATAGTCAAACGAGAGCTTTCCGGTTCTTTAGATGGATTTCATAATGGCTCGCTTGCCTTCACCGCGCCCATCAGGAATGGATTTCATGCCACCAATATGGTTTTCAATGTAATTAGAGATTATTAGAATCGGAGTACTATTACTCTAATATTTACGAATATCCATATAACTTTGACGATGAAGAGTTAGTTAGCTGGGCTAGAGATCTGGATTAATCGCTTCAAAATATCAGTTCTCCGGCGAGATTTGCAAGACTGAAGTTCAAGTCAATTGATGAAATAATAAAGATTCTTGACGAAGAGAATGTATCCTACAGCATTAATGATCATGCCGTAAGAAACGAAAAATATTTAGCAACCTTTCATCTGGATGCCTTGAATGAACAAGGTAGGCTTAAGGAAGGATTCAAAGACACCCTATTCAAAGGAACTGTTCACAACTTTAAAACCAAAAGGGAAGAAGCAGTCTTAACCCTCTATAAATACATCGAATACCCTGAAAAAATCAATAACAAAAAAATATAGAAAAACTCCAAGACATCGAATGTTTCGCCGAATTGGAATTATCCTTAGGGGATGAAAGAATTCTAAACCAAAAAACCAATATTGAAAAAAGGTGATGGATGTGCAAATCAATAAAGAGTCATGCCGAGGGATCATTCTGGAATTCGACATTAGGAGAACAATTATTCTCAATTTATATATTAAAGAATGGTCTATGCCAGAATATAGAGTCATAACGCAAGGCGTTTTTCATTGTGCAGTTTGTCTTTGAAATCCGTTATGATACTATAAGCTTAATGTGCCATAAACGTATAAAAGAGAGGGATACATACATGACCAACAAACTATACTACAATTCTACATACCTTACTGATTGGGAGACCTGTATTACTGAAACCATAGAACGAGAAGATGGACTCTATGTTATTTTGGAGAAGACCGCTTTTTATCCGCATGGCGGTGGGCAGCCTTGTGATTTAGGGACTATTGGGGATATTCCGGTACTTGATGTAATCAGTGAGGAAGATCTTGTCCTGCATAAGCTGGAACGTCGGCCTGATGATTTATCCGTCACTTGTCAGATCGATTGGAAGAGAAGATTTGATCATATGCAGCAGCATAGTGGACAACACTTGCTCTCAGCCATCTGTCTCGATTTGTACCAGTTTATGACTCTAAGCTTTCATTTGGGTGAGGATTATTGCACCATTGATATAGAAGCGCCAGAACTGTCGCCTAAACAACTTCATTCCATAGAGTGGGAGGTTAATCGGCAGATTTACCAGAACCATAGTATCCTGAGCTATTTTGTAACAGGGGAAGAGGCTTCACAGCTTAAATTGGTCAAACAACCTAAAGTGACGGAGAACATCCGGATTGTAGAAATTAAAGATATGGAGTATAACGCTTGCGGTGGTACGCATGTATCTTCTACTGGTGAGATTGGTGTGATTAAGCTTTTGAAAGCGGAGAAACAAAAAGGCAATACGCGGATCTATTTTAAATGTGGATACCGTGCGCTGGAGGAGTTTAATAGCAGTCTGCAAATCCTTGGAGCTCTATCTTCCAAGTTCAATACGGGAAAAGATGAAATTATTGATCGCATTGAAAAATGGGAGAATGAACAAAAGCAGCTGCAAGCTGAAATTACCCTTCTTAAAGAGAAGAATGATGATTATGTCGTACAGGAGCTTTTAGCACAACAA
Organism: Paenibacillus sp. G2S3; assembly: GCF_030123105.1. NCBI lineage: Bacteria > Bacillati > Bacillota > Bacilli > Caryophanales > Paenibacillaceae > Paenibacillus > Paenibacillus sp. G2S3. Next base: position 3,171,655 of record NZ_CP126095.1, read on the forward strand.
GAAGGAAAGCTGATCGCAAAAGTGTTCGAGGATAAATCGCTGAAAGATTTACAAAGTTTAGCTAACAAGCTTACAGCGAAATGCGATGTTCCTGTTTTATTGGCTAGTTCTGCTGAGAATAAGGTTGTATTTGCACAGAATGGCAGCGCGGAGGTCTCCTGTGGAGCTTTTTTCAAAGAGCATCTTAGTACCTACAATGGAAAAGGCGGAGGTAGTGATAAACTAGCGCAAGCAGGATTCCCAACATGGGAGGACGCTTTGGAGTTTTATGAGTTTGCTAGAAGTTAAGATTACTTTGTAAAAGACAAAAGACCTGACTACGGTAGTCTCCCGTGGATCAGGTCTTTTTGTATGCTTAAAGCGGGAAACAAGAAACTTTTTCCAAAACCTGCCGTCTAATTACATATGACTATAGAGTCGAGGGAGACGAATAGAAATGAATAAATGGAAGGTAACGCTAGGAATCTTAGCTGCTTTGACTTTAAGTGCGGGGTATGGATCGGTATCTGCTCAAGCAGAAAGCCAAATTCAATTCAACTATAAAGAAATCGGGATCAGCAGTAAGCAAGTCATCACAGAGAATACAACTTTTGTACCTCTGAAATCACTCGCAGATGCTATGGGGTATACATTATCGTGGGATCAAAAGTCCCAAATAGCTAAGCTTGTTCGTCCTGAGCGTGAGGTTATCTTCACAGTTGGTACTGTAAAGTCAAAAATGAATGAGGCCGTGGTGCCCTTAGCAAAGTCCCCACGTATTATAAAAGGCTCGGTGTACGTGCCATTGGTCTCAGCGGTCAGTGCACTTGGAGGTAAAGCGAGGCTTAATAAAACGGATGGGGTTATCCAAATTATAGATGAAGCTAGATTGGTTTCTGCTTCTGTAGATGGAAGATCCTATTGGATATCTCAAAAAAACGGCGATTTGTATTACCGTGCAACGGCAACTGGGAAACCAGTAATTATTGGTCAACTACCGTTCAAGGAATCAGCCTACAACTACGCTTTTGAGATTAAAAAAATGGGCAATGGTACGGACTTACTCCATTTAACGGACAATCATTATGCCATGTTCACCGATTTCAATAGCAGCTATCAAGTATTGGTCAAAGCGGGCACTATTCTCAAGCAAATGGACTATCATTACAACAACTCGGCTTATATCCATGCACCACAAGTGCCTTCCACTCAGGTGTATATGACCGATGGGAAGAACGTGCAATATATTACTAAGGATGGGGGTTTGGACAAGTTATTTGAGATGGAAAAGTTAACAGGAGCAACTGGAGATTTCATAGTGGAGTATGCTGCGGAAGACGTTGTGCTTGTACGCTTATTAGATACGACACACTTATATTTGGTTTATAGCAGCAGTGGAGAAATCATCAATCTTAGCGAACAACTGATTACCAGTGAGGATCGTAAGGAATGGGATAGAGTGAATGATGGCAGAGATCCAAATGTTTTGACCAGAATGTTAGTGTTGAAGAGTCGCAAAGGGAATGTACTGACATTAACCTATACTCCAATCCTTGAGGAAAAAGCAAAAACAGTGACATTTACACTACAATCCAAATAATTGCACTCACTTTTATGTAACTAGCAAAAAGAGCGATGTTTAAAATCGCTCTTTTTTTGCATTTGGGACTATTGCATCATCATCGTGCTGCCACCCTTAATTTGAACAGGTTGATCATTTACGGATACCCAAACATCAATAGCCGAGTTGTTACGGATGATCGTTTTGTCAGCACTAATTTTCAGTGAATATAGCGCAGCGACATAATCATAAATCTCTATATTGGTTGCGTACCAAATATCCGAATGTCCACCTGCTTGTTGGCAAAAGGACTCGATAAGCTCCCAATTATTCTGCTGTGCGAATTCATAACTATGACCCCAAACATAACAGAGTCTCAGTTTTTGGGATGGCCCCTCCGTTGTAAATCGCTCCCAAACATGATGCAGATCTTCTATATGATGACATGTTGGATGCCACTCCATGAAGTTTAGAGGCATATCAAACTGTTTAGTAGAGTGGACTGTACGGCTGTATTCAATCCCAACAGACTGTAATGGCGCTATGATTTCTTGAGAGTATGTACCGTAAGGATAGGACATACCTCGTACCGGATAATCCACTAGTTTTTCCAGTCGCTTGCGGTCTTCAAACAGTTCATCGATCACCATAGGTAAAGGAAGACGTTCAAGATGTGGATGGGTAACAGAATGGGCAGATACCTCATGTTTTCTGAGCGAATGTTTAACATCAGCAGAAGATAAGAATCCAGGTGCGTTAATCATTGCGCTATTTAAATGGAAGGTGCCTTTAATCCCATATTGATCAAAAATCTCCGCCAAGCGAATATCGTGTTTCTGTCCGTCATCATAACTCATGGTGAGCGCCTTGGGCAATCCGCCCGGGAATAAATTAAATTGAAGTTTCATGAATGTACACTCCTGTTCATTTGGTCATTTCGAAAATCACCTCTTCCAATTATAAACATTAAACGTTATAATCGGATTCCACGTCTAAACAATGAAAGTGTTTACAGGAAGAAATAGACGTATAAGGAGAGATGCTGCCTGCCTGACTTTCTCTATGTTGTAAAACTATTATATGTGAAAGACAGAAGAAACTCACTTTTATATTTTATCACTAACCTATTGAGTGCCCCAATCCTTTTTGCAGAATTGTTCACAACGAAATATGTGGTTGACCTCATTCAGAACTTCAATTCTAACACCTATCAACATATCTTGTTATTAGTAAGTTTGCTTATGGTAATGTTATATCTCGCGGGCCTTAATAGTTCTCTTCGAGCCATTTCTTTAACCAATTTAACATCCACTAGTATATATGAACTAGAGAATAGTATTTTGGAAAAGACATCTAAATTATCTACGGTACTTTTGGAAGACCCTGCTACAAAAACTAAAAGAGAAAAAGCAAAACGACTTTCCTTAATTGATCTATTAGACCAATGGACGGGGGTGACAGTCCACCTAATAACATTAGTTGCACTAATGGTTGTCTTATCTGTTTATGGCTTCTATATGTTGGCGTTGATTATTTTAGGGGTGCAGATTCTACAGCTTTATCTTATGAAGCGAATGTCTCAGAAAGTAGAATCCATTTCAGCGAATCAAACCTCCTCTGTGCGAATGAACAACTATTTGGTTGATTTGTTGGTTAATAGAAATACCATTCCAGAAGTAAGAATGTACAGAATGTCCTCCTATTTGTTTTCCTCAATGAAAGAGAGCTTTACTAGTAACTTCTAACAAATGCACCGTAAGGTTATTTATTCTGAAACCCTCAACTTCTCCCAAAGCTTAATCATGATCTTATTAAATGGGACTACGATTGCCATTCTAGCAATTACGATCAGAAGTAGCGGACAGAGTGCTGGGCTTTTTGTGTTATTACTTCAGATATCCAGTCAATTATTCATCGTTATTCCTGCATTAACAAGAGTTTACGCTGACTTAGCTAAGAGTCGTTTACGGTACGAGGATTATACGTCTTATTTAGATTTGGAAGAGCAAGTGCTTAGGGATCAGGAGGTGAATTCCAATAGGAACACCGATCCGATGAAGGTCCAAGTTCATCAGCTGTTTTTTAGATATCCGACCAACGCTAAGAACACTCTGAGTAATATAAACATGACTATTCATCCAGGTGAACGAATTGCTTTTGTAGGTGAGAATGGCTCGGGTAAATCTACGCTTGTTAAGTTGATCTTAGGGTTGTATCCTGCAACAGCTGGAAGCATCCAGTGGTTTAAAGGTGAGAATGAAGTCTTAGCGCATAACGTGACACAGGATACCAGAGTTGTTTTTCAGGATTTCATTAAGTTACAAAGACCAATTAGAGAAAACATTGCATTAGGTAATATGGCTACAATTCATGACGATTCAAGATTATTAGCCGTGATGAAAAAAGCAGAAGCTGATAATTATGGTGTTGCGTTGGATACCTTAGTAGGTCCTCAGTTTGGAGGGATAGATTTGTCTGGGGGACAGTGGCAAAGACTTGCGATTGCACGAGCCTATCTCAATGACGGCGTTCTTATGATTTTTGATGAGCCGACTGCTGCCCTAGATCCTTATGCGGAACAACAGGCGTTTGAAACTTTTATGAAATTAGGAGAACAGCAGACTTCCATTATAGTGACTCATCGGCTGTATATGTCCAAATTCGTCGATAGAATTTTTCTATTTGAGCATGGAGAAATCGTTGAAAGTGGAACGCATGAAGAATTAATGAGGGTGGATGGTAAATACAAAAAGATGTTTAATCGCCAGTCCTCTTTATATGTATGAGAAAGGAGAAATCCATGCTGAAGTCTGACATCACTAATCTTGTAATGATACTCGTGAGAATGGTTAGAAAAAGTCCGATGATCTCAACAATCACTATCATAGTCCCTATAATCAGTGGATTATTAACTTTTTATTCTTACACTCTCCAAGTGAATATCATTAATGCTGTGGCTGATGGCGTCATGAGCTTTCTCCCTATTTTATGGTTTGTTTTGATTCATACTGTACAGGCTTTTTCATTGAATATAACCAACATGATGAAGAATCGAATGAATGCGGAACTAACCCTCGCTTTTCAATCCGAACTGATAGATATTGCAAACCGGGTTGATTTTGAGGATTTTGATGATGAAGAGTTTGGAAACAAGCTGCAAAGAGCTAAAACCGTAGTTGGAGAAGATCTTGAGGGGATTACAGGTTTTTTGGTATCGAGTGTAGGGATTATCTCAGGACTAATAAGCATCATCTGGTTGTCGGCTACAAGTGGATATTCCTTGGTCACATTCGTGGTTACTCTAATGATCGTGACTACCTTATCCATTCGATTATTTACAGAAATTAAAGTGAGAAGAACAGGAAGAGAGCTTACCTTTGATGGAAGAATGGGGGACTATCTTGCTAACACTTTGGAAGACCCTAATGCGATTCGAGAAATGCGAATTTATAACTCCATCTCTTATTTTACAAATCTCTGGGCAATGATTATGAAGAAGCAGCATGATAAAAGATTTAGCGCCAGAAAATTCGAGATCAAAACAGGGATGGTCGTGGCTATGGTCCAGACGATTGCTATCTTTGTAGTTCTAGTGTACCTGTTAAACAAAATGGGAGAGTCTAATACAGTTACAATTGGAACAATTTCGGTGTTATTTCTGGCGCTGTTATCTAGTGGTGGTAAAATTATGAGTTTGACCTGGCCATTAAGCAAGCTTTACATCAGCAGTAGCAAATTATATGACTTGAATGAAGTACTTACATATAAGAACAGGGATTTTCGCAAAAATAACATTAATAATTCGACTGATGCTATGCTCCCAATTACCGTTTCAAATGTCTATTTTAAATACGCAAAATCGAATAAGAATGTCTTATCTAACATCAATATGGCTATAAAGCCGGGTGAGAAAATAGCCATCGTCGGGGAAAATGGAGCAGGGAAATCCACGTTGATTAAAATGTTATTAGGTCAATATAGACCGAGCTCCGGAACGATTTACTGGAAGGATAGTCCAGAACCTAACGGTAAAGTGTCCGTTGTATTTCAGAATGCTGTGAAGTTTGAACTGACACTAAGAGAAAATATCTTTTTGGGTGATGCGCATGCACCTTCAGATGATGCTAAAATACTCAGGGTTTTAGAACAATGTGAACTGATAGATTTACTCCATGAAATAGGTGGATTAGATGTAAAGCTGGGTCAATTAGTAGAAGGAAGCAGGCAGCTATCAGGCGGACAGTGGCAAAAGCTAGCGATTGCGCGAGCGTTATACAATGATGCGGAGCTTATAGTATTCGATGAACCTACTTCAGCTATTGATCCGAATGCCGAGATGGAAATCTATACGAAGTTATTAGAAATCTGCCAAGATAAAGCAGCTATTTTTATTTCACATCGGTTGGGCTGGGCAAAGAATGTCGATACGATCTACGTTATGTATAATGGAGGCATAGCTGAAGTAGGAAACCATCAAGACTTAGTACATCATAAAGGGATTTATGCAAAAATGTACGCTTTACAATCATATTGGTATAAGTAGCTTATTAAATGTGATTGCGGTTGATATAAGATGGAATATTCACCTTAACTATACTCATGAGGTTTACTGAAAAAATCCACAACAAATTTCTGAAAGTGTAAAGCCGCTTGCGATAAAAAGTGTTTTCTGCTCCAGGCGATGCCAAAAGTGCGCTGACAAAACGGATCCGTTATTTTCAATTGAACGATTTCAGTGTTTTTGCTTCTTCTGCTTAAGGCTAAAGGGAGAGTAAAGGTGATACCTAACCCCATCTCGACTAAGGTTTGAACGGCACTTACTTCTTCGAGCTCGAAAGCAATTAGCGGTTCAAATCCAGCTTGACGGCAAAATGCATCTGTAATTTCACGGAAATTAGATCTAGAAGACAAAGAAATGAAATTCTCACCTGCAGCTTCAATTAAAGAAATGCTTTCGCGATTTGCAAAACGATGATTCTTCGGCACACTTAAACATAATTCTTCTTCTGCTAAGGTCAGCCATTCGATGTCTGGTCCGGTAACAGGTGTCGAAGATATGCAAAAATCAATCACTGCACTCTCCAGATCGTTTCTCATTTCTAATGCTGAGCCAAGCTGACGCTGAATGATCCGAACGTGTGGGTAAAGGGTAAGAAACTCTTTTAGTAAAGTGGGCAATACATACGGTAGAGTAACTGCCATTGATATGACTCCATGTTCAAGTCCAGCCATATCGGTAAGCTCGCGCTGGCCTTCCTTCAGTTCCATAAAAGCTTGCTGGACACGCTGCAGATAGGTTTTACCAAATTCGTTTAGTTTAATATTTCTGCCTTGTCGTTCGAATAAGGGAACACCTAAGCTTTTCTCTAAACGTTGTATGGAATTACTAAGAGATGGCTGAGATACATTTAATTCTTTTGCGGCTTTAGTCATATGTTCATGACGGGCAACCGCTTGGAAATATTGAAGCTGAAGGAATTCCATAACATTGACCTCTCTTTATTCATAACTCTAATGTGATATATCCATCATATAATATGTATTTTACTTAATTAATTTTCAGTCCTATACTATTGTAACATATAAAAAGATATAGGTAGGATGGAGAGAGTTTGCTGTGATTAGAGAGAAAATATGGACCCGGAATTTTATTGTTGTTTGTTTGAGTAGTTTTTTTATGTTTCTAACCTTTTACATTTTGGCGACGGCATTCCCGTTATACGTGAAGGAAAGCTTGCACGGGAATCAGCAGCAAATGGGGTTAGCGATTACGATCTATGTCCTCGGAGGTGTATTGATCCGTCCTTTTTCAGGACAATGGGTCGATAAATTCGGTAAAAAGAAAATGGCGGTTATTGGGCTGGTATTATTCTTACTTGCCTGTATAGGTTATTTCGGATCTAATGGGATTGTATTGTTCCTGGTGATTCGTTTCATTCACGGTATGAGTTATGCGGTCGCCTCAACAGCGACAAGTACAATTGCTTCCACGTTAATCCCTTTCTCACGCCAAGGAGAAGGCATCGGTTATTTCAGTATGTTTATGAGCATTGCGATGGTCATTGGACCAGCTTTAGGTCTTTTTCTTTGGAAAGATGAGAACATTAATGTATTGCTGTTAGGTGTATGTGTGATTGCTGGGCTTTCGCTGTTATTCACGTTAGGCGTTCGTATGCCCAAAGAAGAGAAGGATACGGTTAAAGAAGTTGTTAAGGAACCTGTGAAGAAACGAAAAGGTCTTCGCTGGAGTGACGTCATTGAACCCAAAGCACTGCCCATCTCGCTTGTCGGATTTACGCTTGCGTTCTCCTATAGTTCTTTATCTGGTTTCATCGCTTCTTTTACAAAAGAAATTAATCAATCACAGCTTACTGGTTATTTTTTTGTCGCCTTTGCGATTATGATTGTGCTGTTTCGTCCTCTGATCGGTAAAGTATTCGATAAATATAATGAGCATATTCTCATTTATCCCGGAATTTTGATTTTTGCTGTAGGATTGCTCAGCTTAAGTCAAGCTAGATCTGGATTCATGCTGATGTTCTCAGGCATCATTATGGGGGTTGGGTATGGTGCACTTATGCCGTGCTTTCAGACACTTGCTCTTAAATTAGCGGATAAAGAACGTAGAGGAAGCGCAAATGGAACCTTTTTCTTATTATTTGATTTGGGGTATGGAGCGGGTTCTTATATTATGGGTGTAGTTGCTTCTTATACAGATTACCGCATGATGTACGAAGTCGCAGGGTTCGTGACACTTATCTCAGTTGCTGTATACTATTTGCTTCATCACCTACCCAAATCTAAGCTTCGCGTTCAAAAAGCTAAAGCTGACGCTGCATAAATGTGTGCGTTCAGTTGTATGATATAATTGTTGAAAAATAAGGCATGGGGAGAACAATATGACTACAATCATTGATAAAATCGCTTGGATTCATATCGAGAATGGACAAGTTCTATGTGCGCGTTCCAAAGGGAAAGATATGTATTATTTACCTGGTGGGAAAAGAGAAGCCGGAGAAACAGACGAAGAGACGCTCGTTCGCGAGATAGAGGAAGAGATCTCTGTTCAGATTAAGGCAGATACCATCTCTTATTTCGGAACGTTTGAAGCAGAAGCTCATGGTAAAGCGGAAGATGTTACAGTCAAAATGACCTGTTATATTGCGGATTATGAAGGGACATTAACGCCAGCGTCCGAAATCGAGGAATTGTCTTGGCTAAGTTATAAGGATCGGAATCGTATGTCTGTTGTTACCCAAATTATTCTTGATCAATTGCGTGAGAAGAATTTGCTCTCATAAATCAACCATATACAGTAGTTGAAGTCCGTTTTAAGCCAGCAAGTTGGCTTGAGACGGTCTTTTTATTTCTACGAGTAACGCTCGTTCATTGGACAATAGCAACGTTTCTTCTCATTAAGGACAGATGTCCTTTTTTAAACCCTTGAATTGCTATTTAATATGTAAGAGATCGAAGTTGAGGAGAGAGAGAAATGAGAGGAATTATATTTGCATTTTTAGCGGGGGCTTGTATTACGCTACAGGGTGTGTCAAATGCTCGAATAAGTCAAGATATTGGGACTTGGCAGGCAGCGACAATTACACAGTTAACAGGGTTCATCATGTCCTTCCTAATTCTTTTGTTCGTTAGAGATGGGAAAAGGGGAGGCTTTAAGCAAGTAAAACCCTTATATTTGATCGGTGGCGCTTTTGCGGCTGTTATTATTTTCAGTGAAGTAACGGCCATTCAGCAAATTGGTGTTACTTTTACAATATCCTCGTTATTGATTGCTCAGCTATGTCTGACGTTCTTAATTGATATTAAAGGCTGGTTTGGAATGGAAAAGCGAAAGATGAGACTGCCGCAGTTCATTGGCATCGGACTGATGATTGTTGGCGTAGTGATACTGAAATTCTAACAACCTTGCGTATAGTTGATAAATGGAGGAATTAAATTATGATTATTGGTTTGATATTAGCGCTTATCGCGGGATCACTCGTGAGTCTGCAAAATATATTTAATACAAAAGTTAACGAAAAGGTCGGATCTTGGGCGACGACAACTTTAGTGTTAGGGATGGGATTCTTAGCTTCATTTATCATGAGTCTTATCGTTGAAGGAAACCGTATATTTACTTTGAGAAATATGGAGCCTTGGTATTGGATCAGTGGTTTGATCGGGGTTGGGGTAGTAATATGCCTTGTGCAAGGTACTAAGCGGCTCGGCCCTACGTATGCGATTTCGATCGTATTAATCTCTCAGCTTGGGTTTGCACTGCTCTGGGATTCACTAGGCTGGTTAGGTTTGGAGAAGGTTCCTTTTACTTGGAAGCAGTTGGTCGGAGTGATTGTTATTGTTGGTGGCATTCTCGTGTTTAAGCTAGGTGGCGAACGGGAGACGCAGAAGGCGGCTTAATTTATTCTAAGACTCATGTCTGTCAAAATAGAAGTGATGACAGTCACACGAGGATGGAAGCAAAGCAAATTATACTTTGGGAAAGTAATAGCTCAATTATAAATAAGGAGTAGATCATCCTATGTTCATACAATTGAACTCCCAAACTATTGAAAAGTTAGAGAAATGCCTTGGTGAACGACCAGGATATTTTAAATTATTCTTCGATACAGAGGGCTGTGGTTGTAATGGCGTGATCGTAATTCAGGTCATTAGTGAACCTCATGCTACAGATATTGAAGTTCAGAAAGAGCCCTTTACTTTTTTTGTTGACCGGCAACAGGAGTCTTTATTTGATGAACAGATGCAACTTGAAGCAGATGAGAATTACCCGTCTTTCAAATTAAGTAGTGATTCGAGTCTGTTAGGAAGTAATATTCGAGTAAAGGATATTCGCTAGGCAGGTTGGAGCAGTTGAATGTAGAGTGTGTAGAATGGCTGATGAAGCGATTCTACACACTTTTTTTATTTTTTCGATCAATAATATTGCTGACTATGTCACGACGTGATATAGTCACGTTAAGACATATTTAAATGCGACGTATAAATAAAGGGAGCTGGGCATGTTGAACCCTGAGAAAGTATTGAAGAAATACGTACCCATGACTGAAACAGCATTCTATATTCTTTTATCCTTAGATGAACCACGTCATGGTTATGGAATAGTGAAGCATGTGGAGAAAATCACGAAAGCGCGTCTTTTGTTAGGTTCAGGTACAGTTTATGGCACGTTAACAAAGATGCAAAAAGATGGGATGATTACTGTTTTTGCTGATGAAGAGAGAAAAACGGTTTACGAAAGAACAGACATAGGGATGCTAATTCTTGCTACGGAGATTAATAGGCTTAAAGAGCTGCATGAGAATGCTATAAAATATGGAGGTGATGTAGATGATCATCAAAATATCTAGACCCTTTTGGAGTTATGATGTTCAGAAAACCGAAGAATGGTTAGCTTCTATGGCCCAAAAAGGCTACGAACTTATCCGAATCAACCGTTTAACTAGATATTTTTACTTTCAGCAAGGTGAATCGAACGTAGCTAACTATCGGATCGTATTCGATAAAGTTCCCAATCAATCCCTCTCTAAGGGTCTATTAAATTTCGGATGGACGAAGGTGTTACAGAGCGGCAAATGGTACGTGACGATGAATAAGCTGCCTTTAGAACAGATTAGAACTTTCCCTGATCGAGAGGGGATCGTAAAGCATAACAAGAAGATCATGTATATTTTTATGGGAATATTGATTTATTTAATGGTTGCATTACTCAATGTAATTTTAATAAGTACGATAGCAATGAGTGTTTCCAAGGTTGGTCATTTTAATGTCTTCAATGGGCCGTATGGTTTTATTCCCGCTACTGCATTAGGGCTTAGCATTATCTTATGTATTTTCACCGTATACTCGCTAATCACATTAAACAAGACGAACCAACGATTAACAGGAGAATTCATACAACCAAACAAGCAAAATGGTCAGGGGACATCCCCTCTGAAAGACAGGCTAAGTAAGAATGAAAAGAAACGCTTGAAAAGCTCAGGTCAACTTGTTATGAAGTGGAAGCTTGGATGGATGTATGCTCCTGATCGGCTTGAAGCGTGGCTAGAGGGAATGGAAGAAAAGGGATATAATCTGTACAGCGTTGGCAAAACAGGAACTGCCTTTTATTTTAAAAAAGGGAAGCCTCGTAAGATGTGTTATTGTGCGGATTTACAAAATACTGCAGATACCAATTACTTCAACATTCACACGGATTCTGGCTGGGTATGTCTGTATCATTCGAGTTCATGGAGTCAGAAATGGGTCTTATGGGGCCAAGAATATGTGCCAGGCGAAGTAAAACCTCAAATTTATAGCGATAAGTTAAATCAGTTGAAATTAGCTAGACGTATAGCTTTAACGTATTCTGCTATGTTCTTACCTCTCACTATTTTATATATGTATATTATTGGTTTAAATGTAAGATTATCGGATTACGCAGATCTGGATCGATTGGAGATTATAAATTTGATCTTGTACGCCATATTAATTCTAATGTTTGGCTCATATGTTACTCGCACTTGGCTATATTACAACCGGCTTCGTAAACTTCATCAATAATATCGTGGAGGTGTATGATGCAACAGAACATTTATGACAACCCTGAGTTTTTTCAAATGTATAAGAACTTAAGGGAGTCAAGAATTACATACAATGACTTTATTGAACAACCTGCAATAAGAGGGTTACTTCCAGATCTACAGGATTTAAATGTTCTCGACCTTGGCTGCGGTTTTGGAGAACAGGCGAACTATATGATTGATAACCATGCATCACAGGTAACAGGAGTAGATATATCAGAGAAGATGTTAGCTATGGCAAGGAAACGACCTGAGATCCGTTATATACAGGGCTCTATGGAAGAAATCGAATTTAATCGAAATGAATTTGATTTGGTAGTAAGTTCGTTAGCTTTTCATTATATCGAGGATTATAAAACACTCATTAGTAGGATTTCAGAATGGATTAAACCCAATGGGCACCTGGTATTTTCAATAGAGCATCCGGTTGTTTTATCGAATAAGAGCCAAAGTGGGTGGGTTAAAGATCTCGATCATAATATCCTCCATTGGCCTATTGATAATTATGGTGAAGAAGGTCTCAGATCACAGTTTTGGGGAATCGATGGCGTTATTAAATACCATAGAAAACTCTCTACATTAATTAATACTTTGATCCAAAATGGGCTGGCTGTTGAACAAATTGTTGAACCTGAATCTACACCTGAAGGTCTTGAGAAGATGCCCAATTTAATAAATGAAAGAAGGAGACCTTCATTTTTAATAATTAAGGCTAGGAAAACAGTTATACAGCATCTGCAAGGAAAATAAGGGGAGTGTTTGTATGCATGAAATATCTCATGAGGATTATTATAAAGTGAAGCCACTACTTCAAGGAGAGCATATCCATCCCGAAATTCTCTCTGTGATTGAAGTCAATAATCCTGGTTGGATCTTTGTCGATCAACTTACAGCACCAAAGAGTGCGTTAGTATGGAGTCAGGGGATTGAAGGGTTTTATCTTATCGGCGATCACACCAATCAAGCTTTTATCCATGCACTGGACAGTTATGTAACAGATCATATTGTACCTAGAATGAAGGAACTCGGGATGGAACATTTCGAAGTTTCTGGTCAACATGATGAATGGAATCTGGAATTGATGTTTCCTTCTAGGAAGCTATATCCGTTTGAACAGATGGTGTTCAAGTTACTTCACAAGCCGCCTACGACGCTGACTAATGGGATTAGAACTATAAATCTTAAAATGCTGGATTGGGAGAACTCAGATCTAAAGAATATAGAATTTGTACATGAAAATATTGATTTATTCTGGTCATCGAAAGAAGACTTTGCCGAAAAAGGCTACGGATATGCTGCTGTTGAGGGATCTGAAATTATGGGGGTATGTTATTCTAGTTTTGTTACACAGGATACACACGCGATCGGAATTGAAACCCTTCCTAAATATCAGAAACAAGGAGTGGGGACACATTTAGCAACGCTAGTTGTTGAAGATGTACTCGCCAATGGCTTTATTCCTTACTGGGATTGTTCACTAGATAATGAAGCTTCGAAAAAATCGGCACTACGACTAGGGTTTCAACAGATACATCAATATAAGTGTGGTGCTTTTGCAATTTAATCCTTTTAGAGACGTCTATTCCATGGAGTAGACGTTTTTATTATATTTACCATGAAGTTGTAAATACTTTAATATGAATTGTAATTTGGTATAACTCTATAATTATGAGAGAATGATCATCGGAACGAATGGAACGATTGAATATATTATAAGGTTAGGATGATCATCCATGAAAATTTTTCTTGTCGAGGACGATAGAACGATAGCATCAGGACTTGAATATTCATTACAGCAGGATCATTTTGAAACCCTTCTATGTTATGACGCCACCTCAGCCAAAGCGGTGTTATCTGAGCAGTTATCAGAGCTCACTTTATGCATCTTTGATCTCTCACTGCCGGATGGCAGCGGTTATGAATTGTGCAAGATCGTGAAAGCGCAAAGTGATATACCGGTAATTTTTTTAACGGCGATTGATGATGAGGTCAACGTGGTGATGGGACTCGATATGGGGGCAGATGATTACATAACCAAGCCTTTTCGGATTCGGGAGCTGCTATCGCGGATTAAATCCGTCTTAAGGAGATATAACAAGCAGGCTCAGACCCAATCCAATATCGAATTAGAGAATATACGGATTAACACACTTGAAGGAAAGGTTTATAAGAACGGCGATGAAGTGCTATTGACCGCATTAGAATATCGATTATTACTGATCTTTGCTAACCATGTTGGTCAGGTTCTCTCAAGAAATCAATTGTTAGAACGGATTTGGGATGTGGCAGGTGAATTCGTGAACGACAATACATTATCGGTTTACATAAAAAGACTTAGGGAAAAGTTAGAAGATAACCCCCAAGAACCCACCCTGATCAAAACAGTTCGAGGGTTGGGTTACAAGGTTGGTGATTAGGATGCTTCGTAATAGAGAATTTAGATGGTTATTGTTTACGATGTGCGTGATCAGTCTTGTGGCTACAGCGGTGGCGACATTTATATCGTTAGAGGCGGTAGGGCTCATAGCTGGGACTTCAGCTTTGCTTATAGCTTGCAGTGTATTGTTTACCCGCTGGAGATATGGTGAAATTGTAAAGCTTTCAGGGTATCTACGTCAAATCAGTAGTGGGAATTATTCGCTCGATGTTCGTGATAATCAGGAAGGTGAGCTTAGTATCCTGAAGAATGACATTTATAAAGTGACGCTGATGTTATCCGAGCAGAGTGCGCAATTACAAGAAGATAAAATGAAGCTTACCAATGCGATTTCGGATATCTCTCATCAGCTCAAAACCCCGCTTACTTCCATGACTGTGATGGCAGATTTATTAAGTGATCCTGAGCTGCAAACTGAGAAGAGAATGGAGTTTACCAGGAAAATTACGATCCAACTCGAACGAATTGGCTGGCTGGTCTCCTCTTTATTAAAATTCTCCAAGATCGATGCAGGAACCATTCATTTTAAAAAAGATCTTGTTCTGGTGAACAAGCTAGTTCAAAAATCTTTGGAGCCCATGTTAATTCCAATGGATATTAAAGAACAACGGGTCTTGATTGATGGAGATGATAGCACCACATTTACGGGCGATCTCAATTGGACAACTGAGGCGATCATTAATATTCTGAAAAACTGTGTAGAGCACACACCTGCTGGGGGAGAAATTTCGATTTCTTTTGCAGAAAATGCACTGTTTACGGAAATTTTCATTACAGATAACGGAAAAGGAATCCCAAAGGCAGAGCTCCCCTATATCTTCAAACGATTCTATAAAGGTAAGAATGCAAGCGAAGATAGTGTAGGGATTGGACTTGCCTTGGCACAAAGCATTATCACAGGACAAAACGGAACGATCGATGTGAAGAGTGAAGTGGGAAAGGGTTCACAATTTCAGATCAAATTTTATAAGCAAGTCATTTAGCACATATGGCTTAGTGACTAGAATGTCACTTTAGAGTCACTGGATAGTCATTGTAGACAGATATACTGATCTCATCAACAAATGGAGGTCTAACAATGGACATTTTAAAGATTGAACATCTGTCTAAAACATATGGAAAAGGCGAAACAGCGGTAAAGGCACTGGATGATGTATCTTTTTCGATTAAAAAAGGGGAATTCGTAGCGATTATCGGGCCATCTGGCTCCGGGAAATCGACCATTCTGCACTTATTAGGCGGAGTGGATAGACCGACAAGCGGCAAAGTATTCGTAGATAACACGGATATTTATGAATTGAATGAAACACAGCTGGCGATCTTTAGACGCAGACAAATTGGGCTGATTTATCAATTCTATAATCTTATACCGGTCTTAACGGTCGAAGAGAACATCACACTTCCTTTACTCCTTGATCAGCACAAGGTAGATAAGAAACAATTTGCGGATACTGTAAAGGCGTTAAATTTGGAAAATCGCTTAAATCATCTCCCGAATCAGCTCTCAGGTGGGCAACAACAGCGGGTCTCTATTGGCAGAGCGTTAATTAGTAATCCTGCAATCATGCTGGCGGATGAGCCAACCGGTAATCTGGATAGTAAGAACAGTGGTGAAATTATTGACTTACTAAAAATGTTTAATAAAACCTATAATCAAACACTGATTGTCATTACTCATGATGAACGGATTGCATTACAAGCGGATAGAGTGATTACCATTGAAGATGGAAGGATCGCCAAAGATGAGGTGATTCGTCCGTGAATATCGTAAATAAATTAACGCTTAGACATTTGAAGCAGAATAAGCGAAGAACCTTGGTTACTATCATTGGAGTCATCATTTCTGTGGCTATGGTGACGGCTGTGGCAACGCTTGGTTTTTCATTTATGGAATTAATGAAGAAGCAGAGTATCTCGACTAATGGAGAATGGCATGTCCAATATAGAAATGTTACAAAAGCTCAGCTTAAAGCGATAGAGGCGGATGATGCAACGAAAACACTTGTCATCTCAAATGATCGTGGCTATGCCCCTTTAGAGGGGGGACAGAATGAGAACAAGCCCTATTGGTATATCAAGGAATATAATGCAGCTGGTTTTAAACAATTTCCGATTGAACTTCTGGAAGGAAGACTCCCGAAGACTAACTATGAAGTAGTCATTTCTGAGGAAATTGCAAAAAATGCTAAAGTAACATACAAGATTGGTGAAACTATAACTCTCGATGTCGGAGAGCGAGTCACTAGGGATGATAAAAATAGTGGGCAGCCCTTATCTCAGAACGAACGATTACGGACTGAAGAGGATACCCTGAATGAAGAGATCATTCATAAAAAACCAATGAACTACACGATTGTGGGAGTGATAAAGCGTCCCACTTGGGAACCAACATGGTCTCCAGGTTATACTGCCCTAAGTTATGTGGATGAAAGCTTGATTGGAGCAGCCGAAAAAGCTACAGCGACGGTTGTATTAAATAAGGTGGACAGCTCCATATACAAGCATGCAGAGGAATTGGCAAAAGAAAACAATATAGAATCGATTTCTTATAACAATAGTCTGCTGCGCTATTATGGTGTGACGAATAGCGACGGCTTACGTAATACACTTCTTTCATTGTCAGTCATCGTTATGACTGTAATTATCATTGGCTCTGTTTCATTAATCTATAATGCATTCGCGATTTCTGTCTCGGAACGTGCACGCCATTTAGGAATGCTCTCCAGCGTAGGTGCTACAAAGAGGCAGAAGCAGAATTCGGTGTTTTTTGAAGGAATGATCATCGGTTTAATCAGTATACCTATTGGGATCCTTTGCGGAATTGCAGGAATCGGGATCACTTTTATGTTCATCAATACGATGATTCAAGATGTACTAGGGATAACTGAAAAATTAACATTGGTTGTTACACCTCTTTCCCTATTCACCGCTTGTGTAGTTTCGATACTGACGATTTTTATATCCACCTATCTTCCTGCCAGAAAAGCTTCAAAGATTTCGGCGATTGATGCAATCAGACAAACAACCGATATTAAGCTCTCTGGTAAAGCGGTGAAAACTTCCAAGTTCGTTCGCAATTTGTTTGGAATTGAAGCAGAAATTGGTTTGAAGAATTTAAAGAGAAATAAACGCAGGTACCAAGCAACCGTGTTCTCACTTGTCATTAGTATTGTTCTTTTTTTATCCGTATCTTCGTTCACTACTAATATGAGAAAGTCGGTAGAACTCTCACAGGATGGTTTGAACTACGATATCCAAGTTTATATGGGGACTGAGGACGCTCAAAAAGTAGCTCGACTGACGAAATCGATATCTGCCTTACCTAATATAACGGAATATAATGTGGTCAGGGAACTAAGCTTGAGTTCATGGATTGATGAAAAAGATATGGCAAAAGAATTGCAAGAGATCGTGGAGCAGGATAGCAGTATTTTAAAGAATGGGAAATATCCTTACTACATTCAAATCCATGCCCTAAATGAACACAGTTTGAGAGCCTACGCAGAATCGGTTGGTGTAAGTTATGAACAATTAACGGATCTTAATCAGATGTCTGCTATTGTGAATGATATCGTCACCTTTGAGGATGAGAACGCCAAAAAGATTATTGAGACCAAAGCTCTTCATTCGGAAATCGGTCAGAAGCTTGATTTAATTTATACGGATTGGAACACAGAGAAAGAGACGAAATTACCACCAGTAGAAATCGTCGCATTAACTGATAAACGCCCTATGGGTGTTCATTCAGCACTAGTTGGTGGATTAAACATCATTGTCTCTGAACAAGTCTTCGATCAATTAACAAATGATACGATGCGTAACGATATTCAAAGCCGACTAAACCTGAACAGCTCTGATCCATTAGCGACACAACAAGCCATTGAGGAAATGAAAGAGCGGAATGTCTATGTTCAAAATGTGTTTCAAAATAGACAAAATAGTGAGCAGATGATCATGTTAATGTCTATTTTTACCTATGGTTTTATTGCTTTGATTACATTAATATCGATTGCGAATATTTTCAATACGATTTCAACAAGCATATCACTTCGTAAAAGAGAGTTCGCGATGCTGAAGTCTGTAGGGATGACGCCAAATGGTTTTAATAAAATGATTAATTATGAAAGTATCTTCTATGGGATAAAATCATTACTTTACGGGCTACCGATCAGTATAGTCGTGATGTACTTGATCTATAGATCTATGATGAGTAGTTTCTCCTATGGATTTGCACTTCCGTGGATGAGTATCTTGTATGTCATAGTCGCTGTATTTATCATCGTTAGCTCAGCTATGCTGTACTCCAGTTCAAAAGTGAAGAAGGAAAATATTATTGATGCTTTAAAACAGGAGAATATATAAAGATTAGCCGCGATAATCGCGGCTTTTTTGACTTTTCTGAAGGTTTATATTTTTCGGGCCCTCCGCGAAGTACCTGAGTACGCATCGAAGCAAATCCCCACTTTGTGGGGATATTTTGTGTCATATATGACACGAACGGTATGGTATTACATATAAATCCCTATGATATAATGTATTCAATTGAATTTAACAGATTATAAATTTAGAGGCAGGTGTCAACGCTTGAGAACGGTCGTCGTGATTGGCGGGGGAATTACTGGATTGTCTACCGCTTACTATCTACAGAAATCTATACAGCATAATAAGTTGGATGTAAAAATCATTTTGGTTGAAGCCAGCGATAGACTGGGCGGCAAAATTAGAACACTTCAGCATGATGACTTCATCATGGAGTCTGGTGCTGATTCAATTGTCACTCGCAAGACAAATGTAGCACCATTGATTGAAGAATTAGGCATTCAGGATGAGGTTGTATATAACGCGACAGGAATATCATACATCTACACAGAAGGTAAGCTGAAGCAAATTCCTAAAGATGCAGTCTTTGGCATCCCTCTCAGTATTGAATCGCTTGCTACTACAGATTTGATCTCTGCTGAAGGTAAAGTTGAAGCACTTAAAGATTTCTATACTCCGAATGATCGTTTTACGAAAAACGATTCTGTAGGTGATTTTCTGGAAGCTTTCTTTGGAAAAGAACTTGTCGAGAAGCAAATATCACCAGTCCTATCAGGTGTATATTCCGGGAAATTGAGTGAACTTACCATTGCCTCGACCCTTCCTTATTTGATTGATTATAAAAATGAATATGGAAGTATTATTCAGGGATTGTCCGCGAATAAGGCTAAATTCCAGGGAAACGGCGATAAGAAGTTTATGTCTTTTAAGGGTGGCGTATCTGCTCTGATTGATGCCATGGAAGAACAGCTGTCCGATGTAGAGATCATCAAAGGGATTAGGGCCGAGCGCATTGCAAAGGATGGAGAACGATACCGTGTAACACTGGCAGATGGACGAATCTTGGACAGCGACTTTGTCGTACTAGGAACGATGCATTCTACTGCACAAGCATTACTACAAGACGAAGCGCTGAATGAAGATTTCATTCAGTTGTTTAACAGCTCTATGATTAGTGTGTATCTAGGATTTGATATCCCTGACAGTCAGCTGCCAGCGAATGGTACAGGGTTCATAACAGCGAACAGTGACGATGTTCTTTGTAATGCTTGTACGTGGACAAGTCGCAAGTGGGAGCACACGTCTGGTCAACAACGTCTGCTTGTCAGACTCTTTTATAAAAGCTCAGGACCGCATTATGAGTCCTTGATTAAGCTTTCAGAAGAGGAATTATTAAAGGTGGCGTTGAATGATATACAGACCAGTCTTGGAATTACTGGACATCCAGTTACCCACGATGTGACCAAATGGCATGATGTTATGCCAAATTACCACAAACGCCATCACGAGATTGTAGTATCCTTAGAGAAGAAGATTGCAGATCATTATCCGAATGTAATCCTTGCTGGATGTTCTTATTATGGTGTGGGTATTCCCGATTGTATTGCAAATGGAGAGAAGACAGCGGATCGCATTTTGGAACAAGTAATTACACATTAAACAAAGGAGGGCGGACAATAGTGAGAAAATTAGCGATAAGCTCTATGCAAAGTCTAGACTATAAACAACGGCGGTTGTTTGTATAGAGCGAATAAAAATTGATTTACCGCCAGTGCACTGTGCAGGGTTGTTTTTAGAATAGACTTTGCTACCTTCAAACTCAAAAAAAGTTTAAGGAGCAGAGCGACTATGAAATATGTAAATGCAGATACGATTTTTCCAAAAGAATTAATAGAGGAAATTCAGAAATATATTAACGGTGGTATGGTGTATATCCCTAAGCCTGAAGAAGCACATGTAAAATGGGGCGAGAAGTCAGGGAGCAGAAAATACTTAAGATCTAGAAATATTGAGATTTGTCTAAGGTTTGCCGTTGGAGCAACGGTTGACCAGCTTTCGGATGAATACTGCCTATCAAGGGATAGTATTAAGAAGATTGTTTACACAAAAAAATAGCCATAAGTCAAAAGCCACGTTGGAGGATGAAGTGCACCCTGTCAAGTAGACAGTCTAAAAAACAAAAAAAGAGTTAGTTTAGATACCTCAACTCGTATTACCAGAGCTGAGGTATCTTCGTTATGCAGCACGTCGGTATTCGTTAGGTGACAAGCCATCCAAACATTCTACGTAGCGGTAATTATTATAGTAGTAAATATATTGGCTAACCTCTGTGAGGACATCTTCATAGGTATCATACTTTGTAAGATAATAGCTTTCTGACTTGTATGTACCCCAAAAACGCTCAATAGGTTGGTTGTCCAAACATCGGCTTACACGAGACATGCTTTTCTTAAATCCGTATTTCACATGAAGTCGGTTGTACTCATGAGAAGTATACTGGAAGCCTCTGTCGCTTTGTAGAAGAGGACTTACGCCAGGGTTCTTCGCGTAAGCCCTCTTCAACGTATCCATCACGAGTTTATTGTTGTTGGAGGGGCTTAATACCCATGAGACAATGGAATTATCATATACATCAATAATAGCGCTCAAATAGGCTTTGCGCCCATTCCCGTATTTCAGTTCTGTCACATCTGTACACCATTTTGAATTAGGAGAATTGGCATCAAAGTTACGGTTCATTACATTTTCAGCTACATGGATCTCCGTAGCTTTCACATAACTCGCTCGTTTTCTACGAATGACTGCTTTAAGCCCAAGAGCACACATAATTCGGTAATAACGCTTTTTGTTATACGGCTTTTTGAGCTTTCGGTTTAATTGCGTGCGCATTTGACGGTAGCCAAGAATCCCTTTTCGCTTGTCATATCGTAGCTTTACTTCTTTCGCTAACGCACGAGTTTCAAGTTCTATGCAAGAGGGTTTCCATTTTAACCACTTGTAATAGGCAGATCGAGCAACCCCAGCTAACGCACACAACTTCGTAATTGCGTGACCTTTTTCTTTGTTCAGTTCTTGAATCGCTTGATACAAGTTTACTTGTCTAACAAGGGTTAGCGTGTATTTCGTCGCTTGATCTCCGCCAACTTTTTTGCGAAGTCATTCTCCATCTCTAGGTATTCATTTCGCGCTTCTAGCTCTTTAATCCGTAGCTTAAGACGTTCATGGTCCTCTAGTTCTTCTACAGGCTTTTTACGACCTCGATTGTCCTGAAGAGCTTCCTCACGGCCAGCTTGATATTTCCGAACCCATGCGTAAACTTGCTGATAAGATACACCGTACTTTTCAATCGCTTTCTGATAATCCAATTCATTAGCGATGGTATATTGTGCAATTTCAATACGTTCTTCGAAAGTTGTTTTACGCCCTTTGTTCATATGAGATAGTCCTTTTCCTTTATGTGTAGGTTTTAATTCTATCTCATTAGTATACTTGGTAATCCATTTAATCAAAACACTTCTACTTGAAATATGATGCTTGTTTGTCGCCTCTTCAACGGAGAAACGACCAGACAACACTTCGTTAACAGCAGCTAGTTTGAATTCCTTAGAGTATGTTTTCCATGTTCTCGATTCCTTTAACCCGTCCAAACCATCTGCTTTATATTTCCTAATCCATTCTCTAATCGTGTGCGAACTAAGACCTCGCTGTTTTGCCTCATAGTTTGGATTCGACTTGTGCTCAAGGCACAGCCGTACGACATGTAATTTTACTTCTAAAGATGCTGGACTTCTTTTAGACATTAGAAAAACTCCCTTCATTGTAGCAGTAGAAGTTTTTGTTTTTTCTACTGTCTACTATGAAGGGAGCATATCAGGAAGATCTGACGTGGCTTTTTGTATTATAATTGACAGTATGTTCATTAACTACGAGGTGGAAGATACATGGCAGACAAAACATACTTAGATTTACGGATAAGAAAGACAAGAAAAGCGATTCGGAATGCCTTTATAGATTTGTTAGCGGAGAAAGAATTGAATAAGATCTCGATCAACGCTATTACGCAAAAGGCTGAAATCAATCGAGCTACATTTTATTTACATTACAAAGATATTAATGATTTGATTGATACTATTTTGGATGAATTATTAGCAGATTTAAAGAAAATACTCTCAGATAAATTTGAAGAATCCTATAAACCTGGGGATGAACTTACTTCGCTGATTTTATTGTTAGAGCATATTGCGGAAAACTCTCATATGTATAAGGTATTGCTTGTAACCAAAAACATCCCTTATTTCACACCGAAATTGATGGATCTGTTATATGAATTGATTTTAACAACAACAGAACAACAATCGATTCAAAAAACAGAAGATTTCTTAACTGTTGATACTCCAGCTGATATTGCAGCTTGGTATGGAACATCAGCGATCGTTGGTACAATTTCCATGTGGCTAGGGAATGATATGCCTTATACACCTAAATATTTAGCAGAACGAATCATACAGTTAAATCCATTTATACCTGCAAATAATAAAAAGAAATAGTGAAACACTTCACTATTCAAATTTTAATTAACACATATTTATCAACTGTTGCTTTATTAACGCTTTCAGTATTATTGTAGATTGCTTAGCACCTTAATAACTACTACCATGAAAGCAATAGATAGTAACAAGGAGTGTGTTGAAAAATGATGAAGGTCGGTATTTATCACGGTCAAAATAGTGTAGGAATAGAAGAGCGTCCAATACCTCAAGTAGGGCCAAAGGATGCTTTGGTTCGCATTTTAGCGGGTGGAATCTGTGGTACAGATATTAATATAGTCAAAGGAGGCTCAGAAATGGGTATCCGTTTCGGCTCAGAATTTGGACATGAAATGTTTGGTGAAATTGCCCTGTTAGGATCTGATGCTGAAACAAATTTGAAAGTTGGCATGCGTGTAGGTGTGAATCCAATTACTGCCAAACGTGCAGGTCGTCGTTATTCTTTGGAAGTAGGAGCTTTTTCGCAATATGTCTTAATTGAAGACGCAGCATTAAATTATAATCTATATGAGTTTAATGATTCAGTTTCGGCAACAGAAGCGGTATTAATGGAACCCATGAGTGTGGGTTTCCATGGCGCTTTTAGCGTACAACCCAAACATGGTGACAAAATCGTAGTTCTTGGTGCTGGTCCTATTGGTTTATCAGCAGCTGCAGGATTAATTGGCGAAGGCATTAAAGATGTTTGCGTAGTGGATATTGATCACTGGCGTTTGGATAAAGCAAAAGAGTTAGGTGCATTAACAGTTAATACTTCGACTGAATCATTGGCTGAGGGTTTAATTAAACACTTCGGGGAAGTTAACGTATACGGTGTGAGTGTACCCAATGTAGATGCTTTTGTGGACGCAGCGGGCGCTCCGATATTATTTGAACAAGTGATGCAGATTGTAAAGCCACAAGCACGAATTGCAATCATTGCCGTTTATAAAAATGAAGTACCTTTAAGCCTTGCTCAAGTGATGAGTAAAGAAGTTAACATAGTTGGAGCTAGTGGATACACACATGAAGATATTGTAAAGGTAATTGAACATATAAACGACAAGAAAACGAATATCTCTACAATGGTGACACAGACTTATAAATTAGAGGATATTCAAGCCGCCTTCGATAAAGCCATTGCAGCAAAAGAAACGATCAAGGTTATTGTAGATCTAACTTAATCATCAGGTAATTATATTGGAGTTCATTTGAGTGTAAAACTCAGGGGAACTCTTTTTATTTTATATGAATAAGCCTTTATATAAAATTCAATTCAAATTAAATATGGCATATAACTAGAGTGAAGTCGTAATTATACTGAGTAATAGAAGTGAAATTAGAGAAAAAACGTGGAGGTACGATGGAAATTAATCTGGTTCCAGTAACATTTGAAAATAAAGAGATATTGTCTAATCTATATCAATTTTATAATTATGATTTCAGTTTATTTACAGATCAAGACGTGAGCCGGCATGGGGAATTCGAGGTGAATATTGATTATTTTTGGGAAGGCGATCATCGATGGAATCCATATTTGATTGAGGTTTCAGGAAACTTAGCTGGATTTGTGGTTGTTCTTTTTGAAAACTTAGATACAGACCCAGATCCAACTCATTTGATCTATGACTTTATGATTTTGCAGAAATACAGAAGAAATGGAATAGGTACTGCTGCCGCAATAAAAACACTTGATCTATTTAAAGAAGCTAAATGGAAATTAGCTCAAATGGAAAATAATAAACCTGCCATAGCTTTCTGGCGAAAAGTACTTAAGGAGTATACAAAAGATAACTATTCAGAACGATATTTGAGTGATCTCCAAAAATATATTCAAGCATTCGATAGAAGGGAGCCGACGAAATGAACATCACCGTAACATTAACTGACAGCAAAACGAAGTTTATGATTAACAATCTCTATCCACTATACTTACATGATTTATCAGAGATATGGGGGAACCTTCCTAATCCATACGGGATATACGAGGATAATGAAACGCAGACACTGAATGAACAGAATAAAGTCTTCGACATATGGTGGGAGAAGCCGGGGATTTTATATCCTTATTTAATAAAAGAGGATGGAATTCCCGCTGGCTTTGCATTAGTTGCGACACCGCCCTATACACCAGCAGGTTGTGAATTTTATTTAAATGAATTCTTTATTTTGCGGCCCTTCCGAGGTACGGGAATCGCTGAATTTGCGGCTAATGAGGTGTTTAATCTTCATATTGGAAAATGGGAGCTACAAACCAATCCCACAGCTACAAATAGGAGAGCCCAGCATTTTTGGAGAAAGACACTAAAAGAATATACTGGTAATAGCTTTCAAGAAGAATGTAAGAAGTCTTTTGATGATGAATTAAAGATGATTTTTAATTTTTGTAATGGATAAAGCTAATCAAAACAAATGCTTTGATGGAGAAAAGTAGTTCAATACCTCTTTACAGGGAGGAAACGCCGGAGATTGAGAGCGTTTCTAGAGAAAAGGGTTGATCGAAGTTCACTCCGGAGCAGTCCCTTGAAACCATTGTTGGCAAGTAGAGGTGTACCGGTTTTAACCGTTAAATATTTAAGTGAGAACATTTCTGTTTGTTGTACAGAATAGTTTTAATTTAGGGTGGTACCGCGGCTCCTCGTCCCTTTTCGGATGAGGGGTCTTTTTGTTTTCATTTAGAAGAAATATTTTTTATTGCAAAAAATAGCGGGTCAACCTTAATGGTTGACCCGCTATTACATTTATTTGAAGCGTTAACTCGCAAATATATGCTTACCAATTTTTAAATTCTGAGGACGAGTCCAAATCCATGCACTAGTAGCTGTATCTGGATTGAAATAATAGATTGAATTGTTTGTTGGGTCCCAACCTCGGACAGCATCAAGAGCAGCTAAATAGGCAGTCCGGTTTGGAGTAAGCCAATACTGGCCGTCAGATACGGCTGTAAATGCGCCTTTTTGAAATACAACGTCTTTTATGTTGTTTGGAAATTGACTAGATTGTATGCGATTCATAACAACAGCACCAACTGCGACTTGACCTTTATAAGGCTCACCGCGCGATTCACTGTAGATTACTTTCGCCAAAATATCCATTTCCTCAATATTAAGCGTGTATTTTTTTAAAGCATTCCAAGTTTTTGTACCAGTAACTCCATCGGCACTTAATCCATAGGTCTTTTGAAATTTAGCAACGGCTGCTTTCGTTTGTGATCCATATACACCATCTAAAGGCTGAGTATAGTAATCCAGAGTTTTTAATCGATACTGAAGATCCCACACATCTCCAGAAGAACTCCCTACGGTTAATACAGGAGCAGCACTAGCAGAGCCGATCATAGTAGCCATACTTACCAGACCCAAAAGAAGCAACAAAGTGAATATTTTAGTCTTCATTGTAGTAGCCTCCTTTCAGAAAACATTATAAATAACCTTCAATAACTGAGACAACACTCATTTATTGGTAATCAGATTATCATTTTACATTTTCGAAAAGATTTCATTCGGTTTGTGATCTTATGAATTGGGTAAATTAATAGTCATAGGCATATAAACTCCGGAGGTTTTATATATGAAAAAGCAATTATATCTATTCATAATCGCAGCCGCACTCACTCTAACCGCATGTGGTAATGATAATAGCTATGGTAATAAGATAATGGAAAATACCTCACACTCTAGTTCAAGCAATGTACCCGAAAATTTGAAGGTGGCAGAGAATCCTACTTTTAAAATAGGAAGTAAAGCCCTTATCCAAGCAGATCATATGGAAGGTATGAAGGGGGCTACAGCAACGATCGTTGGAGCTTTTGATACCACAGCGTATATCGTTTCTTATAGACCTACAACAGGTGGATTTCCAGTTACAAATCATAAGTGGATTATTCATGAAGAAATCAAAAAAGCAGCCGATAAGCCCTATGAATCCGGCTCGGAAGTCGTGATGGAAGCTGACCATATGAAAGATATGAAAGGTGCAACGGCTCAAATTAACGCAGCGGAACAAACTACGGTATATATGATTGATTAAACACCTACTACGGGTGGAGATAAAGTGAAAAATCATAAATGGGTAACGGAAGATGAGCTTTCAGCAATAAAGTAGCCAATAGAAATATTAGCTCAAAAGTAATGAAAAATGATTAAGGTAGGGGCAGTCATGGACTTTGTTAAAGTTCTAGGCTGCTCCTACCTTTTTTGATTGCTTCTTTTATTGGTAGAGAAGTGTTAAGATATCTTTATAAAGCACCGATATACAAAATATACCATTTTTATTGATATTTTCTTAGAAGGTAGGAGCGTGATTGAAATGCCTAACTGGCAGGTGAAATTCGATGAAGAGATGCTTAAGCAAGCTGCACAACAGATTCAAGTCGATTGGACAACGATAAAGTATATTGGTGGTTTTGAAAATGTTGTCTATAGCTTTCCAAAAGATGATCATGAATTTATTTTACGTGTAACTCATCAGTCTCATCAGGATCTGGAGATGGTTATCTCTGAACTTGACTTTATGGACCATCTTGCAAAGCATGGAGTGCAACTGGCTCCCCCCATTCCCTTTCAGGATGGCAGTTTGGTACAAACGCTAGTCAAAGATGAGGAAAAATTCATGATCTGTGTGATGAAGAAAGCACCAGGTGGTCATGTTAATGCTTCCGATCCTTTTTGGGGAACGGAGCTTTTTGAGCAATGGGGTGAGGTAACAGGAAGAATGCATGCTTTAACTCTGAAATACGAGCGTCCGGAGACTGTTCTGGCAAGACCACATCAGGGTAAGCTAGAGTTTGACTTTGCTAACTTTGGCACTGTTGAACAACAGCTTTTTGAAAAGTTGCTTCAAATAAATGATCGGATTAACCAGTTGCCGCGGAATCGAGAAGGCTATGGACTATGTCACCGTGATTTGCATTCGGGTAATTTTTTCGTTAATGAGGGGCAGATCACTGTGTTTGATTTTGATGATTGCGGATACGACTATATGGTGCATGATATTGCAATTGCCGTTTATTACTCAACCATCTTTGGAGATCGGCGAAAACCGGAGGTAGAGCAGAGTAGAACTTCTAGTCTTGCGGCAACCATGCTGAGGTCATTTATGAAGGGGTATAATCGAGAGTATGCACTCGACAATAAGTGGCTAGAAGAGCTCCCACTCTTTATCGAGAAACGCCGACTGGAATTAGTGCTTTTGTTATTTCAAGATTTTTCGGAGTCACAGCGTGAGGAAAATAGAGTGTGGCTTGCCCGCAATATTCACGATGCTCTAAATGACAAAGCTTGTTTAGAGCTTTAATGACGAAGGTAACCGATATGACACCCCCAAAACATATTCTTTCCGCCGCTACCGTTGTTTTTAATGATCGGGGAGAGGTTTTATTAATAAAAGGCCCTCGCAGAGGATGGGAGATGCCAGGCGGTCAGGTCGAAGAAGGGGAGTCTCTTAAAGAGGCGGCGGTCAGGGAGGCCAAAGAAGAATCTGGCTTTGATATAGAGATTAACAAGTTCTGCGGCGTTTTTCAAAATGTGGATCGATCTATTTGCACTACGTTATTTTTGGGTAAAGCTATCGGTGGTGAGCCTGCTACTAGTGCTGAAAGCTTGGAAGTGGGGTTTTTCCCGATAAAACAAGCATTGGATATGGTTAAATGGAAAAACCTCAGATTAAGGCTAGAGTATTGTCTAAATGATGCTATGCAACCTTTTTATGTAGAATTACGGGGCACCGAAGTTGAAGAAATTATTTTTAAATTAGAAAATCAGCAAACTTATTAGAGGTCCCCCTGCGTCGTAGCAAATGAAATATCTGAGTTAATGTAGGGAGCACAATGGACAAATGTTACGATCAACAAAGATTCATACTTTTTTTATTTTATAACATTTTCACTTGATTACAGAACTTTTCATACGTTTACAGCGTCTTACTTATGAACGATAAATCGACGGTAAGGACTGAAACATTATGAAAGACAACACGAAGCTTTTCAGAAATAATATGAGGAGCCAGTCTTCTATACAATCTGTAGGCGGCAGGCGTTATGTGCCAGGAATTGATGGTCTAAGGGCTTTATCAGTACTTGCAGTGATCGCATATCATTTGAATCTGAATTGGGCTGAGGGTGGACTTCTCGGCGTTGGAATATTTTTTGTAATCTCCGGATATCTCATTACTGACCAAATCATTGGCCAGTGGGAGCGGCACCGAAGACTGAACCTTGTAGACTTTTGGGTTCGTAGGGCGCGGAGGCTGTTGCCTGCGATGGTTGTCATGCTTTTTGTGGTTGCCATATGGCTTTTAATTATAGAACCATCAAGATTGTTTGGGCTCAAGGGTGACTTTATGTCTTCCTTATTATATTTCAATAACTGGTGGCTAATATTTCATAATGTTTCCTACTTTGAAAGCTTTGGCCCAGCATCTCCTATCGGACATTTATGGTCGCTTTCTATTGAAGGACAGTTTTATATTCTATGGCCAATAGTTCTCATCATCGTGATGAAAATCGCTCGTCGGCGAGGTAAGCTTATTGCATGGATTATGGCTTGCGCAGCAGTCTCGGCTTTAGCCATGGCATTGATCTACGTACCGGGGACTGACCCAAGTAGAGTGTATTATGGAACGGATACCCGCTTATTTGCGCTTCTCATTGGAGCAGCACTTGCAGTTGCTTGGCCAAGTCAGAAACTTAATGATAAGGTCTCAGAACCGGCTCGGCGTGTGCTTGATATTGTAGGGGGATTAGGACTCATTCTATTGTTGGTACTTTTTAATCAGGTTAATGAGTTCGATGATTTGCTTTACCGTGGTGGGTTTTTAGTGATTTCTTTGATTGCAGCTGTAGTTATTGCCGTACTCGCTCATCCTGCTAGCCGTCTGGGATCGTTCGTAGGCTGTAAACCTTTGCGTTGGATCGGGCTGCGATCATATAGCTTGTACATATGGCATTTTCCAGTCATTATTCTTAGCAGTCCGAATGTGAGTACTGAAGAAAGCAGCATGCTTCGGATCATCATTCAGGTAGCAGTAAGTTTTCTTCTAGCTGCATTATCATATAAGTATGTGGAGGAGCCCATTCGTCGAGGTTCATTTAAAGAAACTTGGAAGAACATCAGTGTAAAACGAAGGGGTGGTCTTCGTCCAGGCTTCTTAATGGCTATTATTGCTGTGATCCTTATCCCAATCGCATGCAAAGGTTATTTGTTAAACGCTGGATCGGATACGTCTGCGATCGAATCGGCAGATATGCAGTATGAACAACAACAACTGCAACAGCAAGAACAACGACTGCAGCAGCAAGAACAACAAGATATGGGAAGAAAGAATGATCCCGCAGATCACAAAGCGATAGACAAAAGTGTAACAGATAAATCATCATTACCAGCCTTGGCAACAGCTACAACTGAACCTGAAGTGAAAAAAGCTGATACTAAGGTGGGAACTACAAATACAGAAATGACAAAGCCTGAATCAGAAGTGAAAAAATCTGTTCCTGAAGAAAAGAAACCTGTGGCTGAGAAGAGTCAAGCTGGAACGGATGTTACGGCCATTGGAGATTCTGTCATTTTGGATGCAGCACCATACCTTTCAGAGGAATTACCTGGCATTGTCATCGAGGGAAAGATCGGTCGGCAGATGGCGAAAGCTCAGGACGTAGTGGATCAGCTTAAAACTCAAGGCCGGCTGGGTAAAAAGGTTATAATCGAGCTTGGGACTAACGGATCCTTTAGTTCAAAGCAATTACGTAATTTACTGGATTCATTAAGTGATGCTGAGCAGATTTATTTGGTCAATACACGGGTCCCAAGAAAATGGGAGAATAATGTGAATCACAATATTTCAAAAGTTTCCAGTGAATATAGTAATACGACCGTAGTAGACTGGTACTCTGCAAGTGAAGGAAAAGACGATTATTTCTACCAAGATGGTGTGCATCTTAAACCAGAGGGTTCCAAGTGTTACGCTTCACTTCTTGCGAAAGCTTTGGAAAGTGAGTGAAAAATAATTGAATCTCCAAACTTTTTTGATATTATATTTTAATAGACCGGCAAGAGATTTCTCTCTTTGCCGGTCTTGTTTTTGTAAACGACTGATCTTTGAAAAGCCATCTATTTTCTATCCGTAGATAAAATGCTCTACCGTAGCCACTGTCTTCGTAATGTCAGGATTAGAATTGTCGATCACCTTAACATTGGAACTTGGAAGAGGCCACGTAACACTACGGTTTCCAAATGCTTTACGGAATTCATCCCAATGCTGGAACTTCCATTCATCTAATGGTGATTGTCTATCTAGAATCCGTTTTCGGTACAATTCCTCATTGGCTAGTTCGACTAAAACAACTTTGACCTCAACATCTTGCAGGGAACGTCCGATTCGAGATAACTCACTGCTGATCCAGTCAGGGTTGGCAGCTTCTTTGGTAAATGGTCCAACTACAAATGCATCTACATTCAGGCCAATATTGTCTAGTGCTGCGTCCATCGTAATCCGGTAGCCCAAATCACGGCATAATCTTTTGTAATCTGCGGAGTCTCTGTCAGCCGGGTCCAATCCGTGAAAGGTCATGATGGCGTCTGCCGCTGGTCGTAAGAGAATATCCATATCAAAGAAGGGTACTTTACGCCGGGAAGCGATCGCTTTAGCTAATGTCGTTTTTCCTGCCCCAGCTGGCCCTAGAAAAAATACAAGTTTGTTCATCATTGTCTCTCCTTAGAACCTCATTTCATTGCTACAGTCTATCTCTAAATATTATCATATAAAAGAAGATGAGTAATCGCCAGCGTAAAATCGTCATCTACCGTAGGTTTTGAGAACCTGAGATATTTCGTGTTACGGGCCATAATATGATAATTTTTTTGCTTCTCCATTGAGTTTTTGTGTAATCCTGCTTATAATATAGCGAGAAAAATAAGAAAAAGGTGTCCATAAATGAGCATATTAAATGTAGAAGGATTAAGTCATGGCTTTGGAGATCGTGCGATCTTCAAGGATGTTTCATTCCGTCTTCTAAAAGGCGAGCATATCGGATTATTCGGCGCTAACGGCGAGGGTAAATCCACTTTTATGAATATTGTTACAGGCAAGCTGCAACCAGACGAAGGTAAAGTTGAATGGTCCAAACGGGTGCGTGTCGGTTACCTGGATCAGCATGCAGTGTTGACCAAAGGCATGACCATTCAAGATGTACTCAGAGGCGCTTTTCAATACCTCTTTGATCTTGAGCAAGAGATGAATGATATGTACGGCAGAATGGGTGACGTGTCGCCTGAAGAGCTGGAAAAGCTGCTTGAAGAAGTTGGTACGATCCAAGATACGCTTACGAATCAAGATTTCTACATGATCGATGCGAAGATACAAGAAACCGCGCGCGGTCTTGGCATCACAGATATTGGATTGGATCGTGATGTAGCTGATCTTAGTGGTGGTCAGCGTACCAAAATCTTACTTGCGAAGCTGTTGCTTGAAAAACCAGATATTTTGCTCCTAGATGAGCCTACGAACTATCTGGATGAGCAGCATATTGAATGGCTGAGACGTTATCTTCAAGAGTATGATAATGCATTTATTCTGATCTCACATGATATGCCTTTCTTGAACAGCGTTATCAACCTGATCTACCATATGGAGAATCAAAAGCTGACCCGTTATGTGGGTGATTATGAGCAATTCCAGCAGGTCTACGAAATGAGAAAACAACAGCTTGAATCTGCTTATAACCGTCAAAAACAAGAAATCGCAGAGCTGAAAGACTTCGTTGCGCGGAACAAAGCCAGCGTAGCTACTCGTAACATGGCGATGTCCAGACAGAAGAAGCTCGATAAGATGGAAATCATCGAGATTGCTAAAGAGAAGCCAAAACCACAGTTTAACTTTAAAGAAGGTAAAACTGCGGGCAAGATGATTTTTGAAGCAAAAGAATTGGTGATCGGTTACGACTCTCCGTTGTCCAGACCCCTTAATTTGTTGATGGAGCGTGGACAAAAGATCGCGTTGGTCGGTGCGAACGGGATCGGTAAAACCACCTTGCTACGCAGCATCTTAGGTGAAATCCAAGCATTGTCCGGTTCCGTAGAACGTGGATACCATCAAGAGATTGGATACTTTGAGCAAGAAATGAAAGAAGGCAATTACAAGACTTGTATCGAGGAGATCTGGGATACATTCCCATCCTTGTCACAATTCGAAGTACGTGCTGCCCTTGCCAAATGTGGACTGACCACGAAACATATCGAAAGTAAAATTGCTGTTCTAAGTGGTGGAGAAAAAGCTAAAGTGCGTCTATGTAAGCTCATTAACAGTGAGACCAACATTCTCGTATTGGATGAGCCGACGAACCACTTGGATATCGATGCCAAAGATGAATTGAAACGTGCACTGAAAGCATATAAGGGAAGCATTCTCATGATCTCTCACGAACCGGAGTTCTATCAGGACATCGTGACCGATATCTGGAATTGCGAAGATTGGACAACAAAAGTATTCTAATAAGCAAATCTTTATTGAACAAGCCTATGAGGTGTTAACGAATCTGTTACGCTCCATAGGCTTTTTTATGGATATTGGGGAGGGTCTATGTGTTAGAGAATAAAATGGAACAGCTTAACACCTGTATGCGGCAAATTTTTGAGGAGCCAGAAGTAGAAATAGTCAATTTCATCTGCGAGGATTTAGATTATAAGACACCTAACTTTACAACAGCGGGTATTTTTCATCTTAAGGGTATCGCACTAATTAATCACGAGAGGCTTCCATGGTCAATTATATTAAAAATTATTAAGTCTGATAGTGCAGAAAAAGAGGATCCAGCTCATCACAATTACTGGCGACGAGAAGCTTTAGTCTTTGAATCTAAGATTCTGGATGAGCTTCCTGACTCAATCCGAGCTCCAAAATGTTATCTAGTTGAGGAGCAAGTAGATGGTACCGTATGGTTATGGATGGAACGAATAGAGGGGGAGTATGCGCATACGAAGGAGGAGTTTGATTTTATCGCTGAACGGTTGGGCCGATTCAATGGAGCTTATCTTACAGGAAAGAACATCCCTGATGACCAATGGATATGCAGAAGCTGGCTTAGATCATGGACTACCTCGAGTAAAATGTATGCGCCTAACCCTGAGGATTATATACATCAAATACATAGAGACAATGACCGAAGCCTTTGGGCTTGGTTCCAAGATTTCACAAACCAAATAGATAGACATATGGATGTTTTAAGTCACTTGCCGCGCGTTCTAGCCCATCAGGATCTCAGTCAAATGAATATGCTGTTAACTCAAAACGGCGGGTTAGTGTGGATAGACTGGCAATTTATGAGCATATCAGGTTTAGGGGAAGACCTTGGCAAAATGTTTGGCGTAAATATGAGTCTTGGTGTGATTCCTATCGATCGTTACGAGGAATATAAAGAGTCATTATTCCATTCGTATATTAAAGGTTTAAAGGCTAGCGGATGGCAGGGAGATGAAACCCTTGCAAGATATGGTTATTGTTTAAGCACAGCTTTACGTAGTGTCTGGGAAGTGCCACAATACTTTTCATTATCCACTCAGCTAGCTACTGACTCTGATCACTTAAAGCTTCAGGATCGAGTTGCCCGGCTGGAACAGATAATTAATATTCAACGTGAAATGGCAGAAGAATGTAGCGCGTTGAAGGTATAAATAATATGGTCAAAAGCGATTCTCATCAGAATGTTTATGGATGAGGGAATCGCTTTTTTTTGTATTGGACAAACCATGTAATTCAAATGCCAGTAGTATCTCAAACCGCATAAACAGGCTGGAGTAAATTTAAAAAATACATGATAGCGGATATATCGCAGGATACTCACTCCCGTGATTCTTTTTCACTTGGCCATTGGGAAGTAGATGAGACAACAAGCAATGACAATAAGTCAACGAAAAGGGCAGAAATTCTAATGGTTGATGGTACTTTTCCGACACTGCAAGAATGGTATGGCTATAAATGGCGTGATCATATCAAAGATACTAAATACAAAGTAAATATTAACTTTACCATGAAAAAGCATAGTGACCTAGTGGGACCAGCTGTGGAAGGAGATGAAATGGTAAAATGATCATTCAAGTCATGAAGATTCTGAAGCAAAAAAACTACCGAGGTGCGGTTGGTGCGGCGTTCTAGCGGGTCTCACGTTGTTTTTACCATTAGTCTTTAGTTTGTTGAGGAGCATGTAAAAACATAACTTCACATATCCGAAAATAATAACACTGAAACCGAAATAAAGAGCCTATTATGAGAAGTGTTTTAAGACTACAATCTTATTAAAAGGCTGCGACCAGTATTTTATTAAGGATAAAGGATGTGTTGTTTATGAACCGGTTCTCATCGAAGGTACTACTCGTCTGTCTAATGCTTGTGCTCACGTCATGTACCTCTTCAACTGTAAGTAAAGTAGAGCCTCATCCAGAAGTGAATATGGAAGTGGTTCAGAAAGGACCTGTGGTACAGACTTTAAGCGTTGAACAACAAGTTGATAATATTATGGAAGAAAATAAGTTCTCTGGATCTATTTTGCTCGTCGAGGATAACAAGGTTAAGATTGCGAAAGGATATAATATGGCCAACTCAGAGACCATGCACGTAAACGGACCAGATACAGTATTCCAAATCGGCTCTTTGACAAAAGCTTTTACCGCTGCAGCGATAATGCAATTACAAGAAATGGGGAAACTTAATATTAATGATTCTGTTCAAAAGTATATAGAGAATTATCCTTATAAAAATGTTACGCTCTACCAATTATTAACCCATACCGCAGGAATTCCGAACTTAACAGAATTTCCAGATTTCATAAGCACAATGGACATCCCGGTAAGTGTTTCAGAGAATATCGTTAAATTCTTAAATAAACCACTGGAATTCGAACCTGGAAGCCAATTCGCTTATAGTAATTCAGGATATATATTGCTTGGGGCTGTTATTGAAAATGTAAGCGGCCAAGCTTATAGTCAGTATATCGAGGAGCATATCATGTCGCCATTAGGGATGGGGAGATCTGGATACTTAAAAAAAGATAGAATAACAGATGATATAGCATCAGGATATTGGGTAGCTATCGAAAGGTACCCGGCAATGGATATTGATATGACAGTACCTTATGCAGCAGGTGGAATCTACTCTACGGTGAATGATTTGTATAAATGGATCCAAGGGCTTGAAGAAGGAAAAGTTATTAATGCGGATTCTTGGAGGGCAATGCGTACTCCGGAGAAAAACGGGTATGGATTAGGATGGGGGGTAAATGATGCAGAAGGCTTGATTTACGCACATGGCGGAGCGATCAATGGATTTTCATCGTTTATCTTTAGAGATATTTCTAAGGGCACAGCAGTTATTATACTTAGTAATGTGGAAGGTGTCCAAACAGCCAAGCTATCAGATCTTCTTTTATATATGCTAGAATCAGAATAATGAATAATCAAGAATGAATCAGAATGGCTTGGAGGCAATACAAAGATGAACATCAGAAGAATACATAAGAAAGATAATAGTGCGATTGAACAAATCATTAGGAGCTGCCTGATTGAGTTTGGCGGGAATAGGGCAGGGCTTGCATGGGAAGATGACAGCCTGCATCACTTATATGAATATTACAATCAAAGTGAGAATCGGGCCTATTGGGTTGTAGAAGAAAATGGAGTTATATTGGGTGGCTGCGGAATTGCTCCTTTCGGGAGTGAGGGCAACATATGTGAGTTGCAAAAAATGTACTTATCTTCGTCCGTTAGAGGTAGCGGGATATCGTTCGAACTCTTAAATACCGCTCTGGATTTTGCCAAGCTTCATTACAACAAATGTTATTTGGAGACATTGCAGAACATGCATGCAGCTAATCGTTTTTATACGAAAAATGGTTTCGAGCTTTTAGATGCCCCTTTAGCTGGCTCAGAGCATTTCGCATGTGATGCTTGGTATATTAAAGAGTTACTTTAATTATGGTTTAGTAAGCCTGGATTAGCAGGCTTATTTTTTATTTGACAATAAAACCGTCCAGACGGTATAGTAAATAGCAGGGGTGATCAATGTGAACAGTAATTCTAAACGTAAAACTATTTTATTGGCGGCTTCCACAGTTGTTAAAAATAATGGAGTAGAGAAGCTTACGCTTGAAGCTGTGGCTAAAGAAGCCGGGGTCAGTAAGGGCGGGCTACTGCACCATTTTCCAAATAAAGAAGCTTTGATCATAGGGATGGTCGAAGATCTAACGAACCATTTTTTTACCAATGTTCAAGATAGAGCAATGAGCGAAACGGTTGAAAAAGGGAAGTGGAGTCGTGCTATTACTGAAGCCATGGATGATGATATTAAAGAGGGCAAAGAGATTGGTACCGCACTTCTTGCTGCTCTTTTCACAAATCCAGATATTCTTAACAAATTTCAAAGTCAATATGCAACGTGGCAACAAAACATAGAGAACGATGGCATTGATCCTGTACGCTCCACTATCATTAGGTTGGCAGCAGATGGGTTATGGTATTCCGAAATGTTCGGATTAGGTGTGTTAGATGATGAATTACGCACGAAAGTCATTCAAGAATTGATAAATATGACGAAGTAAGGAGAGGTTATCTTTGAATTCATATGTATTACTTGCAACAGCGATCATCTGTGAGGTATTTGGTAGTTCAATGCTAAAAGTATCTAACGGGTTTAAAAGGATATTCCCTTCCATTGGCGTGATTCTTGGGATGGGCTTAGCATTTTATAGTCTTTCTTTAGCGCTTAAAACAATTCCATTAGGCACGGCCTATGCAATTTGGTCAGGGGTAGGTACAGCTTTGACAGCTATAATTGGCGTAGTTATTTATAAAGAGAACTTTAATCGTAAGAAATTACTAGGTCTACTACTCATCATTGGTGGTGTAATCATTATGAAGCTCTCTGGTGGGGCTCATTAGAATTTGGAGGCTGTAGCATGAAAAGAAATGTAGGATATATTGCTCTAAGTATAGCGATTGCTAGCGAAGTCGTAGGTACTACTATGTTGAAATTGTCAGAAGGATTCACGCAATTACTCCCTTCTATTGGGGTTATTATTGGTTTTATTATTGCTTTTTATAGTTTATCCATAAGCCTTAGAGAATTACCGTTAAGCTTAGCTTATGCGATTTGGTCAGGAGTAGGTACAGTTCTAACAGCATTTGTGGGGATTGTCGTGTGGGGTGATCCATTTGGTATTCTAACTTTTGCCGGAATCGTATTAATAGTAGGAGGGGTTGTGTTATTAAACGCACCCTCTGCAGATAAAGAAAGAGCCCGTTAAATCAGGCTCTCTTTTTTTGTTTAAACGGATGTCATAGATTCCATAAATCGCATAGTTTCGTGATAATGGTATCACTTACCTTTTCCGTAGAATTACATCTTATAGTTTGAGCTGCTATTTATCTATAATGAGTGTGTCTGAAAGTGAAGGGAGGGTGTGGTTCTTTTTAATGTGCTCTGGATGATCTCTATTGAAAACGCTACCATTTGAGCACTCTGATAGGTTCGTGAATTTTTGAGAATCTAACATATTTAAGGAGGATTAAAATTAAAATGCGAAACAAGTATGTTGTATGGTCGCTGGTAGTATCTATGCTGATTTCAAGTTTATTCTTGGCTGCGGGCCCTCTTAATTTTGTTTCAGCCTCCGGAGGACCAAACCTGACACTCGGCAAAAATGTAACAGCGAGCGGTCAATCACAAACTTATAGTCCTGACAATGTTAAAGACAGTAATCAAAGCACGTATTGGGAAAGTACGAATAATGCATTCCCGCAATGGATTCAAGTCGATTTAGGTGCAAAAACAAATATTGATCAAATCGTTCTTAAGCTCCCTTCTGGATGGGAGACGCGGACGCAAACACTGGCTGTTCAAGGTAGCACAAACGGTTCGACATTCACTAACATTGTAGGGTCTGCGAATTATGAATTTAACCCATCAATTGCAGGTAACAGTGTTACCATCGACTTTGCCGCAACCAGTACGCGTTACGTACGTCTGAATGTAACGAGCAACACAGTTTGGCCAGCAGCTCAGCTCTCTGAATTCGAGATTTACGGCGCTAGTGGTCCTATTCCTACTCCAACTCCATCGCCTTCCGGCACATATGAAGCTGAATCTGCTTCACTGTCTGGAGGAGCTAAAGTGAACACGGATCATGCCGGTTACTCCGGCGCGGGCTTCGTGGATGGATATTTGACCCAAGGTGCAACAACGACATTCACGGTTAACGTGCCTGCAGCAGGTAGTCGTGAGGTGACATTGAAATATGCTAATGCAAGTGGCAGCGCAAAGACAATAAGTGTCTATGTCAATGGTGCTAAAATTGGCCAGACCTCACTGCCTAACTTGGCAAATTGGGATTCATGGAGTACTAAAGTTGAAGTTCTTAATCTGAATGCGGGTAATAACACCATCGCATATAAATATGATGCTGGTGATTCTGGCAACGTTAACCTTGACCAAATCACTGTAGCGTCGACAACAACAACCCCTACCTCAACACCAACGCCAACGGTCACACCAACACCAACGCCAACGCCAACGCCAACACCAACTCCTACACCAACACCAACACCAACACCAACACCGACGGTAACACCAACCCCAACGCCAACACCGACGGTCACCCCAACACCGACGGTCACCCCAACACCTGCACCGGGTAGCAATATTGCTGTCGGCAAGACGATTACCGCTTCTTCCAGCACACAAACATTCGTAGCAACAAATGCGAACGATAACGACACAAACACGTACTGGGAAGGCGGCAGCAATCCAAGTTCACTCACGCTTGACTTAGGTGCGAACCACAACATTACGTCAATCGTATTGAAGCTGAATCCAGCCTCTGCATGGAGTACTCGCACACAAACGATTCAAGTGCTCGGTCACAATCAAGACACGACTACCTTCGGTAATTTGGTAGCGGCACAATCGTATACGTTTAATCCAGCTTCTGGCAACACAGTAACCATACCGGTTACGGCAACTGTTAAACGTCTGCAGTTGAATATTACTTCGAATTCTGGTGCTCCAGCTGGGCAAATCGCGGAGTTTCAAGTATTCGGTACACCTGGGGCGAATCCTGATCTAATGATAACAGGTATGTCCTGGTCACCTACTGCTCCGGTCGAGACAAGTGCAATTACATTAAATGCAGTTGTTAAGAACAACGGTAATGCTAGCTCCGCAGCAACAACTGTCAACTTCTACTTAAACAATGAGCTCGTTGGATCAGCTCCAGTAGGTTTGCTAACTGCAGGTGCTTCGACAACAGCCTCAATGACATTAAATGCTGGAGCCAAAACTGCTGCGACCTATGCTCTCAGCGCTAAAGTAGATGAGAACAATGTGATTTTCGAGCAGAACGAAGGGAATAACAGCTATACGAACGGGGCATCGCTTGTTATCGCTCCAGTCTCCAGCTCTGACTTAGTTGGTGTGACTACATGGACACCAAGTAATCCAGTGGCTAATAGTACAGTAGGCTTTACTGTAAATCTCAAGAATCAAGGGACCATTGCTTCTGCAAGTGGTGCTCATGGCATTATTGTAGCTCTAAAGAACTCAGCGGGCTCCACGATTCAAACATTTAATGGATCCTATTCCGGAACCATTGCTGCAGGAGCTTCCATGAACGTCACGATTCCTGGGACATGGACAGCAGTCAACGGTAATTACACTGTAACCACTACCGTTGAAGTGGATGCGAACGAAGTAACAGCCAAGCAATCAAACAATGTAAGTACGACTAACCTGGTGGTGTATGCATTACGTGGTGCAAGCATGCCTTATAGTCGATACGATACCGAAGATGCTACTC
Source organism: Paenibacillus sp. G2S3 (assembly GCF_030123105.1). Lineage (NCBI taxonomy): Bacteria > Bacillati > Bacillota > Bacilli > Caryophanales > Paenibacillaceae > Paenibacillus > Paenibacillus sp. G2S3. The sequence goes on from NZ_CP126095.1 coordinate 3,212,888, forward strand.
TCGGCGGTGGTGCTACGTTGAAGTCTGCACCTACGTTTGATCAAGCACTAATTGCTTCAGAAGCATCTGGTCAGCGTTATGTAGCCCTTCCTTCGAATGGCTCGAACGTAGGATGGACGGTCAGACAGGGGCAAGGCGGCGCGGGTGTAACTATGAGATTTACTATGCCTGACTCTTCGGATGGTATGGGATTGAATGGTTCACTTGACGTGTATGTGAATGGAGTAAAAGTCAAAACGGTATCATTAACATCCTATTACAGCTGGCAGTATTTCTCGGGTGATATGCCTGGTGATGCTCCTAGTGCTGGGCGTCCGCTCTTCCGATTTGATGAAGTTCACTGGAAATTAGATACCCCTCTGCAGCCTGGAGATAACATCCGTATTCAGAAGAGTAATGGAGATAGTCTGGAATATGGTGTTGATTTTCTGGAAATCGAACCTGTTCCTACGGCAGTAGCTCGTCCGGCGAATTCCGTATCAGTGACAGATTATGGTGCTGTAGCAAATGACGGTCAGGATGACCTTGCAGCCTTTAAAGCAACGGTAAATGCAGCTGTTGCAGGCGGTAAGAGCATGTATATTCCTGCCGGAACGTTTAATCTTAGCAGCATGTGGGAAATTGGTTCTGCTAGCAATATGATCAACAATTTCACGGTTACAGGTGCTGGTATTTGGCATACGAACCTCCAGTTTACCAATCCTAATGCGGCAGGAGGCGGTATTTCACTCCGTATTAGCGGCAAGCTAGATTTTAGTAATGTTTACATGAATTCGAATTTGCGATCCCGTTATGGACAAAATGCTATTTACAAAGGATTTATGGATAACTTCGGTACCAATTCAATTATCCATGATGTCTGGGTAGAACATTTTGAATGTGGCATGTGGGTAGGCGACTACGCTCATACACCTGCTATTTATGCCAGTGGGCTTGTGGTTGAAAACAGCCGGATTCGGAACAATCTTGCCGATGGCATCAACTACTCTCAAGGCACTAGTAATTCGATTGTTCGAAACACCAACGTACGAAATAACGGTGACGATGGTCTTGCAGTATGGACTAGTAACACTAATGGTGCTCCAGCGGGTGTAAATAACACCTTCTCCTATAACACGATTGAGAATAACTGGCGTGCAGCAGCCATAGCATTCTTTGGAGGTGGCGGTCATAAGGCTGATCACAACTACATCATCGACACTGTAGGTGGTTCTGGTATTCGTATGAACACCGTATTCCCTGGGTACCATTTCCAGAATAATGCTGGCATTGTTTTTTCAGATACTACGATTATCACAAGCGGCACCAGTAAAGACCTATATGGTGGAGAACGTGGAGCTATCGATTTAGAGGCATCGAATGATGCCATCAAGAACGTAACCTTTAGCAACATCGATATCACCAATACACAACGCGATGCAATCCAGTTCGGTTATGGTGGTGGATTTGAGAATATCGTGTTCAACAACATCAATATTAATGGCACTGGACTTGATGGTATTACAACTTCAAGGTTCTCTGGGCCACATCAGGGTTCGGCAATCTATACCTACACAGGCAATGGTTCAGCAACGTTTAACAATCTGACGACTACGAATATTGCTAACCCCAACCTGAATTATATTCAGAGCGGTTTTAAACTGACGATTCATTAAGCGATAGTGTGAGGGAGGAGTTCTTCGGAACTTTTCCCTTTTTTTCTTGTTTTGTGGATAGTGAAAATTTAAAATTTCGAAGGAGGATATTGACTTGAAGAAAAAGAAATAAATGGTAGGAAATAAAGTTTATCTCATAAAGTAAATTTTATTTGGGGTTGTGTCGATTTCATCATCTTCCGTTCGTTGTTTAAATAGAAGGCTGGATATCCGACGTTACAACAAAGGAGAGATGAAATGTATTTAGTAACCTCAATGGACGGAACTAAGATTGCCTATGACAAAACGGGTCAAGGACCAGCACTCATTCTAGTGACGGGTGCGTTTAGTTACCGGAAATTCCCAGCCCAGGTACAGCTAGCTGATCTGTTGTCTGAGAATTTCACAGTCTTCAATTATGATCGACGCGGTCGTGGCGATAGCGGAGACATTCAGCCTTATATGATAGCCCGCGAGATCGAAGATCTGCAGGCTATCATTAATGTGGCTGGAGGATCGGCATATGTCTGGGGATTGTCTTCTGGAGCAGTTCTTGCTCTACAGGCAGCAGCAGATGGAGCAAATATTACAAAATTAGCGCTGCATGAGCCTCCATTTGTAGTTGATGCTTCGGATCCCAAGCCGCCTCTAGATTTTGTAAAGCACGTTACTAAGCTTATTGCTACAAATCACCGAGCCAAGGCGATCAAGTATTTTATGACCAAAGGTTTGGGGGCGCCTACGTTTGTTGTTAACTTGATGCGCTTAATGCCAAGTGTATGGTCTAACCTAATGGCTGTAGCTCACACCCTTCCCTATGATGCTGTTTTATTGGATGGGTATATGGACGGAAAGCCGCTTCCTGCCACCTTGTGGAGCACAGTTAGCATTCCAACGCTAGTCCTCGAAGGTACGGAGAGTCCAGTTGGCTTACGGCATGGTGCTCAGGCGCTAGCCGAAGTGCTACCAAATGCGAAACTATTAAGTAAAAAGGGACTTGGTCATACGAAGAAACTCAATACAAGGATCATTTCAACTGGGCTTACTGCATTCTTTATGGGAAATTAAAAAATAGGAGGAATACACCTATGAGATTTATGATGATTGTTAAAGCTACAACAGATTCTGAGGCGGGAACTATGCCTAGTCAAGAATTGATTGATGCCATGCAGAAGTATAATGAGGAATTAGTTAAAGCAGGTGTGTTGCTTGCTGGCGATGGATTACAACCGAGTTCCAGTGGAATTCGAATTTCTTATCCGGATGCTGGTGGCAAACCGAAAGTTATGGATGGTCCGTTTACAGAGGCTAAAGAAATGATCGCTGGTTATACGCTGATAGAGGTCAAATCAAGAGAAGAAGCCATTGAATGGGCTTTACGTATGCCGGACCCTCATGGATTTGGCCAAGGAGAGATTGAGCTACGACAGGTATTCGAGCCGGAGGAGTTAATGGACGATCCCGACACATTGGCGAAAGAAGCAGCACTTCGTAAACGGGTTGAGGAGCAGAGGCAAGCGTGAAGTTGTCCCATACTCATAGAACCATTGATACGATATGGCGAATGGAATCGGCAAAGATCATTGCGGGGTTAACGCGTATGGTATGGGACGTGGGTCTCGCAGAGGATCTTGCTCAGGACGCTTTAGTAATTGCCCTTAATCGATGGCCAGAAATCGGTATTCCAGATAATCCGGGTGCTTGGTTGATGACCACCGCGAAGCGGCGTGCGATTGATCTTATTCGCAGGACTAAACTTCGAGATCAGAAATACGTTGAGATTGCACACAGTATGGATTTATCCACAGAGGAAGACATAGATGATTTGTTAGACGAGGAGATCGGTGACGATCTCCTTCGCCTGATCTTTATGACCTGTCATCCGGTTTTATCACAAGATGCCAGAGTAGCCCTGACCCTTCGACTATTATGCGGATTGACGACAGAAGAAATCGCACGTTCTTTCCTGGTCGCCGAATCAACGATTGCTCAGCGAATTGTTCGGGCGAAGAGAACCCTTAGTGCTAACAAGGTTCCTTTTGAAATGCCTGCGAGGGAAGAACTCAAAGACCGTCTGTCTACAGTACTTGAAGTCATCTACCTTATGTTTAATGAAGGATATGCTGCAACCTCTGGCGTGGACTGGATCCGTCCGCTGTTATGCCAGGAGGCGCTGAGACTAGGACGGGTACTTGCTGAGATTGATCCTTATGAACCTGAAGTTCATGGACTGGTCGCCCTTATGGAGATTCAATCCTCTCGCTTTAGGACGAGGGTTAATAGCAAAGGAGAGCCCATTCTTCTTATGGATCAAAACCGTGCACAGTGGGATCAATTACTGATCCGTCGTGGCTTGGCTGCATTAGAACGTAGCCGAAAGCTTGGACGTCCGCTCGGACCTTATTCGCTTCAGGCTGCGATTTCTGCTTGTCATGCGCAGGCAAACACTACAGCCGAGACAGACTGGATCCGTATCTCTGCGCTGTACGAAGCGCTATCAAGAGTTATGCCTTCGCCGATCGTTGAATTAAACCGAGCAGTTGCCATATCTATGGCTTTTGGTCCAACCTTTGGACTGCAAATTGTGGATGAGCTGAATCATGAACCCTCTATGAGGGAATATCACCTGCTGCCTAGCGTTCGTGGCGATCTCTTGCTGAAGCTAGGTCGGTACGATGAAGCCCGTACAGAGTTTGAACGCGCCGCATCCTTAACCGCGAATGAACGTGAAAGAGCCCTTTTACTGAATCGGGCGGCAGACTGTAACTTAGAAACATCGTAGCTAATTCAAATAGATTTTAAACCTGTACGTACATAAAGGAGAGATGAAAAATGAATCAAGAAGTCATCGATTTTATTGAAGCATTAAAAGAACCATGGCAGGGGGAGTTATCTACTAATCTTCGTGAGGTTGTGCACCAAGCGATCCCGGATGTGCAAGAGCGTATTCAATATAAGAAACCCCATTTTTTGAAAAATGGTAAATACGCAGCAGCTATCTCAACATCGAAAGATGCGGTAAGTTTTGTTATTTTTAATACGAATGAGCTCGAGTTTCCAGAAGGGATGTTCGAAGGACCCCCAGAGAGAAAAACGCTGAAACTGCGTAAAGGGGATACAGTGGATATGGCTCAATTAGTGACTTGGGTCAGCCAAGCTTCAGCTTTACTATAAATTATAGATTCTTGATGCAGGACGGTATCGCAAAGTCATTTGACTTCATGGGATATCGTCTTTTTTGGACGAATTTGGCTCCATCAATACATAATCGTTCAACAAATTGTGAAAAATACATCAAGAGCTAGCAACGAAGGGAATGAAACCCATGAAGAAATTAAAACAAACTTGTTTGTTACTGCTTACGGTCCTTGCACTTAGTGCATGCTCAAGACCAGTAGCAGATAAATCCCAGCTACCACCTCCAACGGTTGTGCCAAGTGGAGCTGAGGAAAGATTTAGCCTTGAGGAACTTGCCACTTTGATTGGAAAAGAGGATGCTCAAGTTGTCCAAGCTCTCGGCAAAGGCGCACCTAATCGTAATGAAGGTACGAATTCTACTCTTTTATCCCGCGAATATAACGAGAAGATTGTGAATCACGAGGCAAATCTTCAGGTCTCCTATGATCACACTGGAAAAGTGATTGGAGAGACGATTCATTTTGAAGATGCTACTAAGGAAAAATTAACGCAAGAGATAACGCAACAGCTTGGAGAGCTTACGACTAACAGTGAAGGTAACACAGCAGATATAGAAAAAGAAGGCGAAGGTACAAACTTTCGTAAGGTATGGCAGACGGATAACGCTAAAATTTCTTTAATTGAATCGAATGGGATGCTGTCTATATCCATAGATACAAAGTAACATTCGAATAATGAGCGAAAAAAAGGACGAAACCCATTGTAATTAGGCAATGGGTTTCGTCCTTTTTTGATGATTAATTAAGGCTTAAGTGGAAAGATTATTGATCGTCGTGGAGCTTAAACGATGAATCTGCTCTTCCAGGACCGTACTTGCTTTTCCTAAAAATTGAGTAATAAGTTCTAGCTCTTCATCAGAGTAAGTAGAAGCTAATTTAAGCATCTCGGCATGCAGCGGAAGGTAAGCATTTCCGACCTCATTATTTTCATACAAAGGGACAATAATTACCTTACGACGGTCACTTGGGTCATTTTGTCTGCGAACAAAACCGTTATTTTCAAGTCGATCAACTAAAGCCGTAACACTCCCTGTAGCCAGTCCGGTTAGTTTGGAAAGTTCACCTGCGGTGATGGGACCTCTTTCGTGGAGGATATCTATGGATAGAAAATCATTATTATATAACCCAAGTGAGGCTGCCACATTTTGCTGATATAGTATCGTTCGACTTCCTAGGCCCCGCATACGCAAGGTAAAGTCTTCCTGCTGATTTTTCGCTTGATTGTGTCGATCTCTTGACAAAAGTGAATCCTCCTTTTAAAATATTGATATCTTGATAATCAAGATAATTGTTTAATGAGATACTCGATAAACGTGATATTCCTTGAATTCATTTTATCGGAATTATTAAAGTTTTGCAAAAGGTAATGTATCAAGAGGTTTAGAGAGAGGCTGGTGTGCGATCTTATAACGATACGATTAAATTCGAAATTAAGGAAAAGTGGAGGGAACAAAAGAGAATGGTAAAGAAATTGGAGAAGAAAAATAATGTAGGCATTATTATAGCGGCTCTATTGCTGGCCACACTTATGGCATCAATGGATAACACTATATTAGCAACTGCAATGGGAACAATCGTAGGGGATCTTGGCGGTTTTGACAAACTGATGTGGGTGACCTCTGCTTATATGATAGCTGAGATGGCGGGTATGCCGATTTTCGGAAAATTATCGGATATGTATGGCCGCAAGCGTTTCTTTATTTTCGGAATTATTGTATTTATGATCGGATCTGCTTTATGTGGTACCGCAAACTCTATAGTTCAGCTGAGTATTTATCGTGCAATTCAGGGTATTGGTGGAGGGGCACTCGTTCCAATTGCGTTCACCATCATGTTCGATGTAGTTGCTCCAGAAAAACGGGGCAAGATCGGTGGATTATTTGGAGCAGCCTATGGTATATCAAGTATTTTCGGACCCCTTATTGGCGCTTACATAGCCGATTACATCCATTGGTCTTGGGTCTTTTACATCAACTTACCTATAGGTGTTATTGCCTTCTTTTTGATAGCTTTCTTCTACAAAGAGTCTGTCGAGCATTCCAAGGAAAAGATCGATTACCTAGGTGCTTTTACACTTGTAGCTTCCATCCTGTGTCTTATGTTTGCGATTGAGCTGGGTGGAAAGAAATATGCTTGGGACTCTGCTATGATTTTGGGATTGTTTTTTGCTTTTGTAGTGTTTATCGTGGGGTTTGTTTTTATCGAACGTCGTGCAGAAGAACCCATCATTACTTTCGGTATGTTCAAGAATCGTCTTTATTCTACGAGTAATGTAATGGCTATATTTAGCGGAGCAGCATTTATTACAGCCTCGGTGTACATTCCTATCTACATTCAAGGGGTTCTTGGCGGATCGGCAACAAATTCGGGGCTTGTTCTACTTCCAATGATGGTCGGCTCCGTTATCACTGCTGCAGGCGGCGGATTCTTGCTCTCAAAATTCAATTATCGTACCATTATGATATCAACATTAATACTGCTTGTTTTAGGTATCGCTTTACTAACCACATTAACACCCGATTCTTCACGGTTCATGGTCACCATATTTATGTTTCTAGTGGGTCTTGGAATAGGTTCATCATTCTCTGTGCTAAGCAACGCAGCCATTCATGGATTTAATGCAAGGCAGCGGGGTTCCGCAAGTTCGACACTTAGTTTTACAAGGGAGCTAGGAATGACACTCGGCATAACAGTATTCGGTATTATCCAAAGTCATGTGTTTTCGAATAAATTAGCTTCCATGTTCAGTGGCGGTGGTGCGGCTCCTGAAGGTGTTAACCTAAGCGATCCAAGTACTATTTTGACCCCGGATACTCGTGAGAAAATCCCTACTGAAGTTCTTGATAAGATCACAGAAGGATTATCCTCATCACTTGTTCACACTTTTGCATGGGCGATTATTCCATCTGTTATAGCTCTATTAGCTGCATTTGTGATGAGCAAGGAGAAGTTTGATCCGGCCTCTGAATTGGGAGAGTATACGGCTTCGCATTAAGGTTGCAATGTTTAAACAGACTGAATTCTCTATTTAACGAGATTCAGTCTGTTTTTATTATTGATAATTAAAGGATCGCGTTCAGCTTATGCTTCTATAATATTGTAGCGTGAATGCAAATACCATATAAGTTCTCTACGGCTGCTGACACTTGCTTTGCTAAAAATGGACTTTAAATGATCCTGGACGGTGTATGCGGAAATATGTAGAGCAGAAGCCAATTCTTTAGTGGATAATCCTCGAATTACACCGTGTAATAGCTGTTGCTCACGTTCCGTCAAACCATAAGCTTCAGCAATGATGGGAAGCATGTCAGCAGGACGCGCCGGTTCGAATGAAATGGCAACCTGTTTCTGACCGTTGCTAGCCTGAAGACGACTTGCTCGAACGACTAAATAGGGCCCCTCAGTCATACGAATGCATGCCTTCGCTGTCCCCGCTGATTCGGAAGAGCTGTTTAACGCTTGCGTGCTTACAGCACGGATTGGACGAGGCAGAACATGAGCATCGATCATTTCCAATGAGCGGAGTTTGTCTAACCAGTGATCCGCTGCGGGATTGGAAGAGAGAAGAGCCAAGTGATCAGATAAAACTGCAATGCCGGAACCGTAATGTTCTTCAAGCCAAGTCTCATCTCTCTCTGGAAGCTCAAGACTGAAAGCCCGCATTCTAGCTGCAATCATAGGGATGAGCGAGGTGATCCAATCACATTCCTCTTGTGAGAATTTCAATTGATCTGCATTCCTGTACAGCGTCAAATACCCCCAGCAAGATTCTCCAAGAATTAGGACTGCACGTAGTTCATCCCCAAAACCTGCTGGAGACAAAACCTTTTGATATCGGGCACTCCGTTCGGGTTGCTGTTTGGTTGCTTCATATATTGTAGCGACGAGGAGCTTGCTTTGAACCATTTGCTCATAGGTGTTAACATCATCCTCACCGTATTCGATCTGGAACAAGTGGGGATGAATGGATTCTACGTTGTCTTCAGTAACCGCACCAGTTGATAGCAACGTCTGTGGATCAACATGAGTACAGCAGGCGGCATCAAAAGGAACAGCTTCACGCAAGAAGGACAGTAAGGAAGTACGGTAGTTGTGAGATGAATCAGTAACCATACCTAGCTTAATGATTTGTTTCTTTAGTAGAATGTAACGCTTGTTGGTGGTCATTGGTCAGCCCTCTAGTCATTAATGTATTATTCGATCCCCCACATTTGTGGGATAGTGAACGGAAGCGAAATCCGTATAATTGAGAATGATTCTTAATTAACTCTATTATATAGGATGCGGTGATAAAAATGCAGGGAAAAGAAGATATAGTTGTCGTTGGTGGTTATGGATATGTAGGGCGTACAATATGTGAAATATTAGAGAAGAGGTATCCAGGTAAAGTATTTGCTGCAGGAAGAAGTCTTGAAAAAGCAGAGCGGTTCAGTCAATCTACCCAGGGTAAAATCAAGCCGTTACAGTTAGATACCAATAAGCCGTTACCTCCACATTTACTAGATCAAGTGAAGCTAGTCACCATGTGTTTGGATCAAACGAACACAGATTTTGTAAAAGCCTGCTTTCGTAGCGGTACGCATTATGTGGATATATCAGCGAGCGGTCCTTTTTTATCTCAAATTGAAGCGTTCAATGAAGAGGCTGTACGAGATGGGTCTAGTGCTGTTCTTAGTGTAGGGCTTGCACCCGGTATAACCAATCTAATGGCTCTTGAAGCGGAGAGACTGCTGGAACAGACGGAAGAAATCGATATCGCGATTATGCTCGGACTTGGTGATTCTCATGGTAAGGCAGCGATCGAATGGACAGTGAATAGTTTAGGGGAAAAGTTTGAAGTAAAGCAGAAGGATCGTCAGGTAGAGGTGGAGAGCTTCACAGACAGCAAAACGTATCATTTTGGTGATGAGTTAGGGAGTCGACATGCTTATCGTTTCCCATTCTCAGATCAACAGACGCTTGTTCGAACGCTAAAAGCATCGTCCATTTCGACACGGTTTTGTCTGGATTCAGTCATCATTACAAAAATACTGGCCGTAGCCAAAAAAACTGGGGCTGTTCGTTTGCTGAAGACAGGCTGGGTGAACAGATCGATGGTTCGTGCTATGGAGCGGCTACATTTAGGGAGTGACCAGTTCGCGATCAAGGTTGAGGCCCGTGGAAGAAATCGAGAGGGAAAGCCAATGTATGCTGATTTAATATTGCAAGGAAAGAATCAATCCATTGTCACGGCAAAAGTGACAGCAGCAGTATCAAAGCTACTGTATGATTCTCCATTTCCAGGCGGCGTATATCATATCGAGCAGATAACAGATCTAGCCTATATACAGAAGGAATTAGGATCGACGCTCTCGCTAAAGATTCAAGTAAAGGAGCATAATGCAGATTAATCTAAATAGAATAATTTGTGTATAGTTATTTTGAAAGAAGCTTGATTAGTCAAGCTTCTTTTTCGTAACCCCAAAGAGTTTTGACCGTATTAACTGATGAACATTTCATTCAGGAAGAAATTCTGTTCTTCCCTAATGGGTCATGTTAACAAAAAGAGAAGTTGAGGTCATCACCTATGAATGAAAAATTTACAGATTACGCCGATACAGGATATTCTATCGCAGAGCAGAAGGCGGCTCAGTATTTTGCAGCTCTTCGTGAACAGTTCAAAGAAAAAACTTATGTGTCTACCTTGAAAGAAGATTTTCAGTTGTGGAAGAAAAACCATATTCATCGTCGTTCATGGTTGTCCTTTTTATCAAGAGGGAAAAGGAAACCTGATTCTCAGGATTATCATAGATATCTAGGATGGCTGAATCAAACTGGTAAATTGGATGATTATTTGGATCGAAGTGTTTCTTATCTTTATATGAGAGATCTGGGGCAAGCATTGGATTCACCTAACACACAGGTCCGGATCAAGCGTATGGTTGCCGACATTAGAAATCAGATGATTCATCCAGGCTCGACAAATGCGGGGGATCAATCAGATTTCATGAGTTTCACGGGGATTTATCGTTGGGCTCAGAAGGAAGGCGTTGAAACGGCCACGATTTGGGTGATAGACAAACTGAAGCAGGTATCAGCACATCTCCCGAAGGAAATGAATCCCGAGCAAGCGCAGCGTAAATTGATCAAGATCATAGTTGGAGTGATTCTCCATGTGATGGAAGAGATGGACGATGATGTGCCACGTGTGGAGCGTTCCAATAGAATTGGGGAAGCCATTAGACTTGGTTATTCATATGGCCTAACTTATCCATTCATTGATGATCTCCTTGATTCCAGTGTCTTAACCGACCAAGAGAAAGAACAGTATTCTAAGATGATACGCATCGCGATCCTTAATAGAGTTGTGCCAGAGATGGGAGAATGGTCCGGAGAGAACATGCCGTTCATTCAATTTGTACATTCGGAGCTCAAGGAGGCTTTTGAATACATCCGAGGGTATCAGCGGGAAGAAATGCAGGATGCATTTTTCGAGCAGTCCTTTGTATTTTTTCATTCTCAGGAGTTGGATCGAATCAAGGATCTTTCTAACCCTGATTATAGTAATGAAGAGCTTTTTATACCCATCATTTTAAAATCCTCTTCTTCCCGTTTAATTGTCCGATCCGTAATTAGTGCTCCAGCAGATGACGGATTTGATCAACGTACCTTTTTCTATGGGTTATATAATCAATTGGCTGATGATTTTGCGGATATGTTTGACGATATGAAAGCGGGAGCGGTAACCCCCTATACTTATTATTTGCAATACCGTAGTCAACGTACAGATCTGATCAATCCTTTTGAATTATACTGGACGGTCATTTCCCATTTAATACACACCGTGTATCGCTCTGATCCTAAAACCCGTGAAGTAATATTAGATCGCGCCATTAATGGCCTCAAGCGATGTAAAGAACGTGTAGGAATTGAAAAGTATAAAGAAATCATGGAGATTTTTGCTTCTGGTCAACCAGCATTTAATCGGCTTGTTCAGCAGATGGTGCAAAAAGCGGACGATGTGGATTTTTTCGATAAACTGCTTCGGGATCAGTTGCTTTTGAATCTAAAAAACAGCAAGAAGGAAAAAGCGGAATTTCGAGATACGATCCAAAAGGTCCGCGATCAAATCAATAAACAATTGTTGATAGCCAAGTCAGACGGGACGCCAGAAATGAAAGAGTTGCTTATTGATGCGGCTAATTATAGTCTAGCAGGCGACGGCAAACGAATAAGACCAATATTGACATGGGTCATGGGTGTTAACGAATATAGTCTAGATGCATCGGCAATTGTGCCGCTTCTGAGATCTTTGGAATATATGCATACTGCTTCTCTAATCTTCGATGATCTTCCGTCCCAGGATAATGCCTCTACTCGAAGAGGTCGTGCAACTCTGCACGAAGTGTATAATAGCTCAACGGCGGAATTAACCGGTTTGTTTCTGATTCAGAAGTCGATTGAGGAACAAGCGTCACTTCATTCTTTTGATGCAAAAGCTGTCCTTGCCTTGATGCAATATTCAGCCCAAAAAGCAGAAGATACATGTATGGGTCAGGCGATGGATTTGAATTCTAAGGGGAAAACGTTGACGCTAGAGCAATTAAATATGATTTGTTTTTATAAGACTGGAATTGCATTTGAAGCTTCACTAGTGATGCCAGCGATTCTGGCTCAGGTTAAGGAATCTGAAGTTCTGGCTTTGAAAAAATTTGCCTATCATGCGGGGATTGCCTTTCAGATTAAAGATGATTTGCTTGATTTGGAAGGGGATCATCATTTACTAGGTAAGCCGATAGGGCAGGATGTGGAGAATAACAATTCAACGTTTGTATCGATCCTTGGTCCAGACGGTGCGCGAAAAGAGATGTGGGAGCACTACTGTCTCGCCATGGAAGCGTTGAAGGAGATCCCTCGTAATATTGCTTTTCTGAAACATTTATTGAACTACATGATTAATCGAAATCGATAATTGATTATAGAGAGTGTTGGCATATTGCCAGCACTTTTTTTTATATTTCTTATAATTTCCCTTCCAAATAATTAATTGAATTTTATTGTTCATAATCGAAATTGCGTGTATGATGAAGTTGGAAATAGATAAAGGAGGTGTAACTTGTGAAGCTAGGAATTTTCTCAAAAGTATACTTGAACTATGAACTGGAGATCGCCTTACACAAAATCAAAGCTCAAGGCATGAGCACCGTTCAATTCAATTTTTCTAACGTGGGGTTGGCGAGTTTACCTAAAGAAATTAGTCAGGAGATTATCCTTCAGATCAAAGAAGCCACCATACGTAGTGGAGTTAGCATTGCTGTGATCTCAGGGACGTTTAATACGCTGGAGCTAAATGAGGAGAAGCAAGTTGAGAATCAGCAGTGTTTTAAAAATGTAGTTGAGACTGCTGCAGCATTAGCGGTGCCGTATGTTTCTATTTCTACGGGTAGCTTGAATCAAGAAGATTTTTGGAGTCCTGATCCTGAGAATCATTCCGAAAGGGCATGGTCTATATTGTATGAAAGTCTTGCCTGGATGCTGGAAATTGCAAAAGAAAATCAAGTGACTTTAGTATTTGAACCTGAACAAGCCAATGTAGTGAGTACGACAGAAGATGCTTTGAGACTATTACAAGATCTGAACACACCCTATCTTAAGGTTTTGTATGATGCAGCAAATCTAGTAACCCCACAGGATCATAAGGACCTCTTAGGTAAGATTTCAAAAACGCTAACAGCGCTGAAGGAGCACATTGCCCTTGCACATTGCAAGGATGCTTTTGTAACCGAAGAGAAGATCACTTTTGCATCAGTGGGTAAGGGAAACTTGCCCTTAAAGGAATATATAAATGAATTAAGTAAGGTTTATGACGGTCCTGTTATTATGCATGGGTTAGCTGAGGACGATGTAGCACATGCTTTGAATTATCTTAACTAGAATAGGAGGACATGAATATGAAAAAGGAAAACAAATTGTTGAACATCGGTGTTCTAGGCTGCGGTCAAATATCACAGGCGGCTCACTTTGATTCCATTAGAAGATCACGAAATGCTAACCTATATGCGATCTGTGATGTGGACGAATACTTACTTCAAAGAATGAATGCTATCTATGAACCCGATAAGGTTTATACGGATTATGATCAAATGCTGGCGGACCCGAGCGTACATGCTGTAGTTATTGGGATTGCCGATCAATTTCATGTGGAGGCAGCTAAACAAGCCTTGCGTGCAGGTAAACATGTCTTGGTAGAAAAGCCTCTAGGCGTATCCATCGAAGAAGTGGAAGAATTAAAAGAGCTTGTGGATCGTACCGATCTCAAAGTGCAAGTGGGGAATATGAAGAGATTTGACCCCGGTATAGTAGCAGCTAAAGAGTTTGTAGATCATGAAATGGGTGAGATTATTGGCCTAAAAGCTTGGTATTGTGATTCCACCTATCGATATACTGTCACCGAGAATGTTCAACCAGTGATCCTATCCGGTAAAAATATGAAGAGACCTGCTGGAGATCCAAAAGCAAATAAGGAACGCTATTATATTTTAGGTCATGGAAGCCATTTGTTCGATACTGCAAGATTTCTAGGTGGGAATATTGTAAGTGTGAAAGTATGGAATACGCAAAAGTTCGGTGCTTATTGTTGGTTTATTACTGCGGAGTTTGAAAGCGGCTTTGTAGCCCAATTAGATTTGACCATTGCGGTTCGGATGGATTGGCATGAAGGATTCCAAATTTATGGTGAATTCGGATCCGTAGTAGGGAAGACATACAACCCTTGGACACTAAAATCAAGCGATGTAGAAATTTTCAAAGCTAGTGATAACAGCTACCACAGACCACTCGGAGCAGATGGTCATTTTTATAGATTGCAGATTGAAGGGTTCGCAGATTCTATTCTCCATAATAAGCCAGGTGTAGGTGCAACAATTGAGGATGGGATTGCTACGATGAGAGCGATGCTCGCTGTGGAAGAATCGGTTAAGACCGGAAATACGATTTACCTTAGTGACGTTTCGGGTCCGTTATAAAGGAGGGAATCTTGTGCCTTACTTTACCTACGATCACATTCGATTTTATTATGAAGATGATAGAGGGGATGGAGAGCCTTTTATTTTTCTTCATGGTCTGGGCGGAGACGTTAATCAAACTTTCGGTTTAATGAAGCAAACACATCACATACGAAGGATCTCATTAGATTTTCGTGGTCATGGAAAGACGGTGGCGTTTGGCCATGTGGATGACTTTTCTTTTAAACAATTCGCCGAGGATGTGATGGCTTTAACGAAATACCTGCATATCAGTCAATTCAGTATTGGAGGGATTTCCACAGGTGCTGGGGTGTCGCTACATTTGGCATTGAGATATCCGGATAGCGTTAAGAAGCTTATTCTGTTACGTCCAGCCTGGGAAGATAAACCGCAAGAGAAGTTGGTTCGTGAAGCTTTTGCCAAAATTTATGATGTACTGCAGGATACAGATACCCTAACCGCTCAAAATAGATACGAAAATTCAGAGGTCTATAAAACCATGTCTTCATTATCGTCTTATGCGGGTGAATCCTTATTAGGGCAGTTTAAATATCCTTATGTAAAAGAAACCTCTATGAAGTTTGTGAAGCTGCCAAAGGATTGTCCCAATGATGATCGTGAGGCCTGGAAGAACTTAAAGCTGCCCACATTGATCCTTGCTAGTCAACTTGATCCTATTCATCCATACGCCTACGGACTATTACTCTCAGAATATATCCCAAACGCTCAATTTATTGAGATTACTTCGAAAACGCTCAGCAATGAGCAGCATAATCATGATTCCTATAAGGCTATTGAGAGCTTTTTAAACGAAAGATGAGCACAAGCTTCAGGTGGTGTTCATCTTTTTTTGTACTAATATAAGAACGTATTATACTGTAACGACGTTAACTCCAAGTTTTTTATATGTATCAACAATTTTATTGTCTACTGTACCTTCAGTGATTAAATAGTCTAACGCGGATACCTTGGCTACAAAAAAAGTAGATATTTTCTCCAGCTTTTCTTTCGTAGCTATGGCAATGACCATGGAAGATTGTTCAATTAATTGATTTTTAATAATAGATTCCTCATAAGAAGGAACGGTTATACCCACCTTTGAATCCAGCGTGGATACGCCAAGAATCGTAAGATCCAAATGGATTTGTTGTATCGCTCTAAGCGTTGAGGCTCCGAATAATACTTGATTCTTTTTATCGAGGTCGCCACCTAATAAGGTTATACTAGCTTTGGACAACCGGCATAGTGATAACGCAATAGAGGGGGAGTTGGTAATAATTCTTCCATCAAAATGCTCAGGGATGTTCTCGGCTACTTTTAAATTTGTGGACCCTCCATCAATAAAGATAACCTTTGCATTCTCAATAAGCGTGCAAGCTCGTTTAGCTAAGTCAGCTTTAGTCTGGCTATTAAATTCTACACGTGAATTGAAATCTTTCATGTCATTAATAAGACTATGGGCTCCACCATGAATTCGTTTGAGAAGTCCCAGCTTCGACAGGCTTTGTAAGTCTTTTCGAATGGTATCTTCCGTTACATTTAATTCCTGTGTTAATTCTTGGACAACAACGCGGCCTTCGGTCTCTACTTTTTTTAGGATGTACGCCTGTCTGTCAGCTTTTAGCACCGATCCACCTCTTTTCACAAAATGCTTTAAAGGATGTACTTAACGTTACTATTTTACTACATATGAAATGAATTTGAAAAAAATCAATCGTTTTTACGTTCAACTCCGTCTTACTTATAGATATATGAGGTGGATGCATCTTCCTGATAGAAGATAGAGGGGGTGGTGGAAGGTGGAAAACACAATGGATGAAGTCAGAATGGTAGATTTTGCGCAAATGGATGAAGAAGCTTTTTTTAGTCGATTGTATGTGGAACATCGAAAAATGTACGCCATTGCCTACAGTTATCTGCGAACAGAGGCGGATACGCTGGAAGTGATCCAAGAAGCATCATGCAGGGCATGGATGAAACGTAAAAAATTAAAGGATGAACAGTCCTTCACACCCTGGCTGATTCGAATAACGATCAACTGCTGCATGGATGAGCTACGGCGCAAAAAGCGTGTGGTTGTAGCGGAGAAGATGGTGGAGGAAGCGGCACAGGAAATGAAGAGTAATGACCGAATTGACCTGGAGCGTGCGATGAATCGGATAAAGCCTAAATACAGGCATGTCGTAACGCTTAAATACTACCATGACATGACCACTGTCGAAATTGCCAAAGTGCTAAAAAGGCCAGAAGGTACGATTAAGACTTGGCTGCGCGAAGGACTCAAACAGCTTCGAAGTTATCTATAGCGATATTGGAGGTGAATGGAATGACAGAAAAAGAAGAACGTATTCTACGTAAGAACGTCGATGATATGCAACAGAATGTCGAAACAATACAGGAGATGAAAATCTACAACGCTATGAAAAAGGGAATTGTGGAAGGGAAGAAGCGAGAAAAACGACGCATCTATACTACAGGTATGGGCGTGGTTGCAGCTGCAGCGGTTGCGTTACTGTTTACATACTCAACAATCGGATTACCGAATAAGGGAGTGGCACAACCTTCAGTACAATCGGCAAGCACAAAAAACACGGATAATTTCAAAGCTTATCGCTCGTTCTCAAGGTTAGAGCCTGCGCTGGCCAGTGCACTTGAGCAGAATCTCGTTGTGCCAGTTGGACAGAGCGCTGAAAACAAGGGTTACCGGATAGATGTGACAGGTGCCGTTACAGATGGACGGAAGGTTTATGTTTTATACAGTGTACAGAACAATACGGACGAAGTGATTATACACGCGGATTTTGAGCTTCAATTTGAAGGGATACAGGAGTCGCCTCTTCACAAAGGCGCATCATTAAGTATGCTCGCTAGTGAGAGTAGAATTCAACCCGGACAGTCTATGGATTTTATATACTCCACTAATCTTTCATCATCGGTAAAATATCCAAAGAAAGTCAACTATAATATAATTCTTACCGAAACTTCAGATAAGGCTCTCCTATCCAGTAGTAATAAGTATCGAACTAGCCTAGATGTTGCTTTCGAGCTTGATCCTGACATGCTCAAAGCACAGGAACGTATGCTGGATACAGACGGAACACTGACAGTGGACGGGCAAAAGATTAAAGTGAATCAAGTTCAATATACTCCGCTTAGCACTTATGTAGATCTGGAGTATGATCAAAACAATGCTAAACAAATTTTTCAATTAATTAATCCAGTACTGATTAGTAAAAAAGGGGACACAGTTGAGAAGTTATATTACCCCTATATCATCAATTCTGACAATTCTGAAGTCTATACGGACAACTCCAAGTTTACGTTAGTGTTCAAGAATAGTAAGGGCAGCCAGCAGCCGGATTCTGTGACGCTGAAAGCATTCGGAATTTCGGCTGTCGAAAAGGATCAAATGAAAATTGTCGTGGATCTTAACAAATATCAGCTTATTGAAGCGCCCGGAACTGGACTTGAGTTAGTCACGCCAAAGCAAGAGAATAACGTAGAGGAAGGAGAAATCCTCCTAAGACGTAATCTTGAGAATGCTCAATATTTAGAAGGCTCTACTAGACTTGCTGAGACTTTTACTGACGCAAAAGGGAAGGTACATAATAGAGCACCTTCCACAAGCAGCTTCAGCAGCTATACGACTTCTAAGGATGGGTCAGCCGTGAACGAGTTTGGATATAATTTTGGCGCGAATGCGAAAAACTATCCTCAGCCATTAACGATTACGTTAGAGAAATATACAAATCCAATTATGGATACGCAGGCTGTGGAGTTGTACTCGATTAACCGTTGATATTTCATCAACGGTTTTTTTGTGTTCTCAGAGAATTTATTCCTTGAAATTTAAGAAATACTTAATATATACCATACTTCTTTTTAAAAAGTTTTGCTTATTCTAAGTACAGGAAGGAGGTTACTGAAAGAATGATAAACCTAATTATGAAGAAATGGCTCCGAAAGGATGTCTCAGCGGCAATAATGTTCCTGGCACCAAGCGGTATCGGATTCGCGATGTTTTACCTTATACCGTTTGTTATGGGAGTATTCTATTCTTTTATGGACAGCACGATAGAGGGCCACTTTGTAGGGTTTGATAATTACCGAGAGCTGCTAGATAGCGATTCTTTCCGTAAAGCAGCATCTAATACATTTTATTTTAGTGTGATAAGTGTTCCACTAATGCTTGTGCTCTCGTTAGGATTAGCAATGCTATTGAATAAAAATACATATCTTCGGAATTGGCTGAGGACTGGATACGTGTTGCCGCTTGTCGTACCTGTCGCCTCCATCATTCTGATCTGGCAGATGCTCTTCGATTGGAATGGCTCGCTTAACGCCTGGCTGAACAACTTCGGTATCGATCGTGTGGATTGGATGAAGACGGATGCAGCTAGAAATGTAATCATTGTTGTTTATTTATGGAAGAACATCGGTTATAACGTGATTTTATTCTTGGCGGGATTGCAGCAAATTCCAAAGGATTATTATGAAACGGCTCAAATTGAAGGTGCTGGACGATTACGGCAGTTTCGCAGTATTACGCTTGTCTATCTAACCTCTTCGATGTTTTTTGTAATCATCATGTCGATTATTAATTCATTCAAAGTGTTTCGAGAAACGTATTTAATCGCTGGTGATTATCCGCACGACAGCATTTACATGCTGCAGCATTATATGAACAATATGTTCATGTCGCTCGATGTTCAGAAGCTGACTGCCGCGGCGACCTTGATGTTTGGTTGTATTTTATTGATTGTGTTGGGATTGTTTGCATTTGAACGGAGGCATAGACAATTCATGGAATAGGGGTGAAAAGGTTGTGCCAGTTGTCAAAGTGTTGCGAAAAGGGGCATTAACACTCGTCATGGCTGTTATTGCAGTCTTGTTATTATTCCCGATTGTGATCACATTCACAAATTCGCTTATGACAGAGAAAGAAATTGAGATCAATTATGGACCTATCGGGCAGATGAATGAGGTGATTGAAGGGAGAGAAGATCCTTTTGTAAATTTAAAATTGCTGCCTGATCAAGTGTCCTTGGACCAGTACACTAAGGTTCTCCTAGACAACCCTAAATATCTGACGATGTTCTGGAACTCAGTATTCATGGTCGTACCCATCATTGCAGGACAGACTTTAGTAGCAGCACTCGCTGCCTATGCTTTCTCGAAGCTGAAATTCCGGGGGCGAGATCCTTTGTTTCTTATCTATGTCCTAACGATGCTCATGCCTTTCCAAGTGACGTTAGTGCCGAACTATATTATGGCGGATAAGCTTGGAATACTAGATAGTCCAAATGCGATTATATTACCTGGAATTTTCGCAGCTTTTGGTGTGTTTATGCTCAGGCAATTCATGCTGGATATACCATACGCCTATATCGAAGCGAGCAAAATGGATGGAGCCGGACATTTGCTGATCTTTTACAGGATTATTATTCCGATGATTAAACCTGGTCTGGCAGCACTCGTCATATTATTGTTCGTGGATTATTGGAACATGGTGGAGCAGCCGCTTATTTTTCTGGATGATCCGTTTAAGCAGCCCTTGTCAGTCTTTTTATCGAGGATCAATGAAGGGGAGCGAGGAATCGCTTTTGCTGCATCCATACTCTATATGGCTCCAATGGTGTTGCTGTTTTTGTATGCGGAATCGTATTTTATTGAAGGCGTTCAATTGTCTGGTATCAAAGGTTGATTGGAGGAGAATGACGGGATATGGAGTTAGGTATAAAGCCGACTGATCGTAGACGTAAACGAAATATTCAAGTCGTCTTCATGGTTTTTATGGGATTATTGTTGTTTTTTACATTGTTCAGTAACACGATACAAACTTTGACCTTGCCGAAAGTTAGAACCGAAAAACCAACAAAGGGAAATCTTTTATTTACGATTGAAGGTAGTGGGATATTGCAGCCACTTGCTGAAGTTAAACTTTCGAATACTTCCGGACTAAAGGTCGAACAAATTCTAGTGAAAGAAGGACAACGTGTAAAAAAGGGACAAAAGCTTATTATCTATGAGAGCAAAACGGCTGAGCAAGAATTGAAAGAAGAAATAACAAATTTAGAAAAGCAGAAAATTGATCAACAGAATAGGCAAGATCAGTACATCCAATCCGCGCTGGAGGAGGATGAATTCAAAATCAGAAATGCAAGACGTGATATCGAAAAAGGTAAGTTAGATATCTTAGCTCAGGAAAATAAGATTAACGGACTAAAAATTCGTCTAACAAGCGAAAAAAAACTATTTTCTCCTTTCGATGGTCTAATATCAAAACTGAGTGCCGTCGAAGGGTTAGCTGCAATGGGAGAACCGGATGTTATTGTATCGAACAGCAGTCGGGGTTACAGATTGGATATTATTGTGGATTCCGCGCATTTGTCCAATTTAGGGATTTCTGCTGGAGAAAAGATAGAGGTGGAGATCGATATGAATCATGGGCAAGAAGCCCGGATCCTAAGCGGCTCCATAGAAGAGGTTGCGAATTCAGAGTCGCTTGCTGATAGCCCCTCTAGTAATGAGTCCGGGAAGACTCAAACCATTCCTCAAAAGAATTTGAGAATAAAAGTCGTTGATCCAGAACTTAAAGGAGGTGAACAGGCTCGGATCAAAATCGAAAAACATTCACTCCAAGAGGGGTTACTCCTATCCAATGAAGCTATTCATGAGGATCGCGAAGGTTTGTTTATCTATAAAGTTGACGAGCAGCGGGGGGCATTAGGCAATGTCTTTGTCGCTCAAAAAGTTCGTATTCACTCCAGTGAAAAAAACGAGAAAGAAACGATGATTCAATCGGATATTCTCTATGAGGAGGATTCAATTATTCTGGAAAGTAATGAACCTCTTGAAGACGGGAACCGAGTTCGACTGCAATAAGAAATCATATAAACGAGAAAATAGGAGGAGGAAATCAAATGATTAAAAGGTCTATTTTTGTACTATTAATGGGTGCTTTGATAATGACAACGGCATGTAACTCCGGAGGTAATGAGAAAGTGGAAAGCAAGGGGGAAACGACAACTGAAGAGGGAAAGACAATCTTGACTCTATCCCTAGCAGAATCGAGTGCATTCTATCAGGCGCTAGAGAAAAAGTTTGAAGCGAAATACCCGGATATCGACCTACAAATTAAGGCATATAAAGAAGTAGGAAATGAGTGGGGGGAGAATGGTTATGTAGAATATAAAAAAACAACGAATACAGCCCTACTCTCTGGAAAAGGTGCAGATATTTTTGATGTAAGCGCCTTTTCAATCAATGATTATGTGAGTAAAAAGTTGCTTGTGAACATGAATGATATATTTGAACACGATAAAACGGTAAATAAGAGTGATTTAGAAATGAATGTTTTGGACGCAATGAAGGTAAACGACGGCCTATATTTCATTCCTACCGGGTTCGCTTTTAGAGCGTTCATAGGTGATGGGAATATGATTAAGAACTCAAATGTGAAGATTGACGATAAGAATTGGACTTGGAAAGAGTTTGGGGAGCAATCGAAGGAAATTATACAACAGGCTGGGAAGGACGCTAAAAACAAACTTTATGCCCTAACGAATTACCCGCCGGAAGTCACACTGCAAGAAATGAGCGTGGATAATTATAATTTTTTTGTTGATAGTGACGCGAAACAAGCGAAGTTCGACTCTCCTGCTTTTGTAGAATTGTTGGCACAAATCAAGAAAATGTATAAAGAACAAGTTATGACTTCGGAGCCAGCGGAAATAGGCAATCAACTATTTAACTCCATCGTTATAGGGTCACCAACAGACTTTATCGATGGTCCATATTCTTACTTTGAAAATCCGGTGTACCTTCAGAAGCCACATGCAGGGAAGACTGGTGGTATGAGAATCATACCTTCATCTTCGCTCGCCATACAAGCCAATACTCTGGTGAAAGAAGAAGCTTATAAGTTTATGACCTTCTTGTTATCTGAAGAAGCACAGTCATTGCAAGATAGAGAAGGATTCTCTCTGCTCCAATCCGTGA
Organism: Paenibacillus sp. G2S3; assembly: GCF_030123105.1. Taxonomy (NCBI): domain Bacteria; kingdom Bacillati; phylum Bacillota; class Bacilli; order Caryophanales; family Paenibacillaceae; genus Paenibacillus; species Paenibacillus sp. G2S3. Next base: position 3,235,724 of record NZ_CP126095.1, read on the forward strand.
ATGATAAGAATTTGGACGATATTCAGGAAAAGATGAAAAGTGGAGCATATAAGCTTCCAACCGGAAAAGCCGCTAAGGTTTCTGATGAAGAATTTACTAGGTTTAAAGAAATCATTCATACAGTAGATCAATATGCGGATCTGAATACTAAAGTGCTTTCTATTATTGGAGAGGAGTCCTCATCATTCTTCAGTGGACAAAAATCTGCGGAAGCTGTTGCAAAGCTGATCCAGAATCGAGTAACAACCGTTCTAAACGAATAGATGTATTGAACAGGATTTTGTATAAGGAGGGGGACTCATGCACAAATCACTAAAGACATATGCTGTAGTTCTGCTCAGCGCAATGCTATTAAGCCAACCTTTTGTAAACAGCACATATGCAGCATCGACAAGTGCTTCAGCTACAGCGGTATTCACGTTGGACAAACTTGGTACGATCGCTTTAAAAAACAATGTCAACGTGAAGCTAATAGATATGGATATTTTTGAGCAACCGAGCGGCAATATACTTATATACACACTTAGTTATAGCAATGGTAGCAGTAATAGTGTAGCTCACGTTGATTATTTCTCAAGGGTTACTACAACTGGGGGGGCTGTCATTCAAGGCAAACCTATCACGAGAGATGTCACCAAAAAATACATCCCTCCAAAGAGTAGCCAAATTGTAATTTACTATGTGAATATTGGACAGTCTACAAAATTAAACGGCACTAAAGTGACCCTGTTGAAGTGGGATTTCAGTAGCCAGGATTATCAGAAAAAGCTAGGTGAATTCTCTATTCCGGCTAGTTACGCAGTTATCATTCCTCAAGGCCAGAGTAAGAAGCTCACGATGGATAATCTACCAGTAAATATCAAGGCGGAAAGTCTGCAAAGGCTTAAGACGAATGGAAAAGTCTATATGAGAGTAGGCGTTAGTTTCACGAATTTGGGTAAAAAAGTGCTTAGCCATTCCGCTTATAAAACTTACCTGAAATCGGCAGGTGGTTCGGTGTTCGAACTTAAGCTGGAGGACGCCAGTGGCAGTTTCAATGTACAGTCCCAAGAGAAGAAGACAGTTTACTATTTAACGGAAGTTCCTTCCTATATGAAGACTGAACATATGATATTGCAATTTGCGCAAGAAGATGAAACATTGAAAATAATACTTCCAGTTAAATCTTTCAAGCTTCCTACAGTAACAACTTCTGACTTTGCTGTGGCTAATTATGCTGTTAAGAAGATTACTATTAAGAATAACACCATTGAAACGCAATTGAAGAGTGCTTCCGTATCTTCGGAAAATAACTCCGCGAAATGGAATCTTCAATTCCGTCTTAAGAATTTTGGGAATAAAGCTATCACACTACCTGCCTACGAGCTTACGGTTAAAGCTGCTGAAGGATTTAGTATTCCGGTAGATTCAAAAGCACTTGCGAATGTAACATTGAAACCGCTTGAAGAGAAGCTTATCAACCTCAGTGCGAATGTGCCATTAGAACTTAATCAAGGTAAGTTGCAGCTGCAATGGACGGAACCCGCTGTTGATGACAAGGTTGTTTTTCCAACTGCTCAGTTTAACATACCTTATTCTCTGGAAAACAATAATCTGATGGGTCAAGAGTATAGGGTCGAGAACAGGCACGGGAAATTCATGGTGAAGCTGAACTCCTATCAGCGTTTGCCTTGGGATGATGGTGATCAAATCGTAACTAAGCTCAGCATCCGCAACATCGGCTTAACCTCAGTACAGCTCCCTGTTCTAAAAGCTATAGTTAAAGCAGAAACGAGTGATCTTAGCAGCACAGCCCAGATCGTGACCACAAATGCGCAAACGTCGATAGCTCCTAATGAAACGACAGAGATCTATGTGATAGCGAGAGTCCCATATTCTTATAGTTTCAATCAGCTAAAGATAGTGCTACAAGATACCTCTGGTGATGAAATCACGAAGTTTCTCTCTATGAATACAAACTCGCTAAATAATGTGATAGATACGATTGCTGTAGGTGAATCTCATCATATGAATTCGCTAGGCAAAAAAGCAGAAGTCCGTGAGCGTCGGACAACCACATATTATGTGAACAATTCTAATTTGATCTATACTGAGCTGGAAATGATTAGCGAAGAACCACGCCAGGCGAAACCGGCTCAGCTTGTGGCTTATTACAAAACAGCTGATAACCAATTTTTCAAGGCGGTGGTTAGCCAATCTACAACTGCAACAAGCCCAAATGGTAAAAATTTGGTTACAATCTGGAGTAAGCTTCCGCAAGGTGTGAGTACGTCTGAGCTTGCGCTTTATATTGGGGAAGGGGTTGCTGAAGGTAAGCTTACAGATTTAGGGGGAGCATCAACTGGATTTATCAATAGTGTTAAATTAGCACTTACCCCTAAAGCAGTAATCCCACTAAATAATCTAACAAGTGTCGAGCTATTCCCTTACAACCTTTCGGTTGCAAATGCAGTCGGTACGATTACTGAGGAGAAGGGCACGTTAGATGTAGTAGTAAATTATAGCTTATCCGAAACAGAAGATTTTGAAGCAGGTGCCTATGAGCATAAGCTGGTATTAGAACTTATTGATCCTTACGGACAAACCATGGAGAAGACTTTGGAACTGGGGTCTGATTTACCAATGGGCAAAAATAAATCATACACAACTTCATTTAATAGTAACTTTCACAAAATATTAAGGGGAGGAAGTATTCGTGTAAATCTATATGATGAATTCCAGGGGCATAGGGTGTTGCTAGGGAGTCAGTCTTACCCGTTTACTTACATTGCTTCAGAATCGAGAACATCTAACAGTACTGGTAACACAAGCAATTAAAATAGGGTAAAGTATCAAGTCAAAAGTGTTGGCATAACTGCCAGCACTTTTTTTAGTGCGCCCAGCATGGGCGCTATCTATAGGGTTGAAGTCCCGAATGGCGAAGGCAGTAGTAGCCATTAGTCTAAGGCAAGGGTGTCCACCGTGAGGTGGAATCTGAAGGAAGCCGGCGGCAAATCTCCGGTCTGAGGAACACGAACTTCATATAAGGCTAGCGTACGTTGGGTGAGGTTGCTAAACAAACTAAAACCCTTACTGCCAAAGGTGTGCGAGAGTAAATGAAGCAGATAGATGGAGAGGAAGATAGCGTTCTTACCTGGGGAGATCTGTACGGAACGCGGAACAACTTCCGTAACCTTACCTGTGAAGGTAAGCTGAACGTACAGAAGTCAGCAGATGCCATAGTACGCCCCGTGGTGCAACACGGGCGGAAGGGCTGAACATGAAATAGGTATTTGTATATCCAGGCGTTCGAGATGAGTGATGAAAGCAGAAAAAAAAAATCCGTAAGGACCTAACTGAAGAAGGAAGCGGTGAATCCCGTGGGGGACTTCAGCAGGGCTGAATTCATCTTTGGCACAAGAGGAAGATGCAAATCACGTAAAGAGAGGTAAAAAAAAATGTTGGAGCAGTTGCTGTCACGGGAAAATCTTCTGCAAGCCTTAAAGCGTGTTGAAGCCAATAAAGGAAGCCATGGCGTAGATGGCATGTCCGTAAAATCCTTACGAAAACACATCGTACAAAACTGGCAAACCCTACGGCATGCGATAGAAGAAGGAACCTATGAACCGAGCCCCGTACGACGGGTCGAAATCCCGAAACCGAACGGCGGAGGTGTCCGGATGTTAGGGATACCTACCGTGACAGACCGAATGCTTCAGCAAGCCATTTCGCAGGTGGTAACCCCATTGTTCGATCCACAGTTTTCCGAGCACAGTTATGGATTTCGTCCCAAAAGGCGGGGACATGATGCGGTGAGGAAAGCTAGAGAATTCATGAAAGAAGGATATCGATTCGTAGTCGACCTAGACTTGGAGAAATTCTTTGACCGCGTCCACCATGACCGTCTTATGTTGAAGATTGCGGAGAAAGTGAAGGACAAGAAGGTCCTCTTACTTATTCGTAAATATCTTCAATCGGGCGTGATGGAGAATGGATTAGTAAAGCCGACATTAGAAGGAACGCCGCAAGGGGGGCCCTTGAGTCCGTTATTAACTAATATTGTACTGGACGAACTGGATAAGGAACTGGAGAAACGTGGACACCGATTTGTGCGCTATGCGGACGACTGTAATATCTACGTGAAAACTCCGAGAGCAGGTGAACGAGTCAAAGCATCCGTCACTGGGTTCATTGAGGGAAAGCTAAAACTCAAGGTAAACCAAGGCAAGAGTGCGGTAGACCGCCCCTGGAAACGGAAGTTTCTGGGTTTTATTTTTAGTGTGGACCAAGTGCCAAAGGTGAGGATAGCACAGCAATCCTTGCAGAAAGCGAAGGTTAGAATTCGAGAGATAACCTCTCGAAAGAAGCCGATGAAGATGGAAGAGCAAATCCAGAAACTAAACCAATATCTTATGGGATGGTGTGGGTACTTCTCGCTAGCGGATACACCAAGTAGCTTTCGAGACATGGATAAGTGGATACGAAGAAGGCTAAGAATGTGCCTATGGAAGCAATGGAAGAACCCGAGAACCAAAGTCAAAAGACTAATATCCTTAGGCGTACGCAAGGATAAAGCGGATGAGTGGGGAAATACCCGAAAAGGGTACTGGCGAATTGCAGGGAGTCCAATTTTGTCACGAGCATTGAATAACCGATACTGGGAAACCAATGGACTTAAGAGCTTAATGGACAGATACAACTTACTACGGAATATTTCATGAACCGCCGTATACCGAACGGTACGTACGGTGGTGTGAGAGGTCGGGGGCTCACCGCCCCCTCCTACTCGATTATAGTTATGAACTTTTTATGGAAAATCCTTCAATGTATGTTCTTTACATTGACTGTTCTCAGTCTTTTCGTTAAGATTACCTCTGCGCTTCAATGCCTAAAAGCTTAAAAGTGTGGAAGTTCTTATCAATAGGTTTACCCAATACAATGTTAAGGAGCATTATCTTCATGGAACGACAGCTTAGTTTCTCAAAAAGCATGATCATCATCGCTTTTATTCTAGCCACTTTATTTGTATCTATCTTTCTTTTAAAAGCGGAGCCACATTTACCGCTTCTTGCAACTACAGTAGGCACAGCTGCCTTATTAGGAATGTTTGGATTCTCTTGGAAAAAGATCGAATCTGCTATCATACAAGGTATACAAACTGCCATCATGCCGATTCTTATCCTCATGCTGATCGGAATTCTGATTGCTGTGTGGATGATGAGCGGTACGGTGCCGTCGCTTTTATACTATGGAATGGACTATATTAATCCAAATTATTTTGCGGTGAGCGCATTATATGTCACGATCATCGTCTCGATGTTCACTGGAAGCTCATTCACGACAGTAAGCACCATCGGCGTTGCTTTAATGGGAATTGCAGTAACTACGGGGATTTCACCAACTCTGGCTGCTGGAGCGATAATCTGCGGGGCTTGCTTTGGTGATAAAATGTCGCCACTATCGGACACAACGAATTTTGCTCCTGCAGTGGCCGGGATCTCCTTATTTACACATATTCGTAATATGGCATACACTACGGTGCCAGCCCTTGTGATTACCACAGTCTTTTTTCTGCTCGCTCCAAAGGGCAACTCGATCGACTTATCCTCAATTAAGGATATCAAGCTTGCCTTACAAGATGGATTTCATATTCACTGGCTAACGCTACTATCTCCACTAGCTGTTATTGCTTGCTCGATCAAGCGGATTCCGATCCTACCTACGTTAGTTGTAGGTATTGTCAGTGGTCTACTAGTGACGGCTTTGATTCAGCAGCAGACAGAAGTCGATGTCTGGTTTAGTGTAATGCAGAGCGGATATAACACTAATATCGCGAATGAAATGGTTGCTTCTATCGTCAATCGCGGAGGGATGCAATCGATGATGTGGTCTGTATCTCTAATCTTAATTGCCTTATCTTTAGGTGGTTTGATTCAGCATTGCGGTGTCATCGAGGCCTTTTTCCGTATACTCATTCAACCACTCAAGCGTAAAAGCAGCATTGTTCTTATGAGCGGAGCGTCATCCATTGCTGTAAATGGCATGACGGGTGAACAGTATCTGTCTATCCTTTTGCCAGGTCAAATGTTCAAAGATGAATATACTCGCCGTGGTATTCCAGCCAAGACACTGTCCCGTACATTAGAAGATTGCGGAACGCTGGTTAATCCATTGATTCCATGGGGCGTCAGTGGGGCCTTCTTCGCAGTGACTTTGGGTGTGCCCGTTATAGAGTATGCACCTTATGCAACCTTCTTATGGTTAAGTCCATTCATCACGTTTGCTTACGCGTTGATCCCTAGATTGCAAAGGAACTCACTGGGTAAAGATTAAGAAATCTCAAGATAATGGACACCTAATGCATTGATTGAACGTATATAAAGAATACTATGCGTTGAATCAATGTGATCAAGCTAGTATTCTATGCTGAAAAAGTGGACAATTTATCGGAGGTAATAACAGTGAGTCGCAGTAAGTTACAGGATCGAATCAGATTAGCCAATGTCGAGACCAAGCACGCAGAGCAATTTAATAATCTATTACGTTATGTATTTCAAGTGACCAATCGTGATTTGCAAATCTTTGGCTGGGAGAATCGTGAAATCACTCAGGCTAAGTTGCCAGTCCTTAAGTACGCTGATGTTGTAGGTTGGTTTGATGGAGACAAGCTCATCTCTCAGTTAGCTGTATACCCATTTCAGGTGAATATTTTTGGGCATATCTATGAGATGGGTGGACTAACGGGTGTTGGAACCTATCCTGAATATGCCAATTTGGGTCTAATGAATAAACTGATGCTTCATGCTTTAACTAAAATGCGGGATCGTAAACAATCGATATCTTATCTTTATCCGTATTCAATCCCTTATTATAGAAGAAAAGGTTGGGAAATCATCACCGATAAAATCTCATTTGAAGTCCCGGATACCCAGTTGCCAAAAATGAGAAATGTCCCGGGAAATGTGGAACGCGTGTCTATTGAGCATCCAGATATCAAAGTGATTTACGATCAGTTTGCCGTGCAGCATCATGGGGCGATGATTCGTAATGACCTAGCTTGGGAAGAATATTTGCGGTGGGATTTGGATGATATGACAGTGGGTATTTACTATAATAACAACGATGAACCTATGGGATACTTGTTATATTGGGTCGCCGAAGAAATATTTTATATCAAAGAAATGGTATACATTGTTGAAGAGGCTCGAACGGGTTTGTGGAATTTTATTAGTGCGCACTTTTCAATGATTAAGCTGGTTAAAGGGGATATTTATAAAGGGGAGCCGTTGTCATTCATATTAGATGATGGGGATATCAAGGAAACGATTGCTCCATACTTTATGGCTCGGATTGTGGATGTCCGTTTATTTATCGAACAGTATCCTTTTAAACGACAGGATAAGGACTGTGAGCTTATTTTTAACTTGAGTGATCCGATGCTGGAATGGAATCGAGGAACATTTACATTAACTGTAGATAAAGAAGGGAAGGGGACCCTACAAGAAGGGGGAGTGAATCCTTCACTTACGATTGATATCCCTACCTTAACAACCCTGTTAATGGGCTATAAGCGGCCAACCTACTTGGCTCGTATCGGACGTATTCAGACGAATGAAGCCACGATTCATTTGCTGGAAGGACTGATTAGACCAGAGTATCCTTATTTCTCTGATTATTTTTAAAAATATGTGAACCTTTGAAGCATACTCTAATGAGTGTGCTTTTTTGATCTTTTTATAGTAGAATAGTCTCTCAGCAACACAATATGATATGAGGTGTAAGAATGGCAATTAATTTTACTAAACCAATGATCACTAAACTACAACTAGAAATTACGGAAATCGAAAACAAAATCAAGAGCACACAGAACAAAAAAGAAAAATCTAAAATCAAAATTAATCAATTAGAAGAGGATATGAAATTTAGCAAGTCTCACACGGATTTGAGTAGTAAAATGTCACGAATCAAAAAGTTAAACGATGAGATAAAGACCTTAAATCGTATGCAAGCTGATCTTTCAAAAGAGTTAACCGCGAAGAAAAACTCGCTAAAGAAACTCCAAGTGAACGAAACCGCATCTGTTACGAATGATCCTGCAAAAGGATAAATTGATTATAGCTTATAGCATAAACGCTTAGCATCCTTATAAGGACACCGAAGGCGTTTATGCTTGTTTTATCGGCTCATCCGTTTCTCCTCGTAACAATGAAATCTCATGCTTATAGGGCGGGTTGACATATTTCTTTTCACCGATGGAGGGGGTCTCTAGGAGCTTGGGAATGGATGTTAGCTGCGGGTGATGGACTACATATCGAAGCGCCCGAAGGCCGATATATCCGTGTCCGATATTTTCATGTCTGTCTTTTCGCGAACCCATGGTATTCTTTGAATCATTTACATGAATGACCTTTAGGCGCTCTATTCCAATTAAGCGATCAAATTGATCCAATATGCCATCAAAATCTTCCTTCACATTATAACCAGCATCATGGATATGGCAAGTGTCCAGGCAAATAGACAGGCGCTCGTTATAAGTAACCCCATCAATGATCGCTGCTAATTCCTCAAATGTAATTCCGCATTCACTACCTTTTCCCGCCATGGTCTCTAATGAAACCTGAACATTTCGTTTATCGGCTAACACTTCGTTTAAACCTTCTACGATCCGAGAGATTCCGGCCTGTGGACCTGCACCAACATGGGAACCGGGATGTAGGACAATTTGTGTAGAGCCTAAAGCTTCCGTTCTAATAATCTCTGATTGAAGAAACTCAATACTATGTTCAAAGACCTGACTCGATAGCGTATTCCCTAAGTTAACAATAAATGGAGCATGTACAATGATATTTGAAATGCCGTTATCTCTCATGTGAGCCTGTCCTGCTTCAACATTCAAAGCTTCAATGGGCTTACGGCGAGTATTATGAGGAGCTCCGGTATATATTAGGAAGGTGGTCGCTCCATAAGATGCTGCCTCTTCACTGGCTCGAAGGAGCATCTTTGGTCCAGTCATAGATACATGTGACCCTAGGAGTAAAGTCATCTGGTGTAACACTTCCTTTCTTCGTCAATTAATGTTTGTAAAAGGCCCTAATAATATGTATTTCAGCGCAGGGTAGGTTGTCTCATCCTACTAGCTCTTAAGGGAGACAACCTTACCCACCAAGAATGATCGTTATTCAGTAGCGGTAATCGTTTCGCCTTGGATCGGCTTCAATCCGTTCTCCCACCTAACAGGAATTGAACGAGAGTTGAATAAATCCACTCCGTCAGAAATCTGGAAATGCAAATGGGGCTCACTAGTGTTGCCTGAGTTACCTGTCAGTCCAATGACATCGCCTTTTTTAACGTTATCGCCCGCCTTAACTGTAATCGAACCTTTCTTTAGATGAGCTAGATGGCTGTATTCACCACCATGATCAATGACCACGTTATTGCCGGTTGCCTGGTTTGGATTCATAACACCGACAGGTTCATTATCTTTAATATCGTTCACTACCGATACGATTGTACCATCCGCAGGGGCGAGAATTTTTTCCCCAAAGGCATAATAGCTTTTGTTTTTCAGCGGATCCCCTTTATAAGAATAGTTCTCCTTGGCTTGGATAAAATCATAAGCGTATCGCTGGATCTCTACTTCATAATGGTAATTTACGAGAACATTCTCTCCGCCCCAAAATACAAACCAGTCACCTTCGAAAGGCAATGCGTATTCATGCTTGCTAAGTTTCGAGTCGATTTCAGGGGAGGATATCAGTTCTTGAATCTGGATTAATGAAATGGTTCCATCCGGATCAAACATTCCGATAAGCCCTTTATTACCTGCATCACTTACCCAAGTACGACGATCAAATCCATTAAGCTGCATATCAGAAGCTTGGTTTAGTGTCTGGATATCCTTAGTGAATTCCTTAGCGGTCTCAGCTAATTCAGTTTCACTAACCTCATCTTTCAAAGGCTGGCTAAAGTGGGAGTATATTTCTTTAAAGTTCCCTTTAAGCAGAAACTTTGGCAGATCATCTGGCAGGAACATAGCTTTCTTTGATTCTTCGGCTGAACTGGATGTTTGCTTCACTTTCGCATTATTATTCATATCCGCTTTTCCTCCTCCACAAGCCGTTAATAGCAAAGTAAGTGATCCTATTGCCAAAACTGTTTTTGCTGACATTCCCGGTATGCTGATAATTTTTTTAGAGCTTTTTTTCAAGAATATCGCCTCCCAATAGTAAAATTATAGCAAATGAGTCTTAGCTCTTCTGAAACACAGTATTAACAAGCGCTTAACTTTCTTGGAAGTTGACGAATACGAATTAAGCTTCCGTTAAGGAAAGTGCGATTGATCGCGTAAAAAATCATGCTATGATGATAAAAACATCGGTTATTTGGAAAGGGAATATCACAATGAATGAAGCTTCGATTTTACTTGTGGATGATGAGCTATCGCTTTTGGAGATTATGGAGACAGTGCTGCGCAAGGAAGGTTATCTGAATATTGATACTGCGATGACGGGTGAGGAGGCTATAAGCGCCTGCGAAGCCAAAAAATATGATTTGATTGTATTGGATGTGATGTTACCAGGGCGCAGTGGAATTGAAATTTGTCCTTTTATCCGACAGACGACGGACGCACCTATCCTGTTTCTTACGGCTCGAACCTCTGATTTTGATAAGCTGACCGGATTTGCTATAGGTGGGGATGATTATATCACCAAGCCCTTTAATCCTCTTGAAGTCGTCGCTCGCATAAGAGCGCAGTTGCGGAGATACTTAAGTTCACCAGCTCAATTAGGTACTGATAAGATTACAGGGACAGTTCACAGCAAATCTGCGAACGTTTACGATTACGGTAGATTTAAACTAGATGAAACAGCAGGGGAGCTGCTGGTTGAGGGTGAGCCGGTCTCTTGTCCGGCGCTTGTATTCCAATTGCTGCTGTTCTTATGTAAACATCCCAATCAAATATTCAGCAAAAGTGAATTATATGAAAAGGTTTGGGGTGAAGAAGCCTTAAGTGATGATAATACGGTCATGGTGCACATTCACCGCATAAGAGAGCGTATAGAAGCTGACCCTTCCGATCCGAAGTTTATCGTTAATGTTAGAGGTCTTGGGTACAAATTGGTTAAAGTAGAACGCCAAGAGTTGTCTGCGCCATGAATATTAAGCGCCGGTTAACGTTAAAGTTTGTTCTACAGCTCGCAATTACGGGCATGGTAGTTCTCGCTATTTCTGCCATAACATTTACTTGGATTTTGCTGCGGTTTCTTGATATTAGTCTCACGCGTGATTTTGCCAATGTGGGTCTTGAACAATTGGTAGAATCTTCTAAGATTGATGAGGATGGCATACATTTTTCTCCGAGTTTACTGGAGCAAGTGAAGAAAAATAAAGGCTGGCTACAAAGTCTAAATGAAGATGGGCAAGTCGAGAGTGCCTATAATACACCTAAAGATGTACCCATTCAATACGGTCCTGGCGAAGTAGTTGCCTATTGGACGGGTACTCAACCGTTTCCTTATAATCTGGCACTATGGATTCAAGAAAAGGATGGTAAACAGCTCGCACTGGTGTATGGTGCACCTAATGTATTAGGTCCACTGTTAAAGAAAGTGAGTGAGGGGACATTCGCTGCTGCGAAAGGGGAGCCAGTACTTCCTGATGAACTTGAAAAAGAAATTAAATCAGCCCAAGCTTTTGTTCAACTTATAGATTCATCAGGCAATGAAGTGGTTTCTTATAACAGACCTAATATGATACCCACTCAGTACTCTGTTCAAGAGCTTGCTCTTCGCACCATGTACAGTGAGCGATATGGGTACCATGTTCTTTCTTCTTTTGATAAGGAGTCAGGTCGTACTTGGATCGTGGGAGAACCCAATATCAAAGGGACAGATCCAGGTAAAAAAGTGTGGATACCAGAGGAAGTCAAGGTCGTGATCATCGGCTCATTTGCCATGCTTATTGCTTTATTGATCGCGTTTGTGTTGCTCTCCTTATGGCAAGCACATCGTTTTGGTGCGCCAATGCTGCATATGCTCGTGTGGCTCGATTCCATCGGAAATGCCATCTATACAGAGCCAATGGATCGTAAAGGACTTCGTCGCAGTCGAACAGCCGTGGGTAAATGGAGGAGAAGATACCGTGTTTTTGCTGATGTGATGGTTTCAATTGAGAAATTATCAGCAACCTTGAAGAGAGATCAAGTACTGCGGGAAGAGACGGAGAGCTTACGCGAGGAATGGATCGCCGGTGTTACCCATGATTTGAAAACCCCATTATCCTCTATCACAGGATATGCTCATTTACTGGCAGAACCCAAATATGATTGGTCGAAAGAGGAAGTCCGTAAGTTTACAACGACTATGCTAGATAAATCGGCCCATATGGACATGCTGATCAGTGATCTTGCAATGACCTATCGTCTAAAGTCAGGAATTAAACCACCTGAGACGATGGAAGTTGAATTGAACGCTTGGCTGCAACAAGCTCTCGAACAAGCTGCTGCCAATCCTGCCTACGGGAAGGCGCGAATTGTATTTCTCGCTGCACAAACCGAAGTTAGAGCTCAACTGTATACACCTTGGTTAGAGAGAGTTGTCAACAATTTAACTGCGAATGCGCTGCTCCATAATCCACCGGATACGAAGTTAACGGTCTCCCTTATTCATAAAGAAAGGGATAGCGGATATATCATTCAATTTGCTGATGACGGTGATGGAATGGATGAAGAAACAAAGATTCGATTGTTTGAGCGGTATTATCGAGGAACGGATACAGCCTCTACCACCAACGGTTCTGGTCTCGGCATGGCGATCTCTAAAGGATTGATCGAATGCATGGGTGGTCAGATTACTGTCGAGAGTCAAGTAGGTAAAGGGACAGTTATTAAGTTAATATGGAGCTGATATTTTCATTCAAGCCCTCGCTGTATTCCAACCGGAATTAGCGAGGGTTATTTGTATTTATAATGCTGAGTCGAGGTTAGGAATCATAAAGGAGTTGACATCTTATTTAATTGTAACTATTATAGTTACAGGTAAACAATTATTAAAAGGATGAAATTAATCCTAAATTGAGGAGGATTTTAAATGAAAATAGCTATAACAGGAGCAACAGGTCAATTCGGATCATTGGCGATAGAATCTCTACTAAAAACTGTACCCGCAGGGGACCTTGTAGTTAGTGTCCGGAATCCAGATAAAGCAAGAGATCTTAAAGCGCGTGGTGTGGAAGTCCGTCATGGTGACTTTGATAAGCCGGAAACATTGGATGTAGCGTTTGCCGGTGTGGATCGACTGCTAATTGTATCTTCAGATGGAGATAACGAGACTCGGATTCGCCAGCATAAAGCAGCTATTGATGCAGCCGCTAAAGCTGGTGTTGGATTCATTGCCTATACAAGCGTAGGACATGCAGAGAAGAGTGAGCTGTTCCTTGCTGAAGTACACCGTGTAACCGAAGAAGCCATTCGAGCTACCGGAATTCCTTACAGCTTCCTTCGCAACAACTGGTATATGGAGAACGAGATTGGATCTATTCAAGGAGCAGTAGCAGGTGCCCCATGGGTAACTTCTGCTGGTAGTGGTAAAGTTGGCTGGGCAGCACGAGGAGATTATGCAGAAGCTGCTGCTAATGTTCTAACTGGGGAAGGACATGAGAATACGATTTATGAATTGTCTGGCAAGCCTTTAACACAAGAGGAATTGACTGGAATTATAAGTGGCGTAATTGGAAAAGAAATTAAAGTGCTGCAAGTTGACGACGAAGCTTATGCGAAAATCATGGCTGAGGTTGGTGTACCAGAAGCTGCTCTGCCATTCGTTGTTGCGATTCAACGTGGTATTCGCGAAGGATGGCTGGATATTGAAAGTGGCGATCTAGAGAAAGTACTCAATCGTCCAGTCACTCCGTTAGCCGAAGTTATCAGTGATCTAGTAAATAATTTGCAAGCTTAAATAATATATCAAGATTCAAGGCTTCTTCTCGGTGAATAACGAGAGGAAGCCTTTTTTATTGCTCCTTAAACATCAATGATAAAGATTTCGCGAATATTCAATATTTTTAGCAAGGCTATTGTCCGATCATATGTTAATGTATTAATAATGATATAGTAGAAAACATATGTGAACTGTTGGTGTAATAAAAGTGTTTGAAATGAAGCGTGCGATATGAAAGCCTTGAGGTCAGTAGACGAAGAGAAGGGGATGATTATCAATGAGGACAAAAATCTGGATGGCTTCTGGAGCAGTTGTTGTAGTTGCTTTAGGGGCGTATTTGTTTGTGGGGGGGAACGATAAAGAGACACCTGCAGCAAGCGATACATCTAACGTTAAACAATTAGTGCAGGAATATAGTTCAAGCAGCATGAAAGACCTGTCTGCTTCCATCACTTCAGAGCAGCTCATTGTGACTGACAGCAACAATAAATCAACAAAATATGACTTACCCAAAGATGAGTTTTTTGTTTCCATCGCTCCATATGTTAAGAATACACACCCTTGTGCAACACATAGCTTGACCGGATGCCAAGGGGAATTAACGGAACAAGCGTTTAATGTATATGTTGAGGACACTGAGGGCAACGTGATTGTGGATCAAACGATAAAGTCCCAATCTAACGGGTTCATTGATCTTTGGCTACCTCGTGATAAGAAATACAATGTAACGATTGAACATAATGGAGTAAAAGCGAAAGCCGAGTTATCCACGTTTAAGAGTGATAATACTTGTGTAACAACCATGCAACTAGTAGAGAGTATCTAAGCATCAGAGACAGCGAAGTCGCTTTTATGATCGAATTCGCTTCTTCCTCTAAATATCCCGTATCGGACCCTATTGCAGCTATTTTAGCTTTTTTGATCATTTTGTGGACTTATCGGACTGTATAGCTCTTATTGCCTTGTAATGAGGCAGAATCGGAGCGTTTTAAAGGGAATAACTGCATCTGAGTCCGATAGGACGGTGAAAAGCTATAAATAATAGAAATAAGGTCATCCCAGTCCGAACCATTTTAAACCCTTCCATTTCTTGCAACCTTGATCTAATAGGTTCAAATTATGGGAGGGTTTTTCTTTGTAATTGTAAGAATAAGAAGGTTCTCAGGTATAGTTTATTTATAGTCATTTTCCACCTCTTGGAAATGGTATAATCTGATGGATATCAAGAATCGAGCTTCAATAGGGAGTGCTGTTATGCTTAGTTTTAAGAATACGACACTGGAATTGTCTAATAGTGGGATGGATACAGTTGTTCTATCAGTTGGAGCAACGGAGCAATTTGGGCCTAACTTACCTATGCATTTGGATACGCTTATTGCAGAGTTATATGCAGATGCTTATGGGAGAGAATTAAATGCTTACGTGTTACCTACTTTACCGTTCAATACCTCTGAAGAACATGCCAATTTCAAAGGAACAGTTACAGTAAGTCCAAATATTTTAACAAGTATGTTAGAAGAAATTATTTGTAATTTAATAAGACAAGGCTTTAAAAAGTTTTTGGTATGTACAGGACATGGTGGATCCTATTGGGAGGGAGCTTTCGTTAAACATATCAACTATAAGTACCCTCAGATTATTTTAATTACTGCAAATCATAATAATCATAATGCGTGGGATGAGGCCGTTGAAGCGGTAGGTTTAGAGAATTTAAATGAAATGCATGGAGGATTATTGTCCGTTTGTACTGGTATGTGGCTCTGTCCTGAGTTGGTTAAGATCAATTCAATGGGTTCAGATATCCCTACAGAAAACCGGATGTATGCAGATTATTTTGGATGGGAAAAGTTAACCCAGGATGGTTGTTGGGGTAAGTTTGAAGAAGGAAATTATACTAACGAAGAACTAGCTGAAAAAGGAAGAGTATTTTGGAATACATTCATTCAAAAAAGAACTCAAGGCTTAAAAGAAATTCTAGAAGAAGGGTATCGTCGAAAAACTCAAGGATGATTTTCTATGATAAACTTTAGTTGGCACTTCATTTTTGAGAGGAGATAGAGGAATGGATAAAGATCTGATTATCGGGGACGTTTTGCAGGAGTTAGCGGGTACACGTCGTATGCTGGAGAAGCTTCCGCAGGAGCATATGACATGGAAGCCACACGAAAAGTCAATGAGTCTTGGTGGTTTGTCCACACACCTAGTCAATCTGTTAAACTGGCAATCAGCCATTCTTCTTCACTCGGAGTTTGATTTGGCATCTGTGGCATATCGACGAGAAGCGCTGGAGAGTCCCGCCGCGGTTCTGCAAGAATTCGACATGAGCGCTCGTGAGATTGAACAATTAATTGCTGAAAGTAATGTGGAGTCGCTTGGTGCGGAGTGGACGTTACGTAATGGCGCAGTGGTCATCCGCCGTCAGTCACGGGCAGCCGCGCTTCGTACCATCGGATTAAATCATATGATTCACCACCGGGCACAGCTTGGGGTATACTTTCGCCTTCTTAATATACCAGTGCCGGGCTTGTATGGTCCCTCGGCAGATGAATTAGCAAACACTTAATAATTGCTTTCATTTCTTAACGATTTAAAGATCGTAAAGTTGAAAAAAACAAATGAGCATGATAACATTAGTTCAAATTGATGATCGGAGTTGAAAAGTATAGTGAAGTAATTATTCTTGCGACCTATGATGAATAAAACAACAAAAGCGGTTTATTTCGTTTGTTTTATTTTTTGTATGCAAGAAAGTTACTTCTTCTTTTCACTCGAACAATATATCCTTATCTAACTCCATTTGGGGCTAGATTTGCTGTATTTATTTGAGTCACAAGAAAGTAACTTTCTTGTGGCTTTTATTTTTTTCATACAGGAGGATACTTATATGTCATTAATAAATGTTACAAATCTAACCTTTGCCTATGAAGGCAGTTACGATAACATCTTTGAGAATGTAAACTTTCAAATCGATACCGATTGGAAATTAGGTTTTACCGGAAGAAACGGTAGAGGAAAGACCACTTTTATGAGTTTATTGCTTGGTAAATATGAATACAGCGGAAATATTTCTGCTCATGTCACTTTTGAATATTTTCCTTTCCAGGTGGATAACAAGGCGCTTAATACCATTGATGTGATCAGCGGGATTTTTCCGGATTATATTCATTGGAAATTAATGCGTGAACTTTCATTATTAAAGGTTTCTGAAGATGTGCTGTATCGCCCCTTTGATTCATTGTCTAACGGAGAGCAGACGAAAGTACTGTTAGCCACACTATTCATTAAGGAAAATAGTTTTCTATTGATCGATGAACCTACCAATCATCTGGATATGACGGCAAGAAAGCTGGTCAGTGATTATCTCAACACGAAAAGTGGATATATTCTGGTATCGCATGATAGATCTTTTCTTGATAATTGTGTAGACCATATTTTGTCCATCAATAAGACCAATATTGAGATTCAAAAAGGTAATTTTTCCAGCTGGTGGGAGAATAAAGTCAGACAGGATAATTTTGAGCTAGCAGAGGACGAGAAACTCAGAAGAGATATTAAACGCTTATCTGCTTCTTCTAAACGGACAGGCAACTGGTCACATGAAGTAGAAAAAACAAAAAACGGAACGAGAAATTCCGGCTTAAAGGTAGATAAAGGCTATATTGGACACAAGGCTGCTAAAATGATGAAACGCTCTAAAGCCATTGAGCAAAGACAAAATTCTGCGATCAACGAAAAGTCTAAGCTTCTTAAAAATATCGAGAATTCTGAGAATCTAGAGATTACACAGCTTGACTATCATAAACGTCAACTTGCTGAGCTAGACAATATTTCGATTTTTTACGGTGAAAAAAAGGTATGTTCAGACGTAAGCTTCACTATCGAGCAGGGTGAGCGAATTTCGCTTTCGGGTAAAAACGGCTCAGGCAAATCTAGCATCATCAAATTGATGTGTGGTGAGGATATAGATTTCACAGGCACTCTTACTAAGGATAGCCAGCTTATCATTTCCTATGTATCCCAAGACACTTCTAATCTTAAGGGGAATCTAACGGATTATGCCAGAGATAATGGAATCGATGAGAGTCTGTTTAAATCTATTCTACGAAAGCTTGATTTTTCTAGAATCCAATTTGATAAGGACATATCCACTTACAGTGGTGGTCAAAAGAAAAAAGTGCTGATTGCCAAAAGTCTTAGTGAGAAAGCTCATTTGTATATTTGGGATGAACCGCTTAATTTTATTGATGTCATTTCACGTATGCAGATAGAAGAGCTGTTGCTTGAATACATGCCAACTCTTGTTTTTGTGGAGCATGATCGGGAATTTTGCAACAATGTTGCTACGAAGATCGTTGAACTCCGCTAAGAATTTTATCCAAAGATAGTTAATGTCAAATCCTCTAGACCAATATTATTATATTAATAAAGTTAATTATTATATATATTCCAGTTTTCCAATGTACTATAATAAGATAGATGCATTGTTAGCATGTTATTAAAGAAATGAAGATTTCAAGAAACAACCTATAGAATTGAACAACAGGAGGAAATAAGTTGAGCACACAGAATGTGGGAATTCCATTAGAAGGTTTTGCAGAATTTAGCCGGACAGTAGCCGCTGAAGGTGCGGTGCTGGTAAAGAATGATAATCAGGTACTTCCGCTTGGCGAAGGTGATAATGTTGCGATTTTTGGCAGATCCCAAGTGAATTATTATCGCAGTGGTACAGGCTCCGGCGGTAGTGTCCATGTTACTTATACGACTAATTTATTGGATGGTCTTCGCACTAAGAAGAACCTTACAGTTAACGAAGAATTGGCAGCTGTCTATGAAAAGTGGATTGAACAGAATCCATTTGATAATGGTGGAGGTGCATGGGCTGCAGAACCTTGGCATCAGAAGGAAATGTCTTTGAGCGATGAACTGGTTTCCGAAGCTAGAAACAAATCCAATAAAGCCATTCTTGTAATTGGACGCACGGCAGGGGAAGATCAGGATAATGCTGATGCACCGGGCAGCTACCAATTAACAAATGATGAACAGGCGATGCTGAAGCAGGTAACTACATATTTTGAGCAAACAATCGTTGTCCTCAATGTCTCGAACATTATCGATATGAACTGGATGAACGATGATAGCTACAAATATCCGATTTCAACTGTGATTTATTCTTGGCAGGGTGGTATGGAAGGTGGGAATGCGATTGCAGATGTGCTGTCTGGTGAGGTAACTCCAAGCGGTAAACTGACAGATACAATTGCTTATTCCATCAATGATTACCCATCAACACAAAATTACGGCAATGAATTTACGAACTTGTATCAGGAAGATATCTATGTAGGATATCGTTATTTCGAAACATTTTGCCCAGATAAGGTTCAATTTGAATTTGGATATGGGTTATCTTATACAACTTTTAGTATCGAGCCAGAAGAAGCTAAATCGATTACCAGAGAAGGCGAGTCTTACATTGAAGTCGGCGTAACCGTTACCAATACAGGAACTACCTTTGCTGGTAAAGAGGTTGTTCAGGTCTATTATGAAGCTCCACAAGGTAAACTCGGTAAACCAGCTAAAGCTCTGGTATCATTTGGCAAGACAAAAGTTCTTGAACCGGGTGAAGCGCAGCGCCTTATCGTGAGTTTCCCTGTACATTCGATGGCTTCTTATGATGACGCAGGTGTGACAGGACATGCTTCTGCCTATGTTCTTGAAGAAGGTACTTACCGATTGTATGTAGGAACTAGTGTTAAACAAGTGGTGGCAGTCGGCGTTGAGGGTAAAGACGGCTACGTCGTAGAAGCTCTTCAAGTTGTAGAACAGTTGCAAGAAGCTCTTGCACCAACGGAAAGCTTTACAAGAATGACGCCCGGCGCTCGGAAAGCAGACGGTTCGTATGAAATTGTTTATGTAGAGGTTCCTAAACGTAAGATTTCGTTAGCGGAGCGGATCGAGAACAATCTTCCGGTGACGATTTCACAAACAGGAAATAAAGGATATAAATTAAGAGATGTACATGAACAGAAGATAAGTATGGAAGCCTTTATTGCACAGCTCAGTGATGAGGATTTGGCTGCAATTGTACGTGGTGAAGGGATGAGTAGTCCTTTAGTTACACCGGGTACAGCTTCTGCATTTGGTGGAGTAAGTGACAGCTTATTTAATTACGGAATTCCAGTTGCATGTACGGCTGATGGTCCTTCAGGAATTCGTATGGATAGCGGAGCTAAGGCTACTCAAGTTGCTATCGGAACACTTCTTGCAGCGACTTGGAATGCGGAATTGGTAGAAGAGCTTTATGTTATGGAAGGTCAAGAGTTGTTAAGAAATAACGTGGATTCCTTGCTTGGACCTGGCCTTAATATCCGCCGCAGTCCGCTTAATGGACGTAACTTTGAGTATTTCTCAGAAGATCCTTTGATCTCTGGGGTGTTTGCAGCTGCATGTACCCGCGGTATTTTGAAAGGCGGATCAACCGCAACGATGAAGCATTTCGCCTGCAATAATCAGGAGAAACATCGTAGTAAAGTAAACGCCGTGGTGTCTGAACGTGCGCTTCGTGAGATTTATTTGAAAGGCTTTGAAATCGCGGTGAAGCAGGGCGGTTCGAATTCTATAATGACCTCCTACAATCCAGTTAATGGACATTGGGCGGCTTCTAATTATGATTTGAACACCACGATTCTTCGCGGAGAGTGGGGCTTTAAAGGGATTGTAATGACTGACTGGTGGGCAATCATGAATGATGTTGTTAATGCCGGACCAGCAGACCGGAAATTTACAAATTGGATGGTTCGTGCACAAAACGACCTCTATATGGTTGTAGCTAACTATGGTGCAGAAATTAACGGATGGAATGACAACACCATTGAGTCCTTGGAAAATGGTACGTTAACCCGTGGAGAGCTCCAACGTTCTGCCATTAACATTTGTGAGTTTATCATGAATGCACCTGTGTTCTCGAGAAAACAGGAAATTGTAGAAACAGTTGAGTCCTTCAAAGCTAATCCATCTCTTACTGGAGACCAAGCTCAATCTTTATCTCAGAATCCACAGGTAAAACCTGTCGTAGAAGGATCGACAAGCTTTAAAGTGGAACAGGCTGGTCAATACCGTATCCTAGTGCATATCATGTCAACAGAGCCTGAACTGGCTCAAAGCGCATGTAATGTGTCAGTAAATGATCAATTGATGACAACTATTCAAACGAATGGTACGGAAGGTCAATGGATCAGACAAAAGCTTGTAAAAGTTGAACTTGAAGCAGGCCTGTATGAAATGAAATTGGAGTTCATCAAACCAGGTTTGCAGATCGATTGGATTGAATTTAATAAAATCGACTAGGTGTTATGCATTACTGTTGAATAGATCGTTAATATCATTCTTTTCTAAAAACCGCGATATTTCTCGCGGTTTTTTTGTTGTACTACTCGGATACTAAAATATGTGAAAAATTGCCCGGTACATCTACAATGGTGTGTCGGGCTTTTTGCAGTTTAAATTACTTTAGACATACTTGTCTGCATGTCCTTGCGTTTGTTCGAATAAGTTAGAAAGTAGGACAGGACAAACCATAGGTGGAGATGCGTAGAAATGGCGATGCGTAAACAAAGCTTTATTCGTGGAACGTTCATTTTAACCGTGTCGGCATTTTTTACAAAAGGGCTCGGATTTTTGAACGGAGTCTTGCTGGCACGTTTTTTGGGAGCCGAAGGGGTAGGGCTGCTCATGATTGCTCATCCACTGCTGCCCTTGTTTATTACGCTGACAGAGCTGGGGCTTCCTGTTGCGATTTCAAAGCTTGTGTCGGAAGCTGAGGTTAAGCAGGATGAAGCACGAGTGAAGCGTATTCTCAGAGTATCCTTAAGCATTACGGGTACGTTGAGTATTATACTAACTTTAGTGGCTCTATTTGGTTCTAAATGGATCGCATCGGTTTTTTTGGCCGATCAGAGGGCTTATTATGCTATGGTCGCTATTACGCCGATCATTCCAATTATTGCGATGTCAGCTGTATTGAAAGGTTATTTTCGAGGAAAACAGAACATGAATCCGCTGGCTTTTTCCGATATTATTGAGAATTTGGCGCAAATCATTGTCATTATCGGTGTCGTCAACGTTTTGCTGCCCTATGGGATTGCCTATGCAGCTGCTGGCGCTATGGCGGCTTCCGTGATCGGCGAAGGTTTTGGGTTGCTCTATCTGTTTTCTGTCTTCAAATGGGCAAATCGAGGAAAAAACAAAACTTCCCCACCGCCTACATCAAGTATTTCACCCAAAGGAGACAGTACGTTGAGAGATCTGCTGCGCATCGGCTTACCGATGACAGGCAGCGGTTTTATTCATTCCCTCTATCATGCGTTTCTCCCACTGCTGATTACGAAAAGTCTAGTCCTGTTTGGTGTAGGTGTTGAGATGGCGACTAAGCAATTCGGACTTCTGGCTGGATATGCTCTCCCAATGTTGTTTCTTCCCAGCTTCTTCACACAATCGTTGTCAACTGCATTAATACCGGCAATCAGCGAAGCAAGTGTGAGCAATAATAGCAAGCTTATGCATAGTCGGATGGATATGGCTATGCGATCCGCGCTTATTGTAGGTTTCCCATGTACAATCATCTTGTACTTATGGGCTGTACCATTAACGACTATGATCTATCATTCGCCAGAAGCGGGTGAGCTGCTAAGGCTGATTGCACCCTTGTTTTTACTTTATTATTTTGGAGCGCCACTGCAAGCGATTCTGCTTGGTTTGGGGAAAGCCTCAACCGTCATGTGGAACCATATTCTTACGAATATTTTTGAAGTGATTACGATCTTTGTTCTCGGTTCTAATATTGGAATCCAAGGGGTTGCTATAGGGTTCGGACTGGGACTCATGCTGCTGACAGTGCTGAATTTTTTATCTGTGGCAGGAACGATCGGATTTTATTTTGACTTTCGCATTGTATTCAAGGTGGGCGCGGGAGGAATTGTCATGACGATCTGCGGGTTGACGGCTCACGGTATTCTGGAACGAATGGCTCTGGGGCAGTTCCTTGAACTGTTCGGAGCGCTATTCGTTTCGTTGATCACCTACGCAGCAACATTGCAAGTTACCCATGCTTGGGAAAGAGCAGCGAAGCCTCCAACGATTACACCTGTTTCTTGAAAGAGATATAGTTAGATTAACTTTATTTATAAAGAGTCACATTAGATTAAATCTAATGTGACTTTTTTTGTGGTGAATCATTAAACCTCTACTGTTACCCAAGCCTGTTGTATTCGGAACCGAATCATCTTGCTCTATTTAGAACATACCTTTATGATGTGTTAGATAAAAGTAGATTTTATGAGAGGGGGAGCCACCTTGCTGGAGCCGTTATCTGATGAGATATTGCTGCAGAAGATTGCCATTCGCGACACGGATGCACTGGAGCAGTTATATGATAGATACGAGAGGTCTATTTATTCGTTTGCACTACGTATTGTAAAAGATGCTATGGAAGCGGAAGAAATTGTGCAAGAGCTATTCGTGCGGATTTGGAATGCAGCCAGTCGAATCGAAATAGAGAGCAATAAAGGAAAAATAAGTACCTGGATGTTTGCAATTACTCGCAACTTGGCAATTGACCGGCTTCGCAAGCAAGGGAGGCAACCGGAAGATCCCGTGGAAGACGTTGTATGGGAGCGGCTCCGGAGTGATGAGGAGTCAACCGAACTCACAGTTGAACATAATCTGCTAGGACAGCAGCTGAAGAAAGAAATAGAGGGTTTACAATCGGACCAAAAACAAGTGCTGGAATGGATTTATTACATGGGATACACACAGCAGGAGGTTGCGGATCAGCATAAAATTCCGTTGGGAACCGTAAAGAGCAGGGTAAGATTAGCGCTTAAAGCGTTGCGAGGTCGATTCGATATGTGGAAGGAGGAGATGCAGTATGAGCGCAGATCGTAAGGAGATGTGTGAGGATTTGAGCATGTATGTGCTAGGAGGATTGGACAAAAAGGAACGCGAAGCCTTTGAAGAGCATTTGAAGCTTTGTCCTGATTGCCAACAGGAAGCTGCTGAAATGACGGAACTTGTGAATTATTTTCCTCTTACCACAGAAGAGGTTGAGCCTCCTAAGGGAATGAAATCCCGCATCCTTACTCATGTCCTCCAATCTTCTATAGAGCCGAAACAGGAAGGAAATGAAACAGAAGTCTCTGACCTTACGGTAAATCATGAGCCTGAGAGAAGCGTTCGTCAACGTAAAGGGAGAATATACACTATATTAAGCGTGGCTTCTATCGTTCTTTTAATCACAACAAGTGTACTGGCTGTAAGGTTAAATGTGCTAAATGAGGATAAAAGCAATCTGCTTGCTGAGGTAGAGAAGCTGCGAGGTCAACTTGCGTTAAGTAATGAACCTGCGACCGGTCTTCAAGTCCATAATGTGGTGTCATTAAAACCAACGGTAAAGGATTTGGTTGCCCAAGGGACAGCGATGATCGTTATCGATAGCAAAGGAACGCATCTGATTGTGCAGGCGGAGAAGCTGCCTGAGCTGAAGGATGATGAAGCTTTTCAGGTATGGCTGCTCAAAGGTGGCAAACCGGTTAATGCGGGCACATTTCTCACTCGGGATGGAACAGGAGCACTTTATTATACGTTCTCACCTGATGATTATGATACCATTGCGATCACGCAAGAGCCTGACGCGAACGGTAAGGAACCTCGTGGAAACATAGTGCTAGCTGCGGAAATTTAAAGGTAAAATGTAAGAAAATGATTCACAACGAATGTCCTGAGATCTCTATCCGGGGCATTCGTTTTTTTATTTTTTAAATATTTTTCTGAAATAGTGATCCAGATCCTACTGACCAGCGTGTAACTGTATGAAAGCAATAATACTTTGGTCATACCATAACAAATAAGGGAGATGGAAAAGAATGAAGTTGAAGAAAATTGTTGCAACAGCAATAGTCACAGTACTACTGGTTCCGTCCATGGCGATGGCAGCGAATAATGGGGCAGTGAATCCAAATGTTAAAACACCAGCCTCGGATCTGAGAGCGACTCTTAGTCAGCTCCTCTCGACTCATTTTGAATACCAGGCGCTGACTACGTTAAAAGAATATCAAGGGACAATGGATGCAGAAACAGCAAAGGATATGCTGGAAAAGAATGCGGATGAAATGAAGGCAGCTGTGAAATCGATCTACGGTCAAGCGGGTGCCGATCAATTCGCGGAAATCTTTTCTTCTCAGTATAATGACAGTGCCAATTTGGGCACAGCTGTGAAGAATGGGAATGCAACACAAGAAGCAGAAGTGAAAAAGGATTTGTTACAGGAGTTTCCGACTGAGCTTGGTAATTTTCTAGGTACGGCAACTGCTGGTAATCTGCCTGCGGCTACGGCAACACAAGTGTTGAGCGCTCATGAGAAGGACGTTCAAGATTTCTTCTACAGCTACATTAAAGGGGACTACGATGCCGCATACGAACATTTCACTGTTGGATTCAAACGGATGTCCGATATTGGCTCGGCACTTGCCGGAGCCATCGTTAAGCAATTTCCAGATAAGTTCGACAATACAGTTGTAGTAACGCCCGCAAATGATTTAAGAGCGACGCTCGATCAACTGTTAGCCATTCATTTCTTCTATCAATCCATGACCACACTTGAGCAGTATAAAGGTGCGCCAGATGCGGAGACCGTTAGAGAACAGCTCGAAAAAAATGCGAATGAAATGAGCGCTGCTGTTAAATCATTATACGGTCAAGCGGGTGCCGATCAATTCGCACAAATCTTCTCATCGCAATACAGCAACAGCGCTGACTTGGGCATAGCCGTGAAAAACAACGACATGACCCAGGAAGGAAAAGTGAAAATGCAGCTTCTGCAAGACTTCCCAACTGCGCTTGGTAATTTCCTTGGTACGGCAACGGGTGGTAAACTACCTGCTGCGACTGCAACGCAAGTACTGCAAGCGCATGAACAAGATGTGCAGGACTATTTCTACAATTACATTAAAGGCGCCTATGAGAAAGCCTATAATGTTTTCGCTGCTGGGGATAAAAGAATGTATGTGATCGGCACAGCACTGGCTGATGCCATCGTTCAACAAATGCCAGAAAAGTTCACTACCCAGGTAACTCCATCACAACCAGCTTCATCTAACAACATGACAACAATCTGGATGAAGGTCGGAAGCAAGCAGCTGATCATCAATGATAAGACCACACAAATGGATACAACTCCTTTCCTGTGGAACAACTGGACGTTTATCCCTCTTCGTTATCTGAGTGAAGGAATCGGAGCGCAAGTTGGTTGGGATGCAAGTACTGATACGATCACGGTCAAAGCAGGGGATGATACGTTGACTTTCTGGGTCGGCAAAGATTATATGATGGTTAACAATGTGAAAAAAGAAATTGGTACACCAGTGATTATAAAAGATGGCCGCACCGCCGTTCCACTACGTTTTATTACTGAACTGCTTGGCTGGCATGTTGATTTCCAAAAAGCAGATGGGTCGATTACGCTGACTAAGGCAATGAAGTAAGAGGCGGTCAAAGATGTAAGAGCCCCAAATCCAAAGTAACAGGCAGTGATTCTCCATAACTGGGGTGTCGCTGCCTGTTAATCTTATTATTTTTTAAAGTACGCTCTATTGACACCTCTATACTTGGAAGCTATACTCTGAACATAACGTTAACGTCATGTTTTTGTGAGGTGATGAATATAAATAATCGCATGAGAATCGGAGAGCTAACCAAACGAGCCGGGGTAACTCCGCGTACGATTCGATACTATGAGAGTATAGGGCTTATGCCGCCTGGTGAACGTGAAGGCAATGGACAACACTATTACAGTGAAGAGACGCTTGAACGCTTACGAAAAATTGATCAGTTAAAAAAGTTAGGGCTCAGCTTGGAAGAAATACGTGGTGTAGTTGACCTTTATTTTATTGACCCTAGTGGTGTACAAACCAAACAGAAAGTACTCACAATTTTACGCCAGCATCTGACTGAGACGGATCAGAAAATGAGTGAACTACAGTTATTTCGAAATGAATTACAGACTCAAATAGAATACTTTGAACGCTGGTTTTCTGAAAGAGAAGAGAGCTAGCTCTTTTTTTACCCTAAACATGACGTTAACGTTATATTAGGGGGGACAACAAATAGAAATCGGAGGAATTAACAATGGAAAATCAAACAAACGGGATGGGATTATCCAGACTTGGGCTCGGCTGCGGTCGGATGTCAAATGCTACCGGAGACGCTGACCGAAAAGAAAGCATAGCAACGATCCACGCCGCACTTGATGCAGGAATCTCATTTATTAACACAGCCGATTTCTATAGCTCTGGTCACAACGAAATGCTGATTGGTGAAGCACTCAAAGGTTACAGAAGAGAGCAGGCTTATATATCTGTAAAGTTTGGAGGGTTATTAGCACCTAATGGTTCAATGTATGGATTAGATGTCAGACCGCTAACGGTAAAAAACTATCTTACTTATACATTAAAGAGATTGAATCTAGACTATATAGATCTTTATCAGCCGGCAAGAATTGATCTAAGCATCCCCGTTGAAGAAACTATAGGAGCGATTTCCGATATGGTTAAGGCAGGGTATGTCAGACATATAGGGCTTACACAAGTTGGAGCGGAGACTTTAAGAAAAGCTCAGGCAATACATCCGATTGCTATGGTAGAATCCGAATATTCTCTTTTCAATCGAAAAATTGAACAAGATATTCTACCGACAGCTAGAGAGTTAGGAATCGGCGTTGTAGCGTTTGGGACTTTGGCTCATGGGCTGCTTGGTGGCAACTGGTCAAAAAATAAAGTGGATGTGAACAACACCAGAATTCCGTTATATTTCAAAGAAAACATAGATAGCAATCTATCGCTTGTTGAAGCATTAAGTGAAATAGCTATAGAAAAACAAGTTACTGTATCACAGCTTGCTTTGGCTTGGATGTTATCTAAAGGAGAAGATATCATGCCTCAGATTGGGGCTAGACGGGTAAATCAGCTTCAAGAATCCATGAAATCGCTGGAGGTTAAGCTGAGTGATCATGATATTAAAAGAATTGAAGAGGCTATCCCAGAACATGCGATTGCTGGGGGAAGCTTTCCTGAGATCCATTTTAAAAATGGAGTCATCCCCCGCTAGTAATTTTAATGGAGGTGATCTAAACAACATACGGCAAACGGCAATTAATTAGATATTTTTTGTGCGTGAAATTGCTATCGGACACAGCTGACCTTAAAAGGAACTTTATCCCGCATTTCTAACTTCAACGGACCCCATCGCCGCTATTGGCCTGAAAAACACCAATTATGATCCTCTTTTTTAGGTATAGCTGCACTGTTGTCCGTAAACAAACGTAAAAGGCTAAAAACAAGCAAATAGCGTCAACTCGGTCCGAAAAGCTCAGAGGATGATCATGACTGGGCGATTTAGCAGTAGGTGTAATTGATTATAAACAGCCAAACATCGGTCCAAAATGCAGAGCAGCTATTCTCCGATAACGGAGGATCGTTGCTCTGCTGTTTTACGAAGCGTGTTGATTCCTACCTAGAAGGAATTTCTGAATTTCCTTCTAATTCTTTATAGATAGAAAAAGGAGGCGACTTATTTGAAAAGAAGACATGAAGTTTTGTTTGAACAGCTGAATACATACCGGAGTGAGTTACTGGAAATGGTGGCTGAGGTATCTGAGACAGAGGCTGATATTATCCCTCAAGGTTTTAATAATAACATCCGATGGAATTTAGGTCATATCTATGTAGATCAATATTTATGGATACAAGCACTGACCAAAGAAGATATCCCATTTCCAATGGGATTCAATGAATGGTTCGGTTACGGTACAAGTCCTTACCGATTCACGGATGAGACGCCGACATTCTCTGAGCTAATTCCGATTTTACAGCTACAGCCACAGGTCATTCAGGAGTTGTATCAAGATCGCCTGGAGGAAGAGTTCACCCCGACTGAAATGGGGATGCATACTATTGAGCAGATGTTGATAAGAACGATTTTTCATGAAGGGCTACATATGGGTGCGATTCAAGCATTGATGAGACAGTTACGAAAAGAAGTAGGAGAAAGTTTGACATATTAATCGTTATAATACTTTCCCGTACTTCTTTCTGTAATGACTTAATGTGAGTAAAGGCCAGATATACCGATAACTGTGATAATTAGAATAGAAATTCCCAGGGAGACCAGCGCCTGTCGGATAGGAGCTCTTCCAATCGATTTCGTTCATAGATGATATTAGTCTTTGAATTCCTCGATCTACCGCAGGTGTAGGTTCTGCTTGAACAGCGATGAGTGCATCAAGCGCCCATGCCGTTTGGGAAGGCGTACTTTCACCTAATGGCACATACTTCAAAAGACGATCACTATGACAAGATTCCCCCCAACCCCCATCTGAGTTCTGTATGCTTAGGAGCCAATTCGTTCCTTTTTGCAATGTATCATGATCTGTTGGCATACCAACTGCTTGTAAACCTGTTATTGCAGCCCATGTCCCATAGATATAACAAACGCCCCATCTTCCGTACCAAGAGCCATCGTGCTCCTGATGCTGAATCAGCCATTTCACACCTCGCTCGATGAATTCATTCCGCGTATCAAGTCCGGCAAAGTTTCCGAGATACTCCAAAGTTCGCCCGGTAAGATCTGCCTCCGAGGGATCAATAGCAGCAGATTTAGCGCCATCGATTGCGAGCCAAGTAAGCGTTTCTTTATTGGTGTTTTTTTCAAAAGCTGGCCAGCCACCGTCTTTATTCTGCATCGATAAAACCCAGTTCAGTCCACGATTCCATGACTCTAGAAAGGATGGCTGAGTCTTCGATAAACTTCGTATGGCTCGTAAAGCAGCGGTCGTGTCATCCACATCCGGATTTATTGTATTAGATTCTGAGAATCCCCATCCTCCGGGAGCCGTATCCGGATTATGAATGCTCCAATCAGCAGTTTTATCCTGCTGTCTGGACAGTAGATACGAAGCAGCACGTTTCATCGTGAGATGATGATCGGTAATTTGTGCCTCCTGCAAAGCATAGGCAATTAGAGCCGTGTCCCATATCGTAGACGGAGAGTTTTGAATTGTTGTTTTGTATTCAGAGCGGCATTGCATGGCGATAAGCCCATCTATAGCATTCTTAATTAGTGGATGCTGCTGATCATAGTCTAGGGCTAGCAGTGCAAACACCATAAGAATTGTACTAGTTGCGTAACTGTATAGAGTTCCATCAGATTCAATTCGCTGGAGCATGAACTGCTCTGCTTTCGCTTGGGAGACTTCGTGAATGTGACGAGGACTTCCAAGAAGTCTTTTTAGGCCAGATTGCAAAACGTCCTGCAGCTCTAGATATCCACGGGAAGCGTGTTCATCTTCTTCAAAGCGTGTGTCTATGAGATCAGACAGATCAGGAGCATTAGCTGTTGAGATCGTGAAGCGCCGATCGGCCATAATGAGCATTGGAGTGAGGTGTACCCTAGAGTAGCCGGAGAACTCAAAATAGTTAATAGGAAAGTAGGACGGGAACAATAGTACCTCTAATGGGATCGAAGAAATCGCCAAAGGCCATTTGCTCTGTCCCGTAGCTGCAAGAATGACTCTAGTTAAGATGCTAGTAACTTTTCCAATCCCACCTTTGGATTGAATATAATGCTTAGCGCGCAATATCGGCGCATCTTTTACCTTACTGTACCCGGAGTAGAGAAGGGCGTAGTAGGCTTCAACCGAGGTAGATAAGTTTCCATCTTCTTCATCTCTATATAATTGCCAGAATCCAGCGGACTGTTGCTCAGCAAGAATACGATCATGTAGCTGTCGGATCAGAGCTTCATTCTGCACATTCAATATCCGAAAGAGGATGATGATATACGCATCGATAACGATCCCATTCTCAAAACAAAAATGCCAAGATCCATCTTGCTGCTGTTGATCAATCAGGAATGCTGTTAAACGCTCGATCTCATGATCTACTGTGCTCAGTATAGGATTCATTCCATAGGTACCTCCGAAGTCCTTCATTTTTAGTATTATATGATGGAAGAGAGGTTGAAAGAAGCTAAAATGCCTTCGGCGTCCTTTTAAGGACGGTACGTGTTAATGTGAGAAATGCAAGGAGAAAGTGTAAAGTGAAACTTATACTTTCTTGTATTTTGAAAAAGGACTGTAAAGTTGCTTTATGCAACCTCACAGCCCTATAGATTATGTTAGCTAATTAATAGTTTAATTAATTTTCAATCACGATACGATTCAGCTTGAGATTCACCGGAGCGGCAATGGTGTCACCCACAGGGCATTTGCTCTCTAGAAATTGTACGAATGCTTCGACCTTCTCGGCTGGCGATGGGGTCTTTATGTAGAATGTATAGCGAATATCGGAGTAGCCAGGGCGTACTTCAGAGCGGTTGAAAAATCCATCGAGGTCCAGATCACCTTCAACGTCTACTCTGAAATCTTCAAGCTCTACCTCAAATTTGGAGGCATAGACTCTAGCTACTATGGATTGGCAGGCCCCTAAAGAAGCAAGCAAAGCTTCAACAGGATTCATTCCTGTATCCGTACCCCCAAGACTTTGTGGTTCATCGATGACAAGCTCGAATTGTCTTGCTTTAGTAATGACCTTAACCCCATCTTGTAAATGGGCAGTTGCTTTGAAAGTTTGAACATTAGGCATGTGTTTACACTCCTTCTTCTGGACAACCCAAGTTTGATTTGATATTTCAGAATGGATTAATTCATAGTAATTTTCTAGGAATTGTTTAGATTATAGTTCGTTTCTTTATACCCTGTCAATACTTGATTAGTTTTATTGGATTTTTATACATGAACTGTAATCTATACAAAAGTAATAGCATATATGAAAACAAGTCATTTTACGACAAAATCCTGCGTTGTGAAAATTATTTAAAAGTTGTAGTATTGTAACCGATTACATTTTAGCTGGATAAAATGGAGGGAGCGACGATCTTTTTACTTAATAGGCCTATTTCCATCCGAACGATGTTGCTTACTGTATTTTTGCTCCTGATGCTGTTTCCTTTGGTTGTCATCACCTATATCATTTACGAGAAAGAGAACGAAATCTATCAGAAGCAAGTCAGTCAATACTTACTACAAACGGTTAGTCAGACCCAGCGTGTGCTTGAGTCGGATCTTACGGAAATTGATAGACTCACCTGGCCGCTGCTTTATCAGCATTCGCTCGATTTTCTGGATGCCTCATACAATACCCCTTATCTGCTTATGGAAGCGAATCAGAAATTCAAAGAACTGGTTTACTCGGACCTATTCAGAGGTCGATTGGATCTTATTCGCGCCGTATATTTGATTACCCCCAACAAAACCGTATTTTCATCCGACAGTGCTTTTCAGAATTACTCCCAAATGAATATCGATAACTATCAGCATATTGTAGAGGAAGTTCAGAAGAATCCCTTGCAAATGAGCTGGTACAGTGATGAATGGGCCATCTACAGGGGAAAAAACGGCTTCGATACGCCGGTACGAAACTCAGTCACTGCAGCACGACAGATTATTGACAGCAATACATCCGAAGTGCGGGGATACCTTTTTATTCAACTAAATGATCGTTTTATAGAGGAGAATTTAGATAATATCCAGATTGGCTCAACTGGGACCTTAATTGTATCCGATGCCAGCGGAGATGAGATCTATCAGCAGCGTTCACCTTTGCTTGATGAGCCAGATATTGCTGAAGCTGTAAATTTTTCTTCCTTGCAAGGGACGGGAGTCGTGAAATTTTCGCAAAAATGGTTGATGGCCTATGATACGTCTACAGTTAGTGGATGGAAGATGACTGCGGTTGTTCCACTCGAAGAGCTGATGCGACCCAATCTTAAAATTCTACAATATTTGCTGGTCATGGGTGGGCTTGGTGCAGTTATCTTCACGATTATTTCTATTCTGATGGCCACTGCGATCTCAAGACCGGTAATTAAGCTGGCCAAGCTGATGCCGTTTCTTTCCTTTGATCAACTGCATGTTGAAGAGATTCAGGGCTCCATTCAGGAAATCAGCATTCTGCAACGGAATTTCAACCGGTTGATGCATAGGATTCAACAGCTTATTCAAGAGAATGAACAGCAGGAGAAGGAAAAACGTGAGGCTCTACTTCAAGCATTGCAAATGCAGATTCAACCCCACTTTCTGTACAATACCTTGGATACGATTTATTGGATGTCAAAAAAGTATAAAGCAGATTCCATCAGCAAGCTTGTCACCGCACTGGGCCGATTTTTCCGGTTCACTTTAAATGCGGAGGCGGAATGGACGACAGTGCAAAAAGAGATGGATCATATTGAAAACTATTTGTTGATCCAATCCTTCCGTTACCGAGACAAGCTGCTATACGAGATCACATTAGATCCTGAGACTCTAAATAGCCGGATTATGCCGTTAATTTTACAGCCAATTGTTGAGAATGCCCTTGAGCATGGCATTGCCAAGATTGGAGGAGGCGGGAAAGTGACGATCAGGACATTCAAGCAGGATAACCGGGTATATATTGCGATACACAATACAGGTGAAAAAATC
Source organism: Paenibacillus sp. G2S3 (assembly GCF_030123105.1). Taxonomy (NCBI): domain Bacteria; kingdom Bacillati; phylum Bacillota; class Bacilli; order Caryophanales; family Paenibacillaceae; genus Paenibacillus; species Paenibacillus sp. G2S3. The sequence continues at coordinate 3,269,207 of NZ_CP126095.1, forward strand.
GATTTGGAGCATGTGAAGCTGCAATTTGACAATGCAAACAGTGAACATTTAGGGCTACGGAATGTACAGAAGCGAATCTCGTTGGCATTTGGCCCTGAATTTGGATTACAAATAGAAGCAGATGAGGTTGAAGGAACAGTGGTGACCATATGTATTCCTTTCGAAGAATATCATTAAGTCTGACACAAGGGAGGTGGAAACATGAGCCGCTGGAAATTTAATAGATTAATTATCATTTCTTTTGTATTGCTGCTTGTCTGGGCGTTTAGTGGATTAATTCTTCTGGACTTGGATACGGATGTTGCAGCATTGCCTCCAGAACCATCCAAAAGAATCAAAGTGTTGATCCGTACCGGCACTGAGTCCGCAGCATTACGCCAGCTACTTGCACCGTTTGAGAAAGAAACGGGCATTCAGGTTGATTTTATTGAACTGGGGCGAGAAGGTTATTTCACTTTTGTAGGAACTCAATTGCTTGCAGGCTCGGACGACTTCGATATCGTATTCATGCCTAATACTTCAATTGCCCAGTTTGCTTCAGCTAAAGCGATCGTACCGCTGGATAATTATATTTATCAAGCTCAGAGAACAGATCCGGTAGGGATGGACCTGAATGATTTTTTGGCTGTATATAAATATCAAGACTCTATCTATGCTTTGCCTACGGATATCAGTACGCATTTTTTATATTACCGCAGTGATCTGATCCCTAACCCTCCTGAAACTTGGGATGAAGTATATAAGCTTGCGCGGAACTTCTCACAGCAAGAGAATAAACAATCACCGACCAAATGGGGACTGGTCATGCCTGCGATTGTGCCGGAGGAGCGATCTAAAATATTCGCCTCTCTGTTATGGTCATTCGGTGGTGATTTTCTGGATGAGGATAGTGGTGAAGTGCTGCTAGATTCGAAAGCTTCGATCCAGGCTGGTGATTATTTGGCACGTCTCATTCGCGAGAAAATTATACCGGACGACTTGTTATCATGGGATTTTGTTAAAACAAGAGACTCGCTGTTATCAGGAGAAGTTGCAATGGCCGCTCCATATTGGAATTCGTCTTATCCTATGATCAAGTCAAGCGATAGCCGCTATAAAGATGTGATTAAGGTAGCTTTACTTCCAGGAATGAGGGGTGAGAACGGGGCAGTAGAGCATATTCCTTTTCAGCATGGTTGGACTATGGCTATTAATGCTAGCTCCAACAACAAGGATCTTGCTTGGAAGTTCATCGATTATTCAACTGGTAAACGGGGTGGAAGAATCTATACTCTTGCCGGGGGTGTGCCTGCCAGACGTTCACTGCTCAGTGATCCTAAGCTCCAAGAGAAACGTCCGGATTTCGCATTGATTCTAGATTCGATGAAATGGGCTAAGAACGAACCTTCGATTACATATTATCCAGCTATGGTGGATACGGTGGAAAGGGCGCTGGCCAAAATTGTAACGCTTTATGAGGAGCCAAAGGATGCTTTTCGGGAGGCAGCTATTGAATTGCGTCGGTTGGGCGCACGGACCAATAAATAAGTAGAGGTGAAGTTTAAATGACTAATCAAAAGTGTCGGGCGATGATTATAGATGATGAAGCTTGGATTCGAGAAGGATTAAGTGAGCATATTGAATGGGAGAAGCTCGGTATTGCGTTGGTCAAGGTTTTTCAAGATGGCAATGAAGCGCTTGCGTATCTGGAAGAAGATTCGACCGATATCATTCTGTCCGATATACGTATGCCCAATATGACAGGTCTCGAGCTGGTTGCTCGGTTACGTGAGATGGGGAGAAACGATACCACCAGAAACCTATCTCAGATTAAGGTTATTTTCCTCAGTGGTTATGGAGATTTTAAATATGCTCAGGAAGCTTTGCGCCTGGGAGCTGTGGATTACCTACTTAAGCCTGCGGATGTGGAAGAAATTGAAATCGCCCTTTTGAAAGCTAAAGCACTGTGCAACAGGGATGGTGAGGAATCCTCTGTACTCACGGGTCTAGAACCGGTAGAGGAACCAAGCTCTTATCTGATCAAAAAAGCTCTTCAATTTATCCAAGTACATTATGCGGAAGATATTTCACTGGCACATATTGCGGGAGAGCTGTTTGTGACCCCCAATTACCTAAGTCGTTTATTCCGTCAAGAAACGGGGCAAGTATTCAGCGACTATTTATCCCGTATTAGAATAGACAAAGCTTATACTATGCTGGTCGACAGCAATTTGAAGATTTATCAGATTGGAGAAGCCGTTGGTTACCCCAATCCGCGTTACTTCAGTGAATGGTTTCAGAAGAATGCAGGCATGTCACCAGGAGATTACAGAAAAAGAAATGCATAGAGTCGGAGCCACTTAGGGAGAAAAAGCGGAAGAAAAGATAGATTCACCACATTATTTCAATCCTTTCAATCCATTAATATGAGTAGTGTAAAGCGTTTACAATACGGTGGATTGAAAGGGGTAATCAAGTGAAACGCAAATTGGGTCTAATGCTTACGACGGTAGCCATGGGCGGTATGCTGCTGTCAGGTTGTGGCGGCAATTCGAATCAATCTTCTTCCGCTTCACCATCTCCATCTCCAGAATCAACCTCTACTAAAGTGGAATCCACAAGTACACCGGCTAAAACTGAAGAAAAAAAGCAGGTTGAAATCTTCAGCTGGTGGACCGGAGCGGGAGAAGAAGCGGGTCTTAAAGGTCTCATCAAAGAGTTTCAAGGCAAGCAGCCCGATATTGAAGTGATTAACTCAGCAGTATCTGGTGGAGCAGGAACCAATGCCAAAGCAGTTCTCGCCAGTCGAATGCAAGGGGGAGATCCACCCGATGCATTCCAGGTTCATGGCGGTTCGGAGCTAAACTCTGGTTGGGTTGCGGCCGACAAAGTAATCCCTCTTAACGATTTGTACGAGTCAGAAGGCTGGATGGATAAGTTCCCGAAAGATCTAATTGACCTTGTCAGCCATGAGGGCAATATCTACTCTGTACCCGTTAATATCCATAGGGGCAATGTAGTGTTCTACAACAAAAAAATATTTGATGACAACAATTTGAAAGCGCCAACTACCTTTGAGGAGTTCTTTGCAGTTGCGGATGCGCTTAAAGCAAAAGGAATTGTGCCGCTTGCACTAGGTGATAAAGAACCGTGGACAGCAACGATGGTGTTCGAGAATATCCTGCTTGGAGAGCTCGGTGCAGACGGCTACAAAAAGCTGTGGACTGGAGAACTTTCCTTTGATGACGCTAAGGTTAAGAGCTCGTTAGAAACTTTCAAGAAAATGATGACCTATATCAATAACGATCATGCTGCACGGAATTGGCAGGATGCCGCCCAATTGGTTGCTAAAGGGGATGCTGCCATGAACATTATGGGTGACTGGGCAAAAGGATACTTCACCACGGATCTTCAATTAACAGCAAACAAAGATTTTGGCTGGGCGCCAACGCCTAATACATCTGGAATGTTTATGGTCATCACGGATACTTTCGCGATCCCTAAGGGTGCTAAAAATGAAGCGTCGGCGAAAGAGTGGTTAAAGGTTCTAGGTTCTGTCGAAGGGCAGGACGTATTCAACCCGCTAAAGGGCTCCATACCCGCACGCATCGATGCTGACAAAAACAAATATGATGTTTATGGACAACAGACGATTGAGGACTTTAAAGTTAGCAAGCTCGCTCCTAGTATGGCGCACGGTTCTGCTGCTCCAGAAGGCTTCACCACACAAGCCAATCAGGTCGTTAATATTTTCGTAACTAATGGAGATGTGGATCAAGCATTAAAAGCTCTGAAGCAGGCGCAAAGTACAGAAATCAAGTAGAACAGTAAGGGTCAGGACGTTCTGCTTGCGTTCCTGGCCCTCCTTCTTAGGAGTGAAAATATGAGTGACATAACAACTGCCGAGCTTCCTATTCAGCCTTCCCCCAAGCCACGCAGAGGCTGGAATCTTACGAAAAGTATTCCAATTCTAATGATTTTACCTTCATTGATTGTTATTGGCATCTTTGTATACGGCTTTATCGGCAGGACGGCATTTGTGTCTCTGACCGACTGGAATACATTGGTGAAGTCTAATCATTTCATTGGACTTGATAATTATCGTTTCTTATTTCAGGATTTCCGCTTTCAGTCTGATTTACGAAATACATTGGCATTCACTGTACTATTTATCGCTTTATCCATGTTCGCGGGTCTTTTTCTTGCTAGAATGGTGGATTCAAAAATTAAAGGAGAAACTTTTTTCCGTAATGTATTCATTTTTCCAATGTCCTTATCTTTTATCGTCACAGGCGTTGTCTGGCAATGGATCCTCTCACCCAAAACGGGAGTCAATCTTCTCCTTAGTGGGCTAGGGCTTAAAGATGTGCCCAATTGGTATGTAAGTACAACAATCATTCCGTCATTACATCTGGGACAAATTCAATTCGGACTGCCGCTCGCAGTGATCGCTGTTGTTATCGCCGCCGTCTGGCAAATGACGGGATTTGCAATGGCTATGTATTTGGCTGGTCTACGAGCGATCTCTGATGACTTACGCGAAGCCGCACGGGTGGATGGCGCCACTGAAGGCCAGATTTTCCGAAAAGTGATTATCCCTCAGCTTAAACCGATCTCTATGAGCTTGATCATTATTTTGGCACATATCTCTTTGAAAATATTTGACTTAATCTATGCGATGACAGGCCCTGGAGCTATGTTCGTTACCGATGTTCCCGGCATGTATATGTTCGAGACCACCTTCAGAGGGAATCATTACGCTCAGGGTGCAGGAATCGCCATTATTATGCTGCTGTTTGTCTCTCTCTTTATTGTCCCTTATTTAATTACTAGTTTCAGAAAGGAGAGACCTTAACCATGGCCAAGTCACGGTTCAATCAAATCATGAAATATATCCTATTAACTGTGCTTGCTGCGGTCTTTCTGGTTCCCGTTTATGTCATGCTCGTTACAAGTATTAAAAGCTTGAATGAAATTACATTGGATCAAATGTGGAGGTTACCTTCTGAACTGAATTTCTCGGGTTACCGGGAGGCTTACAATAAGCTCATTCCGAACCTGATCAACAGCTTCTATCTGGCCATTCCCGCCACATTAATTTCCTCTTTACTGGGTTCAATGAACGGTTATGTGCTTTCTAAGTGGCGTTTTAAAGGTTCGGATGTTCTCTTCGCGTTCATGCTATTCGGCATGTTTATTCCCTATCAAAGTATTCTCATTCCATTAATTCAGTTTTTGCAATCCATTGAGCTTTACAATACAATTCCGGGTTTGATTCTCGTACATGTGGTATACGGGCTGCCGATTTGTACATTGATGTTTCGCAATTTCTACGTCGGGATTCCGAACGAATTATTGGAAGCTGCACAAATTGATGGCAATGGCTTTTTCGGAATTTATAAAAATGTAATCTTTCCGTTGTCGATTTCTGGTTTCGTAGTGGTGGGAATATGGCAGTTTACGAGTGTGTGGAACGAGTTTCTGTTTGCGGTCACGCTCACCTCACAGAAGCAGCAACCCATTATGGTGGCTCTGCAAAACTTGTCCGGAAGCCAGATTGTGGAGTGGAATGTGCAGATGGCAGGCGCGTTGCTTGCCGCGTTGCCGACGTTGCTCGTTTATATTTTCCTAGGAAGATACTTTATTAAGGGATTGCTTGCGGGTTCAATTAAAGGCTGATATTTCTCCATTGGAGGGTTGTGTACATGAATAAACGCCGATTGAGGGTTTTGTTCACTATTGCTTCTACAGTCTCTTTACTGATAGGGAGCATCCCCATTTCACCGATCGAAATAGCGAATGCTGCACCGACGGTTGATGCAACTGATTTCTTCACTTCTTTTGAAGCCAGTGACTTGAAGCCCATTGAGAATACCACAGAACTAAACGCAAATAAGGAAAAGATGACTTTTGGTGTGGACGGAAATCTACCTTTTACAGGAATTCAAGGGGATATTACAAAAAATATAGTAGATGTTCAGGTTAACAGTGATAATCCTCCCAACGAAACTAAAGATAAATTGATAGATGGTACAGAAACAACCAAGTGGCTAACCAGAACCTCAACCGGTTGGATCAAGTTCAAATTGCAGGCGGCGGATACCGTTACAAAGTATGCCTTAACCTCAGCTAACGATGCGAATGGAAGAGACCCGAAAGATTGGAAGCTCTATGGCTCTAATGATGATGCAACATGGACAGTAATAGATACGCGGACTGATGAGAGCTTTCCTAATCGTTTTCAACGTCAAATCTATGATATTCCAAACCATACTACTCCTTATTTATATTACAAGTTTGATATTACTAAAAATAATGGCGAGAGCTTATTGCAGCTAGCGGAAATCGCTTTATCTAATGGAATAGACCAGCCAGAACCGGTTTCCGTAGATATGAAAGCTTCTGTCACTAATGGTCCGACAAATCTATATACCTCAAAAACAAGTGTGGGTTGGACGGGTTCAAAGGCTCTAACTATTTCCGGCACGAATACCGTGAGCGGAAGAGCTTATGCGTACAATAAAATTTATGATACGGATATTCTAGTAACTCCGTCTACAGAACTTTCCTATTATATTGCGCCGGAGTTTACAGATAAGGATCAGACCTTATATACGAGCACCTATACATCGGTAGATTTATACTTCGCAGACGGAACCTATTTGCATGAGCTGGGTGCGGTAGACCAGCATGGAATCAAGGTCAATCCTCAAGATCAAGGAAATTCTAAAACGTTATATAATAACCAGTGGAATTTCAAAAGCTCTAAAATTGGTGATGTAGCTGCCGGGAAAACCATCAAACGAATCCTAATCGCCTACGACAATCCCGCTGTCATTAAAGGTACAGGGTTTAAAGGCACCATCGACGATATTAAGATCGAAGCCAATCCCGTTGAGAGCTCCCAATCACGTCTATCAGAATATGTAAATATTCTTAGAGGGACACAATCGAACGGTTCCTTCTCTAGAGGCAATAATATTCCGGCTGTTGCTGTTCCGCACGGCTTTAACTTTTGGATTCCAAAAACAGATGCCGGATCAGATTGGGCATATGCCTATAACCTGAATAATAGTGCTAACAATTTACCTGTTATTCAAGCCTTTGCGATGAGTCATGAGCCAAGTCCTTGGATGGGCGATCGTCAGACCTTCCAGGTTATGCCTTCGGATACGGCAGGAACACCTAGCGCGAATCGTACAACTAGGCAACTGGAATTTAAACATGCCAATGAAACAGCAAAACCATACTATTACGGAGTCACTTTTGAAAACGGTATCAAAACGGAATTTACACCTACCGATCACGCAGCGATGTTCCGGTTTACTTTTACAGGTAACAGCTCTAACCTGATCTTTGACAATCAAGGCAATAGTGGTGGAATTACTCTGAATGCGGATGGATCGATCCAAGGTTATACAGATCAAAAGAGTGGTAACTCCAATGGGGCTACACGTATGTTTTATTATGCAACGTTCAATAAGCCTGTAGTAGCCAAAGGAAATCCTACTGCAAACGGCGGAGGAGCAAACGTTTCTCGTTACTATAAATTTGATACTACAACCGATAAAGTAGTGGAGATGAGAATCGCCTCTTCATTAATTAGCGTAGAACAAGCAAAAAATAACTTGAATCAAGAAATTACAGCCCAAGACACATTTGACAGGATTAAAGAGAAAGCACAAACGCAGTGGGATCAACTCCTTGGAATCATACAGGTTGAAGGCGCAACGGAGGATCAGTTAGTAACTTTATACTCCAATCTGTATCGACTGTACTTATGGCCTAACTCGGCTTATGAGAACGTTGGCAGTACTGGGAATCCGATTTACAAGCATGCTAACCAATCTGCAACAGGAACCTGTAGTGGAAGCACAGAGACGGAAACCTGTGCTCCGTTGGTTGAAGGGAAAGCTTTTGTAAATAATGGCTTCTGGGATACTTACCGAACGACTTGGCCAGCTTACGCTTTGCTGACTCCATCCAAGGATAGCGAGCTCATAGATGGATTCGTTCAGCAATATAAAGACGGTGGCTGGATCTCCAGATGGTCGTCTCCTGGTTACGCTAATATCATGGTGGGAACAAGTGCAGATGTTGCTTTTGCGGATTCCTATTTGAAAGGTGCTACAGATTTTGACGTACAGAGCTTCTATCAGGCTGCGCTTAGGGATGCGGCAACCAACGCTCCTAATGCCAATGTAGGACGAAAAGGTATGAGTACATCTGTATTTAATGGATATACAAGTTATAACAATCTGGGAGAAGCCATGTCCTGGGCGATGGATGGATATATCAATGATTTCGGGATTGCTAATCTGGCTAAGGCCTTAGCCGAGAAAAATGACACCTCTGATCCCTATAACGATCATTACAAAGACGATTATCAATATTACATCAATCGTGCGCAAAATTATGTGAACATGTTTAATCCTAATCTAGGCTTTTTTAATGGACGCTCCAGTAATGGAGAATGGAGAGAAACGGCAGCTAACTTCAATCCGGAAGCTTGGGGTGGGGGTTCGGGGGACTACACGGAAACGAATGGCTGGAATATGGCCTTTCATGTGCCGCAAGATGGGCAAGGATTAGCCAATTTATATGGAGGTAAAGAAGAACTAAGCAACAAGCTGGATGAATTCTTCAGTACTCCGGAAACAGCGAAATACCCTGGAACATACGGCGGCTTAATACATGAAATGAGAGAAGCAAGAGATGTAAGAATGGGGCAGTATGGACACAGTAATCAACCATCTCATCATATTCCTTATATGTACAATGATGCCGGAGAGCCATGGAAGACGCAGGAGAAGGTTCGAGAAGTTCTAGACCGCTTATATATCGGCAGTGAAATCGGCCAAGGATATGCCGGAGATGAAGATAATGGTGAGATGTCGGCATGGTATATTTTTAGTGCGATGGGCTTCTATCCACTGAAGATGGGAAGTCCAGAATATGCGATTGGAGCGCCTTTATTTAAAAAAGCAACGATCAATCTGGAAAACGGCAAGAAAATCGTTATTAATGCTCCAAACAATAGTAATACCAATAAATATGTGCAGAGCTTAAAGATCAACGGAGTCGATTATGGCAAGAACTATCTTCTCCATTCAGACCTAACAAATGGAGCAACACTTGATTTCGAAATGGGCGCAAATCCTTCGAAGTGGGGAAGTGGAGATGATAATGCTTCACCATCTCTCACCACTGGCACTGAGGTACCACGACCTATTCGTGATCGTACTGATAAGTTGATTTCCCAAGGCTTAGGGAAGGTCACGGATAATGCTGGAAGCTCTACGGTCTCTCTTAAGAATTTGTTTGACAATAATTCAGCCAGTACTGTATTGATAAATAGCACAAACCCTACGATTCAATATCAATTCACCGCAGGTGCAGAGAAGATTAGTATGTATACCTTGACTTCTTCCGGTCTGGGAACCGAAAAGAGCGATCCTAAGAGCTGGGTGCTAAAAGGTTCAAATGATGGGATCACTTGGGATACCCTTGATTCTAGAAAGGATGAGAGCTTCCAGTGGCGACAATATACGCGCGCTTTTGCAATCACTGGTGAAGCCGAGTATTCTCGTTACCAGTTGGAGGTTACAGAAACGAACGGTGGGACCAGTACTGCATTGGCCGAAATCGAGCTTTTAGGCAGTGATGTAAGTGATGAGAACGCGGTTGCTATCGCGATGACCTCACTACAGCTCGGGGATGTAAGTCATATCACAACAGGAGTCGAGCTACCGAAATTCGGTATGCAGGGAACGACGCTTACCTGGAGCAGCTCTGACACTTCGGTATTAAGCGATAAGGGGGAAGTCGTAAGCCGTCCGGATGTCGGTCAGCCAGATCGGAAGATCACCTTAACCGTGACGATAAACAAGGGAGCAGTTAGTCAGACCAAAACCTTTGATGTTGTTGTGAAAGCCTGGAGCAGAAACGATCTGCCACATGAAGTAGATTTTTCGACAGGGCTGGAAACAGGGGACATTCTACCGGCATGGAACAATTTCAGGCTAGAAACGCAAAATGTTAATGGATGGTGCTGCAATATCGGTGGCATGGAATCAAAAGCTGGCAGCGTGGATATCGATCAAGAACAAGGAATAACGAATACTGCCTTATTGTATTCAGGCAACGTAACGGTAACAGAAGCTAGTTATTCTTATAATCCAGTATTTGAAGCAGGATTTGTGATTGAGCCATCAACGGTGCTCACTTACAGAATTCATCCGGAAGGGCCTGATGCCATTACACAACTAGAGCATAAAAGAGAGATCAGTGCCTATATTTCGATGGACATTTTGTTTGATGACGGAACTTATCTGCATAATCTAAACGCAGTGGATCAGAATGGAGCCCCTCTGAACCCTCTGGCTCAGGGTGATTTATTAAAGCTGGATGCCTGGAACACTGTATCTGCAAAGATCGGAGAGGTTGCCGCAGGTAAAGTTGCCGAGAAAATCCTCATATCATTTGATGTCACAGGACATACCGGTGATTTCCGAGGGTACGTCGACGATATTCAGATTTATCATTTAGCGGATGTACCATTTGGAACAGAAGCTACGCTTAGCGGTATTTCAGTTAATGGAACGAGTTTAGAAGAGTTCGACAGCAACAAGGATTCTTATGACGTTATTCTGCCAGTTGGTACAGAAATCGTTCCAACGGTAATCGCTACAGCAACCGATCCAAATGCGACGATAATCGTGACTGCTGCGGATCACTTACCGGGTACGACAACGATTGAGGTGACAGCGGAAGACGGCATCACAAAGCTCAGCTACAGAATTAACTTTACTGTACAGGAGAAAGAACCAGAGCCTTCCAAAAACAGTGATGCAACGTTAAGCAGTATTATTATCGAGGGTACAGCTTTAGCAGGATTCGATAGCAGCGTGGATACCTATGAAGTTGTTCTGCCTGCGGGCACAGTAAACGTACCTACGTTAACGGCGACTCCGAGCGATTCAAAGGCAACGGTGATTGTGACAGCCCCGGATCGTCTGCCGGGAGCTACGGTGATTGAAGTAACGGCAGAAGACGGCAGTACGAAGTTCTTTTATAAAGTAAGCTTTTCGGTTCAATCCAGTCCTTCAAATCCAGAACCTGCAAACCCAGATCCTACAAACCCTAATTCAGGAGGGAATAGCAATCCTACACCTCCAGCCGAAGAAAAAGGCAAGGTGGGTGAGGTGACAATCAAGCCAGCACAAATTGTACCCGTCGGCGGAACTGCAACGCTTGAGGTGCCAGCCGGTACTAAGGAATTGAAGCTTCCATCCAATACATTTAACCTACTGGGAGATAGCAATTTGGAAGTGAAGCTGGAGAATATCACCCTCGTGATTCCTGCCAAACTATTTAAGCAGCTAAGCGGCAATTTGAGTGCCGCCGATCTGCAAAATAGCAGTATATCATTAAAGTTGACGTCACTTACACAATCTGAAGTGAATGGAGCGATTGCTGCAGGCAAAGATTCGATGAATGCAGATATCCTTTCTGCAGGTCAAGGGTATGAATTGAGCCTAGCGTTGATCGGCAAAGCTGGAGTAATAACAACGCTGGATAAATTCGATCCACTCATCTCGATTCGCTTCCATCTTGATCCTTCGATCCATTCACCGCTGACAGGCATTTACTTCATTGGGGCTGATGGATTACTGAAATATATCGGTGGGGCAAGCGCGGATAACTACATTGTTAGTGAAGTTAATCACCCTGGCAAATACCTTGCTCTTGAGCTAACAAAGAAATTTGCTGATGTACCTTCCACCCATTGGGCTGCTAACATCATTAAAGAATTGGCCGCGAAGCAAATCATTACAGGTACATCACCGACCAGCTTCCAGCCGCAGCGCAGTGTGACTCGTGCCGAATTCACTGCACTGATTGTTAGAGCGCTCCAGTTAAAGGTGAAAAATGAAGCTAGCGAATCAACATTTACTGATGTCAAGGCAAGCGATTGGTATGCGGAAGCGATTTCCGCCGCTGTAGCAAAGGGGATTGTAAAAGGTAAAGGTACTTCCACATTCGAACCAACGGCTCAAATTACGCGTGAGGAAATGGTTGTCATGATCATACGCGCATATGAGGCTGTTAAAGGGATCAAGGCCGAAGGTTCAAGCAGTTTGTTTACAGATGCAGCGCAAATTGCGGCATGGGCTGCCGATGATGTGAATGCGGCTGTATCCCTGCAATTAATCCAAGGGCGCGATTCAGGTAAATTTGATCCGAAAGGCATTACGACTCGTGCGGAAGCGGCTCAAGTGATTTATAATTTGTTGAAAAAATAATCGTTGTAAGTTAAAGGGGCTGCGTTATCGGCGGAATTATTCGCCGCATAACGCAGCCCTTATTAAGTTTTGTTGCTGTTGAAGTGTAGACACTGAATCCGTTATGGGATCAGTGTTATTTTATTCCAAAATAAACTTGACAGATCTAATTTAAATCGTATACATTTGTATACAAGAGCGCAACGTATACATATGTATACACAGAAAAGGAGGAATAACTATGCGTGATGGAAATTTCGGAAAACGCGGTCATAGAGAACATGGGGAACACAAAGACCGTGGAGAGCATAGAGATCGTGAGCACATGGGCAGACATGGGATGGATTCTATGGATGGTCCCCCAAAAAGTGCTCAAACTTTTCGTCGCGGCAGAGCTTTAGCATTTTTGGAAAAGCTTAATGTGAATCGAGCCACATTACAGCGGCAGCTGCAAGCACCGGAGCTGGATTCGATCAAGCAAGTGATTAGCGGTGAATTGAAGGCAACAGAAGCGATCATTGAAGAGTTTATCCATATTTTTCAGATTCATGAAGTAACGCCGGAAGATAAGACTGTTGGAGAAATTAAAAAAGAGGAGAATGATCAAAAAAATGAAAACCATTGATCTTATTAAAACCCGTAGAAGTATTAAGCAATTTAAGACGGACTCGATACATGAGGACGAATTCTTGAATTGGCTGGAAGCAGCTAGTTATGCTCCTAATCATCGGATGAACGAACCTTGGGAACTCCTATTTATCGGCCCTGATACTAGAGCTAAATTAAAGCATAAGACGGATTTCGGTAGCGCTCCTGTCGTTCTTGCTATCTTATCTAAACCGGGCGCAACAGCGTTTGAACGTGACGAGAATGTTATGGCTGCTGCTTGTTTTGCACAAAACTTCTTATTAGCTGCACATGAAGCAGGGGTTGGAGCCTATTGGGCTTCTTTAGGTGCTTTGCCTCATAATCGTGAGATTCTGAGTGTCCCGCAAGATTACGATGTGATTGGTGTATTTGGTATTGGATATCCGCAGGAAGTTCCAAATGCTAAGCCGAGAACACCGATGAAGTCAAAAATCACATATTTATCTTAAAAGGTGATGGAATGTGGAAACTTAAGAGTTACTTAAGGCCATATTGGGTGTGGTCTGTGTTAGCACCACTTATGATGATGCTCGAAGTGTTTATGGATTTGCTTCAGCCTACTCTAATGGCAAGCATTGTGGATCATGGGATTATGACGAATGATTTATCCCATATTTATTCGACGGGATTGACCATGCTTGGAGTGGCAATTATCGGTCTAATTGGTGGGGTGGGCTGCACCGTTTTTTCGAGCATCGCCTCTCAAAATTTCGGTAATGATCTTCGGATTAATCTGTTTGAACATATTCAGAAATTCTCAAACAAGAATCTGGATCAATTGAAGACGGGCTCGTTGATTACTCGTTTAACAAATGATGTGGTCCAGCTACAAACCTTTGTTCAGATGATTTTGCGAAATATTCGATCTCCACTACTATTAATCGGTAGCTTGATAATGGCCATTCGAATTAGTCCTTCGCTGACCCTCATCCTTGTCGTTGCTGTGCCATTGCTGGTTGCAATATTATATGGGTTAATTCGACTTTCTTTCCCTTTGTTCGAGAAAATGCAGGTCAAATTAGACGGCGTGAACACAGTATTGCAGGAAAATTTATCGGGTATTCGTGTAGTCAAAGCCTTCGTTCGTGCTAAGCATGAACAGAAACGGTTTAATACAGCAAATAAGGATTACACAGAGACTGCGATAAAAGCGGTGCGATTAATGTCGTTGAATATGCCGCTCATGATGCTTGTGCTCAATGCCAGTATCGTAGCTGTACTTTGGTTTGGGGGGCTGCAGAGCTGGAACGGCTCTCTGCCGGTTGGTCAGTTAATCGCCTTCATTAACTATATCACCCAATTGTTGATGTCTATGCTGATGTTGAGCAATATGCTCACGTTCTTCTCGCGTGCAAAGGTCTCCGCAGATCGGGAGAGTGAAGTGTTTTCCACGATCAGCGAGATTACAGATGTAACCGAAGCTAAAAAAGATGCGATACCAAACGGTCGAATTGTATTTGACAACGTTTCATTCGCCTATGATCCTACGGATGAGAATCTCGTGTTAGATGGCATCAATTTCACTGCTGAGCCAGGTGAAACCGTAGCCATACTTGGAGCCACCGGTGCTGGTAAATCAACCTTGGTGAGCCTCATTCCTCGCCTTTACGATGTATCTTCTGGATCAATCACAATTGATGGTTCCGACACTAGGCAGATCTCTTTGGAACATTTACGCCGCAAGATCGGTTACGTTATGCAGCAGGCCATTCTGTTCAGCGGAACGATCCGTGATAATATCCGATATGGCAGACCGGAGGCTACGGATGAAGAAGTGGAACAAGCAGCAATAGCTGCGGAAGCTCACCCTTTTATTTTAGAGCTTCCACAGGGATACGATACAGTGCTTGGCCAACGAGGCATCAACTTGTCCGGTGGGCAGAAGCAACGGCTTTCGATTGCAAGGGCGTTGTTAATTCAGCCAACAATTCTTATCATGGATGACAGTACTAGCGCGCTTGATGCGGCGACAGAGTCGCGAATTCGGCTAATGTTAAAAAAACGGCTAAGTAGTAGCACTAATATTATGATTGCTCAGCGTGTCACATCTGTGATTGATGCGGACCGCATTTTAATTCTAGAAAACGGGCGAATCGCTGTTCAAGGTACACATGATGGACTTATGAGCAGCAGTGAAATTTACCGAGACATCTGGAAATCACAGATGAAAGGGGAGGAGGTTCCTTATGTCAAAGCATGACAACGGCATGAACACTCCCCCTATCCATAGACCAGGCGGATTCGGACCAGGAATAGGACCGGGATCTGGCCCCGGACGCGGCGGCGCTGTGCCAATCGTGCGCGCCAAAAATCAAGCGAGCACGCTTAAACGCATCTGGACTTATTTGAATCGTCAGCGGTTCGGGTTAATCATTGTATATGTATTTACTGTGTTGAATGCACTTCTTTCATTGATCGGACCTTATCTCATCGGTAAAGCGATTGATACTGCGGTTATTCCACACGATTATCAGGGTCTTATTCGGTTTTGCATACTCCTTATTGGCATTTATGGGCTAGGCAGTGTAGTTGCCTGGGTGCAAGCATACGTCATGACATCTGTTTCGCAGAATACTGTTTTTGAGCTGCGCCGTGATTTGTTCAGCAAGTATCAGCAGCTGCCCATTAAGTTTTTTGACACTCGGGCTAATGGAGAATTGATGAGCCGGGCAACTAACGATATAGAAAGCGTATCTAGCACACTCAATCAGAGTGTAACCCAATTGTTAAATAGTTTGATTACACTAAGCGGCTCCCTCGTTATTATGTTAATGCTGAACGTTCCGTTGACTGTAGTCTCATTAATCACGATCCCGCTCGTATTATTGGCTAGCCGTAAAATCATAGGTTTAAGTCGTACTTATTTTAGAAATCAGCAGCGTCATTTAGGTGAGCTGGGCGGGTTTATTGAAGAAACCATCAGCGGGCAAAAGGTGGTCAAACAATACAGTAGGGAAGAAGCAGAAGTTAAACGATTCCGCAAAATCAGCGGAGAACTAAATAAGGTCAGCATTAAGGCACAAATCGTATCTGGACTAGTGGGACCTGTAATGAACATGATTAATAACCTTGGATTTGCGATCATTGCCGGGGTTGGTGGCTGGATGGCATTCCATAACATGGCTACAGTTGGAATAATCGTTAGCTTCTTAACCTATTCTAAACAGTTCGGTCGACCTATTTCTGATCTTGCTAATCAGTACAATTTAATTCAATCTGCAATCGCCGGTGCGGAACGTGTATTTGAGGTTTTGGAGATGCCGTCCGAATACGAAGATGAACAAATTGATGATCTGCCAAGGTTAAAAGGGGAAGTTATTTTCCAGGACGTTTCTTTTGCTTACAAAGCGGATTCTCCGATTCTGTCTAGCGTAACGTTTGAAGCAAAACCAGGAGAGAAAATTGCGCTCGTTGGCCCAACAGGAGCAGGTAAAACAACTATTGTTAACTTGTTGATCCGATTCTATGATTTGAGCGGAGGCTCCATAGTCATTGATGGTCGCGATATCCGAGAGCTTGACAAAAACGCACTTCGTAGTCAATTAGGGATGGTGCTGCAAGATGCGCATGTATTCTCGGGAACGATTCGTGAGAATATTCGGTTTGGCCGACTTGATGCGACCGATCAAGAAATTGAGCAAGCGGCGCAGCTAGCCAATGCGGATGCTTTTATCAAAAGATTGCCGCATGGTTACGAGACCCTCCTCAATGCAGAAGGCAGTAATCTAAGTCATGGCCAGCGCCAATTGTTAACGATTGCTCGCGCAATTCTAGCTGATCCTGCCATATTAATTCTTGACGAAGCAACCAGTAGCGTGGACACGCGTACGGAAATGCACATTCAACAAGCGATGAAGAATTTGATGAAGGGTCGAACAAGCTTTGTAATCGCCCACAGGCTTAGTACGATCCAGGACGCCGATCGTATACTCGTGATTCAGGGTGGAGGAATTGCCGAGCAAGGAAGTCATGAGGAGCTGCTTGCAATGCAAGGCGCCTATTACGAGTTATATAATACCCAGTTCAAACGAGCGATTTAAAGAAACGTTCATATTGCTGGTGAAAAACACTGACTTGGATCAGTGTTTTTTTGTTAGAGAGGTGATCACAGACCATCGAATTGACCGCCGAAACGCGACATTGTATGCTACTACAAGATAATGTAAACAAGGAAGTGATTATGTGAGCCATTCCAGCTATGAGCAGCTTGAGACCGAAGGCAAACTACCGTTTGATGTTTCTTTACATAGCGTCAACTTTGTGCCGAATCACTGGCATATGAGTGTGGAGCTGATTTTTGTGCTGTCTGGTAATCTAGAGGTTTCGACCGGAAACCGTCAATATAGGCTTAAAGAAGGGGATATGCTACTCATTAACCAGTGTTACGTGCATGAAGTTATCGGTTTAGATCAGAATATCATCGCTACCTTTCAAATCCCTACAACCTATCTTAAGCAGCACATCCACAATGTGGAGAAGATTAGTTTTGAATGTTATTCTGCTGAAGTTGACCCTGAGAAGCAAAACGGCTTAGATAACATGCGTCAGCTCATGGCTGAAATGGTACAGCTGAAGTATAAAGGTGGAGAAGCCTATGAGCTGGAGATGGAAGCGCGTATGCTTGGGTTATTCTCTATTTTGGTCAAACAGTTCAAGCTGCCAAATTCCGGCGAAGCGATGAATATAAAATATATGGAACGAATGATGAGCATCATCACTTATATAGATGAACATTATAAAGACCCGGTGTCACTGCAGACAATCGCAGAACGAGAGTATTTGTCGGTGCCGTATTTGTCCAAATTTTTTAGCGAGAACATTGGGGTCAACTTCCAGACTTACTTAACCAGCATTCGTTTAAAAAATACAGTAGAAGCCCTTTTAAGAGATCAAGAGCATTCGCTTGCCGAGCTGGCACTTGAGCAAGGCTTTCCAAACGCGAAATCTTTTTACGCTGCATTCAAAAGCCGATATCATATTACACCACATGAGTACCGCAAAAAATACCGGCCTCAAACTCATGCGAAACAGGAAGGTTCTGCTTCCGGCTACTTAGCATTTAATCAAGCCAGCGCACTGGGCATTATTCGACAATTCCTCCGGCGCAGTCAGTCGCACCAGCTTGAACCCGTGCATGCGGTTGTTCAGCTGTCTGCGAGCATTTCTTTAGACAGGATTCAGCGGCAAATCCAGCATAGCTGGAAAAATATCATTACGATTAGTAAAGCAAATGAAGGACTTCAAAGTGATGTACAAGCTCATTTGAAATATGTACAAGAGCGGTGTCCGTTTCGTTATTTACGTTTTCATGGAATTTTTGATGATTCAATGATGGTGTACCGGGAGGATCACGAAGGGCAGGTACATTATAATTTTCGCTTTGTAGATCAGTTGTTTGATTTTCTGTTATCGATCGGCTTGAAGCCTTTTATAGAACTTGGGTTTATGCCTTTTGATCTCGCAGCAGATAGCAGTAAACATGTGTTTTATGAACAGAGTTATGTGAGTCCGCCTAAATCCATGGACCGCTGGTGTGAATTGGTAGATCGCTTTATTCGTCATTGTCTCAATCGGTATGGTCTTGAAGAGGTGGAAAGCTGGAGGTTTGAATTCTGGAATGAACCGGAATATGGATTGTTCTGGCCAGCGACAGAAGAAGCGTACAACGAAATGTATGCCCGAACGTTTGATACCCTCAAAGCCATCTCTCTGAACCTTCAGATTGGCGCTCCTGGTAGAATTATTACTCTGAACTCCAATGCGTTTTGTGAACAGTTCTTCGCTTTCTGCAAAGAACGGGGTTGTCTTCCAGATTTTATCCCGTTACATTTTTATCCGCATGAGGACATGGATGATCTGCTTATTAAAAATGGGGAGCATAAAGAAGTATTAAGTGAAAAAGAGATATCACCCCTGACGGTAGAGGGGTTCAACAAAGTGTCCCCAAACCCCGATTATTTGAAGGAATCGCTGGAGCGTGAAATCGGGCTGCTCGCTGAGGTGGGACTTAACGGACAAGAGCTATATTTAACCGAATGGAATTCAACAGCATTTCATCGTGAACTGACCAATGACACATTATATAAAGCTGCATATATCGTAAAAAATATCATCGAAAATCTCGACCGCATCAGTGGATTTGGTTACTGGGTCCTAAGTGACAATATCGAAGAAACAGCAGCATCATCCCGGATTTTTCATGGTGGGCTTGGTCTTATGGCTCAGTATGGAATTCCCAAAGCGGCTATGCATGCCTATGAAATGCTCGCTAAGCTGGGGAATCAGCTAGTAGCACACGAAGAGGGTTATATCGTGACGGCTGGAAGAGGGGGTTATCAGATTTTGGCTTATAATTACTGTCATTTTGATGATCTATACGCACTTGGTGATACTTCATTCATTACACCTACTAGCCGTTATAGTGGCTTCAAGAACGAGAGGCTTCTCAAAATTGAGCTAACATTAACTGGATTATCATCTGGCAGGTATAAGCAAGTAACCCATACGATCAGCAGGGCACATGGCAGCAGCTTTGACAAGTGGGTAGAGATGGGGGCTCCAACCGTTCTGACTGCAGAGGACACAGCATATCTGAAAGCTGCCTCTCTTCCAGGTAGACAGATTCAGCTTCTTGAAGTAGGTGAAGAGCTTTCTGTTGTCATTAGAATGGAACCTCATAGCGTAGAGCTCATTGAGCTGACTCCATTGTTTTGAGAAAATGAGTCATTTTTTAAGCTTCATCTTGATGAATAATATTGAAACGCTTTCATTTAGATTAAAAATGAACCTAAAAGTGTGTAATTGACCACCTCTCCTCCAAGAGGTGGTTTATTTTATAATCAAATTGTAAACGGTTTCTAAAAGGACGAGGAGGAATTACAATGACTGGAGCATCGACTAAAGGGCAGGTTCACACCCCTTTTCGTAGATTGACCTTTGGTATTCTGCTTGGTTACGGCATGATGATGCTGGCACTGATGACACCTGCCACCTTGCTGCTGACCTTTAAAATGATTGAAGTAGATCCGAATGGATATACCTCTTCCTATGGACTGGTTGCAGGAATAGGCGCATTCTTTGCTCTTATCGGAAATCCGATTGGCGGTGCACTCAGTGACCGAACCCATCTTTCGTTCGGACGGCGGCGCACGTGGATTATCCTAGGTCCACTAGCTGGCTGTGCTGCACTGGTATGTACTGGTTTCGCCAAGGAGCCTTGGCAGATCATGATTAGCTGGGCAGTCGCACAATTTTTCTTCAATGTAGGGATGGCAGCCTATACAGCGCTCATTCCAGACCAAGTACCTCAGGAGAAACAAGGGACAATCTCGGGATTAATCGGTCTCACTATTCCAATCGCTATGACGGTAGGGATGATCATGATGACAGTGATGACCTCAGTTTCTTCAGAAATTAAGTGGCTTTTGCTAGGTGTAATCGGCATCATAGGTCCACTTCTCAGTACGTTGATTATTAAAGAAGGTAAAGTAGAACTTGTTCCCAAGACACATAATCAAATATCGCTGGGCAAGAAGCTGAGTACGATTTTTCCTAGTCCACGTAAATTCCCGGAATTCTCTTGGGCTTTCGTATCCAAGTTCCTGATCATGATGGGATATTGTAGCACTTTATACCTCACAGTCATGCTGGTAAACCGGATGGGACTTACGGAAGAGCTGGCCACCGCCAAGGTTGCTACGATTAATATCGTTATGCTAGTGGGTGTTGCAATTACAAGTATCTTCGGTGGGGTGTTGTCAGATAAATTTGGTAAGCAAAAACCATTCCTGATTGTTTCAGGGTTCATCATTGCTATTGGGGTTCTGTTGTTTGCCTTTGTGCCAAGTTATCCGGCCTACATTGCCGGAGCTGCAGTGATCGGATTGGGCTTTGGCTGCTTCTCAGCCGTAGATATGGCACTCGTTGCACGCATTCTTCCAAGTAAAGAGGATTCAGCCAAAGACTTCGGGATTATGAACGTAGCTAATGCCTTGCCACAGTCCATTGTTCCAGCAATCGCTCCTGTGCTGTTAGGCATCGGTAGCTGGACCTTCTTTTACATCTTCCTTGCCTTCTGCACTATACTCGGTATGCTGGCAGTGAAGCCACTTCCAGAAGTGGGAACAGAGAAAAGAGCTCAAACTGCTGAATTAACAGCAGTCGAAGCGCAATCACAAAAAGCCAATTTGGTCTAAGTAAAAAACAAACAAGAAAACAGTGGAGGGAAACCATATGAATCAGAGAGAGACTATCAACACTAAAAGCCTTCATACCATTTCTTACGTAAGCAATAAGGGCGGTCCAACTTTGGGTTATTCCCCTGAATCTGGAGTGCAGATTCTCGAGCAGGACGGACTGTTCTTCAAAGATCTGAATCGTAATGGCAAGCTGGATAAATATGAGGACTGGCGATTGACGCCACAAGAGCGGGCTGAAGATTTGGCTTCACAGATGAGTATTGAACAAATTGCTGGACTCATGCTGTATAGTCGTCATCAATCCATCCCAGCACTTAGTAGCAGCTGGTTCTCAGGAACGTATAACGGTAAATCCTATGAGGAGAGCGGAGCTAAGCCATGGGAGCTTACCGATGAACAGCTGGCATTTCTGGCACAGGACCATCTGAGACATATTCTGGTGACCACCGTGGAGAGTCCAGAAATAGCTGCTCTGTGGAACAATCAGGTGCAGGCATTTGCAGAAGGAACCGGCCTAGGGATTCCAGCCAACAACAGCTCCGACCCACGTCATGGCTCAGATTCTAGCTCAGAGTTTAATGCTGGAGCTGGTGGGCAAATCTCCATGTGGCCGGAGACGCTGGGCCTTGCGGCAACCTTCGATCCGAAGATCACCTATCGGTTCGGGCAAGTTGCCTCACGTGAGTATCGTGCACTTGGTCTAGGGACGGCGCTATCGCCGCAAATCGATATTGCTACAGATCCACGATGGTTTCGCTTTAACGGCACTTTTGGCGAGGATTCGAAGTTGTCTGCTGACATGGCAAAGGCTTATGTCGACGGCTTCCAGAACTCGGAAGATGACCGGCAGATTAACGAAGGCTGGGGATATGACAGTGTGAACGCTATGGTAAAACACTGGCCTGGTGGGGGTTCCGGGGAAGGCGGAAGGGATGCACATTATGCTTGCGGCAAGTATGCTGTCTATCCGGGCGGTAACTTTGATGAACATCTTATTCCTTTTACAGAAGGAGCTTTCAAGCTGGATGGCCCAACCAAGCAGGCTTCAGCGGTCATGCCATACTACACAATTTCTACAGATCAAGATCAAGTGAACGGGGAGAATGTCGGAAACTCTTATAATTCATATCTTATTACCAACCTGCTTCGGGGAAAATACGGTTACGAAGGTGTTGTGTGCACGGATTGGCTTATTACAGCCGACGAATCCAATAGTAAGGATTCCTTTCTCAGTGGTAAGCCTTGGGGAGTAGAAGGGCTGTCCGTCGCAGAACGTCATTACAAGCTCTTGATGGCAGGCGTTGACCAATTCGGCGGCAATAATGAGATGGAGCCAGTCCTTGAAGCATACCGAATGGGAGTAGCTGAGCATGGAGAGGTGTGGATGCGGAATCGTTTCGAACGGTCAGCTGTTCGACTTCTGCTTAATATTTTTCGCCTGGGTCTCTTCGAGAACCCCTACTTAAAGCCTGAGGAGAGCACGCAGATTGTTGGGAATCCGGAGTTTATGCAATCAGGCTATGAAGCACAGCTGAAGTCTATCGTGCTGCTAAAGAATAAAAACAATGTATTACCGCTGGCGGCTAAACAAACCGTATATATTCCGAAGCGTTATACTCCAGCAGGAAAGGACTGGTTCGGTAATCCAACACCAGAAAAAACGGAATATCCGGTAAACCTGGATGTTGTGTCTAAATATTATCAAGTGACAGATCAGCCGGAAGAGGCAGACTTTGCTCTTGTCTTCATTAGCAGTCCCAAATCAGGAGTAGGCTTTAGCCAGGAAGATTCGGATCAAGGCGGCAACGGCTATGTACCAATAAGTTTGCAGTACAGACCGTACACTGCGGAACATGCTCGTGAGCAGAGCTTAGCCGGAGATGCACGTGATACCGATGTACTTAACCGCTCTTATAAAGGGAAAACCGTTGTTACGCATAATGAGAGCGATCTGGATAGAATTCTGGAAGCTCGTAAGCTGATGAAAGACAAGCCAGTCATTGTGTCGATGCTGCTCTCTAACCCTTCGGTTGTTGCCGAATTTGAGGAAGAGGCAGATGCCATTCTTGTTAACTTTGGGCTGCAGGATCAAGCACTTATGGAAGTGCTAACAGGTGCCGAGGAACCTTCCGGGTTGCTCCCCGTACAAATGCCATCAGGCATGCAAACGGTAGAAGAGCAGCTGGAAGATGTGGCGCATGACATGGAATGTCACGTAGATTCAGAAGGGCATGTATATGATTTTGCTTTTGGGATGAATTGGAATGGTGTTATAGAGGATGAAAGAACGAAAAACTACCGGAAATAAGAACCGCTCTGGTGATAAATAATAGCAAGGCACCGCCTGAAAAATCCTTCAGGCGGTGCTTTTTGTTTCACTTCAACGTTGCTTAAGCCCGAGAGAAAGTACGAATGTCCGGATACTCCCCCCTAGAAGTCCGGTTAACACTCGCTGGAAGGATTTATGATTAAATAGCCTGAATAGCAGGCCCGATACTTCGGATGATTGATAATGAATGGAGGCAAACAAATGTTAAGAAAGCCGCGAATTAACAAGTATGTGTCTTATGTTCTAGTACTGACTTTGCTGCTGCTACAATTTCCATTAGGCACACCCGCATCAGCGGCGGCACAAATCTATGAAGCGGAGGCGGCGGTGCTTTCGGGGGGAGCTGTCACAGCTGCTGACCATACCGGGTATACCGGATCTGGCTTTGTAGCTGGGTATACCGATGCCAATAAAGGTAATGCTTCAACCCGATTTTCTGTAAGCGTTTCCTCTGCGGGAAGTTACACGGCAGTATTAAGATACGCTAACGGTTCAGGTGTAACCCAGACCTTAAGCCTGTACATTAACGGGATCAAACTTAAGCAAATTTCCCTTCCGGCGACTTCGGATTGGAACACATGGGCTACTGTAACGGAAACGGTAGCCCTAAACGCAGGAAGCAATACCATCGCTTATACGTTTGATGCAGCGGACTCTGGCAACGTAAACCTTGATAACGTGGCTCTGGATACCGTCCTCGGCGCAAACTTGGCGCTGAATAAAAGCGTAACCGCTAACAATGTATACGCTGGATTTCCCGCTGCGAATGCTGTAGATGGCAATGCATCAACTTATTATGAAGGTGCTGCTAATAGCTATCCCAATACAATGACCGTAGATCTTGGAGCTGCGCAGAGTGTTGGAAAGGTTGTGCTGAAGCTCCCTGCTTCCTGGGGAGCGAGAACCCAGACTCTGTCCGTACTGGGGAGTAGCAATAATACGACTTACACGACACTCGTGTCTTCGCAATCCTATTCTTTTAACCCGGCTTCGAATAACACAGTGACCATTCCCTTCACTACGGCATCTGCAAGATATGTACGCATCAGCTATACGGCCAATACTGGCGCTACAGCAGGGCAAACGGCAGAATTCGAAGTGTATGGATCAGGTTCGGTCACACCGACAGCTACACCAGCACCAACGGTAACTCCAACACCGGCGCCATCGGCTACGGTAGCGCCAACAGCTACACCGACTGTGACTCCAACGCCAACCCCACCTGTAGGAACTTATGGAGCATCCATGCCCTATGAGACCTATGAAGCGGAGAATGCTGTGTTTTCAGGAACCATTATCGGCATGTCCACCAAACCTGGAGAGCTTGCCTCTGAAGCTTCAGGCCGAAAGGCTGTCAAGCTAACGGCTGCAGGACAATATGTGCAGATTACGCTGGCCAAACCAGCCCAGGGGATCACACTCAGATACTCGATTCCGGACAATGCGGCCGGTACCGGGATCGATTCTGCGATCAGCATGTATATCGGAGGAACCTTGTATAAAGATATTAATTTGAGCTCCAAATACAGCTGGAACTATGGGGAATGGGGCACGGAAGGCGGGGAAATCCACTGGTCCAACAATCCGAATGCTGCCTCCACTACCCCGCATCATATGTATGATGAAGTATCTGTTGCGTTAGATAAGCAGTACCCTGCGGGCACCGTGATTAAACTGCAGAGAAACGCTTCCAACTTGAACTTCAGCTCTACAGCGAACGTAACGGTTGACCTACTGGAGGCTGAAGCGATTCCTGCGGCATTAACGATGCCGTCCGGTTATGTATCTATTGCAAATTATGGGGCGGTCGCCAATGACGGCCAAGATGATACGACGGCCATCAATAACGCCATCAACGCGGTGAAGAATTCCGGCGCCACTTACAAGGGAGTATGGATTCCGGTCGGCACCTTTACTTTGAACAGCGGCAACAGAGGGGCTGGTTGGGATGGAAGCGGCACAAGACTGTATCTGGATAGCGGGGTATCCGTTAAAGGCGCGGGTGTATGGCACTCCACATTGTCCGGAAATTATGCGGGATTCTATTTAAGAAGCGGTAATGTTACCCTCTCAGATTTCAAGATCAGCGCCAATGATCTGATCCGTGATGATTATAACGGCATAACCGCGGTGGAAGGGAACGGAACGAACTCTACTCTGAACAACCTGTGGATTGAACATGCCAAGGTGGGATTCTGGCTGACAAACCAGACCAATACAGCAGTTATCTCCAATTCCCGGGTTAGAAATGTCTGGGCGGACGGTATCAATCTACACTATGGCACCTCCAACACCACGGTTACCAACAACTCCATACGAAACAGTGGAGACGATGGGATGGCGATGTGGTCGGACACTCATCTGGATACAAATAACACATTCAGCTACAATACCGTGCAGATTCCTACACTTGCCAATAATATCGCAATTTACGGCGGCAAAGACAACAAGGTCATCGGCAACCTGCTGACTGATACAGTGCGCACCGGCGCGGGAATTTCCTTTGGCACAAACTTCAATCCCCCGTCAATGACAGGGACCTTGACGATTCAGAACAATCTGCTGCAAAGAACTGGCTCCGCGCACCGAGATTACGGCTATCAGATTGGCGCCATTTGGGCCTACTGGCTGAACAATAGCGGCAAAGCCCAGAACCTCACTGTTACGGTATCGGGCAATACACTGCAAGACAGTACTTATTCAGGTATCTTCATCGAACAACCTGCGCCGGGTATAGCGGTGAACTTTAACTCTAATACGATTCTGAATTCCGGCACTTACGGTGTTTATATTAATGGCTCTGCCACTGGCACGTCGACTTTTAATGGCAATACGGTGAACGGGGCGCCTTCCGGTAAATTCCTCAATGAGTCAACCAGCTTTACGGTTTCCGGTACGGGGAACAACTGGTAAACGGAAATCCGCGGATTAGAAATCAATAGGATGTAATGAAAGGGCTGCCTCCTAGCAGCCCTTTTTCGTGTGCGGGTTGCCGGACTTGCAGCACGGCGGTTTTCCTTTTTAAATTAATTAAGGGATATTGCTAAGTGTCCAAGCCTGCTAAATGCAGTGTCTGCTTCAGGCGCTGTATATCTACATAGACATCCTCAAGTCCCGGAAAACGAATAGCAGGATCTGGAATGCCTTGCCCGTACACCATATAATATTCGAGTTCATTATGGTTGCTGATCATCCAATAGGTTGGAACAACATGCTGAGCATGGAAAATTTCAATGACCTGTGTTCCACGCTGACAAAAAGCTAAATTGGCGAGTCCAGCACCATGTGGTCCAACGATCACCTTTGCAGAGGCGAATAGTTGGATTTGCTGGCCAACTGTCCAGTCCTCAAGACAAATCGGCACGATGTTAAATTTCTCAAGGGAGCATATAACATCTTCATCATTGACAATCCGCCTTGAACTTGCTTTTTTGCGTGAGATATAAATGCGTTCTGGAGTGACGTGTGATTCATCTCTATGAGGTAACAAAAATTTACGCAGCGTATCCGTCGCCCAAGGAGGATAGTGGGAATTCATCATCAAAGAAGGAACAAGCAGCTGATTGGCCTCAACATAGGCTTCTGGATTTGTCCGGATTACTGAAGATTCTGATATGCCGAGCATAGCCCAGGTTTGTGCCACAAATGGTCCGTATGGATTTGGATTCATGATGATAGAGGTATAAGGAATTCCACTCGTTTTGAGCATCGCCAGCCTAGGGAGTACATCATACATCCAGTGGAAATAGTTATGACTTCCGCAAAAAGTCAACACAGCCACGGTTCCTTCTAAATGTTGAAGTTTCGGGTCATTCCATTGCTGGAATACAGGATGCTCATCTGCTTCTAGCATTCTATTTTGCAGCGCGTCATATTCTTGAGACAGATCAAAGATCAGCTTTCCCTCGGGAGTTAGAACAGCACCAGCTTCTCCCCATACCCTTCCACTCGAGATGGTCGCTACGTATCCGCCAAACGGTTGTAAAGAATAAGGTGTTAATGCAGAATGAATACTCGATTCAATGCTTTTTGGAGCAATGAAATCGGCCGCCCGACCGAAATCAAACGGAATAACCTGTCCAGCTTCATGGATAGTTCCTTTTTGTCTCCATTCTGTTTCAAGTTCCAAGATGCTCTGGTAATATCCAGAGGGCGTTCCCCCGTTCACAGAAAAACTCATCGTTTCACCTCTTTTGACCAAGTAGAACTCCAGAAACATCATTAAGCTATTCTATGGAACAAAGAACTTAAGGACACAATTACTTCTGAAAAGGGCGAGTGAACAGTTATTTTATGATTTTTTCCGATAAGCTTTTGGAGACATACCGTAGGTTTTGGTAAATTGTCGTGTGAAATAATTGCTATCGCTAAACCCGCTTTCATGTGAGATCTGGGTAATACTGTAGTCAGAATGCTTCAACAAGCCGCAAGCCCGCTCCAGTCGCAATCGATGGAGATAGGAGATAGGAGTCGTCTGATAGTAGGAGCGAAAGATCCGGTTTAAGTGTCTAACAGATATCCCTGAGTATGCGGCGATTCGATCCAGCGACAACGCTTCAAGATAATGGTCTTCCATAAAAGAAAGTGCGTTCGCCAAATGTATTAGATGATTATCCTGGCTCCCTTTATCCTGTTTTTCATAATGCCTTGATAAATAGACAACCAGTTCCATAAACCGTGAGATGAGCAAAGTCTGATATCCCTGAAGCTTGTGGCTATATTCTTCAATCATACCGGCAATAAGGGCAGTAACGTACTCCAGCATGGGAATTGGCAAGCTTAGTTTACTTGTGTAGGCGTGTTTGTGACGATACAACGGTTCCAATACAAACAGGGCCTGAAAGCCGTTCGAAGTCCGCAGATCCGATCCAGCCGTCGACAGCATTTCAGGCTTGTACATAATATTGCAGATCTTAAAATCCTGAGGATCTTTAAAAGCATGCGGGGTAGAACCGTTAATCACAAAGACATTCCCCTTCTTGATGAATGATTCTTCGGTATTCACAATATGAGTAGCAGTCCCACTCAAGACAATTACGAGTTCAGAAAAGTCCACATGTCTATGAAGGTCAGTATCATTGTCGTGAAAGCCGTATTGAATAAAGAATGGGAATTTCTGATCCGATGTAAACCAATTCAAATAAAATTCGCTCAATTCGTCACCCTCCAAAAGCATCTCTAGATGAATGTCTATATCATGCTATTTTACGACCGAATAATCAAGGTTTATCGTTTAGCTAGTGGAGTATAATCCATGACATACATGTAATTGTTCAACAAAAGGAGAATGCTTCATGAAATATAACAATCCGATATTACCAGGTTTTTATCCAGATCCAAGCATTTGTAGAGTAGGCGAGGAATATTTTTTGGTAAATAGTTCATTTGCTTACTCTCCGGGTATACCCATTTGGCATAGTAAAGATTTAGTTCATTGGAAGCAGCTTGGATATTGCTTGACGCGCGATTCCCAGCTTCAATTTGACAAATCGGTCGTATCTGGTGGGGTGTGGGCACCAACCATTCGTCATTATAACGGTCGATTCTACATGGTGACGACAAATCAGGATAGTGGTGGACACTTCTACGTTTGGACGGATGACCCAGCAAGTGAGTGGTCGGATCCTATTTATGTGGATCAGGAAGGGATTGATCCATCCTTATTTTTTGACGATGGCAAAGTGTATTTTACAAGCACTGGCACAAAGCATGGGATGGGAATCTACCAATGTGAGATTGATATTGAGACGGGTCACAAGTTGAGCGATTCTCGCTTGATTTGGACAGGCAGTGGCGGTAAATTTCCTGAAGGACCACATCTATATAAAGTAAACGGCTACTATTATTTAATGTGTGCAGAAGGCGGGACAGAATATGGACACATGGAGACCATAGCAAGAAGTAAATCACCCTATGGACCTTATGAGTCCTCATCGCGCAATCCCATTTTGACTCATCGGAGCTCAGATTACCCTATTCAAGCTACTGGTCATGGCGATTTAGTTGAAGCGCAGGATGGCAGCTGGTGGGCGGTATTTTTGGGGATTCGACCGGTAGGATATCCATACCGACATCATCTGGGCAGAGAGACATTCCTAGCGCCAGTTCAGTGGAGTGAGGATGGATGGCCGATGATTGGAGATCAGGGAGTTGTCGGATTAGAAATGGAAGCTGACACACCACCACCAGTGCTATGGGAAGACGAGCCTGAGACCGATGATTTTAATCCATCTGATTTAAGAATGAGCTGGAATTTTATTCGCAATGCTAAAAAAGTCGATTGGTCTTTACAGGAGCGAGCAGGATGGCTAGCATTACGTGGAGCGGATGTGAGATTAAACGAAAAGGAAACGCCAGCGTTTATTGGCTGTAGGCAGCGGCACTTCGATTGTGAAATCACCACCAAAATGGAGTTTAATCCTCTAGAAGGTGACGAAGCGGGTCTTGTTGTTTTTATGGATCAGCAGTATCACTACGCAATTGGGCTTACCCATGTAGAAGGCGAAAATGTGATCACGCTGCGAAGACAGGTGGGTAGCATAAGTGATGTGAAATATTCTTCTCCATTTGAAGGCACAGTCGTAGAATTGAAGATTCAGGCATTACCTGAGAAATATTTGTTCTCTTATCGAGGTGTGGATCAGACATGGCATTCACTAGGAGAAGCCGAGACACATTTGATCTCTACAGAAGTCGCAGGTGGATTTACCGGCGTGTTCTTTGGGATGTATAATTACTCTGCCAATCGAACGACCGCTTATTATGATTGGTTTCGCTATCAAAAGGAATAACAATCCAAAAATATGTTGAATTAAGAAATGGCGGTGCTCAGGAGGTTATCCCTGCACCGCCATTTTTATATTCGGCAATAGCTTAATTTTTCCGTATATATTCTATATGCCAGTGCTGATTGTGACCGCCGTTATCACTCCATTGAATGGCCTGCGCACCGTCGGTTTTATCTTGTCCCGATATATCCAAAAACTTGCCACTGGCTCGGTTTTTAATTTTATACGAGTTTTGTTCACCAGTTGGAATAAGCTCCCACTGTTGGTTCCACCCGTTATTGCTCGGCCATTGAATAACACTGGCCCCATCGGAAGAAGATGCTCCGTTGACATCCAATAAATCTCCGCTAGCTATGTTTCTGAAATTAAAATATCCGGTCTCTACAGTTTCGAGATACCATTTTTGATAATCTGCTCCTTGATCGATGTATTGTACGATAAGCGCACCGTCCGCTTTTGAATCCGCTCCGCTGACTGACAGCACTTTATTGCTGTGTTCATTGATAATTCTCAGCGGAATTGGCACTCCAGCGTGCGTCGTTGAAGGTAGGGCGAGTGACGATGCAGATACAACTAACACAAGTGCCAAAAACGTTTTCAAACCGTACCGAATAAGAGATCTTTTCATGAAAATACACTCCTTCTTCAATTTAATTTAATTTCTTAACTTGCGGCCTGTCCAATTTAAAAACAAGCTTTATGTATTCAAATTAATCACCCCCTAAATCAGTAAATGTATTGCATGACATTTGATAGAATCTGAAAAAGGATTCTATGTTCAAAAGTAAAAAGATAAAATATAAATAAATATTGGATCATTTGCTAAGAATATACTTTAATTTCAAATAATGAGTCAATATGAATTTTTTCGCTATTTATATAAAAATAATACTGTCAGCAGCTTTAAAAGAGCACATTAAAAACCAAAAAACACTCACCAGCCTGCAAAAACACACTGATCTAAATCAGTGTGTTTTTGCGGGGTTTCATGATAATTCACTTCTATGTTCAATGCTAAAGGAAATATCTTCTTGTCTACTTTTCGAGAGAATATTGGTAAAGTAAGGGGATATCAATAAATAAGAGGTGATGAGTTGTCATGAGTAAGAAATACTGCTTGTTCTGTGATGAGATCGTCTCCACTACACAGGATGGCGATTACGATAAATATTTAGGCTGTAATTGTTCACCCGACGGGTTCTATAACTTATTGAAAGACAGCTATGAGCCCATTAATTCACTCCCGCATCAAAAGAAACGCGACATGTTTCATATTGCATCAGCTTATATACGAGAGCAGACAGATCGCGGCGAGAAGGTCAGTCTATCGGCAGACGATTTAGAGTCCGTTGTAATTTCTCCGAAAATTCCTGTAACGATTGAAGATAAAGGAAACCGGTTACTGCAATACTTGTACAGACATTCTGAAGCCCCGGGAGAATCTGTTGTTATTCAACCACTGTCTAGTAGTTATAACCTGACGTATTCGCCCAACCTGCAAGAGCTGGTATATATCATCGATAAGCTGGTTAACGAGCAGTTTATTATCCGGGAAGGCATGACCTTTAAGCTAACAGACGAGGGATGGAAAGAAGCTGCCGCAATCGCAGGCGGTAAAAAATTAAAACCTTGTATTATTCTAATGTCGGAGGCGGAGGATTTGCACACAGAGTGGGTGGACAAGCTGCTTCCTAAAATCGAGCAGTTTGGTTATGTGCCACGTTTGCTAAGGCATACGACAACGCAAAATCGAGAACCGTATTCCTTGGAGCTTATAGAGGAGAGTAATCTGATTATCGCTGATTTAACCGGCCAATCCCCTGAAGTGTATTTTACTGCAGGATATGCGCTCGGTTTGAACATTCCAGTGATTTGGACTGTGAACAGCAGCGATGCTAATAACCTTTTCGTACAAGTGAAAAATATCCGTCCGATCGTTTGGGATACAGCTGAAGAGCTGGCTGTTTTACTCCAGCAGAAGTTGAGTTCATAAAGTTCATGTCATATTTAAAAATAAACATTCCACGAAGAAGAAGCCGCGAATTTCGCGGCTTCTTTCTTTTCAATATAAAGTTAATGTCTCAACTCATGGCTATTACGAAATCTTTTTTCTTTTATGGAGAACTGAACCGAACCCTAAAAATAGGAAAGCAATAATACTGCAGAATAAAAATAAATAGCTAAGCGGAATTAAGAAAAAGGCTGGCTCATGCAAGATTCCATCGGGTCCTACGCTTGAACCCACCATACGTGAGATCATTAAACTGATGATGCTTAATAATAAGGGCGAAGCAGCTAATAAATACTTTTTTTTCATATGACATTCTCCTTTACTTGATAACCACATAATACACAAGTTGAACTTGCAAATCAACATTAATTTATTGTAAATCGATATATCATTATTGTAACTCAAATAAGTTCACTTGTGCTTTAGATTTGAAATGAAAATGAGGACTTGACCATAATTGCTAGTGAGGACTATTATTTGGTTTAAACAAATTCAAGAAAGTGTTAATGCTTTATTTGTACAGATGGTCGCTCCAAGTCGGATAGGTTGAATAGTAACAGATAAATAGAAAACGGTTACATCCAATGCTTCGATAGTATGAAAGGAACGGCGTTCTGATCATTGGCATGGCTTTTTAAATTTGTTCAATTCAGTGTATGAACTTAATAACAGGTTGAACAGCTGCAAGGGGGCAGGTATGAAGCCAATATTTAAAATTATGATTGTGGATGACGAGATGCTGGTTAGACAGGGAATTAAACATCTTTTGAATTGGGAACAAGAAGGGTATCGAATCGTCGGTGAGGCCTCTAACGGTGTTGAAGCACTGAGTATGATGGATGAGCTGAATCCTCATATTATTATTACGGATATCGTAATGCCAATAATGGGCGGGGAGAAGCTAGTCAAGATCGTTAAGGAGAAGTACCCACAGATTGAAGTAATCGTCTTAAGCAGCTTCAGTGAATACGATTATGTCCGTTCCACATTTCAGAGTGGCGTAGCAGATTATATCCTGAAGCCGAAGCTGGAAGCCGATTACCTGTTGTCCATCCTAAATAAAACTACAGCTAAAATGGCAGGGATGAAGATGACCGATCCAGGGACCGATCCAGAGGAAAAGCAGCTTTTGTTCGCGATCGAGAAGCTTATGACGGGATATGAGTCAGTGCTAGAACCTGCTTTGCTTCATTCCAAGTTTCCACACGCACAATTCGCATTTTTCGGAGCAGATATGAAGCATATTAAAGATTCTGGTGATAAGTTAGCATTCGCAAATGAAATCGAAGGAGGAATTCAAAAGTTCGCTTTGGACGATGTTGTGTTTATTCGGCTAAAGTTTGTTAACGACTCGGTCATTTATTTACTTAACGTTAATCCGGAACAATGGGACGAGCTTGTGATTGAACTCCGTTATCTGATCTCTGAAATAGAACATCGTATGAGAGAAGCGCATTTTATTATTAGTCAGAGCTTCGCGGACTTTGAGAGACTTGGTGAGATTTATCGAGATAATTACTTGAAGCTTACACGATACAGTTTCTACTTGCCGGAACGAAGTCTGATTGAGAATGATCATTTGCCGGGTCTTCCGGGAGCTTATCAGGAAATTGACATGGGAGAATTAATGGATCAGTTGAGACGTAAGCAATTCCAGAAGGCATTTACAGAGTTTCTCGAATATGTCCATCTGCGTTCAATGGATTATCGCATTGATATTTTCGAATTCAAATCGCTATTGGGGAACTTTATATTTAACGTAGCGACCACGCTTGGAAAAATGAAGTGTGAGATCGGAGGTCTGGAGGAGACCAAATATGACTACTTCCGAAAAATAGATGAAGCGATGTATGCAAGTGATGCTATTGCAGTTACCGAAGCATTCATTAGAGAAGTTGAGCGCACTATTGGTGAGACGAATTCATCGGTTAACCCCAATATGACAAAACTACTCGAATATATTCAGAATCATTTTGCAGATCCGATTACACTGACAGGAGTAGCTAGACAGTTCCATTTCAATGCTTCTTATTTATCGAGCTATTTTACTGCCCATAATGGCGAAGGCTTTAGTGAGCATCTGAACAAAGTCCGTTTGGAAAAAGCTATGGAATTGCTCGAGACAACGGAAAAATCAATTTCCGATATTAGCGCAAGCGTGGGATATTCAGATCAGAGTTATTTCACCAAGGTATTTAAAAAGCAGACTGGCATTTCTCCGAGCAGGTATCGGAGACAGGATGTAGAGCAGCCATGATTGGAAATACCATAAATAAGTTTAGACAGCAGGGTTTATTTCTCAAGCTGTTTCTCGTGACCCTCATTAGTATTGTAACCGTATCACTCCTGACGCTGGCTATTACGATCAGTATGTCGGAGAAATTATTTTTACAGACCTTTAGCATAACTAATGGAAAATTACTGAACCAGATGAAAACAAACCTGGAATCTTATAACAACATTATTGCTACTGGCGCAACTATGATGGCTCAGAATGAAGCTATCCGAAACTATTTATCAAGCGGAGAGACGGATGCAGTAAATCTTGCGATCAAAACATATCACATGACAGAGGGCATGCGCGCAATCCGCTCTAACCTCAGCGCCGTTGATGTTGGAATCATGATCGTTGGCGTGAATGGCAGGAGTTATTCAACAGATCCTTGGTATTGGGCTATTTCCGCAGATGAACTTATGGCTCACCCAATTACGAAGGAGACCATTAACCATCCTGATCAAATCCTGTATCAGCTCGATCTAAGAGATAATAAAGCGAATGTGAAAGAGCCAATGCTGGTGGCATCCAAAGCTTTATTTGATCATTCGACCGGAAGAATCTATGGCACCATGTACGTAGCCATTCGTGATCGAGATTTCAAGCCCTTTTACGCTAACTTTACGAGTGAAGGCAATGATGTAGTATTGCTGAATCAGAAGGGATTAATTGTATCCAGCAGTAAGACAGAGATGATTGGGCTCCTCGATAAGCAACTGCTTCAAGCAGTAGAGGGTGGAGGTAAAGACGGCGAGTCTACCTATGTGATGGGGAATGAGCGAATTGTTTTTACAGAATACTTACCTGAATTTGATTTTTATTTGGTGAACCTGATCGATAAGAACGCTGTGATCGGACAGATGGTGAATGTCAAAGCGGTGACATTGACAATAATGGCTATCGTGGCAATTTCGCTCATTATTGTTTTTTTAATTACCCGAAAAATGACAAAATCCTTACGTGTACTGGTTAAACAGATGTCGAGTATTCCTACAGGCGAGTTCGATAATCATGTAGATGTCACCAATAGTAGCTATGAAGTTAAGGAGTTAGGTAACGCCTTCAATTTCATGCTTGATTCCCTACATGATTATGTTGATAAGCTGATGGAGACCCAGAAGCAACAGCGTAATGCGGAGCTGGCGGCACTCCAAATGCAGATCAACCCACATTTTTTATATAATACGCTAGCTTCTATCAAATTTCTGGTGCAGCAAGGCAACAAGGAAAAAGCAGCTGGAACGATAAATTCACTAATCTCACTCCTGCAAAATACAGTAAGCGATGTTCATTCTACCATTCCTGTTAGTCAGGAATTGGAGTCGCTGAAGCATTATGTGTATATCAATCACGTGAGGTACGGTGAGAAGATACGTGTAAATTACTTTGTGGAGCCTGAGAGCTTGGATTATCATATGCCGAAGCTAATTCTACAACCTTTTATAGAAAACGCGTTCTTTCATGCATTCAACCTTAAAGATGAGGGAAGAATTCTGATCATGATTGCCGTGCAGGAAGATCAACTTGTATGTGAAGTAGTAGATAACGGTGATGGAATGGATCTTGATCCGAATTTGCTGGAAGAGGAGCAGCTACCAGCTTCGAAGCACAAACGCCAACTGTTCTCCGGGATCGGTATACGGAATGTGGATGATAGAATTAAATTGTTATACGGTGAGAGATACGGGATTAATATTACAAGCAAACGGAATGAAGGTACAAAAATCGTTATTACGCTTCCATTGTTAAAAAACTAAAAATTTTACATGAATCTAAAAATAGTACCAGAGTCGAAATGAGAATCAAAATAGGACCCAATAATATCACCAAAGCTAACAAAGATACTGCCAAAGAAAACGAATACAAAATGATAAGATGGAGGCGTAGCAGAGAAAACGCTTCCATCTTTATTATTTTTTAGACTATCAAGGGGGTTTACGTAGTGAAAAAATTATTATCCGTAATGCTAGCTAGTGTGGTTCTACTGTCGGCATGTTCCACAGGTGGAACGAAAAATGAAACGAGCAATTCTGGTAACTCTGGAGCTGAAGGTAGTACCAAGACAAAAGAGATCACAGTTTGGGCTTGGGACCCGGCTTTTAACATTGCCGCTATGAATGTTGCCAAAGATGCTTATGCGAAAGTTAATCCGGACGTAACGGTTAACGTCGTTGAGAACGCGCAAGCTGATATCGTTCAAAAGCTGAATACGGGGCTAAACTCTGGTTCCACAAAGGGTCTGCCTAACATTGTATTGATCGAAGATTATCGTGCACAGAGCTTCTTACAAGCGTATCCGGATTCCTTTTATGAATTGACGGATGTTGTAAAGGCTGCTGACTTTGCGGATTATAAGATTGGCCCTACCAGTGTTGACGGCAAGCAATACGGTGTTCCGTTTGACTCTGGCGTAACTGGAATGTATGTACGGACAGATTATCTCGAGCAAGCAGGCTACAGCCTGGATGCATTACAGGATATCGACTGGAAGCAATATGTCGAGATCGGTAAAGCTGTAAAAGAGAAAACCGGCAAAAGCATGCTAACACTTGATCCAAACGATCTTGGACTTATCCGAGTGATGATCCAATCGGCGGGCGCATGGTATACGGGAGATGATGGTCAGACTCCGACCATAGAAGGCAACCCTGCTTTGAAAGAGGCACTTGTAATGTACAAAGAAATGATGGATTCCGGTATCGTAAAAGTAATTTCAGACTGGAGCCAGTTTGTAGGTGCATTCAATGGTGGTGAAGTGGCTAGTGTACCTACAGGTAACTGGATTACACCTTCGATTAAAGCCGAAGCTTCCCAATCTGGTAAATGGGCAGTAGCTCCACTACCTAAGTTAGGAGCAACAGAAGGCTCTGTTCACGCATCCAACCTTGGAGGTAGTTCCTGGTACGTTATGAATGTAGATGGTAAAGAAGCAGCAGCGGAGTTCCTATCTAAGACTTTTGCCTCTGATGCGGAACTATATCAAACGTTGAATACAAAAGTTGGTGTTATCGGCACCTTGAAAGCTGCGGCGAGCGGTGAAGCTTACTCAGCTGCGGATGAATTTTTCAAAGGTCAAAAGGTTGTATCAGACTTTGCAGCATGGACCGAGCAAATTCCTAACGTCAACTATGGCATGAACACTTACGCAATTGAGGATATTATGGTTGTAGCGGTGCAATCATATCTAGGCGGTAAAGATGTAGATACTGTTCTGAAAGATGCGCAGAAGCAAGCGGATACTCAAATTCGATAATCGCACTTAGGTAAACAACCGATGCCCTTGCTCCTTCTTCTCCTGTAAATTGGATTTCTACAGAAGGATGGGTAGCAGGGGCTTTCATCTCTAATATATAAGACAGAAGGGTGCGGAGTGGAGTGGAAACTGTAAAGACAGGGCTAAGCCCGCAAAAACAAAAGAGTTCTAAAGGGTCACGGCAGATCCATCTGACGGGTTGGTTATTCATCCTAGTGCCGGTCATCATGATCACTATTTTCTATTTTTATCCAATGATCCAAGCGTTAATTCTATCCTTTAAGACGGGTAGAGGAAGCAATCTTCATTTTACCGGATTTGATAACTATATTCGACTGTTTAGCGATACCACGTTCCTTACAGCCGTCAAAAACACATTTATTTACTTAATTATTCAGGTCCCCGTCATGCTGGTGCTGGCACTCTTTATCGCTGTGCTGCTTAATGACGAAAGACTGAAATTCAAAGGTTTTTTCAGAACGGCCATATTTCTGCCGACGGTAACTTCACTTGTAGCGTACTCCGTTGTTTTCAAGTATATGTTTGGTGCCGAAGGTATCATCAATAAATCTCTAATGAATCTCCATCTAATCAGCGATCCAATTCAATGGATTACTGACCCCTTTTGGGCCAAAGTTACAATCATCATTGCCATCACCTGGCGCTTTACTGGCTATAATATGATTTTCTATTTATCATCCCTGCAAAATGTAGACAAATCTATTTATGAAGCAGCTCACATTGATGGCGCAAGTGCATTTACTCAATTTTTCAAAATTACAATTCCTCTATTAAAACCGATTATTTTGTTTACGACGATAACATCAACCATTGGAACCCTTCAGTTGTTTGATGAGGTGGTTAACATCACGAAAGGTGGACCCGGCAATGCAACCATGTCGATTTCCCAATATATTTATAACCTTTCTTTTGAATACACACCTGACTTTGGATACGCCGCAACCGTCTCCTACTCGATTGTTGTAATGGTACTCATTCTGACGCTAATTCAGAACAAAGTAGGAGGAGACAAGAGATAATGAAAACTAAACGCATGTTTACTTACCTGTTTCTAATCATCGCTGCGCTGATCTCTATCTTTCCATTTATCTGGATGGTGATTAGTGCCACGAATCAGTCGGTTGATGTAACTAAAGGGACATTACTACCGGGTGCGCATCTCTTTAAAAATATTGACAATCTGTTCAGTTCCGTGGATATGTGGCAAGCCCTTTGGAACTCCGCAAAAATCTCAGTGGTGACTACTGTGCTTTCATTGCTGGTAGCATCGGCGGCTGGATATGGTTTTGAAATGTACCGCAGCCGGAGTAAAGATATCGTATTTAATATTTTGCTAGCTTCAATGATGATTCCGTTTGCGGCGATCATGGTACCTCTATTTCAAATGTTCGCCAAAGTATCAAGCGTTGTCCCATTTCTTGGCATTGATACAGCAGCAGCAGTTATTCTGCCAACATTTACAACAGCTTTCCTAATTTTCTTTTTCCGTCAAAACACAAAAATGTTTCCTAAGGAAATGATGGAGGCTGGTCGCATCGATGGTCTTTCAGAATTTGGTTTATTCTTCCGCATCTATATGCCGACGATGAAATCAACTTACGCTGCCGCCGCAATTATCACCTTTCTAAACAGCTGGAACAACTACTTATGGCCATTGATTGTATTGCAATCCACAGAAAATATGACCGTGCCACTTCTAATCTCGAATCTTGGATCGGGTTATGCGCCTGACTATGGTCTGATTATGTCCGCGATTGTAATTACGACACTGCCGACTGCTCTTGTATTCTTCATGATGCAAAAACAATTTGTGGCTGGGATGACGGGTTCAGTTAAATAAAGTAAGCAATCATTTTAAGAAAAGAAGGAGGAAAAATAGATGAAGCAACAAGTTGAACGGGGAGTAGCTCCAAGTCTGGAATGGTTGTCGGACCCTTCCATTTATGCAGTAGGCAGAATACACGCGCACTCCGATCATCGGTATTACGAAACGAAACTTGAAGCCGATGAGCTTGGAGAAATGCCTTGGCGCCATAGCCTGAACGGAAGTTGGAAATTTAGTTACGCCCACAATGCTATGGAACGGCAGGCGCATTTTTATAAGGAGAACGTGTCCTGCAGAGGATGGGATAATATTGAGGTTCCTGGACATATCCAGCTTCAGGGTTTTGGGCAACCTCAGTATGTGAATACGATGTACCCATGGGATGGCCATGAGCATCTGAGACCTCCGAAGATATCAGAGGATCACAATCCAGTAGGTAGCTATGTTAAATATTTTGTAGTACCTGAGGGCTGGGAGCAACGTCCACTGTATATCTCCTTTCAGGGAGTTGAATCCGCTTTTTATCTCTGGCTAAATGGGGAGTTTGTTGGCTATAGCGAAGATAGCTTTACACCTAGCGAATTTGATCTGACACCGTATATGACGGAAGGTGAGAATAAGCTAGCGGTTGAGGTCTATCAGCGCAGTACCGGGAGTTGGTTGGAGGATCAGGACTTCTGGCGCTTTTCTGGAATCTTTCGTGATGTGTACCTATACACAGTGCCTGATGTTCACGTGCGGGATCTCCACATTCAGACTAATCTGGATGAACAATTTGAGCTGGGGACGCTGACAGCTGATTTGCAGTTGATGGGTAATCCAGCTTCGAAAGTGCTCCTTGAGCTTAAGGATAAAGCAGGAAATCTTGTAGTTCGCAGAGAGACTGAAGTTTCAGGAGATTCCGTTACGCTGGTGCTTGAGGCTTCAAAGGTTCATCTGTGGAGCGCAGAAGACCCAAATTTGTATACCCTTTACGTATCTGTCTTCAACGCATCTGGGGATCTTGTGGAAGTCGTGTCGCAAAAGGTTGGTTTTCGAAAATTCGAAATGATCGATAAGATTATGCACTTAAATGGTAAACGTATTGTATTCAAAGGTGTTAATCGCCACGAATTTAATTCCCGCTTCGGTCGCAGCATTACGAAAGAGGATATGTTATGGGATATAAAGACTTTGAAACAGGCGAATATCAACGCTGTACGGACGTCGCACTATCCGAATGAAACACTCTGGTATGAGTTGTGTGATGAATACGGTGTCTATGTTATTGACGAGATGAATTTAGAGTCGCATGGATCATGGCAAAAAATGGGTGTTGTAGAACCGTCTTGGAACATACCGGGCAGTAAGCCTGAATGGCAGGATATCGTAATGGACCGTGCGATTTCCATGGTAGAGAGAGACAAGAATCATCCTTCGATCCTGATTTGGTCCTGTGGCAATGAGTCTTTTGCGGGAGAAGTCATTCGGGATGTAGCGAATTATTTTCGAGAGAAGGATTCCACCCGTTTGGTTCATTATGAAGGAGTGTTCCACAACCGCGAATTTGATGATTCGAGCGATATGGAGAGTCGGATGTATGCGAAAGCAGCAGATATTGAAATGTATTTAAAAGAAGATCCATTAAAGCCATATATTAGCTGCGAATACATGCATGCGATGGGTAATTCCGTCGGAGGATTGCATAAATACACAGAACTCGAGCAGAAGTATCCAATGTATCAAGGTGGATTCATCTGGGACTTCATGGATCAGGTTATCGTAAAAAATGATCGATATGGCAAACCTTACATGGCTTATGGTGGAGACTTCGATGACCGTTCAACCGATTACAACTTCTCCGGAAACGGAATTGTGTATGCGGATCGGAGATGGTCTCCGAAAATGCAGGAAGTGAAATTTCTGTATCAGAACGTCAAACTGTCCCCGGATTGCCATGGCGTAACCATCAAAAATGAGAATTTATTTGTTGGCTTAGATGCGTATAAATTGAACTATTGTCTGAATTATGAGGGCAGGGAATTCCATCGTGGAATTGTATTCGCCCAAGTTAAACCCGGAGAAGAAAGATATGTAGAACTTGACTTACCAGACACAAATCAGTCTGGTGAGTATAGTTTAGATGTTTCGCTTGTGCTCAAGGAAGATTCGTTATGGGCGAACGCTGGTTATGAAATCGCTTTTGGACAG
Organism: Paenibacillus sp. G2S3; assembly: GCF_030123105.1. Classification (NCBI taxonomy): domain Bacteria; kingdom Bacillati; phylum Bacillota; class Bacilli; order Caryophanales; family Paenibacillaceae; genus Paenibacillus; species Paenibacillus sp. G2S3. The sequence continues at coordinate 3,311,008 of NZ_CP126095.1, forward strand.
TATGTTTTTCAAGTAGAGAACAAGTCAGAAGATGAGGTTCCAACACATCCTAAGGTAACCACTAAAGTGAATGATTTTCGCGTTGTTGAAGGGGATGTAAATATTGGCGTGCATGGTCGTGACTTCTCCGTTATGTTCTCGAAGCAGGCTGGTACATTGATCTCCGTTAAATATTCAGGAAGAGAAATGATTTCTTTACCTCCGGCACCACTCTTCTGGAGAGCAATGACAGATAACGACAAGGGGGCAGGAATGCATTTCGACTCATCCTCTTGGTATGCTGCAAGTTTGAGCCGAAGAATTTTAAGCTTCGAGCTTATGGAAGAAGAAGACCGAGCGACTGTGACTTACGTGTATAAACTGAGTGTGTCAGAGGGAGTACGAGTAAGTGTAACTTATACGGTGTTCTCCGATGGAAGCATAAAGGTACAATCAAGCTACCATGGAGAGCCGGGTTTACCGAAGTTTCCCCTATTCGCTTTAACCTTCAAAGTGCCAGCCGATTATTACCAGCTGAAATGGTATGCGAATGGGCCAGAAGAAAATTATATTGACCGTTTGTTTGGTGCGAGATTGTGTCGCTTCCAGAATCATGCGTTGGACAATGTATCGTCCTATTTGGTACCGCAGGAATCGGGTAACCGCACAGGTGTGCGCGAAGTATCCATAACCAACGATCTTGGTCAAGGCATTATAATATCGGCACCAGTCGAAGCTCCTGTTGAAGCCAATATATCACCCTATACGGCAATGGAGCTGGAGAATGCGACGCATCATTATGAGCTGCCGAACATTCATCATACCGTTGTTACGATTGCCGGACGTCAAATGGGCGTTGGTGGTGATGACAGCTGGGGAGCGCCAGTTCTTGATGAATATCAGATTGATCCTTCAGTAGATATGGATTTTGAATTTACAATTCGCAGAGCTTAATTTAAGACGGACAACGGTTGCCTCGATTGTAAGGTTGAGGCAACCGAATCCTATTTGTGAATGATGGAATTGTTGTTAAATAAATATTTGTAATCGTTTACATTTTATGGAGGAGGTGCTTAAAATCTAGAAATTATACGTTTGTAATGTTGATCGGAAGAGAGTAAAGAAGTGGTTTCAATGATTATTTTTATGAGAAGGGGGTAATCTGGATGATTACTACAGTTAAACGAAGGTTATTTATTTCTTTTCTTTCTATTTCTTTGATTGTACCTATGTTTTTGGGTCTACCAGGTCAGAAAGTAAGTGCAGCGAATACTACGATTAAATTAGATCCGAACCATATGCAGCAATCTTGGGAAGGATGGGGAACCTCTCTTGCCTGGTTCGGTAATATAACTGGCGGTTGGAACGATAAAGTCAAAAGTGCAATGGCTGATGCTCTATATTCTCCAGATGGATTGAACTTTAATATTGCTAGATATAATATAGGCGGCGGAGAGAATCCTGCTTACAATACGATGCGCCAAGGAGGGGAAGTACCTGGATTCTCGCCATCACCTGGAGTATTCGATTGGACGCAAGATGCTAATCAGCGCTGGTGGCTGGAGGCAGCTAAAGCTAGAGGCGCCAATATTCTAGAAGCGTTCTCAAATTCTGCGCCGTATTATATGACGGTCAGTGGAAGTACGACTGGTCACTGGGAGTCGTGGAAAGACAATTTAAAACCGGATGAGTACGAAAATTTCGCTAACTATTTGACAGAAGTGGTTAAGCATTTTAAAGAAGAATGGAACATCGATTTCAATTATCTTTCACCAGTAAATGAACCTAGTACGGATTACTGGGGATTTAGTGGGGGACAGGAAGGTTCTCACTGGGATGTTGGTTCACAGATGAAGATCATTAATACAACACGGGCCAAATTGGATGCAGCGGGACTAAATTCGGTAGAAATTGCTGCTATGGATGAATCTATTCTGGACACCTTTGTTAGTAACTGGAATTCTTATGATGAGACAACTAAAGCTAACATAGGTAAAATGAATACCCACTCTTACGGTGGGTCAAAGCGGGCTGAGATCAGAGATGCGGCCAAAGAAGCTGGGAAGACGTTATGGATGTCTGAAGTAGACTTAGGTCCTTCTGGGATTGCGCATGATCACGATGATTTCGAGCCAGCACTAGCATTGGCAGAAAGAATTATGACAGACATTACTTGGTTAGAGCCTAAAGCTTGGGTTACTTGGCAAGCGTTTGAAAGCGAGAAGAACATGCAGAAGGATAAGGAGAACATGAACTGGGGTCTCCTTCACGCGGATTTCGACACGCAAGAATGGTGGTATACGAAGAAGTATTACGCCATGCAGCAATTTAGCAAATTTATTCCTCAGGGCGCAAGCTTCATTGGGGATAACGATGATAACACTTTAGCTGCTTATGATCCTACAACTAATAAAATTCATATTGTATATAGAAATCCTAATGTAACCAGTCAAAATATATCTTTAGATTTGTCCCAGTTTGATACAGTTACTGGGGATGCAACACCTTATGTTTCTTCCGCGACTGAGAATGTCGTACAGAAGGGCAAAATTCCTGTTCTGGATAAAACGTTGCAAGCGACGGTTGGAGCGAAGTCCATTACAACCTTCGTAATTGATGGAGCTTCCTTTACAAGCAACTCACTTATTCCTCAGAGTGATATGACGGTAACAGCAAGTAGCGCTCAATCTGGTGAAGAAGCAGAAAGAACACTGGACGGTAATAACTGGACGAATTGGCACACTTCATGGGAACCTTATGATGCGGGGCCGCATTCGATTACCTATGACCTTGGAGCCCACTATGATGATGTCAACAAGCTCAGCTATTTGCCACGGCAAGATAAAGATTGGAACGGAATCATAACGAAGTTTACCATCGAAGTCAGCTCGGATGGCAAGGTGTTCACACCGGTTGCACAAGGAACCTGGAAGAACGACAGATCTGAAAAAACCGCAACATTCTCTTCGCATGCTGCGAGATATGTACGGTTAAAGATCGACGAAGCGAATGATTCAGGAACACAGTATGCATCGGCCGCCGAGATAAATATCATGAGAAAGTCTAATTTCACGGTAGATTCGACTTATCTCAGTAATGCAATTTCTAGAGCAGAGGACTATATTACTGCTAACAACGGGAATTCGAACGTATCGTATTTGCAAGATTTGGTAAATGAAGCCAAAGTAATACAAGCAAACACTTTAGCAACACAGGAAGATATCACACAAATTATCAATAAGCTGAACGTTGAATATAGCGTTCTAGACCAAGGACTTATCCCACAAAGCCAAATGACCGCAACGTCTGACAATTCCGCTTCTGAAGATGGACCGGGAAAAACAATTGATGGAGATAGCGGAACCAAATGGCATACAGCGTATAACAACGAATATTCAACACTTCCGCATCACATTACTTTAAATCTCGGCAAAGCATATAACGGGATCTATATGTTGAAATATTTGCCGCGACAAGATGTGGACTGGAATGGTGTGATCACCAAGTTCGAGGTTTCCGTTAGTACCAACGGTACTGACTTTACCAAAGTTGCAGAAGGAACATGGGCTGCAGACAAAACGGAAAAAACAGCAACCTTTAATGCAAAGGGCGCTGAATATGTAAGATTTACTGCACTTGAATCGAGAAGTGATGCAGGCAAACAATATGCTTCAGCTGCAGAGATAAATATTCTAAACAAGTCTGGTTATAAAGTGGATTTCACCAACCTAGACAGCGCAATTCAAGCTGCAGAGAAATTCAAAACAGATTCTGCGAAAGATTCGTCTTACTTCAAGAATTTGGACGCGTTCCTTAGTCAAGCAGGTACTTTGGTGAAGAGCGCATCAGCGACGCAAGAAGAAATCGTAAAAATGGCAGGCCGTATTTTAGCTGAAATAACCAATATTCAAAACAGTGATCCGAATATTAAAGGAATCAGCCTCTTCTATGCACCTGAGGCCTATAGCTCTAATCCATCCAGTCTCATGCTGGACAACAACACTTCTACCTTCTACGAAACTAACTGGGATAAGAACGGACGGAAATACAAATCTGGTGATTATATCGTTATAGATCTGGGAGAGAGCGTTCCTGACATTGGAAAGGTGCTTGTTACACCAAGACAAGACAAGGCGAATGGCCGCATCAAACAATTCAAAATCTATTACAGCGATGTGAACCTGGAAAAATCACCTTCTGACGGTACGCAAGCTTATTTGGACGAGAATTTCAAATTAGCAGCAAATGGCTCTTTTAGTGACAATAGCACGAGTGTACAATCCGCGACGTTCAAATCCGTTAAAGCTCGGTATGTCGCAATTCAGGCTATTACCACTGGCGGTGACGGTAACACACTCAGCACAGCAGAAATTGCAGTTAGTCAGAAACAAACAGCGACTTTTGATACAAGTAAACTACAAACAGCAATCGATCAATTGCGTACTTTGTCATACATTAGTCCGAAAGTGGATGCTGCGATAGAAAAGCAAATCACAACGATCGGTAATCTTGTTGATTTAACCGAAGAAAGTATTTCGTATTACACGAATCATTTAAATGATTTATACAACCTCTATTTAACTGTAAATAACAAGAGCTCCATTAAGAGCGGTGAAGTATGGTTAGATACGGAAGGCGTGCCGATTCAAGCACATGGCGGAGGTATTCTGTATAACGAGAAGAACAAAACGTATTACTGGTACGGTGAAGACAAGACGGAAGGTTATCTTCCTACTGGAGTTCACGCATATTCGTCCAAAGATTTGTACAATTGGCAAAATGAAGGCATCGTATTGCCCGTCTTCAATAACCCTCAACTTGGCGAAGATGTAGTGCCGGCTGGAAACGACCTGCCATTATATCTGGATGAAAATTCTGAAACGTACAAGAATAGCGGGGTTCCATACGATCCTGATAGAAAAGTAATAATTACAAGTAAAGATGAAGACTACACGGGTAACATGAAATCACCGAACAATACACTCAGTAAACACAATTCACCGGATCGTATCGAAGAGCTTAATAAGCTGTATGCGAATTATACGAATGAAGAGAAGCAAAAGATGTATAAGGATTTCAACTGGGATAAAGTTGTCGAGCGTCCTAAAGTTGTCTACAACAAGAAGAACGACACTTATGTAATGTGGTGGCATCAGGATGGACCGATAGCAGGCGAATATTGGACTGCAGAAGGCGGTGTAGCAGTCAGCGATTCGCCGACTGGACCATTCAAATATCTCGGCACATCCCGATTGCCAAATGTAGGTGATAAAGATGGCAATGATGGAATGCTCCGTGATATGACCTTGTATGTCGATGACGATGGCAATGAAGCGACGGATGACAAAGCCTACTTGGTTTATTCTTCCGAAGAAAATGTAACGACCGTGATCATGATGTTGAATGATGATTACACAGGTCCAGCTCAGAATGTTAAGGGTCAAACCTTAGACGGCATTCACTATAAGAGAGTATTTAGCTACAAGAGAGAAGCACCAGCGATTTTCAAGCAAGACGGAGCCTATTATATGATTTCGTCCGGCTTGTCCGGTTGGAATCCTAACCGCGCCGAATACCACGTCTCCACTCAAGGAATGTTTGGACCATGGGAATTTAAAGGCGATCCTATGGTTAACGACTATGAAGGAACCACCTTTAGAAGCCAAAGCACATTTGTTCTACCTTATCGGGATGGTAATGGCACTCTCGTACCGAATAAATTTATCTTTATGGCCGATCGTTGGTACCCGAATAATTTGAGTGATTCCAGATATGTTTGGCTTCCGATTGAACTCGATAACGAGAACCGTCGAATAGCGGTAAGTTGGCATGACGAGTGGGATACTTCTCTATTCAAGACTGGTACGACTATTAACTTCAATAGCAATGGAGGAAGTTCGATTTCTTCCTTGTATGGGGTTGAAGTCGGTACAAAAATTACTGCGCCTACAGAACCGACTCGGGCAGGATTTACATTTGTGAATTGGTATAAAGACGAAGCATTGACTACGCTATGGGATTTCTCTCTTGATACGGTTCCAGCAAATGATATTACACTCTATGCGAAGTGGGAGCCTATAGCTGCACCGGTAATTACAAATATCATGCCAGTGAACGTAGCTACGTTGATCGGGACCCCACCTGTATTGCCTTCGGTTGTAACAGCTGTATACAGTGATGGAACAACCCAAATCAAATCAGTAGTATGGGACGCGATAGATCCTTCACTATATGCTGAAGCAGGCAGCTTTAGCGTAAATGGAGCGGTTGATGGTGCTTCTATTCCAGCTGTTGCGAATGTAATCGTAAGTGAGGATGTTTATAGAGCACAACTTGCAGCGCGTATCGCAGATGCTCAAGCCATTTATGATTTAGCAGTGGAAGGAATGGACGTCGGTCAGTATCCGATAGGAGCGAAACAGAAATTATTGGATTCGATCACGGAAGCACAGCAAGTGCTTGACAATGATTCAGCTACCCAGACGGAGTTAGAACAAGCAACAATGGATATAAATTCAGCACTTCAAGTATTCGAGGCCTCCAAGAATCAACATGTAAAAGTACAATCCATCTCGATAACGAGCGCATCGTCGTCCATTGAAGTGAAGAAAGGAGCTTTGCAGTTACAAGCGGAAGTCCAACCGGCTAATGCTACGAACAAAACCGTTACGTGGGCGGTCTATGAAGCGGATGGAATAACTGTAGCGGATAAAGCGATCATTAATACAAATGGTTTGTTGACGGCTGCGAAGAACGGCATTGTGAAAGTCGTTGCTACATCCGTTGATAACACCACAGTTTACGGGATAAAAGAGATTACGATAAGCGGTCAAAACGACAGCCCAGAGCCTACTTCAAGCCCAGGAACAAATCCTGAAACAAATCCAGGCAACCCAACGACACCAACGAGTCCTACACCTACGACCCCTCCTACAAAAGAAGATCCGCATCGCTATGTTCCAACAGGAAAAGAACTAAAAAATGAAACAGTACAGAATGGATTAACGAGCCTTTCGATAAACATTGATCGGGAAGGTTTAGAGAAGAAGCTAGAAGCACTTTACAAAACAAAGGAAAGTCCTACTCTTGACATCGAGATTTCAGGAGCGAATGCATGGAATGCAGTACATCTGCCGCTTGATGTTTTGTACAACAGCATGAAAGCGAATAAGGAAACGATCATAACTCTAAGAAGCCATTTAGGAAGTTATGAACTTCCGCTTTCTATTCTGAATCGTGAAGAGTTTGAAAAGGCCGCTAAAGTTGAGGGTGCAACCTTAATCATTCGAATCGATAATGTGACATCAGAGCAAGATAAGAAGTTTGAACAATCCAAGTTAGAACAAGGGTTGAAGCGGGCAAGTGACATCGTCACATTCAAAGTCATTCTTAAATCGAAGGATAAAGAAGAGGAAATTCAAAACTTTGGGAATTCCTTTGTGACACGCGTGATGTATTTGGATGCTGCCATTCAAGATCCTTCGACTGCGACCGCTGTTATATTCGATCCAGCTACAGGTCAAATGCGCTTCGTGCCATCGGTGTTCACAGTGAAGAACGGCAAGACTGAAGTCACAATATTCGGTCAAGCAAATGGCCTATACGCAATCGTACAGAACAAGAAAACATTCGATGACATGATTGGACATTGGGCGCAAAAGGATGTTGAGACCTTAGCCTCTAAACTGATCATTAACGGAATGACGGATCAGACATTTGCTCCAGCGAGCCAAGTCACACGTGCTCAATTCGCGGCATTACTGGTCAGAGCGCTGGGGTTATCGACAGAGTCATTATCGAATGTATTTGCAGATGTTAGTGCCACTGCGTGGTATGCGCAGGACGTGAACACAGCTGCGCAACTTGGTTTGGTTCAAGGTACAGGCGAAGGGAAATTCAGCCCGGATACAATGATTACAAGAGAGCAAATGATCGTCATGATCATGAAAGCTGTTCATCTCGTTCAAGGTGATCTTGGTACGGAAGCTCAAATAAGCACTCCTTTTGCCGATCAAGACCGTATCTCTGATTATGCAAGTCATGCGGTAACAGAAGCAGCAAGCAAAGGATTAATCAAAGGAAAAACAGAAACAACTTTTGCTCCTCAAGATGCAGCTACACGTGCTGAAGCAGCGGTGATGATCAAACAAGTGTTACAATACTTGAAGTTTATGAACTAGATAAAAAGTCAAAAAAATTGTGCTCGGCTCACTGAAATGTGAACCGAGCACAATGATTATCAACTAGTTATATAAGGAGGAGTGAATGATCTTGTTCAAAATCAAATCTTTAGCTAAACGTTTGACAGTGAGTGCTTTATCATTGAGCTTAATTATTCAGCATCCTATATCTGTCCCCATAGCTAAAGCAGAACCTGTAAGCGCAATCACTGGGATGTCCGATGCTCCGGAACATAAATTATCTCTATGGTACCGACAACCGGCGATAAGTTGGGAAACAGATGCGCTTCCAATTGGCAATGGTCTTATGGGTGGAATGGTCTTTGGTGGCGTCGAGCAAGAACGCATTCAATTAAATGAAAAAACGTTGTGGTCAGGCGGCCCAGGTTCTTCTTTTGTATACACTTGGCCTTCCACGGATGAACCAACGACTTCTAACCCGTATACATTCGGTAATCGTGAGGATGGTGCAGATCATTTAGAGAATGTCCGAGCTAAACTCCGCGAGGGGGATATCCAAGGTGCTCATAAAGAAGCAAATGACAATCTTACAGGCTTGAATGAAGGATTAGGAAGTTATCAAACGTTTGGAGACTTGTACCTAGACTTTGAGAAGTCATCGGGCAAAACAGAGAATTATCGCCGGGAGCTTGATCTTGAAGACGCGATATCTCGAGTTAAATACACGCTGGAGGGAGTAGAGTATACACGAGAATATTTTATTAGCTACCCAGATAAAGTAATGGTTACGCGTCTGACAGCCAATCAGCCGGGCAAGCTCTCCCTGGATGTACGTCCGACGAGTGCTCAGGGAGGAGTCGTTACGGCGAGCGGTAACAACATTAATATTAGGGGTAATGTAGTTGACAACAATATGCTATATGAAGGGAATTTCCGTGTTCTCCATCAAGGTGGGAGTATAACGACAGGTAATGGAAAGATCCATGCAGCGAATGTAGATTCGCTAACCATTCTTACGTCATTAGGCACCAACTATGCTAATAGCTATCCTAATTATAGAGGTACTGATCCGCATAATGAGGAAGTGGCGATATTGGATGCCGCTGAGAGTAAATCTTACGAAACACTACTTGAGAACCATAAGAAAGATTATAAGTCTTTGTTTGATCGCGTGAAATTAGATTTGGCCGAGTCCAAGCCTACGATTCCGACAAACGAGCTCTTAGCCACCTATGCAGGCGCGAAAAGTAAAGCGCTTGAGGTTTTATTTTATCAATATGGCCGATATTTATTGATTTCATCTTCTCGTGCCGGATCACTACCGGCCAACCTACAAGGCGTGTGGAATAATTCTAATAGAGCACCTTGGAGCAGCGATCATCACTTTAATATCAATATTCAAATGAACTATTGGCCAGCGATGGTAACGAATCTCCAAGAGACGATGACACCCCTGATCGATTACATAGATTCACTGCGTACTCCAGGGCGTATTTCTTCCGAAAAATACTATGGCATTACTAATGCATGGTCAATTGGAGTGGCGAACAATCCATTCGGATATACTGCGCCGGGATGGGATTTTGATTGGGGCTGGTCACCAGCATCCAATGCTTTTATCTCGAATAACATTTGGGAGAGTTATAAATTTTCCGGAGATATCGATCTACTAAAGTCACGTGTTTATCCAATTCTAAAGGAAACAGCACAATTTTGGACTAAGTTTTTAGTAGAAGACTCAGATGGAACTTTGGTATCAACACCTTGTTATTCTCCAGAACAAGGTACGATCAGTGCAGGATGTGCGTATGACCAGCAGCTTGTACAAGATTTATTTACTAATTATTTGGAGGCAAGTACAACATTAGGTGTCGATTCCGAATTTCGTGAGGAAGTCCAGAGTAAATTAAATCGGGTGTCTCCAATCAAAATCGGAAAGTACGGTCAAATTCAAGAATGGAAAGAGGACATCGACGATCCGAATAACAAACATCGCCATTTGTCCCAACTAGTTGCCTTGTATCCAGGCAAGCAAATTAACAAAAATACACCTGAACTTATGGAAGCTGCCAAAGTATCATTGCAGCATCGCGGAGACGAGGGTACAGGGTGGAGTAAAGCTAACAAAATTAACATGTGGGCTCGTGCGCAAGACGGTACACATGCACATACGATTCTAGAAGGCCAGCTTACTGGAAGTACACTAAATAACTTGTTCGATACACATCCGCCATTCCAAATCGATGGCAACTTCGGTGCTACGTCCGGTATGTCTGAAATGCTGCTACAAAGTCATTTGGATAATATCGACATTTTGCCAGCGCTCCCTGCTTCATGGCCCAAAGGAAGTTATTCTGGCTTGGTTGCCCGCGGGGGATTTGAGGTCAGTGTGAATTGGAACAATGCTAGAGCTACAAACATCAGTGTGAAATCTAATAAAGGCAATCGTGCAGTTGTTACTTATCCAAGCATAGCTGGAGCAATTGTCATGGATCAAGCTGGACAAAGTGTAAAGTATTCGGTAGACAATAACAATCAGATTTCCTTCGACACACAAGTTGGAGGCGTTTACACGATTGGTTCGATTCCTCTACAAGATGGACAACTTTACAAAATGACAATGAAAAACAGCGGTCATTTGTTGGACATTGAAGGGGCATCGGAGGAAGAGCAAGCAGCCGTTGTTCAAATGCCCGAAGTTTCGTTAGTAAGCAGTCAACAGTGGTATATAGAAGGAGCAAGTGATGGCTTCTATAAAATCACCAATAACACAAGCAAAAAAGTGATTGCTGTTCTAGATTCATCAAAGGACGATGGTGCGAAACTCGTACAGCAAACTTATACTTCAGACAACTCTTATAATGATGAATGGCTACTCGTAGACAAAGGAAATGGTTATTATCAGTTAGTTAATCGCGGTAGCGATAAAGCCCTTACGGCTTCAAATAACAGCATAGACGCTGGGGCACAGTTAATCCAATCTTCAATAACAGATTCAAATGAGCAATTATTGAAGATTGATCCTGTGAGAGATCTGTTTGATCAGCAAACGTTCAATCTAACCCTTCAGCACAGCAATTTTCGTATGGACGTGAACGAAGATTCAAAAGCAGATGGGGCTGCAATTATACAATGGTCTGCAGGCTCAGGGTGGAATCAACAATGGATGTTTATGAAGACCAAACCAGGTTTTTACAAAATCATCTCGATGAGCAGTTCAAAAGTGTTGGCTGTAGAGAATGCGTCAACAGCGGATGGTGCAGGAATTATTCAAACTACATACACCGATGATGCGACCTACAATGATGAATGGTCCGTCGTAGATGTAGGTGATGGCCACTATCAATTGAAAAATCGGGCTAGTGGAAAAGTGATTGAAATACCCGATAACAGTTTATCAAGCGGCGAACAATTCGTACAAAACAAAGCTGGTACCGGTAGTAACCAGAAGTTTGAATTCTCGTTAGATAGAACCGTAAACGACAATGCAACCGGATCAGGAAGTGATCAGTTTGTATACAGTTCAGGTTGGGACTATAGCTCTTCCGAAGCTGGGGCATTCAGTCGTGACAACCACTATTCTAACAAATCGGGTTCATACTCGTTTTTGCGTTTTACTGGCTCAAAGGTGCAATTGTATGGAGCTAAAAACGATAATCAGGGGATTGTTGCATTTTCCATCGACGATGGTCCTGAACAATTGGTTGATACTTATGCCTCTTCGCGTTTAGATCAACAACTACTTTTTGAAAGCTCGGAGATGTTGAATCAGGAGCATGTGCTCAAAATCCGGGTGACAGATCAGAAGAATGCCAATGCAAATAACACCTTTATTTCAGTTGACCGTGCGGATATTCAGTCCCGTGTAGTTAAGGGCGTAGATAAAGCTGAGGATTATTATAAACAGACGAAAGAAACAATTAACGGAGTTAACTATAGTGTAATTACCCTGAATTATAAAGGTGAAGACGCTGGGGAGGCTGTGAGAGCAGCAATTGAGGCTGCCAAGAAGGTGCAAAAGCCTGTTATTCTAGACTTTCCGACAGAAACCTATCACTTTAAAGCATCAACCGCGAAACAAGTGCAATATTTCATTTCAAATACATCGACTATTCAACAGACACCAAGCAGCACTCGAAAAGTAGGCCTATTATTCAAAGATATCGAGGATCTTACCATTCGAGGAAATGGCTCAACCTTGTTGTTCCATGGCGTGATGACGCCCATCGTATTTGACCATGCGACCAATATCAAGGTGAACGGAATAAACATTGATTTTAACCGTCCTGTAGTATCGGAGATGACCGTTACTGAAGTGGGCAATAACTACATGAAAGCGAGCATACATCCGGACTCATGGTACTCTATTCAAAATAATCAATTAGTATGGTTTGGAGAAGAGAATTGGACAGAGAACGGAACTCAAAATGTACGAGTTGTGCAAGAATATAATCCCGTTACAAAACAAACCTGGAGAGTGGATAATCCACTGGACGGGTCAACAAGCGCGAAGGATCTTGGTAAACGTGAGGTGCAATTCAGTTTTTCTAAAAAACCAAATGTGACGGTAGGAAATACGTTTCAGTTAAGGGATACAGCTAGAAGAGAACAAGGTGCATTGATTTATCGAAGCAAAGATATTGCGTGGTCGGATGTCAATTTCTATGCTGCTCCAGGGCTAGGGATTGTCAGCCAATACAGCGAAAATGTAACGCTCGATAAGTTGAGCTTTGCACCTAAGGCAGGCAGTGGACGGACGAACGCATCGATGGCGGACTTCCTACAAGTTTCAGGAAGCAAGGGCGAAATTCAGGTGTCGAATTCCTATTTTGCCGGAGCACAAGATGACGCGATTAACATTCATGGCACACATCTGCAAATTGTACAGATTCCGGCATCGAATCAGGTAAAAGTCCAATTTATGCATCCTGAGAGCTGGGGATTTGATGCATTTGCAGTCGGGGATAGGATTGAATATATTAACAAATCAACTCTGCTTTCTAAGGAAAGTGCAGTGGTCACTGGCGTGACACGTTTAAATGATACTCAGATTGTTCTTACCTTAGATAAAGCGGTACCTTCATCGGTAACTGCAAATGAGTATGTGGTGGAAAATGTCACCTGGACGCCGAATGTTACCATTACGAATTCAACATTTGAAACGATTCCAACCAGAGGCATCCTCGTGACAACGCTTGGTGCTGTTCGTATCGAGAATAACACATTTAATGGCATGCAAATGAGCGCGATCCTGATCACTGATGATGCGAACAGTTGGTACGAATCTGGAATGGTGAAGGATGTCTTGATCCGCAACAATACGTTTAATAATAACGGGAATGCGGTGATTAGTGTTGAACCGAGCACTTCTCTGACAAATCCGGATAAGACCGTGCACAGTCATATCGTGATTGATGGCAACCAATTTAATAAGACGGACGGTAACTCTGAGATTTATGCTAAGAGTGTAGATGGATTTACGTTTACGAACAATACCGCAAATCAAGGTGGTTTTGCGCTTTCATTTGATGCATCTAAAGCTGTAACCATTGCAGGGAACAGCTTCGCACAAAGCGATGTTGACAAGAAAATTAACTTTAATCGCATGATCGTGGGCACAGACTCCGTTGAAGCAAGTCAAGGATTTGTTGTCACGAGAACGAATGACTATACACCTACAGTTTCGGATCCAAATGAGATTCCGCAAAGTGAAATGACTGCGACATCAACCAGCAATCACAGCGGAAACGAAGCAAGCAATGTCATTGATGGTGAACCTTCAACTTATTGGCATTCAGAATGGGATCCTATGGCGGAATTACCGCAGTCGATCACCCTAGATCTTGGAAAGCCGAGAATGGTATCTAAACTAAAATATTTGCCAAGACAAAATGGGTCACAGAACGGAAATATTACTTCATATGAATTATCAACAAGTTTGGACGGAACAACATTTTCACGGTTTACAAGCGGAAATTGGAGTGATGACAGCAATGAGAAAATGGCAACATTCGCTCCGGTTACAAGCAGATACCTGAAACTTACCGTTACTGCAGGTCATGGGGGATATGCATCTGTGGCAGAGCTCCATGTTAGCAAAGATGCTAGTGACGTCCGGTATCAGGAGTTGGTTGAGCTTATAACGAATGCGCAAGGCAAGCATGATAGCGCAGTTGAAGGAAGTAGCATAGGGCATTATCCAGCTGGTTCGAAACAAACGTTACAGACGGCTATTAATTCAGCAAAGCAAGCAATCAACACTAGTTCGATTACATCGCAGCAGTTACAGAAGGCTTTTGATGTCTTGAATACTGCGCTAAAAACCTTTGAATCGCTCAAAATCAATGATTCAAATGGCAAATCTATCACGATCACAAGCACAACAAATCGCATTAACGTTAAAGGCGGAAGTCTTCCATTAGGGGTAGTTGTACTCCCGGTTGATCAACCAGTCACATGGAGTGTCTTTGAAGTGGATGGCACTGCAACAGATAAAGCGATTATCAATCAATCTGGTGTATTGACGGCTGCGAAGGATGGAAATGTAAAAGTCATTGCAACGGCAACGAGAGATTCTTCTCTCTTCGGTGAAAAAGTCATTGTCATCACTGGTCAAAATGATGAGAACCCATCAACTGATCCGACGAATCGAGAGGAATTAAATTTCAACACAGGTTGGTTATTCAAACGTGAGGATGTTAGCGGCGCCCAATCGGCAAGTTTTGATGATAGTGCCTGGGAGGGCGTCAATCTACCTCATAGTGTGCGTCTGGAGCCGAAGATCAGCGGCGGCGCTAATCAAAGCTATCAAGGCTTTGCAACGTATCGAAGACATTTCACGCTCGACAATTCTTACAGCGGTAAGAAGTTGTTTATAGAATTCGAAGGTGCGATGATCAACGCTGAAGTGTGGATAAACGGCAATTATCTAGGAGTTCATCACGGAGGATACACCCCTTTTACATTCGACATCACGAAATATGTTCTATTGGAGGGGGCAACGAATGTCATCACAGTCAAGCTTGATAACAGAGATGACCCACAAACGCCGCCAGGAAAACCGCAGAGCGGTTTGGACTTTGAGTATTTCGGTGGACTTTACCGAGATGTTAAACTGCATGTCATGGATAACTTGCACGTCACTGATGCAATATACGCAAATAAGGTGGCGGACGGCGGTATCTTTGTTACCTACCCAGAGGTAAGTAAAGAAGAAGCGACAGTGCAAGTGAAGACAAATATCATCAATGAAAACGCGAGTGCTAAGAACACAAGCGTAAAAACTACGATTGTAGACAGTAACAATCAGGTGGTTGCTACAATGGTGAGTGATCCACAGAAAATAGTCGCGGGAAGCGACTATACATTTGTCCAATCGACGACGATAACTAAACCACAGCTTTGGCATCCTGACCATCCAAATCTGTATACGGTTTATACAGCTGTGAATGACGGGACTGCGTATGTAGATAGCTACAAGACCCGTATCGGGATTCGGCACATTCAATTTACACCTGATCAAGGCTTTCTGATTAATGGTGAAAAATTAATGCTAAATGGCGCGAATCGGCACCAAGAGTTTTTGTATGTGGGCAATGCAATGCCAAATTCTGGACAGTATCGTGACGCTAAGCAGCTTCGAGAAGGTGGCTTCAATAACGTGCGCACAGGTCATTATCCGCAGGATCCAGCGTTCCTCGATGCGGCGGACGAACTTGGATTGACCGTCATCTCCCCAACGCCAGGCTGGCAGTTCTTCGGGGATTCTGTCTTCCAAGAGCGTTCCTATCAAGCCATTCGAGATATGGTACGCCGTGATCGAAACCATCCGAGTATTATTATGTGGGAATCTAGCTTGAATGAAACGACCTACTCGCTGGAGTATGCACAAAATGCTCATAAAGCTACCCACGAGGAATATCCGGGAGATCAGACTTATACGTCTGCAGAATACGGATTCTTTGGAAAAGAAGTTTATGATGTGAACTACAAAGAATTAGATACAGCATTCAAACCACTCTTTACTAGGGAATGGGGAGACGATTGGTCGGAAAGCGCGACAAGTCCTACAGGGTATCGTTCGGTTCGTAAAGTGGGAGAAACCGACATGATCAACTCCATCATCATGCGTCAAAAGGCGCTAAATGGTGACGGATACTTTGACTGGGCGGGCCTCAATGCCAATCCACGCATAGCCGGACATTCGGTTTGGAGCTTTAATGATTACAACCGGGGTATGGATTCTGACCCGGCCTATTCAGGCCTTGTGGATCTGGATCGTTATCCGAAATTTAATTATTATTTCTTCCAAAGCCAGCGTAATCCTGGTGTGAAGCTAAGTGACGTCGACTCTGGACCGATGGTTTATATAGCTAATTATTGGACGCCATCTTCGTCAAGAAATGTCACAGTCGCGAGCAATACGGAACAAGTCCAACTTTATTTGAACGATACACTCATCGCTACCCAAAGTCCTGACAGTGGATTTAAGAATGTAACCCACCCAACCTTTACATTCAACAATGTGTCTTGGGCGGCGGGAACATTGCGGGCTGACGGATTGATTGACGGTGAGGTCGCGGCATCACATACTGTGAAAACGCCGGGACAGCCGCATCATTTGGCAGTAGAGTACGATACGAAGCGTAAGGAACTCGTTGCAGACGGTTCCGACCTGGTGATGGCTTATATTACGGTACGGGATGCTGACAACAACATCGTTCCGACGAATCATATTTCGGTATCCTTAAACTTGAGCGGTCCAGGCGGACTTATCGGTAATGGTGTAACACGAACTTTTGCCAATCCGGTTGCAGTAGAAGGTGGCGTCGCAGCCGCGCTCGTGAAATCTTCACTTGTGGAGGGCACTTTGAAATTATCGGCTTCAGCGAGTGGATTGCTCTCGGGAAGCGCTGAAATCACCACTGTTGCAAGTCAAAGCGTATTCGTTCCTGGTGGAAGTGATGGAGGAGACCATTGGTTTGAAGGTGAGAATGTTGCTTTGAATAAACCTGTAACAACAAGTAGCGCGCAAAGCGGTAATCCAGGAACGAATGGTAATGATGGAAACGAGACTACTGGATGGGTAGCTACAAACAGCAACTCAGATCAATGGTGGGAAGCTGATCTAGGTGAAGTCTATAACATTACGGGATCTGAAATCGTTTGGGCGAGTAGTAGCACCTACAATCAGTATAAAATTGATGTATCCGAAGATCAGGCGAACTGGACGAATATTTTGGATAAAACCCAAAACACGACGACAACGACGCGGCAAAGGGAGAAGTTGGTTGCTAACGCACGGTATGTACGCGTAACGTTAACGGGTGTACAAAACGGTCAGGCTAGTTTCAATGAGTTAAAAGTGTTTGGAGTAGCACCGTTTCAAAATCAGGCGACGCAGCACCCAGAGTTGGTGAATGTCGCGTTGAATAAGTCCGTCAGTGCAAGCAGTTTGGTAACTGGCAACGAAGCTTCCAATGCAAACGACGGAATTAATGCCACATGGTGGGAGGCTAGTAGCAATGCACCTGGATGGTGGCAGGTGGACTTGGGTGCTTCCTACAATCTGACAGGCAGCAAAATCCTTTGGGGAAGGGATAACATCTATTACTCCTATAGAATAGAGGTTTCCTCCAACGGTAAAGAATGGTCGCAAGTGGCGGGCCGCTCGGCTTCTGGTCAAGATATGAAGCCAGACAACTACATGGCAACTGGTGTTAGATATGTACGAGTATTCGTAGATTCTCTTGCAGGAGGCAGTGGTACGGAGAAGCCAGCGATCAAAGAAATTCAAGTCTACAGCGATCCTAAGAACATTGCGCTTAATAAACCTGCTACCGCAGACAGCTCGCAAAGAAATAACCCTATCTCGGCAGGGAACGATGGAAATGAAACAACTCGTTGGAGCGCAGACGACGGTAATGTTGGACACTGGTACAAGGTTGACCTTGGGGCGATTTATGACTTATCGGGTACCCGCGTGAAATGGGAAATGGACAATAAGAATTATGGATATCGAATTGAGGTTTCAGACGATGATGTGAACTGGGCGTCAGTAGCACAAAAGTCAAGTTCACAGCAAGTGCAGTTCGACTATTTCAATACACACGCAAGATATGTACGAATCCATGTGACGGAGATGTCCGATGGTTGGGCGAGTTTCTGGGAATTTGAAGTATTTGGCGCGGTTCCGGTTGATACATCGCTGATCCCACAATCGCAAATGACAGCTACAGCAACGAGTGAAGAGACAAGCGGCGAGATTAATGACGCTTCGCAAGCCATCGACGGTAATCCGTCGACAATCTGGCACACGAAGTGGGATTTGTCCAATCCACTTCCACAGTCGATCACCCTTAATCTTGGGAATACACATGTCATTTCGACATTAAAGTATTTGCCAAGGCAAAATGGGGCACAAAACGGAAATATTACTTCTTATGAGATATTAACAAGTTTGGATGGAGTCAACTTTACACCGGCTACAAGCGGAAGCTGGGATAATGACAGCACTGAGAAAGTCGCAGAATTCACTCCGGTCGCTAGTAGATACCTGAGACTTACTGCTATCGAAGGCCATGGTGGATTGGCTTCAGCGGCAGAGATTAACATCATGAAGAATGAGATGGATGAGGACTATCAAGCTCTTGAAGCTCTCATTACAAGTGTGCAAAGCAAGCACGATAGTGCTATAGAAGGGAATGAAAATGGTCAATATCCAGAAGGTTCAAAACAAACATTGCAAAAAGCCATTGATCAAGCGAAAAAAGTACGCGATAGCTTATCAGTTACGCAGCAGCAATTGCAGCAAGCAGCGAATGACTTAACTGCTGCATTGAAAGTGATGGAGGAGAGTATTAACAATCATGAGATGGTTCAATCGATCATGATTACAAGTGAATCATCAGTGATTACGACTAAGAACGGAACTCTCCAATTAGGCGCTGCCGTACTGCCTACCAATGCTAATAAGTCGGTAACATGGGCTGTGTATGAAGTAGATGGCACAACAGCAACGGACAAAGCGACCATTGATCTATCCGGTTTGCTGACGGCTGTGAAAGATGGAACCGTGAAGGTGGTTGCCACAGCAACGGATGGCTCAGGTGTTCATGATGAAATGGATATTAGCATTAGTGGTCAAACGGACATTATCGATCCAGGCACTGATCCAGTGCATGTTGGAAAGATACACATCACAAGCTCAGGAAATGTGTCCACGATTACAGCTAAGAATGGAACATTGCAACTAGGCGCTACGGTACTACCTGCTAATGCTACGAATAAGTCGGTAACATGGGCTGTATACGGAGTAGATGGCATAACAGCAACGGATATCGCAACCATTGATGTATCTGGTTTGCTCACGGCTGTGAAAGATGGAACTGTGAAAGTGGTAGCTACAGCTGTGGATGGTTCTGGTGTCCAAGGAGACATGGTTATTACCATAAGTGGTCAAACGGACATTATCGACCCGGGCACTGAAACAGTGTATGTTGGAACGATTGACATCACAAGCGCGGGTAATGTGTCGACGATTACTGTTAAGAACGGCAGCCTCCAATTAAGCGCAATCGTGCTACCTGAAAATGCTACGAATAAGTCCGTTACATGGTCTTTATTCGAAGCAGATGGTCGAACAGCTACGGATAAAGCGACCATTGATGTTCACGGTTTGTTAACGGCTGTGAAGGATGGCATCGTAAAAGTGGTTGTGACTGCAAATGACGGCTCCGCAGTTGTTGGAGAAAAATCCATAACCATTACCGGGCAAAGCAATCAATCTGGTAATGAAAATGGCAATGGAAACACAACTACGCCGCAAGTCAAAGAAGATCCGAATCGCTATGTACTGAAAGAAACAGAACTTCGGATCTTAACTCAAGACGGTCAGACGTCGGTGAAGGCGGTCATTGATAGCAAGCGATTGGCACAGAAATTAGCTGATCTCATGGCAGCTAAGGATCGTTCAGTTCTCCATTTTGAAATTCCAGGAGAGCATGACTTGAACGCTGTAGAGTTCCCTCTTCCAATTCTGTACAACAGTATGAAAGGAAGTAGCGAAACCATCTTCACCTTACGAAGTCATTGGGGTTCTTATGAACTTCCGCTTTCCATTCTGAATCGTGAAGAGTTTGAAAAGGCCGCAAAAGTAGAGGGTGCAACCTTAATCATTCGAATGGATAATGCGACTTCACAGCACGAACAGAAGTTTGAACAATCCATAGTAGATAAAGGAATGAAGCGAGTAAGTGACATCATCACCTTCAAAGTCATTCTTAAAACAAATGATAAAGAGGAAGAGATTCAAAGTTTCGGAAATTCATTTGTGACACGCGTCATATATATGGATGGTGCCATTCAAGATCCTTCGACTGCGACCGCTGTTATATTCGATCCAGCTACGGGTCAAATGCGCTTCGTGCCATCGGTGTTCACAGTGAAGAACGGCAAGACTGAAGTCACAATATTTGGTCAAGCAAATGGCATATACGCAATCGTTCAGAACAAGAAAACATTTGATGACATGATTGGACATTGGGCGCAAAAGGATGTTGAGACCTTAGCCTCTAAACTGATCATTAACGGAATGACGGATCGGACGTTTGCTCCAGCAAGCCAGGTCACACGTGCTCAATTTACGGCACTTCTGGTAAGAGCGCTGGGGTTATCGACGGAGTCATTATTGAATGTATTTGCAGATGTTAGTGCCACTGCGTGGTATGCGCAGGATGTGAACACAGCAGCGAAGTTAGGCTTGGTTCAAGGCGTAGGTGAGAAGAGATTCAGCCCGGATACAATAATTACAAGAGAGCAAATGATCGTCATGATCATGAAAGCTGTTCATCTCGTTCAAGGTGAACAGAGCACAGAAGCGCAAGTACGTGCTCCATTTGCTGATCAGAACCTGATCTCAGATTATGCTAGCCAAGCGGTAACAGAAGCAGCAAGTAAAGGATTAATCGAAGGTAAAACAGAAATAACTTTTGCTCCGCAAGATGCAGCAACACGCGCTGAAGCAGCGGTGATAATCAAACATGTTCTGCAATACTTGAAGTTCATCAATTAAATAACATTAAACAGACTCGGTTCAAACGGATAGGTTTGAGCCGAGTTTTTTTGTGCCGTTTGAGCCTGTCCGTACTCAGTTAGTTAATGGTATCGAAAGAATGAATTCAGTTCCTTCTCCTGATTTACTTCGTACAGTTACATCACCGTTCATCGAACGGATTAATTGATAAGAAAGTGTAAGACCCAATCCGGTACCTTTGCTTTTAGTTGAAAAATAAATGCTTCCCAGTCGCTGTATTTGTTCGTTGCTCATTCCAATCCCATTATCAATTATTATTATTTTTGCGAAATGGGATTGACGCTCGATACGGATGCTTACATTACCTGTTGCCATAACAGAGCAAGCTTCTATCGCGTTTTTTATAAAATTAATGAATAGTTGTTTGATTTCAGTAGGGTTTGCAGATACATATAGTTTATCCTCCGAGTGTTGCATCTCCAAAGTAACGTTATTCATATTGGCGTACGGAGTAATGATATCTACGATGGAGTAGATTTGCTGTACAAGTTCCATTTTCTCTACCATTGAATGATTGGGTTTAGCTATCGATAGATATTCAGAAAGAATAACTTCTGTTCGATTGATCTCTTCAAGGCAAATTTCAATATATTTCTGACTCTTTTCTCTTGTGATTGAATCATCCTTCATTAATTTCAGAAATCCCATAACGGCTGTAAGTGGATTACGAACTTCATGGGCTAGAGAGGCTGCGACATGGGCAATCGTTTCCGATTTTTCACTTTGAAGATACCTTAGATACAATTCCTTATCAGAAACTGCTTTATTAAACAGGGAAATTAATATCCAAATTCCGAGGAAATTTTGAACTGGCATAACGAGGATGTTGAACTTTAAATGCTGTATCGTATATTGATATTCCGTTGCAAGCATAGTAGCTATAGGAATGATGGAAAAGCTTATCCCTGCAATGAAGGTAATAAGTTTTCGGTATTGGGAACGATGACGATATAGGATGGATAAGAGGGCAGATAAGGTAAAGGTGATGGAGAGAATAATAATCGCTGAATATAGCCCTTGTCCTCCTAAAAGCAGACGGTAGGTTAAAAACTCAACAAGAAGAAACACTCCAGTAGTTATGCCGCCATAAACCATTCCGAAAAACATAATTACGTAACGAATATCGAAGATGATTCCATTTTGGACACTAGCAGGGAAGGTCATCGACATAAACAGACAAATCATACAGGTAATCGTGATAAATTGTTTTGAATAGTTTTCGGCTTTGTCACGATAGTAAACGGTATAAAGCACAAAAGGGGTTAGGGCAAACAATAATTGCAGCAAAATATCCTTTACAAACAGCATATTAGCCCTCCCACCAGTTTAAAAAGAATTTGATATATTGTTATTCGTTGTAAGTATGAATTCCTCCTCCTGAAGATGGATAGGGTGGATCTTTTACGTTAGGTTACTTTCTAATAAAATTTCCAATTGTGCTTCCATAACATGAGGTGGATAAGGCATTTCGTTAGTAAACCACCATTCTACGATCCCTACATACGCTGGTGCAATAAACTGCAGAATAACGTCTTCGTATAATCCACGCTTCTTTCCCTCTGCCATATCCCATTCATTCTTGATATCCTCGATGACAAACTCAAGAAACCGGCTCCGAAAGAAGGGGGCTCCTTTACTAGATAACATGGCAGAAAAGAATAAAAAATTTGCCTCAAAGTATTCGAACCAGGTCAATTTTCTATGTGCAGCACTAATTTCCGAATCAGATTCACAGGATTCTCGAAGTTCTTGGATATGTTCCTCGATTAGCTTATCTAAAAGATCATATTTATCTTGATAATGAAGATAGATCGTTCTGCGGCTAACATCAGCTCGGTCCGAAATATCCTTTAGTGTGATGTGATCGAAACTTTTATCAGACATCAGTTCAATCATTGCTTTTTTTATTGCTGCTTGTGATTTAAGAATTCTTCTATCAACCTTTGCCAAGTAGAATCACCAAACTTTCCTTCAGATAATAAACAGATCCAAGCAACGTGTGAATTAATATACGGATTATTAACATTTGATCATTGAAGTAATTCGAGCATTCTTTAATAATACACATTAGAGCAATAATACATCAATGTTTACTTTCGGGTGTAAAACAAATTTTCAATACTGAAGGAGTTCATATGGCAAAACAAAATCAATTGTATTTATTTATCCTAATCATAGGAGTCTTCGGCATTCTGACAACTGAAATGGGGATAATTGGGATATTACCGCTAATCGCCGAGAACTATCATGTCACGGTCTCCAAAGCAGGGCTGTTAGTTAGTCTCTTTGCACTTGCTGTTTCTATCGCTGGTCCCACGATGCCTTTGTTATTCTCAGGTCTAAATCGTAAAAAAGTTATGTTACTTGTACTCGGTATTTTTATACTTGGCAATATCATTTCCATGTTCACATCAAACTTTACTGTGTTGCTCATTGCCCGAGTGCTGCCAGCCTTTTTTCATCCAGTGTATTGTTCATTGGCTTTGACAGTAGCTGCTACATCGGTCAGTAAGGAAGAGGCTCCAAAGGCTGTTTCTAAAGTAATGTTAGGCGTGACAGGAGGGATGGTCCTTGGCGTACCGATCACTAACTATATTGCTAGCGAAAGCACGGTAGAGATGGCGATGTTATTCTTTGCTATCGTAAACGCACTGGCATTCATAGCTACGCTACTATTCGTACCTTCTATGCCGGTTAAGGAAAGGCTTTCTTACGGATCTCAATTAAGTGTATTAAAAAAGCCAATCGCTTGGCTTGCTATTGTTGCAGTCGTATTTATAGGGTCAGCAAGTGCAAGTGTTAATAGTTACATTGCGGAGTATCTTGAGTCCGTAACACATATTTCGGGTAAAACATTAAGCTTGGTGTTATTACTATATGGTTTGGCAAGCTTGGTTGGAAACATTGCAGGAGGAAGGTTACTCTCAAAAAATGCAATAAAAACTGTAATATTATTCCCTTTTATATTGGGTATCCTTTATCTCTTATCATTCTTAACGGGTGCTTTCACAGGACCTATGATCATAACAGTTTTATTATGGGGTTTATTCTATGCAATAGGAAACTTGATCAGTCAACATTGGATAACATCTGCGGTTCCAGAGGCTCCTGATTTTGCTAATGGATTGTTTCTATCTTGCGGTAATTTAGGGATAACCATCGGTACAGCTATAGGTGGAATGTTCATATCTGGTATGGGTACACAATATATCGTTTTAAGTGGAGTGTTATTTTTGGTATTGAGTTTATTCCCGATTCTTCTGAGGATCTACTTTTTTAGTACGGCAAAACAACAGTTAATGTAGTCATATAAAAGAGAAAAACGCATCGAGTGGTTAGACCCGAAGCGTTTTTCTCTTTTATTAATCATCTGCACGCAGTTCGCAAATGAATTAAATCTTATTCATTTACTCAATCTTAGAGATACCACCACTGGTCAAATTCACCTTGATATCTATCTTGTCAATGCTGCTTGAATCGAGTGGTAACATTCCCTTAACATTCAATTTGTTCCACTCCTTTGAAAGCTGGCGATAGAATATGCCTGAGAGTCCATATACATCGGCATTTATTTCTAACCCGTTCAAATAAGTCTCCCTAATCTGATCATTAATTACTTTTATCGCTTTCAGTTCAAGATCATTTCGACTAAGGTTTGCGCTCAACTCTGGAAGAGTGCCCTTCATAGACACTTTTATATCGAAGACAGGTTTGCCTTGCTTCATTTTAGGATGAATAGAGGATTTGATTTTGTTCATGACGATCAAAGCAAGTACGGTTGTTTCATCTTTGATAATTAGAGGTGTTCTTTGCGTCTTTTTTTCCAACCATCGAACCCCTAAAATCTCTTTAGTCTTCAGGCAGCCACGAAATTTCTCATTTTGCAGAAAGCAGATCCCCGACATGCTAATGTTAGGGGAGGATTCCTTATTACTGGTCCAGTCTGGTGCAATTTCAAGGAAAGGCAATTGAACCGTTTCGGCTTTCTCTCTCCATTCCCATATAAACTTGTAGAGATACAACGGAGCGATAACCGAGCTCTGTTCATAGGTTCGCATAGGACTGTTAAGCTGCGAGTAAATCACTGATAGATCGGCGATCGACGAGGTATTCAGCACTTTATCCATAGGTTCGTTGGTTGCCATGGTCCAAACGGTATAACGAAATTCATAATATCGATCCCAAACATCCAATACTTGATTGACAATATTGCCCTTCTTTAGCGCTGCTTCACTAAATACGATCGTTTTCACATTACTCCAGATAATTCTTTGTGGACTAGTGGCATATATATTAAATATTGCCGAATCAAACGAATCTCCTTCTGCTTTCCCGATGAAGGTTTTTTGTTCTTGGCTTTGCCCCGCCTCTTTCTTTGCAATGCCACTAAAGTTAACCATTTGGATATAAACAACGACTTTGTTATCTACATAATCGACTCCTATAGTGTTCACATAGATCATATGCTCAATTTCCTTTGATCCCCAACATCCAGTAAGCAGCATGGAGAGCAGAGTGGTAACAAGCATGCATCGGATCAATTTCATGATCAATCTCGTCCTTTATTTCCCGTATTGTCCGTGAACTTTCCCTTCCCCCACGGCATTCTGAAAATAACCTTATAAAATTCCTTCCAGTGAGGCGGGGATAGAGGGGAAAGATAGTAGGTGCCGAAAGAACGCAAATTGACCATAAAGAGGACCAGTGCAAGCAGACAGGTCATCGTACCAAACAACCCCAGAAACCCACTAATCAAGAGTATCGTAATTCGAAGCAAGCTAACGACGCTAACTAATGATTGGTTCACCAATGTAAAGGTAGCCAATACTGAAATGGCTATAACCACAATCGTACCCGGACCTGCAATACCGGCACTAATGGCTGCCTGACCGATGATTAAACCTCCAACTACTGATAAGGTCTGACCGTAAGCAGTAGGTAATCTCATACCTGCTTCTCGAAAAATCTCAAATAAAATAAGCATCACAATCGCCTCCAAGGGAGCCGGAAGAGGCACGCCTTGTCTCGAATTCACTAACGTTGCAAGAAGTGTAAAGGGAATTTGATCTTGATGAAACGTAGTAAGTGCGATCCAAAAGCCCGGCAAAAACAGGGAAAGCATCACCCCTACGACTCTCAATAACCTAGTAAAAGCAACAAAAATATTTACCATATGTGCATCTTCCGAAGTATTCAACAAAAAGCTAAAGCTCACTGGTGCCATAATTACTGTGGGTGAACCATTCGTTAATAGCACAAATTTGCCATGAAGCAATGCATTCGCAGCATAATCAGGTCTGCCCGTATATGCGAATAATGGAAAAAACGAAAATCCAGTCAGACTTTCTTCGAGCTGGGTACTACTCACCAATCCCTGGATTTGAACGCTGTTTAGTTTTGACTTGATTTCATTTAGTACATGAGGCTTAATCGTCTCTTTGAGATATAAAAGATGAACTTCAGTCGCGGTTTGGATTCCAATACTGAATTGTTCAACAGCCAATAATTCGGTCTTGAGTCTTTTTCGAATAAGGGCAATATTGGTAAATGATTCTTCCGTAAAGCCATCTTTAGGCCCTCTTGTGGACACTTCTGTATTGGGTTCCTCAGGTTGTCGTTTAGGTGGATCAGCCAATTTCACAACATAGTATTGATTCGATGGCGTAAAAAGAAGGAACAGATCACCATTCAGAACCGTACTTATCATTGAAGCTTTAATCTCTTTTGATGGAAGGGAGGTCATGTGAAACGGAATTTTTTGCTCAAGATCAAGTTCAGGAGATGTGAGGATGGATTCCGGAATCTTTTTTAGTTCGGGTATGATGGATTCTTCCACTTTGATTTCATCGCACAACCCCTGGCAATAAACCAGTTGAACGGCATTTTCCGAGTCAGACAAAGAGATAGTCAGTCTCTTAATGTCTGAACTTGAACCAAATACTCGTGTGAACACATCCTCGAACGTATTAGATTCCTTTTGCTCAGGCTCTTTCATGATGTTACTTTCCCCTTTCGTTGAGCCAAGCTGATCAGCCCTGCAATAATTACAGAAAAAGCGAGTACCCCCCATAAAGAAAAGGGAAGTACATAGTGAGCTAACATACTCAGAAAAAATTGATCACTAAATGGTATGGCTGTAAACATTACAATAGCTAAAGAAATGCTTCCAAGAACCCACATTTTCACTTTTTTACTTTGAATTTGGAGTATATCGAGAATAAGAAACATGGTTAGGGAAATTCTCAGAAAAGCACCACTAAACCATTGATAAACGCTAAAAAAGTCTAGATGCTCAATGTATCGTCCAATTGTCAGTAATCTCCATTCTTCATATGCGGGAAATCTGAGTTTATTAGCCTCATCCGGACCAAATTCAACAATTGCACCTATAACAGGTCCCATGGTTAGTCCTAAGATAATCAGGATCATGATCATAAACGATAGATATGACAATCGTGATTTGATGTGGTGTTGCATAAAGAAAAGCATGATGAGCTCAACAAAACCTGCTCCTACGTACACTGACCCGTTCCAAACGGGCTGCATACCGTGCTCAAGAATTGGCCTTAACAAGGAATAATCTTTATGCGTTGTGTTTGAGATCATTATAAAAAAACCCAATATAACAACAAATGGCAACAAAATACTAGCGGTATTAGCAAGAGAATGAATACCTAAATAAGCATTTATTACAGAAATCAAAAGCAATATGAAAGTAAGGACCAGTATAGGCGTCTCTGGAGAGAAGGTCAGATGCACCCAGTAGACAGTGTCCCTAGTAGTAAGCGTGCATAAGGCAAGTAAATATACACATGCGATTACTGCAAGAATACGACTCACGATAGGAGGGTAAGCTTTTGCCAGCCAAGCGAAAAGATGCTGCTTTTTGATTTTGGTAGTACTAATGTGCAGGATAAAGATCCAGACTAGCGCACATGCCCCAGCAAGCAGTACTGAAATCCATGCGTCACGTTTTGCCGCATCCAATAAGATAGGTATGATAATGACATGATTTAGAAGGCCTGTACTCAGCATAATAATCATGATGGATTGAATAAACGTAATATTTGTTTTGATTTTCCTCATCCTCCTAAATAAACCGAACCCACCGTCTACCTTATAATGCCATTCTTGGAGAAGATTTATTCTAGAGAATTGAGTAGGGGGAAAACGTAAAGAGCCGTGCGGATGTCCGCACGGCTCAGAGTGTTTTTATTTACTACTCCATAAGGCAACACGATCCTGCACGTATTTGGTGTAACCTTTCTCCATTTTTTCTACGCCGGCTTTCTCCAAAGCTGCCAAGTAGTCATCCCAAATTTTATCGAAATCTGCTGGTTTGGCAAGAATGGCTTCCGGAATACGTTTCCATGTAATATCTCTCATTTTGTTGCCTAGAATGGTGACCTCATCTTCACCTGGAATCGCGATATTCCATGCTGCACCATAGGCTTTTTCAGTGAATTCTTCTTCTTTCGGGAATAGATCCTTCCAAGTGGTTGCCTTGTAGGCTGCTAGAGTTTCTTTCTCGACATCGCTATACCCGAGTACAAGCTGTTCCGGGAAGTTTTTAGTGTAATAATTACCACTAGCATCCTTAGCGCCGTCTCCGTAATGAACCATCATATTCCAGTAGAAGCCGATTCCTGTTTCCTTGGTGAAGGCTGTATTGTCATTGTTGATGCGTTCTTGTACATCTGCTGGAACGACCCGTTTGCCGTTCTCCACCACATAATGCTTACCTTCAATTCCCCAGTTGTTCAAGATTTGTCCTTCGTCAGAAGCGAGGAAATCCAGGAACTTAATTGTACGAATTGGGTCCGGATTTGTGCTGGAAATCGAGATGCCATAACCGCCCATGAAGCCGGTAGGCCAGAAGCTAGTTTCCTTGTATTCTTTCGTTAATGTTACCGGATAATGACCATAAGTTTGATCGAACTTTCCTGCCGTCTTTAACGCCTGCTGAGCATCATTGTAGTCCCAATCCTGGTCAATCAGGCCTAGAACCCGTCCAGTTGCTACTTTAGCTTTGTATTGGTCATACTTTTGCACAAAGCTCTCTTTATCGAGCAATCCGATGTCATTCATATGATTCAGCCAGCGGAAATACTCTTTCTCCTCCGGACGACGGAAGTGGTAAATTGCCTCATGGGTCTCTTGATCAACATAATATTCTCCATCATCCGAACCACCTGTCGTAGCAACAGCAGGGTTAGTGACAGAAATGTACATATGCCAATCATCCGCGTTCAGGGAGACTCCAATGTTCTTATTGCCGTTTTCATCAGTTGGATGTTTCTCAAGATAGGCTTTAATTACATTCTCATAATCGGTGACTGTTCTGATTTCAGGGTATCCGGCTTCCTTCAAGACACGATGTTGAAGCTCAAAACCGCCGCCAGCCACAAATTTCTTTTCATCAACTGCGGCCCAGGTCGGAATGGCATAAATCGATTGGTCATCATTCGTATATTTTGCCCGAGCAAGGTTGTCGCCGAGTACACGTTTAATATTAGGAGCATACTTGTCGATTAATTCAGTTAGATCGATGACTGCTCCAGCGTCTACAAGTTTACCGATATCCGCTTTGGCGGAGATGATATCCGGATAATCACCACCTGCAGCGATCAAGGCGATTTTTTGTTGTGGATCACCTACCGCAAATTCCGCATCGAGTGTGACGCCTGTTTTCTCTGTAATCACTTTGCTGATGTCGTCTTTCATATTGTTCCAGTTCGGATTTGGATCTTCTGCGAAGAAGGAGAGTGTCAACGGGCTTAAATCTTCGGCTTGTGCAGTTGCTTCCGCGGTAGCCTCTGCAGTGGCACTAACTTCATTAGTAGATTTAGATTTTTCGTTGTTATCTGCTGTTTTGTTGCTTGATCCGCTACAACCTGCCAGCACACTGATTAGTAAAGTAAAGACCATCAACATCACATGTGATTTTACTGACTTTCTTGTCATGAATAGAAACCCTCCCTTTTTCTGGTCAAAAAAATGTATTGTGTATACAGGCTAAGCCTGCTGATACCATAAGCGTACTAGCTCTTTACTGAACCCAAAGTCATCCCTTTAACAAAGTAGCGCTGCAAAAATGGATAGACGATAAGAATAGGCACTGTGACTACGATCGTGATTGCCATTTTGACTGATTCCGGAGAAATTTGTGCCATAACCTCCGTCATATTGCGACCTCGGAAATTGTCCGCATTAGTTGTCGTACTCTGTATGACCTTCATTAGCTCGAACTGTAGGGTAGTCAACGCATCCTTGGAACCATTGTAGAGATAAGTATCCAGCCATGAATTCCATTGGCCAACGGCTAAGAAGAGAGCGATGGTGGCTAGCGCAGGTTTGGTCAGCGGAAGAATAACCCGCCAATAAATTGTGAAGTCATTAGCCCCGTCCAGCTTAGCGGATTCCTGCAGCGCATAGGGCAAGCCATCGATAAAGGAACGGATGACAAATACATTAAATGCGCTGACGAGACCAGGGAGAACATACACACTAAAGGTTCCTATCATATGAAGATCTTTGATTAAGATGTAGCCAGGGATGAGACCACCCGAGACATACATTGTAAGCGCGAGAAATGTAGAGACGAACTTTCGGGCTTGGAAGTCTACCCGACTCAGAGTGAAAGCTAACATGGAGGCACTGACCAACCCAAGAATCGTGCCTACCACCGTACGCAAGATCGAGATTTTGAGTCCGGTCATCAGACCAGAATAGGCAAAGATCGTCTCATAGTTCTTAAAAGTGAAGACGCGAGGATATATCGTAATTCCACCCTTAATGCTGTCTGTGGAGTCGTTAAAGGAAATTGCCAACACATTCAGAAAAGGGTATAGCGTAACTATGGTCACTACAGTGATCGCAATGTAGACTACCAGATCGAAGATGCGGTCCGACCATGACACGGTGGCCAGTTTTTTACTTAGCATAAGGGCCTCCTATATGATGCTTTCCTTTGTTATTTTTTTGAATATCCCGTTGGCGACAAACAGCAGAATCACACTCACCACAGAATTGAAGATATTAATGGCCGTACCGAAGGAGAATCGACCCATGCCCAGACCATAGTTGAGCGCATACAGATCCAGTGTCTGAGAGTAATCGCGCACCAGGTTGTTGCCGAGCAGGAACTGCTTCTCAAACCCAATACTAATTAAATGCCCGATGGAAATGATGAGCAGAATAATGATCGTTGTCTGGATACCTGGAAGTGTAATGTTTCGCACTTGCTGCAAGCGACTTGCACCATCTACCCGCGCTGCTTCATAAAGCTCTGGTCCAATGCCTGAGATGGCTGCAAGATAAATGATGGTGTTCCACCCGGTTTCCTTCCAAACATCCGAAGCCGTGACGATTCCCCAGAATAAATGACCTTTAGCCATAAATTGAATAGGTTCACTGATTAGATGAAGACCCAGCAGCAGGTCGTTTACCGCACCGTTATCGGTAGAGAGCATTTTGGTAATAATCCCGGCAGCTACCACCCAAGATACAAAGTGGGGGAGATAGGAGACTGTCTGCACAAACCGTTTTAGAAACTGCAGCCGCAACTCGTTCAGAAGGATGGCAAATAGGATGGGAATGATGAATCCGGCCAATAGGCCCATGATGCTCATAGCGAGCGTATTGCGAAGTGCATTGAAGAATTGATCATCCTGAATAAGCTCTCTGAAGTACTGCAAGCCGACCCATTTCTGCTCGAAAAAGGATTTCCCGGGCTTGTATTTCTGAAATGCCATCGTCCATCCCCATAAAGGCAAATAATTGAATACAAATGCCCAGAGCACAAATGGAAAGGCCATCATATAGAGGTATTTTTGCTGTAAGAAAGTTGGCCAAAAGCGTGAGGTTGACTTCTTCGGCTCCGGCTGAGCTTTTGAGGTAATCGCTTTCATTTATGTCCCTCCTTCGATATGCCATAATCATAATCTAATGAAAGTGAAGGAAACACCCGAATATTTTATATAAAAAACAGGGGGGAATCCGTCATTTTCGTAAGCGTTCTCTGAAAAAATGTGAAATTAAATCAAGTTCTTTCTGCGGTAGTCGGAGGGAGAGACGCCTTCAAGCTTCTTGAATTTTTCACGGAAATAATCAACATCGTTGAAGCCAACTTCGTTTGCGGCCTGATGGATTTTGTAGCCTTGAATTAATAGTTCCTTGGCCTTTTCCATGCGGACTTTATCCAGATAACTGTTAAAGGAATACCCCGTGCTGTTCTTAAAAAGCTTCCCCAGATAAGCGCTACTGTAACTGAATACATCCGCAAGCGTGTCAAGCTTAAGATTCTCATTATAATGTCGATGGATGAGGTCCAGCATCCGTTTTAGGAAGACCTCCATATCGTCCCGGGCAATACCTTTTGCATAATACTCCAGAAGAGTGGCGGTATACCGCTGCAATTGAGGCAGAGAAGTATGTTTATAGATTTGTTCAATTTGCTCATCCATGTCGCTGTGAAAAGGACTCAGCTCCTTATATTGAAGAGAGAGTTTGTTTAGTAGATGAGAAACGATACGCACGTAACGCGATTTCATGGCCATCTCGGAATAATCGGCGGTAATCATAAGTTCTCCAGTTTCTTGAATCAGGGTGAAGAGTAACGCACTACTGCCGGTATCCATACAAAAAAACATCCGTTCCACAACGGACTCCAGCCTGTGCTCTATTTCCTCTGGACTAACTGTCAGCCCTTTCTTTATTTTCATGGAATCCGGTCCAATCATCCCTGGTTCGTCGTAGAAGAAATGCTCCTTCATCCTTGTCAGCGCCGATAGATGGGAGACTGAGATATCCTCCAGAGTGTTCACCAGATCACCTGCGGTGATGATACATTCAAGTCCATGTTCAAATACTACTTCCTGTATATTCTGGACCATTAATTTACGTACAAGTTCTTTCTGAAATGAGGGCTGCAGCAAAACTCCCAAATAAGAATCTAGCAAGAATACTATGCCCCAGCCATGTTCTTCAAAGCTATTTGTAAGTCTTGTCTTTATGACCGTTGAAGGTCCGTGGTCTGAATTGTCCTGCAGTAGCAGCCGAATTAGGACCACCTGATAGGAATCCCAAAGGAGTCCTGCTTCGTGTATGGTTACCTCCATTATTGGTAGAGTCTGCATGCTTCGGTCCATTAGCAAGGATTGAACCAGCATTTCCCGGCTCCATTCCTTAACTGCGGCCTGTTTCTTATGATGGGCAATACGCGTATGCAGCTCAATGGACAGATTTTCTAAGTATAACCGCAATTCATCTTCATCCACCGGCTTGAGCAGATAGTTATCAATACCAAAAGTTATCGCACGCTTGGCATAGCTGAAATCAGCATAACCACTGAGGATAATGATATGCATTTCCAGATCGAGTGCTCTCAGCTCTTCAACAAGCTCTAGACCATCTCTACCGGGCATGCGGATATCTACGATCATTAAATCAGGGGAGTAAAGTTCATATTTATGCTTTGCCTCTAAGGCGTTCGCCGCTGAATCAACTACCTGATATCCTAGACTCTCCCAGTCTAGCAGAGCAACAAGTCCTTCACGGATCGCCAGCTCATCATCGACAATCAACACGCTATACATATGAATCACTCCTTAATGGAATTGCAAAGCTGATTTGCGTTCCAAATCCGATTTGACTTGTTAAGGTTAGCCCAAATTGCGGGCCGTAGGTCAGCTGGAGCCGTAAATGAATATTGCGCATTCCAATATTATTAGTTTCATAGTCATCATTGTTCTCCAGCATTTGCCTAATTTCTTGTATTCGCTCTTTTGAGATACCGGTTCCATTGTCAGATACCTGAACCTTTAGATAATGGTCTTCTAAGCGGATTTCTACACGGACCATGCCGCCTTCTATTCGATTCTCCAGTCCGTGGATAACACAATTCTCTACCAGAGGTTGAATAATCAAAGGAGGAATTTGAAAAGGATTCGCCTTTGGGTCCACATGAAGCTCATACGTGAGTCTGTCATCATAGCGGAATTTTTGGATGACTAGATAACAGCTTACGGTTTCAAGCTCACTTTGCAGACTGATCATCCCATTGCCAACCTCAAGGTTTTTACGCATCATTTTTCCTAGTAGTCGAACGACTTGAGAAATATCCGCTTGTCCCCTAACAAGGGCTTTCATTCGGATTGATTCCAGGGCGTTGAAGAGAAAGTGGGGATTGATCTGGCTGGCCATCATCTTGAATTTGATTTCATTTTGCTTAAGCTGAATCGCATTTTTTTGTCGATTGGATTCTTGAACCTCACTCATTAGTTCATTAATGTTCCGTACCATATGATTGAATTGTCTGGCGAGCTGACCGATTTCATCCTTACCGTCAATAACAAGCGTGGCCCCTAAATTACCTGAAGCGACCTTAGAAATATGCTTGCTAAGATGGAGTATCCTTCCAGTGAGTAGTCGCGAGACATAATAAATTAAGAGAATAGCCATAAACAATGCCGAAAGAACTACAATTGAAGCAACGAAAATAATTCGGTTGGGCTCATCGACAATGCTTGCAACTGAAAATATAGAGATGATACGCAGGCTGTTCAAGCTTCCACCTGGCTGCCAGTGATCGATCACCATTTTGAAAGGTTTACCGTCAATGGTTACATCGTGGGGACCTTGCCCTGTAGCAGATAAGGTTGTGAGGTCAATGTTCGTCAGTGATTTATCTTGTGTATCTACACGATTGGAGGCGACAATATTGTCGTTCTCATCCATAATAAGCGTTTCAAAGGATTCCTGATTAAGGATAGCATTGAGCTTATTCGTATTCACATTCACAACTAGTACCCCTGTGGTTCTCTCTTTTAAAAAATTGACCTTTCGGATTAGACTTAGATAATAACGTCCATTACGGTTGTCCCGAATATAATTCCAGCACACCAGCCCCTTTTGTGTGAGCGCAGTTTGGTACCATTGCTCCTGCGTAACATTCTCACTCGTCTGTAGAAACTCCCAGTTGTCTAGAATCGTTGGATTATCAATATACAAGCGGATGCTGGAAACTTCGTTGTACAGTCGGACAAAATCACGGAAATCAGGATAATTCCAGTAAGCTTCCACAACATCATAGACAGACTCATAACGATGATTGGCAACCTCTTCAAGTCGGCTGTCATTTGATAGGCGGTAAGCGATGTCGATCGGAACGTTAAGCATTTCGCCAGTCCGTTTCTTCACCCGATCCACGTTGGCGGTAATCTGCTCCAGCGCATTAGCCATTGCCATATTCCGTAGTTCATTAGTGAGGAACAGCCCTACAATTAAGACTGGAATCAGAACAACACAGCCAAATGACAGAAACAACTTCGTTCTGAGTTTAAGATTATTCATTAGGGTGATGATGCGAGCATACACGAATAAGGGCCACCTCCAGTAATGGAATGTTAACGCTTACATAAAAGTATATCGTTAAACGAACTTCCATTATATGTGATCATTTAGGGATTTATTGTCTTCTATTATGGAGTTTTGGGAAGGGGGGATTTTAAATAAAAATCTACTATTGAGTAAGCCTTACGCTTCGCTCATTCATAGAAGGAATTGTTCGAGATTTTGATAAGTGGAAATGGAATGAAGCGGGAAGGGGAAGAAGTTTTGTCTTTTAAGCCAAGACTCCATTTCGTAGACAATGATAAAAAGATCTAGCCAATAAGCAGCTTCCGGTACTCTA
Source organism: Paenibacillus sp. G2S3 (assembly GCF_030123105.1). Taxonomy (NCBI): domain Bacteria; kingdom Bacillati; phylum Bacillota; class Bacilli; order Caryophanales; family Paenibacillaceae; genus Paenibacillus; species Paenibacillus sp. G2S3. Next base: position 3,346,913 of record NZ_CP126095.1, read on the forward strand.
CCGAAAGCTGCTTATTTATTTTCGTTTATTTCCAACTACAAAAGATCTAAACTTTTCACGATATAAGCTTTAGTTTATGCATATGAAAAAATTAAGACAATGATAGAATCTAATTGTTTCCGCTTACATTATTAAATATGGAATAAAAAAGAGGTTATTCAAACAGGTTGCACAGCATCTTAGTAAGACTAGTTGCAGTATAACCAAGAGGAGGAAAGCAAATGAAACACTTCGGAGGAAGCAGTCCCGCCGTTTATACGCTAAACAATGTCATTCATGGAACCGGAAATCAAGAGATCCAGCTCGTGGTAACAGCCGATAACGGAACATGGGATGCATACCTTGATTATCTGGAAATCCAGTGAAAATCCTCAATACGAAGAAATAGAGTCTGACCGCTTAATTTAGAGGGGAAATCAAAAAGCAACCCGCCAGCCATGACTGGTGGGTTGCTTGACTTGTTACAACCTATCTCTCAACTACAGTCTCACCTTCAATTAACATAGGCTGATAATAAGTGTTGTTGGGCAGGTCTTTTTTTCCTTGTAATTTCTTAATGACCCAATCCGCTGCATCTCGTCCCATGGTTTCTTGTGGGTGTGTTAAGGTGGTTAGTTTGATATTCGCATTTTTGGCGATATAGGAATTGTCTTGTCCAATAATCGATAATTCCTCCGGAATAGTGATATCCAGCTGCCTGCAGGCATGGACCACTTCCAATCCGACCTCGTCGTTATAACAAACAATAGCAGTGAGCGTATCTCTATTTTTATTCAGAAAATCCTTCAAATCATTTGAAAGCGTCTGTTTTGTCTCCGTGTTGAATGAAAAAATCTGCTCAGGATAAAATCGTAATTTGGATTCTCCGAGCGCTTTAATATACCCTTTCATCCGATACTTTCCTTGTAAATCATCCATTTTTGCAATAAGCCCTATTTGGGTATGCCCTTTGGTGATCAATTCTTTTGTTGCCAAATAGCTGGACTGCACGTCATCAAGACAAAGGTAAGGCAGTTCTATTTCTTCATAAAAGGCATTAATCATAATGATCGGAATATCCTGTTCCTTAAACGACAGGTAGTAAGCAATATTAGGGTTATATAGATTGCTTTTCGTCGGTTCAATAATTAAACCATCTACACCGTAGGACAACATCATTTCCAGGGCCTTTTTTTCTTGAGCAACATCGTTATTGGTACTAGCCAATAGTAGAGAGTAATTATCCTCATTTAGTCGACTCTCGATGCCACGGATAATCGAAGGAAAGATATAGTCGGAAATGTAGGTCGTGATTACACCGATCGTCTTCTTATGGGAACTCCCGCCGGCCTTCGAACGATATTGGTTGCTGACATAAGTACCAGACCCTTTTTCGCTGCGCAGGAAACCTTCGTTGGAAAGTTCTAAAATAGCTTTTCGAACAGTCTGCCGGCTAACTTCGTACATGGACTGTAAGGCAGATTCAGTAGGAATTTGTTCACCAACATTGTAATCTCCCGAAAGGATTTTGCTTTTTATATCATCTAAAATCACTTGATACTTTGGTTTCATGTAATTCCTCTTTCCATACTTGTTCGCTAAGTTATTCGTATATTCGGTAAATTTGTATGTACAAATTATAGCATGACAACGAAAAAAATAGAAAGGGGCTCTTTTTTTATAGGGTCAAACCATTATTATATCCATATTTGTATGTATATATAACTATTCAATTGACAAATGTACGTACAAAAAATTATACTATAGCTGTCAATTAAGAAAGCAAATTATTATCATGACCTTTTAAAAAAGCGCTCTCAGAGAGGTGACAAACGTGATATCGAATCGACTAAGCATCGAACAAGCGATTAATAAGGGAGAAACCTCGCTTGGTATTGAATTTGGGTCTACACGTATCAAAGTTGTACTTATTAATCATAGCTTTCAAACGATCGCTTCTGGAAGTTACGAATGGGAAAATCAGTTGAAGGACGGTTTTTGGACGTACAACTTGGAAGATATTATCAAAGGTCTGCAAGACGCCTATCGCGAGATGAAGGAAGAAGTTGCACAAAATTACGGAATCACCCTTCAAGCGGTTGGTTCCATCGGATTTTCTGCAATGATGCATGGATACATGGCTTTCGACGGGCACAATGAGCTGCTTGTTCCATTCCGGACTTGGCGTAATGCAACAACGGGTGCGGCTGCTAAAGCATTGACCGATCTGTTTGGGTTTAATATTCCAGAACGCTGGAGCATTGCTCATCTTTATCAGGCAATTTTAAATGAAGAAGAACATGTGCCACAAATTCGTTATGTTACGACGTTAGCAGGATATATTCATTGGCTATTGACTGGAAATAAAGCACTTGGTGTTGGGGATGCATCTGGTATGTTCCCAATTGATGAAACGACACGAAATTATAACGTATCCATGATACAGCAGTTTGATGAGCTTGTTACAAGCAAAGGTTATCCGTGGAAGACCAGTGATCTACTTCCTAAGGTGTATATTGCAGGAGAGCAAGCAGGTGTTTTATGCGAAGCGGGAGCTAAAATTTTGGATCCATCGCTGCATTTACAATCGGGTATACCTCTTAGTCCTCCAGAAGGGGATGCAGGAACCGGGATGGTTGCTACGAATAGCGTGAGAAAACGCACCGGGAATGTCTCCGTAGGAACCTCTGTTTTTGCCATGATTGTATTAGAAAAAGAACTTTCAAAAGTTTATCCAGAAATCGATATGGTTACTACTCCGAACGGAAGTCCGGTGGGCATGGTTCATGCGAATAACTGTTCAAGTGACCTCAACGCTTGGCTCGGCTTATTCCGCGAGTTCTATGAAGCCATGGGACACAAAGTGGATGCTAATAAATTGTACAGTGTATTGCTAAATACAGCACTGGAAGCAGATCCTGATGCCGGTGGATTACTCAGCTATGGTTATCTCTCAGGAGAGAATATTACCGGGCTTGATGAAGGACGTCCACTATTCGTCCGCTCGCCGGAGAGCAAATTCAATCTGTCTAACTTCATGCGTACGCATCTGTTCAGCGCCTTTGGTGCTTTGAAAATTGGAATGGACATTTTGACGAAGGAAGAGAATGTAGCCATTGATAGTATTTTAGGTCACGGCGGCTTATTTAAGACTCCGGTAGTGGGCCAAAAAATGATGGCAGCTTCAATGAATGTTCCTGTTTCCGTAATGTCAACTGCCGGTGAAGGCGGCGCATGGGGAATGGCTATTCTTGCCGCTTACATGATGAATAAAAATCAGGAAGAAAGTTTAGAAGACTTCCTCGATCAAAAAGTGTTCAAAGATGTTAAGGGTGAAGAAATTCATCCAGAGGCAACCGACATTAAAGGCTTTGAAACCTTTATCGAACGTTATAAAAAGGGTCTGGCGATTGAGCAGTCCGCTGTTGACAATTTATTGTGAAAATGGAGGTAGCAAGATGTTAGAACAACTTAAAGAAGATGTTTTTCAAGCCAATCTGGAATTGCCGAAACAAGGACTTATTAAGTATACATGGGGAAATGTGAGTGCGATTGATCGTGAAAGTGGGTTATTCGTAATCAAACCAAGTGGAGTAGGCTACGAGACAATGAAGGCTAGCGACATGGTTGTTGTTGATCTCGATGGCAATGTGGTTGAAGGGGATATGAGGCCATCATCTGATACACCTACTCACGCAGTGCTTTATAAGCATTACTCCGAAATCGGGGGAATCGTGCACACGCATTCCACTTGGGCGACTATCTGGGCTCAAGCAGGGCTAGATGTTCCTGTCATGGGAACGACCCATGCAGATACCTTCTATGGTTCCATTCCTTGTGCGCGTTTCTTGACGCAAGAGGAAATCGATCGTGGTTACGAAGCGGAAACGGGGAATGTCATCATCGAAACCTTTGAACAACGTGGGATCGATATTATGGCGGTTCCCGGTGTTTTGCTAAAAGGCCACGGACCCTTTACTTGGGGAAAAGATGCGAAATCGGCGGTTATGAACAGCGTAGTTTTGGATGAAGTATCCAAAATGAATTTATACGCAAGAGAGCTGAACCATTTTGCAGAGGAGTTGCCACAACGTATTTTAGATAAACATTACTTGCGCAAACATGGAAAAGACGCTTATTACGGACAAAAATAATCAAACTACAAAATCACGAAAAGAGGATGAATATGTCAACAGCAGTAGCAAAAGAATTTTGGTTTGTCGTAGGTTCACAACATCTTTATGGGGAAGAAGCTTTAGCTGATGTTAAAGCACACGCACAAATCATGACAGATGCTTTGAATAAAAGCGGAGTTTTACCTTACCCACTAGTGTTGCAGGATTTGGCTGTCAGCGCAGATAAAATCACTAACATCATGAAAGAAGTCAACTACCGTGACGAAGTTGCTGGGGTCATCACTTGGATGCATACGTTCTCACCTGCAAAAATGTGGATTCGCGGAACTAAGATGCTGCAAAAGCCATTGCTTCATCTAGCTACGCAATATAATGAAAGTATTCCTTGGGCAACAATTGATATGGACTTCATGAATCTAAACCAAGCAGCTCATGGTGACCGTGAATATGGTTTTATTAACGCCCGTTTGAACAAACAAAACAAAGTGGTTGTAGGCTATTGGGAACGCCCTGAAGTTCAAAAGCAAATTGCGGAATGGATGGACGTAGCCGTTGCATATAACGAAAGCTTCAATATCAAAGTTGCCCGCTTTGGTGATAACATGCGTAACGTTGGCGTAACCGAAGGAGATAAGGTTGAAGCCCAAATTCAATTTGGATGGACTGTGGACTACTTTGGTATTGGCGATCTAGTGCAAATCATTAATGAAGTTAAAGAAGAAGAAATCGACGCTTTGTTCGCTGAATATTCAGAGCTGTATGAATTTGATTATGGTACTAACAGCAAAGAAGCTTGGGAAGCTAGCGTAAGAGTTCAAGCAAGCTATGAAATCGCTATTAAACGTTTCCTTGATCAAGGTGGTTATAATGCCTTCACGTCAAACTTCGAAGATTTACATGGCATGAAACAACTTCCAGGACTTGCTGTTCAACGTCTGATGGCACAAGGCTATGGTTTTGCTGGTGAAGGCGATTGGAAGACTGCAGCACTTGATCGTTTGCTTAAAGTGATGAGTCATAATCAATCCACAGGCTTTATGGAAGATTACACTTATGAATTGACGGTTGGACAAGAATCGATCCTCCAATCCCACATGCTTGAAGTAGATCCTACTTTGGCAAGCAATAAACCAAAAATCATCGTATCTCCGCTAGGTATTGGTGGAAAAGACGATCCAGCACGTTTAGTATTTGATGGCAAAGCAGGAGACGGTGTAGTAGTTTCCATGGCTGACTTCGGTACTCATTACAAGCTTCTGATCAACGAAGTTACTGCATTTGAACCGACGGTTCCTGCGCCAAACCTTCCAGTAGCTCGTGTACTTTGGAATGTTAAACCAAACTTCCAAGACGGGGTTAAAGCTTGGATCGAAAATGGTGGCGGTCATCACACCGTTGTATCATTAACTCTTACAACAGACCAAATTATTGCTTACGCAAAACTTGTTAACTTGGAATATGTAGTTATAAAGTAATAGCAAAGAAAATTTTATTTACTAATTTATACATCTAAAGGTAAGTTGTAGCTACGGAGAATATTTGGACTTCCGGCCGCTGTTGTCTCCAGATTTCTTGAATTGTACCGCTGTTAGCGGTTGAAATCCGGAGACAAAGGCGGTCGCTTTCGCTCCTACAGTTCCAAATTTCCCCTTCGCTACATACCTCTGATATTTTTTAAGTTCAAGTTATACAAGTCTCTTCTGTGGTTTATGAACGCTTCATTACGATTAATAGGACTCCATTCCTCGAAAAGGTCGAGGAATGGAGTCCTATTTTTTTGTTCGATTTCCTTCAATAAATGCGATAATTCCCACTCAGGGCCAGTAAACTAAAGAAGTACAGACAGTTATCATAATAACGACGTTGTCCAGTACGCAAAGGTGTATCCCAAAACAAACGGATAAAATGCTCTGCCTCCGGCCCATCAGAAGCAAGGGAAGCCATGGCATTGGTCGCCAACAGACCTATCGGATGCAGCGCCGGTTCGTTGAAGGGCTGTCCCTCAATGGTATACCGCCGGTAATCGGAAACTTCGATATTTCTAAAAAAAGCCTGAATCCGGTTACATTGATCGACCTGCCAGCTGTCCTTTTGGAACCATGCCCAGTCCAGACCGATATTAGCCGCAACCCTGTAAGCATCACTGAAAAAATGGCTGAAATCACCATGAGGCTGGGGTTCTGCCGGGGTTCCATTAAAATTAGCATATTCGGGAGCAAGACCAGTTATAGGATGGCATGTAGTGTGTAGATATGTGCGGCTGGCTTCCGCCGCTTCTCGCCAAAACATATGATCACCTTCATCAGCCCACAAAGCGAACAAATCATAGAAATGGGGGAGATGGTAAGAGGGATCACTGAAGGTGGATTCCGGTACGAATTTAATCAGTTTCGTTTCCGCGTCCCACATTGAGTCACCAGCGCCTGTTTCAGTTTTATGTACACAAGCACGCAATATTGTTCGAGCCTGCTCAGAATAATTATAAGGCTCCGATCCGTTCCCCCAGCGTTTTGAGGCGAAAAACAGGGCCATGGCGAAAAACTCTTCCCCGTCCGGTGCGGGTCCCTGAGAAATCCTTGTACCGTCAGGCTTGCAGTGCCAAGCAAAGTAATTGGCATAACGACCTTCTTTATGCTGCATAAACGTCTTTGAGAAGTTCCATAAACGATCAAACTCTTCTTTTTTATTCATTTGAACGGCCATCATCATTCCGTAGGACATTCCTTCTGACCGTACGTCTAGATTACCTGTATCCAGAATATAGCTTTTATCCTCGTCCTGCGGATAGTAGATTCGTACGTTCGGATCTCCATAAAATAAATCATTCCAAGTTTCATTGAGTTTAGCGTTGATCTCATCTTCAGAAAAGCCAAGCTCCTTAAATAAATTGCGATATTCCCCCGTATAAAAAGCACCTTGTTGTGTCATTGACATCAGAATCCCCCTCCAGTAAACTACAGCATGCAGCCTATTTCGATAAAAAACTAAGGATGGATGGTTTGAATAGTGCCGTCATCGTTGTATTTCAGCTCCGTATATTTTACTGAACGCTTATTGTCAGCTCCACCCGACAAAGAACTGTCATGATAAAATAAATACCATTTCTCTTTAAACTGAACAATTGAATGGTGTGTTGTCCAGCCTAGCACAGGTGAAAGTATTTTTCCTTGATATACAAAAGGTCCAAGCGGATCTTTACTGATAGCGTATACAATATTGTGGGTAGTACCCGTGGAATAAGAAAGATAATAATACCCGTTGTATTTATGTACCCATGGACCTTCAAAATATCTTCTCTCTTCATCTCCAGCAAGAATCGGATTTCCGCTCGTATCAATGATGGATATTTCTCTAGGTCCACCGTCAAAGCTCAGCATATCCTCGCTCAACTCCGCTACGATAGGTCCAAGAGCTGGTGACGTTTCAGACGGTCCCTCGGCATCCGGAACAAATGAGCCGGTTTGCCATTTTTCAAGTTGACCGCCCCAAAGACCCCCAAAGTATATATACGATTTACCATCATCATCAACGAAAACGGCGGGATCAATGCTATAACTGCCGGGAATGTAGCTTGGTTCAGGTGTAAATGGTCCGGAAGGTGAAGAAGAGGTGGCGACCCCGATTCGGAAAATATCGTCATGGTCTCTAGCTGGGAAAAACAAATAGTAGGTATTGTTTTTGTATGCTGCATCCGGAGCCCACATTTGCTGCTTAGCCCATGGAACATCCTTCACATGAAGCACTTCACCGTGGTCAACACAAGGGGAGCCATCTCCATCAATAGAAAGAACATGGTAATCCTCCATATTATATTGGTCACCGTTGTCATTAGAGATCATTTCGTGATCCAGGTCATGTGAGGGATAAATATATATTTTGCCTTCAAATACATGAGCGGAAGGATCCGCAGTATAAATATGAGTTACGAGAGGTTCATTGGGTTGCACAGGCTTTGTCAAGTCATTTCCTCCTATAAAGTTAATCGCTTACAAAGCTAATGGTATAAGAACTTTAGGACTCTGTATATATAGTAACTATAGTTTATACCCCACAAAGTTTAGATGTTTCTTTCTCGACCGATTTATTTAATTAATTAAGATAATAAAAGGAATTAGGACATAAAAAAGAACCTTTATTCAAAGGTTCTTTTTATTTTACTACTGTCTTTTTCCATGGAATTGTCGATGAAGTTCCCGTACTTGTTCTGCTAGCTCCGGTACAGGGCCATCTAAGACCGCATTATGGATAACTTCCTGAATGGTCAAAGTACGGACGGGTGATGCTGCAATGCCCATTTCGCTTAACCACAGTGATAATTGCTGCGAAGAGCTCGCATAAACAATTCGTCCTAATTGAACCCAACCGTGAGCTGCTGCACACATAGGACAATGCTCTCCCGAAGTATATACAGTTGCCTTATTACGTTCTGCCGGTGTCATATTCTGAGCCGCCCAGCGGGCCAAAGCAAATTCCGGGTGCTGAGTATGATCACCACCGCCTACATGGTTGCGGTCTTCGGCCAAGACTTCTCCGTTTGCTGCAACCAGGATGGAGCCGAAAGGCTCGTCTCCAGCGTCAAGAGCAATTCTGGCAAGTTCAATACAGCGCTGAAGATGTTTGATATCCGTATCGTTGATCATAATGATAGAGCCTCCTTTGTTTAAATTATCGAAAAATAGAGTCAACAAGTAGAACTGACCCTGTTTGTTCGCTGCATTCTTCTATGTTAGCATGTAAAGTATTCGATTAAAAATATGTCATGCAATTTCAAAATAGGGAGGACATCTAGAAATGAAACACCCATTTATATTAAATGCCGTATGGAACGGCGGTCGTAATAGTGATGGAACGATTGAAGCCGGACAGCTCAAGGCACAAATCTCCATTCCGAAGGAAATGGGCGGGCCCGGAGTTGGAACGAATCCAGATGAGATGCTTCTGGGCGCAGCAGCAACCTGCTATCTCATTACACTTGCAGCCATGCTGGAGCGATCTGAGCTTATAACTTCAAATCTGACCTTAACATCAGAGGCGACGGTGGATGTAACGAATAACATTTTTACATATGAAGCGATTAAACATTCACCTATAATCACTCTTTCTAAAGACGCGTCACAGGACGATATCGATAAAGCTATTCGTATTGCCCATAAAGCAGAAGGCTCTTGCATGATCTCCAGAGCTGTAGCAGGAAACGTACAAATCACTACAGAGCCAACAGTACTGACAGCAAGTATGTAAGGGTAGGTTCTAAAGGAGTAGTTATCCCTTAGATAATCAGAGAGGAGACGTTAACTTTGAACGTTGAGTTGTATAAAGATTTGATCAAGGATGAACGTGGAAATTATTACGTAGCGGTACAAAAAGAGGGCAATGAACTCACTTTGGTAAATGCAATGGTTGAGCGCTCTTACCAGGACCTAGTGGAATTTAATGAGGAGTTCAAAAAGAAATATGCGGAATACGAGCGCCAATTCATCGGCAAAGTGATTATGGATAAGCTGCGGCATGATATTGTATTCGCATCCAAAGATGACGGCCATGGACGAATGTATGACCTGGCAGCGGTAGCCGGTAATTATAAGGTTAGTTTTATCGATATGATTGAATTTTACCGAAACCCTCGAGTAGGACGTAGCCATGACAGCGACAGCCATTAAGCTTAGCGTATTGGATCTTGTCCCTGTATTTGATAAGGCAGATGCAAGTTTCGCATTGGGACAAGCGGTGGAGCTGGCTCAGACAGCTGAAAGACTGGGATATACTCGTTATTGGGTTGCGGAACATCATGATATGCCGGGCTTAGCTTGTACCTCCACAGAGGTGTTTTTGTCGCATATTGGAGCGAAAACACAGCATATCCGCATCGGGTCGGGAGCGTTATTGCTGCCACACTATAAACCACTGAAGGTGGTAGAATCTTTTCATTTGCTGGCAAGTTTATATCCGGGACGCATCGACCTTGGGCTAGGCCGGGCTCCTGGAGGTGCAGCTGAAGTAAGCTTAGCGCTGAGCGGAAATTTTCTAGAAAATGTTTGGAAAATGCCGGAGCTGCTTAAGGGAGTCACCGAATTATTGCAAGGGACCTATTCATATGAAGGACGTCAGATAACCGCCCGTCCGACACCACCCGAGTCACCAGAGCTGTGGATGCTGGGCACTAACAAGAAGAGTGCGGCATATGCTGCCGAGTTTGGCGCAGGCTATGTGTTTGGTCAATTCATGAGCGATGTAGCTGGGGAGGAGATTTTGCAAGCTTACCGAGAAGATTTTATTCCTTCTTCAATTGCACCTGTTCCGCGGGCTATCGTAGCTGTTGGTGTCATCTGCGCAGATACTGAGGAAGAAGCAGAGAAGCTCGCCTCTACGGGTATGACATTATTTCAACAAGAAGGCTCAGCTGAAGAGAAATCCAAGCTCTTGGAACGTAAGCTGCTGATAGGCACACCCCAAAGCATTAAAGAAAAGCTGGAACAGTTATCTCATTTATATGGAGTTGATGAATTCATTATCGTTACTATGATTCCAGACTATGAGAAACGGCTGCATTCGTTTGAGTTGCTTGCCCGTGCTTGCTTGAATTCTAACTAGCCCTTTCTCCATGCGTTCATGCTAAAGGAGGTCCATATAGATGCAGTCTCATCCCTCTGACTCCATTAAAATCCCTCCCGGATTTTGGTCTGGATTAGTTCAATTAGGGATAACCGCTCAAGATATAGCTAGTAAAACAAGTCTCTCCCTGAGCCTTATCACGGAGTCAGAAGTCACCACAGCCCAATATTTTGCCATCTGGCAGGCCTATTCCGACCTCGTTGGAGATACCGCTGAGGGAATCATCAAGCTGGCAACCGTCTTTGAAACCACACAATATCCGCCGACTGTCTTAGCCACTTATCATGCGAAAGATTATCGCGACGCTTTAAACCGAATGGTCCGTTACAAACGAATGTGCCCTCCAGAAAGCTTGCATATCACGGAGGAGGGAGAGCTGTGCACAATCGAATTGGATTGGCAACATCCCGAGTATTCCGGTCCACCGCTGCTACTTGGCCTTACACTGGCGTTTTTACTGGAACTGGGACGACGAGGTACAGGCATACCTGTGACAGCACAGTTTGTAGAATTTTCACAACCTATAGGGAATTTAGAGGTTCTTGAAGCTTATTTCGGCTGTCGAATCCAGATCGGCACTGAGACTAACCGCTTAACACTACGACGAAGTGATTTGGACCTGCCCTTTATCTCGTATAACGAAGAGTTGCTAGAGATTCTGACTCCTGTTCTGGATCGGACACTTGCTGAACAGCAGGGCAGTCGCTCAATTACTGAAAGGGTCAAATGGATTATGAAACGCAGCCTTAGCGGAGGGCCACCCGAAATTCAAACTGTTGCTAAAGAGCTAAGAATGAGTGCTCGTACCTTACAGCGGAGGCTTACTGAAGAAAATACGAGCTTCAAGCATTTGCTGACACAAGCTAGACATGAGCAGGCGCGAGCGTATTTAGTAGATCCTTCTCTCGATATTAAAGAGGTGGCTTTCTTGATCGGATATGAAGATCAGAACTCGTTCTACCGTGCCTTCCGACTTTGGGAAGGAGATACTCCTTCGAATTGGCGTGTTAAACAAGAAGTTTGGCGCAAGACACTAGTTACTGAATAATCCAGGTAAGATAGTATAAATACTAGCCGGTGCACAGAAAAGTTCTTGAGAAACTACTAATTAACTCGCCATGATAAAAGGAGAAATGAAGTATGGATATGGGATTAAACAATAAGACAGCTTTAATTACAGGATCTACAAAAGGTATTGGTAAAGCTATCGCCTTTGAACTTGCCAACGAAGGTGTTAATGTACTAATAAATGGACGGAACTATGAGAAGGTAGAACAAACTGTAAATGAAATTAAAGCAAAATTTCCAGAAACTTCACCACGGAATGCTGCAGCTGATATTGTAGATATGGAGCAAAGAGAAGCTTTATTTGAAAAATACCCCCATATCGATATTTTAGTTAATAATATGGGGATTTATGAACTGATGAGCTATGACGACGTTGACGATGAAATATTTGAAAAATACATCCGTACGAATGTTCTTGCTGCAAATGGTTTAACAAAATTTTATTTACCTAAAATGTTAGAAAACAATTTTGGTCGCGTGATCTTTATCGCTAGTGAAGAAGCAATAATGCCGTCAGCTCAAATGCCACAATATGCAATGACCAAATCAATGCTATTATCATTGGCAAAAAGCTTATCTAAATTAACAATTGGAACAGAAGTAACCGTCAATACTATCATGCCAGGACCAACACTCTCGGAAAATGTGCAGCAAATCATCGATGGAATGTACCCAGATGAAGCGTTGACTTTTTCAGAAAAAGAGAAAAAATTTATGACTACAAACCTACCGCAATCTGAAATACAGCGATTTATTAGACCTTATGAAATAGGCAGACTAGCAGCATTTGTGTGCAGTCCTTATGCCTCTGCATTTAAAGGTTCTCCGATCCGTATGGATGGGGGCATGGTACCAACCATTTTCTAAATGTAGTATTGATACACAAAAAGCCACTCCTTATGGAATGGCTTTTTTAATTGATATATTATTCGTTGTCCTTCGGTATAACAAAGGATACCAAAGTGCCTTCTCCTTGTTTACTTTGAATCAAAAGACCTTGACCATACAATTGCATCAGTCTTCGATGAGTATTAGCTAGTCCAATGCCGCCTTTTTCTTTCATGGTCGGTTCCAGCAACAAAGCAAGTGCTTTTGGGTCCATACCTAATCCATTATCCTCCACTTCGATCTTTACAGCCTTGTTCAGACGAGTGATACGGATATAAACGGTACCACCTTGTTGACGCTTGAGCAGACCATGCTTGATAGCATTTTCTACCAAGGGTTGAATGGATAGAGGGGGTAACAGGATATTAATGTCTGGTTCTACCTGCCAAACAACGGATATTCGTTCTGCAAATCGTGTCTGTTCAATATACAAATAAGATTCTACCAGCTCTAGCTCATGGGAGAGGTTCACTAGTTCTCCAATATTTAAAAAGTCAAAGCTAATACGCAAAAAGGATGTAAATGCAGTAATGAGCTCTTGCATCTTTTTAGTATCCAGATCACTGAGCGCCGAAATAGAGTTCAACGTGTTGAACAAAAAATGGGGTTGGATCTGTGCCTGTAGATAAGCTGCCTCAATACGCACCCGTTCATTAAAGGATATCTTCATCGCAGTTAAGGCCCGAATTCGATATTTGAGTTCTACTGCATCCACAGGCTTGGTAACATAATCATTGGCGCCTGAGTAGAATCCAGTGTAAATATCCTCAGGTTGACTGCGAGCAGTCAGTAATAGCACTGGGAGCTCATATAACGAATAACGTGCGCGAATCTTTTGCGTTAATTCATATCCCGACATCTGCGGCATCATTACATCACTAATAAGCAAGTCCCAGCTTTTTTTATCTAACCAATCCATTGCCTCTTGAGCTGAGTTCACTGTGGTAATCAGATAAGGCTCGTTTTCGAGAATGCCCTTAAGCACATTTAGATTAACAGGATCATCATCTACCACCAAAAGATTTAACTTCGCGTCTGTAAAGAGCGGTGGGATTTTTTCAGAGTGATGATTGTGTTGTTCGGAAATCCCCCATTCAGCCATCTGCTTATAAATCTCATCTGGCGTATACGTTGCATTAGGTGCAGCCTCTCTATGTGTCTGGTGGCTATATGAATCAGCAAGGGGTAGAGCAAAGCTGAAGATCGATCCTTTACCAGGTTTAGATTGTATGCTCAAATTACCCCCATGCAGTTCAACCAACTGCCGACTGATGCTTAAACCCAGCCCAATCCCGCGTCCGTCATTTATACCGTGAGGACCTTGCTCATAAGGTAGGAATACCCGTTCCATGGTGTCTTTGGTCATGCCTACCCCAGTATCAGTCACATAGATAAAGACATGACCGTCTTTTTCCTCAGCAGAAACAGAAACAAGTCCTTGCTCGGTGTATTTTAGCGCGTTGTGCACCAGATTTAATAATACTTGTACTAGTCGTTTCTCATCCGCAAGAATAGGTGGCATAGATTCTGGTATATTCATGGATAACTGTACCGGTTTGCCTTCAATCATATATTGCAGCATGTTAATGACTCCGGGAACTACCGATTGAACTGAAACAGGCTCCTTTTGCAAAATAACGCGATGCTCCTGAAGACGTACCACATCCAGTAAATCCCCAAGCATATGGGACATACGGCGGCTGATAGTAATCAGTAACTCCATATCCTGCCGACTACTCTCGTAGAGTCTATCCTTTTCCTTCGTTATTATATTTTGCGCGATATTCATAATTCCATGAACTGGTGTTCGCAGCTCGTGAGAAGTATTGGCGAGAAACTGATCCTTGAGTTTGTCCGCTTTTTTCAGCTGCTCATTTAGCTTCATGTTCTCTTTGGCATTCTGAAAATACTTTTTAAACCAATAAGCTGAGAAGCCCACAATGGAGGCGATAATATCCACAGGATAGTAGACAATTGAATAGTGGCCGTTACTATCCCACAAATTCCATAACAAATTAGAGATGATGGCCGCTCCTGATATCAGTAGAAAAACAACATCTTTATCATCTTGCCTTTTGAACAATAAGCGGCCCAAGCTATAGATCAACCAGATGAAGGGAATATACTGAAACACTTGAATGATTCCCCAATGAATCGATGTACTGACCAGATAAGCAGGTACGATGAATATGAATAAGGTATAGAGGAAAAGACACCATGTGTAAGCGCGTAACCATTTGTTGACTTCGGCAACGGAGGTGAATTTCCTGAATACAAGCAGAATAAAAAGGTTTTGCCATAAGAAAGCGATTAAACGGATTTTTAATGACCAAGTGTAATTTATCGGCAGTAAAGCAAGAACTAAGTTATCATTTCGGGCTAACAGGATTACGGCTACAGATAATGTCATTAACCCTACAAGAAACAGGGCACGTTCTTTAGGATTAAATAAATACAGAATACAAGCATAGAGTCCATGCAGTAGCAGGATGATTGCGGTAAGCATTTGAAATCCAACGGTATAAAAATTTGTCCGGTCAACCACTTTTTGAGAGCCAAAGAAAATAGGTCCACTAATACCGCCTTTAAAGGGATGATCAAAGTTTACTACGTGAATAATGACTTCAATTTCAGTCGTATTCTTTGAAAAATAAGCTGCTGTATATGAGGTGGTTTTTGGTACATATGTATTGGCATCGAGAGTGATTGTTCCGTTATTATGAATAGGAGTACCATTAATTTCCACGCTGGAGGCGGAATAAATTTGTTTGATCCACAATGAGACAGGCTGCTGAAGCGGTTCTACCAAAATGCGCAGACGGTAACTGCCAAAACCATAGGAAGATTTCTGATCAGTTCCCATGGCGTGGTTCCAATTTCCGGGAACTTGAAGCGAATGGGTTAGCTTTGGTATAGTCGAAGTTTTGGACGACACGAATTGCGAAGGATAGAAGCTCCATTCACCATCTAGCCTGATTAAGTTAGCCTTCTCCAGATCCTGACCACGTAAATCCAGTACGCCGTTGTTAATCATAGGTACATTGTTGGAAACCTTAAATATGCTGAACCAAATGCAGCGTAAGCCAAAGAGAACGCTGATAAAAAGTAGAATGATAGCTAATTTATTTAGGATCGTATTATTTTTCATGAGAACATTATAGCAAATGCAGTATTCGAAAACTGGATTTTATTGAAATGAAAATATATGTTCCGGTATGATTGAAATAGAATGATCACAATAGGTCTTCTACTATCTAGATTCGTTTGGGAATACAACAGAGAGGTGAGTAAGATGACGGAACAAAGGAATGCACCAAAGGTAATCATTGAACTTTGGGATGAAGGAGATCTAGATTTGCTTCGCCAATTAAATTCGCCAGAGATGACCGTGCACTTTGGAGGTCCAGAAACTGAGGAGAAAATCCTATCTCGCCATAAGCGCTACTATGAAATCGCTCAAAAAGGAACAGGACGAATGTTTAAGATTCTCCTGCTTCCGAATCTTGAAGTCGTTGGCAGTGTGGGCTATTGGGATCAGACTTGGCACGGAGAATCTATTTATGAGGTAGGCTGGAGTGTTTTACCAGCATTCCAAAGCAAAGGGATAGCGACAGAAGCAACAGCGAAAGCCATAGATTCCATCCATTCTGAAATGAAACATAGATTCATTCATGCTTTTCCTAAAATCAACAATCCTGCTTCTAATGCCATTTGTCGTAAGCTCGGCTTCTCGTTTATCGGTGAATGTGATTTTGAATACCCCGTTGGCAATACCATACGATGTAATGACTGGAGGTTAACGGTCGGGGAGAATGAATAATAAATGGCTTATCCTTAACTAAGAGGATAATATTTAGGAGAATCATGAAATAGGAGGAAGATGGTGATGTTTTTTTGAAAGATAAGAAGGTCATTGTTACAGGTGCAGCATCTGGAATCGGAAAAGAGGTTGTAAAGCAGTGTTTAAATAAGGGAGCTGAAGTTATAGCGTGTGATATAGCTGAAGAGTCCCTCTTCAATTTGAAGCAATCTATGTCTGAGCCCCACAACAAGAGGCTATTTACATACAGGGTGGATGTTAGCAGTTATGAGCAAGTCTCCCGTTTTTTTGAATATCTTGAGCATGAGCATACAGATGTAAACACATTGGTTAATAATGCAGGCATTTATCTGGCAAAGAATATCATGGATTACGACACTGAGGAGATAGATCGAGTACTTAATATTAATATCAAAGGATGTGTCTACTTCTCACAGCTTTTTGGTAAAAAGTTATACAAAAATAAGCATTACGGGGCCATTGTTAACATATCTTCAGTTTGGGGCATGAAGGGAGCTCTGACGCCATTTATGGTTTATCGAAAGCAGCTATCCTAGGTCTTACCAAAAGCTGTGCAATGAACTTCTCACCCTATATTAGAGTGAACGCAGTTGCTCCGACGATGGTTAGTACACCGATGATGGAAAGTATACCAGAGTGGAGGAAGAAAGAGTATCTAAGCCACCAGCTCATTCAAACCCCTGTACTGCCAGAAGACGTTGCTGATACTGTTATCTTTTTGCTGTCTGATCAATCTAAACATTACACAGGTGCGACGTTTGATATTAACAATGGTGGATATCTGAGGTAAACCACACGTAAGAGTTATTATAGGCACCCATATTTATTTTGTCGCATTATTTTATAAAAAAAGACCGCAGAGTTGAAACCAACAAATCTGCGCTTTTTTTTGTGCGGATTACCTACATTGGAAGCTGCAAAATAAATAAAAAATCTTCTTGTTTAACTAACGGGCAGTTTTGCATAAATACATATTGGAGTCAATGATCGAACATAATTCACATGTTTATATTGACATAATATTCCTGTTATTTTATATTGTATCTAATTATATTGCATTCAAATGCGACGAAGAGGACAAGTAGATTCGGAAATGTCGATCAGGGAACTGCCGGTTGGTGCGAGGCAGCCGACAACCGAATTGAACAATCGCCTCAGAGCTGGCCCCCGAAATAACAGTAGACGGGCCCGGGATTCTGCCGTTACAAGGAAGCATCGTTGTTGGACGATGACAGAGAGGGTGTATTCATGAATACGCCAATCAGGGTGGTAACGCGGAATCAACTCCGTCCCTTAGGGGACGGAGTTTTTTGCGTTCTAATAAATAACTTTAAGGAGGAATAACTATGTTCCAAAAAATCAATGCATCCGATCGAATTCTGAGCCAGGATATGTTTATTGCTGATGAGGTTCAATACAACCTGGTTCATCGCATTTGCGAGACAAAAAATTCTACCTGCATAAAAGATTCTGATGAGTCAATGATTTATGCCCAGTCCGTTGGACACAATGCGTGGCTTTGGATTTCTAAAGAGACTGCTGTGGATAAGAAAAACTCCCTCTTCCACAAGCTTATAGAATACCTTGAAGGGACTACATTGCCAGGAGTAACTGGGGAACCAAAGGTAACAGAACGTTTTGCGCAGCTGTATTCTAAGGCAAATAAACTGCAATATGAGCCCAACATGACTATGGAATCTTATTTTTGTATAGAACCAAAGAAACCAATGAATGTAAGGGGAACAATGCATCAAGCCACTAGAAAAGATTTGGAGATCGTGGCAGCATTTTTGGCTGGATTCTCAGAAGGGGCTTACGGGATCACGGTGGATGCGGAAAGTAAAATTTCGGAAGCTAACGCAATCATTGATACGGGTGATTTGTATCTCTGGTTTGTTGATCAAAACCCTGTATCCATGGCAAACATCGCACATCGTTCCTCAAGATACTCCAGAATCAATGCGGTATACACGCCATCTTCTTGCCGAAAGAAAGGGTATGCGAGTGCACTGGTAGCAGAGTTATGTTCGCTTCTTTTATCAGAGGGCTTAATACCTATGCTATATGCTGATTTTAAGAATCCCAATTCAAATAAGGTCTACCGAACGATTGGTTTTGTGGAAAGCGGGAAGCTTGTTGACATCAAATTCAATAGTATTTCACATATTTCATAAGCTCAGCAATCCCCAAAAACTGCTTCATTAATTGACTATTCAATTTTTGCAAGGCAAGCTCGAAGGACATTTCAACTTTTTTGTAGTTTTGTGCCTCTATTTCATTCAGCAGCTGTTTCATATTCTCGATAAAATACACGGTCTTCCTTAAACTGCTGATCAATATAATCTTTCTTAATTCCGTTAAAGTATAGACTCTATAGCCGTTATCTTTGTTTCTGTTCGAAGTAATTAGTCCTTCTTGTTCCCAATGGCGAATGGCTGAAGGCTTAACGCCTGCCATTTGTGCAACTTCACCAATAGTCATTGCATTTGTTACCTCTAAACCTTTGTATTTTGATAAATCTGCATTCCGGACCATGCGTAATACTTCCTCTAACCTAAGTTTTTCCGCTTGCGTATTATGCTGCTCCTGATTGATTGTCCAAAGTGCATATTCAATTTGCCGAGCTTTAATCTTTCTCATCACATCGTACACAACTGGAATCTCATATCCTTGCAAAAGTGCCCGAATTGTACTAAAAGCTTGGTCATGGATGGCAGTGTAGCATCTGCGATTGCTAGCGGTTCTGGATACGTCGGGAACTAAGCCTTGATCTTCGTATCTTCTTAACGTTGTAGTACTTACATTTAATTTCTTAGCTATCATTGTTGGTGTATAAATATCTTTCATAATGTCCATCGCTCCAAACATTAAAGTTAAACCTTCAAGTGCTACAACAACATTAAATCTAATTTAACAAGATATATCAAGGTATAGGATGGTATAAACCGAAAGATTGCATGAATGTTATATGATAAATGTATAAGACAGTAGGGAGAGGATTATTTGAAAAAAATCATACAATTAACTAACCACTCAGCCATAGAAGTAGGATTAACCGGAGTCTCAGGTCGTCCAACGATCATGTTGCCCATTGCTAAAAAATCTGTGTACAATCAGGAGGCGGAGAATCTAAGGCTATGGGGAGTAGACCCTGAATTAGGTAAGCATTTTGTGGAAGGTCTCGCGGATACGTTTCAAGTGCTTTACTTTGATTATGAAGGTCATCTTTTTCAACATCCAGTTGAGAACCTAACTGTAGATCATATTGTGAAGGATTTCCTCCTCATTGCTGATGAGATGAATATTACTAGCTTTAGTTACTACGGTTATTCCTGGCTAGCGTTAATTGGACTACAATTGGCTATAAGAACAAATCGTCTAGAAAGCTTGATAATGGGAGGTTTTCCGCCTTATGATGGGCCCTATCAAGAGATGATGATTGTCACCCACAAAACACATACCCAAGCCTTGAATAATCAAAGTGAGGCAGCTAAAAGTCCTGTTGAAACAGAGAATCCAGATGAGATAGACTGGGACAACATAAAGGTATCAATAGATACCCGTGTAACAGCTCAATTTGTTGCCTTATACGAGAGCCTCACTACTTTTGATGATCGCAGTATTCACCATTTGCTTAGTCTCCCAAAACTAGCTTTTGCAGGAGAAAATGATACCATCGTATATGGTGAGGATTTTGGGAATGTTACCGTTGATATTGCTGGGATATTAAAAAAGAATAGAACAAAGTTGACTGATTTAGGCTGGGATGTTGAAATCCTGACGGGAACCCAAATGGATCATACAAAAGCTATGCAACCAGCCGTTGTTTTACCATTGATTAAGTCCTGGTTTATACAACAATTATGAATAAAGACAAAACTGTATTCAAGAAGAGTGCAAAACGATTCATCTATAATTTCTGTGCTCAATATATTAGCCGGTGTTGCCTACTAAGGGGGACATCGGCTTTTTATATGCACATTGTCTGTTGAAGATGACTCAGTAATCAAAAGGATAAGATCACACGTCATATTATTAGCTTTCAATGTCGAAGCTTATGAAGATATAAAATGATTTCCCGCACTAGTACATAAAAAAACTTTTTTGCAACCAAAACCCTTCTTTTCTTACTTTATAAGTGAGGCCTTAATCAAACTGAACGGAAGTGATGGAGTGGACGATAGTGAAATCATACAGCTGTACTTTGCCCGCAATGAAACAGCAATAGAAGAAACATCCAAAAAATATAGAAATTATTGTACCAAGATTGCTCATAACATTCTGTCTAATTTTGAAGATTCGGAAGAATGCGTGAACGATACCTTTCTAGGAGCGTGGGAAACGATACCGCCGAAGACTCCTGCTAAGCTCTCATCTTTTCTGGGGAGGATCACACGAAATATCGCGTTAAATAAACACGATTATTACATGGCCAAAAAACGGAATAAAAAATTCGATACGATTCTTGATGAATTAAATGATTGTTTATCCTCGCCAGACAATGTCGAAAGTCAATATGAGGAAGAACAAATCGCTGAATCCATAAGCAATTTTCTGCTTAAGATTAACGAAGATCATCGGAACATTTTTCTGAGACGTTACTGGTATTCCGATTCTTTGGCTGATATCGCAACACGATTCTCAATAAGTGAAAGTAAAACGAAATCGGTTCTTTTTAGAACAAGAAAAAAACTCCAATTATACCTTATGAAAGAGGGCTATATCCTATGAATAATAAAGATCTATTTAAGACTATTGGTTATGTAGACGGCAATCTGGTGGAAAAGGCCAACACTGCGAGGAGCACTAATAAGAGAACCTATGCGAAGTGGGGAACCATGGCTGCTTGCGCTGCACTTGTGTTAGGAGTGGCCATTTACTCTTCACCTTTGAAGCAATCTTTAACGAATTCACCACAAATCTCGCAGCAAACGCCAGTCTCAGCTCCTACCGGAGTTCGGAAAATTTTAAATTACAACGGATTTCGTTATGCGTTCGTAAGTGATGGTGCTCAGTTTAAGTTCACAGGAATGAAACCTGAAAAATCACTTGGAACCATAGATTTTGATCTTAACCAAGAGATGGGGAAGAACGACGGAGGAGAAGTTGTAGAAAAGGATTTTTCGTCTACGTTCGCTGTTGGAGGACAGTTATATGAAATTCCGACGTACCCATCCCAATTCCGCATTGCTGTTAAAGTTGAGGAGCATTATTATTTGGCAGAAATCGTGGCGAAGACTAACAATTCTACGATGACTGCTAAGGAATATCTGGACATGTCTAATCTAAAAGAGCATGCAATAGATATCCATGTTCTTAATCATGTGGGAAATGACGTGTTAAAGAAAATGACAGATCATGCTTCTGTGGAGTCTATCATTGAGGGGCTGTACAGCGCAAAAACAGCTGAATTAAGTAATAAGGAATACGAGGCTATTGCAGAGGCGCAATCCCAAGGGAAATCGTATCAGTTAAAGTTCAACCTCAAGGATGGAACCTATATGGGCATGTATATTATTCCCGAATTAAAAATCGTATCTATGGGAGATGCTTATTATCATTTGCCTGACAACTTCTTTGAACAATCCGGAGATCTTTTTTCAGGGCTAAAACAAGAAGTGTTGCCGCTTTACTGAGTAAAGGAATTCGGAGCTAGATAATTACCGGAACACAATTAACCTGGAATAAGAACGAGTAATAGGAGGGCGTTTAGTCCTCCTTTTTCGAATGCTATCGTAAATTAGAAATTGAAATCAAAATACATCAGATAGAACGTCTTCGAAAATCAAATATTCACTCCATATTTCGTTAAAAAATTAGATAATAAAATTTAAGATCATTGACACGACACCATTTGGTGTCCTATAATCAATATGACACTAAATGGTGTCCGATTGGGTACTGATGAAGTATAATCGGTTACACTACAGGTAATATTACGGAAAAGGTGGGGGTGGTTTTGAACGATAATAGTCAAGTGAGGGATGTATATGACGCTGTTGCAGATCAAACAAGGCGAAAATTACTTCAAATCCTGGCTGATGTTGATGAATTACCCCTACATGAAATCACGGTTCATTTTGATATGGGCCGTACTGCAGTTTCTAAGCACTTGTCTATTCTTAAAGAGGCTGATCTTGTAGTTGCTCGAAAGGTTGGTAGAGAAACGAGGTATCGTTTAAATGCCAATCCATTGAAAGAAATTCGGGATTGGGTATCTTTTTACGAAGGCTTTTGGAAAGAAAGAATCGATAAACTAAAACTTTTATTGGAGGAAGAATAATGAAACCAGATGTATCCTTAGATTATCAATTTACAAGCTCCATCGAGAAGGTATGGAACGCTTTGACGGATTCAGATACACTCGCGAAATGGATTTGGAGCAATGACTTTAAACCAGTCGTAGGGCATAAATTTCAATTTCGTGCAGAGCCAAATGAATGGTGGGATGGTATTGTGAATTGCGAGGTTCTCGTAGTAGACGAGCCACATACATTATCCTATACTTGGCATAGTGCTGGAGAAGGCACTACGGTTACTTGGACTTTGAGCAAAGAGGAAGATGGTAAGGTTCATCTGCATCTTGGTCAATCTGGATTTAGTGAAGAGACCAAAGCTCGCCAAGGCGCTATCGAGGGTGCTAAGTATGCTTGGGCGAATATGGGCAGTCAGCTTGAAAAAGTATTAGCAGAACTTTAAATTCAAGAATAGGGCGCTTTTCTGAAAATGGAAAGTGCCCTTTTTAATGGAATAAATGATGGCAATACTAAATGAAGAGAATGGAGATGAGATGATACCACTATGAAAATAAACCGATTAATTGCGAACAATATTAATAAGCTAGATGCAGTATTACCTGTAGATCAATCCCTGGGGATTGCTGGTTTATCCGGATCTGGTAAAACAACTTTTTGTCAAACCATCGGCGAAGAATCCAAGAAACGTCTCGTTTCTTTATTGCCAAAGGCAGAATATCAGTATTTATTCCCTAATATTATGGAAACTAATTTCAGTGCGATCCTGATGGAAGAAATGCCACTTGTTCTTTTTCTAGGGAGATCATCCATTTCATCCAATCCTCGGTCAACCATTGGCACACATACGGGTGTGTTCACAGAGATTCGTGTTGCGATTGCTGAACAATATAACCTATCGCCAGAGGTTTTTTCATTTAATAATGAATTAGGCTGGTGTCCAGATTGTAAAGGTCGCGGCACTACTAAAAATGTCGAATGCAAAAAGTGTAAGGGCAAGCGCTATAATCACGAAACTGAACAATACAAAATGGAGTTATTGGATCAAGACATGAGTATTTCCGATATCAACGACTTAAGTGTTGAAACCATTTTATCACTAGCAGAAGTTCTGAAAATTAGTGAGGGTAAACAAAACATTCTAAAAAACATAATCCATATGAATATTGGTTATTTAACCTTAAATCGCATTATGGGTACCTTGTCAGGTGGAGAGTTAACACGTCTTTACTTAGCAGAATTTATGGCAACTAGTGAGAATACAGTCATTATCATTGACGAAATCTCTGTGGGTCTGGATCACCAAACCCTTTTGAAAATATTAGAACAAATTAGACAACTAGGATTTAAAAATCAAATTTGGCTCATTGATCATTCAGATACGGTATTAGACATAACGGACGAGCAATTGTTCTTTGGACCAGGTAGTGGTAAATACGGCGGGAAAATCGTTGAAGAATCGCCACGACCTAGGCCGATCAATGGTGAAATAAATCAAGCAGCTCCCACAGAATATTATCATTTTCAAGATCTTTACTGTCGTAATATTCAAATGGCTGAACTTCAGATTCCCCGTAATAGACTTGTAACGTTTACTGGTGAATCTGGCTGTGGTAAATCCACACTGGTCAATGAGTGTATGTCCAAAGATTTTGTGAAGCGATATCCCAAGGATAAGCTGGTCATCGTAGGGCAAGATCGAAATCAATCGATTACTAGTAGATCTACGGTTGCGACTTTTCTTGATATTAAAAGAAAGCTCACAAAATATAGTGAAGAGATTGATGATATTTTCCAGCGCTCGATTGAAGATATTATTGAAGAACTGCCAAATGAAGACATCGCTCATAAACGCTTAAGTTTATTGATCAAGCTTGGGCTGGGTTATTTAACGTTGGAAAGAAAAACACAGTCTTTATCCACAGGTGAATTTCAATGTGTTCATTTAGTCTCCGAGCTATTTGCAGGTTCAAGAAACCCCAATACACTTTTCATTTTTGACGAGCCTTCCAAAGGGTTATCACAAAATATTCTAAATCAATTCATTGATAGCATTAGAGTCATTCTTCAGGATGTATCTGTCTCCATTATGATGATTGAACATAACTCCTATATGCTGGAAAACTCTGATTTTATCGTTGATTTTGGCAAAAGGCAGCTTGAACCGGTGGAGCAACTCGATGTTGTTAGCCATGAAGATTATTATCGTCAACAAAACAGTGAAGATCATGTCACCCCATTACAGATTTCTTCAACACTGCGTCAACAAAAAGGCATTAACTATTTAAAAGAAGATCATATTCCTTATTTTAAAAATGCGGAAAACGTCTATAAAGGTGGCATCTTAAAAAGCTTATCCTCTATGGCACGTTTGATTTATGGTGAATACGAATCGGATACCATTGCACCTGTCATTGCCATTGATCTGGAGCGGCACTTGTACAGCCAATATACTTTTCTCTATGAAATTGGAGGCTTGATCAACCATATTGTAACGGCGCATCCAACTAATAAAGATACCAGTAGCTTCGATTTCTATTATCAAGACAATCATTGTCCATGCTGTAAGGGACGTCGAGTCATTGAGAAATTTGATTTTGAAGTTGTTCTTCAGGACAAAAATGTACCGTTTTGGGATGGCTTATTGCATCCAGATGCGATGGATATTCTGAAGTTCTATCAATTCCCCAAAATAAAATTTATCTTTGAAGAGATTAAGAATGAACTCGGTCAAGATATCAGTAAGAGTTATAATGAGCTGACGGATGCAGAAAAGCATACTTTTTGGTATGGGTATTGGGAGAAGTCATTTTATGATAAAGCAAGCAAAGCAACGAGGACTTGGGAAGGCTTTAATTACATTATTGGGAACTACATGGTGATATCGAAAGCAATCATTAAAGAGCATATTAAACAGTCCAAAATAATGATTACCTGTCCAATCTGTGAAGGAACCGTACTAAATCATCATAAAAAGCTAAAATTTGGTGACACAGATATTCGTGAGATCATTGGACAACCTCTTGATCAAGTGATTAGTACCGTTGGCTCATTACAGGTGCTTGAAAAAATGAAAGCCATTGTCGGCGGCAATAGGGTTCTAACAGAGGATGTCTCTCTATTGCCAAGGGAAACTCAAGCTGCTCTGAAAATGCTTGAACTAGAGCTGGCAAGCTTTGCGCACTATGAAATGGTATTGCAAAATGCTCTGCCATTCTGGGACAAGATTAGTAGTAGCGTTGAATCCATAAGCATTAATAATCAAATCACGATTTGTGATTTTGAGAATATCACTGAAACCAGAGACAACATCATTGATAAGTATTTCACGAATGGAAAATACAAAAAGCTGACCTATGTCTACGAAGCGTTTGGATACAAAAAGCTGATCACTTTAATTAATAAGATAAAAGCTAGTCAGCCATGTCCATTCTGTAAAGGAAAGAAAGTCATATCAGAAGATGGACTCCATGATGGAGTTTATAAGTTAACGATTCCATGTGTAAGCTGCTATGCTAGTGGTATTAATGATGAAGGTCGTAAGGAAATCGTCGAGGGCATCGACGTACAAACTTGGCTAACAGGCAATGTAAGTGATGTTATGTCTGAAAGCTCAAATATTGAGGCTGTAGCAGATATTCCAATCTTCAATCGTATTCGGGAGTTGAATAAACAAGAAATGATGGCCGTTTATCAATACCTTGAGAATAATTAGCTAACCTAATGAAACCGCGCATAGCGCGGTTTTTTTGTTGTGACATAACTCACAATTCAGACACATCTTTTTAATAGGGATAGCTACATTGAGCTATAGGCATGTATCTTCCTTTTCTTTACAATTAGGCATATTGATCGTTCTTTGAATGGGATTGATTGATAAGAGAATGAATCGCTGACAAGGGGGTGAACAATGGTTATATCCAAACGTTTCTGCCACTCAGGCATTTTTAGAGTAATGATGTTATTCAGCTTTATATTAATAATCACGACCTACAGTGGGAGTGGGAGCGCTAGTGCAAATACAAATTCGGAAGCGGTTCCACTCCAGCCGATTATTAATGCAGCCCAAATCGGAGATTCAATTACTTTAGCTCCAGGTACTTATCTCGGCCCGGTTTATATTAACAAAAGACTGACGATAAGCGGGGAAGGTAGGGCGACACTATTAAATTCATCTCCCGATGCTGAGGATGCAGTTATGATTCAGGCGGATGGGGTAAAGCTTCAAGGACTTAATATACAGCAGGATAACGGGGGAGAAGCAGCAGCGATTCGGGTGGAAGCCGATCAGGTGACTTTGAAAGATTTAGTCATACATACATTTGGCTTTGGCATTATGCTACGTGAGGCTGATAGTGGAGTTGTAGTAAACAATAAGATCCGTTGGTTTATACCTAAAGGTGCTGCTCCGGGAAAAAGAGGTAATGGCATCGATCTCTATAACTCTCATGGTTCAGATATCAGAGAGAATGAAATCTCTTATCTCCGAGATGGCATTTATTTAGAGAAGAGTCGCAATACAAAGGTTGATCACAATCGGCTCTATCATTTGCGATACGGTGTTCACTGTATGTATATCAATGGATCATCTGTAACGAACAATATTGGAGAATACAACATCACTGGCGCGATGGTGATGGGAGTGAGCGACGTTATGGTATCAGGAAACTCTTTTCGTAAACAAAATCAGAATGTTCATTCTCAAGGAATCCTGCTCTTTGACGTTCGTACCTCTCAGATTGTAAATAACGTCGTGGAAGGAAATCGGGTAGGAATCTATATGCAACAATCCTCCGATAACACTCTCCAGAATAATATGGTGCTCCGAAATTATATTGGGATTCAATTTGAGGGCTCTGAAGGTAACCGCTTTCAGAAGAATTCTTTTATTGCAAATGTGATTGAAGCACAGGCAACGGATTCCAAGAATAATAAGATGACGAGAAATTTTTGGGATTCATTCGAAGGTCTGGATGTATCGGGTGATGGCGTAAGTGATCTGCCATATGCTATTAATCCATTTTATCAGCAATTAGTTACAGAAAATGCTGCTTATCAGCTCTTTTTTCAATCACCAGGCATGACGTTTTTAAGCGATCTGTATACAAATGATAAAGAACAATGGTCCACTGATCCAGAGCCACTTATGCAATTGGATTCAGTTCATGCAAATGTTGGACAAGTGAGTGAGGGGCAAGGGTCAGTAATGGTGGTGGGTTGGCTGCTTTTGTTTTTCTCTGTGATCACAATACTATATATGGGGGTATTAAGGTTATGAAAAAATGGAGTTTAGTACTGATGATGATGATGGGTTTGTTAATTCTGGCGGCTTGTGGCCCCAAAAAGTTTGAACCGTTAGCGATTAATGAAAAAGTTGATATTTGCGCGATTTGCAATATGCAGATTAAGGACGATGCTTTTGCTACACAACTAACAACAAAAGACGGGAAGAATTATAAGTTTGATGATATTGGTTGTATGAATGAATGGAAGAACAAGAATGGAACCAAAAACATCGGAATGGACTATGTCCGTGACTATAATGACAAAGAATGGGTAGAATTCAGTAAGGCCAGCTTTGTCTATGATGAGACACTACGCACACCTATGGCTTATGGAGTTATCAGCTTCAAAGACACTGCTTCAGCCGAAGCTTTTGTGAAGGAACAAGGTGTTGGCAGCGTTCTGTCAGCAAATGATCTGTCCAAGCATGAATGGAAACAAAATACGGATATGATGCAAATGGATATGTGATAATGGTTGATATCCTGCAAGTCGCACGCAGAGAGATTAAAATGGGTTTTCGGAATCCATGGGCTTATTCTTTTTTGGCATTATTTTGTGCGTTTAGTCTAGGCTTACTGCTGATTAATGCACAAAATGAGATTCAAGGGTATACCGCAGTTACAGGTTCTATGCTAAGTCTGATTTTGTATCTGCTGCCGCTTATGACCTTATTTCTAGGCTCTTTTTCACTGACTTCAGAGAAGGAAGAGGGTAGCTGGCAGCTTTTATCTACTTATCCAATAGGAACGTTCTCATTTATTCTTGGCAAGTATGTGGGTCTAGCTGTCGTACTACTTACGGTTGTGGCTTTCGGCTATGGTTTAATGGGAATGATGAGTGGATTCATGGGCATGGCCTATGATTCTACTACTTACTTTCTTTTTTTGTTTTTTTCCGCAGGACTTGTTTTATTATTCTTGACCATTGCTTTGTTTATCGGTTCATTATCACGTAACCGCTGGCAGGCGCTGACTGTTTCTGTTGCTGTGTGGTTTTTCACAGTAATAGGTTGGCCGACCTTTTTAATCGCCTTCTTAGGTTTAATGCCTTATCTCTGGATTAAGCCCTTGCTGGTCGCATTCACAATACTCAACCCAGCAGAGCTTGTTCGGTTATTCGTTGTAATTAAGCTGGGCGGAGGTTCAGTGCTGGGACCTGAATATTACCAATGGGTAGAATGGATAAATGGTTCGAAGGGTAGCTTGTTGATTATGGGAGTCTGTCTAGTCTGGATGTTGAGCTCGATCCTGTTTGTATATTGGATATGGGAAAGGGGGCGCTCTCGTGGATAACCCCTTAGTGAATGTAAAAGGAATCTCAAAGGTTATTAAAAAGCAAACAATAGTTGAAGAGATTAGCTTTCAAATCCCCAGTGGGAGCATACTTGCACTATGTGGCGGTAACGGGGCTGGCAAAAGTACCGTTTTGCGAATGGTTGCGGGTATTCTACAGCCTTCGATGGGCGAAATCTCAGTGGGTGGCTTATACTGGCACAAATCACGCAAACAATTCTCGAAACAAATTGGATATATGCCGGATGATTATCAATTCAATCAGGGGCTGTCGGCAGAGGAAGCTCTAACTTTTTGGGCAGCTCTCCGTAGGGTACCCAATCGCAAAGCGAGAGTCAACGAAGTCCTTGCCTTAGTTGGTCTAGAAGATAAACGAAATCGTCTGGTCAACACCTTTTCAAAGGGAATGCGTCAGCGTATCTTATTTGCACAGGCCTTGCTCGCCAAACCTTCGTTGCTAATTATGGACGAACCCACAAACGGTCTTGACCCTTTCTGGATGAATGAATTCGTAGACCTACTCCAAAGAATCAAGGAAGAAGGGCATAGCGTTATTTTCTCCACACACCAGTTAGAAATCGCTGATAAGATCGCAGATCAGATTGTCTTTCTAAGTCATGGAAGAAATGTTGGTTCAGGTCCTACCAAAGAATTTCATGCGAAATTTGGTTCTCTGTATACAGCCTTTAATCATAGTCTGGGTCTGAAATGAGCATGCGTCGAATCATTGCCTTACTAGTGATTATCGCAGCTGTCACGACTGTTGTATGGGTATTTAGCCATAATGAAACAAGAGATTCATCGGAGAGGATTGCAGTGGGCTCTATCGCTCCCGAATTTGAAGCTACAACTATAGAAGGCAAAAAGGTTCGTCTAAGCGATTTCCAGGGACAGATTGTGGTGCTTAACTTTTGGGCTTCCTGGTGCACGTCATGTGTGCGAGAAATGCCCCTTCTGAATGACATTCACAAATCCACTAGTTCTCAAATTGAAACCTTGTTTATTAATGTTGGTGAGTCTAAAGGGACTGTATCAGAATATCTTAAGGATCATAGTTTTTCTTTTCCAGTTGTCATCGATGTTACCGGAAAAATCTCTACTGCATACGGAGTTAGTGCGCTTCCTGCCACGTTTATTATAAACGGAGAGGGAAAGATCAAAGAGGCTATATTAGGCGAAATCACAGATTTCCCCTTAATGCAGCAGTGGCTGGAGGATGCCAGAAATCCTAACTAATCAACTCATATACATATTCCGGTATACAGCTGGAGTGAGATTCTCGAACCGTTTGAATGTTTTAATAAAATAGCCGGTATCACAAAATCCTAAATCATCACTCACTTGATGAATAGGTGCGTCGGTGGACTCCAGCAGCTGCTTGGCCCATTCAATCTTAAGCCTGGCAACAAAGAGGGAGAAATTTTCACCTGTTTCTTTTGTAAATATGCGACTGAAATAACTAGAACTGATATGACAAAGCTTGGCCATTTCTTTTAGGCTGAAATTTTCATTCTTATGCGCATAGATGTAATCAAACGCAGGCTGAAGCACTGAATTTATAGAGAGGAACTTTTGAGCCCCATTCTTCAATTTGGTCTCAATTAGCGCCCCTGACAATTCTTGCTGAATGGATTGGATGTTGCGATACGCTTGATCTGTCTCGTCGAAAGTCTCTGCTGAAGCAGGTGTGTCAATATTTGAGGACAGCACTCTTTTGTACAGATCGATTGTTGTACGTTTCTGAATGGCTTCTTCTACGATATAAGTGCTTAATTGTAATAATAGCTCAACACATTTCGTTACTTCATCGAAGGATAACACAGGAAGTGCCTCATAATCCTCTTTGAGTGCTTTAAACTTCATATTCGCCTCAACATTAGGTGGCCTGGATACAATCTGCTCCAAATGTGATACGTCAGGTTCACGAAGCTTAAGCTGTCCGGCCATAATTGCACCCAGATATTGGTTATCAATAATAATTGGAATGGCAATATCAATAATGTTGAAATGGCATAAATAAATATAAGGCTTGTTCTGGCGAACAGCTTCAATACCCGCACGAGCATCACATTTTTGACAGTACTCTGAGAGGATAGAATCCTGGCGCACGCCTTGACAAAAAGGTTGACAGAAGCTGTGCTTTGTCACGGGAACGCCTTTATAATCAACGGTAAGGATGGCCATTTTAGTAACAAGCGATAAAGAGTCCTGCAACTTCTCCCATTTCTTCAAATCAATAATTTCTTCTAAATTAAATCGAGATTTGGGCATCACAATATTCTCCTAGGAAAGTTATAGAAACATAATGATTATTATAGCGAATTTTTCTACAAAAGGACAAGATAATACAATTTCTTAAAGAGAAGACAAAAAAACTCGATGAGAAAACGCTTTATTTAGACCTTATTGTTTCATGCATACTGAAATTGAGCAATCTATAATAATAACTATATACAACCTAGGAGGAATGAAAATGAGAAGAGCGTTTATCAGTCCGACGAAATATGTGCAAGGTGAGAATGAACTTTTGAATTTAGGTTATTTTGTAAAAACCTTCGGTGATTCCGCACTGCTCATTGCACATCCAGATGATGTTACACGTGTGAAAGATAAATTGGAGTCAACTAAACAGAAATTTAATATAACGCTAGTTGAAAGCGGCTTCCATGGGGAATGTTCAAGAGAAGAAGTAGCAAGATTGCAGGCTCTGGCTAAGGAGCATCAATGTGCATGTACGATCGGTTTGGGTGGAGGTAAGGCGATCGATACGGCAAAATGCGTAGCAGAAGGAGAAGCGCTGATTATCGTTCCAACCATAGCTGCCACTGATGCACCAACAAGCCACTCCGCGGTCCTCTATACCCCAGAAGGCGAATTCGATGATTATGCTTATTTCAAGCAAAGCCCGAGTGTAGTCATGATCGATACAACAGTCATTGCCAAAGCGCCAACAAGATTTCTTGTTGCAGGAATGGGAGATGCACTCTCCACTTATTTCGAAGCAAGAGCTACAGCAAATTCTTATTCCAATGTGAATGCAGGTTTACCTTGCGGGGTTCGTGAAGGTGTTTGTGGGGAAGCTAAGGGAACAATAACAGCACTTGGTCTTGCCAAACTGTGTTATGACACCTTACTTGAGAATGGGTTCAAGGCGAAGCAGGCCTGCGATCTGAATATCGTAACGCCAGCTTTGGAGAATATCATTGAAACGAATATTTTGCTATCGGGACTAGGCTTTGAAAGTGGAGGATTGGCAGCGATTCATGCGATCCATAATGGTTTAACAGCTTTAGAGGGCACGCATCATTATTATCATGGTGAGAAGGTAGCTTTTAGTACGATTGCACAATTGGTACTCGAAAATGCTGACCGTACCGAATTAAGAGAAGTGTTGGACTTCTGCCTGTCTATTGGTCTTCCAGTATGCTTAGCGGATATCGGAGTGGAGCAAGTAACTTACGAAGAACTTCTTGAGGTTGCCAAAAAAGCATGTATTGCCGAGGAATCAATTCATTCGATGCCGTTCCCAATTACGGAAGAAGCGGTAGCATCGGCGATTATGGCTGCCGATCAATTAGGTCGTCAATACAAATTAAGTAAGGAGCTTTAAGATGAAGAAAATTATGAATAAGCCGGAAACGCTAGTCCGGGAAATGTGTAATGGACTTGTCTTAGCGCATCCGGAGCTGGATTTTAACGATAAATTTAAAGTAATTTCTAAAAAAGAGATCAACTCCGATAAAGTTACACTTATTAGCGGTGGTGGAAGTGGGCATGAACCGGCCCATGCCGGGTTCGTAGGTAGCGGTATGCTGGATGCAGCCGTGTGTGGCGATGTGTTTGCTTCTCCATCTCAGATTCAAGTTTATCAAGCGATCCGCCGATCTGCGAGTCAAAAGGGAACACTGCTTATTATTAAGAACTACAGCGGCGACATCATGAACTTTAAAAATGCGGCCCATCTCGCAAGCGAAGACGGCATACAAGTGGAATATGTCAAGGTGGACGATGACATTGCCGTCGAGGACAGTCTCTATACGGTAGGGAAACGAGGGGTTGCCGGAACGGTTCTTGTTCATAAGGTAGCCGGGGCTGCAGCAGAAGCTGGACTGTCCCTGACAGAAGTGAAAGAAGCGGCGCAGCATGCGATTGACCATGTTCGCACCATCGGCTTCGCCTTTACTTCTTGCACCGTTCCTGCCAAAGGAACCCCGACGTTTCATATCGAAGAGGAAGAGATGGAATACGGTGTCGGTATTCACGGTGAACCTGGAATACGCAGAGAAAAAGCCGTGTCAGCAGATGAACTGGCGCAGCGGATGGTTACATCTTTACTGAGTAACTTGCAAATGAATGATGAGACGCAGCAAGAAGTTGCTGTTCTAGTCAACGGATTTGGTGGAACACCACTGCAAGAGCTTTATTTGTTGAATAATTCTGTGATCCGTGAATTAACGGCCAAGAATAAGAAAGTGTTTAAAGTATTTGTGGGCAACTATATGACCAGCATCGATATGGCTGGCGCATCAGTGTCGATTATGAAGCTGGATGAGACGCTAAAGAAATGGTTGTCTGCTCCGTGCGATACACCAGCATTGTCGGTAAAAGGTTCATTTGAGCCTGTGAACTATACGGAAGTCATCAAGGAAGAGAAAGCAGACAGCACGGTATCCTTTAAGAATAATACGGATGCTGAAGCAGCGGTAATTAAGAACAACCAGTTTTCCTTGCAAAATATCGTATATTTGATCGATCAAATGAGTGAGGTCATTATCGAGAATGAAGTACCGTTTTGCGAGCTGGACGCCCACGCCGGAGATGGTGATTTTGGGATGAGTGTAGCCAAGGGCTTTAAGCAGTTGAAAGTAGAATGGGAAGATATTCTAGCTAATCATCTCAGCAATATCGGTGACTTCCTTGATGCTTGTTCATTGATCATTATGGAGCATTGTGGAGGAGCTTCTGGACCGATCTGGGGATCGGGCTTCCGCGCAGCGAGTAAGACTGCACAGCAGAAGCAGGAGTTATCCATTCAGGAATTTGCCGATATGATGCAAGCCGTCGTCAAAGGAATTCAAGATACGGGCGAAAGATCTTTCGGGAGAGGTGCTGTCGTTGGAGACAAGACTTTAATTGATGCGCTTGTACCCTTTGCAGATGCCTGGACACAAAGCGCCGATCAAAGCGAAGAATTTAAGCTGGCAGCTATCAAAGCTGCTGAGGCGGCAGTTCTCGGTGCCCGGAAGACTTCGGATATCGTTGCCCGTATGGGAAGAGCAGGCACGGTAGGTGAACGCAGCATTGGTTATCCGGATGCGGGAGCTTACGCGCTTGGGGTTATTTTCACAGAGCTAGCTAAAGCGATGAGATAAGAGATAAAATAAGCTGAATCCGGATTAACAGAAAACGACAACCCCTTATCCTTTAGGATGAGGGGTTATTTGTATTTGATACTATACGCTAACGCTCCTCATAAACTGTCCGTTGCAGTTTAGCTAATATCTCGAATATAATGATCTAAATGATAATCGTTATCATTTAATACAAGGATAAAGGTGATTTCCTCATGATAAAACACTACATTGGGACTACAGCGTACTGCAGCTCTGCTGAGGGTATAACTTAATGACAAGAAAATCAATTCATAACATCTATAACGGGTATTTCAATGCATTGTTTGAGACACCGGCTATAAGGGACACCACAGAGCGAATGCATTTTTCACAACCTAGTGACCATGGATACGTCGATAGGGTTATCACACCTTCCGGGATCGAAATTGTAGATAGTGAATACCGTTTCACTGAGGATCGTTTAGTCCGTGTTCAATCCGAAGCAGCTATGATTGAGCTGAGCTTTTGTCTACAGGGCAGTGGAGAAGTTCATGTAACAGACAACAGTCACGAGTTAGTGCCCGACAGTTGTTCGTTGCAGCTCATGCGAGATTTCCAAGCCGAATTTCACTACCGTAGTGCTGAACCCATCCGTTTACTATCCATAGGTGTACCAGTAACACTGTTCGATTCGTGGATGGTAGAGCAAGGATCTCCACGTACATGCAGTTTATCCGGGCTGTTAGATACACAATCTTTTCGTATGTTCCGTATGCCTATTCTTCCAGAAACCTCTCGACTATTGGTACAATTGAGAGATTGCCCATATCATATCTCGATGCGTAGGTTATCCGCAGAGGGTAAGGCATTAGAACTCCTTTCCGCATATTTCGGCGCTTTTCTTTTTGAACAGAAGCATACAAAACGTAGCTTGCATTTATCTCGCACTGACCGTGAAAGCGTTAGGAGAGCCAGAGATATCATACTCGAGCAAATGGCAAACCCTCCATCACTCATTGAGCTGTCCAAGCTGGCGGGTATTAACGAATACAAATTAAAAGTTGGTTTTAAGGAAGAGTACGGTACGACTGTATTTGCCTATTTACGGAACAAACGTTTAGAAAAAGCATGGGAAATCATGCGTTCCGGGGACAGTAGTGTTAGTCAAACCGCGACGATGGTAGGTTACAACAACTTTAGCCATTTTGCGGAGGCGTTTCGGAAGCAGTACGGAATAAATCCTTCTGAAATAATAAAAAAACGTTAGACAACAAATAAATATCCGCCAAACCGTTATTCAATCCCTCTGTCGGTAGTTCAGCCCTATCAGCAGAGTGTATGATCGGACTTGCTAGTAGTGAGAATGATTATCAATAGATTGGAGAGGGTTGGAAAAAATGTTCAGTTTAAAACGTATCTCTTTTGTCGGAATCGCCTTATTCATGATGGTGATGTTGTACGGATGTGGGAATTCAGGGCAGGAGGCTCAAGGAGAAAGCTCCCAAAGTGCGCTGAAATCTGAATCCGTCGCTACGAATTCCTTCGAAACACGTACCATCAAGGACGCCAAGGGAGATGTTGAAATACCGGTAAACCCGGTTAGAATTGCCGATATCTCTGGCTCAACCGAAGAACTTTTGGTGCTAGGATATAAACCTGTGATTACCGGGAATACAGACATGGCTAATTCACTGGAAATCACGCCTATTCTAAAAAAAGAACTGCCAGATGTAACGCCTGTTGGATGGTTTCAAACGGAAGTTAACTTGGAAGCGATCAGTGCAGCAAGTCCTGACTTAATACTGGCAGGGCCTACGCAAGAGAAAATCTATGATCAACTAAATATGATTGCTCCAACAGTAAGGGTTCCTTATGGCTTTAATGCTTTTAGAGAGCGATTTGCCTTTGTTGCAGAGGTACTTGATAAAAAAACAGAAAAGGATGAGTGGCTGAAGGCCTATGATCAACGTGCTCAAGAGCTGCATGATCAAATCACAAAGATAACTAATGAAGAAACGTTTGCGGTAATCGAAGCAACTGAGAAAGAAATTCGGATTTATTCCCGCACAGGCATTGCAGATATGATTTTTAATGATCTTGGATTACTCATCGCGCCAGGTACACCGGAACCAGACCCATGGGGAGGCAAAGTAACAAGTCTAGAAGCACTGTCTACCTTTAATCCAGACCATATCATTTTATTATCTGATAATGACCAGAATGTTCTCGACCAAAGTAAGGTCTGGAGTAGCTTAAAAGCTGTAAAATCGAATAATATATATCGCATGACAAGCAGACAAAATTACAATGAAGCATTCTTTGCATTAGGGAAAGAGGCGTTGCTGGAGCAAATCGCTGAACAAATCAAGGAACATATCAACAAGTAAAGCTATTCTTTTTAAAAATAAGTAGCTATAAGACGCTGATCCTAACGGGGTCAGTGTTTTTTTGTTTTGAGAATGACAGAAACTATAAAGGTTTTTCATGAAATTCAAAGAATTTGTATATGCTGCATTGTTCGCCGGAAGTTAGAACTTAAAAGCTGATTGTCATCCATTTGATTTTTGGTGTAATGTTGATTAATCTGAAAGGTGCCCCTACCATAGCGTTGATTAAAAATAGCACCAAGTAAACAACAATAAATTATTGAAAAGAAGAGGGAAGCTTTATGCAAAGGATTCAACATTCTAAAATGTACTTTATATTTATTCACATATTTTTGTTGATCTTATTATGTACCTCAATGTATGCCTATTCTCCATGGATTCGTACGAAAGTGAAGGAAATTCTAGAGCCTGCGGACAAAGTCTATACCATTGCTCACCGTGGCGCTTCGGGATATGCTCCTGAGAATACTATACCTGCATTCGAACTAGCCATTAATATGAAGACCGATTATATCGAGTTAGACATTCAGTTAACTAAGGATCGTGTTCCTGTTGTTATTCACGATGAGACTATTAATCGCACGACAAATGGGATGGGTTATGTTAAGAATTTCACCTTAGAGGAGCTGTCGAAATTAGACGCTGGCACATGGTTTAACGAACAGTATCCCATGTTTGCTAGGGATCAATATGCTGGATTACGTATTCCGACTTTAGAAGAGGTATTTGAAAGGTTTGGAAAAGACGTGGACTATATGATTGAGATTAAAGATCCCGCTTTGAATCCGAATATCGAAACCATATTAAACGAACAAATTGAAAAATATAATCTGTCTGATCATGTTTCCATACATTCATTTAGTGAGTCGAGTTTACGTAAGCTTCATTCGATTAACCCAGAGATCCCGCTTTATCAAATTGTTTGGTATAATATTCCGGTTTATAAAGTTCCAGAATCTTTTATCAATCGGGTAAAAACTTACGCGGTTGGTATTAGTCCTAACTTTCAAAGAATAAATTCGTCCTATGTTGCACAGGTGAAAAATTCTGGTCTAAAGGTATTTCCGTACACAGTAAATTATCAAGTCAATATGGACAAAGCCGTGGTTTGGGGTGTAGACGGGGTACATACCAATTTTCCTGACCGTTTTAATGAAGTGATTAAGAATAATAAAAAGTGAGGAAATAGGGAAACAAGACTATCGGAAATTTATATGCCAAATACATCGATTTCAGAGACAGGATACCAAGTTTTTGAAGCTACATCTTTAAAATACACTTGAATAGTATAGGTACCCTTTGTATTAAAGGAATAAGTAAACTCGTTGGTTTTGAACCAAAAGTTTTCTTCACTTTTCTTGATTTGTTGATTATCTATAGTTTCTGTTTTATCCGCAGGATCGGTGATCGTAAGTTTTATGTCTGAGATTTCTGTTTTTAAATGATCCACTTGTAATAAGGTAGAAAAGGCAAAACGGGCAGGGCTTTTTACCTTACCGAAAATCTCTCCATTGTTATCAAGCAATACCATGTTCACATTGGGCTTGTAGATTCGAACCGATTTACTTGTCTCGTCCAAAGCGATTAAAGCAAATAAACTTTTAGAGAGCTGTTCAGCAGGCAAAAGAATATCCCCCTCGGACAATATTGCTGCTTGTTTTTGTGCTAGATTATTGAAATATAATGAAACTTCTGATTGATTCGATGCGGCATAAATCATTGTTCCCGGTAGAATCATTATGCAAAGTACTAATATAGTCAGTTTAATTATTTTTCTCAATGAAATCTCCTCCTATATATATGTTATGTTAATTATACCCATAAGATGGAAGATAGTTTCTTTTATGCAATTAATAAAATAACCCCTAACTAAAACCCTCTCACACTGCTAGGGGTTACTTTTCTATGTTTTTTGAAAGTCCGGCTGAAATAGTAGATATCGCTGAAGCCAGTAGTGGTAGCGATTTCAGATATCGTTAGCTGGGTATGCCTTAGCAAATAATCTGCACGGTCTAAACGGACAGCATTTATATATTCCGATATCGTATGCCCAGTTAATTCCTTGAAGAGACGACTGAAATGGAAACGGCTTAGTCCTGTTAGTGCCGCAAGTTCGTCAACTTGAATCGGTTCCTGGTAATGGGTATCGATATAACGTAAAAC
Source organism: Paenibacillus sp. G2S3 (assembly GCF_030123105.1). NCBI lineage: Bacteria > Bacillati > Bacillota > Bacilli > Caryophanales > Paenibacillaceae > Paenibacillus > Paenibacillus sp. G2S3. The sequence goes on from NZ_CP126095.1 coordinate 3,386,152, forward strand.
AGGCGCGAAGCGTTCAACGGTCTGAATACGTCTTTCTTGATCAGCCTGTGAGAGTACGGTGACGATATGTCTGCGGAGTAGCAGCGTTAGCAGGCGGTATAGCTCGGACTTGACGGCCAGCTCATATCCAAATTCGCGAAGTTCCAGTTCCCTAATAATCGCCAGTGCACAGTCTGTAATGTGCTGATCACCTCGGATATGATTACGCAACAGCAGCTGGTTCTGCTGAATCGGGGCGATGAACTTGGTCTCGGCAGCGTCGCTTACTGCACTATGCAGTAAAGAAGTATCTACAATAATCGCATAATACAATAAATCAGAAGAAGCGCTCACCCCATAATGCAGCTCGTTGCTGTTTACTGCAACTAAATCACCAGCCCTTACGTTGATCGGTGTTCGTCCGCATTCAAAAACAGCCTCACCGCTTTCAATAAACAGAAACTCAAGATGCTCATGCCAATGATGTGGGAACAACATAACTCCCTCTTGGTTGAAGCGCTGGGTATGTACTTTAATCGGAAACTCGGGATTTGGCATGTCCATGGGTTCCTGTAGATGTTTATCATAGTCCAACATTTATAGACTGCACCTCCTATAGCACAATTGTACAAATGAAACCGCAAGGCTCTGCATGGTGTTTAGGGTTGAAATCATTATAATACGAATCATAACCTATGCAAAATAAAGGAGAGAGAATTGATGGATATGATCAAAATTGGCGTAATAGGTACGGGCTCTATCTCCGGCATGCACTTAAGTGCTTATCGGAATAATCCGCAGACCACCATATATGCGGTATGTGACCTGAATGAAGAGCGTGTACGCGCTGTTGCTACTGAGTACAACGTCGAAAAAGTATACACGGATTATCGTGAATTGCTGGCTAATCCCGAAATAGCTGCAGTCAGCATCTGCACATGGAACAACTCTCATGCTGAGATCAGCATCGCGGCACTTGAGGCAGGCAAGCATGTACTTGTGGAAAAGCCGCTTTGCCGCACGGTTGAAGAAGCGCTTCAGGTTCAGCAGGCAGTTGAAAAGAGCGGTAAGATTTTGCAAGTAGGCTTTGTAAGACGTTATGACTCCAATGCTCAGCTACTTCAGACATTGGTGGAGCAAGGAGAATTCGGCGAAATCTACTATGCGAAGGCAACGACGTTCCGGAGACTTGGCAATCCCGGGGGCTGGTTCAGTGATATTGAACGTTCCGGCGGCGGACCACTGATTGATATCGGCGTACATGTGATCGATCTATGCTGGTATTTGATGGGCCGTCCGAATCCAGTATCAGTAAGTGCCAATACCTACCGGAAGCTCGGCAATCGTTCTAATATCAAGAATCTTTCTTTCTATAAAGCCGCTGATTACGACGCAGCGAACAATACGGTGGAAGATTTAGCAAATGCACTAATTCGCTTTGAGAATGGAGCTTCGCTGATGGTCGATGTTAGCTTTACACTGCATGCCAAGGAAGACGAGCGCTCGGTGCGCCTGTACGGTGACAAGGGTGGTTTTGAAATTGATCCTGAGATAGTCATCGTTAAAGAACAGTCGGATACGATCGTCAATACCTATCCGCAGACCGATCATAAGGGGTTTGAGTTTAACAGTGCATTCCAGAATGAGATTAATCATTTTGCGAACAACATCAGCAACGGCTCTACACCGATTAGTCCTGTGCAGGACGGCGTTACAATCATGAAGATTCTCGGCGCGATCTATGAATCCGCTGCCAAAGGCGAAGAGGTGAAACTATGAAGCTAGGAATCAGTACCTACAGTTTGCATTCAGCTTTTTCAACGGGTGAGCTCACGCTTGAAGGAGTCATTGAGACGATCGCCGATCTGGGCGCGGAGCATGCGGAGATTGTACCCTTGGGCATCAATTTGGTTGAGAATCCTGAGCTAATTGATCAGATTGTACGAACGGCAGCGGGTCGTGGACTAGAGTTGTCCAATTATGCCATCGGGGCAAACTTTTCTGGGCTGGAGACAGCGGAAAGACAGCGGGAAGTCGAGCGGGTAAAGCGGGAAGTAGACGTCTGTGCGGCATTAGGTATTCAGCGTATGCGGCATGATGTAGCCTCGTCAAATGATCTATCAATCACGCATTTTTTGGAAGAGCTTCCACGTTTGGCTGAAGCCTGCCGAGAAATTGCCGATTATGCCGCAGGTCTGGGCATTACGACCAGCGTGGAGAATCATGGATACTTTATTCAGCACAGCGATCGTGTACAGGCGTTGGTTCACGCTGTAGGAAGAGATAACTTCCGTACAACACTCGACATTGGGAACTTCCTGTGCGCAGATGAGAATCCACTTATTGCTGTGACTAACAATATTAAGCTTGCTTCGATGGTACATTTTAAAGATTTCTATATTCGTCCGCAGGATCGCCAGCCTGGCGAAGGTTGGTTCCAGTCCACTGGTGGGAACTGGTTGAGGGGTGCCATCGTTGGTCAAGGAGACATCGACATGCCGAGTGTAATTCGAATCGTTAAGGAAAGCGGTTACGACGGATATATCTCTGTAGAATTTGAGGGAATGGAAGAGTGCCGTAAGGGGACAAGACTCGGGCTCCAATACATCAAGCGGGTTTGGAACCAAATTTAATTCATTATAAAGGAGGATTATTGCCATGGTTAAACCAATTATTACTAACAAAATCGGCGTTATCGTAGACAGTTTTCAGGTCGGAGTGAAAGAGGGATTGCGCAAGGCAAAAGAAGCAGGGGCTGATGGAGTTCAGATTTATGCGGTGCAAGGTGAATTTGATCCCGCAAACCTTTCTCCGTCTGCCCGCCGTGAATGGAAGGAATACATCGCTTCACTGGGTCTCGAAATCTCTGCCCTCGTTGGAGATTTAGGAGGACATGGCTTTCAGGACCCTGCACAGAACCGTGCCAAAATCGAAAAGTCCAAACGCATTATGGAGCTGGCCAAGGAGCTAGGTACAGATATAGTAACTACACATATCGGTATTGTTCCCTCTGACCCGGCCAGTAAAATTTATGAAACTATGCACATCGCCTGTGAGGAACTTAGCAGATACGCGCATGAGATGAATTCTTACTTTGCGATTGAGACTGGTCCAGAACCCGCTGCGCGTCTGAAGACGTTCCTCGACGGTTTGGGTTCCAAAGGGGTTTCTGTTAATTTCGATCCGGCCAATATGGTGATGGTGACTGGTGATGATCCCGTGCAAGGTGTTCATACACTAAAAGACTATATTGTACACACCCATGCTAAAGATGGTCTCAAACTTGCCGATATCGATCCGCGCGATGTGTACGGTCAATATGGTTATGAAGCACCAGCATTAGACCATGAGAAGATCGCTGAAATGGCCGAGACAGGCTCAGCATTTCGTGAAGTTCCGCTCGGAGCGGGTTCTGTTGATTGGAACAACTATCTGCAAGCGTTGAACGACATCGGTTATACAGGATTCCTGACCATAGAACGGGAAGTTGGTACTAATCCAGAGGAAGATATCCGCCAGGCTGTGAATTTCTTAAAGGCTTTTCGGGTCTGAACATGGTAGTGATAATGATTAAATAGTTCATCCAACCTTTGGGATAAAAGAGAAGCTGCCGTACAGGAGAACAGGCCTGTACGGTGGCTTTTTTTATTGCTACAAACACTTTAACTTAGTTCAGGACAATAATCTGATCCAATTGCTACAGGCTAGGTTTGATCTAATTAATTCTTTTTTATAGGTACTAAATCTCATTTTTTGCAACTTTATCCTCTATTTGGCGTTAAAGAAGAGAGAATACGAAGGGGGAGCCTATATGAAAAAGATAAATCTACTAGCCCTTTTAGTAGTCATTTCAGTAATCATTGTTGGATGTATCAATACAGGGAATAAGGATAAAGCGAATCAACCACTAATCGAACTGAGTTCTGTTAATTCCATTAAAGTCCAGAATGCTAGCGGTGAATCGATAACCATAACGGACAGCAATTTAATAGAACAATTCAATGAAGCTATACATACTGCTGAGTATGACAGCGCAAAGCTTGATATTACAGCATCTGATTATGAAGCTACTGTTGAATTAAAGAATAAAGAAAACGAAAAGTTCTCATTCTGGATTATGGGCGAGAGTAATGGTCTTTTCACCAAATCAGGACAAAATGGACATTACAAGCTGCCGGAAACAAAAAAAGCAGTTTTACTTGACTTATTTCAACCCAATGAGCAACAAGTAGAAGCCGATAATCTAAAAATTGACGAGGAAATCAAGCGAATCACAGTAGCGAAATCTCTAGCACATGGTTCAGTAAATGCTAACATAAAGGCTGAATACATAGATCATGAAAGCATAGAAACTTTCGTCCGAGCCATCCGTACCGCTGTAGAAATACCAGGGAATTTAAATACCGCAACGCCTAACTATGATATTGTTCTAATTTCAAATAATAATAAATATGCCTTTCATCTATGGATTAACGAAACAAGCGAGCAAGGCATGTTAATGAATGTGAACGTAACAAGCACAGGCTACACACTTACTAAGGAATCAACTGTCGAGTTAAAAAAGCTTATATTCTTGGAAGCAAACTTTAAGGGTCTGGAGTTTAATGCAGTACGGAGCTCAAATGGAGAACTGGTGGCTAAACCAATTGGTATAACCGAAAATAACTATCTATTAAACGGTGGGGCAGTGGTTGAATTACAAGGAATCTTATATCACACCATTCATTTTTTCTATGGCGACCATAATGCAGTTAACGCTTTACTAGCCCATGATCCTGCTACGGATGAGGTGATGGTGAAATGGAGCGATGAACTGATCGATACCGATAACCGTTGGAACAATGCATTTATGAACAACTATAATATGCTAATCCCGCTAGACGAGGATCATCTATTATTTCTGGAATCGGATCTGACGAAAGAAGCCGGGCAATATCATTTGTCCTCATTTAATGTTGTTACAGGAAAAATCGAACGACTTCGGGAAGACTTTTGGCCGCTTTCTGATAATTCTGACTACATCTATAAATTTCAGTGGAATGCTGATGAACAAAAATTATTTATGCAAAGTTACCTCGGCAATGTATGGTTCTTTGATCTGAAGGATGGAAAGGACGATGTCCATCTTCTAAAATATCCGGTAATCCCTCACTCGACGACTGGTGCGCCATCCCTGTTTCTTTCACCAACCTTTAAGAGATTTGTACATGATGATGAGAGCGGTCAATTAACCTTTTACGATAAAAAAGGAGTTTCACTTCATACTGTACCGCTACCACAAGAGCGATATGTACCTTCTGAGAAAATAAAGTGGAACCCAGCAGGCACGATTGCTTGGATGGATACAGCAAAGATCAACCAAAACCGAATCCTTGACATCGATATCGATTATTTGAAAATCGCTCCACAAAAAATTAATTTTTATAATCAGGATGGTCTTTACATCGGGTCCATTAAGACTGAAAGTGACCGTGAAGATGCGGCAGTTGAAGTTGTGGGATGGATGGATGCTAATATAGCCGTGATGAAATCGTATACTGTAGAACTTTTGTACAAGGATTCTATAGGACTGAAGGTTAAGAATGTTTCTTATTATCTTTATGATGTAATAAAGAAGCAGAAGGGGGCTAGCTTTTCGTCCATCCCTTCCAGTGCAACCGTTACGTCAGATCAACGAATGGGCGATGCCGATAATGAGGGGAATATCACTGTAAGCTTTAAAGAAATTACCTATAAAAAAGAGAAATAAATGAGCCTCGGGAGTTCGCCGTAATGATCACATAAGATCATTGGGCAAGCTTCCCGAGGCTTCTTTTTTATATTTTCAAGACAAATGTTTAATCTTCGCCACGCAATGAGTTAGCCTGTTCTCGGAGTTTTTATTGTCCTGCAATAGTACTGAGCGAGGAAAGTAGATCAAGTCGGAAGCCTTGTACCAGAGTTTCGCCGTTCATAAGATCGGTCTCATATGCGCGTTTGAAGCCCAAGCGCTGGTACAGTTTAATGGCTGAAGCCATCATTTCTGAGGTGTGCAGATTTAAAGTGGTGGCACCCAAATCGCGAGATCTTCTTGCAGCTTCATGAATTAGCTGGGTTGCAACGCCGAGACCCCGAGCGGACGGAGATACGGCAAGTAGACGTAGGATAGGGGAGTGAATGCCTAGCTCTGGTTTACCGTATGCCGTTTCCGAGGAGCTGAACAAGAGTGCGCTACCAATGATTTTCTTGTCAATTTCAGCGATGATCCGCACGATCGGGGCATCACCATGGACGGATTCAAGAAGTGATTTCCGGTACTCAAGCCACAACGGCTCAGGCATGACCTCGGAATATTGATGGTATGCGTCCAACATTACTTCTGCGATGGCATCACGGTCATTGTTCTCGGCTTCACGAATAATAATCTTTTGTGACATATTCTCGCGATCCCCTTTCAGTCAAATGTATAGTCATACGATTGAAGTTATTATAAATGATAATTCCGATTGATATAAGGGGTATTTTATAATTTTGATAATTGAATAGAAAAGCTCTATATGAAAATTAGTGAGCGTTTATAGAAATCCGATTATTTTACATGGAATTTAAGTTGACAAAAAAAGGGGGCGTGAATAAGATATAAACAAAATCTATAGGAAAGTAACGCCGTATTTCATTGTTTTTTCATCGGAATAGTAAAATTAAAATTAGTTTAGGGGGATTAGGGATGAACATTGAAAATATTGAGGCCTTTGTCTACATCAACCATTATGGAAGCTTCAATAAAGCGGCCGAAGTCCTATATATCTCACAGCCGACAGTTACAGCCCGGATTCAATCGCTAGAAAGGGAACTGGATTGCAGAGTGTTTGATCGGTTGGGTAAGCAGATTAGCCTAACGGAGAAAGGTAAGCAGTTTCTTCCTTATGCCCAGCAGATTCTCCAGATCTATCAGAACGGTAAATATCAGGTTCAGGCGAAGGGGCATATTCCGAATGAATTGAGAATCGGCAGTACCGTCTCGGTGTCCAATTATTTAATGCCGCATCTGATGCTTCATTTGAAGCGCAGGTATCCGCATATCACGATCAAGCTGACGACAGCTTCTACGGAAGTATTGATTGATAAGCTGAAATCGAAAGAGCTAGATCTGGCTTTTATCCGTAAGGTCGTAAATCCAGCCATTCAAGCCTTTCCTTTCTGCGAAGACCCCATTTCGCTGTATGTAGAGAAGGGGCATCGCTTAGCTAAGGCACAACGCACATCGCTGGAAGATATTCGCCAGGAGACGTTAGTCTTTTTTGAATGCGGGTCTTTGGATTGGATGCGACTGCATCGTGTATTTGAGAGCATGGAACAGCCGCCGAAGATTGAATATCAGGTGGATAACCTGGAAACGGCCAAAAAGCTTGTGTTGAAAAAAGCAGGTATCTGTTTCCTTCCGGCACTTAGTGTGCAAGAGGAAGTAGCAGCTGGGATGTTAGTACGGGTGGATATTGCGGAGACGGAAGGCATCTCCTTACGTACCAGCCTGATTTCACTAAATGGGGAGAACGCTGAATTCATAGAAACTCTACTTGAACTCGGGATTGGTAAAACGGGAGATCGACTAATTGTATAGATGTATTAAAAAACTCTATTAGCGCATGGACACATGCAGTGATAAAGTTAATTGCATATAATGACGACTATTTCGATAGGAATTATAAATTTAATTTCGGAAGGATGGAGGGCTTGCGATGAGTGAGACATACAGACTGGCAGAACTGAAAGATGCGGAGATTTTGCTTGAGGTTACATATCGTGCGTATGAGCTGATTCGTGAGCTCGGGCTGCATTGGCCAGCGGCTACAGCTGACTTGGCACTTATTGAAGACAATATTGCTACGAATGAGTGTTATGTGCTTGAAGTTGATGGAACGATCGTTGCGACGATAACCCTCTCAAAAGAAGAAGATATTAAGAAGATTAGTCCATTGCCTTTTATTAAATGGTTCGCTGCACATCCGGTTTACAGTAACAGAGGTTATGGTGGAAAGCTTCTAGATTGGGTGGAAGAGCACATTATTGCTGGACAATTGGGTTCGGCTGCGGTCACGCTGGCAACGGCGAAGAAGCACCCATGGTTAGTTCAAATGTATGAACGCCGGGGGTATGAACGGTTTCTGGAGCTGGATCAGCAGAATGGTGATGGCATTATGTATCTGATGAAAAAAACACTAACAAACAAACCACAATTCATCCAAAGGGGATAGAAAAATGAAAAAGTCCATTTCACTAGTAATTGCATCGTTATTGACACTGGCGATTGCCGGTTGCGGAAATAACAGCAACAGCGCGAGCAGCAGTAAGAATGGTAATGCTGCTGAGGCCGCAACACCCGCCAATGCTTCGACAAAGGTAACTAAGATTATCGTAGGCACGGGTACTGCTTTTCCGAAGGTCTGCTTCATAGATGAGAACGGCAAGCTTACAGGCTTCGATGTGGAACTGCTCAAAGAAATTGATAAGCAGCTGCCGGAATATGAATTTGAGTTTCAAACCATGGATTTCAGCAATTTGCTACTGAGTCTGGAAACTAAAAAAATCGATCTGGTCGCCCATGTCATGGAGAAGAATCCGGAGCGGGAGCTGAAATATTCTTTTAATAAAGAAGCCTATGCCCACTGGAGAAACCGCATCGTAGTGGCGAAGGATAATGATTCGATCCAATCACTGGATGATCTTAAAGGGAAAAAGGTGCTAGTCGGTGCGACAAGTGCACAAGCGCAAATTCTAGAGAACTACAATAAAGAGAATGACAATGCAATTAATATCGTGTATCAGAACGGTGCAGCGAATGACACCGTGGCACAGATTAGTTCTGGACGTGTGGACGCTACACTAGCTGCAGATTTTGTCCTGCCGATCATTGATCCGCAGAGTCAGCTAAAGGCTACAGGCGACGAGCTGTCCTCCGCGGACATTCTCTATGTTTTCCGTAAGGATGATGCCGATTCACAGAAGCTGTCAGATGCAATTGACGGTGCGATTAAAGAGCTGAAGACGGACGGAACACTGGGTAAGCTGAGCACGGAATGGCTGGGTGCGGACGTTACAGCAGATTCAGTTAAATGATTGAACCAATGAGTACGGGAAGGGAGGGAATTTATGGGCGCACAGTTTGATATCAGCTTTGTATTTTCGTTTTTGCCTAAGTTACTTGGGACTTTAAGCACCACGCTTCTGATTGTCGCCGGTTCTCTCCTGACAGGGATTATTGTCGGCTTTCTCGTAGCTCTGCCAAGACTTTATAAAATACCGGTATTGAAGATTTTCTCAGAAATCTATATCTCCTTTTTTCGAGGAACGCCGATTCTTATCCAGCTCTTCCTGTTTTATTACGGTCTGCCTGAAATCATGAAGCTGGTCCATGTGGATATGACCCGAACTCCTGTACTTGTCTTTGTGATTCTTACCTACGGTCTGCATACAGGGGCATATATGTCTGAAATGATCAGGGCTTCTGTGATGGCGGTGGATAAGGGGCAGGTGGAGGCGGCTTATGCTACGGGGATGACGGGGTTCCAAGCTTTTACACGAATCGTGCTGCCGCAAGCGCTTGGAATCGCAGTTCCGGTATTCTCCAATCTAGTAATTGCACTCCTGAAAGATACGTCATTAGCTTTTACCCTCGGGGTGATGGAAATGTCAGGAAAAGCGCAGACGCTTGGCAGTTTAACCCAGCATTTTATTGAAACATATATTGCGCTCGCGCTGATCTATCTGGTCATCAGCTTTACGATTGAGAAGCTGCTGCTAGTAGCTGAACACCACCTGCTGCGGCATGAAAAGAGGAATACGCCGGAGAAAAAATCGTTTAAGATCAACAAAAACTGGTCCTACCGCCGCATTATTGCAGAATTAGGACCGGGCAAAGGAGGCACCGGATTATGAAGCTGGACCCATCGTTTATATGGACTGCTCTGGTGCAAATTCTGAGTGCAATTCCAACGACATTATATATTACCGTTGTCTCTGTATTGATTGGTTTTGTGATTGGAGTGGCTGTTGCCTTGATCCGGCTCTACAGAGTTCCACTGCTGTATCCGCTGGCCGTCGGTTATGTAACGTTTATCCGGGGGACACCGATGCTGACGCATCTGCTGCTTATTTATTTTGGACTTCCCGTGCTGATTGATGGTCTGGCGGCACATTTCGGCTGGAGCTTCAGATCGGTGTCGATTCCAATGATCGGTTTTGCCTATATTTCGTTCTCGATTACTGCGGGAGCTTATATGTCCGAAGTTGTCCGTTCCGGCTTGCTCGCTGTGGATCGTGGTCAGCTAGAAGCGGCCCATTCTATCGGAATGACTACACCCCAAGCACTGAAGCGGATTGTTTTTCCTCAGGCGTTGGCGGCAAGTCTACCTAATCTTTCGAATTCGGTAATCGGTATGCTGCACGGATCTACCCTTGCTTTTACCGTTTCGGTGGTGGATATCAATGCCAAGGCGCAGATTGTGGCTTCAACGAACTGGAAGTTTTTTGAGGCTTATCTAGCGGCGGCGTTGATCTTCTGGGCACTTACGTTTCTGATCGAACGCGTAACCTCAGTAATTGAAAAAAGGATTAATCTGTACAATCGAGGTGGAGTAGCATGATCAAGCTTGCGCAAATTTCGAAGTCATTCGGACGGAATCAGGTATTGAACAATATAGATTTAACAGTGACGAAGGGTGAGGTTGTCGTCATTCTCGGTCCCAGTGGCTCAGGCAAAACAACACTCTTACGCTGTGTGAATTATCTGGAGAGGCCAAGCAGCGGAGAGATCGCCATCGGCGATTTCAAAGTGAACTGCAAACATGCCCGCATAAAGGAGATTCATCAGCTCAGACAAAAAACGGCAATGGTATTTCAGCAGTACAATTTGTTCCGTCATAAAACCGCGCTGGAGAACGTGATGGAAGGGCTGCTAATTGTCAAAAAGCTTCCGAAGGATGAAGCGAGAAAGCGGAGCATTGCGCTACTTGAAAAGGTTGGTCTTGCCAGCAAGCTGGACGCCTATCCGAGTCAGCTGTCTGGAGGTCAACAGCAGCGGGTAGGGATTGCCCGTGCCTTGGCTCTCGAGCCAGAGGTTATCTTATTCGACGAACCAACATCGGCGCTGGACCCAGAGCTAGTGGGTGAAGTGCTGGCTGTTATCCGCAAAATTGCCAAGGAAGGCATCACAATGATTGTGGTGACCCATGAAATGGGCTTTGCTCGCGATGTGGCGAATCATGTGGTTTTTATGGACGGAGGCGTCATTGTTGAAGAAGGAACTCCGACAGAGCTGTTTAACCATCCGCGTGAAGAAAGAACGAAGCAGTTCCTGAAGCGGATCACACCTGAATTTAACTATTCGATATAGGAGGCAACATTATGGCTATTACAATCAGCGTACTCGATCAAAGTCCGATCTATCCGGGAGAAACGCCAGAGGAAGCATTCCAGCATACGATTAAGCTGGCACAACTGTCTGAGGAGCTTGGATTTCATCGATTTTGGGTTTCGGAGCATCATGACTCTGAGCAGGTAGCCGGTTCTTCCCCGGAAGTACTCATCTCACATCTGCTGGCCAAAACGGAGCGTATCCGCATTGGCTCCGGTGGAATCATGCTCCAGCATTACAGCCCGTATAAGGTGGCGGAGAATTTCAATGTGCTGGCTACGCTGGCTCCTGGCCGAGTGGATCTCGGTGTGGGACGCGCTCCCGGCGGTCTTCCACGCAGTACACAAGCGCTTCAGCAGGGAAGAGAAGAATCCCCTAGCTTAACGGACAAAATCATAGAGCTGGAGAAGTATGTACATAACCGGCTCGAAGAAAACCATCCGCTGGCAGGGCTGAAGGCAGGTCCCCTCCCTGGACTTCCGCCCGAGCTGTATGTGCTTGGCGCGAGTGTAGGCAGTGCAGAGATTGCCGCTGAACTTGGGTTACCTTATGTGTTCTCCCTGTTTATTAACAGCGATAAGGCAGTAGCGCTAGATGCCATTCGTGCTTACCGCAGCAGTTTTGTTTCTACACAGGGCAGACAACCGCAAGCGATTATCGCTTTAGCGCTAGTGGTGGCTGAGACCGAGGAGGAAGCGAAAGAACTGGCGGGCGCGCATAAGTTGATTCGGATACAACTAGCAAGCGGGAAGAAGCTAACCGTTGGGACCCTGGAACAGGCGGAGGAATTTGCCCGCCAGAGCAATGAAGCCTACACAATTGAAGAGCTGGAACCAGAGATTACCAAAGGAACGAAAGCATCTGTGCGTGAACAGCTGTTGGCACTTTCAGAGGCTTCCGGTGTTGATGAATTCATCATAACAACGAATGTGCAGCCATTTGATAAACGGCTCCGCTCTTTTGAACTGCTGAGCGAAGTAATTGCTGAAGTGCCGGCAGAGGCATAAGGCAGGTGAGATCAGTTTCACACAGGAAATCGTGTAAAGGAGGTTGACTGCATATGGCAAGTAACGCTACAGAGCTAAGCGCGGAAGCGCTTGGAGAAGAATTAATCGGGATACGCCGTCATCTGCACCGGCACCCGGAACTGTCCAATGAGGAGCATGGTACAACAGAATATATTATTTCCCTGCTGGAGCGGGCAGGAGTCAGGGTCGTAGATTACGGTCTGTCTACCGGAGTGATTGCAGAGATTGGGGGCAAGCAGCCGGGTCCGGTCATCGCGCTGCGCGCAGATATCGACGCCTTGCCGATTCAGGAGGAAACCGGAGTAGCCTATGCTTCGTTATTTCCCGGTAAAATGCATGCCTGCGGACATGATTTCCATACGGCTGCCTTAATCGGAGCAGCCTATCAATTGAAGCAGCGAGAGCAGCAATTACAGGGAACGGTGCGCCTGTTGTTCCAACCGGCTGAGGAGAAGGCGCAGGGGGCACAGCGGATCATTGCTAGCGGGGCGCTAGAAGAAGTCCGGGCAGTGATCGGGCTGCATAACAAGCCGGATTTGCCGGTCGGAACGATCGGTATTACGGCGGGTCCTTTAATGGCAGCGGCTGACGGCTTTGTGATTGAAGTGCAGGGTGGCAGTTCTCATGCTGCCGTTCCAGAAGCTGGGATAGACCCGATTGTAGCTGCTTCGCATATCGTGACCGCATTCCAATCCATTGTAAGTCGCAATGTCAGTCCACTGCAAAGTGCGGTGGTCAGTGTGACGCAGATTCACAGCGGGAATTCATGGAACATTATCCCCGAAAAAGCCGTGCTTGAGGGGACGATCCGCACCTTTGATGAAACGGTGCGAAGCAAAGTGCTGGACCGCTTTCAGGAAGTGGCGACCGGTGTAGCGGCTGCTCTTGGAGCAGAAGCCACTGTTCGCTGGATAGAAGGACCGCCTCCGGTTATCAATGATTCTGCCTTAGCGGTGTTAGGGGTAGAGTCGGCCGAAGCTCTTGGGTACCGAGCGGTCAAGCCAGAGCTTTCTCTGGCCGGAGAGGATTTTGCCTTCTATCAGCGCGTGGTACCGGGACTGTTCGTCTTTGTAGGTACTGAAGGAAGCCAAGAATGGCATCATCCAGCCTTCAATCTAGATGAACGGGCGCTCCCTGTGGCGGCACGTTTCCTAGCGGATGTGGCTGTACGTTCCCTTGAGTACTACAATTCCGGTGGAGGTGCAGAATTATAGCTGAACATAAAAGTTACGATGTAATTATTGTAGGCGCAGGTTCGATGGGCATAAGCGCTGGTTATGACCTTGCGAGGCGCGGAGTGAAGACGTTGCTGATTGATGCCTTTGATCCACCACATACACAGGGGAGCCATCACGGGGAATCCCGGCTGATCCGGCATGCTTACAGCGGTGATCCCACCTACATTGATTTGGCTCTGCGGGCAGATACGCTATGGAAAGAAGTGGAGCTGTTGAGTGGAAGCGAATTGCTTATCCGCTCAGGTGTGCTGAATCTTGCGGATAGCGCAGTGTATTCCTTCAGCGACCGTCTCGAGGTAGCGAAGAAACGGAAGGTGCGGGTAGAGCATCTGGATGCCGAAGAGATCCGGCGGCGCTGGCCAGCATTGAACATTCCGGAAGCATTCGCGGCGATGTATGAACCAGATGCCGGGTATTTGTACAGCGAGCGATGTATTTCCGCCTACCGCCAGCTTGCGCTTGGACATGGTGCGGAAGTGTTGACGAACACTCCATTAGTGAACATCACCGCACGCGAAGGCAGCGTTACGGTTCATACGATAAATGGCGATTATCACGGAGCGGCAGCTATCCTTAGTGCCGGAGCCTGGTTTGACGCGTTGGCGCCTTTTGTACATTTGCCGATCAAGGCGATCCGTAAAGTTGTCGGCTGGTTTGAGAGTTCTCCTGCTTTTGCTGCCGGTAGCTTCCCCGGTTTCACGCTGGGAGCAGAGGAAGGTGGCTATTATGGCTTTCCCAGCATTAATGGAGCTGGTCTGAAGATCGGCCGTCACGATACGGGGCTGGAATGGAAGCCGGGTACACAGCTTGCTCCGTTCGGCAGTGAAGCCAGCGATGAGGGTGACCTCCGTAAGGTACTGGAGTCTTACATGCCCGGTGCAGCTGGCCGATTGCTAAAAGGTTCTGCATGCAAATATGAGCATTCGCCTGATGAAGATTTCATTATAGACCGCCATCCGCTCCACTCTAATGTGTTGATAGCTGGAGGGTTTTCGGGGCATGGTTTTAAATTTTCTAGTGTTGTGGGTGAAATACTGGCCGACTTAGCGATCAGCGGAGTTACCAATCATAACATCGAGCCTTTTTCGTTATCTCGTTTTGCACCACCGGATCATTCGCTAACAAGTCTTATATTGGAGGGGATTTAATGAGCAGAGTTCAAATCAGTGATTATCTCAGTACGTACCATCAACTGGTGCAGAAGACCGCCGGGTTAACAGAGGAACAACTAAAATGGAAGGCGGAACCCGCCAGTTGGAGTGTGACTGAGGTACTGACTCATCTGGCTGATCACAGCATCGTAGTTTCATTCCGCATTCGTGATATTCTCGCAGCTACGACATCGCAGCTTCCAGTCTTCAATCAGGATGCTTGGGTCAGCGGTCAGTACGCCAACAGCGGCAATGCTTCCGACAATCTGGAGCTGTTCCGCAGCCTGCTTTACTATAACAGCCTTTTGTTTGAACGACTTAGCGAAGAGGATTGGGAGAAAAGCGGAATTAATTTCAAGGGGGAGACCGTGAAAATTTCAGATATCGTGCGCGGCTTCACTGCACATGTGGAGAGACATCTTGGCCAGATCGAGCGAATCAAACAGGGCGCAGCTAATGCATCGTTTGTGCAATGATTGCTTCCGAAGTCAGTTTTTCATGAAGTGAAATCTAGGAAGCGTATGCTCACAAAACTTTTAGGAGGAATGAACATGACCAAACCAAGACAACTGAAGCTGGGTGCACTGCTGCATGGGGTAGGAGGCAGCACGTCGATGTGGCGCCATCCAGATGCCAAACCAGATGCCAGTGTAAACTTTGAATTATACAAAGGGTGGGTACAGAAGGCAGAAGAAGGCAAGCTGGACCTGATCTTCATCGCAGACGGTCTCTACATTAATGAAAAGTCCATTCCTCATTTCCTTAACCGGTTTGAGCCGCTGACCATCCTTAGCGCACTCGCAGCCGTCAGCACTAATATCGGGTTGGTTGGTACCTTGTCTACCTCCTACAGTGAACCGTTTACTGTAGCGCGTCAATTCGGATCACTGGATGTAATCAGCGGAGGCCGAGCCGGCTGGAATGTGGTGACTTCACCGCTGGAAGGCTCTGCCTCGAATTACAGCAAAAAAGAGCATCCTGACCATGGCAAGCGTTACCGCATTGCCACCGAATATTTGCAGGTCACGCGCGGATTATGGGACTCTTGGGAGGATGATGCGTTTGTCCGAGACAAGGAATCAGGTGTATTCTTTGATCCGCAAAAAATGCATACCCTGGACCATCAAGGAGAGTTCTTCTCCGTGAAGGGACCGCTGAATATTGCTCGTTCGAAGCAGGGGCAGCCAGTCGTGTTTCAAGCAGGCTCCTCGGAAGTCGGTAAGAATTACGCCTCCAAGGAAGCGGATGCTATCTTCACTGGACACGAAACGCTAGAAGACGCCCAGACATTCTACAGCGATGTTAAGACACGGGTAGCATCGTTTGACCGGAATCCGGATGAGGTGCTGATCTTTCCTGGAATTGCTCCAATCATCGGTGACACGCCGGAGGAGGCAGAGCGCAAATATCAGGAGGTTGCTGGCCTTGTAACGATTGAGAATGCTCTGAACTACTTAGGTAGATTCTTCGAACACCATGATTTCTCGCAATATCCGCTGGATGAACCGTTCCCTGAGCTTGGCGAGTTGGGGCGCAATAGCTTTCAGAGCGGTACAGATAAAATCAAAAAGGATGCGAAGGAGAAAGGCTTGACGCTTCGACAGGTCGCATTGCAATCGGCTACCCCGCGCAGCAGCTTCATTGGCACACCGGAGCAAGTAGCTGATCAGATTCAAACTTGGTTTGAGAGTCATGGGGCAGACGGATTTATGATCGCGGCTGCCGTCCCTAACGGACTGGAGGAATTCATTGATCGGGTGGTGCCGATTCTGCAGGAGCGGGGTTTGTTCCGCACTGAATACGAAAGTGACACGCTGCGTGGAAACCTCGGCATTCCGTTACCAGAGAACCGCTATTCCAAAGCTTCTCAGCCAGCAGGGCAAATTTGACGGTTGATCCAGTATTGGCTATCAATCAAAATTTGGGTATTGCGGAGATGATGGATTACGTAGGCCAGCTACAGGATGAAATGATTGAACACCGTCGTGATTTGCATGCCCATCCGGAGCTACTGTACGATGTCGTCCGTACTTCTGGTAAAGTAGCGGAATTGCTGGAGGAGTGGGGGATCACAGTACGGAGAAATGTCGGCAAACATTTCGGAATGGGGGTGGTCGGCCTCCTGCAGGGGTTGGCCGGCAATGGTTCAACTCTTCTTCTAAGGGCAGATATGGATGCCCTGCCAATACGAGAGGGTAATGAGTTGCCATACAAGTCAGTGAATGACGGCATCATGCACGCCTGTGGCCATGATGCTCATACCGCTATGCTGTTGGGTGCTGCCCGAACCTTGGCAGCCTTCCGGGAGCGATTGTCCGGTACAGTCATCTTCGTCTTTCAGCCGGCTGAGGAAGGCGCAGTCAAAAGTCCGCGTGATGGCAGACTACTCTCGGGTGGACGCGATCTCATTGAAGACAGCGTACTGGAAGGTGTGGATTACGCTTACGCACTGCATGTCATGCCTGAGCTTCCGGTTGGTACGCTTGGTATTCATCCTCATTATGCCATGGCAGCATCCAGTCATTTTAAGGTGGGATTTCAGGGAACATCCGGTCATCATAGTGCTCCGCACCAAGCTGTAGATGCAATCCAGATGGCGGCACGATATATTGGAGAGATCAACGGAATGATGGCTAATCGAATCGATCCGCAGGAGGCGGCAGTGTTGGCCTTCGGTACGTTGCAAGCAGGTACTGCTATTAATGTGATCGCTGAACACAGTGAACTGACAGGAACGTTCAGAGCATTTACCAAGCGTACGGTAGCTGCGATTACAAATGGTTTACAGCGCCATGCTTCAGCTATAGCTGAGTCTTACGGAGGGAAATACAAGCTGGAGCTGCGTGAAGGAATTACAGTAGTGAACAACGCGGAAGCGGTTCAGCAGGTGCTTCACGCAGCCCTTGCAGTTCTAGGAGAGGACCAGGTAATACTGCTGGAGCAGCCAAGTCTGGCTGGTGAGGATTTTGGTTGGTATCTTGAAAAGGTTCCCGGTGCCTTCGCCTTTATTGGTTGCGGTAATAAGGAGAAGGGAATTGTCCATGCTATTCATCAGCCACAGTTTAATATCGATGAAGCGATGCTAGTTCATGGTGCGAGGATACTGGTTAGACTCGCAATACAGCATAATGGATCGGCCAGCGGTAAACAAAAGTAAAAGGTACCCCAATGGGATACCTTTTACTTTTGTTTAGGCTTGTCAACTCACCAGAAATACGTTTCGAATGTGTAACCGTTTTTCCCAAAGAATGTTATCTCCCCGCTTGTCACGCCCTCAGGAATGTCAAAAAACATGCCTTGTTTACCCGAGATATCATAGGTATGAGTTACTCTCTTATCATGAACTTTGTAACTTACCTCGAAATGACTGAATTTCTTCTTAAGTCCTTGATCGAACATACCGACACTAACGAGTTGTCCGCACCTCTTCACTTGGACGTCGTCTCCATCATCCCCCATGCCTAAATCCATACTCCAGTCCAAACTCCCGTTTTTTAAACGATCGATGTATTTCAACGTAAGCGATTCTACGCCATCTTCCTCTTCGATATGTAAGAGTACAGCTGTATATTTATCAATAATCCGAGAGTCCAGAACTGGAATTCCGCTCAAAATAGCAAATTCAGTTAACTCCTGCTCTGTTATTGCCTCTCCTGAGGGGTCATCCAGCTCGATAGGCTTCATTCCTAGCCAATCTTCCCACTCCTCAGGAGATTCGAGTTCAGCACGAAAGTCATCATCCGTGGTAATGATCGCTGTTCTAGTTGCTACATCCCAATCAACAGAGATCCCGATTCGTTCGGCAATAGCGCGCAATGGAACCATAATATCACTGCCGGAGAGATAAGGTGTAGGACTCTTCCAATCGATCCAGATATCAGAATCCTCTATATCTTCGTTGTAATCGCTAAACATAT
Source organism: Paenibacillus sp. G2S3 (assembly GCF_030123105.1). NCBI lineage: Bacteria > Bacillati > Bacillota > Bacilli > Caryophanales > Paenibacillaceae > Paenibacillus > Paenibacillus sp. G2S3. The sequence goes on from NZ_CP126095.1 coordinate 3,404,857, forward strand.
AATCACTTTTATCCGGATAAATAGAAAGTGCTCCATTAAAATGTGAAATAAACACGTGTGGATATTCATTATCTATAAACTTCGTAATATCGGCTTGAATGTCGGGATGCTCAAAAATTTGGGTTGGAACGAATGTTTTTCCGTCTATTAACGTTGGTAACTCATCTTGAAAGGAAAAGTTCATGCCATTAATTGTGACGGAGGGGTGGATTACAGAACGTTCGATAGAATCAGATAGTTTCGGTGAAACAGAAGCCGATGCGAAGATTGGAGTCGAATAGGAGGTCAACAAGATAAGAATAATCAATACGTTTATGAAGCGGCGGTTGTGCATGATTGTAACTCTCCTTTAATTGTTCATCATGTTAATTACGAAATCAATATGCTAAATATACCATATAGAGATTATTATAGGGCTTTCAAACAGCCATTCTGGAAAAGGGGATTCTTAGCACAAAGGCTGAATTCGAATATTTTGTTCTTAACAAGAATCATTAGTTTGACATTATGCAAGCATTTAACTATACTTATTATAGTCACTTACTTAAATATATTAATAAGGAAAATCATAAACGAATTCAAACTTCTTAAAGAAAAGAGGATAATCATGGACCAATATCGGATCACTGCAGACAATGGCTTAGAGTTTGGACTTTATACATTAGGTGATCATCTAGCGAACCCTGAAACTGGGAGCAGAATATCTGCCAAACAACGCATACGTGAAATCATTGACTTGGCTCAATTAGCGGAGCAAGCAGGAATTGATTTTTTTAGTGTAGGAGAGAGTCATCAAGAGTATTTTGCTACTCAGGCGCATACCGTTGTGCTATCAGCGATAGCTCAGGCTACTAAAAAAATGAAAATAGGTAGCTCGTCTACGATTATAAGTACCTCTGATCCGGTAAGAGTGTACGAAGATTTCGCTACAATTGATTTGATCTCCAATGGTCGAGCTGAAATTATAGCTGGGCGTGCCTCCAGAGTGGGGTTATATGAATTGTTGGGTTATGATCTTAACAATTATGAGGAATTATTTGAAGAAAAATTCGACTTGTTATTAAAGATAAATGAAAACGAAGTTATGAATTGGAAGGGGGAATTTCGTAACCCTCTCAAAAATGCAAGAATCCTCCCCCGTCCTGAAGAGGGAAACTTACCGATATGGCGAGCTGTAGGGGGGACTTCTGCCAGTGCGATCAAAGCAGGCATTGCAGGTGTTCCTATGTTTTTGGCCCATTTAGGGGGTCCCGCTGTCTTGTTCAAAAGATCCATTGATGCTTATCGTGAAGCTGCAAGTCAGAACGGATTCGATCCGTCGAAGCTACCTGTAGCGACTGCTGGATTCTTTTACGCGGATGAAACGACACAGAAGGCACAAAGAGCCTATTATCCATATATAAACGAAGGAATGAAATTAACAAATGGACGTGGTTTTCCTAAACAGGCTTTTGCTCAAGGAGCCGATCCGCGCGATGTTATGAATATTGGCAGCCCACAGGAAATCATTGAAAAAATTCTATATCAACATGAACTCTTCGGCCATCAACGATATATCGCACAAATGGATTTTGGTGGTGTACCTTTTGAGAATTTAATGAAAAACATAGATTTAATCGGTTCTGAAATTCTACCAGCTATTAAAAAATATACGGCGAAAAAATAATCTCCAGGAGGTCAGAAATATGAAAATCGTAGCGTTATCAGGGTCAATGATAGGCTCGAAAACCCGAATTGCCATGAATTATACAGTAAATTCGTTTCAAGAAAAATATCAGGATGCAGAAGTTACACTTCTAGATCTGGCGGAGTATGATGTTCAGTTCAGTGATGGTCGCAATTATCTGGAATACGAAGGGGACACCAAGTACGTCATTCAAACGATCATGGAAGCAGATGTAATCGTAATCGGAACGCCTATATTTCAAGCTTCCATCCCAGCAACCCTAAAAAATATATTCGATTTAGCGCCCGAAAAAGCATTTCATAATAAGGTAGTAAGTATGCTGGTCACGGCAGGTTCTGCACGACACTATCTGGTAGCTGAGCAGCAATTGAAACCAATATTGTCCTATATGAAAGCGCAAATTGTTCAAACGTATGTTTTTATAGAAGAGAAGGATTTTCATAGAAAAGAAATAGTAAACGATGATGTGCTATTCCGTATAGACCGCTTAGTGGAAGATACTTATGTACTATCTGAGACTTATGCCAAAATTCGAGAGGCTGAAGAAGCAAAATATGGTTTCTAAGGAAAATCAATATATCCTGACATTTCGCAAACTAAATCACCCTTCATCCATTAGGATGAGGGGTGATTTGTGTACGAAAAGATTACATATACCAAAACTTACTACTCACAATTTCTATCCAACAAGGCTCCCAGCTGTTCTGCTAAAACTTGATAAGTTACAGGTCTTTCATTCGTAAACCACCATTCAACGACACCCACATACGATGAAGCTACAAATTGTACGACTAGATCTTTATTTAAGCCTTCGTTTTTACCCTTTGTGATATCGACTTCGTCTTTGAACTCTTCTTTTAGAAACTCCAGAAAACGACTTCGGAAGAAAGGTGCTCCTTTACTAGCTAACATCATGGAGAAAAAGGCATAATTACTCTCAAAGTATTCCGTCCAAATCACAGACCCCGTTACAAAATCCAGATCAGAGACTGATGCACATCGCTCACGAAGTTCATTGATATGGCTCTCGATAAGCTTATCCAGTAGATCATATTTATCCATATAGTGAAGGTAAATGGTACCACGGCTCACATTTGCTTTATCTGAGAGTTCCTGAAGGGTTATATCATCAAAATTTTTCACGCTCATTAGGTCAATTACTGCTGTCTTCAAGGCTTCCTGCGTTTTAAGGATTCTTCGATCGACTTTAGACAATTTGCTCACCGAACTTTCTTTATTCATAAAAAATAGAGTAAGAATTCTTTATATAACATACTATAACAAACTCAACAATGGGATATCTGTTTATATATTTATATAAAAGAATCGCGAATACGTAGTAGGAAATAAACAAATTCGATGATTTTGTTTATTAATATACAAATCGCATCAAATTAACAATTGGCACAAAATTTAATCCGATTATAATAATAGACATGTGATCATTATTGTAATTATGCGTATTAAATATTCATTATCCTAAGAAAGGATTGTTGTACCATGGATAAACATCAAGAAAGAATGTTTCCAGGCTATGAATCTAAGCTGTTGGAAACAGATCCTGAGTTTATAGAGCTTTTCGATAACTTTGCATTTGATGAAGTAGTAAATCAGGACGATTTGGATGATCATACTCGTATGATGGCTATTCTGTCCGTTTTAATTGGCTGTCAAGGCATTGACGAGTTTAAAGCCTTGCTTTCAGCAGCACTTAACTTTGGTGTTACTCCAGTGGAAGTAAAGGAAATTGTATATCAATCAGTCCCTTATCTTGGCATTGGGAGGGTATTTCCCTTTCTACAAGCAGTGAATGAGATTTTGACTGCTCAAGGCGTTGAACTACCTTTACCTGGTCAGGGGACTACAACCACAGAAAATCGTTTAGAGGCGGGAATTCAAGCACAAGTAGATATTTTTGGAGAAGGCATGAAGCATTTCTGGAAATCAGGTCCGGAAGAGAGTCAACACATCAATCATTGGCTTGCAGCTAATTGCTTTGGTGATTACTACACCCGAAATGGACTCGACTACAAAGAAAGAGAAATGATTACATTCTGCTTTCTTTTTGCGCAAGGTGGATGTGAACCCCAATTGATTAGTCATGCAGCTGCCAATATGAGACTTGGAAATGATAAGTTGTTCCTTATCAAGATTATATCTCAATGCCTGCCTTTTATAGGGTATCCGCGCAGTTTGAATGCTCTTCGGTGTGTGAATGAAGCAGCAGCTACATCGGAATAAGAAGTTTAGGAGGAAATGATTATGAACAATCGCACATGGCTTATTACCGGTGTGAGCAGTGGTTTTGGTTATGAGATGACGAAACAGCTTCTTGAGAAGGGCAATAAGGTTATCGGTACTGTTCGTAACAAAAGCAAGGTCGCCGACCTCATTGAGAAGTATCCCGAAACCTTCACTTGCGAGATTCTAGATGTAACCGATTTTCCTGCTATTCGTAATCTTGTCGATAGATCTTTTGAAAAGTTTGGACGTATCGACGTTATCATAAGCAATGCCGGCTATGGTCTTTTCGGGGCCGCTGAAGAACTATCTGATGACGAGGTAAATCACATTATCGCTACGAACCTAACGGGATCCATCCAGCTTATCCGTTCTGCGATTCCGCATTTGCGGACACAGGGTGGTGGCCGCATTATCCAGATCTCCTCCTATGGTGGTCAGGTAGCCTTCCCCGGCAATTCGTTATATCATGCAACCAAGTTTGGTATTGAGGGCTTTTGTGAGTCCGTTGCTCAGGAGGTTTCAGCTTTTAACATCGGTATTACATTGGTGGAACCGGGAGGGGCCCGTACCGAGTTCCGTTATGGGAGCGCACAGGTAGCAAAACTCATGTCAGAATACGAAGGCAACCCAGCACATAGCTTTTTGAACATGCTGGATGCTTCTAAGAGTTTAGCTCCTTGAGACCCTGTGCGAATGGCTGCCCGCATCATAGAAAGTGTCGAAGTAGAGCCGGCACCGATACGAATGGTACTCGGATCTCAAGCACTGTCAAGCACGATTTCGACCCTAAAAGCTAGAGTTGCTGATTACGAGATGCAGAGCGAACTAGCAGCTTCTACTGACTTTCCAGCAGAATGAAAAAATAGACAGAAAGTAGGAATCAACGATGAAAAATGAACAACTTAGTAACAGCACTATTTTTCCTTTAGGAGAAAAAGTGAAAGCAAACTTTACGGGTGACGCTTATTTGCAAATGGTGTTTACAGATCCGAAGCCGCTTAATACCGCAATTGGTAATGTAACCTTTGCTCCAGGCGCCCGCAATAACTGGCATGCTCATCAGGTTGGACAAGTTCTGTTAGTCACTGGTGGAAATGGCTGGTATCAGGAAGAAGGAAAACCTGCTCAATTGCTAGAAACAGGTGATGTGGTCAACATCCCCCCTAATGTGAGACATTGGCATGGTGCGACAAAGGACAGTTGGTTTGTTCATTTGGCTATGACACCAGGCGAAACAGAATGGTTTGAAGTAGTCAATGACGAATGGTTTGAAGCACTGTAGAAATCGAACGTTGCTTAACCTTAGAAATGGAGGCTTATTCTATGGAATACATCAAATTTGGAAATACGGGAATGGACGTCTCTCGGATTTGCCTTGGTTGTATGAGCTTTGGAAAGGTGCTGCCTGGCGGGCACCAATGGGTGCTTGATGAGGAGAACAGTCGTCCTATCATTAAAAGAGCGCTTGAGCTCGGGATCAATTTTTTTGATACAGCTAATATTTACGCAAGTGGTTCCAGTGAAGAGATTATCGGCCGTGCGCTTAAGGATTATGCGAATCGAGATGAAATTGTTCTCGCCACGAAGGTCTGGGGTCGCATGCGTCCAGGTCCAAATGGTGGTGGGCTTTCTCGAAAAGCTATTTTGGGCGAAATAGATAACAGTTTGAAGAGACTTGGGACTGATTATGTGGATCTCTATATCATTCACCGCTGGGATTACAACACACCCATTGAAGAAACCATGGAGGCCTTGCATGATGTGGTAAAGTCTGGAAAGGCTAGATATATTGGTGCTTCTGCTATGTATGCATGGCAATTTCAAAAAGCATTACATGTAGCCGAGAAAAAGAACTGGACTCGCTTTGTATCCATGCAAAATCACCTTAATCTCATCTACCGAGAAGAGGAAAGGGAGATGATGCCGCTTTGTCAGGATCAAAAAATTGCGGTAACCCCTTATAGTCCTCTAGCATCAGGAAGATTGATTCGAGATTGGTCGGATACGACGCGTAGATCCGAAACCGATCTCATTCAAAAATCAAAGTATGATTCAACTGCTGATGTAGATCGATTAATCGTTGAGCGAGTAGCGTCATTAGCAGAGAAACGAGGCGTAACACGTACTCATATCGCACTTGCATGGCTGTTGCAAAAAGCTTCTGTAGCTGCTCCAATTGTGGGTGCGACGAAAATTGCTCAGCTCGAAGATTCAGTAGATGCTCTTTCGGTGAAATTATTACCTGAAGAAATTTCATTTCTTGAAGAGTTGTACGTTCCTCATCCAATAGTTGGAGCTCAGTAATAACTACTTTGCAAGCTGTCACTTAAACGTAGACCTTTTCGCCGTCTTTGTGCATCCGAGTATTAAAAAAAAGCCGATGATCTGAACCAAAAGATCATCGGCTTTTTGTTTGCTTAACGTAATTCACTTGGAGTCCGTTGTTTAATCTGTTTAAATACTCTGTTAAAGGTACGGATATTAGTGAAACCGCATTCCAGTGCGATATCTAAAATGGATTTGTCTGTAGTCAGCAGCAGCTGTTCTGCCTGATTGACTCGGATGTTGCTAAGGTACGCAATATAGCTCATCCCCGAAAGACTCTTAAAGAAGCGGGAGAAATAAAAGAGGCTCATATTGGCTTGCCTTGCAGCGTCAGCAAGTGTGATGGGATGCATGTAGTTGACGTCGAGGTATTCAAGAACCCCTTGCATAATTTTCATGTTAGTGATGCGTCTTTTGTCTTTCTGCGGATTAATCTTATCCAAAGGAACATGCCGTAAAATGAGTCCACTCCACTCGTGCAACAAGCCAATGATTAGCTGTTCATGATATTCCAGCTTCTGATTATATTCGACCATAAGTTCCTGCAGGATCAGTGAAAGACGGTTGTTGATACGCACTTCATCTTCTCGTGTAGCTATCCGTTTCTCCATAAATGGGGAAGTCAGTCTCACATTCAGAGGCCATCCTCCAGGAAAACCGATTAACGAAGGATTGAATATCACCATCATTATCTTGGAGCTGCTGTCTTTACTGTCATAGTAGTGGATGTCTCCGCTGCTGCATATAGCCATATCTCCCGCTTTCAAGATCCTCGTTTCGGAGTTAATTCCCATCCGAATTGAGCCTTCAAATACATAAACTATCTCAAGATCGTTATGCCAGTGGGCTAGAAAATCAATATTATCAGACACTATTACAGTGAAAGGGAACGTCGAATGGTATGTTCTATTTTCGTGAAAGGCTTTCATGAGATCTCCTGTTCATGCGGTTAAATTTTAGGTTCACCTCTAAAACTTAGCAAAAAATGACCATTCCTACAAGTGAAATGGCGAGCACTCCTCTTTGATCTAGATTACAATTTCATCAGATGGACGAAAGGTTGATTACATATATATATAGGAAAAGGAGATTGCAGGATGACGAAGAAAGCATTGATTGTAAAAGGTGGATGGGATGGGCATGAACCAAATGAAGTAGCCGCAATTTTTGCTGGCATTCTAGAGGCTGAAGGCTTTGAAGTTGAAGTGTCTGATACGCTGGAGAGCTTCAACAGTGCAGAGAAGCTTGCGGATTTAAGCCTTATTGTACCGGTATGGACCATGGGAGAAATCAGTAATGATCAGGTATCCTCAGTTCTGAAGGCAGTAGCTTCTGGAGTAGGAATTGCCGGTTGTCATGGGGGGATGTGTGACTCTTTCCGTAACAATACAGATTGGCAATTTTTGACCGGGTCACAGTGGGTGGCGCATCCATTTAACGATGGGGTAGAGTACAAAGTCAATATCGTACATTCTGGCTCCAGTCCCATTGTGGAGGGCATCCAAGACTTCAAGGTGAAATCGGAACAATATTATTTACATGTAGATCCTGCAGTGGATGTCTTGGCAACAACTACGTTTGTAATGAGTGAGGGTGAGCATTCAGCGAATGGTATCATCACGATGCCCGTTGTGTATACGAAGAAATGGGGACAAGGGAAGGTTTTTTATAATTCACTTGGACATCATGCAGATGTTTTCGATATTCCGGAAGCCAAGGAACTGATGAGAAAAGGCTTTTTGTGGGCGGCTAACTAAAACTGAGATAAGGTGGGAATGATCTTGCGCAAAGTGAAGGTAGGTATAGTCGGCTGCGGGAACATCAGCAGCATTTATTTTGAGAATTTGAATGGGACCTTCGTTAATACTGAGGTCTATGCTTGTTCCGACCTGGATAAAAGTCGTGCAGAGCAAGCGGCGGAGAAATATGGCGTTCCTCATGTATGGACGACAGAACAATTACTTGCTTCGGAAGAGATTGAAATTGTCGTTAATCTAACAACGCCTAATTTTCATTTTGACGTGTGCAAGCAAGCCTTGCTAGCAGGCAAGCATGTGTATGTGGAGAAACCATTATCTCTTTCCCTGGAAAATGGCACCGAGTTAGTTCGTCTAGCGAAGGAGAAGAACCTGTTCCTTGGCTGCGCGCCAGACACTTTCCTCGGAGGCGGTCTGCAAACCTGCAGTAAGCTGATTGCGGATGGCTATATCGGGGAGCCGGTGGCAGCAACTGCCTTTATGCTCTGTCATGGACATGAAAGCTGGCATCCTGATCCAGAATTCTATTATAAAGCCGGTGGAGGACCCATGTTTGACATGGGACCCTACTATCTAACCGCCCTAGTGTCCTTGCTAGGCCCAGCTAAAACCGTATGCGGCATCACTAAAACCTCCTTTGCTCATAGAACGATCACCAGCGACAAGAAGTTTGGTAAAGTCATTGATGTAGAGGTGCCTACACATGTTGCCGGAACGATTGAGTTTGACAGTGGTGCCGTGGCAACCATGATCACCAGCTTTGATGTTTGGCACAGTACTTTACCGAGGATCGAAATCTACGGATCGCAAGGAACCTTGATCGTACCGGACCCTAACAACTTTGGAGGGCCGATCCTTTTACGCCCGGCACACAGCCCGGAATTTCAGGAGATCCCGCTTATCTACAATTATGCAGATAACAGTAGAGGCATAGGTGTTGCGGATATGGCCCGCTGCATCGACACGGGGGAAACTCCTCGTGCAAACGGAGAACTCGCCAATCACGTACTTGAAATAATGCATGCATTCCATACAAGTTCTGACTCTAAACGGTATGCCGAGCTGGTTACCAGCTGCGAGCAGCCCAAGCCACTGCCGCTGGGCTTAGTCAAAGGGTATTTAGGGTAGTAATTTCCCAGAGTAAATTACTGGAGATTACGCCGCATATCAAAAAGGGTAGAAGACTGTAAGATAAGTCTTTACCCTTTTTGATAAACAGCAACAGGTGGATCTATGAAATGTTCGAGTGCTAACTCAAAAAGTCGATATTAACGGTAAACTTGATTTCATCGGTTTATATGTTAGGATTTTGGAGAGGTAAGACTCTATAAAGATTTAAAAATAGGAGGTTAGGTATGCAAGAAAATACATTGATAGCCTCGGATTTCAGGTTTTCAATTAACCTCCCTGAAGACGCTATCGCTTCCTGGCATCAAGAACTTGAGGTAATGTACATTTTGCAGGGAACTGGGGTACTACAGTTGGATGACAATCAGTTTACCTATGAAGTTCGGCAGGATGACATTATTGTGCTGAATAGCTACCAACTGCACGCTTTAGATATGCAAGGTTCGGGCAAGGCGCTGTCGTTGTTTATCTCGCCCGCATTTTCGGCAGCTTTTTGTCCTGAGATTGAAAGTATTATTATAGAGTGTAAGTCTTTTCTGTACCCTAAGGAGGAGCAGACTCGCTTTAATTTACTCCGTAGTGAGTTCGCCAGTGTATTCCAAGCCCTTTACAAAAATGAATCTCATTTACCTATATTGCTGCGCAGCCGTGTGGGGGTACTGCTGAACAACCTAGTACATAATTTTTTCGATCAGAACAAGCAGAAGGATCCCTCCAGATCCTCAAGCAGGGAAAGGTTACGCAAAGCCACCGATTATATTCACCGACACTATCGGGAGAATATTACACTGAGTGGACTAGCCACCACTATCTATTTAAGCAGCTCCTATTTGTCTCATTTATTTCAGAAACAGCTCGGTCTTACTTTCACTACCTACCTTACAAATGTTAGGTTGAGTCAGGCAGTCGCTCTTCTTCGTAGTGAAAGAACGATCACGGACATCGCCTCAGAAGTTGGGTTTCCAAGTACCAATGCGTTGATCGACGCCTTCAAACGACGTTTTGGCGTTACACCAGGGCAATACCGTCACATCAATGAGCATGATGCCGCTGATCCTAAGGAGAACGGTATGACCAGTGAAGGATTCTCCACCGATTTTTCTTCACTGATGCGGCATTTGCATCAACCCGATCAATCTAATGTCCGCCCTCAGGTCAACGAGGTACATGACCTTCATGTGGAGATAGGCCATAAGATCCGGACACTGACTCATAATTGGCGAACGTTGGTAAATGCAGGATATGCCAAAGATCTGTTGAATGGCGCGGTGCAGACACAAATACGAAAGCTGCAAAAGGAGATTGGCTTTCGCTATATGCGCTGCAAAGGTCTGTTGGACGATGACATGATGCTGTATGTTAAGAAAATGTCGGGTAGCGTAGATTATAACTTTGTATATGTAGATGAGGTGCTGGACTTCATGCTTTCTGTGGAGTTAAAACCTTATGTGGAATTTAGTTATATGCCCTCTGCATTAGCGAGGGAAGCCGTGTTTCCATTTAAGAGGCCGAGCATCCTATCTATGCCTGAGCAATTAAATGAATGGCTCGCCCTTGTGACTTTCCTTGTTAGGCATTTCATTGACCGGTATGGGCTTGAGTCAGTGCGGGAATGGAGGTTTGCTCCTTTCGTGAGTCCAGAGTTTTCGGGTTATGGTGTGTTTACCATGGAAGAATACTGGGTGCTTTACCGAGAAACCACCCACGCCATCCGCGCTATCGATCCGCAGCTACATATTGTTGGTCCAGGAAGCAACATTGATTCAAGTGATTTTATTAGCGATTTTCTAGTGTCTTGCAGTAAGGGGAATTGTTTGCCCGATTCTCTGGCTCTACGTGCTTATCACAGCATATTACCGGGGCAGGAAGACACTGGTCTTCAGCTCTTGGCAGAGGATGAGGCTTTTCCACTTGCGGTAAGCGGCGATGAACAGTTTATGAAACACGCGTTACAAAAGGTCAAAAAGCTGTTGCGTCAACGTGGTTTCGCTAGTCTGCCCGTGATTCTTGAAGAGTGGAGTAATAACATATGGCAGCGTGATTTGTGTAATGATACCTCCTACAAATCTGCTTTTCTTTTCAAAAATATTCTGGAGAATTACGACCAGTTTGAGGCTATGGGATACTGGTCGCTTAGTGACCATATGGAGGAGATCGTTCCTTCGCCGGATCTTTTTCATGGCGGGTTTGGTTTATTCACTCGCGGGGGGTTGCCCAAAAGCTGTTATCGGGCGCTGCAATTGTTGCGGTATGCAGGAAGCAGTCTGATCGCTGAAGGTGACGGGTATTTTATAACTTCCTCCAAAGGTGAAATACAGATATTTTTATATAATTATTGTCATTATGATACTCTATATCGCTACCGTCATACCACTCACTTGACTCAAACCGAACGATACAACGTGTTCAACATACGCAATACCCGTCAGTACCACATTCGTCTCGAGGGCTTAACGCCGGCTGTTTATACAGAACGAAGGTATTCGGTAGGTCCTTCTGGGGGAAGCGCCTTTGATGAATGGTTGAATATGGGGGCACCTAAGGACATGCGTCCTGAAGAATGGTCTTATCTTGAAGGTCGGTCCCTGCCGTTATTTCAAGTGTATTCGCAGCAAGTGACAGAGAATTTTGTGGTAAATACTGTTGTTCAGCCACATGAGGTACAATTGATTCGACTAACACGTCGACTAACACGATAAACAGAAAAAACTACGAGGATGACAAAGGTGTCGTCCTTTTTTTTGTTTTTTATATTGTATTTTTGCTCTAGATGTCATTTTTGGAATCGCTTTCACTAATAATGATAAAGAAAGGATATAACAAAAGAAATAATGCGATATTTTTTCTGCAAACCCAAACCTATAATTGAGTTATAGCAACCAGTATAAATCGCCGCGATTAATTTTACAATTAGGTCTAGCGGAGTAAACATAGGCTGAGTGGATACAACATTCGAAAAGGAGTAATCATCATGGAACGTAAATATACTCAAAAGCTTCTTACATCGATGCTTGAAAGACAGCATGTAATTAATGAAAATGGACTGGATATCCTGATTAAGCCTATTCCTGAAACCGATGAGCCTGGCGTACTGGATCCTCGCTTTCATCAGAGTATGGAGTCAATCCTAAAAGGCTTCAATGGAATGCTGGTTAAGATGATGTTAAAAGGCAGCCGAAAGAAAAATATCCAAAAAAGTGCAGCTCAAATGCGCAAGATGATGAATGGCGTGAACAGCATTCCGATCACTGAAGGTGTTGATGTGAGGCATGCTACCGTTCAGAACGGCGATGTGGCTGTCCCTGTGCGAATTTATACCTCGCAGAAGAAGAGCGGAGAGTTGCAGCCAGTGTTCTATTACATCCACGGAGGTGGTTTTGTAGCAGGAGGACCCGAAGTAGTGGAGGAGATGTGCAAGCTTGTGGTTGCTAATACCGGCTGTGTATCGATTCAGGTTGATTATCGCCTCGCTCCGGAAAACCCATACCCCGCTGGGCTCGACGACTGTTATACCGTATTGAAATGGATATATGCTCACGCCGAAGAATTCAATGGTGATCCGAATCGCATCTGTATTTCCGGTGATTCTGCAGGTGGGAATCTAGCCACGGTATGCGCAATGAAAGATCGGGATGAGGGCAAGCAGATGGTAAAGGCACAGGCACTACTATATCCAAGCGTGGATGCAGCAGGTATGAAGGAACATATGAAGCGCAGAGATGTTTATGAAATATCCCCTTCTCAGGAAAAAGAAATTAGATCTATATTGGATCTGTTGAGCGGTGGTTTAGGAACTGTCGGCTTAGGTGAATATTTGGGCGTGCCCGATGATACAATCCCTCATTTGAGCCCGCTGCGAGGAGATCTGAAAGGGATGCCGCCTGTCATTATTTTGTTTGGCGAATATGACTTTCTACGGATCGAGGATGATGCATATGCCTTAAAGCTGAAGGATTCGGGCGTCAAAGTGAAAACGGTACGGTACAAAGGACTTTCTCACGGTTTTGCCGATCAGGTGGGGGTCACACCGCAAGCGGAAGATAGTTTGATTGAAATTGGAAATTTCATGTTAGAGAATGTGTAATTAATTATAGTCAAAAGCTGCTCAGTGCGGCTTTTTTTATTGTTCTGAAATTACTATTAAATCTTGTCATCAGGCACATTCAAGCTCCGGCTATATTGTAAGATTAGACCTGTCGTCATTCAAATGAGTGTTAACCACTCTACTGAATTATCTGGCTTAATATGCTAAGCTTTATATAGTAGAGCATTATACTGCTAGAGTTCAGTGATTACCATAATAGGAGTGATATTTTGCAGACAAAGATCAGCCTCGAAGGCCAATGGAAGTTGCAATTGGACGAGACAAAACAGGGACTAACCTTGCCTTTTACAGAGGTCATCACACTGCCGGGAACAACATCTTACGCAAGCAAAGGACCAAAGAACGAGGAAGTTTTAGTAAGCGCTCTAGCCGATGAATATTTGTTTGAAGGGCAAGTCTGGTTCGCAAGAGAGGTATTCATTCCGGATGAGCTGGCTGGTAAGGCCTGCTATCTATTTTTGGAACGGACGAGACTTACGACGCTTTGGCTGGACAATACGGAGATCGGTAGCCGTAACAGTCTGAACACCCCGCATATATATGAATTGCCTAAGCTACAAGCTGGAATTCATACAATCACCGTCCGTGTGGACAATACCGATTACCCAACCAAAGGCGGACATTTGACTTCACAGGATACCCAGACCAATTGGAATGGAATTACCGGTCGTATGGAGCTTCAGTTCTATGGAGAATCGAAGCTTACTAATATCCGACTGGAGTCGAATCTGGATGCACGTACCGTTCGTATTACAGCAACCTTGGACAGTAACAGTGAAACTACGCTTGCGGTGTCTGCCCAAAGCTTCAATAGTGAAGAGACACACGCGGTGGACGAGCGTGAGTTTCCTGTTTCTCCGGGGCTTTTTTCCGTTGATTATGTGCTAGGTCAAAACGCGTTGCTCTGGAGTGAAGGCGCTCCCAATCTTTATAATATAACCCTTGTTTTGAAAGACAGGGATGGACATATTACTGACCAACAGGAGCTCATCTTTGGTTTGAAGGAATTCCGAGCGGAGGGCGACAAGTTTACAATCAACGGAGAGAAAACCTTTCTCCGCGGCAAACATGACGGCCTGATCTTCCCGCTCACCGGCTATGCCCCAACTGATGTCGAGGAATGGGTAAGAATCCTTGGCATTTCCAAGTCCTACGGTATCAATCATTATCGCTTTCATACCTGCTGTCCACCGGAGGCAGCTTTTACCGCTGCGGATATGCTTGGGATCTATATGCAACCAGAACTTCCATTCTGGGGTACAATCACGGAAAAAACCGATGAAGGCCATAATCAAGCAGAGCAGGATTATCTGATCAGTGAGGGGTATGCCATTCTCCAGGCCTTCGGCAATCATCCCTCCTTTGTGATGATGTCCCTTGGTAATGAGTTATGGGGCAGTAAAGCTAAAATTGATTCTTTCCTGAAGGACTATAAAACGTTCGATAATCGGATTCTCTATACACAGGGCTCCAATAACCACCAATGGGTACCAGAAATTCTGGAACATGACGATTTCTTCAGTGGGGTACGCTTCTCCAGAGACCGACTGTTTAGAGGCTCTTATGCCATGTGTGATGCACCATTGGGACATGTACAAATCGCTTTGCCGAGCACAATGAAGGATTATGATGATCAGATCGTACCCTCGAATCTCTTGAATGGGGAGGAGATGGAAGCTTCAACTGGCGGCGAGATCCAGATTCAGTATGGTACCGAAGCCAAGACCGTGAAGGCAGATGAGGCTTCCGGAGAATGGATACCGCACATTCCTGTTGTTTCGCATGAGATTGGACAATACGCAACCTATCCAAATTTTGAAGAGATCGAAAAATACACCGGACCACTCAAGGCCGAGAATTTCAAAATTTTCCGTGAACGCTTGGAAAGGAAGGGACTGGGGCATTTAGCCGCTAAATACTTCGAATGTTCAGGGCAGCTGGCCGTAGCCTGTTACAAAGAGGAACTCGAGGCGGCATTCCGCTCCCGGCGGCTTGCCGGCTTCCAGCTCCTAGATCTCCAGGATTTTAGCGGTCAGGGAACAGCATTAATAGGTGTCCTCGACGCCTTTATGGATTCCAAAGGAATGATTTCCCCTGAGGAATGGCGAACCTTTTGCAATGATGCCGTACTGCTGGCGAGATTTCCTAAGTATAACTATGTCTCCGGTGAACCGTTCGTTGCTCATGTAGAGCTAAGCTGCTTCCGCAGCGGTATGCCAGATACACTTGAATTACGTTGGGAGCTGACTGTGGATAACGGTATTTTGGCAGAAGGGACAACCGAGGTGAACGTTCCCTCCGGAACGAATTACATTGATATCTGCGATTTGGAAATAACCCTGCCTGTAGTTGACCGGATGAGTACTATCGTATTGTCGCTCTCGATACAGGGGACAGATATTCGTAAGAGCTACGATCTATGGATTTACCCAGAAAAGAGCGGCAATATGCTGGAAGGCATCCATGTATTCGACAAGCTGTCTAGTGATGCGCTTACACTGCTGGAGCAAGGAGATAGAGTGCTGCTGATGCCAAAGCCGGCAACTCTCCAAAATGCTGTTGAAGGTTATTACTGCACAGATTTTTGGTGTTACCCAATGTTCCGCTCAATCTCAGAGAGCATGAATCGCCCAGTTCCTGTGGGTACCATGGGGCTGTTAATTGATAACAGCCATCCTGTATTCCACGAGTTCCCTAGCGAGGAGTATTCAACATATCCATGGTGGAATATCGTTCAGCACTCAAAATCCATTATCATGGATGAAGCTGATCGCAGTTGGAATCCCGTGGTGCAGACCATCGACAATTTTGAAAGAAATCATAAGCTTAGTTTCCTCGTGGAATGCAGCGTAGGAGCAGGCAACTTACTAGTGTGCGCTATAGATGCAGACAAGGTAAGCGATACGCCTGAAGGAAGACAGTTCTTATCAAGCCTTGCGGGTTACATGAAATCCGCAGCTTTCAAACCACAATACAAAGCAACTGTTAACGAGCTTCTTGAGTTGATCAAGTAGGGGATTGCTAAAGCTCTTCATTGTATTTCATAAGGATGAACAGAACACAGGGACAGTGCTTCTTTATATCCGATGGACCGTATAACAGCAGAGCAGCGATTCTCTAAGTCACGAGAGAACCGCTGCTCTTTTTGTGCTAGTTAGGAGGCAAATTTCAACTTCCACAGTGTAATCATCCTCTAGCTTGTGAGAGTTTAGGACCCAAATGACGCTATTTGACAAATTTCAGCCTTTTGAGCAGCGTTTCGGACTCCAGTGACACTAATGCTTAGAAAGAGGTGCGGATTAGGTGGTTTTTATGATAATAGCGACTATGGGGTCCGTTGACATCCGAAAAGTGGAATAATACTGCGTTTAGGGTCATCTCAGTCCGGTAGGTGCTACGTTGTTGCAGTAGTGCTTAAACATCAAATCAAACAAAAATCAAAGGAGTTCCCCAGCAGCCTTTCACGGCTTGAGGGAACTCTTTTTCGCGTTCTACAAACGGCTTGTATCTAGTAAGGTTGTTTGTATTTATCTGCAACTGAGCAGATTTACAAACGATTTCACAGGGTTAGGGACCTTTGAAAATGATAACCCGGTGCTATCATTGGTAATGAAGCTTGATGAATAAAATTGTAAGCGCATTAACCGATGGCGCCAGAGCCGTTCTTAGTCATGAACAGCGCCAAATTAAGCAGGGTTTGGGGGAACGGGAGAAGACATGAAACAAATTTTATTGAACGATCTAAAGTGGGAAGTCAAAGGATACTGGCCTTGGGTGCCATTAAAGGGCACCAGCATGGAACTGGGGCAGGAATTGATGGGAGTTACAGACTGGATGCCAGCTACTGTGCCGGGTGGAGTTCATTATGATCTCTACAGACAGGGCTGGATTAGCAATCCTTATGAAGAGTTGAACAGTCTGAGCTGTGAATGGGTGGAGAACCGTTGGTGGGTTTACCGCACGACTTTGAAACATCCTGAGCTGAAGGCATCCCGAATTGAACTGGCCATTCAGGGACTAGACTATGAAGCAGCTGTTTACGCCGACAATATCCTGTTGGGTGAACATAAGGGAATGTTCGAGCCGGCTGTATTTGATGTTACAGATCTCCTCTCGGAGCGGGAGAGTCTGGAAATCTCAGTACTACTGAAGCAGGCACCGGATGAAATGGGGCAAATCGGCAAAACCTCGGCCACCTTCACGCAGAAGAGCCGTTTTAATTATAAATGGGATTTCTCCACCAGGTTAGTTAACGTCGGAATCTGGGATGATGTTGTACTGAGGGTTCACCGGGATTGTTCCTGGGAAGACTTGTCGATCACTACAGATGCGGAACTTGGTGTGAATGGCGAGCAGGTTTCTGGTCGAATTTCCATTCAGGCAAGCATCAAACAGATGGCTAGACCTGAATATGCACTGGCGATGACAGCTAGCATCACTTGTTCTGATCCGGAGGGGAATCCGCTGGTGGTTCAGACATACCCGGTTCTCGCGAAAGAAGTTCTGAACGCGGAGCTTGATATTCCTGAGCCTCAGCTATGGTATCCGAACGGCTACGGAGAGCAACCGCTCTACAGCCTTGAGCTGAAGCTGCTGGACGAAGAGGATATGGTGCTGGATACCCGGAGGTTACAGACAGGCATCCGCAAGCTCGATTATATCCTTAATGAAGGAAGCCCCGACAACGCACTACCTTATACGGTCGTGATCAACGGGCGCAAGATTTATATAAAAGGTGTAAATATGACACCCTTGGATCATCTCTACGGAAATGTGACGATCGAACAGTATCAGCAGATGATCTATTTAATGAAAGCGGCACATATCAATCTTGTTCGGGTATGGGGCGGCGGAATCATTGAGAAAAAAGCCTTTTACGATTTATGTGATGTAAATGGCATTATGGTCTGGCAGGAGTTCATCCAATCGAGCTCCGGCATTGATAATATTCCTTCCCAGCAGCCTGAGTTTCTGGAACTGCTGCACAAAACGGCTTGCACCGCCCTCTGCGACAAACGCAATCATGTATCGCTGACGGTATGGAGCGGTGGTAATGAATTAATGAGTGAACCGAACAAGCCATCAGACCTCAACGATACCAATCTGGCAATGCTGAAGAGTCTGGTGGAGCAGTATGATCCGCAGCGGCTCTTTCTGCCGACCTCGGCATCTGGTCCGGTGGAATATATTACGGAAACCAAGGGCCAGGGTCATGATGTTCATGGCTACTGGAAGTATATGGGCAACCCCTATCACTACGAATTATATGGAAGTAACGATAATCTGCTGCATAGTGAATTTGGAGTGGACGGTCTGAGTTCTCTCAAAAGCCTAGAGAAATTTCTGAATGCAGCCAACCAGCAGCCTGTCTCGATGGAGAATAGCGCGATATGGAGACATCACGGAGAGTGGTGGGATACGCTAAGCCGTGAAGAGGAAATGTTCGGCAGCATGAATGATTTGAAGCAGTTCTCCGCTTGCAGCCAATGGATGCAGGCAGAAGGAATTCGCTTCGTGCTGGAGGCTAATCGTCGCCGGAAATTCCGGAATAGCGGCAGCATTGTCTGGCAGTTCAACGAGCCATGGCCGAATGTGTCTTGCACTAATCTTGTCGATTATTATGGTGAAACGAAGATGGCCTACCATTGGGTGAAACAAGCCTTCCGTCCGCAGCATGCTTCGCTAGATTACCGCAACCTAATGCTAACGCCTGGCACAAGATTTCAGGGAAATGTATTCGTACATGGTGGAGATGGAGGTAAGGTAAAGGTTGATGCGGAAGTACTCGATGCAGCGGGCCGAGTCCTACATCGGCAAACCTTCGAGGCAGAAGGAGACAAAGATCGTGCTGTCTGTGTTGGGGAGCTGAATTTCAACGTACCTGAGCATGAGAAACTATTATATTTTGTTAGATTGTCATTCCGGAACGTTGAAGAAGAATTGCAGCATAATTTATATGTTTTCTCCACCGCAAAAAATCATCTTTATGCTCCTGCATTTGATCTTACAGGTGGCAGCCTGCAGGTGCGGCAGGAAAGCTTATGGCAGTCTGCTGGTGTAGGAGAGAAAAGTCGTCAGGCTAACTTCACTCTCCATAATACTGGTAGTGAAGTACTGTTACATGTACATGCAGAGGAGAAGGGGAACCGCCACTGGATGGAAGCAAATGAACAGTTCTTCAGCCTTTTTCCGGGAGAAAAAAGGACAATAACGGTTACCTGCACTCCGAAACTGGCGGGTGGGTTTCTGGCTGGGGAGAATTACAGTAGTAGCGACGGCTTACCAGAAATTAAATTTCACTCGTTTCTGACAGCACAGGGCGATACGATACCAGATGAAGGAGCAGGAAATCGTGAGTAAATCATTGTGTTTTGTACCGGGGAAATACGTTCCGCTAAGTCGCTTTATTCTGAGTGGTGGATCTGAACCCATTGCTGTACCCGTTACTAGGGCTGTGGCCGATTACTTAAAATTGCACAACGCAGAACTACTGCTAGCCTGCTTGCGGAGCGGTGAAGTGACTTTCCACAGAGCCGCTTGGTCAACCCTGCGAGAGGATACAGTCGAGGCTAAGAACGCTGATGGAACCCAGAATTCAGAGGAAGGAGTGTTCGTATTGGTCAGCCCGTTGCTGACCAATACGCTTCCAGTAGTGTCACACTGGGATCATAGTGCGGCTGAAGGAAAAGGTGGCTTCCGCTATGGTGGGACCGACGGCATCGGGACCTTACGGATGGACGAAGCTGGAGAGAAGGTTGTAGCTGAACATGTACGGCTCTACAATAACGATCCAGATAGCCCCTATGTATACAATACAGAAGTTTATCAGCTGTTCGGTAGAAGCGAAGGGGATAAGGAACTTAAAACCCCTCAATTCGAGCATTACATCGGTGACCGCTACAGTCTCTATGCAGTAGATGATTTAGTTGCCATCTCCTTGAGCGAACGTATCCTGAAGACCTTCGGGTATCCGGTGGTCTTCCGTAACGAATCCACTGACGATGGGGCTCTTTTAAGCAATGCGCCTGTGTTTCAGCTCATCAGCGGCAGTCTGCTGGTTACGGAGAACGGACAGCATAGCCTCGCTTCCTATATTTTGCCGCCCTATTGGAGTCCCGAAAACGTTAAGTGCTATCCGCTGTTATTCAACGGTTATTATGATGCCAATGAAAATACCTTTAGCACTGTAGGTCCCTCATTTCTGGAAATCATCGGAAAGACTCTGGCCAGCACAGGCAAAGGTGTAGTTGGTGTTCTCTGGAACGGCGGAGGCTACATCGGCAGCCGCTCCCTGCAAGGCTCCATTTACGCCGGCATTGGGGCGGCAATTGCCAGAGGCCGAGATAGCTATGGTGGTGATGCGGAGCAGGTTGTGACCGTGGGTGGCTCACGCGGTGGGCTGACCGCGTTGCTGGCGGGAGGCAATCCTCTAAGGCTGCCGTACCGGGTGCGGTACACATTGTGTTATGCACTTCCGCTAATTCTGAATGGGCTTACCCGTGAGTTTGCGGAAGGGGCCTGCCCGTTGATCTGGCACGTGGCAGAGGTGGACACCGGTTACCGGGATATCTGGAAGAAGGACTGGCGGCATCCTCAGACCGGAAGATCAGGTATCGAGTCTCTGCTACAGACACTTACGGGAGCTGGTGACTCTGCAAGTCTGCGGGAAACGACCGGACTGGAATCCGATTTCTTCCTAGACGGCCTTAAAGCGAGCGGCACTAAGCTACTGATAAACCACGGCACGCATGATGCCTTTACCCTCAGCCGATTCAGCTTTGCCTTCGCGGCCTTGGTCCGGAGTCGTGGCATTCCACTTCGCCATGAGGTCGGCTACCGCTTCGGGCATAACAACTGTACGGACCTTTACGAGCAGGCTGCTCTGTGTCTAAAAGCTATACTACAGGAACAGGAGCTTGAATTCACGGGGACGGTGCATTATCGCAGAAATAGTCCGGCTGCGGTGGAGTGGGAGCAGACGGAACGTTTTGTCCCAACTCATCAACCTGTTTTTCTGGAAGCACCGAAGTTCGTAGCGGTGGGTAGTCCAGTGGCTTGGACTCTGTATGGAGAGCCGGGAATGGAATACCGCCTGGAGCTGGGAATCCTAGATCAGCAGGCTTGGGAACAGAAGCAGCAGGTAGTCCGGAATGAGTGCATTAAACTCGCGTCCGGCGTCTTACCAGATAAACATCATCCTCTTGAACTCTGTTCGTGGCAGGATGGGGTAAGTCAACTCGCTGAGGGGCAGCATGCGGGTTATTATCTCTATGAGTTGTCTTACAGGCTCAAGGGTGAACAGGAGTGGAACGAAGTATCTCCAGCTCGTGTGCCGCAGCCCGGCGTGGAACCGCAAGCGCTGCTTCATATTTTGGAGGAGCAGCCCAATCCGGCGAGCGAAGCATTTCGAGCGAAAGCGGCCGTCCTATGCATTAGTTCAGGGCTAAGTGAGGCCTAAACAAAACGTCATACCATGAACATAAGCGGTGTACGACCATTCCGGTGCGTACATCGCTTTTTTTGAAATATAAGAAAGTATAAGTTTCATACCATACACAATCTCTTATATTTCTCGCATGATTGCTTGCCAGCAAAATAAGTAGCTTTACAAACGCTTTCGCAGGGTTACCGGATTTCGAGGTTTTGTAGGAAGCGCTATCATTTAAATATAACAACTATACAACGCCTGACCGGAGTGAATTCTTGGCTTCGGGAGGAAGGAAGGACAGGAGCATGATTGGAAAAACCACTGAACTAAATCCTTTAATGACAAAGAAAAAGAAAGGTTATCCTGTGCGGCGTCTATTTAGAGATTGGTCCTCTTGGATATTAATTGTCCCTACACTGTTTGCCTTTTTCTTTTTTTCCTGGCAGCCGCTCGTCAAGGGCATTGTGCTCTCTTTTTTCAATACAGAGGGTTATAATGCCGTAAGCTTTGCCGGACTGCAGAATTACAAGGATGTGATACAGAACTCAGCGTTTCAACAGACACTGACCAACTCTTTTGTGTATGTGTTCTGGTCGCTGCTGATCGGTTTTGCTGTACCCATTATAGTCGCAGTTGTGATCAATGAGCTCAGGCATGGGAAATCGTTCTTCCGCTTTTCGGTCTTTTTTCCGAGCATGGTTCCCGGCATAGCTGCCTCGATGTTATGGATGTTTCTGTTTGAGCCTGGGAAAGGCGGCGTGCTGAATATTATGCTGAGCGCTCTGGGATTCCCGGTGCAGCAGTGGCTTCAGGACCCGGACATGACGATTATGCTGATTATTTTCACGATTACCTGGCGGAATTTCGGGGGAACGGTGCTGCTCTATCTAGCCAGTCTGCAAAGCATTAATCATGATCTGTACGAAGCGGCTTCCATCGACGGTGCGAATGTATGGCGGAGATTTAAAAGCATCACCATTCCGCAAATTTCAAGCATGATCGGATTGATGATGATTTTGCAGATCAGCGGTGTATTCCAGATTTTCAACGAGCCTCTGGTTATGACCGAAGGTGGGCCGAACAACGCCTCTATGACGTTAATGCTCCAAAGCTATTACTATGCGTTCCGGAGCTTTGAAGCAGGCCATTCCATGGCGCTGGGGGTTATTACTTTCCTTGTCCTGATGATGCTTACTATTATTTATTTCCGGCTGGATAAGAAATTGAACAGGGAGTAGAAGCTATGAAAACAAAAGAAGCATTTGGCATTATCGGCAATATAGAATACAGGTCACCTTGGGTACGCGTGCTGTATTGGTGCATGTTCATTCTGATGATTGTGCTTGCCGCCGTCTGTATTCTGCCTCCGGTCTGGATTATGGTTTCGAGTCTTAAAGACATCAAAGAGTTTTATGCGATCCCGCCTACCCTGATTCCTCGCTCATTCAATGTAGGCAAGCTATGGGAAACCTGGCAGGAATTTAACTTTCTCAGTTACTATCTGAATACGGCTTACTTAGCTGTCGGTTCTGTACTGTTCTGTCTTACGTTTAACGGCCTGGCAGGATATTTTTTTTCTAAGCTGAAGCCTCGAGGGAGTGCACTGCTGTTTGCCCTGATCGTGTGGACTATGATGGTTCCGAATACAGTCGGTATGGTGCCGCTGTTCAAAAACCTGATTGATTTTCCACTGCTACACTTGAATCTGACCAATACCTACTGGCCGATGTGGTTTATGGCTGCTGTGAATCCGGTGGTAATTCTGATCTTCAAGAACTTTTTTGATACCATCCCACTGGCGCTGCTGGAAGCGGCCAAAATTGACGGAGCGAGCACCATCGGCATTTTTATCAGGATAATCCTCCCGCTTAGCGGACCAGTTATGGCCACGATTACGATACTAACGATGAACAGTGTCTGGCAGGACTTCTTCTGGCCTTTTATGGTGCTGAAGGATAAATCGACCTGGTCGGTCATTGTGGCGATCTATAATCTGAAAGCGACTTTGCCGCAGGACATTCAGTTTATTGCGCTGACGTTTGCGATTCTGCCGCCGATTATTCTGTTTGTTTTTTTCCAAAAGTACATTATGAACGGACAATCCATGGGCGGCAGCATTAAAGGGTAACATCACCCGATCACAAACCATTTCACAGTTTTGCCCCGTAGGGTGCTGCAGAAGGTGCGTGGTAAGATGATTTCAGATTTAAAAGAAAGCGCTTTACATGTTGTGAAGAATGCTTTAACAATAAGACTAGGGGGAATTACATTGAGAATCGAACACACCAAAAAAATTACAGCTACACTGGCGCTAACGCTGCTTCTTACGGCCGGTCTGGCTGGCTGCGGAGGCTCCAAAGAAGAGAACGCCGGAGGGAATACGGAGGAAGCGAGCAACAAACAGGTGACGATCAAGGTCAGCAACTGGCCGAAGCCGAATGAGGAAGCCAAAATTGCCCAGTATGAGCAGCTCATGGCGAAGATGAAAGCTAATTATCCAGATATCATTGTGGACAAGGATGAATGGGGTTATGATGTCAGCTCTTTCTTGCCTAAAGCGGCTAGCGGTCAGCTTCCTACGGTGTACGAAACCTTTTTTACAGAAACTAGCAAAATCATTAAGGCAAATTACGCGGCAGATATCACGGATACGATGAAAAAATATGGCTATGACAAAGCGATCAATCCAGATCTGCTGAAGATGGTGACCAAGGACGGCAAATATTACGGGATTCCGAAGGACGGCTACGTGATGGGGATGCTGTACAATATGAATCTCTTCAAGGAAGCTGGACTGCTGGACGATAAGGGCATACCAAAGTTCCCTAAAACATATGAAGAGCTGGCACAAACTGCGCAGATCATCAAGCAAAAGACCGGTAAGGCGGGAATATTCCTGCCAACCAAAAGCGGCCAGGGCGGCTGGATGTTCATGAACATTGCTTGGGCTTACGGCGCGGAATTCGAGAAACAGGTGGATGGAAAATGGCAAGCGGTGTTCAATTCTCCAGAGGCAGCGGCGGCCCTGCAATATGTGAAGGACTTGAAATGGAAATATGATGTCCTGCCGGACAATAATCTGGTGGATGTTACGAATGACATGTTCCGCATGTTCGGAACCGATCAAGTCGCTATGAGCTTCGGCATGAATGACTGGCCTCCAGTCATCCAGCAGCAGACCAAAATGTCTAAAGATAATGTAGCAATGTCCGCCCTTCCAGTTGGACCGATCGGGAAACCTGTAACTCTGCTCGGCGGTGGTCTATATATGTTCTCGCCTAATGTAACCCCTGAGCAGATTGATGCTGGATTCAAATGGCTAAAAACCTACGGCTTCACACCGGAGTCCTCAGAAGAGGCATTAACTGGTTGGGATATCGAGAAAAAGACACTGAGTGATCAGGGGCTGATCGTAGGCCCTTACGGCCTGCGGATTTGGACAGATGAGAAACGGATCGGTGAAGAACAGAAGATTCTCGACAAATACAACAATGTGAACCTGGATTTGTTCCGTGATTATATGGACAACGGCAGCAAAGGCATGCGGGCAGAAGAGCCGGTCAACGCTCAGGAATTGTACCAGAAGCTGGATATTGTACTGCAAACTGTCCTTACGGACAAAAACGCAGACCCACTGGAGATTTTGACTAAGGCTGCTGAAGAATTCCAACGTGATTATCTCGACAAGGTGAAATAAGCACAGTCAAACGGCGGCGTCGTCCTTCTGAAGGGCGGCGATGCCGTTTCTGCGTACATTGCCAAAATCTACTCTAATTGATAAAGGAGATGTGCATTACATGGCAGCAAAAGAATGGGGAGACTGGAACGCACGCTGGATCTGGCCTTTGGTTGAGAAAGGAACAGCTAGTTGGGAACAGCAACACGAGCGAGTATATTTTCGCAAAGTGTTTGAGCTACCAGCTGGAGCCGGGAAGGCTTATAGTCTAAATTTGGCCATTACTGCTGACAGCCGCTACAGACTCTTTGTTAACGGGCAGCGTTTATGGGCCGGTCCTTGTAAGGGTCATGGCCATGTACAATATTATGAGGAATTCAGTTTGGACGACGTTTTGCAACCAGGTATAAATGTGATTGCTGTTATGGTAGTTCATTATGCAGGGACATCTCCCTTTAGGCTGGGTGAAGACGGACCTCTATCCATCTGGCGTTCGACAAAAGGCGGCTTGCTTGTAGAAGCGGAAGTTATGAACAATGGGCAGCTTGTGCAGGAACTGAATACAGATACCTCATGGAAAAGCATTAGGGACCACAGCTACAGACTTCAGCCGTTTCCGATTATGCGCTGGATGGGCGGATTGGAAGAGGTGGAGGGGGACGTAGCGCTACTGGATTGGACACTGCCGGAATATGACGACAGCGCCTGGTTAGCCGCAAGGATTGTACAGCCGGTGCGGGATGATTATGGCCAATTGACCCCATGGCAACTGGACAAACGTCCGATTCCGCTACTGTATGAGCGGGAGCAGCTCTTCCTAAAGCTGATGCGGAGCAGCAGTGGTGAAGGAGATGCCCTATTTGAAAAAGGGCATTGTCTGGAGCTACGCAATGAAGCTAGTGAGGTTGCCCTGCCAGTAGCAGGAATACATGTGGAAGCGGGGCAGCAGCTTTGGCTGGAGCTGGATGCAGGCGAGCTAATCACAGGTTATCCGCAGCTTAAGCTCCTTGGGGGTAAAGGTAGCCGGATCACCCTGCTTTACGCCGAGTGCTACGAAGAAGAGACTGGGGATGACGAGATCCGCCGCAAAGCTGTCCGCGATGATATGCGGGAGCATGTACTAAGAGGCGGATATGACAGCTACCACCCAGCCGGTTATGGCACCTCGATGCAGGTGGAAACCTATGAACCGTTCTGGTTTCGTACCTTCCGGTATGTCCGACTGGAGGTGCATACTGGAGCTGAACCTTTGACGATATCCGGCTTCAGTTATCGAGAGACTGGGTATCCGTTACTGGCGGAAGGAAGCTTTCATTGCAACGATGAACGATATAATCAGCTCTGGGAGCTGAGTGTCCGAACCCTACAACGCTGCATGCATGAGACCTACGAGGATACGCCGTATTATGAACAGCTGCAATATACCATGGATACCAAACTGATGATGGAGTTTACGTACCTGTTGTCAGGAGACGACCGATTGGCACAGAGGGCAATGGAAGATTATAGGGCTTCGCAGCTGCCAAACGGCATGCTGCAAAGCCGCTTCCCCTCCGTACTGCCACAGGTCATCCCCTCCTTCTCCTTGTATTGGATCGGGATGATTCATGACCACTACAGATCCTTTGGAGATTTGGATATCGTAAATCGGTACCGACTGCCACTGTTATCCGTATTGGACTGGTTCGATCATCGACTGACACCGCAGGGTCTGGTGGACAGAACGCCTCGCCAATATTGGAATTATTTCGACTGGGTAGAAGAATGGCCACTCGGTGCACCAGACTGTACGGATGATGCACCTGCAACCGTACTTAGCCTGATGTATGCGAACGCATTGGGGCAATCGGCTGAATTACTTACCGCCAGCGGGTGGACGCAGATTGCATCAGAATTGCGCCAGCGCAAAGCGGCGGTCAACGCTGCAGTACTGGATTGCTGTCGCCAAACGAATAGCCTAATGTTCCGCGACAGCCCTAAGGCGACTACAGAAACACAGCTTAGCCAGCATACGCAGGTCTGGGCAGTTTTAGCTGGTACGGTAGATGCTGTAGAGGGGGCGGCATTACTAGAAGCAACGATGACAGACACATCGCTGGCTAAGCTTTCACTGCCGATGAGCTACTATTTATTCCGCGCGCTGGAGCATTGTGGATTGTATGACCGTTCCTTCGGACTATGGGTACGCTGGATGAAGCAGCTGGATTTGAACCTCACTACACTCCCAGAAATGGACTCTGTTGGAACCAGAAGTGACTGTCACGCCTGGAGCGCGCTGCCGATCACTGAGTTCACAAGAGGGATATTGGGTGTCCGGCAAGAGATAGAGGAAATAACCATAAAGCCACATTGCGGTGAACTGCAACAGGCCAGTGGAACCGTAAGCACAAGTCTGGGTCCAATACATGTGAAATGGGAAATCCATTCAGAAGCGGGGCATAAAAACTTCCATTTTGAATCTACCTGGCCAGCCGGTTCGGCGATTACAATTATCCTTCCGAATAATGAAGTGCATCTGACAGATTCAGGATCTTTTTATAAGGAGATCGACATTAGTCACTTTAGCTGATAGTCTGATTTTAATTGATTTTCGTTTTCGTTGATTCATACACCGGAGGGGGATGGGGGAGTTATATGTTCAGATCATTCGGCCGCAACATCCGCCTTGTCCTGGTGCTGTTTATTACCGTTTACATTGCTGCTTCAAGTTTCATTTTGTACCGTACTATGGAGCATAGAAGCTTGGATATGTTGCGGCAGTTATCTGTTCAATACACTGGCCAGCAGCATAAGAATACTCTTTTGTTCATGAACTGGCTGGAGGAGACCTCCAAGCTTATCTCCAACAATCAGGTGGTACAAAACGCTCTGAAAAAACCAGCGTACGACGGAGCAATTTCTCCGATTCTTGAGGGCATTCGCTCCTCTAGCAGTGACATTCTCGGCATTTATATTTGGGGTGAAGCAGGAGGGACTTACTCCTCGAGCAATGTGTCGGGGCTTCTCCCCTTTGCAGAGATCAAAAAGGTTCCGGGGATGGAACAATTTCTGGATAACCGGGAACAGACTTTGCGCTGGACGGTGCTGAACCGGGAACATCTAATGAACGCACCTTCTGATTTGCGCGACCGTCTGCTGCTTGAGGTGAAAATTCAGAATGGGGAGGGGCAAATTTTAGGTCTGCTCTCACTCGAAGTTGAGATTGACAAGCTGTACAGCTTCTACCTGTCAGGCAAAAATACGATCTACGGAGAGAATGAAGTTTATCTGCTGACAAGTAACGGAAAGCTACTGAGTGCGGCGGATGTTCCTATGAAGCGATTGCAAAAAATTAGAGCTGCGCTGGCCACACCGGAGAAGGATAATCCAGCTATGCCGGAAGAACAAGATAGTTCAAGTAGCGGTGCTATGGATTTGTTGGAGCGTGAAACGGCCGACGGCTTGATTTTACTCTATCCGCTGCCCGAATCGGACGAGCGGATTGTCACCTATATCTCTGCAGACGGCATGAATGCAGAGCTGCGGACGTTTAAGTATTTAATGATTGGCTTAAACATCGTCGTGTTTATAGTGTTCTGGTTGCTGATCTCAATGCTTAGTGGCAGTATTGTTAATCCGCTGAAACAGTTATACTTGAAAATTAACTCCACGATGAAAGACTAAGATTGGTAGTCAGAATCTATAAAAATAGCTGTGGAATTTCAGTCTATCTGCTAAAGTCAGCAAAAGGTCACTGAATTGCAGTGTTTATATCTATTCAGACATAGAGGTGTCCCCCAAAGCAATGAATTGGTTGCTAATGCTTGGGACGCCTTTTGGTGTTTTTAGTAGAATGAATGGGAGTAGAGGGAGATGAGATCCACAAACTAACCTATGCTTCACCAATACATCTCTCTGGCAGATAAAACTAGTGTGCTTTAGCTGTACGAAATACAACTAAAGCACCTCTATTCGGAAGTGACTCTAATTCGTCTGAATCATCTGATTCACTCAGTACCACTATTTCGCCTGCTACTTCCATCTTTACGCCAGCCTCCTCCTCATCATATTACATTCAAAACGTTTAACTTTTGGGCATAATCGTTACATTTGTAGCGTTATATCGTTAGAATTAGGTTATGTAATGATTTTCTGATATTCCTGAATTGGAACAATGTGGTAAAATATAATATTGTGAGGAGAGTAATCATCGAAAAATGGAGGAGGGAACAAATATTTCATGGGCAACGACTTATACAGAAAACTAGGTGCATCCTTTCTAATTTCCGCTGGAGTAATCTATGCTATCGAACGTGTGGGCTCTTTGAAGGCTCGCAGCCATGAAATTGTAGCGTTATACGAAGCAAAAATGTTCGAGGCTCTACCTGAAACTAATATTACAGGCTTCTTCGATAATATCTTTGTGCCAATCCTTTCGTTCCTGGGTATGATACTTTTCGTATATGGGTTCCCGAAAAAAATAAAATGAGATGATTTTGTTTTGAAGCTAGAGCAAAAAACTCAATCTCCATGATACTTAATAAAGTGACAGAGGTGGTGCTTAAATGGCGGAAAGAAGATGTGGTATTGTCAAATGGTTCAAAGAAGATAAAGGTTACGGACGGATAATGCTAGACGGGCAGGAAGGTAATCATGTCTTTGTTCACTTTAGCGAAATACTACCAGACCCTATTAAGTTACCGAACGGCTTTCGGGTTCTTAAAGAGGGTCAAAAAGTTGCATTCGACCTATTCGAGTTCCCTAGTATAGCTGATTCTCAGAGCAGGACAGCTAAGAATGTGCAAATTTTAGAGGATTGAAGGAACCGTTTCTATTTGTTCGACTAACGGGCAGGTTAGTTCCAATTTGTGGTATATTTTATTTAATGACATTTACTAAGTGGAGGTACTTATGAATCCTGCGTTTGACACCTATATCCAATCAATGGCCGGTCGGGACGTGAGTGTCATCGGCGCCGGTGTCAGTAACGCACCGCTGATCCGTATGCTGTGCTCGGCTGGGTCTCGGGTCACAGTGCGCGATCGCAACCAATCTTTGCCCCGAAAGGAGTGGGATGATCTGGGGGTTAGGTTGTACTTAGGGGAGAATTACCTGGATCGCGTTGGGGGAGACACTGTGTTCCGTACTCCGGGCATGCGCCCAGACCATCCGGCGCTAGACTCAGCCCGCGCGGGCGGCAGCCGTGTGACCAGTGAGATGGAGGAATTCTTTGCGTTGTGTCCTTGTCCAATTTTCGGTGTGACCGGTTCGGACGGTAAGACCACCACCACGTCGTTAATTGCAGACATGCTGGCCAACGGGGGGCGTACGGTGCATCTTGGCGGCAACATTGGCACACCACTGCTGACGCGCGCGGGCGAGATGTCGCCGCTGGACGCTTGCGCGGTCGAACTCTCCAGCTTCCAGCTGATGGACATGACGCGCTCTCCCCATGTGGCGGTCATTACCAACCTTTCGCCCAATCACCTCGACTGGCACCGCGACATGGATGAATATTCCGCCGTCAAGCGCCGCCTGTTGGATTTTCAGAGTGCGGACGACCTTGCCATCCTTAACGGCGACAACCCGGCGACCGCAATACTTCGCGGGCGGGGGCGTACCAAGTATTTCGGCGAGCACACGGTCCGCGATGAAGTGATCGACGGTCTGGTACCTATCAGTGACATTCGTTTGCCGGGGTGGTATAACATTGAAAACGTTATGGCAGCCATGACCGCCGTGAGGGGGACCGTGCCGGACGAGGCAATCCTGGAGACGGTGAGCACTTTTGTCGGCGTGGAGCACCGAAACCAGTGGGTGGCAACTGTTGGCGGTGTCCAATACTACAACAATTCAATCGGTTCCAGCCCCGCACGCACCGTCGCCACGCTGCACGCTCATGAGGGCCGAGTGTTGCTGATTGCCGGCGGTCGAGATAAGAAAATTCCGTTCGACGAGATGGCTAGACTACTGCCTGATCATGTTAAGGTGTTGCTGTTGATCGGCGAAGCGGCAAGTCAAATCGAGGCTGCGGCGCGTAGAGTGGCGGGCTGTCCGCCTATTATCTACTGTGAAGGCCTGGCCGAGGCAGTGGCGCAGGCGCACAAGTTGGCCTCATCGGGCGACACTGTGCTGCTGAGTCCTGCATGCACTGCGTTTGACCAGTACCTTAACTTTGAAGAGCGCGGGCGTCACTTTGTAGAGCTGGTTGGGAAGCTGCGACGGTCGGAGGGAAAGGATTGAATAAGACGTGGGCGTTTTCCGGGAAAACCTTATTGCCCGTATTTGCGGTTAACGGGAAACGATAGTTAAACATAAAGGGTTCCACATATTAGTCATGTACTATATGAAGGACCCTTTATTTTATCTGACTTTTTTATATTTACTCTTGATAAAATGCAGAAAATAAAGCACTAGACTGACGAGGTCATTAACCTAACGGCAGTTTAGTGTCACAAGAAGAAATAGTAGGTTAATGTCGAATGAATTTGTCTGGATAGTTAGAATATTAATATTTCGATGATTTATATTACGAGAGTGCTCTATAATGAAGACTCTGTTCAAATACAACTGGCAGGTTCGTAATAACTGGTTTTCTTGGTCTGAAGATGTACTTGAAGATGAATTGCTTAAAGCTCGAATTGGCGGTGTTGGAGGACTCTTAGAAACACTGTTTCACATTGTTTATTGGGAATATAGTTGGATTCACAGCGTATTGCAGGAAAGGCAGAATTTGAACAAGAGCCCTTCGAGGCTTACAGAAGTCTGAAGCAGCTACGAGATTTATCAATACAGTTTCACGCAGAAGTGGAGCAATTTGTTACGTCATGGACACCAGAGATGGAACGTAAAGAGCTGACACTTCTACGTGATAATGGTGAATGGATAACATATAAGCAGGGAGAAATCATGCGTCACGTCATCGCTCACGAAATACATCACATTGGTCAGTTGTCTGTATGGGCAAGAGAAATTGGGCGAGAACCGATCACTGCGAATCTAGTTCGTAGGGGATTGTTCAACTATTGGGCTGGATAACGTTATGGTAAGATAATGCAATAAAACATCTGGGGTGCAAAAATGAGAATGTATGCTCTTCTTACAGAACCAATAGGGGACATAAGTAAGGTAATGATTTATGAATCAAAGTATCGTGTTTATTTATTTCTATTTGAAACTCATGAAAATATGGGTGCAAATGCTGACTATTGTTATGAAACATTAGAAGAAGCAATGGAATTCTGTAATGAGGAACTAAACATAGTTGAGGAACAGTGGGTTGTTATTAACGATCCTAAAGACGGGGAACAACACGATATTATTTACTAAACCAGTATTGACAGCATTGAGCAAACGGGAAACGTTACTTAAACGTAATAGCGACAGTCCAGGGCTTTATTTTCTCGTCCATTGCTGTCGCTGATTCTATTTCTAGGGGCATTCTACTACGTTATTTTCTGCTGAACGGCTAGCCCACAGACGGTTCGTTCTCTCCTCCGTTTTGAACAGAATAACTATTTACACTACTCAAACGTAAAAAAAAATAAATCGCTCTTTATGAGTAAAGTGAAATTACCACCTATTTCTCAAAAAGATCGATTTATTTATAGTGTCCGCATTCATTAACAATCCTAGTTAATTGGGCAGCTCCTTCTTCAAGCTAATCGTAACCGTGGTGCCTTGCCCCGGAGTGCTGGAGATACTTAGCCCATATTGAGGGCCGTATTCCAGCTTGATCCGCTCGTCCACATTTCGCAGGCCATATCCGCTCTGGAACAGCACATCTTCCTTAGCTTGACTAAGTGTCGCACCGTTGGCAAAGCCGACTCCGTCATCAGTCACTGTAAAACGAATCTCATCCTCCAGCAGCTCTCCTTTAATCCAGATTCGGCCCATGCCACGTTTCTCGCTGATGCCGTGTTTGATCGCATTCTCTGCGATAGGCTGGAGTATCAGCTTCAGAATGCGGACCTTGCGCAACGATTCCTCAATGTCGTATTCAATCTCGAATTTGTTCGGGAAACGCATTTGCTCGACCGTTACAAAGCTCTCCACCAGGCGAATTTCTTCGTCGACGGTGACGAATTTGTCGCCTTTATGCAGGCTAATCCGAAAAAAGGTCGCTAGAGAAGAAATGAGCCGCTCGATGTCGGGCTGTTTTTTCAGCCGGGCAATCCAGGCAATCGCATCCAGCGTGTTGTAGAGGAAATGAGGATTGATCTGCGATTGCAGCGCGGTCAGCTCAGCCTTGCGCTGCTTTTCTTTTTCCTCGTCTTTCTCCAGCATTAATTGGCTAATCCGTTCCACCATCTGATAGTAGCTGTTCTCTAGCTGGAAAATCTCATCGACCTGTGCCCGCTGCTCATAGACAGCAGCTAAGTCTTTTTTGCCAAACAGACTCAGCTTCTTCTTCAAGTTCAGTAGTGGAAGGGTGATTTTGGCTGCTAGAAAGAAGGAAAGAAACAACAGGACAATAAAGGTAACGCTGGCGAAAAGAAGAGCATTTCGATTACCCTTGGCGATCCCCTCAAGCAACTTGTGGCTGGAAATCACACTGGTGAACTCCCAGCTAACGCCAAGCGTCTCCAGCCTTGGATTCAAAGGATAAGTAGCAATGATGTAAGAATTCCCGTTATCTGACCAGGTGCGATAGCCTTCTTTCTGAGCCGGACGAAGAGGTGCGTTCTCCTCCAGGAAATTGCCTAAGAGCCGCTTGTCAGGGTGTGAAATAATCCGATCACGGGAAGTCAGGAAGGAGTAGCCGATGCCAGTGAAGCTGGAGGAATAAAGATCCGCCAAGGCGGCTTCTCTGACATAGATGATGACGACCCCGATATTTTGTCCCGTATTGAAGTTGCGGAATTGCTGTCCGAAAGGAATATAGGCATTGCCATCACCATCCCGTTTAATCTCGCCGACAACAGGCATGCTGCTCTCCTGAATGCGTTTGATGAACAAGGCTTCGGGAACCTCGAGCATTTGCTCCTTGGACTGATAAGAATAAAGCATATTATCATTGGTGTTGATAATTACATTGCCCACCAGATCATTCTGTGCCAGCATACCGTCAATGATAGCTCCAATCCGTGATTCCTTATCTGCTGCCGGCAGGGAATCATTATTAATAATTTGGTAAATGTCGCTGTTCACTAGAAATCGCAGAAACAACATCTGAATGTCATCGACCATCAGCTCCACACTGAGACCAATCTGCCGTTGAGTCTGGACGACATGACGGTACAGATCCTTTTGCAGATAGGTATAGGAATAGAAATTAAAGATAACAAGCATCAGCACCAGATGCAGCGACAATCCCACTAACAGGACAACAACAATCCGACTTTTGATTTTGAACCGCCGCATCCAAGAATCAATCCGGTTGGCCATCGTTAGCTTAACCATAGGTTTTTGCGTATTCGCTCGGCGGTATGCCCGTCATCTTTTTGAAAATCTGGCTAAAGTATTTGGAGTCGGTGAAACCAACCTGATTGCCCACCTCATAGACCCGGTACATTGGATTGCGTAGCATACGTTTGGCTTCTTCAATCCGATATTCCGTCAGACATTCATAGAAAGTCTTGTTCAAATCTTTGCGGAATAGATGCATTAAATGGGTTGGACTGACGAACACCGCAGCAGCAACCATCTCCACGGTAATGTTCCCAGCATAATGCTCCCGGATAAAAGCGAGGGCGTCTCTGATTTCACGCCGGCATCGAGCTCCGGCCTCTTCCTCAGCGTACAACACGCGTTCAATACCAGACAATGCACGCTGCGCAGCAAGCACAGCCTGTTTATATGAATCTACGATTCCGTTCCATTCATCAGTTGGTTTGCCGATGCCAACGCTAAGAGCCTGGCCGAAGTGCTGCTGGCTCCATTCCGATAGCTGCTTACCTAATCTGCGGGCTGAATCACTGGCAAGCTCAGGTTCATCGGTTCGGAGAATCATAACCCACTCCAGATGACTATCGCGGAATAGACAGAGCTGTTCAAAAGAATACGCTTCCAGAATAACCGCTGCTTCATCCTCCAACGCTTTGCCTATATCAGTTCCTTGAAGACCATTATCAGCAGGGAAGGCTATGGACAGCGGCAGCATAGCTTTTCCTGGTTCCAATTGCAGCTCCAGCAGCTTTATTTTGCTGGTAATGAATTCCTTGCTATGCAACTGGCCATGCAGTAAATCCTGCCAGAATTGTTTGGATATCGCGGCAATTTCCTCATTAAGCTGTGAATATCGCTTGGAGAGTTGCTTTTTCCCCAGGATTTCATCGCCAACGCTTCGTACTGTACCTGCGAGTTCTTCTATATTAATGGGCTTAAGCAAATAGGTGGAGGCGCCATAACGCAAGGCAGCCTGCGCATATTGAAATTCGTCATAACCGCTAAGTACGACAATGCCAACGAGCATGTCCTGCTCCCGTATTTTTTCGATAAGTTCAAGACCGTTCATATACGGCATACGGATATCGGTAATAATCACATCTGGGCGGTGCTGTAGTGCAAGCTCCAAACCCTCCTCACCATTGCTGGCTTCTCCTATGATCTCGACGTTGTATTCTGCCCAGTCTATGGTTTGGGTGATGCCCATACGGACCAGATATTCATCATCTACTATAAGCGCTTTCAACATTGGCCTCACCTCGAAGTAGTTTCTAATATGTCTTACAGTCATTATAAACATGAAACCTCTTTTAGAGGAGCGGTAATTTCTTAGTTGTCAGGATCACAAACGATTTCGCAGTATGTTCACCGGTGGCTAAGTACAAAAATGTCCGCATAGCGGAAGTTCTAAACATTTCAACAGCTTAACAAACCGTTTCATAGGATTCTATCCTAACTTTTTCAAAATGTACTGTGATAGACTTTAACCGTAAAAGAGCGGTAAGCGCTTTTATAAATTCATAAAATCGAAATTGAACGCTGTAGGAGGAGTACCCTTGATACAAAATTCATTTATTCCATTCGGGTTTCAATATTACCGTTCCCCAACCCCTTTTCGGGATCAATGGGAGAAAGACCTGAGCAATATTGCCGGGCAGGGCTTCAATTGTGTGAAGTATTGGGTGCAGTGGCGCGCCAGCGTGTCCAAAGAAGGGATCTACCAGTTCGATGATATTCAGGAGCTGATGGATATTGCTCAGCGGAATGGCTTAAAGGTCATTTTGAATGTGATTTTTGATGTGGCGCCAGCCTGGTTTTATAAAAAATATCCTGATTCCAAAATGATCACAGCAGACGGTTCCGTTCTGGAACCAAGGGCTATTAACTGCCGCCAGATTGGCGGAGCACCTGGACCTTGTTATCACCATGCAGCTGCGGCGACGGAGAAGGCTAAATTTCTGTCGGAAGCAGTTAAGACTTTCAAGGATCATCCTGCACTCTGGGTGTGGGATTTATGGAATGAGCCTGAACTGACGACAGGAATTAAGCGCAAGCTGTCTTTTGATAACCAGGTATGTTATTGCGAGCATTCAGTGCTGGCATTCCAAGAATGGCTTAAAAATAAATATATTACCTTGGAAGCCCTGAACGAATCATGGCAGCGGACTTACGGAAGCTGGGAAGAAGTAGAGACACCGCGTGGACAAGGTGTATTTAATGATTTGGTGGACTGGCGTCTGTTCATGTCCGGTACTTTAACGGATGAGCTGCGTAGCCGGGTAGAAACGGTGAAATCGCTGGATTTGCTACATCCAGTTATGGCACACACTGTGCCAGCTCCTATTTTTAATATGATTACAGCGGGTTCAGACGACTTCAAGCTGGCTGAGCCCTGTGACCTGACAGGCAATAGTCTAGGGTCCTCAGCTTGGTCGGCTGATTTACTGATCTCTGCCGCCAAAGGCAAACCGATTATCAACTCAGAGATTCACGCGCTACCGGGCAATACAGCGATGAAGCCGCGCCAGCCGGAGCTGTGGAAAATGAAGCGGCATATTCTGACCCCACTTGCTCGTGGCATTACCGGATTTCTTTTCTGGCAGTACAGACCTGAGGTATTGGGGCAGGAAGCCCCGGCTTGGGGAAGTGTATATTTGGACGGTAGTCCAACTCCATGGTACAAGGATATGGCCCATCTAAATAAGCTCGTACAAAGCAACAAGCAAGAGCTGATGCAGGCAAAACGGCGTGGGGACGGGATTGCTATTCTGTTCAGCCCACAGAACCAAATCGCCAACTTTGCGGCACATGATCATCTGGACACCTATAACGATTCACTGCAAGGGGTTCATAAACTACTACATGAGCTCAATTATAAAGTGGAGTTTCTGCATGAGACGGATGTTACCGAGGAGACATTGGAACAATACCGCTGCCTGTGGATGCCTTATCCGCTGTATCTGAGCCGCAAACTGTGTAACACCCTGCGTGAGTGGGTGGAAAAGGGAGGCATTTTGATTTCGGAATGCTCCTTTGGAGCGCTTCAGGCAGAGAATGGCTGTCACAGCTATACAGTTCCCGGTTATGGATTTGACGAAGTCTTTGGGGTGCGTGAGACTTGGATTCATTCGGCCGAGAACCTGGATCATAGCTATCATCAGGTAGCGTTCGAATCACGGACAGCGATCCCAATACTTAATGTCATGAAGCATAGTAAGGAAGCGGAAACAGCAGCGGACGATAAGGCACAAGGCTCGTATTACAAATCGGATATTGAGCTGCAAAGCCAAGTGAAGGTCCTAGCCGACTTTGCCGAAGACCACATGCCTGCGCTAACCTCCGCCGCATATGGTAACGGGCGTGCCGTGTGGTTCGGCACCTTGCTTGCGGCTGCTTACTGGCAGGATGGGCATTCTGGAACGCTCCAGTTGGTGCGCGATCTTTTACAGCAGGAATTGAAGCTACAGCCAAATGTGCAGGTAAGCGGAGGTGTCCGCGCTGATCTTTCCGAGTGGGAAGTCGAACAAAACAGAGGAGCATTCCTCTATGTTCATAATGAAGGGAACGAGTTGGCCGAAGCCAGAGTTACGCTGCCTGCCGTTTATACTTATGCTGAACCGTGGTTTGACAATGGGAATGTCAGAATTCAGCCAATAGATTCGTTGAAACCCTCAACGACAACCCTGACTATGAAAGTGGAAGCTGGAGATGTTCAAGTATTTCGATTATCTTAGCCGGCAACTGATAAGGCCGGAGATTATAGAGCTGGTGAAAGCCAGCCAAAGGAGTGTATCCATTTGGGTTTGTTAGATTATGTTAATCCATTGCAGGGGACTAAGTCGGATTTCCGCTACTCACATGGCAATACGCTGCCGCTTACAGCGATGCCATTTGGCATGGCGGCTTGGAGCCCGCAAACCCATGAAGCAGGAGGGACCTGGTTCTTCCATCCACACCATCGCCACCTGGAGGGCATACGATTAACTCACCAGCCCAGTCCTTGGATCGGAGATTATGGACATCTAACGCTGTTGCCGCAGACTGGACCGCTATTGCTCAGTCCTGGTTCGCGCTCTTCTTCCTTTAAACCGGAAGAGATGCAAGTGTCCCCACACTACTTCGGTGTGTCTCTTCAGCGATATCGTACCCGACTGGAGCTGACCCCTACAGAGCGCTGTGCAGCGATAAGAATAACTTACGCTGATGGGCAGCAGAACAGGCTGATTATAGCACCGCTAAAAGACGAGTCACATCTCACCTTTCAACCGGATAAACGTAGGATTATCGGCTTTACAAGAGGCCATACTGCCGGGGTTCCCGATAATTTTGCAATGTATTTCGTCATTCAGTTTGATACGAATATTCTTATAGAAGAGTCGGGAATCTTTGACGGGGATTATCAGCCTATGGGCACATATGAAGGAACTGGCGAAAGGCTGGGCGCATACGTAGGATTAGCCGTACCGGAATCCGGTATAGTAGGAGTGAAATGCGGCACTTCTTTTATCAGCAAGGAGCAGGCGCTGCTGAATCTGGTCCGGGAAATCGGCGAGAGCAGCTTCGGGGAGATTTTGAGCAAAGCAGAGGCAAGCTGGGAAGAACGACTGGGCTGCATTGTTGCCGAAAGCGCGGATGAAGAGAACCTCCACACCTTTTACAGCTGCATGTACCGAATCTGCCTGTTCCCGAGAACGTGGCATGAATATAACGAGCAGAACGAGCAAATTCATTACAGTCCTTTTAACGGCAGCATTTGCCGGGGGCCAATGTATTCAGATATTGGACTGTGGGATGTATACCGGACTAGCTTCCCGTTATACAGTATCCTGTTTCCATCCTTGCTAGGCGAAATCATGCAGGCTTGGACATTAGCCTACGAGGAAAGCGGCTGGCTGCCGAAGTGGTTGTCGCCGGGTGAGCGCAGCGCCATGCCCGGCACATTGATCGATGCGGCTGCGGCAGATGCCGTGGTCAAGGGAATCGGTGGCTTCGATGCAGAGAGACTATATGAAGGCTTGCTGAAGCATGCAGATCATCCGTCCACAGATGAGAAGCTGGGCAGACGGGGGCTAGAAATATACTTGAAGCATGGCTATCTGCCGCATGATCGTTTTCATGAAAGTGTAAGCAACACGCTGGATTATGTATACGGAGATTTCTGTATCGCCCAAATAGCCAAAGCACTCGGAAATATGGATGATTATAAACGTTTTATGGCCCGGGCGCAGAATTACAAGCTGCTGTTTGATCCAGAGGTTGGGTTTATGAGAGGACGTAACGAGGACGGCACTTGGGAGGAGGGCTTTGATCCTCTCGAGTGGGGTAACCCGTTCTGTGAAGGTGGAGCTTGGCAAGGGAGCTGGGCAGTGCCCCATGATTTCCCGGGATTAGCCAGTCTGATGGGTGGCGAGGAAGCTTTTGTTCGGCGTCTGGACCAGTTGATGGCCGAGGAACCGATTTTTAAAGTGGGTTCTTATGGATTAGAAATTCATGAAATGTCGGAAATGGCCGCGGCCG
The DNA here is from genome assembly GCF_030123105.1 of Paenibacillus sp. G2S3. Classification (NCBI taxonomy): domain Bacteria; kingdom Bacillati; phylum Bacillota; class Bacilli; order Caryophanales; family Paenibacillaceae; genus Paenibacillus; species Paenibacillus sp. G2S3. The sequence continues at coordinate 3,445,090 of NZ_CP126095.1, forward strand.
ATCTGGGGCAGTTTGCCATCAGCAATCAGCCCAGCTTCCATATTCCTTATATTTTCGCCAGACTCGGGGCATTGTCCAAAACACAATACTGGGTTCGTAAAACCATGGCTAAACTGTTCAACAGCGGAATGGATGGATTGCCCGGCGACGAGGATAATGGCAGCATGGGTGCCTGGTATATTTGGAGCGCCATCGGTCTGTATCCGTTAAGTCCCGGAATTCCCGAATATGTGCTTGGCAGCCCCCTATTTGATAAAGTAACGATTCAGCTTGAAAATGGGCGGCAATGGGTCATTGAAGCGGAGAACAATAGCCCCACTAATGTGTACAGTAAATCGATCCACTGGAACCATGCGCTTTGGGTGCAGCACTCTTTGCCTCATGAAGAGATTATCAAAGGTGGAGTTCTGAACTTCAGTATGTTTTCGGGGGTAGACCGTTCCTAAATTAATTCAAGGCAGTCCGGAATGTTCCGGGCTGTTTTTTTGTTTTTATAATGGAGCGAAATCGCTATTTTAGGGCAAATCGTGAAATGGCAAACCATTTCGCAGCATTCCCGCCTATTTTTTCAAGGGTAACATGTCTAATATCGAAGAGAATGAAAGCGCTTAATAAGAATGCGGAGAGGAGGAATCAACTTATGACTTTAAGGCTTCATTCCAAAAGAAATCGACTTATCGCTATTCTGACCGCTTTATTAGCAGGAAGCCTGCTGCTGATTGGCGCGATAAAAGTGCAGGCTCCACAAGCAGAAGAACCACTTCTGATCCTTAACGGACAGGAGGTCACTGCAGCGGAGTTCAGCTGGCATCTTCAAATGAATCGGGCACTGACTGCTGATTATTTTAAACAGACCTACGGCGCCGACTATTCAGAGAAATTCTGGTCTACCGATTATTCCGGCGAACAACCAATCCAGAAATGGATGAAAGAATCCCAGACTCAGCTACTGACGAAGAGGGTGGAACTGCAGCTTGCTCAAGAAGCAGGGGTGGTATCGAACATCAGCTTTGAAGGTTTTCTAAAAGGAATGGAGCACGAGAATCAACGGAGGAGTCAGGCGGCAGCGAATAAGGAGGTGGTGTATGGTCCTCTTCACCTGGACGCACAGGCCTATTACAGTTATTACATGAGCAACCTTGAGGATGCCACGATTGAGGCAATGCGCAGCAACGGAGTTATCGAGATTTCAGATGAGCAGGTAAGGCTGGAATATGAAGCAAATCTAGTTGCTAAATATTCTCGTCCGGGAGCTATACGTCTTGAATGGGCGTCACTCCCCTTTGGTCCTGAAACAGAATACAAAGATCAGCAGGGAGCCATGAAAAAAATGGAATTGCTCCGGGCAGCAGTAACAGAAGAAATAGGATCAGATACAGGCATCCATCAGCAGTCAAAAGAGTTTGGTGTAAACGTCGACGAAGTAAAAATAACAAGTGCTTCACGACGAACAGCAGCTCTGGAAAATCCTAAGGTATTGCTTACCGCAGAACAGCTGGCTCCGGGACAGATTAGTGGCTTGTTTGTTGAAAATGATGCCATCCATCTACTTTACTGCCTATCGGTAGAGGATGCAGGAGCTATACCTTTCGATCAAATGAAGGATGCTATCACACTTCATTTGGCGCAACAGAAGTTTAGATCCATGGTGGACGATAAGCTATCCAAAGCTGTCCCAGAATGGAATTACCCAATGGCTGAAAGACTCGCAAACCAAGCCATTCAATAAATGCTCAAGGGGGAATAACACAACAATGTTAAAAAAACTCGCAAAATCACTACTAATGATGGTGCTGATCTTTACGACAGTGTTCCCAGTAATGGGTGCTTCTGCCCATGCTGAAGAGACGTATGCCGATGATTTCTCGGCACTGCCAGCAGCGGAGTTACGTTCGGAGAATTGGTTGATTGACAGCAGTAATCCTCAATTCTTCGGCGGAGACGCCACACGGTTGGTCAGAACATCTACGGATACCGGCTATGCCGTCTATTCATTAACAGGAATTCAGTCATTTACGCTTCAGGCCTATTATTTCTCCGGTTCAACGGCCGTAATCAAGTTTTACGGATCGAGTGATGCGACAGCGTGGACGGAGCTTCCAGCCATTAATGACAGTCCCACAGCAACCGGTTCTGGTTGGTATGGAACAGTCTACACACCCGCAGGTGCACTTCCGAATGATGTCAATTATCTCAAAATCGAGATCAGCGGCGACCTCGATACTTGGCTGATGCAGCTTGGACATCTTACACTCTCCAATGTATCACTTGCACCTCAACTGATTAATGATGAGCTTGATGACGTTTCACAGCTGTATGCATTCAGTACAAATTGGTCTTTAGATACAAGCAATCCCTCTTTTTTTGGTGAAGATCATTCTCGTGCGGTGAGAACAGCAGATTCGGCAGAATCACTTGTGTACCATTTGCATAATTTGCAGCATTTCATTGTCCGCCTACATTCCTTTGCCGGGTCTAGCGGAAGCATCAAGTTCTATGGTTCGGGGGATGCATCCACCTGGACAGAGATTTCAGCAATATATGAAGCTCCACAATCCACAGGAGATGCAGCTTGGACAGGGACGAATTATACCCCAGCACAAGGGATTGCTTCCGGCATTCATTATTTAAAAATCGAGCTCAGCGGTGATTCCGCCCCCTGGCTGATGCAGCTAGGATCGGTCTCCTTGTCTAACCGCTTGCCTGGAGATGGAGGGAACAGCGGTGGAGACGGAGATTACTACGTCGATTCATTTGCAGGCAGCGACAGCAATGATGGAAAAACACCGGAGACAGCCTGGAAGACCTTCTCTGTAGTGAACCAGACCACCTTTGAGGCTGGTGACCGAATTTTGTTAAAGAAGGGTGGAATCTGGAACGAACAATTTTATCCTAAAGGCAACGGAACAGACGATAAACCGATAACAGTCACTGCTTATGGGAGCGGGAGCAAACCGATTATCAATGGTGGAGGCATGGCCGGAGCAGCTGTATACCTACGTAATGCCTCAAACTGGGTGATTCGGGGTCTTGAGGTTACTAATTATGCTTCCGAGAGAGGAACGGTTTACCGGGAAGGCATAATGGTGGAGAACGCAAACGGAGGGACATTAAGAAATATCCGCATCCAGGATAACTATGTTCATGATGTATCAAGCAGCTTCCGTTATCCGACAGTTTCCGGAGCTGAAGGGGGTCCGCATGCATTCGGTGGAATCTCCGTATATGTGGGCGGAACGACGGGCACAGACAAGTTCGATGGGGTATGGATCGAAGGTAACATGGTAGAACGAATTGGACGGACAGGAATTGTGGTATGGGATCAGCGTTTTAACGGTACCGACTTTGCTACGGTCAATGTTACGATCCGCGAGAATTACGTTAAGCAGGCGGATAGCGACGGCATTCTCACCTTTGGTGCGGACGGAGCGTTAATTGAGCATAACATAGCAGAAGAAGGTGGGAACTACTCCGAAGAAGGCGAGTTTAACGGCTCAGCTGCAATCTGGCCAACTCGGGGCAAGAATAATACAGTGCAGTTTAATGAGTCCTTTAACACAAATAAACCGGAAGGAGATGGTCAAGGCTTCAATCTGGATATCGATACCATGGACAGTGTAGTTCAATATAATTACAGCCATGGAAATAAGGGTGGATTTATGCTTTTTGTCGATGCTCATTTGACTCCAGGAGTGCTGACCGGCTCCTCTAATAATGTAGTCAGATACAACATCAGCCAGAATGATCTGACGCATACGTTTAATTTTGCAGGTGGGGTTACGCCAGATACGCAAATCTATAACAATACGATCTATATCGGCACTGGGCAAAACACCAAAATAATCGACCATGAATGGGACGACGCGGGAAATATCAACGCTCCCTATACGTTCAGGAACAATCTGGTCTACAACCTTGGACAGGGAGGTTATAATCTGCCCGGTGTAAATGGCAGCTTCGACCACAACCTGTTGTATGGAAATCATCCAGTAAGCGAGCCGGAAAATACGAATCCCGTCACAACGAATCCGCTCTTGGTTGCTCAGGGCAGCGGAGGAATTGGCTGGAATACAGTGGACGGTTACAAGCTAAGAGAAGGCTCCCCTGCGCTTGGGGCCGGTGCAATCATTGCAGACAACGGAGGCCGTGACTATTGGGGAAACTCAGTTTCAGCAGAAAATCCGCCGAATATCGGAGCCTATAATGGACCCGGACTTGATCCTGCCACACTGCCTGAAGCGCCTGTAGATGATCTGCGATTATATTTTCAAGGCTTAAAAATTGCTCCACATATTACAGATGGTATTAGCGGGGATATTTCACTGCAACTTCAGTTTACAAACAGTTCTGGAGCAGACCCTCTGAGTATTAAGAAAATTTCCTGGAAAATAGGGGAAGGAAGTGGCCAGCTCAGCGGTAGCGAGTCGCAACTAGCCGAAATCGCTCCAAATAGCAAATTCACTTTTCCAATTCCCTTGCCCGGATTCTCTGAAGGCGTTAAATATCCTCTTGAGTTGACAGTTGACCTTGAAGGCTATGAGACAGTTCACCTCAAGCAAAACATAGATATTAACCGGATGCAGCATCAGACAGATACAAGAAGTCCCGCTTTGATTGATCTTTCGGATGGAACACCTTTGCTTAACGGATATAACGGTGCAGATGATCTTAGCGGAACAGCGCAACTGCGCTGGGACGCGGATAACATCTATTTGACCGCCGATATCCGTGATGATGTATTCAGCCATAATGCTTCCGGGATTAATATTTGGCAAAATGACAGTATTCAATTCAGCCTCGCTCCCGGTGTACCGGGCGATAGCCAATCCTGGTATGAATACGGAATATCGCAGACGCCGGAGGGGCCGCAAATTTATCGTTGGCTGTCTATGAAGGGTGCCGCTACCGGAGTGTTGACCAAAGGAACACTAAGTGTAACCCGAGATGAAGCGACTAAGATTACCTCATATGCACTGGCACTGCCTTGGAGCGAAGTAAGTCCAATTCGGGCAGCGGTTGGCCATATCTTGAGCTTCTCGATGTTAGTCAACGATAATGATGGCTCGGGCCGCAAAGGTTATATTGAGTGGGGTTCAGGCATTGGCGCTGCGAAGGACGCGGCACTCTTCCGCACCTTCCAGTTTATGAATGTCAAAGATGAAGAGGAGACACATCCGAGTGATAATGCTGATTTGAGCTTTTTGAGTATAGATGGTTCAGAAATTCCCGGGTTTGACCGTAACAAATTGACCTATACAATTAATGTGCCCTTTTCTAAAACAGCTGTGACTGTTACAGGGAGACTGTTAGATCCGAAAGCCAAATTAACAGTATCTGGCGGAAGTGAACTTAAAGTAGGAGAAAATAGCGTCAGCATCAAAGTTACAGCCGCAAATGGAACAACAACAAAGACCTACACTTTGAAAGTGGTACGGAGTGCAGACAGCGGGGGAACAGATACGCCCAGCAGTTCGTCCGGCAACAATAATGGCGGGAACAATAGTAACAATGGAAACATTGGAGGGAAAATAGTTAATCCAATGAATATAATCTCAGCCGGCCGTATTCAGATTCAGGATTCACCTGATGCTGAAGGAATGCGCCTTGCACAGCTTTCCACTGGAGAAATTCAAAAAGCAATGAAGGGTGTGCAAGGTGGTGCTTTGGCACTTGAGCTTACTAAATTAGATGCCACAGCTAAGGGTGTAACCTTTCAATTGCCCGTGACCGAACTGAAAGAGAATGTTACCTCTCTTACAATAAAAGCAGGTGCAACCACTGTAACGCTGCCAATTGATAAGATGGGGAGCAATATTCCGGAGGGTTCCAAGCAGTTGGAGCTATCCATTCATTTTGTTGAACCTTCAACCCTTTCTGTTGCCTTAAAAGAGAAATGGAAAACGCATGCTGTGTACCGGATCTCCTTGATAGTAGACGGAAAACAAATAGAAACATTAAGTCAAGCTGCGGCAATGAGGGTATCGTTTGGATATAAATTGAACCCTAGTGTAGCGCCACATCAAGCCATCGTCTATTCAGTTACCAATGAGGGTCTGGCGAAAGTGGTTAAGAACTCCAAATACGTATCAGGCACAGGCAGCATCACGTTTACAACGCGTAGCTTCGGCCTCTTTGCTGCTGCTAATACAGATATTCACTTCTCTGATGTCAAATCAGACTCTGCCGTTATCCTAGAAGCGCTAGCTTCCCGTGATCTGGTTCATGGCACAGGCGATGGCAAATATGAGCCTGCCCGCCAAATCACCAGAGCGGAGTTTGTTCAATTGCTGGTATCGGCGCTGGATCTTCAGGCTGAGAACAGCAGTACTTTCACAGATGTGAGTTCAGACGCTTGGTATTACCAAGCTGTCTCAACGGCTCAGGCATTAAAGCTTGTTAACGGACGCAGCGAAGGCTTATTTGGCGCAAAAGAACCGATTACTCGTCAAGAAATGGCTATTATTTTGTTCCGCGCTCTGAGCTTAGCTGCTCTTCAGCCGGTTCCCTCCGGTAATACCGCAGTCTTTGCTGATCAAAAGCAAATCGGAGCTTTTGCCACGGAAGCGGTTGAGCACCTGCAGCGGACAGGAATTATCAACGGTTATACCGACGGAACCTTCAGACCACTGAACATGACCACCCGTGCGGAAGCAGCTGCTTTGATTTACAGAATCATGGGATTGTAATCATCACTAAAGAGCTGGAGCCAAGTGTATTGGGCTTCGGCTCTTTTTTCTTGCATAGTATGGATCATTAGGTAACGAAACACCAGGATAAAGTATATTTAGCTCTTATTAGAACAAACGGGGCAGGATTGTTTAATCACTTCACGAATACTTTTTAGGAAGAACGAGTTGACAATGTCTGTAAAAAGGATGCTAGCTACAGGAGTTGAATTTAAATAAGTGGAGGGAATTATGAAAAATCTTAGTAACGTTATTTGTTCTGTAATCTTAGGAATTGCAATCATAACTGGTTGTTTTATTATTAAAGGAAGTCAACCATCCATAAATGCAACAAAAAATAATGAAATCTCTAATAAACCCTTAATGACAATTCAAGAAACTGCTAGATATTTAAACATAACTGAATCTCAAGTTCGCAAGATTATTTTTACTGAAGAAACCATGCTGAAAACACAAGGCTCATATACCGGGGTGTTGTTTCCCATTATTAAAATAGCTGATGATATTTTAGTAAGTTCGTCCGCTTTAAAAGACTGGATAAAAGAATCCGTACAACAAAGAAAAGAATTTTAAAATACCGAGCGACTTCTGTGAATGGCACTTTTTAAACTTTGTGGAGGGGATTTCAATCTATGTAATGAATCATGCCACAGGAATTCGGGATACGCTAAAAATATAAGGGTGTTTAAAGACTGTGTTGATCTAGTATCTACAAAAAAGCTGAGGATCAATGATCCTCAGCTTTTTGCGATATATATTATTCTTTCACTCTGGCCACACAACATATTTCATGTCCGCGACGTTCGCCTTGCCATCTGGCCAAAAGCGTCATTCGTTCCACAAATGGAGTATTTGGTCCATAGAGAGGATGTGCATCGATCAATACATCCGAAGCGGGAACCAGCTGCCGCGTAAATATCGAACTGATTTCAAATCCAGCCTGATTGAGTAATTCACGCACATTAGCGTCCGTGTAATGATACAGGTGATCGGGCTCAATAAATAACGGTGATTCAGGTCCATAGATTTCGTTGGTTAATGAATGGCTGTTGGGAATACTGAAATATATTTTTCCTTGCGTTGTCAAAAGCTTACGAATATCCTTCAAAAATGCAAATGGATCGGAGATATGCTCAAGTACATGCCAGAACACTACCGCATCATAACGGGGAAGATCAGAGTTATCAGACGCGTCATCATCCTGGGTGCTTTTCCATTCATCTTTAACTAGATCCACACCGTATTTATATTTGGCATAGGCTCGTGACATTTGTGAGGGTTCAATGCCAACCGCTCTCCAGCCGCCATTTCCAGCAGCATGTAAAAATTCACCTGTTCCAGAGCCAATCTCTAGCAATGCTCCTTTTTCTGGACTGAACATTTCCAGTAGCATTAAATTAAACAGAGCATGGTCGGAATAGGTAGCTTGAGCATATTTTTCACGCATTGCAATCCATTCCGTATTATAAATATCTGCGATTAAGCCGGTTGTATCTACCTCCGCAATATTCGCTCTAAAGATAAGACCGCAGTTGCCACACTGCATCAGCGTAAACGAACTATATTCATGGAATACGGCGATGGATGGAGCAGGGCCACACAAAATACAATGCATATAAAATACACCTCCGTTATTTATTCCGCTTACTCTTCCCAGATCAATAGCTTAGGATTAGGATCGAGGATCGATTCATATTGCTCTTTCCAGCCAAAACGGGCGTTCGGATCAAGGCGCAAGTAGCGTTCATGTTTTAATTCTCTTAGTGTAGGGGTGTACCATCCCCAATGCTTAATGCGATATTCACTCAGCTCAAAAGGGCGGGTTAGGATGTTCTCTGGAAATCTGCCGCAGTGTAATGGTTGCTCTCTCCAGTTGTAGGGGCAGTTAGGGCGGTACCGAAGTAGAAAAGGCCGGTAATATTGATGGGACTGCCAATAGCTGTCACTGCGGAAATGTGTCTCTGACCACATATCGTACAACCGGAAGCAGATGACATCTTTTGAAGTTGAAGCGATCAGTGGTCTGACAGCGTCTGCGAAACCGTCTTCGAACATTTCATCCGCGTCAATATTTAGAATCCATTCAGGGGAAACGGTAAGCGTCTCTTTCCATTGTTGAAGGCGCAGGGCGGCTTCATTTTCAAAAGATGGTGTCTCGTTACGGATCAAACGCAAGGGGATACCCTGCAACACTTCCCGGCATAAATCTCCACTGCCGTCTTGACTGCCATCATCAATAATTACCGCCTCATCAATGAACCCTCGGCAGCTCTGTAGTACCTCAATTAATTTGCGATCTGCCTCATTGTATACTGTCATTGTCAAAGTTAATTTAGGCTGTGTCCGTTGGAATACAGGATTGCCTTTGTCTCCGCGAGATTCAGGAAACTGACTGCTTTTAACTTCTGAAAATGGGAAATGGTAACGACTTGATGTTTTTAGGGAGGGAATTTGAATATTACCAGCACTGGTGGATGTTGCAGACTGAGCCATGAAGATTTCTCCTTCTTCACGGTCATGCTCTCGGTACAGATGAAAGGCTGGGTAGTGGGTGTCCACATAAAGTGGAAAACCCATTGCTGCAGCACGAATGCAAAAATGTCGATCTTCTCCCCAAAAAGTAATATTCGGAATTTGACCGAAGTGAACACCAGCTTCCAGAACATTTCGCCTAATCAACGTACAGGCTCCCAAGCCACCTACTTCATATAAGCCCGGCACACGCAGCTTATCGAGAAACTCCTGCTCTGCTATGTGCTGTTGCTCTTCCGTTAACATTTCCCCAAATCTATTCTCGTACAGATTGTAATTGTCGCTCATCCATACCTGTGGTAGGAGGCTGCCTTCAGGCTGCCACCGAGTCCAGAATATTTCTGAAACAATATCCTTCCCAGTGTTCTCAAGTCTGCATAACGTAGAAGGATGCAGGAGTAGATCAGAATCGATCAATAACAACGCATCATAATTCAATTGAAGCGCTGTGCCGATCAGAGCATTTTTATATCCCGCCACCTTCCATACCAGCTCAGAGGGCCAATAATGCGTATACTCATCCTGCCTTTTGACTGTATTTTTGGAGCCTTGAAGGAAGGGGAGAACTCTTTCCTGATGTTTTTCCGCAAAAAGCTCTAGCAGCTCACTAGATGCTGCCTGATCATTATCATCAACAAACAGATAATCAACGGTATAGTTATCCATATGCAGTCGCTCTAAGGAATTCAGGAACAAATTTAAGGTCTCCGGTTGCTGATGTACTGGGCTGGCAGCTAATATTCGCACAAGCTTTAATCCCTCCAATCTTACTTTTGCATTGAACTAGACACCAGCTTATTTCTATTTGAATAACATTGATTACAGAACAGCTTAGAATGAAAGGAAGTGAGCAACTGATGTTTGGATGGACGCCTGGTGTCATAGATGAAAATACGATTAATCTATTGATGGCGGGCATAGCCTTTCAGGAGCTGTCGCTAAGTCATGTGATCAATGCCGAAGGTGAAAAAATCCAAGCCGCCATCGGAACACTTCCCGGTATTGGACCAGCCGCTATCTCGATAAGTGATCTACTCGCAGTGAACAGCAGTGTAAATAATGTGCTTGACTGTGTTTTTATACAAGAGCTAATTCTACTAGCTCAATTGCAATGCCTCCTGAATCCTTCCGGTTGTACCGGGTCGACTGGTTGTTTTCCATTCGGTATTACGGGAGCAACAGGTACGACTGGGGCCACAGGAGAAACTGGAGCTACTGGTGCAGCAGGTGTAACTGGAGCGACAGGTGCGACGGGTAGCACAGGAGTAACCGGTGCTACAGGTACGACGGGTATTACTGGTGCAACTGGAGTTACAGGAGTTACAGGAGTCACAGGTAACTCAGGCGTAACCGGAGCTACGGGCATAACGGGTAACACGGGTACAACTGGAGCCACGGGAGCGACTGGCACAACGGGCAACACAGGTACTACCGGAGCCACGGGAGCGACTGGCACAACAGGTAACACAGGAGAAACTGGAGCTACTGGTGCAGCAGGTGTAACTGGAGCTACAGGAGCGACGGGTAGCATAGGAGTAACCGGTGCTACAGGTACGACAGGTACTACTGGTGCAACTGGAGTTACAGGAGTTACAGGAGCGACGGGCATAACAGGTAACACAGGTGCAACCGGAGCCACAGGGGCGACTGGCACAACAGGTAACACTGGCGCAACCGGAGCCACAGGTGCGACGGGTAGCATAGGAGTAACCGGTGCAACAGGTACGACAGGTACTACTGGTGCAATGGGAGTTACAGGAGCGACGGGCATAACGGGCAACACAGGCGCAACCGGAGCCACAGGAGCGACTGGCACAACAGGTAACACAGGCGTAACCGGAGCCACAGGAGCGACTGGCACAACAGGTAACACAGGCGTAACCGGAGCCACAGGAGTTACAGGAGCGACGGGCATAACAGGCAACACAGGTGCAACTGGAGCCACGGGTACAACAGGTGCAACAGGTAACTCAGGTGTGACCGGAGCAACTGGCGCAACGGGAACGACAGGCGCCACTGGTATTACTGGTGAGACAGGTGCTACAGGCGCGACTGGCGCGACTGGCGCGACTGGCGCAGCAGGTGGTCTGGCTAGTGCACTCAGCAGGACGAACTCCGGGGCAACAACGATATTGCTCGGAGGAGCCATAACTTTTGCTACAGCAGGTGCGTCGACAGGGACTTTTATAACGGTCGTGAGCAATACCACATTCGGTTTGACACAGCCGGGGTTATATAAAGTTACTCTAGTACTAAACACCGCCCTGACTACTCTGCTGGCAACAATTACTCCATCGTTTACAGGTACCGCGGCACCTGCACCGGGAAGCTATTCCTTTCCATTAATTGCAGCAGGGAGCAGTATTGTTGCCGCATTCATGTTCAGGGTGACTGTCGCAGGAAATCTGCAATTTCTAGTTAGCGGAGTCACGTTGTCCTTATCCGGTGGAACAAGCGCCATGGTCGTTATTGAATATATTTCCGCTTAAGACGATAGAGGGAACAGGCCAGCTAATCTCGCTGAAGCATCTTCTGAATAAGCAGCCCGTTTCATCAGCTCACTACCTTCCGCAAGCCTTCCAAGCTTAATTAAGCAGACAGCTAGATAGTAACGGGCATGAGTGTCTCCAAGACCTTTTAGAGTAAGATACTTCTTTGATGCATCCCCAAGTTCCAGACATTTCTCCAGCAGATGATAAGCTTCAAGTACTAGATCTTTTTGCAATAAATACATCGCCTTGTAAAATAACAGATCCACATAATCGGGGTATAATCTTATCGCGTGCTCTATACCCGGCCAAATCCCCTCTATACCTCCATGTGCAATTAGGATGTCATATTTCTGTTTGTACAATAAGGCTGGCGGAAGCTGGCTTTGACCTAGAAATTCAACAATGGATTTATTCACTTGCACAAAAGCTTCCTCAAAACGATTTAACCGAGTGTACTCACTGGCCAGATGATAATAAAGCCAGGGGTTCGACTTCCCGGAAGCAAGCTCCTGCTCGAGTAACTTCAGGTTTCGTTCTACCTTCCCCTTAATTCTCACCGTGTCTTCAAGGTAACCATAGTGATGAATTTGGAGGGGAAGCAGGACAGGTGTCTCGTTCAACTGTGAGCCGTCACTATGTACAAGCGTTTCGTGAATATTCCCGTTGAAGCAAAGACCAAGTCCATTTCGAAACAAACGTACCTGTGGACATAAATATATTGGTTCAGGAAGCTCTTGGCTAACGCCGGTATAGTTAACGACCTGAAGTGCAGCTATGGCAGCATCTGTCTCCAGTAAGTTGTCACGTAATGATCCGGGATCAGACTGCTCCAATACTTCATCTGCATCCAACCAAAGTATCCAGCGCCCCTTTGCCTTAGAGATTCCTTCATTTCTTGCGTCCGCGAAGCTGCCATTCCAGCTTTTACACCACACAGAAGCTCCAAAAGAGCGGCAAATCGCAGCTGTCCTGTCGGTTGAGCCGGTATCAATGACAATGATTTCATCTACAATATCTTTAACACTCTGTAGACACTTGCCAATGCTCGCTTCCTCATCCCTTACAATCATGCACAACGACAACAGCGGGATTCCCACTTTCCGCTCCTCCTAATATAAATTTTTAGAAAGCTATACTATAACTCTATTGAAGTTAGCCTTTCTTTATGATCAAGTGAGACGAGCATATTCTATCGAGATTGACAATAGAATGAAAGAAATGAAACCCACTCCTGATCGGAGGCACCTCCCGATGATTACAATAAGCTTGTGCATGATTGTAAAAAATGAAGAAGAAGCCCTACCACGATGTCTGAAATCCGTTGAAGGTTTAGTGGATGAAATCGTGGTGGTGGACACCGGATCCACAGACCGGACTATCGACATCGCCCGCTCTCTCGGAGCCGTTGTATACGAATATAAATGGCAAGATGACTTCTCGGCAGCAAGGAATTATGCCTTTGCTCAAGGCACCAGTGATTATTTGTTCTGGCTGGATGCCGATGATGTCTTAGAGGAAGCCGATGCAAACAAGCTGAAGAGCTTGAAGAATAGTATGACTCTGGATTATGACAGCATCACTATGGACTATATTCTCTCCTTGTCTGAAAATGGACAGCCCTTACACAGATTAAAGAGAAACCGTTTAGTACGAAGGAATAGGAAATTTCAGTGGATCGGGTTTGTCCATGAGTATCTTGCGGTGAGCGGTCAAGTATTCCATAGTGATATTGCAGTGACTCACAAAAAAAACAGAGCCTACTCCGAACGCAACCTTCAATTGTACTTAGGGCAACGTGATAGGGGAATGACTTTTACTGAACGTGACCAATATTATTTCGGAAACGAACTATTGGATAATGGCAGAGTTAGTGAGGCTGCAGAACAATATGAGTTATTTCTAGCGCTGGAGCAGGGATGGGTTGAGGATAAGATCGCAGCCTGTCACAAACTGGCCGATTGCTACGGTCGACTGGAGCAACCAGAAGAACAAAAGCTTGCGCTGCTGCGCAGCTTGAACTATGACGCGCCACGTGCAGATTTTTGCTGTAAGTTCGGAAATTTCTTCATAGAAAAAGAGATGTATGAGACTGCCATCTACTGGTTCAGGCAGGCGACTTTGATGGAACCACCGCGAGATGCAATGAATTTAGTAGATTTATCTTATTGGACTTGGCTTCCTCATCTTCAACTCTGCGTTAGTTATGACAGACTCGGTAAACACGCAAAGGCTAAGTATCATCACGAATGGTGCAAAGTCCATTACCCAAATCATCCGAGTATTATTTACAACGAAGCTTACTTTGCTGAATTAGCTGCTAAGCCCGGATAATGTGCTCCGCATCCGGTTATTCACACACATCTCGGACCGAGAGGAGAGCCACTCATGTCAATGCCAAAAATCCCCGACATCGAACCAAATATTACTCTGACAAGAACCCAGGTCATTGATATGATGCTGGCCTCAGTTGCTACAGAAGGACTGGGATTATCTCATATCCTGAACGCCCAGAGCGAGAAAATACTGCGTTTTGTTAATGATGAGCATACAGGTGTAAAAGATATACTCCAGCTGAACCACAGCCTCGATAAGGTACTACGTTCAGTAATCAGTAGCCAGTTTCTTATTCAGCTCAGGCTAGGGGATATCCTGCAGTTGGAGGAGCGAATAGTAGAGGAGGAAGAAATTTGTATTGAAGAGGAAGAGTATGAAGAATAATCAGAACTCAGCTGTTCAGAACATTCATCTGCTTCAATCTATATTATCAATAAGTGAAGGTCACGCAAGATTGGTTGGGACTTGGAGCCTTATTACCGAAAGGCTTTTAAAAGAAGTTTCTAATACAAGATACACTACCCAAATGCTGCAGGCCAGCCAATCCATAATTCAAGTCATGAAGACTCTACTTCTCTTTAGGCTAACCTTGCTGGCTAACTGGAATATGGTACAGTGTCGTATTGATAAAGAAACAGAGCTATTATTGACGCAAAATAACACTTTAAAATCTAAATTCACAGAAACGGTTTGGCAGCTCGAAGAGGCTTACAGTGAATTGACGTCATCTATTTTGGAATTGCACGTAAAACTGTTGGATCGTTGTTACTTCCGTGAAGAACAGGAGGAGAGAACGAAGGTATTCCGGCAAATCAGCTTCTGTCTGGATATCATCAGACAGTGGAGAATGCTGAATGAACCCTCCAAAGACGTCCTGCTTCTAATTCATAGCGGGTTGATACCTGGTAATGCATCCAGAAAGCAGCAGATTTCCGAGGTTTGCAGCCAAGAGTACCTCAAAGTAATACTCGAGGATATGGAGCACAAGCCTCTCATTGATAGAAAGCTACAAGTTCATATTTCTAGACTTATTCAACAGATTAAATCGAATTATACACAGACCATCAGCATGACATACGCTCCAAATACTGTAGCTCCCCGCAATCCGGTTTTTTTCGCAGCTATGACTTCCACCAACACTAAACAAGAACCTGAATGGACTCAAATCGAATACAACACATTAAGCAAAGTACAACCTCCTGGAAAGTTATGGATAAATAAGGGGTTAAAATCTTTGGAAGAATTCTAAACGGCCTTCTTTACTCGTATACATACTTCATCAGCGCTACTAAGGAGGAATTAAATTTGTCATTCCCGAATATACCGAGTGTCACTCCGACGATTACAATAACCAGAGATGATGCCCTTAACTTGTTACTCTCATCCATTGCCTTTGAAGAGCTTGGACTCAGCCATATCATTAATGCTGAAGGTGAAAAGATTCAATATGTTCTTGGTACGATCCCTGGACTAAGCGGCTTGCCGGCAACTATTGCCGATGTGCTAGCTATAGACCAAAGTGTTAAAAGTACACTGGATACGACGATAAGAAAAGAGCTTCTGCTTCAAGCAAAGCTTGATAGCGTACTGAGCGCTCCTACGTTGCTTGGACCTACTGGAGCAACCGGACCTACGGGTCCTGCTGGTGGACCAGTAGGTCCTACCGGGGCTACGGGAGCTACAGGTGCTGCTGGATTAACTGGAGCTACAGGAACCGCAGGAGCAGTGGGTGCTACAGGTACTGCAGGAGCAGTGGGTGCTACGGGTGCTGCTGGAGCCGTCGGGGCTACAGGAGCAACGGGTGCTACAGGAGCTACCGGTGCAACCGGGGATCCGGGTACTGTAGGAGCAGTAGGTCCAGTAGGACCAGCAGGAGGAACAGGTGCTACGGGTGCAACCGGAATTGGAATTACCGGTGCCACTGGAATCGCTGGAATTACTGGGGCTACAGGAGTCACAGGAGTGACAGGAGTCACAGGGATTAATATTACGGCTACTAATGCTTTTGTGGCAAATACAACTGGTGGGCTGATCACTGTTCTGTTGGGAGGAACCAATATTGCCTTCCCTGGACCACCTCAAGTACTCAGCGCTGGGATCACTATTAATGCTACTAACGATGTTATAACCCTCGCCAACGCAGGAACTTACTTCATCTCCTACCAGGCAAATACAACAGCCGGAGTACTGCTGAGCACACGTTTGCTGATCAATGGGGCACAAGCTGCGGGATCGGTAGTTGCGCCTGTCCTGAGCGTTTCAGCATACAATAACGAAGTTATTGTTAATGTCGCTGCCGCCACTACAGTTAGTGTTCAATTTTTTGGAGCCGCTGGTGTCGTTACTTTAAATGGGGGAGGTTCAACCGGAGCAGCACTTAATATCATCCGTTTAAATTAAGCGTTATTGCATCTTGAAAAATAGGCCTGTTGATTAGCCAAACGAGGGAAGTCTATCCGTTATAGAGATCATAGTTTAGCTAATCAACAGGTGAAGCTGGGAAGGAAGTTCCGAGGCTCTATTCAACGAATTTTTCGTGAAATAGGGTCTTTTTGTTATTCTTCAGGTTGAAACAGGACCTGAATTTTTTTGCGTTGATAGGAATCAAGACCAATAAATGAACATTTGCACCTACGTATTTACATTGAGTTTAAAAAGTTATTTTACATTAAGATAAGATGAAATTTTGAAAGAAACATATTAATTCGAAAAGCTACTTGATTGCTGATATGGAGGTAAGATTCGTTTGGAATTGTTTGAAATTATTTTGCTGATGCTGGCGGCGGTCTCTTTATCCAGTTTAGTGAACCGATTTATCCCTTCAGTTTCCGTACCTATTATTCAAATCGTGCTGGGAATGGTGATTACATTGCTGCCCTTGCACTATGAACTGAAATTAAATCCAGAGCTGTTCTTGTTGTTGTTCATTGCCCCATTGCTATTCAGTGATGGTAGACACGCGAATAAAGAAGCGCTATGGAAGCAGAAGAAACCGATCCTTTTGTTGGCGCTGGGTCTGGTATTTATAACAGTAGCCGTGATGGGTTATTTCCTGAATTGGCTACTTCCGGTCATCCCGTTGGCGGCTTCCTTTGCACTGACAGCTGCACTAGCACCTACTGATGCTGTGGCTGTGGGCGCATTAGAGCAGAAAGTGAAAATCCCCCACCAGACGATGCAAATTCTCGAGGGAGAATCATTAATTAATGACGCGTCAGGGCTGGTCTCATTTCAGTTTGCCGTTGCCGCGATGGTTACCGGTGTATTCTCTTTTAAATCTGCCGGCCTCAGTTTTATTTCCATTTCACTTGGCGGAGTGGTTCTAGGTCTTCTGCTCACGCTTGTAAAATATGGCGTAGTGAAATGGCTGCGAAGATTGGGAATGGAGGATGTCACGCTGCACATGCTAATTGAGATCCTGACTCCTTTTTTGATTTTCATGGCAGCTGAGAAACTCGGGGTCAACGGTATCCTTGCTGTTGTCAGCGCAGGAATCGCTCATTCTTTTGGGTACAAAAAAATGAATCCTGAAGTAGCTAAGCTGAGGGTTGTCTCTAAAAGCACTTGGTCGGTCATTATCTTTGTATTGAACGGTCTGGTGTTCTTACTGCTTGGCACTCAGCTTCCGGAGATTATTCAGACGATTTGGAATAGCGCGGAGATAGGGAATTTCAAGGTAATAATGTACACACTATTATTGACTGTGGCTGTTCTCGGGCTGCGCTTCATCTGGGCGCTTTTGATGGATATTTTCACAAAGGATGACACACTCGGTCTTTGGAAA
Organism: Paenibacillus sp. G2S3; assembly: GCF_030123105.1. Lineage (NCBI taxonomy): Bacteria > Bacillati > Bacillota > Bacilli > Caryophanales > Paenibacillaceae > Paenibacillus > Paenibacillus sp. G2S3. The sequence goes on from NZ_CP126095.1 coordinate 3,462,918, forward strand.
CTCAGGTTCAAGAATGCGCTTATTCTTAGTCTATCTGGAGTCCGGGGAACGATTACACTGGCGAGTACGTTATCACTACCGTTTTTTCTTGATGATGGCACTGCATTTCCAGCCAGAGATCTGATCATTTTCCTCGCGGCCGGCGTTATTTTGTGGACCCTTCTGATCTCTAATTATCTGTTGCCACTTTTATTGGGGAAAGAAGGACAACCAGTGCAGGAAGAGGAGGAGATTCAGGCTAAAGTCGATATTCTGAGGAATGTTGTTACCGGATTAAACGAACAGATCACGGAACAGAATCGTCTGGCGACAGCCCAACTCATCAACACGTATTCCTCCAGAATCCGTACACTTAAAAAAGATGAAAATGAAGATCATATCAAGCGGTCCTTGGTCCTGTCTACCCTGAAATGGGAAAGAGAAAACACTCTGCTTGCCGTTGAGAAGAAAGATGTGAGTTCATATATAGCATTCCGTCATTTGAATAGAATTAACAAACTGCTGTTTATGCACACAAGGGATACACAGTATAAAAAAGAGCTGTTCCCTGCTAAGCATTGGGACGAAGTGTTTGGAATGCTACAACAAGTCCGGTTAAGTACCCGAGAAAGACGCGCCGAATTAACGAAGCTCAAAATTCAAAATATTACTTATGTAATTAAACAGCTAAATGTTTTACTCGCAAAAGGAGAGGTGGGTATGGAAACTGCCAGCTCGCTGATTCTGCAATATGAACGTATGCTACTGCATCTGACTAGAAATGAACCGGACACTAGCGCCCGAAAAGAATTCGATATTTCAATGCAGGAACTAGCCCGGGTCGGAATTCAGCTGGAGAGAGATAACATCCAATCCATGTTTGAGATCGGACGGATTTCTAGACAGTGCATGAAGGAACTTAAGCGTAATATCCTCTTCATGGAGCACGATCTGCGAGAAGAGATGGGTTAAATGAAGACCGAACTAATTCGCGGATGTAAATGGGATGACGGGTTGATTTATTCTGAGTTGGATCTGTCGTCCATAAAACGAAGTCTACCATGTAGTCCAAAAAGCATTTAAAAAAGCCAGTCAATATAATATAGAAGCACCCTTCGAAGTTTCTGAAGATAATTTTATGGCCGTTGAGCTTATAGATGGTGGTCTCTCAGATGTCCGTGGCGTTGTAGAATTCGCTAAAGAGTTTTTTGAAAATTAGATTAAACATAAAGAAAGTGGAGCAAATGCTACGGCAGTTGCTCCACTTTTTCTTTATAGCGAATTGAAATCGGCTTGACGAACGGTAATATCCTGTTTAAAATGAAGCTGTGATTTAGTAAATTAGTAAATTACTAAATATAAAAACAAGTAAATTAGTAAATTGGAGTGAAGCAATGAAAATACCAACAACATTCAAACCATCATCCTATTGTCATGTTGGGGAGTTTCGAGAAGGTGTAAAAAATAGTGAAGGATATGGGGAATTAAAATGTTTTCTAATCGTTATGTTCGAACAATTATCCTCTCCCGTGTGTTATTGCAGCTCGGAATATGGATCCGAAATTATGCCGTCCTTCTTTATGTATCAGAATTGACGAATAATAATCCGGTAGATGTATCTCTGATATCGGTCGCTGAATTTGCACCGATCTTTCTTTTTGGTCTTATTGGTGGGACCTTTGCCGACCGATGGCGGCCGAAGAGAACCATGGTATGGAGCGATTTGTTATCTGGCTTGTCCGTCGGGGTGGTGCTGATTGCGGTCATGAATGGCGGATGGGTTGCGCTTCTTGTCGGATCTTTTGTATCTGCCAGCTTATCTCAATTTTCTCAGCCCTCGGCGATGAAACTGTACAAGAGACATGTGCCAGCTGAACAGCTGCAGGGCGTTATGGCGATGTCCCAGACACTTGTCGCTGTCTTTACGGTTTTGGGACCCGTTATTGGTACGTTTATTTTTATTAAGTTTGGAATTCACATATCTCTGATCCTGACAGCCGTTATGTTTCTGGGCTCTTCGCTTATATTGTCTTCCCTTCCTCGGGATGAAGAAGAACCAAAGTCAGGTAAAGCCAGCGGCTTCATCAAAGAGTTAACGGCTGGCTTGCGTTACATCGGGTCGAGTAAACCCTTAAGAACACTTAGTTTAACTTTCTCGGCGGTGGGATTGGCATCAGGACTAACTCAACCGCTTCAGATCTTTCTTGTTATCGAGAATTTAGGTAAGGACAAACAATTTCTTCAGTGGCTTGTGATGGCTAGTGGGGCAGCCATGTTAGTAGGCGGAGCTGTAATAATCGGGATAGCCAAAAAAGTAAGGCCACAGCTATTGCTTTTAATAGGCTTACTCGTTAATGCCGTCTGTACTGTTGGAATGGGAGCTTCTAAGCAAATTTGGCTGACGATTATTTTCTTGGTGATCAGTGGTTTGTTTTACCCTTGCATTCAAGGAGGGATTCAGACACTTCTTGTGCGGAATACCGAGGGGGCCTTTATTGGCCGGGTTACAGGAGCGATTATGCCTATTTTTATGGGAATGATGGTGATTGGCATGTTCATTTCGGGATACCTAAAGGATACTTTCTCCTTGATGGGTGTATTTATGGCGAGTGGTATATTTGTGATTATCGGTGCGCTTTTTCTGCTCCCCATTGTGGTTAAGAATAGAAGCAAATTGGAGCTAGAATCGCTGGGAAAATGAAAATTCAACTACAATTTCCATGAATTTATTATCTACGATAAGGAGAGAAAAATATGGATATGAATAAACGCAAAGAGCTGATCGAGGAGTACAAACAAATTAAGATTTATATGGGTGTTGCTCAGATCAAAAATCAAATCAACGGCAAAATCTTTATCGACAGCTATCCCAACTTGAAAAACAAATGGCTTACTCTGCAAATGCAGTTGGATTCAGGGAGATTTGCAAATGCCCAGCTCCAGAAGGATTGGAAAGAATTCGGCGCGGATGCGTTCACCTATGAGGTACTAGAACAGAAGGACATAGATAAGGTAACTGATATGCGCTGGGAACGGAAGATAATCTTAAAGCCATGGTTAGAGAAGTTACAGCCTTACGGAGACAAAGGTTATAACAAACCACGAATTGACTAACAATGAAATCCAAGATAAGATGAATTCGTCGTTTAGTAAATTAGTAAAATAGTAAATGGAAGGAAGATAAAAACATGAAAATACCTACAACTTTAAAACATAAACCTGTTGTCGTGTCGGAAAATTATGAGAAGGTTGACGGCCGATTAGCAGGAAACACGGATGCGAAAGGCCTATCCTTGGGATTGGCTCAGTGGAATGATAGAGGAAAGGTCGATATTTCGGCCAAGGTATGGAGGTACACCGGAGAAAAATGGTCCAGACAATCGGAGGAACTGCCTCTTCATCGCGTGCTTGATTTGTCCATTCTAATTTGCCGGTCCTTGGAACATTTCCGCGAAGCGTATCGATATGAGAATTTATATGACCCGGAGCAGCCCGTTATAGACAGAGTTGGCCTGCAAGGGGATGCCATGACTGTAGCGGTATGTACAGACAATGAGCGAATTAATGAAGATATTAAGCTGTTCAATCAAGCTCTGAGCGATGACGATGAAATGATCGGTGAGCGTCTGAGCACGTTATCCAAAATATTAAAGGATATGGGATATTAATTAGCAAGTGGTAGTCAATCGGGGCAAATAAGCCTTCGTGACTGCCACTTTTTATTTTATAGTTTAAAACAATTCCGGCCTCCCTCCAGGAGTAGCTATTGGTAAAGTATCTTGGATTTTGATTTCATTTCTTAATTTTCGGAAATCTTTAGGTGTTCTTGTCTGATGTTTTTTAAAGGACTGAATGAAGTTGTTAACATGATTAAAACCAACTCTATGGGCTATTTCAGTTACTGTATAATCAGTTGAGATTAAAAGCTCCATACTTTTCTTAATCCGGTACTTTATTAAATATTCATACGGTGTGATATGAAGGGTCTTTTTAAAACTACGGGTACATTCTGAAACACTTAAATGAGCAGCATCAGAAATATCTAGCAAAGTGATATTAGTTGCGTAGTGCTGATGGATGAAAGTAAGCATGAGTTGAAGTCGTTCTTGCTGCCGTTTTACGTATTTAGCTGTGTCCTCTGAGGAGAGAGAAATATTAGATATCAAGATTAACCATAGTTGTACGGTTCTGATAGAAACCTCATATTCCCATCCCCATTTCTTTGGCAAATCAAATCTATTCTTCAGCTCCAAAAGCATGTTTAGTACATCTTTTTGCCATTCAGCATCTCCCTTAATTAGTAGAGACAGTAAAGAAGAGTTCGTATAAGGTGATACATAATTTTTTTCCATAGCACTATCTGCATAAAAGGCTAACAGCTTTTCAGGAAAATTGAAACTCACATACTGACCGTCAGGAGTCAGGTGCGTCGTAACATGAAGTACACCTTTATTGATCAAAATGGCTTGGCCAGTATTCAATTCGTAATCAATACCATTAACTTGTATAACTAGCTTTCCTTGAGTAACCAAAGTGATCTGAAGTTCTTCATGCCAATGTAAGTCATTAAATCCTCGCCCCTCAGGGATAATTTTCCGAGAGTTTGCTGTGTACATAATGTATGGAAATGAAGCATCGGGGAAAAGAATGGTCTCGTGCAGTTTTGACATCTAATGGCGTCCCTTCTGAAATGATGATATTTATATATAATACAACGATATAATGACACAAAATAAACAATGATGATGATATTATTATATCCAATCTTGATTTTATCACTCTGTGCACAGGAAGTAGATAGAACATTTTGGAGGATTATATGTGAAACCAAATAAAACGTCGCATCCGTACATTTTGCTTTTTATTAGTATATTGTCTATTTCAATCTCTTCCATCATGATAAAATCTTCAAATACTCCCACCTCAGTAGCCGGCATGTACAGATTGTTTGCTTCTGTAATTTTATTGCTTCCTTTTGTATCATGGAAAAAGCTTCGCTGTCTGGAGATAAGTAAAAAAGACTGGAGTATTGTTTTCTTAGCGGGTCTTTTTCTCGGGTTACACTTCTTATTTTGGATGGAGTCTTTAGTTTATACTTCAGTTGCAAGCTCCATGGTGATTTTATCACTGCAGCCTTTATTCGTAATGATTGGTTCATACTTTATCTTCAGAGAACGGGTAAATGTGGTAAACATTCTTTGTTTAGTGACTGCGCTTCTGGGTTCAATAGTTATTGCTTGGGGAGACTTTGGGGTTTCTAGAGTGGCGTTAATAGGAGATGGCTTATCATTATTAGGAACAATTTTAGTATCTGCGTATATGCTGGCAGGACAAAAAGTAAGTCATAAAATAGGAACAAGTTTATACAGTGTTATTGTTTTTTTTCTTGGCGGGACCGTCTTATTAATCTACAATTTGTCAAACCATTTCTCTTTAATAGATTATAACTCTTCGGATTGGTTCTATTTCTTTTTACTTGCATTAATCCCAACTATTTTTGGACAATCTATTATTAATATGTTATTGAAATCTTTAGGTGCAACTACTATTTCTGTAGGGATTATTGGTGAGCCTATTCTCGCCATATTACTAGCTTATCTATTTTTGGGAGAAACAATCACTAGCTTTCAATTGATAGGAGGAATGATGACTCTACTTGGCATGGGGATGTATTTCTGGATAAAAACCTTCAAATACACTACTGTTAAATATCAGAATCAAAGTAGATAAGCGAATAAATTAAGAAAATATTATTAAAAGGGAGAATACTATATGGCAACTTTTGATGATTTTTTGAAACTGGATATTCGCGTTGGCACAATAACTAAATCTGAGTTTTTCGCGGAGGCCAAGGTACCTGCGATAAAACTTGAGATTGATTTTGGAGAAGAGATCGGAATCAAGAAGTCTAGTGCACAAATTACAAAAAGATATACGGCTGAAGATATTATAGGAAAACAAGTAATAGCTGTAATCAATTTTCCTCCGCGACGAATAGCAGGCTTTAAATCAGAGGTATTAGTCCTTGGGGGTGTACCAGAACAGGGAGACGTCATTCTATTGAAACCAGATATGAAACTACCTAATGGAACACCTATTGGATGAGAGATCCTGTAATGGTACAAGCGTTAAGTACTAGGAAGCTGGATATTTAATTTGGCATGATAAAAGAGGGGTTAACTCTACCAATGAGTTAACCCCTCTTTTATTTATAAGATTGCCTCTAAGAGAAATTTAAGAATAATTGCAGCTAAAATTTGTGAATATCGCATTAGAATCTTGGTTTTGTCCAGTGGCGTACAGACCAATTAGCACACCTGTGAATCCTCCGGCTATTTCTGAGGAGAGATATTTGGTTTGCGCAGCTCCAAGTAAGGTCTCAGTACCGTCTGCCTGGATGTAGAAGTGATAATGAGTTGGAGTGCTTTTGATGACTAATGAAGCATGGTTGCACTGGCCTATATTTTTTGTTGATTCAATTGATTTGATATCTCCGATATTCAGCCGTTCGATAATCTCGTAACCCTCTAAATGTTTATGCAAGGCCAAATCATAATGATGATTTTCGTCCATGTAAAGCGTAATTCCAGCTTCACCGCTCGTAAGGCTGACTTCGCAAGCAATAACCGCGTCAAAGTCTCTTTGACGAATACCAATAAATGTCGGGGAGGCCGGGACATCTAAGGTAACTTCAGTTCCTTTAAGCTTTACTTTATCCGCTTCTAACAGATAATTTTCTGTAACTGGGTGTCGCAGGTAACACCAGTCCAGATGCCAATCCGTATTCTCGAACGTAAAGTCTTTTTTCTCCTGCTGAATGACTGTGTCCGAGATGCGATTAGTCTCGAAACTTATAAGAGTGGTACCTTCATGACCCGCTGTAAACCATCCGTCCTTGTCAAAGGTAATCGGAGTTAGAAAAACTTCGCGTCCCAAGTGATGATATGTAAGATACTGGCCAGTCTGCCGGAATCCAAGATGAAAGAGCCACCAACTTCCTTCGTGGTCTTGTACCAAATCTCCGTGGCCAACTCCCTGTAGCTCGTAACCGCCCAAATTCCGATTGGTCAATACGGGGTTATGTGTATAGGCTTCAAACGGACCAGTAGGAGAACCCCCCCTTGCATAAGTGACCATATGACCATATTCCGTTCCACCCTCTGCCGCTAGAAGATAATATTGTTCATTTATTTTGTATAAATGAGGACTCTCCAAATAACGCCCGCCTGTTCCTTGCCAGATTGTACGGCTTGGCGTCAGCTTGTGCCCGGTTTCAATTTCGATTTCACATTGGACGATACCGCTAACTCCATAATCGTCTATTCCATTGCTCATGAAATATGTTTTACCGTCTTCAAAATACAAATCTGGATCAATTCCGCCTTGATCGACATTAATCGGATCAGACCATTCCCCATAAATATTTTCAGTCCACACATAGAAGTTCTGGCGCATAGTATCATTTGTGGTCGTCATGTAGAATCGTCCATTATTGTACCGCAGGGTGGGAGCGAATACACCGCCAGAGCTGCCCACAGTATCTAGTTGAATCTGGCTTTTTCGAGTTAAGCAGTGACCGATTTGTGTCCAATTAATCAGATCTTTGCTTTCAAAAATCGGAACGCCGGGAAAATACTGAAAGGAACTGCAGATCAAATAATAAGTGTCGTTAACTTTGCAAACGCTCGGATCAGGATAAAACCCTTTGATAACCGGATTATTGAATTTCATTTCTCCACCTCATTAATAAATTCATATATATAAGAATCCAGACTGATTAACTACAAAGAAAATTAAACACTATTGCTCAACTGTTTACAATAAATCGAGGTTGATGATGTGCACTAAATTTATTAAATTAATATATATGTAATTTCAATCAATATGGGTCAGGGGATTATGATAATGATTAAAGCGAACGGCGAAGCAAAATTCATAGCCTTGTATGAAGCGCTGGCAAGTGAAGTCAGATGGAGAATTATGAGCCTCATTGCTGATAATGAAATGAATGTGAAGGAGATCGCGGCTAAGCTAGAGCTTAGCCCCTCCATAGTCACCATGCATATCCGAAAGCTCGAACAAGCCGGACTAACCGGAAGTCACAGGGTACGTCTAAACGGAGGAACGCACAAAATGTGTTTCCTTAAACAAAAAAGGGTTGAAATTGAGCTTCCAATTGCTAAACAAACCCCTAGGATCAGAGAGCAGACAATTTCAGTCGGTCATTACACCTCGTTTGATATCCATCCTACTTGTGGGCTGGGTACGCAAGAAAAGGAAATTGGGGTGTGGGATGATCCTCGCTACTTTCTCGATCCCGAGCGGGTCAACGCCGGCATTTTGTGGTTCGGGAGAGGTTACGTCGAGTATAAAACGCCTAACTATCTGCTTCCTGATCAAACTCCCGAAGCTATTGAAATTTCAATGGAAATTGCTTCTGAAGCGCCAGGCTTGAGAGATCATTGGCCTTCAGATATTGAGTTCTTTTTTAACGGTGTATCGCTTGGAATCTGGACTAGTCCGGCAGACTTCGGAAGAGCTGCGCGAGGCATATTTACTCCGGATTGGTGGCATCGAAATGTAAATCAATATGGATTATTAAAGACGATCCGAATTGACTCTTCTGGAACATATATTGATGAAGAAAAAATGTCTGATATAACCGTCTCGGATATTATGCTACGGGAACAATTCTGGACCATTCGTTTCGCAGTTGACGAGAAGGCTATAAATGTTGGTGGATTGACACTCTATGGGGCTGGGTTTGGCAATCATGATCAGGATATTTTAATTCGTGTGTATCTAAATAGCTAAAATGATGTTCCATTTAATAAAAGGCATGAACTGAAGAAGAAGGAAAATTTAATTATAATTGTTTTTACTATCCAGTTTATCAGTAAAAGCTGGTAAGCTGTACGTAAATTGATCAGGTTAGGAAGCTAACGTTATGAAAAATAAACTGCAGGCTAAAAGGAGAGATTTTTTGACTTATAACGAGGTTGTTAAGATCAGTGATGCCTATTTATTTCCATTAATATCGGGGTTGTACGAGCTGGAAGGTTATGAAATCCATCAAGTTCAGGCACATGATGGAGGGCGTAATCTCGTTTATACTTGTGAGAAAGAAAGCGTCGACGCAAAAATACTCAGAATCGCTTTCTTAAATGACAGGAGTCGGGAAGATTTTTTAGGCGAAGTGGAGTATGTTAGGTATTTATTTGAACATGGTGGAAGTGTCTCGGATGTAGTCAACTCCCGAAAGGGGAATCAACTGGAAGAGATCACTCATAATAATCATACTTTTTTTATCTGCCTGTTTAATAAGGCTAAGGGAAAAATGCTGGTGGAAAATAATTATCAATACCGGGAAGAAGCTCCAATTACCGAATATTATTATAACTGTGGTAAGGTTCTAGGGAAAATGCACGAATTGTCCAAAGGATATACTCCTGTTCATCGGCGGCAAAGTTTTTTTGACAGATTCAATGCCGAATATATTGATAAATTGATACCTAACTCCTTGTCTCTACTTAAGGAGAAGCTGGTAATGCTTCTTACAACCTTAGAAGATTTGGACAGGAACAATGAGACCTTCGGTATGAACCATTTTGATTACAACGATGGGAATTATTCGATAGATTTTGATACTGGACAAATCACTGTATATGATTTCGATAATTCATGTTTCTGTTGGTATTTGTTTGATCTGGCAGGTCTCTGGACACAAGGAATGGGATGGACACAATTCGAACCAGAAGCTGGTCAACGTAAAAAGTTCATGGATGATTATTTTGAAGTAGCCCTCAAAGGATATAGATCTGAGACCGCGATCGAACAGTCGATGTTGGATAAATTGCCCTTATTTATCCAAGTGTCGCTCATGGAAAATATTGTAGATGCATTCGAAGTAATGCGGAACAATGGTGAAGAACCATCATGTGATGAGGAATTGTCATATCGTATAAAATGCTTGGAAGGCGACATCCCTTATATGGGATTTTTCGATGAAATTTACTCGTGTGAAGAACCCTTTGAGTATGAGGAACGAGAAATTTAGTCTTTTTGTAGGCAGTAAAGACAAACTCGACTCTAAAATACAGGAGATTAAGCGAAAATGACTTACGAGAAACCGAAATTGGCGATAAGTGAAATTGAAAAAGTATTGGAGACTCATCTCGGACCGGGTGCGGCTGAGATTACACCGCTGTCTGGTGGCAACATAAGCAATGTGTTTTCTTTCAACCACGAAGGAAAGGGATATGTTGTGAAATTCAGTGATCTACAAGGGACATATGAAACGGAACACTATATATCTAATTTGCTGTCAGCTCAAAACATCCCTTTTCCCAAATGTTTGGCGTTAGGGAGAACTAGCCAGTTAACCTATTTGATCATGGAACGAATGGAAGGACGCAACCTATCCGATTGCACTTCAGAGGAACAAACCCTTCAGTTGCCTGAAATTATCGGCATTTTGACAAGAATGGCTGCAGCGGATATTGGGGCAACTAACGGGTATGGGTGGATCGGTGCTGATGGCAACGGTTCCTATGCATCTTGGAAGGACTTCGTCGTTGCCGTAAATGCGGAGGATCAAACAGGGACATTCTGGGAAAACTGGCATGATCTCTTCCACACCTCTTGCTTGGAGAGAGACCTATACGAAGAAATATACGGTCGGTTGATGACCTACGTACCCTATAATGAATCGAACAGAAGCTTTATACACGGAGATTTTCAACAGTGGAATATTTTGTCCACTGGAACACGAATTACCGGCATCATTGATGGAAATTGCATGTACGGTGATTCTCTCATAGACCTTGCGATTCTCGATCGGCATATGCCGTGGAGTGATGTCATTAAGGCGTATCAAAACTATCAAGACAAAGCCAGCATAGAGACTCCTAATTTTAAGGAGCGGCTAATCGGTGCCTATTATTTGAAGGGACTCGACGGACTTCGATTCTACGCGAAGATGGGATGGAACGAAGCTTATCAGAATACACGACAGTTTCTTTTAAATCTGAAAGCTTAACGTCAGGATACATAACTTGAAAACCCAAACAAGTCCAGTAGTGGTTCTAAATGACACAAAAAGATTGAGAGCACCCGTTTGTTTAAATGGGGGCTCTTTTATTTATGGAGGCCAAGCTTATGCTAGCACTGGAGCTTCAGGCTTACAATCTGTAATAATTGCACCTGGACATGTCATTAATCCACTATCTACAGCTTTGTCCAACTTGTTAAAATGTAAGCGCAATCATAATAACTATCGATTGGAGGAGTATGGCATGAAAAAGATTGGTGCAGGTTTTATATTCTTATTGGTGATGTGCGCAGCATTATCCACAACTGCGTTCGCTAAACAGCCTTATTCATCCTACTGGTTTCCAGAGCAATTGCTTAAGTGGAGTCCTGAATCCGATCCGGATGCGGCATTCAACCGGAGCACAGTTCCGCTTCAAGACCATTTTGTGACAGATGGAGTCAACTCCAATGCAACTAAAGCGCCGAAAGTTATGGCTTTATCAGCATTGAACTCGGGAACAAGTGGTGTGCCATCACAGGGTTCGGACAAATTTGGAGCTAACACGTTTACTTATTGGCAATATGTTGACAAGCTGGTTTATTGGGGCGGATCTGCCGGTGAAGGAATCATCGTACCACCAAGCGCTGATACAATTGACGCAGCTCATAAGAATGGCGTACCAATTATCGGAACGGTATTTTTCCCGCCAAGCGTGTATGGTGGGAAGTTAGAATGGGTGAAGCAGATGCTACAGCAGAACAGTGATGGCTCCTTTCCTGCTGCAGATAAGCTGATCCAGGTTGCGAAGTATTACGGATTTGACGGTTGGTTTATTAACCAGGAGACTGAAGGTGGAACACCAGCTGATGCACAGCAAATGAAAGCTTTTCTAAGTTATCTAGAATTGCACAAATCTGCATCTATGCAAATCGTATGGTACGACTCCATGACTAAGGAGGGCAGTATCAGTTGGCAAAATGCACTAAATGACAAGAATGCAATGTTCCTGCAGGAGAATAAAAAGAAAATCACAGATAGTATGTTCCTGAACTTTTGGTGGAAAGATCTGAAAAGCTCGGCGGAGAAAGCCAAAAGCTTGGGCAGAAGTCCATATGATCTGTATGCTGGCATCGATGTCGAAGCCAAGGGTTATGATACGAATGTGAACTGGGATCTGCTGTTCCCGGATGGGAAACCTGCCGTCACTTCCCTTGGTATTTATCGCCCGGACTGGGCTTTTAACAGCGCAGAGAGTATGGAGGATTTCTTCGTCCGTGAGAACCAATTCTGGGTGGGTCCAAATGGGAATCCGGGAAACACCACGAGCGATCAGGCTTGGAAAGGGATCGCGAACGATGTCGTCGAATCATCCTCTATAAATGAGTTGCCTTTCATTACCAACTTCAACACTGGAAGTGGACAGAAATATTATGTCCGAGGGAAGCAGGTGCGAGATAAGGGATGGAACAACCGGAGCCTACAGGATATTCTGCCAACATGGCGCTGGATCACAGATAGCAAAGGAACAGCACTTACTCCAGCGCTTGATTGGTCTGATGCGTATTATGGTGGCAGCTCATTGAAGGTATCAGGTGACTTGAGCCATAACAATGCGACACATCTGAAACTCTACAAGACAGACCTGAAAATCGAAGCAAGCACAAAGCTAGCAGTTACGTATAAAACCCTGAACAAGCCAAGCTTGAAGGTTGGTCTTGCTTTCGCAGACCATCCCGACGAATTTGTCTTCCTTAACGTGAAGGATAAGACAGCACCAGGCTGGACTACCGAAACTTTGAATTTGACCCCATACAAAGGGAAACGAATCGTAGCAGTGTCACTTTATTTTGATACCAAGGATACGATTAGTAATTATAGTATTCAAATTGGCCAACTCTCCATCCAAAATGCCAACGATTCGATTAAGCCGCTGCCGGCGGTTCGCGAACTGAAGGTTACTCAATCCGATTTCCGCGATGGAATTTATGGAGATGCTAGATTGGAGTGGAAACCACTTGACCAGCAGGTGAAGCAATACGAAATCTATCGTGTACTGCCAGATGGCAGTGAGGTATTATTGGGCGCAACGCCAAATCATGTGTTTTACGTTCCTGAGATGAGAAGAATAGACAAGGAAACTGGCACAGAATTAAAGATCGTTGCAATCAATGGAAGATACGAACAAGGTCAGTCCTCTAGCGTGAAGATCAGCTGGCCGGCTTATCCGAAACCAATTGCTGGGTTCAAGGCTGATCGAACCCTGGTGGCTCCAGGTGAGAGCGTAAACTTCACTGACATGTCGACCGAAGTGACAGAAGGATGGTCATGGAACTTCGAAAGCGGAAGCCCAGCCATCAGCACATCGAAGAACCCGATGGTAACGTTCAATCAGGAAGGTGTTTATAGCGTGACACTGACCGCAACCAACAGCTCAGGTCAAGACACAATTACTAATAAGGAACTCATCACAGTGAGCAAGGATGCTGGAGCGGTGAAGAATCTGGCACTTGGCAAAACTGCGACAGCCGATCATGCGTGTGGGGACAAGGAAGGAGCACCGAATGCCGTAGACGGAAAAGTTACGGATAACAGTAAATGGTGCGCACTTGGTAATCTACCTCATTGGCTACAAGTCGATCTCGGAGCCGAGCATCAAATCAGCAATTTTATTATCAAGCATGCTCAGAGCGGAGGAGAATGGTCGGGCTTTAATACCAGCGATTATACCATTCAGGTGAGTAGTGACGGAACGAACTGGACGGATGTCGTAAACGTGCAAGGAAACTCGGCAGCTGAGTCGACAGACGCGATTGCGTTAGTGAAAGCACGTTATGTGAAATTAATCATTCTTAAGCCCACGCAGGGAGCCGATACGGCAGCGCGAATCTATGAGTTTGAAGTCCATGGGTTGTAATTCGATTCTTACCATGGTTTTTAAATAACAAATAATAGTGGTAACCAAAAAAAGAACCTGAGTAGTTTATCAGGTTCTTTAATATTGCATATGAACAGACACGATGATATAATCATATCACGACTTTTAATGTATATAAAAGACAAATTTAATGCATCTTACATTATTAATGTACCACGCCGGTAAACTCTTGTCAAATGTTTTTTTCTCAATTTTAGTGTTAGGAGAGATTGAATGAATTCTTTAGTTATCGGTTTTCAAGAAGTTGAAGATACTCAGCTTTTGCTCGTTGGAGGAAAAGGGTTAAATTTAGGGCTTTTATCAAGTATCGAAGGAATAAAAGTACCCGAAGGATTTTGTGTTACTTCAGTAGGATATCAACAAGCCATCGAACAGAACGAAATATATCAGGCCTTATTGGATCAACTATCCATGCTAACAGTAGAAGATAGAGAGCAAATTGGTGAAATTAGCAAGAAGATTCGCCAACTCATTATGGAAGTAGAAATACCTTCTGATGTTGTAACAGCAGTTACTCACTATCTCTCCCAGCTTGGTGACGAACATGCTTATGCTGTCCGTTCTAGTGCTACTGCAGAGGATTTACCGCATGCATCATTTGCTGGCCAACAAGACACCTATTTAAATATCATCGGCCAACAAGCAATCTTACAGCATATCAGTAAATGTTGGGCGTCTCTATTTACGGATCGTGCGGTAATCTACCGAATACAAAATGGTTTTGATCACAGACAAGTTTATTTATCTGTTATTGTTCAAAAGATGGTTTTTCCACAGGCTTCAGGAATTCTATTCACTGCTGATCCGATGACCTCTAACCGAAAGCTGCTATCCATTAATGCCAGTTTTGGACTTGGCGAAGCACTGGTCTCTGGCTTGGTATCTGCCGATTGTTATACAGTACAGGAAGAGGAAATCGTCGATAAGATGATAGCAAACAAAAAATTGGCTATCTATGGATTAAAAGAAGGTGGAACAGAGAGCCGGAACATCGATCTCGATCAGCAAAAGACTCAAACCCTTACAGAACAACAAATCATACAACTGGCACGCATAGGTAGAGAGATTGAGGCTTATTTCGGTTACCCCCAAGATATCGAATGGTGTTTGGATCATGATACATTTTATATTGTTCAGAGTCGGCCAATCACTACTTTATACCCGATCCCTGAAACGAATGATCAAGACAATCACGTTTACGTATCTGTCGGACATCAACAAATGATGACAGATCCCATGAAACCACTAGGGTTATCATTTTACCTGTTAACGACTCCTGCACCGATGCGAACAGCTGGCGGAAGATTGTTTGTTGATGTCACAGCAAAACTGTCCTCTCCTGTCAGCAGAACAATGGTGATAGATGCTTTAGGAAAATCAGATCCCCTCATCAAAGATGCACTCATGACCATCGTAGCGCGAGAAGATTTTATAAAATCTTCACCAGATGTTAAAAATGTACCGAGTCCTAGTAAAAACAATATAGGGTTATCGCCTGCAGATCCCCAAGCACAAATCGAAATCGATCCGGCAATCGTTACTGATTTAATTAAGATTAGTCAAACATCGATAGAAGAGTTACAACGAGGCATCCAAACGAAAACAGGAGCAGAATTATTTGATTTTATTCTCGAAGATCTCCAGGAATTAAAGAAGATCTTATTTAACCCACAAAGCACAAAGGTTTTTATGACTGCTATGAATGCTTCATCATGGATCAATGAAAAAATGTACGAGTGGTTAGGTGAAAAAAATGCAGCAGATACACTTTCTCAATCTGTACCAAACAACATTACTTCGGAAATGGGTCTGGCGTTAATGGATCTCGCAGATGTGATTCGTCCTTATCCAGAAGTAATCGAGTATTTACAACATGTTCAAGATGATATTTTTTTGGACGGACTGGTTAAGTTTGATGGTGGAAAAGAAACGCAAGACGCGTTCTATGATTATCTCAGCAAATACGGAATGCGTTGTACTGGAGAAATCGATATTTCGAGAACTCGTTGGAGTGAAAAGCCAACTATACTAGTTCCGATGATTCTCAGTAACATCAAAAACTTTAAACCTAATGCTAGCCATCGAAAGTTTGAACAAGGGCGACAGGAAGCTTTGAATAAAGAACAAGAATTATTAAATCGATTGAAGCAATTACCTGATGGAGAACAAAAAGCCAAAGAAACAAAACGAATGACTGACCTAATACGGAATTTCATCGGGTATCGGGAATATCCAAAATACGGCATGATTAGTCGTTACTTCGTCTATAAGCAATATTTACTGAAAGAAGCTGAACAATTAGTACAAGCGGGAGTTATCCATGAAAAAGAAGATATATTCTATCTCTCTTTTGAAGAACTTCATGAAGTCGTACGCACAAATAAACTAGATAACCTGATCATCAGCAACCGAAAAGAGGATTATAAACTATATGAAAAACTAACCCCACCACGTGTTATCACGTCTGATGGTGAAATCATTGTTGGAAAATACAAACGAGGGAACTTACCAGCTGAAGCCATTGTAGGTCTACCTGTTTCTTCCGGGGTTATAGAAGGTCGAGCACGAGTCATCTTAAATATTGAAGATGCTGTTCTTGAAGATGGAGATGTTCTAGTCACTACATTTACTGACCCAAGCTGGACGCCACTGTTCGTATCTATTAAAGGGCTAGTCACCGAAGTTGGTGGACTGATGACCCATGGAGCAGTTATCGCACGTGAATACGGCTTACCAGCAGTTGTAGGAGTGGAGAATGCTACCAATCTTATAAAAGATGGGCAACGGATTCGCGTGCATGGAACAGAAGGGTATATCGAAATATTATAATTGTTAGCTTTATGGATGAAGTTCTGGTCTTAGTAAAAGACAAGAACGTGGCCCATTACTAATTCAATAATTTACTTTCGCTATTCTTAGATTCGGTTTAATGTAGGAAAAGGAAGTAAATAATACGGGAATAGAGACTCCCTCTCGAAACATAGGCAGAATGTAATTTAAAGGGGAGTCTAAATATATATTCCTTGACGAGAATATTCTCCATAAGGTATATTGTAAGAGCAGTAAATTATTCTAACTAAGGAAGTGTATAAATTATGATTAATAAACTTGGTCAAATTATGTTATATGTGAATAACCAAGAGGAATCCAAAGTTTTCTGGACAGAAAAGCTAGGGTTTGAGGTGATTTTGGATGAAACCAATGGCCCAATGAGATTTATCGAGCTTGCTCCTAAAGGTGCAGCCACTAGCATTGTTCTTCATAATAAAGAGTTGGTTGCTCAAATGAATCCTGAAATGAATCTCGGAACACCTTCTTTAATGTTCTTTTCGGATAATTTTGATCAATTGAATCGTGATTTGAAGGACAAAAATGTCACAGTTGGTGAAATTGTAGAAATTCCCGGGGGAAGAGTTTTCAATTTCGCAGACAGTGAGAATAACTACTTTGCTGTAATGGAAAAAGGACAATAATTGAGTCAGCAAACTCCCCACAAAAGAGCCTTAAAGTCTACCATAAAGAAGAAGGGTGAAGAAGTAGGGGAACGTTAGTTAAATAAGTTACTTTTGCAGCTAATCAAAGTGATTAGCTGTTTTTTTTCTTTGTCATACTAAATCTTACTTGTTAAGTAAGGAATATCATGTTATTCTGCAAAAAGAGGAGATGATCAGATGTTTGAAAATGGATCGTTCCGACCCGCTCAATCCACTAAGTTAGTTGACAATGTTGTTAATCAAATACAACAAAAAATTTCAACTGGAGCAATCTTACCAGGAGACAAATTGCCTCCAGAACCTGAATTAATGCAATTATTCAATGTAGGTCGATCAACGATAAGAGAAGCAATTCGTGTGTTAGTTCATGCTGGTCTATTGGAGAAAAAGCAGGGTTTTGGAACTTATTTAAAATCCAGCCCGATTATTCAAGAGCCACTTACCCATCGTTTACTTCGTGCAGAACTGATTGAGGTCTTCGAAGCCCGAAAAATGATTGAATTAGAAATCGCAAGATTAGCAGCTCTAAGGCGTGATGACACAGATTTATCCAACATGCGAAAACATTTAGATACAAGAAATATGGCTCTAAAGCAGAATGATCGTGAGCTCTATGCCAAATCAGATATACAATTCCACATGGCAGTAGCAATTGCAAGCAAAAACGCTGTGATCATTGATTTATATAGAACATTTACTCATATTTTGTCAGATGCAATGAGTAAATTAAACCGTAATTATAGTTCCCACGATCCTCAATCTGATTACCATGAACAAGTTTATGAATCTATTAAAAATGGGGATTCAGATCAAGCGGTACAAGGGACTCTGAAAATTTTAAATGGAACTCTTTCTGAGCTTTAAGTTTAATTTAGACATTCATAAGAAGGGGGAATTGAGGCATGATTATATCACTCGAAAATGTATCATGGAAACGTGATACTACCATGATCTTACGCGATATGAATTGGGAAGTGAAACAAGGACAACACTGGTGTATCGTCGGACTAAACGGATCAGGCAAGACGACGATGTTGAATGTAGTGAACGGCTATATATGGCCGACGACTGGGCAAGTCGAAGTGCTAGACCATCGCTACGGCGATGTGGATCTTAGAGAGTTACGCAAACGAATCGGTTGGGTCAGTACCTCCCTGCAACAAAAGCTGTATGGCCATCAGACTGCTTTGACCATTGTCCTCAGCGGTAAATTCGCGACCATCGGGCTGTATGACAAGACGAATGAAGAGGATCAAAAGCAAGCCGAGGAGTTGATGGAATTCTTAGACTGCTCTTCCTTAGCCGCTCGTACTTACGATACCTTGTCGCAAGGTCAGCGTCAGAAAGTCCTTATTGCACGCGCACTTATGGCCAATCCGGATCTATTGATTCTTGATGAGCCATGCACAGGACTCGATATTTTTGCCCGAGAACAGCTGTTGCAAATGATTGAGAAGATTACGAAGCAACCCGGCGGACCCACTTTGCTGTATGTAACGCATCATATCGAAGAGATAACGCCATGCTTCACACATACGCTGTTAGTGAAGGACGGCGAAATCTACAAAGGGGATGAGACGGAAAACTGCTTGCAGTCGGATGTGCTGAGCGATTTCTTCGATATCCCCGTTGAAGTCCAGGAACATCATAATCGCAAGTGGCTCACACTTGCTGGTGATAATTAGAATACGCTGCCTGAACATCTTATACGATAACAAAAGCTGCCTAGCAATTGCTTGGCAGCTTTTGTTATTAAATATGGTTATTCATAATTGAATTGGTTTTCTACTAAACAAGATGAGTTAGATTAGCACGCCTTACATGGGTCCTGCACAATCCGCATCTATACAATTTAAGACTACTTGAAGGTTAGTAGCTATCCCTCACCTCGTAGCGTATTACTATATTGTCGGGGACTCATTCCGATCTTTTTTTTGAATATTTGGTGAAAAAACTTTAGGTCAGCATATCCAACTGCTGCGGCAATTTCGCTTACACTTCTATGACCTCCCGAAAGCATACGACAGGCAGCATCCATTCGAATACTTTGCATGTAATTTGTAAAACTCATGCCAGTTTGATGCTGAAAAAGGCGGCTGAATTGGCGTTCACTAAGGTTCGCTTTGCTAGCGAGATCACTAAGTTTAAGCCCACTGGCATAGTTGTAATTTATATATGCAATTGCTTCATCGACTGCCATCCATTGAGGCTTATCCCCTGTAGGTGTATCAATCTGCAACCGATGTCTAAACAAGCCCGTTAATATTTGCACGACTAGAGCATCGAGGACAGCTAAATATCCAGGTGGTTTTGCCGAGAATTCACGAAACAATTCACGGAACATGATATGGTATGCTCCATTGACATCTTTCATAGAGAACCAGAGCAATTCCTTGTCTGTGAAAAATCCACAAATATCCGAAGCGTGAGGAAAGCTAGCCTGAAGTTCGGATAAATACTCTACCGGGAACAAACAGTTGTAAACGATAAGCGGACGGTCTTTCATAGGTGTCTTTGGTCTAAATACATGACTGCGCCCAATAGGTATAAAAAACAACGTGCCGTGTTCGACAGGAACGGCCTCATCCTCAATATAATGCACGCCTGCTCCTTCACTGATATAAGTTATCTCGACAAATTCATGGGAATGCGCATTCAATTCGAACGTTTCATAAGCCCTATTTACATAAATTGGTACATCGGGCTCGAAAAAGCTATCTCCAGACATGACAAAGGTGCTGCGTCGGATACTCATGATCGTGGCTCCTTTCAAATGATCTTAGGCTAGACTCATCGTACGAAATTAAGGAATAAATGTCTATATCCACCTATAAAAATGTCGGGATTACCCCCAATTCTAAGTTCAATCTCCTCATACAATAGAATTAGTGCTACCGAGTCTATGATCTTGGAATCAAATGATGAATTGTTCCGGTTGTTATCGAATTAGTATAGGAGGCAGATACAAATGTCCAATTTTGAAGTCTCAAATCTTAAAGTAAACTACAGAAAGAATCCGTCGGGGATTGATGATTTACATCCGCGGCTTAGTTGGTGGATAAGCTCAGATATTAGAGGCTTTATCCAGACTGCTTATCAAATTCAAGTTGCTTTTGATCAATCATTCGTCTCAGAAATCATATGGGATTCCGAAAAGATAGCGTCGGATAGCAATGTGCATATTGAATACCAAGGTCCCGCTCTACAATCCCGTACTCGGTATTACTTTAGGGTTCGAGCTTGGGACGATCAAGGGAAGGTAACAGCATGGAGTGAACCTGCTTACTGGGAAACGGCATTGTTATCAGTAGAAGAGTGGCAGGCAAAATGGATATCAGCACCTATGAGTCACCAAAAGAATGGAGCTGATCCTTGCGATTATATTCGTACAGAATTTTTAATCCCTGACAATGTAGTATCAGCACGAATGTATGCAACCTCTCTTGGTCTGTACCGCCTATATATAAATGGAATTCCAGCAGATAACACGCTATTTAACCCCGGTTGGACTAGCTATAACAAACGGCTTCAATATCAGACCTATGACGTGACTTCTTTAATTACTGCGGGTAACAACGCTCTTGGCTGCATTGTGGGAAACGGGTGGTATAAAGGGTATTTAGCTTGGGATGGACACAAAGATTTCTATGGCAAAGATCGTGCTGTGCTTATTCAGCTACATGTCACATTATCCGATGGTTCTGAACAAATCATTGGTTCGGATGAGAACTGGCGTACTTCGGCAGGTCCACTCTTGATGTCGGAATTGTATCATGGCGAAACATATGATGCGAGGCTCGAGGTAGAAGGATGGTCTTCTCCCAGTTTTGAGGATTCAGAGTGGCAAAAGACAGTTCTCAGGAATCATCCAGAAGCTACATTAGTTGCTCAGGAAAACGAGCCGACAAGGATTATAGAAACCATCAAGCCTATTGCTGTCATTACAACACCCAAAGGCGAATCCGTGCTGGATATGGGACAAAATATGGTTGGATGGGTGAATTTTACGGTTCATGCTGAGGCTGGAACGATCGTTACTATAGAACATGCTGAGGTATTGGACCGCGAGGGGAACTTCTACATCGGAAATTTACGATCGGCAAAGCAGACCATTACTTATATATGCCGAGGCGGAGAAACAGAAACGTTCGAGCCTTATTTATCCTTCCAAGGATTCCGTTTTGTAAAAGTGACTGGTATACCAAATGATCAATTATTGGAACAATTCACAGGCTGTGTAATTCATACGGACTTAGAGCTAACGGGCAGCTTCAACTGCTCAGATGAGCTCTTGAATCAGCTTCAGCACAACATATTATGGGGACAAAAGGGCAATTTTCTAGATATTCCGACAGATTGCCCTCAAAGGGATGAGAGATTGGGATGGACGGGGGATGCTCAAGTTTTTATTCGCACAGCTGCCTTCAACATGAATGTCGTTCCGTTCTTTGAAAAGTGGCTAAAGGATTTGGCCGCAGATCAAGAAGAAGATGGAAGAGTTCCGCATGTCATTCCCGATGTGCCAGCAGCAGGTTACGGTTCTGCAGCTTGGGGAGACGCCTCAGTGATTTGTCCTTGGACGCTCTATGAATGTTATGGGGACATTCGTGTACTGAAAACGCAATATCCAAGTATGAAAGCATGGGTCGAGTATATTCGGGCGCAAGGCGAAGACGAATTTCTGTGGAATACGGGATTTCACTTCGGAGATTGGTTAGGTCTTGATGCCAAAGAAAACAGCTATGTCGGAGCAACACCGAAAGAGTTGATCGCCACCGCGTTCTATGCTTATTCTACGGAATTGCTAGCTAAGACGGCAGCCGTCATTGGAAAAACCGGAGATGTCATTAGATACGAAGCATTGCATGAGAAGATTGTTCAGGCATTCCGTCAAGAGTTCGTAACGCCAAATGGGCGGGTGGCCTCACCGACACAAACGGCGTATACACTTGCCCTTATGTTTGATTTATTGGCGGAAAAGGATCGTCATCGGACGGCCAAGATGTTAGCTCAGCACATCGAAGAAAATGGAGTACATTTAACGACTGGCTTTGTAGGAACTCCCTATCTATGTCTGGTCCTTTCTAGATTCGGTTATACGGATTTGGCCTACCAATTGGTCCTGCAGAAAGAGTATCCTTCCTGGTTATATTCTGTAATCCAGGGAGCGACAACGATTTGGGAACATTGGGATGGAATAAAACAGGACGGCTCGTTCTGGAGCGACGATATGAATTCCTATAACCATTATGCTTATGGCGCTATTGGAGATTGGCTCTATCGCACTGCCAGTGGAATTGAATTGTTGGAGCCTGGCTACAAAAAAATACGAATCCAGCCGCAGATCGGGAATCATTTGACGTGGGTTGATGCTTCGCTTGAGTCTGTCCATGGAACGATTAAGGTATCTTGGAAAAAACAGAAAGATGCTTCAGTAGAAATGCAAGTGTTGATTCCTTCCAATACAACGGCTGAGATCATTATTCCAACGATGAATCAGGATAGCATTCTGGAGTCTGGGGCACCATTAGAACAAGTTATAAGTCTTTACAGTGTTGAACAAACGTCAGAAGGTCAAAAACTAATCATTGGATCCGGTAATTATCACTTTAAGTTCCCAACTAGCTAAAACATGCGTATTTAAGAGGTCTAGTTTTGATTATTATTTATGGTTGGAGGCAAGCCTAATAGGCTTGCTTTTTTTAATAAGTTGAAGTCGAGTATAATTACCTTAACGTACAGTAAATTAGATGAATAGGATTGGAGTGAATATACAATTTGAAGGTCATTATATTTGGCGCTACGGGAATGGTAGGTCTAAGTGCACTGAGGGAATGTATATTAGATGATAGAGTTCGAGAAATAGTTACTATAGGTCGTAAACATCCAGAGCAGCAACATATAAAATTAAAATCAATTGAACTTGAGGATGTATCCGATTTACAGCGAATTGAACATGAAATAATTGGGTTTGATACTTGTTTATTCTGTCTCGGGGTATCATCTCAGGGTATGAAAGAAGATGAATATGGACGCATAACGTATGACATCACGCTATCCGTTGCAGAAACATTAGTTAGACTGAATCCCCTGATGACCTTTTTATATGTGTCGGGAAGTGGGACGGATAGTTCTGAGAGAGGTAGGTCCATGTGGGCGAGAGTGAAAGGAAAGACTGAAAATGATCTTTTGCGGCTTCCATTTAAGGCAGCTTATATGTTCCGGCCAGGAATCATTCTTCCCTATAACGGCGTCAAATCCAAAACAAAATTGTACCAACTTTTATACGATGTGCTGAGACCTTTTTACCCCATACTAAGGAAGTTGAAGGGTACCGTTACTTCGGAACAATTAGGGCAAGCGATGATAGAAGTAGTAAGTACTGGTTATCCTAACCCAATCATAGAAAGCAATGAGATCAAAAAAATATCTTTAAAGAATTAGGAATTACGCCATTAAGCCAAGAAAATATATGCATACATAGTCGCCAGTTCGGCGGCTTTTTTTGTTTTAACAATGTGAGTTTTTGTCCTGAGCGGAGGACGAGAAAATTTTAAAACCATTCACATCTCCAGCCGTTAAGCTAACAGCAGTTACCTTCTTAAGCCTGAAGTGGTCATTTACAAACAAAAGAACATATGTTCTAATTATTATACTGGATAACTTTAACATTGGGGGTTCCAAACATGACTCAAAACGGAATTGTATTGGTTGTAAGTGTTTCAATTATACGTGAAGAAAAGGTACTGATGGTAAAAGAAAATAAAACATCTGTTAGGAATAAGTGGAACTTTCCTTCCGGTAGAATCGAGTATGGTGAAGATATTCTACATGCAGCACGTAGAGAAGCAAAAGAAGAAACAGGCTATGATGTAAAACTTTTAGGTACAACAGGCATTTATAATTTTATTAGCAGTTCAAATCATCAGGTTATTTTATTTCATTTTATTGGTGAAATTATTAAATTCTGAAATTAGATCTTTTCAGGTTAAAAAGCGTATTGTTGACAATTAGTCTAATTAGACTAATAATATAGACAGTCTAATTAGACCAGTGAAGAGAGGATGAGAATAATGGTCAAATCATTTTTAATGATTGGACAGTCAAATATGGCTGGACGAGGATTTATACATGAAGTACCCCCAATTTATAACGAGAGAATACAAATGTTGCGTAATGGCAGATGGCAAATGATGGCCGAACCTATTAATTATGACCGCCCAGTTTCAGGAATAAGTCTGGCTGGATCATTTGCAGATGCATGGTGTCGCGAAAATGAAGAAAACTTGATTGGCTTAATTCCTTGTGCTGAAGGTGGAAGTACCCTTGATGAATGGGCTGTTGACGGGGCACTTTTTAAACATGCATTAAATGAATCTAAATTTGCTATGCAGAATAGTAAATTATCGGGGGTTTTATGGCATCAAGGAGAAAGTGATAGTAGCAATGGTAACTATAAAGTCTATTATCAAAAATTACTTTTGATTGTTACGGCGCTTAGAAAAGAGTTAAATGCTCCAAATATTCCATTTATAATTGGTGGACTAGGGGATTTTTTAGGCAAAGAAGGATTTGGGAAACATTGCACTGAATATGAGTTGGTGAATCAAGAGTTACAAAAATTCGCTTTTGAACAAGATGATTGTTACTTTGTTACTGCTACAGGCTTAACTTCTAATCCGGATGGTATTCATATAGATGCAATATCTCAAAGAAAATTTGGGTTACGATATTTTGAAGCCTTTAATAATAAGCAACATGTACTTGAGCCGCTAATGAATGAAAATGAGTTGTTGAGTCTCCATAATGCAAGGGAACTTACTAAAGCGGAAAAAATGTATTTATTGAGTATGGATTTTGCGTTAGGAAAAATATCATTTGAGGAATTTCAAGCTCAGTTCATGCAAATCAACAATGATTAAAATAGTACTACCTAATAGCATTATGATGGAGGCGTTTATTTGATCATATTACTAATTTTAGGATTATTAAAACAAAATCCAGGGGCTTACGGATATGAATTGTTATCCTTAATGGAAGAAAAACATTATAAATATATAGTGAATTTCACCAAAGGGTCCTTTTATTATAATCTTGGGCAATTAGTAGAAAAACAGTATATTGTAAAAGTTGACCAGAGAGATACTACCAGAGAGACGCATAATTATAACATTACTGAATTAGGTGAAAAAGAGTTTGAAAAGTTAATGGCCAAATATGGATCTAAGACAGATTATATAAATCTATCTTTTTATGTAGCAATGCTGTTTGCAGATGACTATAAAAAAGAGGAGCTAACTAAATTAATAGAAATACAAATTAAACAAACTAAAAATAAGATTTCTTTAATACAACTATCTCTTGAGCATGATGAAAATATCACTTCTTATTTTAAAAAAATGTTAGAAAATTCACTTTCCCATCATGTAGTAAATGTTCAATGGTTTGAAGGATTGCTTGAAGATATGAAAAATGAAAACTGATCATAACATAGTTATATAAGCCCGCGCCCTGTGCGGGTTTTTATTTTGTTTGCGAGTTTTTTCAAGCTTCCGAAAACAAAGCAGTGACATACTAACGGTACCTGCAAAAAACATTTTGACATATCTAACAGGTACCGTTATAATAAAAACCAACAGGTACCGTCACAAAGATAAACAGGTACCGTAAAAAAATATGGAGGATCCAATATGGACATGAATACTGAATTATACGAAAAACTTGCGAAACTGCAATGGCTGCTGCAACGACAACACTTAAAAACACACGCTGCCGTGGGCCCTATGGCCGACACATCCCGCGGGCAAGGCAGGATACTGGCGTTTCTCCGGATGAAAGACGGTATCAGCACCAAAGATTTATCCTATATGCTGGACATCCGTGTATCATCCCTCAATGAATTGCTTGCAAAATTGGAGAAAGCCGAATATATCACCCGTAAGCCATCAGAAACAGACAAACGCATCATGTTGATTTACCTAACCCAAAAGGGACAAGAGGAAGAGGGACAAGAGATAGACAGCGTTAACATATTTTCTAGCCTATCTTTAGAAGAGCAGGTTGCTTTCGGGGATTACTTAACACGCGTAATTATGGCTTTAGAAGAAGAGCTTGGAACGGACGGAGAACGTGATGTAATGGCTATGTGGATGGTGGCCGCAAAGGAGCGTATGGGTACAGAGGAATTTGAAAAGCTAATGGCCATGCGTGGACAAATGCAAAAAATGTGGGGGAATTCTAGGGACGAACGCTTTAGCGGAAGGTTCCCTGGCTTTGGCGGAGAAGGGCATGGAGACATGCGCGGATTCGGCTGGCCTTCCAGAGATGGAAGAAATTCGTCACCAGACAAGTCACATGATCCGAACGATAAGTAAGCAGAGTCTTTTCAACAAACAGTAGCAGTGGCGCTGCCTTTCACAAGAGAAAGATGAACGGCAAAGGCGGCGAAATGACGTACTTTCTTGGAAACTGAAGAACTTTCAAATTTCGTACACCAACCCCGTAAAGTAGTTGTTACGGTACGGGGTTGTTTGTTGCTGCGTCATGGTTCATATTCAACCAATAGTTAGAATTCTAAGTAATTTGAAGACCAAATATGATGAAGAAAGTGGTGACCCACATGGATGCAGAAAACCTCCATTACTTTGAAAAAGCACCCATCGCAAAAGCCGTAGCTCACTTCGGTATACCGATGATGTTAGGCATGTCAATGAGTGTCATATATTCCATTTTAAATGCCTACTTCCTTGGCACACTGGGCAATACGGCTATGTTAACCGCACTTGCACTAACCTTGCCGTTATTCGCGATTATTATGGCGCTAGGAAACTTGATTGGTATGGGCAGTGGTACATTCATCTCCCGCTTGCTAGGGGAGAAAAAATATGATGATGTAAAGCATGTATCTTCATTCGCTTTTTACAGCAGTTTAGTTATTGGTCTTATCGTGATGGCTGTTGGTCTCCCGTTAATTGATCCAATTGTTCATGGCCTGGGAGCGACGCCTGACTCCTTCGGATTTACAAAAGACTATGTAACAATTATGCTTATTGGCTCACCATTCGTTGTATTATGCTTCACGCTGGAGAATATCGTGCGCTCAGAAGGTTCTGCAATCACATCTATGATCGGGATGATTCTAAGTGTGGTCGTGAATATTATTCTCGATGCGCTAGTTATCTTCGTCTTCCATTGGGACGTGATTGGCGTTGCAACTGCTACGGTCATCTCTAACTTGGTTGCGAGCGCATTCTACGCCTACCATTTGGGTTATAAAAGTCAATTCTTAACTGTCTCTTTAAAATGGTTCAAAGCTACCAAGGAAATAGTGAGCAATGTATTCAAAATCGGAGTTCCCGTCTTTATTATGAGTATCTTCTTGGGTGCAATGTCACTCGTATTGAACCATTTTCTAGTCGAGTATGGAGATCAAGCCATAGCGGGGTTCGGAATTTCATCCCGTTTATTGCAATTACCTGAGTGTATTCTGATGGGTTTATGCGAGGGTGTCGTGCCGCTCATTGCCTTCTCTTTTACAGCAAATAAATTACGTATGAAGCATACCATCGGATTCACGATCAAAGCGATAATAGCTTTAGCTGTCGTGTTCGGCGTTATCGTCTATCTGATTTCCGACCACTTAATTGGCTTATTTACGAATGACCCGCAATTAATTGAGATGGGCAGCTACATTCTGCATGTAACATTCTTATCCTTATTCATTACAGGAATGACTTCGTTGTTTACCGGGATCTTCCAAGCTACAGCGCAAGGAACTGCCGCGTTTATAATGTCAATTATTCAAGGTGTTACTCTGATTCCTGTGTTGTATATAGCCAATCGAATGAATGGTTTCCATGGTGTGGTCTGGTCGCTCGTCATTTCGGATGCCGTTGCGTTCCTTGTTGGTGCCATCATGCTGTATGTTCTGCGGAACAAGATGCAGTCTGATTTAGATGCTTTAGCACAGTAGAATAAGCGAAATATAAATTTTACAGTATAAAGGTGGAGCCTAGAGTATGGTTGATTTTGAATGGTATAGAAGCTTTTGCACAATATATAAGTATCAATCGATTTCTGAAGCCGCAAAAACCCGCATGATGACGCAGCCAGCCATGAGTCAGCACTTAGCCGCCTTAGAGGCGGAGGTGGGAGAAACTTTATTTATTCGGTCGACTAGAAAAATCACTCCAACAGAGCGGGGAAAGGAGTTATATTCCCAGCTCGCTCCACTTATAGAGTCATTAGAGAATACGACAATGAGCTTTAAATCGGCTTCTTTGCCTACGCTGAGCGTAATCAAGCTGGGAGCGGCGCATGAGTTTTTTAGTGAAAAAATATTGCCATTGCTTCCTGAATTTAATACTTGCACCATTTCGCATTTTGGAACCGCCGAGCAATTGCTAGAGCTCCTGAAGGAAGACAAGCTAGACATCCTCATTGTGTCAAAAAGGTTCCAAACTCCCGGTGTCGAGTATCTGAAACTAATGGATGAAGAGTTTGTTATAGTAGCTCCAAGCGATTATGAAATCCTTGAATTTGATACTCTGAAGCTTGAAGAGCAATGGCTCTCTAAACAGAAATGGATTAGCTATGGCTTAGAATTGCCGATAATAAGAAGAATTTGGAGAGAACATTTTAAGAAACGTCCTGAAATTAGACCTATTCATATCATTCCTAATTTACACATGATCCTGAAGGCAGTTGAGCTCGGGGAGGGCATGAGTGTCATACCTACATACCTCTTGCAAAATTCGTCAAAAGAAGGTAAATCAAAAGTTGTTTTTAAGCATTTAAAAGTAAAAAACGAGTTATATATCGCTTATCAGTTAAAGAATAAGCATTTACCTCTGATTCATGAGATCATATCTGTCCTAAGGGAAAAGAAGATGGATTAGCTAGTATTATTTATAAAAATATTTATTAATAAGTGGTTATTTCATAATTTGTTTTATTTATGTTTTGTAGCTTACAATAAAGAAGCAGCAAAATTAATAAATAATTGAGACTGGCACCATACTTTGTCGAATGGACAAGCATCAACATCATAGATGAGGAGGAAATATTATGAAAGTGTTTATCACAGGAGCTTCAGGTTATATCGGCGGGTCGGTGGCTAAAGGTTTACTTGATGCTGGGCATACTATCTTCGGTCTGGTTCGCAATCCCGATAAGGTGGAAGCATTAAGGGATATTGGGATAGAGCCTATACTCGGCACGTTGGAAGATACGGATACTCTAACGAAATATGCTAAGCTCAGCGACGCAGTAATTCACACAGCCGATTCAGATCATTTGCTAGCAGTTGAAACTTTTATAGCTGCGCTACGTGGAAGTGGAAAACCATTTTTGCATACATCGGGTTCTAGTGTGGTTGGGGATGATGCCCGTGGCGAAACGGCGAGCGAACAAATTTTTGACGAGGAAACACCATTTGTGCCTATGGATATTAGGGAAAACCGCGTAGCGATCAACAACCTAGTACGCAAGGCTGGAATTGAGGACTGGGTGAGAAGCATCGTGATAGTCCCATCTATGATTTATGGTGATGCACTAGCGTTGCCTGTGGAAAGCGATCAATTGCCGCAAATTATTCGCAAGTCGAGAGAGCTGCAGGCAGGTGTTCACGTAGGTAAAGGCGTAAATCGTTGGTCTAATGTCCACATCAAGGATTTGGTACAACTGTATGTATTGGCACTTGAAAAAGCACCTTCTGCATCGTATTTTTTTGCCGAAAATGGAGAGGAATCTTATGGAGACATCGCCAAATCTGTCAGCGAGGCATTAGGCTTTGGAGGCAAGACCATAAGCTGGCCAGCAGATGAAGCGATAGCAGAACTTGGAGACTGGGCGCGCTTTGCTATCGCCTCGAACAGTCGTGTGCGTGCCACCCATGCTAGAAATCTACTCGGTTGGGCTCCGAAGGAAGAGTCACTGATTAGCTGGATAAAAA
The DNA here is from genome assembly GCF_030123105.1 of Paenibacillus sp. G2S3. Classification (NCBI taxonomy): domain Bacteria; kingdom Bacillati; phylum Bacillota; class Bacilli; order Caryophanales; family Paenibacillaceae; genus Paenibacillus; species Paenibacillus sp. G2S3. The sequence goes on from NZ_CP126095.1 coordinate 3,493,310, forward strand.
ATAATTTGCAATAATAAACCACTGAGAAATGATTCTTCAATGCTTAAATTTGACGATTCCCACGAGTAACATATACGCAAAAGAAGCCACCTACAAGGTGGCTTCTTTTGCGAAAACGTCATAAGCTAACCTATCTTAAAAAGAACAATAGCTAAATTTTAACGCTGACTTCTCCATTTGAAAGATATTCCTCTTCACCATTCTCATATCTGACTTTCAGATGGCAATCGTTATCGATATCAATGGCTGTTGCCTTAAGTTGTTCATTATTCTTTATCACTGTCACGGGTTTGCCAAGTGAAATTAACCGTTTTCTATATTCGGAAAGAAACAATCTGTCCGTTAATTGCTCATAATATCCCATGAAATTGTTCAGTACTTCTGCTACCAGTCGGTTGCGGAGATCACCATAAGAATTGTTTTCAGAAATTACAGTTGTTGCAATCTCGGTAAGGTCGTTAGGAAAGCCGTCGGACGGTAGCGCTACATTGATACCAATGCCAAGAACGGCATAATCAAGCCAGCCGTTTTCCAGTGACACAGATGCTTCGGTAAGGATCCCGCACACCTTTTTACCTTCCATAAAAACGTCATTCACCCATTTAATCTGCGTTTCTTTACCGGATATGCTTTCGATCGAAAGGGCAACAGCGACGGCGGCACAAGTGGTCAGCAGAGCGGAATCTGTTGCTGACAGCTTGGGACGCAGCAGGATGCTCATATAGATTCCCGTTCCCGGTGGAGAAAAGAATTTTCGGCCCATTCTACCGCGGCCTGCTGTCTGTTCTTCGGAAAGGATTACCTTACCCTCAGCTTCTCCATTTGAAGCAAGGCTTTTTACGGCTTCATTCGTTGAAGATAGTGTCTTAAAGACTTCTACACGTAGCTTTTGCCCCTGTGTATCCAAGTACTTTGAAATGGCACTGGCTGATAAGATATCTGTTTGAGGTGACATGGAATATCCCTTATTGGTTACAGCTTGTATGGAATAACCGTCTGTCTGTAGCGATTTTATGGCTTTCCAGACAGCGCTGCGCGTCACGGATAACTGAACGGCTATTTCCTCGCCGGAAAAATATTCACCCTTATTACTATCGAGCAAGGCAAGAATATGTTCTTTTACTGTCATGAACTTAAACCTCCAAAAGTATAACTCTCCGACCAAAACCCATTGGATATATTAATATCCAACGATTACGACTGAATACTCTAATTCTATATAACAATTGGAAAAACTCAAGCTTGGTATTTTGTTCTATTGTAAACTATAAATTAATTCATGGTTTACAATCAAGGATATCTCCATTATAATTCAGCTTACTGGACGCATTTACTAACCAGAATACAATCATTTATATCCAATGGAGGTCAATTTTTTGAAGACAAAAGAACTTATTTATGCTGCATTATTCGCAGCACTTATCGCAGTGCTGGGCATGATTCCACCCATCCCCCTCGGCTTCATCCCCGTTCCGATCACTGCACAGACGCTTGGCGTCATGTTAGCTGGATGTTTTCTAGGGAAACGGATGGGTGCCCTCAGTCTAGTCATTTTTATCATTCTGGTAGCCATCGGACTGCCTGTACTGACTGGTGGTCGCGGCGGAATCGCGGTGCTCATTGGTCCTTCTGCTGGATACATATTTAGCTTCCCTATCGCGGCCGGCCTTATCGGCTGGTATTCTGAAAAAATCTGGCCGAAGGTCCGAACTTGGAAGCTGATAGTGATTAACCTAATCTTTGGTGTATTGCTGGTGAGTCTGATTGGTGCCCCTATCATGGCATTGATAACAAATACGTCGATATGGGCCGGACTTGTCGGAGCGTTGGCCTTTCTTCCGGGAGACATTATCAAAGCCGTTATTGCAGCCGTTATAGCGATGCAGCTTAAAGCAATCAGCCCGATTGAAGAAAAAGCGCAGATGTGATGAAACCTTTGCACCATGCTCGTTTAAATTCAGTTTAATTAGCCGCACTACTATATCTGTGTAAGGAACAGACAACATACATGGATATAGGAGATGGTTATGGTGACAGCAAATAAAACGAAAAAACGAATTGCTATTATCGGCGGAGGTCCAGGTGGACTTACTTTAGCTTTAATTTTGCAAAGACATGGCATTGCAGTAACGATTTATGAACGAGAATTAAAGGATGCCAACGCCCAGCGCGGAGGATCACTCGACATTCATGAGGATTCCGGCCAGATAGCTCTGAAGGAAGCAGGATTGCTTGAGCAATTCCAGGCGATTGCGCGCTACGAAGGAGAAGATTTTCGCCTGTTTGATAAAAGCGGCAAGATCTATATGGACGAAAGAGCAGAGGAGGGAGAACAAGGTGGCCGTCCGGAGATCGATCGTGGAACGTTAAGCGACCTGCTGCTGAATGCGTTGCAGCCTGATACGATTCGCTACGGTTACAAGCTGACGGAGGCAGTGGCTCTGGAAGGCGGCCAGCATGAGCTTCATTTTGACAACTGCGTGAAGGAGACAGTGGATCTAGTAATTGGTGCTGATGGAGCTTTCTCTAAACTGCGCCCGCTGTTAACGGATGCCAAGGTTTCTTATTCCGGGTTAACAATGATAGAGCTGCAAGTGGATTCCAAGGTACATCCTGATCAGGCATCCTTTAACGCGAGGGGCAAGGTGTTTGGGCTGGGCGATCATAAAGGTATACTTGCACAGCTAAACGGGGACGGTAAGATCAAAGTCGCCTTAACCTTCACGGCCGAGCAAAACTGGATGGATACATGCGGTATCCCTTTTGATCAACCAAAGGAAGCGAAAGAGCAGCTGCTCGCGTATTTCGAAGATTGGGCGGAGCCGCTTCAGAACTATATCCGAAAGTCAGAGGATAATATTCTGCTAAGACGGATCTATACGCTGCCGGTCGGGCTTAAGTGGGATCATAAGCCGGGAATTACGCTCATTGGTGACGCTGCACATCTAATGTCACCGTTTGCAGGTGAAGGTGTCAACTTGGCGATGCACGATGCAGCGGAGCTTGCGCTTGCCATCACCGGTCATGAAGACTTTGATAAAGCCATTCAAGCTTATGAGGAGAAAATGTATGAGTATTCTTCGTCGTCTGCGAAGGTTTCAGATGATAACCTGAAGCTGATGTTCTCAGACAATGCCGCAATGAAGCTTAAAGCTTCGTTTGATGAGCTATTTGCACAGTTTGCTCAACAAGAATAATTTCATTAATCATTTTTTTGAAACTCGGGTAAATGAAACCCGAGTTTTTTTATTGAAAAATAATATGGTTAAGGATGTGAATTTGTTTATACTATAAAAATTAAAATGAAATTGAAATAGGGTGGATAACAATGGACAAGGGATTTAATTTAGCTAGCCAACTATTAACGCTGCTTGATACGGAACAAAGATGGTTTACCTTAGCCGAAGTGGAAAAAAGTTTAGGGATCTCAGATAAGACAATACGGAAGATGGTGGAGGAAATCAGCAAGCAACTACCCTCTACTGTAACCATTGAAGTTTCTAGAGGTAAGGGAATCGTTCTTCTACGTGATGGGCAAAGTACGATAAGTGAAGTGATTTCTTCTATGTTCAGACAAACCATTTTTTATCAGCTGATGAATTTATTGTTTACGAATGCTGGTCGAATGTCTGTGGAGGAGCTTTCTGAAGCCATGTTTATGAGTACCTCGTCTTTGAAGAAGCTGATTGTGGAATTAAATAATAATGATCTAAAAGCGTATAAGTTACGCATTAGTTACTCTACACCTGTGATCAAAGGGAATGAAATGAATATACGATATTTTTATTGGAATTTATATTGTGATGCGTATGAGTTTACAGGATGGCCCTTTGCGAATGTCGATTTTGCTTATATCAATCAGTTGATCACAAATATAGAGAATGAGAATAACATTGTATATTTTATCAATTCCAAAAGGAGATTATCCTTTTTGTTGGCCATTGTTATAGAAAGAGTTGCTAAAGGGAAATGTGTAAAAATCGACGAAAATGCTTACCACTGGGAAAAGGGGATGTTTTATACACCATTGATAGGCATTGCAGAGCGTCTTGAAGAAAAGCTGTTCATTGAATTTCCAAAAAGTGAAATATTCTTTATGCAAGCAATGGTTAGTCTCAGCCAATATCATTATTATGAAGGGTCAGAGATCACTCCGATTAAAGAAGTCGAATTACATAAAGATAAAGAAGAATATCAAATGGGAAATCTGCTTCTAATGTTGTTGGCAAAGGTATACCCGAACTTGGATATGCATGCACGATTTACCTTGGAGATTTACGGGTTCTTTGACAAGCTATTAATCGAAAATGCCATTCCGGAATGGATGATGATCTCAAAAAGTCATTTAACAACATATGTAGAGCAGGAGTGCCAGCAGATTTATCAAGAAATGCAAACCTGTATGCAAACGTGGAATAAAACTTACCATTCCGTTCTCTTCAATAATTTCCATTTAACAAAGCTAACCTTAATTGTTCGTTCGAGTTTACGTTATAAGAGTAAGAGGGCTTTCTTAGTGATCGGGGAGGAATTTTCAATTCGTCATTACATAGCAGATTTAATAAAGAAGGAAATAGGGGATCAGTTGATCCTTAATACCTCCATTATGAAAGGGCTAACCGACGAGATCATGCAGCAAAATAATATTGATCTTGTCATTAGTAATATCCCGGTTGCACTAAAGACAGTGCCGGTTGTTATTATTTCTACAATCCCATCTAAAAGAGATTTGGACAACATTCGTAAAGAATTGCTTTTATAATTTGACCAATTATTTTCCGTAAGCTACGTAAGTTTTTGGTCTAGTTTGTAATGTTAAAAAACCTTATGCTCAATCTAGTTTCGAAACTGATTTTACTTGAGGGCAATTGGAAAGCGATTTCGGTAAACCTCAGTTTACTATTAAAAGTTGGAGGAAGAACTATGAGTAGGCATTTAGGTGCAAATAAGGGAGAAATAGCAGAGCGCGTTTTGCTCCCAGGAGATCCATTACGTGCAAAATTTGTAGCAGAACACTTTTTAGAGGAGGCTAATTGTTATAACGAAGTAAGAGGGATGTATGGATACACTGGATTATACAAGGGTGTACCCGTGTCGGTTCAAGGGACAGGGATGGGAAATCCATCGATGAGTATTTATGCAACAGAATTGATCGTCGATTATGAAGTTAAGAAATTGATTCGCATTGGTACATGTGGAGCGATGCAGGAAGAAATCAATATCCGCGATATTATATTAGCCCAAGCAGTGTCTTCAGACAGTAATATGACGGAGAAGATCTTTCATGGCTGTAATTTTGCACCTACAGCAGACTTCTCATTGTTAATGAAAGCGTATCAACAAGCACAAGCTAAAAATGCAAAAGTGTTTGTTGGTAACATCTATAATTCTGATGAATTCTACCGTGAAAATTTAGATCGACTTCACAAGTTTATGGATTTTGGTGTATTAGCAGTGGAAATGGAAAGCACAGCCCTATACACTTTAGCCGCTAAATATGGTGTAAAAGCGTTATCGATTTTGACAGTCGGCAGTCAATTGCTAAGACAGGAGCACCTGACTCATAAAGAAAGTGAACAATCCTTTTATGAAATGGTCGAAATAGCTCTTAACACAGTCATTGATGGCTGATTTATGGATAAGAGCAGTGTTGTTAGAAAAGAGAGTGAGAAAGAAATGAAGGTCATACTGTCAGGATTGCAGTGGATGATTTTTATGATCGCTGGTGCAATTGCTGCACCCATTGCTATCGCAGATTTATATAACTTAACACCCATAGAGACTTCCGGGCTTATCCAGAGCACAATGATTACTTTAGGGATAGCTGGTTTTTTACAAGGCCTGATGGGTCATAAATTCCCTATTCATGAAGGTCCGGCAGGGTTATGGTGGAGCATTTTTACGATTTACGCAAGTTTAGTGGGGGGACTTTATTCCTCTAACAATGGTGCTTTACAAGCTTTAAGTGGGGCAATGATCATTAGCGGTGTGTTATTTATCCTAATTTCAGCATTTAAGCTAATGGATAAAATCGCTCGTCTATTTACTCCCACCATCACTTTTATTTATTTACTTTTATTGATCTTTCAATTAAGTGGATCTTTTATGAAAGGGATGATGGGGATCACCATAGCCCACACCACCTTAGATGTTAAAGTATTTATCCTTAGTGTCATTGTGGTTTGCATTACCTTTTGGTTAGGGAACAGTCGCTTTGTAGTACTCAGCCAGTTTTCAATCATTTTCAGTATATTGATAGGCTGCCTATTATTTATTATCTGCGGTAATATACCTGTGTTTTCACATGCGGATACTCTATTTAAGCTACCGAAAATATTCCCATTTGGCAGACCTCAATTCGATGCCGGGACAATCACTACTGCATTTTTATTAACGCTGTTATTAATAACTAATGCAGTTGCGTCGATCCGTTTGATGGAGACCGTTATGAAACAAAAGCAAGTGGATCATCGTCGTTATTTGCGCGCCGGGTTTACTTCAGGAATTACGCATCTTATTAGTGGCGGTTTAGGAGCGGTCGGCTCTGTCCCTATCTCGGGAGCGGCGGGATATGTTGAACAAACAGGGATGAAGGAGCGTAGATCATTTTTAATTGGATGTTGCTTTGTGATCTCAATATCCTTATTTCCGCCAATGATGAATGTTATATCTGCGATTCCAGCACCCATAGGCTATTCCGTTACCTTCGTCATTTTTGTGAAGATGGTCGGACTAGCGCTAAAGGAATTGAAGAAGGTCATTCACGAAGATCGAACATTTATCGTTAGTGGAATTTCCCTTTTAGTGGGTGTGGGTTTAATGTTTATCCCTTCATCAGCTACGGCCCATTTATCTCCGATTGTGATAGCCATTTTAAATAATGGATTAATATGCGGAAGTCTGTTAGCGATTATTTTGGAACAAGGGTTAATGTGGAAAGATGCATTTCGATATAAGGATTCCAAGAAAATTAACCGATAATTTGGAGGGCTAAAAATGCATTATCTAATTTCTATTGCTGGTTTGGTTATTGTTCTATTGCTGGCATGGCTAGGAAGTAACAATAAGAAAAAGATTAAATATCGACCAATCATTGTAATGATTGCTATTCAGATCGGTTTGGGATTAATTATACTAAAAACAAGTATAGGTGAATTCTTAATTAAAGGGTTTGCCGATAGTTTTGCAAAATTGCTTGGATACGCCAATGAAGGGACTGACTTTGTTTTTGGTGGGATTGCAAATGAAGGGGCCCATACATTTTTCCTTTATGTTTTGATGCCAATTGTTTTTATGTCGGCATTAATAGGGATATTGCAGCATTACAAAATTCTCCCGTTCATTATCAAGTATATTGGTTTGGTACTAAGTAAAATAAATGGAATGGGCAAATTGGAATCTTATAATGCAGTTGCAGCTGCAATTGTAGGACAAAATGAAGTGTTTATATCGGTGAAAAACCAGCTTGGATTATTGCCAAAACATCGCTTATATACATTATGTGCGTCAGCAATGTCCACGGTATCCATGTCAATTGTTGGTTCATATATGACGATGCTAGAACCACGGTATGTAGTGGCAGCGTTAATATTAAACCTATTCGGTGGATTCATCATTTCATCCATCATTAATCCGTATGAAGTTACACCTGAAGAAGATATTGTTGAAGTTCAGGTAGAGGAAAAACAAACGTTTTTTGAAATGCTAGGCGAATATATTATGGATGGCTTTAAAGTAGCCATAGTAGTTGGGGTAATGTTGGTTGGTTTCGTTGGGATCATCGCTTTAATTAACGGGCTCTTCAGCGGAGTATTCGGTATCTCGTTTCAAGGAATTTTAGGGTATGTCTTTGCACCCATTGCCTTTCTTATCGGTGTACCATGGCATGAAGCTGTTGATGCAGGCAGTATCATGGCGACAAAGCTTGTTGCGAATGAATTCGTTGCTATGCTTGACTTTGTTAAGATGCAAGACGGTTTAAGTGGGCGTACTACAGCCATTGTCTCGGTTTTTCTAATCTCATTTGCTAACTTTGGGTCCATTGGTACGATTGTGGGTGCAGTGAAAGGCTTGAATGAAAAACAAGGAAATATTGTCGCTCGATTTGGATTAAAGCTGTTATTTGGTGCCACACTTGTAAGCGTTTTATCTGCTTTGATTATCGGTATCATATTTTAGTTAAACTAAGGAGTATCAACATGAAACTAACACCTCGGTTTAAGCGGGTTTTCGTCATTGTTATGGATTCTGTAGGCATTGGTGAAGCTCCAGATGCTGAAAAGTTTGGAGATGCAGGATCACATACCTTACGGCATATTGCGGAAAATATGAATGGGCTGCATGTTCCTGTTTTATCCAAGTTAGGGTTAAGCCATATTGACCAAATACCCGGAGTACCCAAAGTAGAAGGGCCTTTAGCATATTGGACCAAAATGCAAGAGGCTTCGAACGGGAAGGACACGATGACAGGACATTGGGAAATCATGGGCCTACGAATTGATGTTCCTTTCAAGGTGTTCCCTGAAGGATTTCCGTATGAATTAATTAACGAATTAGAAGAAAAAACGGGACGAAAGATAATTGGGAATAAGCCCGCTAGTGGTACAGATATTCTCGATGAGCTTGGACAAGAGCATATGAACACTGGTGCACTCATTGTCTATACTTCAGCTGACTCTGTGATTCAGATTGCGGCTCATGAAGAGGTTGTTCCTTTGGAAGAGCTATATCAAATCTGTGAGATTGCCAGAGAGATTACTTTGCGTGAGGAATACATGCTAGGCAGAGTGATTGCAAGACCATTCCTCGGACAGTCCGGGGATTTCAAGAGAACAGCGAATCGTCATGATTATGCCTTGAAGCCTTATGAAAGAACCGTGATGAATGAGCTCAAGGATGCTGGGTTTGATGTACTAGCGATTGGCAAAATCTCAGATATATATGATGGAGAAGGTGTCACCAAATCATTGCGTACAGTGTCTAACATGGATGGTATGGATAAACTCATGGAGACCATTCATACTGATTTTACAGGACTTAGTTTCTTGAATCTTGTTGATTTTGATGCACTTTATGGACATCGTAGAGATCCAATTGGGTATGGGAAAGCGCTAGAAGAATTTGACGATCGATTACCTGAAGTTCTTGCGGAGATAAGTGAAGAGGATTTACTTATAATTACGGCAGACCATGGCAACGATCCCATTCATGCAGGTACAGATCATACCCGTGAATATGTTCCTTTACTCATCTACAGTAAGAGTTTCAATCGACAAAGTGAGCTACCTGTATGTAAGACATTTTCGGATATTGGAGCAACAATTGCAGATAACTTTGGTGTAACCATGCCACAATTTGGACAGAGTCTCTTACAGGGGCTTAAATAAACTTTATTAAAAATAGTAACAGGATACCTAACTTGTATTGAGTAAAAAGGTATCCTGTTCGTCCTTTTAACTACACATCTTCGTAAATAAGAAGCCGCCAAGAGAGCGGCTTTTTTTGTTGTGATTATGGAATGAATATTAAGGTAAGAAAAACCAAATGTTAAACGCTGAAGTAATAATCTATAGTCAAATGGGTTAATAAAAGAAGAAACTTCAGTTGTTGTGATAAGCAAAAGTATTGACAACCTGTATATACAGGTTTAAACTGTGTGAAGTGTTTGAACTTGTATATACAGGTTTAATATTTGACATAAAGTAATTCTTTTGGAGGTGTTCAACTTGAGTCAGTCCCAGTATTCGGAATGGTGGCGCCGGTCCACGGTGTATCAGGTGTATCCGAAGAGCTTTAAGGACACTACAGGCAACGGAACAGGAGATATTAAAGGACTTATTGAAAAAGTGGATTATTTACAGAACCTTGGAATCGATATTGTCTGGTTACAGCCGGTTTATGTCTCGCCACAACATGATAACGGTTACGATGTTGCGGATTATGAAAATATCAACCCGGATTTTGGTACGATGGAGGATTTTGACGAGCTAATACAGGAACTGCACAGACGCGAAATGAAGCTAATGATCGATATCGTGGTTAACCATACTTCAACAGAACATGAGTGGTTCAAACAGTCCCTTTCAAGCAGGAACAATCCCTACCGTGATTACTATATCTGGAAGGACCCGGCTCCGGACGGCGGCTTACCCAACAATTGGCAGTCGAAGTTCGGGGGTCCTGCCTGGCAGTTTGATGAAGCTTCGGGACAATATTATCTTACTCTCTTCGATAAAACCCAGGCCGATCTGAATTGGGAGAACGAGAAGGTACGTAGAGCAGTGAATAATATGATGCTATTCTGGGCTAATAAGGGTGTCGACGGCTTCCGCATGGATGTAATTAATTTAATCTCCAAGGATCAGCGCTTCCCTAACGATGACGGGAGTGTTCCACCGGGGGATGGACGCAAGTTCTATACTGACGGTCCACGGGTCCATGAATACATCAAAGCGATGTACGAAGAGGTATTTGGTCCGTATGAGATGGTGACGGTCGGAGAGATGTCCTCAACTACACTGGAGCATTGCATCCGGTACTCGAGTCCTAAAGAACGGGAATTTTCCATGACTTTCAATTTTCATCACTTAAAAGTCGATTATCCGAATGGACAGAAGTGGGAGCTAATGCCCTATGATTTTGAGGCGATGAAAAGCTTGTTCACAGAGTGGCAGACGGAAATGCAGAAAGGTCGGGGCTGGAACGCATTATTTTTTAACAATCACGATCAACCGCGTGCCCTCTCCAGATTTACGGATGATAAGGTCTACCGTGTAGAAAGTGCCAAGCTGCTTGCAACAACTCTGCATGGCCTTCAGGGAACACCTTATGTGTATCAGGGGGAAGAAATCGGGATGCCAAATCCGGTATGGAAGAGCATCGATGAGTTCCGTGACATTGAGTCACTGAATATGTACCGTATATTGTGTGAACAGGGGAAAAGTCCTGAGACTGCCCTGAGTATTCTTCAGGAACGTTCACGGGACAATTCCCGTACGCCGATGCAGTGGGATGACAGCCGAAATGCCGGATTTACCACAGGTACTCCATGGCTGAAAGTTGATGAGCGGTATTCGGACATCAATGTGAAGAAGGAGCTAGCAAATCCTGATTCCATCTTCCATCATTACCGCAAGCTGATTACATTACGCAAGGAGTATGGGATTTTCATAGAAGGTGTATTCAAGAGACTCGACGAAGGGCATCCTGAAGTGTTCGCTTATGCTAGAACAAGCGATGGAGAAGCGCTTGTAGTGGTCTCGAACTTCAGGAGTAAAGAGATTACCTTCCGCTTTGAAGATAGTCACTGGACAGAGTTATCATCAAGTGGTAAAGACGAGCTTCTGATTGGGAATACAACAGAAACACCTGCATTAACACAAGAGCTTCAGCTTAGTCCTTATGCTTCCTACATGTGGTTAATCCGCTAACGAAGTGTACTTGAGAAGGAGCACAAATCAATTATGTAAGGAGTGAAGATATGGCTATAGACCGCAAAAATGTTGAGGATATCGTACAGGCAATTGGGGGTAAGGAGAATATTGAGGTTGCGACACATTGTGTAACCCGGCTGAGATTCTCGCTGTATGATGAGAGCAAGGTGGATTCGGAGGCCCTGGACCGTAACGAACTCGTAAAAGGACAATTTTCTAGCCAGGGGCAGTTTCAGATCGTTATCGGACCGGGAACTGTAGATAAAGTATATGATGAAATGATTAAGATCACTGGCGGAGCTCGTTCTTCCAAGGATGAAGTGAAATCAGCTGCTGCCCGAAAACAGAATCCGCTGCAGCGTGCGATCAAGACGCTCGCTGATATATTTATTCCGATTCTTCCGGCCATCGTAACCGCAGGTTTGCTGCTTGGGATTAATAATATACTGACAGGACCTGGTATCTTCTTCGATAGCCAGTCACTCGTGGATGTCTATCCCGCATGGAAGGACATTGCTGCGATTATTAATACGATTGCCAGCACAGCGTTTACCTTTTTACCAGCACTTATCGGTTGGGCAGCTGTCACCCGTTTCGGAGGTAGTCCTCTGCTCGGGATTGTTCTCGGTCTCATTCTCGTACATCCAGATTTATTAAGTGCCTACAACTATGCAAGTGCTTCCACTGAGGGAACTGTTCCGACCTGGAATTTGTTCGGCTGGCATTTGGAGAAGATCGGTTATCAGGGGCAAGTATTGCCAGTACTGGTTTCGGCCTATATTCTAGCTAGCTTGGAAAAATTCCTCAATCGCCGGGTACATGATTCCATTAAACTGCTGGTTGTTGCACCAGTGACTCTGCTGATTACAGGCTTTCTGGCCTTCACCATTATCGGACCAGTTACCTTTGGCATTGCCAATGCCATCACCTCCGGCCTGATCTATGTATTTGATCACTTTGCGCTCCTTGGGGGCTTGATCTACGGCGGATTCTATGCGCTACTGGTTATCACTGGTATGCATCATACCTTCTTGGCGGTGGATGTGCAGCTCATCGGCAGCGAGGGCGGCACCTTCCTCTGGCCGATGTTAGCGCTCTCCAATATTGCACAAGGTGCCGCGGCACTGGCAATGATGTTCGTAGTCAGAGAACAGAAGGCAAAAGGCTTGGCTGCTACGTCTTCCGTCTCTGCATTCCTCGGCGTGACGGAACCAGCGATCTTCGGTGTGAATATTCGCTATCGTTATCCTTTCATCTTCGGGATGATCGGCTCGGCAATTGCCGGCATGCTTCTTACTGTTAACCAGGTTCGCGCTTCTTCCATTGGCGTAGGGGGGATTCCCGGCTTCCTGTCGATATTCCCGAACCAATGGGGCGTATTCTTTATAGGCATGGCTATTGTACTCATCGTGCCTTTTGTCGCCACTGTACTCTACGGTCGTTCTGTGGTGGGACGTTCCGAAAAGAACTCAGCTAAAAAGGCTACTAGTACTGTGAGCAAAACAGACGATTTGAACAGCCACCCTACAGTTCAAGAGTCACAAAAATCCATGAATATTCTGGAGCTTATCTCTCCGCTCAGTGGAACTGCAGTATCTCTAGAACAGGTGCCTGATCCTGCATTTGCTGAGAAGCAGATGGGCGAGGGAATTGCAATCGAACCTTCTGAGGGTAAAGTATATGCACCCTTTGATGCTACAGTAGCTCATGTGATCAAGAGCAAACATGCGCTTATACTGGAGCATGCCAGCGGTGTACAAGTACTTATCCACGTTGGTATTAATACGGTGTCTCTTAAAGGCAGTGGTTTTACCACCCATAAGAATATTGGCGACAAGGTGCATGCAGGTGAGCTTCTGCTAGAATTTGATATGGAAGCTATTCGCGCAGCAGGCTACCCGTTGATTACACCAATCATCATTCCTGCAGGTCAGGATATGGTGGAGAAGATTGAGGAGAAGACTGGACCAGCTGCAGCTAGACAATCTAGCATCTTGACTATTCATCTCAAGAGTTGAGATAGACTATATTGGCAAAGACTTTATATTACAGAAAGACAGCCCCTGGGGGCTGTTTTTCTGTAAATATAAGAATTTATATGTTACACGCTATAAATTTCCCTCCAATTGAATCGATGCTTCCAAAGGCATGACGTGATACAATAAAGGGCGGTGATCAAAATTGAGAGAAAATAAATATTTGCAAATTTATAATGAGTACAGCAACCAAATTCTTTCTGGACAACTGCTACCTGGAACCAAACTGCCTTCTGAAAGTGAACTTGCTGAAGCTTACAGCACTTCACGAGAGACCGTTCGCAAAGCGCTGAACCTGCTGTTTCGTGAAGGGTATATTCACAAAATTAAGGGTAGAGGCTCCTTTGTGCTTGATATGACGAGAATGGATTTCCCCGTTACCGGTCTGATTTCATTTAAAGAGATGGCCGATACACTGGGTACTGCCTCACGGACACTGGTAGAGCGGACGATAAGTGATCCGGCAGGCTCCGCGCTCGCCAGACATCTGCAGATTCCGCCTGAAACCCTGGTTTGGAAAGTTATTCGTGCCAGAGAAATTGAAGGCGATCGGATCATTTTGGATAAGGATTATTTCCGAGCAGATATTGTTCCATTCCTAAGCGAGGAGATCGCGGAAGGCTCACTCTATGAATATCTGGAGCAGGAGTTGGGGCTTAAAATCAGTTATGCGAAGAAGCTGATATCCGTTGAGCCTTCTACCGAGGAGGATCATAGACTGCTTGATTTGAAGAGTTACACTCATATTGTAGTAGTACGAAACTATGTTTATTTGGAGAACACGGTGCTTTTCCAATATACCGAATCCAGGCATCGACTGGATAAATTTCAGTTCGTGGATTTTGCTCGAAGGGTGAAACGTTAAACTAAGCTTAAAGAGGGGGGTCCCAGTTTGGGATACGCCTTTTTTTCCGAAAAGGCAGTATATTACCGATACAAGAACGCTTGAGAAGTTCATTCCTACGTTCGCAATAACGATATATTAAGAAAAAGGCTGCCCTCAGAGGCAGCTTTTTTATATGACGTTCAAAATAACAAGCTACCCCTGGCGATTCCTCATTACTACGGTTGAAGGCAAAACTATAAATCGTCTTCTGGGTGCCAATAAACAGCCTTGTAATGAACATTTTCCTATTTCAGTTTTGAAATTCTTCTGGAACTGAGGAAAATACGACAATTTACTCTTGACATTATAGGGTAGGGGGGTATAGTATATTACTGCGTTGGTATTAAAAATTTTAATTATTGGTTACAAAAGGAGGAGGAAGAAAGTTATGAATAATCAAGCACAGACTTTACCGCAAGCCGATCCCAAACGCTGGATGGCTCTGGCCTTACTATGTCTTGCCAATTTTATGGTGATCATGGACACATCCATTATCGGCGTTGCACTGCCAGCCATCAAAGAAGCGCTCGGCTATACGCAGGCAAGTTTACAGTGGGTGTTTAACGCTTATGTCATTTTCTTTGGCGGATTATTGTTACTTGGTGGTCGATTGTCCGATCTATTTGGTCAGCGCCGCATATTCATGTGGGGATTTTCCATTCTAACGTTAGCTTCCTTGCTGGCAGGACTCGCTTGGAACGAGGAAGCGCTTAATGTTGGTCGCGCCCTACAAGGATTTGGTTCCGCATTAATAGCCCCATCCGCGTTAACGATTGTTATGATGCTCTTCGGTGGCAACCCCAAAGAACTAGGGAAAGCATTAGGCTTCTGGGGCGCATCAGCTGCTGCTGGCGGTTCAGCCGGCGTGTTTCTTGGCGGGGTCATTACCGAGTGGCTCAGCTGGCAATGGACCTTCCTCATCAATGTACCCGTTGGCATTATTGCATTACTCCTGTCGCCTGGACTTTTAGCCAAGGGAATGCGAAGAAAAGGCAGCATTGACGTCATTGGCTCCATCTTCGTCACAGCGGCTTTGGTTTTGGTGGTATATGGCATTGTTACTGCAGAACACAATGGATGGGGAGCGCCATCCACGTTGTGGACGCTTATTTCAGGAGTCGTGTTATTTATCCTTTTCCTGATCGTTCAGGCAACTAAAAAGGAACCGCTTGTTCCACTGAAGATTTTTAAAACACCCAATCTGGCTGCAGGCAATATCGCGCTCATTATGCTGGCTGGGAGTTGGATTCCGCTGTGGTATTTCCTCAATCTCTATATGCAGCAGGTGCTAAAGTTTTCTGCTTTCGCCGGCGGAGTCGGCTTACTGCCGATGACGGTCCTAATTACTATCTTCATGATTTTGATTACCGGTAAATTAATCGGAAAATTCGGAATAAAAGCAAACTTGATCATTGGATTGATTGCACTCGGGTGTTCGATGCTTCTGTTCGCTAGCAATACGCCGGTTGATGGGAACTTTATCGCCAACGTGCTTCCAGCTTCCTTGCTTGGTGCACTTGGCATGTCACTTGCCTATATTCCGGCTACGATGTCCGCCATGTCGGGGGCTAAACCCGAAGAAGCAGGGCTTGCATCGGGTCTCGCCAATACGAGCTACCAGATTGGTTCAGCTATCAGTTTGGCCATCATGGTTGCGATTGCGGGTTCAACAACTGCTTCCCAAACCGGTATTGACCCGGTCTCCGCGCTAAACGAAGGCTTTCAACAAGCTTTTATGTGGTCTGGTATCGTCGCTCTTGTAGGTGCTGTGCTAGCGTTTCTATTTATCCGTTCACCTAAGCAGGGTGAAGCAAGTGACAAGAGAGCTATATAACCAATGAATCGAGCTCCAGTGCCTAATCAACGGAGTTGACAGGACTCCATCGAATTAACAAACTTATATTTTATGTATATAGGGGTGTGGAGTATTTTAAAAGAAAGGAGGATTCCGATGAGCAAAGAATCGATACTCTTTGAACAAGTGATTCAGCAAGATCCGGGCTTTTGCTCACCTGGAGAGGATAAGCGCAAGAGCCATCATTCCAATCAAGCCAATAGCGATCTGCTCAACCGATTGAATCGAATCGAAGGACAGGTCCTTGGCATTAAAGCCATGATTAAGAAAGATATTTACTGTGACGATATGTTGAATCAGATCTCTTCGGTGCAAGCATCATTGAATGATGTCGGGAAGCTAGTACTTGAATATCATATGAAAAGTTGTGTCATCGAACGGATTCAAGTAGGGGATACGGAAGTATTAACGGAATTCATGAAGACGATCAATAAACTGATGAAATAAAGGTCGGACCGCTTTCAGTAATGATACGGCTTTTATGCCATCATTATTATAGGGTAAGGGGGACTTTGCGGCTGCAGCGTGTCAAGATGCGCTCTGCATCTTCGAATTTATATTGAAACGGAGTTGCTATAACCATGAAGAAGAAGATACTCCTCGTCGCTGCTGCGGTGGTCGCTTTTAGCGTATTGGCTGCATGCGGCAAAGCGGAGGACAAGAAGCTAGCAAACGGAAATAACCATGCCGGGCATGCAGCAAGCAGCGGGCAAGAGAACGCCGAGAAGAATGCAGGAAATGAGAAAGAGGAGGCGGAAGACATGAAGCACGGAGGTAGCCACGGCAATCATGGCGCAGCTGCGAAGCCTGCATTGGAGGATCTTAACGTATCATTTACCTTCCCCACAGGCGCCGCAAAAGCAAACGAAGAAACGGAATTGACTATTCAAATTACGGATAAGGACGGGAAAACGGTCAATAAGTATGATATCAATCACGAGAAATTGCTTCATCTCATCATCGTCAATCACGATTTGTCGTTCTTTAACCACATTCATCCCGAGTTTAAGGGAGACGGCACATTTACGGTGAACACTTCGTTCCCGGCTGGAGGTGAGTACAAGGTGTTTGCGGACTTTATTCCTACTGGCGGTGCCAATTCCACGCTTAGCGAATGGGTGAAGGTGGAAGGCAAGGAAAGCAAACATGCCGCGATTACGCCCGAAGGGAAGCTGGTAAAAGAAGTGGGTGGCAAGGAAATTGAACTGGCCTTGAGTGGTACGAAACCAAACGAAGAAGTGACATTGACCTTCGACATTCGCGATGCGAAGACGAAGAAGGGGATTGATAACCTGCAGCCTTATTTAGGAGATGTCGGCCATGTTGTGATTCTATCGAAAGATGCGAATCAATATCTTCATGTTCATCCAATCGATGAGAAAGCTACGGGACCGGATGCAAAATTCGCGACTTCTTTTCCGCAAAGTGGGACGTATAAATTATGGGGACAATTTCAGCATAACGGGGAAGTGTTCACCGTACCATTCGTCGTTGATGTGAAGTAAGCCCATGATCATGGGATAAAAGACGATACTGGCGGTATCATCTGCCATTCAAGTCGGGGGAAGTCGCTGTACGACGAATCTGCTTACTAAGATCGGTATGATTTGTTCCTATCGTATCCACGCGATCGATTTATACAAGGAGCAGGCGAAAGGGAAAGAAAAGTTCAGCATGTTGTGGACCGAATTAAATCGAGCAGTTAAAACAAATTAACGCGTAAAGGAGCGAACATTTATGCTGAAAATCGATTCGAAAACACCGATCAAAATTTACACGATTCCAACTTGCAGCGATTGCCGATTTGCCAAGCGCTACTTTAATGAGCATCAAATTCCCTACATCGAATTCAACTGCGAAGAAGATGTGAATTATGCGAAGGAAGTGCTGGAGCTGACAGGCAAGCAGATCGTACCGACCATTGTCATTCAAGACAAGGTGTTCGTTGGTTTCTCTGAAAACCTGAACGAGATAAGCAATCTTCTGAAAACTTGACTGCTAATATGATGGAAGTATGGTAGACAAAGGAGATTAGCGATGAGTGCCCTTCCTATATAAGGAAGGGCTTTTTTAAATAGAGCAATTATAAAATTGTCATCGACCTCCAATGTCTAGAGTTATTTATGTGGTAAAATTAGGATAAGTGAATCTTGGGAGGCGAGTAAATTGAGTCTCGATCTTGTGATGATCATTTTTCTACTGTTCTTAAATATTCCAGTATATAAAGTATTGTTTCGCGTGTTCTTTGTGGATAATGATGATTATAACGAAACGATTAGACATACTTTTACACCTAACATCGTTTCATTATTCAGAGGAGAGTATTGGAAGGATAGAATGAATACGGCAAGACTTCAGTTTTTTATTATTCTTTGCGTTGGGATAGTTGTTTTAGAATACCTTGTTTTGAATAAAGTAATTGAAATTCTTGCATAAGCACCGCTCTATTATGGAAAACTTCTGTAGTGCGAATAAACTGCATGATTCCATTTTGGGAGGATAGTATTATGACAAATCAGGATCCGCAGGAGCTTCTTAAGAGTAAACACAAGCTAGATGAGCAGAAAAGGCAGTTCACAAATTTTGCCCGAAGTGCTTCCGGTCATGGTGAAGTAGAAGCAGGCCAGGAATTTAGTAATGACCGAGTGCCGGACGATCAAAACCGCATGAAATCTGTTGAGAACAGACAAGATTGACCTTGAAAAAACTATAAAAATAAGCCGATCCTTTTCTGGATCGGCTTAAATAATGAATATTACGTTGTAATGTGTTGTTTCAGTAGAAAAACTGTTCTTCTAGCAATTTTGCACGCTTTTGTCTATACTATTTTAAATAAATATCAGATTTGGATCTGATTTTAACAGAAGCAGGTGCAGAACATTGATAAATTTGGACAAATTAGCAAAGGCATTTACTAAAGGTGTCTATGATATAGAAGATAGAAACAGATTAGTCATCCAGCCAAAAAGTTTATTAAGTGAATTTACCACCGTTAAGCATGGATTTCTGTTTATCATTCGCGGGGGAGCCAGAATAAGGGTGAATGGTACGGTATATGAATTACGGCCAGGATCAGTTTTTCATGCAGCTCCAGGCATGCAGATGGATTCGCGGGTTATAGGACAATCAGAGCTTGAGTATTACTCCCTTTTTTATAAATTGGATATGCCAGAAGAAATGAATTGTACTACCGAATTTGACTCTCATTTCAAGCTGGAGCCAGGAGCCAATCTAAAAATTATTGAATTACTAATCCTGCTTCATCAGAATACCCATCCATCCGGAGAAATTGGAAAGCTGCGTATCAAAGAGCTGTTCTTAAGCCTAATGCATCAGGTTCTGATTGCTTGCAGTTACAGAGAGAACGACAGTTCACCGAATCAAAGGATGGTAGACGAAGCCCTTGCATACATTAAACTCCATTATATGAATTCACTTACACTCGGTGAGTTAGCGGAACGGCATGCAGTGAGTACGAACCGCTTCTCTTACTTCTTTCACAAATATACGGGGCTGCGTCCAATCGACTATGTCGTTAATTATCGTATGGAACGAGCCTGTGACTTATTAAAAGCAGGCAATTTTCCTATCCACGAGATTGCGGACCGTGTCGGTTATGACAATCCGCTGTATTTCAGCCGATTATTTAAAAAGAAATTCGGCGTTGCTCCCTCTGCCTATAGATAATTAGATAATATACATATCGAGTTTCTTATACTTGAATTAAGTCTGCAGCTACTGGTGATGAACCAGAAGTGCAGACTTTTTTTATTTAGATTAAATAATGATGCATGTAGAATTTGAGATTTGTACATTTGAATTTATTTAAATTTTTGATAAACTCACCCTTGTAACTGAGAATCATTATCAGTAAATTGATTTATAAATGAAAGGCTGGTAGATATGACAGGAAACAGACAATTATGTATTGGGTTGTCCTTAAATGCAACCTGGATGAAAGGAGACGGCTGGCGGCACCCGGATAGCAGAGTCGAAAAGATGGGGTCTATTGAATATTATATTGATTTGGCAAAAATGGCGGAGAATTCTAAGCTCGATTTTCTTTTCAGGGCTGATTATCTGTATGTTAGCCCGCAGATGTTAGGGGATTCCTCTAATTTCGGCAGCCCGGACCCTGCATTGTTTTTTGCAGCCATAGCCCGTGAAACCGAGCGGATCGGACTGGTGACGACGATTTCTACCACTTTTAATCCGCCTTATGTTGTAGCAAGACAGCTTCAGTCTTTACACTGGCTGAGCAATGGACGTGCCGGCTGGAATATTGTCACTTCTATTGAAGGCGCCGATAATTTCAGCGATTCACCTATGCCTTCACCGGAAGAGAGATATGCCAAGGCAAAAGAGTTCACGGATGTTGTATGCAAGCTGTGGGAGAGTTTTCCGAATGAAGCGATTGTTATCGACCGTCAGTCGGGTATGTTCTCGGATAAAGATAAAGTGACTGCTATAAATCATTCCGGTGAATTTTTTAGTGTAAAAGGGCCGCTTACTTTGCCTGCTCACAGGTCAGGAACGCCTCCGCTATTTCAAGCCGGCGCTTCGGATATTGGACGGAATTTCGCTTCTTCCGTTGCAGATGCTATTTTTGCAGCAATGCCGGATATCGAATCAGGAGTGGAGCTAAGGAATGATCTGAGAAAAAGAGCGGCAGAGCAGGGACGTGATCCGGATGCCATCAGAGTTTTGCCGGGCTTATATTTTTTCCTGGCTGATACGCGCGAAGAAGCGCTTGAATTACATAAGACCGCACATGCGAATTTAAGTCTTGATCGCAGACATGCTTCGCTTAAATCGGTGTTAGGTCTTGATTTAACCGGTTATTCCATAGATAGGCGCGTAACTGCCGATATGTTACCCGATCCAAATCAGGCCGTCCGCAGCCGGACACATGCCGAACTATTACGGCGGTATATTATCAAAACCGAACCTACAGTGAAAGAGATTCTGGACAGGCCGGAGGTTGTCGGATCTGCTCATTGGGTATCTGTCGGGACAGTCGAGGATGTACTGAACGATATTATTGAGCGGTTTGAAGCGGGGGCTATAGATGGCTTCATCGCCTTGCCGGGCGGTTCAGAACAATCTATGGAACTGTTTTTTGAGAAGCTGGTACCGAAGCTGGTTGAGAGAGGCTTGTTCCGAAGTGAATATACGGGGTGCACTTTACGTGAGCATCTAGGGATTTAATAAAAGAGAGTTGAGGCGATTGAACGATGCATGAAGAGGAAATGTTTGATGTTACGATTATTGGCGGCGGTCCGGCCGGATTATTTGCTGCATTTTATAGTGGACTCCGCGAAATGAAGACCAAAATCATTGAATTTCAGCCTGTACTTGGCGGCAAGGTGCATGTCTATCCGGAAAAGATGATCTGGGATGTGGGAGGCTTACAACCTATTCTTGGCTCGCAGCTTATTGAACAAATGGTTGCGCAAGGGATGACGTTCCAGCCGAAGGTTGCTTTTAATGAAAAGGTCACATCCATCTCGAAAGATGAAGCAGGTTACTTTATATTGCACACGGCCACAAACCGGAAGCACTTCACCAAAACTGTAATATTAGCTATTGGAGGAGGTATTCTGAAGCCGATCAAGCTTGAAATCGAGGGAGCTGAAAGATTTGAAATCACAAATTTGCATTATACGGTGAAGTCACTTGCCCGCTTCAAAGAGAAGACTATTCTAATATCGGGTGGCGGACATTCTGCTGTTGACTGGGCGAACGAACTGGCCCCGATTGCCCAGAAGGTGTATTTGACGTACCGGAAAGAGAACTTAAAGGGGCATGAAGCCGATATTTCACGTTTGGCAAACAATGGCGTAGAGTGCTTATTAAATACTTCAATCGAAAAATTGATTGCCACACCAGATCACGAAAGAATAGGGACTGTACTGCTAAAAAGCAATGACAACGGAGAAGCATTTGAACTGTCCGTTGATGAGGTTATCATTAATCACGGCTATGAACGCGACAAAGAACTGCTGGTGAACAGTGAAATAAAAATGGATCTGTGGGAACATCGGATTTCAGGATCAGCAATGAGCGGGACTTCCGTACCGGGAATTTATGCGGCAGGTGATGTTCTGCATCATGAAGGGAAGCTGCACCTGATAGCAGGAGCGTTCCATGATTCTGCCAATGCGGTAAACCAGGCCAAACAGTACATCACGCCGGAGGCAAATTCGTCCGGGATGGTGTCTTCGCACAATGATCTGTTCATACTGAAAAACCGTGATTTAATGAAGCATTTATACAGATCGTAATGATAACAACTCAAGGGGGAGCCAAATGAATAGATTATTTGGATGGATTGCATCCTTAATTATCCTTGCAGGATTACTGGGTGGATGTTCCGAAACTTCAGTCACAACTGCACCTGAAGTCGGCAAGATCGAGGAAGAGGGATGGCCAAGAACAATTGCGGATGCCAGCGATAATGGAGTGGTGCTCAAGACACGACCTGAGCGGATAGCGGTTCTTCATCCTTTGTATTTAGATTACTTTTTTGCTCTAGATACGCCTCCAATCGCATCAACTAACGCAGCTGAAGCTATGAAAGATTTCGCTACTTTACAGCCTTATGCCGGAACTGCTGAGATTATTGATTTGGGCAATAGCAATGCGAATCTGGAAATGATCATGGATGCAAAGCCTGATGTGATTGTAACCTTCAAGGGTTCTGTTGATAGCAATTATGAGGAGTTGAACAAGATTGCACCTGTCATCTTAATCGACTACACCGATACCTGGGAAAAAACGACGATGCTGTGTGCTCAGATTGTTGGAAAAGAGACGTTAGCGGAACAAGCCATTAAGGAAACCCAAGAAATGATTGCCAATACGAAAAAACAGTTAAATAGTCTTGAAAATAAGACCTTTGCCTTGCTACGGGTCGATGGAAAAGCCAATTTTAATACTCAAGGCTCTAAAAACACGATGTACTACAATCAAACTGTAGGCTTTGGGTTGTTGCCACCAAAGGGATATCCCGAGGAGGGTGGGGCGCTTTCTCTGGAGGGTCTATACAGCATGAATCCCGATTATATTATTATCCAACATGATATGGATATCGCAAAGGCGGCCATCAAGGAGAAGGAAACTTCAAAAGCGTGGAACTCACTGAAAGCAGTAAAAAACAATCATGTTCTTATCTTTGATAATTCACTAAACAGCGCAAGTATCCTGGCTGTCCGTTTGGCTGCGGATCATTTTCTGCAATTGGCGGCTGAACAATAATTTATTATACAAAAATCCGATTGCTCCCTGTAGGGTGATCGGATTTTTGTTATTTAGATAAATATCTTGACCTGTTGTTTGGTGAAAATAAAGTCTTAGACTGCCGCTGTTGTCGTTCCACTAACGTTCCCCGTTAGCGTAATCACCTTAGGTGACAAGGTTATCTTACCGTCTGGTAAACGAGACCTATGGCTCCAGAATCAAAGGTCTTGTTTTCGATTAGCTTAAGATTGATCTTCTCCTTGAGACCTTGGAATAACGGCAATCCCTTACCGATCAGGACGGGAGAAACCGTAATTTTATACTCATCAATTAAATCAAGCTGCATAAGGTGGTGTGCCAACCTAGGACTGCCGAGGATGACCATATCCTTGCCTGGCTGCTGTTTGAGGTTATTGATCTCTTCCTCGACATCTTCTTTCACGAGTCTGGAATTATTCCATTCGACTTTCTCCAGCGTCGTGGAAAAAACGATTTTGGCTGTCTTTTCGATCCACTCGGCATGATTCCGTTCATGCTGCGAAGCTGATGGGTTCGAAGGCACAGTTGGCCAGTAACTGTGCATCATCTGATAAGTCCCACGTCCCCAAATGACAGTGTCGGCAGTACTAAGAATTTCTTTCGCATGTTTCTCCAAATCAGCATCGTAGGAAACCCAGCCAATGTCCATTTCACCATTCGGCCCTTCTACAAAACCGTCAAGCGATGCGTGCAGAAATAGAACGAGTTTTCTCATTTTCAGTTCTCCTTTGTTCATGAGGGATATCTACATTATACATTAACTACATTTTAGCAGAATTCAACTTGGGTTGCTTCTTATGGATTGCTAATCCCAAAACCTGCTCGTTAGCTTAATGAAGCATCTAAATATAAGATTCCTGCCAGTATGTTTTTACTTTCGGTACATGGGAGCGCTCAAGTTCAGTTAGATCAGTCCGAATTTTCTTTTACAGGATTTCAATTCCTGCATCGTGGAAAAGGGGCGACCCTCAATATTGTTCCGACAAGCAAGAAATTTGTTTACTATATCATTTATTACCGTGCATGGATTCATGAAGAGGATTAAGTTTATTTGTATGGTGATAACTATCATGATGAATTCGTAATGGAAGACCCTTTTTCATTAGAGCTTCAGCTTGATACGATTGTTAATTTATTACTTGACACTACTAAATAGTTTAACAGATGCGTCACATGAGTGAACGAAACGGAGCTTACTCTACATAAAAATTCAACTCCTGAATAAATTCAATAACCACTCCGTTTGGACTGTAGATCAGAGCATTTTTGATAGGAAGTTGAGGTACCCCCAGAGTGAGGTTGTCTGGCTCCACTTAAGGCTTTGCCTTATGTGTGAGTGCCGTATGAAAGGCTTGGTCAACATCATCCAGATAAATTTTCCAATTTCAGCATTCAAAAGAGAATTTTAATCAATGGATATTAATGACATTGACATCCATAGGTTTTTCTAAAATAATAGAGTTTAATTGAATACTGGTACCTTTAATTCAGTCCAGAGAGGCTGACAAGGACAGCGGATTTTTATAATCGCGTGAGAAGCAGGGCATATTCCGTCAAGGGATGCTCTGTGTCTTAGCGCGGGTTATGATGAACAAAAGAGGCTACTTGTCAGTTTAATTTGACGAGTAGCCTCTTTTGTTTCTGCTTTTTTGGTATCAGGACACTTTATACTGGGGGTATTCTGATGAGTAAACAAGATCAAGAGTTTTCGTGGCAAGCGGTGCCGAAAACGCAGAGAAATCATTTTGGGAAGACGTTTTCCGTCATGTTGGCATTCACTTTCTTTTCGGCAAGCATGCTGGCAGGGGGGACGTTAGGCGTCAGCTTGACATTCATGGAGTTTATTGGGATCGTACTTGCAGGTAATCTGGCACTCGGCATCTATACAGGAGCACTAGCGCATATCGCTGCCAAAACAGGTCTTTCCACGCATTTGCTTGCAAAATATGCGTTCGGTGAAAAAGGGTCCTACCTTCCTTCTTTCCTGCTTGGCTTCACACAGGTCGGTTGGTTTGGTGTCGGTGTAGCCATGTTCGCGGTACCGGTCGCCAGAGCGATGGACTGGAATGTGTACCTTTTGATCTTCGTGTTTGGTCTCGCAATGACGGCATCAGCCATCTTCGGCATGAAGTCGCTCGTCATTCTGGGGTATATAGCAGTTCCGGCCATTGCTATTCTCGGTGGTTACTCCGTGTTCGAAGGAGTAAACACGCTAGGTGGTCTGCAAGGGTTGCTCGATTACTCACCAACGGAGTCGCTCACCGCCGCAGCAGCATTGACCATTTGTATCGGGTCATTCATTAGCGGCGGAACGTTGACGCCCGATTTTGCCCGGTTTGCCAGAACATCCCGGCAGGCGGTTACTGCAACGGTCATTTCGTTCTTTCTAGGGAACTCACTTATGTTCCTCTTCGGTGCAGTCGGCGCAATGGCTTATAATTTGGCAGATATCTCGGAGGTCATGTTCTTGCAAGGATTGCTCATTCCCGCGATCATCGTACTGGGGCTGAACATCTGGACAACTAACGATAACGCACTTTACGCTTCCGGGCTGGGCTTTGCCAATATCACTAAAATTCCGAAAAAGTTTTTCGTTATCGTTAACGGCATCGTGGGTACCATATTTGCCATGTGGATGTACAACAATTTCGTTGGTTTCCTGAATGTGCTGGGCGCGGCGATCCCGTCCATCGGTGCCATCATCATCGCAGACTATTTTATTGTGAAGCGCAGAAACTATAAACCATTTGCCGACATGACTTTCAAAAATGTAAACTGGATCGCGATGGTGGCTTGGGTTATCGGCGTGGCCTTCGCCCAGCTGGCTCCAGGAATAACACCACTTAATGCACTGATTGGAACAGCGGTTGTATACACCCTGATAATGCTGATCGTTGCTAAGAAAGAATCCAATGAAAAGGGGAATAAAAATGATTATACAGAACGCAAAATTGCGGGGTAAAGAAGGTTTATGGAATATTGTTGTGAAAGATGGGAAGTTTGAGCTTATCACGCAGTCAATGGAACTAACTGCGAATGAGGAAGTAATTGATGTTAACGGCTCACTTGTGCTGCCGCCGTTCATTGAACCTCATATTCACTTGGATACAACGTTAACAGCAGGTGAGCCGGAATGGAATTTGAGCGGAACACTGTTTGAAGGTATCCAGCGTTGGTCAGAACGCAAGGCCTTCCTGACGCATGAAGACGTCAAAACGCGTTCCAAAACTGCATTGAAGTGGCAGATCGCGCAGGGTATCCAGCATGTACGAACACATGTGGACGTCACCGATCCAAGCTTGACCGCCGTAAAAGCGATGCTTGAAGTGAAAGAAGAAATGGCACCGTTCATTGACATCCAGCTTGTCGCTTTTCCACAGGAAGGTATTCACTCCTTCCCAAATGGCGTTGAATTACTAGAAGAGTCGCTGAAAATGGGTGTTGATGTGGTGGGTGGTATTCCACACTTCGAATTCACAAGAGAATATGGCGTCGATTCAATGAAGGTTGCGTTTGACCTCGCTGAAAAATACGACCGTCTGATCGATATCCATTGCGACGAAATCGATGACGAGCAATCCCGTTTCTTGGAAGTTGTAGCCAAAGAAGCTTACGAACGCGGGCTTGGCTCCCGTACGACAGCAAGCCACACGACGGCGATGGGGTCATACAATGATGCATATACGTACAAATTGTTTAGATTACTGAAGATGGCTGACCTAAATTTCGTCTCCAATCCTCTGGTTAACATCCATCTGCAGGGACGCTTTGACACTTATCCGAAAAGAAGAGGATTAACTCGTGTCAAAGAACTGTTGGAAGCCGGACTAAATGTATGCTTCGGTCATGATGACATCTTTGATCCATGGTATCCGCTAGGCACAGGCAACATGCTACAGGTGCTGCACATGGGCATTCATGCTTCTCAGTTGCTCGGATACGATCAAATCGTAAATTCAATCGATCTTATTACGAAAAATAGCGCAAGAACGTTGAATATCGAGGATATGTACGGCATTGAAGAAGGTAAACCTGCCAACTTTATCGTTCTTGAAGCAGAGAATGAGTATGAGACCATTCGTAAACAGGCCGGAGTACTTTATTCGTTCAGAGCCGGCCGCAAAATCGCGGAAACAAAGCCGCGGGACACTTCGATTATTCTTGAGAACGGTTCGGAAAAGATTACTTTCAATAAATAATCGAATGAAGTATGTGCTGCATCAAGCAGCGTCTGCTTTTTAGCCAAAAATCCCTTCATGATAGTCAGGACTATAAGAGTTCATGTGATCACGAACTCTTCCTGCATACATGGGGGGATTTTTTTGATTCTTGTGTTTAGCCATTTTTCTATTGCAGGACGTTCCGGACCCAAACTCCAGTTTCACTAAGACTTTTTTCATAGCTTATTTCCAAGATTCGACCTTGTTTTCACCCACTGTATAGGCCAAAAGTATAAATTTACAACACTTTACATAAATCTATGTTTTTCCTAATCCTTATGAGATAGCATATTAGACGAAAGCGGTGGGCAATTATGAAAAAATCCACCGATCTATATTTTAAGGAGGAAGGATATGAAGGAGAAGCATTCAGGTTGGAAAAAGAAGCTGCTAAAAAGCATGCTGGTTGCATCTGTTGCCGTACCTCTGCATTTATTCACATTCGGAGCCGGCTCGGCAATATACGCTGAGGGGCCAAGCGACCCCGCGCCATTCATTGAAGCCAAAGTGGTCAACGAGCATGCAGGCCAGAAAATTCTGTTCGACAATACCCACGCGCAGACAGCCGGAGCGGCTGACTGGGTTATCGACGGCGCTTTTTCCGACTTTGGCAATGCGCTTGCGCAGGAAGGCTATTACGTCAAGGAGCTTCGTAAGACTACTCCGATTACGCTAGGCGATCTTTCCAGCTATGACGTCTTCGTCGTGGCCGAATCTAACATTCCATATAAATCCAGCGAGCAGGCAGCCATGGCGGAATACGTGGAGAACGGCGGCAGCATCTTCTTCATCGGCGATCATTACAATGCAGACCGGAATAAGAACCGCTGGGACGGCAGCGAGGCATTCAACGGTTACCGCCGCGGAGCTTGGGACAACCCGGCCAAAGGCATGAGCACCGAAGAGGCCGGCTCCGCGACAATGCAAGGCGTGGTCAGCTCCGACTGGCTGGCGGAAGAGTTCGGCGTCCGATTCCGCTTCAATGCGCTCGGTGACATCAACGCGACCAACATCGTGGCTCCCGATCAGGCCTTCGGTATTACATCAGGAGTATCAAGTGTAGCCATGCATGCCGGCTCCACGCTGGGAATCCTTGACCCGACCCGGGCGAAGGGCATCGTCTATCTGCCGAAAACCAACAACGCTTGGGGCAACGCGGTGGACCAAGGCGTCTACAATGGCGGCGGCGTAGCGGAAGGTCCTTACGTGGCCGTGGCGAAAAAAGGTGCCGGTAAAGCCGCCTTTATCGGCGACTCCTCTCCGGTCGAGGATGCCACGCCGAAGTATTTGCGCGAGGATACCGGTGCCAAGAAAACGACTTACGACGGCTTCAAGGAGGCTGACGATGCTGAGCTCTTGGTGAACACCGTTAACTGGCTCGCCGAACAGGAGAGCTATACGGATTTCACCCAGGTAAGTGGCCTGACGCTGGATCAGCCGACACAGCTGCATCCGTTTGAAGAGCCGTCACTTTCCACCGAACCTCAGCCAGAGCCATGGGCCGCGCCAAACGCCGGCTATAAATGGTTTGACCGTAACACCTTCAAGGCAGGTTCTTACGGCGGACCAGCGGCTACAGCAAGTGCGGTGTACAATTTCACGCACCAGACGGTGCTACCGAACGCGCAGGATTTCCAGATTCGCGTCAGCGTAGATAATCTTCCTGCCAATACCAGCGTATCAGGCTTCCAATTGGGTATCTACCAGGTGAGCAGCGGTGCCCAGATCGCCAAGATCCAGAACAGCGACGGCACTTGGCCGAGCAGCTATAATTACAGCGCCAACTTTAGCCTGACATCAGATCTGACGGGCCATGCCTATAAAGATCTGACCGTGCAGATCAAACCGGGCACCACGGCTGCTTCCAACCTGCGGCTGCGCCAGAACGGAACGAACCTGAAGACTGAATCGGTAACGTTCGGTAACGTCCCTGCAGAACCGCTTCCGGATGAGGAAGATCCGATTCCAGCGACCGTCTCCATCGGCGAAGCCCGGACCAAGATAGTAGGATCCTTGGTGACGGTTGAGGGAGTCGTAACAACTGAGCCGGGTATTTTCGGCGGGCAAAGCTTTTATCTGCAGGATAAGACCGGCGGTCTTTATGTCTACCAGAGCCAAAGTGGCTTCCATGCCGGCGACGCGGTTAAGGTAACAGCGTCCACGGCGCTGTATAATTCGGAGCTAGAGTTGACCGAAGTTGTGCAGATCGAGAAGGCCGGCACTGCGAAGCTGCCCGAGTCCGTTGACGTGCTGGCAGTGAACGATACCAATCAAGGTCAGCTGCTCAAGCTTAAAGACGTGACAGTGACGAATATTATCACCGCCACTCCAAGCGGTTCCTTTGAATTTGACGCCATCGCCGATGGCGGGACAAGCAATCATATCCGGGTGGATACCCGGACGGGCATCACGAAAGACAGCTTCCCTTATGCGGAAGGACAGAAGCTCAATATTACGGGCGTAGCTGCGATCTTCAAAGACGTATACCAACTCAAGCCTAGAAGTCTCGGAGACTTCAGCATTGTGGAAGAAGAGGTGGCTCCGGTAACGACGGCGACGCTGTCGGCGAATCCGAACGCTGCGGGCTGGTTGAACCAGCCCGTCGAAGTGACCCTGAAGGCCAACTCAGATACAGCTAAGGTTTATTACTCGCTGAACGGCGGTACGGAAGCCGTATACAGCACTCCGTTGGCCGTAAGCAAAGACGGACGGCATACACTGACTTACCATGCGGTTTCTGGCAAGGGCAAAGCGGAAGAAACCAAGACACTGAGCCTTAATATCGACACGATTTCACCGACAGCTGAGCTTACGGAGTCCGGTCATGCGGTCGGCGATGTGGAGGAGGAAGCCCAGCTTAAGTTTGTATTGACTGCCGATGATAACCTGTCTGGCGTGTCCTCCAAACAGCTTCTGCTGGATGGAAAACCCATTGCCGAAGGACAGACCTTGAACGCTGCGGAGCTGGGTGCCGGGTCCCATACAGTAAACTACATCGTGATCGACGCCGCGGGAAACACTGCAGAAAAGAGCTACACGTTCCAGATTACAGGTGGAGTCACTATCGCAACTGACAAACCTGGACAGCCAGTGTTGTCCTCAAACAGCGGCTACGGTTATGGACTCAGTGATGGCAACTTTACCGTCACTATGAACCTCTGGTGGGGCAATAACGCTACCAGCTATAAGCTTTATGAGAATGGCACGCTGATCGATTCCAAGTCTCTGAAGGATGTATCTCCGTCCGCCCAGACGGCAAGTACAACGCTTAACGGCAAGCCGAACGGCACCTATGTATACACAGTGGAGCTAACTAACAAATACGGCACAACCAAGAGCCAGCCGCTCACGGTGATGATCCGCGATGCCGCACCGGGCAAGCCGGTCCTGGCCCATGACAACTGGGACGGAGACGGCTCTTATAAAGTAACGATGAATCTATGGTGGGGCACTAATGCCACAGAGTATCGCCTTTATGAGAACGGGCAGCTGATTGACACGCAAGCGCTAAACGCCAACACGCCTTCGGCGCAGAGCGCTGCGACTGAGGTCAGCGGCCGCGCTTCCGGCGTATATGAATATCGGGCGGAGCTGGTCAATAAAGCTGGAGAGACCGTAAGTGATACCATCAAGGTAACCGTTAGCAATTAATAAGATGAACATTCAAAACTTGAACGAAGTATTTCAAGGGCTGCATATGTAAAAATATATGTAGAATCATACGTTTAAAACAACCTAGGGTTCATGCCTTAGGTTGTTTTAGTTTTGATTTCAATTCATTTAGAGAATATGGCTTGTTCATATTCCGTTCATATTGTCGTCACGAAGAGTACATCTTGCTAGATTACACTTTGAATATGTCGTCAAGGCGGCACTTCAGATACAGGGACAAGGAAGGGAAGAGATGAACGTGGCAAATATGGTGGAAATAAAAACAACTGGGACAAAGAGCCACAAGAAACGGAACCTATGGTTAAAAATAATCGGAGGTATTATAGGGGCGCTCGTGCTGTTCATTGGCATCGTTTTTATCGTTGATACAATCAGCGACGGAGTCGAGAAAAAGAAAATCGAATCGTATGGCCAGTATGTCAAAGTGGATGGAAAAAAAATGAATGTACTCATTCAAGGCAGCGGAGAACAAACCGTTGTACTCCTTCCGGGACAAGGAACCCCGTCGCCTGCACTTGATTTCAAATTGCTGATCGATGAAATTTCCCCCAATTATAAAGTCGTGGTAGTCGAGCCTTTCGGTTATGGTTTAAGCGATAAAACAGAGAAGGAAAGAACGACGGAGAATATAGTAAGTGAGGTTCACGAAGCTTTGCAGCAACTGGGTGTTGACAGTTACATTCTAATGGGACATTCCATCGCGGGACTTTACGGAGCGACCTATGTGAACACTTATCCGGATGAAGTTCTTGCTTTTGTCGGCATCGATAGCAGCGTTCCCAATCAACCCGGAATGGATGTCAAATTACCTTTGAAATCCATGCAGTTTCTTCAAAAATCAGGTCTGATGAGATTGTTCCAAAAAGTGAGCGGAGATCCGTATAAATCGCTTGCATTCGATGAGCATACTAAAGAGCAGATGCGTTTGATTTCGAATCAAGTCGCGAACAATCCAACGTTGATGAATGAATTGAGCCACCTCGGTTCCAATTTCAAAAATGGACAACAAGTCACAATGCCAAATGACTTGCCGTTGCTTCTTTTCGTTCAATCGAATAATGAGCACAATAAACAGTGGATTCCACTACATGAGGAGCAAGTCAAACAATCCGCACAGGGCAAAATGATCCCGATGGAAGGTTCTCATTACCTGCATCATACAAAATACAAAGAAATCGCCGAGGAATTCAAAGCTTTCATGAAGCAAATCCAATAGTATGGTTTGATAATTAAACTGCGGTGCCGAAATCGGCTCCGTGGTTTCTTTGTTTTTCCATTTAAAAATACGTTTTTAAACCTTATTCCTGGGACATTGGAGTATGGTATACTTCGAGACAAATCTTGGTCATTTCGTCAATGGATTTTGCAAAGTCGGATTGTATCCATTTGAGGAGAACATTATAGAGGGCCCCCGCTTTAAAGTATATTCGATACACATTCTCTTCGCTTTTGTCGTGAGCAGTAGAGAGCATCATTTCATTCAAGCAATCCAAAATCACATGATCAAACTTTGCGCTTTGAAGTGCTTTGTAGATGTTACGCTGTTGAAAAATAACTTCAAAAAGTACTTTGATAAATTTTTGAGGTTCTTTGGCTTTGCCTGTTAATTCATTGGTGTAAGGCAAGAGTTTTTGATTAATTTCGAAAATAAGCGAATCGACCAAATCCACCAGGATCTCTTGCTTGGAGGAATAATTGTTGTAATAGGCCGTTCGAGAGACCCCTGCGCGCTTCACAATATCGGTGATGGTAATTTTGTTAAAAGGCTGTTCCTGGATCAAGAAGACTAATGCCGTGCAGATGGCTTCTCTTGTCAAACGGTTGGTTTCTTTATTGGATTGATGCTGAGAGGTATTTGGACTGTATAATTCATGATTTGAGATGACATTTCCCCTCCGTTTGTACATTCTGGTTTTCATTTCATTGTTTTTCATGAGTCTTTTCAATATGCTAAAACCATAAGGCATTACAAATGTAATGTCAAAAATTTTAGTTAGATAAAATGGGAGGGCGTCATGTTAGAAAACTTATATAGACGATTGTCAGCGGTGCTGCTTTTGATCCTAGCACTCTGTGCTACATTATTTATTGGCAAAGAAACGGTAATCTCGATTGTGACCATTATCATTTTGTTAGTGGAATTAGGCATCTCCATTTTACTTTTTAAAAAGCGAGAGAAGTTACAAGTGGTATTTATTAGTGCGATTGTGGCAGAAGGGTTATTCATACTAACAAGAGAATTTTGGCTGCTTGCCCTTTCTATCTTGCTGCTGATCGTAGCGGGCATATGGAGAGGACTTTTTGAGCAAAAGGGACACAGAAGGGTCACTCCGTTTCTAGTGGTTCGTAAAGTGTTATTCAGCATTACAGCTCTTATCGTCACTATACTTTGGGGTATTGGAATCTATACAAAACCTATTACAACTCCTGTGGCATTAGCAGCTGATGCCGCCGTGACAATCGATGAACGTAAATTGGATTCTGCAGCAGTGATGCTGAAGGATATTGAAGTGATGAATTCTTTTGGAAGCCGGACAACCGGCTCTGAGGGTCACAATCAATTTATCGCATGGCTGGAGCAGCAGGTAACGGATATGGGGCTGCAAGTATCTCGTGATCGCTATACTTTTGACCGATGGGAAGAAAAGAGCAGCTCTTTAATGATTGATCAGCAGCCAATTCATGTCTCTTCAGCTTTTCCCTATTCTGGGGAAACTGACGAAAAAGGTGTAACAGGGGAACTGGTGTATACGAAGCGTGGTGAATATGAACAGGCTAGCGGAAAAATTGCTGTCATTGAAATTGAAAATTTTAAAAATTTCCCAAGTGGAATCGTAATGAACATGCGGGATTCATCTCCAAAGGAAAGCCAAATCGCCCCAAATGAAGGCGATCTAGTCCTCACTACAGCTTTAAAAGAAGCTAAATTGGAGCAAGCGAAGGAAATGGGTGTGAAAGCTGTTGTTGTTGTCTGGAAAGGGGTATCCGACGATAAGATTGAAAAGCAGTATGTGCCTTTTACTACCGATTATGCTGGAATCCCTGCGATCTGGGTCAATGAAACGGAAGGGAAAAAGGTGATAAGTGCAGCCAAGGAGCACAAAGAAGGTACGGTTATTTTAGAAGCGGAAATACAAAAAAATGCCCCAACAGAATCCTTTTATGTAAAAATTGACGGTAAAAATAAAGATGAAGCGATTATCGTAAATACTCATACGGATGGGATAAATGTGGTGGAGGAGAATGGTGCTGTGGGCATGCTGTCCATGATTCGTTACTTGCAGCAGGAGCAGCCGGAACGTACGATGATTTTCGCTTTTGTAACAGGGCATTTTAGATTACCTGATTTCAAAGGATCTTCTCAGGCGACTTCTACTTGGATGGAGGGGCATCGAGAGCTCTGGGATGGCGAGAACGGCCATATAAAAGCTGTAGCTGGAATTACGGTTGAGCATTTAGGCAGCATGGAGTGGAAGGACGATGATACGGGTCACTATGGTCCAACTGGACAAATAAGTACAGAATATACCTATGCGGGTAATGAAATGATGGCAGCCATTTGGCTGAAGGCTATTGAAAAGACAGACGGCACACGTGCTGTATTATTGCGAGGACATAACAAGTTTGAGTTTGGAGAGAGTCAGCCCTTATTTGAAGCAGGGATACCAGTAATTGGCTTCATTCCAATGCCCGACTATCTGCTCGTGGATAGTGACAACAGAGAGATAGATAAATTTGATGCAAAGCTCATGCATACGCAAATTATATCGTTGCTGAAAGCGGTCAAGCTAGTGGATGCAACGGAGACAACTAAGCTTGGGAAGTCAGATGGATACTCTTTTTTCTATGGTCGTACTAAATGATAGTGGCAGTTCAAGATTTGTCATGAAGAAGATGACATTAGTTTTAATTCAAAACACTGATGATTTGAGTCAGTGTTTTTTTGTTGCAAAGGGAGTATATATTAGGGATTAAGATAAAAAAATATCGGTTTTAATTAACATCGAGATAGGAGGAGACTTCTGACATCACATATATGCTAATGAATCAATAGCTCCTTCGGGTGATTTTTGTGTTATTCACTGAGTTGTCAGAAAGATTTGACCCTTTCTTGAACGTTTAGGGATTAAGAGATGTCAGTGATTGAATTACTTGAAATTTAAGATAAGATAATTTTAATCATTGGGTCACGTTATTAATTTGACTGCTCAGTATCAGGTAAATAGGCTAGCCAACTTTTGCTTTGTGAAATTTTTCTCTTTTTACATAGCAAAGAACGAGGAACGTCATACTAAAACCAACAGGCAACGATGTCGCTGAGCCCCGCTAAACCTGATATTGAATGCAGCCCAAGAATTAGCCGTCCTAATCATAAGCATCAACTTATGACGAAAAATGAACAGAGTTTGAAGGGAGCAGTAAAGAATGGCAATTGATACGGTGCTATGGAGCAGGCTGGTGACAGGCTTGACTCTCGGGTTCCACGTTATTTTTGCGACGATTGGCGTCGGTATACCGCTAATGATCGCTATTGCAGAGTTCATCGGGATCCGCAAAAAGGATCCCCATTATACACTTATGGCGAAGAGATGGTCTCGAGGATTTGTCATTTCTGTAGCGGTTGGTGTCGTGACCGGCACAGCGATTTCACTACAATTGGCCCTGGTGTGGCCGAATTTTATGAAACTGGCTGGGAATGTTATTGCACTTCCGTTATTCATGGAAGTGTTCGCGTTCTTTTTTGAGGCCATCTTCCTGGGCATTTATTTGTATACGTGGGATCGGTTTAAAAATCCGTATATTCATTGGCTGTTGACGTTTCCGATTGTCGCCGGGGCAGGCATGTCTGCCGTTTTTATTACGACGGTGAACGGATTCATGAACCAGCCTGGAGGCTTTGTCATGGAAGCTGGTCAATTCACAGCGATTGACCCGGTGCAAGCGATGCTGAATACGGCGACGTTCTCCAAGGTGTTCCATGTATTAAGCTCGGCTTATTTGACAGGAGCTGCCTTGTTAGCCGGGATTGCAGCCTTTGCAATGCTGAGAAAAGGGGTGTCCGCATACCACAAAAAATCCTTGAATCTCATGATGGCGGTTGTTTTGTTGTTCGGCTTGCTGAACACATTAGCTGGTGATGTGTCCGCCAAGTTTTTGGCCGAGCATCAGCCAGAGAAGCTTGCAGCGGCAGAGTGGCATTTTGAGACAGGCAGCGGTGTGGATTTGGTTCTAATGGGATGGCTGAATGCAGAGCATGAAGTTATAGGGGCTCTTCATCTGCCGAAAGTGCTCAGCTTCCTGGCCTTTGGAGACTTTAATGCAGAGGTAACGGGGCTGGAGGAATTTCCCAAAGAAGAATGGCCACCGCTTCTTGTTCACTACCTGTTTGATTTAATGGCAGGAATCGGATTTGCTCTGCTCGCTATATCGGTCCTATATTTCCTATTTGTGTTCTGGAAAAAGCGCAATGCGCTTAATAAGTGGATGCTTCGCATCATCGCACTGATCGCACCGCTCGCTTTTCTAGCTGTAGAGCTAGGCTGGTTTTATGCAGAGGTTGGGCGACAGCCGTGGATTATTCGTGGATATATGCGTGTAGAGGAGGCTGCCACGACTTCACCGAATGTAAGAATTATATTCTTCGCCTTATTGCTCTTGTACATCGTACTCGGCAGTATGTGTGTAATCGTGCTAAGACGCTTGTTCAACAATAATCCGGCAGAAGTTGAGATGGAGAAATGGATGAAGGAACATCCTAATCAATCTACGGAAAAGGGGGGCACTGAATGATGAGTTACGAAATAATTGGCATCTCGGTGCTCTGGCTGTTCTTGTACGGCTATTTAATTATAGCTTCCATTGATTTCGGAGCGGGATTCTTCGCCTTTTATGCACGTTTGACGAAGCAGGATCATCTCATTAATCGTCTGATTTCTCGTTATTTATCACCCGTTTGGGAGATCACAAATGTATTTTTCATCTTTTTCTACATTGGCATCGTCGGATTTTTTCCGGACACAGCCTATTATTATGGCTCCGCGCTGCTTGTTCCGGGAAGTATTGCAGTTATTCTTCTTGCGATTCGCGGTTCGTTCTATGCTTTTGAAAATTATGGTTCCAAGAAAAACATAGTATATCTTTTTTTGTACGGAGCTACAGGTCTGCTTATTCCGGCTTCGTTGTCAGTGGCACTAACTTTGTCTGAAGGCGGCTTTATTGTGAAGCAGGCTGAGACGGTTTCTCTGGATTACTGGGCGCTGTTTACCAATCCGTTATCGTGGAGCATCGTTGGACTGGCAATCGTGTCCGTTTTGTTCATAAGCGGCTCATTTCTGACTTTTTACGCATCTCGTGCAGAGGATCATTCCGCGTTGAAGCTGATGCGGAACTATGCCCTGTTTTGGAGCACACCGACGATAATTCTCGCACTGACAGCATTTATCTATTTGGGTCAACACAATGAGCGGCATTTTCAAAATATGATGGATTTATGGTGGTTGCTGGCACTTTCCGTTGCTTTCTTCATGATCGCAATGTGGCTGTTATATAACGGACGCCGTTACGGATTAGCGTTCATATGCATCATGCTGCAATTTTTCTGTGCCTTTTTCGCTTATGGGATTGGGCAATACCCTTATATTCTTGATCCGTATATCACGATTCAGAGCAGTGCAACTTCACCAGCAATGGGCTTAGCGTTAGTTGTTGTGTTTATCGGCGGTCTGTGCCTGTTGATCCCATCCCTTATTCTGGTCTTCAAGCTCTTCCTGTTTGATGCGGATTATGTAAAAGGGAAAAAATAAAGCTAATTGATCCATTACGGCGTGTTTGAGGTTTCTCTACAAGCCTATATATAAAGGAGGTGTGATCTGTGCCGAGGAAATCCAGTCTGATTTCTCAACAAATGTCTTCACAAAGAAATAATATGGCCCTCCTCGCGATCATTTCGCTCGCGCTTGGTACAGCTATTGTGAGTCAGGCTGGACTGCTTGCCGAAGCAGTCCAACGGATCTTTGTGGAGAGAGCTTCATTTTCATCGGTTATCCTGTTGCTCGGCATTCTTCTGGCTGTTATGGCTATACGCACATTGTTGTCATATGGAAACGGTAAAATTGGCTTGCGTATGGCTGCCACTGCCAAAACAAATATGCGCGCAGCCGTGCTGCAAAACTTGACCCATGCTTCCATGCCTTCCACCCTTCGTGGACAGACGGGAGGGAAGGTCAGTATTGCTCTGGATGCTGTGGATGAGGCTGATAGTTATTTCAGTCAGTACATGCCACGTATGATGGAAGCTGCTATCATCCCGATTCTGATTTTGGTCGTTACATTTATCCAACATGCCAACACAGGTTTCATTCTATTATTTACAGCCCCATTCATCCCACTGTTCATGATTTTGGTAGGGCTGAAAACGAAGAACAAATCCGAAGAAAAATATGCGCAGCTGGCCGAGTTTTCAGGTACGTTTCTGGATTCTCTTCAAGGGCTGGTGACGTTGAAAATATTTGGGCGGGCTCACCGTCAGCAACAGAAAATTGAACATAGTAGCCTGAGTTACCGTGATGCCACGATGGGCATTTTGAAGATTGCGTTTACGAATACCTTCATGCTGGAATCGATCGTGATGCTAAGCATTGGCATTGTCGCTCTCGAACTGGCCATCCAGTTGCTCGTTTTCAAATCTATGACGTTCCACACCGCCTTTCTCGTTTTGTTGCTCGTTCCCGAGTTTTACAACCTGTTAAAGAATACGGGAACGGCCTTTCACAGTGGCCGGACAAGTATGGGTGCGATTCGTAAGGTGGAACAGATGCTTGAAGAACCGGCAGGGGAGAGCAGGGACGAGATCGACAGCATGGATAGGGGCCACAGGGTAAGCAAATTGGAAATTGCAAATTTTAATGATCTTTCAGTACCGCCATCCATGGAAATAAATCATCTTCAGTTTCAATATGCTCCAGATTCATTCAAGCTTGAGACGGGTCAGATCCAGTTTAATCCTGGAGAACATATTGCGATTGTAGGTAAAAGTGGTTCCGGCAAAACGACTTTGCTCCATCTCATTGCCGGTCTGCTGAAACCAGAATCGGGAACGCTTCTGGTGAATGGAAGTCCACTCTCGCAATACGATGAAACCGAATGGTTCGAGCATGTTAGCTATATTACACAGCATCCGTATATTTTTGCAGGCACATTTTCTGAAAATATTGCGATTGGTGCTCGTGGGAGCATCTCTAGGGCAGAAATTGAGCGGGCAGGGGAGGAAGCAGGACTCGCTGCGCTTACAGCTCAATTGGAGCATGGATTTGATACCTTTGTTGGTGAAGGAGGCAGGGGACTGTCTGGTGGGGAAAAACAACGGCTTGCCTTAGCGCGCGCTTTTTTGAAGCGTCCTGCCATCATTTTGTTTGATGAACCCACAGTTGGACTGGATTTGCACACCGAGCGGGTACTGCAACGCTCCATAGCCAAACTGGCAAAAACGGCTACGATGATTACGGTGGCTCACCGATTATATACGATTCAACAAGCCGACAAGATTTTGTTTATGGACAATGGAGTGTTGGTGGACTCCGGACGACATGACGAGCTTTTGGAGCGCCTGCCACAGTATGCCGAGATGGTTGATGTAGAGCGGAAAGGAGGGGTACCATCATGAATGAGCTGGCTGTTCTGTCAAAGGCGATGATTCAGGAGCGCAAGGATATCATACTTTCGATTTTGGGTGGATTTATCGCCGGCATAGCCGGTGTGGCACTCTTTTCTGCGAGCGGGTATCTAATTTCGCAAACGGTATTTGCGCCACCGCTTTATACTTTGATTGTACTCACCTCGATGGTTAAACTGCTTGGTCTGCTTCGGGCGGCGAGTCGTTATGGAGAACGCTTGTATTCTCACCGAGCGACATTCTCCATGCTTAGCCGTTTACGTACATCCTTTTTTGCCAAGCTTATTCCTTTAACGCCTGGTATATTGAACAAAAATCGAAGCGGGGATCTGCTTGCGCGGATCGTTGGGGATGTGGAAAGTTTGCAAAATTATTTTTTGCGAGTCGCTTATCCTCCGATCATGGTCGTCATGGTGTTTTTGGCTACGGTGCTGTTTACTTCTACCTTTTCGATCTGGATTGCCGTTTTGTTTGTACTAGGTATGCTGATAACGGCATTCGTTGTACCGGGAATTGTGTTACTCGGGCAGCGGAGAATAGATGGACGCGTTCGTGAGCAGAGGGCGCAGCTGTCCACGGAAGTTACCGAAGTGTTGTACGGTTTCCGGGATTTGAAAGTATACGGTCAATTGGCACAGCGGGAGGAGCAGCTTCAGCATGCTTCCGCTGTATTGGCAACTGAACAGCAACGAGCAGCCGGGCACTTGCTGCGCGGGCAATCGATGCACACTTTTGTTACGTTTCTCGTTTCCTGGGGAGTGCTGACGCTCGGCGCCTATTTAATTATGGAAGGAGCGCTTGCAGGCGTATTTCTTGCCATGTTGGTCATGGCATCACAAACCGTATTTGAAGAAGCGACGGCTATGGCCACATTACCCGCGTATAAAGAGGATAGCGAACACGCAGCCAAACGACTGACGGAAACAGTTCAGACCTTTGATGAGCAGTCTTCGCAGCCAAGTGGCACATTGTCTATCAATCACGCCGTTACGATGGAACTATCCGATGTTACGTTTCAATATGAAGGGGAGTGGAGACCCGCGCTCAGGGATATGTCCCTGCACATTTTACCTGGCTCCAAAACGGCAATTGTCGGGCCGAGTGGGTCAGGAAAATCAACGATTATCGAATTGCTGCTCAAGCTTCGAACACCAACGGCTGGAGATATACGATTAAACGGCATTTCGGTGAAGGAACTGGATGAGACTAGCATTTGGCAAACGGCTAATGTGGTATTTCAGCAAAGTCATTTCTTCCGGGGAACGATCCGGGACAACCTGCTGCTGAATGGAGAAGACTATGCTGACGAACAATTGCTGGATGTGCTAGCTAAAATGCAGCTGCCCGATACATCGTTAACCGGTATGGTGTATGAAAAAGGGGAGAATCTGTCGGACGGCGAGAAGCAGCGGCTGGCTCTGGCGCGAGTGATGCTCCGCAAAGGACGGGTATGGCTTCTGGACGAACCAACGTCATCGTTGGATTATGTGACAGAAGAGCACGTTTTGAAGCATCTCTACGCACAGGCGGCTAATGATACGCTTCTCCTGATTTGT
The DNA here is from genome assembly GCF_030123105.1 of Paenibacillus sp. G2S3. Lineage (NCBI taxonomy): Bacteria > Bacillati > Bacillota > Bacilli > Caryophanales > Paenibacillaceae > Paenibacillus > Paenibacillus sp. G2S3. The sequence goes on from NZ_CP126095.1 coordinate 3,534,916, forward strand.
CATCGGCTTACCGGATTAGAAGAGATGGACCAGATTTTGGTCATGGACCAAGGCAGGGTAGTCGAATCGGGGTCCTATTCGGAGTTGATGGGGCAAAAAGGCTATTTTTATGAGATGAAACAAATCGAACAGCAAATGATCGGAGAAGTTGGAGTGTAAAAAAGCAAGACTTCTTCTGAGGCCAAATACATCAGCTCATAGGAAGAATACTTGTAATGGCTACTGGTTCTATGGTGACTCCGGATGATGTTGCAACAGCCATCGATAAGGGACTAAGACTGGTAGCGGGTATAATGTACGATAAATAGAATCAGCCACATTGGATGAAATTCCAATGTGGCTTTTTGTGTATTAAGTAATTTCTAATTTCGGATCACACGTAGATCTATCTTTGTTCACCGACAGAGGCGGGAACGCAGTTGAGCGAGCAATATAGTTTATTCTAATACATCTGTGGTATCGGAGTTCCTGGCGGTCTCCACCACGATTCAACAGTTTTCCAAACAGTATCATAATTGCTGCCTTTACCCATCAAATATCCAATGGCAACTGCTTCTGTTAATGTGTGTTGATAACCAAGGTATTGGGCTTCTCGTAATCCATGTCTAATAGCTGGTCTGATTATTGGAATAATTGGTGTTGAAGGTTAGCATCCCGATAATGTGGAGGTTGATTCACACTCATTCTATTACTCCTCACTTTGTATCAATATTTTGAAATAATTTATGGCGGGTATAGGTAAAAGCGGAACATGTCTTTAGCGTTTATTGTTTTTGAAGGTCACCTTTTGATCGGACGTAGTTATTCTCGAACGCCGGCTCGGACAGCGATTCTCAACTAGCGGCATTGGATTTACTTATATCTTTCAAGTCAAATAAAGCGCTCAGAGCTTTCGGCAATTTGTTGATGTACAACTAAAACAAAATAAGAGAGGAAAACGTCTATTATTAAGATGAATCTGTTATAGGAGGTTTTAATATGAAGAAAAAACTGGCCATTTCCTTATTTGCCTCAGCTTAACTTGTGCTTCCAGTAATACCGGTACTTAGCTTTGCAGCGGCTACATCTAAACCTACGATCATAAACAACGGCCAAATTAACAACAATCGAGTTCTCATTCCGTTACGAGTTGTTTCAGAAAATTTAGGCGCGAGTGTGGAATGGTTTCAAGCTGAGAAAGAAGTAAAAATTAAAAATGGCGACTCGACCATCTGGCTTGCTGCAAATTTCAAACGCGTAATCATTGTATCGCCGCCGACTACAGAAAACCCAGATATGCCGCATCGGGAATATATTGATTTGGATACTGCCACGCAGATCATTAATGGAACAACCTATGTTCCGCTACGCTTTGTTGGTCAATCGCTAAGTGCGAATGTGTTATGGAACCAACAGGCTAAGCAGGCGACACTGACATTGGGCGGTAAGGAACTCGTTGTCAACATGGAGCAACCGTCTGTTCAAATCTCTGTGAAGCATAAAATTATGGATCCACGGTTAAAACTACTTTCCGATAAATTAAATCAAGCAGCCGATGTCTCTTCAATTAAAAATATTAGTTCCTACTTTAAACCTTACTTTACGGATAAATTAATTAAGTCTATCGTTCAAAATAAAGGCTTGAATACAGCTAGTACCTATGAAACGCCTGCCTCGTCGCCAGTATACATTAACAAGACTTTAGCGACGCTTTCGCAATCGGTTATATTGGCAAATGGTCTAACAGGAGAAGATCAATATGCCGAGGATCGTACGATCACTCTCGTATTTACGAATGGTGTATGGAAGGTCGATAGCGTCAGCAAGGGGGCGAGGGTAATAATCTCAGGGTTCTCAGATTTTCAACCTCAATAATTATTCAAAGGCTCCTGATATTTGATTAAGAAAAACAAAAAGCCCTCATAAGAAGGGCTTATTTGTTATGTTTATTACTTACAAATTCTGAAAAGCAATAAGTGCCGGGATAGTTGCTAAAAAATGAAGATCAAAAATCCCCAACAATATGTCCATATGCATACGCCTACGTTAATTGGAGGAAGACAATTCTAAATCTAGAACATCTCACAGAGTGGATTTGAAAATAATTTACGGACAAGTGAAAGTACCTAGAAACGGTTGCGCTCACTCTGTCCGATTTTTCATGCCTATTGCATTACAATTATCCTAGGCTGTGCTTACTTAATATCTTATAAGAAATTCTTGAAATCACAGAAATTTATCCAATAGGGGGATGCTATTATACAAATATAAATAAAGACGAGGTGATGAAATGCAAACGAAATTGGCAGCGGACGCCATTCCCCTCACCAAAAAGCGGACTTCATGGATAAGAACGATAAAAAAGTATAAAGTGATGTACGCTCTCTTGTTCCCGGCATTAGTTTACTTTGCCGTATTCAAATACATTCCTATGGCGGGAATCATAATTGCTTTTAAAAACTATAACCTAGCTTTGGGACTATGGGATAGCCCATGGGTGGGATTTAGAAATTTTACAGATTTTATGAACGGCGTTTATTTCTGGGACATCATGAGAAATACGATAGTCATATCGCTGTATAAGCTATTATTCGGTTTCTCAGCTCCTATCATACTTGCTTTGCTGCTCAATGAAGTTTATACCCAATGGTTTAAGAAAATCGTACAAACGATCACTTATTTACCCCACTTTCTATCATGGGTCATTGTTTATGGAATGATGGTGGCATTATTAGCCCCAGGGGATGGTCTATTTAACATGATTTTGAAGGAATACGGTGTTGAACCCATCTCATTCCTAACGGAACCTGCCTGGGGCAGACTGCTGATCATCTTATCTGAAATATGGAAGGATATTGGATGGGGGGCGATATTGTACCTTGCAGCATTAGCAGGAATCGATCCAAGCTTATATGAAGCAGCTAAAATTGATGGCGCTTCCAAATGGAGACAGCTATGGCATGTAACACTTCCCGGCATTCGAGGCGTGATGATTCTGATGCTGATCCTTAAATTAAGCCATATTCTGGATGCTGGTTTTGACCAAATATTCATGTTTGCCAACAGCTTTAATCAGGAGAAGATCGACATTATCGACACATGGGTATACCGTGAAGGGCTCGAGCGACTTAAGATTGGCTTGGCTACTGCCGTGGGATTATTTAAAGCGGTCATCGGATTTGTTTTAGTGTTGGCAGCGAATAAGCTCGCCAAAAAATTCGATGGGCAAATTTGGTGAGGTGGTTATCGAAATGATCAATTTGACAGTCGGGGAAAAAGTCTGGCAAGCAGTCGTTTATTTTATTCTTATTTTGCTAGCTCTACTTTGCTTATTACCCTTTCTATATGTGGTTGCTGTTTCAGTGACGCCAGAATCGGAAGTGTTAAGAAGAGGAATTGTTATTATACCAGAATCCTTTACCTTTCTAGCCTATAAAGAAGTATTCATTTCTCATGGTATCGGGCAGGCGTATAAAATTACCTTGTTTCGAACGATTGTAGGCACTGCGCTAAATGTGTTCTTTACGGTAATAGCGGCATATCCGTTATCCAAAAAATATTTGCCAGGTCGAAGCCCATTTTTACTATTCATTGTCTTTACCATGATGTTTGGGGGAGGATTAATTCCAACTTATTTACTAATCCGCTCTCTGGGATTGCTAAACAGTCCGTGGGTATTGATTATCCCAAATCTCATTAGTGCATTTAATCTGGTGATCATTAAAGGCTTTTTCGAGCAATTGCCTGCTGAAATCGAGGAATCAGCGAGGGTAGACGGTGCAAGTGAGCTTCAGTCGTTATGGCGGATCATTTTACCCCTGTCCTTGCCCGTCCTTTCCACAATTTCCTTATTTTACGCAGTCGGGCATTGGAATAGTTATTTCGATGCTATTGTTTATATCAATGATTCCAACTTAATGCCGCTTCAAGTGATCTTGCGCAACATCCTGCTTAACGTCGCAACACAAAGTGCTGATTCGCTTGCCAATACCGGAGCTGTTAGTACGTTCGCAATACAAATGGCAGCAGTTGTCGTGACTACAGTTCCGATTTTGATCGTTTACCCATTTATGCAAAAGCATTTTACCAAAGGTGTACTCTTGGGATCGGTTAAAGGTTAAAAAGCTATTCCAACCTGAGTTGTTACGGGGAAACCGTGATAATATAGAAGCAAAGGAGAGGTCATTATGCAACGTAAAGCGATTACATTTGCTATTCTGACAGCAATAGTCGGTGTGGGAACGGTATTGTCAGGATGTGGGGACAAAAAAGAGGTTACATCGTCAGCTACGGGTAATTCACAAGGCCAGTCTAGTCCCTTTGATAAAAAATTGAAAATTTCGATATTTAACCAAGGCACTTTCAATGCTGCTGCTCCGATTCCTCCCCGTGAAGAAGATATCCAACGCCAAATGTTGGAGAAAGCAGTAAATATCGACTTGGAAATGATGATTCCTCAATCAGGTCAAGCAACGACTAAATTAAATACGCTCATTGCTGGAGGAGATATTCCAGATTTGATTTTCTTGAAAAGCCGGGCTGATCTCGCGCAATATTATGACCAAGGCGTTCTTGCGGATTTGACACCGTATCTGGATCAATTTCCTGAATTACAGAAACGTTTTAGCAACGACTCCTGGGAGGCGATGTCCTATCAAGGAAAAACCATTGGGGTTCCAGGTTATGATAATGTAAATGGTATCAGTCGAAGCTTCTTCATTCGCAATGATTGGCTGAAAAAGCTGAATATGGAAGTGCCAACGACACCTGACGAGTTATTCGAAGTTATGAAAGCCTTTACAGAGGAAGACCCGGACGGTAATGGCAAAAACGATACTTACGGATTCATAGGCGGCATGAATAAAGAGGGCAATCTGCAAACCTACGGCTTCGATAGTTTGATGTGGATGTTTGGCGTCAATCCTCCATCAGCCATTGATGTGAAAGACAATGAACCGGTGTTCCTGTATACCGACCCAAAAATGAAAGAGGCGCTCACTTATATCAATAAAATGATGGAAGCCAAAGTTGTAGATCCAGACTGGGTGACGATGAATACTCCCGATTTGTTGGACCAAAAGTTATTTAAGGGTAAAGTTGGCTTCATGATAAGAGATGCACGCAGGCTGGAACCGGATTATCAGCAGAAAATGAAAGAAATCAGTGGAGAGGTACCGGAATGGATCGTCATTCCTCCAATGATAGGTCCTTATGGTGATCAAATTGTAGAGAGAAAATCGTTCCAAGGCAATTCATGGGCCATATCCAAGAAAGCGGATAAGGACAAAATCATTCGGATCTTGTCCATGCTGAATTATCTCTTTACGGACAAAGAAGCATATCCGAATTTTGCATACGGAATTAAAGGAATTCATTGGGATATAGTGGACGGCAAGATCAAGAATAAAACCTCTGAATTATCAAAGGAAATGAAAGAAAAGTACCTATGGGTTGACCATTATAGAATGCCGCGTCGTGGTGATGATGCTGAGTACTTCAGCTTCCAGAATCCTAAGACGGCAGAAGCTTTTGAGAACAATCAGAAATACGTGGCGCCTACTTTGCCCGGGAATTTATTGACTGAAGACCCGAACGATACATTGGCAGCTGACCGCCAACGTTTCATTAATGAAAGTTTGGTCAAATTTATGACCGGAAAAGATCCTCTTTCTAACTGGGAGAATTTCCTCAATACGTTGGATACCAAGTTTGACATGCAGAAATATAAGGACACAGTAATCAAGCAATTTAAAGAAGCGGGCTTAATTAAGTAAATCAAGTAGAAACGGCTTCGCCGTCCTTTTAAAGGACGGTACCGTTTCAGCGAGAAAGATAAGGAACATTTATGCGCGAAGCATATAAATTCTTATCTTTTAAATAAAGAGAGAGGCTATAAATAGCCCCTCTCTTTATTTAAATATAAGAAAGTATAAGTTTTACTTTATACTTTCTCCTTCTATTTTTCGAAGAAACGCTTATCGTCCTTAAAAAGGACGCCGAAGGCGTTTCTTCTTATCATATGCTATTATTTGTTTAATACAGATTTAAAAGGAAGATGATAGATGCGAAGAAGAATCAGCTTGCCTATAAAATTATTTTTTATTGTGTTTGCATTTGTATTAAGCTGCATAATCTTGATAAGTCAATTGTCTTATCACTATGTCCAAAAGGAAATAAGAAAAACTGACATTTATTACACTAACCAAATACTAGACAAGGTAGATCAGTATTTCACAGTTAATTTTTCCTCCTTCCAGACGATCCTGTTCTCGGTCGAAACATCGGTGAAAGCCAACATTGACAATACAGAAGTGATTAAAAAGCAATTAAGAGAGCTGTATGAACTCAACAGTAATTACGTCAGTAATATTTATTTGATCAAAAGCGATTTATCCATTCTAGGCGGGAGTACACCTACCCGAATATTCGATGAACCTTTAGCTGAGAGAGAACCTTTGTTTGATGCGGCTGACAAGAACAGAAGGACTACATTTGTCAGTGATCCTTACAAATCTAAATATTCCGGCTGGACAGTTACGATGGTTCGATATCTGAACAGTGCTCCGTTTCCTATGGCCATTGCGGTAGATTTGGATCTAAATGCCATTGAAGAAACCTTGTTCAAGATTAATAAAAAAGAACAAATGGATTTGGCTCTAATCACCGCATCGGGAAAAATCATTGCCGGATTTTCGGAAAATAAAGGACCCATGAATATTCAAGATCATACTTTTTCAATCGGTGAAACATCAGCGGAACAAATTCTGAATACAACAGAAACAAGCCTTCAACTACATACCAAGGATGGCATTCCGGTCTCCCTTCTGAAAAAACCGACTGAGAAATTCAACTGGACCCTCATCTCGATCAACGATGAATCACGCTTGAAAGCTGCTTTGTCCAGACTGGAAACCTATTATATCGGACTTCTAGCTGCAGGGCTCCTCTTAAGTCTGTTCATTTCCTTTTTTATCGCCAAATATATAAGGACCCCTCTCTATGCGCTCAAAACAAAAATGAAGCGGGTGGAGCAAGGCCTCCTCACAACTACAATGTCGATTAACCGAAACGATGAGTTTGGAGATCTCTCCCGAGCATTCGATCGTATGCTGCAGCAAATTGTGGAACTGATACGGGGAGCAGAGCTACATAATGAACTTGAGCGGAAGCTGGAAATCCAAGTGCTTCAGTCTCAAATAAACCCTCATTTTCTGTATAACACGCTTGGTTCTATCAGCAATGTCATACGACTCGGACAAATAGAGAAAGTAGATGTGGTGATCGAGTCTCTCATTTCAATATTGGAATATGGGATAGCTGATGCTGCTGAGAAGGTTTCACTACGGCAGGAATTGCAAAATGTATCGGACTATATCTTGATCCAGAACATCCGCTACAACAGGAACTTCCACTTGATTGAAAATATCGAAGCAAATTTAATAGATTTCCCAGTTTTTCGAATGCTGCTGCAGCCCCTTGTGGAGAATAGTATCTTCCATGGTTATAACGGAGGGGGGATCGAAGGTCCTATTACTATTCATGCGTACAGAGAGGGCGGCATCGTCATCATAGAAGTAGTTGATCAAGGCGAGGGAATTCCTACTGATAAAATAAAGCATATTTTGATTTCAGAACCGAGTGATGTGGAAGTGAAAAGGAAAAGAATCGGGTTAAATAATATTCATGACCGAATAAGACTTCACTACGGAGAACAGTTCGGGCTCCAAATCATAAGCATACCTAAGGAAATAACCCGTGTTCAAGCCTTATTCCCAGCAGGCTCGCTTAAAGGAGATGCATGATGGTGAGAGACTATACCTGCTTCATTGTTGACGATGAAGATCTAATCATTCAGAGATTGGAATTGTTTTTTAACGAGCTCTCCCATAGGGATAAGCGATTTCGTTTAGTGGGAAAAGCGAATAATGGACTGAAGGGGATAGAGGAGATAGAGAAGCTTAAGCCGGATATCGTGATATCTGATATCGTTATGCCGCGAATGGATGGAATTTCCATGATTGAGCAGCTAAAACCAAAGCTTCCCCATACCCAATACATTCTTTTGACCGCCTATTCATCCTTTGAATACGCCCAGAGAGCTATTCAAGCCAACGTATTGGAGTACATTGTTAAGGTTCCGCTCAGGGAAAAGGATTTAGATCGCGCTTTAGATAAGGCAGCCGGGATTTTAAATGAGGCTAAGAAAAAAGAAGCGGAATTTCAATCGTTAAACGTATCCGTGCTTGAAAATAAATATAGAGTCCGCAAGCAATTTTTTAACGAGCTTATCAGAGGCGAAATTCCTTCTCATCGGGCATCGGATTTTGCCAATCGCATGCAATTCCATTTCTTTGAAGCGAACTACTGCTGCTTCATTGTTGAAATGAATCTGTATGAAAGCTTCCGAAACGATTATTCAGCGTCTGATCAAAACATCTTGAAATATGCGATTACGAATATAATCGAAGAAACTGTGGTGAATGGTGGCAGAGGTGTAGCTGCGGATCTATCCGATAATCGTTTTATTGGCTTTCTTTCCTGGGAAAATAATCGTAGCGATATGGACACGGAATATGCTTGCCATTCTTTGGGTAGTCAGATCGTCACCCACTTACATCAATATTTGAATCAAAGGGTATCCGTAGCTTTTGGTGGTCCACACCGAGGTTGGGAATCCATCAAACAAGCTTACATGGAAGCTAATAACGTGAGTGAGGATTTCTATTATCATGAAGAGAAAGTAGTCAAAACACCCATGCATCGGTTCCATTACCGTAATGACAAAAAGGAGGACTTTCAGCTGAAACTGGCTGATTTTCTCACATGGATACAAAGAAAAGTTTCCAAGGAAGCGCTGGAGAAAGAACTCTCTGCTTTAAACCAATTTGTGACGGATTATAAAATTCATAAGTCCATCATGGCACCTATGCTTCAAGGCTTGTACAGAGACATTACTGCGAAATTTAAATCGGGGAACTCGTTGACCACGGATGCATCAGAGTTTCCCATAAAATTCATGACATTTCGGGAGCAGCTTGCTTATATTGGCGACTTCACCTTAGAATATGTACACGCTGGCCAACTTTTACATCGTATAGAAATCATGAGTGCTATGCGGTTTATAGAGAAAAACCTGAAACAGAGATTAACGCTGGAGGCTATTGCCGAGGAAGTGAATTTAGCTCCATCGTATTTTAGCAGCTTATTCAAAAAAACAATGAACGAGGGCGTTATCAGCTACATCAACCGCAAAAAAATTCACTTAGCTCTCGAGCTATTAAATGTTCAGGATTATTCTTTATTGGAATTGTGCGAGGAAGTAGGAATTGTGAATGAAGGTTATTTTTGCAAATTATTTAAAGAATATACGGGTGATACGCCTAAGCAATATCGGATAAAAATGACACGGTATGAATCCAAATAAGGTTGCAAAAAATGTATAAATTTCTCGCGAAATCATGTAAAAAAAAGGACAGCAAAAGGCTTACCATGATAGAAGGATCTAATCATGGAGGTTATCAAAATGGAGCTTATTAAAGCAGATGTAACCGTCGTAGGCGGAGGTATTGCTGGGATATGCGCTGCCATCGCTGCCGCACGCCAAGGGCTGCAGGTTTCACTTATTAATGATCGACCGGTTCTTGGAGGAAATGCGAGCAGCGAGGTCAGGGTTCATATCAACGGGTCTGCATATCTCGGAAACAGTCCATCCTATTATGCACGCGAGGGCGGGTTGGTGGAAGAACTCAAGTTGAAGATTTTTCACTATAATCCGTTATACAACAAGAAGCTTATGCTTTCGCTTTCGGATACGGTCTTGTTGGATATGGTTTATGCTGAGGCTAATATTTCTCTATTTCTGAATACATGCGTGCATGAGACGGGCATGGAGAACGGCAGAATTAAATGGGTGGAGGGCCTTCAATTGGCTTCCGAAAGAAAATTTCGTTTCGAAAGCCGAACCTACATCGATTGCTCCGGAGATGGAGTTGTCGGATATCAAGCAGGTGCTCTCTTCCGCTGGGGGAGAGAAGCGAAGCATGAATACAAGGAAGAATTGGCTCCTGAAGTGGCGGACCATTACACCATGGGCGATACGATCCTGTTTCAAGCCCGTGACGTAGAATATTCCGTTCCATTCAAAAGGCCTGGCTTTGCGTATGATATTACGAAGTTGGACTTTTTCGATAGTATCAGAAAAGGCTTAAACCATCGGGCTTTACCAAGAAAAATCAATGGGCTTGGCGGATTGTGGTGGCTGGAATATGGTGGACATATGGATATTATCAAGAATAATGAAGACATCGCATTGGAACTGCGGAAATTGGTGTACGGGATTTGGGATTATATCAAAAATAGCGGCGAATTTGATGATGTAGACAATCTCATCTTGGATTATGTATGCCCGATTCCGGGAAAGCGGGAGTCGAGGCGGTTCATAGGGGACCACATGTTGTCTCAGAACGACCTTACAGCAAAGCCGCATTTCGAAGATGCTGTATCCGTCGGTGGATGGTATATGGATTTACATGCGAATAAGGGCATCTACGATGAGGGGCCAGCTACAGCATGGAATTTCGTGCCAGGATTGTACAATATCCCTTTCCGCAGTTTATTTTCACGAAATATTCCTAATCTCATGTTTGCTGGTCGCAACATAAGTGCTACCCATGTGGCTTTCGGATCTACTAGGGTAATGGCAACCTGCGGTTGTATGGGGCAGGCGGTTGGAACGGCTGCTTCGTTATGCTTGAAATATGAGATAGACCCCGCAGCCATAATCGAATCTCATATGGAGGAGCTGCAGGGGCTGCTGCTTCGAGATGGCCAAACGATTGTAGGGCTTCAAGAGGAATTGAATCCTTACTTCGCAGACGGATTAACTATTCGTGCCTCGTCTCAGCGCAGCTATGATAATCTTCATCCAACTGAAGAGATTTCCTTGGAGAAAGGGTTATGTTTGGTTTTGCCGATTCAGACATCCGTGGCTGAAAGTGTACGGATCAAAATTAAAAATAGGTCCGAGCATTCGGAAACTTTGCATGTGAAGCTGTTTGGCGGGGAACGGAAGGAAAACTACATTCCCACCAGCGAGTTGAAAGATTACCGCTTGGTTATTGCTGCCGGTCATGACGACTGGATTACGCTAAACTTGGGGTGCAAGAAACCGGCTGACGACAAAATCTACATCGTATTGGAAGGTACGGCGAGCCTTGCCATCTACAGCAATGAAGAAAAAATCACTGGAGCGGTCAGCTTCCATTATAAACCGGAAGAGCCGTCCAGGCTGAAGAAATTCAATAAGAGCATTTGCTTCAAGGATCTGTTACCGTCCCAGAGTATGTATAATCCCGAGAATGTCGTCAACGGCTTCTCCAGACCTTATGGTCTACCAAACGGCTGGATTTCTGAACGTACGGAAGAACAGGAATGGTTGGAATTCTGTTTTGCAAGCCCCAAAAATGTAGACGAAATCCATCTTGTTTTCAATTCACAGTTGGATTTGGAGCATTTCAACGACCCGATCGAGTCCCTTATCCAAGATTATGATATGACCTTGACCTTAGAAGACGGAACCGAGAGGACAATCATAGCTCGTGGGAATTATCTCACGTTGAATAAACATAAGGTGGATGCGAAATGTGTAACCCGAATCCGGATTAATTTCTGCGCAACGTATGGTTCACCTTATTTTGAAGTGTTTGCAGTAAAATTGTTTGCTCCTAAAATTGATAAATGAGGTCAGGTGAAGTCACGATGAAGGAATTATTCCCTCGTAATGGGCTCCCCAATATAATTCAGAAATTGGAAAATGGGGATACCGTAACAATCGTCTATTTCGGCGGCAGTAATACTCGTTCTGAAGGCTACAGGGTCATGACGGCGGATTGGCTTCGTGAGAAATATCCTAAAGCGGATATCCGCTCTGTGAATGCAGGCATTAATGGGACAGGATCGGATTTGGGTTGTGCCCGTTTGGAGACAGATGTACTGCGTCATCGGCCTGATCTAGTATTTGTTGAATTTGTCGGTAACGATGGCGGAGATCCCGAATCCAAGGCGCGGATCGAAGGGATTGTCCGTCAGATCCGCAAGCGGAGCCGGTTTACCGATATCCTGTTCGTTTATACGCTGAAGGAGCGGGATGTGGTCGGATTTCAATCCGGGCAATATCAGAAGGGGGCTCTAATGCAAGAGGAAGTGGCCGACTATTATGGTATTCCTTCGATTCATCTGGGCGTAGCGGTCAGTCACTTGGTGTCGGAGGGAAAACTCGTTTTTACCTCAAGGGAAGACGTGTCCATTTCCGGAGCAGTTGTTTTTACGCATGATTCGATCCATCCGACTATTCCCGAAGGACACCAGATTTACACGGATACGATCACCAGGTCATTTGAGACAATTAGCGAACTCAGAGGTCATCAGGGAAGGTTAGTACATCACTTACCTCAGAATCCATTGGTCCCGGCTAATCCTTGGGAGTATGCGACCATGCTGTCACTGGATAGTCTTACTACTTTTTCCGCAGGATGGTCTTACATGACGCCCGATGATTTTGCTTTAGTGCGCGAGTACAATTGGTTGTTCCCCGGCCTATGGCGAGCAGTCGATCCTGGAGAGGCTATCACGGTGCAGTTCGAGGGCACCCATATCGGGTTATTCGATATCGGTGGGCCTGATTCTGGCAGATTGAAGGTGTCGGTGGATGGTGGGGAACCCTTTATTATCGATCGATTCACACTACACAACGATCATAATCGAAATCAGTATGTATTCTTGCCGGAGCTCCCGAATGGGAAACATACGGTTCGCTTTGAAATCGATACCGAGAAGACAGACAAAGCGGCCGTGTTTGAAGCATGCGGCAATGAACGAAGTAGAGAGCACGTTAGGCAGCATCCAGATTGGTATGATCAAACGGTGATTCAGCTTGGGAAGTTGTTATTAGTGCAGCCGCCATTATAATTAATCATTAGGCTTTGTACAATTGGTAGACCTACATCATAACTGACTGCAGTTGAGCGGACAGTTATGATGTAGGTCTCTTTTTTAAAGGACGACAAAGTCGTTTCTTCTTGCTTAAAATCTTATAAGAAATTCTTAAAATCAAAGAAATTTCACAGTTCTGTAACATGCTATGATAAAACCGACAGAGCGGGCTTAGTTAGAAGGATAAGGCTAATTGCTTCTATACGATCTTCGAACAAAGGAGGGCAATATTATTTTGAAAGCGTTATCAACACAAGGGAGGCTGTGAGTTGTATGATAAAAAGGAAGCTGTTTTTCTTAATCGTTTTCATCGTGACGATATTAGTTCCTTTCAGCCTAGTCGGACTAAGGACCGCATACGCGGAGCCCTTACCGTATAAGACGATTATCATCGATGACGGGAGCATCACGATCAATGATGTTGTGACACCTGATGTGGGTAACGAGAACAACGGATATTCAGCTCCGAATTGGACCACAAGTACAGGGGTGAAGGGATATGATAACTCCAGTTCTAAATATACGAGTACAGCAGGCAGAGCGATATCCTGGAATCCACGATTGGAAGCGGGAACGGCGAGAATTTCGTTATACAAACTTAACTGGGAAGATAAAGCAGATAGCAATGTGAAAATTGAAATCGTCCACAATGGAACGACTGACGTTCTCTATATGGATTTGCGGCCTTCATTTGGTGCTCCTGCGGGATGGGTTGATTTGGGAGAGTACTATTTTTCCGGAGTTGGTAAAGAATTCGTTAGATTAACTCGGTCTACCAGCACAACCAGCACGATAATTACGCGAGCTGATGCGGTCAAGTTCGAAGGGAATATTCAGCAAAAAGAGCCGCATAAGACGATCATCATTGATGATGGAAGCCTCACGATTGATGATGTCGTCACCACTGATGTAGATAACGCAAATAACGGGTTCTCCGCTCCTTATTGGACTACAAGTACGGGAGTGAAGGGATATAATAATTCCAGTTCCAAATTTACCGATGCAGTAGGAAGAAGCATCACATGGAATCCGCGATTGGAAGCAGGGACGGCGAAAATTTCATTCAACAAGCTTGATTGGGCGGATAAAGCAGACAGTAATGTTAAAATTGAAATTGTTCACAATGGGATTACGGATGTCATGTTTATGGATCTGAGGCCCTCGTCGGGCCCATCGGCCGGATGGGTTGATTTGGGGTCCTATTATTTCAGTGGTGATGATAGCGAATTTGTCAGACTGACTCGAACGCAACCTACGACCGGAAAGATCATTACGCGGGCCGATGCGGTCAAGTTTGAAGGGAATATCCGGCAGCAAGCTCCGCCGTTGCCTCCGCTGCGTAGCCGTACATTGGCGAATCTCAGTTACACGGAAAAAGGCAGCATCGAGAATGCCAGCTACAAAGTAACCTTCTATGAAGCAGCTTGGGATGGTGGCAAATCCATCGTTCGTGATTTGTTCTACAAGGACTCGGATACGGGGAACTGGGTGCCTGTCAATAATGTGGCGGAAAGACTTGAAGAGCAATGGGTCTTATTAGATGGGAATGCGGGGAGTCTAACCAATTACTACGATACGATGAACAAACGCTGGATTACATTCGACGAGATTGATTTCCCTGACAGCCACACGGCGATATTAACCGATTCTTCACATGGAAGCGATTACGATTTACAAGTGAACTGGTCCATGTCAGGGGATAAACCTGATGTTTCCTTCGCCTTTACACCCCGCCGGGATGGCAATTATGTGATCGGCTATCAGTCTTTCACAACTGAGCAAATCTCTGGCATCAATGAGGTGTTAAATGGTTTTAGGTCACACTCCAAAATGGTAGGTTCGGTGGAATCAACAAGCTTAAGGGAGCTAAGCGCTCCAATGAGTCTGGTTGAAAAGAATGACGGTTCGGGGAATCCATTGACGTATGGGGTATTTGTACCTTCGGATGAGCTCCCGGTTGAATTTGAACCGACGGGAGGTGTTACGAAACAAAGGCTTGGCATGAGCCTTGTCAACAACGAAGGCAGCGTGCAGCCAATCTTGTATGCTCCTCAATTAGGGACTTATTCGCAAATGGCCGCAGAAAGAACTTATCAATTTCATATGGGACTAATCGCTCAAAAAAGCAATTTGTATGAGTCCTACGCGGATATTCTTCGCAATGAGTACGGTTATTCCGCATACCGGGAAAATGTATCAGATCAGTCGCTTACTGACGCGATGTTCAATATGATCGATTTACTTAAGATAGAGCCGCAAGGGGATGACTCTGTTGATTATGTCCCGTCACCCAGCGGATGGTGGAGCCGTGCCAAGGGCTTTATTGACATCGAAAACGAGGATAGTGTTCGAACAAGCTCGAATGCGGTTCTTTTGGGGGCTTACTATTTGACTGGGGATGACCAGCTTTACGATACGAGAGCATTGCCATCCGTCCAGTATGGCTTATCGCGAAATGGTATAGGCTGGTCGCCGACGCAGAAGCCAGTATACGGTGTGCCGTCGTTATGGAAAATGGCAACCTTGCCGTTTGATTTTTCAAGCGTAGCCGCTGTCAATCAGATGATGGGGACTACGGCAGGAATTGGAGCGCTGGCACAGGAAGAGTACCTCGTGCGTGATTCTGACCAGAAAGACCGGGGTCCTGTCATTCAGCCCCTGATGATGTATCGTATGACGGGAGATGCGCAGTATTTACAGGCTGCCAAGGATGCAGCCGACAGCTATATCATGCAGCATATTGATACACCTGCATCCGTAAATGTGAGTAAAAATGAGTTCATTTATTATTATAGCAAGCTGTGGATGGAGATCTTGGAGCTTTACGAGGAAACTCAGGAACCCAAATACTTGAATGCTGCTTATAAAGAAGCCAAACGGTATGCAACGATGTTCGTTGCTCGTCCGGTTCCAGAAGGTGCCGTTACGATTCCGCAGCCTGAGACGTATAATTACGCGGAGTCGTTCCATTGGCCGGAAAGTGGTAAATATCAATATCCTCGGATCAAGCTCCCAGAAGATGTAGCCGGAGGCTTACAAGCGGATAGTTGGCTTGTTTCTCCCAATGGATTGACGTTTGAAGCAGGAAGTACAACTGGCTATTATCGGATGAATGCTCAGGAAGCTCCATTCATGCTGAGATTGTCGCTCTATACAGGTGATAAACTGCTGCAGGATATTGCTCATAATTCGGTTATTGGTCGATATTCGAGCTATCCAGGTTATTACTATAAGGGCTTCGCCGTTAGTCAACTTGAACCGGAGTTTCCTCTGGAAGGCCCAAGCGGGGCTACATCTATTTATTATCACCATATACCGGGACAGCTCGGGCAAACGATGGATTATTTGATCAGCGAACAATCGTTGAAATCGAATGGAAATATTACATTTCCTTCTGTATTTGAAACAAATTTTTTATGGTTCAAATATCACCTCTATGGAAATAAACCAGGTCATTTTTACGGTAATTCCAACGTTTGGCTCTGGATGCCTAAGGGGATAATTCAGACCAACCATCCTCAATTGAACTGGATAACGGGAGAGAGCGGGAATAAATTCTACATCGGGTTAAGCAACGAATCGTCAGCTGAAGTCCAGACTCCGATCGAACTGAATGCGCAAATCATTGGGTTCAACCCGGTACAAGATTATACTGTAACCATCATCCGCGACAATGGCACACCAGAGCAAGCGGTTATGAGTGGCGGAATCATTCAAGCCACGGTTTCAAGCAAGGGAATAACCGCTATCATTGTGGAAGGACTCAACATTCAAGTGCCGCTGCACCAGGTCAGAACTGCTGAAACATCGGATGCAAGCTATTTCTTCGATATCCACAGTCCAATAGATGCGGTTAAAGGCATGCTGATCGTCAAGCCCGACGAAACGGCTTACGATGCTTATGTGCAGGCAAAAACGACGAAACCAGCGACGATCCATTATTCATTGGATGGCGGGGCTACGTATACAACCATTCCAGATAAGATCTATCCGATGGAATGGTCGATACGGGTAAACGATTTATCCCAAGCCTTCACTTATTATGTGGAATCGGAAGGGAAACAGACTCGCAAGCGGACACTCTATCTGCCTGATCAGGTAACCGAAACTCCAGTTCAACCGGATTGGCAGGAGGGTTCATCTATCATTGTGGATAATACGGAGGCAGAGACAGAAGGCGTCTGGATACGGGATACAACGGCTAACGACTACTACTATGATAACTATGTGTACGCCAAATCGACTGCCGGCACAGCAACAAGCAGAATTGTATGGCGGCCTAAGCTGCCGGAAACTGTTACTTACAGCGTGTATTACAAGCTTCCGCAAATAACCGCTACCAGTGAAAATTGGGCAACGAATGCCTCATTTACCGTTTATTATAGCGGAGGCTCCGAGACGGTTACCGTAGATAAGACAGCGGCCAATGGGACTTGGGTGCACCTAGGAGCTTATCCTTTTGCAGCAGGCGATAGTGGGTACGTGGAATTAACTAATAAGGCCAATAAGTCTCGAGTAGTTGCCGATGCGATAATGTGGGTGGACCCGAACAAGATGCCGGAATTGGAGTCTGCGGTGATCCTGTCGGATCGGAACGAACTGCAGATGACTCAAACCGCACAACTGAGCGTAACCGGCTATTTGGATAACGGTCTGATTGGTGATCTATCAAAGGCAAATGTGCAGTATTTCGTTGATCGAACCGATCTGGCTGAAGTGGACAGTAGCGGTTTGTTGACCCTTCTAAGTCTCGACGGGGAAAAGGATCACATTGAGGTATGGGCCACTGTAACGATGGACGGGTTGACCTTAACAACACCGCCTTTGACAATTGCGATCAGGGACTTAACGGTTATTGTCGACAGCACGAATACGACTGGGTTGTACACGACAGAAGGGTCTTGGAGTCAAAGCAATTTAGCCGGATACAAAATTGGTGTTAAGTCCCGTTACTCTACCGTTCAAGGATCATCCGCGACGTGGAAAGGACAGTTTCCAGAGGGGAAATATACGGTCTCCGTCTACAAGCTCGTCCATACGACGGCAAATGATAATTATGTCAAAGTGGAAGTGAAGCATCAGTCGGTTACCGAGGTCACGTATATCGATGCATCCGTCGGCTCGTCGGGTTGGGTTAATCTAGGAACGTTCGATTTTACTGGAGACGGCAGCGAGTATGTTCGTTTAACAAGGGTTACTCCGACAACGGTAGATCCGCCAACTCTACCTGCTGATATGATTTATACGAGGGCTGATGCAGTCAAGTTCGAACGGCATTCCAGTAGTCTGCCGTTGCTTGCAAATGGGGTGCCAGGTAAACCGACACTATCGAATAATAGCGGTGTTGCGACAGGCTTACATGATGGCAATTATGAGGTTACGATGAATATGTGGTGGGGAAACAATGGCACACTGTATAAGTTGTACGAGAATGACCAATTGATCCAAACGAAGTCACTCCCCGATGTTTCGCCAGCTGCCCAGACTTCCATTATTCCTATTCAAGGAAAGCCGAATGGAACCTATGTGTATACATGTGAGTTATCGAATTTGTATGGAACGACTTCATGTGATCCACACACCGTCACCGTGACTGATGCGAAGCCCGGCAAACCTGTGTTGTCTAGTGACAACTGGGATCAAGATGGGGACTATAGCATTACTGCTAATATGTGGTGGGGCACGAACGCAGCACAGTATCGATTATATGAAAATGGCGAACTTATTGAAACGCAATCTTTATCTTCACAAACACCAAGTGCTCAATCGGCCACTACACAAATTTCAGGGAAATCTCCTGGCATCTATCAATATCGCGGTGAGTTTATGAATGGAAGTGGAACAACGGAAAGTGATACGATACAGATTATTGTAAAATAAACCTATGAGCTGAGTGGATGAGAACGATCCATTCGGCTTTTTTATTTCTTGGAATTTAGTATTGAACTGTTTAGCTTTAATCATCATTAAGATCAAGTCAAATTTGTTCTAATTCAGTCTAAATAAGCGCTTACATTAGGGGGTAGCTAAACTTACAATTATGTCTATCCATTTAAATTTGGGAACTTCTTCTACAACGGCGACGAATTTTACTGTCATAGACTTTCTTGCAAAGCTAGGCTGAATATTTGAAAGGAGGGACGTCATGGGGATTACTAGACGAAAAACAACTGTGATTATCTTGTTTACCGCTCTGATTGTTTTTGCTTTACTCGTGTTGAGCTTAACTAACAAAAAGGCGGAACTGCCTGGAAATTGGATATTTACAGTAGATGGATACGCCGTAACAGAGGAAGAATTTCAATTTTATGTAAAGGAGCAAAGAGCTATAACGGCAGACTATTTCTTCAGAACTTATGGGGTCCAAGTAGATGAGGGCTTCTGGACACGTCAATACGGCAAAAATCATGAAACTCCATCTGAATACGCCAAAAAATCTGCGATGACTGCATTGTTAAAGACCAAGCAGGAGCAATTTTTTGCAGACGAGCGGGGGATTGCCCCTTACAAAAGCTTTGATGAGCTAAAATCCGACATGGAAGAGGAAAATGTAAAGCGAGCTAAGATGGATGATTCAGAAGGAACTTACTATGGGTTGCCTCAGTTTGACTTAAATCAATACATGCAATATTTAAGTGGCGCCCGTTGGCCGGATTTGGTAGAAACCCAGGTTAAAAAAACGAAAATGAGCGAAGCAGAGTTGCAAGTTGAGTATGCATCAAAAAGTGCGGAATATGTTCGTGTTGCTGATGAATTAACGGCCGCGTTAGCGACAGCGGGACAGGCCAAGGAAGAGAAAGTGCTAAATCGTTTGGATATATCCAAAGAAGAAACCGAGTCTCTTAAGTTCTGGGAGTCTTTAGCTGCTGCTTCTGTAGGTGAGACAGTAATCGGTAAATATATGGGCGAGGATGTCGTTGCCACATTAACCACAAAACCGAAAATCACCAAGCTTAAACTGGAAGAAGTGAAAGATTCCATTATATACGGATGTGCGGAGTCTGACTTGCGAGCGTTAATTGCAAATACGAATAAGTTGAAGATCGTGTATAACGGTAATCGATTCAGTGCATTAGTAGTGAACTAGAATAGTTATGTTTTTAAGTTTATAAAAATCTATGTCTATTGAGACTTTCATAGATGTGGATTTTTTATAAAGTAGTAACTTATTAATTTCAAAGGGAGGGATTTTTGGGATGAAACGATCGAAATGGATGCAAAAAGCTTTGTCGATGATTACGGCAACTTCGTTGGTATTCCCTGGTCTGTTCGGCTTGGCGCCTTCATCTGAAGTGTCAGCTGCGGGAGCGGGCGAATCTTTTGACTCTGTTGTACTAGAATTGACACAAGCAGCAGGTCAGGCAGGCAGGGTAAATCTTACCTATAAAGGTTCGCCTTTAAGCAGTCTGGTGAAGGGACCGGTTATTGACGAGGTTAATTATGATTCCAGCAATTCGAATCTTTTAACTGTTAATAATCAGGGGAACATTACTTTAGCGAGCGGTTATACATTTGCATCGCCAGGTGCTCCGGGCATCCCAGTGACAATCACGGCCGCGGCGAGTTATTACCATGACTCAGATGTGTTATTCATGGAGGATTTCGAGTACAACAATGGTCCGATGACATCAACGGTCAAATTAGGTTCTTCATACACGCTGTCCGATGCTCAGTCCCGTTCCGGATTGAAAGCGATTACACCTTCGAATGATACGAATAATGAAAATGTAGCCCAAGACGTGGCATTGCCGGCAGGGAGCAATTATAAGATGACGGCATGGTATTTTGACCCGTATCCTGATGAGGAGAAGACAGCGACGGATAGAACTCAATTTGCTATTGTAGATGGCAAAAATGGCACCTTTGCCGGGACATTCTATCAAAGTTCAGAGGCTGATGTTATTCATAACCCGACTAGATATACTTGGGCATATGCACCATCATCAGCGGGTACAGCAGGCAAACGTTGGAAAGATAGCGGGGCTTTACGTTCCACAGGCTGGCATAAATTCGAGTGGCTTATTACACCGAATGGTGCGACTTTACAAATAGACGGAACATTAATATCCGATTCAGCGCAAAGTGATATTTACAAAGCTATGAAGAGCGGTACAACCATTCAGCCTAAAATAGCTGGAGGATGGAACAATCAGTCAGGCAACAAAGCTTATATTAAGAATAAACATCTAATCGACGATTTTTATGTTGTAAAAGATGTGGCTACAACAACAGGAAACAGAACATTAACATTGAATTTGGCACCTCCCGGCGGATTGCCAAATTTAGAAATAATCACTCAGCCAACAGCGGCAAAAGTGAAACAAGGTGAGACAGCGACATTTAGTGTTACGGCATCAGCCGCTGCTTCAGCATATCAATGGTATGTATCTGATGACGAGACTGGTTTGAACGGGACAAAAGTCAGCGGAGCTGATAAGGCGCTGTTAACGCTTCCCAATGTGGACTCAGCTTCACAACAAGGCAATTTCTATTATTGCGAAGTGTCCTCGACAGACGGAATTGTGGTGAAATCCAATGCTGTACCGTTGTTGATAACCACCAAGACACAGGTGAATGCGCCAATTAACCCGACGCTTGACTTAGACACGGGCATTTATAGTGGCGCTTCTAATTACGGTGATACCCTTGTAACACTGTTCAAAGACGGTGGACCTGTTGGTTATTATTTATCGAAAAATGGGGGACCCGACCGGCCCAACAATCATGAAAGGCATCATGTTCTGCCCTATGCAAGGGCACTGGGAGTGGGCAACTACACTGTTACAGCCATTGTCATTAATAATGCGGGGGACATCAGTGAAGAAGTTGCAGCATCCGGAAGATTGAAGATCGAGAAATTGCCTGCACCGGTAAATGTCAGATGGAACGGCACATACGCTACATGGGATCGCGTCGCTAACGCATCTGCCTATTCGGTTCAACTCTTCAGTAATGGGGTGGCTAAAGGAAGCCCGATTGCAGTAACAATCAATGATGCGGCTTTGTCCCCGACTTTAAATGATACATTTAAAATAACAGCAAACGGCAATGCAACGTCACGATTCTTGGACTCTGCTGAATCAGGGGAGAGTGCACAATATTCAGCCAACATTGCGCTAATTCGCCAGAGCGATACTTTACGGGCAGGAGATAGAACGCGGTTAATCGTAGACACTGCTGATGTGTTCGTTGCTGATAACATCAGCTTCAGCCCGGTAGATCAAGACAAGGATAAGATTGAAGTTGATGATGCCGGATTCGTAACCGTTAAGAAAGGTTATGTTCCGACAGGGAACGAAGAGGTCACTGTTCAGGTGAGCGTTGATTATTTCAATAAGGCTGACACTATGTTTTACGATGGATTTGAAGGGGAGAAGAAATTTTCAAATGGTACGAACGGATATGTTCACAGCGATGTGATGTCCCGTACCGGAGGAAAGGCCGCAACATCAAGCGGCGCCGGTCAGGTGGCTACTGTTCCAGGAACCTATAATTACGCCCCTGCAACCGGTAAGACAACAATCGTTACTGCTTGGTACTATGATGATGGCAGAGCGGCTTCCAATGACCACGCTGTCTTTGGCTTAACCCCATCATCCAATGAACATATCGCAATAAATTATGGCAATGGAGATGGCGATTGGGCGGCAAATCTGACCAATTACGCAGTCAGACCCGGTTCATCAGGGAGATTCTATCCTGTAGATGTCAAGCGAAGCGAAGGCTGGCATAAATTCCAATGGTTCGTTACATCAACAGGAACGACCTATAAAATCGATGGACAAGACGTTCAAAGGCAATCAACAGATGGCGGCAATTTTGATACCCTAGTTAAGAACAATATTTCCAAGATCGATGCATTGCAGCTTGCTACGAACTGGGGCAACAAGGCTGGAACGGTTAAGGATATACAGAACAGGCACTTTATTGATGACGTATATGTTATCGATAGTGGAGTAACAGCCCAAACCGGAACAGCTTCTATTACGCTAAGGCTCATGCCTAAAGAGTATAGTAACTTGGAAGACAGCACATATGTTATTGGTCTGGATGACTATAATATCACCGTAAATCCTGATTTAGCAGATCTAGCTGGAGTGGAGATCGGCGCTGTAACTCTGCAGCGGGATGTGGATTATACGGTTAGCGGTAATGTATTGAAGATTAACAAAAAATCATTCGCAAGAAATAATATCGTGCCGGGAAAATATACGGTTAGACTTGATCTGAATCCCGCCGAAATCACATTCGAATTGAACATTCTACCACTTGAAGTCCGTGATTATTATTTCTCCAATAACGGTGACGATCATGCAGATGGACGCACACCGGCTACGGCATGGAAATCAATCTCCAAGATTAATGAATATGTATTTATGCCAGGTTCAACCATTTATCTGGATGCGAATAGCGTATGGAATGAACAAATCAGACTGCGCGGTAATGGTGAGGAAGGGAATCCGATTACGCTTACAAAATATAATACGACCGACCCTAACCAACGCCCGATAATTAATGGTGGAGGAACAGCGTCAAGCCCATCAGGCATTTCCTTAAACGGTACAATTGAGTTATATGACGTTAACTATTGGGTAGTCAGTGGAATTGAAGTAACGAACATCGGCAATAAAGCAGGTGACGGCCGTTCCGGTATCGCTGTAATGTCACGGATTTCCAAGCTGGGACAAGGTCAGTTTAATATTCAAGATTATGCTGATGCTCGTATGCAAGGAATCGTCATTCGAGATAACTACGTGCATGATGTTAATGGGCTGCACCAAGCAAATGGAGCAAGTAAGGTATCCGGCGGTATCATTATTAATGGTTATGTAGATATCTTGGTTGAAGGTAACAAAACCCTTCGCTGCGATAACGAAGGTATTCGCAACAATGCCTACGGACCAAGCAATCCTGGGACGAATAACACAGGCATTACTTGGAGTAACTCAAGCTATCCTTGGGCATCAAACGCTGTGTTTAGAAACAACTGGATTTCTAGTTCGGTTGGAGATGGCATTGTCATGTCCGGCGGGAACAACTCCCTTGTGGAACGAAATGTGGTCACAGACAGCGGTTACAGCTATTTAAGCGATAAGAGCGGCAACCTGGTTACAAACTGGGGGCCAAATAATACAACGCCAACATATCTAGGCTCGCAAAACTATGCGGCAGCGTGGATTATGGCAAGTAAAGGCACGATCTTCCGCTATAATGAAGCCGTGGATAACCCATATCATGCAAGTAATGACGGTATGGCTTGGGATATTGACAACTATTGTCAGGACAATGTGTATGAATACAATTACAGCCGAAATAACTATGGCGGTTGGTACTTACAGATGAATGCTGCCAAGGGCAATATCGTTCGGTATAACATTAGCGTGAACGACGGTCGCAGCCCGGATTTTAACAAGAGCTTTAACAGTCTTATATTACTTGCGGGAGGTTCTTCAACGAGTGAGGAATTAAGCGGTTTATACTATAACAATGTCATCGTCACACCATTGAAGAATAGCAGTTCGTTAGTATTTGATCCGACAGCCTCCAACTTGCATATTTATTTCCAAAATAATATTTTTGCCTACACCGGGGAAAACAACCAGGTTGGTCTGAAAGGCGGGGGAACATCATCTCCATTTGCAGCCGGACGGTTTACGAACAACATTGTATATCCGGCTAATCTTTTTGGTAGCATGAACGCAGGTGGAGGCGGGTATCTAGGTGCAGGCGTAACAGCAACAGACAACCGCTATGTAACGGAAGAGGAACTAAATGCTATATTAAATGATTATAAATCTGCGCCGGAACATTGGATTACCAGCAGCGGAACAGTGGATGCCAAGCTTGATTACAGTGCGATGAACGGGTTCCGTCTTGCTGGCGGTAATAACCTAGCCTATGGTTCAGGTGCCGAGATTGCAAGCCCATATGTGGATCGCGCGAATGCTCTGCCTCATATGACGGAGAGAACAGACTTCTTCGGCAATCCACTTAGCGGCAGAACGCCTTCCATCGGCGCACATAACCCTTATGCGGTAACTTTTGATTCCAATGGTGGCAGCGAAGTGGTGATGAAGTTCGCTGATATGGGCGGGACAATTACCGAGCCAACAGCGCCGACAAAAGAAAACACAGTTTTCGACGGTTGGTATCAAGATGCAGGATTAAACGATGCCTGGGATTTCGTTGCTGATCCTGTTACAAGGGATATTGAATTATATGCGAAATGGGTTGAAGACGCAGGTACTGCGCCAACGATTACGACGAATTCGCTTGCGGTTGGCAAGGTAGGACAGCCTTATTCGACAATTCTTACCACTGATAGCGATAAGCCGATCAAATGGGCCATTGTAGATGGTCTATTACCATCAGGATTGAGCTTGGATGAAGATGCAGGTGTTATCTCGGGTACACCGGATCAATGGGGTCAGTTTACATTCAAAGTTCAAGCTAACAATGACGCAGGCAGTGACTCGAAACCGTTCAGTATAGTGATCACTGAAGCTGTCTCCGTTGACACAGCTCCGGAGATTATCACTAAGTCTTTGCCTAGTGGCAAAGTTGGAGAACCTTATACGGTAACATTAGCGGTATACGGCAGCGAACCGATTACTTGGAAGGTCCAGGGAGGAGATTTGCCAGTAGATTTGAACCTAGATGAAGCAACAGGTGTTATCTCGGGTACACCTCAAGAGGCAGGATCATACGAATTCACTGTTGCAGCAACGAATGATTTTGGTATAGATAAGCGAGTATTGAGCATCGAGATTAAAGAGGATAAGCCAGTTGACACAGCTCCGGAGATTATCACTAAGAATCTGCCAAACGGCAAAGTTGAACAACCGTATACGGTAACATTAGCAGTATATGGCGACGAACCGATTACCTGGAAAGTGAGTGATAATTATTTACCTGCTGGGTTGAATTTAGAAGGAGCTACGGGTGTTATTTCAGGGGTGCCTACTGAAGCGGGAACATACAAATTCACTGTTACGGCTTCCAATCATGCTGGCATGGATACAATAGAGTTAACTATCGTAATTACTGCAAATAATAACGGTGAAGGTTCAGGTGGCCAAATCAGCACGCCGACTCCTTCGCCAGAATCACCGGTAGCGGATCTTATTGATACTACAGTCAAAGAACAGCTGAAGAAAGGCAATTCCATTGAATTGACGATGTCAGCCGGAAAAGATGAGCTTGAGATTCAAAGCGATACGATCGGTGCGATTATTAAAGCCAACAAACCGCTAACCGTTACGAATAACACCGTATCTGTTGAATTGTCCCCTGAATTGTTGAAGCAGTTGAATACAGGCAAGAGGCTGAAGGTTGTCATTAAACCTGTAGATGAAAGAGACAGAGTTATAGAGCGGGGATATGAGTTGAAGATCTTCGCAGATGGTCGGGAAGTAACGGATTATACAGGACTTATACCAGTAACCTTCGATCTGACAAAAGAGAAGTTGTCGACTAACGATATTAGCAAGTTATGCGGTATCATGCTTCGATTAGACGGCAACATGGAACGCTTAGGCGGCAACTATGACCGTGAGACAGGTAAATTTACCTTCATGGCAAAAGGGCTAGGCTATATCTTTGTTACAACCAAGCCTGAACCTGTGAAATTAGAATTTACTCTAGGTAAGAAAGGGTATAAATTAAACGGAATCGAAATGAGTATGGATGTTTCGTTGATGGTAGTTAAAGGCAGAACTTTAGTACCACTGCGCTTCGTTGCGGAGAGCTTAGGAGCAAATGTAGGCTGGGATAACATTACGAAAACCGTAATGATTACCTTGGAAGGTAAGACTTTGTCGATTTCGATCGGTGAACTTGCACCAGGAATGGATGTTGCAGCTGAACTTGTAAACGGACGTACTATGCTCCCATTACGCTTCATTGCTGAGTATTTTGGTGCAGATGTATTCTTCGATAATACTACGAAATCCATTAGTATCATGAAGTAGTATTCGCTAACATTAGCAGCTACACACGAAACCCTCTAACATGTAATGCAATGTTAGAGGGTTTCTAATTTATAAAATTCAAGCTTCTTATCTTAAGGTAATCGAATCATAATAAATTCCGGCACTATGAGGATGTGTAAGAGGAAAAGAACATGTATCTAACGCTACTAGAGCAAAGGGTAGTTCAAAGGAGACTAATTTGATATTTAGCAATTGCAAATTGAGTCATTGATTTTGAAGTTCATCTTTTGATCGGTAAAGAATGAATCCATTCTTTACCGATCGTTCTCAATATGTTACATTTACTATTAGGGAGGGAATAGAATGGCAAGAAGCAAAGAATTCGAAGAGAACGAAGTATTAGATAAGGCGATGAAGCTTTTTTGGGAACAGGGTTACGAGAAGACATCTTTGACAGATCTTGTAGAGCATATGGGAGTTCATCGAAGAAGTTTATATGACACATTTGGCGACAAGCATACGCTGTTTTTGAAAGCAATGGACCGATTTCGCGATAAAGTGAATGCTGAGCTTACGGGGGAAGTTAAACGTTCCAATACTGCAACTGAGGCACTTCAGCTTATCTTTAGTTTCATAATAAATGGTGAAGAAGATACGCCCTCAGGCTGTTTGATGGTAAATTCAGCCGTGGAATTGGCAATGCGCGATGCCGATGTGGATTTGAAGTCCACTGAATCGTTCACCTTATCAGAGCAGCTGCTCAAAGATATTATTCTGTGGGGGCAGAAGGATGCAGAGTTTAACTCAGATTACAATGCCGACGAACTAGCGGAACATCTACATTCTGTTTGTGTGGGGTTAAGGGTAATGACAAGGACTTCAGTGCCTAAAGAAAAATTACATCGAATAGCCGATTTATCAATTAAACTTTTATATAAGTAATTATTATTTAAAGATAATTGCTTATGCACATTCTAGAATGATCGTTCTCGAAATATATTTCGTTTCTTGCTATAGTTTTCTTTCACAAATGATCTATTCTTGTGTTCATTTTAGAATGATCATTCCCATATAGTAGTTAAACGATGAATAAAAGGAGTAAATAAAATGATAATTTCTGAACAAGTGGCATTTGTAACTGGAGCAAACCGAGGTTTTGGCCGCCATCTCACCCTAGAACTTCTATCCAGAGGGGCTAAGGTTTATGCAGGTGCAAGAAATCCGGAAACCATTGATATTCCAGGCGTTATACCTGTAAAGCTTGATATTACCAACACTCAAGAAGTTGAAGCAGCTGCTATCCTCGCTAAGGACGTTACGCTTTTAATCAACAATGCAGGATCATCTACTGGCGCTTCTTTGCTGGAAGGAGATGTGGAAAAAATACAGTTGGAGTTTGATACGCACTTCTTCGGTACGCTATACATGGTTCGTGCTTTTGCACCGATCATTGAGAAAAACGGGGGAGGATCGGTTTTGAATATTCTTTCCGCATTATCTTGGTTTAGTTCCGGAACTGCGGGTGCTTATACAGCCGCGAAGGCTGCAGCATGGGCATTGACGAATGATTTACGTATAAACCTGTATCCACATAATGTGAGAGTAGCAGGATTACATGTTGGCTTTATGGAGACAGACATGACATCCAGCTTAGAAGTTCCCAAAGTAAGCCCTGCAGATATCGCAAAAATAGCTATTGATGGCATAGAATCTGGCAGCTTTGAAATTATTGCTGATGATAACAGCCGAATGATACAAGGTGGACTTGCAGGTGGCGTTCCTGCACTATACCCTCATCTTTCTTAATACCAATTTCATTTTCAACTTAATTTATAGAGGAGAAATCCAGTTCATAGCTTAGTTACTGGTGGACGAAAGAAATAGTATGCGGAGCAAATTATGAAACTAAGCGATGATCTTATGAAGTAATCGGCTTGCTGCATGAAAAAGAATATACAAGAAACGGGAAGGTATAAGCAAAGATAATCTGCTTATGCCTTCCCGTTTCCTATATAAGATGATTAATTGTTGCTTCCGCCATGACGAAGGTCGTCTGCGGGATAGGGGGTAGATCGTCATTTGATTCTCTCTTCGCTCAACTCACCAAAAAAAATGTAGTAGCGTTTATGCTCTAATATTTTCTATTTGACAATTGGAATGGGTTTAGCGTACATAAGGGCTTTATTCCGTTCATACTCTCATAAAGGATTTCATAAGTTGGTAATATAAATAACCATTTTTTAGCAAGCCCACAAGATCTTTTACAAGAGAAATTCAAGAGAAGGGAGGCCTATGATGAAAGGTTATCCTATATATCCCTACATCGGCTGGCGGACTAAGACCGTTATGGAGCCAGTAGCATTCCCGCCGCAGCACCAGGATCAGAACCCCGGTTTGGAGTACTTGATGGAACCCAAGCCTATTTTTGATAATCCCGGTTATATCGGTAGTGGCAAGCTAAAAGGAAAAGCCGCCATCATTACCGGAGGCGATAGCGGATTCGGACGCGCTATCGCGGTAGCATATGCCAAAGAAGGAGCGGATTTGACACTCGTCTATTTGAACGAGCACAGGGATGCAGCAGAGACCAAACAGTACGTTGAGCAATTCGGCGTTCGTTGCCTGATCCTGCCTCGCGATCTTCGCAATCCGGCTGCCTCATCCGAAATTGTGGCGGAGACGATACACCATTATCAAAGGCTGGACATTTTGGTCAGTAACGCCGCCGTGCAGCCGTACACACCCAGCATTATGGACGTTTCTGACGAACAACTGGAAAATACCTTTCGAACGAACGTCTTTCCTATGTTTTATTTGACGAAAGCCGCCATACCTTTTCTTAGTCCAGGCAGTGCGATCATCTGTACGACTTCAAGGGTGGCCTATGAGGGAAACAAAAACGCCATCGACTATTCGGCAACCAAAGGAGCGATTGTATCCTTCATTCGTACAATGGCCGTATCGCTCGCCGACAAGGGAATCAGGGTCAATGGGGTGGCTCCTGGACCAGGATGGACGCCTCTTACTGTGAGCTCTTGGCCTGCTGAGATGGTGAGTACCTGGGGCGTCGACAGCCCGTTCGGTCGTGCTGTGCAGCCATTCGAGGTTGCGCCAGCCTACGTCTATTTAGCGGCCAGCGATTCCATGTTTGTGACAGGCCAAGTATTACACGTAAATGGAGGAGTGATTCGATATTCATAAGAGTGTTTGTTATACCTGGAACATAGTGAAAATACACAAATCCGCCTAGAAGGCCGGTGAGCTCAAAAAGAAGCCAAGAGAAATTTTCGTTCCTGGCTTCTTTTTGGCGGGTCGCTAGCCATGGATGGTCTCCAATGACACAAAAGTGCCAACATAAGGATGTCTAATGAAAGGTTAAATACTTAACGTTGGGGCAACTTTTACTCCTTGGTTTCTTTGTCCTTGCCGCCGATATTAAATCCTAACTTTCCATTATATTTGCCTACCTGTCCGGCAACACCTAAGCCTGCTCCTTGACCACCGCCGAGTTGTGCCTTGGCCTGGGCGCCGAGACCATTTTCGCCACCAAGCTGCAAATGGGTTTGCAGACCCGCGCCTTGACTGAACCCCAAGTGTCCTTCGGCATCAGCACTCATACCGTACTCTCCGCCGACCTGCGCCCCCGTATGAAAACCTGCCTCTTGACCGCCACCTATTTGGGTTTTTGCCTGACCCGCAATCCCGTACTTGCCGAAGGCCTGGGCTTCGGCATTGAGCCCTAGACCCTGGCTGCTGTCCAGATGAGTATTGCCTTGCGCATGGATTCCATATGAAGGAGTGCCTATATGGCCGCCCGCATACATACCCATGCTACCTAAACCTAAATTCCCGCTAGCATTTAAACCAATGCCGTGTTTACCGCCTACTTCTCCTCCAGTATTTAGCTTAATCCCCTGCCCGCTGCATTCATTTTCGTTCATATAACCATTTAAAAGTTCTTTTTTGGTGTTTTCGCTGTCTGAGGGTAGATCTGCCAGACTGCTTTCTGAACGGAAGAGATGGTAGTAATGAGAGTAAGGGAAAGGATTGTAACGGGTAAAGTAAGGGTATACGGATGGATTAGCCTGGCTGTTTGGATATTCGTTCCCAAAGGTCATCTGGGATACCTCCATTATTCAATTTATTACAATAGCCTATTCATGGATGAGTTGAAGTGATACCCTTCCTAAGTAAACTGTATGAATTCAAGGTTCGCAGCCGACGCACAACGAGCCGGGCGAAGTATCACTTATTTTTAACGGGGAAATCTACAACTACCGGGAGCTGCGTGAATCGGTGCCGGCGGCGTGACGAGCTGCTGTGCGCGCGCACCTGGTTACTTCGGACAAATAGGTGGGCGGAACGACCGAAGTCAGTGACCAATATGGTTAATTATGTAAGAAAACATGGTTATTGATCAACTCATTTATATGGGTGGATTTTTTATGCCGGAAAAAGTGGGGGAATCGGCAAAGGGACCAAGTTCTTATCCTATAAGGGACGATGTTCTTGTCTACCGACATCTTGGTTGTCCAATGACACAAAGTTATGTAGGCATATTTGTGTCAATGAAAAATGCGATCGTAGATGCTGAGACAAAAGCCTGTGCACACTGCATTAATGAAACATTATGAATATTTAGTTGTATGGAGGTGCTAATTCCACATGTTTGATTATTTTAGGAACAAAATTTAGATGAATGTTTGACGATTAAGAAAGTAAATGTATCAATTTTGAAATGAACAACGTTTGAACATATTGTTACGCATTACGAAGAAATCATGGAACTTAATGAAAAGGAGCGTGTTTTGATAATGGAAAAGTTTCAATTTCGATGAAAATGAATGTGTTACTTTTTTCTGGAATATCTCTGCAAACGGCTTAAAAGGCGTTAAAGCTACGACTAAGGAAGTCGAGGATACCGGTGTTTGGTTTGAGTTTAAGGGGGATGAAGATCAGTCCGTTTGTCACTTATGGGGAAATGCATCTTTTTGTCCGTGAGGGCAGCACATAAGCGGAAGGCACGCATGCTTTAACGGTGAATTAAAAGACAGCTGCACATTTTGGAGACAACTTAAGTTCAGAAGATATTATCAAATTAATAGAATCATCGGAGTCAAAAGAATCAAACAGGGCTTATTCCAACTCATAGACATATGTACAAAATACGGGTTTTGTGAGTAAGTAGTATATAAATTAATGAGACCAGCCAATTTTAACTCATAATATTGCTAATCAGCTGTTCATTAATGATTGTCAATTCAGTGTTCAAATTAGCGTCCCTTGTATGAACATAATCTTTATCTTTTCTTTTTATAGAAATCAATTTATCTCTAACAAGTATTAATCTTTAAAGTGCGCCTAAATCTCGAATAAAACTTCGTGTGCTTATAGTTGTGTTTTGTTGTTGCATGTTCTTTACGTACCTCTTAAATATAAAAGCTAATTATTACCATTAATTAACTTATATCAGTATCTTCATACACGTTCAGTCTTAAAGCTCCAATTTTAAAAGCAACTCTTCAGCTATCCTTAATTGTCTTTCCCGTTCTTTAGTTGCAGCCTCGGCCACCGAGGAATATTTGGATATATTTACCATTTTTACGGCATAGTCACTGCTTATCATAGCGTGTCCTCTCATATGTCCAGTTGCAATGGCTTGTGCAAAAGAACGAGCAGCATACTTACTTGCTTCGGTTGTGGACTCTTTCGCCAATTCATTGACTATAAATCCAACTTTTCTTAAGTCGAAGGCTCTGATATCACCAGCTATACGCTTTTCTAGCGTTTCTATCCCTAAATCAATTCGCGGGTCATTTACAAGATGTTGATCCAAATGCTCCAGGTGTTCAACAGCAACGCTTAAAGCCCATTTGGCCAGTAACTTCTGTGGTAATTTCTCAAGCTTTTCTTCAAGTTGATTTCTTAATTCATTATTGTCTACAATCTTTATCTTAGGACTACTGTAAGTAAATTCGTTACTTGCTTTTATTTTCTGCTCATGTTTATTCCATGCATATTCTTCAATGTTCAAAAGATCACTCCCCCATTACAGCACGGCACTCTTTAATTGCTTCAGATCTTCTTTCATAAAAAGCGTGTACCACACGGAAAAAATGTAAATTAACCAGATTCTACGCGAATAATCACCTTTATTACTCCGATGCTGGATAAACATCTCTTCGATGATATTCATATTGAATATTTCTTCAATACCACTATATCGTATTTGCTCAAACATTATATCTGAAATCGGGGTCTTAAGCCAATCACGAATGGGTACGGGAAATCCTAATTTTGGGCGATTCACAATCGCATCCGGAACGATTCCTTCCATAGCTTTACGCAAAGCGAGTTTTGTTGTATTTTTGCCAATCCGATTGGAGACTGGAATTTTACTAGCCGTTTCAAAAACCTCTTTATCTAAAAACGGAACTCTTAATTCCAATGAATGTGCCATAGAGAGCTTATCTGCTTTTGACAAAATATCGCCAGGCAACCAAAAATTCATATCAATAAACTGCATTCTTGTCGTAGGATCTAGGTGTACTGTCTTGTCATAAAAAGGTTTAACGATATCCGTCGGATGTAAAAAGCTATTTTGAGCGTGTACCGATTCATGGAGCAAATTCATCTTTCCGCTTTTGTTAAAGATATTAGCATTACCGAAAAAACGCTCTTCTAAAGGTGTCAGTCCCCGAAGTAAATAGTTTTTGCCATAAAAATGATATGGATAGATGGTTAATGATTTTCGTAACGTATCCTTTATGAAGTTGGGCATCCATGTGATGGGTCTTAATGCATCTGGCTCTCTATAGATCCGGTATCCTCCGAATAATTCATCAGCGCCTTCCCCTGATAGGACAACCGTGACATGATCTTTTGCAAGCTGATTTAGATGATAAAGAGCAATGGCGGAAGGATCCGCGACAGGCTCATCAAGATGCCATACCGTTTTCGGAATACTCTCAAAAAAGTCTTCTGTAGATAAGATGTGAAAATAATGATCCGTTCCCAGTTTAGCTGCCGTTTGATTTGCAATGATCGTTTCATTGTTTACCCCTTCAAATCCAATCGAAAAGGTCTTTGTTGATTCTTCAGCTTTCATCATTGCAGCTATAGCTGTAGAGTCAATTCCACTGGACAAAAAACACCCTCTATTCACATCACTTTGTAAATGAAGGTTTACAGACTCTTTCAATTTCCACTGAATTTCTTCCGCATAGTCTGCTAAAGATCGTTTTACCGGATGAAAATGGGGCTCCCAATATTTCTCGATCTTCATTTCACCATAAGCGTTAACAAACAATCGCTCTGCAGGTCCTAATTTATGAATATGTTCAAACATCGTATCAGGGTGCGGGACATACTGAAAAGTTAAGTAGCTAAATAGACTTTGATACTGAAGCTTTCTTGGTACCCCTTGCACTGCAAGTATGCTCTTAATTTCCGAAGCAAATAAAAGGTTATTCTCATCTTTGTAATAATAAAAAGGCTTGATGCCAAAATGATCTCTAGCAGCAAAAAGCGTCTGTTCCTTAACATCCCAAATCGCAAAACTAAACATTCCTCGTAAATGATGGACACAGTCCTTACCGTATTCCTCATATAAATGCACAATGACTTCTGTATCTGATTGCGTTTGAAAGTGATGTCCCTTTAGCTTAAGCTGATCTCGTAGTGTTTTATAGTTATAGATTTCACCATTAAAAACAATCCAAAGAGTACGATCTTCATTCGTCATCGGTTGATTTCCATCACGTAAATCTATAACGGATAACCTACGAAAACCGAGCCCAATCCGAGAATCGAGCCATACACCTTCATGATTAGGACCTCGGTGATTCATTGCCCCTGTCATTTGTTTTAAGGTTTCTTCTTGTGGGGGTTGTCCATTACATTTTAAGATTCCTGCTATTCCACACATGCTATTGTAGTCCTTCCTATAGTAAAGATTAGGATATAGAGTGCCCACAATTGCATTGATCAATCATCTTTTTTTTAGAATCACGCTGGTGAATCGTACTTTAATCCATAAAAAAACGCCGAATGATTCACTATATGAATCGTTCGACGTTTTACGTTTAATGTTTCTATTCGATATTAACCTGCTTAACTATCTTCGCCCCCTGTTTGCGTAAGGCATCGTAATCGTATACTTCTTTAATTTCACCTAACTGGCTTTCAATAGTAGTTAGATCATTCATTTTAAAATAGTTACTCAAAATCTCGTACGGTGTCATTCCTGGTTTCTTCCCAGGTACATCTTCTATCGCTTCTTTCCATGGTAAGTTTGCCTTATCCATCGTTAGCTCCAAAGCAGCCCCAGTTTCATAACGGATACTTCTTTCTAAGAAAGAAGGCGACTCCGCTTGTCCGTTAGCAATAAAATCATACGCTTGCATAAATGTCACATGGTAAGGCTCCTGCTTGGTGGCCAGCACCATTAAATTACCGCCAGTTAACTTACTATAACGATATTCCAAATACCTTGCAGAACCTTCGATAGCCTCTGTCTTCGTCTCGCCAATTAATTGCGGCCATTTATAATATCTGTAATTTCGTACAACTGTCCAATCATGTAAATACTTTTGAACGAGTTCAGGATTGCTTTCAGCCATTGCTTGATCCAACAGTTTGAATTCAATACCCATCAATGCGTAATTTTCTTCATTTATAGGATAGTTTTCGATATACTCAGCACCATTGGCATCATACGTCCATTCTTTTTGTTTGAAGATATGAAACCCTTCGTGCAATAAAAAAGATGAAAAATCAAAATACAGCGCGGGATCGCTGAACATTTTGGGATACTACTTAAAATACATTGTTTCCATACCTTTCAGATTTAGCGTTCCAAAATTAGCTGGAAACCATGCTGAGAGGGTTGTTGGTGAAAAACGACTGATCCGATATACCTTCGGTAAGCCCATCGACTCAGGCAGACTGATTTCTTGAGCAAAAATCCCTTTCTTCATAGGCACATTCACGGCAAACCCTTCGCTACGAAACAGACCGCTATCCTTAGTCGTTCGTACCAGTAACAAGGGTTTGGAGTCAAATCGATAATCCTTATTCCAGAGCTGATCACTGGATTGCTCAAAATGGTTATACAACTCGGATAACTCTGTCAGCATCCGCCGATCGGTTTCAGGCAAGGATTCAAACGTAGTACGGTAGGTCTTATTTAATAAAATCGATACCATGCATATTCCAACTATTGCTGACAATATCGTTAATAGAATGTTTCTTTTTCTATTTCTTTTGCTCATGATTTACCTCGCTGTTTATCTCTTGTTATATGAGTAGTATGATATAAGCTAAAAAAAACGCCGAAAGATTCACTAAACGAATCGTTCGACGTTTTCTCATTCACTCTTATTTTATTTCACTCATGAAGCTTCTGAAATTCTCCACGATTTCTTTCGATTTAGTATGGTGTAAATAATGATCGCCTTCAAACATCATCATCTTCCCATGCAAGGAATCTTTGATCTGTTCTTCATGTAAAGCTGCCCAGCCCTCAACATCCGAATTATCTTTTACTAAGAAGAACATCACGGGAAGTTCTTTAGGGAACTTTAAATTCTCTGCGGCTTTGAAATTGCTTGAGAAATGCTCTGCTTCGCTGATGATATTTGGATTCATCATGTTTTTAAGCGAAATCATTCTATTTTGCTCTTTCGTTTCATCATCAACATCGGGTGCAATGATTTGATCAGGCGAGAGTTTAACCAGCAATCTGTAGAAACCTGATTGTTTAAGTGATTTTAAGGCTGCTGTTGGAAGTTCATCGCCGGCTCCTTGTGCCGGAACACTGCTGTCGATCCCTACGAATGCACTAACTTCGTTTTTGTACTTGTTCACATAGTCTAGAGCATAAATTCCGGATATGGAGTGTCCCATCAGAATATAACGGTCTATATTTAATTGTTGTAAACATTCATGTAATTCACTCACAATATTTTCAGTACTTCGTTCTTTTTCGGTGACATCACTTAATCCATAGCCAAATGGCTCAATCACAACCACTTTGTAAAATGGAGATAGCTCGTCAACTAGCGGCTTAAAATCAATACCCGGCGCTGCAGTTCCGTATCCTGGTAGTAATACCACTGTCTCGTCACCATTTCCATGAATCGTGACGTTCATGTTTTTTCCATCTACAGGTACAAGCTGACCATAGGGCTCGATTTTACCTTTCTCAATTTTGTTGCAGATCACGTTAACAGTAAAAACAATAGCTAGAAAAAGCGCTATGGCTATCACTATAACTCCTATTGCTTTCAGTAAAAAGAAAAATGTCTTTTTCATCATGTAATTCCCGCTCCCCCACATATATTATATCTTCTCTTCTATCCACTTCATTCTAACAATCCAGTCTTAGATCCTGTGAAACACAAGTTTAAGTGAACCTTAACTTTCAGGACCAGCTAACGAATTCGAATTAAGCTTCCGTTAAGATAACTTTTTATAGATAGGATTCCTCTTCCGCCCATTGGATATCACACAAAAAAACACCTTTAGATATTCGCTGATTAGCCCATAGGACCATTCAACGATATTCTAAAGGTGTCCTTCCATTTCATTAGTTAAATATTAGTTCAAAGTTTCTTTACGCGATAAACGAATTTTTTCAGGCGTAACATCATTTCCCTCAGGATCTACAATCGTCACTCCCGATAGACTGTTACGAACTTGTCCACGAATTTCACGTAGATAATCTTCACGCAAAGCGATCTGTTCCACCCATTCACTTTTTGTCAGACCTTCTTCACGTTCTTTCCTGGCTAGTTCATTAATACGAGTCAAACTGGTAATCATCTATGTTCCTCTTTTCTGAGTTTTGATTAGCTTGCTAATAAATTAACAACCATCTGTTTCATAAGCCTTCTTAATAATAAACGTTCTTCGGGTAGAATTCCTGTTAATAATTTATCCAGTTGCTTATTCCATATACGTTCCACAGGTTCACAGAGATTACGTCCGGCTTGAGTTAGATATACTCGGCTTACTCTGCCATCTTCAGGATCTCTTTTTCGAACAACAAACCCATGATTCTCAAGCGATTTCACCATATTCGTAATGGTTGGAGGCTCACAATTCAGACTTTCGCTTAACTGGATCTGTGTCATTCCATCTGATCTCCATAACCGGCATAATAACTGTTCTTGGCCCACATGAAGATTAAATTCTCTAAGCAATGCTGCATAATCTCTACGCATTTCCGCTGAAATTCTATCCAGTAGTTCTCTTATCTCATCTTCAATCACAGCTTGTTCCCCCGAACCACCTTACAAATTAATTAGCAAGCTAATTATATCATGTTTTTAAGAGGATTTCAAAGGTGGACGATCTTTAGATATCACCCACCAACGAATCCTCTTTAGGTTGGAGCTTCATGGTATAGAATTGGTCTTCAATTACTGTTTTGCGGGAGTCTCACTTCAAAGATTGTCCGCACCACACTGCTTTGCGCAGATACGGTTCCATTATGCTGCTCTACTATATTTTTAGTAATAAACAAGCCAAGTCCCGTACTTCCTGTTGGATGTGATCGAGCACGATCACCCGTGTAAAACATATCAAAAATACGTGGCAGCTCTTCCGGTTCAATACAATTTCCATAGTTGATCACTTCAACGACTACCTCGTTAGCGTCCAAGTAACCGTGAATATCAATAAACTGGCCGTCGTTTCCGTATCGGGCCGCATTCGTAAGAAGGTTCTCAAATACACGTGCTAACAATTCCCCGTCACCGTAAATCATCAGAGGTTGTGTCATATCCAATCTGGAGGTTAGACCATTTTTCTCAAAGACTGGATACAATTCTTCATTTAATTGCAAGAGAAGCTCACTGAGATCAATCGATGATTTCTCAAGCTTAAGCTTGCCATAATTCATTCTTGTAATTTCAAACAGCTCATCGATCAATTTTTCTAAACGTTGAGATTTGGTATAAGCAATCGTCGTGTAATGCCTGGTCTGTTCAGGGGTTAATTGATTGTCTTTCAAAATAAAATCCAAATAGCCAATAACCGAGGTTAGGGGTGTACGCAAATCATGCGCCAGATTCAACACGAGTTGATCTTTACTGCTCTCGGCAATGTCTCCCCGCTCAATAGCTTCTTGCATATTCTCAATGGCTAGATTGAGATCATGACCAATTATCCCAAATTCATCTTTGGAGGGTATATCTACTCGTTCGGAAAAATCACCTGACGCTAGCTGATGAATCCCCTTTGATATTTCTTTGAAGTATTTTGCATACGGCTTAGTGAATAAGAAGAAAAATAGAATGGCTAGTGGTATAAAGATAATTAAAAATGTATTCACATCTCCGATATCTCTTATTACATAGCGAACTTGGGTTAGTGGATTCTCAAACTTCACCTCAGAGTGATAATATCGCTGGAGCGCCTTATAGATTAAAAAGGTTATCCCACCGGATACTAACATACTGGCCATCAGCAGCATAATCATTTTTGTACGAAAACTATAAATCATTTTAGGCATTGGATGTATACCCTTCCCCTACAGTATTTATCTTTGTAGTGATAATGGTATATGAATTCAATCTAAATCTCAAATTATTAGCATCACAGATCCTTTTTCTCAAAAATCCGCAATGAAATGAGATAAGAACAGCTGAGTAAGAACACGTAAGCCAGTCCTAGTATGATATAAGGAATAAAGCTAGACTTCACGCCAAAACTCTGCCAGTTCTCTATGTTAGGAAGCCATTGAAGCATACTGCCGATCAAGCAACTCCTTATTGCGTTTTACCAGCATGTATTTATTAGGGAGAGATTCTTTCATCTCATTAAAAACTAGCCGCCCCTCATTCACAAAAACAATATAATCCGCTATCCGGTCTAAATCAGTCGTGTTATGGGTGGAGAAAAGAATAGATTTCTGCTCATCCTGGATATGCTCACTAAGCAGACCAAGCAGTTCTCTTCGGAATATGGGATCAAGACCTGCAGTAGGTTCGTCCATGATGAGCAGATCTGCACCGTGCGATAAAGCAATGGCGAGCGAATACTTCATTTTCATCCCTTTGGAGAGCTCCTTAATCTTTTTCCGCGAGGAAAGCTTGAACATCTCTATGTATTTCCTATAAGTCTCTTTATCCCACTGACTATAAAAGGGAGCAATCATCACCCATCATCATTTTAATTAAAGTTGTTTTCCCTGCCCCATTGGGTCCAATTAGCCCCGTTATATACCCTTCCTTAATACCGAACGTAAGTTCGCATAGGCTAAAATGGCCATATTTTTTAGATATTTGATTCATTTGAATGACATCGTTCACTCTGTCTCCTCCTCATACAGCAATTTCAACATCTCACTGAACTCAGCAAAATCAATCCCTAACATCTTACTCTCGTCGATAATCTCCTTCATTTTGTTCTCCATGATCCGTAGCCGTTGTTCACGAATAAACTCCTGATCTGCACCAGAAACAAAGGAACCTTTTCCCACAATGGAATTGATAAGGCCTTCCCTCTCCAGCTCTTCGTAGGCTCGTTTCGTTGTGATTACGCTAATCTGCAGCTCTTTGGCTAACAGCCGAATAGAAGGTAAAGGCGTACCTGAGACTAACTCTCCTTGTAGGATCATCTGGCGGATCTGACTTACAATCTGTACATAGATCGGTTCACCGGAAGTGTTGGATATCAATATGTTCA
Source organism: Paenibacillus sp. G2S3 (assembly GCF_030123105.1). NCBI lineage: Bacteria > Bacillati > Bacillota > Bacilli > Caryophanales > Paenibacillaceae > Paenibacillus > Paenibacillus sp. G2S3. The sequence goes on from NZ_CP126095.1 coordinate 3,575,508, forward strand.
TGAACTCGTGCCCTCACTCCTAGTTTATGTGTATTTAATGTATATATGTAATATATACACTATACTCATCGTTGTCAATGATCTTTCAAGTTAACAAAAACAAGCCGATTCCCATGAAATCAGGGTCAGCTTGCTTATTATTTAGCGTATCTAATCATCATCACATCAACCCAGCGCTTCTTAAAAAGCGGCTAACAATGTCCATCTGATAGCGAATGCGAAGATTACGATCAAGACTCCAGCAGGTTTCCACAGTAAATGCCTTAGCTCCTAAGATACGGGAGACAGCTGCACGTGACGAGCCGGGGCGCTCTCGTAACCGGATATTAAAATGATAGGAGGTATTAGCTATCGTACGGTTCATATCTTTTATGATTCTTCTTGCTGTCGCAGTACCTCTGCTCTCCGGTTTAATGATAATAGACTGTCCGAGTCGCTTAGGATTTCTTTGAGATAGACCGTTCGCTTCATGGAGATCAAGGTACCAGGTGGGTCGATAACGTCGTACTAATTGAAGCAAGGCTACGGATAACGGATGTTTTGCAAATCCATTGCTAGTCCGTGGAAACGTTCGGTTCAAATCTGGCACGCCTCGAATTCGTTTGCGATAAGCTTTTTGATTCATGAGGGGTACAATAATAAGCGTACCTCGGTAAATATATAGTTCACCTTGTCTTATGCGATTCACGATGTTTTTAGCAGCACGTATGCTTGCCGTTTCATTCCCGTGTATGCCGGACACCACCATAAACACTGGACCAGGGAGCCCGCCTCTGATCACATAATAAGGGGTGGCATGGGATGTGGACGATGCTAAGGTATAATTCTCAATAATCATCATGCTTCACCTCCGCATTTAGGTGTCCATATATGTGTATTCCGTAGGACCCCAGTTGTCCTAGACAGATAAGCAAAAAAAGCCTGATTTCTCAGGCTTAAGGCTTTACGCGTTATGAATCTAATTTAACCACAATTGAAATAATCCTTCGCTAACTCCTAAGTTATACATATAATAAATCCCAAAAATGAAGCTAATAGATCCTGCTAGCTGAGTTAATGAACGGTTAATCACAACATTCTTCTTACTGTAAACAAAGGGAATTCCAAGAATTGTCGTAAAGATAAGCATGCCACTAATCGTACCTAATCCAAATATCAAAATATACACGGCGCATTCCCAAATCGAGGAAACCGTCGTAAGGGTGAGTAATACCATCGCCGCACTACCAGCAAGTCCATGTATGAATCCGATGATGAATATCTTAATTAATGGAGATCTCTCATGCGAGTGAGAGCTGCTGTTTGACTTTTTTATAGACGCCATACTTTTGAACCCTAGATACACAAGCATGATGCCGACGAGGAATTCTAGAGACATTGCCCATACTTCCGGTAATTCACCTTTTAACAGCACTAATATCATTCCAACAATAAAAAGAGTACTAGTATGACCTATGCCCCAAAATACACCAGTTAATGTTGAACGCCATAACTTTTTATTAGTACCTACCATTGTAGAAACAGCAATAATATGATCTGGTTCTATGGAATGCTTGATTCCTAGAATAAAACCGAAAAACAGCACAGACAATAAGCTAATTTCCAATTCAATTTCCTCCTACAATTCAAATGCTGCTAGACTTTTGTACATGATCATAGACCTTTTTTAAAGGAATGCCATGTAACTGGGCTATGCGCTTGCACTCCTCAAACTCAGGTGCCCACTGAACCACCTCACCGGCACATATCCCTTTTTTAACAGTCACGGTTCCCCATTCGGTTTCAACGGATTCAAACGTTCTTTCTAAGCGGTGTACCGTTAAGGGATAATAACGAATGCCTAGTGTCGTGGTTTCTTTAAACAGAATCCCCTTCATGATGCTTACATTATCGGATGAACAGAGGAGCTGCAGTAATGTTCCGGGTCTGTTTTTCTTCATATAAATAGGTGTATAAAATACATCATTTGCCCCGTTCTCGAAGAGCAAGTCCATGACATAACCAAGCCATTCTCCGGGAATATCGTCTAGGTTCACTTCCATTTTCACCATGTCTGTATCTATATGTTCATGATCAGGAGGTCGTTGAGATTTCATGAGCTTACTCCTCTCTAGCTAATCCCCAATAATAACTCTTAACGCATTGGGTTGATCCGGGAAGGTCTTGGTACCCGCTCCATATCCAATAGATTGAATGTTCATGGAAGGAAGGGAACAAAACTCCTGAACGAGCACTGCAATTAACCCAGCTCCAGTGGGTGTTGTAAGTTCTGCGCTGATATTCGATTGCTCCAAAGGAATGCCTTTAAGCATTTCAAGTGTTGCGGGCGCTGGAACCGGATAAATGCCATGATCAATGCGGATCTTTCCTTTGCCTACTGGGACAGGAGATGACTTTACAGTCTCAATCTCCAATTGATGAATCAGGATGGCCGCTCCAACAATATCAATAATAGAATCTACAGCACCCACTTCATGAAAATGCACCTGTTCAAGTGGGATTCCATGAATAAGCCCTTCAGCTTCCCCGATTTTCTTGAAAATTTTTAATGCTGTATTTTTCACCTGATCCGAAAAGCCAGCAGATTCAATTAACTTAACAATATCTTTATACGACCGGTGATCATGGTGGTGGTGCGTGTGGGTGTGACTATGTTCGTGACTGTGATCATGGTGTACGTGCATATGGCTATGGTCGTGATCGTGCGAGTGATGCTCGTGTGTGTGGGCATGATCGTGCTTATCTGTGTGGCTATGTTCATGTAAAAGTGCGTTTTTTTCACCATGAGAACTTATGTTCGCTTCATTCTGCAACAGCACATCAAACTTGGTACAAGTAATGCCATTTTTAACGGTCTTACCCCACTTTAGTTCGTATTCAGCTTCAATTTGTAGCTTGCTTAGCTCTTCTCTCAAATAGATGGGATCTGCCCCTGCATCAATAAGTGCTCCAATGAACATATCTCCGCTAATGCCGGAAAAGCAATCCAGGTATAGTGTTTTCATTATTTACAGCCCCTTTTGTATCAGCTTATGAATTAATGCAGCGTTATAACCACCGCCGAACCCGTTATCAATGTTTACAACGCTTATACCTGAGGCACAAGAATTCAGCATCGTTAACAGCGCAGATAGACCCTTAAAGCTGGCTCCGTAGCCAACACTCGTTGGGACAGCAATAACTGGATGAGCAACTAATCCACCGACTACACTTGGAAGTGCCCCTTCCATACCAGCGACCACAACGGAGACAACTGCATTCTGAATCTCTTCAGCATGATGTAACAAACGATGAATACCGGCGACCCCCACATCATAAATACGATGCACAGTACTACCAAGCACCTCTGCAGTAACAGCAGCCTCTTCAGCTACCCTAATATCCGAAGTTCCCGCAGCAATAACGGCGATGTAGCCATTAGGTCTATCCTCAGTGGTTTCATTAGCTTTCCAATATAGAATTCTGGCAATTTCGTTATATATCAAATCTGGTATTACCTTTAAAATATCTTCAGCCTTATCCGAAGAAATTCTAGTGACGAGTACCTGATTATTCCGCGTACGTAAGGACTGGACAATAGCAATGATTTGTTCGGAAGTTTTACCTTCGCCATAGACAATTTCGGGGAATCCTTGACGTTTTTTCCGATGATGATCCACTTTCGCGAACCCCAACTCTTCAAAAGCAGCCAATCGTTCTTTTGCCTCTGGAACACTAAGCTTTCCATCTTGAACTTGTTGTAAAATGTCCTCGAGCATTTCGTCCACCTCTTTACATCGAATCTAGTCATCAGAACAATTCAGCTACGGTTTTTGCTACTTTTTCATAGTTACGATAAATATTTTTGTACCGATTGCTGTTCTCCTGATTGGGGATAACTGGCATACCCATAGGAATATTATCTTTAATCTCTTCAAAAGACTTCACGCGACCCGTGGCCACTAATGCAGTCCAAGCAGCGCCCCATGCAGCACTGTGATGGTTCTCTGAAACATAGATCTCAGCTTCGAAAATATCGGCCATCATTTGCAGCCATAGTGGAGATCTGGCTAAGCCGCCGTTCACATATATTTTTGAGGAGGTCCCGGCAATGTTCTCCAGCGCCCTACCTATTTGATAGAGATTGAAAGTAATTCCTTCCAGCACCGCACGTATAAAATGCTCTTTCTTATGTGTAATCGCCACACCATAGAAATTCCCTTTTGCCTGTTGATTCCACAGCGGTGCTCTTTCCCCATTTAAATAAGGTAGGAACAGCAGTCCCTCCGCACCAGGTTCAACACGTTCAGCTTCGCTCAGAAATCCTTCAAAGCTCCCTTGATCTTGAATCAAATCCTTAAACCATTGAAGGACAATCCCACCATTGTTAGTAGGCCCTCCGATAATAAAAGTATCTTCGGTAAAAGAATAGCAGAACGTTTCTTGATTCTGACTAACCTTTGCGTGGTTTGTGAATTGTCTAATGGCTCCGCTAGTCCCGACTGAAACGGCAACTTCCCCTGGAAGTAGAGCACCAATCCCTAAGTTAGCCAGCTGTCCGTCTGCTGCCCCGATAATAAAAGGAAGCTCTGCCTGAATTCCCATCTGTACTGCTATTTCCGAATTCATCCTATTGAATTGAAAAGTTGGAGGAACGATCTTAGAAAGCTGTTTATCAGATATGCCAACCAGCGTTAATAGATCCTCAACCCATGTGCGAGTTGCCGGGTTAAACAATCCCGTTGCAGAGGCCATTGAATAATCGATCATTCTTTCCCCAAACCAGCTGTAAATTAAATACTCTTTAATGGACATGAAGTAAGCAGCTTTTAGGTAGGGTTCATAATTGGTTTCCTTCATCCATAACAGCTTAATCAAAGGTGTCATCGGATGGACGGGAGTCCCTGTTTGTGAGTAAATCTGTTGTTTCATCGTTTCTGATAGCTGATGCACCTGCTCGGTTCCTCTTCCATCCGCCCAAATGAGTGCAGGGGAGAGCGGGATGCCAGCCTCGGCTACTAGAACAAGAGAATGCATAGCTGCTGAGAAGCCAATGGTAATCAATTCATCTTTTCCGATCTCTGCTTTTCTCACAGCTTCTCTAATTGCCCTTATAGCAGAGCGTTCAATCTCGATTGCATCTTGTTCAGCCCAGCCTTGCTGCGGATAATGGAAGCTATTCATTTCTTCAGCCTCTGTGATTAGTTTTCCATGAATCGTAAACACACAGGCTTTAACACTTGTCGTACCGATATCAAGTCCAATTACAAACTCTCTAGACATGCCTAACCTTCCCTTCTTACTATATAGAAAGAGCTTTATTCATACTGCCGCTCCGATATCCTAACAGATCCAACGTAACGTATTTATAGCCGTAATTCTGAAGCTCTTGCACGATAAGATGGTGATGTACTAGAACAATCTCCATATCTAGCGGTTCCACTTCAATTCTTGCAATATCCTGATGGGTACGAACTCGTACTTGACGTATTTTCAGCGATTTTAAATAAGCCTCGGCTTTTTCTACCTTTTGCAGCTTCTCGTTCGTAATGCGCTCCCCATAGGCGATTCGTGAAGACAGGCAGGCGAACGATGGTTTCTCCCATGTAGGCAAATTAAATGATTTCGAAAGCTCTCTTATTTCTGTTTTGAACAGTTCAGCCTCAAGTAGAGGACCACGGATGCCTCTCTCTTTAGCGGCTTGCATCCCTGGGCGATGCTCGTTCATATCATCTGCAATAACACCATAAATGATATTCTTAAAGCCCTTTTCCTCGAGTACAGGGATTAAGTGATCGAATAAGCTGCTTTTGCAAAAATAACAGCGGTTTTTATTGTTCTCCGCATACCCAGGAATTGCCAGTTCAGAGGTTTCGATGACCTGATGCGTAACACCTATAAGTGCAGCGAGCTCTTTTGCTTCCTCCAGTTCACTTGAAGGATAGGTTTCTGAATCCGCGGTTACCGCGAGTACATGATCCGAACCTAAGGTATCGACAGCCACTTTTAATAAGAAGGTACTATCAACCCCACCAGAGAATGCGACCACTACTGATTTCATTTCACGAAGGATGGATTGTAATTTGTTATATTTATCTGTAAGCACTTATGATCCCTCCCATTGATAGATCCATTTACAGGATGCTCTTTAAATCGTCATACTTCCAAATCCGCCATCTACACGAATTAATGTACCGGTAACGAAACTGGAGGCTTTCTCAGAGGCTAGCCATACCGCAGCACCTTGAAGCTCTTCTGGTGTTCCAAAACGTTGCATCGGCGTATGTTTCATAATGGAGTCGATTCGCTCTGGACTTAAAATTTTGCGATTCTGTTCAGCTGGGAAGAACCCAGGGATGATAGCGTTTACACGGATGCCATTTAACGCAAACTCACGCGCTAAGAACTGAGTAACACTGTTAAGCGCCGCTTTGGAAACCGAATAGGTGAATACTTTGGATAACGGTGTTGTTGAGGATACGGAAGAGATGTTAATGATGCTGCCTTTCCGATTCTGCTCAATCATTTTCTTGGCAAAGATTTGACAGGTTTGCACGATCCCTTTTAAATTCACATCCATAATATCGTCCCATTCTTCCATTTCTAGATCAAAGAAAGGTGTGGAGCTATTTTTACCTGGAGCGTTCAGTAGGATGTCCCATCCTCCAGCCCATTCCTCAATTTCAGAAGCTACCTTAAGCAGAGAGTCACGTGAACTAACATTAGCTTGAAATGCTTTTGCAGTACCACCATTCTTAACAATGCTTTTTGCCACTTCTTCCGCTTTTTCTAGATTCCGTCCGACTATTGCAACCTGAGCGCCTTGTTCGGCCAATCCTGCCGCGATAGATGAGCCTAGTACGCTGTTCCCACCAATGGCAACTGCTGTTTTTCCTGTTAGATCAAATAGATTAGTCATGTCTTCTCTCCCCAGTGTTAGTATTAAAGTAAGTTTCCATTGCTATCGAAAGTTAGGTCATAGGCTTCAGAGATCAATTCCATTTGAGGATGCTGTTTCACAACATCAATTAATGCCTCGGACACTTCTAACTCATTTAGCACCAATGTGTTTTTGATCCGAACCATTTTGACCTGAGTAAAATCTAAAATATTGCTGGTTTTGATTGCCGCTTGAATGGTTTCCCGGTCGTTAGGTAATGTGGTTGCAATTTTTGTAGGTGCTACAACAGTAGAAGTTAATCCATTGGCATAGGTTACTTCCAGATCCATCTTGTCTACTAGCCTTTGCGTCGTAAAATCAGCGGTTCCAACACCGTTTGCATTACCTTCAGTCTGTGGCGTCAAATCAAGCACAACGATCTTATTAACCTCAGGACCTCCATAAGCATAAGGCGTAGGGTAACGACCTGTAATATTAGGATCCATACCGTCTCCGCTAATGTTTTTACCAATTTGGTCGATGATAAGAACCTCTAATTGATCAAAGAATAGTTTTGGCAGCATTTCCTTTGCCTTCACTTGTAAAGCGGCTTCCTGTTCAACAATCTCTTCAGGAGTTAACGTCTCAATGCAAACTACTTTATCAAAAGCGTTTTCAATCGTTGCCACTCCAAAAAGAATAGGTTTCTTCTCCATAATCATCTTCGCCATAGCGGGAACATTCTCGGCCATGTACTTGAAGCCCAACTGATGACAGGCCTCAGCACCTTTTTGCTTGCCTAAACCAATGCTAATCATCTTCATGATTCCACTTTCAACTGGACCTCTAAATGCGGTATGAGGTTTAATGCGATTTATCACTACGATCCCATCTGCACTTGCGGCATGTTTGTCTACATAAACGGGTAGTCCATTAGGCAGCTCACCAAGCAGAACCACTTCCATTGATGAACGAATCTCGCAATTCACGCTTTCTTCCGTAACGCCCAGATGGGCCAAAACATCTCGTTGCCCCTCAGCAGTAGCCCCGCCATGACTCCCCATGCTTGGAACGATAAAAGGCTTCGCCCCGGCATCTTGCAGAAACTTCACCGTAACGGCTGTAATTTCTACTAAACGGTCTAATCCTCTACTCCCAACAGCAATAGCGATTTCCATACCAGGTTGAATGGTGTTCCGAATCTCATCTCTTTGCAGCTTCTTATTCAATTCCTTCCCAAGGTCTTCAATATGCCCACTATCAAAATTCACTCTTACTTTGGCCATTTTCGGAACCGGAATATCTTTTAGAAGCTCTTGTAAAATCCCCATGATTTCCTCCACTCCAAGTACAAATTGTTATTCATTCATGCTTGCTAATCTGCTTAAAATAGCGTTTTGATAAACCGCTTTAAATTAATTTGTTTACCATACAAACTAATTAACTGTATAATAACATCATGCCTTAGGTTCGTCAATCATTCAAGGAGGTGCTTTATGGTTACCGGCGATTCTTCACATGTCAAACAAATTAATCGTGCTCTAATCTTAGGTGAAATTATAGAGCACGGCTCTATTTCAAGAACAGATTTAGCAAAGGTAACCGGGTTGAATAAGTCTACCCTTTCCGTTCAGGCAGCTGATTTATTAGCAGAGGAATTAATTATCGAAACCCATAAGGAGCATAACAATCCAGGCCGAAAACCGATCTTCCTCTCCCTTAATGAAACTGCTGGATATGCGCTAGGGATTGATTTGGACGGAAAAAAGATGACTTTTGTGCTTACCAATTTACAAGGTGTTCCAGTCTCTTCTCAAATGATTGAATTTGAAACTCATAACTATCACGAAATCTTTAGGTTACTAGTAGAACAGATCAGGCACTATAAGAAACGTTGTGAGCTTACTCCTCACGGTCTCATAGGCGTAGCCATAGGAGTTCATGGAATTGTGGATAATTCTGAATTGATTTGTTATCTTCCCTATCATCAATGGCACAATCGAGATTTAAAACAAGATCTCAAAGACGCAACGGGACTTAACATTTATGTGGAGAATAACGCGAATCTAAACGCCTACGCAGAGATCGTCTTTATGCATCATCAGAGTGAGCATTTATTCTCATTAAGCTTCAATTCAGGAATCGGGCTGGGGATGATAGTTCATGGAGAGGTCTTAAAAGGCTATAACGGCTTTGCTGGAGAGATAGGTCATATGATTATCATTCCTGACGGAAAAGTCTGCAGTTGCGGGAATTCGGGGTGCTGGGAGCTATATGCTTCAGAAGCAAGTTTATCGAGTGCTGTAGCGCATATGAAGAACAAAGAAAAGGTAAGGTTTCAGGAAATTGAACACTGGATCCAAGTGGCTGACCCTGTAGTAGTTACTGAGCTAGAGAAATATATGAATTACATTGCAACTGGGCTCAACAATATTATTAATCTGTTTAATCCAGAAATTTTGATTCTTAATAACCGACTGCTGGCTATCTATCCGAATGCCCTTCCTCTACTTCTATCAAAACTAGTTTCGTCGATAAGTCAGCCTTGCGAGTTACTCCTTTCAGAATTAGGGGAGAAGGCCTGTGTTATGGGTGCTTGTGCGTTAGTTATAAAAAACTTTCTTGGTGTCTCAAAGCTTAGCTTGAGTAATAACAGGAGCTAGGTCGATTTTATAACAAAAAACGAATAAAGCCTATTTCAATGGCTTTATTCGTTAGATTAGATAACTAAATTTTAGAACCAGTTCTCATAACCCAACTGTTTCAGATAGCTTCCTGAAGTCTTTAGGCAATCAAACGGATCTTTTCCATACGTTTCGTCTTGCTCAATTAAGAAATACTGCACACCGCTCTCATGACCGGCTTCAATAATGGCTTGAATATCTAAGCTCCCTTCACCAAGCTCTGCAAACTCAATAATATTGGAGAACTTATACATAAACTTTGACATATCTTTAAAGTCATCTGCACTTAAATCCATGTGGCCGATTCTATAATCCTTTAGATGCAGCAAGGATACACGTCCAGCAAAGCGTTTAATAACATTTACCGGATTCTCACCACCCCGCTGAATCCAGTGAACATCCAATTCGAAACCTAGCTTCGAAGTGTTGTTCTTCATCATATCCAGAAGCGTTTCCCCATCATATTTCTCAAATTCTACGTGGTGGTTGTGATAATAGAGCTCAATACCATGCTCCTCCAAACGTATAGCCATTTCTTCCGCTTGATGAATATACTCCATGATCTTCTCTTTATTTCCCATAAGCGTTATTGGCATCATACCAATACGGACATAATTACAATTCAATGTTTTGCAATCATTGACGATTTTATCGAAATCTGTGGTTAAGGATTCCCCTGGCATACCCGGCATTGTATTCAGAGGAGCAGAGACCGACACGATTTGGATACTAAAATCCTCGCTAGCTCTTTTAAGTTCGGACACATTCTCCTTACTCATATCAATTTGAGTGACCTCAACGGCACTAAACCCTAGCTCTTTTACCGTTCGTAGTGTCTCATAAACTCCATTTTCCACAATTTTATTTTTTAAGTTGAACATTTGCACACCAATTTTACCGTTACTCATCAAGATCACCCTCCAATTGAATTTCTTGTTTTTGTGCCGAAGATTTGTGAATCGTATCTATCATTCTTATGGACTGAACAGCATCTCGGATATGAACATAATCGTGTGAATCGTTACGTATACAATCATAGAAATGATCGATTAGTGAAGCGTGGCTAGCTCCATAATAAAACTTCGTCCCTGGAAGCTTGGCATCTTCAACTAATACCTCTTTCTCCCCATGATCATCTTCTTTAATTAATAGGCTGTCTTTTATTGTGAATTTCACCTTCTCATACATCACTTCAAGCTCAACGCTAGAATTACTTGCATTGGCAACGGTTGCAAAAAACAATCCCTTAGCTCCGTTCTTAAACCGAATATACGCAGACACCGTATCCTCGACCTCAATACCGTAATTCATCAGTTGATCAACGGATCCTCGGATCGCCTCGATCGGACCACCAAGCAATTGCATATGATCCAGCGTGTGGATCGATTGATTAATCATCACCCCGCCACCGGATTCGCTTATCCGTCCCCTCCACGGTTTGATATCATAATAGACCTGTGGTCTATACCAGGCTACCAACCCCTTAATCCCAATCATGGGGCCATAGTCATTATGACGAACGATATCCTGAAGCATCTCAAAAGTCTCGTTATAACGGTTCTGTAGACAAATGCAAACTTTAATCTGCTTATGTTCTGCCTCAAGCTTCTCCATGGCTAACGCTTCTTCTATGTTTAAGGCTAACGGTTTTTCTTGAAGCACATGAACCCCATTCTCCATGCAGGCTTTGGTTACTGGATAGTGCAGATGATGTGGCAAGCAAATATGCACGCAGTCAAGGGACTCTTTCTGAAGCATGAGCAGATAATCTGTATAAAAGCTTATACCAGGCAATGCATTACTTATTGAATCATCAATATCACATACAGCCACTAACTCAATCCCTGGATTCGCCTGAATGGCTTGAATATGAATGCTAGAAATATCACCTAGTCCAATAACCGCTGCCTTTAACATATGGAAATCTCCTTTTCAAAACTAACCCATGGCTCATACCACGAGTTAGTTTTAATCTATATAATTACTTGGTTATAGGTTGCTTTTTCTCTTCTTCGATCTTCCTCTTGAGCTCGTTCAGGTATAGCTCTTCATCAATCGGGAGCTCCACCTCTTTACCTAGCCAGCTAGATAAGTGAATGGCATTGGCAAGCGCCACGCCGTGAATACCATCGCTTCCTGGTGCCAACAGCGGCTCCCCATCTAAAATATGGGATGCAAAGTTCTTCATGACTGCAGTATGCTGAGCTCCCCAGACACTTTCAAAGGTAATAACTTCTTCATTATAAATTTCATCCGAATTGCCACCCATGAATATTTTCATTACATCAACCATACTCATGGTATCGCTCATTTCACGCTCAGGCTTGATCAGACGTTTAACGGTTATCTTGTTACTGTCATCAACTACGATCTTCCCTTTATCACCCAAAATCTCAAATCGGTCCGTGCCTACAACATCATGTGTGCAAGTTACGAATACGCCAGTAGCACCGTTCCCATAGTCTAGTAATACTGTCACTTCATCTTCTACTGCTATATTTCTTTGATAACCATATTTCACATTGGAGTAGACCTTTTTAGGCATTCCGCATATCCACTGTAATAAATCCAGCTGATGTGGAGCCTGATTGACCAGAACACCACCACCTTCGCCTTCCCAAGTAGCTCTCCAAGCGCTTTGATCATAATAACCTTGAGGTCTCCACCAGGTGGTTATCATCCAATTCGTGCGGCGAACCTCACCGATTTCTCCGTTATCAATGATTTCCTTCAACTTCTGATACAGGGGATTGGTCCGCTGATTAAACATGATTCCAAAAGCCAATTCTGGTTTAGTTGCCGCAAATTCATTTAATTCTCTAACCTGCTTCGTATATACTCCGGCTGGCTTTTCCACCAGGGCGTGGATGTTTCTCTTCAGCGCTTCAATTCCCATTTCAGGATGCAAATAATGAGGCACACAAGTGACTATTGCGTCTACTTCTCCGCTTTCAATCATTTCGATGTAGTTGTCATAGAAAGGAACATCCGGATACTTTTCTGTTGCCCACTGTTTCTTTGCAGGATCGATATCACAGATTGCCCCAAGCTGCATATTCTCCACTTTTTCTTCAGTCAAAAAATTAGCATATGCACTGCCTTGAGCACCAACACCGATAATTCCCATTCTTACTTTTGTCATATCACTTTCTCCTCGCTTTCTATATGTTCAAGTATTTGTAGAAGAGCTTCGTACTGTAGCTTGTAACCTTCCGCCCCGTTAAGCCCTTTGTTATCCTTTATAATTTCTTCTGCATTCTCCAGTTCCAAATCCTTTAAGGAGTCGAATTGTACTAGATGTGGTTCAAGCGTCAAGAAACCTGTATACCCACTGTGAATTACCTGAGACAATATCGATGGGATTTGACCCTCCCCAGTCCCACATACCACATTCTGATTATCCGACGTTACGGCATCCTTAATGTGTATATAAGCGATTTCATCTTTCAATAAATCGTAGCACGCTTGAGTATCCTCACCACATTGCACGAAGTTCGCAAAATCAAAAATGGCCTTAAAATACTTGGAATTTACCGCATTCAACATTTCACTACAGCGCCGAGCAATATCACCGTAGATATCTTTTTCGTTCTCATGCAATAGAATTACATCGTATTGTTCAGCGATCGTAGTAAATTCCTTGATCTTCTCAATCACTTCGTCCCGGTATTGATCGGGATCGTCACCCTTGGGGATATAGAAGCTGAATATACGAATATACTTGCACTGCAATAAATTGCTGATCTGACAGAGTCTGTGTAGCATTTCTTTTTGCTTTATAAAAGCGCCTTCATCTTTCACGAAAATTTTCCCGATTGGCGAACCGATGGAGGATACTCGAATACCAGATTGTTCAAGTCTGGGCAGAACATTCGATCGAATCTCTTCCAGTGTAAAGTCACCGATATTTCTACCGTCGATGCCGCGCAAGGATAAGTACTGCATCCCCAATTTCGAAACTACCTCAAGCTGCTGGTCAAACTCTGCAGAAATTTCATCAGAGAAGCCTGAGATGCTAATGTTTTTATTTACCACAACCTCTTTCCCTCCTCCTAGCGATTACCAGTTGAATGTATAAGAATAACGTTACTATAAATGAAACCGATTTATTATTCTCGTAAAATCTTGTGTATAATAGTAAAATATAGAGCAGCTTGAGAAGAATAATGTTTACAAGGGGTGAGAATTTAGTGTTATCTGAGGAATGGGAACAACTACAAAAACTACTTAAATTCACATATAACTATGCGAGCATTGAGACTATCTTTTTTCAATCAGGGGTACAGATCGTATGGGAGTCTGGGCATATACAAGTGCCAGAGCCATTAAAAGGTTACTTCGAAGATCTCAGAGCAATGCTTCAGCTTCAACATTCGAATGCCGCATCACATTTACTTATTCATTCCACATCCTATAAATTGAATTTCATCTCTTCCAACCTTTACAAAGGCACCAGTTACCTAGGGAGCATAATTGTAGGTCCTTATCTACTGGAAGAGCCTTCTACACTTCTCATGCACGATATTATATTTGACAATAATTTATCCATTTGGCTGCAGCCCATCTTAGAACAATATTATCTCTCTCTGCCTTTAATCAATGAACAAAAGGTCAATAACATCTCAGAATTTCTAGCGTATCTTTCAGAGAGTGCTCAACTTTCTAACCACTCGGTTTCAACTTTTGAGCATGTCAGCTATAACTTTCGAAGCCAGAATCTGTTACTTTCTGAAGCGGTCAAAAACAAAACAGATTTATCGCCAGCGATCATAGAAGAAAGATATCGGAAAGAAAATCAATTATTGTCTATTATAGAGCGAGGAAATCAACAACAGCTGGAACAATTCTTGAAGGATGGTGCATGGGGTAAGAACGATTTTCCTGACCGTTTCCCTACTGACCCTCTAAGATCACGTAAAAATTTGACCTTTGTAAGCAATACTCTGCTGCGCAAGGCAGCAGAGAAAGGTGGCGTTCATCCAGTCTACATAGACAGTATCTCAGAGAAATTCTCTATTCAAATCGAAAGGTCAGCTTCCGTACAACAGCTATCTGAGCTTCAAATGAAAATGTATTACGAATACTGTAAGCTTGTTAACGACTTGTCTTTGAAACCTTATGGTTCTACGATAAGAAAAGCGATCGAATATATCCGCCTAAACCTGGATAAAGAATTGAGTCTTGATATAATAGCTCGTGCAATCTCATCAAGTATGTACGAGCTCTCCAGACAGTTCAAACAAGAAACTAACCAATCCATTATCGATTTCATCAATTTGCTGAGAATTAAGTCTGCTGTTGAAATGCTGGAAAACAACTATCTAACGATTACGGATATTGCTCAGATGGTTGGATATAGTGATGTGAACTATTTTATAAAGGTCTTTAAAAAAACTAACGGTATCACTCCTAATCAGTTCCGAAAAAATAGAAGAAGTGCTCAGGAGAATTAACAACTGAAATCGCTACGTTTTACAAGCTTCTCTTCTCTGTTAAGTCAGTAGCAAGCTGGAGTGTACGTTTTTTGTTCAATGGATAAAGAAATACTAGGATTAGGAAAACTATGAATACCATAACGGCAGGTAATAAAGTTGCTAAAGTATGCACTCCCTGAAGGGTGTCCTGCGATTGCGATTTAAGCCCTGCATTATATCCGACTGCACTAATCGCAAAACCACTAAGTCCACCAGCGATTGCTTGACCCACCTTACGAGCAAAGGAATACACAGAGTACACAGTACCATCTTCCCGTAAACCCGTTAAGTATTCATGATAATCAATAACATCCGTAACAAATGCCCAGATCGTCATGTTAAAGAAAGCGGTACCAAATGAGGCTACAGTCATTACTCCGATGAATTGATTAACGCTCAAGTTCGGCATGAAATATAACAGAGCATATACTATAGCCGCTAGAAGCAGACCCGCTGAGGCAGTTTCTTTTTTACCAAATCTTGCAACCAACGGTTTTATTAATGGCATGGTAATGAATATTGTTGCCGTTTGAATCAGGCCCATCATGCTTAACGCTTTTGCACTTCCGAAATAGTCTTTGAACAAATAGACATTCACAGCACCAGTAAGCATAAAGCAAGTCATAATGGCAAGTGAAGCAATTAGGATCCAGATCAGAGGTTTGTTCTTTGTAAATCCTTTTAGCGTTGCTCGAAAATTTGTTTTTACCTTTGAATTATTCGACGAAGTAATGCGTTCAGTGGAGAGACTATAGCAGGCCATATAACAGGAGAGTGAAAGAATGGCGAAGATAACAGCTGTCAAAAAAAATCGATTAGCATCGGCTTTGTTATCTACGAAAATGATCAAAGGACCAACCACATTTATAATTAGCCCCGCTAATGAAGCACCTAAGCTCCGGAAGGTAGATAGTGAGGTACGCTCCACTGGATCACTTGTGATCACTGAAGCCATTGAACCGTAAGGAATATTAACCGTACTGTATAATGTTCCCCATAGAATATAAGTTACAAAAGCATATGCCAGATAGAATCCATCAGACATTCCTGGAATATGAACGAACATTAGGACACCAGTAACGACTAGTGGAAAAGACATTCTAAAAATCCATGGTTTGAATTTCCCTTTCGGCCCTGCTTTTCTAGTATCGATAAAACGCCCCCAGGTCACATCTGCGACTGCATCCCATAAGCGAGCAATGAGAAATAGTCCGCCTACGGCTGCCGCACTGATTCCATACACATCTGTATAGAATACCATCAAGAAAGAGCTGGCAAGAATGAAGAAAAAATCATTGCCGAAATCTCCGAACAAATAACCCATCTTATCTCTGAGGCCAAACCTTCTGTTGTTTACATTTGTTACTAAACCCTTTGAAGTTTCGAGACCGGCTTGTTGATTCATATTTATCCCCCCGTAACTTTTGAATCGCTACACTTAAGCGCATCCTTCAAAAGTAAGAATTGTAAGGATATTTAATTAGTTCATTAAACTAACAAAATATCTTTACCGTAGGATAACACCATCAACTTGTACTCGTCAACAGAATTTGTAAGCGCTTTAAAATATTTTTTATGTGTATATTTTCACATCGCTTTTAAAGCAAAAATCAACAAAAAACCCCTATCCATCCTGGGGTTTCTGTTGAAAAACGACAACCGAATATAACCTTAAGAGTGGCTTCTCTCGGCTAAGTCTGCGGTAAGCTGAATCGTACGTTTTTTATTCAAAGGATATAAGAATACAAGGATTAAAAATACTAGAACTAAGATAATGGCAGGCAATAAAGTTCCAAGGGTATGGATTCCATGAAGAGTAGCTGGTGTCTGTGATTTTAGGTTAGCATTATAACCCACTGCACTAATCGCAAACCCTCCAAGTCCTCCGGCAATGGCTTGCCCTACCTTGCGAGCAAAGGAATAAATAGAATATACTGTTCCATCTTCTCGAAGACCCGTTAAGTATTCATGATAATCAATCACGTCAGTTACAAATGCCCAGATTACCATATTAAAGAAAGCGTAACCAAAAGTTGCGATAGACAATATTCCAATAAATTGATTAGTACTCACATTAGGTATAAAGTACAATACAGCGTATATTGCTGCCGCTAACAACAGACCTGCAGAGGCTGTTTCTTTTTTGCCGAATCTGGCAACTAGAGGCTTTACTAGCGGCATGGCAATGAACATTGATAAAGTCTGGACAATACCCACCACACTTAAGGCAGTTGCACTACCGAAATAGTCTTTGAACAAGTAGATATTTACTGAACCAATAAGCATAAAACAAGTCATAAAAGCGAGGGATGCAATTAGGATCCAGATGAGAGGTTTATTTTTAGAGAATCCCTTTAAAGTTACGCCCAGATTAGAATTAACCTTTTTGTTCTCTGGGGCAGTAATACGTTCAGTGGATAGTTTATAGCAAGCCATATAACAAGAGAGTGAAAGAATTGCAAAGATAATGGCCGCAAGTAAAAATCGGTTCGGATCCGCTTTGTTATCAACGAATATAATTAGGGGTCCTATTACATTAATAATCAGTCCCGCCATTGCAGAACCTAAAGTTCGGAAGGTTGATAGTGAGGTGCGTTCCACGGGATCGCTAGTAATTACAGAAGCCATTGACCCGTAAGGAATATTCACAGTGCTGTAAAACGTTCCCCAGAGAATATAAGTTACATAAGCGTAAGCCAGATAGAATCCGTCAGACATCCCAGGAAGATGAATGAACATTAATACACCTGTAATCACTAGTGGAAACGACATTCTAAAGATCCACGGTTTGAATTTTCCGTTAGGACTTGCTTTTCTAGTATCTATAAAACGCCCCCATGTTACATCAGCGATTGCGTCCCAAAGTCGGGCAATAAGGAAAAGTCCACCAACGGCAGCCGCATTAATTCCGAACACATCCGTATAGAATACCATTAAGAAAGAGCTTACAAGAATAAAGAAAAAATCATTACCGAAATCACCGAATAAATATCCCAGCTTATCCCTTAGACCAAACTTTCTGTTTGTTGCATTAGACACAATACCCTTTGAAGTTTCCAGACCAGTTTGTGAATTCAAGTTAATTCCCCCGTGACTCTTGGATGGTGTACACTTCTACTTCCTCACCTATCAAAAGTAAGATATAAGGATAATTAATTTGTTTATTAAACTAATTAATTATCCTTGCCGTAGAATACCATTATCTGATGTACTCGTCAATAACTTTTGTAAGCGCTATAATAACTATTTTTTTAGTCTATTATAACCATTTAGTATGGAATACGCCTTCTTTATCTACTCTTTGATAGGTATGGGCACCAAAATAATCTCGCTGTGCCTGTAGCAGGTTAGCAGGAAGTGTCTCCGCGCGATAACTGTCGTAGTAAGCAATCGCACTTGAAAATGCAGGTACAGGGATCCCACGTTTAATTGCAAGTGACAGAACGTCACGCAGAGCCGTCTGGTACTCTTCTACTATATCTTTAAAGTATGGATCTAGCAAAAGGTTAGCAAGCTCAGCATCTTGATCATAGGCATCTTTGATTTTTTGTAGGAATTGCGCACGAATAATACAACCGCCACGGAAGATCATGGCTATATCTCCGTAACGTAAATTCCATCCGTACTCCTCAGACGCCACACGCATCTGTGCAAAACCTTGAGCATACGAGCAAATTTTACTCATATAGAGAGCTTTACGAACAGCTTCAATGAGTTGTGCATTATCGCCTTCATAGACCGCGTTCTTTGGCCCGTGAAGTAATTTACTAGCCTTGACCCGTTCCTCCTTCATCGCCGAAATAAAGCGTGCAAATACAGATTCCGTAATGATAGGCAGCGGTACGCCGAGATCCAGCGCATTTTGACTAGTCCACTTTCCTGTACCTTTTTGGCCAGCGGTATCTAGGATGACATCGACCATAGGCTTTCCGGTTTCTTCATCTATTTTCGCAAAAATATCGGCAGTAATCTCAATCAAATAACTATCCAGCTCACCTTTATTCCACTCACTAAATACATCATGCAGCTCTGCAGCACTAAGATTCAGGACCTGCTTCAGAATAAAATAAGCCTCCGAAATTAATTGCATATCGCCATACTCAATGCCATTGTGAACCATCTTCACATAATGCCCGGCACCGTCGGGTCCAATATAGGTACAACAAGGATCGCCATCGACTTTGGCCGATATAGCCTCAAGAATGGGCTTTACAAGCTCATAAGCTTCTCTCTTCCCTCCAGGCATGATGGAAGGGCCCTTAAGGGCTCCTTCCTCCCCACCAGAAACACCAGTGCCAATAAAATGAAAGCCGGCGGATTGTAGTTCCTTGTTTCTACGAATAGTATCTTGGAAGAAAGTATTTCCTCCATCTATCAAAATATCGCCTTCTTCAAGAAAAGGCTTTAACGATTCGATTGTCGCATCCGTAGCTGAACCCGCTTTAACCATCAGTAGTATTTTTCGTGGTTTCTCGAGCGCATTCACAAACTCTTCAATGGTTTCTGATCCTATAAAATTCTTGCCATGCGCTTCGTTAATTAGGAACTCTTCTGTTTTATCATAAGAACGATTAAAGACTGCGACAGAATAACCTCTGCTCTCTATATTCAAAGCCAGATTCTTCCCCATCACAGCTAGACCTACGACACCAATCTGCTGTTTAGACATGCCTCTGCTCTCTCCTTCTATTCTTTATCCTGTTTGTAATGGAAGTCTGGAATTGCTGTCCAACGTTTACGTAATTCATGCGCTGCATATTTCGGCTTCCGATCCCGCGTAAAGATTCCCTTCTTATTTCCTTGCACACGAATGATTCCCTGACTTGTAGCGAAATCTGCAAAATTCCAAACCTGCTCACCGATAAAATGAGGGAATTCATCAAATACTTCATGATTGGCTTTGTAAAACTCTGCTTGATACTCTTCCGTGAACATAACAGGTTCTACATCATGGAAACCAGCCACAGTATCTGCACCATATTCAGTCATCATGATCGGGGTGTTAGGGCAGCGTTTAAGCCAACCATTGAATTCTGCACGCAATTTCACTTTTGCAGATTCCAGGTCTCCTCCATCCACATACCAACCATAGTAACGATTCAAAGCTAGAACATCGATTAGCTCAGCAATTTTATCTCGATCTGGAGTAGATGCGAGATGGGTAACGAGTGTAACGGGACGTTTTTGCGGATCTAATTCTCTCATCAATTCTACAAGCGGCTTAAAGTATTCATAGGCCCCTTCTTCCTCGGACGCAGGTTCATTAGCCACATTCCACATCACAACAGACGGATGGTTTTTGTCTCGTGCAATTAATTCCCGAATGTCTTGCTCATGCTGCTCTTTGGTTTGGAGTTCCTCCCATGTATTTTTATGGGCTCTGCCTCCTGATAACATGACCATAAAGTTCACATGTAGTCCTACGGCTGGGATTTCATCAATCACAACAAAACCTTCACGGTCCGCAAGACGCATTAGCTCTTCAGAGTATGGATAATGGGAAGTACGGAAGGAGTTCGCTCCCATCCACTTCATCAGATTAAAGTCTATAATATTGGCCGCTTCATCAAAACCTCTACCATGAATAGGTGAATCTTCATGTTTGCCAAAGCCCTTAAAGTAAAATGGCTTATTGTTAATCAAGAATTTTCCATCTTTAACTTCCACGGTTCTTACACCAAACGGTTGCTCATACACATCAACGGTAGTTCCATCCTGAACAAGCTCAATTTGAAGTGTATACAGATAAGCGTTCAAAGGCTGCCAGAGCTTAACATTCTCAAGTGAGATGGTGCCAGCTTCTCCCGCTTGCTCAGCAACGATGTCCCCTGCTTCGTCCAGCACCGTTACTTTTACTTCTGCTTTGTTTACGATTTTTACAGCGTATTTAACCGTACCATTCAGACCTTCTAAATCCGTTACAATTTCAACATCTTGTACATAGGTATGAGGTGTTGTGTAGATTTTAACAGGACGCTGAAGGCCAGCATAATTGAAAAAATCGAAGTTCGGCTCATTTTTCACTTTTTTACCGATACCGGGTATTTCTTTCTCGGAATAAATTCCGACAGGCAACGTGGAATAATCCACAATGTTGTTCAGCGCAACCGTTAATCTGTTTTTACCTGATTTAAGGATTTGATTTAGCTCCGTTTCAAAAGGCAGAAAGCCACCTTTATGCTCGACAGCAAGCTCACCATTAACATACACCTTGGCTTGATGTGTCGCGGAACCAAATCTCAAGACAGTACGCTCAGCGGAGAACACATCCGGCACTGTAAATTCTCTTTCATACCATACCCAGCCTACATGATCACGGATTTCTGCTTTTACCCCAATGTCGTTAAAGGATGCCGGAACAGCCATCGCTATCGTATCTGTTAGTTTGGATTCAAACCATTTTTCTTGAAAGCCTACACCTGAATCTAACTTAAAGTTCCATAATCCGTTAAGATCAATAATACTGCGAGTTTCAGTAACGATTGGATATAACATAAATAAATCCTCCTCTTATTGTATTAACAATTTATCTTTGCAAAAAAAAGTTATCCGCATTATGATAGCCGATCTTTCGAATCATCTGTTCCAGAAAATCCATATCGTTAGGAATTAGACCTTGTTCCACCCAGTTTCCAACAATGTTGCATAGAATACGCCGGAAATATTCATGACGAGCATAGGACAGAAAGCTTCGAGAATCAGTAAGCATTCCAATAAAATGACTGATCAAACCAACGTTCGCTAAATCCTTCATTTGCTTTTCCATGCCATCAATATGGTCATTAAACCACCATCCGGAACCAAACTGCACTTTCCCAGGGATACCCTCTTCATAGTAATTCCCCATCATCCCCGCTAGCACTGCATTATCCTTAGGATTGAGGTTAAATAGAACCGTTCTTGGCAGGGAGTCTTCCTGATCAAGAGCATCCAAGAATCTGGACAATCCTTGTGCAAAATTAGTTTCACCCACAGAATCAAAACCTGTGTCTGAGCCAATAAGCTTTTTCATTTTCGTATTATTATTGCGGATAGCGCCCATATGCAGCTGCATCACCCACTGTTTCTCCGCGTACATTTTTCCTAATGCTTTGAGCAGATAAGAACGGTAGTCAGTGATCTCAGCTTCGCTAAGCGTCTCTTTATTCAATCTTTTGTTAAAAATAGCTGTAGCTGCTTCCTCGGAAATCTCCGAATAATCCAGCTTCTGAATATCATGATCCGATGCACGCCCGCCATGCTCATGGAAGTAATTCACTCTTTGCTTCAACGCGTTCAGAAAATCCTCCAAAGAATCAATCGAACTTCCAGTGACCGTCTTCAAATCATCTAACCAGGATAAAAAGGAAGCGGATTCAATATTAAGCGCGCCATCCGGTCTGAACGTCGGTGCAATACGCGTCTCAAAAGTTTCATCTTGGTTTAAAAGATCGTGGTACTCAAGTGTGGATAGTGGATCATCTGTCGTTCCAATAAATTTCACATTTGATTTTGCAATATAACCTCTCGGTCTATGCGTAGGCAGTAGCAGCTTCTCATTACATTCCGTCCAAATTTCATGTGCTGTTGATGGACTAAGAATTTTCTCTATCCCGAAGAACATCTTCAATTCCAGATGTGTCCAATGATACAGAGGATTTCCTATTAAATGCGGAACCGTCTCAGCCCAAGCCTGAAACTTCTCCCAATCATCTGCATCTCCAGTGATGAACTTCTCGCCAATACCGTGCATACGCATGGTACGCCATTTGTAATGATCCCCCCCAAGCCAGAGTTGAGTAATATTAGCATACGGCTTGTTTTCCCATATTTCTTGGGGATTCAGATGACAGTGAAAGTCAAAAATAGGCAATTGGTTCGCACCATTTCCAAACAGTCGTACAGCTGTATCTGAATTTAACAGAAAGTGATGATCCAGAAAACTTCTCATACATGATCTCCTTTCAAATTCATAATCAGGTAACTCTCTTACAAGTTTAAATTATCCTTATAGTTAATTTGTTTAATAAACAAATTAACTATAAGGATAATTTATCAATTCCCTTTCATTTTGTCAAATGTATGTTACAGCAGTATAATAACTCTTGATAGGAAGAAAAAGAGCATCAGAATCACTGCTCAAATTGGAGGATAATAATGATTACCGGTGATGCTTCATACATAAAGAAGATTAATCGTTCTCTGATCATCAGAGAAATTGTTAAGAAAGGAATGATCTCCCGGGCAGATCTATCCAAAGCTGTAGCACTAACAAGAGCAACTATCTCTGTTCAAGTAGCTGATCTGTTAGAAGATGAATTGGTCGTAGAAACACAACTTGAACATAATGCTGTAGGACGAAAGCCAATTATGCTCTCTTTAAATGCTGACGCGGGTTATGCCCTCGGTATTGATCTAGATTACGGGCAAATATCCTTTGCGCTTACAGATCTTCTAGGACGCCCAGTATTTTCTAACATCGTTAAGCTTGAAACCACTGACTATTCAGAGATTCTTGCTCTGCTAATTAAACATATCATCACATACAAAAAAAATTACACAAATAGTCGATATGGCATTATTGGTATAGTGATCGCCATTCACGGCCTCGTCTCAAATCAAGAGGTGATTCATTATGTTCCTCGTTTGGGATGGAATGACGTTAATCTGAAAGCAGATCTAGAAAAAGCGCTCGACCTCGAAATTCATCTAGAGAATAACTCGAATCTCAGTTCTTTTGCCGAAAGAGTCTATGTCCATCATGATACGGATAATCTTTTATCAGCTACATTTCATTCTGGTATAGGCTTGGGAATGATTATTAACAATAAATTCTTTCGTGGACATGACGGGTTTGCAGGAGAAATTGGGCATATGATTGTGGTGCCGGGCGGAAGACCTTGTAAATGCGGAAATAAAGGGTGCTGGGAGAAGTATGCCTCTGAATCTAATATTATGGAGGTTTTGTCTGATAAAAAGAAAACTCCTAATATTACCTATGAACAAATTCAGGAGTGGATTGACCAAGGTGATGCAGAAGTCACTGAGATTATGGATGAATTTATCTATTATCTCTCCATTGGCTTGAATAATATGATCAATATTTATAATCCAGACGTTATCGTGATAGATAGTGAATTGCTCCGGATCTATCCAGACTCTATTCATAAAATCAAACAAAATTTGAATTCACAAATTAGCCATTACCGTGAATTGTTAATCTCTACACTTGGAAAAAACTCATCCATTCTAGGAGCTTGCGCTTTGGCCATTCAGTATTTCCTAGATGTACCCGTGCTGAATCTGCCAAACGCAATGGAAGCTTCAGAGTAAATCGCAGTATACTAATTTCACTGAAGTCTATACATCATAACAAATCAAAAGACTATTCATCTAAGAGTCAGTTGTAGCTACGGAGAATATTTGGACTTCCGGCCGCTGTTGTCTCCAGATTTCTTGAATTATACCGCTGTGAGCGGATGAAATCCGGAGACAAAGGCGATTGCTATCGCTCCTACAGTTCCAAATCCCCCCTTCGCTACGCTCTCCTTTAGTGCTTTTTAAATTCAAATCATGCAAGCCTTTTCGTAGAAGACCACTTAAATTAAAGAGGCCTAAATCAGTTTTTATCTTCTTGCTAGAGCTAACTATTCCACTCGTTCCAAGGTTATGGCTACCCTATTTATTCGTCACCCGCTAGCTTCAACCCTCCGCTGATCCTTACGGACCCAAATAACACTATAAGTACAATTATCGTCATTTGAGCATGGCTTCGGACCCCATCGCCGCTATTTCCTAAAAATAGGGCCATACTTAGTGTTTTACATGCCAATAGTTGCTGTGGTGTCCGTTAGAATCTCAAATGTGAGAAAAACCCGAATATAAGGTTAACTGGGTCCGATTGCGAGTGCTTTCGTTCGCGGAGCGTCCATCGAAGCGCAAAGGTTGATCATGCTCACAAAAAGGAAAACTGTCCCAAGCAGCCATTTCGTGGCTTTTTGGGACAGTCCCTTATTTTTATCTCTACCATTTAGGATTAGACCGCATTATTTATACGCTGGCAACCAGTCTCCATGAGCTGTGATCAGCTCATCACACATATTCGTAATGTCATCCATCGACAGTTCTGCGGCAGTGTGAGGATCGAGCATAGCTGCATGATAAATATGCTCCCTCTTATGCGTAATCGCTGCTTCGATCGTTAACAATTGTGTATTAATGTTCGTACGATTTAGTGCGGCACACTGCGGAGGCAGATCTCCCACGAAGGTCGGAGTGACGCCACTTCTGTCTACAAGGCACGGAACTTCTACACAAGCTTCTTTCGGAAGATTGGTGATAAGACCTGTATTCATAACATTACCACCGATTTTGAAAGGCACATTCGTTTCGATAGCTTCCATAATATATGAAGCATATTCATGCGAACGTTCATGTACAAGCTCTTTATTATTTACTAATTCTTCACGCATTAGCTGCCAGCGTTCAATTTGATCTACACAACGGCGTGGGTACTCGTCGAGTGGAATTTGAAACCGTTCGATGAGTTCAGGATAATTACGTTTGATAAAATAAGGATGATACTCTGCATTATGTTCTGAAGACTCCGTAATATAGTAACCAAATTTAAGCATCATTTCATAACGAACCATATCCCCGTGATTCTCTTTCTGCTTCTCGGCAGCGCGACGTTTGATTTCCGGATATAAGTCCTCTCCGTCCTTCGTAACCTCGAGTAGCCAAGCCATATGGTTAATCCCGGCAATCTTAGCCTGTACACCCGTCTGATCCATTCCCAGATGCTCGAATAAGCCTGGAATACAATGCTGTACGCTATGACATAATCCAACAGTCTTCACACCACCATAAGTGTTCATCACATTGGTCAATACTGCCATTGGATTCGTATAATTCATGAACAGAGCATCTGGACAAACCTCTCTCACATCTGCCGCAAAATCAAGCATGACAGGAATCGTGCGTAAGTTGCGGAAAACACCACCGATACCAACCGTGTCCGCAATCGTTTGACGCAAGCCATATTTCTTCGGAATTTCAAAGTCTGTAATGGTACAAGGATCGTAACCCCCGACCTGAATCGCATTTATCACATATTTAGCTCCGCGCAAAGCTTCCTTGCGATCCGTATAGGATTTCACGACACAAGTACTACCACTACTTGCTTTTATATTACTCAGCATATTCTCGGAATCTTTTAGGCGCTGAAGATCAATATCATATAGGGCAAGCTCAAAGCCTTGAAGGGCTGGAGTTCTCATACAATCTCCTAAAACGTTCTTTGCAAACACAGTACTACCCGCTCCGATAAATGTAATTTTGGACATATGAAATATTCCTCCTTAAGTAGTGAGTTCTACGGTCTCGACATTGCTAACCACTCAGAAAACCTAGATGGATTTTCCTTATAAACACTAGAATGTCGGAGGGTATCCGTCTCTCTCTTCACTATTCACTATAAATGAGAGCGGTCTCAATGAGTATGGAGAAATACAATTCATATATGGATGTTTGTTGCATTTAAGTGCTATCTCCTATAATCTAATTGTAATTCAAATCATGTATAGGAGGTCAAAAGCTAATGGCTTCAGAGCATTATCATTTCTCAGCAGGGTTTAATCTTGCTCCAGATGAACCCGACCTGACTGTATTGTTCAGCGGTGAAGGCAAACCGGTTCCTGGCCATAAGATGGGGCCTTCAGTTCACGATTACTACCTTATACATACCGTAATGGATGGAAAGGGTGTGTTTCAGAGTGGAAGTAACTCTCAGGTATGTGGTACAGGAGATACCTTTGTCATTTTCCCAGGGGCATTATTTAGCTATCAGGCAGACATGGAACAGCCTTGGACCTATGTTTGGGTTGCCTTGCAAGGGGATGCCGTTCAGCAGCTATTTAAAGAAGTGGGGATTACACCGGAGAAGCCGATAATACACTTAGATAACCTTAAAGAGATACATAACTTGTATGAACATATTCGTTTTTCCTTTCAGCAGTCTGCTTATCCAAGGTTGGAAAGTTTGGAAGCTTCTGGGTGGCTGCGCCTTCTAGTGCACAAATTCGGCCTTGCGAACTTAGGTTCGCTCACCCCTAAATCCGCACAATTACCAGATGTTATCGACCGCCAGATCAATCAAGCGATCCGCTGGATCTCTCTCCAATTTCCACAACAGATCAGTATCGACCACATGGCATCCTCTCTGGGTTATCATAGGGCGCATCTCTCTAAGGCCTTTAAGCAAAAGATCGGAATGTCACCCAAGCAATATTTGTTAAAGGTGCGCATGGATAAAGCAAAGGAACTGCTTGGAGGAACGCTCACCATCGACCAGGTTTCCTCTTCGGTCGGTTTCAATGATGCGTTATATTTCTCCAAGCAGTTCCGTAAGTGGAGCGGCATGTCCCCCAGTGAATATCGAAGCCATCTTCGATCTGGCACATGATTGCTTTTCGGTTATTTCATTGCTTTAGATAAAATCGAGGTGACAAACGCTGTCTTTCCTTCACAGTAAGCATCAATATCATACCGGTATTGTACCGCCAGACGCTGTTTGACTTCTGCATATGCTTGACGCGCTACCGCATTTGAACGGAGATAGTCTCTAAAAGCGATATGCTCCAAATACCCTTTTCCATCCTTAGGGCATACATACAGATGATATTTCATGAATTCATCCGCTTGACGTCTTTTGAAGGCTTCCCTGCCCTCGATTCCCAAGTTCCCTTGATGTTCATAACCATGCTGTTGTAGACGTTCTATGATTTGTGGGAGTACATCGTAGCTATCCATTACAAGATCAATATCTATGATGGGTTTAGCAGCGAGCCCTTCGATGGAAGTACTCCCCACATGCTCTATCGTAAGAATGAGATCTCCAACATAAGATAACAGCTGATCTCTTATTCTATTGAATTCTACCTTCCACTCTGGATCATACGGGACAACCTCTACGACTTTCGTCTTCTGAGCGATGCTCATGCACCTCCTGCGTTGAATGCCTTCTTCTCAATTACTCTATAGACTATCCATATGCATATAGCGGCTACAATTAACATTCCACCCATTAAGCAAACACCACTCCAGCCCCAATGCTGCCATGCAAAGCTTCCTAATGTTGATCCAATTGCGCCACCTGTAAAAGTACTGACCATAAAAACAGTATTAATTCGGCTTCGTGCCGCCGGCTCAAGTGCATAGATCCGCGTTTGGTTACTAACCTGTGACCCTTGTACTCCTAGATCCAGAATAATAACTCCGGCAATCAGGCTCCAGATTGTAAATCCAGCTAAACCGAAGAATCCATAAGCAATCAATGTAAGCAACAGTAGTATACCTACTATCTTTTTCGGTGCGATCCTGTCGGCTAACCTCCCGATAAATGGAGCACCCGCAGCACCAGCTACACCAATTAACCCAAACAAGCCTGTGATAGAGCTACTGTAGTGGTATGGTTCTCCTTCTAGAAAGAAAGCCAGTGAAGTCCAGAACACGCTGAAGCCACCAAACATACACGCCCCAATTAGTGATGCTTCACGAAGCGTCGAATATCTACGAATCAAATTCCCCATTGATTTCAGTAGATCCGTGTAGGTTGAATTATTTTCTGGTTTCGTCTTGGGGATTAGTTGGTATAAGATAAGGGATAACAATAGCATTATAACTGCGGCAATCCAGTACATCGCTCTCCAGCCAAACATATCTCCTATAATACCGGATATCGTTCTGGCCAGTAAAATACCAAAAAACAACCCGCTCATTACGGTTCCAATTACCTTACCCCGTTCTTCTGGCAAAGCAAGCTCCGCCGAGAGAGGAATGATGACCTGCGGCACCACCGTAGTTATGCCAATAGCAAAACTGGCGATATACATCCAAATAAGGTTCTGAGCTGTGGCGAAACCAACCAGTGACAGTGATACAGCAATAAGAAGCCCTGATATTAGTGTTCTTCGTTCACGAATGTCGCCTAACGGAACAAAGAATAACATCCCAAGCGCATAACCGATCTGAGTAAGCATCGATACATATCCTACTGCGTTAGAGGATGCATGGAATGTTCGTCCTATATCGGCCAAAAGGGGCTGATTGTAATACATATTTGCGACGCTTAATCCTGATGCAATGGCTAAAATAAGTATGAATTGCTTAGTTAGGCCTCCTCCTACACGAACTGCAGCGGGTGTGATAGATTGTGTCATGAAATTCTGTGCCTCCGATTACGTATGCTGCATCAAACAGCAAGCTTTATTTTCCTAATACATTATAGCAGTCACTGTCAAGCTAACGTATTTCTGCGATATAATAATCATCCAAATATATATGATCTACAGAAGTACAATTTATATTTGAATATATTGAGCGAGGAGTAAATAACATGCACCAGAATGACCCAATTATAACCAGATTGCGCAAGGAACCATTGAAGAATGTCAGTTTATTAAAAATGCTAACCCAATTCCACGAAGTCATGGAGTCTCATCTTGTAGAGCAAGGAAATCAATGGGGTGTTTTATTGCTTCTTCCTGCCTCTGCCTACGCATATGATCATAGAGTATATCCTCAAGCGGATTACATCGTATTTATGGATTACAGCAGCCCAGATGTTTTTCCGGCTCTGTTTCAACTGCTGCCTCCGCAAGCAAAATTTGTTTTTAAACTGCAAGACGTGAACTACAAAGAGGCATTAGCATCACACTTTTCAATGGAGAAAGTCCGGGGTTTCTACTCATACAGTACAACTGAGGGACAAATCTTTCCGAAGGACGAAGAAGTTGTTATCAGTCATGTGGCTGATGACAGATTAATTCCGCTGTGGGCCGCTAATCATTACACGAAAGACGAAATAGAAGAATATTTTCAAAATGGTGCTTTTTCCGTGTCCATCTTCCTAGGCGACAATCCAGTCAGTACCTGCTTAGCGTTCCGTAATGAAGAAACCATCTGGGAAATCGGTGCTGTACATACTTTAGAATCCTTCCAAAGAAACGGGTACGCTAAAAAGATAGTGCGCACAGCCATACAAGAAACGTTAGAACGTGGGTTTATTCCACGCTATCACGTGCTTGAAACAAATCAAGCTTCCATCAGACTAGCTAAATCCATTGGTCTCGTTCCTTGTGTACAGCTTGAACACTGGATTAACTACAGCCAATAACACGCTTGATAGGAGGTGATTTGAATGAGTTATGGGCCGAACGAGAATCAGAACTATTATCCTCCCCCGCCCCCACCAACACCGATGAATGGCAAGTCAATCGCTGGTTTCGTCTTAGGAGTGCTTTCCATAATTGTTCCTTATATCGGATTTTTGTTAGGGATTGTAGCGGTTATTCTGTCTGCCCTATCCCTTAAAGAAATACGGGTTCGATATGAGCAAGGAAGAGGCTTAGCTATCGCGGGTCTGGTATGCGGAATTGTCGGCACTCTACTTTACGCCATATTAATTTTATTTTTCATTTTTTTTATATACGCAGCTTCTAGTTACCCATACTGATCTACACACAAAAAAAGGATCTCTATAGCCACCCTAATGGCTACAGAGATCCTTTTTCCTATCCTATGGACAAATCAGTAGGTTCCGTTGTTAAGCTGCTGACGATACTCCGTCGGAGTTAAGAGAAACCGCTTGCGGAACATCTGTGTAAAATGCCGCATGTCCTGATATCCAATACGTTCGGCAATTTCTGCCACCTTAAGCTTCGAGTTCACAAGTAGCAGCTTCGCTTGCTCCAAACGTAAGGATGTAACGTATTCTTTATAGCCTAGACCCGTCTTTTGTTTAAATAATTGACTGAAGTAGACCGGATTCAGAAATACAACGGAAGCAATCTTTTCCAAAGTAAGGTCTTCGAAATAGTGTTCTTTTACATATTGCAATGCGATGTCGATGGCTTTTTCGCCACTACCTTTCGCTGGCGTTAAATCCAATACTTGCGAATTCACTGCCTCTCTTAAGCTCGTTACGATCTGAGGGACAGTATTGATATCATAACTAAGTCCGGATTGTATCATTTGGAAGGGTGTTTTTAAATACTGCTTCAAATAGGTCCTTCCATCTTCCAGAAAAGATTCTAATCGCGCGTCTTCTCTCAAGGTGATTAAGCCCAGCAGACTCTGGCGGTCATAGCTGACCACAAACCCACGCCCATCTCGTTCTATCAGCTCAGTTAACACATTCTCTACAATAAAATGTTCTATACGAATGTTTTTATCACCCGCATCCATTTGCAGCAAAATCAAATAGAAACATTGATGATCTTCTATTAATTGACTAATGTCTAGATTACCAAGATTAAAACCAGATGCGAGTCTCTGAAATACACCTT
This sequence comes from Paenibacillus sp. G2S3, assembly GCF_030123105.1. Classification (NCBI taxonomy): domain Bacteria; kingdom Bacillati; phylum Bacillota; class Bacilli; order Caryophanales; family Paenibacillaceae; genus Paenibacillus; species Paenibacillus sp. G2S3. The sequence continues at coordinate 3,606,850 of NZ_CP126095.1, forward strand.
CTATTAAGTATTTCAGACTTGACTTTAGCCGGTCTTCATCTTTAATGAACTTATGATCCTGCTCTATTTCTAGCACTAAGTCACTGATGATTTCAAGTAGCTTGCTTTTGCCGATCGGTTTAAGTAGATAATCTCTCGCTCCAAGACGAACTGCCTCCTGCGCGTAGGCAAACTCACTGTGTGCTGAGATGACCACCCATTTGACATAAGGATACCGCCGCTTAGAGATCCTCATGAACTCCAAGCCATTCATACCCGGCATAAGAATATCTGTTAAGACGATATGAATGGACTGTTCCTCCATAATCTTGACCGCCTCTTCTGTCGACGCAGCAACATGTACACAATAATCTGGATAGATACTTCTTATAGTGCGCTTGATGCCCTCGCGGATCACACGTTCATCATCAGCTATGAGAATGTTCACGACTATGCTCTCCTTCCTGCGGAATCGGCAGCATGATAGCAACCTCGGTTCCTTCTCCAGGTAAACTTCGAATCACAAGACCATAGGATTCTCCGAACATATGCTGGAGCCGTCGATGCAGATTTTGAAGACCGATCCCCATTTTTCCATTTTCTTTCGTTGTTGGTCGGTCCAAGGATTCCACCAGCGCATTCAGCTTCTCTGCATCCATACCTTTGCCATTATCTTGAACGACGATGTTCAGTACTCCAGCTTCTTCAAGTACACTCACCTTCAGAATACCTTGACGGTCGAGCGATTCCAAGCCATGTTTTACAGCATTTTCAATGACCGGTTGTACAGTCATCTTGGGAAGGCGAACCTCAAGCCATCGGTCATCTATATTTATCTCAATCCTTAGACGACCTTCCAGTCGAATGGAAATAATATTTAGATAGTGCCCGATTTGTTCTAGTTCTTCTCGTAGCGTGACTTCTACGTCAGCTTCCCAATGACTGCTGTAACGGAACATCGAAGATAGCGAGAGAACAAGTTCACCTAGTTGCTCATTTCCTTCCTCATCCAGCATCCAATAAATCATATCCAGAGTATTGTATAGAAAATGTGGGTTCACTTGAGATTGCAAGGCATGAAGCTCAGCATTTTTCTCACTGACGGAAGAAAGTTTTACCCGCTCGATCAGTTCTTCGATTCGGCGAACCATCCGATTAAACGAAGCAACAAGAATATTAATTTCTTGATATGAAGAAACATTCACCATTCCACGAAAATTACCGATTTCTACTTGCTTCATCTCTCGGATCACCTTTTTAAGCGGCAAAGAAATCGTTCGTGAAACAATAGAAGCTATCAAAGTAGAGACGAGAACAAGAATCGAAAATACAATAAACAGATAACGTTTCATCTCTACCAATTCTACATTTAGGTCACGATTAGGAGTAATACTAAGCACCCACCAACCGGAGAAGGACAGCTTAGAAGCGACAAGCAGACGATTGGCTGTCTGTTCGACTACTACATTCTGGGAGTTCTGCAAAGACGGAAGCTGAGCTAAATCAGGCTCCTGATCTTCGGCAGAGGATACGAATCGTCCATCCTGCGACATTAAATACACCTGGCTATGCTCACCCAGCTTCACATTATCCAGCGCATCCAGAACAGGCTTCGGATTCGTCTCGTACAGAACAATGCCAATCGGTTTGTGTTCATTGAGATCGTAAATCTGACGGCCGAAGGCAAACACAGGACTATCCTCCACTTGATCGATAAGAGAATGTTCATAGACGCCGAGCCAGACCATTTTACCGGAGGAAGCTTGCAGCTGATGGTACCAATCTTCCTTCATATATTCGGGATCAACCACATTCATATAATTTCCGTAATTATAGATCTTACCTTTATCTGTAATAACATGAATACCTACGAGATCATCCCGAGAATAAAATATAGCTCCTAGAATATTGGTAATTGTCTGTTCATTGATGTAAGCTACCGCGGGCTCAGTGCTTGTCTCATTAATCAAACGTATCAATTCAAAGTTATTGCTTAGTGATTTAGAGAGACTGTCATACCCCTTGTACAGCAAGCTGAATAAATCCGCCGTCTGAGCAACATTTTTCTGCGACAAATCACTTATTTTTTCATGAAACTGTACGGTTGTCCGGTTGTAATAGAGCAGACTCACAATTAATAGAATGCTAGACATGCAAAAAAGAAACAGCAAAAACAATCGATGGTGGATGGAATGAAAGCTGTTTCTCAAAAAGGCTTCCCTCCTCAAACTCATCTGTTCTGCTGCTTCTTCATTATAATTCCATTATTGTAATTTGCAATATAGATTTATCCTTTTACTGCTCCCGCCACCATTCCTTTTGTTATTTGATTGGATAAGAAGAAATAGATTAAGATGACAGGTAGCGCACCCATAACTAGAAAAGCGCCGATATTCCCATAGTTTACAGAATACTGACTAACGAATGTGTACACGCCAAAGGGCAAGGTCTTCAATTTCTCGGAGGAAATGAAGGTGGCCGCTAAGATATACTCATTCCAAATGTTGATGAACGTTAGAATACATACTGTCATTACCGGTGGTACGGAGACAGGAAGAATGATCGTGCGGAAGATCCGATATACGCTCGCCCCATCGATAAAGGCCGATTCTTCGATTTCATGCGGAATGCTCTTCATAAACCCACTTAATATGAACACTGCTATAGGGGTTGAAAAAGCAACATAAGGCAATATGAGTGACATATGCGTATTCAATATATGCATATTTTTGAAAATGATCATCAGTGGTAGCAAAGTGGCCTGCATGGGTATCATCATCCCCATTAAGAAAATCGTCATGACCAAGTTGCCGTAACGCCAGCGGAACCGAGAGATCGCATAAGCTACCATTGAGCTAAGCAGGATGACAAAGATCATCGTTACACCGGTAACCATTACACTGTTGGATAAATACTTTAGATAGCTACCAGACTCATAAGCCTCTCTATAGTTATGCCACTGAAATACTTTAGGAAATGAGAAAAAACTTCCTCCCAAAATCTCTTCATTGGTCTTCAAGGAATAGAGCATTAGCCATAGAAGAGGATATAGCTGGGTAACGACAGGAATCGCAAAGAGAAGATACACGAATCCTTTTTTAACTTTCCGCATGATCGCGCACTCCTTTGCTAACTGAATTTTTTCTCAAGCTTATTAAAGATCGTATTAATGCTAGCAGTAAACACAAGGCACAGTATGACCAAGAACGAAGCGATAGCACTACCATAGCCATATTTAAAGGATAAGAATGAACTGTTGTACATATGTGTGGAAATAACATCTGTAGCATGAGCAGGTCCACCGGCTGTCATGACCATAACGAGATCAAAAGCCTGCAAAGACCCTATAAAGGCGAGTACGATAGATATTTTAAAGATTGGAATTATCAGTGGAAAAGTAATATATCGATCGGCTTTGAATCCGTCAGCCCCATCAATCTTTGCTGCTTCATACAGCTCATCCGGAATATTCTGAACACCAGTATATTGAATCAGCAAATGGTAGCCGAAATATTGCCAAAGAGATACTGCATAGAGCGCGAACATCGCAATTTTAGGTTCTGTGATCCAATTGTGAGTCCAGCTATCTAACCCAAGTGAGATCAGAACGCCGTTCAACATCCCTCCCATGGAGACAGGATCATAAATTGTTTTCCAGAGCTGCCCTATGATAACTACCGACAAAATAACCGGCGTAAAGTAAATAGAAACTAAAGTGTTTCCTTTTCTCACGTACCGATTAAGAAGGATAGCCATCAACAAACAAAATGGAATTTCCACCATGGAGGCCACAGCATAGAGTAAGGTTCTCTTTACAGATGGCCAAAATACTGGATCATGAAAAAACATATCTTTGAAATTAGCAAGTCCAGCAAACTTCGCAGTCGTAATTCCGTCCCATTGCAGCAATCCTGTATAAAAGGATACTAGAATAGGAGCAAACACCAAGCACACATACAAAAGCAGGCAAGGTAACACGAAGACGGCGATTGTGCGCGCTGGAACCTTTAGTACCTTCATTATTTCCGCCCCCTAGAATGTAAACACGATGCGAAGAAGCGTTTAAGCACCCTCGCATCGCGTTTTGGAAACCTTTTTATTTATTTGCTTCAAATGCGGTTTGATGTTCTTTAGCCACTTGAGCGGAATCCATTTTTTGAACAAAAAGATTTTGGATACTGCTGAGATGGACTTGTGCCGTAGCTGGGTTCATAGTATTGTCAAAGGCCAAGTCGCCACCTTTAACTTGATTGAACAATCCTGAAACGTTGATCGCCAGATCAGAGTAACCTGCAGCTTTCAGGTCTCCATCCACTTTTTGACCAATCCCTACAGCATTTTTGAGTTCAAATTGCTTTTTAGGATAGTTCAGTGTAAAGAAGTTTAAGAAGTCTTTAGTTTCTTGTAAATGCTCACTGTTCGCAGAAATTGCAAAGGCACTACCTGGTGCGAGCATGAATTCATTTGGATCCCCTTTACCATTAACGCTTGGGAATTGGAAGGCTCCTGCTTTACCAGCGACTGAGGAAGCGTCAATTGCACCTGTTTCCCATGAACCGATAACCCACATAGCAGCTTTACCGGATTTGAAGATATTACCGCCTGCGTTAGCATCAATGGAAGTTGCTCCATCTGGGAATGCACCTGCTTGCACAAGATCTTGGAAACGATCTACAGCTTCTACGAAAGCAGGATCTTCAAATGTTTTTTTGCCATCCAACACATCTTGAAGGAAACCAGGCCCTCCATTGGTGCGAAGCAGAATATTCATGAACAAGAATGAACCCGTCCAGGAATCTTTTTCACCGATCGCGATTGGCGTAATGCCCTTTGCTTTCAATGTTTTTACATCTTGGAGTAATTCATCGAATGTTTTAGGAGTGTCTTTGATGCCCGCTTGCTCGAATAGTTCTTTATTATAGTAGACTACCTCGATGTTATTACCATCTGGCAGCGCATAAACATTGCCATCGAAGCTGTAGTAATCAAGCAGACCGGATTGATAAGTGTCCTTCAGTCCATTTTGATCCAGCATGTCATTCAGGGGAGCAAACAGCTTAGCATCAACGAAAGGTTTCATTTGTGCAGCCGGGTTAACAATCGTAATATCAGGAACTTCTTTGGAAGCGGCTTGTGTTTTCAGTTTGACCTTTTGTTGGTCTGTATTCAGAGTATCTAGTTCGATGTGAATGTTAGGGTTTTCTTTTTCATATTGGTCAACTAATTCATGGAGCATCTTATAAGCAGGTGTTGCTGGATCCGGGTAAATATTTTGAAAAGTAATCGTGACCTTCTTACCGCTTTCGGTTTTTGTAGTTCCGGCATCTGGAGCATTCGTAGCTGTATTCCCTTTCGACTCTGTAGCGCCTTTACTCTCGTTGTTGTTTGAATTTCCACATGCCGCCATACTTAAAACCAAAGCTGCTGATAACGCAATTGTTGAAGTTGCCTTCATTTTTTTGCTGACCATTGTTTGACGCCCCCTATTTTCGTTATAGGCTTATTATTGTACTGTTAAGCGCTTTCAACAAGGTGTCAAATTTAAGATAAATGGTTTGTTTTTTCTAGAAAAATACAATATATGTCCGAACATAACGAAACACCCGCTAATTCGGGCGTTTCGATTAACAATATTTTCGATAATCAGTCTGTTGCAAATTTAGTTCTATAGACATTGTTCACTGCTGCCTTGGAACTCGTTCAATCAGATGTTGAACCAAAATCGGTAATCTTAAGCTTTAGATCAAAGGTTAATGGAATCCGAGTAAATTCCTCGTCCCAATGATCCTTAATCTGTTTCCAGACATGTGGTTTTTCAATGCTGAAGCAATCACCAAATCCTGCTACATCCACTTTGTAGGTGGACTGCATTTTATGGATAAGACTATTGATATGCTGGGTTAATTTTTCTTCGAATATCTTCTCAAGTTCTTTGAAATAAACAACATCCGAGGAATGCGCATCAACATCCCAATTCTCAATTAGGCGGCCAGTGGACTCGATCGCAACATGAAAGGATATCTTCTTATCTTCGGTCTCATTCAGCGTAATCTTACTCTTAACGGATTTAATCTCATAAGTTATCGAGTCGTTCGACTGATCATATGCTTTGATGCTCCCGCCTTGTATATCCCCTTTAATCCAGGCAATACTCTCCACATCATGTTGGTCAAGATTGCCGATCCAATGTCCTGTATCTCCTTTGATAATACCGGCTCCGGAAAATTCGACCTCACCTTGTGCCTCCACAACGTTCTGCAACACAAAGCTTTGTTTGGAGTACATCAGCGCATCTAGATTCGACAACGTTATCCCCTTCATAACTTTACTGGTTCTGAAGTTGTTATGGACCATCTCTGCCAGTCGAAAGGAAGGAATCTCCTCCGAGGTCGTCATAAGCGTATCGGACGCACGCCCTTGGCTAAGAAATATGAGACAGCTGGGACGGATATCGTTATCTCGCAGTACAAAGTCCATCAACCGTCTGATCTTCTCCTGTTGCACTAAATCCTCTGAGATAACTATAACCTTGAGGTGGTGGCCTATAATTGGACGGTTCTGGCGAATGGAGAATTGACGGAATACTTCAAGCAAAGAATCTCCAGTCTCTGAAATATTGTTAAAATGGGTTTTGGGTGTTTCGCCATCTTTGCCGGAGTTTCCAATTGTTCTTTCAGGCACAATTTGTACGGTTGCCGTAACTTTATTATGCTTTTGATAGCTTCCTCCACGTTCCTCGAATTCCCGTTCGAGCGTATTAGGTTCTCCCTTGTCTAGCGCCAAACCCGTATAAACACTAAGGTCTTCAATCTCTTTACTACTCCAACAGCCAGGCTGCGTAAACAGAACCATGAGTACTAATAATATGCGTAAAACTCTCTGCCTAAACATTCTGCTTGAGTCCTTTCTTCCTGATGAGTAATACAATCGACAATAACAGTGGCAACAACATAAAAATCAGCACACCCATATAGCCAATCGAATCACCAAGACTGAAGACATCATTGATGCGTTGAGGGATCATCGTGCAGATGAAGATTACGGGCATTAAGGCGAAAATTACCGGATGGATCTTTAGATTGAACACTTGCGAGATTCCAAGCGCCGCATTAAAGAAAAAGCTGCAAAAATTACAGAACATCTGCATCAGCCAGATGACTAGCAGCGGAAATTCAAATCGTTCAAAAAAGAAACCTGAAATTTCAAAGCTCCGTACCAAATCTATCGTTGGCCAGGTACTGGTGATTACAGAATTGATGGACAGACCGCCAATAACCATCACAACAGTAACCAGATATAGTACCAGCGGGATGCAGAATCCGACCACCATCCCCTTGACTGCTTCCTGCGGTTGCTCCATAAAAGCTGTCATTGTCATTACAACTTCACAACCAGTAAAGATGAGGATACTCGACTTCATGCCATGGATGACCGGCATCAGACCTTCACTCATAAAAGGACGCAAATGCTGGATATCAAAAATCCTGGTGCTTAAGATAAAACAAATGATCAGGATAAAGATACTGATCGGAAACACAATCTGAAACACACGGGCAATGGAATTAATCCCACCATACACCAAATAAGTACCAACCCAGATGAACGGCATCACAATCGCCCAAATTGGTGTCCCTTCCAGAAGAAAGAACAATGTTACTTCCGCCAGTACACGGATTTCGAATCCCGCAATCACAATAAAGTACAGAATCAACAGTGAACTCAGTACACCACCTGGAAGATTCCCAACAATTTTTTTAGAATACTGAAAGACAGTTTTACCCGGAAATTGCTGGCTAAGTTTCACCATAACCAGTATCACTATGAGCACAGCGATCCCACCTAGCACCACAGAAACCCAGGCATCTGGAGTCTTCACACCTTGGACAATATCTCTGGGCAAGGTCAGAATTCCAGCTCCTAGCATTGAATTCGTCAGTACTATGGTAGCCTGCGAGGTTGTGATCTTGTCATCCGTACGTTTGAACACTGTGGTCTCCCCTCTGCTCCTGCTAAGAATACATTCTCTAGGACCTGCGCTTTTTCTTTTGGGTCTTTAGCATCTCCGGTCTTCGCTTCATGATGGATAACGGTGCACGGACGAATAAATCCTTCCAGTCACTTACCCGGAAAGGTGAGATAGGGGTGATGTAAGGAACACCGAAGCTTGAAAGCCGAGTCAGATGACTGCAAATCAGCAGAAAGAACAGGATGGTTCCGAACATACCCAGGACTGCCGCAAATAACATGCCTGTGAATCGTAAGATTCGGAGGGTGATGCCGGCACTGTACATCGGTATGGAAAACGAAGAGATCGCTGTCACGGCAACGACAATGACTAGAAAGGGACTTACAATACCAGCCTGTACCGCGGCATCTCCAATGATCAGACCTCCGACAATTCCCATTGCCGGACCTATGGGCTTCGGCAGACGAATTCCAGCTTCACGTAAGATTTCAATGGAAATCTCCAGAATCAACACTTCAATTAAAGCAGGAAAGGGTACGCCTTGGCGTGTTTCGATAATGGAAATCGCCAGCTGTGTAGGAATTAGCCCCGGATGAAAGGAAATAAAAGAAATATACAGCGCAGGGGCTAACAGAGCCAGAAATGATGCGCAAAACCGTAGCACCCGTAATAGTGTTCCTGGTAACCAGCGTTCATAGTAATCCTCTGGAGACTGCAAAAGCATACTGAACGTCACTGGAACAATAAGTGCAAACGGTGTGCCATCAAGTAAAATGGCAATTCTCCCCTCTAATAAGGAGGCAATCACACGATCGGGTCTTTCCGTGTTCTGTGTTTGCTGAAACGGACTTAAATAATCATCCTCGATTAACTGCTCCACATAGCCAGATTCCAGAATGAAATCCATATCAATTTTGGAGATCCGGTCCTTCACTTCCTGTAGCAGATCAGGATTTACAATGTTTTTCATATAAGCGATAACCAGATTCTTCTTGATTTCGCTGCCCACTTCAACCTTTTGCATTTCTAGATTCTTATTGAGTCCTTGGCGCCGTAGCATAGAGGTATTCTCGCTGAGCACTTCGGTAAAGCCAATCCGAGGTCCCCGCAGTAATGCTTCCGAGGTCGGCTCATTAATAGCGCGCACTGCTCCATGTGGAAAGCCAACCAGCAGCATCTCACGCATTCCTTCGACAATCAGTGCAGTGTAGCCAAACAGGACAGACTCCTGCAGATAGTCCAAATCTCTGGTTTCATTAAGCTGAACCAGCGGGAGCATATTCTGTTTCATATAGGTGTATATTCCTTCCGAAGCCTGCATTTCACCAGCAAACATCAGATTTTGCAGCACCTGTTGATTGATCAGCTCTTCATCCTGCATTCCCTCTACATAAACCAACACGGCACGTGCCTGAATACTTTTTACTGAGAATTCACGGAAATGCACATCACTGTTATCCCCCAATGCCATTCTTATCGCTGTTAGGTTGGCATCATAGTCTTGAGTAAACGCTGTACACACAGGAGGCTGCTGATTTGCTTCATCGTTGTCTGCCTTCTTTAGTTCCGAATCCTGAGATTTAGCCCCTGATTCCTTGGAACGTCCGCTTCCAACATAAAAATACAAATGCTTGTAAAGATAATAAATCCCTATGGGAAAGAGCAGCGTGATCGCCGCTTGCATGAAAATTGTCCAATCCGGAATATAAGAGACTATTTTAGACCACATCGTAATCATCCTCTAATAGGAATCTTCTAGATACTATTCTCCGCTCGCTCAAATTTTATACAACTTTTGGAATAGAAGGAAAGTATAGATCGGTGCAAGGTGATAAATGTTGTTGTGCATCCAAACATAAAGAGACGCCCGCATAAGCGGGCGTCTCGATAAAAAATATTTAAAATAGTTACTGTGGTTGCCGCCATTGTTTTAGCACTTCAAGTAGCCCCGGAACATCTAATCCATCCAAAGAAAAAGCTTTGCGTAGCAGCTCATGTGGGATGAATTCGTCGTATTTCCCGAGATAAGGAGCTTCATCTGGAGATAATAAGGATAACGGATCTGTGGCAGCCATACTCTCAGCGATGATCTCCGCCTCCAGCGTTTCTGCATCTGTTTTGCCTGCAACCACCATATAATAAGGTTCCATCGGCACGATAGAACGGAGTCCCTGTGAGCTCTTCAAATTGTTTTTAAGAAGGCGCTCCAGTGTGCGGAATTGCCGACTACCCGCCCAAGGCAGAATGAACATTGAATCTCCACCTGCTGGCATAACGGAGCGTTCAAGCATTCCACTCTCCTTCGCTAAACGGCGGGCTCTCTCAAGCCGCGCAGCGGCACTTGGAGCTAGATAGGGATACAGTGCAGTTGCGCCTAAGACTTCACGTATCTTGGTCATAATGCGTGTATGTACATCTCCACCCGCTCCAAGCCACAACGTATCCACTTTACCGCGTGAGGTTTTTACATAAACAGCTTTATGGCGATTATCGACCTCTTCTACCTTCCAGAGCTTCCCTGCCAGAGTAAAACAGTAACCCGGTGGTGGTACTGTTGTGATCGATCCAATTTCCTCTGTTCCATTATAGACAACATGCTCTTCATCGTCTTTAAAGACAGCGTAGAAGCGGAAGTTGTTCACAATTTTCTCCCCTGCCATCCCGATAATCAAGCTGCCTTCATCCATCTTCTCGATTTGTCCCATACCCAGCATATAAGTCATGAAGGTATCGTAGTCCGTAGGATCAATGCTATTGAAGGAAGGTAAACTTAATACTGCTTCCTTTAAATCCTCCGGCTCCGCCTCACCCATACTCTTCAATATGCTCATCGTCTGATGGTATAACAGCCCTACTGGCAGCTGGCGCACCACCAGTGGTTCAACCCACTTCTCGCGCACATATAGCTCTATAACCGCTATCGCTCGAAGCAGCGTCCAAGGCATCCGTGCCGGAAGCTGCGCTTCCTCATCCTCTTCCTCGGGCGTGACAAAGATCATCTCGGATGCGGCGTCACCGCGCCTGCCCGAGCGACCGAGTCGCTGCACAAAGCTTGCGCAGCTATAAGGTGCGCCGACCTGGAGCACTCGCTCCAACTCTCCTAGATCAATGCCCAGCTCCAGCGTCAATGTCGCTGCCGCAACTGCAGGTCCGGAGCCTTGCCGCAGCGCGGCTTCCGTCTCTTCGCGGAGCATCGCGGAGATGCTGCCATGGTGAACGTGAAAAACATCCCGTTCCCCACGCTTCGCGGCCGTTCTCCGCAGCTCAAGGGTCGCCGTCTCCGCATCCGAGCGGCTGTTCGTGAAGATCAACGCTTTCTTAAGATGCGTGTGATCGTAAATGAAATCGTAGTAAGACTGCTTCGCGCGTTCTAAATGCTCCGCCTGCACCTCATCCCGTGCATCCGGAAAGGAGAAATGCTCCACACTTAAACGGAGCTTACGCCCGCCTTGTGGAGCGGACACCTCGACACTCTCCCGCGTGCCTGCCGCCAGCCACTCCGTCACCGAAGCATAGTCGCTAAGCGTAGCCGATAGACCGATTCTACGCGGATGGCATCCCGCCATTCGTGAGATTCTCGCCAGCTGACTCAGGACTTGAATTCCCCTATCAGCTCCCATGAAGGCATGGACCTCATCAATGACAATGTAACGAAGATCATGGAACAGCGCCGGAATAGCATTCGGGCGGTTCATCAGTAATCCCTCAAGGGATTCAGGGGTGATCTGCAGCACGCCTGAAGGATTCTGCACAAGTTTGGTTTTATCCGCTTGCGGTACATCTCCATGCCAGTGCCACACTGGAATATTGCCCTCACGCAGCAAATCATTCAAACGTGTAAATTGATCGTTGATCAATGCTTTCAGAGGAGCGATATACAGAATACCAACCGAACCTGAAGGACGCTCATACAGCTCAGTGAGCGCTGGAAAAAAAGCCGCCTCTGTCTTACCAGAAGCTGTACCCGAAGCAATCAGTAAGTGATGCGGTGTATCAAACAGCACACGACAGGCATCCACCTGCGCCTCGCGCAAGGTCTCCCAACGGTTCTTATAGATAAACTCTTTAATGAAGGGAGCCAGCCTATAAAACGGATTATCACTCATAGTTCAAACTCCGCCAGAAACCCATCCAACTCGTTTTGTTCGGTCTCAGCAGGTTTGGTGGTTCGTTCACCCACAAGCTTCTCGAAAGAGATCTCCGGATGCTGGTGCAAGGTGTGCAGTAGATCCATGAAATCACGCACCACTTCCCGCGGAGTCAAAAGCTCGTCAGCCCCTAATCTGCCCACCGCTTCTTCCATAAAATGAACCAATTGTTCTTGTGTTAACTGTGCTTCGTAACCATAATGAAGCGCATGAATATCTCTAAGCTTTTGCAAAAGGATCAGAATTTCTTCGTGTGAGAGCATGTCCAGCGCAATAATAGGTCCAGTGTAATTATTCAGACCTGCTGCGCCGTATCTTCCAGCAACTAATCTAGAACGCAACGCTTCATAACTAAATAATCCACGCCGTCCATCCTCCACAAATTGCGGAGTCCCGCCTATAAAAATCCCTAGGCTTTCTGCCTTTCCCTGCATCGTATCATTGAACATCGTAAGCAGCTTCTCATAGTTACTCTGACGTGAGATGCTGTTCGTGATTTTGTAGAGATTGACGCCTTCGTCTATGAACAGCAGCAGTCCTTTATAACCAATAGCAGAAGTGAATTCCGCCCACAGCTTCATATAATCGTACCAATTATCATCATCAATAATCACGCCAACACCAAGCGCTTTTCGTGCTTCCGTTCGTGTGGCGAATTCTCCTCTTAGCCAGCGAAGAGAATCCTGCTTCAATTCATCATCAGCGAGCTTGTGTGCATTCCAGTAAGTCGCCAGCACTTTGGCAAAATCAAACCCATGCACCAAACCACGCATTTCGGAGGCAACAGCATAAATTCGTTTCTCTACCTCGTCACCAAGCTGAGGGTGATCAGGACCGTATTCATTCTCTTGCATCACAGACTGCTGAAGTGTAATGATCCATTTTTGTAAAATAATCTCCAGCGCGCCTCCATCTGGGCGCGTCCGGGTAGACAAATGACTCATCAGCTCTCGATATGTAGCAAGACCTTGTCCTTTTGTTCCCACTAATCTTCGTTCAGGGGATAGATCCGCATCTGCCACTACAAAATCCCGATCCATTGCATAATTACGGATCATCTGCAAAAGAAAGCTTTTGCCGCTACCGAATTTGCCTGTAATTAGTTTAAAAGCAGCTCCACCCTCCGCGATGTTGTCCATATCTCTCAATATCGCTTCAATCTCTGGCCGACGGCCAACGGCTATATGTTCTAGTCCAATACGCGGAACCACACCAGCTGTCAGTGAATTGACTAGCGCTGTCGTCATGCGTTTAGGAATTTTCAAAACATTCATGCAATGTTCACCCCATTAAATATTAAGCAGATGAATTTTATATTCTTCTGCAATTTCTTCACCAACTATGATCAAATCACCTAGAATGTCCATTGCGATATCATTGATCTCATCAATCAAAAGCTCTGACATCGTGCCGTTTGCAGCCGCTAGCTTCTGTATGGCTTGTGTTCCGTCTTCGTTCATTAACGAAAGCAGAGCTTCGTGTTGGAGTGGACTTAAAACTTCAGAGAACTGCTCCCACTCCGTCCCTACGTTAGCAGATCGAACTTCTTCAATAACTATCTCAGGCTCAAGAGACTCATGAGGCACAATGATTTCATCTTCAATATCTTCAAATTCTTCTTTTTCTGGATCGGGTTCCTCATTTATAACTTCGAAATCGCTATCCTCAAATTCTTGCAGCTCATTCATCTCCTCAACCGTAAGCATGGTTCGTACAATCTCGGAATCGCTCTGCAGCCTTTCAAGCTTCTCAAGATCAATGACTACTGCTGGCCCCTTGTCTTCCTGTTTCTCTTTCTCAAATTCCCGCTTCAGAAAACGAGTGATAAGGTCTTCCATATCAGCATCCACGTTAACCCCTTTGAGCCGACCTCGATATCCCAGCAGTTCCCGTAATTTATTCTCTGTTAAACGGAATAGCCTTGTAATCAAACTGCGAAGCGGTGGAGATTTACTGATACGCACAACCGGTATAATTACAGAATAGCCATATAACGAAATATCATATACGGCACTTCGGAATAAATAACGCTCCCGCATTACTGAGGGTCCAGGTGGGAACATTTCAACCAAATTTGAGCCATGTTTTCGAGTAACATAAGCGTTGATTAACGCCACTACCTGTGGAATGTATTGTTCGAGGGCTGCTTTACCTTCTCCCATGTAGAACTTAGATTTACTAATATCGTAGTCCGACATTGCTGTTAATACCGTAAAGGTTAACTGCTCAGGAGATATAGTAAGGCATCTCTCTAACTCTAGCTCTGCCAGATCTCCAGCAAGACCGCGTGAACGAGCAACAATTAAAGATAGAGGCACATCCAAATGATGAACAAACGAGAAGTCCGCGATCCAACCACCCAAATATTGATCCAGACGTTTATAATTTTCTCGATAAGCTTCCCAGATTTGACTGAGCTGCTTATAGCCATCATAAGGATCTTGCCAGCCTATACCATTAATAAGCTCATACACATGCAGAAAAATATATGAAAGATCCGTTTTCGGATATCTACCCTGTCTAACTTCATTGCGCCAATAAAAATACCATCTACTTTGCGTGCCTGTCATATGACCATACGTTGGCCAGTAACTCTTAAATGGAACCAATAGTGCTGAATCCTCGGTTCTATGTTCCAATTCCTTTGCTCTAGTTACAAACTGACCTTCGGTAGTTGTCACAGGCTCCGGGGTGTCAGTCTCCAGATCCCAAAGCTGTAGCTGTAAAGAAGGTTCAGAAGAGGTTTTTGGCTTCCCTTTATTTTCAGAAGATAATTTAGGCAGCGCTGGTACTGATGAATTTCGCGGGGGAATCGGAACATTTTGTTCTGTACTTTCCCAGACTAATTCCGTGAAATGAGGCTGCTTCCTATCCTTACTCATGTTCGATCGCTCCGTTCTTATAAAAGAAGGACTAATGCAAGCATAAACGCCCAAATATATAGTCTCTGATATGTTAAAAAAAACGGCCCTGTTCACAACTGTGAAGGAACCGTTTTGTTCTTATTAAATTTTAGCATTGTTGGTAGATTAACATCAAGTATGTAATGAAGAATTATCCTTTACAGAAGCTCCGTTCCCTTTGTCTCTTTTCCTAGGAAGAGCACCGCTAACGCACCGATAATAATCGTTACAAAAAATAACATGAAGATCGAGCCAATCGCTATAGATTTACCTACCAGCACCCCTACTAGTAAAGGAGCGATGATGCCACCAATCCGGCCAAAGGAAGTCGCTAAACCAGCACCTGTTGAACGAATGGTTGTTGGGTACAACTCTGGTGTATAAGCGTACATACCACCCCATGCTCCGAGATTAAAGAATGATAAGCAAATCCCAGCAGCCATCAACATGCCTTCTGTAGTTGCATTTCCGAACCATGCCGCACTAACGGCAGTGAACAGCATATAGATGACGAGGACAAACTTACGTCCGAACTTCTCGATAAAGTAAGCGGCAGTAAAGTACCCCGGCAGCTGAGCTAGCGTCATGATAAGTACATACTCGAAGCTTTTAACCAAGCTAAAACCTTTAAGTACCATAACTGTAGGTAGCCATAGAAACATCCCATAATACGAAAACACTACGGTAAACCATAAAATCCACAGCATAATCGTAGAACGACGATACTCTGGTGACCATACCGTTGTGATACGTTTTTTCAAGGACACCGGCGCCTTCTTAATCTCTGCAAACTTCGGTGAATCGTCTATAGCACGTCTTAAGTATAATGCGTATAGAGCGGGAACAGCACCAATACCGAATGCTACACGCCAGCCATAATCAGGAATAACAAAGAATGCAATTAAAGCAGAAGCGATCCAACCAACCGCCCAAAAGCTCTCTAGTAGCACAACCGCGCGGCCTCTCTCACGGGCAGGCATACTTTCAGACACTAGTGTTGAAGCGACGGGCAACTCTCCACCTAGTCCAAAGCCAGCGATAAACCTAAGTACACAGAGTATTCCGAAGCCTGTAGCAAAGGCCGATAATCCACTTGCAGCCGAGAAAATTAAGAGTGTCCACAGAAGTATCGGTTTACGTCCAAAACGATCTGCTAATATCCCTGCCGCCGCAGCACCCACAGCCATGCCTACGGAGTTAATACTTGTCAATATGCCGATCTGCTCCGGTCCCAGATTCCAATCCTTGGCTAAAGCCGCAACAACAAAAGAAATCATCCCGACATCCATTGCGTCGAACATCCAGCTTAAGCCTGCACTGAAGAGTAATTTCCTTTGCTTCGGATTCCGCAGCAGTGTCATTTGATTCACTTCCAAGCCCCCTTATATCCTACATCTATCTAATGAAACTTACTTTTGATTGTTTCACTTATACATTTTAAAATTGAAGCGCTCAAAAATCAAGAAATAAAGCAGCATTAAAGTATTGTCTGGCCAGCGATTGAAAATAACAGGTCTGAACAGCTATCGTGGCTATCAGCAGTATGTTGCGTACAGATTCTCTCTGAGATCTCGTGAGATGCGTTAGGCGATTGATCACACGATCTGTGGAACTTCTAAGCAGGGAATCTTCTTTCCAAGAGAACTCCTTGTGCAAAAGCTGATCTACTTTACATTGCGTTTGTATCGTAGGATTACTCTTAATCTCTTCAAACAGTCCAGCATATGCGTAATACAGCTTTGCCGGTTCTATGAGATCATCATCGTCTCGATCTGGCTTTAAGAACATTAATCGGAATAGCTGACGAATACTTTCGAAATTTAGGGCTGATTTGAGATCATCGATCATAAACAGAAGTGCTGCCTGATTAACTGAATACTTCTTTCCTTCTCTTGGAGAACCGAGATACTCCTTAAAATCACGCTTCACCCAATTTTGCATAGTAGTCACAGTCAAAGTGGAATACTCTATTAGATGGCCTAATGAAGCAATTTCACCGAGTGAAAAGCCTTTTACATCATGGCCCTTAATGATCTTTTGAAAAATGGGTGGAACATCTGTAGATAAAAAAGCGGGTAACGAAGTCCCCTTTTCTACTTCATCAAGATGAAATTTAGTCCATGCCTCTTGGAGGATATTCAGCGGTTTCCGGTCTGATAATCCGGTCAATGAGAGCAGAAGACTGGACATCTCCACGCGAGTCAATGCAAATGATTCCATATCTGTTTCCCTCCACCATTTGATATTTCTCTGAAAAGTTCGTAGAATAGTTCATAAGAACTCATAATATGAGTATAACCTATTTTAGGAACGAAAGGGATGGTAAAGATTATATGGGTATAGGACTTAGTTTGACGTTGGTGGCTATTTTGATTATTTTAACCGCTTTTTTTGTAGCAACGGAATTTGCATTGGTGAGACTTAGAGGTAGTCAGATCAGTCAAATGGTGATCGAGGGAAAGAAGAACGCGCTAGCTGTACAACGAGTGTCTGCTAATCTTGACGGATACTTATCTGCTTGTCAGCTCGGGATTACAATCACTGCACTGGGTATTGGTGCACTGGCAGAGCCAGCGTTTGAGCAGTTGCTCCTTCCGGTATTCGACTGGGCTAATATTAGTCCAAGTGTGAGTCACCCTCTTGCGTTCTTATTCGCATTCGTCATTGCAACATTCCTACACGTCGTTGTCGGGGAACTTGCTCCGAAGACGGTAGCTATAAACATTCCGGAAAGAATCGGTCAAATTACATCACCGCTGATTATTTGGTTCTACAGAATTTTGTACCCACTCATTTGGTTCATGAACGGTTCCGCAAATTTGCTTGTTCGCCTTTTCGGGATGAAGCCTGCCAGTGAGCATGGAGACGCTCATAGTGAAGATGAGATTCGTTTGATCTTGTCTGAAAGCTATGAAAGTGGAAAAATCAATAAAGCTGAATATGGCTATGTCAACCGTATCTTTACTTTTGATGAGATGTTGGCCAAAGAAATCATGGTTCCACGAACCGATATGGTATGTCTTTTCACCAATCATTCACTGAAAGAAAATTTCGAGATTATCCGTAAGGAACAATATACTCGCTTCCCGGTTGCAGAAGGTAGCAAGGATAATATCATCGGAATGATTAATACGAAACAGCTTTATTTGCAATATGACAATAACCCTGATTTTGATTTCAAAGGCTTGATTCAGCCAGTCTTAACCGTATCTGAGGTAACACCTGTTAAGAATCTTTTAACACGTATGCAATTGGAGCGGGTGCATATTGCCCTGCTGCTTGATGAATATGGTGGTACGTCTGGACTCATCACGATTGAAGATATTTTGGAAGAAATCGTTGGTGAAATTCGAGATGAATTTGACGGTGATGAACGCAGAGAAGTGGAGAAAATAAGCGATACAAATTATCTGTTCGATGGTAAGGTATCTCTAATTGAGGTCAAGGAACTCACTGGTCTTGATGTCGAACATGAGGAAGTGACAACGATTGGAGGCTGGTTATACAGTCATATCCCAGATCCGGCCGTTGGCAAAAGCATTGTACATGACAATGTAACCTTAATCATTCGTGAGATGAACAGATACCGTGTACGCAAGGTTGAGGTCATCATTGAGACTACAGGTGACACTGAATCGTCAGAGCTTGAGAATTCATAAGCTTTTAATTATAAAAAACAGGATAGAGATATCAGATTAAATCTGATTCTCTATCCTGTTTTCTTTTATCAAGATCTTGCTCATGTAATATTCATCTACCCACTGACCATCGATCAAAAGCGATTTTCTTTTCGTCCCTTCGATCTCAAACCCATTTTTGATATATAGGGACATAGCCAGCTCATTATGTGTCATAACTGTTAGCTCTAACCGAACAATTTCAGTATTCCTAGCCCATGCATCCAGCTCTTTGAATAGCCCCGTACCGATTCCCTGACTCTGATACTGTCTTAGAATGCCAATGACTATGTACGCACTATGGCGATTGCGTCTAACACTGCCACCTCTAACCGACATAAAGCCTATCAAATGGCTATCAACCTCTGCGCCAATAAGGATTGAAGTATCTGCTGAAGCGAAGCTTTCGATCATCTCTCTGACCTGATTTAGACTGGATTGTCGTTCATCCGGCTCCATTAACATAAATTTGGATTCCTGATCCAACTGATGCTGTAGACGAAGTAATTCTTCTGCATCCTCTGAAATCAGCACTTTAAATGTTACCATCATATCATCACTTCCAATCATAAATAGCTATAAGTACTTTTTGAACAGCTTACTGGAACTGCTATTATATCCAAGATGCTCGTAAAATTGATGTGCATCCTCCCTTCTGACCGCACTCGATAGCATGATCTTAAGGGCTCCCCTAGAGGTGGCTACGTGCTCAGCGTATCTCATTAATTTCGCTCCGTATCCTTTCCCTCTCACCTCTTGTGCAGTGATAACTCTTTCAATGACTGCAAAGGGTCGATCGTCACATAAAGCATCCATACACAAATGAAGATGAAGCGTCCCAACAATAGTCCCTTCTTCTTCGTACACATAAAGAAAACTATCCGTATTCTCAGCTATCTGCCTCAGTCGTTCCGGTGATACTTGTATATCTGTTTGATTAGGCAGCAACAATCGATATAGATCTTCAATATAGAATGCGTCTTCAGGAACAGCCTCTCTTATCATTTGTTTCTTCCTTTCTTAATCGTTCTTAACAACGACAGACCATAATAACATTACCGTCAGGATCTTTGAAATTAAACCAATGGTCATGCTCGATATCCGTAAGAATCTCTCCGCCATTCGCTTTTACATAATCATAAGCAGCATCAATATCTTCGGTATTTAGATGAAAAGAGGGGATATTAAGAACGGACTCAGAAGTGTAAATTTTGCTGTCTAATACGATTTCCGGTCCTTGCATGGGAATCACGTATAGATGCCCGAATAATACTTCACCATCCAAAGGCAAACCAAGCAATTGGCAATACCATTCTTTAGATTTCTCAATATCCTTTACCGGAATAAAAACTGCACCAATCTGATTCAGAATCGGACTTATCACCATTAAGAAAGCCTCCTCTTTAAAGTTACAGAATAGGGTGTTATTCTAGAATAATTCGATAAAATATGTCAATTACCTCCCTCCACTTAGGGAAGGTCTGGCAAGTTATGTTATAATTTTGTGAGCACTACTCTAATTTCACGTATGACAGGAGAATTGAATTGGCTAATCTGAACTTCGGTGGATTTAAATTAACACCACCTAAAGTCTTATCACTAGGATTTGTAATACTTATCACTGCCGGAACTTTTTTACTTAGTTTGCCGGTCTCCTCAGTAAAAGGGCACATTTCTTTTATTGATGCATTATTCATGGCAACATCGGCAACCTGTGTTACAGGTCTGGCAGTCATTGATACGGGCACACAGTTGACTACTTTTGGACAAGTTGTTCTACTCGTATTATTTCAGTTTGGGGGATTAGGTTTTATTACGATGGCCACTTTGATTACTTTGGTCCTTAATAAACGAATATCCTTTAAAGAACGAATTCTTATGCAAGAATCTATGAACCAGAATTCCATGCAGGGTATTGTCCAGTTAATCCGCAGAGTCCTGATATATTCACTAGTTATTCAGCTCACAGGTGCCATTGTGTTTGCCGGTAGGTTTATGATGGATATGCCTTTCGGGAAAGCTGTATATTATGGGATTTTTCACAGTATATCTATTTTTAATAATGCAGGCTTTGATCTATTTGGTGACATTCATGGGCCCTTTAGTGGACTTACTCGTTTTGTAAACGATCCTATTGTGAATTTCACCTCAATGATCCTCATCTTTCTTGGAGGGGTCGGTTTTATTGTCCTGTCTGATGTTTTTGACTTTCCAAAACGTAAAAAGCTTACTCTTCATTCGAAGGTTGTTCTTTCTACCTCTGTGATATTGATTGCCATTGGGGCTGCTCTATTTTTCTTACTAGAATTTAATTCTACGCTGAAGCCCTTGAGTGCAGGTGGTAAGATCATGGCTACATTTTTACAAGCGATAACACCACGTTCAGGTGGTGTCACTACGATTGAAATTCCACTTATGCGGGAATCAACACAATTTCTAATGATCCTGCTGATGTTCATAGGGGCTGCGCCTGGATCTACTGGTGGGGGAATTAAGATTACTACGTTCGCTGTTCTAGTGGCTGCAGTTTCTGCAAGATTAAGGGGTAAAGAGGATATTGTAATGTTTCGTTACCAGATCGCTAAAGAAAATGTCTATAGAGCCGTGACGATGACATTAATGTCTCTAATGTTAGTTGTCATCGCTACGATGTTGTTATCCGTGACAGAAAAAGCTGACTTTCTTGCTGTACTCTTTGAATCCGTATCCGCATTCGGGACTTCTGGTCTCTCCATGGGACTTACTCCAGAACTGACTACTGCAGGTAAAGTGCTCATTATTATTCTAATGTTTCTCGGTCGGACGGGTCCACTTACTCTAGCTTATGCACTCAAGCCTAAAGGTAGTAAGGAACTTTACCGCTATCCTGAAGGGAAGATTACCATCGGATAAGGCGTGATGTAACCAGCGGCTATAAATATGGCCGCTGGTAATCACATCAACACTTGTATGTTTTATTCTTCAACGATTTCTTGTTTATCTAGTGCAGCATCAAGCAATTGATTGTATACATCGTCATCATTCTCAAGCAGCGCGTCAGTTTCTAAGAACTGCTCTTCGCTTCCAGGCTCACCCGCGAAGCTTAGGCTGTAATCCCATTCCGTTCCTCTTGTACTAAAGAAAGTAATCTCATATGGAGCCTTATGGTTTTCGAGAGTAAATATCGTCCTCCCTACATAGCTTTTATCCTCTTTACGGCTCATTTCAGCACTTACGATCTCTAAATTCATCCGCTAATCTTCCTTCCATTCATCAAATCATTTCCCCTTTCAGTATAGCATTGAAATGAATGTAATTCCTCAATTTACACTGTAAATTCCATGTAATTGACTTTTTTCATCCGGCGGTTAATAATTTAGTACAATACTTGTAAAGTACCAAACTATTAGTAATTGGAGGAAATATCGATGACTGATTTCGAGGCAAAGCTTAGTAAATATGCAGATTTAGCTGTGCAAATTGGGGTTAACGTTCAACCAGGGCAAATTCTGGTGGTGAATGCGCCGATTCTTGCAGCTGACTTCGTACGTATTATCACCGCCAAAGCATATGCGATTGGAGCAAGCTTAGTGAAGGTGAACTGGAGTGATGCGAGCATTACGCGCCAGCAGTTTGAACATGCTGCACCAGAGGTATTCACTGAGCCTCCTACTTGGTACGCAGGTGAAATGACTGAACTCGCCGAAAAAGGTGCGGCTATTCTTAACGTGATCGCGGAAGATCCTGATGCACTTAAGGGTATTGATCCTGTTCGCATTTCCAATTATCAAAAAGTACGGGGAGCTGCACTCACCAAATATCGTGAAATGCAAATGTCCGACAAAGTTAGCTGGAGTATTGTTGCAGTACCTTGTCAGGCTTGGGCGGATAAAGTATTCCCGGATGTTCCAGCTGAAGAACGTGTAAATAAACTTTGGGAAGCTATTTTCCACACCGTACGTCTTGATCGTGAAGATCCGGTAGCTGCATGGCAAGAACATCTCGACACTTTAGATCAAAAAGCAAATGTACTCAACGCAAAAAAATATAAGAAGCTGCATTACATAGCACCTGGTACGGACCTAAGCATCGAGCTTCCAGAAGGCCATATTTGGGCACAGGGGGACAGCATTAATGCTAAGGGTCATTCTTTTGTAGCCAATATGCCTACCGAAGAAGTATTTACCGCCCCTCTAAAGACTGGCGTGAATGGCACCGTACGAAGCACAAAACCTCTTAGCCATGGCGGCAACATTATCGATGGATTCTCTATTACTTTTGAGAATGGACGAATTGTTAGTGTTAGTGCAGAGCAAGGACAAGAAGCACTAGAACACCTCATTAGTATGGATGAAGGCGCGAAATACCTCGGTGAAGTTGCATTAGTTCCTCATAAGTCCCCTATCTCTGAGTCCAATATTCTTTATTACAATACCTTGTTTGATGAGAATGCATCCAACCACCTAGCTATAGGTATGGCTTATGCTTTCTGCTTAGAAGGTGGTAAGGATATGACTCCTGATGAACTGATTGCACATGGATTGAATAATAGCGTTACCCATGTGGATTTCATGATCGGTTCAGCGGAAATGAACATTTATGGTATATCTGCTGATGGAACCGAAGAACCTGTATTCCTGAATGGAAACTGGGCGTTCTAATTATTGCAAATATGAAATAAAAGACTAGAGATATTGGGAGGAGTTGAAACTATGTTAGATTTCAAGCAAAAACTGGAGAACTATGCGTTGCTGGCAGTGAAGATTGGGGTTAATATCCAACCTGGGCAGACCCTTGTTGTAAATGCCGACATCGTTTCGGCAGAACTAGTACGTCTTGTCGTACGCAATGCCTATGAAGCGGGTGCGAAGCTCGTCAAGGTTAATTATAGCGACGAGGTTGTTACACGTACACGTTATGACCTCGCTCCATCCGATTCCTTCTTGGAACCGCCACAATGGCAAGCAGATGAATTAGAAGATCTGGCTAAAAAAGGTGCAGCATTTCTATCGATAACTTCAACGAATCCAGATCTGTTGAACGGTGTTGAATCAGGAAGAATTGCAGATAATCAGCGGATCTCTGGACAAACGTTAGCTCCATATCGTGAATTGTTAATGGGGAATCACGTAAGCTGGAGTATTGTAGCCTTCCCATCATCATCATGGGCGGCAAAAGTATTCCCTGAAGCATCACCTGATCAGCAGATTGATTTGCTATGGGAAGCTATCTTTAAAGCAACACGTGCGGATCAGGCTGATCCTATTCAAGCATGGAGTCAACATTTAGATGGTCTAAAAGCACGTTGTACTACCTTGAATGATAATAAGTTCCGCAAGCTGCACTATACAGCACCAGGGACCGATTTGACGATTGAACTACCAGAAGGCCATATCTGGTGTCAAGCCGGAGCTGTCAATGGCAAAGGTGTCCCTTTCCTAGCCAATATCCCTACAGAAGAAGTATTTACTGCCCCACTGAAGTCTGGTGTGAATGGTAAGGTAAGCAGCACTAAGCCGCTTAGCTATGGGGGTAATCTTATTGATAATTTCACTCTTACCTTTGAGAACGGCAAAGTAACGGATTTCGCCGCTGAAAAAGGTTCAGAAACGCTTGCTTCCCTTATCGCATTAGATGAAGGCTCTGCTTATCTTGGAGAAGTCGCTTTGGTGCCTTTCCACTCCCCGATCTCCGAGAGCGGAATTCTATATTACACCACATTGTTTGATGAGAATGCTTCCTGCCATTTGGCATTAGGTGCAGCATATGCCTTTACCCTTCAAGAGGGTACAACAATGACCAAAGAACAACTGCAGGAAAAAGGAATGAATCAAAGCCATACACATGTTGATTTTATGATGGGTGCACCTGAAATGAGCATTGATGGTATTAAGGATGATGGAACAATCGTACCTATCTTCCGTGCCGGAGATTGGGCTTAAATTGTTCGCTTAAATTTTTGAATAGATAAAATAAATACCAAACAACCTGCTTTGCTCCTCTTCAGAGGACAAAAGCAGGTTGTTTTTTCATTACATTCTCGATACTAAGAAAATAAAATGTCCAAATTTGAATAAAAGTTCAAAAATTGTTCACACTATTGTTGATTTCCGTTCACAAATATGTCACAATACAGTTAAGGATCGAATTTCCAAGGAGGGGATTATCATGTTGAGAGACCCAATATCCAATGAAATTGACAGCGTTGAAGAAGAACAGCTCGAAATTCAAGCACCGGTGGATTCAAGAATTGTTGCATCTAATGCAATCAAATATACCGCCTATGTTATGCTGTTTTTCGGATTCTTGTATTTCCTGATTGCTTACTTGGCACCTATGTTGGAACAATAATGTGATGGATATGATTTTATTAGAAAACGCTTACGGTTAATCACTCTCATGGGAGTAGTGATTAACCGTTTTTATTTCCATGAGAACGCTTTGTTCGTCCAGGCTATTGCTGTAGGTGACCAAACGCCATCCATTCTGGAGTGTAACCAACCTATAGCCTCTTCTCTGTCGCCTTCAAATGCGGAAAGAGCGTTATCTTCCATCCAGTGGCTTACGGTCTCAAACGAGGTACTACTCCAGCCATTTTTCTCCCCTTCTGCATTATGACGTTCTTTTACACCTGAAATAACGATGTCTAGTGATGCCTGAAGCTCCGTAACTGCGTTATCGAATGCTGTTTTCTTTTCTTTAGCCTTCATATCAGCTTCAACACGAAGTATACGCGTATCAATCCCTTGATGTTCACGGATAATTTGTAGTAAAGTCACTGCTTCTCTGCTGGCCAATCCGTCATTATAACGTTCTTCTATAGATTTAGTACTACCTACAGCTGCCACAAATGCTGGAAACCACTCCCTAGAGACCAAGATAGCTTTTTTCTTAACAAATTTACCGTATCCAGCCAGGCCTTCACCAGGAAACCTTACGCGCCATGACCATGGATCCAGCTCTGAACCCGTATGCCAATTCTCCGCTTTCGTTAATCCGTTTAAAGATGGGTGCTCAGGAATCAGGTTGGCAAGCGGCAAAATCCCAATCTTGGCAACGATTCCTGCTGTTTCCTCAAAAGTGATAACACTACCTTCTTCATATCCTTTATAGACCACTACATCATCTCCTATGTACTCCATTATTCAGACTTCATATTTCCGATCCCAGCAATAAAAGTATTGATGAGCCGAGATAGGCTTACATTAGTATCAAGCGCCATTCCAAAACCGCCTTTTTGTTCTAAAGAGGCAAAGCCATGCAGTATGCTTCGTAACCCGCGTACTGCATGAATTTCTCCTTCCTCATCCAACTGATAACCCTTCATCACATGAATGATAAGCTTCAATATATGATCACTTGCCGCTTCCAGCTCCGTATTTGCCTGTTCAGGTGCTCGCAGCGTTGTCTCGTATAATCCAGGCCGACTTCTAGCAAAGTCTACGTACGCTCGCCCCATCGCCTGTACCGCAGCGTCTCCACTAAAGCCTTTAGCTGCGTTGTTCATTGCATCGGATAGCTCGCCTAGTCCATAAATCGCAAGTTGTGTGCGCAAATCCCCTAGCCCGTTAATGTGATTGTATAAAGATGGAGAACGAACACCAAGTTTGTTAGCCAATGCGGCTAAGGTTACAGCTTCTATTCCTTCATGATCGGCGATTTCTGCTGCTACTATAACTAGCGTACGACGATCTAATCCTGCTCTAGGTGACATTTTAATTACTCCTATCTTGAATCATTTGTGCTTTGTGTATAGCTTTCTCCATCGTTTGCACTGGGTTTCTAAGTAAGTCTCCATGTCCAGTAGCTAGTATAGTCGGAGAAGCCTCTAAAAGCTTAATCGCACTTTTTAAGGCTTGATCTTTACTCCAGGTTGCCAGAGCCGGAAATGGAAACCAAGGAATTACGGTTCCTGACACTGCCGTTCCCCGGAAGGTTTGAAAAGCATCTCCGACGATAACAGCGCCGCTTCGCAAATCAATGAAAGACATAGAGCCAGGGGTATGACCTGGGGTTAGAATGGCTGTCAATGAGCCAATGGTATCTCCATCATAGAGTAATACATCTGGCCTTGTTGTTATCTTCTTGGGTACACCACCCTTAATAGGGGTCTGAGGTTCTCCCTCACGAAGTGAACGATCCCCACTAAGCAACGCTGCATCCCTTTCTGAAATGTACACCTGAGCCTCTGGAAGCTGCTTCTTTAGCTCATCCAGTGCACCTATATGATCGTCATGAGCATGCGTTATTATAATGCGAGTGATCTTCTTATCAAGCTTCGTTGCGGTATCGATAATTCCTTTTACGCTGAACGGCATTGCCGCATCTATCAAGGTCAATTCATTCTCTTCCTCAATCATGTAACAATTCACAGGAAATACTCTTGGCATCCAAGTTAGCTGTAGTAAATGACCTTCACGTGTTACTCTCATCATTACCCCTCCATAAAACTAATGGTATTAGCTTAAATATAAACTAATCACATTAGTTTTACAAGAGTGAATTTCCCACTCAACTAACCCTCTAGACTTTTGTCCGCATTTTTATTGGATCTTTTAATAATGAACCACTGCATCCATGTAATCCCAATGAAAAATATAACGGACCCCACTAAGGTGCTCATGATACTTTTAGCAATATCCAATTCCCCTGCTTCTCTAACATCAGAAAGGAACATTAATGCAGCCCATATGAATGTACTAACTACTCCCCCAATTAAATTGATTTTCTTATACCGTCTTACATCGCCTTCTTTACTCGGTAGCAGATATATTCCATCTTTAACGGAACGAACAGTAATATACAGACACCCTGCCATCACAATCACAAACGTATCCAACCAATACTTAATGTCCCATTGCAGAATAAATACTTTTACCAAAAGACTAACCATAAAGCCCACAAGCATAATCATAAATCCATGTGTACTAAACTTCTGAATTTCACTGATAATCCGCTCATCCTTAATCCTTGTCCTGCTCACCCTTATTCCTCCCAAAAAATATCGTTTAAAGATCGATCCAATGCCTTGCAGATAGCTATGCACAACTTAAGCGTTGGGTTATAGTTCCCGGCTTCAATCAGACCAATCGTCTGTCTTGTAACCCCTACAACTTCCGCTAACTGTTCTTGGGAAAGATCTTTTTGTATACGTGCCAGTTTCATCTTGATGTTCTTGTTCTCCCCCACGCTTTTCCCTCCTAATTTAGATTCATCTACTTCACCAAATTGTAATCAATATCATTCATTATGTACATTATATATTGCAATAGACATTTTAACACTACTTTTCTGTCCGACCATGCTGAGATATCTTGCTATTTTTCTGCTGAATCGGACTCAGGAGATCTTATTTTGCCAATTCGAACGGTTTCCACAAGCTATCGGACTTAGTTGCAGCTACTTCCTTCAAAACACCCTAATTCTATGTCATATGGAAGCAATAAGAGCTATGCAGTCCAATACATCTACAAAATGACTCAAAAAGCTTAAATAGCTGCAATACGGTCCGATGCGAAAGACACTTGGCGCACAAGTCAATAAAATCAGAGGAGCCGATGCCGGTACGCAACCCATTATTCCACCTTCCTTCGACAGCTTTTATACAACAAAAAAAGCACCCTTCGGATGCTTTGGATATATATTCCTTTGATATTCACTATTCAAATACCGTATGGTCTTCTGCTTATTCCACTACCTCGTTCTCTGGATAGCTATCAATGATCTTCAATAGTTCAGAAGCATCCGTGCGTGGACGGCTGTCTGGCACAGTCTCCGGGTATCCGGCATGGATCATGGCTATGATCTTCTCTCCTGGCTTCACACCAATTTTGTTACGGAATTCAGGATTATTGATATAAGGATCGGTCTTCCAAATCGTTCCCACGCCTTGCTCCCAAGCCGCTAGCTGGAAGTTCTGCACAAGTGCTGACGCTGCTGCAAAATCCTCATCCCACTCTCTCTGCCGAGGATCCTCAGGCATCACCACAATTAACGTTAATGGAATATTTGAGATATATTCTTTTCGCTTAGCAGCCACTTCAGGATCAGAAAAAGCACGTTTCACGAAAGCAAATGCCGCTTCAGCCAAGAACTTTGTACCATCACCTTGAAAAGCAATAAATCTCCACGGCTCACGCACCCCATGGTTCGGCGCCCATACAGCAACATTTAACAATTCCTCTAAGAGACCTTGTGGCAGTGGATCTTTTTTAAAAAGCTTAATAGAGCGTCTTTCTCTTATTACTTCAGCTACGCTATTCTTTTGAGTCGGTTGAGTTTGTGTCATGAGATCCACTCCCTATAGTAATAATGATAATCATTATCATTCATGATACAGTATCTATCTACCTTTTGCAAATAATATAAACAAAAAACACCGTTCCCTAAGGAACGATGTTGAAAGGCTTCAGCCGAAACGACCCATGATATATTCTTGTGTCATTTGATTCTCTGGATTAGTAAAGACCTTATCCGTCTTATCGTATTCTATAAGGGATCCCAGATAGAAGTAAGCCGTATAATCAGAAATCCGTGCAGCTTGCTGCATGTTGTGTGTCACGATTACTATGCGTAGCTCTTCTTTTAACTCCTTGATGAGCTCCTCTACTTTACCAGTGGAAACCGGATCTAGTGCGGATGCTGGTTCGTCCAAAAGTAGAATTTGTGGGTTAACTGACAACGCTCTTGCAATACAAAGGCGCTGCTGTTGTCCACCGGACAAAGCTAATGCTGAATCTTTTAACCGGTCCTTCACTTCATCCCACAACGCTGCTTTACGAAGGCTGCTCTCTACAATCTCATCGAGTGCTTTTTTTCCTTTTACCCCATGGTACTTCGGTCCAAAGGCGATGTTATCATAAATGGATTTATAGAACGGATTGGGCTTTTGCCAAACCATACCGATCTTCTGACGCAGTTTGATAACGTCTGTGCCAGGAGCATTAATATCAACTCCATCAATCCAGATGCTTCCTTTGGTTGTTGATCCGGAGATTTCGTCATTCATACGGTTCAGTGAACGAAGAAAGGTTGATTTACCACAGCCGGATGGGCCGATCAGTGCAGTAACCGTATTTTCAGCAAAAGGAAGACTAATCCCCTTTACTGCCTCATATGTTCCATAAAAAATACTCAGGTCCTCGGTTTGAAAAGATTCACGCACTGCTGTTGCCGACGTTCCCATCGATTACTCCTCCTACATCTCTACTTTAGTTTTTAGGAATTAGTTCATTCTTTTTGAAGCTGTAAGCTTACGATAAATAAATCTACCGAAATAACGTGCTGCCAAGTTGAAGATCAACACCATAATAACAAGTACTGCTGAAGCTCCCGCAGCAATTTGCGCTGCATCAGGAGCAAGGCCTTCACTATTTACCTTCCAGATATGAACAGCCAGTGTTTCAGCTGGACGGAAAGGATTCAGTGGTGAGTTCGGACTAAGTGGATTCCAGTTAGTGAAATCTAGTCTTGGGCTACTCATTCCTGCAGTGAACATCAACGCGGCTGCTTCCCCAAAGACACGGCCAGCAGACAAAATAGTACCCGTAATAATCGTTGGTAATGCTACTGGGAACAACACGGAGGTTACGATTTTCCACTTGGACAATCCTAGTGCAAAACCAGCCTCTTTTTGTTGCTTCGGAACACTACGGAAAGCTTGCTCCGTAATCCGAACCATCAGCGGTAGATTAAAGACCGTCAATGCCAGTGCTCCAGAGATTAAGGAAAAGCCAAGATTAAAATAGTTAACAATCAGCAATAGACCAAACAAGCCGACTACGATTGAAGGGAACGAAGATAATACCTCAACAATTAAGCGAATAAAGCCGGTGATTTTTCCCGGACGAGCATATTCAGCCATGTAAATACCGGCACCCAGTCCTAGAGGTACTGTAATTATTAGCGTGAGTACCAAAAGGAATAAGGAGTTGAATAGCTGAGGGCCAATTCCTCCACCTGCTCGAATTTTTTGCGGTGCAGAGAATAGAAAATCCCAACTAATGTGACTAAGACCCCGAAAGAGGATATATCCTAATAGACCAACCAGAATAGCTACGATGAGCAATGCGAAAAACACAATAAGGCTTGTGGCAATTTTATTTACGGTTCTCGGCTTCAAATTTTATTTCTCCTTTCAAGCAGTCTCACAAAGAAGACAAATACAAAGGTCATCAGCATAAGAACCAGTGCCATACTCCACAGAGCATTATTGTGCGCAGAGCCCATGGTTGTGTTCCCCATTCCAAGCGTGATTACACTCGTCAGGGTAGAAGCTGATTCAAAGAGTGATTTTGGTACGAATGGCGCATTCCCGATAACCATCTGTACAGCAAGGGCTTCACCGAATGCACGTGCCATCCCCAGTACAATACCAGTCATAATAGCAGGAAACGTTGTCGGAATAATCACTCGAGAGATCGTCTGCCACCGGGTGGCACCAAGCGCATAGGAGGATTCCTTTAAATTTTGCGGCAATGAAGCCAGCGCGTCTGCAGCCACGCTTGTAATCGTCGGAAGAATCATGACCGAGAGCACAAGCGCGCCTGCAGCTACCCCGATGCCTTGACCAGGCAGGTTGTTGCGTAGAAACGGTACAATAACACTTAATCCGATGAAACCATAAACAACTGAAGGGATACCTGCCAACAGCTCGATTACGGGCTGAAGCAATTTTTTACCCCATCCTGGGACAATCTCAGTCATGAACAGCGCAGCGCAAAGGCTAAGTGGACTAGCAATCAATGCTGCAAGTAGAGTAACTAAGAAGGATCCCGTGATAAACGGAAAAGCACCAAAGGATGGCGTATCTGCTTCAGGTGACCACTTTGTTCCGAATAGAAAATCAGTAACGCTAACATCACCACTTGTGAAAGTTGAAATACCTTTAGACGCCACAAAATATACCATCGATACAATGATTGTTATCAATAGCAGTACACAGAAGGACATATATGTACGTCCCACAAAATCTTCAATATGATGTTTCTCGATGCGTGAGTTCTTTAGTTTCACCCTCAATTGCTCCCTCTTTCTAAAGTGAAAAGAGAGGCAGATGTATCCGCCTCTAATCACTTGAGATTCTAATCCTTACAAATTACTTAGAAGTGAATTACTTGGCTGTAACATTTCCTGCAACGTCACGAGTAACTTGCATTTTTACTGCTGGAATGTATCCAAGCTCAACGACTTCACCTGTTTGTACTTCGTCTGTCAAGAAAAAGTCAAGGAATGCTTTTACTGTTTCATTTGGTTCGCCGTTTGTGTACATGTGCTCGTAAGCCCATACTGGATATTTACCAGAAATAACATTGTCTACAGATGCTTCTACACCATCAAGGCTAAGTGTTTTGATTGAATCATCAAGGTATGAAAGAGCCAGATAACCGATAGCCCCTGGAGTTTCTCCGATCATTTTCTTAACAGTACCGGAGGAATCTTCTTGAATCGATCCTGGGATATCTTCAGTTTTGGTTCCAAGTGCAAAGCTTTCAAAGGTTGCGCGAGTACCGGAGCTGCCTGGACGGTTGATGATTTGGATTTTTTGATCCGCTCCACCAACTTCTTTCCAGTTCGTAACCTTACCTGTGAAAATATCTAGAAGCTGTTGCTTAGTCAAGCTGTCTACACCAGCATCCGGATGAGTTACTGCTGCGATCGCTACTACTGCTACTTGATGATCTACAAGAGCTGCTGCTTTTTCTGCATCGGCATCTTTTAGTTTTTCTTCTGCGAATACGTCAGAGTTACCGATATCTACTTGTTTCTCAGCTACTTGAGTAAGACCAGTACCACTGCCGCCGCCTTGAACCTGAATGTCCACACCAGCATTTTTATCCATGAAATTCTCGGCTACCAGCTCAACCAATGGTTGTAGTGCTGTTGAACCTGAAGCTAGAATCGAACCACTTATTTTAGCGCCGCTACCTTCATTTGTAGCTGCAGCGTTTCCTCCCGTGTTGTTTGCCCCACCATTACCGCAAGCTGAAAGTGCTAGTACGCTTGTTAAAGCCAAAGTCATAACCCAAGATTTTTTGAATTGCATTGTTTTGTCTCCTCCTAAATGTTTTGTTAGCACGGCTTCCTCATACAGTTCATACGGAACTGGCTTCGCAAGCTTTAACATGGTGTTGTGGAGCTTTGGCCCCCATATGCTTGTTTACTGTAAAAGTGCATTGTACGCATATGTTATTGTTGTTGTCCGGAGCTTCTTAGCCCCTCTGACTCTTCTTATTCTAGAGCTCGTTCGTTAGAGAAACTTCTTAACTTTGTAAAGCCAACGATAAAAATACCAATAGAAACTATATATATGTATAGATTTAATCTATAATGGAGATATAATTTGTTATCCAACTTATCATTGTACGGAGGAAAGTCATGAATATTATGAAGCTAAAGATCGTTATCCTACTTGAAAAATATAAGAAAGTAACCGATGTAGCTGCTGAATTAGGCCTTAAACAACCCACAGTATCTTTTCATATGAAGAATCTAGAGAATGAATTTGGAACGCCTTTATTCCAATATCGAAGTGGAAGAGTACTGCTCACAGATGCGGGCCGGGCCCTTTATCAATATGCGCTCAAGATTGTCTCACTTACAGCCGAAGCTGAACGTACTGTTAAACAGTTTTCTTCACCAACACAAGGTACTTTAAAGCTGGAAGCAAGTTATATACCTGCAACTTATATTTTACCTAAAGCGCTAATCCAATTCATGAAACAATATCCTGGGATTAATAATTCAATGACGATCCAAAGTGATACTTTGTTAAAGGAACGACTCCGAAGCCGAGAAATTCAAATGGCTATTTTACACACTTCTGATTGGCATGATGAATCCTTTAACTTTCAGCTGGTTGTCCGCGACGAGCCTGTGCTCATTTTTGCCCCTAGTCACCCTTTTGCAACTATAGAGAAGTTAACACCAGAACAGATCGCGCTTGAGCCTTGGATTCAGTATGAGGGTGGTTCTTGTTTACGGGGATTTGCGGATCAATGGGCAGAAATAAATCATATTCGCTTGTGGAACCGATCCGAGTTGAATTCACCTGAAACTCTAAAGATGTTAATTAGCGAGGGAGATGGCGTAGGCATTTGTTCTAGAGTTAGCATTGAAGCAGAACTTGCGTTAGGTCGTCTTTGTTATGCTCCTCTACCGGGAGTTTTGCCTGAAAGCGGTGGTTTTGTACTGGCTTGGCGAAAAGATCATATATTAACGCCATTGCAGCAATCTTTTGCCGATATATTAAACAACAACTAATAGGTCCTCCTATTTTATAAAAGAGAGCGCCCAAAGCCAAAATGGTTTTGAGCGCTCTTATTTGCTTATTCTATAAAGGGAAACATTAACTTTTCATTCTCACTTGTATACATATTTTCCTTCGTAATGAATTCGGAGCCTGTATCCATAACAGGAGCTACTTTGTGACCTGAAACGACTTCAAGTGCAGTTTTCACAGCCAAGTACCCCATAGTAAAAGGTTTTTGAATCACCGTTCCCAGCATCGTTTCGTTCTCCAGCAACTGAACCTCACTACTTGAATTGTCGAACCCAACCAGCTTCACTTTTGATTTTAAGCCCATAGCCATAATCGCCAGTCCCGCACCTAATGTAGAGGGCTCATTTAGGCCAATGATTCCCTTTATTTGTGGCTGATTCTTTAGAAGATCAACAGTTAATTGATATGCCTTCTTCGAAGATCCGTTACTGTAAAGGGTATCCTGCACAAGATTAACTCCATTCTGAGATAAAGCATCCCGAACCCCTTTCTCCCTCTCGATAGCTGTAGCGGAGCCTGGTACAAAATTCATAATGGCGACTTGATCGTCGCTTTGAATATTTTCAATCAACTTCTGCGCTGCTTTA
The DNA here is from genome assembly GCF_030123105.1 of Paenibacillus sp. G2S3. Classification (NCBI taxonomy): domain Bacteria; kingdom Bacillati; phylum Bacillota; class Bacilli; order Caryophanales; family Paenibacillaceae; genus Paenibacillus; species Paenibacillus sp. G2S3. Next base: position 3,641,369 of record NZ_CP126095.1, read on the forward strand.
CGGCCTGCTTCATAATTATCTGTGGCGATAAAACTCTCCGATACACCGCCGTTCAGTCCCGAATCCACCGTAATAAGAGTGATACCAGCCGCCTTAATCTGCTCAGCAACCGGAACAAGACGATAATAGTCGGTAGCAGCTAAAATAATGGCATCGGGCTTCTCCTCAATCGCCTGTTCCAGTAATTGAATCTGCTTATCTACATCTAGCTCGGTATCTGTTCCTACCGTATGGACATCTGCACCGAATTCCTTGGCAGCAGTCGCCACTCCTTGTTTCATTACCTCCCAGAATTCAATACTGGTATCGATTGTCTTAGGAACGTAGATAATGGTTCTGACCTTTGGATCAAGATCGTTCATAAACATACGATAACCTACCCACCCAAGCGCTACAATGAAGATTACCAGTAGAGCAGACAAGCCTATTTTCGACCATAGTGAGCTCATGGATTCTCCTCCTCATAGAGCGCAGGAATTCTTAAAATGACCGTCGTCCCTTCTTCCATTTCACTCGTAAAAGACAACCCGTAATGGTCCCCGAAATATAGCTGAATGCGATGGTTCACATTTGCGACGCCAACCCCACTGCCAATCCTGTAATCTGCCTTTTGAAGCAATAACTTGTTCATCTGCTCTGGATTCATACCAACACCATTATCTATAACCTGAATGGTAATATCGTTTTGCTCTTTTTTACCTCTAATCAGGATGTGCCCTTGCTCAGGATTATGCTTTATCCCATGATAAATCGCATTTTCAACTAAGGGTTGAAGGACCAATTTCAATATACTGCATTCAAGAATGTCTTCATCCACTTCTATCGAATATGTGAATTTATGGCGATAGCGCATATTCTGAATCGTTAGATAGTGTCGAATATGTTCTAATTCTCTTGCGATCGGAATCAATTCCTCGCCCTCACCAATCGTTGAACGCATCAGCTTCGATAATGATGAGGTCATTTCGACCACCTCCTCCATCTTACCGGTCTCTGCCATCCAGATGATCGAGTCTAGCGTATTGTACAAAAAGTGGGGCTTAATCTGTGCTTGTAATGCTTTCAACTCACTCACACGTTTCATCTCTTGCTCCATCACAATCTGGCTCATTAATTCTTTAATCTTCATGATCATCAGATTAAATGTTCGGGCAAGCTTGCCAATTTCGTTCGTGCTCTCAATTTCCACACGAATGTCGAACTCTCCGCGTTCAGCCTTCTTCATGTTTATTTCTAGATTCTTAAGTGGCTTAGTTAGTGCGTACGAAAGAAGCACAGATATAGCCATGGCAAAGATGAGACTTACAGCTCCCCACAAGGCAGCTGTACCTTGCATCTGCTGTTTGTTAGCAACCAGATCATCCGGATAGGTCACCCCTACAATCTTCCAGCCAAAGCTGGTTGTATCCACCGTGTACAGCTTCTGTTCGTTCCCAGTGTTCACTGTAACCGACCCGCTTTTAATCCCAAGAACGGTTTCCAATTGCTCAAACTTAAGCTGCGAGTAGATCAGCTGCTGTTGAGGATGATAGACTAGGCTCCCTGACGGATCTACGATGAATACATAACCGCGTTTTCCCAGTTCGATTTGTTTGCACAAATTGTTAATAACGCTGTAATTAAGATCTACAAGTAGCACACCTTGTCGATCTGCTTCCATTTCTGAAAAGGTATCTGATAGCTTTCTACTGATCGACACTACCCATCGGTATTCATCCTGAAATAAGTGCTGCACATGTGAAGAGGAGACAGCCACTCCAGTCTGGTTCAAAGCTTGCTGATACCACTCTTGAGCAATCAACTCAGGAAGCGGTTTCAAAACCGCGTCCAGTCGATCTGAAACCGTTATACCCTCCGAGCTTGCATACACTATAGAAGAAATGTCGGTGCGGGATTGGACGACAGATCGAAGATATTGGCTGGCTAACTGCTTATCTTTGACTTTCCCTTCTTGTCCCGAACTCGAACCTTTTACATATCTCTCAAGATCACTACTAGTTAATACCAAAGCAGCAATACTCTCCATGTTGCTAATATAATTCTCGATGTTCAGTTTTACTTGTTCTATTAATTGTGAAGTATAGGCTACGGAATTCCCCATGACGGCAGCTGAGGAGAGTCGGTATGAAGTATAGCTCAGAACTATGGTTGTGCAGAGAATAAGAAGGGAAAAAGAAATAGCGATATTATTATGAATACTTCGACTTCGGAAGAAACGATGAGGGTTCATAGAAGGAGATTCTCCTTCTGTCGCTGTCGATACTCCTTCGGTGTGATCCCAACATTACGTTTGAAAATCACACTAAAGTACTGAGGATCAGCATAGCCAACTCTAGCAGCGATGTCATAAGTCTTCAACTGTGTGACGGTAAGGAGCTCTTTAGCTTTTTCCAAACGGAGACGAGTCAAATACTCAATAAAAGTCTCTCCAGTATGCTGTTTAAAAGTCGCACTGAAATAACTGATGCTCATAAAAATATGGCTGCACAGCTCATTAAGTGAAAAGCTGTCATTACAATAATTCTCCCGAATATAAGCTTCTGCTGCTTTCATCTGAGAGGTTCTGACGGTTGTTCTTTGTTCCGATAGCTTGAGTATCAACTCATGGCAAGTTCTCTCCAAATAATTCCTAGCTTCATCTAAAGTCTTAAGGGCTGCAACCTCAGCAAACATATTATGCGAAACAAGCTCTGTATTTGGGAATCCGATATCGACCACATAGTTCATTAGAGAGACGAGCATTTGGTAGATGCTACTGCGGCAGTCTTCTATAGAAGAGCTATTGCTCTTTAGCTCCTGAAACCATTTTGAGAGGACATCTGAGATCGCTGATGCTTTCCCTGTCTTCAACGCGGATATGAATTGCTTTTCCCATGAAGAGAAATGTGCTTGATCCAATCCTTTGCCGAACTCAAGATCCTGTATGGAGATAACCTTATCTATGCCTAAAAGATATCGATATTCTATGGATGAAATCGCTTCCTGGTATGATTGTGGAATTTGCTGTAAATCAGCGTATTTTCTACCGATGCCGATGGTAGCCGTCAGCTTCAAGTACTTGTTCAGGCTGGTTTGTACTTGATCTGCAAGAAGTTGTGTTGTGACTTCGATCTCATCGGAATCCCCTGATAATATCGCAGCGAATTTCCCATCTCTCGTCTGAAATACGACACCGCCCTGCTCCTTCTCAAGTTGCTCCTGCACAATGTTAAAAGCAGCAAAGCGCAGTAGCTCAGCATCAGAAGCAATATCCAGGCTACGATTGTCCATTTCTATATCGATTACGATTGCAAGGTTAGCCTCACCCTGCAGCTGTATATGAAAATAATTCATTTTAATCTCGATCTCGTCGTTTTTCATACGAGTAGTAACAAGATTCTCCAGAAAACGTTCGCGAAGCAAAGGAAAGCTCTGATTTAATTGCATACGAAGCTTAGCGATATTGGCCTTTTGTAAATGCTCTTCATCCAAATCCTGCTTCATCTTGCTTAGATATTCGGCAAACTCACGAGCATTAATTGGTTTTAACAAATATTCCGTCACCTTCAAGGTTATAGCCTGTTTAGCGTATTCGAAGTCTTCATAACCAGTTACGATAATGACCTTCATGTCCCGGTATCGTTCCATTACAGCTTTAGCCAATCCTAGTCCATCCATAAAGGGCATGCAAATATCTGTAATAATCACATCCGGTCGATACTGCTCGACTGCATCAAGGGCATCTCTGCCGTTATCGAAATCTCCAACGAGCTCAAAACCATGATTATTCCATGCTATCTTCTGTTTAATCCCCTCACGAACCTCGTCTTCATCATCAACTAGAATAATCTTATACATCCAACACCTCCTCAGCTATTGACTCATCGAGTACATGTAATGTAAATGTTTACCTTTTGGGATAAGCATAATAGAGGTTGCCTTCTTGAGGCAACCTCTATTATTAATCTCTTCTATTCGTACAGCAGAGGTTTGATCTCATCGGAATCTATATTGTTCTTATCGTACCAGTGAAACCCGGTATCAATATTCTTTTCTACGGTTTCCCCTTTAATCGCCTGCACAGCTGCCTTCACCGCTTGATACCCAATACCAATGGGGTCCTGTGTAACAGCGCCAGCTACAACACCACTACGAATAGCATCCATTAACTGTTTACCGGAGTCAAAGCCGATAACCACAATCTTACCACCCATCTGTAATTCATTTACTGCATTAGCTACTCCTACTGCAGATCCTTCGTTTGAGCCATAGATTCCTTTAAGGTCCGGATTGGCTTGCATCATCGCTTTTGCAAGATCCGTGGACTTCAACTGATCTCCGCCGCCATATTGCGGCTCTAACACTTCAATATCTGGATATTTCGCTTTCATTTGTTCTAAGAAGCCATCACGACGCTGTTGACCTGTGCTGCTTGTTTGATCATGTACAACTAAACCTACTTTACCCTTTTTGCCGATCAACTCAGCCATTTTATCAGCTGCCAAAGCTGCTGCCGCTTTATTGTCAGTCGCTGCGGTTGCTACAGGAATATCGCTATCTACACCAGAGTCAAAGCCAATGATTGGAATATTGTTTTCCTTTGCCTTTTCCAGATATGGAATCGCTGCTTTGCTGTCGAGAGCTGCTAACGCGATTGCTGCTGGTTTCTTATCTAGCGCCGTCTGCAGCATCTCAATTTGTTTATCTACCTGACTCTCATTTTCAGGTCCTTCAAACGTAATCTCGACATTAAACTCCTTAGCTGCCTTCTCGGCTCCTTGCTTCACCGCTTGCCAGAATTGATGCTGGAAGCCTTTTGAAATGACTGGGATATATGGTTTGTCTGAACCGGATGCACTCTTTTTGCTATCACTGTTGTTACAAGCACCAAGTAAGGTAGTTGCCAGTAATAAACTGGCAAGCATGATAATCCCTCTTCGACGTTGTTTCATTTAAATCTTCCCCCTCGTCATTTGCTTTGTATATCACTCCGTATGGAGATAATACCTCGTTCATTGCTTCCGTCTGCGAAGAATATCAGCATACACTGCTATGATGATGACAACACCGACAATGACTGTCCGCCATTCCTGAGCAACGGACATAATCTGTAAGCCATTCGTCAGTACACTCATAATCAGTGCACCAATAATTGTACCTAGAATAGAACCTACGCCCCCGCTTAAAGATGTGCCTCCAATGACGACAGCCGCTATAGCTTCAAGTTCATAACCAGTGCCAAGTGATGGCTGGGCTGAATTTAGACGTGATGCCATCAGGATACCAGCGATTCCGCTGAAAATCCCTGTGATGGTATAGATCACAATCTTCCATTTGACCGTATTCACACCTGATAAGCGAGTTGCTTCTTCATTGCTGCCAAGTGCAAAGTTATAGCGTCCAATAATGGTCTTCGATAAGATGATGCTTGCGATAACACCGAGCAATAGGAAGATTACGATGGTGTTAGGAATGCCTGGGATCATCTTGCCCATTGCAATCTTGGCAAAAATCGGATCATCATTGAAATAAATCGGCTTGGCACCCGTTATGACAAGTGATAATCCTTTAGTGACCATCATGATCGCCAGAGTAGCAATGAAAGGTGGAATATTCATTTTCGCCACCATTAAACCACTTATAAAACCGCATAGTGCACCAGCTAGAATCCCGCCTACTATTCCGAGTGGAACAGGTAGGCCCCAGAATGTAATGATGACGCCAACCATCACCGAGGAGAAGGTCATCACAGTACCCAAAGCAAGGTCGATCCCGCCCGTAATAATTACAAAGGTTGCACCCAGCGCTAATACCCCAATTACAGCTGTCGAGACGAGGATTCCAACTAGGTTAGAAAACTGAAAAAAGTTACTTGATGCTACGGAAAATACGATAACCAGAATGATCAAACTTGCGAATGCTAGTAATTTTTGTTTAAACCCTGATTGCGCCCCGGTTTGCTTCGAGCTGATAGGCTGGCTAATCCCTTTATCTGCGATCTTCATGACCTTGACACCTCCGATAAACTCTTGAACGATTATGAACGCATCGTCGCATATTTCATTATCGCTTCTTGCGATGCTTCTTCTGCGAGTAGTTCACCAGTTATACGTCCTTCACACATGACAATAATGCGATGGCTCATTCTTAGAATCTCTGGGAGATCTGAAGAGACTATAATGATCGCTTTTCCCTCACCTGCTAGCTGATCAAGCAACTTATAGATCTCACTTTTCGCTCCTACATCAATACCACGTGTTGGCTCGTCGAAGATCAACACATCGCAATCTCTCGTTAACCATTTCCCGATAACTACTTTTTGCTGATTCCCACCGGATAAGAATTTGACTTTTTGACTTACACTTGGAGTCTTGGTTGCTAGTGCTTCCGCATGCTGCTCCGCGGACTTTCGCATCTCCCGATCCCTCATCCATCCGAATGCATTACGGAATTTATAGAAGGAAGCAATCGCATTATTCATGCTAATGTCCATATCTACAAGCAGCCCGTAGCGTTTGCGATCTTCGGACAAATAGCCAATTCCATGCTGCACCGCTTGGTGAGGCTGTTTTATACGAACCGTATTTCCATGCAGCATAATCTCACCCTTATCGATAGGATCAGCCCCAAATACGGCACGAACAACCTCAGTACGTCCAGCGCCCATTAATCCAGCGAAGCCCAGAATCTCACCTTTATTCAGATGAAAGCTGATATCCTTCAACATTTGCCCACTGGATAAGTTTCGAACCTCTAGTACGACTTGCTCTGTCTGTAACGAATGTGTTGGCTTCGACGTTTGATACAGTTCACGACCAACCATCATGCTAATAATCTGATCAATGGTTATTGAATCCGTCCGAACAGTATCCACGTAACAACCATCCCGCATGACTGTAATGCGGTCTGTGATCCGTTTCAACTCATCCATGCGGTGAGAGATGTATATAATACCTACACCTTTTTCTCGTAATTGCTCGATCATACGGAATAACTCGTTAATTTCCGTATCTGTCAACGCTGCAGTTGGTTCATCCATGATCAGTACCTCCGCATTGAAGGACAAAGCTTTTGCGATTTCAACCATTTGCTGATTAGCAACTGTCAGATCTGAGACCAAAGTCTTCGGATCAAGCTTTAGATTCATCTGATCAAACAGTTCCTGCACCTTACGATTTAGCTCCAGATCATCAACGAACCATTTCAGTGCCTTGCGCGGCTCACGACCAATAAATATATTTTGGGCCACTGTAAGATGCGGCATTAGATTCAGTTCCTGATGAATGATACTAATCCCGAGTTCCTGCGCAGCGCGAGTATTGGCAATTTCCACCTCAGATCCCTTGTACCACATCTGACCCGCATCCTTGGAATAGACTCCTGTGGCAATCTTCATTAAGGTAGACTTTCCTGCGCCATTTTCACCGACTAAGGCATGCACTTCCCCACGCTTCAGCTCAAATTGACATTGATTCAATGCATGAACACCAGGAAAAAATTTATCAATCCCCGCCATTCGTAGTAATACTTCGTCCATTTCATATCCACCTCAAATCCTTTATGAATGCCTTTTTTTAAAGTAATCGCTTTCAAATGTTGAATGTAAAATTATTGTATTACCTATAAGTTTCCAATGTAATGGAATAATCTCCGTAAAAAAGTTTAAAATTTTATGTTTTGAAGCAAGCAAAAAAGACCACACCGTCCTTTTACGGACGAAGTAGCCTTTAGATCAGCTCATTTGTGTATAACAGTTGGAATCCTTACATTCGAATAGCCTACAGGTTCTGACCCTTTCCTGCCACCAAGGTGAATGTCTTTGGTATTCCTTTATCATAAACATCCGAGGATAGATTGGGTTCTTCGATCAATTGGCGGATCACAAGCCCGGAACTGGCAGCAGCTGTTACAATTTCTCCAAGCGTCCAGCGGCGCCAATATACAATGCTATGTTCCTGTTCGTCTATTGGTTTGCCTGTGGAAGGCAAATACTTAGAGTACGAGACCTTTTTTTCTTCCAATGTCGTTTCGAAATAGTCCCCGCTAACTTTGTGCTTACGAACCTTCGCTGTAGAACCCTTAGAGGATATAAGCTTAGTTGTCACAGGATGGAAATCACGTAGAACAAAAATCCCACCAGGAGAAAGTAAATGGCGGACGGTTTCCATAAACGGTGCTAGGTCGGTAAAGTAGTGTACAATTCCTAATTCAGCAAATACGATATCATATGAACCATCGAGCACGTGATCTGGCAGCTTAAGAACATCCGATACGATATAGTTAAGCTGAACACCTGCTTCTTGTGCGAGATCAGCTGCATAACGCGCATTAGCTTCTGAGAAGTCAGCAACAGTAACGTCCGCTCCAAGTAATGACAGCGCGACTGCCTTCATTCCGTTTGATCCCATGAGATTCATCATCTTTTTACCCTGTACATCTCCAAAATAAGAAGAGAGCGGGTACAGCTTTGCACTTGGTTCCTTAATTAACTTGGCTGCAGCCTCAGACGGTGTACCAAATCGAGCAACCCAAGCTGTGTACGTGTCTTCGTTCCATAGTTCCTCACTCGTTGGCGCAGTGCCTTTTCCAGGATTCAGTTCTAAATTTTGATCTTGTTCTTCCATACCTTGCGACCCCTTTATGATTAAAATATCTATTATGAAGCATTCTGAATGGCATCTGCCACCTGAATCGTTTTCTTTCTTCCAGCGTACAAATATACGCCCAGTCCTAACATAACCAAAAGTCCACCTGCCCATTGTAGCGCAGTTAATTGTTCACCCAAGAGCAGATAAGCAAGGATACTAGCCCCCACTGGTTCTCCTAAGATGTTCATAGATACCGTAGTTGCGGATACATACTGAAGCAGCCAATTAAATAAAATATGACCAAACACCGTAGGAACCACTGCTAGCAATAGGAAAATCCCCCACTCTTTCGCAGGATAATTGAAAAAGGAAATCCCCATAATCAGATTGTATATGGCAAACACACCAGCCGCTGATAAGAAGACTATCAAGCTGTACAGGTATGAGGGCATGCGCACTACAAGCTTTTGACCGATAAGCATATGCACAGCTACCGCTACTGTTCCTCCAACCGATAACAAATCACCTTTAAGATTATCTGCAGAGATACCAATATCTCCCCAGCCGATAAACACTACTCCGCCTATAGCAATACTCAGCCCCAGAATAGCAGACACAGCCGTTTTTTCCTTATACAAAAAATAAACGCCCAGCATAATAAACACTGGCTCCAGCGCCATGATCATCGTTGAACTAGCTACCGAAGTATACTTCAAAGAGCCCATCCAAAGCAAAAAATGTAGAGCTAGCATAGTGCCTGAGAGCACTAGCATGATCCAGTCCTTTTTACGAAGAGCGAACGCTGCTCCGCTGTATGGTCTTGCAAAAGGCAACATCAGCAGCGAGGTGAACAACAGCCGATACATTCCTTGTATAGACGCTGGCGCTGCAGACCACTTAATAAAAATGGCGGAAAAAGAGATGGCCACAATCCCAATCAACATTAAAATCGGAATAGGAAGTGGCGGTTTTTTAAGCTTCACATGGTACGCGTCCTTTCAATATCTTAAGTCACTTATGTTAATTTAACGCAGACCGTGCAAAAATGCATCTATTTTCATTAGATTTCACTAAAAAAAGCATAAGCAATGTCATTTCTGACGAAAGCTCATGCTTTTTAAAGGCTAAGGCTTCAGAACAACCTTGATGCAGTCCTCTTTTTTCTCACTAAAAACGTCATAGCCATGCTCCGCTTTACTGATAGGCAGGCGATGCGTAATGATATCTGTCGGGTCAAATTTATTCTCTTTAATCATCTTATAAAGCAAAGGCATATAGTGAATTACTGGGGCTTGTCCCATCTTTAAGGTAATATTGCGTTCAAATAGATGACCCAGTGGGAACATATTGTAATTAAGCCCATACACCCCTACAAGCTGAATAGTTCCGAATTTACGTACGATATCCGAGGCCATTCTAAATGCACTGAGTGAGCCTCCCTGCAGCTTCAGCGTGGTTTCCACTTTCTCCAAAGCAGATATTTTGGCATCCAAACCTACACAGTCAATAACTACATCTGCGCCCCCATGTGTTATCTCCTTCAAATGAGCTTCAATATCCTTAATCTCTTCAAAGTTGTAAATTTCGACATTATTAGTCAGCTTCGCATGCTGCAGACGGTAGCCAATATGATCAACCGCAATGACTCTTGAGGCGCCTTTGATCCAAGCAAACTTCTGAGTAAGCAGTCCCACAGGCCCGCAGCCGAGAACAATGACTGTATCCCCTGGCTTCACTCCGCCGCTTTCTACTCCCCACCAAGCTGTAGGCACGATATCTGATAAGAAAAGGATTTTCTCATCTTCCATTTCTGCATCCTCAGGAACTACAAAAGGGCCGAAATTACCATAAGGTACCCGCAGCAATTCAGCTTGCCCGCCAGCAAAGCCGCCATAAGTATCGGAATAACCTAAATAACCGCCTGTATCCTTGGCCTCGTTAGAATTATCGCATTGACTCTCCATCTCATGCTGGCAGAAGTAGCACTGACCACAGGCTACATTAAAGGGAATAATGATCCGGTCGCCTTCCTTGACTTTAGTTACGTCTGGACCGATCTCCTCAACAATCCCCATGGGCTCATGACCAATAATATAATCATCATGCATACCTGGAATTTCACCATTAAAAATGTGCAGATCTGAGCCACAAATCGCTGTAGAAGTAATTCGAACGATAATGTCATCCTTTTTCTCAATCCTCGGATCAGCAACCTCTTTAACTTTCACTTTCTTCTTTCCTTGATAGGTTAATGCTTTCATGCTGTTAATCCGCTCCTTTGAAGTATGGCATAGGGTAGAACGATAACGTGTCTCTCTATGTTATAACCCTAAGCCCTATCCTCTTATCCATGAAGAAGCGGAGAATACATCATAAGTGCGTAATTATCAGTTACAGCTTCATCTCCAACTAGCTCTCCGGTCCGTGTATATACTTTTCGACTAATCTTGTTACTGCGTATATACCCTCCCCAAGGTTCTAAACTAATCATATGATCACTTTCGTACACTTCATATTTATAAAGGGACTGCTCATCGCATCTCCATTCCCCATGCAAATGGCTGTCATCCAGCCAGAGCTTTAATTGATACGTTTGCTCCGTGTTATTCTTTACTTGAAGATCCAAATAATTATAAGAACAGGTGGCTCCGCTTCCAAATGGCTGTGTACGCTGTTCATCTGGAAATACATCATAGCTGTGCCGATGTCGTTCCGTAACGGTAAGTGGTGTATGCAGTGTCATCCAGTAGATCAGATTGGACAACTGGCATAACCCACCGCCGACTCCAGAATGAAAACCGCCATAATGAAGCACCATACCCTCCAAATATCCTTTTCGCTTACTAGGCTTACCAATGCTTCTCCAATAGGAGAAAGTCTCCCCCGGGCGCACCATGAGCCCATCCAGTTTCGTGATCGCCAGCCGTAAATTAGTTATTTTATTGTACTGCAGCACCATATCTACATTCCGAAGACTTCTTAATAAAGGTGTAGCATGGGTCATGGCTTCATAAGATAAAATTTCAATAGTACGCTGCTTCGCTACCTTGCCTCGTCCAGTAAACCATTTCAAATACCTCTTCCAAATAAAATATCGTTTACCGACGAATAATCTAAGGCGAGAACGCTGAATAGGCTTCATGGCAGCCTGAGGTGTGCTCATCTAGAACTGGACCTCACTTGCAGGCTGTAAACGAGCAAACCTACCTCCAAGCACTGCATTATGATGCTTAACGATAGCTTCACTGCTCAGCAATGCGTTATCAAAAGTACTATGTGCATCTTGAACCAGAACACTCTTATACCCCATGCTGTATGCGCGTCTTATCGTCGTATCTAAGCAGAACTCACTTTGCATCCCACAAATCACCAGATTCGTAATCCCGAGCTTTTGGAGTTCATTTTGCAGTTCTGTTCGGTGAAAAGCATCCCAGGTAGGCTTCTCCACAATAACTTCGCCTTCCTGTGGTGTGATGCGGTGACTGATCTGCCAAGTGAGTGTACCTTTTGTATATTCCTCATCTTCTGTATGTTGAACATAGACAATAGGAGTACCTGCTAAGCGTGCTTTCTGCTGAAGGGAGATAATCTTTTCCATCACACCCTCTTCATCGTAAAGCTTTTGTGGATAGGAGAACATTGCTTCTTGGACATCGATAATTAATAGTGCAGTTGAATTTTCCAATTAAATAACCTCCCAGAACTTTTATGAAAATCATACCAGAAAATAGGACATTCTATCTACCAATTTAATGATTCAAATCATCAAAAAAAGGGCATCTGCTAAGCAGACACCCGTTACCTTTCAAGACTTTTTACTTGCCGCGCTTATTATGCCAGATCAATGCATGCAGCTGTGGAAGCACACGTACTCTATTCATTTCTTGATCCACGATTACTTTATTAAACAACCATTCCAACCTTCCCAACAGTCGAGCAGAAATATCGCCCTCTTCAGTGACATCATCGTTACCAGGTTGTAGGAATAGCTGCACATTTGGATATCGGTGGTGAACGTTTTTTGCATAATCAAAATCTGTCTCATCAAACACAACGACTTTAAGACTGTGCGTAGAACGGCCTAGATTCTCCATCTTACGCATGATGTTATCTAGCATTTCCCAATTCGTCGTCATCCCTGAGCTTGGTGGCTTCGGACTGATTGTCAGCACATCCACGTCATTGAACCATTCCTGCCATTTACTGCCCTGAGTTTCTATAGCCGCTTGTATCCCTCGTTCATGAAGCAGGTTAATAAAAGTGCCCATCCCTTCACCAATCAAAGCAGGATTTCCACCTGAAATCGTAACACAATCGAAATTATCTCCAGCTATAGCTAAAAGTTCATTCATAATTTCATCCGCTTCCAGCATTCGAACCTTATCCTTAGCAGTACCATCCCAAGTAAAAGCGGAGTCACACCAGCCACAGCGATAATCACAGCCATAGGTGCGGACAAACATCGTCTTCACACCAATTACCGCACCTTCACCTTGAATGGTCGGACCGAACATTTCAATTACAGGAATCTTACTCACAATCACAGCCTCCATACAAGCGGTAAGATGGCCCATCCTCAGGGATATCCTCTGCCAGCACCTCTGCCCAGGAGGTTGGTGTCTCCCACAGCTTTACAGCGTACAGCGGCAGCCCCGCTTGCTTAAGCTTGTAGGCAATATATGAAGACATATTCTCAACTGTGGTGCGGAAAGACAGCAAGGCTACTTTGGAACCCGTATTCGTTAACGTCTCTAACACTGGCTCATTTCCCATAGCGAGAAAAGCATGATCTAGACGGTCTACAAGGCTTTGTTGCACTGTCGTCTTGATATCGCTAAAGTCAATAACAAACCCTTCGTCTGAGTGGCCTTCCGTAGCCTCTGGTTTGCCCTTAAGCACTACTTCGAGCTTATAAGTATGTCCATGCAGGTTGCTACATTTCCCTTTGTGACCAATTAATTGATGGGCCGCATCGAACGTAAATATTTTGCAGACTGAAACCTCGTTAAGCATTAAGAACCGGCCTCCGTTCTCTCCGCCTCATATTGCTCAAGACCACGTTGACGTAATAGACAAGCTGGACAAGTTCCACAGCCACTACCAATCACGCCGTTATAACAGGTCAATGTGTGCTCGCGAACGTAATCAAAATAACCCAATTCATCAGCCATCTTCCACGTTTCTTTTTTATCCAGCCACATCAGTGGAGTGTGTACCGCAAACTCATAGTCCATAGACAAATTCAGCGTAACATTCAATGATTTCACAAAAACATCACGGCAGTCCGGATATCCACTAAAGTCCGTTTGGCAGACACCAGTGACGATATGGGAGTAACCCAACTGCTTAGCTAATATTGCGGCAAAAGATAAAAACAACAAATTCCGTCCATCCACAAATGTACTAGGAAGCTCATCACCTTCGCCAGCTACAATATCAATATCCTGTCGGGTTAATGCATTTGGTGCCAGCTGATTCAGCAGCCCCAGATCAAGGATATGCTGTTTCACATTAAACTTAGCTGCTATTTCTGTTGCAACTTCAATTTCTGCTGCATGACGCTGATTATAATTGAAGGTAACTACCTGTACTTCTTCAAATTGCTTCAAAGCCCATACCAGGCAAGTGGTGCTATCTTGTCCACCGCTGAATACGACGAGTGCTTTTTTATTCATCTTAATCTCTCCTTATCAACTTGTTGGGATTAGCGGTTGTCCACTTTTTCCGGATAGAGGTCGTGATTGATTAAGCGGTGTTCCGCCATCGCCTCATACTTCGTACCCGGTCTTCCATAGTTGCAATAAGGATCAATAGATATGCCTCCACGCGGAGTGAACTTGCCCCACACCTCAATGTAACGTGGGTCCATCAGTGAGATCAGATCATTCATTATAATGTTGACACAGTCCTCATGAAAGTCACCATGGTTACGGAAGCTAAACAGATACAGCTTTAATGATTTGGATTCCACCATTTTCTGCTCAGGTATATACGAAATATACAGTGTGGCGAAATCCGGCTGGCCTGTTACAGGACATAAGCTCGTGAACTCAGGACAGTTAAATTTAACAAAATAATCACGCCCTGGATGCTTGTTATCAAATACCTCTAAAATGTCTGGATCATAACCAAACTTGTACTGCGTTCCCTGATTACCTAGCAATGTAACTTCTTGCATTTCCTCTTTCAATCTTCCTTCTGACACGACAAAAAACCCCTCTCTTTTCCTTCGGCCTTGGCCGGTAATGGAAAGAAGAACGAGATTTCGAAAACTTGGCTCCACTAAGAAGAAACGGAAGCAGCGTCCAGGTTAGGACAGCATCCGCTTATACGAATTAATATACTCTTAGTTTTTTATAGAGGGAGTTCGCGAACCTCTCCTGCACAATCCGTGCAGACTTCTCCTTAAAGCATATTGCGTCTTGAACTATACCATGGGCGACCTGCTTCTGACAAGTTCTACTCTGTCCGTCTTCCAAATCCAGACCGATAGCACCGCAATCCATAAGAGTAAAAGAAGACTTTCTACGAGTAAAAAACCTTCTCCATTAAGAATGCTGTTCAAATTCTGGGCGATTTCAATACTTGGCAGAATAGCAAAGATCGGATAAGTCCACTCTGGAAGAGCGGCGTATAAAGTAGCTACTAAGAAAAAACAACCATAAAAGCGGAGCTGATGGCTGAACCATTTTTGGAGGAACTTACTTTTAAACCTCAGCTTTTTCCTTGTCTAACTCCGCATATACAGATTGGGAAGCTCGAAAACTACACCAATTTGGGCGTAGTTTCTTTTTATGACGTGAAATATTCATGCCATTAATTAAAATTTCTCCGCTTGTAGACTGAAGAAGACCCGTCATCATGCGCATCGTTGTTGTCTTCCCACCACCATTAGGACCTAGAAATCCAAAGACCTCACCTTCCTGTGTTCTTAAACGATGAGATGTGGAAAAAATATGGATTCAAATCCTAAGAAAAGGGTAACTTAAACATAATAATCTTCGAGGTAAGGGTGGGATCATCTTATGGAACAAAGCAGCATACAGAAACTTATGGACTGGATTAACAGTCATGTGAATGAAACTATTGTTATTGAAAAGAAAGAGCTTCGAGATCTGGATAAAATTCATTTTAATCTAGAGGCCGTTGAGTTTCGGAGTGCGGACGATGTTATCGATGACTATCTAGGGAGTGCCTTAATATTAAAAGGATTTGGCAGCACTTTAAACGCCGATGGTGAGTTAGTATCACTGCCACACTCTACCTATGACTTAGCTATTGACGGGCTACGAATTGAGGACATAGGTGATCGCAAAGCGGAAATCACTACAGATAGAGCTAAATACACCCTCTCAGTAGATTAAACAATAGGTGATGACAGTAAAAGAGCCCACAGTAGGCTGCGGGCTCTTTCTATTTATAGGTTACTCTTCCCCAATAATCTCCACTTCAGTTTCCAGCTCTACTCCGAATTTATCCTTTACAGTCGCTCTTACATGGTGAATTAGCCCAATGTAATCGCTGGCAGTTGCATTATCAGCATTCACAATAAATCCTGCATGCTTCTTGGATACCTCAGCACCACCGATTCTTGTTCCCTGTAAGCCACTCTCTTGAATTAACTGACCTGCAAACCGACCTGGAGGACGTTTAAAGACACTCCCACAGGAGGGATACTCAAGCGGTTGCTTGGATTCACGCAGGTAAGTAAGTTCATCCATTTTCGCCTTGATGTCTGATGCATCACCAGAAGTCATAGCAAATTTGGCCTCAAGCACGATGTATTCACCGCTTGCGAACACGCTTTTTCTATAACCCCATTGCAGCTCATCCCCTTGCAGAGTCACCAATTGCCCGCTCTTAGTTATAGCCAGCGCACTGTGCAATACATCTTTCACTTCTCCGCCATAAGCACCTGCGTTCATGTATAACGCTCCACCAACCGTTCCTGGAATGCCACAGGCGAACTCAAGACCCGTAAGTTCCATTTCCAGTGCATATCGGGATACATCTATAATCTTGGCGCCGCACTCCGCATATAAGAGATTGTCACGAATCCCCATTTCGGTTAGTCCTGCCGTTTGCAGAACGATCCCACGCACACCGCCATCACGGATAATCACGTTTGACCCGTTCCCAAGTACCGTAAGGGTGATCCCATTCTGTTCCGCATATGTAACGATCTTTTGAATTTCATCATAAGTAGCTGGGGCTGCCAAAATATCAGCTTTACCGCCCATTTTAGTGTACACGTGATCTTTTAAGTTCTCATGACTCTTCACTATACCTGCAGTCATTAATTGTTGCAGGTCATCTTGAATTTTGTCAATATTCATGTTTCATGCTCCTTTAACCATGTATAAATGATGGTCCTTGATCTATTTTTAGTAGTAGTATCATGGAATTGTAGGCAACCACAACTGTAACAACGAACAGGCTCCCTTGTCAATGACGGGAGCCTGTTCGTTGTATGATTTCAATTATAATTACACGGCTTTGTAGGCTGCAAGCTCGTAAGGAAGACACAGCGGCACACCTGTACGTGGATCTGGAACAATATCTGCCTCAATTCCAAACACTTCCCGCAGTACATCTGGTGTCATAACTTCTGTAGGTGAGCCTTCACTAACCACAGTACCAGACTTAATAGCTACCATATGCTGCGCATAACGAGTAGCATGATTCAAGTCATGCACTACCATGATAATGGTACGACCTTCTTCCTCATTCAGCTTTTGCAGAAGCTGTAGAACTTCAAGCTGGTGGGCCATATCTAGAAATGTTGTTGGTTCGTCCAGGAATAGAATATCTGTTTCTTGCGCCAATGCCATAGCGATCCAAGCGCGCTGACGTTGTCCTCCAGATAAACGGTCAATCGGACGGTCATGGAAAGGTTCCATACCTGTAACGGTGATAGCGTTGGAGATAATGTTGCGATCCTCCGCTGTCATTGTGCCGAATCCCTTTTGATGAGGAAAACGGCCATAGCTGACAAGTTCAGAGACCGTTAGACCATCTGGAGCCGTCGGGTTTTGCGGTAAAATCGCAAGCTGACGAGCTACCTCTTTTGTTGAAAAATTATGGATCGATTTGCCGTCCAGCATTACACTGCCGCTCTTAGGCTTCATGATCCGGGCCATTGTTTTAAGAATTGTAGATTTACCAGAACCGTTAGCGCCTACTAGTGCGGTTATTTTTCCCGTAGGGATAGTTAAGTTCAACCCTTTAACAATTGTAGCCTCTGCATACCCAATACTTAACTCTTCTGTGTTCAAACGTTCTGACATGTTAACAACTCCTTAAAAGTTTTATGGAGCTATGCTCCTAGAATGAACTGCATAGTAAAACTCGCTTCGTACGCATTATGCTTTCGATTTGGCGAGTAAATATAAAAAGTAAGGTGCACCAATGATCGCAACCACGATGCCTGTTGGAACTTCTGCAGGCTGTAACACCCATCTGCCGATAGTATCAGCAGTAATCATAAGAAGCGCCCCTGTCAACGCACTAGCGGGCAATAATACCTGATGACGGGGTCCCACAAGCTTACGGGCAAGATGTGGTGCAATTAGGCCGACAAAGCCAATTCCTCCACTTACAGCAACGCAGGAGCCGGCAAGCGCAACTGCTGTCACTAGAAGGAGAATGCGCTCCTTCTCCACTCGCATTCCAAGTCCTACTGAAGTATGGTCTCCTAGATTCAATACATTAAGAATACGGGCTTTATAGAAGGCGAACGGTAACAGAATCGCTATCCAAGGTAGCAGAGCAAGGACGAATCTCCAATCGCCACCCCATATTTTCCCGGCGATCCAAGTCGCTACAAATTGATAATTATTAGGATCAAGCCGAAGTGCCAACACAAGCTGGCAAGCGTTAATTCCGGCAGCGACCGCAATCCCGATAAGGATCAACCTTGTTGGAGATAGACCATCTGCTTTCCTATAAGCAAGAATATAGATTAAAGCGGCGGTTAAGCTAGCCCCCCCAAGCGCTAAGATCGGCAAGACAAATACCGGAGCTGCTGTTGTAGCCGGAAAAAATGAGATAAAAATGATTACCGCAAAACCAGCACCCGCACTTATGCCCAGCGTAGCCGGTTCAGCAAGTGCATTTCTTGCGAGACTTTGTAAAATACAGCCTGACACTGCAAAGCCCGCTCCAACCAGCAATGAAATTACGATGCGAGGTAATCTGAAATCAAATAAAATAAGCTTTTGCTGATGTGTTCCATCACCCAGCAGTGTATGTAATACCTCCCGTGGGGATAGACGCATAAATCCTGTATTCATACTGACAATAAATACAACGACGATCAGTATAGCAAGCAGTGATAACACCGTTATGGCACGTGTCCGTCGTTCTTTTTCATCTGGAGAAAGGGTTAATCTGTGCATTACAGCTCCCCCTTCCGCTTACTCGCCAAGTAGATAAAGAAAGGTACACCGATGATGGCAATTAAGGCGCCTAACGGCGTCTCATAAGGGGCATTTATCATTCTAGCGGCGATATCCGCAAAGATAATCAGTAAGCTCCCAAGAACTGCCGAGCAAGGAATAATCCAGCGATAATCTACGCCAACGAAATAACGTGCTACATGTGGAATAATTAGTCCTATAAAGGCAATCGGGCCAACCATTGAAACTGCACTTCCAGCAAGAACTACAATAACAATCATACATGCCAACTGTACTAATCTCGTCCGCTGCCCCAGACCAACTGCAACTTCTTTTCCTAAGCTGAGCAAGGTAACAGACCGCGATAACATCATCGCTGCGATTAATGCCACGAGCACCCAAGGGAAAATAATCTTGATCTGAGTCCAGCTTGCTCCACCCATTCCACCTGCTAACCAGAAGGCTATATCTTGGGACAAGTTAAAAAGTATAGCTATACCCTGACTAATCGCAACCAGTAGTGCACTAACCGCGGAACCTGCGAGCGTCAACCGTAAAGGTGTAAGGCCATTAAATGAAAGCGACCCGATTCCGAATACGATAAGTGAGGCTATAGCGGCACCAATAAAACAAAACAACATAAGTGAAGTGAATGATAGCGAAGGTGCAAAAGCAAATACAATAGCCAGCGCTACACCTGCTCCTGCATTCAAGCCGAGCAGACCTGCATCCGCTAGCGGGTTCCTTGTCATCCCCTGCATGATTGCCCCTGCTACTGCGAAGCAAGCCCCAACCAAAGCACCTGCTAACGCGCGTGGAAATCGTAGTTCCCTTATCACCTGATGCTGCTGTAAATCTGAATTGAAATGAAATATTGCTTCCCATACCGTAGCTAGCTTAATATTTGCCGCACCCACCGAGACCGAAAGCGCCAGTCCAAAGGCAATAGCAGCAAGTCCAAAAATTAGAATACCAATTGCAGCTGCCGGTCGGGTATGTAGAGCTTTTGGTGTATCATTTTTATTACGATGTGTGAAATCTGAGGGTGAAACCATTAGTCGTCTCCTTAATCGATAGTTACAAAGGTCTATATGATAACAACAATCATTCTCATTATCGCAAAAAAAATTAGGTTGTACAATTGTAGGAGCGATTTTCCCGTAATATGGGAGTGGTTTATAAAAAAATGGTGCAGATCTTAGTATCCTAAAATACTTGATCTGCACGCCCTTCCCCACCTAAATGATCAGTCTCATTCATGGTGAATTACGACTTTTATTTCACAAGACTTTTTAACACATCGTCAATAATTTTGCCGCCAGCGTTCGCACCACTGTATAGCCAGCTGCTTGTTGAGCTCATTTCATGCACATTACCAGCTTTTACAGCCGGGATGCCTTTCCAAATTGCACTGTCCAGAATCTCGGAACCCTCAGTCTTATCACTATTTACAAGGATAATATGATCTGCTGTCAGCTCAGAAAGCTTCTCTAGCGAGATTGGATTCCAAGTAGCTCTTGTACCAACAGGAATTTCTGTTACTAAGTTAGGCAGCGTTACACCAAGGTCTGTATATAATACAGCACCACTGCTGCGAGTTTCGTCTACAATATAGAAGTTCTTTTGTACCAACCATAAAATCGCCACGGACTCTTCTCCAATAGCTCCTTTAAGCTTTTCTTTTGCAGCAGCAGCTTTATCTTCATAATCTTTGATGGCTTTCTCCGCTTCAGGAGTCTTGTTCAGAATTTCACCAATCTTGAGTAGCGATTTACGCCAATCTTGATTTAGCTTATCCCCAATCACATAAGTCGGAGCAATCTTATTCAGTTGGTCATAGATACCGTTCTGTACAGAAGACTCCGATGGGATGAGAATTAGATCCGGAGCGAAGCTGGTTACTGCCTCGAGCGGAAGATCGTAGCTGATCGTAGGAACATCCTTCAATTCAGTGGACAGATAATCCTGAACACCATTAGGCACAGACCATTGTGCTACTGGAGTCACACCTAGAGTTACCAAAGCATCCTCCAAATAAGAACCCAGTACACGTTGTGGATTAGCTGGAATCGTTACTTCATGTCCCATTGCATCCGTTAACGTCTTAGGAGCTGCAGGAGCTTCTGTAGCTTCAGCAGTAGGTGCCGTCGTTGGCTCTGTTCCTGCGTTTGAAGCGTTACCGGAATTATTATTACCGCAAGCGGATAAAAATAGCACCATCACCATTAATCCGATCATCGTTAATTTCATGCTTCCAAATCTTTTTCTGTTAAACAAAAACATTAAATACCCTCCTAGTGTGTACATCCTATGTTATTCAAAGGTGTTGACTACCTCAGTCTCACTTTTAAATGATATTGATTCTCATTCTCTATGTCAACATATAAATTTTAAATTTTGTGGATTTGCAACAATTTCCTTCTTAAAAAATACAAAAAGGCTATATTCCGAACGTTCCGGATATAGCCTCTCCTTAATGATCCATTATTTATTCAAATGATATGGGACAGTCGCAACTACAACATCTTTAGAATTCATTAGATACGAACGAATTAAAAAGCTGGTCTGATTGTGAAGTACTGCTTGCCACCAATGCTTAGTTATAAACTGTGGAATCAGAATCGTGATATGATCCGTCGCTGCGGTCTTCCACTCCACTGTATCAATAAATTTCACTAACGGACGAATAATACTGCGATATCTGGAACGAAGAACAATCAGGCGTACACCTGGATTCCATTCCTCCCACCGTTGCTCCATCTTTTGGATATCCTCTTCATCAAAGCCAACATACACTGCTACAACATTATCTGTTAGAGACTTGGCATAGCTGATGGAATGCAGTACGGCTCGTGTAACACCGGCAACAGGGACAACAACCGTGCTGCCTTTAATCAAAGGTTTATCTGTACTCGGGCATATGCGAAGCTGATCTGCAGTGTTCAAATAGTGCTTGTGAATCCGGTGGAACACGAACATTACAGCAGGTAAGAAAATGAAAGCCATCCATACGCTTGAGAACTTTGTGATGATAAAAATAAGGGTAATCGTGAGTGTAGTCAGCATACCGATGGTATTTACAACAAATCTTTTTTTCCATCCCGCTGGCTTTGTTTTAAACCAATGAACCATCATTCCTAGCTGTGACAATGTAAAAGGAATAAAGACACCTACCGCATAAAGAGGAATCAAGCTTTCAGTATTTCCGTGAAATGCAGCTACAAGCAAAGCAGACAGAACACCTAGAAAAATAATACCATTGGAGAAACCTAAACGATCACCACGGACCATAAAAGCATGTGGCATATATTTATCTTTTGCAAACATAAATGCGAGCAGCGGGAACGCTGAGTAAGCCGTATTAGCTGCCAAGAACAAAATTACTGCTGTGATACCTTGAATGAAAAAATATAAGGTTCCGCGGCCAAAGGTCGATTCAGCGATCTGAGAAACAACCGTTGCCTTTTCGTCAGGCACTATACCGTACCAATACGCCAGTAGTGTAATACCTGTAAACATAAATCCAAGTATAACCCCCATGACCATTAAGGTCTTGGCTGCGTTCTTTTCAGCTGGTGCTTTAAAGTTTGGAATGGCATTAGATACAGCCTCTACACCGGTAAGTGCCGAACAACCAGAACTGAAGGCTTTTAATAGTAGAAACAAACTAACATTAGAAACAGCCGAACCAATTTCAGGGACATTCGCATGAACGCCACCTGCCGCATATTTAATAATACCGGAGATAATCAATACTACAATCGACACCACAAACAAGTAAACTGGGATAGCGATGAATGAAGCCGATTCTGTAACTCCGCGAAGATTAATTAAAGTAAGAAGAATAATAACGGATACTGCAATAAGAACGGTGTGATTATGAAGACTTGGAAAAGCCGAAGTGATCGCATCCGTCCCTGCCGACGCACTAACAGCTACGGTCAGAATGTAATCCACTAACAAAGACCCTCCTGCTAAGAGTCCTGTCGGAACACCAAGATTACTCTTGGCAACGATGTAAGCTCCGCCTCCCTGAGGATAAGCGTAGATCGTCTGCCGATAGGATAAAATCAGGATGGCCAGCAGGCCCAATACGGCTAAAGCAATTGGCAGGGAATACCAGATGGCAGTAAACCCCGCAGCCACCAGTACAATCAAAATTTGTTCCGTTCCGTAGGCTACAGACGAGAGCGCATCAGAAGACAGGACAGCCAGTGCTTTAACCTTGGATAACTTTTCATGATCGAGTTCGTTCGACTTCATCGGACGCCCGATCAATAGTCGTTTTACCTTGCTTACCATGGTGGATACAGTTCCTTTCTTTGGGAGCTGAAACGGAATTTCCGCGCGCTGTTTTCATTGGTGGATTTCATAAATGCAGACACTAAAAATAGCATACGGAAATGATCCGCATGCTATGCATGGTCATTATCCCACCTTGCTTACGAGGTTAGCTGGCGGATTCGGGCTGTGGTTTAGCCCTACGGTATAAGTCTAATCGACCCTTTCCGATTCACCCCATTGGCACATATGCCAAGTTTGGTTCCCCCGTTTTTCCTAAGAAAATTCAGCGCATATTCAACTTCTCACAAGGTCTAATATTAGTCTACAAAGTGTATACAGTAAAGCGTTGAAAAAAATGAAAAAAGAATGAAAAAACATCCAATAAGCGCAAATATAGCGTCTCATTGGATGCTCTCTTTCATTCTCTTCAATTATCCCGCTGGACCGTGTTTTTAATCACTTTTCACATCTTTTTCAGATCCCTAAAAAGTTAAAAAATCAAAATCCTAAACTTTCCTCGTTATCTAACTCCATCACTTCTTCTTCCTTGCGTCCGTACCAAAGTAAAATGCTAATTAAAGCAAAAGCAATTAACGCAAGGAAAGGAATCGTAATGAATCCAAAAAAGTTCAAATAATCCTTATTACACGGAACACCAATTGTACAAGGAAGAACTTTACTTAACGCAGGAATCTTCTGTTCCGCATAATGATAGATCGAGATACTGCCACCAATTAAGCTTAGTGGAAGTACATAAGGGATTATCCGTTTCTCCCCGCGAAAGGTCGCAATACCCAAGAGGAATAACTGAGGATACATGAAAATTCGCTGGAACCAGCAAAGCTTACAAGGTTCATATTTCAACACTTCGCTTAAATACAAGCTACCAGCAACAGCAACTAAAGAGACGAACCAGGCCAGATACAGGCAGTTACGCTTGCAAAAAGATAGGAACTTTGTCACTTTGCCTCCACAGCTTTTGCGGCGTCGTTAATTTCAGTTGAAATCGTTTCAATGTTAAATGGATCCGCAGTCATTACTCCATTGATGTAAAGGGATGGTGTAGTCGTCACACCAGCTTCACTAGCTAACTGCATACCCTTATTCAGCTCATCTGCATACGTACGATCCTTAATATCTTTACGCAGCAGTTCATAATCGATAGCTAACTTCTCTTTCTCCGCAAGGCTTACTAAGAAATCTTCAGTCGCCCATTCTTCACTCTCATCACCTTGCTGTGCGTATACAGCATCGTAGAACTTCCAGAATTCATCATTATTCTGATGATATACAGATAAAGCAGCAAGTGAGGCAGTCTCAGAGTCTGGACCAACAAAAGCCATATTTACAAAGTAGAAAGCGGCTTTTCCCTCATTGACAAAATCTTGAACAATTTTTGGTTTAACTGTGGTTGCAAATTGGGAACACGCTGGACATTTTAAATCTCCAAATTCAACAATTTTAACAGGTGCATCCTCTTTACCGATTCTAGGCAGCTCACTGTAATTGAATGCTACTGGTTCTCCTGAAGTGGCATTTTTTGCGGCATCTTTCGAAGCTAACATAAACAATCCAACAAAAATGATGACTACTAAAGCTATTGAGCTAATAATTAAAATTCTCGTCTTCTGCTTTTGCTGCTCCTGTTCTACCCGCCGTTTCTCTTGTTTGCTTAGCTGGGGAACGCTTGTACTTTTATTAGGTTTACTCAAGGAGAGTTCCTTTCTGTCCTCTGTGGACTAATGTAGTTTTAATCATATACATTTAAAATTATATAATTTTTAATCTCTTTTTGGCAAACAATACTGTAAAAACGCTGTAAAAAAGACACAATGCTATAGCACTGTGTCTTAATAAATATAAATAAGTTCTTTATGCACCAGCTTCTTCAGTCAATAGCTGTAACTTCAGTAGCTTAATTCGAGAAATCCGCTTATTATCCGTTTCTTCCACAATAAACAGATGATCATCAAATTCTACAGACTGTCCTTTTTGAGGTGGATTAACCTCCAGTTTAGAATACAGCCACCCGCCTATCGTATCATAATCCTCTGTTTCCATATGAAGACCCAAAAGATCATTAATCTCTTCAATAAGCATCAAGCCGTCGATGGAGTGTTCATCCTCCCCCAGCTTCTCAACACCAGGACGTTCTTCATCGAATTCATCCTGAATTTCTCCTACAATTTCCTCCATGATATCTTCCAGCGTAACCATTCCTGATGTTCCACCGTACTCATCAATTAGAATGGCGATTTGTGTCTTCGCACGCTGCATGACCTTCAGCAGAGCACTAATCTGAATAGATTCTGGTACGGTTAGAATAGGGCGAATTAATTTATGATAACTTTGTGCACGATCCCTAATTAAGTCCTTGATATGAATGAAGCCTAGGATATGATCTTTGTCTCCATCACAGACTGGATAACGCGTCCTCATTCCATCAAAAGCAATCTCCAGGTTCTCTTCCGTTGAAAGATTATTATTCAGGCAGATCATCTCTGTCCTGGGAATCATGATCTCCCGAGCCATTGTATCGACAAATTCGAAAATATTGTCAACCAGCGCCATTTCGGTATTATCGATAAAGCCGCTTTTATTACTTTCTTGCATGATAATACGGATCTCTTCTTCCGTATGCGCCGTTCCCAGCTCTGAAGCTGGGGCTAAACGGAAGATCCGTAACAAACCACGTGCCAGCCCATTTACGATCCAAATCACTGGATACATGATCTTGTAAAACACATTCATCGGTCCAGATGTTAGCAGAAGGACAGATTCAGCCTTGTTAACTGCAATAGTCTTAGGTGCAAGTTCACCAAGTACGATATGCAAGATAGTGATAAACATTAGAGCAATAATCAAAGATACAACATTAACAGAAGTTACTCCAAAACCTAAACTTCCTAACAATGGCCCGACTAGGTTAGCTATAGCTGGTTGACCCAGCCACCCTAGCGCAAGCGAAGCCAATGTAATACCAAGCTGACAGGCGGATAGATAACCTTCCAAGTTGCGAACGATGCTTCTCGCTTTTAAAGCTTTTTTACTACCTTCTTCAATAAGGGTATCAATTCTACCGCTTCGTACTTTCACCATTGCGTATTCGACTGAAACAAAAAATCCATTTAATAATACCAACAGAATAATAAGACCTACGTGTAATATACCGGGTAAAGGGTCGCTCAATTTATAATCCTATCCATCATTCTCCGTACGGATGGATAGGCCCACCTCCTTCGTTTTTTCAGAGTAGCGGCAAGAAGCTTGCCAGTTGTTCCTTTCAGTATCAATTTCCCAATGGTTTCATCTCCAGTCTGGAATCACGTTTTTGAATATATACTTTATTATATTAATATATTGGGGCAAACCGCAAGCATGCGTGTCCTTTCGAAAAAAAATGGGTCTTTATTCCCCTTATTATTCCAAAATATTAGTATGTATAAAGAAAACCCCCTCACCGTTAAGTGTTGGGGTTCATCCACAACTATAAGGACTTGATTAGCGACAGTTTCTTGTTGTAGGAGGATTACCGATCACTCCAGGGTACTGGTAAGTAAGGGGCTCATCAAATGTAGCATAATCAAAATAAATCATAAGTAATACAGTACGTTGACCAGTTACTGGGTCACTAATAATAATGTGGTCACGGCCCGCAGCTTCCAGCACACCCTTGTAAACTTTGGCATTCCACTCTTTGTTATTTTCGTAAGTAAAATAAAATGTACCTACTTTGCCTAAATTCAGTCTGAAAATATTTTCGATATACGATTGTTCAAACTGTTGAGGTGGGTTTTGAACTACAACCCCTCCTGGTGTCATCGGACTTCCGCTGCTAACTTGTGGCGGCATGCTACCCATGCCTTGCATCCCTTGCATCCCTTGCATTCCTGAAGACATTGGCATTTGCATACCTGAAGAAGAAACACTACCAATAGTATAAGTGACAGGACGGTATGGTTGAACGATCATTTAATGAAACCTCCTAAATGTTTATCGGAGCTGCTGCTCCCTTTGGACACAAAAGAACCTTTACACTAGCTTACTGAGAGAATTACTCATAATAATGAGTAATTCTCTTTTACACAGTTACCCTGTTAATTACCAATAAATACAGCCGGGCAATCTTCTCCAGTCGGAGTAAAGAAGCAATGAGCTTTGAAGCGGCCTGTGTTTTGTTGGTTATACCAGGTTGGAGGGCAATCTCCTACAGGACGGAAGAACCATAAAGCATTGGTCGCTGGCCATGTTCTTTCACCTGCAATTGCACGTTTAGCAAGACGGATGTCTGCTTCTCTTGCTCGTTGATAGAAGTAGCTTTTCTGCGGGGCTTCGAATCCTCCTGGACTTTGATAGACCATGTCATTCACATTACGAATGTTCAAAAAATCAAGGCAATTGCCAAGAATCCGGTTGACACCAACATTGCCGACCATAAGCATACCGAGATCTCCATCTTCCTCAGCTTCCGCTCTCATCAACCGCGCTAGCACCTTCACATCTTCCGAGTTCGTTTTGATGACGGCCACGCTGTCTCCTCCTTGGGGTTGCTTCGTAAACAACCTCGTTCTTAACTGCATGGTGTATTGTATGTGCATTAGCCCAAGAGGTGACAGTTCCAACCTAATTTTAAAGCCATTTGCATTCCGTTTAGTTGCTAAATAGTCCGCAAATAAAAAACCATCCCTCTGCTCCGTTGAATGGAACAGAAGAATGGTTTAAGAATGAATGTATAGCTAATGACTACTCCGCTGTGGAGTATTGTGGTTGTCGCTCAAATCCGTGATATCTGGTTCCTTGATAGGTAAGCATGCCTTTATCGCCTTCTGCACTCATTCCATATTCATGGCCATCTACTTTAAATTCAATTCGACTGCCCCCATTCAATTCGTACGTTAAGTAGTAGGTTGTACTCGTACGACTTGAACCATTATCTTCTTGAACCTGCTGCTGTCTTATTTCACTCCGCTTGCTGACGATACGGGCAGGGATGGTTAGCATGGGTGAGCTATTGTTCCGGCTCCATTGAAGCAAACCCCTGCCTGCTGATACTGCAAGAATACCAACCATTACAATGAGAAATATTGGCATCACTGTTCCAGAGAAATCAAACATCCATGAAAGATCCGGGCCCATTCCCATGACATTTCCCCCTTCATACCCATGTAATTCCGACCTTTGCTTAGCTTCGGGCACTTCTGTACATGTATATGCCTCTTCTAGTCCAGAAAGCATTAAATTAGTGAGACTTCATGCAAAAAGACCACTTCGTTTTCTTAGAAATCAAGAAATCGAGTGGTCTTTAATCGTAGTCTTGAATGATCAGATTAAGCATGAACGAGGTCTAGCAATTGCTTCGTTTCGTCAGTCTCAACATCTAACATACCATTTTCTGCCCAGCAAGCTCTGCATTGTTCTTCTGTTTCACACAGGTGAGCGTCATCACAGTTGTAGCAAAGTTGCAGCAGGTTTCTTGTCATATAATCTGTTTCAAATGTTTTCATTGTAATCTCTCCTATTCGAAAGTTAAGTTTGTGAAATTTTGAACTTGTTCTATGTGTTAAATATATCACAGGATCATTTAAATGTCATGTGATTTTTTTCACATCTTTAAAGAAAATTTTAATTAAGTTTTTTCCTTATATTCATTCAATCAACAACACATTGATTTAAGATTTCATGCCTGAAAATTCACACAAATAAAGAAGCTGCCCCATAAGTAGCATCCACTACTTTTGAAACAGCTCCTCTTTACTTTACATTACACGCCAACTATTCCCACCATTTGTAGTTTGTAAGAGGAGCGAGCGTTTTTGTTCTTTTTTCTCAAGCAAAAGCCACCCCACCTCTGTGGAAATAAACTGCATCTTAATCGTCTCAGGATATTCCACAAGCTTCGACTTCAGCACACTACTCTCCTTAAGAGAGACCCAAGTTTTCCCTTGGTTAACGGTGTGGTAAAGAGTGTCACCAATAATGGCCCAGCCGACTTGTGAATTCAGAAACGTAGGAGCGCTCTGATGATTCCCTTCGGTGGGACTCTGTAATTCAAAGGGAGCGAACTTCCAGTTGTCTCCACCATTAGCGGTAAAGTAACCGTGGTAAGTAATCGTTTTATCTTTATCGTTTTGGCAGCCCACAGACATCCAGCCATTAGTTTTACTAGCATCAAAGAACTCTGGTTTGCCAGTAACTACTCTGTCACAGCTCTCCAGTTGTTCATTTACCAGAAAAGACTGACCTGGATTCCAACTCTGACCACCATCCTTAGTCATAAAGATTTTAGGAAGTGCACCAGTCTGCAGCGTTACAAATCCATCTACACGGTTCTTGAATATCATTCCAGTGCTTACTCCTGCGAACGGTATCGAATGATTTGGAAGGTTCGGATTATATTGTTCATTCTGCATCACTTCTTCCCATGTGGCTCCACCGTCTGATGTCGAGTAAAGAGCCTTGCTCTCCTTATTAGGAGTAGCGTTCGAAGAGGTCATCAACCAGCCTTGAGTGGGTGAATTGAAATAAACAGAAGATACAGCATTATCATCACCTAGGGATGAGACTTTCCAGCTCTCCCCTCCATCTGTAGTTCGTAACACTATATTCTCTGTTGTGCCAAATGCACTTCTTATAATCCAACCATGATTCGGGTCCGTAAAAAAGATACCTTTTCCATAGGCAGGCGTTGAAAGGAACTGCACATTGGGTGCAGGTGAAATATTAGCCCATGTCGCCCCGTTATCCCGGGTAATATACAATCGAAGTTCATTTTTTGTTACGCCCCAGACCAGACCCTCTGTCTCATTAAGCAGATGAAAACCTGTAATTCGAGTTTGAACCTGATATTTCGGGGCACTTTCATTGTTAGTATTGTTATTAGGTGGTGTAATCAGAGTAATCGTCTGTCCTTCTTCCGGTGCTTCTGTAGGTTGTGGCTGTGGAGAAGGCTCCGGTGGTGGTGAAGAACATGCCGAGACTATCCACGCTAAAAAAATTAGCATCAGAAACATTCTTAGTGTTTTCAATCCAGCAATCCTAGATGTCAATGCCCTCTCTCCTCTCGTGTCGAATCTTATTTATGATTTAACTTACTATTACGGTAGCCGTATAAAAAATAGATCAGAAGACCAAGACCCGTCCAAATCAGAAATCCAATCCATGTCTCACTTCCTAGATTATACATCAAAAATCCGCATGTTGCCGCACTTAGCAATGGAATGAAAGGTACCCAGGGTACTCTGAACCCTCTTTTCATATTGGGATGAATCATCCGCAAGGCAATTACACCCAAAGAAACGACAAAGAAGGCAAACAGTGTTCCAATGCTTGTTAAGTTAGCCAATCGATCTAAAGGTATGAATCCCGTTAATACAGCTATAATGATGCCAACCATCCAAGTACTACGAATAGGTGTCTGAGTTTTAGCATTGATTTTAGATAATCCTCTTGGCAAAAGTCCATCCCGTGAGATGGCAAATATCAGTCGAGTTTGACCGAACAGCATTACTAGCAGTACGGTGGTCATTCCCGCAATAGCTCCAACCGAGATTAGACCCGCTATTATATCTTGATTCACGACACGAAGCGCATAAGAAACGGGATCGCTAACATTGAGATCCTTATAGGGTATAATACCCGTTAATACGAGTGAAACTAGTATATACAATACTGAGCATATAGCAAGGGATGAAATAATCCCTATAGGCAAGTCGCGTTGAGGTCGCTTTACTTCTTCTGCAGCAGTCGATAACGCATCAAAGCCTATGTAGGCAAAAAAGACAGTTGCCGCACCGTTCACAACACCTTGAAAGCCAAACGGTAGGAATGGAGTCCAGTTCTCTGGTTTAACATAGAAGAATCCCGTTACGATAAACAAAAGTACTACAGCTATTTTGATGACAACCATAATCGCATTAAAACGAGCAGTCTCTTTAGTTCCTCGTGTCAGTAAGTAGGAAATTAGTAAAATAATAATGACTGCTGGTAAATTAATAAGGGTACCCGCTTTCGCGTTATACGCCCCCGATAGCGCTGTAGGTATATGAATCCCAAAGCCCTCCAAAAGTCCTTGTAAATAGCCTGACCACCCACTGCTTACTGCGGCTGCTGCAACGCCGTATTCTAACACAAGGTCCCAGCCTAAAATCCAAGCGAGTAGTTCTCCAAAAGCTACATAACTATAAGCATAGGCACTTCCGGAGACCGGGATGGTCGATGCAAACTCTGAATAACAAAGGGCTGACAGCACACAGGCGAAAGCGGCTAACAGGAATGAAATGACAAGCCCCGGTCCAGCGTGTTCTGCTGCGGCTACTCCTGTCATTACAAAAATACCAGTACCGATAATCGCTCCTACACCCAGCATGGTTAGATCTAGCGCACCAAGTGTTTTGTTTAACTTGATTGCACCGGAGTTTGAAGGTGCGATTAGCGGTTTTTTACGAAATAAATCCATTCTAACATTCTCTCCTGTCTAGTCATGTTGTCAAATTAATTAGAGAATTTCTATTTAGTATGCCCAAAATGGGGTAATGCATTAAATAAGACCTGCTTGAAAACAATAACGTTAGCGATTATGATGGACAAGATTAAAAGCTAAAAATTTTAATTACTGAGGAGATGGAATCATGGCCCCCCCGAAACCCAATCGTGTCGTAGTCATTGGTACTGGAGCAGTTGGTACAACAACAGCCTATACATTGCTGCTACGGAGACGTATGCCTGAGCTCGTACTTATTGACGTTAATCAAAAGAAAGCCCTTGGAGAAGCATTGGATATGAATCACGGCATGCCCTTTGTTGGTGGTGTAAAGCTATGGGCTGGTACATATGAAGATTGCCGTGAAGCGGATATCATCATTGTAACTGCCGGTGCATCACAAAAGCCGGGTGAAACCCGGATAGATCTACTCCGCAAAAACATTTCAATTTTCAAAGATATCATTCAAAAAATCACCAAATATAATCAACATGCGATCCTACTTATTGCTACTAATCCTGTAGATATTTTGTCATATGCCACTTTGAAAATAAGTGGATTTGATCGCAGAAGAGTCATCGGTTCCGGAACGGTGCTGGATAGTGCACGGTTTCGCTACTTGATCGGACGCCACAAAGAAATTGATCCACGCAGTATTCACGGTCAGATTATCGGAGAACATGGAGACTCGGAACTTCCTGTTTGGAGTCTAGCAAATGTTGCCGGAATTGATCTCGGTTTTGACGAAGCAGAACAAGAAGAAATATTCCAAGATACTAAGAATGCCGCTTATGAAATTATCGATGCCAAAGGCTCAACCTCTTACGCAATAGCTCTAGCACTAGATCGTATTGTTGTCTCCATTCTGCATAATGAAGGCTCAGTCTTAAACGTATCTACTTTATTGAATAATTATAACGGAGTTTCGGATGTTTACCTTGGCGCTCCTTGCGTCGTAGACCGGTCCGGTGTACGAGAAGTACTAGATCTTCCATTGAATGAGACAGAACGAGCTCTATTCCAGAAATCGGCCGAGAAGCTTAAAGCTGAGATAGCAAAGCTAGAACTATAAGCAAATGAATACATGGGGCTCTCTCTAACGTCATAATATATGGCCGGGGATTGCCCCTTTTTCATGAAAAGAATTGCATTTTGAATTCTATCAAATCTGGATTTGCAATTTTGACATGGCTTCTTCCTTCTCCCGGCTCGTGATATGCGTGTAAACCGTTGTAGTCTGAATGGAAGAGTGTCCGAGCAGTTCCTGAACCGTTCGCAGATCCGCCCCTTTTCGTAACAGCATAGTAGCGAAGGAATGTCGAAGCTTATGGCTCGAATATGGACGACGTTGTGCAGCAGGCACATCCCTTTGGAAACGATCGAAGGTGTCCGCAGCGATTTGCTGAATGCCACGTATGGACAGCCTGCGTCCTTTTTGGGAAATGAACATAGCCTCCTCTTTACTGCGCCAAGGACTTAATCGTTTTTCTATTGCCATATCGAGAAAAGGTACCACATCCTCTGGAATCGGTACATTACGCCATTTACGTCCCTTACCGAACACTCGAAGTGAATGTCTTTCTACATTATAATCACTTAAATTCAGCGTGTGGACCTCCCCCACACGAAGCCCCATATAGGACATAAGTAAAAAGACTGCTAAATTACGGCCTTTATATTTCCCATCTATAGAAGACAAAAATCGTCCCAGATCACCTTCATCTAAGTAGACCGGTTCACGATTGATCTCAGTTTTAGATTTCTTAATCCCAGCTGCAGGATTGGTTAAAAGCATTTCCAGTTCAATTAATGCCTTAAAAAAGCAGTTAATAGAGGCATGCTTACGGTTACGGGTAGCATCACTTACGCCACGTTCACGGACTGATGTAAGAAAGGAAATAACATGTAGCTTCTTCACAGATTCTAGCTTTTTACCATTCAGACTTTCTAAAAACTGTCTTACATCTACTAAATAGGATTTCTGCGTATAGGGAGTGTATCCGGCATCCTTCATCCAGATTAAAAAAGCCTCAAGCCCCTCTTCGTAGTCTTCACTCCACTCATTCATGACCTCAAGCCTCCCTTGATTTCGACAATCTATTGTACCATAGAATAGCTATGAGCTTTATCTTAACTGCTCCAATTTTCAGCATGCTGTTGTACAGATTTTAAAAACTCTGTCAGTACAGGCGATTTCCATTTTTTATGATGATAGGCTATTTGAGTAGCCACACGCTGTGATTCATCATTCCAATTCAACCTAGCTAGCTTCCCTTCCGCTAATTCGTTGTTAACAGTAATCATTGGAATAAAAGCGATGCCTAGACCCGCCATAACACATTGCTTGATCGCCTCGATACTCCAAAACTCTAACGTAGGGTCAGGAAATACCCCATGTCTGTTTAAATGATGTTCAAATAAAGTACGGTAGCTACAACCAGTTTCCGTATGCAATATTGTTACTCCCTTAAGATGAACCGGCTCTACCTCTGAAAGACTCATTAAGGGGTGATCCGGCGGGGCGATCAGGGTCATTTGTTCATGCACCAGTGTTTCTATATTCAGATCTTTATCTTCCGTCTCTGGCTGCAGAAGGAAGGCCAAATCCAGTTCACCGGAACGAACTAAATCCGTTAGCTCCCAGCAAGCCCCAGGCTTCAGAAGAATTTGGACCTTTGGATATTTCACACGAAATTCCTTGATAATGCCCGGTAAGCGAAAAGCAGCCAAAGATTCAGGTGCACCTATCCGTAAAGACCCTGTTAGCTCACTCTCGGAGCGAAGAGCTTCTTGCGCTAGAGAGTGCATTCTGGAGATCTCTTGAGCGAATGGGAGTAGACGGCGTCCCGCATCGGTTAGAATGATCTTTTTACTGATCCGATCGAATAACGGCTGACCTATTTCAGTCTCTAGCGTTTGGATCTGTGCGGTGATACTGGATTGTGCATAATCGAGCTTCTGTGCAGCGCGTGTAAAACTACCCGTCTCCACTACGACTAAAAAGGTAAAAAGATGACGTGATTCCATGTGAACCCCCTAAATAATAGTCAACCATCGGAATTTCGAATGGATACTATTCAAAAATTCTGTTTTTCCAATGGATCTATTATCTGCTACTCTATAACAAAAGACAATGAAAGCAGGATTAAAAATCATGAAAGATTCAAGTTCAACCACTTTACGAAGAAACATCGGCATGCCGCAAGCCATAGCTCTTTATATCGGCGCTGTATTGGGATCAGGGGTCTTAATCGTTCCTGGGCTGGCTGCAGAAATGGCTGGTCCCGCTTCATTATTAGCGTGGGGATTTATGACACTGTTGATCCTGCCCATGGCCTTATCCATGGGTCTGCTCTCTGCCAAGTTCCCTAACGCTGGTGGCGTCTCTCACTTCGTTACCCTTGCGTTCGGACCTAAAGCTGGATCATTAGTAGGCTGGTTCTTCCTGATGTCCGTTCCGATAGGTGCGCCTGTCGCTGCACTAACCGGAGCTGGTTATATGACAGCCGCTATGGGCTGGGATGAACCTGCAAAAATTACTATCGCTGCGGTGATGTTGGCCATAGGCCTGATTACAAACTGGAATGGCATGCAGGTGGCGGGAAAGGTGCAAATAGCGGTAGTGATTGCCATTGTAGCTGTTCTCGTCTTCTCCTTCGCTACTGCGCTTCCACGTATGGAGGTTGAACATTTCACTCCCTTTGCCCCACATGGCTGGATGAGCATTGGTCAAGCCGCAGCAATCTTATTTTGGTGTTTTATTGGTTGGGAAGCTGTCTCACATCTCTCTGAGGAGTTCAAAGATCCACAACGCGCTGCAGTTAAAGGTGTGACCATCGCTGCTATTATTGTTGGTGTTTTATATTTCTTATCCGCTTTAGCGACGGTTGGCACACAAAGCTACCTTAAAGGTGGGTCGAGCACATCACTTGTCTGGATCATAAGTCAGCCCCTTGGACGCTGGGGAGGATTTATCGCAGGACTTACAGGTCTCTTCATCTGTACCGCCACTATTATCGCTTATGCCGGTGCCGCCTCACGCGTGGCTTATGCGTTATCGCGTCAGGGTTATGCACCGCAATGGATGGGGAGACTATCCAAACCATATCATACCCCTATCGGTGGGATAGCTTTCCTGCTCCTCTGTTTTGTAACGGTCATATCACTGTACAGCAGCGGATTGATATCTATCACTACTTTGATCCAGTTTCCGAATGCGACATTTATCCTGACTTATATAGGAGGCTGTGCTGCAGGGATACGCCTACTTAAGGGATGCAGATTAGGCGTGACGATTAGCTGGATCTCTTTTCTAGCTACAGCTGCCGTGTTTCCTTTTACTGGCTGGGCGATAGGCTATCCGTTACTCATTACCTTGATGTTTATATTGATCTTTCGTATCAAACATAAACAAGCGGTTGCCGGAATAAAGAATTCGAATCGTGAAAGGTATGAAGGCCAACGAAAAGTGTTATAAGGCTCATAATCATCTGTTTCAATCATTTTTGGCAGTGTGATGCGGCAACTTCAGTTTATTAGATCCTTTCTTTCAGGACGAGTTTGCCATCGGACACAGCGGATCTTAAACGCAGAATTATGGCATATATTGAGCGCTAACGGACCCAAGTGCCGCTATTGGCAAGAAAAACACCAAATACTACCCATTGTTCATGTAATAGTTGTACTGGAGTCCGAAAACCTGCTCAAAAAGTAATAAATGCGCAAATAGCTGCACTTGGGTCCGTAAGCAATTCACCATCATTAATTGAGAAGCAACAAATTACATGAATGAATTATATCGTTTCAGCATTCGTCTAGATGGTTATGGAATGAAGAGGGCAAACTATACTATGACCAGAAAAAGGAGACGATACATCATGCCAAATCAACCAAAGATTATTCTTGAGCCAGCAGCGCAGAAATTTGCCGATGATAATTCCAAACCTCCGTTCCTTCCTGATCTTGGACCAGAAAAAGGCCGTGAAACGGTAGATACTGTACAATCCAGTGAGATATATAAACCTGAAGTCGATATTGAAGATCTTATGGTGCCGGGAGGACCTAACGGTAATGTTTCCATTAGAATTGTTCGGCCCCCTAGCTCCTCTTCCGCGTCGTTGCCAGTGATTCTTTACATTCATGGTGCAGGCTGGGTGTTTGGTAATGCCCATACCCATGACCGCCTGATCCGTGAACTAGCTGTTGGAGCAGAGGCTGCGATTGTTTTTCCAAATTACAGCCTCTCTCCAGAAGCTAAATATCCTACAGCAATTGAAGAAATCTATGCTGTTCTGAAATGGATTGCTGAACAGGGAAGCAATCACGCCCTTGATGTGAGCAAGTTATCCATTGGCGGTGATAGTGTCGGTGGAAATATGGCAGCCGCCATTACTCTAATGGCTAAAGAACGCAGTGGCCCGAAGATAGGGAAACAACTATTGTTTTATCCTGTAACGGATGCCTCATTTGATACCGAATCCTATCATGAGTTCGCCGAAGGTTATTTCTTGCAGCGGGATGGTATGAAATGGTTTTGGGATCAATATACCACTGACCCTGAGGAACGGAATCAGATCACAGCCTCCCCGCTTCGAGCTAGTGTCGAGCAGTTACGCGATCTTCCCGAAGCACTAGTCATAACTGGTGAAGCAGATGTTCTACGTGATGAAGGTGAAGCTTATGCCGCTAAATTACGTGAAGCTGGTGTCACTGTCACGGCCGTTCGCTTTCAAGGGATCATACATGATTTTGTGATGCTAAATCCTTTGGCTGATACCAACGCCAAAAAAGCCGCCATTAAGCTGGCGACTACCTGGCTTCGTGAAGGCTTCTAAATAACTGAATACTCTAACCCATGGCGAATTGGTTTACTCAAGAATTCTTGTGTAAACCAATTCGCTTTTTATTTGTTAACATAATAATAATTATGTTAACAAGTGTATTTTTACAATTAAGAAACAAATATCCATTCACTGCGTCAATATATTTAAATGATCTACAAGGAGCTAAAAATGTGAACTATCTACCGAGCATTCTAAAGACTGTTTTATCTTCCTCTTTGCTCGTGTCTGGAGCTGGTCTATTTTTGCCTAGTGCTCCAGCGACAGCAGCAAATGCAGCGGCTTCACCCTCTATTACAGAAGTAGTTGACTCCGTACCCACAATTAAACCGCTATGGCACGACAAAGCAGATGGTCTAGGAATTTATAGTCAAAAGGTCCCTGTTTCAAATGGATTGTTCTATTATTCGTCAGGCGGCACACTGAAGGCAGCTGATCTTACCACAGGAAAAATAAAGTGGTCCTACAAAAAAGGATCAAGTCCTGAGATTATAACGAATAATTCGGTTTTCTTTATCACTTATGAGGGTTATCTTGTAAAAGTTAATGCCCAAACAGGGAAACTGCTTTGGAAGGTTAAGGCTGCCAAAAATCCGATTGAAATTGGTGCTTTTGCGGAGTTAGTTAACGGAGTGTTATACTTCCGGAACGAGCATGGCGGAATAGCTGCTTATCGTCCGGATACTGGTAAAAAGATCTGGGAAAATAAAGACATCCCTATGTACGTAGGTAGTATCGTAGGTCTTTATGACAACGTATTTGTAGTATCTAGTACCGTAGATAATAGACGCACACAGTTTTTCGGCCTCGATCCAGCCACAGGCAAGAGGTTATGGAGAATTCAAGGTTTTTTCAACTTTGTTGCTTATCGGGATGGTGATTTAATACTCCGTGAGTATGCAGCTGCCTTATATGAAGCCCCTAATAAACCTGTTCAAGGATATCAGATGACACTAACACATGTGGATATCAAAACTGGAAAAGTGAAAAACAAGGTGAACTATAACTCCATTGAAGATGTTAGTAGACTCGGTAATTATTTCACATCACTTCAGGGCTCGTATCTCTATACAGTAGATGGAAGTTTAGATAAATGGGATGGCGCTCCGCTATATCGCTTTATGCTTGGACAAGAAACATCTAGTGAGCCCAAAAGTTATGAAGAGTACGGAAATTGGCTTGCTGGTCCAGTAAATAATATGGCTTTTTTCCAAAAAGACACACAGATCACTGGTGTTCAAGTCAATAATGGACATATCATAAGTTACAACGGACCGGACAGTCCCGCGCTTAGCGCTCAATGGATTGGTAAAGGTGTCTACACTGGCTATGAGAATGGCTACTTTTATATCATGAACGCAGAAACAGGAAAAGCACTCGGCAAAATAAAGACTGGAGCACAACAATATGGCAAACTATTCACTGCGAATGGGATTCTTTACATCCAGACGGAGCACGATCTATTCGCTATTTCTCTGCCAAAAGAATTAAAATAGCGGTTGTTACGCCTCTTCTTCTGAAGCTATTTCTCGCTTGAACTCACTGGTTCGACTCTCCAGATGAACAGAGCCACCATTTCCAATCTGGAAGGTCGTCCCAGACCCAATCGATAGAATTTTAATATATTGCATATTAATGGTTGATTCCCCGGCATCATTCAAAATCTCGAATTCGTCTTCTTCATTCACTTGGTTCGACCAGGTCGCAAAAGGGATATCTAAGCATATTGCCTCTCTATTATTGCTATAAACCTCCTGTATGTTGTGTAAGTAATTTTCTCTACTTCCCAAAAATTTGGACCGAATCCGCTCTACAGATCCACATATAAAAATAGAGCTATCCGACAGATTATTAATATAAACGTCTTGTATACGTGAAGTATGCATCGTTAACTGCCTTTTTTGACTTGATCCGGAGCACTCGGAGTATATTCTATTACGCTGTCAAACGCCGAGGAGCAAGTAATCGTCTGGGTATCCCCTACCAAAAACACTGATGAACCCGAGATCGAAAACACTTTTACTGCGTTTACATTTATCTCTCTGTTAATCACGGTCACTTTCATGCGGCTCCCGCCTTCCAGTTATGTTTATTTCCAAATGCCGTTCTACGGCCATAACAATATCTCGTTTGATTTGCTCTACTATAGAAGCACTTTCCTCTTCAGTGTATCCACGCCCTTCCTCTGCGGCAGGGAGCTGGCTTACATACTCGTTAATCCGACCATCCATCTGATTCAGCAGATCCTGGGTTACCATTTGGATGTAATTCTCATCAATACTTAAATTCTGCTCTCTTTCTAAACGTGAAAATTGTGAGGGAACTTCCTCTTGCACATATTTCAAAATCTCTGGACGAATTTTATCCGATAACGCGGTTATCCCTCCTTCCTGCTCTCCGATAGGTTTACCGTTGATCATTGCTTCATCTAGATTATTTCCCTCATTTGGTGTTATGCCTATATTTAAAGTGCCTTCCAGCTTCTCGATTTTCAATTGTTCAAAATGATAATTTATAGGACCTATACTTGCAGTTTTATTATTCTTTATGCTGTCAATGTCACCTTGTAAATCTTGGAGCTGTTTCTCTAGCAGTTGAATCTTTTCAGCTTGCACTCTTAATGCATTAAAAACTTGCTGAACATAATACGGGTGCATACAACCCCCTCCTATGGTTTATTGTATGCGAAGTATAATAACCTAATTCTAGCGTGTATATAGTTCAGTTGGTGGAGGCAACAGCACAAGCGGTGATTCACTTATCCCTGATGATGGAGCAGAAGGAAAGTCTGGAACGTCACTAGACTGATAACTATGAGACAAGGCATTAATTCGGCCGGAAGTGCCGATCTGCAAAACCGATGAATTTGAGATCGTACCAATTTTCAGATGATTGACCGATATGCACTGATACACCGTAATATTCATGTAAACCCACCTTAAGGAGGCGATACTTGATCCACCACATCCGAATCCATTGTATTAGTGCTGCTAGCCTGGTTATTCGTAATGTTTGTACCTATGGAGTCACCTATGGAGAAGGAGTTGGCGCCGGCATAGATTTTGGAGTTACTACTCAAGATAACGGATGCCGTATTTCCTACTAAGACTGTGGAACTAGGGCCCACGCTGTTGATTTTAATGTTGCCGATGATTGAAACCACCAAACCACTCCTCCTTTCGGAATGATAACCTATTCTATGTAGATATTCGCCCAGATGTCACTGAATAAGTCATAAGCCCATACAATGGATAAAAAATGAAGGAGGTTCAGCGTTCATGAGTCCGAATAAATCGAACCCTTTAGATTGGATGAACGAAGATCCCTTTTTTAAGAAAAAGTTATCCTTAAAGTCGCTTGAAGAGCAATGGAAGCTGGATCCAAGCCAGATCGATGGCTATGTTGAAAAAATAATCAGAGAAGCTACCGCGTCCACCTCTTCCTCATTGACGGAAGAAACCTCAAGTCTTCATTTTGAGCATCTGGACACACATAATTATCTGATCACAAAAATTCGTATTCCAAGTGGAATTCACCCCGAAAGTATATGGGCACAAATCAATCGAACACAAATCAAATTAAACGGTCTTGGAAAAGATCATAGCGAGATCATCCCACTCCCCATTCCAGTCAATCCGGATCAGAGCAGAGGCACTTATAAACAAGGCTCTTTGCAATTCAGAATGCCGAAAATGTCAGCAGGTAAATTTAGAGATATCGACATCCGTTATTTATAAAAAAAACCTTAAAATCCCTCCTTTTCACTCGTCCAAGTGGCGATCTACCCTCAAAAAAACGTCTTAGAATCAAAACAGCGTATAATTTAAGTTATGCGCTGTTTTTTGAGGGCATTTTCAGCCTTTTTTATCCTTTATTTTGTCTGCAATCACAATAGATTTTCTAAGCTTCTTTATTCGAACTTTAAGGTTCCCTCTCTCATAAGATAGGATATCAATCGCAAAGGTGGGCTATTTATGTCCAAAAACAAGCGCGGAAAAGCACTCTGGCGTATGCCATCCCGAGGTAGAGGAACATGTCCGATCTGCAGCAGCACTCGTATTAAGCTTTTGTATATCGGAAAAGGACTTTCGGGTGAGAAGGTTAATGTGTGTAAGAAATGCGAGGGTAAACAAGTAACTCCTTCTTAACTAGGCCAGTGGATTACTAAAAAAAGTGCAATTCTGTCATCGAGTCTCGATGAAACTGAATCACACTTTGTTTGGTAATCCCCCACCTCAAAAACTATGGGAGTTCTATACGATACCGTCTTTCCTCACTTGATAAGCTGAATCCGACAGATTCATAAAGATGTAATGCAGAATCATTATCGGTTAACACCATTAAATTAGC
This sequence comes from Paenibacillus sp. G2S3, assembly GCF_030123105.1. NCBI lineage: Bacteria > Bacillati > Bacillota > Bacilli > Caryophanales > Paenibacillaceae > Paenibacillus > Paenibacillus sp. G2S3. The sequence continues at coordinate 3,683,286 of NZ_CP126095.1, forward strand.
TTCATCAAGTTCATGTGTTCTGAAATAATTTAAAGCTTGTGAAAGCATGTACTTAGCAATTCCTGATCTTCTCCACGGCTCAAGTACAAATACATTTTCAATATACCCACTTTTCTCTTCCTGCCATACCATCAAGCTACCAACAATCCTCTCCCCTTGCCGAACAACCATCGAGTTCCAAAGAGGATTTTGCTTAAACTGAGATAGTCGCTCTTTACCTAGTGGAGTATCTGGCCAAACCTCAGCTTCCAATTCTAAATAATGATCTTCTTCTTGAGACGTCTCCATCATCCAAGTAGCGAATTCAAACTCCTTACTCAAAGTGGGGCTAGGCAAAGTGTCATTAAGTTTATGATTCATTTTAAATAAGCTATTGTATTGACTGAAGCCCTTTTCTTTTTCAAAAAATTGCGTGTTCGCGATCTCCGACGAGTTATTCCCCACACATAGAGTCGTTTTGTACTCTGCTGATAAAGTTTCCTTTAGTTCAAGTGCTCTCAAGAGGAGCGTTTGATACAAACTCTCTAATAAATCATAGTCTTCTTCTCGTTCAGTAATTGTTTTCAAATTCAAATAGATTGAATGTCTGCTTTCCTCTGAGCGCCCAGGTGGCACAATATTTATGATCTCTACTTGACCTTTAGCAACCATTTTTCCATTTTCAAAGGCGCAGTACACATTCTCCCAGTTATCCTCATCACCAACCCACCAAAAAACAGCATTTTCCCGCGCTGTAACCGAGTTATATAACTCACCCAGTAATGGCATGTCCCCTTGTTCAAAATGACGGATCGTTATTCCTTCTGATGAAAGAATCGTAGATTTTGTCAAAACAAAACCCCTTTTCATATAAATTTTGGCATACATTAAGGGTAGCACATCTCTTCCAATTTCACTTGTTAATGAATAGTTATAATTAATTCTTATATACCGTAACATTTTTCGAATGAACCCTGTCTTACTTATATAGGGGGACTAAATGATGAAGAGACGATTTTTTATAGGCATTTCTATATTTTTAGTGGGTATTGTGATAGCTATAGGGATCGGTACGATATCAAATATCCTAACTCCATTTAAGAGTTTCTCGCTCACTGTAGATAATCAGTCGGATGATGATATTAGCTCTATTGAAATAGGTTTAATCGATATGGACTCCAAGGAATTGTTTACAAGTCCCATCAAGAAAGATCATATGAAAAAGTTCAAACCCACACTAAACTTAAGTGGTGAAGGTGCTATTTATCTTAAATATACTGATGCCAAAGGACAATCCACCCAAGAAACAGTATGTGGCTATACAGAGTATCTGTCTGGTTATTCAACAATCACGATTACTAATGAGGGCGTAACTGTTGTTCAGCAATGTAATTAAATGCGTCCCCCCCCCAAAAAAAGAGGACGTAAACCCTTTAGGTTCACCTCCTCTTTTCATTTATTTAGCTTACAAGTCTTCTCTAAGATAAAAAGCCGCCATGACAATTTCACCATTTCATCTATTCCGAATTCCAGCTACCAACTTAGATCATTCTCAGCACGCTTATAATCGTTTACGCCTTCACCAGAAGACTTAATTGCCAGGTCACGCCAAATCTGTCCGCTACCCAACCGAATTTAGGACTGAATGGGTAACTTCCTAGAGGCATAAGGATCTGTCCACCTTGCGCTAATGATTCGAAGACCCGATCAATTTCAGCTTCACTCTCACAATTTACATATAAGGATATCGCTGGTGTAAAGGTGAACCCATGCTGAACATGGCTATCTATACACATAAATACTTGTCCATGTATAGAAAAGGAAGCCTGAAAAACACTCCCTTCAGGTCCTGCTTCGTTCGGTCCATAGCGCTTAATACTAATAACTTCGGAATCATCAAATAAGGAAGTATAGAAATTCATAGCTTCTTCTGCCTTCCCTTCGAACATTAGAAAAGGCATTATCTTTTGATTCGTTTCCTTCATGATTGTCCAGCTCCCTATTGTGATTTAATATAGATCAGTTCATATCATTAACGCTTTCGTATACTTTCAAACGGGCATACACGGTTTCGAGAACCGGATATGCATCTTGACCCGGTAAAGCCATAGCTAGAAGAGCACCATGTAGATGATCTGCTTCTACAGGTAGTTGCTTATGCATGTCCCGATGCATGGATGAAGTAAATTCGGGTAGCACAGAAAGCATCTTTTGCATCGTGGACGCTGCCATTTCCGGTCCCACAGGCATTCCAGCATGTTGAGCCAGACTCACAATCTCTTGCAGAAGCTGCTCATAGATAGCACGTGCTTTAGGGGATGCCAAAATAGGTCCAACTGAGCTATCCATTAAGGTTGTAATCCCACTTAGACTAGCTACAAAAATATATTTCTGCCACACTTCGCGCTGAATATCAGAACTTAATGTCACTGCGAAACCAGCATTATCCAAATGACTCAGAAGCAACTGTGTTCGTTCTGACTCACCAACTGCCCATTCACCAAACACAATACTATGGAACGAACTGCTTTGAACAATAGTACCTGCTGAATCTAGAGTTGTTTCTATATAACAGAGACCACCTAGTACATGTTCTGGGCCAAAACGCTTCTGCAAAATGCTAAATTGATCATAACCATTGAGGAGCGGGAGTATTAGTGTATGTTCACCGACGTAGGGTTCAATGTCATTCATTACCTGAGGCAAATGGTATGCCTTGACCGCTATAATAATGCAGTCGAAAGGCTTTGCCCCTTCCCTATATGTAGTTGTTCGCACTGAAGTCTGAAAATCTCCATGAACACTTTTTACGATCAAGCCGTCCGCCTCTAACTGAAGCTGTTTAGCAGTACGTACGAGAAAAGTAACATCTTCTCCTTTTTGAACTAAACGCCCCCCGAAATATCCACCTATAGCTCCTGCACCCACGATAAGAAAACGCATGATAGTCTCCCCTTCTTTTTCCTAAATTTGAACAAACAAAAAGACCTTTTAGCTATTTGCTAAACAGGTCCGAAAGGCAAAAAAAGAGTCAAGTATCGACCGTTCTTTTGTCTCGGTCCTTACGGATCAGAGCAAAATCCAACGAGTTCACCTCCATGGCTACAAGTTAATTACTATTCATTTATCAAAACCTATTAGAGCACCATTCGATGATTTATCGATACAGTCTCTCTGGTTAGTATAGCAAAAGATAACATTCCTGTATAACAGTATTTGGGGAACTCTCCTTAAAGACTTGTAGTTTTGATCCACAGTTTAGAGATATCCAGAAATCCGAATGAGCTGGTGTGAAGTCCAAACAAGCTTTGATTTAGCTGCGCTTTTTTATTCATATGACAGCCATATAACACCCAATAGTTATCTCTAAGCAAGCCTTCTGCTTGATTCAGCAACCTAATTCTTTCTTCCTTAGGGGATTGCGTGAAATCGGTGAGTACATCTGAGAATAACAAGATCTGATCGTCACTGAGCAGAGAAAATAGATAATTACGTTTATTATTAAAGTAGTTAACCATTCCCCACTGCCAATCATCTTCAAGTACCTCTTCAGCAAGGAAGATCTCTGCGGTGTTCTTTAAATCTGCTGAGTTAAACTCATTCAATAAACACAGTTCAATTTGCAGACCTACTGAAGCTGCTCGTGCTTGAAGCCACAGGGCTTCTTCTCGCTCTTCTTTTTTATCCTTTGTAGCTAAAGTTAACGTTTCCCCCTGATAGCCACTTGCCACTAGAACCTCTCTCGCGTGTTCCAAGCTAGGCTCAATAATGCTTCTCTTACTGCTCTCCCAAGGTAAAAAACTATCCGCAGGGGTACTACGGTTCCCTCCTAACTCCGTAATTAAGGCAGCACGACTGTAGAGGATTCGTATGGCTTGCCGAAATCGTTGATGTTGATGAACACCTTCCTTATGGAAATTGAACAAGAGATATCGGCATCCCAAGGCAGGGTAATCAATACTATGGTTACAGATGATATTAGGTAATAAACCTTCCTTGGCGGAGTCTGGTAGTTCATACAATCGTTCACTTGAAGCTTGTTCTGGCAAATACCAGATTTCCACACGATCTAGCAGCGGGCGTATACCGTAATAATAATCAAATGCTGCGAGGACTAGCACATCTTCATTAAGATCTAGTAAACGATAGGGTCCTGTTCCACTCACTTCATTAGCGAGATCTACGTCATGAGGAAGAATCGACATATGAATACAGCTGAACATGTGGAGAAAAAAGAGATTCGGACGAGACAGCTCAAACCTGATTCTGTGATCTCCTTCTATCTCTACTCGTTCAATATCTTTGTACAGGCTTAATGCCGGACTGTTCAAATCTATAAGGCGCTGAAAGGTCTCTTTTACATCTCTCGAAGTCATAATCCTGCCGTGATGGAACCGCACACCTTTACGGAGATAGAAAATATAACTTGTACAATCTTCATTGGCTTCCCACATATGAGCTAACCCGGGGAGAAAGGTATCGCTTGCCGCATCATAAGTAACTAGTGTGCTATAAATTTGTCCGAGTAAGTAGGATTCAAACGCGGTGTATACATAAGCTGGATCTAGCACTTCCATATGCCGATTACGTGTGATTCGCAAGACGTCCAACCCTGATGTCGACTCAGTTTCACTACGGAAGCCCATCTGCTTGTTTAACACCAATAATAACCGTTCCTTTAATGGGTCGCTAACCTGACCACGACTTAATAACTCTATAGCTTCTTTAATCTTCCCCTTATTAATCAGTTCCTGAAAGCTGTCCTCCAGCACCTCTTCAATCGTTCGTAGAAAAGTTAGCTGCGAAATATTCCCACGCCCTCTTCCCGGCTGCCAGTGTATAAACCCCTGATCTTCAAGCTTTCGCAGAATAAACTTTACATTACGAGGAGTACAGCACAGAATCGAAGCCAGTCTATCTATCGTCACAGGAATAGCTGCCCCTATATCTATTGGGGATGGGATGGCTATTGCTAAACATAAAAAATGATTATTAATATGGTCCACGAACGTTCACTCCTTTAAAGGTGAAACAATGTAACTATTTCTTACACTTTTACTTCCCCCTTTTATCATTATAATTATACATATATCAGTAATGAATATGCAGTACTAATATTATAGCTATCAGATTAGGAGACCTTTTCAATTATGAATCAGCATCTAAGGCATATTCACCCATTAGCTTGGACTATCATTGTCGGTACAATGTTCGGACGTTTGGTAACTTCAATGAGCATTCCGTTCTTATCCATCTATTTAACTCAAGTCCTTGGAGCTACCCCCACCCAAACGGGGATTACGGTAGCCGTCAGCTCGTTGGCGGGCGTAATGGCCAGCTTCTACGGAGGATATATCTCGGATATTGTAGGCCGCAAAATCGTCATGTTAATCTCCGTATTCGGCTGGGCGGCGGTATTCTTCGGATTCTCTGTTGCACAACATCTGTGGGTGTTCTTCCTGGTGAACACCCTGAACGGATTATGCAGATCCGTTTTTGAGCCCACATCACGGGCACTTTTATCCGACATTACACCAGCTGAAAGTAAGCTGCTTGTATTCAATCTTAGATACGCTGCGATAAACCTTGGTGTTGTCTTTGGTCCGATTATTGGAGTGCAGCTCGGTTCTGCCGAATCTACGTTTCCCTTTATGATCGCTGGAATTGTATATGTTGCATACGGTCTTGTGTTATTCGTGCAATTCAAATTGCATCGTTCAACCATGGAGAGTCATACTCAAGCTGAACCACCACGTTTACTTGAAGCCTTGGCAACAACCGGTAGAGACCGTGTATTCTTGCCAGTTCTGCTCGGTACAATCTTTTGTGTACTAGGATACGGACATTTTGGCTCAACTATGGCGCAATATTTAGCAATGAACACCCATTTCACAAATGGTGGGCAATTATTTTCCTATATGTTGTCACTCAATGCCATCACAGTGCTCGTAGTACAGTATCCTATCGTACGTACTGCTAGTAAATTCTCACCGATTGTTCCATTGATTCTCGGGAATATCTGCGTTGCATTCAGTCTTCTCTTAGTAGGTTTGGCTGAAGGCGTAGCCCTTCTTATGTTCAGTGTGGTTCTGTTTACAATTGGGGAAGTTCTGCTCTTTACGATGATGGATATGTTAATTGATCGGATCGCAAAGCCAGAAATGAAAGGTACGTACTTCGGAACGATTGGCTTTAACAATTTGGGAAGTGTAATCGCGCCAATCTTCGGAGGTGTATTACTAGATCATTATGGAGCTCAGAACGGTCTTACGATCTTCCTGCCACTCGCTTTAACTACAGCTATAGGTCTTCCTTTTCTATTCGTAGCGCACAAGAGGCTTACTGCCAGAGAGAAGTTAACGCATGGTGTTGAGACTAACACGGTTAATGGATGATTTAGTTTTTCTGGTCTCTAAAGTTTTTTACGGACTCAATATTTTCAGGGTAAATACCTAAATTGTCCCATAGTGTCAACACTTTGTTCGTTATGTCATCGAATACTTTTACATCATTCCAGTTACCATAGGATTCATGTATCTTATGTAAGATCGGTGAAAGGTCCTCCCATATTCCATCTAAATACGGGTATTGCCCACATATAACGGACGATGGATTTAAATCTCTTCATTGCAAAAGAACGAGAAAAAATCTAATGTAATCTCACGTGAAAACAAGCCCACTACGCCTATACGGGCATTGTGGGCTTTGCTGCTTAATCTTACTTGTAAATTGAAGTATCTAGCGGAATAATGAACCCGCCGTCAACAGCTTGTGTCACATTTATTGTGATGTTCTTTACTCCAGAAATATCTACCTCAATCGTCTGGAGATCACTATTAGGCGAAATCTTCTCTACTTTTTTAAGGAGCACATTTTTGTCATTATCCCTAATTTCAAGAGACTCCACTTCCTTGCCGACTGCAGCGAATTGCAGAACAAGCTTCTGATATCTGCCGTTAGGGCTGAGCGCGGTATATTTAATATTGGAATTAGGTGCGCTGTAAAGAACTTCCTTATAATTCTTGCCGCCGTATTTGGTCAGTGCAGGGTCCTTGGTATGCAGACTGGTGTTAAACTCCTCCTGCTTCACGGGAACGCCTGCCTGCTGTTCGCCAATAATCACCTCTTTGGCTGTCCCGTCATAATTCACCGGAACATCCAGCAGCTCAGAAACAGATCGTACCGGAAGATACGTAGTTCCTTTATAAGTAATGGGAAGCACCGCTTTGCCATTGCCATCTTTGAGAGTGGTAATCTCCCCGTTCACTCTGATTTTTAAATCTCCGTTTAACAACGCTTTAATTTCTTGGAGATGCGAGCTCGCGAAAACACCTGTGCCCATGCCCACTAAAAGTATCATAGTACCGCATAAAGTCGTAACAACCTTCTTCTTCATTTCTGTTTTCCTCCTCTTGGGATTTCTTCAAATCCAGGAACTCCGGAAACAACGGTTATTTGAGAGATAATCTCTCTGAAAGATTACGCTACATGTGGGATAGTCTCTGCGTTTTTAGAGTTGAAGATTTCACCACATTATATCACGAAACCCAATGCTTCATTTCTATTTCTCCCTTCTTCCAAACTACTGATTAACCCAGCCCATTCTAAAAGCATATAACTATATTCTCCATGCGTACTTCATTCCCATAGCAGTGCCAACTACTCGCCAGATCCACGGGCTGTCTCTTTCAATTTTTTGAATTAACTGACTCACTCGTCTCTGGGATACACCGATTAGCTTGACCAACTTTTTTTTGTGATGTGGATGTTGAGATCCTCCACTTTACTAGGTATTAAAATAAACCTTTGATTTGCATCCCATCTCTTTTGGGTCACTACAATGATGTGACCGTGCATCCAAAAGAATCAGGAGCTCGAGCTGCAGGCTCGCTGCTCAGCCGTTTGCTAATCGCCATCCAGTCTACAACTTTATTTCTCAGTCTAATACTTTATTTTCTTCTGACATTAATTATTTAGTTATTTAACCGCTATTCGAGTGCCATTTATAATTATTGCTTTAACTTTGGTAATATCTAAAGGCGCTTTCGTATCCCAACTTGAATTGAAGGTATGTTTATCAGGGTTTTGGCTTCCTCCACCACCTTCCAATGGGATAATACCGTCTACTGTTTCAATTTCAAGTAGCATATCACTGACCATGAAATTCTCACCTTTATAGGTACCGATTACTTGTAATCCTAAAGGACTGAGGGTTATATATTCAAAAAGATGACCTTCAACTGAAATATCATTTTTCCAAGTACGTAAATTGGCAGTTGACTCACTTGAATTTGCCGCCACCTTCCAGTTGCCTTCAACCCCAGAATAAACGGAACCAGTATAATAAAGAGTGTATTTACTAAGATTCTCACTGCTTACAGGAAATATAAATTCTTCATATTTATATTTAGCGTCATCATAATCGTTATTTTCAAGATCAAGAAGGTTATTTTTCTTATCACTGAGAAAGACCAAACTATAATCATTGGAGATTAAATTACCGTCTGGATCCTTTAGAGAAAGCATGGCATCACTAGGACCAAACTCTTTATTAAAAATTTTCCCTATCTGCACATGCAATTTTCCATCTATAATACCGACATTTGAAACCCATTGATCTTTTTCACCATGGGGCATGGAAGCATAATCCCCTGGCATAAGTGCCTCTGTTAATGAACTGAGGTCACTTGGTAAATTACTGCCCCCCCAAATCTGTGCTTTTTCAATAGCAATCGTTTCTACATCTTCAATTCCTGTAAGGGATACGGAAATGGGTTCGTCTTTATAGGCTTTTTCGTTAAAATAAATAAGGAAACTGCCAAGCTCCAACGGATCTGTTAATGGTGTGTCTGGATCAGCCGTTATATTAAACTCATAATAAATGGTATTCGTATCTTTATTAAAATTAAGCATTTTTTGTTTCCATGACATGCTGGCTGATAAAACTTCGTCTCCACTTTTGGCTCCCTCTTTTGTTGGTGAATGCATTTTTACATTGAATCCGTCTCTAAAATCAGTTTGTTCCGTCAATCGGTTTTGACCTGTTCTATCCTGAAGAGATAGGTATATAATCGCCCTATTATCATATTTCTGTGCACCGATAACCTCCATGCGAATTCCTTCGTCCTCACTATAGACTCCTACTGGTTCAACAATATTACCAAAATCAGGATTAAACCTCTTTATAAACCAATCAAAACTCCCAAAAGAGGAAGCAGTTGCACTAGTAACTAATACGAACGATATCGCAATAGCTGCAATTGTTGACCTTGTCCACCGTTTGCGGTGTCTAGCAGGCATGTCAGCACTACCTTCATACAATCGGCTTTTAACCTGTTCTGCAAGTTTACTTGAATCAACCGTAATTTGGGAAAACATTTCATGTATATGTTTTTCGTCCATATTAAATTTGCCCATAGTTAGACTCCTTTCTACCATATGCAATATTAAGATATTTAACTATTTTATCTTTAGCCCGTTGATATTGTTTGCGTAATGCAGCTGGAGAACTTCCTGTAAGCTGAGATAGTTCCTCGTAACTCTGCCCATCCATAATCCGCCCATATAACAAGGCACGTTCCATAGGTTTAAGCTTCTGTAACGCACGAAGCATCTCATCACTCAAACCTTTATCTTTCTCTGGTAAAACTACTTCACTACGAATATCATGAAAATAATGGATCTTACGCTTTTTTAGTTGATTTAAACAGTGATTATATGTAATTTTGTACAACCATGCGGATAGGTTATTGCCATCAAAAATATTCCGATTTTGATAGGCTGAAAGAAAGACTTCTTGTACAATATTTTCTGCTTCATGATAATCACATAGAATCGCCGTTGCATAGCGAAGGAGTTTTTCACCATAGAGATTGATTATCTCTTCCAGTTCATCTTCTCCGCCATTAACAAACCTTTTTCCAATGTCTATTTCCTCCATAAGCTCACCTCCTTTTATTTTTCAGCCGACTGTACCCTTATAACAGTTCAAAGAGCTGTTTTGTGACATAATTTTTAATTTAATCGATATTTTATTAATTAAAAATGAAAGTGGATAATACAAGTCGATTTTCACCACCAAGGTATAGCCAGCCCATGTCGGGTACACTAAAAATAGCCAACCCTTTGATAGTAAGGGGGTTAGCTGTCAATTCCAACAAGTTAGATGGAGTTTCTCTTGAAAAAGGAAAGCTGTTGCTTGCACGCTTAGAAAAAGATGTTCCAGAAGAAGCAATGAATAAAGCCCAAGCCATATTAGTGAATTTTCATCACACATGCAGAGGCAAACCCACATTACGGAACTGGAAAAGGAGCTACTATCTATCGATTTAAGAGTGATCAATTCTCTTCTTACTACACAAAAATTATTCATACTAATTCAAGGGATGCAATTCATGTTTTGGATGGTTTATTGCACCGTGAGACGGATCTAAACATAGAAGAGCATTATACAGATACGGCAGGTTACACAGACCAAATCTTCGGATTGATTCATTTATTAGGATTTAAATTTGCTCAAAGAATAAGAGATTTATCGGATACAAAATTATTTACAATAGATAAAGCAAGTGAGTATCCAAAATTAGAAGCAATTTTACGTGGACAAATAAATACAAAGGTCATTGAAGAAAAAAGAGGCATTAGTTAACATATTTTTAATTATGTAAACTTAATGACTCAGTTATTTACATTTTTAAGGAGCGGGAACGTTTCATTGCAGAATCTGCGATAAAACGTTCCCTTTTCACACGAGATTATGCTAATTATAAATCCCCTGTAGCAAATTCGCCTGTACTTTCACATATTGTCTCAGTTTCAAAGGTTCCACAATCTCGGCTTGACCAAGTATCCCCCAAACATTCGTACATGCACTATCATAGCTAAACATATTTACAGTAAGGGTTATTTGATCTCCTTCCTCTACCCTATTCATGATCTCCAGCCCGTGTATAGAAGCCTCTCGGCTCTTATTCGTTCTAATTAATACCGGGTAGATCTCTTCCTCTTTACAAGTTTGCTTAAATCCCCTCTCCTGCTGCTTCCAGTGCCCATCTAAAGAGAAGTCCTGAGGGATAGCATACTCTTCGTCTATAAGCTGCGTAGAGGCGATTCGCTCACATTTAAACGTGCGAATTTGTTCGACTTCTTCACAGTAGGCTATAAGATACCACTCTTCTTTTTTCACAACAAGACCATAGGGCTGTACTTTCCTGATCGAAATGACTCCGTTAATCTTGTGGTACTCTATCCATAGTTTATGAGTTCTCCATACGGCAGTTCGAATCACTTCCAGACAATGGATTTCTACACGTTCTGACCACCAAGGCGTATCATCGAAATAAAATCGTCTTTGTGCCTTCTGGATATCCGCCTGATAGGAAGCGGGTAATGTTTTTTCTAATTTCAACAGGGTTGACTTTAGCTTTAATCCGGACTGAGTATGACCGCCAGTATGGATCCCCATTCCCGTTAGATATAGATTGATTACATCTTCTCCATGAAGCTGATTTAGGTTAACTGTATACCCGTCCATCAAGGAGATGCCACCATTCGGTCCCGGCGTAGATAACAGTGGTATTCCAGCTTCAGCAAGTACATCAATGTCTCTATAGATAGAACGTACGGAGGTTTCCAAGGCTTGAGCTAGGTCATTAGCCTTCATCTTCCCTCTCGATTCCACTAATAATAAAATTGCAATTAAACGGTGCAAGCGCATGGCGAGCCTCCAAGATTATCTTTTTTTTATAGTTTACATCATAATTCTTGCCAAGCTGTTGTCAACAATAGAAGCTTATAATTAGTTCATTACATTAAAGGAGCTGATGCACATGAATATAGGCGTATTGGGAACTGGGTTCGGAGCTTATCACGCGCAGTTATGGACGACAATGGATCGAGTAGACAAAGTAATTATCTTGGGTAGGAACGAAGCTAAGCTGCAGGAGCTAAAACAATCTTTAGGCGTTGAGATAACTACTCATATTGACGATATTATGCTTGATTCCACCATCGAAGTGATTGACATCTGTTTACCCTCTAATTTACATAGGCAATATGCTGTTGATGCGCTTAAGCATGGAAAACATGTATTCTGTGAGACACCCGTTTGCTTCAACTTAGAAGATGCCCTTGCGATGAAAGAAGCCGAACAACTGTATGATTCGCGAATTCTCGTCAACCAGTTTATTAAATTCGATCCTGCGTACAAATATCTTTATGAAGCGACTCATAATGAGAAATACGGAAAGCTTTTATCTCTCACCTTAAAAAGAGAAACGCCTCCCTTGTGGGGTGACCTCGGTCTACACGCTATCTTTACAAAGCTGATGATTCATGAATTGGATTTTGTGACCTGGATGCTGGGGACTATGGAGCTGCACTCGGTTTGGGGAACCGATGGTAGTAAAAGTGATCAAGCCTTAGTACGTGCGATTTTTCAACAAACTAATGTATCCGTAGAGATCGTTGTATCTTCACAAATGCCGACCTCCTATCCTTTTTCGGTAGGTTTTGAGGCTTATTTTGAACAGGGGAAACTTGTCTATCTAGAGAGTGACAACATGAATGGAACTGTTGAAAGCTCATTAATTGAGTATACCAATGTAGGTAAACAAGAACTTTTGTTAGATCCAGTTAATCCCTATGAAAAAAGTTTGGAGCATGCACTCCAGTCTCTAGAGGAGGATACTTTGTCGGTCATTGAGTTAGAGGCTGCCATGCAGCCAATAGAATTAGCCATTTGGATTGGAAAAAAGCTTGTATAATTGTATGAGGAAGTGTAATAACCTTTTTCAGGGGTTTTGTTAATAGGGTGATCATTTGTTGTAGCTTTGATGTATAGTGGATAAGGTGTGATAATAATTTTGATTTTCTATTGTGAATTTTTCATATGATGAAATCGCAGAATTTATTTTTATAAGTAAGCACTCTCTGAACTTATGATGATTGCAATCAGAAATAAGAAATAGTTAACATAATAATTATTATGTTAACTAGTTTCAGAGAGTCTATTTTCCACACTCGTTCACCGCTTCTTTATCGCAAGTGCAAAACGCTCTATCGTCTCTTTCGATAATCCATTTACACTCTTATTTTTCCCTTTTACCACTCGCAGAACCATTCGATCTAATACAGTCAACTTCTCTTCGTAAATCTCATCTCCGAACACTTATTTTGTAACTGATTGGTTATACACCCCCTCTGGAAATGAAGACTTGAATTCCTATGTGGCTTGCTCCCCCTTCGCTCCTACACAAATAAATAAGCCAACACGCTTCTTACCTAGTTCATTTTGATATTTTGATCTTAGATCTTCCTACTGTGTTAAAGGCGCACGGATATCCCTGGTTGCTATTGAAACCATTGAATTCAAATAACAAGAAATCAGTGCTTCGACCTGTTCTTCAGGCAAGTCCTTTTCCACAATCAAACGCATAATTAATCCGAACGCAGCGCTCCATATCACTTGAGAAGTAAGCTCTATCGAAGATTCTTTATGTAGTTCTTTCGATTCAAACCTAGAGAGACATTGGCAGAGCATACCAATCGCTTTACGCTCCTGAGCAGCTCCCTTAAATAGAACAGCTGTGTAACTAAGGACAGCCGGTGTATCGTTCAGCATTACATTACGGTATTCTACACTTGTGGACAGGGTCATCCTGATCCATTGCTCAAGTGATTGTCTCAAAAGCATCTCTGGTGGCAGTTCATGCTCTGCCTTTCGTTGTACGGACTGAAGCCCGTCAACCATATCTGTATATTTCTGTTGCAAATATCTCACTACAATTTCATCTTTCCCCTGAAAGTAATGATAAATAATTCCCGGAGAGTACTCGATTTTCTCAGCAATTTTGCGGATGGATAGTTTCTCAATACCCTCCTCTGATATCAACGAAGCCGTAGCCTCTAATATCCTTTTCTTCATTTCCTCACGTTCACGCATTTGCCGTTGTTCTTTAGTCATCTTGCCGTCTCCTTATAATTTGAACATCGTTTAATCATTGAACACTGTAAATATATTTTGTTATAAAGTTATTTTCTATATAGTAAGTCACATGCAAATCCTCCAACCTTTAATTTCATATCCAGGCATAAAAAAATCCGCCAGTCCATTTAGACTGGCGGAACCCTTATTCATGAAGTTAAAGGATTACAGACAAAGAGTTTTTGTGATGATAACCAACAGGATAAACAGAACCAAAATAGCTCCTGTGTTAGTAAATCCACCGTATCCTCCTGCGAATTCGCCCATTTTAACTCCTCCTTTGTAATTGAGTACATCATAAGATATGCTAAATCCCCATCTCTGCTTGGGTATAATGAACAAAAATAGCCCAACTATCCCGTTGAGGTTGTTGGGTTATTCATTATCAGTTTACATAATATTGATTATGTAAACTGATAAGTGTTAATCTCTTGAACGGTAAAATAAGCATTAATTTTTGATGACTACAATATCGCTATTTCCCATTCAAATATTAACCCTATTATTATTTAATGTATTGAAGTATTGGCTCGGATTGCCTTGTGGTGGATTAAACCGCTCTTGAAATTCTCCATTTGTGTACTCACCAATCACTTTATGCCAGAAATTACGAGCTGGCGTATTCGCGCGTACCTGTGATACCTTCCAGTCGCCTGGGTACATATCAAACAATTTATGCGCAGCCCAGGTCCCAACACCGCTCCGACGATATTTTTGCATTACAAAAAACTCAGTCATATAAAATTGCCCCTCAGGGTTACGCAACAAGCGTTCTACCAAAGCAAAACCAGCAATTTGTCCGCCTACTTTGAACAAATACGCAAACTTATTGTTGCCACTACTCCAAAAAGATTCTAGTCCCGGATAGGACGGATATATTCCATCTTGGTCTACATCAAGCTCCAGGTATCGTGTGAAATCATATAGATAGAACTGCATTAGTTTACTTATCGTCTGTTTCCGCTCTCTGGGAACCAGCTCCATTCCAAGTTCCATTAGGTGCACCTCTGTCAATTATGTTTACTTCACATCATATAACTTAGTTCTTTCAGGAGCAAGTTCATCGCTTATAAATAGCTTTAATCCAAGCCCATAGGGGGACAAAACATGATAAGATAGTAGGAAGAAATTATATGCAAACTATGGAAAAGGTGAATCACATGAGCGTTCAAAAGAACGATGACCGAAAAAAACTGGATCTAAAGCTACCTCTCATGCCTTGGTTCGTTCAGCAGTTTATTGACTATAAGCGACCTGATCTATCCCCATCCACCCTCCTGGAGTACATTCGGGACTATGAGTCCTTTTTCGGATGGCTGCGTGCAGAAGGTCTCTCACAGGCCAGCTCCAACACAGAGATCACGCTACTTGAATTAGAAACCCTGCATATGGATAGTATTGTTGGATACCGCCTGCATCTTACTACCCGAGCAGAGGGAACCAATACACGTGTAACCGTGTCCCGTAAGTTGTCCGCATTACGCTCTTTGTTTCATTATTTAAGTCAAATTGCTGAGGACGAGAACTTCTATCCGTTGCTTAAACGAAATATTATGGCCAAGGTTGAAGTTAAACGAACACATAAACCTAAGGATACTGCTGCTAAATTAAAGGGCAAGATTCTAGAAGATGAGGAACTGCTGGAATTCGTGGGGTACATTTTCGAAGGATATGGAAGAGATGTTGAAGGAAACAAGCAGGCTTATTATTCCTTTCAATTAAATCGCGAACGCGATGCCTGTATTGCCAGCTTAATTCTGAATTCTGGCCTTCGTGTATCCGAAGTAGTCAATCTTAACGTGGATGATCTGGATGTTAACAACAAGCTCATTTATGTCACCCGAAAAGGGAACAATGATGAAACCTTCAAAACCCCTGTTTATTTTCGAGAACAAGCTAAGGATGATTTAGCCCTTTATTTAAGCCTACGTCAATCCCGATATAAAACGCCAAAGAGGGAAAAAGCATTGTTTATCGCTTTGCCCAACGGACGACAAGAAGGCAAACGCATGACCAAAAGAGCCATTCAAGAAATGATTATTAAATACGCAAAGCGCTTTGGTAAGCCCTATCTAACGGTACATAAGCTTCGGCACTCTTTTGCAACAGACTATTATCTGCAAAATGATATTTATAAAACGAAAGAACAGCTCGGGCATGCTTCCACAGAAACAACCGAAATCTATGCTCATCTAACGGACAAAACGATGTCTGAGGCGATTGAACGCCGTTTGGATAGTTAATTTTATTGCAAAAAGCCGGCCATACCCCATCCGATTTTTATGGAAAAGGTGTGGCCGGCTCTCTTTTTAATGGTTTAGAAAGACTGATCAAATTAGTATTAAAGTTGAATGATTGGTTTTTCTGTTGTGAATTTTTCATATGATGAAATGTTGTAAATAAAGTCGTGGCCTATCAGATGACTAGCTTGTTCCATCGTAGGTTAATGTCAAAAAGTTCATTTCTCCTATATCCTATCCGCGTATTTCTCCCGGAAGCTTGATAATAGTCACTTTCGCTCCCGCAGATATTCCTTTTTCCTCTGGTGGAACAACAATCAAACAATCGCTATCCTTGATCGTAACCATCACGGAAGATTCATCAATACCTGCTGGAAAAGCATAAAGGCTGCCGTCACGGATCTCTAATCGCGCTCGAACAAATCGAGTAAAGTTGTTCACTCTGTTATAATCTGTACCCAGTGTGGCGCTCCATTCTGGTAAGAATGGCTGTGACGCGCTCTGCATTAATCTAATAACCGGACGTGCGAACAATTGAAACCCAACGAAACAAGCACCTGGATTACCTGATAAGGCTAATAGCAGCTTACCACCTCTAACAGCAGCAGTAGTTACGCTCCCAGGACGCATCGTTACTTTATTAAACAACATATCTCCACTCTCTTCACGTACCAAATCGCCCATGATATCATAATCTCCTACCGATACTCCACCCGTTGTGATTACAAAATCATAAGTTTCTAATGCCATCTGCACTTTACTTCGAGCCAGCTCCAGATCGTCCACAATAGATCCCAGCATCACCGGGTCCCCCCCTGCCTCTTTGACTAAGGCTTCAAGCATAGGTGAGTTGCTGTTGCGAATTTTGCCAGGCTGTAGCGGTTCATGCACCTCCAGCAGCTCTGTTCCTGTCGCAAAGATAGCTACCTTAGGCCGACGATAGACTTTCACTGTATGTACCCCAAACGCTGCCAGAACAGCTATATCCCCTGCAGAGATTAATCGCCCCGCTGTCAGCACTAGCTCACCAGGGCTTAATTCCAGCCCCATCGGTGTGATATTAGACTTTGCTTCCTGCTTCTTTCGAATACCAATGTACGTCTTTCCTTCCTCCTCACGTGTCTCCGTTACTTCTAGCATAACTACAGTGTCTGCGCCTGACGGCACCTCTGCTCCAGTCATTATCCTTGCTGCTGTTCCCGAAGTTATATCTACCGATGCCACAGCGCCACATGGAATATTGTCCACCATTTCTAACCATACGACTTGTCCATTTACACAGTGATTTGTATCTGCTGCAATAATTGCATATCCATCCATGCTAGAACGGTTAAACGCGGGAAAAGGATGTGGCGCAATCACTTCCTCAGCTAAATAACGACCACAACACTCATTCAAAAAGACCTCCTGTGGCTCTAGTGGTTTAGCAAATTTGATTATTTTGGCTTGTGCCTCTTTTACTTGAAGTGCTCTGCGCTGAAATTTTTGATCCGTCATACAATGCCTCCGCTCTAAATCGTCCATTTTTGCAGTACAATAGCTACTATTTTATCATGAGCCATCCTGATGTTAAAAACGAATAGCAGAAACGACAAAATTCCTTACCGATTTCAGCTAAGAAGTTGCACAAAAAAAGATGCGATCACAAGATCACATCTCCTACAAATCATTTCTAGGATGCTCTAATTACCTTCACATCTCCAGGAATTACTTTTTCCCCTTCATAAAGCATGAATCGTCCATGTTGCCACTCTACACGCAGAAGTCGAGAATCATCTGATTGATATTGCCATACATGCTGCTCTCCGCCATTCATAAAAGGGGTTTGGCCAGCAACAGCAACATATCCTTCATACTCTTCCTCCAGAAAAAATGTATAATCATCCAGCTCAAGTGTTGTTGGAACTTCAGCAGGATTATCTAAGCGCCCATCGATGGGTTTATACAATCCATATTGTAGCTGTTCCCGCTCCTCAATATGCAAATAGGCAATTTGACTACCATCTCTTAATGTCAGTACTACCGCATTTCGTCCACGATTATGGGTCCTACCGGTTACCTCGTAGGTAACGAGCGATACTTCACAGATGTCTCCGGGAGACAAATTAAGCATACTTTTCTGAACTTCCTGAGGCACTGGTTTGGAGAAAAGATTACCTATACGCTTCCATATACTCAACTTGATCGTTCCCCCTACATAAATGCAGAAATAATTAATGCTCCCGTAATTTGCAGCGAGCCTGATAATAAGCCGTACCCGATTTTGCCAAGCTGTGTACCATGATCCAGATCCAGATTCCCCCATTTAGCTAAGAGAAAACGGACCGTTCTTTCCAATATAAGCAAAAGAAAAAAAGATACAATCGAGACCAGCAAAGCATCTGGCAGGCTGTTAGAAGCAGCTATCGATGACGATAAAATGAAAGCCTGTGCCAATAGCTTCATCACAAAACGTGTAGTAACTGCCATATTTCCAGCCTTTAACTCTTCTAAATCATTGTATCGAGTGAAAAGTGAATCTACGAACATCAGCACAAACAGCAACACCGCGCCGCTCACTGTCCACACGACCATGGACACCAGGATATGGAAATCCATTCTATAGCCCCCGCTTATTCATTTTGCATGCCTGTCATAAGCATAGATAAAGCGAAGAGGAAACGATATTCCTGTCTCCCCTTCGCCTGTGAACATCAGCCGTGAAACGGCTAAGATCAAATGTTATTGCTTCTCGTATTGTTTCATCAGAGCAGCCAATTCATCTTCCACTGCTTGATCTTTGTTCAACTTCTCGAACTCATCATCAAGTGATTTGTTGCCCGAGCTCATCTCGTTGCTAGCTTCTGCTTGAGCTTCTGCTTGCATCATTTTTTCTTCCATACGTTTCAGGCCAGCAGATGCGGAATCAGAGCTGAAACCACTCATCGCTTTATTAATTTCGGTTTGAGCTTTGGCAGCATTATAACGAGCAACCAAGGTTTCACGTTTGTTCTTCATTTGAGTAAGTTGCTTACGCATTTCTTCAAGCTTCCCACGAAGATTATCCGCAGAAGCTTTGTTCTGATCGAAGCTAGCTTTGTATTCTACCAGTTTAGCTTCAGCAGCCTTCTTCTCTTCCAGTGCACGGCGAGCCAGATCAACATTACCAGCTTGAGCTGCAGCATGTGCCTGTTGTGTACGTTTGTTAACAAGCGCTTCCTGCTCTTCATACAGCTGCTTGAATTTCTTCTCAATAGCGATTTGAGCCGCTACCGCTTTTTCTGCATCTTCCAAATCTTCGGTCATATCACGAATGTACTGATCCGTCATTTTAATCGGGTCTTCTGCTTTGTCAATAATCGCATTCACGTTAGACATCGTTAAATCGCGCAATCTTTTAAATATAGACATGGTTTCATTCCTCCAAAAGATAATTTAAAAACTCACTTGATATCTTTTACGCAGAATTGCCAATTCCGTTTCAAATTTGTTGCGCTAAATATTGATTAACTTTATTATTTACTATCTCTACGACCTTCATAATGCCTTCTTTCGAGAGATCGTCGTAATGAATCCCCATCACCACTGTGACTGTCCTATTTAGAGCCTTAGCTACCCTGATCGCAATATCTTCGCTAATTGTATGCTCTTTATGATGAGGAACGGCAGAGGTCTGCACTTCCACCCGCTCTCCATTTAGATAAGCAGTACTTGCTGCTCCAATGTGACGAACGCCTCCACTAATTACAAGCAAGAGATCACGTCCGACATGCGTCACCGTCAGCTCGATATCGTCAGGGTTAATCTTGTTAGAAGCCAATAGTATCTCCTCACTACTCCACTTTATATAATGCCTCTTATTTCATCCAAGGATTGAATATTCTCTTGCACCATGAATTGCCCAAGCTCTTCAACTAGCTGACTACCTGCTCTTAAATTCATAAAATTGTAGGTTCCCACTTGGATTACCGAAGCACCTGCCATAATAAATTCAATAATATCCGTTGCTGTGGTGATGCCTCCCATTCCGATCACAGGAATAGATATGTTCTGTGCAACTTGATGCACCATGCGCAAAGCGACTGGCTTAATCGCAGGGCCGGACAGTCCGGCATACAAGTTATTAAATACACTACTTCTCCGTCGCACATCGATTTTCATACCAGAAATGGTGTTAATTAATGAGACAGCATCTGCTCCCTCTTCCTCACACATTTGCGCCATTTCAACGATATTCTCAGCACCTGGAGACAGCTTTACAGCAAGTGGAAGCTTGGTGGCACGTCTAACAGCCTGTACTACCTTTCGCGCTTCTGAAGTCTTGATTCCAAATGCAATCCCACCCTCTTTTACATTCGGACAAGAAATATTCAATTCAATCATATCTACAGCAGTTTTACCTAAGCTTGATCTGAGGTCTGCATCACGTTGGATCATTTCTGCTCCAAGTACGTAGTCCTCAAGGGTGCCGCCCCCAAGATTCACCAAACGAGCGGTATCGAGTGTTTCCCAATAAGGGCATTCTTTTTCCAAGAACGCGGCTACCCCTGGATTCTCCAATCCAACACTATTCAGCATGCCAGAGGCTGTCTCGTATACTCGAGTGCCAGGATTACCTGCTTTGGGATGGAGAGTGAGCCCCTTCCCTGAGATTCCACCTAACATAGACATATCATACAGCTTGCCATATTCACGACCAAAGCCGAATGTTCCTGAAGCCATTACAATCGGATTCTTAAAATGAACGCCTGCAATCGTTGTGCTCATCTTAGTCATGGAAAATCACCTCCTCAGAAAGGAACACAGGTCCGTCTGCACAGGCTTTTCGCTGACCATCACGACAAGAAACACTACATACAAGACAAGCACCAATGCCGCAAGCCATTCGATTCTCTAGAGAGAGGTAAACTTTTGTTTTGCTGCCTGCCTCTTCAGCCGCTATGCCTTTAAGCTGTGCAGCTTTAAGCATAGGATGCGGACCACAGACAAAAACATGATCATATTGACTAAAATCTACACGATCCAAAATAAATCCGCCTACATCTACTGTAAGCTCGGCAGCTAATGGG
This sequence comes from Paenibacillus sp. G2S3, assembly GCF_030123105.1. Taxonomy (NCBI): domain Bacteria; kingdom Bacillati; phylum Bacillota; class Bacilli; order Caryophanales; family Paenibacillaceae; genus Paenibacillus; species Paenibacillus sp. G2S3. Next base: position 3,704,537 of record NZ_CP126095.1, read on the forward strand.
CGAAAAGCTTCTGTCCGGTAAGCTTCCCGACTAAAGCCTAGAAAGATATCACAACCAGGGAGCTGCTTCGCACAATAATATAGTGGCGCTATTCCGATCCCTCCACCAATAAGTGAAACCTTGCCTTCGACCTGCGGGAATCCCGTACCAAAAGGTCCTTCTAGCTCCACTGAATCACCAGGGGTCAACCGTGAAAATATCTCAGTGCCTTCCCCCACTACGTGATATAAAAATTCAACACTATCTTCGTTCACTTCATGTATACTTAACGGTCTGGAAAGGATGGGATAAGCTCCCCATGCCCGTAACATGTAGAATTGACCCATTTTACCGCCACTATTCGTTTCAACCTTAAGGTGGTACACTCCGTCTGTTAGCCTATCGTTACTTAAAACCATCCCCACGTTATCAAGCTCCTTCAAATTTTATCTTTATTAAGATTGCATTAGAAGGAGTATAAAATCTGTGACAAACTTCACATTCAAAGCGAGCTATCCTTTTTTCCAGATCCCACGTTCATAAGGTTTGGGCACGTTTCGCACGCCTCCCAGCGCTTCTTCCGCATGTAAAGCCCAATAAGGATCGCTTAACATCCCACGACCAACAGCTACCAGTTCAGCCCGTTCTTCCGCAACGATGGAGTGTGCCTCAGTAAAGGACTCAAGCCGCCCCACTGCAATTACAGGTACCTGTAACCCACTGCGAATAAACTCTGCCAGATCCACTTGATATGCAGGTCCTGCATTAGGGCCTCCATTTGAACCTATAGGACCTTCACCCCCAGAAGAAACATGGAACATATCCACTCCAGCATTTTTATACCGTCGGCAAATATCCAGGGCGTAATCAGCATCATATCCACCCTCAACATATTCCTTCGCAGATATTCTCATAATCAATGGCATGTCCACAGGAACAACTTCTCGGACTGCTTTAACTACCTGTACTCCAAACAATGCGAGATCTTGTCCATACTCATCATCTCTGGTATTCGTCAATGGTGAATGAAACTGGTGAATTAAATAACCGTGTGCACCATGAATTTCGACCGTATCAAATCCTGCCTCCACAGCTCTGCTCGCACCTTCACGGAAAGCCTCAATCAACGCTGATATCCCTTCCTTAGAAAGAGCTTGTGGCGTTTTAGAATTAGCATCAAAAGGAATTGCTGAAGGAGCCACTGGCGGCTCAGCATCCACAGCTTTCCGTCCAGCATGCCCTAATTGAATAGCGATTTTTGATCCATACGCATGTACACCATCCGTGATTTTACGATAAGCTTCAATTTGCGAATCACTCCAGATCCCTGTATCTCGATTAGTGATTCTACCGTCTGGATGTACGCCAGTCATTTCTACAATAATAAATCCTGTACCGCCAATAGCACGGCTTACATAATGAACATAATGCCAATCATTAGGGATGCCATCCTCTTTATCCACCGAGTACTGGCACATAGGTGGCATGACAATACGATTCTTCAGCGATAACCCCTTCAATTCATACGGTGCAAACAAATCAGACATTCATGTCTCCATCCTTCCGTAATCTATAATTGGCCCGGGAATTCCCCGTTCTATTAGTATACACGCATTGGTTCCTTCAAGAAATCTTAACTCAAACTGTATTATTAGTAGCATAAATCTACCCATCTATGGAGATAACAATTAAGAATATGGCGATGATCAGGTAGTAAAGGAGGCAGATGGGGATGTATTTTCAACGGAGAGGTCAGAAACTGCTCGTAATATTAGGAACAATTATAACTATGCTATTCCCAACCTATTCTTCAGAGGTTGCGTCAGCGCCTGTACAGAGTCAGAAGACTCCGCAAGATCAAACACAAATTGTACCCACTTCAGACGAAGATACGGCAATTTCAGCAGGTAGCGCTGCTACAAATAGTTCTACGCTTAACAGCAATAAGAACACTAAAGGTCTGACGTTAAGTCAGCTGTTACACAAATACCCAGAGACTTTTAAGACTAGTGGTCCTCGGAATAAAGTCATAGCACTTACTTTTGATGATGTACCTGACCCAAGATTTACCCCCCAGTTGCTTAACATCCTGAAAAAATATAACGTCAAAGCAACCTTCTTTGTAGTGGGAAGTAGAGCAAAAAAACATCCAGCCTTGGTGAAAAGAATGATTAGAGAAGGTCATGCGATTGGAAATCACTCGTATAACCACCCTCAGTTTGTGAAGCTGGAGATGAATGATTTCCGATCACAAATCATTAAGACCGAAAATATTATACAAACCTTGGCCGGATATAAACCCCGTCTTATTCGCCCTCCCTATGGGGATATCAGTGAACAGCAGCTAAAATGGGCAAAAAGCCATGGCTACACGCTTGTGAATTGGAATGTGGACTCTTTGGACTGGAAAGGACTTTCCAAAAACCAAGTTAGAAATAACATTCTAGCTCATATTGGAAGAGGAGCAATTATTCTTCAACACGGTGGAGGCGGTCCAGGTAGTCATCTAGAAGGAACGATTCAGGCTTTACCTGAAATAATCACTATCATGCGAAAACGGGGATATACATTCGTTACCGTCCCTCAACTACTGCAGGTGTCCAAAAGTAAATAAAATATCCCCAAATATATATTTTCTGATACGTAAAAAAAACGGAGGCAGCCCCTAAGGACTCCCTCCGTTTCCTGTTTAACCTTATTTAGAACTTTTCATATCTCTTAGTTATAATTCTCTCTATTTTTATCTATCTATTTAACAATGTATAATTGTACATATTGATATCCAAATGATGATACAAAGCTTTGGCTACCAGGGATAAAGATATCGATACGATTGCCCTTTATAGCACCACCTACATCCGTTGCCGTAGCTAAGAATGCATCTTTAGGTAATCCATCATGTGAATGACCTGTTACCAATACTTTGGTACCCAGTGGAATCACACTTGGATCAACAGCAATAGTACCAATCTTTAGAGGATTTCCGAAATAATCTACGGCTCCCCATCCGCCGTTCTCACTGCTTGCGGAAGAATACGCTGAAGCTTTGACTTGAATCGTTTTGTCATAATTAAAGGACTTACCCCAGGCTTCAACTGTTTTGGACTCTGAGTTTACATTCAGACTTGGTGTAATTACTGGTGATTTGTCAGTTGTAGTTACGGACTCAGCCTGCATTTTACTAGGAATTGTAATCTCAAGCCCTTCGTAAATGTTAAGTGCTGCAACGTTTGGGTTTGCTTTCATTAACTCATTCATACCTACATTGTATTGCTTGGAAAGAGTATAAAAAGTGTTGCCATCCTTAGCGATATGAACGCTGTCTGCATGAGCTGGAACGGCATGCAACAATGCACTGATTCCCATAATTGCAGCAAGGGCTTTAATTGTTCTAAATCTGTTCTTCATAATTGCCTCCTCATAGATGGGCGTGAACGGTATGACTTCCGTATACGCTCGTGTACATTTTAAGTACTTATGTACATCCAGTTTGTGTGATGTCTTGGTGTGTTGCAGTCTTTTGTAAAACTGACAGGACTTAATATATCACAATTTTGTAACCTGTGCTTATGTAATTGTTACCATTGTGAAAAATCAAGTTTCAATATTGTCATTTTTTGTGGATGTTGGTTAACATATTTTTTATTATGTAAACTTAAATAAAAGATACCTGCACTATTTTATAAAAATAATCATATAAAATTCCCGAATATTTTACACAGCGTTAACATTTCATGCTTTATCCAATAGTAGAATGATAGAATATGATAAATAGATTAGATATAGACAACGAATCATATTTGGAGGTCCCATGAATACTGAAGAGAATAAAAACAACCAAAGCAGTCCAGCCACCGCTTACCTCAATAGAGATTTGAGCTGGATCGAATTTAACCGTCGCGTGCTTAAAGAAGCGCAAGACCCTGATAATCCGCTAATGGAACGGGCTAGATTTCTGTCTATCGTATCAAGCAATCTTGATGAATTCATAAGTGTTCGAGTGGCGGGAATTCAAGATCAAATCCGGGCAGGCTATACTAAAAAAGATTTCACTGGCTACACCCCCTCCGGGCTATACAAACGCCTCATCAAGCGAGTTACCAAAATTGTTGCCGATCAATACCGGATTTTCCGTGATATTTCACGGAGTTTGCATAAGGAAGGTATCGTTTTTGTAGATTATGAGGATCTCACTCATGCACAGGAACAATCCATAGAACAATATTACCGGGATATTATCTATCCTGTACTTACGCCAATGGCAGTAGATCAGAGTCGACCGTTTCCACTCGTTCATAGCCAATTTATCTATTTAGCAGTAGTTCTTAATCGTAAGAATGGTCTTGAAGAAGAGCCTTTTTTTGCTATTTTGCAAATTCCATCTAATCTGCCAAGATGTATCCCGTTACCACACCGTTCTAACAGTAAGAAACGGCAGTTCGTATTTATAGAGGATGTTATCCGTCATCACATTCAAACTTTATTTAGTGGATACGAGCCCGTTGCCGTTAGTGAATTTCGTTTAACTCGCAACTCTGATCTCACAATTGACGAAGAAGGAGCCGAGGATCTTCTAGAAGAGATTGAAAAAGAACTGCGCAAGCGTCGTCGCGGGGTTCCAGCAAGACTTGAAGTTCAAAAAGGAATACATCCGTATGCCTTGGAACAACTGCAAGCTGAATTTGAACTGGAAGATTTCCTATTCGAAATTGAAGGTCCGCTTGATCTAAGTTTCCTTCGTAATTTCGCCGGCAATATTAAAGGCTTTGGTTACTTAAACTATCCAAGCATTGAGCCCGTCTACCCTGCTGAATTTGAAGAAAACGAGGATTTCTTTGAGGTATTACGTGAGCGAGATGTTCTGGTCTACCACCCTTATGAATCCTTTGATGCGATGACGGACTTTATCATTCAAGCGTCAGAGGACGAACAAGTGATGGCCATTAAGATGACTCTATATCGGGTAAGCGGAAACTCTCCTCTGATCACTGCACTCGCTAATGCTGCTGAATCAGGAAAACAGGTAACAGTAGTTGTAGAGTTAAAAGCCAGATTTGATGAGGAACGTAACATCGCTTGGGCTCGCCAACTTGAAAAATCCGGATGTCATGTCGTCTATGGTCTTGTTGGACTCAAAACGCATGCCAAAGTCACCTTGATTGTCCGTCAGGAAGGTCATGAATTACGTCGCTACGTGCATGTTGGCACAGGAAACTACAATGACAGTACAGCCAAAGTCTACACGGATCTCAGTCTATTTACCGCTCAAAGCGATATCGGTCTTGATGCTTCTGAGCTGTTTAATCAAATGACTGGTTATTCCGCTGATTTTGACTGGAATGCCTTCATTGTAGCCCCAACGGACATGAGCCTTTCCTTACAAAAGCTGATGAAGCGTGAAGCGGAGCATGCTGCAGCCGGCAGACCTGCACGTATTATTGCCAAAATGAACTCACTCTCTAATCAACAGGTCATCGATGATTTATATGGTGCCGCACAAGCTGGTGTTTCTATCGATTTAATCGTTCGGGGGGTTTGTTGTCTACGACCGGGGATTGAAGGCTTAAGCGAAAACATTACGGTTCGCAGTATTGTCGACCGCTTTTTGGAGCATTCAAGAATTTACTATTTTGAGAATGGTGGTAAGCCTGAGGTGTATTTATCCAGTGCAGACTGGATGACTAGAAACCTAACTCGACGGATCGAGCTGATGTGTCCTGTCAGAGATAGCAATATACGTAAACAAATCGTTAAGATTCTTGAACTATCCCTAAAAGATAATGTGAAGGCAAGCTTCTTACAGCCTAATGGATATTACGAGCAACCAGACGACAAAAAGGCCCCTTTCCGGAGCCAGTTCGCAGCAATGGATGTTACACGTTGGAAGGGAACCCGAGTTTTACCTTCACCGCCCAAGCATTCTTAAATGCTTTTAAGGCGTTCTCAATGTCCTCTAGACCAATCAGAAGCGCTGAAGTGCCCTCAAGGTCCAGATTAAGGGTATTGCCGTGCAGATTAGCTTTCAAGCCGCTTACAATCCCGATCTCGGTGCTGTCCAGTGCAATGCTTAGCTGTACAAGCGACCCGAGCTTATGAATCCACTCTTCGTCGGAAGGCAGCAAAATGTCCTTATACATCTGGGACAATTTCTGCTTCCGGCTTTTTGTGCTATACGAGGCAATCATCGCGCATAGGATAAGCTGGCGGTGTGTTAGTCCACGAATCGGTGAATTCATCAGCCAATAAAGGGTGTGTCGTTTAGATTGATAATAGTTTATGTTAGATCCCGTTCGATGTAGCATGATGGATACATAAATTAACATCTTATGTTCAGCTTTATTCTCCTCATCCTTGAACGCATCAAACAGACTTAGCGCAAGCTTATTGATATGATCTAAATACCGTTTAGAGGTACGAATATCAAACCGAATGATCGTATTTAAACTGTATTCAAGCGCACTGTCACGCACCGGTTGCTCCGGCTTCAATAGATCATGTAGCATACCTTCCCTGAGCCCTTCCCCGCTGATTACAGCCTGACTAGCCCCAATATACTGATATACCGTATGGAAAATAATCAACCCGGATACAATGATATCTGCTCGACTCTTAGACAAACCATCTAAATCTTTACGTTTATCATAAGGCATTGAAGGTAATGTGTTCATAAAATGCTCAATCGTCTCACTGGCCATGGTGTAACCATGAGAATTAGGTAATGAGTATGCTCTAGTCTTTTGATCCAGCTTACCTAAAGAACGAACTGTCCCTCCCAGACCAAACAATGGAAGACCTGCTGTTGCGTTAAGCCAATCATGCTCTACCAATCTCCCCAGAACATAGGTCTCCAGTTTCTGAATCTGCTCTCCATTCCAGTTCCCACCTTGACCAAACATAAGATTGGTATTTACCGCTCCGAACGGAAAGGAAATGCTATGTTGATAACGACGCCCGCAAAAAAGTGTGATTTCAGTACTCCCGCCACCAATATCGATGACATAACCATCCTCAACATTAAATGCATTTATAACGCCCAAGAAGCCAAAGTAAGCTTCCTGATGACCACTGATAACCTCAATAGGTATAGTAGAAGCTTCTGACAAAAAGGCAATAATTTCACTGGAGTTAGCAGCATTTCTGATAGCCGCTGTAGCACCCGCACGAATAGTCTCTACTTCAAAAGCATTGCAGATCTCCTTAAACTGTCGCAAGACTGGGATGATCGTCTCCATATCCTTCTGCTCCAGTCGACCTTCCTTCGTAATCTTCTCACTAAGACGTGCAGAGTACTTACACTCCTTGATGATCTTATAGCCTCCCTCCGGCGTTGTATCATAGATTACAAGACGTATGGAGTTAGAACCAATATCGATAATGCCTATGCGGCGCAGATCATCTCTCATTATGTATGTACTCCTTTTCAAGTTGATTGACCATCTATTATACATGGTTTACATAAATAAATGAACTCAGTCCATTATATCCTCAAATTACGCAACTGTTAAAAAAAATAAAGCGGCGCCCGGATAACTTGTCCGAGCGCCGCTATAACTTCACTTCTTATAACACTTTACTTAAAAAATCCTGTGTACGTACATGTTGAGGATTCCCGAAGACTTGTGCAGGTGTACCCTGCTCTACAATCACGCCGCCATCCATAAATAGAATACGGTCGCCTACTTCTCTTGCAAAGCCCATCTCATGCGTAACAATGACCATTGTCATCCCGTCTTCTGCAAGCTTCTTCATAACCTCCAGCACCTCGCCGACCATTTCTGGGTCAAGTGCTGAGGTTGGCTCGTCAAAGAGCATCACATGAGGCTGCATCGCAAGCGCACGGGCAATCGCGATCCGTTGCTTCTGTCCTCCGGACAGCTGAGCTGGATAAGCGTCCTTCTTATCTTCCAGGCCTACAGTCTTGAGTAGCTCCATTGCAAATTTATCAGCTTCAGCCTGCGGCTTCTTTTTCACCTTAATTGGTGCGAGGGTAATATTTTGCAGAACTGTTTTATGAGGAAAGAGGTTAAACTGCTGAAATACCATCCCCATCTTCTCACGTGTGACATTAATATCGTGCTTTTTGGAGGTAATAGATTCACCCTCAAAAGTGATTTCGCCACCTGTTGGCTGCTCTAGCAGATTCAAACAGCGCAGGAAGGTGCTTTTACCCGATCCACTCGGTCCGATAACGACGACGACTTCACCCTTATGAATCTCCAAGTCAATTCCCTTGAGAATTTCCAGCTTCCCGTAATTTTTTTGCAAGTTCTTAACGGCGATCATCGGTATTCAGCCTCCTTTCCAATCTACCAAGGATCTTGGATAGCGTAAATGTCAGCACAAAGTACATAAATGCGATAATTACCAGTGGTGTCATACCATCATAAGAAATCGTTGTAACCGTACGTGCTTGAAACATCAAATCCGTAACGCCGATAAAAGAAATAATCGATGATTCCTTGATAATGGTAATAAATTCATTGCCGATTGCCGGAAGAACACTCTTGAGTGCCTGAGGGAGTATGATATGACGCATAGTCATCCCTTGTTTCATTCCAAGTGAACGGGCTGCCTCCATTTGTCCACGATCTACACCTTGTATCCCGGCACGGAAAATCTCCGCAAGGTAAGCAGAACTGTTAATGGATAAAGTGATTGCCCCCGACTGAATCGGTGTAAACTCAATGCCGAATGTAGCCAATCCATAATGGATCAGGAACAGTTGTACAAGCATAGGCGTGCCACGTAGGAATTCTACCCAGGCTGTTGCTAAGAAGCGAAGCACACCCCATTTGGACATACGAAGCAAGGAAACGATAATCCCTAGAATAAAACCAAAGAAGACACCCAGAACGGCAAGTAGCAAGGTATACTGCAAACCAGTCAGGAAAAAATCACGATAATCATAAGCCATTTTAAATAATGTAATGTCCATAACCTATCCTCCCATCTCCAAAAAAATAGAAAATAGCTTGTTGCCGCTATTTTCTGTATACACATACAATTTACTTTAGCAGACTTTAAAAATATCCGTTATTTCTTTACTTTGTGCTATCTGCAAGCTCACTAGCAGCCGCAACATACTCATCAATTTTACCTTCTGAGTTTAAACGTGTCAGTGTACTGTTCACTTGATCCAGAAGCTCTTTGTTGCCTTTTTTAATACCAATAGCATAGCCGTCATCTTCAACTTCTGGCTTAGCATCTGTAATTACAAGACCAGGAACATTCTTAACGAAAGATTTGGCCACAGGTCCTTCAATAATGGCAGTATCTACACGATTGGATTGCAATTGTAGAACAATTTCGGAGATTTTACCGAGAGAAGTGATCTTTGCTCCCTCAATCCCTTTAGCGATTTCTTCTTGAATGGATCCAGTTTGCACACCAATTTTAGTTCCTTTTACAGCGTCCATCGTGGCGTATTTATCTTTATCCGCTTCGCGTACAACAATCGCTTGCTCAGCTTTGTAATAAATATCTGAAAGATCAACTGCTTTTTTACGTTCTTCCGTCGGGCTAAGTCCAGAAATTACAATATCTACTCTTCCACTGGACAATTCGTTCAATAGTGAATCGAATGGCAAGTCCTTAATTACAAGCTCAGCACCCATATCAGCAGCAATTTCCTTAGCAATGTCAATATCAAAGCCTACGATAGTATCTTTACCATCTACTACTTTATGGAATTCGTACGGAGGAAAATCAGCACTTGTTCCCATAGTAAGCTTCTTAGTAACCCCACCATTAGTTGCATTTCCACTTGCAGCGGTATCATTATCATTTTTATTTTGACCGCAGCCTGACAGCAGGCCTACCGCTAATATCATACCTAAACTAAGTTTACCCCATTTGTTCATTTCTATATCTCCCCTATTCTTATGAAAAAAATCTAAGTAGTCCCTTTGACCGACTTATTATAAATCAGAACGCATGAATATGCAAAGGCATAATTGTGACAATAACTTCCTTTTATTGGGTTTCATAGCAAACAGCTCACTCTTCTGAGAACTATCACTCTACATTTATTCAATTTTTATATAATTTTATACATTTTTACTATTCCCTAACTTAACCAAATCATGCGGGTAATTGCACCGGGTTTCATCAAAAAAAGGAGTGCACCAGAAGTATGATTCATACTTTAGCGCACTCCCTTATTAACCTATTACAGAATATAATGAATCCTTATTCCGTAATTTCATTATAAATATCAATGTACTGTTGCGCTGATACATTCCAGCTATAATCGCCAGCAAACGCGTTTTTCGTGATCTTTTTCCAGTGTTCAGGCTGCTTATATAATGAGATCGCCCGGCGAAGCGCAAACATCATATCGTGGGCGTTGTAGTTACTGAACGTAAAGCCGTTACCTTCACCGGATTCTTCATTATAAGCTTGAACAGTGTCATTCAGGCCACCCGTTTCGCGCACAACCGGTATGCTACCGTAGCGTAAAGCGAGAAGTTGACTGATCCCACAAGGTTCAAACTTGGAAGGCATAAGAAAGATATCGCTGGAAGCATAAATTTTGCGTGAGAGCGCATCATTAAAGAGGATTTGTGAAGATAGCTTTGTCGGATAACGCCAAGCCGCCTCCTTAAACCATCGCTCATAGGACTCGTCCCCCGTTCCAAGCAAAACAAATTGAATGTCATCATTATACAGTAGCTCATCCAACACACGAGTAAGTAGATCCAAGCCCTTAGAATCCACTAGACGAGTAACCATGGCCACCATCGGAATATTAGCATCCACAGGGAGTCCTAATTCCTCCTGCAAGGCTAGCTTATTCTCCGTTTTCTTTGCCAGATTAGAACGATACCGTGTAACAAGACTTGTATCCGTTGCAGGGTTATAACTTTTTGTGTCAATTCCATTCACAATACCACTTAAAACATCTGCTCGCGCATTCAACAATCCATCTAGCCCGTAACCATAATAAGGGGTCCGAATTTCTTCCGAGTAGGTTGGACTAACGGTGGTGACACGATCGCTGTATACAATGCCACCTTTTAAGAAATTCACATTCCCGTAATACTCCACGCCTCCAAAATAACTACTGTCCAGACCCAAAAGCTCCCCAAGCACCTCATAAGGAAATACACCCTGATACAACAGGTTATGTATGGTAAATACACTTCGCATTTCGCTGTAAAATGGATTGTGTCGATAATGACCCTGAAGCAGCATTGGGATTACAGCCGCATGCCAATCATGGCAATGCAAGACGTCCGGCTGAAAATCAATAGCTGGCAGACACTCCAGCACCGCACGATTATAGAACGCGAAGCGTTCCCCATCGTCCATGTATCCGTAAATTCCGTCGCGTCCGAAATAATACTCATTGTCGATAAAGTAAACAGGGATACCATCATAAACCATCTGTTCGATCCCGCAGTATTGATTACGCCAGCCAATTGGCACATACACTTCCGTTAAGTGCTCCATTTTCGAAGTGAACTTTTCTGGAATCCCACGATATTTAGGCAAAATCACTCGTACATCTACCCCTGCAGCTTTTAGCGCTTTAGGTAATGCTCCAATGACATCGGCCAGACCACCCGTTTTGATAAATGGATGAGCTTCAGCTGCGGCAAATAAAACTTTCATAATTATTTCCCCCTTTAAAGTGTACGGATTCTCTATTCGTACTTTGATCTATCACTCATTTGCCTCTTTACTCTTACCCACTCGTGCCGTTTTCTTAAACACCAGGAAGCTAAGAGGCGGTAATGTGAGTTCTATACTGTTCACCTGATTATGCCATTCCAGCTTTTTGCTCTTCTGAGGTGAGTTGTGTAGACCTGAGCCTCCAAACGCTACATCTTCCGAGCTAAAGATTTCTTCATAAGTCCCTGGACGTGGAACACCTATACGATAATGCTGACGCAGGGCAGGTTGAAAATTAATGATAAACAGCAAGGTATCTCCAGGCTTCTTACCTCTACGCAAATATGAAATTACACTTTGTTCATTGTCATCTGCATCAATCCATTGATAACCCTCTTGGGAATGATCAAGCTCCCACAGGGCTTTCTCCGAGCGATACAATTTATTAAGTGCAGCAGTGTAAGCTAGCATACCGCGATGGCTGTCATAGTCCAGCAGTAGCCAATCCAGCTGCTCCTGATCCTTCCACTCGATAAATTGACCAAATTCTCCACCCATAAACAGGAGTTTCTTTCCGGGGTGGGATATTTGATAACCAAGCAACTGTCTAAGTCCTGCGAACTTTTGTTCATAAGAACCCGGCATTTTGTCCAGTAACGACTTCTTGCCATGAACAACCTCGTCATGTGATAACGGTAATGCATAATTTTCGGCATAAGCATAACATATTGGAAATGTTAATAAATTATGATGATGAGGGCGCCCCCAAAAATCATGTTCTATGTAGCCCAATGTGTCATTCATCCATCCCATATTCCATTTGTAGTTAAAACCGAGGCCACCCTCATGAGCTGGCGCTGTAACTCCCGGCCAAGCACTAGATTCTTCTGCCATCATTAGTGCCTTAGGAAAATACTGAAATATCGCTTTATTCAGGTTCTGAATAAACTTAATGGCTTCTAAATTCTCCAGACCACCATTCACATTACGTCGATATTGATGAGCTTGTTTCTCAAAATCGAGACGTAGCATACTGGTAACCGCATCTACACGCATCCCGTCAATATGATAATACTCAAACCAAAAGAGTGCGTTAGAAATGAGGAACGAAGAAATCTCAGGCTTGCTGAAGTCGAACGACAGGGTTCCCCAGCCTGGTTTTTCCGCTAACATTGGATCTGCATATTCATAAAGTGGCGAGCCATCAAACATTCTTAAACCGTGTGCATCCTTTGCAAAATGGGCCGGAACCCAATCCAGAATGACACCAATTCCAGCTTGATGCAAATGATCGATTAAATACATCAACTCATGGGGTTCACCATATCGGCTCGTAGCCGCAAAATACCCCGTTCCTTGATAGCCCCATGACAAGTCGTATGGATGCTCAGCAAGCGGCATAAATTCAACATGGGTATAGCCCATTTCCACCAAATAAGGAATTAATAATTCACTCATTTCCTGATAGCTGTAAAATTCCCCGTCTTCTTTTTGACGCCAAGTTCCAAAATGCATCTCATAAATGTTCATCGGTTGATGATATGGAGCTTTACTCTTTCTTCTCCATGCAGCATCTCCCCAACGATAACCACTGAGATCCGTAACAACGGATGCAGTCGCCGGTCGAACCTCAGCTTTGAAGGCAAAAGGATCCGCTTTTAGGAAGCTGGAGCCATCACTGGCAACAATCCTGTATTTGTAAAAAGTTCCCGGCTGTATTCCCGGAAAAAAACGACTCCAAAATCCTGAATCGGGTATCTTATATAACGAGTCCATGTCCTGCGTTCCATCCCAGCCATTATGATCACCAGCTAGTCCTACATATGTCGCATGAGGAGCCCACACGGTAAAGCGCACGCCCGTAACGCCTTCTTCAGCGGCAGTGTGCGCACCCAGCATAGAATAGCTGCGATAATTGGTGCCCTCATGGAACAAATAAATATCAGCAGCTGACGGAAGGGTATCGATTGTTGCTTTTTCAGCCAATTCTACACCACCTTTTTTGAATGCTTGTACCTATTACATTACCCGAATATTACCATTTTGAAAATGATTTGATGTGAAAACAAAAGATTTTCTGATAAAGAAATATTAATTGTAATTTTTCTTTTTACACAGCAATATACTTCACCTATGTCGTTTCAAGTGCTTGTCGTGAGTTTATATATCAAGCATTGACAAAATAAATGGGAGGGATAACAAATGAATAACAAAAAAGATTGTATCGCCATGCTCTTGGCAGGAGGGGAAGGCCGTAGATTGGCTCCCTTGACTTCCAGTATGGCTAAGCCTGCAGTCCCTTTCGGTGGACAGTATAAAATTATTGATTTCCCACTAAGTAATTGTGTAAACTCTAAAATTGATACAGTAGGTGTCCTGACACAATATGAAGCTGAATCCTTACATGAACACATCGGTGAAGGTGAGCCTTGGGGCTTACATAGTCAAAAGGATAAAGGTGTAACCCTGCTTCCTTCCGGTGTTGAAGGCAGAGACAGCTATACAGGAACTGCTGATGCAATTTATAAAAACATTGAGTATATCGATAGCCGCAATCCAGAACATGTTCTCATTCTATCCGGTGATCATATTTACCATATGGATTACCGAAAAATGCTGGATTACCATGTAGAGAAGGCTGCAAAAGCCACCATCTCCGTCATGGAGGTGCCGTGGGATGAAGCTAGTCGTTTTGGAGTGATGAACGTAAATGATGAACTAAAAATCTCTGAGTTTGCGGAAAAACCAAAAGTACCTAAAAGTAATTTAGCTTCTATGGGTATATATCTGTTTGAGTGGGCTTATCTGAAGGAGCACTTGTTGCGGGATGCAGCTAATCCGAATTCCAGTCATGACTTTGGTAAAGACGTTATACCAACGATGCTTGATCAGAATGATGATTTATTCGCTTACCGCTTCAAAGGATACTGGAGAGATGTAGGTACTGTGGGTAGTCTCTGGGAAGCACATATGGATCTTCTGCAAAAAAACAATGGCATGAAGCTCGACAAAGCTCATTGGCCGATGTATAGCCGGAGTCGCCGGACTAAGCTTGCTGTTCATAAACCACGTGTTCAGATTCCATCAACGGACTCTCTCGTGAATGAATTCTGCACGCAAGAAGGCAGCTTGCAACGTTCTGTAATCTTCAATGGTGTGGAAATTGGAAAAATGAGCCAAATTAAACAAAGCGTTATTATGCCTGGCGTTCGCATCGGACGTGGAGTACAGATCGAAAATGCCATTATTGGCGAAGGCGCCATTATTAAGGATGGTGCTGTCGTCAAGGGAAGTATTAATAATATTGTAGTTGTTGGGCCTAATGAGACCGTAGCTCCTAAGCCAGCGGTTCGAAATCAACCCTCCCGTCTGTTTCAGGATGTTTATGAGAAGACAGGACGTCTACGGGAAGTTCTCCCTTCATAAGAACCATTATATATATAAATACTTTATCAAGCAAAAACGCCTTCGGCGTCCCAAATGGACGGTAAGCGTTTATGCGAGAAATATAAGGATAATGTATAGTGTGAAACCTATATATTCTTATATTTATAAAAAGGGGCTGTTGTCCTGGTCGATCATGACCAGAGCAACAGCCCCTTCAGTTGTTAGCAGTTAACCTTTATAAATCTTGGAGCGCTGACCATTCTCTATCCAGAATGCTCAACTCTACACAATCTACAAATTGCTCCCCAAACAGCGCCGCTTCGCGCTGAACACCTTCCCGCTTAAAGCCCACGGCTTCGTAGGTTTTCAGGGCAACGGTATTGAAAGCATAAGCCCCAAGGGATAGACGATGCATTCCTAAGCTCTTAAATCCGATCCGTAGGATTTCATTCATCATCCTTGTTCCAACGCCTCTACCCTGATAGTCAGGATCTACTACAACCCTTCCAATACGTGCAGATCGATTCAAACGATCTATTGTTGAAAAGCTGATATGACCGACGACCTGCTGAGTAGCTTCGTGCACCGCACAGAAGATAAGCCGATCGGAATTTGCTGGGTGATTCGTTCCACTTAAATACCTAGTAAGCTGGTCATCATCAAGCGGAAAGGTAAATGAAGGTCCTGCCCACTGCTTCAGATACTCAGGTGAGACACTCCATCGTTTCAAATGTTCAACGTCCGATTCAGATATAAATCTAAGAATCAGACGATCAGGATCTGGCTGCTTCTCAAAATGCTCATACAGGTTCACTAAACGACCATTTCCCATATCGTTTGTGCCCATATAATGAAAGCCCATACTTTGGTAATAACGATTGAGTTTAATGTTGTGTGCCACGGTATCAAATCTAAGCCCACTGCAGCCAAGTTCTTTAGCTCGCACCACTGCAAATTTAAGCATGTGCTGACCAAGTCCCTGACTGCGGTGTGAACCCGCTACAGCCAATCTATGCAAATAAGCATAAGACTCATCATTCTTACTTCCCCAGTATTGAGGATCACTGAACTGCAGCGTGAACATTCCGACTACAATCTCGTCGTCAAGCGCAAGATAAACATGCCTGTCGGTGAAATAACCTGCGATATCATTCTCATTAAATTGTCCCGGAGTCCATTGCTTAATCCCATTAAGCTCCATCCAATTTGCTGCTTCCTGCAGCAATCTCAAGACATCACCTGTCCGTTCGGGTCCTCCGCGCACGATCCTAATTGAGTTCCCCAAGACTTCCATTTCCATACCTCCTAGACATCTGATTCAGGTAAAGTAGCTTGATTCTGTGCTACTAGATCTGAATTGACCTCGGGCAGCTTGTCAGTAAGTGGCAAAATTACGGTAACTTCAGTTCCGCTTCCAAGCTCACTTTCCATTTCGAGCTTCCCGTGGTGAAGTTCCACGATTTGTTGTGAGATGGCTAGACCTAAGCCCGTTCCCCCATTCAACGCATCCACTTGAAAGAAACGGTCTTTAACTCTGGAGATATGTGCTTCACTAATCCCAATGCCACTATCACGAACCATGATAGCAGTCTCATTAGCGGACAGTCTCTTCGCAGATAATTCTATACTGGAGTCCTCATGAGAAAACTTAACGGCATTGTCTACCAGATTCAAAAAGACTTGCTTTAGACGATTAGCATCCCCTTTTACAAAGATTCCATCTTCACATTCTAGGAGCAAGTGGATTCGTTTCTTCTCTGCCTTAGCCCAAATATTCAGTATCGTCTCTTGAAGTAACACCTTTACATCAACAATCCCAATGGACAGCTTCATTTGGTTCTGCTGCAGCTTTGAAAAGTCGAGAATCTCTTCCACGAGACCAATCAAGCGTTCACTTTCTTTGGAAATGATGCTGACTCCAAGCTTCGTCTCCTCCGGATCATAACCACCAGAGACCAAGGTCTCACTCCAGCCCTTGATACTTGTAAGGGGGGTCCGCAGCTCATGTGAAATGGACGAGATGAAATCATCCTTAATCTGATTGCTGCGCACAATTTCCTGAGCCATATAATTCAGCGTTGAAGCTAGCTCACCAATCTCAAACTTGTAGTTTCCCTTAATTCGCACATTAAACTTGCCCTTAGCCATCTGGGCTGAAACCGCCGTAATGTTATTGAGCGGTTTAACGATTGAATTGGCAAGTCCGAAGCTGAACACGATAACAACAGCCATGACAGCTGCACCTATACCAATCGACAATAATGTAAGATTAAGCAAATCGTTGTTAATGCCTTCAAGTGAAGTAAGATACCTTAGGACATACGTATCACGTCCGTGAACCTGCAGCATCTTGGACACAGCCATAACACTCTCGTTAGTACCACTCTGGCGCCCTACCCAACGGCCAATGCTGCCCCCTACCGCTTCAGGGACGTCACTAGTTGTAATCGTACGGTCAGGCTGAAAACCGGTCGAACTGGTAATCATGTCACCATTCAGGGTCAATACTTCTAGTTCTGTATTGGGCAGCTCAAATCTATCCAGCAGCACTTGCAGTTGGTACGAGTTGTTATCGCCATCTATCTCGTATTTATGAAAAAACGACTCTGCCGTGGTAATGTGATTTTTCATCTTGCTATATACACTGTCATAATAATACGTTCTAATGGCAAGCAGGAAGATAACTTCTACGAGGAGAAGCGCCAAAAAAACTACAAGAATGTAGTGTAGAACAATTTGTCTGCGCATCCCCTTCTTAATCATTGTACTTGGCCTTTCCATCTATAGCCGTGTCCCCATACGGTTTGTAAAAATTCTGGCTCTGACGGATTATTCTCTATCTTTTGACGCAGACGACGAATATTCACATCCACAATCTTGGGATCACCCATATACTCCTTGCCCCATACATGATCCAGCAGAAGATCGCGGCTGAGCGGCGTATTTTCTTTTTCGAGAAAGAATTGGATCAAAGAAAACTCCGTTGGCGTCAGTTCAATCGCTTCATTATCACGTTTAAAATGTTTGGAAATAAGATCCAAGGTAAATGGCCCTGAAACGAAAGAAACTTTCGCTGACTGTTCACGATGAACGTTCACTCGGCGCAGCAGCGATTGAATTCGAGCAATCAGCTCTGTCGGGCTGAATGGCTTGCTAACATGGTCATCTGCGCCTACAGATAAGGCATACACTTTATCTTGCTCTTGAACTTTTGCTGTCAGAAAAATAATACCCAAACGTTCATTGGTTTCTCTGACACGTCTACATACTTCAAATCCATCAATACCCGGAACCATTACATCCAATAGCGCAATATCAATATCAGGGATCGTGGTTAACTTGTGAAGAGCTTCATGCCCATCCGCAGCCTCTATCACTTCGAACCCATTACGCTTCAAGTTAATGACAATAAAACTACGAATGGACTCCTCATCTTCCAGGATCAGTACTTTACTCATCTATTCCCTTCCTTTCTATAGGGGAAGCAATTTTATTACTTCCTTCCTTTGTTGTACTTTGTTCTAACTTACCGCGGTAGGCGATGACCTTGTCTGCATCACGTGCAAGCAAATCCCAACCATCATTCTTCACTCGGTCCCATTCTGAAGGAGAGAAGAAGGAAACCTCAGCAACCGTCTCACCAGTATCTGACATGATAAACTTAAGGTTCTTATCCAAAACCGATTTCGTATCAACTGTCACCTTCCCATGCCATTCCGGTGAAAAATTAATATTGAATCGATCCGATGGATCATGATATAGCTGGGTTGCAAAGGTCAGACCTTCTTTCCCATCCCATTTATAATAGGAGGTAAAGTATGGAATTTCAGCTGGATCGAAATACTCCCATCCTTTAGGCGTCTCAAGCAATCCAATTTCAATAATGCCATCATGATCAATATCTTCGCTTGCAATCCGACGATCTTTATATGTCCGCGCATCGCCTGGTAATACCACACGCAGCTTGTTATTCTCCATAACGACTATAGAGGTATAGGCAGATTGGGAATCCACTGCAGCATCCAATACGATTCCTTCTTTATCCTCAGAGATTTTTCCTGCAACAATATTGTAATAATTATTAAAATAAGGGTCGATATTATCAAGCTTATCGAGTACCTTAAAGCCATCATTGTACTGATAGATCGAAATGGTTGCAAATTCATTTCTTTTAAAGTAAACAACGGTTATATCTTCAATTCCATCTCCATTAAGATCATCAATCATATATTTTGTATAAGGATGTGAAAGCACTTCCTCTAATGATCCGCTGGAATAACTATAGACGACAAGACCCTTCTCTTCACCCTGTGAATAGCCGGTAACAATTTCAAGCTTCCCATCACCCGTCATATCCTTCAAATCAACCGACTCCAACACAGATCCATCGCCATCGAATACTAGCTTCTTGACCCAAGTGTCGCCCTGTTTCTCCAGGATCATCCCGTGAATCTGTACGGCTTCTCCTGGGGTCTTATAGAACACTAGTGTCTCCATAATTCCATCCTTATTGAGATCCTCAGTAAAGATGGTACTATCATCGTCATTGGTTGGACGAATCAACGTGGAACCTGCTGGCTTAAGTGAATTAATAGCAGCCATAAGTGTTGCTTTGTCAGCAGACAATTGTGGGGATTTCATCTTAGAAACAGGATCACTGATGAAAGTACAACCCGACAGTACGGATAACGTCAGCGTTGCGGCTACAAAGCACCTAAGACTTCTCATATTCAACTTCATCACTCTTTCCCTTATCCGTGTCCTATATTTAAAGATTTGCACGTTCTTGGAACGTTAATCTACGCCCCTTTATATCATGCTTAATTCTGCCATCTTCTAGTACCCACAGACGTGTAGCAAAACGTTCCGCTAATTCAATCGGTAATACCGTTACAACCGTAAGACCGGTTTCTTTACACAGCTTCCGCAATGTTTCCAGGACGCTCTCCGCGGATTTAGGATCTAATCCCGTAACCGGTTCATCCGCTAAGATCACTTTAGCGCCGTGAGTCAATGCTCTTGCAATCGCTACACGCTGCCGTTCTCCACCACTAAGTTGACTAGTTTTCATCTTCGCCTTATCTAAGAGGCCAAGTGCATCCAATTCATCCATTGCACCCATATAATCATCTGAACGTACCATCCCAGTGACCATTCGCCATAACGGCGTTTGTGCGGACTGGCCGATCAGTACATTTTTCAATGCAGTACGGTTAGGATTGAGCTCTGCATTCTGCTCCAGATATGCCCACTCACGGCGGATTTTTCTTTTACCCGTAAAGGCATTCGCCATAATATCTGTACCGTCCACTCTAAAATTCCCTCTATCCCACTTCTCACGCAGCGCTAAACAACGCAGCAAAGTGGTCTTACCGCTACCGCTAGCTCCAAGTATGGCAACGAACTCACCAGGTTCTAATTGAAACCCGATATCTTGCAGAACTGGATTTTTATCTTCCCCAACTGCCTTGGCTAAGTGTTCAACTGTGATCATAGTTCAGCCTCTCCCTGTCTTTATCTATAATCTATAGTGTACTCTGAAAGCCAGATGAATTTCCATGCGAGCACTCGTTCTTATCTTACCTCAAATTTTTTGCCGTGGCGAGAAAAATAACCCAAGCAATCCGAACATGATATATAAAGCACCCATCAAGCCGAAAATCCCCCCGCCCCAGCCGACTTGCATGAGCAAACCGCCGATACCTGGACCTATAATACTGCCTATACTAAAATGGAAGGAAGCAACCACATTTGCAGCAGGCAGTAAATGTCGTGGTAAAATATCTGCAGCCAGACTAAGACCTAATGAGAAAAAGGAGCCTACAAGTCCCCCAGCAATCATCAACAGCACCATAGTCACTTTGAAATGGTCACCTGCTAGTGGCAGCAATGCGAAGGCAATTCCGCCTCCAATCCCGGTAAGAATCAATACCTTCTTTCGACCAAATCGGTCGCTCCACACCCCTAGTGGGAATTGTAACAACAGTCCCCCTATGCCTGCAAAAGGCAATAAGGCTGCAATTTGATCCGTGCTGTATCCGATCCGGAGACCATACACTGGAAAATTACTGTTTAAGCTCGCTTCCATGAAACCGTACAGGAGTGCAGGAATTAAGGCGAACCATGCTAGACTATAGCACCGGCCAAACCGGCGCACCTGACTTTCGCCACTCTCAACTTTATCCGGCCTGGAATCGGGAAGCATAGTAACTGCAAGTATTAGGACCAGCAAAAAAAGAAAAGCTAGAACAATAAAAGGTGTTGCCTGGCCAAAACGAAGCAGACTGATTCCAAGTGGCCCCAAGCTAAAACCCAGACCATAGGACATTCCGTACAGGGAAAGATTTCGTCCCCGATGCTCAGCAGGCGTCATTAGCAGTACCCAAAGCTGGGCGGCATAATTGATAGCTGCATCACCAACACCAACAAGTAGACGCAATACAAACCATATTTTGATTCCAGGAAAAAAGGGGAATAGGAGCAAGCTTACCAAGACTAGGCTTATTCCACCAGCAATCAATTTTTTAAATCCAATTGCTCCCAGAACTCTTTCAGCAATCAAGGTCATTCCGAATGATCCTATGTATAGTGCAGCTGCATTTAGTCCATTAAGCGAAGAGGAAACTCCTTTCTGCTCCAATAAAATGGATAATACGGGAAGCAGCATCCCTTGGCTGAGTCCAGCCGCTATTGTAGCGGTAATAAGAATCATGAAATTCATTTTGCTGTTACTTCGAATAGATAATTTTGGCCGGTCTGACACAGATGATATCCCCCTATGATTAATAACGCTAATTTGTTCTAACGCAATTGGCAAACACCGAACATTATAGTGGACAACCCTCTTCAAAACAAGAGATAATATGAAGATGTTACGGATTTCCTGGGGGTGCATGAGGCATGGAGTACGAATTAAAGATCGACGTATCGCCGGTTTATGAACTGCTGGACAGTTTTATGTTATATGTAACTAGAAAATGGATCTCCAATTTGGACATTGGTCCCCACTGGATAAGTGATGTGGAAGATCGCATTTCTCCTCATAAGGTAACAGCATTAATGCAAGCCGCCGAGTGGCCTTTTACGGATTATGATGTGCTTTATGCCTGGGTCTACATTCGAGGACCTGTAACTTCAGTGCAGCATTTCTTTGATGATCTGGATTCAGCTTCCATAGAAGAATGTTATCAGCAGATCGCTCCGCTCATTCAGGAGTTTACGATTGAAGATGCTTTTCGGATCCGAAACAGCTATAGTCCACTCTTGCGTCTCTGGTATGAGCAGTACTTCCGCCATGTGGAGCACAAAATTTTACCGCTATTAATTGAAGATGCTTCCGAGAAAAAAATGCTTGAAAGCAAAATGGACCCCATTTCTTTAATCGAATATGCATCTGGCGGTGTAGTTTTCGAGGAGATCTCGGATCTAAAAACGATTGTATTACTGCCAACTGTTCATAATCGTCCAATTAACACCTACTGCTTCTACAAAACCATGGTGATTGTACAGTATCCTGTAGATGTACCTTTAGAAGATGAAAATGAGCCGCCTATGGTCCTTTTGCGCATGACCAAGGCACTTTCCGACCCCACCCGACTTCGATTGCTTCGTTATGTCGCACATGAACCAAAGTCGCTTTGGGAGATGCAATCTGATCTTAATCAATCCAGAGAAATGCTGATGCATCACCTTATGATCCTACGAGTAGCCGGCTTACTCCGCATCCATCTTAGAGGTGAACAAGACGAACGTTTCAGTATTCGTCCAGATGGCGCCTCAGAGCTTCAAATGTTCCTAGAATCTTATATTTACCTATAAAACACTATACAGATACAGATCCAAGGAGTGAGAGATATGAAATACATGACACAACAGGTGATTTTCGATCTAGATGATACACTGGTCCACTGCAACAAATATTTCGATCTGATTTTAGGGCAATATTTTGAGCTAATGACAGATTGGTTTAATGAATTTGGCCCGAGCACCAGTGAACTACGCGACAAACAAATAGAGATTGACGTGCACACGGTCAACACAAGTGGTCTTGCTAGCGATAATTTCCCTAAATCACTAATCGCTACCTATCGTTATTTCTGCGCCAAATATAATCGTCCAACGGACCGTTTTCAAGAGCAGCAATTACACAAGCTCGGACTAAGCGTCTACGACCAAGAAATCGAAGCTTACCCTGGCATGGTTGAAACGCTTGATACGCTAAAGCAGGATGGCCACCATTTATTCCTGTACACAGGTGGAGATGATACGATCCAACAACGTAAAATTGAGCAAATGAAGCTGGATACTTACTTTGATGACCGGATCTATATTCGTCAACATAAAAATGTTGAGGCGCTTGAAAATATTTTGACTACACAAGGCTTTGACCGCAAACGTACCTGGATGATTGGTAACTCGTTACGGACAGATGTACTTCCGGCAGTAACCGCAGGCATTAACAGTATCTATTTGAAGCAACAGAATGAATGGAGTTACAACCTTATAGAACTAGAGCAAGAAATGCAGCAAGCTGTGAAGACGATCTCCTCCATCCATGAGGTACCGCCCGTTATTCGTACAGCTACCCTGCAAAAACTCTAAGTTCAACTTAACCTCAGACATTGTTACAAATGACATATCTACTCTACCTCAGGGATGATTATACTATTTTTGTACAATTCCCAAATGAGGTAGGAGATGAGATATGAACAAGAAAGTGAAGTCCAACCATTCTCGAACTAACAAACAAATGCTTCCCATGCTCTTAGGTGTAGTTGTTGTAATCCTTGTCGCTGTTATTGTCTTCATCCTTAATGACAAGACGGACAGTACAGAGGGATTACCTAACTACACTGATGTGAAGGGGAGCATTGTTGTTGATGGGCTAAAATACGAAAAGCAACCTCATCTTGGTAGTCCTGATGCCAAAATCAAAGTTATCGAATTCGCAGATTTCAAATGTCCTGCCTGCAAAAATTGGACGGAGAAATATCTGGATACTTTTGTTAAGGACTACGTGGATGCCGGAAAAGTAGAGCTCTTCTTCATGAACTTTGCCTTCCTGGATCGAGATTCCTATCTTGCTGCAAGTGCAGGTGAAGCCATTTATAAGCAAAGCAACGAGAAGTTCTGGGAATATCTCCATAAGCTGTATGCCAATCAAGGCGATGAGAGCAAAATATGGGCTACACAGAAGTTCATTCTAAATTTCGTCAAAAATAATATTGAAGGCATTGATTATGCTCAATTCGAGACAGATCTCAAGAATCATACCTATATGTTTGATGTCAAAGAAGACTTTAAGGTCGCGGGATCGTACGGAGTTAACGGAACACCTAAATTTATGGTGAACGGTGTCCTGCTTCCAGACTCCTCTTACGAAGGGCTAACTGCAGCGATTGAGGCACAGCTGGCTAAAGCCACTGAATAATTATAGCGAGCTAGCATAAAAAAGGTGTCTCTGCCACGTATCCAACATGGCTAAAGACACCTTTTTGTCGTACACACAATCTTTCTAATCGACTATGATTCTACCGTTAATTGGCCCGTATCCATATTCTGTAGTACTAACTTGCCCTCAAGAGGCGTACCGTCTTCACTGGTAAGCTTTAGCTTGCCTGTCCGACCTTTCTCAATCAACGCCTTCACTTGCGTATCCGTGAGTGTACGTCCATGGTTCTCTTTCCAGATCACGAATTTGCAGCCTTCCTTGTAATGAGAGCAGCCATAGCCTTTTTTCCCCATAAAAATCATTCCACCGCAACCGGGACGCGGACAGCTTCCGATGACCTTAGGACCTGAATTGGCGGATTCCTCTTCACTACTTGCCTTGCGCTTTCTCGGCGCCGCAGGCTTGTCGCTGGTTTTACGGGATGTACTTCCAGTGCTTCGCCCTTTAGCACCTGTATTAACAGAAGGCGTCTCCCCTTCAAAAGAGGTTTTGGACGCCCGAGATTGTACTCGTACTTTATCCACGATCATACAGGCAAATCTTTTTACATTCTCCATAAACTGCCCGTCCGACGCCGTTCCTCTGGAAATTTCGTTCAAGCGACGTTCCCATTGTCCGGTCATTTCCGGTGAAGTCAACAGCTCAATACCCGCTCCACGTATCAGCTCAATAGCTGTGCGTCCTTTTTGTGTGATGGCGATTTTTTTACCCTGCATTTCAATGTATCCGACATTCTTCAGCCGTTCTATGGTTGCTGCACGGGTAGCCGGCGTTCCAAGCCCTGAATCCTTCATGGCGTCACGAAGCTCTTCATCCTCAATCTGCTTTCCAGCACTTTCCATCGCTCGAAGCAGCGTTCCCTCTGTGTAGTGCTTGGGTGGCTGTGTATCTTTCTCTTTAACAATAGCCTCACTACAAACCACTTCTTCTGCCGGAGCAATAGAGAATGGCTCATTCACTTCAATCTCTTCGTCCTCTTCCTCATCCTTATTCTTTCCCTTGGACGACTTTGCTTTATCCTTCTTTTGGTCCGCGTAAATGACCTTCCAACCTAAGCTTAACAATTCCTTGACCGTAGTTTTGAACTTTTCGTCCTCCACATCTGTCATAACTGTATGCACTTTATACTCCGCAGCCGGATAGAATTGAGACAAAAAGCGCCGCACAATCAAATCATACAGCTTTCCCTCATCTGCACTAAGTCCTGATGCTTTACGATATGTAGGCAAAATGGCGTGGTGATCCTCAACCTTCGAGGGGTTACAGATGAATTTATTCCCTTTATGAACCAGATTACGATTCGCACCCTTCACCCATTCATCATAAGCCGTCCCTTGCAGCGCAGATAACGTCTTATGCATCTCAGGAATATTCTGTTCAGTAACATAGTTGGAGTTCGTCCGCGGATAAGAAATCACCTTATGCTTTTCGTATAATGCTTGAGCGATATCGAGAGTTTTTTTTGCGGAAAAAGCGTACTTTCCATTCGCCTCCCGCTGCAGCAGCGTCAAATCGTACAGCTTATTCGGATACTCTTTTGTTTCCTTAACCTCGTAAGACTCAATCCGGCCCGGTTTTCCTTTGACCTTGGCAGCCAGCGCCTCCGCCTTATCCCCGTCAGTCAGCCGATCCCCCTGCCACATCCCTTTATAGGTCATTTCATTCTGAGTAAAATGTCCCTCCACCTCAAAAAACTTAAGGGAAGAGAACGCCTCAATCGTCTTCTGACGGTCGTAAATCAGCGCAAGCACGGGAGTTTGAACTCTACCCACTGACAGCAGCACATTATGTTTTGTAGTAAATGCACGTGATCCGTTCATCCCGATGAGCCAATCCGCTTCACTGCGAGCTTTTGCTGCTTTCGTTAGATTCTCGTACTCCGATCCATCCCTCAGCTCCTGAAATCCTTTGCGAATGGTCTCTGGCGTCAGATCCGAGATCCACAACCGCTTCACAGGATGCTCCAGCTTCAAATGTCTCTGAATGAGAGAAAAGATATGCTGCCCTTCTCGCCCGGCATCGCATGAATTCACTAGAAGATCACTTCGTTTCGCAAGATCTCCGATTACCTTCAGCTGATCAATTGTCCGCGCATTAGGAACCAGTTTGAACTGGTCTGGAATAATGGGCAGATCATTAATGTTCCACTTTTTGTATTTAACATCATAAGCATCCGGCTCGGCCAAACCGATTAGATGCCCTATTGCCCATGTAATAATGTACTGCTCCCCTTCAAGATAGGAACGGTAATTTTTGGCCTTCGGTTCTATTGCGGCGGCGATATTCCGCCCCATATCCGGTTTCTCCGCAATAATGAGTGTCTTCAAAAACAATCGCTCCTTACCTTTTCGTTCTTAAGTCCAAAATGCGTCCAGTATTCTATTATAACATTAACCTCGGTTTTTTTTAATGGATTGGTTAGTAGGCTTTGGTAAAATTCAGTCTTCCCTTTGTCTTTTCTATGAATTAGAATAGTTTGGTAAACGAGTTTTATATATCGGAGGAATCAAACCGTGTCTGAAAATCACAAATTTACAGAACCTTTTACGGACAAAAACGGCCACTATCTGAAAGCAGAATGTGAGAACTGCTTCGGTTTGTGTTGTTCCGCACTGCCTTTCTCAGCTTCAGTCGATTTTGCTATGGATAAAGCAGCTGGCCAGCCGTGCCATAACCTACAATCAGACTTTCGCTGTGGTGTACATACAGATTTAAGAGCGCTTGGATTTCGTGGTTGTACTGTATACGACTGTTTTGGGGCTGGGCAAAAGCTTTCTCAGGTTACTTATACTGGTGAGGACTGGCGGAAGAATCCAAAAACTGCGAAGCAAATGTTCGAGGTATTTCCGGCCATGTGGCATTTGCACGAATTGCTATGGTACTTAAATGAATCATTGAACTTAGATATAACCCATTCAATACATGTTGAGCTGCAAACAGCACTCGATGAGACGGAACAACTCACTCTACTTAAACCTGATTCTCTACTGAAAGTGAATGTTGACGCTCATCGAGCAAAGATTAATCTGTTGCTGCTGCAAGTCAGTGAACTTGTGCGTACTGAGGCTCGTCGTAAACTAAAAAAAGCATCGAGAACTTTCAGCCGAGGTGCTGACCTTGTCGGCGCAAATCTTAAAAGTGCAGATCTCAGGGGCGCAAATCTTAGAGGAGCCTATTTGATTGCCGCAGACCTTAGAGGTGCTGATCTTAGAGGTGCCGATCTCATTGGCGCAGATTTCCGTGACACTGACCTTAGAGGCGCTAATCTATCAGAAAGCATTTTTCTAACTCAGGGTCAGATTAATGCGGCGAAAGGCGATGATCTCACTAAATTACCGCCAGCACTCACCCGCCCTGAACAATGGGTTTCGATATGAGTTGTAGGATTTAAACCTGCTGCGAAAAGAATTCTTGGATACGAGAAACTGCTGCGAACATTTCTAAGACTTCTTTACCCGCTGAGGTTCTTTCTAGATACTCCACTCTACCTTGTCCTGCTTCCTTACCGACCACTAGCGTTATGGGTATACCAACCAAGCTTGAATCCTTAAATTTAACGCCAGCACGTTCATCCCTATCATCTAGCAGCGTTTCAATACCGAGCTTAGTAAGTTGATTATAAAGCTCCTCTGCAACTGCCAGTTGCTCCGAGTCCTTTATGGACATCATCAAAATATGAACCTGATAAGGCGCTAATGCAACTGGCCACATTATTCCTTGATCATCATGATTCTGTTCTACTATCGCAGACAATAGACGTGAGATCCCAATTCCATAACAACCCATGATCATAGGCTGACTCTTGCCAGAACGATCTAAAAAGGAAGCTCCAAGCTTCTCACTGTATCTGGTCCCTAGTTTAAAGACATGCCCAACTTCTATTCCTTGTTGGAAATGCAGAACACCATTCTCACAGTGTGGACAAGCTTCTCCTTCCGCAACATTACGAAAATCGCCCACATGTTGAAGTCCAAAATCTCTTCCAGGTACAACTTTTCGGAAATGATAATCTTTTTCTCCTGCTCCCGTCGTACCTTCCGTCATCTCAGCAACTGCGGTATCAACGAGTACAGTTAGTTGCAGACCCACAGGCCCCACAAACCCACTCTCTACACCCGTTAAGGATTTCACAGCATCATAGTCAGCAAGTGCAATCTCCGCCGCACCGATATATTTACTTACTTTTATCTCATTGACTTCATGATCTCCTCGAACCACTACAGCAAAGAATTGTCCGCTACCTTCATAGATCAATGTTTTCATAATCTGTTCTGGCTGGATCTCCAGCTCCTGCTCTAATTGAATTATAGTGCGGATATCTGGAGTGTGGAATTTCTCTATTTCGGGTAATTCAAAGTTCAATTCTTTCTTTGTAGGTTGTACGGCTTCTGCCTGTTCCAGATTGGCTGCATAATCGCAAGAGGAACATACTGCAATCGTATCCTCCCCGATATTAGCCAGTGCCATAAATTCATGGCTGCCCCCTTCTCCGCCAATCGCACCAGAATCTGCATGAACTGCTCTAAACTTCAGTCCACAGCGATTAAATATCCGGTGATACGCATCGAACATTTGGAGGTATGATTTATCAAGTCCTTCAGCGCTTATGTCAAAAGAGTATGCATCCTTCATCAAGAATTCTCTACCTCTCAACAATCCAGAACGTGGTCGCCGTTCATCTCGGAACTTCGTCTGAATCTGATAAACCTTAACAGGAAGCTTACGATAAGAGCTAATCTCATTCCGCACAAGAGCGGTTACTACTTCTTCATGCGTTGGACCAAGTATGAATTCCCGCTCATGGCGATCCTTAAAGGTCATCAATTCCTTCCCATAGACATCATAGCGTTCTGATTCCTTCCAAAGTTCTGCAGGCTGCATGGATGGCATTAAAATCTCCTGAGTTCCGGAATGATCCATCTCTTCCCTTACAATCGCTTCTATCTTCCGCAGAACCCGCCGACCAAGTGGTAAATAGGTATACACTCCAGCAGCTAATTGGCGGATATACCCCGCACGCAGCAGTAACTGATGACTAATTGTCTCCGCCTCCGAAGGCACCTCACGCAGTGTTGTTAATAATAAATTGCTTTGTCGCATATCTTAATCCCCTCCCCATAAATTATCTCTTTAAATGCAAAAAGACACATTCGTCAGGGACGAATGTGTCGTGATACCACCCTTATTTAATTGCCAGCTCAACGTACGATCTATTCTGATTTGGCAATCCTCAAATCGGATAACGGTCGATTCCGGTAGCGAGTTAGTAGATACTATCGCTACAGCTACCAAGGCAGGATACCACTCACACGTATTTGAGGAACCTTTCACCCGGTGGATTCCCTCTCTGTTCTAACGCTTCTTGAATCGTAGATCCTTGGTCAAAGCCTTTGTCATTTAAAAATATTGAATTAAATCTACATGAAATTGATTTTCATGTCAAGCATGGACATATACAAAAGCCGCTTCTCCAGCAGGCTATCTGCTTTTGAAACGGCTTCTTTTATAAAACCATCTTAGACTAAGACAGTTGAACCCATCAAGTATTTATCCACTTCACGTGCAGCTTCGCGTCCTTCGTTGATGGCCCAAACCACCAAGCTCTGACCACGGCGCATATCGCCAGCAGCAAATACTTTATCTACGTTCGTATTGAATTTACCATAACGTGCTTTCACATTTGTACGACGATCGGTCTCGAGCTTAAGCTCCTCAACAATATCTTGCTCCGGTCCATCAAAACCGATAGCTACAAGAGCTAATTGAGCAGGATATACAGCTTCGGTACCTGGAACCGGTTGGTAGATCTTACGACCTGTCTCATCCACGATCCGGCGGATCTGTACGGTGTGAAGCTCTTTCAAGTTACCCTCTTCATCACCTACAAATTTAGTGGTCATGATAGAGAACTCACGCGGGTCGTCCCCAAAAATGGCTTTAGCTTCTTCTTGCGCATAATCCAGGCTGTAGACATTCGGAAATTGTGGCCAAGGATTAGCAATCGGATCACGCTGAAGAGGTGCTTTTTCATGTGTACCAAATTGAGTGATACTGCTGCAGCCATGACGAAGTGCTGTAGCAACACAGTCAGAACCCGTATCACCGCCACCCAAGACGATCACGTCTTTACCTTCAGCAGATACATAGTTTCCATCCTCAAGATTGGAATTCAAATAGCTCTTAATCGTACCATTTAAATAGTCCATGGCGTACATAACACCCTTAAGCTCACTGCCTTCAACATTAAAGCGACGTGCCTTTGTAGCTCCACCACACAGAACAACCGCATCATACTCATCCACTAGCTGTTGAGCAGCGATATCTTTGCCAATCTCTGTATTCACCACAAAATTAATACCTTCTGCAGCTAATAAATCTACACGACGTTGTACAACTCTCTTATCGAGTTTCATGGTGGGAATGCCATATGTCAGCAGTCCGCCAATGCGGTCACTGCGTTCAAATACAGTTACAGTATGTCCAGCCTTATTAAGTTGCGCTGCTGCTGCGAGTCCAGCAGGTCCAGAGCCTACGATTGCAATCTTCTTGCCTGTACGTTTCTCTGGAGGATTTGGTACAACCCAGCCTTCTTCAAAGCCCTTATCAATAATAGCTAGCTCAATGGTCTTAATGGTCACCGGCTGTCCAATTAGACCCACTGTGCAAGAGCCTTCGCAAGGAGCAGGACAAATGCTACCAGTAAACTCAGGGAAATTATTCGTCTTATGCAGACGTTCCAGAGCTTCTTTCCAGAGTCCGCGGTACACCAAATTATTCCACTCCGGAATTAGATTATGAACTGGACAACCCGAGGTTCCTCCAGCCATATCAATTCCTGTATGACAATAAGGCGTTCCGCAATCCATGCAGCGCGCTCCTTGTGTCTGTAGCTCGTCCTCGGATAAATGATGGTGGAACTCCTCCCAGTCTTTTACCCGCTGCTCAGGATCCCGATCACCTGGGAGCTGCCGTTTATACTCCATAAAACCTGTAGGTGTAGACATGTTTACGTTTCCCCCATCCGTTCTCTTCGTGTTGAAGTATAGTACATTGTAGCATATTGCGGCTTCGTATGGTCGTGAGCAGCGCAATGAAGTACCTGCACATTCTATACCTGTAGATTATCATTTCTAATTTTAATTATAGTAGCACTCATTACTTTTGCACAGTAATGGATTAATCTACTGATTTTTTGTACTATTTCACATGTTATGTCAGAGAAAACGTTTTATTACTATTCCGTACGTTCATAAATAAGAAAACGGTAATCATACGGATTCTTTTCATCACGAATTCCTTTCTTATTGGAAACCTCTTTCCACACACTCCAGTCAATATCAGGAAACCGGGTATTTCCTTCAAAATCCTGTTCAATTTGCGTTAACATCAACTTGTCAGCATATGGCAACATCAGCTTATAAATTTCCGCTCCGCCGATCACCATCAGTTCATAGTCTTTTCTACCCTCGCTGAGAGCTTCCTCAAGCGTGTGTACAACCTCTGCACCTTCAGGAGCATAATCAGTATCTCTAGTCATAATTAAGCTTGTTCTGCCCTTTAGAGGCTTCCCTCCGAGCGAATCCCACGTTTTGCGGCCCATAAGCATTCTCTTCCCCAGTGTTTCCGCTTTGAAATAAGCAAAATCAAGTGGTAAATGCCAAGGCATATCATTATCTTTTCCAATGACATGATTGCTTCCCATCGCCCATATTAAGGTAATACTCATTAAACACGCTCCTTCCCACCAATAAAGAATAAAGAATCTTGATTTATAATAATTACGTTACACTGCGATCGGCGCTTTTATCGAAGGATGTGGATTGTACCCTTCAATGACTAGGTCTTCCAGCTCGATATCAAAAAGTGATTTCTGATCTGAATGAATAACCAATGTAGGCAATGGTCTTAAGTCTCTTGATAATTGCTCTTTCACTTGATCAACATGGTTTGAATAAATATGTGCATCACTAATGCTGTATACAAACTCGCCTACTTCTAGACCACACTCATGTGCTATTAAATGTGTAAGTAATGAGTAAGACGGGATATTGAAGTTAGCTCCAAGAAAAGAGTCCGCACTGCGTTGCAGCAAGTGACAGCTTAATTTACCATTTGCAACGTAGAACTG
Source organism: Paenibacillus sp. G2S3 (assembly GCF_030123105.1). Lineage (NCBI taxonomy): Bacteria > Bacillati > Bacillota > Bacilli > Caryophanales > Paenibacillaceae > Paenibacillus > Paenibacillus sp. G2S3. The sequence goes on from NZ_CP126095.1 coordinate 3,737,095, forward strand.
GAACATAACGTGGCAAGGTGGTAACGCTGCTTTACTACCTTTCGCCCCAGCATTTATAACATCTTCTGGGTTCCATGCGCTTACAATTAACCGACGAGAATCAGGGTTTGTTTTGATCTGATGAATAACATCTTGTAATTGGTCAATGGATTCACCCGTAGAAGATGTCCAATTTCGCCATTGCTTACCGTAAACATTCCCTAGGTCACCATGCTTTACTGCGAACTCATCATCTTCTAAAACACGGTCACAGAATGCTTTCATCTCTGCTTGATATACCTGATTGAAATCTGCATCAACTAAACAACGATTCCCGAAGTCTGTCATATCTGGACCCGTATATTCGTCTGATTCAACCCATCTTTTGAAGGCCCATTCATCCCAAATATGATTATTATGTTTCAATAAATATCGAATGTTTGTATCGCCTTTAATAAACCATAATAACTCACTAGCAATTAAGCGGAACGGTGTACGTTTTGTTGTAAATAGTGGGAAGCCTTTTGATAAATCAAATCTCATTTGATAACCAAATACACTAATTGTACCTGTTCCGGTACGATCTTCTTTTTTCACACCATGATCTAAAATATATTGTAAAAAGTTCAAATATGTTTGTTCTAGCTCATTCGTCAATTTACTGCACCTCCGTAATATTTCACCTCATATATTATATCTGAAAAATTCGATTTTTGTAGGAGGTAAGATATTTTTTAAATTTATTTAATAATCTGAGGAGTTCACTACTCCGATATTCTTAACTCTACTCTAACTCCATAAGCACGAAGGGAGGCTTGTCCACCCACTGGGAAAGTAATCATAGGCGCTGTATGTCCAAAGTCCACGTCCGCAATGACAGGAATGTCTGATAACTCTTCTTTCGAAGTTATGATTTTGGTCAGCAGATTCTTTGTCATGCGTGATCCTTGTTGGAACCTGCCAATAACCAATCCTTTGACATGCTGAAAATCTGGTTGATGAATCAGCGATTGTAAATCCCTATCAAAGGTTGCAGGCGATGACTCATAGTCATCCTCAAGAAATAATATGGAATTCTTTAGACTAGGCATATACTCCGTTCCCTGCAAAAGATTTAATGTACAAAGGTTCCCACCGATAATCGTCCCTTTCGCTTCTCCATCATTGATAATGAACGGGCCTTCATTTCTAATAAATACACGGTTCTCCTGATCCAAATACCATTCATCGTCACTCCAATGCTTCGATGGCTTCACCAGAATTTCTTTGTTGTCCATCATCAGCTTGCGGAAATATTCTATCGTATATTCATTGTCGTGGAGCATCGCGAAGGTAGAAAAATGCGGTCCGGAGTATGTAACTAGTCCTGTTTTAGCATATATTGCGTTACTTAAAGCAGTAATATCCGAATACCCGCATAACCGTTTAGGATGCTCTGCAATGATTGAATAATCGATATAACGTAGCAGTTGGTTACTATTAAAGCCACCAATCGTCGTAAGTATCCCTTTAACATTTGGATCTAAAAAAGCTTCATGCAAATCCTCTATTCTAGATTCAATCGAAGAGGAAACAAAATCATCCTTCTCAAAGGAATTTACGGAAAATGATATCCTAAAACCTAATTTTTGTAGCTGTTCCTTAGCAATTTTTCTTTGTTCAGCAGCGATTAATGACAGACTTCTGGCAGGTGAGATGATCCGCAACTCATCACCAGGCTTTAACTTATTGGGTTTCATCATTTGTCCTCCCTATTTAAGTTTTTAAAATACGGTTGAATGATTTTATAGTGTATTCGCTCAATTTGTTTCATCTCCTCCCATTATATCTATTTTCAGAAAAGTGGAAAACTCAAAAAGGCGGAACGCAAATGCGTTCCGCCTTCCTGTGCCTGCTAGAGCAATTTGGAAAAGAAATTATTTCATTACGTGAATAGGGTGACCTTCAACCAATTCAGCGGCTTCCATGACGATTTCGCCAAGGGTTGGATGCGCATGAATAGTCAAAGCGATATCTTCAAGCGTTGCGCCCATTTCGATAGCCAAACCAAGTTCAGCGATCAAGTTGGAAGCTTCGATACCAACGATTTGTGCACCAAGCACAAGGTTGTTTTCGGAGTTAGCAACAATTTTGATGAAGCCTTCTGGGCTGTTCAAAGATACTGCGCGACCATTCCCTGCAAATGGGAACTTACCAGCTTTCACTTTGTAGCCTTTGTCTTTTGCTTCTTTCTCGGTCAAACCTACGCTAGAGCACTCAGGATCTGTGAACACAACAGCTGGGATGACTTTGTAGTCAACAACTGATGTAAGTCCTGCGATCGCTTCTGCAGCAATCTTACCTTCGTAAGAAGCCTTGTGAGCCAACGCCAGACCTGGAACAACGTCGCCGATAGCGAAGATGTTAGGAATGCTTGTGCGACCTTGGTGATCAACTTTGATCAATCCACGCTCGTCGAGCTCAAGACCGATCAGGTCTAGTCCAAGTTCACCATCAGTGTTAGGACGACGGCCTACAGTAACAAGCAAGTAATCCGCAGTAACTTCTTTGGATTCGCCACCAACAGAATATTTCACGGTAACTTCCTTGTCGTTCTGTACAGCACTTTCTGCTTTAGCGTTAGTTACGATTTCGATGCCAGTTTTGGCCATGTTCTTCGCAACAAGACGAGTCATATCTTTATCGAAGCCTGGAAGTACAGTATCCAAACCTTCGATGATTGTTACTTTAGTACCGAATTTAGAGTACATTTGACCAAGCTCAGCGCCGATGTATCCACCACCGATTACGATCATGCTCTTCGGAATTTCTGGAAGCTCAAGAGCTTCAGTCGAAGACAGAATGCGTCCACCGAATGGGAAAGGCTTAAGCTCAATCGGACGGGAACCTGTAGCAATGATACAGTGCTTGAAGCGGTAACGTGGGGATTCATGATCATTGAACACACGTGCTTCTGTGTCGCTGATAAACATGCATTCGCCGTTAAATACTTCAATTTTGTTGCCCTTCATCAAGCTAGTCACGCCGCTAGTCATTTTCTTAACTACGCCGTTTTTGAACTCTTGAGTTTTGGCAAAATCCACTTTAACGTTCTCAGCAGTAACACCGAAAACTTCACCATGCTTAGCAGATTCGAACTGATGTGCAGCAGCAATCAGTGCTTTAGAAGGAATACATCCACGGTTCAAACATACACCGCCGAGTTCCGATTTATCCACGATGAGGACCTTTTGACCGAGCTGGGCGGCACGAATTGCCGCCACATACCCACCAGGACCTGCACCAATGACCAATGTGTCAATATCTAGAGAAGCGTCTCCTACTACCATAATTATACCTCCATAACCAGCAGCTCAGGATTATTGAGCAGCGATTTAATGTAGTTCATAAAGTTTTGAGCAGTCGCACCATCGATAATACGGTGGTCAAAGCTGAGTGACAACGCCATTACAGGAGCAACTACGATTTCACCATTCTTCACTACTGCTTTTTCACTGATACGGCCAGTTCCGAGGATAGCCACTTCAGGGAAGTTGATGATTGGAGTAAAGAACATACCGCCAGCAGAACCAATGTTACTGATGGAGATCGTGCTGCCCTTCATTTCGTTAGCAGACAATTTACCGTCACGACCACGAACTGCAAGGTCAGTGATGCTGCTAGCGATCATCCAGATGCTCTTACGGTCAGCGTCTTTGATAACTGGAACGATCAAGCCGTTTGGTGTATCAGTAGCGATACCGATATTGTAGTATTTCTTGTAAACAATTTCGCCTGCTTCTTCATCAATCATAGCGTTAAGCGCAGGGAATTGACGGGAAGCTGCTACCAATGCTTTAACGATAAACGGAAGGTAAGTAACCTTAACGCCTTTTTTCTCAGCGATTGGCTTCATACGTGTACGGAATGCTACCAGTTCAGTAACATCTACTTCGTCCATAATTGTAACATGTGGTGCAGTGTAAGCCGATTTAACCATTGCATTGGCGATCGCTTTACGAATGCCCTTGTATGGTACACGTTCTTCTTCAAGACTAACATTACCGCTCGCTGCTGCAGGTGCTGCTTTAGCTTCGGTCTTAGCAGTCTTAGGAGCTTCAGAAGCTGCCGCTGCAGGTGCTGCCGCAGGTGCTGAACCACCTTTCAAGAAGGCTTCAACGTCTTCACGAGTGATTTTGCCGCCTTTTCCAGTTCCGTTCACTTTAGAGATATCCACTTTTTGCTCACGAGCAAATTTGCGAACGCTTGGTGTAGCCAATACATCACGGTCAGGCGCTGGAGCTGCACTAACAGATCCGCCTTGTTTAGCATCAGAAGGGCTAGTTGCTGCAGGGGAAGAAGTGGTATTTGCACTTCCTTTTGCTGCATCAGCTTCTGCGGAAGCATGACCTTCTTGTTCAGGAACGTCACCTTCTGCAGCAATGATAGCTACAACATCGCCAACACGGCATACTTGACCATCTTTAGTCAGAACTTCCAACACTGTACCGTTCACTGGACAAGGAACTTCAACTACTGCCTTGTCATTTTGAACTTCCATGATGATATCATCATCGGTTACTTTGTCACCGGCTTTGATATGCATTTTGATGATTTCACCTTCATGCAGACCTTCACCCAATTCTGGGAACCGATATTCAAAGTTCGCTGATTTAGCATTCGAAGATGCTGGTGCAGCTGGAGTTGGAGCCGGAGCTTCTTCAGCAGCATGACCTTCTTGCTCAGGTACGTCGCCCTCTGCTTCGATAATAGCTACAACTTCGCCAACACGGCAAACTTGGCCATCTTTAGTCAAAACTTCCAACACTGTACCGTTCACTGGACAAGGCACCTCAACTACCGCCTTATCATTTTGAACTTCCATTACGATATCATCATCCGTTACCTTGTCACCGGCTTTGATATGCATTTTGATGATTTCACCTTCATGCAAACCTTCACCTAGTTCAGGGAATCGGTATTCAAACTTTGCCACTTTGAAAACCTCCTTGTGAAATTGGGACTGACCTTATGGTTAGAATTCAGAAGAAGAAACGACGTTGCCATCCATAAAGGATGACAACCGTTTCTCATAGAAAAAATATTTTAGAAATCCAAAACTTTCTTCACGCCTGCAATAATACGCGCAGGGTTTGGAAGCCATGTATCTTCAATTTGTGCGAAAGGATATATTGTGTCTGGACCTGCGATACGAAGCACAGGTGCTTCCAAGTGCAGCAATGCTTTTTCATTGATTTGTGCAATAACCTCAGCAGCAACACCGGAGCTCTTTTGAGCTTCTTGTACTACGATAGCACGATTAGTCTTCTTCACAGACGCTACAATAGTGTCGATGTCGATTGGACTTACTGTACGAAGGTCGATAATTTCAACGTTAACGCCTTCTTTTTCGAGTTGCTCGGCTGCTTTGGTAGCTGTATGTACCATCAGACCGTAAGTGATGATCGATACATCAGTACCTTCACGAACTACGTTAGCTTTGCCAAGTTCAACAGTGTATTCACCTTCTGGCACTTCAGCACGGAATGCATGGTAAAGGTTTAAATGCTCCATGAAGAATACAGGGTCATTGTCGCGGATAGACGCGATAAGAAGTCCCTTAGCATCATATGGGTTTGAAGGAATTACTACTTTAATACCCGGGCTTTGTGCAATCAAACCTTCGAGTGAATCTGTGTGAAGCTCAGCAGCCTTAACTCCGCCACCAAAAGGAGTACGGAATACGATTGGAGCGTTATATTTACCGCCAGAACGCCAGCGCAAACGTGCGGCTTGAACAACGATCTGATCAAGTGCTTCAAAGATAAAACCAACGAATTGAATTTCTGCAATTGGGCGGAAGCCTTGTACACCAAGACCAAATGCCAGACCACCGATAGCGGACTCAGCTAGTGGAGTATCAAAAATACGATCTTCGCCAAATTCCTTTTGCAGCCCTTCCGTTACACGGAATACGCCACCTACATTACCAACATCCTCTCCGAAGATAAGAACGTTAGGGTCACGATTCAGTTCAACGCGCATCGCGTCGCGGATCGCTTCTTTCATATTCATTTGTGCCATTGCCTGATATCCCCCTTATTCAAAATCGGCTTTTTGCTCTTCCAGATGTTTAGGTGTTACTTCGAACATGCTGTCGATCAAGCCAGGTATTGTCATTTTTTCGGTTTGTTCAGCTTTTTTAATCTGCTCGTTAACAGTAGCTTTCGCTTCGTCTTTCACGCGCAGCGTATCTTCTTCAGTCCAAAGACCTTTCTTCTCCAAATACTTGGCAAGACGGTTGATTGGATCCTTTTCACTCCATTGTCCTTCTTCTTCTTTCGAACGATATTTACTTGCATCATCAGAAAGGGAGTGTGGACGGAAACGATAAGTTACAGCTTCGATCAATGTAGCACCTTCGCCATTACGTGCACGCTCAGCAGCGTCACGAACAGCACTGATTACTGCAAAGATGTCCATGCCGTCAATCTTGATCCCTGGAATACCAGCTGCAACCGCTTTGTGAGCGATCGACTTGGAAGCTGTTTGTTTTGCGAATGGAGTCGTAATCGCATAACCGTTGTTTTGAACAAAGAAGATAACAGGCAGTTTAAAGCGACCAGCAAAGTTCAAGCCTTCATAGAAGTCGCCTTCAGAAGAACCGCCATCACCAGTGTAAGTAATTGCAACACTCTTTTGTTTCTTCAATTTAAAGCCCATTGCAATTCCTGTAGCGTGCAGGATTTGCGCGCCGATGATAATTTGTGGCATCAATACATTAACGCCATCAGGAATAGCTCCACCATGTTGGTGTCCACGGGAATATAAGAATGCTTGGTACAATGGAAGTCCGTGCCATACTAGCTGCGGAATATCACGGTAGCCTGGGCATAAGAAGTCTTCTTTCTCCAAAGCGTACTCACTACCAATCATAGTAGCTTCTTGACCGGATACCGGTGCGTAGAAACCAAGACGGCCTTGACGACCAAGATTTACTGCACGATCATCCCAAGTACGGGTAAATACCATACGATACATAATTTCTTTCAGTTGATCGTCAGTTAAATCAGGCATTTTATCCTTGTTGATAATTTCTCCATCCGGGGAAAGTACCGTTAGAGCCTCGACGTCCTCTGTATACACTTCATAAGGAACTTTACTCATTATCTTCACCTCAATAAAAAAATTTGAATATCAGCTGCCTCTGTTATAATATTATTATACACCTGTTTGATTACTTTCGTCAAAGAAATACTTATAAAATTTATATTCCTTTAAATTTTGTATGTATAACAGGTGATTTATTTTTATATAACAGTTTAAAGCTTTTGGAACAAGTAAATGATTAATCACACAGTTACTCAGCTATTCATTTTAGAGCAAACCGTTGTGTATTGCAAAATTCGACAAGAAAGGTGACGTGGCAACTATGAGCGATTCTGTTTTTCTGAAACGCACAATTGTAAAAGAAACGCTTTGGAGTGAACATCTGCAGGAGGAACGTAAATTACGCATCTATCTCCCTCCCGGCTACAACGAAGTGTTGAGCTACCCGGTGGTGTACTGCCAAGACGGTGAAGAGTTCTTTAACTTTGGCCGCATCGCTACACTTGCAGGACGTCTTATTATAGAAGAAGACGTGGAGCCCTTCATCATTGTTGGTGTCGAAGTAGACGTCGCTGTTCGCACTCAAGAATATGCTCCTTTCGGCAGCAGATTCAAGCAGTACTTATCTTGCTTTTCCGAAGAGATTATTCCCTTCATTGAACAAAAATATCCTGTACGTCGTACGCCAGACGAACGAATCCTAGCCGGTGATTCTCTTGGGGGCAGCGTATCGCTCCATCTTGCACTTGCTTATCCTGCGATCTTCACACGTATCATCAGCCTTTCCGGTGCATTCTATCCTGAATCCCGCGACATGCTGGCTAAAGAAGAGGATCTCTCCTGGCTCAACATTAATATGGTCGTTGGTCTTCAGGAAACAGACTACAAAACGGATACTGGCATTTATGATTTTGTTCAGATGAATCGAGAAACAAAAACATTGCTTGAATCACGTGGAGCAACCGTATCCTACCGAGAGAAAGACGGACGTCATCTCTGGGGCTTCTGGCAGAAAGAACTACCAGAGTCTCTACTCTATTTCTTAAACGCATAACGGCCTATTCATAGAAGCAAATAGTGAACATCTAAAGAACAGTATGTAGATTACTTGATTGCGCTTACAATTTAATCCAGCAACTTCCCTCGATTTACCATATGAATCATACTAGAAAGCTGTAATCCAAGTGGGTTACAGCTTTTCTCTTATCATTCTTTCCAGCAATATGTCACAGCCCGCGTTGATCAAGTCATACACCTGTTCAAAATTACCTGTAAAATACGGATCCGGCACTTCGCGCAGCTCCTCTTCAGGCAATAAATCCATGAAGAACATTAGCTCAGCGTCTTTCCCACCTGGAACCTTTCGTACGTTCTCTCCATTAGACTTGTCCATGCAGACGATATAATCAAACTTTTGAAAATCTTCACTGCTAACTATACGAGCCATCATATTCGCATAACTAACGCCGTTCTGATCTAGAATACGTCTTGTTCCTTCATGTGGCTCTTTTCCAATATGCCAATCACCAGTTCCCGCAGAATCTACAAGAATCTTGTCTGATAATTCTCGTTCATTAATCTTGTGCCGCAGGACAGCCTCCGCCATCGGTGATCTACAAATATTACCTAGACATACAAACAATACTCTTACGATTTCGTTCACCTCCCTGTTGTTAACCTAAATATATGTGAATTTATACTCAAAAGATCGCACACTCTCATTTTAGCGTTGTCGAGGTCAATTGTGCAACCTTTCGATCTGCATTATACTGGACAGGATACTCAACAAGAGGTTTAAGAGGAGGAATGGATGTTATGTCATCCAAACGAGTTGTTATTTTTGCAGGTGGAGAACTGTCTCCAGAATATTTCGATCTATTAGATGAAGATGATTTTATTATCGGTGCAGATCAGGGAGCTTTATTTCTCATTTCACACGGATATACACCAGATATAGCTGTAGGTGATTTTGATTCTGTTTCGCCTGAGGCACTTCAAGATATTGAATCCAAAAGTAAGAAGACCATCACCTGTGATGCTGTGAACAAGGATTTGACCGATAGCGAGATGGCGCTAGACATTGCTATGGATCAGCAACCCGACTCTATTCTACTATTAGGTGTTACTGGAACGCGAATTGACCACTCCTTAGCTAGCATTCAGATGATGACAAGAGCTCAGCAACGTCAAATCAACTGCTACGTCATGGACACTCATAACTATATAACCCTTACTGGATCTCAGGCTGTTATCAATGATTTAGGCTATACCTACGTTTCTTTGCTGCCTTTAACCCCAGAAGTATCGGGTATTACATTAGAGGGTTTTCAATATCCATTGACTGACGCTACGCTGAAGCTTGGACAATCGCTTGGTGTGAGCAACAAACTGATTTCATCCTCTGGAACGGTTACCATTCGTAGTGGATTGTTGCTAATCATTCAGAGTAAAGATTAGATACATATTGATCTTGTATAACGTAAAAATACTACTTTTTTATAGTTTAGAAACATGATTGTAACTTTTATCTCAACTTCAAAGAAGCCGCAAAAACTCTTTTGTACCAAGGGTTTTTCGGCTTTTTTTATATCTTAGTAGATTAAATTATTAATTTTTTGTAACTTTTAATGAACTTTTAATAAAACGTTTACAACCCATACCCAGCCTCACTTTATTGCACCTCTTCCAATTTTTATGTAATAAATAACCTGCTATACTACGAATCAGGCAAGCAAGACAGATAAACACAACAACAAAGACTAACACCTTGGAGGTAATACAACATGAATAAACAACAATGGATTAAAAAAGCGATTGTTATAGGAATGGTTACTACAATGGGCTTAGGAACTATGATGGCAACAGGCGTAGGAGCAACAAAAGTCGAAGCAGCTTCCGTGTCTAAAGGTCAAAGCGTAGTGAATCTCGGACAGAAATATATGGGAGTGCCTTACAAGTTCGGTGCAGCCACAACTACTACTAAAGTTTTTGACTGCTCTTCTTTTACAAAATACATCTTTAAACAATATAACGTAACACTGCCACGTACGGCTGCAGCTCAATCAAAAGAAGGAACAGCCGTATCTAAAGCGAATCTTCGTGTGGGTGATCTCGTATTCTTCTCCAGCGGTAGCAGAGCAACTGGTAAAAACGTAACTCACGTAGCAGTTTATGCCGGCAATGGTAAAATTCTGCACACTTACGGTAAACCAGGTGTTACGATTTCCGATCTTAACTCCGGTACTTGGAAAAAGACATATTTAAAGGCTCGCCGCGTACTGTAAACAACAGCTCTGTAGTAGAGTTATAGCTATAATAGAGAACTAGTCTCAGGATGTGGTGCCGCCTTCGGGCGCCCTCATTACATATCCTGTTCCGCGAACGGTGTGAATTAACTTGTTCCGGTGTCCTTTATCAACTTTCAAACGGATATGTCGAATGTAAACATCTACAACATTGGTATCTGCGTGAAATTGATATCCCCATACTTCCTTAAGTATCTCGATGCGGGAACAGATCATTCCTTGATTCGCAGCGAGATAATATAATAGATCAAATTCTTTGGGCGTCATCTTTACCTCGATCCCTTCGCGACTTACAAATCTGCGACTGGGATCGAGCATTAAGCCGTCGACTCTTAGTAATTGATTTAAATTTCGGCGCCGTCCAGTAAGTGTTAATAAATTTAGAATTCTGTACTTGAATTCACCGGTATGTAAAGGCTTTGTCATATACTCATTACCCCCGGCTGAGAACGCCGAAACGGCCCCGGCTCCAGATTCAGTTTGTTCACCGGAAATCACCATGACCGGTAGTATCATCCCCTCAGCTCTTACAGCGGAAATTATATTCCAGCCTTCCCAAGTTCCCACCTCGCATAACTCAGCAAGCAGCAGTACCGGTTCTACTTTTGATATGGATAAGCGGAGATCCTCGGGATCTTCGCTTTTTGTTGCTTCAAGTCCAATATCTTGTAGCACACTTTCTATAACGACTCGATCTTCTTCTCTACTACTGCTATCAGCCATATACCATATTATTTGCTCAATCACAAAGTTCCCCCTTCTCCATATGACTTGCACCAGCATCACTGCGGTACTTATAGAATTCCCGGAAAACAAAAAGACCATTCCTAAGAAATGGTCTGAACAAATTTACAGCTTCTTTATCCAAAATATCGATGATAAAAGCTTCTAGCAGCAGCAATATCCTTAGTTCCATGAATCAACGCTCTACCATCAGCAAAAATAACCAGCCGATAAGGCCCTTCTTCGAATGATACCAGGTAAGCATTACTGTCTACGCTTCCGCTTCCTAAACGAGACAAGCGATTCGCAGTTTCCTGCAAGTTAAGCTTTTGGGGTCTCGCCGGGCGAATTTGTACCGTATCCCTTCCGCAAAGAACATCGCTTCGTTCTGTATTTGCTGCCGTAAGATATGGATAGATCGGATGATTCCCACAAGAAGGACAATTGTCTTTTTTGGCTGCTTTTACTCCAATTTCTTGATGTTCATTACGCCACACATCAAACGTTAACAGTTTGTTTCTTAATTGAGCTTTACGCTTACCTAGTAGTTTCAGCGCCTCTGCCGTAGCATTTGCCGTAACTAGTTGTACTGCTTGCGGAAGTATACCAGCCGTATCACAGGTATCACCTCCTAGGGGTACCGCGCCTAAGAGACAATGGAGACATGGGGTTTCTCCTGGCAAAATCGTATATGTTATTCCATAACTACCTACACATGCGCCATAGATCCAAGGAATACCGTGCTTTTGTGCCATATCATTAATAATAAGCCGAGTATCAAAATTGTCCGTACCATCCATGATCAGATCAACCCCTGAAATAAGCCCTTCCAACTCTTCGACACGAACATCTATCACATGGGCTTCAACAACGACCTCAGAATTAATCTGTTGGAGTCTTCTCTGCGCAGCGACAGCCTTAGGCATATGTTCTTGTGCATCCGCCTCGGTATAGAGCTGTTGCCTCTGAAGGTTACTCCACTCTACATAATCACGATCAGCTAAAATGACTCTTCCAACGCCGCAGCGTACCAACGTCTCTGCAATCCCTGTGCCAAGCGCACCCGCTCCCACTACTAACACACTAGACTGATCAAGCCCTTGTTGTCCCTCTGCACCAAATGGCGTAAACCGCACCTGACGAGAATAACGATCTTCACGCCTATCCCTATGGTTCATCCGAATTCACTCCCCATATCCAAAAACCGGAGAATAGCATATAGATTGCTATTCCCCGGAAGTATGATGATTCTATACTTGTACAGCTGACCACTGCTCAACATCCCAAATTTTCGTAACCCAATCTTCATAGAAATCAGGTTCATGGGAGACGAGCAGTACAGTGCCCTTGTATTCTTGCAATGCTCGCTTCAGCTCAGCCTTGGCAATAACATCAAGGTGATTCGTAGGTTCATCGAACAGAACCCAGTTGCTCTCACGCATCAATAGCTTACAAAGACGTACCTTGGCTTGTTCACCACCACTTAGCATGCTAAGCGGACGAGTAATATGCTCGTTTTTCAGACCACAGCGAGCTAGATGTCCACGTACTTCATTCTGAGTTAGACTAGAGAATTCATTCCAGACATCCTCAATAGGCGTAAGATTAGCTGCTTTCACTTCTTGTTGGAAGTATGCTGAATTCAGATAATCTCCTAGATAAGTTTTCCCGCTATACGTTGGGATCACTCCAAGAATAGTCTTCAGCAGCGTGGATTTACCTACACCATTACAACCAACGATTGCAATCTTCTCGCCGCGTTCAATGGTCATGTTCAGCATAGGCAGCAATGGACGGTCATAACCAATCTCGAAATCAATGCCTTCGAAGACTGTTTTACCACTGGCACGGCTCTCTTTAAACTTAAAGGTCGGCTTTGCAGCTTCTTCTGGACGATCAATTCGATCCATCCGATCTAGCTGCTTCTCACGGCTCTTCGCCCGACCAGATGTGGAGGCACGAGCTTTGTTACGCTGGATGAAATCCTCTTGTTTCTTAATAAAATCCTGTTGTTTCTCATAAGCATCTATGTGTTGGATCTTATTCATCTCGGCCATATTCAGAAATTTCTCGTAGTTCGCAGTGTATCGAGTAAGTTTACCGAACTCCAGGTGATAGACCACATTTACGACTTTATTCATGAATTCCGTATCATGGGAGATCAATATAAAAGCATATGGATATTGCTTCAAATAGTTAGTTAACCAGTCAATGTGCTCAACATCCAAATAGTTGGTAGGCTCATCCAGCAATAGTACATTCGGTTTCTCAAGCAGCAGCTTTGCTAACAGAACTTTTGTGCGCTGGCCCCCACTTAGTGAAGCGACATCACGGTCAAGTCCAATGACAGATAGACCAAGGCCATTCGCCATTTCCTCTACTTTTACATCAATTAGATAAAAATCTCCGATATCCAGCTGTTCCTGAATGTCCCCCATTTGCTCGAGTAACAATTCTAACTCTTCAGGAGAAGCATCGCCCATCTTTTCAGTTATCGTTAGCATTTCCTGTTCCAGCTCTAAAAGTGGCAAGAAAGCGTCCTTCAATACATCGCGGATGGTTTTACCTGGCGTTAGGATGGTATGCTGATCCAAATAGCCGTAACGGACACGAGGCGTCCACTCCACTCTTCCACTATCCTTCAACAGTTTTCCAGTCAAAATATTCATAAGCGTCGATTTCCCTACGCCATTTGCTCCTACAATTCCTACATGTTCTCCCGGTAACAACCGGAAAGAAACATTCTTAAACAACGTCCGATCCCCAAAATTGTGGGAAACGTCTTCTACACTTAGTAAACTCATAAATTCTCCGTAAGCTCCTATCTATACTTAAATAATGCGTAACAAGCAGAAACGTCTTCGGCGTCACTATAGGACGGTAAGCGTTTATGCGAGAAATATAAAGATAAAGTATAGTGTGAAGCTTATACTTTCTTATATTTTTCAAAACACGTATAAATATATATTTTAACACACTTTAATGCAACACTGAACTAAAAGTTAGTTGAGTGAAAAGAGGAAGCATAGAGAACCGCTTTATTCAGCCTTTCTTTTGAAAAAACTACGGCTTTTCACCTTAGTTGGTACATCAAATACTTCCTCAAACATTTCATTGAACACTTCTACCAATTTCCCCCTAGGCTTGAATGGATCTTGCTGAAAAGGCAGTCCATACACCTTATCTGTACCTATAGCGGCCTGTAGCAGTTGTGCAGACGAGTGTTCAGCTAGCGGTAACCCCACCCTCCAATTCATTTCAGGAGGTATTCGCTTTCTCTTAATCCATAGAAGTATTTCTTCAAGACGCCAATCTGCACCTGAGGCAATTAAAAACGGTATATCGCTATATTTAAACTCATCCAAAGCCCCTTCATATTCACCAGTGCCGAGATCCAACACCACATATTGATAATCCCCTCTCAATAAATCAGCCATTTCCCCGTTGACTGGACGTTTCCAATAATGAACCCCTTTCCATGAAAAAACAGATTGTTCGTCCGTATATGGGATAGTTGTAATCTGTGAATATAGCATGCTGCGAATGCGGTTATATACCAATGAATTCGGAGAAAAATCAACCCATGCAGCTGCCCCCTTCTGTGCAAGTAGGCTGCTCATCGCTAATGAAGTATGCGTTGTTCCAAGACCTGAAGCTACTCCGAGTAAGGCAATGACCATCGCTTTTCGCTTTTCCAGAGAACGTGGGACTGAAATAGGAAAATCATTTACTCTGTCCATTTCGGATTCCACACGAACTAACGCCTGAAGAACGGCTCCTGCATTCTGATAACGCTCCTCTGGGTGATGTCGTAATAAGCGTCTTATAATTGGAATAATGCTAGCTGGCATATGATTATATAGCCGATCCTCCATCCCAGACTCCCAATGACTACATTGACCTCCAGTTGCCATATTTAGAATTAATGCTCCTAGTCCATATAAATCGGATACCGGCTGACTTTGACCACTTCCATATTGCTCAGGTGCCGCGAAGCCAACCGTACCCAGCTTAACCGTATCTTCGGATATACCGCGTTTGTAGCTTCGAGCGATTCCAAAGTCAATTAACATCAGTTCTTTTTGCAGCGTCAGCATGATGTTTGAAGGCTTTAGATCACGATAGATAATCGGAGGATGATGACCATGCAGATATTGAAGGACTTCTAAAAGCTGTTTAGCCGTCTGAATGATGAAGTCACTTGGCAAAGGTCCGGGATTATCCTTCATTAGCTGGCTCAAACTCATACCTTCAATGTAGTCCATAATTAAATAGGAATACCCTTCTCGATCTGGAAGATAGAAATCGACAATACGCGGCAGACGTGGGTGATCTAGTGTAATTAACATATCAGCTTCCGCCTGGATGTCTGAATGCAGCTCATCTAAGCATAAGCTTTCTTTTACAGCCCATCGTTTTCCCTTTAGCCGCAAATCATCCGCCAGATAAACAACACTCATCCCACCTTTACCAATCAGCCCCGAAATTCTGTATCTTTCATCAATAACCTGTCCCATCTTAAGCTTCGTCTCAAAATACAATTTAACTCCCCCTTTTGGCAAAAAAAAAGAGAAAGCTTCCGCCATTAATGTTCTTACCGCAAAATACGGTTAACATTAATAACGGGATGCTTTCCCTTAGAAATTTAAAATTTGTTGATTAGTATTTAATCATATAAAGTGTAATCTCGTCACGATTATGGAACAGCTGCTTTGCACGCTGAATCTGCATGCGCTCCCCTTCAAACATCGCAATAATCTCCTTGATCATCGCCAGAGGTTTCTTATGCATCAGCTTTACAGTCACAATGGCTGTCCCACCCGGCGACAGACTGTGTAGCAGCCCGGTTACAAGCTTCGCCATCAGCTTAGGACTCCAGCTCATATCGCAAACGAGCAGATCAAATTCATTGTCCCGGAATTTCACTTCTCCGGCGTTTTTACGAAGGATTTTCAAACCAGGATAATTACGAAGGGATTCATGCATTAATGCAGGGTCAACCGCCGTAACCTTCATTCCACGTTCCAGCAAGAAAGAAGTCCACCCACCTGGAGAAGCGCCAATATCTAACGCATTACGGAAGCTGTAAAAAGGAATATCAAACTCCTTCTCGGCCTCCATTAGTTTGAACTTGGCGCGTGAGATTTGTCCATCTTCCTTACGAAAACGGATCGCACCGCCATTCCATCCAGATAAATTCGCTTCTGGTCTGGATACACCTGCATATAAGGCATTCCCGTCTGCATAGACAGAAATGACCCAGGCTGGATCTTGCACTGTAAATTCTGCGCCTAAGCTCTGCAATTGCTCTTGCAGCCATTCACGAAGTTCTCCCGGACTTTCCTGCCAGAAGGAAGGATCTCCTTTACGAACGTTCAGAGAAACTTTTTCCCCTTCAAGCTCAGTGTGACGACTTAAATACACCGCCAAACGCTGTAGGGCCTCCATGGTTCCTTCATCCTGAAACTGAACAGGCTGTATATGACGCAGGAAAATGGGAAGATTCTGTGTGAGTAGCCGCGTTACTTCCTCTGGTTCACATTGCAAGGTAGCCAGAAAGATTTCTCCCGGTAGCAACAAGGTACTCTTCACAGCACCGAATAAACGGCGAAGCTCTTCTTGCGCATAAGGCGCAAAGCCGTGATTAGCTGTACAAATATATCGGGAATACACTACTTCTTCCGGAGCAATGTTCTGCTCTTCGGTATCTTGTCTTAAATCGTTCAAATCGTTTTGCCTCCAGGTCTAATTTTAATCCAGGGACGACCGCTATCCCATTCAACATCAACAGGAATATCATAAGTGGCCAAGATCATTTCTTTCGTTAATACTTCTTCTTTCGGTCCAGATCCAGCTAGCTTACCCTCACGAATTAATGCAACATGCGTAAAAAGTGGGACAATTTCTTCCACATGGTGAGTTACGTACACTACAGAAACATTACGCTGTCTCAGCTTGTCTATTTCAGCCAGCATTTTTTCCCTTTCATATAGATCAAGGCCGGCACAAGGCTCGTCCATAATCAATAACTTAGGGTCAGCCATAAGACATCTTGCCAGCATAGCTTTTTTACGTTCTCCCTGTGACAAGGTCCCAAAAGGATGAAATGCCATATTGCCTAGATTCATATCTTCCAGCATGCTGATTGCTTTCTCTTTTACTTCGGTAGGAATCGTCTCGTAAAAACGCAAATAAGCGTAAGCCCCTGTAGCTACGACCTCCCACACTGGATCATTTAAGCTCATCTTTTCCATCAAGGAAGGACCGATATATCCGATTTCTTTACGAACCTCACGTACATCACATTGCCCATATTTATAACCCAGCACTTCTACAGTCCCTTTGCTAGGAAATAAATAACCCGTCATCATCTCTAAAATTGTGGTTTTACCGGAGCCATTCCGTCCCAAAATGACCCAGTTCTCACCTTCTTTAACTTCTAGCGACACATCGTCCAAGATTAAGCTTTCTTCCCTGCGAAGAGATAAATGTTGTAATGAAATAATTATGATATAACACTCCTTATGTATTCCAGTACTCGCTCAACTGAAACCATGGAATAATAAATATTCGGATCATCTTCTCGTTCTGCAGAAGCTACAAGTAGTGCAGGAACGCTCGTTATACGATATTGTTGTACCAAATTCGGCAGCATGTTCACATTTCCTGCAACCATCTGGAGGTCAGCAGGCAATAAGTGGGCCGCCACCTCTAACATACGTTCAGCAGCCTTACAAGTACCACACAATGGAGTGTGAAAGAATACGACAAGCGGTTCTCCCGAACGATTAAGCGCCCCCAGCAATTCCACTTCATTCATTGTCTTCATTTCAAATCCGTCTCCCCAGCGATATCACGAAGCTTATCAGAACTCAGGGGACCATTTACCAAAAGCATCCCCTCAGGTTTGGCAGCATATAAGATTTCATACATTTCCCTTCGCCCCCATAGGCTAGAGGTGTGCAAATAGATTTCTCGGGGGTATATCCCTTCCAGTACAATTCGTCTGACAACCTCACCGCCAGAATAATCATCTGGCCCCATATCATAATCCAATGATAAAATACCGACCTCGCATTCACGCAGCATCAGAAGACATTCTTCAGTGGTACGAGCCAAAGTGAAACCTTTAGGTACCTTTCTAAGGTCGTCCATATAAATATGAATCACAATTACGCCTCCGCTTCAAACCAGCCACGCACTGTAGCAATCTCTTTTCGGTGACTGCCATCCGCACCCTTCTCCGTTTCCATGACAACAGCTGAGCTTCGTAAATGCTTGGAAGTCAATAAGCTTATCAGCCCCTGCTCTCCAATATGTCCTTGTCCGATTCCAGCATGTCTGTCACGTCTTGAGTCAAAAGGAAATTTAGAATCATTAAGATGAACAGCAACAAGATGTGGCCAAAATCCAAGCTTCTTTCCTCGTTCAATGAACTCTTCCGTTCGCTCAGGATTCCAGATACCAGCTGCGTAGGCATGACAGGTGTCCAAACAAAATCCTATTTTCTCCGGAAATTGGCTAAGCTCTCGAACTTTCACGAGTTCTTCAAGCGTAATCCCTTCAGTTCCATGGTTGCCCGCTTGATTCTCAATAAGCAGCTTAGTACGACCACCCCAGGACTGTAGCACCTCATTCATACATTGTATAATATTTTGATAGCCTTGTAACGGCTCCATTCCACCAAAATGTCCAAAATGAACAACGATGCCTGATGAACCACAAGCTTCTGCAATCTCCAGATCATTTAAAAGAGATGCCACATAAATCTTGCGCGGAGTGGCATCCTCTACACCAGCCGCCATGTTAATTCCATACGGAGTGTGAGCAATCGAAGCGATCCCTTTGTCTAGACAAAAGAGAGCACAATCCCTCGTATCTCGTACATCCACCTGTTTAAGTTTCAAACTACGTGGATTTTTAGGAAAATATTGAAAACATGTTGCACCGCTCTCCCAAGCGAATCGGGCAGCTCTCCCATAACCACCGCGAATGCTAACATGTGCCCCTATTTGGGGGCTATTCGTCATGCTGACAGTTTGGGCAATAAAACACTTTGCGTCCAGACTGCTCTGTTTTGATAATCGTTCCCCCATCACGAAGACAAGACTCGCCTTCACGATCATACACTTTACATTGATTATTATATGAACCTGTAACAGTATCCCCAGTCATAAACGGCATTTCCATGTACCCACCAATTTCAGTGGCCTCAGTCAGTACTTTTTGGATGCTCTCATAAAGACGAGCTATAGATTCAGATGTTAAATTCTGGACTTGTGCAGAAGGTAAAAGCCTAGCTTCAAAGGCAATCTCATCAGCATAGCAATTCCCGACTCCTGCCATCACATGCTGATTTACTAACAGGCTTTTGAGCGCACCTCTCCGTCCCTTTAATAATCCAGTGAACCTTTCCAGCGTCATCCGACGATCCAGCAGCTCAGGCCCAAGCTTACCCATT
Source organism: Paenibacillus sp. G2S3 (assembly GCF_030123105.1). Classification (NCBI taxonomy): domain Bacteria; kingdom Bacillati; phylum Bacillota; class Bacilli; order Caryophanales; family Paenibacillaceae; genus Paenibacillus; species Paenibacillus sp. G2S3. The sequence goes on from NZ_CP126095.1 coordinate 3,756,652, forward strand.
GTGGCTTCGCTTTCCTTCACCGACAGCAAATGTAGATAGCCTAAGCGAAGTCCAATGAAGTAAAGGATATGATCTCCAAATGCTATTTCGACTTGTGTGTTACGATCCGGCCGTTCTTCCTCCGTGCCATAAAAAAGTATTCCACCAAGCATCAAATGTAAAAGTAGTCTTCGTCCATCATGAAGATGAAACAAAATATACTTGGCACGCCGCTCAACAAAAACAACACGCGCACCGATCAATGCATTTCTAAATGCTTCTGTTTCCATATTAATTGATTTTTCTCTGTTCACGATTACATCAGATATTGGCACATTTATAATATGCTGACTAAGCAGCTTTCTATAATTCTCCATTTCCGGCAATTCCGGCATAGCTCATCGTCCCCTCTAGGTTGGTGAAGTAATAAGATCCTAGCTATTATACACCGAGAAACGTTTTAAGTTCAGTTAAATCGGCACAAATTTCATCCGGTGAGATTCCGGTGAGGTTTTTATAGTGGTCAAGATTTTCTGCATTGGTTAATCCGGTAAAAACAAGAACTGTACGACAGCCCGCATTTACTCCAGCTGCTATATCTGTACGCATATTATCACCAACAACCACTGCATGTTCAGGCTCGATACCAAGAAGATCTGTCGCAAATTTGATTAGATGAGATTCTGGCTTGCCAATCACTACTGGACTCACACCACTGGCAGCCTCAATGGCTGCACCAATCGTACCTGCGCCTGGCATAATGCCATCATCTGATGGCAGCATTAAGTCTGGGTTAGTGAGTACAAACTTTGCTCCTCCCAGAATCCAGCGTGAAGCTTGCGAGAGCGAAGTGTAATTGAAGGAGCGATCGATGCCTTGCAGTACATAATCAGGGGCGTCTGTGACGATGCGGAGCCCCGCTTCGGTACAAGCCACACGCAAACCCTCTTCTCCAAGTATCGCCACTGCAGCCCCAGGTGATTCCTCAGCTATGTAACGTGCGGCCGCCATTGATGAGGTACATACCTCTTCAGCTTTCGCATCGATTCCCATTCCACATAGATGTGCAGCCACATTAGCCGCTGTACGCGATGAATTGTTGGTAACAAATAAAAAAGGAATGCCAGCTTCGCGTAGTCCTTTAATCAGTAAATCAGCACCAGGAATCATTTTATGCCCATGGTATAACGTACCATCTAGATCAATCAATAATCCTTTAATCTGTTCCATCATAAATCCCTCTATTTCCATAAGAAATTTGATTAATGTGATAAATGAATAATGGTATTAATCAACACTTAACCTAAGCCCAGCATGGATTTAGAAAGGTTAATAATACTTTTTGTTTAGTGGTATTGCCCGCTGGTTTTCGGCAAGATTTCTAGCCATTCGTACCTCTTTTACGCTGTGATTACTTTAAATCTAACACACTTCGTCGAAAGAAATCGAACGAGAGACTCAGCCAGCATTTTTTAGCATAGCACTGTCATTTCCTGCGCTTTCCCGGAAAATAATCATTTCCCCAATTACCCATTTTATCTTCGATAAATCGGATACGCACTGAATTCCTCAGCTAACAATGTCTCTGGGAATATAAGCTCAGCTTCTTCCAGTAAAGGAATCAAATCCTCAGACGAGCTGTAACGAGAGCTGAAATGAGTCAGCAACAGTTGTCCTGCCTTGGCTTCCTTTGCTAGCTCTGCAGCTTGACGTGCTGTGCTGTGATGGTATTGATACGCCATTTCCGCCAGGTCATGAGCAAAGGTTGCTTCATGAACGACTAGGTCTGCATGAAGTGAGAGCGCTAAAGCTCCCGAACAAGGTCTCGTGTCACCTAAGATCGTAACAATACGACCTTTTTTAGGTTCTCTGACAACATCAGCCGCGCTGATACGAACACCATCATCCGTGATAACATCTTCACCTTTTTTTAATTTTCCATATAACGGTCCAGGCTTTAAGCCATAACTCTTAAGTAATTCCGTATTGAGGCTACCGGGACTATCCTTTTCCGTTACCCGGTAACCATAGCTGTCAATACGATGCTCTAATAATGCGGCCTCAACTTTAAATCCATCATCCTCGAAAACCGTTCCTCCTGTATGCTCGACAATTTCAATTTTGTATGGAATCCGGGATTGGCTCACAGCTAAAGATATATCTAAGTAGGCTTTCAATCCAGGGGGGCCATAAACCGATAAAGGTGAAGTCCCTCCCTGATAACCACGACTCGATAACAGACCTGGAAGGCCAAATAGATGATCTCCGTGTAAGTGAGTAATGAATAGCTTTTCCAGCTTTCCTAGGCGAATCGGTGAGCGAAGAACTTGATGCTGAGTCCCTTCCCCGCAATCGAACATCCAAATACTACGGCGTTCTTCCAGTAGTCTTAATGCAATAGACGTTACATTGCGTTGTATAGTTGGTACCCCTGCATTCGTACCTAAAAAATATAATTCCATCCCTCTTCCTCCCTTCTTCTTATTGGCTGAACTATCTCTTATCTATTCTAAACGTCCTTCTTCCAGCAAAAAACCCCCCAGTTACGGGAGGTTCCGCTGAAAGGGATACAATCCCCCTACAGACCGGGTGTATAAATGAAAGGTTTACAGCTTCTCTACATTAAAATACTGCGCTTCTGGATGGGCGAATACCATCGCTGAAACGGAAGCCTCGGGCTCCATCATAAAGCCTTCTGTGAGGTGAACACCGATATCCTCCGGGGATAATAGCTTAAATAGCGGTCCCTGATCTTCCAGATCTGGGCATGCAGGATAACCAAAGGATACACGAATCCCTTGATATCTTGCTCCATGTCTTTGTTTCATGGTCATATCTGCAGGATCTGGGAAGCCCCAAGTATCACGCATCATGTGGTGAACGCGCTCCGCTAAGCCTTCTGCTATTTCTAGCGCTACAGATTGTAAGGCATGTGAGCGTAAATAATCTCCATTATCCTTAAGGGCTGTAGATAGCTCACGCACACCGTGTCCCGCAGTTACTACAAGAAATCCTACATAGTCCATAATTCCACTGTCGACCGACTTCAAGAAGTCCGCCAGACAGAGATAAGGCTCTACACCTTGTCTTGGGAAAGTAAAGGTATGCAGAATCTCAGCTGTATTCTGTGGATTATACACGATAATATCGTTACCACTTGATTGTGCCGGGAAGAATTGATACATCGCATGAGGTGTAATCGTGCCTTCCAGCATCGCTTGATGTAGAATGTCATCTACAGTACCTTTTAACTCAACAGTTCTTTGGTCACCAGCAGCTAACTGCGCCTCTACAGAACCACGTAGCCCTAGATGATGACCGAGCAGCATTTGCATGTTCACATAAGGGATAATATGCCCCAATGGATAATTCCGAATGACATGGCGCTCTAAATCCGGTGGAACAAATACAGGCGCATCTGGAGAAATTTTGGAGCGTACGGCTCTAGTTAGCGTAGGAAGCTCTTGCTTAGGTGCAACTGCCACTGCCGATTCTGCTTCCACTCGAATTTCCTCGGCAATTTTTTCCCGTTCAACAGGGTTCATAAGCCGATTAGCAATATCTAGTCCATCCATAGCATCCTTAGCATACAGTACTAAACCATCATATTCTGGACGTATTCGTGTTTTGGTGAATTTACGAGTCAAGGCAGCGCCACCTACCATAATTGGCACATCAATCCCAGCCGTGCGTAAGTCTTGTGCAGTCAGCACCATCTGCTGTGCCGACTTTACGAGTAGGCCAGACAATCCGATCGCATCAGCTTTTTCACGACGAAATGCTTCGATAATGGTCTCCGGTGGTACTTTTATACCCAAATTAATGATCTGATAACCATTATTCGATAAGATGATCTCCACCAAGTTCTTACCTATATCATGTACGTCGCCTTTTACAGTTGCCAGCATGATCTTGCCTTTTACCGCTGTCTCATCCTTCTTCATAAACTGCTCCAAATGACCAACAGAAGCCTTCATCACTTCAGCGCTTTGCAGTACCTCAGCTACAATCAACTCATTGTTATTAAACAGCCGTCCAACCTCTGACATCCCGGCCATTAGCGGGCCATTGATAATCTCCAAAGGTCCTGATTTGGTAAGCGCCTCATTAAGGTCTGGAATAAGCCCTTCTTTGGTGCCTTCAACCACATATGAAGCCAGACGCTCTTCTAGCGACAGGTTAGAAATTTTCTCTTTTTTCTCAATCTTCTTCCCACGGAAGGCGGCTACAAAAGCAGCAAGCGTGTCGTCATTCGTATTATAAATCAATTCCTCAGCAAGACGACGGTCTTCAGCAGGAATAGAAGCATAACGTTCTACCTTCTCGGTATTTACGATCGCATAATCCAATCCAGCCTTAGTGCACTCATAGAGGAATACTGAGTTCAGTACTTCACGCCCCGCTTCCGGTAATCCAAAGGAGACGTTACTGATTCCCAAGATCGTATGAACACCTGGCAGAGCTTCTTTGATTAGACGAATTCCATCAATGGTTTCTTTGGCAGAGCCAATATATTGCTCATCCCCGGTTCCTACAGGGAATACCAACGTATCGAAAATAAGATCTTCTCCGGCTAATCCGTATTTATTCACGAGTAAGTCGTAGGAGCGTTTGGCAACTTCCAATTTGTCCGTAGCCTTGATTGCTTGTCCTGTCTCATCTATCGTACCTACAACGATAGCTGCGCCATACTTATGAATCAAAGGAGTGACCAGCTCGAATTTTTCTTCACCATCTTCAAGGTTAATGGAGTTAATTATCGCCTTACCTTGACAGTATTGTAACGCCAGATCAATAACCTTAGGATCGGTAGTATCGATCATCAGAGGAACTTTAACCTTTTTTACAACTAATTCTAGAAACAGCTTAATATCCTCAATCTCATCACGGTCTGGATCTTGCACGCAGACGTCGATAACTTGAGCACCGCTCTTCACCTGTGCACGGGCAATTTCTGAGGCTTCCTCATATTTGCCTTCGACGATAAGACGTTTAAACTTGCGCGACCCTAATACATTCGTACGTTCACCTACCATGTAAGGACGGTTGTCGTTCTCAATGTAGATAGGTTCAATCCCTGAAAGAGCCGGTGGATGATTCCCTGCAAGCGGACGTGGTGGAAATTGTGAAAGTGCCTCCGACATAGCACGGATATGTTCCGGTGTTGTTCCGCAGCAACCCCCTGCAATATTAAGCCAGCCCTTTTCCGCAAACGCAGCAATTTTACGTGCAAGAGAATCTGGAGATTCATGATAATGTCCATTCTCATCTGGCAGCCCAGCGTTCGGATAACAACTCACAGCTGCTGAAGAGATTGCAGAAAGCGAACGAATATGATCACGCATGAACTCAGGACCCGTTGCACAGTTTAGACCAATAGAGATTGGCTTCAGATGTTCTAATGAAATATAGAATGCTTCAATATTCTGACCGGCAAGTGTTGTACCCATCGGCTCTATCGTTCCCGAAATCATCACTGGCAATTTGATGCCTGTCTTCTCAAATGCATTTCGAATACCTATACTTCCAGCTTTCACGTTCAGAGTATCCTGAGAGGTCTCTAGCAATAACGCATCTACTTGACCATCAATCAATGCCACTGCCTGTTCCTCGTAGCTATCAACGAGCTCTTGGAAAGTGACGCCTCCTGTAACAGAGAGTGTCTTTGTTGTAGGACCCATTGCACCTACGACATAACGGGGACGATCTGGTGTATCATATTTATCAACGGCATTACGAGCTAGCTTTGCTGCAACCAGATTAATTTCACGAGCCCGCTGCGGAATATCATATTCAGCAAGTACAACAGACGTTGCACCAAATGTATTCGTTTCAATGAGATCAGCACCTGCTTCAAGATACTGCTCATGAATCGTCTGAATTACTTCTGGACGAGTTAATACTAGCATTTCATTACAGCCGTCTAATTCTTCCCCACCAAAATCCTCACCTGTCAGAGGCACCTGTTGGATCATTGTGCCCATTGCACCATCTAGAATTAATATTCTTTGTTGTAAGCTTTCCTCAAGTGTATATTTAGCCAACGTATAGTCCCCCCAGTAAAACATTAGAGTAAGTTTAGCAGAATAAAGGAATTTCGGAAAGCCTTCCTTTCCACTCTGCATTATCTGTAATTACAGGTTATAATTGCTATTCTTTTTAATTATGGTTTCACAGAGAGTTCTTTATTAGGCATAGAATGCTGAGTTCTAGCAGTTACATGCGATGTAACAATATATTGTCCTTCTTTCGCAAGTGCTCCTTCTGCTTGATAGATTCCATCACCGACTAGCTTCCCTTTAAGCTCAATTTTCTGTTCCTCATCATCTTTCCTCACAATTTCAAATAAAACCTCTTTCGCATCATCCACAGCTAAGTTTTCTTGCGTCACCACAGCCTCAAAGGTCACCTTCTGATTTACAACAACCTCTTCAGGACTCCAATGTAACTCGACCTTGATAGGCTCCATAGACATGTCCATGTTCATATTCATATTATGTATTCCAGATTGTTTGGTTTGGTCTGATGAACATCCTCCCAGTACTAAAAGTGTTGCACCTAATAATAAAGGAACTATTGTTCTTGAAATCTTCATTTAGAGTCCTCCCAGCCGATTTGAATACTATGAATCTACCAATTCATGTTATACATTCTCCATCTATTATACACATTATTATTGGTTTTTCAGTATTTCGCATCAATTCAGCCTAACTCTTGTGACTTAAATCATATACTCATAAATCTCAGCAATCTTTCTAAGCATTATGTAGATACAAAAAAAGACAGCAAGCCTCCTAGTTACCCAGGAACTCACTGTCTTCATAAGGCTTAAATGAATGTAAGCCTCTACTCAACTTTATAAAGATTGGACCAATGAAAGAAGCTCTCCAAGATGTTTGATTTCATAATCCGGCTGAATTTCCGGATCTGGCTGTTTGCCTTTTCTATTAATCCAAACCGTAGTCAAACCTGTTGCCAACCCACCACGAATATCCGTTGTAAGCTTATCTCCGACCATAACCCCTTGCTCAGGTGCAATATCTAGAAGCTCCAGAGCATGCAGAAAAATATCCTTATCCGGCTTTCCTTTGCCGAAGCTTCCAGAAATCACGATGTGATCAAAGAAAGGAACGATTTCAGGTACGCCATCTAGTTTCTCTTGTTGCAATGCAGGGCATCCATTAGTCAAAAGCAATAGCTTAACTTTTCCCTTCAGCTCTTCAAGCACTTGAATCGTTTCTTCATAGATGTAAGGTCGATTTCTACGCTCCGCTGCGAATTTAGCTGCTAACGTCTCAGCAAGACCTTCGTCCTCTACACCAAGTGCTGCAAGACCACGACGCCATGCCTCTTTACGGTATCCCGGTGCAAGCTGCTCCAATTGACGGAATTCCGGCTGTTCACCTGCAGTAAAGTTCCCCCAAAGTGCTTCAAACGGATTAATCCCAATCATTTTTGTAAATGGGTTCGTTTCGTAGGATTCATATAGTCCTATGGCTTCTTTACGCACCGCAAGTTCCAGTTCTTGTGGATCAATCGTGTCCCCGGCGGCTTCACATGCAGAACGAAATGCTTCATTGACGCTCCGATCATCCCAGAGCAGTGTATCATCAAGGTCAAATAGTACGGCGGAAATTGGCATTACAGGTCTCCCTCTCCCATGGCTGGTTAATTTCTAATCGTGAACTACTTCAATTTGGTGAGCTTTTGCGAATGCTTCCAGTCTAGTCCCCATTGCATTTGTATCATAACGATTCATAAGTCTGGTAAAAATCCATTTCGTGCGTTTGCCTTTATGCTTAATGACAACAGCTCCACGCGAAAGGATGATTTTCTCAATATCAGAAGCTGGCAGATAACGTTCGCGATTGAATTTTATAGTAGATAGTCTAGCATTCTCTACCTTCAAGTACGGACGTCGAAAGAACAGAAGCGCCGCCAGTAAGTAATACAAAACGACTCCTAGCCAGTTCATAAGCATACCATTGCCTTTGGCCTGATCCACTGAACCAATCATCCAAAACATAGTACCAAGCACCAATAACACTACTGGAAATGCAATATTACGGCCTTTAAAGGTTTCACTGTTCTTACCAGGAGACTTAGATCTAGATGCGTAAATCGTTTCCTTCCCCTGCTTCTTTCTTTGCTTGTTAATTTGCTGTGTGTTGCGTTGAACCATTCTTTCCCAAGAACGGGCCATATGCGTTCCCCCTAGTCATCCAGTAATATCTATGAAAAGGAACAGGGTGTTAATGCTTAAGCCCCTTGTTACCTTGTTCATGCTCATCATTATCGACCAATTCAATCGTATTCAACTGTGCTCGGAAGTTATTGCGAATATTCCCCAAATAAATTTCACGAAGCTTGGCGCGTTCCGCCGTTTCCTCTTGATTAAGGCCTACGCTCTTCTGTTTGCGTGCCAATTCGTTAATACGCGCGACCAACTCATCAATATTCAAAAACTTTCCCTCCCCTTATAAATTAATTCTAACTCTGCCATGAGAAAAAGAGCTTGTCAAGGTTTACTCCCTGCAAGCTCTTCATGTCCTCTTATTATGTTCTTAGAATATTAATAAATAGGTAAAGTGAGGATATCTCCAGCATTAATCTGACTGCCTTTAATACCGTTGGATTTTTTAATTCCTTCTATATATACAGCCGTCTTCATATCAGAAGGTTTATTCTCAAGTGCAATACTCCAAAGTGTATCTCCACGTTCAACCACTACGCGCTTCTCATCTTTCATTAAAGTAGTAGATCCTGCAAATACATTACCTACTACTGTAAGCCCTGATAGTACAAGCACAATAATCAATGTCAGCTTAATAACAAAATCTCTCCGGAATAAACGCATCAGTCCTTGAAGCAAATGCTCTGTAAACTCTTTAATCTGAGCAGAATTTCGGGAAATAGGATTATGTCCTAAAGATTCAACCACGGGGGCTTTATCGTAGATGCTACGGTATGTACTGTATTTTAACATGAATATCATCCTCCAAACACTTGTTCTTACTTTTGAGATTATAATAACACGAACATGTGTTTTGTTCAATACTATTTCAGAACAATTGTTCTCTTTTTTTCTGAAATTAATATTTACCATATTATTCATATAAAAAAATCACTCTTATCATTTAGATGAAGGAAACGTAATCAATACGAGACTACCATTTATTAACTCTTTCGAATTAATATTTATAATAGTTAGAACTTATGTTTGTGCGAACGGTAGTTCTATGTTATAATTTTCCCAAACATTACTATATGGGGTTGATTCCAATGTCAAAGATTTCAAGTCGCCAGCTGGCGATCCTGGAATTTATACGTAGCGAAGTCCGCAGCAAGGGTTATCCTCCTTCCGTCCGGGAGATTGGTGAAGCTGTTGGACTTGCTTCCAGCTCCACAGTTCACGGTCATTTGGATCGGCTAGAGAAGAAGGGACTTATCCGTCGAGATCCAACGAAGCCTCGTGCGATAGAATTGCTTGGCCAAGAGGATTCCGAGAATGTCCATCATTTCGCACAAACCGTCGCTCGCATTCCTGTCGTAGGTAAGGTTACCGCCGGGGTTCCTATCACTGCTACTGAGAATATTGAAGACTATTTCCCGCTTCCAACTCACTATGTTGGAGATAACAAAGTATTTATGTTATCGGTTCAAGGTGACAGTATGGTAGAAGCAGGAATTATGAATGGTGACTATGTAATTGTTCGCCAACAACAAACGGCTGACAACGGAGATATCGTTGTAGCTATGACCGAAGAAGATGAAGCAACCGTGAAGACCTTTTATAAAGAACGTGATCATATCCGTCTTCAGCCGGAGAATCCGGCGTACGAGCCTCTTCGCCTTAATCGCGTGACCATTCTCGGCAGAGTTATCGGATTATTTCGAGATATCCACTAAGCATGCACTCCTACCAATCGTAAACGGATACCGCCCTCTAAGGGATGGTATCCGTTTCTGCGAGAAGTATAAGGAAAATGTGTTGTATTAAATATATATTTTCTTAGATTTTAAAAGAGCTGTTCCGCAAATGTGGAACAGCTCTTTTTCTGCTATTTTGTTCAACTAATCCTCTTTAGAACATATGTTCTCATTGATTAAAATGGCCATTTTTAATGAATAACCGTTTAGGCGTCCTGCTCATATCCTATTTAGAAAGGAGTGTTGCGCAATGCCAAATTACCGAATTATAGTGGATCTGACGCAGCGTATGCTTTATCTTCTTGATAATGATACTGTGATCAGGGGATTCCCCGTCGGAATCGGTAAAATGTTAACTCAATCACCATTAGGTGATTTCACAATCATTAACAAACAACCCGATCCAGGTGGTCCATTTGGAGTCTTTTGGATGGGTCTATCTAAGCCTCACTATGGGATACATGGAAATAATGATCCCGCATCCATAGGGCACGAGGTTTCCCACGGTTGTATTCGTATGTACAATGAGGATGTATTAGCACTAGCTGCGATTGTTCCGATTGGAACACAAGTAACGATCAGGAATTAAATCTATCCATAGATAAACACGCCTCACTCCTAGTTCCATGGATGGGGTGTGTTTGTATTTAAGTATTTTTGATGACGAACTAGGAATTATGCGGTTATATGTCGAATATTGTTAACAGGATTTCAAATTGAAAGGAAGTGTTTAGTTTTGAACAACTCAAAAATTAGAACTCTCGTCGATTTCAAAGTCGATGCACTTGTTAAACTCTCTGGCTTATTATTAAATAACGATCAGGCTAGTGGAAAAAAAGTAAATCTGCTCACCTCATTCGGCAGCATTCAAGGGACGATCTCCCCTTCCGCCTCCAATAAAGAGGATGTATTTGACTTAAAATCTCTGATGGATGATGTCATTGTAGATGAATACATATCTTATTTAGGTGCAGAACATCCCGATAAAAATTTCAGCTATAACTTTGTAGTCCTAAACGAGGTTACTGTAAGAGTCTACGCTAATTATGAATCTCCGATCGAATACAAACAGCTAATTGTTTATACCGATCAAATCACAGCCTTCAATTTCTTATAATTTCGACGTAATTATATTAAAAAGCACTCAGGCATCTGCCCCAATTTTGCACTCAGATTGCAGAATCGGCAGATCTCTGGGTGTTTTCTTTTTTCTAAAAAGAAGCCGTTCCTAAATTTCCACGATTTTCGCTTTTAACAGATACTAGTAGAGAGAATTCAGGCATATCTTTCAATAAGCAATAAATCTTGCTCTACTGAGATAACAGGAGGTGTGATTACATGCTGATTTTCTTGATGTACATGTTTGCTATTATAGGAGTAGCCTTAATTCTAAGCGCCGTTATTCTAGAATTAAAAAAGCTATCTGCTTCTTCAGAACTTTCTAGGCTGTTAAACGCAATCTCATCTTTTAACATCATATTTACCAAAACATTTATCCCCCCCAATCAGTCTCACTTAATCGCGCTCAACGAATCTTATAAGAAAATAGCCATAGGTAGCAGTGATCCGAAGACAAGCAAAAAAGCTATAGCAAAGCTATACTCCTTCGATAATGTAATGGGATCAGAGATTGTTGTTAACGCACTTACCCTTTCAAAAGTATCTAAAAGACAACAAAACAGTAAAACAACTGCTTCAAGTGCGAATATTAATGTGCTTAATAACGCTGACGAAGAGGCAGGAGTTATCGAGGAACTTACACTTAAAATATATATAAACAGCAATGGGACTTCTGTGTATAGCATCTCCTTCTTGCCAGGTTTATTACCTATTCAACAATCCGATAATCAGTATAAAGAAGCCTTCTCCCAAGTACAACAATTGCATGCATTCTTCAGGTCGATCGTATCCGAATAGACGTCCCCTCCCACCTCTTATTACTTCTCTTTACTTTTCCCAATTAGAAATTTTGAAAACCTTAAGGAATGACAAAAAAACGGTCCTTTTGAGAGGGCCGTTTTCGCTGCATCCAACATTCATTTTAAAATTGCACACTAAATCCGTTAAATTGATGAATGCCCGTACCATGAGCGACTAGATCACGTTCACGTAATTCACGAACTGCCTTCATAACCTCTTGCAAAATAGCTGGATCTAGACCCAACGTATTATGAGAGCCGAATACTTGAGATACATTTGAAATTTGCGCAATCTTTTCTAAAGAAGCCACTAAATCTGCCGGACTAGTAGAGGGATAAAAAGCATAAATTGGCGTAACATCATACAACAAATCCCCTGTAAACAGATACCCGTTGGCATGATCAAAGATGCTAATATGACCTGGTGAATGACCCGGTGTGTGGTAAATTTCTAATCTACGCCCGCCTAAATCAAGCACATCTCCCTCTTGCAATAGAGCTGTTGGTCTCCCTTGATAAGGTGTATACGTATTAGGATCAAACGTCTCAGGAACAGGAAGAGTAATATCTCGGCTCATATCTTTTCTGATCTGGGCAAGTGACAAACCTCGTATTCCATTAATCAGCCAATCCTCATCCTCTTTATGAACATAGATCGTCTCAAATTGTCCATGACTGCCTATATGGTCTGCATGCACATGCGTAGTGATGACAGCGATAGGTAAATCCGTTAACTGATCCGTTATTCTTTTTATATTATCGATGCCTAATCCCGTATCAATCAACACCGCTTGTTCTTTCCCTAACAACAAAAAAGAGTGCACCTTTTCCCAATGTCCATATTCACTGATTGCATAAGTAATTGGATCAATTTTCGTGACTGTGAACCATCGATCTTGAATCAAGTGTGATCCTCCATTCCATTCCATTTCTCCCTTACCTGCTCTTCTCCTTTATAATAATCCGCTTGCTGATCCGCCTGATAGATTTCTTGATAAGGGAGAATGTTGATTTTGCCTGAGTCTGGATATTCACAAACATCTATACCCTGATTCGTTCGGAGATCAAGATACCGGCATGGTACTTCCGTATGATTATAAAGTTGATGAGCACCTTCGAGCCCCATTTCAAAAAATAACACATCCCCCTCAGAAACCTCGGTAAAACCTTCGGGAGTTCTTAACATCGCTTTTCCCGTCAAAATTACAAATATCTCTTCAGCGCTTCTATGAAAATGATAAGGAAAAGAATATTTATCTGGATCTAGTGATCTTATGTCGAAGACTAGATGTTTGGAATTAGCGATCTCAGCTAATCTCTCACTCGTATGCCAAGCAAACTCAGGGATCGGAGATAACTTCTGTTTAAATGAAACTGTATTCTCATTAAAAATCTTCGCCAAATATAACCCCCCTCATCGTTTATGCTGTTCTTTCAATATAATTCGTTTGGTACTTTATGTAAATAAAAATCACAATAAATAAATGATCCCAGCAACCACTAATGAAAAAACGCCTCCTAAAGCAGACCAATTCGCTACTTTGTTTTTAATCTTACGGTCTTCTTTGGATTCCGAATAAAAATTCCCTCTTTGCTGAGTACCTGTCGTAAATCCGCCCACACATATACCAGAAATCACGAAAAAAGCTAATCCTATATATATGAAAATGTGCATATTATTACGCCTCCCAGGAAAGTATTCGATATATATTAGATATTTTAACATTATTCTCCTTATCTAATTGGAAAAATTTAAATAATGGATTTTTAGGATTATTGCACTTCTATGATCTCCTTAGTTTATGACCCAAACAGCAAAGAGTCCTCTTCTGCGAATTTTGGACCCAGATGACGCTATTTGCCAAATAATCACCTACTGCGCAGGGTTTCGGACTCCAGTGACGTTATTGCTTCTTAAGAGCATAACATAGGGTACTTTTCAGTCCAATAACTGCATTGGGGTCCGATAGCAAACCAAATATAGGGGGAAAGCTGCGTATAATGTCCACTGAGTCCGATAGCGGCTTCGTATGCGAACCTATAGCCTATTCAGACGACTAATCTAACGAAGTTTTCCGTTTAGCTCATGTAAATCTTCAAAAAGAAGAAGCGCCCCAACAGCCATTGCTCACGAGGCGCTCCCTTCATTAGAATCTCAGTATTTAAACCGCAATGTTACCTTCCCAGCCCTCAATCCCGAATCCCGCTCACATAACTCTCACAATCCATCACACACTGGCAAACTTCATTCGCTTAACTTGAATCATATTTGCGACGTATCTTTCAAACCACCACTATTACAGACATTCACAACAATTTCCATATGTTAATTGTGGTGTGTGACCCATCTTCACCCGATGTTTGCGTTCCATACTTGCCACTCATAAGAGACCTGGCCAGTTTTTATACACTAATATTCAAAAAGTCTACGGTATCGCTAATCTTACGCTGCGCTCGTTGAATATATTCGCTAACGCTTCCGTAGGTAATGCCGAGCATTTTGGCTAATTCTGAATGTGAGATGCACTGACCATGTGCCAGAGTATAGCATTCTCGTTCTCGTTCGCTTAATTGATTAAGTGCATATTCTAATTGGAACCGTTGTTCATCTGAAAGATTGGCTGGGCTTCCCGCCTTTTAATCACAAGCGAAAGCCTTCATTCGTATTGGATCCAGTAGTATTTCCCGTTCATAGCCAGCTCGCCGTTCAATTCCACGCTTTTTCCCTGGTCTCCGTCCTGAATTCAGCCACTCAATGACAAACTCACAGTCAGATTCCATTCCAGAAGTCACCTTTTTATCATCAGCATCAGCCTTCCTATATGCTCGCTCCGCGCCTTTGAGGGAGAATTGATAGTTAAGAGCAGTTGCAGGACCTAAGTCAGTTACCTTCAATACAGGATCCTTACTATTTGCGATGTTCATCCTCAATCCCCTTTGTGGTATTATTTTGGTAGAGGATAGAAGCTGCTATTACCCTGACGCATCAGGGCTTTTTTCTGTATAAATACCTTCCACCATCATAGAGAACATCTTCATGTTTGTGCTGATTGGATACATGTTATATGCATCCTTAAATCTCACCTAGCTCGATCCCCACTTCAGCACTTTTACAGGTTTTCCTGTGCTTGCAGTAAAAATAAATTGTCTATGCCCGTCCGACAATGCTTTTTGAGTGTCCTTGTATCTCATTCTATTGACCCCTTTATCATAAAATGGCCGCTCGTCAGCCTTACCAATAGGTTTGGGATATTTCAAATCTAGGTTTGCTCTCTCTTCCTCTGTGAGTTGTGAGCTTTTAATCTTTCCTTGCCCACCACCTGTAGATTCAATCTCCTTGCTTTTGATTCCTGAGTACCAATCGCTCATTAGGTATGACCTCCAGTTATAAAATCAATTGATGGTAAGTATTTATTAATTTATAATCAAGTTGGATGATGAGGGCTGTGCCCAATCTTTCTTTCTTGGCCTCTCCCCTACACTAAAAATTGGGAGAGGTTTTTTAAACGAATTAAGAGGTGAATTTTATGAACGGTAAAAAAGTTATCATTATTCTTTTATCCATCTCTTTACTGGGTGTGATTGCTTACTTCGGAATAGCTTATGGATTACTATGGTATATCTTTAATGGTTAAGAACTAAGAGTACCGGCTCCTGTTTCACTGCGATTTTTCGTTCTGACTCGATGGCCTGACGGCCTATGAATTACATTCTCTTTAATAGCGCCATGTCGTAACCAGATTCTATGAACTGCTCAGTCAGCTTTCGATTGATGTCATTTCCTAAACGGTCATAGATTTCATACATTTCATCCTTGTTGAAGGTTGTGCCCAGCACCTCGTTAAAGCTTTCCAGAACCTTTGGTGCCCAGTATTTATTCAATCCTTTAGAGATCAGTCTCGTTACCCACGCGAACATCTTACATTTGAAGTCCAACTCTGTATTGACTCCCTCCAGCCGGAAGTACACATTATTTCTTGGTTCAAGGATAATTTCGTTGCTGTTATTTATGAAGGACTTCGGGAATGCTTGAAGAGATTGATTTATTTATGATGTTGCTTAAGCCTGCCTTATCGGATAATTGATAGCTTGCTGTGCTCATATCCTCTTCTCCCCCTTATACCTCTATTAGTTCTGGATTCTCGAAGATGTTGCCGATGATTTCGGTGTGTAACAGCTTTCCATCTGACTCCAAATGGTGGTATTTACTCGGATTTTTGGTGAACACCATGTACGCGCAATGCTCTTGAACCCATTCTATTTCTCCTATACCAGTCGGATCACGTGGGATGTCTCCTGCGTAAATCTCCCGATCGTACTTATCCTTTAATCCGATGTATTGACCTACTGTTTCAGGATCAACCTTCCACTTATACCAACTCTCATGGTCGATGATGTGAGTGTCACCCTCGCTGCTCATTACCAAACTGCCGTACATCCACTCGCCATTTTTACGTTTCCCTCGGACTTAATCTCTCTCATGAGTAGTCTCCTTTGATCGGGGTCTCAGCCCCCTTATAAGTTCAGTACAGCCAAACTATCTCTTATATCCTCCTTTTGGGAGAGGAGGGCTATTAACCCTCTCTGTCCATGTATCTTCGTAATGTGCATTAAATCTCGGTAAACTTGTAAATATTAACATTAAATTATAAAATCAAACAAAGGTGGTGTTAACAATGAACTTAGTACAATTCATGTTGGTTGGAGTAGGAGCCATTTTCTATCTCTCATTAGGAATCATCATTGTCAAGATATTACTTACAAGAAAATTACCAAGTAATAATTACACTCCATTTGACTACATCACGGCCTATTCTCATGTTGAGTTTCACGATGAGAAAAAAGAGGTAGAAGAAAATGCGGACCATGGTGATGATAAGGACAAAAACATCATTTCGTTATCAAAACGAACTTCTCTTCCCTAATTCGCAATATGTGGGATAGGAGTGCTGTAACCTCCACTATCCCTTAATGTCATGTATCTTCGTACTGCGCAACAATTACTATAACTCTCGATGAAAAAGACTTATTAAGCTAACGGACAGAATAGCGGAGTAACGAACCATATGAAGCAGGGTAATAGTGCTTTGATTGTCGTAATAACAATGTATTGACATTGTGATTACGGTTGAGTTACAATTAGCATATTCAAGCTAAGGGGGAATCAATTAAATGGATACTAATTTACAAATACGAATATCAAAAGACATGAAAGAGAGTTTCCAACAGGTTGCTAAAGATAATAATAAAGATACCTCGTCACTAGTGCGTGACTGGATTTCGACCTATATAGCTGAACATCAGCGAGTTGATGAAGAAATAGCTGCTGAACTATATATGGCAGGGTACCAATTACAAGAAGCGCTTGGCGGGAGAGAAAACGTAAGCAATGAGTTTGCAAAACAATTGCAGGAATCTTCCTTAACGAATCAAAAAGAATTCACACAGCGGATACTTACCACCTACATGGACCTTGATCTGACAATTCCTACATGTCTATCGAAAACGTATAAAGGGTTCGCTTTTTCTCAAATGTTTTTGTTTGGCTTAATTGGGGAAAAGCCGAAAGGAAGTTTTTAGAGTTTTTAGGTGAATAACCTAATTAATGGGTCAGCTTTTCGAACTAACGGGAAACGTTAGTTCAATAAACCAACAGTAGGACTTTTTTTAGTTTAATACCACTGTTGGTTTTTATATTGGAACCCTCTAAACGAGCTCTTATGGATTTTGCTAGTGAACAGTTTGCGTCTACTGTGCCTTTGGGAGATGAGGGATACTCCTACTCCCTTAATGATCTGGTACGGCCCCCGCATTGCTGGGTTTATGCTGTCGGACGATGGCCTAACGGCCGTATAATTATCATTTTTGTTGTAGATTTGCTAATGCTACTGAGATACGTAAATCCTCTTTGCGGATTGTTGATGCCGTAACCGTGTCCGTAGCAGCCTACATCCTCTGTCCGGTATTCTACAGGTCCGCTGCAGATAACGATGTGTCCGTTATATGTAGGGAGCCTTACCTTTACTTGGTCACCTACTTTGACAGGAGATTCATTACTATATAGTCGTTATAGAAAGAAACGGAATCCTTGGTTCTGGCACACTAATCTATGAATCGCAAGTCCGTCCGGGTCCTATAGAGAGTACAGCATCCACAATCTCCATAACCGCAGGTGATTTCCCCGATATTCCTACTGTTTCAAATGGTCAAATTCGCTATTCACTTTTTTATACTCAGACTTAGAAATTGGGAGAAACGGAATATGGATGGTAAATGCTGCGTTTAATGGAATAGCATTTGCAGGCTGAATGAAATATGTCAGAAAGAATTATTATCTGATCAATTAGAAATTTCGAACTGACAGAACCATGTCTTGTTATCCGTCATTGGGGCTTATGCCCCTTATTTTTGTTTCACAGCTCAGCCTTGGCATTTATCTCAGATGCTCCTGCCTTAATTACCTGATTCATTCCTTTTCTGGTGAGCACTATGGTTCTTGGTTATGCCTCCTCTAGGACAGGAGCTTTTTGTTCTCCAAGCGCTTAATAAAACCGTGAGTTGTCGATATTGACTGGTGCCCCATGGCTACTGCAATTTCGCGTATACTGGGCGGATATTGAAATTCAAATGAGAAATTATCAATAAAGTCGATGATTGCTTGCTGCTTTTTCGAAATGAATTCCATCTTCAACCCCCCACAAATAACGTTTATTCGATGTTATAAGAATTTTATAAACTTCAAATCGGTCATTTGGATGATAAGAACCCTGGGCAGCATAGCCATTAAGAGCTTCAGTAAACATTGCAGTGGAGGTTTTTAGATCCTTGGTTTCTAATGATTCCAGAAATCTAATTTCCTTTGCTCGGAGATCCCTGCCAGCAGCCGTTATGATTAAATAAGGTAAAGGTTCTATCTCCTGCAGGCGTTCTTCTTTTGCCTTTTCCAGCTCCAGCTGCTTATTTAGCTTGTGATTGTGTTCGTCCCAATCTTGTTCATCAAACCAGAAGTATTCGCCGTATTAAATACGATATTCTTCAATAATTGCACTTTTCAACTCATCATTTGCTTCAATATTGATGTGACAGTTTCCACATGCACTATATGCATTGCTAAGTACCCCGAGACCACCTCTACCACGCCCGAAGACATGATGAGTTGTTTCACAACGTACTCTCTTACAAAATTGACAAATACCTTTAGATCGTTCTATGGCTGCTTTTACTACTGAATCAGGAAATTCATTTCGCTGACTAGAATTCTTACCAGGCTTATGGTCAGCTAGCAGATTTTCTTCCATTCTGGCACTTCTTTCTTTACCTTCTTGTGATGACCTAAACTACTAGTTTTTTTCTCCTTAGTCTTTTTCTCAGGCTTCCAAAATGTCTGATGGCCAATTATACCCGCCTCCTTGTCTTCTTTCTGTTGTAGTACTCGTTCTTCTAAATGATTAGTTTTCTTACGGTCAATCTCATGGGCTTGTCTATGGTAAAAAGGTACATACCTATAATCATCTTTAGTTTGAACGCGATAAATAAAGACAACCGATATTCTCTATCTTTCACTGGTGCGCCAAGTTCAGCGCAACGACCGTGCCGTTTCCGCAAACCGGATTTTATCTACTGCAGCCAAATAATCAAGAGGGACACGGCCTGTCCTAACTTCAAATGCGTCAATTTCAAAGTTATCCAGCGTCATAGCTTTTCCGTCCACCCTTGGAAGCCTCAACCTTGTATGCAGATAATGCTGTGAAGGGTAAAAGGTATGTTTTACGTTGTTTTCTAAACTCTACTAAGACGAAGCATAGTGCGAACCGAACTTATGACACATATCCAAGTGTTCATATTGATGATCTGCAACGTTCTTTAAATCAAATCTATCTAACTCCTGAATAGACTTCGCTTCGAAAAATACGGCTCGTTCACGATAGATGCCGTCATAGTCAACTGTTGCTTGAGCCTCGAAGTATCCCGCATGTACTTTGGATCCTTTGCTCTTAGTTACCTTTACGGGCGTGGCTCGTTTATTGATAACAGCCAATTCTCTATTCTCATAGGATTCATTCGTGGAATTGATTAAGTTTTCAAATGCTGCTCCTCTATTTCCTTGAGCATAGAAAAACTAGAGAAAAATCCGTGTAAGTGAGTCACAATAAAAGGTTACGTAAAACCTAAAGATTTAAAATTTATAGAATCCGAAAATATACCTGCGTTTCTTAGAGTTGCCCACCAATATGATTATTTTTATTGGAAATTCTATCGTGTATTAATTGAAACAGGTATGATAACCATTAACAAAACACTGGATTTTTCCGCTGATAGTGATGAGGAACTTTTCGGGGATACAAAGATTTTAATTCAGAACGAACAATACAAATAAGCACATCTCTTATTCAAGATTTGAAACAACATTTTAAACATCAGAACCAGAACAAATTAGTTTGGTATGAGTTATACAAGCACAACTTGAATCTAGTACTTTGTAGAGATGATGGTAATTTCATGCCGAACCATTCTCTTCGTCACACTCATGCTGTCCTTTTACTTGAGGCTGGTAACGATATGAAGTACGTACAAGAACGTTTAGGTCACGGTAGTATGAGAATCACAGCGGACACATACACACATATTCCAAAGAAAATAAATGAAAGCAGTATGGAGAAATTTGAAGCTAATATGAGAAATATACTCGAATGATCACTACATTTTTAGGGGGCATTACGGGGGCGCTCAAAACCACTACAATATCTCATATCCTTGCACATACACAAAAAACCCTCAACGCCAAAGGCGCCAAGGGTTTGAAAGTTCTACTAGTAAAGAGTCATGTATTGCGCTCTTTCCCACTCGTGAACTTGTGTGCGATAGATATCCCATTCGATTTCTTTTAACTCGTAGAAGTGAGCCAGAGCATGTTCGCCGAGAGCTTCGGTAATAACATGGCTGCGGATCATTTCGCTAAGAGCTTCTTTCAAATCGGATGGCAAGCTTGGAATGCCTTCTTCAATACGCTCTTCCTCAGACATCACATAGATGTTACGGTCGATTGGAGCTGGAAGATCGAGCTTACGTTTAATTCCGTCAAGACCTGCTTTCAACATAACAGCAAGTGCGAGGTAAGGGTTAGCTGCTGGGTCCGGGTTACGAACTTCAACGCGAGTGCTAAGACCTCTAGAAGCCGGAATACGAATCATTGGGCTACGGTTACTTGCAGACCAAGCTACGTAGCAAGGTGCTTCATAACCAGGAACAAGGCGTTTGTATGAGTTCACTGTTGGGTTAGTAATCGCGGCAAAAGCACGAGCGTGCTTCAAAATACCAGCCATGTAGTAACGTGCAGTTTTGCTCAGACCCAGCTTGTCGCTTTCGTCGTAGAACATGTTTTCTTTGCCTTTAAACAAGGATTGGTGAGCGTGCATACCAGATCCGTTGATACCGAACAATGGTTTAGGCATAAAAGTTGCATGCAGGCCGTGTTGACGGGCTACCGTTTTCACGACGAGCTTAAAGGTTTGAATTTGGTCAGCAGCAGTAATCGCGTCAGCATATTTAAAGTCAATTTCATGCTGGCCCGAAGCTACTTCATGGTGGGAAGCTTCGATTTCAAAGCCCATTTCTTCAAGGGTCAGTACGATTTCGCGACGACAGTTTTCCCCTAAATCCGTTGGCGCTAAGTCAAAGTATCCACCTTGGTCGTTCAATTCCGTAGTAGGATTGCCTCTTTCGTCTGTCTTGAATAGGAAGAATTCAGGTTCTGGTCCAACGTTCATAGCTGTGAAACCCATTTCTTCTGCTTCCTTCAGACAACGTTTGAGGATACCACGCGGGTCTCCAGCAAAAGGTGTACCATCTGGCATGTAGACGTCACAAATCAGACGCGCTACACGACTATCTGTCACCCAAGGGAAGATTACCCATGTATCAAGGTCAGGGAAGAGATACATATCAGATTCCTCAATCCGTACGTAACCTTCGATGGAAGAACCATCAAACATCATTTTATTATCAAGCGCTTTTTCCAATTGGCTAACTGGAATCTCTACATTCTTAATAGTACCTAATAGATCCGTAAATTGCAGACGAATAAAACGAACATTCTCTTCCTTGGCAATGCGTAAAATATCCTCTTTAGAAAAGCTCATGTGATCCTCTCCCTTTCGAACTTCTATATATTATTATTTATTAAAAAACCGGGATAACTCACCTTGAATCAGAGACACTTGTCCCGGTCTTTTACCGGAAACTAGTTCTTGCTTCAGCATTCGGTGAAGCTGGGAATCGGATAACTCTCTACGTCTTACCTCTGTATCAGGGGTAATAACAGTAGCTTCCTCGGATTCCTTAGAGACAGGATTCATTACTTGCTTAATGCCAGCAATATTAACACCCTTCTCGATCAGAGCTTTAATTTCTAATAGGCGCTCAACATCATTAAAAGAGAACAAACGCTGATTCCCCGACGTACGTGCGGGTACGATCAGACTGTGCTGCTCATAATAACGAATTTGTCTCGCGGACAAATCAGTCAGCTTCATTACAATTCCAATAGGAAATAGTGCCATATTTCTGCGGATTTCATCACCCATGACTCATCCAACCTTCCAATGATCTTTTTCTGATCTCATTGTACATTTCCTAATGTAGCGTGTCAATGGTATGTGAGATATTCTTACAGCAATTTTCTTTCACGCATACTTTGAAGTGCCATCAAAACGCCATATTTAACATGTGAATAGGTTAACCCGCCTTGCATATAGCCAATATAAGGAGCTCGTATAGGCGCATCTGCAGATAGCTCCAAGCTTCCACCTTGTATAAACGTACCTGCCGCCATAATAACTGGATGTTCATAACCAGGCATATCCCAAGGCTCTGGTACTACATGGCTGTCTACAGCCGCAGCCCGTTGTATGCCCTGAACAAAGGCAATTAAGTGATCTGGACCGTCAAAGGAAACCGCCTGAATCAGATCTGTACGAGGCTCGTTCCATGCTGGCTTTGTTTCAAACCCGCAGCGCTGAAATACGGATGCAGCAAAAATACTCCCTTTTAAAGCTTGTCCGACCGTGTGAGGAGCCATAAACAACCCTTGGTAAAGCCCACGAGTTGTTCCTAACATAGCCCCAACTTCACCACCTATGCCAGGAGCGGTTAATCGATAAGCTGCCAATTCCACAAGCTCCTGTCGGCCACAAATATAACCGCCCGTCTCAGCAATACCCCCACCTGGATTCTTAATTAACGATCCTGCTACTAGATCCGCACCAACCTGTGGAGGCTCAAGCTCTTCGGTAAACTCACCATAACAATTGTCTACGAAGACAATCACTTCCGGTTTCAACACCTTTACCCTCGAAGTCATCTCACCAATTTCAGCTACTGTGAAAGAAGCACGCCAATCATATCCTCGTGACCTTTGGATTCCAATCACTTTAGTATTTTCGTTAATAGCGAGAGCTACCTCATCCCAATCGATCTTGCCATCTGCAGTAAGATCAACCTCTCGGTAAGTAATTCCGAAATCTGCGAGAGAACCTGTCCCATCCCCTGTGTGACCAATTACCTTATGTAAGGTATCGTACGGACGTCCTGTGATGTATAGCAGCTCATCTCCTGGACGCAGTACACCAAATAGGGCTGTTGATATAGTATGTGTTCCTGAAGCGAAATGCGGGCGTACCAGAGCAGATTCCGCACCAAAAACGTCAGCATAGACAAGATCCAACACTTCACGGCCACGGTCATTATACGCATACCCCGTTGAACCGGCAAAGTGAAAATCACTGACTTGATGACGCTGAAACGCTTCTATAACCTTCCACTGATTCTTATCTACAATACGATCAAGGGCTTTGACAGCGCCTTCTATTTCAACTTCTGCGGCCTCTGCCGCGCTCAAAATATCCTCTGCAAAAACTACCATTCGTTCTTATTCTCTCCTTACATTTACTTGCCATCATAATGACAGAAAGCGGCAGTAAACTGACGCTTTCTAGATTAGCTATTATTTTATACCTATAAACGAAGCATTTCCACTTTGGGAATGACTAACAAGATTACTGCTGGTCCACAAACTCAGCAAGCATGTAACCCCATTTGTCATAGTCCTCTTTATTAAGACGAACGTTATAGAGCACATCGTTCTCATCATAAGTCGTTTCCAGAACCTCTCCCACCCTGTAGAGCAAGGAAGAAATGTCGCCACGGTCTCCGGGAATGCGGAAGTTGAGTGTGTCTCCAGCCAGTTCATCGGCGATCATTTCGGTAATCCGAGTTAAATCCTCAGGGTTAAATGCACTGATCTTCAAGTACCCTGTACCTGTAGGCAGCATTTCCAGTTGCTCAGGCTGACATAGATCAATTTTATTAAAAAGTACGATTTGCGGTGTACCAGATGCACCAAGATCCTGCAAGATGGATTGGACAATCTCCATCTGCTCCTCACGCATTGGTGAAGAGGCATCCACCACATGTAGCACCAAATTGGCCTCATTGACTTCCTCTAGCGTTGCACGGAAAGATGCGACAAGATCATGCGGAAGATTCTGAATGAAGCCTACAGTATCCGTAAGCACAACCTCTTTACCACCTGCTAGCTCAAGTACACGTGAAGTAGGGTCCAGTGTGGCAAACAACTGGTTTTCAATATAGACATCCGCATCGGTTAGTTGCTTAAGCAGCGTTGATTTCCCTGCATTCGTATACCCAACAAGTGCAACTTGCACCGCTCCCGCCTTGCGGCGACGCTCCCGATGCAGCTCACGAGTCTTAACAACCTCATCCAGCTGGCGTTTCAGCTCCGTAATCCGATCACGAATATGCCGGCGATCGGTTTCCAGTTTACTTTCACCCGGACCTCTGGTACCAATGCCTCCACCTAATCTGGATAAGTTCTTCCCTTGGCCGGATAGCCGAGGTAACAGATAGGACAATTGTGCCAGCTCTACCTGAATAATCCCTTCTCGCGTCTTCGCACGCCCCGCAAAAATATCCAGAATAAGCTGCGTCCGGTCAATAATCTTAAGATCCAGAGCCTCCTCAAGGTTCCGTACTTGGGCTCCGGACAATTCTTGATCAAAGATAGCTGTGTTAGCCCCGAGAGCATCAGCAGCCATCCGTAGCTCTTCTACCTTACCTTTACCAATAAACCATCTAGAATCAGGCGTTTCCTTGTTTTGACGCAGCACATCCAGAACTTCAACACCAGCCGTTTCGGCTAATTGCACTAATTCCTGTAGTGAAAGCTCTGGATCAATTCCCGTTCCTTTAATTTTATCTGTGACGAGACTTACCAATATCGCTCGATCTTGTACATCTGTTTCCGTATCATGCGTAGTTATTGCCATGTATGTCATGCTCCTTATGACGGTGATAGTATCCTGTAATTCATAATTTGAAATCCTCAGTTCGAAGCGTCATTAATTCCTGCTTGCCTGGGCTGGTACTTTCATACTGGTTTAACAGTCTAACAGCCTGACCCCGAACAGCTTTCTCAATGGCGTTGCGAACATACCGCGCATTACTGAAAGCATGAAGACTCTCCGTCTTCTCTACTAACAAATGCTGCTTTAACTTGAGTATCGCCTGTGGCATCAAAATATAGTCGCGATCTTTTGCCATCAGTTCAGCGATTTGCAGCAGTTGATCGATCGTATAATCAGGAAATTCCACTTGTATCGGAAACCGTGAAGGCAATCCGGGATTGCTCATCAAAAAATACTCCATTTCTCCAGAGTACCCCGCTAAGATAAGTATAAATTGACTGCGATGATCCTCCATGGCCTTGACGAGCGTATCAATCGCTTCTTTTCCAAAATCCTTTTCTCCACCACGAGCAAGGCTATAAGCCTCATCGATAAACAAAATACCGCCCAAAGCCTTTTTTACCAGATCGCGAGTCTTCTGTGCAGTATGACCGATGTATTCTCCTACAAGGTCGGCTCTCTCCACCTCAATGAGATGTCCTTTGGTCAGTACACCCATACGCTGGAACAGCTTAGCTACGATTCTAGCCACGGTTGTCTTGCCAGTTCCGGGATTCCCTTTAAAAACCATGTGATAAGCTTGCCCACCGCTTGCAAGTCCTGCCTCAGTTCGCATTTGAGCAATCTGTAACAAGGCGTAGATTTCAAAGACTAGCTCTTTGATATTGTCCAGACCCACTAAACCTTCCAATTCTTGCGTTAACTCTTGGAACAGGCTAGTGTGGCCGTGATTTTTTGGAGGTACTGGCCGACTCTCTCCAGAAGGGTTAGTTATAGCCGGAGGCTCTTGACTCCGCAATACAATATTGATTTGTCGAGACGGTCTTTCTTCCTCCCGTCCACTGGCCGCTGCTACGCGTCCGCTCATCGGTATCACCTCATTATCCAGGGCTGACTTCTCTAATCAAGTCTATTCCAGTAAATGAAGTGTTATTAGAAGATTCGGGATTTTTTGGACAAATCACAGGAATAGCTGCTGAAGCTTCCATTTCGTATAGGCTAGAATCTCACGTGTTTTATGTCTTGTCATCGATAGAACGGTGGATTCTGTAAGTCCCAGCTCAGGATTCACATATCCAAGCTCGTCAGCAATTTCATGAGCCCGCCACCCATGATAAGTATGCGTAATGATTATTGCTGAAGACAATCCTTCACGTGCCATAATCTCTTTACTATACAAAAGATTCTCGTAAGTGCTGGTAGCTTCATTCTCTACGTAAATGGCGCTATCTGGCACTCCTTTAGCAACCAAATAATTACGCATTCCTTGAGCTTCGGTGTATTGTAAATCAGGTTTATCTAAACCACCAGATACAATAAGATGCGGGAACATTCCTTCTAGATAAAGCTTCAGTCCGTAATCCAGCCGTTCCTTAAGTCCTGGGCTAGGCTCATCCCCCCACATCGACATGCCAAGAATGATCCCAACATCCGCCTTTTGCATAGGATCTGTCGTGGCAGCTTTATTAATATTGTTCAACGCATAAGCACACCACAACAATCCAGCAATCACAATAATCGATAAAGCGATAAGCAACGTTCGTTGCGTCCAGAATCTGCGTTTTTTGGAAACAATCCGAATCGGGGAAGACCCTCTTCCGTAGACGTACCATTCCATTTCTTTATTTCCTCCTGAATTCTCCATGATGAAATAATTCGGCACGATGCTTCAAAGATAGTGAGAAATAAGGGAAAGCATGAGCATCGATGCCGCGTAAAATAGTATTGGCTGTCTCCCAGGCGAGTTTATAATCACTTTCGGAAATATCTTCCCTCTCCAGCGCTTCCTCTAATTCATCCTCATCAAGCAAAAAAACCTCGCCGTTCCAAAGCACAACCACATCCAGATACAAATCATCAAACCATGGAACGCCTTGGTCTGTGACGCCTTGCACCTTGCAGGTGTCTATGTACCATTGAATGATATTTTGCCGTTCGTCGAACATAGCCGTCACAATATAGTGACTGTCTTTGGGGAAATATTGCAGCCAGGAATAACCTTTATCCGCAATACGATATGTATGCCGTCCATAGCTCTTCCACAGTGGTTCTTTCAGCCCGTAGATGGTATACAGCGTGATATATCCGCTGAATTCCCGGCTCTCCACATAGCGGCAGGCAAAATGGCGACGCGTAATCCGGCGCCAGTTGGCCCGGTCTCCGAATTTACGTTTCATAGAAATTACCCTCTCCAGTATGGTGTCTTCAGCTTAACACATTTAGCGGATACACTCAAAACATCCCGCAAAATACAGCAAATTATTATCACAGATATAATTAGAAAAATAAGGAGTTATAAAAAAGAAGCTGTCTCCTAAGTAGCATTCACTACTTTTGAGACAGCCTCGGGAAAAGAAAAGCCTAACTTCATAAATTCGAAAAGTCACTATTGAACAGAAATATCACCATTCACATTGCTAGCCTCTTGATCAGGGAGTGGCGTTGCATTACCACTATCATTCCCTGAACTTCCGCCTCCAGAAGGTACATCTGGTGGAGCGGTAGGTATCGGTGTTGCTGACGGTGGAGGCGTGGTGAATTCAGGCAATGTTCCTGTTCCACCATTATTCCCGCCTCCATTGTTACCACCACCATTATTTCCACCATTGCCGTTATCCCAGCCATTGTCTCCACCATTCTCAGGGGTTGGTGTCGGAAGATTAGGATCAATGGTTGGCTCAGGTGTTGGCATCTCATCCTGTACAGAGACCGAAACCACATTTGATGGTTCACTTTCCACTTGGGTTGCAGGATCATAGGCAGTAACATAATATTCGTAAACCAGACCAGGCATTGCACTAAAGTCTCCTGCACTAGTCGTGACCGTATTTAACAGTAAACCGAAATCAGCTTCGGATGTCTCTCTACGATAAATACGATATTCTACACCTGCAACAGGAACTGCCTGCCATCCCAGATTTACTGTCATCGTAGATGGATCATAAGCTGCTGTAAGTCCACTAACATTCTTAGCTGGTTCAGGTGTTTCTGTAGGTGCAGGAGCTATTTCATTATCTAGCTTTGGAAAGGACTTCTTAGGAACATCCCTTAACGCTTCCTCCATCACCTTACCCCAGAATGCTGCGGCAAGCCCACTGCTATTCTTAAGCAGATGTTTCTTGCTTGGCTTGTCATAACCCATCCACACCGCTGCTGTCCATTCTGGTGTGTAACCTACAAACCATACGTCTCGGTTCGATTTGATTCCAGTATATCCACTTTGAGTTGTACCGGTCTTACCAGCAACAGGACGGTCAATCCTTGCTTTTCTACCCGTACCATCTTCAACAACCTTTTTCATCATCTCGGTCATTTGATAAGCCGTCTCCTGACTCATAACACGTTCAGGCGTTGTATTGGCTTTGAAGACGGTCTCTCCGCTGCTGTCAGTGATCGATTTAATGGAATAAGATTCTCGAAGTTCACCGCCATTTGCAAAAGCACTGTAGGCCTGTGCCATTTCCAGTGTATTCGTTCCTTTGCTCATACCACCGAGAGCCAGTGAGAGGTTCTTGTCCTCGTCTTCCAGTCCAATACCCAATTTCTTGGCGAACTTAAATCCGGTATTCACTCCAATTTCATTAAGCAACCAGACCGAAGGAATATTCTCTGATTTCTGTATAGCATCACTCATACTGATACTCTTGGAATACCCGTGAAGGTTGGTCGGACAATAATTAGAGAAACACTGCTTCTCATTGCTTAACGTAGAATACATGTCGTACTTTCCAGTTTCCAGTGCTGGAGCATAAGAAACGATTGGTTTAAAGGCTGAACCTGGAGAACGTCGGCTGCCATTTACACGGCTGTAGCCTTTTTTCTCATAATTCCGTCCACCAAGAAGTGCGACAATGCCGCCATTCTCTTGATTCACGATGGTCATTGAACCTTGTACCAGCTCATCGTCTACACTCTTCTCGAAGTTATCACTGTCTGCAAAAGCATCCTCTACGGTTTCTTGAGCGTGCTTATCCATCGTGGTGTAAATCTTGTAACCACCAATATTCAGATCATCTTCGGATAGTCCAAACTTCTCTTCTGCTTCTTCCACTGCGAAGTCAATAAAAGCTTGATAACGCTGTTTCTTTTCAGGTGGCTTATAATTATAATCCACAGCTTGTGCTTCGTCTCTCTCTTGCTCCGTAATATAACCTTGTTCATACATAAGCTGAAGTACTACTGCACGACGTTCTTTTGAAAGATCCGGGTTACGGAGAGGATTGTAGCGAGACGGTCCCTTAGGCATCGCAGCCAATGTCGCAATTTCCCAAACCTTCAGATCATTCAGATCACTCTTACCAAAATATCTTTCCGATGCTGCTTTAATTCCGTAGATCGTACCCCCAAAGTTTATTCGGTTCAGGTACATCGTAATGATCTCTTCTTTAGATTTCTGGTTCTCCAATGCTACAGCAATGGATACCTCAGTCGCTTTACGGAAAAATGTTTTATCCCGTGTCAAAAAGATGTTTTTGGCCAGCTGCTGAGTAATGGTACTACCACCTTCTACCATGCTGCGTGCAGCAATATCTTTTACCGCTGCCCGGCCGATTGACCATAAATCCACACCAGAATGCTCAAAGAAGCGTTTATCTTCTGTGGCCACAAAGGCATTGATCAATAACGGTGGAATCTTCTCATACTCTACAGGATCGCTTTTCTCAAGCGATAATTCGCCGATTAAATTAGCATTGCGGTCATATACTTTTGTAGTTTCATTAACGGTCAGCTTATCTTGGTTCTCTAGGAGAAGTTTTTGCCCATTCAGCATAATGAACAGATAACCGCCAAGCGCACAGAAAATGGCCAACGCTGTAGCAAAGAACAAGCTCCACAGCACACGCTTTTTAGTCAAAAACTTCTTTTTCTTCTTACTTTTCGGTTTTGGTTTTGAATTGGAACTGGACGATCCTCTATTTCTATTGTTGTTCGTCCTTGATGTATCATCTCTAGACATGATGCCTCCTGACTCCCTTCCTTGAATAAATCATGTATGGACTTCTCTGAATGAAAAGAACAACCTTCTCAGGTTGCTCTCTCACACTCTATTCAAACGATTTATTAACAAGAAAGGTTTCACTTCAATTTTGTTAATGTTATTCTTCGTTACTATTGTCCTGCATAAGTGACACACTGCGCTGCGGTGTAAAAGTGGAAATCGCGTGCTTATACACCATTTGCTGGCGCCCATCACTGTCAATAACGATTGTAAAATTGTCAAATGCTTTAATAATTCCCCGGATTTGAAAGCCGTTGGTCAAATATACTGTAGCAGGGATATTTTCTTTGCGTAGTTGGTTCAAGAATGTATCTTGGATGTTAATGGACTTGTTCATATGACGTACCCCCAATGGTTCAATTATATTGTTCAGAAGTATATTCAAGACCTGAGAGAAACTTTCCTGCTATTATAGCACGTATTTTCGAGAAATTCTCAGAAAAGTTTTGCTCACCTTCGACATCGATCCACTCGATTTCCTTCATGTGGCGAAACCATGACAACTGTCTTTTGGCGAATCGGCGAGTATCGCGTTTGAGCAGTATCACAGCTTCCTCAAGCGTCAGTTCCCCAGCGAGGTAAGCGGCGATTTCCTTGTAGCCCAACCCCTGCATGGACACAAGGCTTCTGCTGTAGCCATTATCCAGCAGTCCCTTTACCTCAGCAACAAGACCATCCGCAAGCATGCTATCAATTCGGTCCTCAATACGTTTATATAGTATTTTCCGGTCCATTGTCAAACCGATAAGGCATAAGTCATAGGGCGACTCCTTCTTTTGAGCTGCATGAGAAGCGGAAAGAGTGGTGTTTGTCTGGTGATGAATTTCCAGTGCTCGTATAATTCTACGACGGTCATTCGGATGCAATTTCGCCGCACTAACCGGATCAACCGCTTCAAGTCTGGCATGCAGTGCAAGCGCTCCATGTTCTTCTGCAAATTGATCCTGTTCTTTCCGGAAAGCTTCGTCAGCCACAGCTTCAGAGAATTGAAAACCGTAACATAAGGACTCAATATAGAGACCCGTTCCCCCAACAATAAATGGAAGTTTTCCACGGCTGCTTATCTCCTCGATAAGTCTGCTACCTTGTTCCTGAAATTCAGCAGCAGAATAAGGGTCCTGTGGATCATGGATATCGATTAGGTGATGAGGAATTCCCTTCATCTCTGCTGGAGTGATCTTAGCTGTACCAATATCCATACCACGATAAACCTGCATCGAATCGCCAGAAATGATCTCTGCGTTATATGCAGCCGCAAGCTCCAAACTTAACCTAGTTTTACCTACAGCTGTTGGTCCTAATAAGACTAGAACCTTATGTCTCTCTTTAGTTGTCAATGTGTATCACCCCGTACGATGTTTTAGAGTTGCTACGAAGCAGCTCAGTAAAGCCAAGACGTTCGAATTCCCCGCTTAAAGCCTTCTCTTTCAAAAGAACAGTTTTACGAGCAACTCTCACTGCCTCAGCTACACTCTCTGGTGATAACGCTGCACGGTTAGCAAACTGCCGCAACGGGGAAATCGAAGCAGAACCAGTCAGTGGCACACGGAACATCGGATCGAAGTACACAATATCTATACTTCGATCCGGTTGCGCACGTAAGTAGTCCAAATGTTCACTATGCACGACATTAATTCTACGCAAGGCCTCATTCACCTTTACTTGTCCAGAGGTATAATGCCGCATCCCTTCATAGAGCAGCGCGTACAGCGGTAATGAGCTCTCCAGAGCGGTTACCACCGAGGACTCACCCCCATGCACAGCAAACAGCAAGGAATCAGCGCCTAGACCCGCTGTACAATCTAGTACGCTATCTCCGGGAAGCATACGTGCTGCAACAAGCATCGGCTCTATATCACCCTTTAAAATTCGTTTCGCGCGAACGAAACCCATGCTCGGATGAAATTCCATAGGTTCCATCCCTAATCGGTGTAAACGAACGGCTTCTTGAGAAAGAATTAGTATATCCTCATCTCCGTAGTGTTCCACCATTTTGGGTATGGAGAATTTCTCGCGTGGAGCGTATTTACAGCCCGTTCTCTCTGTGAGATTCTGAGCTCGCTCTACAATTTCCATTATCGGGCTATAACCCGTAGTTATAATCATGTTGCCTCCAGTCATACTTACAACAAATTTCTATATAAGTTGATCTTAAAAACATTCTAAAAGGAAAAGTGACGGAGGGGAAGTTTGGAACTGTAGGAGCAATAGCGACCGCCTGAAAGCTTTCCGCAGGAAAGCTCACTTCGGAAGCACAGGCTGTCCCCGGATTTCAACCGTGAAACACGGTATATAATCAAGAAATCCGGGGACAACAGCGGCCGGAAGTCCAAGCATTCACCGCAGTCACGCAATTACCTTAATAGAAAAATTTCAAGTTCAACTAATATAGACTTACAATTACATCACCCGTTTGAACAATTTCTCTAAATCATAGGATGAAAAAGAAATCACAATTGGACGCCCATGTGGGCAGGTATACGGCTGTCTACATGCTGCCAGACGAGACAACAGCGCCTCGACTTCCTGTTCTGTTAGTTTCTGGTTGGCTTTAATGGAGGCTTTACACGAACATAGAATAGACGATTTCTCACGCAGCTTCGCAAGGTCAATCAATCGTTCACTCAAGACCCACTCCGCCATTTCTTCAACGATCGCTTTCTCCTCGCCTTCAGGAAACCAATAAGGCAAAGATCGAATCAGAAAAGTCTGTCCTCCAAAATGTTCAAGGTACACTCCAGCCTGCTGAAACCAATGTAGACGTTCACTAAGTTGACGACTTTCCGAAGTCGTGAACTCAAGCGTAATTGGCAAAAGCAGATCTTGAGAAGCGTCTTCAGGCCGACCGAACTTCTCATAAAAATATTCGTAATTTATGCGTTCATGCGCCGCATGTTGATCAATGAGATACAGCCCACCGTCATTCTGAGCGATAATATAAGTCCCATGATGCTGCCCGATATAATTTAGTTCTGGGAAGGCCGGAAGTCCAGGTTCTTCATCGACTGGCGGTGCCCATATCGCTTGAGCAGAAGGAATCTGCCTCTGAGAGGTTATAGTCTCTTGCGGGCGATAGCTATTAGTATAGTTGTTGCTCACATTATTTTGACGTCCTTGCGAAGAGGAAGACTGGTAACCTGACCCATAGGATGGAGCCGCTTCACGGGTCATGGGATGATCAGTGTGCCCCTCCTGCTTGAACTCACGAGCGTTGAGGTCAACGTTTGATGGCTGTTGTCTATTAAAGGAACTCCCAGATCCCTGAGGAACTGAATCCTGGCCCACATCAGATGATGGCTGCGGCGGAACTGTGCCTTTTGAGAATGCAAACTGCTCCTGTATAAAGGAACTGCTGCCCTTCGGCCCGATGGTTTCTTTACCAGGACGTGGAATCAGACTTTGGCCTAGCAGCACTTTACGGATTTCTTGTTCGACAAACGTGTAAAGCTCATTCTCCTTACTAAATCGCACCTCAAGCTTAGCCGGATGGACATTGACATCCACAAGAGATGGATGCATGTCCAGTTCGAGAACCAGCAGTGGATACCGGTTAATCGGAAGCAAAGTATGATAAGCACGCATGATCGCTGCGTTCAGACCATTACTGCGAATATAACGTCCTCCCACAATGGTAGTCACTGCGTTTCGATTTGAACGTGTCCATTCCGGACGGCTTATATAACCAGAAATACGGTAATCCAAGTCCTCAGCCGTAATCGGCAGCATAGCCTTGGCTGCGGAGGTTCCGTACACCGCAGCGATCACTTGCAGCAGATCACCATTACCAAGCGTGTGCAGCAGCTGATTGCCATTATGATGCAAGGTAAAAGAGATTCCTGGATGAGCAAGCGCCATTCGATACATGGCATCCGATATATGACCAAGCTCTGTCTGGATACTCTTCATATATTTCAGCCTTGCCGGCGTATTAAAAAATAATTCACGCACAGCAAGATCGCTCCCGCGGCCAGAAGGGGAATCCTCATTCCGGATTAAATTACCACCTTCAATATCAATCAGGCGTCCTTTACCGTCATCGGCAGTAGCCGTTAGAAGAGAGACTTTGGATACCGCTGCAATACTGGGGAGTGCCTCCCCACGGAACCCTAAGCTAGTAATCTGGAATAGATCACGCCCATTAGCGATTTTACTTGTAGCATGGCGATAAAAAGCAGTCTCGCAATCCTCAGGCTCGATCCCTGAGCCGTTATCTTTCACTCGGATGCTCTGTAAACCGCCTTCCTCTACCGAAACCTCAATTCTTGTGCTGCCTGCGTCAATAGCATTCTCAACCAGCTCCTTCACAACAGAAGCTGGTCGCTCTACAACTTCACCCGCAGCAATCTGGTTGGCAATATGCTCGTCCAATATATGAATTTTGGCCAATTTCATTCACCTCTTATTTAGGCAATCAATAATTAAAGATCCTTCGCTTTCATCTTTAGATCGTTCAGTAGACTCATTGCCTGCAGCGGAGTCATATTCATAAGATCTGCGTTACGCACAGAAGTGATGAATTCTTTTATCGCAGAATTCTCTTGTACTTCAGTTACTACTGCCGCCTGATTTGTACTACCTTTACGATTCTTACGTGGTTCTTCCTCGCCAAAGATAGACAGTTGAACGACTTCATTTGCTAAGGAAGAATCCGCAGCAGCTTCCAACGTCTCAGCGATGAGACTACCAGAATGTTGGATAGATGATGTTGTTGTTGCGATCTCTTTTGCAGCGGCACAACTTTCAAGTTCACCGCCATAATGTATTGAGGAACCTCCCGGATGCGCTGCCTGCTCAATACTCTGAAGCAGACCGTAAGCACGATCAATAATCCCTTCAGGAAGCCCGGCAAGGCGTGCACAATAAATACCATAACTGCTGTCAGCCGCTCCCGGAACAAGCTTGCGAAGGAAGTTTACCTTATCACCACTCTCTTGAACGGCCATAGAGTAATTCTTCAACCCTTTAAGACTTTCTTCTAAGTGAGCCAATTCATGAAAATGCGTCGAAACTAAAGCTTTGCAAGAAATAGTATCGTGCACATACTCAATCACTGCTTGTGCGATTGCCATCCCCTCACTCGTCGAGGTTCCTCTACCAAGCTCATCAATAATAATTAAACTCCGAGCTGTTGCTTTCTCTGTCATGACCTGAATGTCGGCCATTTCTACCATAAATGTACTCTGACCTCCGATCAAATCATCGGCTGCCCCAATACGTGTGAAGATTCGATCAATAAGCGGTACCTCTGCACTAGATGCCGGAACGAAACAACCAATCTGAGCCATAATGCAAATGAGTGCAACCTGCCGCATATAGGTACTTTTTCCAGCCATATTCGGGCCAGTAATCAAAAGAATATTTCCATCTTCCTTACTGAGCGTACTTCCGTTTGCTATAAATGCCGAGTCCTTTAACACAGCCTCTACGACAGGATGACGACCACCTTCTAGTCGAAGATCGTACCCATCCGATAGAACAGGTTTTACAAAGCGATGCTCTGCACTGACGGCCGCCAGACATTGATACACATCGATTTCCGCTACCTTTTCTGCAAGATTCTGTAAACGTGGAATTTGGCTACTGATTCGATCACGCAGTTCAGTAAAGAGGCTGTACTCCAAATCTGTCATCTTATCTTGCGCTTCAAGAATTAGTGCCTCTTTTTCCTTAAGCTCAGGTGTAACAAAACGTTCTGCATTTGCAAGCGTCTGCTTACGTTCATAACGCCCTTCCGGCAGCGAAGCCAGGTTGGATTTGGTGATCTCGATGAAATAACCGAAGATTTTGTTATAGCCGATTTTCAGTGATTTAATGCCTGTAGCTTGCCGTTCCTTCGCTTCCAGTTCTGCGATCCAGCGTTTACCATTACTGCTAGCTTCCCGTAGCTCGTCCAACCGAGCATGATAACCAGAACGGATAATTCCTCCGTCTCGCACGGACACCGGTGCATCCTCTACGATTGCTTGATCAATATCCTCCCGGATCTCAGCGCACTCATCCATGCTAGCACCGATCTCGCGTAAGGTTGCAGACCCCGAAGTCATACATAATTCCTTCAAAGCAGGAATTTGTGCCAGCGATAGCTTCAAGGCATTCATGTCACGACCATTCGCACTGCCGAAGGCAATACGACCTACCAGCCGCTCTAAATCATAAATTTCCTTCAGCGCTAAACGAAGATCCTCTCGAACAATAAACTGATTGTACAAATAATCAACCGCCTCCAGGCGACGTTCGATCGGAGCACGCTGCAACAACGGCTTATCTATTCTACGACGTAATAAGCGCGCACCCATGGATGTCTCGGTACGGTCTAGAAGCCAAAGAAGAGATCCTTTTTTGGATCGTTCTCGAACCGTCTCTGTAAGCTCCAGATTTCGGCGAGTGAACGGATCAAGTATCATATAATTACCAGGTTCATATGGGGAAATCTGACTAAGCTGTCCCATTGAACGCCGCTGTGTCTCATTTAGATAGGAGATTAGCAGTGCTAGACATTGCCCGCGTTCTTTCTCCAGACGTACCCAGGCAGCTTCACCAAACTGACGACGTGCCAGCTCCTCCTCGCGTTTTTCCCAAGGTGTATACACTACAGGCTTCGCTAATAGAGGTGTTTCACTACGTAAAAGTTCCAATAATGCAGGGTCTCCGATAATCTCGGCCGGTTCATAAATACCAATCTCATCGCGCAGCCACTCTGCACCAGATAAAACTGAAGTAACATACAATTCACCTGTCGTTAAATCACAAGCGGCTAATGCCATCATTCCATCACTTTCGGTTACACAAACGAGATAATTGTTGCTTTTGTCGGCAATGATTTTCCCATCCATAACTGTTCCAGGTGTCACGACACGAACGATATCCCGCTTCACCATTCCCTTTGTGACGGAAGCATCCTCTAACTGCTCACAAATGGCGACTTTATATCCTTTTTCAATCAGGCGCTGAATATAACCCTCGGCGGCGTGGTAGGGTACTCCACACATAGGGATCTTCTCTTCGCCCCCACCTTCGCGACCTGTCAACGTAATTTCAAGCTCCTTGGAAGCCAAAATGGCATCTTCAAAGAACATTTCGTAGAAATCGCCCAGTCTAAAAAATAGGAAGGCATCCTTTGCCCCTTCCTTAACTTTTAAATATTGCTCAATCATCGGCGTATATTGTGCCATGGTCAACCTCCATGCCTATTTATTGCTGTCCTCCATTATAACAGAAAGTCGCCGTACAAAGTCACCCTGAAACCGCATGGAAGTTAATCCTACTCGATCCACTGACACAAAATCACGAAATCCTACACTATTCCTAAAGCACAATGGGAAGTACCTTGTGTTTATATCTCAAGCATCCATCGTTCATTAGAAAGAAGTATATTCTTCTGCATTCTAATATTGTAAAATCTTAACACAGAGCGTCAGCTTATTAGAAAATCAAAGGAGAATTTCAAATGATACGAAGACTTACGGAGGATGATCGGGAACTTCTAATGGCGTTGCTACAGAAAGAGCCTGCTCTTAATTTGTTCATCATTGGAGATGTGGAGAATTTCGGGTTTGAACAGGATTTCATGACATTGTGGGGAGAGATAGATCCATCTGATGGTCGGATAAAAGCTGTTCTATTACGTTTCTATAGAAGCTATCTACCCTATGCGGATGGGCCGTTTGATGTGGAAGGTTTCGCTGCAATCATGCGAAAAGATAACGATATTCATATGATTTCCGGTGTAACCGAAGTGGTACAAGCGTTTGACGGAGTAATTAACTTTAAACAAGGAAAGCAATTGTACTTTGCTGAGCTAAAGGAAATGAATCCCGCCATTAAAGCTTCCTATTCATCCGCTGATCACATTAATAAAGCAACCGTTCAAGATGTGGAAGCGATTTGTTCGCTTACGGATACTATAGAAGAGTTTGAAAGTAGTCGGGACGGCTCGAGAACAAGCCTTCGTAAAACATTGGCGACTGGCACTGGCCGCACGTATTATATGAAACGTGAAGATCAGGTTATAGCAACGGCCTCAACATCGGCGGAAAATTCCATGTCAGCTATGATCGTAGGAGTTGCCACTCATCAAGCATTCAGAGAGCAAGGATTAGCTACAAGTGTAGTTGCACAACTATCTACAGACTTGCTCCAGGAAGGGAAATCTTTATGCCTCTTTTATGACAACCCTCATGCTGGGGTCATTTACAAACGACTTGGATTTCAGGATATTGGCTCTTGGAGCATCATGTATATGTAGACAAGCATAAACGCCTTCGGTGTCCTTATTCCGACGGTAAGCGTTTATGCGAGAAATATTAGATATAAGAAGATATGTGAAAAACTTATACTTTCTAATCTTTTGAAATAAAAGCTCAAGCTCTAACTTTGCTGCACCAGAGCTCACGGATATCGCGAGATTCATCCCACGTTCGTTCAGCGGCGATATACTGAAATAAAGGCTCTATGTATTGGGCGGCCTTCTCGTAGCCGCCTAGAGAGCGTAGCTGCGCCAGCAGAGGGGGTACTGCGTCGCGCAGCGGAGGTTTATCGCCGCCGTAGTAGGCGATATGCAGGTCTTCCCGGTCGAGTGGGCGCAGCGTCAGGTCCTCATAATGGCTCACGATTAGGTGAGCCAGATAGACCGCGCCTTTAGCGATGACCGGAGATACAAGGAAGCTCGGCAAGGTCCGGTACTCAAAGCCGCCATGCGGCTGAATCCGGAAATCGCCGAGCACGCCGTAACGAGGACGACGCGCTCCCGCGCGGACGTCCTCAAGCAAAAGCATCGGCAGCGCGAGATAGTTGTCGAGCGCGCGCAAGAGCGGCGCCGTCAGCGTCACGCCGCTGAAGTGCAAATGGCCGCCGAGGGCCCAGCCCGTCAGCGGCATGCCTCCCGCCCGCCAGCGCAGCGTGCGGTCGGCGATGAGCCGGTCCGCCGTGGCCGCGGCGGACATCAGCTGCGCCAGCAGCGCGCGTGGTTCCCCGCGCGGCTGGGGGCGCAGCCGGCGACCGGGAACGCGCCGCGCGTTCTCGGAGGTCCGGCGTCGCAGCCTGCGACGCCGTCCGTGGGCAGGTACCGCGACGCAGGCACGACGCGGCCCGTGGACTCCCGGAGGATGATAAACTCCGGGTCCATGCCCATGAGCAGGGCGCTGCGGCCTGGCTGCTCCAGAGCAAGGCTCCGTTCCAGCGCTAATGCTGCGGAACGATATGGCTCTGGCAATGATTTGCCGGAAGTCTGTAGAAGTGGAGTAACTTCCTCCACGACATACCTCCGGTTCCCCATTGCCCTCAGTAGTACCTCACCGCTATCCAGCCCCAAGCTGTACAAAGTCCGAACAGCAATACGCTGAAGTAACTTCATTACCCCTCGCCACTCACCTGATGCTGAACCCCTTGATTCACTGCTGTCCACGCTATCCTCACCTAATACCCCTGATAGCATATCTGAGGCAGCGCGCATGCCTAGGCCTGCTCCAAGTGGAGTGATGTGCAGAACGGTCAAATTATAAACTAATATTTTATAACACTGTTTATGGCCCTTATCAGAAGACTGCGTAACATATGTATCGGCGAAGCACGATATCAGCGTCGCTTCAATACCACTCCGGAGTAATCTGGACGCTCTCTGTGCTGCTGACAATCCCGAATACACCTTAAACCCTTCATTCATTCTCCCGCCCCTCCATCCATCGCAGCCCAAGCTTGAAAGCCCTGCAGTAGCA
The DNA here is from genome assembly GCF_030123105.1 of Paenibacillus sp. G2S3. Lineage (NCBI taxonomy): Bacteria > Bacillati > Bacillota > Bacilli > Caryophanales > Paenibacillaceae > Paenibacillus > Paenibacillus sp. G2S3. The sequence goes on from NZ_CP126095.1 coordinate 3,796,673, forward strand.
CATCTTCCCCATTCATTCGAATCGAGTTGTTCCTAATCCACTCTGGTTCCAGCTTTTAATTCTAAAAATAAATAAAAAAAAGGAGGGCATTCGCCCTCTACGCCGCCGTCCTCCCTACATATAATGGACCATAACCCATCGATACTCAGTTAACGGCGGCGTATCCTTCCTTACAGCTCATCATCCAGATTGTCAGGGTCCAGATCATCGTAATCGAAGCTATCACCGTCAAAATCATAATCCTTGTCTTCTGGATCATCACTTTGTTCAGTGACATACACACGGACTTTGGTCTCAGCCACCAACTCCACTTCGAATTCGCGCTCTACGCGAAGTGTCACACTGCCTCCGCCTGGCGATACGCCCGCTTCTACACAGTTGGGTTCCTGCGTTGCCTCCGCAGAGACCTCAACGGTAGAAGTGCGGTGTCTCGTGTCCAGGTACGAAAGCGGAATGAGCTCCACATAGGAGACCGTTTCTTTAGCTACCTCGGTCTGCTTGTTCTTGTCGTACGAGTACCAGATGTTTACATCGTAAGTACCAATTACTTCGATTCCGTTCCCGGCGGCAACCGCTTCGTACTGGTGGTTGATAATCCAAGCCCCCAGAATACTAGTCGGGTGATGTGGCGGAGTCACGGTATGGGTTGCTGTAGAGAACTTACGACCTTTGCCGCAAATTGCCTTCGTAATGATCTCCCTTGTTTGACGTTTATGGCTTAATGACATCTTTAAACCTCCTCCATACAATCATTCACTATCAAGTGTATGCAGGTTCTAGGCATTTGTTGATTGTTAGTCTATAAATAAATTTGAGTAAGCCCTCCAGAGTGTCTTATCAGGAGACTTATAGTTCATTTTATTTCAAAATTTGAACAGATATGAGTAGATTATAAAAATGGTCCGGCCTATTACATACCCCTTCCGAACGTTAAAAAAACCTTATAAAGCCTGCTATTGCGGGATTACGCGAACAATACCAATGGATCTATGTTTGCTTAAGTCGATAAAATCGTCATCAATATTCACGAGTGGACGCAGTGGATCAGTAGCAAGAATCATAATGATTTTTCCTGTCCGTCCATCTGTCAATTCCACTTCATTCCCTATCATTGACTGCATTAACTTATTAATAAAGACTCTACAAATATAAGGGTCAAGCTTGCCGAACACACTTTCCTCCATCTGCAGCAACACTTCATAAAGAGGTGATGCTTTTCGATAAAATCGGTCGGATGTCATCGCGTGGAACACGTCTGCTACTGCAACAATTTTACTGAAATCAGTAATCCGATTCCCAAGCACGCCGAAGGGATAACCACTGCCGTCCATTCTTTCATGATGCTGCAGAGCGACGAGCGCTTGCAGATGATTGGTTCCAATAGTATCCCGAATCATCTCGTAACCATAGGTCGTATGCTTTTTCATAAGCTGATACTCCTCATCGGTCAACGGACCCGGCCTGGTTAATAATTCATCCGGAATCCTCATTTTACCGATATCGTGAAGGGTCGCTGCGATCGTAAGCATACTCAAATCCTCTGGCTTTAATTTTAGCCATTTACCTATCAATGTAGATATAATCCCAACCGCTACATTATGTCTGTATGTATAATCATCCTTGGACTGCAGGGCAGCCAATACGCCGTAGAAGTCATTCTTTTCACTTACCTGCTGAATAAACGGAATGACTTCATTTCTAACTTCAAGCATAGGAATTCGTTTGTTTTTGTTATGTCGAAGCTGTTCAAAAATATTCTCTATTGCAGCTGTGCAATCATCAATTGCAAGTTGGAAAAATTCCGCGCTATCCAGCTGTACGACGTCATGAGACTCTAGGGTGATCTTATGTTGATTGATTAATCGTATATGCTCAGCACTTAATAAAGTCAATGCAGGTAAAACAAATACACCTTTGTCATTAAAAAGGTTAGCTATAAGCTGTTTTCCGATATATGATTCCATAACTTTGTCCATATGCCTCACCTGCCAATGCGGAAAATTCGACTACCGAACTTCCTGCTATTATTTGAACTCACCATAAAATCGTTAATCATATCCTGTGATCAACTTTTAGTTCATACATATCTTATCGTGATTTTGACAGAGATAGTTAATACTTCACTTTATTAAAGCCTCAATTTAAGCCTTTTTTCGAATCTTCAGACGTTTCTCTGGCTTGTAACTGACCGGTATTTTATGTCGTTTAGCGATCTTTAAATAAAGTGCCAGTTCCCTACATAACTGAAGAATAGCTGAGCGCACTTCAAACTCCTCACGTGTCTCTGGCAGATCCATTTCTTCGAATTCTCGTGTCAGCTCGTCCAGTAAATGTTCAGTTCGTCCAGTATATTCTTCCGCAAGCACATCCCCGCTAAGCTGGTCGAACAATTCGGCAACCATCTCCCCGTGTGGTAAGTGGCGATACACTTGAGAAAGCAGCTGCATCATACTTTGAATCGATTCCAGTTGCTCCTTCCGCATATAGAAATAGACATTCCATGCTTCATCAGGATGAATAACATGATTCTCCATCTCACGGGTAGCTGCCGTTAGGCCCCGCTGCACTGTATTATCTGCGTCAATTAATTCTTTGCCGTCCCAAATATACGAAGGATCACGAAGCGTACGGGCCATCTGAGTAAAAATAACCGAAAAATAGCGATCCACTTCCTTCCGGATCCCATAAATGACTCCACCAGTCTGAGGCATGTAAACCAAGTTTACCAGACCTGCTGAACCCAGCCCTATGGCCAAAAGCTCTACTTGCTGCAGCAGGACATGGAGCGATAGTTCAGCTTGTCCAAACACGCGAAACACGATAACCGAGCTGGTGACAATTCCTTCTTTGTAGCCAGATTTGACGATCATCGGGAAGCCTACGAGTACATACAGCCCGAGCACCCAGTAATGGAACCCTAGAAGCCAGAATAGGATGCAGCCAAAAAAGAGTCCCACGAGCGAGGCTAAAAAACGAGCCGTTATCGTTCGGAAACTCCTTTTCAAAGTAACCTCTACACCCAAAATTGCCAGCAAGCCTGCACTCTGCGCATTAGGTATACCCACTGCAGACGCAACTAGTACGGATAGTAACGTAGCTGCTGCTGTTTTAATCACACGAAATCCCATAGCCTTATCTCTCCTTACAAGCACTAACCAATATATAGGTAAAGATATAGACATGTTACAAGATTTTGTGTACGGACACAATGTTACATAAGGTTCATCGCCTGGATAATAATCGCTTCTCTAGATACACCACTAGTTGATACATTGCCGTAGCGACGGCCGCGATAATCAAAAGACTCGACATCACTAGCGTGAAATTAAACACCTGGAAACCATAAATAATCAGATAGCCCAGACCCGATTTAGCCACTAGAAACTCTCCTACTATAACCCCTACCCATGACATTCCCACATTCACCTTAAGGGTGGAGACCACCGTTGGGAATGAAGCTGGAAGAATTACTTTAAAGAACACCTGAACTCTGGAAGCTCCGAAGGAGCGAACCACCTTGACCAGATTCGGATCCACACTGCAAAAACTGTTGTACACAACAAGCGTCGTAATAATCACCGTTATAGATAAAGTAGTAACAACGATAGCAGTGAATCCGGCCCCGAACATGACGATAAAAATCGGTCCCAGCGCCACCTTCGGCATACTGTTAAATACGACCATATACGGATCAAGCACTGCGGATAAGAAAGGAGACCACCAAATAATCACAGCCAGCAGTGTCCCTAGCAGCGTTCCCAGTACAAAGCCTACCGCAGTCTCACCTACCGTCATCCCCAGATGCGGCCACAAGCTCCCACTAACCATATCTCCCCAGATCTGGCGGAAGATTTTTGTGGGATAGCTGAACAATAGCTCATCAATCCAGCCCATTCTTGCTCCTGCTTCCCAGAGTACAAAAAACAACAGTAGCAGGCTGCTCCTTACGACAATGACCTGATTGCGCCAGCGGTGCTTCGTTTTTTTATATTCGCCATGCATTTGCTGTAGCCACTGTTCACGGGAAGCTAATAACCCCGATTGCTCCGTATGTCTCATTAGCCTTCCCTCCCTGCAATCTCCATCTCTTTCCATATTTCATGAAAAAGCTCCGAAAAGCCTGGCTGATCACGCGCAAACAGCGGAGGTGCTGTCCGGATTTGCTCTGGCACTGAAAATACTTTACGGATCTTCCCTGGATTTCTTTGTAGAAGAATCACACTGCTGCTCACCGCAATGGCCTCGGATAGATCATGAGTGACTAAGATTGCAGTCGTTCCCCTGCTGCGTAAGGTCTCAGAGACCAAATCCTCCAGCTGTAATTTGATCTGGTAATCCAGCGCCGAGAACGGCTCGTCTAATAGAAGCAGTCCAGGATTCGTAGCCAATGTACGCACCAGAGCCACTCTCTGCCGCATACCACCTGATAGCTGTGAAGGAAAGGCATGCTCTTTCCCCTCTAAACCCATCTCCCGAAGTAGCTCTAGCGTCCGCTTTCTGCTCTCCTCATTTAAGCTTCCTGTCAGCTCCAGACCCAGAACGGCATTGTCCAGAATACTCCGCCAAGGAAAAAGATAATCCTGCTGCAGCATATACCCGACCTCTGGTGAGGGACCCGTAATGGGTTGGCCATTTATGGATACTTCACCTTGAGATGGCTGCAGCAGTCCTGCAATAATCGATAGGAGCGTCGTCTTACCGCAACCACTTGGTCCAACTAAGCTGACGAACTCTCCTTGCTCGACATTAAGGTTCAGGTCCTCAACGGCCAGTGAAGCTTCACGGTCGCCAAGATAGGCATGCGTTACTCCCTTTAATTGCACTACTGGAAGCATTGTCAGCCCCTCCTTCAATTTTACATCATCTTATTTAGGATCTTTGGTTCTCTCTTATTTTGAAGTGCTACTCTTAATGCTCTTCTCAGCTTTTTCAGCAAAACTGTTATTCACTATTTTGTCAGCAGGAACGCGTTCTTTAAGCTCACCAGCATTATCAATCACATCAAGCAGATTGTTCCATTCTTTTTGATCTATGATTGGATTAACCGCATAGGTATCCTGTTCCTTATAACGTTTGACTGCAGAAACCACGATATCTCTATCCGTCTTATCAAAATAAGTCATAATCGCATCCGCGATTTCTTCAGGACTATGTTCCTTCACCCAAAGCTGAGCACGCTGGATCGCATTCGTGAACTTCTGTACCGTGTCTCCATTTTTACTAATATAGCTGTTCTTAGACATAAACACGGTGTACGGTAAATAGCCACTTTCCACACCAAACGAAGCCACTACTGCCCCCCGGCCCTCACGTTCAAAGATTGAAGCCTGTGGTTCAAACAGCTGCACATAATCGCCTGTACCTGAAGCAAAAGCACCCGCAATATTGGCAAAATCAATATTTTGGATCAAGGTAATGTCTTTGGTAGGATCTATTCCTTTTTTAGATAAAGTAAACGCACCTGCCATTTGTGGCATTCCACCTTTTCTTTGTCCAAGGAAGGTAGACCCCTTCACTTTATCCCAGTTAAACGCTCCGTCGGCCTTGCGGGCAAACAAGAACGTTCCATCTCTCTGAGTCAGCTGGGCAAAATTAATGACCGGATCATCCGAACCCTGCTGATACACATAAATAGAGGTTTCAGAACCTACCAACGCAACATCGATAGCACCCGAGAGGAGTGCAGTCATGGTTTTGTCTCCACCGGGAATCGTCTGTAGCTCTACGTCAAGCCCTTCATCTTTAAAGAAATTTTGAGATAAGGCAACATATTCGGGTGCATAAAAGACAGAACGGGTGACTTCACCAATCTTCACCTTTACCAACTCTGACTTTCCGCCGCAACCGGCAAGCACTGAAAAGCATAAAGTAATGATCATGAGCGACAATGACAGCTTTTTCCTAATCTTCATTCTTCATTCTCCTTTCTTACCGGGTCCTTCGCCCTTGCTTAAAGCATATGCAGATGCCTACTAAAAGGTTAAAACCTCCAATAACATAGGGAAATCCAAGAATAACCATGATACTAGCGGCTTTTATTGAATTAATGGATAAATATCGTTTAATTTGCTGTTTTTGTATCTGTGCAAACGTTTTACCAAAGGGGATGCATTCGAGTACTATAGGAAATAAAGCGCTTTCCATTTCTTGTATTTATAAAAAATTGCAACAGAAGGGGTTCTCTCATATGTATAAAGGTGCTACATTCATAACCAAAAGAATCACAAGGTGCTCTCTGGTGGGCATCAGCCTAACCGCATTCCTGCTGTCCGGTTGTTCTGGAAATCAAAGCAACAAACCAACTATTGCTACGCCCTCCCCTAAAGCAGACACCGTTCAAAGCACCGCTACTCCCCAAGATGCAAAAGTATTAACTAAGACGGACGAACAACCCTCCACGGTTTATTATGAATTATTTGTTCGCTCCTTCTATGATTCAGACGGCGATGGCATTGGAGATCTCAAAGGAATCACCCAAAAGCTTGATTACTTAAATGATGGGAATCCTGAGACCACGTCTGATTTGGGAATCGGGGGGATTTGGCTCATGCCCATCAATCCCTCACCAAGCTATCATGGATACGATGTAACCGATTATCGTGCGATTAATCCTGATTATGGGACGATTGAGGATATGCAGGAGCTAATTACAGAAGCGCATAAACGAGGAATAAAAATAATTATGGATCTGGTTGTGAATCATACCTCCAAAGAACACCCATGGTTCGTAGATTCGGCTAAAAACACTGAAAGTAAATATCGTGATTGGTACGTCTGGGCTGAAGATCAAGGTCGTCCAGCAAACGGAGCTAGCGCTGCTGGCGGCGGCAATGCATGGCATTCAGTACTTGGTAGTCATTATCTGGGCGGCTTTTGGGAAGGCATGCCTGATCTGAATTTCGATAATGCTGAAGTTCGTACTGAAATGAAGAACATCGGAAAGTTTTGGCTGGAGCAAGGTGTGGATGGATTCCGACTAGATGCCGCGAAGCATATCTACGAAGATCTTTTAAGTGACAAAACTGAGGCTACTACCGCTAAAAATGTATCCTGGTGGCAGGAATTCCGCAAGGCCATGAATGAAGTAAATCCAGAGGCATATATAGTTGGCGAGGTATGGGAGAACTCTGCTGTCACTGTAGGAGCGTATCTAGATCAAGCCTTTGACTCAAGCTTTAACTTTGGCTTAGCAGAAACACTAGTGAATTCTGTAAAAACTGAAAAAGACAGCGGGACTGCCTTTACACTGGAACGCACCTATAAATTATATTCCAAAATATCCGATAACCATTTTACAGATGCTATTTTCTTGACGAATCATGATCAAAACAGAGTCATGAGTCAATTAGACAATAACCCAAATCATGCTAGAATGGCAGCAGCCCTTCTGTTAACTCTGCCTGGTAATCCTTTTATCTATTATGGTGAAGAAATTGGAATGCTGGGTGTGAAGCCTGATGAAGGACTTCGAGAGCCTATGAGATGGATGGCAGCCGATCAAGGAGAGGGGCAGACTACTTGGGAGGCAGGAAGCAATAATGCGGGTGCGATCAACGTTGATGTCGTAAGCCAGTTAAATGACAGCGACTCATTGTTAGAAAGATATCGCGAACTCATTGCGTTAAGAAATGAGGTCCCTGCGCTCCGTGATGGTGGAATACGTGATTTTGCTTCCGGCAATACCGGGGTTATGGCTTACGAACGACTAACAACACAGAATCAGGTGCTCGTCGTTCATAACCTTACTGGGAAAGAACAAGCCATTGTACTACATCCCAATGTCGAGGGTTTCTCATACTCTAAGATCCTAAAGACGATTGCTGTCAAATCAACCTTGAATTCTGATCAACTCACCCTCCCGCCTTATTCAACCACTATTGTGGAGTGAGAAATGAGGAGGCATGCAACACCCACTTAGTTACTGATCCGCATAATTGAGCTTTTGTAATTGGGAGGGCGATAAGCCAGTCTTTGGATGGATCACTGCTCATTCGTAGCAACCAGCCACTGGAATGATCGCTCATGAAGCGAGCTTTTTGGAACCTCCATCCACTATCACTGGATGTGCAGAGTCGTAGTTCTCCTTCTACCATGAAACATTTCATCACTCTTGCTAGTTGGATGGAATGTACATCATCTCCTGTCTCTGCGGCTAAACAATCTGAGAGCATTTGCAGCGTGGATGAGCATGAGCTGCTTTTCAGCTCCTCAAACTTTCTTTTTGACATTAGTAATGCCGGAATCCCATGATTGTAGAGCTCCTTTGTATTCACACATTCGAACAGCTGAAGACAAAAGCTCTCTATTTCACATTCATCCTTTAATTCATAGGGGAGGGATTCTGGCTTATTATTGCAGATTACTAGTACTCGGTCTTTATGTATTTGCAGACACAGATCCTTCATCTTCTCCTTTTCTTTATATTTCAATCTACAGATCCGTTCTGCGGTAAAACCATTATGTAACTGATCCATTATTACTTGACCCTCAGTTCCATCTGGGAATAAAAAATGCGATAAATCCGTCAATCCATTGTCATTCACTTCATTGTATCCTTCCTGTATTACATATATATGTATTTTTATATAACAATCTTTATGTTATCATAAGCTAATTTTAAGGTAAAATTAAGAAACAAAGGGTATTATCATTAACATGAAATACTTTTAGCGAGGTGTCTTCAAAATGAGAATGCTCATCACATTTCAGAACAAACTTGTACCTGTGTATTTCACAACAGAAAATAAACAGCCCACTCAAAAAGTACTTAGATTACTTAACAGTACGTTGGAGCTCAAAATTCAAAAGGGCAAGAATGCCATCCAGAAATGCCTGAATTCATTAATTAGTATCGAAATTAAAGGCTCTGAGGCTATATTGCACAGTTATAGTGAGAATGATTCATTGGCGCTATCCCTCTATTAATAGAGGGGTAGTTTTTTTGTAAAGTTTCTTCTATCTTTTGGCAGACAAAACAGCAAGTCTCTGAAAGAGACTTGCTGTTTTTAAGTTTTGCAGCTTTAGTAATGAATGATTACGCGAATATGGGGCAATTTCAGCTAATCTTATAGTGCTTATTCTCTGCTTTTTCAGCTTTCTGTATCCGAAGTTTAAAGAGTCTCACTAAATTTTGGCGCGTATGCTCTTCTTGACAGCTATCCAACTTCTTAATGATAAACCGATCAATGGACATGTCCATCGCTCCTTTTAATTCATTCAGACCCTTATGGATGTAGGGAATATTTTCCTGTTTTCTTGTAAGTTTATTAACCGGGATTTCTATTTTTCAAACTCTTGTTTCTTTAAAAAAATGCTCCATTCCCCAAAAAACAATTACAAAATAATAATTTACAAACAAAAGAATACATGCTATATTATTTATAGTTAATATTAAATTCACACATCCAAGGGAGCAATCATAATGTCTAATGTTTTATTTATTAAAGCAAACAACCGTCCAGCAGAACAATCCGTAAGTGTTAAGCTTTACAACGAATTCTTGGAGAACTACAAACTTAACAATCCAGAAGATGAAATCACTGAACTTGATCTGTTCGCAGAGCAACTTCCTTACTATGACAATACCCTGATCACTGGTATGTACAAAGCTGCTCAAGGTTACGAACTAACAGCTGAAGAAGCAGCAGGTGCAGCTGTAGTTAATAAATACTTGGATCAGTTCATCGCTGCTGATAAAGTAGTATTCGGTTTCCCACTGTGGAACATGACTGTACCAGCTGTATTGCATACTTATGTCGATTACCTTTGCCAAGCTGGCAAAACATTCTCTTACACTGCTGAAGGTCCAGTGGGTCTTTTGACAGGTAAGAAAGCAATCGTTCTGAACGCTAGAGGTGGCATTTATTCCGAAGGTCCTGCAGCAAGTGCTGAAATGGCTGTAAACTTCATCGTTGGTAACCTTAACCTTTGGGGTATCAAAGATATTACACAAGTAATCATTGAAGGTCACAACCAACTTCCTGCACAATCCGCTGAAATCATTGAGAACGGATTACAATTGGCTAAGGAAACTGCTGCATCGTTCTAATACAAGCCTATAAAAGAATTCAATATAAAAAAGGTGACCCTGAGCTCAGGGTCACCTTTTTTTAATACTCATCCAATTCTTTACGCCAACCGTACCCTCTAGTCCTAGAAGAGCTAACTTTAGAAGAAGCTGCGGTTTTTCTCTTGAGCTTCACCTCTTTGGTGCTTTGGTACAGCAGCTCACGTTGTGTCTTTCGATAGTTCAGCAGTCTCTTCTCTTCCAGCTCACCGGTTCGAACCGCTTCAAGTACCGCACAGCCCTCTTCGCGTTCATGTCTGCAGTTACTAAAGCGACACGTAGCAGCTAAGCTGCTAATATCACTGAACGCCAGATCTAATCCACCCTCATCTTCCCACAACTGCAACTCACGCATCCCTGGTGTGTCCACTATGATTCCTCCGTCAGGCAAAACAAAAAGTTCACGGTGAGTAGTGGTGTGGCGTCCGCGGCTATCTCCTTCTCTGACATCCTGTGTAAGCTGAAGGTTCTTTCCGCATAACCAGTTGACCATCGTTGATTTGCCACAGCCTGATGAGCCCGTTAGAGCCACTGTCTGTCCACTCCCGATGTAAGGCAGCAGTTTCTCAAGGCCATGATCTTGCAGTGCACTAACCGCATGAACTGGCACACCTGGTGCGGCGCTTTCCATTTCGGCGATTTTACTCTCTGCATCTGGGCAAAGATCCGCTTTGGTCAGTAGAATCACAGGATTTGCCCCACTGTTCCAAGCCATGATTAAGTATCTCTCCATCCGCCGAACATTAAAGTCATCATTCAAAGCACTGACCAGAAATAAAGTGTCTACATTCGAGGCAACAATCTGCTCCTCTTGTGTGTTTCCGGCTACCTTGCGTGAGATGACACTATGCCGAGGCAGTATCCCATGTAAAATCGCGTGCTCGCCGCCATCCTGCATGGAAAGCACCACCCAGTCGCCGATCGCTGGAAAATCACCTGAAGCAACAAACGTATGTCTCAGCTTTCCTGATAGCTCACCCCAGGTCTCTCCCAAATCAGTCATCACCCTATACTTACTGCCAAAATCACCTACAATTCTTCCGGGAACAAGCCGTTTATCCTCCGTCTGCTCCCACCTTTCATCCCATTCTGAACTCCAATTTTCATTCCAACCATATTGCTGTATGTTAGTCATTTGAATCCTCCTAAAGATCTGTTTAAGTTTTTTTTATTTCCCATATACTGCTAGCCTTTTCCGAGAACACAAAAAGCCGCCGGAATTCAAGACTCCGGCGGCGGTCTACATTTCATGAGCTCTTCTAGGGCAAAGAGGACAAAAAATGTACACACAATCAGAAAAATGTCTCATCCTAAAGACTAGAATAAGTTCATTTTCCCGTGCGATATATAGAGAAATAGACATTTAACTACACATTCTATCTGTTCTATATACGCAAAAAAGCCGCCGGACCCAATACGGTTCCCGCGGCTCTAATAAGCGTAATAGAGCTTACCTGCTAACTGCACGAATAACTTATTCGGCAGCCGCTGTTCCCGGAAGACACGTATCCACAACAGTTGAGTTCATTACATTTAAAACTGTCATAAAACATCGTCTCCTTCCGAAATAAGATGCTGTTATCATAAACGGCGCTGCCGTATAATGTCAACTATAAATTTTGATAAGATTATAAAATAGACTTAAGCTCATTCAACTCGCAGATTATCTTCCAAGGTTGTATGTCCAATTGATCGTCCCAGGCATGTTTTCTTTGCAGCCAAATGCCTTGTAGCCCTGCTTTCCCAGCACCCCAGATATCATTCACTGGGTGATCTCCAATAAATAATGTCTGATCCGCAGTAACTCCTAATCTGTCTAATGCAAGTTGATAAATCTTAGGATCTGGCTTAGCGATTCCTACTTCTCCAGAAATGACAATAGCCTCAAAGTACTCTCGCAGGGCAAGGGTATCAATTTTAGTGTTCTGGATATCTACTTTGCCGTTGGTAACCAGACCAAGTATATAACCGCGCTCTTTGCAGTACTTCAGAACGTCCACAGCATCCTTCATCGTTGTACCATGATTGATATAGCTTGCATCATAATACGCACGAATATGTTCAGCCGTAACGGGCATTTCCCAAGGAAGCACCTCGCTTAGCTCTACGAAGAAACCGTCCTTATCACGGTATCCATCAGCATCTCTGTGAATCATATCTTCTATTACCTGCTGGGCTTCTTCGGCTTCCAAATGTCCTAGAAAATCCTGAACAAACTGAGCACTAAAACTGCGAAATGTATGATCACGATCCATTAAAGTATTATCCAAATCAAATAATATGGCTTGTACTTCTTTCATCAAGCGATTCCCCTTACATGCTGTTGATTATAAGAATTAAACTTACAGAAATCTATTGTACTATGCCTTTGGAGACAATGAAAAGACCATTCAGTAAAAAGGAACAGCTGCTTCCCCATCTACCGAACAGTCTCTATATGCTTTAAATTAGATTTATTCATTTACTCAAAATGCTCCGCTCGATGTGTCAGCATCATCTCCTCTTCTGTTATATACAGTGGGAAGGGAGGGGTTTCTTTGAGATAACTTTCTGTAGCTAGCAAGCGATAATGAACCTCAGGTAACCAAGAATCTTCAACGAGTGGCAGCTGACCGGTATCGCTGATGTAATTGTCCACAGCGGACTGAACCATATCAAGATAATATGGAACTAACTTATCTTCTTCCTCGAAAACTTCATATGTCTCACGTGACATATAGAAATTCTGGTCTGGAACCCCACCTAAATATCGTTTTAGTCGGCTCAAATCTATTCTTTTGTCATCCAGGATTAAAGCTGTTCTATTTATGAGCGCAGGCATATCTTCTTCAAACTGTCTGATCGCCTGCTTGACTTGGGTTAGGGTGACGGTAATATGATCGGATTGGGGTTGTTTTTTTGTGCGTTTGAAAAACATAAGACAAGTCTCCTTTCGAAAAACTATCTTTGTTAACGCTTACAATTCTATTATATTCGAATTCCTGCCTCTTAATCAGCATAATTCCAATCGACACAAATTGTTAACAATTTTATGATCATTATTTGACATCTTCCCAACGAGTCCATATTTCTTGGGGATTAAGCTCATATTTGTCATTCTCACGATACATAAACTGATGCATAATAAATTCACGCCGAATGGTAGCAAAATCTTCATGAAACTGCTTAATGAACTCATTGATTTCCTTTTCAGTATAAACTACCCCAGGCTCTAGCTTCTCAACCATATACTGAAGTGCGATCAGCTTCTTCTTATACTGTGCCGGGATTTGCCGAAGCCGCCCATCCTTCGCGAAAAAATTTCGAAGAACAGACTCCTTAAGGCTATTCTCAGGTGATTTTTCTTCCATATTCCTCGCTCCTTTCGAAAAAATAAACTGAAGTGAAGCCTCAGCTCCACTACTAATGAACTCAGGATTTAACTTAAAATAAACCGTATTTTTGTCGCGTCGTTCCTTGATTAGAGCCGCTTCACGCAATTTCGCTGCATGATGAGTTACTGTTGGTTGCGATAAATTCAGTTTCTCAGCCAGCGCTTGTCCGTGCATTTCTCCTTGCGACAGAAGCAACAAAAAACGTAGACGTGTTGGGTCAGCCAATGCTTTATGATAGTTCACTATTTTTTCCAACTGCATTGGAATCACACTCCTTAGATTTAATAAGCAAGATACATATTAGATATATATCTAATTATATAATAATCAACATTACTGTTGCAATGGTTATTATGTTTAATCTTAAGCTTATGGCAAAATGAATGAATTTAGGGTAGGATTTAAAGAAAAGATAGTAACAATCAGGAGGTAACCCGCTGTATGAAAGATGTAATTATTATCGGTGCAGGCCCTTGCGGCCTCTCGGCAGCTATCGAATGCCAGCGCCAAGGACTCTCCAGTCTCATTATTGAAAAAAGCTTTATCGTTCACTCCATTTATTTGTATCCAACAAATATGCAATTCTTCAGTACCGCTGAGTTATTAGAAATCGGAGACGTTCCTTTCACCTCAACCAATGATAAACCATACCGCCATGAAGCTCTTGTCTATTACCGCCGGGCTGCGAAGCAGTATGGTCTAGATATCGCCGCTTACGAAGAAGCGTTATCCATTGAGCCTCTGGAAGATGGAACCTTTGCTGTACATACGTCCAATATGCGGGGTGAGCATCACACTCGTATAACCGCAAATGTCGTTATTGCTACAGGTTATTTTGATCAGCCGAATATGATCGGTATTCCAGGGGAAGAACTTCCTAAAGTTACCCACTATTTCGGCGAAGCCCATCCATATACAGGGATGAAAGTTACAGTCATTGGTGGCAGTAATTCCGCGGTTGATGCAGCACTGGAGCTTATGCGTGTTGGAGCTACAGTGGATATGGTCTATCGTGGTGAGAGCATTTCCTCGAATATTAAGCCTTGGGTTCGGCCAATCTTTGAAGGGATGGTACAAAAGGGAAAGATCACCCTCCATCTGGAATCACGCGTTACTGAAATTACGGCTAGTTCGGTTATCATTACAAGTCACAATGGAGACAAGAAATCTATAGATAATGATTTCGTCCTTGCTTTGACCGGCTTCCGGCCTAGCCGAGTGCTTCTTACTTCAGCGGGTGTAGTTATGGATGATGATTTGGATAAGCCAGCTTTTAATCCTTCAACCATGGAAAGCAATGTTCCAGGTCTTTATGTTGCAGGAGTAATCGCCTCAGGTCGGAATGCGAATGAAGTGTTTATTGAGACAGGACGTGGGCATGGTAAACTTATCGCTGATCATATTCTTTCGAAGCGCAGTTCTCACAATAAGGAGTTGAACGTTTAAGATGGACATGACCTCTTTGCTTTTACTTGGACTTGCTGCACTCGGTATTATAAGCAGTAATTCCCCTGTAACCATAGCAATGGTCGTCCTACTACTGCTAAGAGTTCTTGGCCTGCAGCAGACCTTCCCTTGGCTTGAAAAATATGGTTTAACCATCGGGATTATCATTCTTACAATCGGGGTCATGACACCTTTGGCCAGCGGAAAAATATCGCTACAGATGGTCGGTCAATCCTTCCTCCACTGGAAGTCTCTTCTTGCGATTGCGATCGGCATTCTCGTCGCTTATCTTGGTGGGCGCGGAGCCATCCTTATGACCAACCAGCCCACAGTTGTTGCCGGTCTTTTGATCGGAACAGTGATTGGCGTGGCATTGTTCAAGGGTGTCCCTGTAGGACCACTTATCGCAGCCGGTATATTGTCGCTCTTGATTGGTAAAATGTAATAATGGGGCAACCATTGAACACAAAAGTAGAGCAGCAATCTCCACTATCGAGAGAATCGCTGCTCTACTTTATTTTTATTCAGCCTGAGAAATGGACTGTGGAATTTCCTGAGATGAACGTTTTTCTACAAATAGCAAATCACCAACACCATACTCTGCTTGAATTTTTTTCAACTGATCCAAAGCTTCTGCTTCTGTATTGAAATACCCAGCTTCCACTAGGAATAATCCCTTCTGATCCTTTAATACGCGCACGTTCTCTAACCCGAACAACATCTCTTCAGCCATGCCTTGACTCTCGCCGGAAGGCTCTGAGACCGTTCTAAGTGAATAGATAGAAGTTCCTTCCCCCACGTCACCCTTCTTATCCTTCAATGTGATTGCCACCTGAGCTGGTTCCTTGTATTCCTTCACCTCATAAGCGACTGGCTCTTTGAAGGTTACATTGAAACGTATCATCGAGTCATCCAATGTAATTAAAGGATAAGCATCTTGAACATACTTGCTTTCTTTTAATGTCTCAATATCTTTAACAGCTGAGAAGTTCCTTGCCCCACTCACGGTTACGGTCATTGTATAAGGATTGTCTGTAAATTTTACGTTATAAGAGCTTGCAAGGTCTTGTGTATTATCCGAATTTGCAAAGTTCAAAATCATTTGATCACTGTTCTTCTGATGTTTCAACGAAATAAAATTCACATCTACTCCATCCTGTATCGTACCGCCGCCTGCACTTCCATCCGTAAATTTCAATACACTTACCAGCTTACCGAGAACTGGCACTTGATTCATACTATCTGCAAAAGCGGGTACTGTATTAACACCCACTGTAAAAGAAATGATAACTGCTGCTGCAACTGATCCTGTCCATTTTAATCCGCTCATTTTTATTCCTCTTTTCTGTTGTTTATAACGTCTTCCTCTTTCAATACCTTTACGAGAAGCTTGTGATAGTTCTTCAGGGATTTCAATATCGTTGTATGCATTCTGTAAACGTTCATGTTGATTATCCAAAGTACTCACTCCCCTTCATATTAATTTTTAATTTTCCTAAACCCCGATAGATAACGGTCTTCACTGTACTCTCTGGCATGTCCAATACCCCGGCAATTTCCTTTATGGGCAAGTCTTCAAAATATCTCATCACAATGATCATTCTTGATCTTTTATCAAGGACTCTTAACGCCTCCTGTAGATCAATGACGTCCTCTATAGGTTCTGAAGCGTAACTACCTTCGGGATTTTTCTCCATATAGACGATTCTTTTAGATTTCCGGATAAAGTCCAAGGCACAATTGACGGCTATTTTTGTGAGCCAGGTTTTAAAATATTGAGGTTGCTGCAGTTTATGAATAGAGATGTACGCTTTGTAGACGGTCTCCTGCACAATCTCCAGCGCATCATCCTTATTCCTCACATAGGAGTATGCCATACGGTAAAGTCGCTCCTGCATCCCATCTATCAGTGCAGTAAAGCTGTCTTCATCACCCGCTATCGCCTTTTCCTCCAGCTCTGTTGTATTCAAGTTCTCACTACCTTTCATGTTGCTTATATTTTTTAGACGCACTTGATATTCAAAAAGACTCAAATGGGTTTAAAAAAAATGGCCCTCTCTCCCGAGAAGACCACCTAAGTAATTTATTGTAATGTTATATCTTATCATGTATCCAAATGCTGTACGTTAAACAATCTCGCATAACTTCCATCTAGCCCCATCAGTTCTTCATGTGTACCACGTTCTGTAATTTCACCATTCTCAAGCACAACGATCTGATCCGCATGTGTAATGGTAGACAGCCTATGCGCAACAATAAGTGTAGTACGTTCCGACGAGAGAGATTGCAGCGCTTGTTGAATTAAATGCTCTGATTCCAGATCCAGCGCTGACGTAGCTTCGTCTAAAATAAGAACCTTAGGGTCTTTAAGAAACACCCTTGCTATGGCAACCCGTTGCTTTTGCCCGCCGGACAGCTTCACTCCACGTTCTCCCACCTCTGTGTCATAGCCTAGCGGCAGCTGCTCAATAAAATCATGTGCGTTCGCAGCTTTCGCAGCAGATAGGACTTCCTCCTCTGTAGCATTAGGATTACCGAACAAAATATTATCTCGTACAGATCCACTAAATAAGAAGTTATCTTGAAGTACCATCCCAACAGCTCTTCGTAAACTCTCTTGCGTCAAACCTTGTATATCCTGACCATCCATCTGGAGGCTACCTTTGCTGATGTCATAGAATCGCGGGATCAAGCTGATGAGAGAGGACTTTCCACCACCACTCATTCCGACAAAAGCGACCGTCTGTCCAGGTTTAATACTTAAATTGATATCCTTCAGTACCCAATCATTCTCTTCGTTGTATTTGAACCATACATTATGAAAATCAATTTCACCTCTTGCATTCGTCAGAGGTCTCGCTCCCGGTTTATCCACGATATCATAAGGCTCTTCTAGCAGCTCAAGCACCCGTTCAAGGGAAGCCGAAGCTTGTGTAAGCACTGTCGAGGAATTAATTAATCGCCGCAACGGCGCATACATCCGGTCAAGATAGCCGAAGAAAGCAACAAAGGTTCCGACTGTCAAATTGCCATGAATCACTTGATAACCACCGTATCCGATGACTAGCAGTGGTGCAATATCCGTTAATGTGTTAATAATCGCGAAGGTAATCGCGTTCCAACGGGTTTGAGCCATCGCTTTTTTGAGAAAGTTACCGTTAATATCTTCAAACTGCTTCTGATCCACTTTTTCCATGGTGAAGCTGCGAATGATCGATATGCCTTGAATCCGTTCATGAAGATAGCCTTGAATGCCTGCCAGAGCTTGTGAACGGTCTTTGGTTAACACCTTAAGTCGTTTATATAGTTTACTTACCGCAAAGGCGTAAAATGGAAGGACAGCGATAGATACTAGCGCCAGTACCGGATTTAAATAAAACATAAACCCGAGCGCAAACACTAGCGTAAATAAATCCAGCCATACATTCATCATTCCGACTTCTACTAAATTTTTAGTCTGTTCTACATCATTTATAAATCTCGAAATCGCTTCGCCCACTTTTGTATTCTGATAATACCTTAGCGACAACCGCTGTAAGTGACTGTATAGCTTGTTCCGCATATCGAACAATATCTTGCTTGTAATCAACTGGGCAAAATACTGCCGGTAATATTCTACCGGTCCCCTTACAATGACGAATAAAACAAAAGCGCCCCCGAGGATGAGCATCAATTGGGATACCCGCTCCTCAACACTCATGGCAGGGTTCATCAGCAGGTCATCAACTACGTATTTCAGAATCATAGGCAGTGTCAACGGGATGCTGAACTTGATCATGCCTATACAGAGCGTAAATACAATCCATTTCATGTAAGGACGTACAAAAGTAAAATATGATTTCCATTGCTTCACAGGAATATTCTGTCCTTTCTCTTTACTGAGTTGCTAAGTACAGTTGACTTTTGCGCTCTACAGTGTTTTTATATTTTTAAGTCCATAAGTACGATAGCAGTACCCGAACTTCAGGAGGATAACGATGTCTAGACAATTTGTGACGGAAGCCGTCATGATGGCGATTTACGGCCAGCTTCTCATATCGAGCAGCCCTGTAGAATATATAGTGCCTTATACGACTGTGATGGAATTATACGAACTGCGGGATAGTGATGATCCGTTAATGAACCGTCCAGATGATGACAAGCATGTCAAACTCAAGATTGGTGAGCTCATTGCCTATTTCGAAGAGCCACTTAATGCTAAAAAAATCAACCGCTGTCTGGCCGTTCCTTGGGCAAAAAGCTCCGGTATTCTATTAGGCGGACAATCAAAGATTACCATCATTAACAGCATGGATACCGCCGTTTACGGCGAAACGTTCGATCCTATCGAAACGGAGCTCCTATTGTCCTCTCAACGTGAGAAGGTGCCTATTCTTACCGACCAATTCGAGCTGATTCAACGCATTATTGAAGGTGGAGTCCCTGTTCAAGTATACGACATCGACGATTTCGATTTTGCTATGGAGGAAGAAACGTTTCACAATTCGCACTGATTATATCAACGTAGAAAAAGCCCCTGCCTTTTGGCAAGGGCTTTTCATCATCAGTTAAAAAAGAATTAAGACTTTTATACCTCTACTTCACCAGGTACCAACTTGGCTTCATACTTATATTCAATGTCATCCTCTGCCTCAGAATACACAATAGTTAAGCCGTAGCCTTCCATATACCATAAGTCCTGCTCCTCCATGTAGAACAAAATACCGTCTTGTTCAACCTGTATTGCCGGTCGTGCAGGAGCCTCTGTTGCGATCCCTAGTGAGAAGCCAGGGTGAAGTCCACCTCCCGAGCTATAGCGGGGAAATAAACGAATATAGTCTCCATTGTTAAGATCCAGTTCTCTTTTAAACCAAGCTGCCGCTGCTTGACTAATTTCCATGTTCATTTCTCTCAGCTCCTTTGTATAGTCTAATCATACTGAAAATGAATCGATATTCAAATACCTTTATACAATTAATGTTTTCCCAAGCCCCTCAAAAATTAGTTTGACAACTTTGCGAAGCGAGTGATAAACTCTGAACATAACTAACGGTCTACTAGTTATTACCAAAAGTTATTATTAAATCAATGAAAGGGGTGAGCGCGGTGTTTACGAAGTTACAGCCATATCATATTACTATTGTTGGAATTTCAAATCAACTGAATACCGAAGCAGCCCAAGTGGTGAAACCATCCTGAAGTTCCCTGCGAGTGTAATTGATCGTATAACTTTAGTTCTTGAAGGTCTCTCACATGCCTGGTGCTGTATAGCACCGTGCGCATGATAGCTGTAAATTACAGGCATATCGTCCGTTTCCGGATGATATGCCTTTTTTGTTTAAATATAAGAATTTATATGTTCCACGATATAGATTTTCTTATATTTCTTCGAGAAATGGTTGTCATCTTTGATGGATGACAACGTCGTTTCTTGTTGGCTGTTGAGATAACCACTTGCGCTTTTTTCCAACATCAAAGCTATTACTTTAACTCGAAAGGAAGGGATTTACTTGTTCTCCGTTCTCCGTAATCTCGGCTGGTTCTTTCGCCGAGAAAAAAGGCGTTACCTGATTGGCCTGATCTTACTTATTGGTGTAGGTGTTCTTGAATTATTCCCCCCACGTCTGCTAGGCAATGCCATTGACGACATAGTACGCGGTTCTATTACTACAGCATCATTAGCCAAATATATTGGCATGATCCTCATTTTACTGCTAGTCATTTATTGGATTACCTACATATGGATGCACAAATTATTCGGAGGCTCCAACCTCGTAGAGCGCCTGCTGCGCTCGAGATTTATGAATCATTTGATGACCATGACCCCTTCGTTTTTCGAACGCAATCGAACGGGTGACCTGATGGCTCGGGCAACCAACGATATCAGAGCTGTCTCTGCTACCGTTGGATTCGGGATGCTCACCCTGGTGGATTCTACAATCTACCTTACAGTCGTACTGTTCGCTATGGGTTTTCTCGTCAGCTGGAAGCTGACTCTTGCAGCGGTATTACCATTACCACTAATTGCGATAGCTATGATTTTTTATGGTAAAGCGATCCATGATCGTTACAGCTTAGCACAAGATGCATTCGGAGATATGAATGATCAGGTTCTCGAATCTATCTCAGGTGTGCGGGTTATCCGTGCTTATGTACAAGAGAGACTTGATGAGAAGCGTTTCTCGGACATTACAGAAGATGTATACAACAAGAACATGGCCGTCGCCCGTGTCGATGCCTTCTTCGAACCGACGATTCGGTTCTGCGTAGGACTCAGCTACATTATCGGTCTTACCTATGGGATTTATCTTGTGTTCCGTAATCAGATCACGCTAGGTGATCTTGTCTCCTTCAATATGTACCTCGGAATGATCGTATGGCCGATGTTCGCCATTGGAGAGCTAATTAACATCATGCAACGTGGTGGTGCCTCTCTCGAACGTATTGATGAGACGCTAAACTCCAAAGCGGATGTTCAGAGTGCTGCTAACCCGGTTCACGTTGCAAATCCTACCCAAATTGAACTTAACAATGTGACCTTCCGTTATCCTTCATCGACGATTGACAATCTAACTAATGTCAGCCTGAACCTGAACCAAGGGCAAACACTAGGTGTAGTCGGTCGCACGGGTAGCGGTAAATCAACGCTTCTCAAACAGCTTCTTAGAGAATATCCGACAGGCAATGGTGAAATTCTCATCTCTGGTGTTCCTATTCAACAGATTTCATTGGATCAACTGCATAGCTGGATGGGTTATGTTCCTCAAGAACAGATTCTTTTCTCCAAATCAGTACGTCAGAATATTCAATTTGGTCTAGACAACGCGGATGACGATACGATCATGAAAGCCATCACAGCTGCCGCCTTCCAAAATGACTTAGGAACATTATCCGACGGTCTAGATACGTTGGTTGGTGAACGTGGAGTATCCTTATCCGGTGGACAAAAACAACGTGTATCCTTATCCAGAGCCTTTATCGCAAATCCAGATGTACTGATTCTGGACGATGCCTTATCCGCTGTTGACGCTCGAACTGAAGCTCAGATCATTGAGAATATTCGCCAAGAGCGTGCAGGTAAGACTACATTGATCTCTACGCACCGCCTCTCTGCTGTTCAACATGCCGACATGATCGTCGTACTTGATAACGGACATATCGTTGAACGTGGTACGCATCAGGAGCTATTGGATATGAATGGCTGGTACCGCGAGCAGTATGACCGGCAGCAAGTAGAGAATAATTTATCGAATGATTAAAAGACATACTAGCTATGATAATGCAAAACTTTTAGGAGGTGTCACCGTTGACAAAGAGTACAGGCAAACGCCTGCTTGAATACGCATTGACCGCAAAAAAAACCTTTATCGCAGCCCTTATACTCCTCTCCATCGGGGTAGCGGCAGAGCTGGCAGGTCCATTTATCGCCAAAAGCATGATTGACAATCATATGTTGGCCATCGAAAAGCCTTATTTTAGTACTACATCACCAGATGAGGCGGTTCAGTATAACAACGCTTATTACAAACGCGGAGACCGATTCGAGCCCGGGGAAGCTAAGGGGCAAGAAATTCGCATTCTTCAATCGGGACGAAGTTTCTACTTTATCAATGAAGCCGTAACACAATCCGATGGTGAAAGAAAGTTCAGTAATGGTGAAATGCATATCACGCGCGGCCAGGATGAAGTCATCTATCCTGCGGTTAAGCTTTCAGCGGATGAACTGTTTGATTTTTACAAACCTGAGCTCCCTGGTATTTATCAGCTGGTCGGTTTGTACGCTATCTTCCTAGTCATCTCGATCTTTGCCGAATTCGGTAAAACCTATTGGCTGCAATCTTCGGCGAATCAGGTAATCCGAAAACTACGTACAGATGTATATGCGCATATCCAGCGACTTCCGGTTTACTTTTTTGACAACTTGCCAGCAGGTAAGGTAGTGTCACGCGTAACTAATGATACCGAGGCGATTAAGGATCTATTCATTGCCGTTCTCTCCAATTTCAGTACCGGTATTATTAATATTACTGGTGTATACATCGCCTTGTTCTTGCTCGATGTTCGGCTAGGTCTGATCAGCTTGTTCATCATCCCAATTCTTATTCTTTGGATCGTGCTCTATCGGAAAATCGCTACCAAATACAATACGATCATCCGCTCACGTCTGAGTGAGATCAACGCTATCATTAATGAATCGATTCAAGGAATGTCCATTGTTCGTATATTCCGCCGCCAGAAGCAGCTTGGTGAAGAATTTGAGCATCTGAACGATGACTACTTGAAATATCAGAATAAAATGCTAAATCTGAATGCCTTCACCTCCCACAACCTAGTGAACTCTCTACGCAGTCTCTCTTTTGTGATGGTGCTTTGGTATTTCGGACATGGCAGTATTACGGGTTCTACATTTGTATCTTTAGGTGTTCTGTACGCCTTCGTCGATGTGCTTGGACGTTTGTTCCAACCGATTACAGGTATGGTGAATCAGCTCGCAAACCTCGACACATCTATGGTATCTGCGGGTCGTGTATTTACTCTTATGGATGAGCCTGGGGAGAATGTTACCGATGGTTCCATGCCGCGCTATAAAGGAAAAGTGGAGTTTAAGAACGTATCTTTTGCTTATAAAAAAGACTTCGTCCTTCGCGATATTTCTTTTGAGGCACGTCCAGGCGAAACTGTTGCACTAGTCGGTCACACCGGTTCCGGAAAAAGCTCGATTATCAACTTGTTATTCCGGTTCTATGATCCGCAAAAAGGAGAAATCACGATTGATGGCCAGAAGGTTACAGATATTCCGAAGCAGTGGCTACGCAATCACATGGGGATTGTTCTGCAAGATCCTTACCTCTTCACTGGCACTATTGCTTCCAATGTCAGCCTGGGGGATGAACGAATCTCACGCGAACGGGTAGAACGGGCTTTACGGGAAGTCGGAGCAGATAAATTGCTAGCCCACCTTCCTCAAGGTTTTGATGAACCCGTTATTGAAAAAGGAAGCACCTTATCTGCAGGTCAGCGGCAATTGATTTCTTTTGCCAGAGCGCTCTCCTTCGACCCAGCTATTCTAATTCTTGATGAAGCTACCTCCAATATCGATACGGAGACAGAAAGCATCATTCAAGATGCACTAGAAGTTCTTAAAAAAGGACGTACCACATTTATCATCGCACACCGTCTATCCACGATTCGCAGCGCTGATCAGATTCTTGTTCTGCATCACGGAGAGATTGTAGAGCGCGGAAGCCACGATGAGCTGATGGCACTCGGCGGCAGATACTTCCGGATGTACCAGCTACAAGTAGGTGCTGGTTCTAACAGTATAGACAATAATAATGGTGCACCCTCCCGACCTTCGTTAGGCAGCTTGCAACCATCGCTAGAGAAAATGTAATCGATGCCCTGAATCACAGATGTGATTCAGGGTTTTTCTATACTTGATATTAGAACGTTTGTTCTGTAAAATGAAAAATAATACATATAGGTGAAGGAGGCATTTGATGCGTACATACAATGTTACTAAGAAGCAAGCTCGACTTTTTCTCCTGGCTCACCAAAAGTTAACTAAAGGCGCTCTTCCTGCCGGTAAACTTAGCATTTATGATTATGTTCGTCATGTAGGCTGTATCCAATATGATCCACTTAACATCGCAGGCCATAACCATGAGCTTGTCCTCCAAGCACGAGTTCCCGGGTTCACACCTGAGCAAGCTCAAGAGCTATTGTATCAAGACAGACTCCTAGTAGATGGCTGGGACAAGAACATGTCCATTTATTGTACAGAGGACTGGCCTTATTTTAAACGGAGAAGAGATGCATCAGCCACATACCATCAGGCTAATGAGCCAGTAATGACAACAGTAGAACAAGTTCGTGAAGAGCTATTAAAGCGTGGTCCCCTCTCCTCTCTGGATTTAGAAGGTAAGGACAAGGTGGATTGGGCTTGGGCTCCGGCTAGATTAACACGGGCAGCTTTGGAAAGTATGTACTTTTGGGGAGAAGTCGTCGTTCATCATCGTGTTCATACCCGCCGGTATTATGATTTCGCTGAACGTCTGCTTCCTCATAAGCTTTTAAACGGTGAAGACCCTAACCCCACGGATGAACAATTTCATGATTGGTATGTGCTGCGTAGAATAGGTAGCATCGGACTATTATGGAATAAATCTGGCGATGGATGGCTTGGGATTTCTGGTCTAAAGAGCAAGGAACGTACTGCAGCGATTCAAAGGCTGTTACAAAGCGATAGCCTCAGGGAAGTTCTAGTGGAGGGTATTAAGCTCCCACTCTACATCCGTAGCATGGACGCTCTAACTTTAGAAGCTGTAATACAGCAGGAGTCAGAAGATGCTGAGAGTCCTTCAAGTTATTCGTTTGCAGCTGTAATAGCTCCCCTGGATAACTTAATATGGGATCGAGAGCTGATCCGACAATTATTTGGATTTCATTATCGCTGGGAAGTCTATAAACCAGCCTTGGAACGGGAGTACGGTTATTATGTACTGCCTTTATTATATAATGATCGTTTTATTGCGAGATTTGAACCGGTGATGGATAAGAAGAGCCAAACATTGAACATTATGAATTGGTGGTGGGAACCGGGTGAGCGCCTAACACCAGAGATGCTTCCGGCGTTAGGCGAAGCTCTATCTGCACTATCAAGCTGCGTTAGAGCTTCTAAGATTCATTTTAGACCGGAGGTTGTAGAGGACTGCGGATTAGAAGGGTTATTAGTGTAAAGTTTCCTCTTCTAACCCCAGTTTCGTGAACATTTCTGTACAATAGCCTTGTAATTTGATCTCTAGTCTTCTAGCTTTATTTTTGAATCGTTTTAACTCCTCGATCATCTTTGCCCTTCCAGTTGGGGTGAACGTTTCTTGTATCCGTTCTTTGAAATAATCGTGAACGATATGGTTACGCTGTTTCCACACTTCTTCTAGCTGAGCGGTTTCTTGCTCTGAGAAAGGAAAGTGATGCTGTATTTCTTTGATGAGTTGACCGAGTGAATTGCTGAGTTTTCGCTGATACAGATCAGTCAGATCTGCTTCAGTGGGCGTCTTGCCTTGTGATAATTTGGTGAGCAATAACAAATTGGTCAACTGCTGTTCTAGGGCTTGACCATAATAGACTGCTAGTCCAAAATACGCAAATAACTCCTTGGATTGTTCACTCTCTGGTACTTGTGTATGCTTCATCTTTCCCCTCCACTTCTGTATCCTTGTTACTTTTATCTATACAAGTTATGTTTTGTTGTAGTCTCTCTGTCTTGATCTGTACAAATAAAAACCGATAAGCAGTGTTATATATAAGAGCGCATGTGCAAATGAACCTAGCAACTCCGCTAATGGCATAGTATCAGCTTTCATCATAACCTCCATAACTGGGGCAACAGGAGGTAACAACCAGATCAGAAAATGTAACGAACTAGGCAAACTATCGCTGATCTGAGTCCCACCTAGAGACAATATAACAATCCCTAGCATGATACCGGCAGCATGGCTGCCTTTCTTAACCCACGAAGATTGCAGATATAAGGAAATTGACACACCAAGCATCCCTAATAACCCGTGTCCTACAAGAGCTAAGCTGAACCGATACACCCCTGGTGATTCTGCGAAGTGGCCCGTTAGCCAAGGATAAATAACAAGGATTAGATCAAGCAGCAACGTAAGAACTGCAAGCGCAACAATACCCCCTACACTATGTCTAACCGCGCTTCGCAGATGAACAACAGCGATCTGTCGATGTACAGGATGCTCATGATTTAGAAAGCTGAGGCCCATCCAAGCACAACTGATAAAAAGCATTACTGCAGTAGCTGCATAGCTATTCATTACCGGATTAGGTTTATAGGAATACAAAATCTGCACCGCAATCACAATCCCTGCTAATGGGCCGAAATATCGCTGAGATCGAGTATAGCTTCGCAGCATATAAGCGATAAGCGAATTCATAAATCGACCTCCTTAGCTCTGGTCGCTGGGTTCATCCACAGTTCTATACCATCACGTCCCCCTCGGGGATCTACCGATTGAATTGAGCCACCCGCTTCTAATACAAACCGCAGAAAGGTGTCAGAATGTGAAGCCTCTACAGTCAGCCCTATACCATCACTATAAGCACTATCCTTAACTTCATCTAAAGAAATAAACCCTGTCATACCCTTCAGATGCAGCTGATTCTGAATAGACAGATTGGATACTCGGATATAAGTAGTGGGGTTAGCTCTCAACTTCTCAGACCCCACAATGGACTTAACAATCCTTCCTCCTTGAAGTACATGGACATGGTCGGCTAGCATTTCTATCCACTGAGGCTCATGTACCGAGAATACTATGGCTGTGCCCTTGTTCTTCAAATCTATTAGAAGGTCAACAAGCTTATTCATGGAAGAGAGATCCAATCCCGACATAGGCTCATCAAGAAGCAGCAATGAGGGACTTCCCATTAAGCTTTGGATCAGATTTATTTTTTGCAGCATCCCTTTGGAGAAGTTTAACATAGATTGTGTACGAAAATTCTCCAACAGAAACAGTTCGAATAACATTGTTAATTCCTGCTCGATCTGAGCTGGGGCAAGTCCGCTAATCTGACCCATGCTTCGCAAATACTGCTCTGGGGAAAGCTTCGATCCTGGAAAAATTTCAGGTGCATATCCGGTCCTCATATTATGATGAATGCGACTCAACTTACCTGAGGAAACATGGATGAGTCCAGCTAGGATAGATAGCAGCGTGCTTTTACCAGAACCATTCCTTCCGATAAGTGCAGTGACAGTTCCCATTTCAACGACCATCGAAACGTCTTCCAACACTGTTCGTCGTGCAAATTGCTTACTGATTTGTTCTAATGCTATTAGGGGAGTAGCATCTATGCCAGTGTCTGTAAAGTTAAGTTCCTCTCTGTTTGTCACTAATCGCGCTCCCTTCATATCTACTGTTAATTCTCCGGTTCCCTACGAATTTCCTCTTATAGGGACTAAATTTTAATCAAAAAAAGAAAGAACTGCTAAAGCAGCCCTTTCTTAAATTCAAAATTTTTATTATAAAATTGTTTGCTTTCCGTTAACCTTTTCCCTCTTTTAGTCTATTTGTTATGAGACAAAATATCTTCCGCTCGATGCCGGAACTGTTCTGCAGCCTTCTCTGGTGTAATCTGACTGAACATAAGCAAATCATATAACTCACGTAATACACCAGTCACCTCTGAAGAGCCCACCGGATCAGGTGGGTCCATCGGGCTGCTATTTTGCTCCACCCATTCAATATATTCAAAGACCTGTGCAAGCTCTGGCTCTATAAATGGTTTCATCTGTTCTTTGATAGCCGAGGAGACAGGAACCCCTCGTTCACCTTTAAGCACTTTATTAGCTTCTAAATTATTTATGAAAAAATCAATAAACTTTGCTGCTTCCTCCTTTTGCTTCGAGCTTTTCGAAATAGAGAAGAACATACCCGGCTTCAGAAATAGGCCACGGTCTTGGTTGGGGCCGGGCATGGTGGCTATAGCCAGAGGTTTCCCATAACTCTTTACCGTACTGATAAATTGATTGGAATATCCCCATCCAAACAGTGCTTGCCCTTTATAAAAGGGATCTTGATCAGGCTTATTAATATCCAGCGTCCATATATCCGGTCCATAAACCAGCTTATCCTGCATTAGCCGCTGCATGCGTCCAAAATATTCGATAAATAACCGGTCATCGTTATATCCCAAAGCTTTGCCATCACTTGAGAACAAGCTCGCGGTATTTTGCCGCAAATAGTAAGCAAAAAACTGCTCCGGTGTGAGATAAGTCCCTAAGTAAATCCCTTCTCCTTGTTCCTTTAACGTAACCCCTATCTGCTCAAAATCTTCCCAATTCCAATCTGGCCCCGGAGGTTTTATTCCTTGTGCCTTCAAAACTTCTGGATCATACACACTGTATAAAGCATTAATGCCCAAGTTAAAACCATAGAGCTGCTCGCCCAGTTTACCCCCTGCGAGGTTGCTGCCACTGATGTTGCTCGTATCTATGAGTCCACTTTGGATATAAGGTCTCAAGTCTTGCAGCAAATCCAGCGATCCATATTGAGACAGATAAGAAATATCCATTTGAATAATATCGGGCAATACATTGCCGGCTGCACTAGGTGCAAGCTTTTTCCAATATTCATTAAAAGCACTGTAATCATATTCAATCTTCACATGCGGATGCTGTTGTTCGTACATATGGATAACCTGAATTGTAGCATTGTTACGAAAGTCACTCCCCCACCAGGCAATACGGAGGTTAATTTCCTCGGCAACTTGCTCTGGTGGGGGAGCACTTTGTTTCCCGCAGCTTCCAAGACTTGTGAGCATGCTTAGCAGTGCCAAACTGAGTATGAATCTACGCATCACCTACACCTCCTGCGGGAACGGCAAAAGAACACTAACTTTAGTTCCAAACCCCACCGTACTCTCAACCTGTACGCCATATTCGTCACCGAAGGCGAGTCTGACACGATCGCGGATATTAAGCAGGCCGATACCTGTGCCTCTAGTCTCCACTTCCCCATTCAGTAAACGTTTGAGGAAATCCTCTTCCATACCGGGACCACGATCTTCTACAACAATCGCTAGCTTGCCATCAAGCGGTTCAGCATACAATAGAATTTGGCAGGGCTCAATCATGGTCTCAACACCGTATTGAATCGCATTCTCCAATAACGGCTGTAAGGTTAGCTTGGGAATAGAAACTGCATTAAAGACTTCCGGAATCTCCATATGAAAATCCAAGCGACTCTGAAACCGATAATTCTGAATAGTGATATAATGCTTGACGATTTCCAGCTCCTGCGCGACTGTAATTACATTTTGCTTCAAGCTGATCGATGAACGTAGCAGAAAAGCCAGCGACACTACCATACTCGAAATCTGTGCATGTTCACTTTTTTTAGCCAGCCAGTGGATCGAATCCAGTGAGTTATATAGGAAATGAGGATTAATCTGAGCTTGCAAAGCCTTAAATTCCGTCTCTTTAATAATCAGTTGATTAGCATAGTTTTCTTTGATCAATGTGTTAATTTGTGTAATCATCTGACGAAATGTCCGTTGTAATAGCCCAACCTCATCCATCTGCTGAAGGGGAGGCGCTATTAGCTTAGTATCCATACTGTCCAGATCCCCGTATTGAACCTCCTTCATCTGACTGATCAGTGAACGAATCGGTTGAGTCAGATTACGAGCAAAGCTCATGCCTAGCGCAATTATTATCACTATCACTATTCCAAATACGACGATCATCGTATTTTTTAGCCAAATGGTTTTTTCAAAAATATCATTGTAAGAAACATAGTTGTAATAAGTCCACCCAGAGTACGAGGACTGCTTCTGTGATACAAACACAGCTTCCCCATTCATCTCTTTGATCTCATAACCAGTTCCTGAATTCAGAGGCTGTAAAACCTCGGTTACACCATCTGCAACTTTCCGATAAGGGTATACCAGATCTTGACCCGCTTTCAGAATAATATCGCTGTCTTCTGCGGCTACACCGGCGTAGTCCTGTGCTAATCTCTCAATATTGATGCGTAAATAGAGCGTTCCCAGCTTATCCAGCGTCATGGGATCATAGGCTCGCACTTCGCGAACCATGACCAGCATCGGATCTGTGTCGTCAGGATACAGCCAACGTACAGCGCCATTGCCTTCCTCCGCCTCACGAATCATTCGTGCAGATTTCTCCTCCGTGTACAGAATTGACTCCCCATAACCACTGACCTTCCCCTGCGAGTCAATTAGATGTACAGATTGAATATAACGTTCATCCATATTAATGTTTTTCCATAATCGCTCCGTAATCATTTGCCGGGTTAAGTAGCCCGTAAAGTCGATATCATCCTTACGCAAATCTTTTAGCCCTTGCTGAATTTGCTTATCAGCAATCATTGTCAGTGTCATCGATTCAAGCTTTTTAAGCTCCATATCAATCGTTGTTGATGATAAATTAAGAAGCCGATAAGATTTGTCGTACAGCTGCTTGTCATAAATAGAATACGCATAATATAAGGAACCGAACGCCGTAGTTATGATTAGAACCAAGATTAGGACAATCATCAGAAAAACCTTCATTTTAATACTCAAATTCCGATAAATTTTCATCCGGGCTCTCCTTTGCACCTGTAATATAACTTGTATACCACATTATGGATAACCCGGATAGTCTACTTAATCTGCTTACTTAGCCATGTAACGGTCATAGGCGGCTTGATGAATTTTTATAGCTTCCTCAATGCCCATTCCTTTGATCGTATCCACCATTTTATCGAATTCCGAGATAGCCTTCTGACCGTTAATGATCGCTGTCATCGTTTCATTCAGATACGTGTTGACCTGGCTCATAATTGATGTGCTTTTACTTGCTTCGTCAACACTCAGGCGGAACGGAGGCAGGGTCAAATCAGAGCTCGCCTTCATCCATGAAGCATTAGCTTCCCGTTGTCCCTCGTCGAACAATAAAGCATCCAAATAACGACTGTCCTGATTGATAGGTCCATCCATGATGGAGAGCGCATAAGAAGCAAGCGCCTGATCGTAAGTTAAGCCCTGAGGATTTTTGGTAATAACATCTGTGAATTTAATCGATTCCCCTTCCTTCACATAGCTCTCACCTTCGATTCCGAAGTTAAACAATTCATGACCTTGCGGGCTGTAATTGAAATCCATCCATTGAACAATTTCCTTCAGTTTATCCTTATCGGCTCCGGAAGTAATGGCTTCACCATAGGTCAGCACTTTATTGTTCATATTAAAAGTAGCATACGCTGTTCCGTTAGGAGAGGTAGGCCAAGGCACACCTGTAAGATTAAAATTCGGATCAGTATCACGCATCAGGTTGAAAAATTTGCCCATACCGCTAAAGACACCGCCGCCATAAGAACCAGCTAAATTGTTCGTCACTTTATAGTCAAAGGCTTTACCATCATTAGTCATAATTTCCGGATCAATCAGACCTTCTTTATACCATGTGGCCATTGTTTCCAAGAAGCTCTTATACCCTGGCTGAATCGGACCGTATTCCACCTTGTCTCCATTCATCTGGAACCCGCCAATGACCCCAAATCCGGGAGAGAAGTCGTGTAGCTTCGTCAGATCACCAGGGCCCCAGTTTCCTGTGAACGGCAGTTCATCTGCCTTCCGGTTGCCATTCGGATCTTTTTCTTTAAACGCTTTCAAAACAGTATGCCATTCCTCAATGGTGGTCGGTGGCTTCAGTCCCAGCTTATCTAGCCAATCCTTGCGCATAATCAAACCTGAAGTAGCATTCAGCTTAAGCGCATCAAGCTTCAGTAGCGGGAACATGTAGATCGTTCCATCATCCAGTGTGATTTGCTTTTTAACGTCCGGGTCGGATGCAATGATCTTGAGAAGATTCGGGGCGTACTGTTCAATCAGTTCATTTAAGCGAATAATTCGTCCATCCTCGATTAATTTTTCGGGTCCCCCCACCGCATCTGCCCAGTTATAATAGATGACATCTGGAAGCTCTTTTGTAGAAATCAACAAATTGAACTGGTCCTTCTGCTGACCAAGAGGTGGGTGTGTAAACTTCACTTTGATGCCTGTTAGCTCTTCTTTCTTTTTATAGCTGGCCATATCACCAAAACTCTCCAAAGAAGCTGTGAGCTTGCCATCATTGGCTCGCCAGTAATCAATCGTCATTGCATCCTTTGTAATTGGCAGCGGAATTTCTGTTAGCTGTTCGACCGGTGCATTAGTTGCTTCAGTTTTCCCCGAATTATCTCCCGCTTTATTTCCTGTACCACTTCCTTCATTGCTGCCTGAACATCCTGCTACTAAAGTAGAAAGAAGTACTGAGCTTAACATCATGGCCCCTATTTTTCTTTTCACCCAAAATCGCCTCCATAAATGAATGTTATTTATTGTTTCACGGCACCAATTAAAGCGCCTTGAACAAAATATTTCTGGATAAACGGATACACCAGCATGATTGGCAACGTCGAGATGATGATCGTGGCGTATTTGATGTTCTCGCCGATAGCAAACCCTGTATCAACCCCTGCTCCCATCGACTCCGTACTGCTGCTGATCAGAATATCGCGCATTACAATTTGAATCGGATAAAGATCCTGACTACGCAAATACAGCATCGGGGCCACATAATCATTCCAGTGGTCAACCGCATAATAGAGTGTCATAACCGCGAGAATCGATTTGGACAGCGGCAGCACAATTCGGAATAAAATCAAGATATCGTTAGCTCCGTCAAGCTTCGCCGACTCGATTAAACTGATCGGGATCCCCTCAAAGCTAGTCTTCATGATCAAAAAATAGAAAGTACTAATCGCCCCAGGGATAATCATCGCCCAGCGGGTATCCACCATTCCAAGATTCTGAATGAGCAGAAAAGTTGGGATCATCCCGCCGCCAAAAAACATCGTGAAGGTAATTAACTTCATCAGCGTTTTTCTACCGAAAAGATCCATTCTGGACAATGAATACGCCGCAATTGATGTCATCAGCAAGTTAACAATAGTTCCTACCGTCACATAAAAAAGCGTATTCAAATATCCGCTGTAGATTTTTGAATTATGGAATACCGCTTTGTAGGCCTCCAGTTGAAAGCCCTCAGGTAGCAGCATTAGTGACCTGGAACGCAGCAACTCATTCGGGTCACTTACAGAGGAATTCAGCACATACAGCAGCGGATAGATCGATACAGCCATGATGACTACTAGCAGCACTACATTAATACAGTCAAAGATACGTTCACCTGCCGAACGTCGCATGGGTCCTCCTCCTTTTCCTCACCAAAGACTGGTAGAATTCACTTTTTTACTAATAGAGTTGGCAAGCAAAAGCAGCGAGAAATTTATAATTCCGTTAATTAATCCAATGGCTGTGGAATACGTATAATTTCCTTCCAGCACTCCTGAACGGTAGACAAAGGTTGAAATGACATCCGAGGTTTCATAGGTTGGAGCGGTTTGCATCAATAATATTTTTTGAAAATCGGAATTCATTACCGCACCCAGACGCAGGATCAGCATTACGACTACAGTGGGCATAATTCCCGGCAGAGTGATGTTCAGCAGCTGTTTCCAGCGACCTGCACCGTCTATTTTTGCCGCCTCATATAGTTGGGGATCAATTCCGCTAAGCGCCGCCAAAAAGATAATGGACGCCCAGCCCGCACCTTGCCAGATGTTAGAGAGAATATAAAGCGGCCGGAACATATCCTTCTCTGCCAGAAACATCAAAGGCTGTAGATCAAAAAAGCCGCGTACTACGTTAAATAGCCCGCCGTCCAGTGCTGAGAATGTTTTCAACATCCCTACAACCACTACAACCGAAATGAAATGCGGCATATAGCTGACGGTTTGAACCGTGCTTTTGAACCACTTATTCCGCACCTCATTTAACAGCAAAGCCAATATAATCGGTGCAGGAAATCCGAAGATGATACTGTAAAAGCTAAGAATCAGTGTGTTCTTAATGATCCGCCAAAAGTAATAGCTCTCAAAAAACATTTTAAAATTATCAAACCCGATCCAATGCCCTGCCATAATGCCTTTTATAGGACTATAGGATTTTTGAAAAGCCATTAGCAGACCGTACATCGGACCATAGCTAAAAATCAGATAAAAGAGCGCCACGGGAATTAACATGATATACACGTACTTATTCCGCTGCAGTTCTTTTTTTACAAAAGATACTTTACCAGGTTTCACTCCGGACTTTTTGGTCAGCAGCTGCTGCTTAAGCTCCATTGGTTGGCCTCCCCGTATGTAATGTGACTAGCTTCTTGATACCCATAACTTTACAGGCAATGCTCCCTTTTCCCCATGTTCATATCCGGTAATTATTTGTTCAAAACCGTGGAACCCTACTTGTCCGCACACAAAAAATACCCCAGAGTACTTATCGAGCAAGTACGCAGGGTATATGATTTGTCTCTAAGTTTAAACGATCATTGAGCTGTTTTCTTATATTCTGAAGGGGAGAACCCGGTGAATTTTTTGAAGGCTTTGCTAAAGTAAGATACATTGTCTCCAAAGCCTACTTCTTCAGCTAAAGGCCCTATCGTAAAATGCTCACAGCCTTCAATAATTCCGAGCGCTTTCTGCATGCGGTATTTCATGACATAGTTCGTAAACTTCTCCCCTGTTTGTTTCTTGAACATCTTACTAACATAATCAGGATTCATATAAATCTCCTGTGCAACAGTCTGCAAGGTTAAAGTCTCCTCACGATAACGTTTATTTACAATAGCTTGTATCTCTGCCACCATTTGCGACTGCTTGCTGCAATTTCGGTCATAACGATCAAGTGTGATCTCCTCAGCAATATTCAATACAAACTGTTGAAAGGACTGAAGCGTGCTAGTCTCGATCATTTGGGGCAGCTTGTCTATATAGCTCTGCATCTTATTCTGACCGCTCAAACGAATAATCTCCATAAAGATCTGGATCAAATAAGACTTGGTCTTGGCTATGCCGTATCTCAGGTTCAGAAGCTGCTGTAAAATTGTCTGCAACTCGCATTCGGCATCTGACCAGTGTCCCGCTTTCATAAGCATGACCAATCGCTCGAGATCTAACTGTAGCTCTAGCCCCTCTTCATCCTCAGGGATGCTGATATCTTTTTCTGTAATTAAGCTCCCTTCCCCCAGATAAAATCTATGGCTAAGACATTCAATTGTCTGTGTAAATAAACGCCTAACTTGCGTCAGCTCTCCGGGTTCACTTAATGCGGCCGTCAGATCAATATGATAATATTTCATAAATGTGGCGCGGATGCTGTCTATTTTCTCAAACAATGCAGCCTCGGACAGCTTATCTTCCATTAGTAGAAGAACCCGTCGCCCGACGGTAGAGCTTAAAATATGATGCTGAAAAATATCTCCCGAAATATTACTAATCGCGAATAAATGCTCATATTCATGTTCTCCTTCGACTTCTACCAGCAGCAGCCTTACCCGTTGACTCTGAAAATTCAGTCCAAACAGCTCGCCAAAATATTTCCATTCTTCCACACCATAGGTCTTGTTCGTCACAAGCTCCTTCAGGAATTGTTCTTTGGCATGGGGAAGTACACGTTCCAGACCATATTTTATCGACAAAATAAAGTTCTCCTCATTCTGCCGTTCCTCTCGTTTCTGAACTACCTCGCTAAGTGCCTCATTCAGGCTCTCTTCACTGCATGGCTTCAGTAGATAATGCTTAACCCCGTACTGCATCGCCATCTTGGCATAATCGAATTCAGAGAAGCCCGTGAGCATAATAAAAGAGGTCTCAGGATAAAGTGCTGTAACCGTCGCCACCAGCTCCAGACCA
The DNA here is from genome assembly GCF_030123105.1 of Paenibacillus sp. G2S3. Lineage (NCBI taxonomy): Bacteria > Bacillati > Bacillota > Bacilli > Caryophanales > Paenibacillaceae > Paenibacillus > Paenibacillus sp. G2S3. Next base: position 3,832,858 of record NZ_CP126095.1, read on the forward strand.
TCCATTCCTGGCATCCGAATATCGGTAATAATAATATCAGGTATAGCTTGCTTGATTATTTCTAATGCCTCCAAGCCATTTTGTGCGGTTCCGATAAGCTCTGTGCCCAGTGCCCCCCAGTTCATTACGGATGAAATACCGTCCAAAATAATAAACTCATCATCCACCAAAAGCACCTTTTGCATGATACTCCTCCATTCTTTATTGTAAGCGCTATCATAAATATGCATGAAGTTAAATCTGTATGTAATTAGCATTTTACAGGGTCATTTCCTTTTTTACTACCATTAGCAAGTAATGTGGATATAAAAAAACCAGACTATTGCTATATTTCTATAGCAACAATCTGGTTATCGGTTCATATATGAGAATTAGGATACACGTATTTACGCATAAACCTCAACAGCATCGCTAATCAAACGACATGCCTCTGCAGCTCTACGGCAGGCATCAATGCACTTCTGACAGTGATTATGTATATGCTTGCTGCTCTCGTCCGCGCAGGCTTCACAAATTTCTGCACATAATCTTAGGATTCCGCCTACAAACGGACTTTGACGAGTCATCGCTTGTATGGCATAAGAGCAAATATCCGCACATTCACGATCTAGCCGCATGCTTTCACGCAGAGAAGCAAGATCATATTCTTTTAGGCTTGAGACATAGCTATAATTACAGGCATTCATACTTTCTAAACAAGCGTCAATGCACTCCTGATATTGAATTCGGGTCATAGCCTTAAACCTCCTGTATTTTTATAGGGTATGCGATACTATTAACCTACAAGATTAGGAATGAACCATTACAACTTCTGACAAGGAGATCTGATTATAGACTTCTCTTAATAGAGTTAGGACGAACGAAGGTACGTCCCTCCATCTCCAGCAGCCTAGTGCGCAGTTCACTAGATGAGAAATGTTCACCGATAAATACGGCTACGTCTGGCACTTCGCCCTGTGGTGTGATTTTCATAAAATCAGCTTCACGATAGGCATATTGGAAAAGAAACCGACTGGAGGTATCATTAAAGGTCACAATCCCTTTAGCTCTGTATACATCACGCGGTAGTTCCTTAACAAACTGTTCGAATTCCTCACTGTTTACCGGGCGTTTAAAATAATGTGTATACGCCATAACATGATCGTGGGTAGCATGTGTACCACTAGTAGAGTGTTCATCTTCATCATGCAAGAAGCTTTCACTCGCGTCCTCAACCTCTTCCAGTTGTGCATCCGTAAGAACTCCACCTGCATCACGCAGCAGTTCCTCCGTTTCCACCTCACAACGTACAGTTGGCAGGATAGGTGCATAAGCGTTCCATTTCCGCAGTACAGAGGTAACCTCTTCCGCTTCTTCAGCGGTTATACGATCAATTTTATTCAATAGCAAGATAGAAGCGCAGCGAATCTGCTCCTGCATCAAACGATAAGTTGCCCCCTGCTGTGCACGATACAGCTCAAGAAGATGCGCGGCATCAACGACGGTGATCAAGCTTTTCAGTTCTACTTTTTGATACAACGAAATCTCGGTTACGCCATCCACAATTTCCAGCGGGTTCGCAGCGCCTGTTGCCTCAATCACGACGACATCCGGAGACTCCTTCTTGATCAGTGTAGCAAGTTCTGTACTAAGATCACTTCGGATAGAACAGCATATGCATCCACCAAGTAGTTCTGCCATAGGGACAGTTTGCTCAACTAGTAATCCATCCAAATTCACTTCACCCAGCTCATTCATCACTACTGCAGGGCGTAAACCCTGATTTTTCCAATGATCTAGTAGGCGCTGCAGCAATGTTGTTTTGCCGCTCCCCAGAAATCCTGACAATATATACACAGGTACGACCTGTTCCATGTTTCATCGCTCCCCAGCAAATTACAGTTATGTGTAGCGAGTGTACTACATGCGCGCGAAGCACGCAAGCGGCACCCAAAATTCCAGTTGAATTCAGTGAGTTTAGTTAGCTTGTCTTTATTTCAGTCATACCCTATCATGATAACATCTCTAGTTTAGGAGTTGAGCCATTTGTCATCTGTTGAAGAACATCGGAAAGAAGCGCCACAAACCGTTTCCTGCTATATCATTACCGTCTCGGACACCAGAACTACTGAAACAAATACCGGAGGAGCTTTGATTAGATCTATGCTCGAAGAAGCCGGATATGAAGTGACAGGCAGCACCATTATTAAAGACAATTATCAGGATATTCGTGAGCTTTTGTATAAATGCGTCGACCACGCTGGAATAGAAGCCGTACTCCTGACAGGTGGAACAGGAATTTCTCCACGGGATACGACCTATGAAGCTGTTGCCTCTTTACTTGATAAAACATTACCTGGTTTCGGTGAGATTTTTCGGATGCTAAGCTTCACAGAGGACATCGGTTCGGCCGCTATTCTTAGTCGAGCCATTGCTGGCACCATGGGAAAAACCGCAATCTTTTCTATGCCCGGCTCTACAGGAGCCGTAAAACTGGCTATGGAACGGTTAATTATCCCGGAACTTCGCCATGTGATGCGTGAAATTTACAAGCGTTAAGCTAATACCCATTTTTAAATACAATAGACAAACAACCAAGCAGGCTTTTGTTCTGTGCGTATAATACGGTAAGTCCACACACAAAAGGAGCTGAAGGAAATGTCTGAATGTCCAAAATGCCCGGCCCAAACGGTTACTGACCCACCAAAGGTGGTTTATCAAGATCACTTCCACCCACAAGTAGTAAATGTGATTCATCCTGTTGAAATCGTAAGACGTCATCACTGTGTACCCGTTCCTCGCCATTGCTACACCTATTCTGTGAAAGATGTTTTTTGCGATAATAACATGATGCCTAGAGGCGGAAGATAACTCTATTTCACAACACTATTAAAAGTCCCCTATAAGTGAGAGACAGACCCGTGCTAAATGCACAGGGCTTTCTCTCATTTTTTTCACGGGACTCGGGTCTGATGTATTACAACTTTCAAGCGCCCAAGGAGTTGTTCGGCGGGGTTCGTATACCTCCAGTGGTATTTCCTGTTTGGGCAACCGGATTATCACTTCTATTTCCGGTTCCCTATAGCTTAATACTCGTGCGGGGAGCTTTGTACGATAATATAGAGTTCATACTGGAGCTAGAATAAAAAGTGGACAGCAGTTAACAGACTGGCGATAATGAGTCCACGGAGGTGTGTTCACATGGGAGAACATCGACAACGGTATAACGAAGAATTTAAAAAACAGACAGTGCAGTTCATTCAAGAGCAAACAAAGACAGTAGGCGACTTGGCGGAAGAGCTCAACATCCCAAAAAGTACCCTGCATCAATGGATGAGCCAGTATCGAGAACTAAAGAATGAACCAGCAGCTAGCGTGGATCGAGTACGGGAACTCGAGGCACAGTTGAAAGAAATGAGCCGTCAACTTCAGGAAAAAGATAACAAGATTGCCGATGTGGAAGAGGAATTAGCAATCGTAAAAAAAGCAGTGCACATCTTCAGCAAACCAAGGAACTGAGATTCCAGTTTATTGAAAAGCATCGCTCCGAGTTTCTTTTGGAGAAGATGTGCAAGGCCCTACATGTGTCACGGAGCGGGTACTACAAGTGGCGGACAGAAAAAACCAGTACGCATATGCTTCGTAAGGCTGCGATAATGAAGCGAATTCAGTATCATTTTGTAGACCATCAAAAGCGATATGGGAGTCCGAAGATCACCCGCCTGTTACATCAAGAAGGCTATACCATTACCGAACGCACGGTGAGTGTGTATATGCGACATATGAAGCTTCGCTCCATTGTGTCCAAAACGTATCGCGTACAGACCACCGACTCCAATCATGACCATCCGATTGCCCCGAATACGCTGAACCAGCAATTTAAGATACTCAAACCCAATACAGTATGGGTTACCGACATTACATACATTCCATGCCGGGGAGGTCGCTTGTACCTGGCTAGTGTGATGGATCTTTGCACGCGTGAAATCGTGGGGTGGCGCTTAGAGAACCACATGGAAACTAGTCTGGTTTTGGGAGCCTTACAAGATGCTTACGCAGCAAAACAGCCGGAAAAAGGTCTATTACATCACTCCGATCGAGGTTCTCAATATACCTCTCATGAATACACGAAACAGTTGAAAGCGTACGGCATGGAGTCTAGCATGAGTCGCAGAGCTAACTGTTATGATAACGCCTGTATCGAGTCGTGGCACAGCATTTTGAAAAAGGAGCTCATTTATTGTAATCCACGATTCAAAACTAAGGAGCAAGCCTACCAAACACTTTTTCAATATATTGAGTTTTACTATAACCGCAAGCGAATGCATGGTGCACTGGGGTATCTTTCTCCAGTTCGTTTTGCTGAGCAATTGACTAGAATGTCTGTTGCGTGACTGTCCACTTTCTTGACAGAGGTCCACCAGAGTCCCTATTCATTAGAAAAGGGATCTTTTTTGATGCTTTTTTTGCTAATAGCTGCTCTGGAGTCCGTTAACATTTGTAATACGGTAAAAAAGCTGCGTTTAAGGTCAACTGAGTCCGATAGCTACTTTTTACGCACAAGTACCCCCTAATTAGACGTAGTTTGGTGTACGACTATTTTTATAAGATCAAGGGATTTGTGGATTAAATGTCTTCAACTGATCAAACTCATATATCGTTCGAAGATAGTAGGGTTCCTTCTCATTCTCTCTTTCAAACACACCCATGTATCCAACCTCATTAAAAAAAACGTATTCCAATGTAACCTGCTGATCTGGGCGGTTAGATTGCCAATAATAATGTAATTCTAACGGAGCCTCATACCATAACCAATCTAAATCCTTAATTGCTACATTTCTATGCTGGAGAACCCATATACTGAAGGCTACATGAGGATCCTCTACAGGTATTTCTGACTTTCGATTTTTATCTTTTAAATGATTTGCTGTCGTCTGGAGTACATCGTTAATATCTGACTCAACGGAAAATTGTGAAACGGCTTTAATCTGATTGAATTGCTCAGTATATTTATTAGCCTTCGTTAGCTCATGGATTTCATTCAAACTAATCTTAGGGCCATAGAAAATAACACAGACACTAATTAACCCAAAAATAAGTGCTTTTGAAAAAAGAAACTGCTTCTTTTTATACATATAAATTAATCCAAAAATAAAGCCCACAGGAATCAGTAAGCCGAACAAATTCACGCAGAACTCACCAAGTATAAAGGCTCCAATAATTAACGCCCAATCCTTTAATCTCAATGTTTTTCGCTGATCCCAATAGGACACCAGTAAAGAAACAATAAAACAAATCCAAAAGATCCAGCTCATTAAAATCAGTCCTCCTCTCTCCTACATTCTCCATATATTAACACATCCAAGGTGGCACGAAGAGGACTCCCAGCATGTCTTACAACTCCAAATGATTACTCAGCCCTAAAAAAAGAATCTGGATAATTGGCTACAAATCGAATCATGTCATCAGAGATCTCCCATCTAAAGATGGAAGTCAAAACCGGATCTCTAAAAAAGGATTGGACTACTTTATGATTGAAATCAGCGGAGTAATTCTCGAACTTGGCTCTTTCGTGGTTTGCATGCAGCTTTTGTAGGTTAGCAGCTTGAGCAGGCCCCTTTACAGAAAAATCAAACTCATCTAAACGAATCTTAATTCGTTCTTGGTTTCGCTGAGTCATAACCTCTATCTGTAGCTGATTCAGATCGTATATCAGGCTATATACAGTATCCTCGCGCTGTGCTGTGGCAAGTACTTTAAATGCAAAATCCATGTCAGGCGTTTGCTCCGCTAATGTGCTTAATGCCTCATAAGCAATCTTAAAGCGATCCAGTGAATTCTGTTCATAAGCATCCCGATCTTCCCAGCCCATGAAAGCCACCCTCTGAATCGCCTGTACAGCATCCGCATACGCAGTATTAGCGATAATAGGAACGGAAAGCTTGCCTTTATATACAACCAACCGTCCATCTAAAAACTCCAGAATCGCTTGATCCCCCCTCCGGTCAGCCAACAGATAATGTAAACTTGAAGTGCTTTGATCGATACGAACCGTCGTAGCTGCTGCCAATGCTTCCTGAACAGTAGCACAGGTATCAAGTAAATATTGAATAAAATGCAGTTCACCTAATCCAGGGCGTTCATCCATCGCAGGATATTTAGTCTGCCAAAGTGTCGTTTGCTCCACCACCAGCCCTGCTTCATTCATCCCCCCATTAGGATTTTCTTTTCCAATTTGTGAGATGGTTAGGCTTCCATACTGAGAAATCCAAGAAGCGGGTTGAGCTGGAGGCATCATTAATGCAGTCTTCTGTAAACCTCTTTGATTCGTAAAGAGATACACTCCATCGTAGATTACATCCTGATTTTTACAGACTCTATTGATTTCATTTTTAAGCATATGGAAGGCTGTACTCATGTTCATCACCCTTTTCTTATAGCAGCTTGTTTAGAACCTCTTTATTTTCATTTTCCATATGTTCCAAAAAAGCTAAACATAACTCTTCAACCTGCTTATTCTTTTGATCTAAGAGGGTTGAGAATCTTGTAATCAAGGTCTGCTTTCTTTTTTCCCATTGCAGCTGTTGCAATTTCTGTAGATACCCTTCCTTCTCCGGATTTTCCTCTTCATTCCTTAACATCCGGGTTAAAAAAAGAATTTGCACCTCGATTTTTGCTTCTGGTGTTAGATCAAGCAAGTAATTGTTCTCATCAATCAACAGATCAGCATCCACTTTGAAAAATTCTGCCAATGCTTGCAGTCTTTCTTTGGGTACAGGACGACGTTTCTTGACCCAATCACTAAATTGTTGCGGGGTCAGCCCTACTTCTCTGCATACATTGGTGTATGTCACTTGATGAATTAATGCAAGGTATTGCAAAATTGTTAGGGCAGATACAGTAGTATTACTTTCCATGATCACCATTCCTTCTAAAAGCACTGTTATCATTGACATAAAATATGTCTACTCCAATTAATGCCATCTTACATTTTGACGTATTTTATGTCAACCACAAATCTGTTCAATACAGTTAAATACAAAATAGCCCGACAGAGAAATCTGCCGGGTTATTCATCATTATCTTTTACAAATCAGGATGCTCATGTTTTGCTTTTAGACGATTCCAGCGACGCTCCACTTCTGCCTCGAAGCTGCGTAACGCTGGCTCATTCTCAGGCTTCAGTAAATGGCGAGTTTTGCCCATTGTCTTCAACCAAGCAGAGAGCTCAACGCGTTTGCCTTTGTCTTCTGGATTGTACGTGATATTCGTAGAACCATGCTCCACTTCATATAGAGGGAAGAAGCAAGATTCAACAGCCAGCGAGACGATGTTGGTGCCTTCTTTATCTTCAGACATCCAGTTCAATGGGCATGCGATCAGGATTTTACCGTACACTAGACCTTCGTTCTGAGCGTACCACTGTGCTTTTGCCGCTTTCTTCACGAGATCCTGCGGGTAAGCTTCGGAACCTGTGAAGACATATGGAATGTTAGTAGCTGCCATGATTTGCGCAGTATCCTTATGCTGTGTAACTTTACCTTGCTGATTCTTACCAATGCTGGATGTAGAAGTACGGTGACCCAGTGGTGTGGAATAAGACTGCTGAGCACCTGTGTTCATGTAACCTTCATTATCGTACTCTACGATAATCATTTTGTGACCGCGTAGTGCAGCCCCAATCGCAGGACCCATTCCGATATCCATCCCGCCATCCCCAGTTACCATAACGAATGTGAAGTCGTCTTGAAGCCCAAGTCCATCTAATTCACCACGGCGTTTGCGTTCCCAGAACATTTCTACGACACCGGATAAGGTAGCTGCACCATTTTGGAACAGGTTATGAATAAATGTAGATTTATGAGAGGAATATGGATAGCCCGTAGTTGTTACCATCGCACAACCCGTGTGATAAAGCGCTACAATATCCCCTTCGATACCTTTGAAGAACGTCTCCAGTCCTGAGAAAATCCCACAGCCTGGACATGCGCCGTGACCTGGTGCCAGTCGTTTAGGTTTCTTTGTCAAGCTGCGCAGTGGGGGTATCCGCACACTTAATTTCCCTGTTGCTTCATCCTGTTTAACCGTAATTAATCCTGTCTTCAGTGAATCAAAGTCCATCGGCTTCAATAGACGCTGTGGCGCTTTGTCCGGTGCACCTGGATTGTGACCATAGTAGTCAAAAGGTACTTCAACACGGTCTGCAGCAACGGCATCCAATGCTAATTGGAAGAATGCATGACCATCTTCTGCGTAGAAGTCCTTACCGCCCAACCCGTAAATACGGCTAATTACCTTTGTAGTAGTGTTACCATAGGTGAACAGTGCTGCCTTGATCTCATTTACCATATTACCGCCGTGACCACCAACCGAATCCGCACGGTCGCCTACGGTGATTGCCTTAACATTCTTCAGCGCTTCCGCAATTTGCTTCTGCGGGAAAGGACGAATCATATTCGGCGAAATTGCACCTGCTTTAATCCCTTGCAAACGAAGCTGATCTACAACATCTTTAATGATCTCTGAGGCAGAGTTCATCAAGAATACGGCTACTTCCGCATCATCCATCCGATACTCTTCGATCATTGGATAGTGGCGTCCAGTCAGTTCAGCGAATTCTTTAGCGATTTCTTCGAAGACTTCACCCGCATTATACATCGCTACCGACTGCTGATAGCGGTTATTGATATAGTCAGGTTCATTCATATACGGACCTACGGTAACCGGATGATTGCGATCTAGTGTATCCGTAAAGCCTACCGGAGGTTGTGGCCCAACGAATTTATGAACATCCTCACGGTGAGTAAATGCCTGTACGCGACGTTTCTGGTGCGAGGTAAAATACCCATCCGATGCTACCATTACTGGAAGTCGCACTTTGGCGTGCTCAGCAAGCTTAAGTGCCATCAGATTCATATCATAAACAGATTGTGGATCACGGCACATCAGAATCGGCCAGCCCGTATTTAGCGCAAAATACAAATCAGAATGGTCACCGTGAATATTAAGCGGACCAGATATTGAGCGACAGATTAAATTCATAACCATAGGCATCCGTGTACCAGCTTGTACCGGCAATTGCTCTAGCATGAACATATAACCTTGGGCACTGGTAGCATTAAATACACGTCCGCCAGCTGTCGAAGCTCCATAACAGATTCCTGCAGAGCTGTGTTCACCATCTGATGGAATAAGCATAATATCATGCTGACCGTTCGCTTTCATGGTATCAAGAAATTGAGCGACTTCTGTCGATGGGGAGATCGGAAAATAACCCATCACATGATAATTAATCTGATGTGCAGCATAAGCTGCCATTTCATTGCCGGATTCATATAGGAATTTCTGCTCTACCTTCGTAGAGCTTATTTCTTTTTCATAATCGATAGCCACTTGTGTTCCACCTTTCCTCCGTAATTTAGGCTTGGGTTACGAGATCAAAAATATGCCGGACCGTATGACTCTCTGCGTAGCCATCCTCCTCGCGCTCGCCAGACAATGCCGTTGTAGGGCAAGCTTCTACGCATTTTAAACAGCCTTTGCAGTATTGATAATCAATCCCTTGCAGGAACATTTGCGGACGTCCCTTCTTATCAGGCTGCTCCTCCCAAACAAAGCATAAATCAGGACATACCGTATCGCACTGCGCACAATGAATACAATCCTCTAATTTAAAATGAGGCAATAAACCGGATCTTGAAATGCTGAGATTCTTTAAAAAGCTGCTGCCAGGATTCGTAATGGTACCACCGATAGGCTGAGTTTCATAACCTAAGGCCGAAATATCAGACCGAACGAACTCAGGCATAATCGCACCTTCTGGTAATGGGAAATGCATGAAGGTAACTTCATTAAATCCACGTTCGAAAGTAGTTATTGCTGAATGAACAGCTTGCGGATATTTTTTGCCAAGTGATTTCTCGATAACACCCTTCATAATTTCAGGATCCAAGAAATCACACATCCGGAACAACGCACCTAACATTGCCATGTTTACGCGGTTCTTCTCATCTAATGCGATTGATGTAGCATCAACAACTGCTATAGTTCCTGCCATCATATTCAGGGAGGACTTCAATTCCTCCGGCGATTTGGCCGAATTCACCAGCACCGTGCTATGATCATAAATTCCGCTTGTCACGTTAACGGTCTTTGCCAACGCTTCATGGAAGATTCCTACGACATGGGGTCGTTCTACTGGTGAAGTGTCACGAATATGCGTGTTCAAATCACAAAAACGAATATGCGCTTTTACCGCTGATCCCTTTTTCTCAGAACCATAGGAAGAAAAGCTCACTCCATTCATTCCAGCACCGACAACGCCTGCTTCTGCAAGCATTTTACCAGCTAAGTTCGCGCCTAGCCCTCCAATTGATTCCAGACGAATCTCAAAAAATCCGAGTTCGTTCACTTTTGGTAACTGTACCACCGACATAGCCCCTTTCAGAATGTCATCCGTATAATATCCTTATGACTTTTTCAACGATTGTATCTTGATTTTGCAAGTCGCGAAGTGACAAATCTTGCATTTTCCATGTGTTACCTATACTTATTTAGCTACTTTTATTTAGCAATAAAATTAAAAATTAAGATGTTAAATTCATCACATTCTTCATGATAAATATCACACTCCAGTGAAAAGTCATGCCTCTTCATAAAAATGTGTGTTTTTTTTACTTTTCAACTAGTCCATTTCAGGATAAACTGATGCTTGGTGTAATTTTTCGAAGACAGCTTAGGAGGCATTAATTGTGAGTTCAAACGAAGCATCATTACAGAAGAAATTGCTTCCTCGGCATATCAGCTTTATGGCGATGGGCGGAGTAATCGGTACGGGAATTTTTAAAGGAAGTTCTGAGACCATAAGCATTGCCGGACCTGCGGTTATTCTTACTTATGTATTAGCAGGCTTGCTACTCTTAGTGGTCATGGGGGCAATAGCCGAAATGGCTACGGTGTACCCGAATAGGAACATGAAGGACTTCATTCGTGAGGCTTTTGGAGAACGTCTCTCCTTTATCGTGGGTTGGTTATATTGCTTCATGTGGTTGACCGTCTGTGTAATTGAAGTACTGGCAGCAGGCAGCTTCTTACAATACTGGTTACCGGATGTTCCATTATGGCTGCTTAGTCTTGCAAGTGGCGCTTTAATTATCGGCATCAACATGATGAGTGTAGGTGGTTATGGAGAAACGGAGTTTTGGTTAGCCGGTATCAAAATTGCTATGATCATCATCTTCATTATTTTAGGAAGCTCATTAATTTTTGGGCTGTTGCCAATGACTGAGGCTACGCCTTACTTACACAACTTTACAGATTATGGTGGATTTCTCCCGAGAGGCTGGACCCCCATTTTCTCTGCCCTACTTGTCGTCATGTTCTCTTACGGCGGATCAGAGCTGATCGGGCTAACCTTGACGGAGACACAGGATGCAGAGAAGGTCTTACCTAAGGTTGTCAAAAGCTTCATTCTGCGCGTTATTCTGTTCTATACCTTACCGATCTTAATCATCTGTGGATTAATTCCCTGGAATCAACTGAATGAGCATACCAGTCCGTTTGTTCAGGTGTTAGCCGCTACAGGACTTAAGGGTGCCGATCACGTTATGAACTTCATTCTAATTACAGCGGTACTCTCTGCTGCCAATTCTGGTATCTATGGCGCCACCCGCATGTTGCACTCTATGGCGTCACAGGGCGAAGCACCACGCAGCTTGGCAAAAACTTCTGCAAAAGGTGTACCCATCAACAGCCTGAAGCTCTGTGCCGTTGTTCTTGTTATTGGTTCCTTGTTAGCGTACTTCGCCCAGGATGGATTGTTCCGTTTGCTAATGGCTGTTCCAGGCTTTGTGGTTATTCTCGTATGGATCAGCATTTGTATGTCACAACTTAAACTGAGAAAATCTTATCCGAAAGAACCAACCTTTAAGGTATGGGGATTCCCTTATATAACCGTTGTTACACTTGTTTGTTTAACTGTTATCGCGGTTTCTTTTCTCTTCGATGTTCAGAACCGTATCAGTATAGGAACATGTCTAGCTGTTCTGTTGATGCTTACGATTTGGTCGTTCGTAAAATTCAAGAAAAAGAATTAAAGGTTCTAGCTTGGACCGATTTATCAACAAGAGGTGTATCCCCTGTTCTTCGCATTCGCGAAGAGAGGGATACGCCTCTTTTAATTATTGCCGTTCAAAACGTGTTCGCAGCCACCACCATGAGTGGCCAACTTCTTCGCCTTCTTTGGTTATAAATCCATCAGACTTTTCGTTTTGGCAAAAAATAAAAAAACGCGGCAACATCACTCTCCCGCGCTTTTTTTGTATATCTGTTTATCTAACACTAATCATGACTCCTTTACATACAATGTCTCGTGACAAATGACTATTGTAATTAATAATGGAGGGAACAGAATGTCTATGTATAATAATTCTACTATGATTTATCCCAATGGGATGAGGAATACAACTGTTGACGAAAGAGAAATGGTGATGCCTCATCCTGTCGTAGTGGAGGCAAGACAAATTGCTTTGAATCAAATTTTAGTTACTTACGATCAACCTGCGGATTTAGCATCAGCAACAAATATTTCGAATTATTGGATAAGAAGTAATATGCCAAATCCAAATGACATAGCTAGTGTAGGAATGGGAGAGGCCCTTACTAGAGGGAATACGATTCGTGCTGATAAGGGAATGATAGCTGCAATTGATAATTCAAAAATGAGATTTGTTATGACCTTCAATACGAATGCTACTATGGGTGTTCTATATATCTTGCTCCCTTGTTTTGTTAATTTAGAGGGGAGATCAGGGTATACTGGGGCAAACTGGGGGCCGTTTAGTAGAAATATGTTTATCGGACTGTAGTTATTAGAATGGAATATGTTTAAATAATGGAGATAAAAGATCTACCAGTGTGTATTAATAATACTTAATAAAAAGAGGTGTATCCCCTATTCTTCGCATTCGTGAAGAGAGGGATACGCCTCTTTTAATTGTTGCCGTTCAAAACCGAATTTCCTTTATCACGGAAGATTAATTACTAGAGCAGGGCGCACGCCGTCACGGGCTACACTAACATTCGCATAGCTGCGAATGCTGTAGCTCGGACCGACAAAAAACGCACGCGAAGGCTTGTTTCCTTGTGTTCTCAGCCACCACCAAGAGCAGCCAACTTCTACGCCGTCTTTGATTATATAGTTATCTTTATCCGTTTTATCATATATGTATAAGCTGCATCCATCGGGCTTTTTCATTTTGGCAAATCCCGTGCCAACCGCACGCCGTAGATCTTTGCCGTGAATCTCTGAGAATGCCTTTATCTCATCAACGCTAAGCAAAAAAACGTTGTCCTCTGTATCTGGCGTACCCTCTCCGTTATCTGAGCAACGGGTCGTCTTTATTAATTCCTTCTCGGCAGCGTTGAATGCGCTGTTATAGAATTCATCGTTCACCCACTCACGCAAATCACAGTCTTGCCACGTAATATCCACGCAATCACGCCATTTAATATCTACGCTCTTGCCGTGATACCTCTTGCATTCTAAAATATACTCGCTCAAAACAAACAATTCGCCACCTGAGTTTTGGAGAACACACCATTCAATCGGCAGTACTTTACCGTCCTTTGATTGTGAATACGTGCCGAATGTAATGATTTCGCCAAGCTTTATGTTCCGGTGCGGCGTAAAAGTAAGCTTGTCATTTTCCATTGAGTTCTCCTCCTTTTTTACTCCCGAAAAAAACAAAAAAACGCGGGTACATCACTCTCCCGCGTTAACACTGTTGACAGTTTTAATCCTCTAAAATCTACTCAATATCCGGTCGGATATGCTCAGCGATTAATTGCTGCTTGCTAGTCCAGACCTTTTCACTCAAATTCACACGATACACTTCTGGATTTAGCTTACGTTGATACTCTGGCCAGAATAGGTCCTTCTGCTCCCGATGGTAACGACGCACTTCATTCAAATCCGGTAAAGTATACACCTGGAATCCATTAACGTATATAGGTTCTAGCATAGGCAGTGCCGCGTAACGCTCAACATACTTATGCATGTATGGATGTAGCGGATTAAACAGCTTCAACCGTGCACCGTTACGTGGAGCTTCCTCTTCTGGGAAACAGATATAGTCAGCAAGCGCTTTGCCATTTTTACCGATGATCCGGAATACGTCCTTCTTACCAGGCGTGGAAACTTTCTCAGGATTCGAAGAAATCTTGATCGTCGGGATCATTTCTCCAGTAGCAGACTCAATTTCCACCAGCTTATAGACACCACCCAGAGAGGGTTGATCCGAGGCAGTGATCAATTGTGTACCCACACCCCAAGTATCGATTGCTGCGCCTTGCAGCTTCAGATCCATAATTGTGTTCTCATCCAAATCATTGGAAGCGACAATCTTCACATAATCCAAGCCAGCATCATCCAGCATCTTCCTCGCTTGACGGGATAGATAAGCCAAGTCACCGCTATCTAAACGGATACCGACCATCTTTTTACCTTGTGCCTCAAGCTTCTTGGCTGTATTGATTGCATTAGGCACTCCACTACGAAGTGTATCGAAGGTGTCGACCAATAGCGTAACTTCATCCGGCATCACTTTGGCATAGGCATCAAAAGCCTCCTGCTCGCTACCAAAGCTCTGAACCCAGGAATGTGCATGTGTTCCCTTGGTCGGGATACTAAACATTTTGCCCGCTAGCATGTTAGAAGTAGCATCAAAGCCGCCAATATAGGCCGCTCTAGCCCCCCATACTGCTGCATCGGCTTCTTGCGCACGACGGGTACCAAACTCCAGCAAGATATCATTCGGAGCCACCTGCTTAATACGTGAAGCCTTAGTAGCGATCAGCGTCTGGTAATTCATGAAGTTCAGAATTGCTGTCTCCACCAGCTGAGCCTCCATAATTGTCCCTTCCACACGGATTAATGGCTCATCTGGAAAAATCAATGCGCCTTCTTTCATCGAATGAACGGTTCCCTGAAAATGAAACTGCAACAGTTCCTCCAAAAAAGCGGGCGCATAGTTCTCTTCTTGCTCAGACAAATAACGGATATCATCTTCGGTAAACCGCAAGCCGCCGATATAACCAACAATACGCTCTAACCCTGCGAACACAGCATAGCCGTTACCGAAAGGTAGCTTACGGAAATAAGCCTCAAATACAGCCTTCCGTTTATGAGTTCCATTCACCCAGTGAGCGTACATCATATTGATCTGATATTTATCCGTATGTAGCGCAAGTTCTCTTCTCAAGTCCTCATCTCCTAATATCTACGCTGCTATATGTGTATGTTCTGTACTAGTATTATGCCTTAACAACGTCTGCTCCTAAACTTCCCCGGAAATGTTCTAATGCCCAAGTATGTCCATTTGGATTAAAGCTGGCAACTGCATCTTCGTGCACAGTAATAGTAAACCCTTTGTTATATGCATCCACTGCCGTATGCAGTACACAAATATCTGTGCAGACCCCAATTAAATGAAGATCAGTAATGCCACGCTCCCGCAGCTTGATCTCCAGATCAGTACCACTAAAAGCACTATAACGCGTTTTGTCCATCCAATAGATGGAATCGCGGTTGTCCTCATACACAGACTTCAAACTTCCGAACAACTCTCGTCCTTCACTCCCGCGTATATTATGAGGAGGGAAAAGTTTGCTCTCCGGGTGGTAAGGGTCCTTCTCTTCATGCAAATCCACGGCCATAACGACATAATCGCCACTTTGGACAAACTCCGATGTTAATTGGCTGATTCTAGGCTCGATATCCACGGCTGGCTGACCAACCGGCAGATTTCCGTTAACAAAATCATTCGTAAAGTCGATCACTATTAGTGCTCTCATGAGATTAATCCCCTCTCCTGATTTAAGCCACTACGTATAGATAGATAACAAAGGCTCATGATCTGTGAACATGTAGAGCTGAGCTGGACGCTGAGAGTATTGATTTGAACTAAGCGCATTTCCCTCTTCATCTCTTACTTCTTTTAATATACCCTGACGACTACGCGTTGAAGTAATTTTGCGAATAAAATTCGGTTCCTTAAATTCCGGCACTACCGTTTGAATCACCTGATAGAGCTCACTAAGGGTAAAATGTCTAGGTAAAAACTGTCTTGCGATCGTAGTCTGAAGCATTTGTTGTTGAATACGCAAGTATGCATCCTTGATGATATCATGGTGGTCAAAAGCGAGCTCTAGCTCTTCAAGCGCTTCCTGCAACGTAAATAAACCTACCTCGCCAGCATCATCCGAAGCTTGTCTTTGCTCCAACATCCATTCTTCTACTAGGGCAAAAAAGGCATGACTGATAATCCATCCGCGAGGATCGCGACCTGGTGTACTGTAAACGCCCAGATATTCCAAATGGCCGCCATCTACACCAGTCTCTTCTTTGAGTTCACGGGTAGCCGCAGCATAAATGGACTCATCCTCCTGACAAAATCCGCCTGGGAGAGCCCACATTCCAGCACATGGCCATTTCTTTCGTCTAATTAACATTACCTTAAGCTCGCGTAAGGGAAGCGTCTTCGTGACCGTCTTACGTTCGCGTTTGGTCAGTGTAAACATTACGATGTCGGCCGGAACTCCGTCCGGTGTTCGATATTTTTTGGCGTTATAGGTTTGTTCCCCATTTTCGCTCATATTTGCCCCATCCTTTTCCGAAGCTATAATTTTACTAATTCGTATCTTTAAATGTACCAAACCTTAACTTCTAAAATCAACAACTGGACATAGAAAGATTAGGATTATGTATAGTGTGAAACTTAAAGGGGCGGATCTGCATCCGCCCCCTAAACTGAGTGTGGGTTATCCGCATGTGGTCGGAGGCGCTTCGGTGCCGGCTTCCACATTTATTTTTTCAGAAACAGTATCTCTAATCACGGAAATCACAAGCTGGAGTAAATAATTGATGTCACTCTGGCTCTGCTGGAATTCGTTAACGACTGGAATGCCGTCAATTTCATCCTGCAGCACTTCAATTTCACGCTCGATCTTAGCTACCATGTCTTTATTTTTAAAGCTTTCGAAGGCAACAATCTCCTTCTGCTTTTTCTTAATCGTTGCAATCAGGCCTTGTACCCGCTCGTGGTTCAGGATTTTTTGCTCAGCCTGCTGAAAATGTTTTACTTCTTCACTTGTCGAGATCAATGTAGCTAGTTCTTTAGCTTTGCCCATGATATCCTCGCGTACGATCAAGTCACGGGTATTATAAGTCTTCATTCCATATTTATTCAAACGTTGTTCTTCTGTACTCACAAGCCATCTCCCCATTCGTATGTGATGATTAATGAACAGCTGCGGCTTCTGCCACAATATCCCCTTTGATGTACCATGTTTTGGTATCTGTAATTCTCACTTTTACAAATGTGCCAATAAGCTCTTTCGGACCTTCAAAATGGACCAGCTTGTTCGCACGGGAACGGCCAGAAAGGACTTCCGAGTTGTTTTTACTCTCCCCTTCTACCAGCACCTCAACGACTTCACCTAGCATACGGTCATTAATGATCCGACTGTTCTCTTTAATGAGATCATTGAGTCTTTGCAGACGCTCGCTCTTCACCGACATAGGTACATTATCCTCCATAGCAGCTGCAGGGGTACCTTCACGAGGTGAATAAATGAACGTATATGCCATATCATACCCAACCTCGCGCACTAGCGAAAGAGTATCTTCGAATTGGTCATCGGTTTCTCCAGGGAATCCGACGATAATATCGGTACTTAATACCGCATTAGGCACACTTATCTTGATCTTGCGAACTAACTCCAGATAAGCTTCACGAGTATATTTGCGACTCATTTTCTTAAGTACGGCAGTGCTTCCCGATTGAACCGGTAGATGGATATGCTCCACCAGGTTGCCGCCTTTGCCGAGTACTTCAATCAATTTATCGTCAAAATCACGTGGATGCGATGTCATAAAGCGAATGCGCGGAATATCAATTAAACGCATGTCATCCATCAAATCACCGAAGGTGTAATCAATGTCTGTAAAATCCTTACCGTATGCGTTTACGTTCTGCCCCAGCAAAGTCACTTCCTTGAACCCTTGACGCGCAAGCTCTCTTACTTCAGCAATGACGTCCTCCGGACGGCGACTACGTTCTTTCCCCCGTGTAAACGGTACGATACAGTACGTACAGAACTTATCACAGCCATACATAATGTTTACCCAAGCCCGCATACCTTCGCGTTTCTTCGGTAAATTCTCAATAATATCGCCTTCCTTGGACCATACCTCAACCACTAGCTCTTTACTGAATACAGCTTCTTTAATGAGGTGTGGCAGACGGTGAATATTATGCGTACCAAAGATCATATCCACGAATCCATGCTTTGACATAATTCGATTAACTACGCCTTCCTCCTGCGACATGCAACCACACACGCCCAGCAAAAGACCTGGCTTCTCAATCTTCAAGTTCTTAAGATGACCAAGCTCTCCAAACACTTTGTCCTCAGCGTTCTCACGAATCGCGCAAGTATTCAGCAAAATGATATCCGCATCATTCCGGTCAGCGACGCTGCTGTAGCCCATCTGTTCCAACAGGCCCTTCATCGTTTCCGTATCATGCTCATTCATTTGGCAGCCATATGTCGTTATATGATAATATTTACCCACTCCGAAATTCTGCATCTCTTCAGGAATCTCGAAATCATAATGCACTTCTATTTCTTCCTTGCCACGCTGTTTTCCTTCTTTATAATCAGGCTGGCTATTTATCTGCACATTTCTTCCTTTAATCCGGTAAGTAATCTTACCTTCTTCTTCACTAATTACCTTCGCATCGCTAAAATCAAAATATTTCGAATAATCTTTCGAACCCTTGCCGGATTTTAAGTCCGGTGAGTTATGGTTCCCCTTAGTCATGCTGTTTTCACGTCCTCTATCTAAAATGTAGCTTATCGATGTTTTAACCTAATATAAAATTATAGCACATTCTATAACATTACATCCATCTTAGATGTCAATCCCAATATGCGCTGATTTAGGTTTATCAAGCAAAAACTTAACTTTCATATATTTATGAAAAATCAGGTCTATTTTACCACAGCGTGAGAGCAGAACATACTCTAAAAGAAAATTTTAATAGGTCAGGATAATAGCTCTTCTATAGACTTCCATAAAAAAATACCCTGCCGCCGAGCGACAGGGCCAAATTATATTGTATAAAGGGGGGTATGATATTTATATACGCCACAAAAACTGTAATGAAACACAGTGCTTGTCTGAATAACACTTTTTATGAAACTTGTAACAGGACGACTCCTGTTATATCCCTTTTGTACCAAGCTTCTTTGCTAATTCAGTGAGATCGTGTCCTTTTAGTGCACCTTCTACTAACTGTGGCAGCAGTGCAGGTGTACACGCAAAACAGGGTGTTCCATCGCGAGTCAAAGATCTCGCCACATGCTCATCATAGAAAGGCTTGCCTTCATCCGATAAAGCCAGCAAGCACATCGTTCTAACTCCAGATTCCTTCAGATGACGCATACGACGGATTAAGCCTGCCTGGTTCCCACCTTCATAAAGATCCGAAATAACGATAAATAATGTCTTCTTCGGTTGATCAATAAACTGTTCGCAATAAGCAACAGACTTTTGTATATCTGTACCGCCGCCTAGCTGAATCCCGAATAACATGTCAACAGGATCGTTCGCACATTGCTCTGTCAGATCAACGACCTCTGTATCAAATACAACCACTCGGGTACTTAGCGATGGGATGCTTGCAAAGATAGAACCAACTACTGAAGCCCAAATAATCGATTCTGCCATAGAACCACTCTGATCGATGTCCACAATGACTGTCCATTCCTTACTGCGTCTTGCCCGATCATAAAAGTAGAATCTCTCAGGGATAATCTGTTGTCGCTCTGCATCATAATGCTTCAGATTGCGTTTTATCGTCCGTGTCCAGTCTATACCACTTAGTGACGGTAATGGAGAATGCTCTCTGCGATTCAGTGCACCCGTCACTGCCCGACGCAGATCTTCCTCCATACGCTTTACAAGATCATCCACAACCGCCTTCACTAACAGGCGAGCCGTATCTTTTGTCTTCTCAGGAATCTTCCCTTTTAGTGAGAGTAGTGTACCTACTAGCTGTATATCAGGCTTCACTGTTGCCAGAGCTTCCGGCTCAAACAATAATTGCTTCCAGCCCTTCCGCTCCATCGCATCATGTTGAATAACCGATACGATATCCTCTGGGAAGAAATTGCGAACATCTCCTAACCATTTTGCCAACCGGGGTGCAGATTTACCTGATCCCGCTCCTCTTTGTCCCGTGGCTGAAGAGTTAGCAGCACCACTATTTACGATATCACTCGTCTCATCATAGATAGCAGCCAGTGCTTGGTCCATGATGAGTTCATCTTCAGACAAGTGAATACTTGTGTTTCCGCTAGAAACCGTCAATTGCTCTTCTGCAGACTGACCAAGAATAAGGCGCCACCGAGCTACAACACTTGATTCCACTGATGTACTCATCGTCATATATCTCCAAAGTCAAATTCATTCAATTCCTCAATCATCTTCGCTTCGGCCTCCTTCAGCTCACCCGTCAGAATCTCAGCAGCCTGCTCGGTGTTCACACCCCACAATTCACCTAGAAGTTCGGCTATCATCGTCTTTTCTCTTGGTTCAAAGGTGCTGAAAGCACGCCGTAGGAACACTAACGCACGTACAAATTGTTCATCATCTAATGAATTAATATACTCATTCAATTGCTCCCACAGACTTAAACGAGACAACAGTACATATCGATTACGCATAGACATCCCTTCAAACCAGCCTGCTCCAAGATCTGCGGGTATACCTGGTGACAGGCGCCTCGATACTTCTTCTGAACATTGCTGTGCAGTCATCGCATTACGCTCTAACAAAATGGAACACGCCACTCCAGACAAGCGCGGGTTGCAGTCATCCCTCTCCGATAAATGCTTCAGCTCTTGTATCCACAACAGCTCATCTACTTCCTCACTATGCGCAATAGCTGCCTGATTCAGTGTGTTCATAGCTTTAAGCATCTCACCTGAAGCCTCATCGTTACATTGGCTCGCATCCAGCAAGAATAGACAGGCTCGTCTGAACAGTTGTTCCAGCAAAGGAATGAGCGGCTTGGTATCGATCCGGCGAACATCGCCAAACTGAATCAGAAGGGATAACTCATGAATGGAAGCAGCAATCTGCACCACATCTCGAGTATCAACAGCTAGACGCTGAAGCGTCTGCCGTCCTGCTTCCATCTGGTGTATCATTCCACACTCATAAGCCGTTCGAATAAGTGCTGATGCTTCCGCAATTGTACTGCTGCCATCTAATTTTTGTTGCAATACATAAGCTGAAGCAATCTCAATCGTTTCCCCAAGTAGCGTAGATTCAACGACCTGGATCTCAACTTCAGGAGACCACCTCATTACCCAATGCTCTGCCCACGTTGCGCTAGTCTGACCACTTGCTCTTATGTTCACTAGATCGATCCCAAGTAATCTGAGCCTATGAAAAAGAAAGGAACGATTTAAGTCTAAATAAGCCGCTTCCTCAGAAGACACTCTTCGATTCTCTCGGAGATCTAGTTCAAGATCATTTGCTACTGGGGTTTTATATTTCTCAAGCTTCAAGCGCTTTAATTGCCGATTTAGATCATCTTGAATCGGCGTCTGACTGATCCCTTCTGCCAGCTCACCAATAGCAGTACCGATATCTGTACGAGCAAGCGCTTCAGCGATCACACTAAGCTCTCCACGCCCTAGTAAGGTCAGCGCAGCATCTCTTAGATCTCTTAACGTCGGAGCACTTCCACCGTGAAGGGCAGCTAATGATTCGGCTAAGCGCACGGCTTCGATAATTTCTGCTGTAGAACGGTGTGTTCCGGTATTACGTAAATATCTGGCTACTGTAGACAGATAATGATTCGGCAAGTCTTCAAGTGAGCCATTCATCATACGTTCCCACATCATTTGATAATAATGAGGAGCGAGGTTACCTGCTCCATAGCCAGACAAAGAAGATAACTTATAGTACGTGTAGGGCATAAGTGTTAGCTTCGTATTTAGAGAAGGAAGAGCATCTATTTCCTCATCCGACATACCAGACGCCAGATCAGCAAGCCCCGCTGCATGGTATGCTCCACATACAACAACGATCTTATTTGGCTGATGGCCAGCAGCGATTGTATCCTGAATCTGACGACGCATATAAGCTTCACGTATCGTATTGTGTGCATATTCAATTACGTTGTTATGTCTCTCATTTTCTTCAGAAATCTGCCGCATTTGGGATGAGAAAGAAATAATCGCTTCCTGATATGCACCCTTGTTAGTGTTGTGTTCGAAATTGCGCTCCCAATACATATCATAATCAAGCTCACCAGCCAGCTCAGCTACTCTATCATATAGAGATGCTTCTTCAGGAGCCTTCTCTTCTGTATTGTTAACTTCAGATTCCTCGCTCTGTTCAGCAGAATCTCTATTTTTGGTTCGTATATCCTGTAACGCGATGACCACTGATGAAGGTAAATCTATAAACGCTGTATAAGCTCCTTGCTGCTCCGCCCATCTCATTGCTTGATATTCGGGGGAATATAGCGCAAGCGGCCATAGGGCTGTACGCACAGGAACGTCCTCCGTAAAAGCTAGAATGGCAATAGGAGGTTTGGTTGTCATGTTAATGACATGGCGAATCTCAGGTGTGGCATCCGATGGACCCTCAATTAACACAGCTGTGGGCTCTATTTCATGAAGGAAGCTCAATAGATGCTGCGCACCACCAGGAGACAAATGCCGCACCCCAAAAATATGCACGCCAGCTCCAGTAGTTTCGCTCTCCACTAGTTCATCTCCTTACAAGCCGTATATAACCCCCGCCAATCTGCGCCGCGTTTCTTCATAATATTGTCGAGATACTCTCTCCAGACAAGTTGATCCTTATCATCATCTTTCACAATGGCACCTTGCAGCCCTGCGGCCAGATCTTCGTCCGTCAGTTCTCCATTACCGAAGCTTGCGGCCAGCGCCATACTATTCGTTAAGAGCGAGATCGCTTCAGCTGTGGAAATCACACCTGCTGGAGACTTCACCTTCTCCTTCTTATCCAATGTCATCCCGCTACGCAACTCACGGAAGATGGTCACGACCTTATGTAAAGCTTCGTCTGCAGGGAGCGCCGCTTGCAAATCGTAGGAAGAGGCAATTTCACGAACTCGTTTCTTCACAATCTCAACTTCAGTATACAAATCCGCAGGGGCTGGAAGGACGATAATATTAAACCGTCTCTTCAAGGCAGTTGACATGTCATTTACACCACGGTCTCTCGTATTAGCTGTTGCAATGATCGAGAAGCCTTTACGTGCACTCATCTCCTTACCTAGCTCAGGAACGGATATCGTCTTCTCCGATAAGATGGAGATCAACGCATCCTGTACCTCAGATGCACAACGAGATATCTCCTCAAAACGTGCAATGCCCCCATCCTCCATCGCTCGCATGATAGGGCTCTTCACTAACGCTTCCGGCGTAGGGCCTTGTGCAAGCAGCATTGCATAGTTCCACGAATAGCGGACCTGCTCTTCACTCGTACCCGCAGTACCTTGTACGACAAGTCCTGATTGTCCATATATGGCAGCTGATAAATTCTCAGATAACCATGACTTTGCTGTACCCGGCTCACCGATTAATAGCAGTGCACGATCAGTTACTAGCGTGGCTATCGCCATCTCTATTAAACGTTTGTTACCAATGTACTTAGGTGTAATCTCGGTACTCCCTGCTTTACCGCCAACGATAAACTTCAGTACAGATTGGGGCGACATCTGCCACCCTGCTGGAATCTTACCAGTGCCTGCTTTTCGAAGCGCTTCCAGCTCGTGCTGATACAATCTTTCTGCTGGAAGTCTCATAATATCTTGTAATAGTTCTTGACTCATCGTTAGTTACACCTCTTCTATTGGGTTTGATGATCCTTGCATGAGGCGAATAACATACTCAAGTTGATCTTCTGCAACCTCACTGAATCGAGGGAGAACAGTTATTATTCGACTCGCAGAACTTGTTGGAAGCTGACTAAGTTGCTCAAACGTATACGGTTCAATTAAACGACATTCTTTATTTCTGTCATCTTCCAAAGTCACTAGGAGAGCTTCTTGCAGGCGTTGTTTACTTATCCCTGTACGTGCTAAGCCCATCAAGAGAATATTGGCAAACCTATGGCGAAATTCAGGATTATCGGTCAATTTACGAAGCAAATACTGCATTGCTGCGGCATGTCCCGGCCTTGCAAAGGCACTTACCAGTTCGTATTGATCCAGCTCTATAAAAGCATCAAGCCAGCGTGAATCCCATTGAATTGCCAGTACCTCAGGCGGCAGCATTTCTACCTTAAACATATATTGAATCTGGTCTACAGGTGAATTCCAAACTGCATCATAAGTTCCATGATATCGTTGAACTACAACTTCAGATATGGTGCGTAGCAGTTGCTGCGCCATTGAAGAAGCATGGCTAGTTGAAGATGGCGCATAATGTTTTAGAATTTCAATATATTGTTCATACACACGCTCTGGTGATAAGTAGAGATACGCGTCTTTAAAAACATCATTCACATATCTTCTATTGTTTCTATAGTAGACAAGATCCTGCTCAAGTGTTTGTTGTAATACGCGCTTGGCTTCCGGAGAATCTATCTGTCTAAAATAAGAGTTTGCTTCCTCGATCAATGAATTCCACTTTAGCTGATTCATATATAATGGATACTGCTCGAGAACATTTAAATATAGTTTTTCTAGTTCAGGACTGCGTTTGTAAGATAAAACCCGAAGATACTGGACTACCTTAATCCATAATCCGTCTATTTTCTTCGTATCGCCCATAATCTCCGAGACAGTTTGAAGCATATCTGAGAGCTCTTCAACAAGTCGTTGTGTGAGCTCATGGGCTTGACACTGTCTCATTGCAGGTACTACAAGCTCACTGTCTTTACCAGTAAATGCCTGATGCAGCCGATTCACCGCATTTGCTGAGTCGCTCTTAGCCAGCGCATTATAGGCAGCTTCGCGAATCTTTTTCTTCTTATCTGTACTCCAAGCCAGTAATTCAACTTCATATTGTCCCTGACCTGCGAGCAGAGAAATAGCCATAGCCCGAACATCTTCCGATCCTGAATCTGCAGCTTGATAGATCAGATCCTGAACGCTTTCACCACCTAATACCGCGATCACGTACAACTTTCTCGTTTCCACTATTCCTCCAGCAGGATCAAATTGATCGATGAGGATCGGAATAATCTGAGAGCCATAAGCTGGCAGTATCTGCTTCATCACAAGCTCGGCGATCTCAACATATGGATCTTGGAGGGCTGCTAAAGCGGGATGAATCATTCGAAGATCTTGGAACAATCCTGCCTCAAAAGCTTCCTTGATAATCTCATAACGTCCTCCCCCACGAGTCTTTAATGCCGTCTGTACCGCTGACAGCTTACGATATGAGAACTGAGTAGGCAATCTCACCGGATGTACTTTCACCTCACGCAGTTCGCCATCAGGCGAAGTTACTCCCTGTGTATATAGCACCGAGCTAAGCAGCATACTCAGCTCCTGTAGGCTCTGAGCAGATGAAGATCCCTCGGAATGATCCGGTTCAATGACCGCAACGATTCCTTCACCTAATCTTTTGAATATTGGAGCACGTTCACCTAACTGTTGAAACTGTGGCAATAGCCGCTTTAAGCGGAAATCCTCAGCAGCGAGCTCACTTCCAGCTATATACAGCCGGTTTACTTCTTGATGAAGCTCTTGTAGTAATGCTGTACTCATGGATATTCCTCCCAAAGTTTATATGAAACTTAAACTTTCTTATCAATTTAATATAAGAGACGGATCAAATCCATCCCTTTGATAAGGGTTAACGGTTGTGCTTTCAATCGTCCAGTATCTAGTTGATGTTCAAACATAAGCAGCATCGTCGTATCTGATAATTCTTCGAGTGCAAAGTATTGTAACAGCGGGAGTGTATCCTGCTCGAGTGCTACTATTTGGTCTAACACCAAATGCTGGCCCGAATCGTCTGTAATGACGAACTGATCTTGCTGAGACTTGCTAATCTTATTAACATGCAGCAACATCACAGGATTCTTGTCTGCTAGCGGATTCTTTAACTGATTTTTGATCTGCTTGAAGCTGTCGGAATAAGAATGAACTGCCTTAGAGACAATCCACTCTACATCCTGATTAGTCAGAGGTCGTGTTGACATATTCTCGAAACGAACCCTCCGGTTCCAATCACCTGGATAACGATATAAGGAAGGAATGAGTGCGACATCCGTGAAGCTATCTTCTTCATGAATATACTTAGCTGCTTTATAAGGGCGATATTGGAGCGTACGATGTATATCACCTGTAGATTTTTCTATCCAGTAGCCGAGGTCTACATATTCTTGTCTAGCTTCATCATCATAGCTGAGGAATGAAAGCTGGATCAGCTCTACATCTGAGCTCATCAGACCGCATTCCTTAAGCTCCGTTAGCTGCCAAGCATGACCAAGCCATTCTTCAATCGTAGATTCATGATTCAAAGACATATCCGGATCTTCCAGCTTCATTGTTAGATGAGCGCGCCCTTTCTTAATGAACGCATGAATTCGGGTTAGCTGCTCTACTGCTAATGAATAAGTTTTCTCACGATTGTCTGAAGAAGAGAGCAATAAAGCTAATCGTCTTAATTCAATTTGTGCACCAGTTAAATAATAATTGCCCATCATCTTCACGTGCACCTGAATATCCTTTACACCTTTGGCGTCTATTGTTCCAAGTCCTGCACGTATAAGCGATTGGGTCAATTTCTCCAGTACAGCCAAGCCCTCCAGTTGAGCTCCAATCTTTTTCTTAAGTGCGGACTTGTTCACTTTCTTAGGCTTAGCATTAGCCCCTTCCGCAGCAAGCTCAGACTTTCGTTCTTCACGCTTACTTATCTTCTCTCGTTTAACAGAAAGATCTTCAGGAATCGTTGCAGATACGAAAGTCTCCTTGCCTACATAGGCATATAGCAATCCGAGGACATGCTTGCAAGGAATCTGCCTACTCGGACAAGTACAACGCATCACCGGTTTGTCAGAAACAACAAAATCAGCAGAAGGATAATAGTTGCTGCTACCGCTACCACCGCATTCACCAAACAGAACCACGCCGTCTTCCGAATGATTCAATTGGACGAATCGTTTCTTCTTAACTAGTCCTTGCCCGTTCTTAATTGCTGCACTGTTCGGTGCTAGAGTATCTATGAAGACTTCTGTGATATCTATCAACCCATATCCTCCCTACCTATTATGCTTTTTAATATCTATGATAATATTAGCCCTTAATGAAAATTATTCTAAAAATAGAACTGTCCATAACCCACTTTTCTATTCCTTTAGTATAGAGTCTTTGTCGATTCAGCCGTGAATGGAATGATCTTGTCTATAGCTCCACTTTGAACTTTGGCAGGCCAAGCTGGATCGCTAATTAATGCTCTGCCAACAGCAACCAAATCAAATTCCTCACGGTCCATTCTTTCTAATAATTCATTAATGTTATCTTCTGTCTTCTGAGCTGAGTCTTCTGCAAAAAAGTCACTGTGAAGACCGATGGAACCCACCGTAATACATGGTTTCCCCGTGATTTCCTTGGTCCACCCTGCGAGATTAAGCTCAGATCCCTCAAATTCAGGTTGGCTAAAGCGACGAGTGGAGCAGTGGAAAATATCAACGCCAGCATCGCTAAGTGGAGTAAGGAATCTTTCGAGCTCATCTGCATTTTTTGCCAGCTTCTCATCATAGGCACCCAATTTCCATTGAGAGAAACGTAGCACGATCGGAAAATCTGGCCCAACCGCTTTACGGCACGCTTCAATAACCTCTACTGCAAATGTAGTTCTACCAACCAAATCGCCACCGTAACGATCGGTACGTTTGTTCGTTCCTTCCCAGAAAAACTGGTCAATCAGATAACCATGTGCACCATGAATCTCGATACCATCAAAACCCACTTTTTTCGCGTTCGCTGCCGCTTGAGCAAATGCAGAGACTAAGCTTTCAACTTCAGCTGTAGTCAGTGGCTCTGTCACAGGTTCTCCTGCTAAATTCAGACCAGAAGGACCAATAGGAAGGGCTTCAACATTAGGACCTTCCCCTATAGTTCGCGCCATTCCCACATGCCATAATTGAGGTATGATCTTACCTCCAGCTGCGTGAACTTCTTCTACTACCTGCTTCCAGCCCTCTAAAGCTGCTTCTTCATGTATATTGGGAATATTGGCGTGGCTGACTGCCGAAGGATGATTAATAGCTGTACCCTCGGTAACGATCAATCCTACTCCACCTTCTGCCCGTCTACGGTAATATGCGGCAACATTACTTCCTGGTACACCATCTGGTGAGTACACCCGAGTCATCGGCGCCATGACGATTCGGTTTGACAGTGAAAGATTCCCCACTTGAAAAGGTGAAAATAATAGCTCTGTATTCATACATATTACCTCCAATTGATTATTTGATTACTTTAAGTAAGGCTAATTATCTACCCAGAAGATGGAAAATGCAAATTTTTAAGATCTTTATTTTTGTATAATCTAATGACTTTGTTCTGATATAACAGCAACTTAGCTTCAAATTTATCTCGATGATTTTCAAAATCCTGTGTCCATTGATACATCCTTTTTAACATCATAATATCGGATTTATAATGACATTTTTCAATTCCCGTTTTCTGCTTAAGGAATCGAACGAAAATTCTGATTTTACGCTTCCACAATGGTGTATCAAGAAAAATTATTGTATCTGCCATTTCATATAGACATTGATAGGATTCCCGATCCGTTCCTTCAAAAATCCAAGTTCCATCCTGATCAATCTCCATAATCACCCCAATCTGTTCTTCTGGTGAGCGCTTTATTCTTCCTTCCGGTGTCTGATGATGAACGATAGAATCCAATTCATACCAAGGGATATTTAATTTATTTGATAATCGCTTTGCCAATGTGGTTTTACCACTAGCTACAATTCCAATGATAAAAACTTTTTTCATATGATCTCCTTAATAATCCACGCGAGAATTTAATTTGTACTATTAAAGTAAATCTACTAAATTGTGCTAATAAGTTCAATGAATGATTTTTAGGAAAAATCATAAAAACCGGACCTCGCAAAATCTGCGAAGGCCCGGTTTTTATCCACATTATGAACTTCTTAAACCTCAAGAATACCAGCTTTAGGCGTTACTCCGAATGCTATAGCTAAATCCCACAGCTGCTGATCCGTGATCTTTTGCTTCATTTCTCTTCCACCAATCAGATTGTAGATCGTAGCAGCCTTTTCAACAGTCTCTACTAGACCAAAGGTGGCATCCATAGTGGAGCCAGTGCCAAAAATCCCGTGCTGCGGCCAGATTACTAAGCGGTGATCCTTCATTTTCTTAGCCGTTTCACGGCCGATTTCACTGCTGCCAGGAACAATCCATGGAATGACACTAACGCCATCCGGGAAAACAACAAGGCACTCCGTGCACATTTCCCAAAGCGTCTTCGTAAACTTCAATTCATCTAAATCATGTGTGAAGGTCATCGCGATAACATTCGTAGCATGTGTATGCAGCACGATACGGTGCGTTGGGTCCACCTTCAGTCGTTCAATATGGCTCATGAAATGGGAAGCCAATTCACTAGTAGGCACAGCACCGTTCCGCAATCCCCATAGCACTTCTACGCTTTCACCATTGGCACTAACACGAAGCACGCCGAGATTAGCTTCTGGGTCTTTGATCACATTTCTGAAATACTTGCCAGAGCCTGTCACGATGAAGTATTTGCCGGCTAATTCTTTTACAGGAAAGGTAAGTTTAATAGTGCGTAGTGGCTCTAGAACGTTAATATATTTAGCAACCTCATTCTCATCCAACAGATAGCTGACATTACCGCCATTCAGCTCATCCCAGCCAAGCTCCCACATATGACGGGTAATCTCCGCCATTTCCTGAATAAATGGAGCTTCACTGCTGGCAATATACCCTTTGGATTCTAATACGGATGTACTCATTGTCAATCTCTCCTTTGTATATGTTGCTCTCCACATCCACTCTAGCGCTCTATCTCACAGACAGAACCTCCTGTTCATAACGCTTCACTTCAGCCAGCCATTGCTCCCGAACGGGTGTATCTTGTGATGCACAATAGTAATCCCACACGGCTCCAAACGGATACGATTTGAATTCTTCCACCAACGCTAGTCGTGAAGTGTAATCTCCAGACAGCTCGATTCGTTTCAGTTCTTCCACCGGCTCCAGCATTGCGCGTAGTAACGCCTTAATGGTATTGCGAGTACCAATCACCCAAGCAGCGATATGATTAATACTGCCATCAAAGAAATCGAGTCCGATATTCGTACGGGAGAGTAAATCTCCTCGCACCAACTCACGGGCGATTTCTAGCAACTCGTCATCCATAGTCACAACGTGGTCACTGTCCCAACGGACGGGTCTACTTACATGCAGCAGCAGCTGCTCACTAAACATAAGAATCGAAGATAACTTATTCGAGATCATCTCAGTAGGATGGAAATGTCCGGCATCCAAACAGATGGCTTTGCCGCGAGTTAAACCATAGCCCATATAGAACTCATGTGAACCAACCACATAACTCTCAGAGCCGATTCCGAACAATTTACTTTCTAAAGCATCAATATTATAAAGAGGATCTATTTCCACACTAAAAATCTCATCCAGCGACTCCTTTAACCACACTCTTGGAGCTAAACGATCGACTGGTGTATCTTTGTATCCGTCTGGCACCCAAAAGTTAGTTACGCAAGGCTGATCCAGCTCCTTACCAAAATGCTCGGCAATCGTGCGAGAAGCCTTACAGTGCTTAATCCAAAAGTTACGAATCTCCTCATTCGAGTGACTAAGTGTAAAACCGTCTGCTGCTTTCGGATGCGAGAAGCAAGTAGGATTAAAATCAAGACCCAGCCCCTGCTCCTTCGCCCAGTCCACCCAAGATTGGAAATGGCGTGGCTCCAATTCATCTAAATCAACTTTTTCATCTGTATCTGCATAGATCGCATGTAAATTTACTTTGTGCTTACCTGGAATAAGAGATAATGCCTTTTCTAAATCTTGACGCAGTTGATCTGGTGTGCCAGCTCGGCCGGGATAACTACCCGTTACCGCTATTCCCCCGCTTAGTTCTTTATCCTTAAAAAGAAACCCTTGTACATCATCGCCCTGCCAGCAATGGATAGAAATCTTAATTTGCGCGAGCCGCTTCAGCACGTTCTCCACATCAATACCATGGGCTGCATATAGTTTTTTGGCTTCGTTATAGCTAGCGATAATACTCTGATCCATGCTGTAGTTCCTCCTAAAATCATATAGCGTATGTTTGATTAGATATGTTGCTTTACTTTGGACGACTGAAGATCTTTCCACCGACTTAGAATGTCTTCAAAATGAGCTGTCGGGCGTGGTGTATACGACTTAATCTCAAAAGACTGACCGATAATTTCTCTTGCTTCATTAATATTAATAATGCTTCCCGTGCTAATCATCTGCACCACTATATTACCAAGTGCTGTGGATTCCGTTGGGCCAGCCGTAACTTCTCTGCCTATAACATCAGCAGTCAGTTGGCATAACAGGCTGTTGTTAGCGCCTCCCCCCACAATCTGCAGAACCTCGATTCGGAATTCTATCAGCTCTTCTAGTTCTTCCAAGTAAGTTAGGTAAGATAACGCTAAGCTATCAAAAATGCAGCGGGCCAACTTGCCCGGTGTCTCGGGAACAGGCTGCCCGCTCTCTGCGCAGGCACGACGAATTTCTTCTATCATATTTACAGGATTGAGAAATCTCGGGTCATTACAAGAGATCAGGCTTCGGAAACCTTCCTCTCCATCTGCAAGCTCGGCTAGCTCCGCAAAGCTATATCGTTCGTTCATCAACCTGCGAACCTCTTGGATGAGCCATAGGCCCATAATATTTTTGAGGAATCTGTAGGTTCCGTATGCGCCCCACTCATTGGTATAGTTGGCCTCCATGGCTTTCATAGAATTAAGAGGCTGAGTTCGTTCCACACCGAGTAAAGACCATGTTCCGCTGCTAATATACGCTGAGTTCTTTTGGAGAGGAGCACCCAGCACTGCAGAAGCTGTATCATGTGTGGCTACACAGATCAGTTGGCAATCCGGAAGATCATATTCCTGAATTAGTGCTTCATCGAGGGGGCCAATAATTACTCCCGGTTCAGTCAATGTAGCGAACTGCTCTCTTTTAATATCCAGAAAATCCAACAGGTCATGGTCGAAATCTCGACTCTCTAGATTCAATAGCTGAGTAGAAGATGCGTTAGTAACCTCATTGATTTTGCGACCCGTTAATCTGTAATACAGATAATCAGGCACGAGTAAGATTTGATCCGCTTTGGCTATTTCTTCTTCACTGTGAACATAAAGCTGATACAACGTATTAAAAGATAACTGTTGAATACCAGTCTTTTCATATATGGTTTGAGGTGAAATGTGCTTAGCTACCTCATCCATAGCCAGATCGGTTCTACGATCACGATAAGCGTAAACTTCCTGGATACGATGCCCTTCCGCATCCACGAGTACATAATCTACAGCCCATGTATCTATACCCAGCGTACAAGCTTTAATCCCTTGAGCCTTGGCTTTCTGAAGCCCTATAATGATCTGATCGAATAAATAATCTATGTCCCAAAAACAAGAATCCTCTTGTGCTATAAAACGATTGCTAAACCGATGAAGCTCCTCTAAAATGAGGACGCCCTCTCGCAATATTCCGCGTACTAACCGCCCACTAGAGGCTCCAATATCAACGGCGATATGATTATTCATAAAGAATCTCCTAAAGTAAGGGATGATTTATAGTATTTTTTTGAAAAGAGTAATGACTTCTTCCTTCGTTGGAATAAAAGGGTTACCCGGCGCACAAGCATCCTTCATGGAGTTCTCCGCTAAAAGATCAAGATCGACCTTATCTACTCCAAGCTCGGATAGTTTAGATGGAATGCCTACTTCTTTAGACAACGCCTTGATAGACTCGATTACGAAGTCTGCACACTGCTTATCGGTTTGATCCTCCACGTTTAACCCAATTGCTTTAGCTATAGCTCTGAATTTCTCGGGTACGTATTTGGCATTCTCTTCTTCCACATAAGGAAGCAGCATAGCGTTACAAACGCCATGTGGCAGATCATATACACCGCCAAGCTGATGCGCCATCGCATGTACATATCCAAGCCCTGCATTATTGAAAGCCAATCCGCCTAGGAAAATCGCATACACCATTTGCTCACGCGCCTCAATGTCATGGCCATTCTTCACGGTACGAGCCAAGTTTGCGAAAATAAGCTCCACAGCTGCAAGCGCGGTAGCATCAGTTACCGGATAAGCTCCAGGCGTCACCAGTGCCTCAATCGCATGGGTCAAAGCATCCATTCCTGTTGCTGCCGTAAGCGCAGATGGTTTATCTACCATAAGCTCTGGATCGTTAACCGAGATGGTAGCAATGCTGTTCTTATCCACCATCACCATCTTCACTTTACGTTCTTCGTCTGTGATTACATAGTTAATGGTGACTTCAGCTGAAGTGCCTGCGGTGGTATTCACAGCAACGATCGGCAGCGATTTATGCCTCGACTTGTGTACGCCCTCATATTCTTTGATATGTCCGCCATTCGTAGCAATGATACCCATGGCTTTAGCTGTATCCTGTGGCGAACCACCGCCGATGGAGATCAGATAGTCACAATTCTGTGATTTGAGATAATCCACGCCATCATGAACATTTTTACAGGTTGGATTGGGCTTCACTTCATCATAAATGGCATGTTCAATACCCGCTTCATCCAAGACTGTCAGCAATTTACCGGCTATGCCGCTCTTCATAAGGAACTTGTCTGTGACTACTAGAGCCTTCTTTAAATTCAGTACTTGAATATAAGGACCAATTTCCTGCAAGCATCCCTTGCCCATAATATTGATCGAAGGAACGTAAAACACATGTGTACTCATTTCTTGACCAGCCTCCTAATGAGTTCAATAATCGTTGTATTCCGTCTGCAGCGCCTCAGGCTGGCCTCTGAATAGCAGCTGAGCCGGCTTTGGCATCTCACTAACTCGACTAACTCTAAGGGATTTATTTCCTCCTTCATCGTATGCTCCGAAATCTTTGTTGTCAACATTTTAAATATTATTTATGTTGTTTTTGTTTGTTTTACATCTGTTTTGTGAATATTTTTGGCAAATACAGATGTATATACGTTGTTTTTATTGCAAAACACAGATATTTAGCGCTATGATTGTAAAATATAGCTTCGGAAAGGTGATTCCTATGCTTGCAGCCGAAAGACGCAAAAAAATAATAGATCTCGTCCATCAAGATAAACGAGTACTAGTCTCCGATTTGAGCCGGATGTTTGAGGTCACTGAAGAGACGATACGCAGAGATTTGGAAAAGCTTGAGAAGGATGGCATCCTTAGTCGTACCTATGGCGGTGCTATGTTGAATCGTCATACGAATGAGGATCTGCCTTTTGTTACACGTAATGCCTTGAATACAGATATTAAACGGGGAATCGCCTTGAAGGCGCTCGATTTAATCAATGATGGAGATACATTAATGGTAGATCCAAGCTCTACAGCCTTTGAGTTTCTAAAATTGCTCGGCAACAAAAACAATCTAACCATCATCACAAACTCCATTAATATTTTGCATGAGTTCTCGAATTCAGGGATGGAGATCATCTCTACTGGCGGTTCACTTCGTTACCGATCGTTGTCGCTGGTGGGACCGGTAGCCCATGACACCATTCAAAGATACAATGTGGACACTGCGGTAATCAGTTGTAAAGGAATGGATATGGAACGAGGTATCACAGATTCCAACGAACCTGAGTGTGAACTCAAGAAGTACATGCTACGGCAAGCCAATAAGGTCGTGCTTCTGGCGGATCACACCAAATTCGATAAGACTGCTTTTACAAAGCTGGTTGAGCTTGGCCATATTAATTTCTTGATCACGGACCGTAAACCTTCTGAAGCTTGGCTAAAACGTCTGAACGAGGAAAATATTGAAGTTCTTTATTAACAGAGGGTATGAACATACTATGCTGAATTTAAAAAATGCCGTTCCCCAGTGAGCTATGGGTGACGGCATTTGTTGTATTTTTCATCCTCATCTTTCCGTAGAAACCTGCGAAATTGATATTACATCTAAGGAAGAATGAATAGGATCTGCCTGCTTTACTTGTGTAGAAGCCTTCTTCCTACAAATATAAACAAGCGCTGGCGGGAAATTTAACAGCACCCATTTAGCACTCACCATATCAAAATGCTGCATTAATTCCTTCTTCATTTGAGGAAAATATTCAAAAGTGATGAACCACCCGCCCTCTTTTAAAGAAGATATGATTTGTTCAATGTAAAGCGTCCGATCTGAGGCTGAGAAATTCCTAAAAGACAAGCTGCTCACGATGCAGTCTAACTTCTCCAACCTTCTATTATGAAGCGCAAGCCGTAGCCGCAAACAATCGTTATAAAAAATACGGTGAGGGAAATTAAGTCTTAGTTGATGACGAAAATCAGGATCCTTCTCAAACAGAAGCACAGTCATCCTGGTCTCTTCCCCGCTTGGAATAAATCTTGTGATGGCTCCAGTACCCGCACCCAGTTCAGCTATATTATGCATTTGTGGCCACGGAATGATATCGAGCATCGTTTTTGCCAGCCAGCGCGAACTGGGAGTCACGCTTCCTAACTGTCGGGGCGCATGCAGAAATTTATACAGAAAATGAATTCTTTCTCGAATTCCACTTCGCATGTCAACTCCCCCTTATCGTAATTTCCCCATCTAACTCTAAAATATGTTAAAAAGATTAAAGTCGTACTCGATCTATTCTCTCCATTTATTAATTTTTGCAAAACAAAAGCCCAAATTTCACCGCAGAATGAATTGCGAGGAAATTCGGGCTAATGATTAACATTAATTACTTCGTTTCAACGGCATGTCCACCAAATTCATTACGAAGTGCAGCCACTACTTTACCAGTGAAGGTATCGGTCTCAAGCGAACGGTAGCGCATTAATAACGCCATCGCGA
Organism: Paenibacillus sp. G2S3; assembly: GCF_030123105.1. Classification (NCBI taxonomy): domain Bacteria; kingdom Bacillati; phylum Bacillota; class Bacilli; order Caryophanales; family Paenibacillaceae; genus Paenibacillus; species Paenibacillus sp. G2S3. The sequence continues at coordinate 3,868,992 of NZ_CP126095.1, forward strand.
TGACCGGTGTTGCAGCTTGCAGATCAAATGCAGTTTCGAGCGTCCATCTGCCTTCTCCGGAGGAGTGCATAATCCCTTTGATCTCATCCAATTTAGCATCTTTCGAGAACGCACGTTCAACCAGTTCCATCAGCCAAGAACGGATGACAGATCCATGATTCCACACCCGAGCGACTTCCTCAAAGTTGTAATCAAACTCACTCTTCTCCAGCACCTCAAAGCCTTCACCAATGGCAGCCATCATGCCGTATTCGATACCGTTATGAACCATTTTCAGAAAATGACCACTACCAGCTTTACCGGCATATAAAAAGCCGCTTTCCACAGCCGTATCACGGAAGATGGGCTCCACAACTTCCCAAGCTTCAGGATCTCCACCAACCATGTAACAAGCGCCGTTACGCGCTCCTTCCATCCCTCCGGATGTACCTGCGTCCATGAAGCTGATTCCATGTTCCTTCAATTGCTCATATCGGCGAATGGATTCCTTATAATGTGAATTGCCCGCTTCAATTACAATATCTCCTTTAGATAACAAAGGTGTGATCTCAGCAATGACAGAGTCCACAACCTGATGTGGAACCATGATCCAAAGGATTCTAGGCGTTTCCAATTGTTGTACCAACTCAGGGAGCGTTACTGCTCCACTGGCACCTTTGGCTTTCATTTCCTCCACAGCAGGTGCATTCAAATCAAATGCAACAACCTCATGTCCATGATCCAGCAAATTCTGGCCCAAATTGAAGCCCATTTTTCCTAATCCAACTAATCCTACTTTCATGTAATTCCCTCCGATATATAGATTCTTGTGATGTAAATTAGCTATTTTTTTCAAAAAAAACAGGCAGGGGCTTACGCCCCTGGCCGTATAGATTCCTGCGTTGCTGCAACTTCTGCCTGAGCAGAGAGAACTTCTGTCTCCCGATCTGCCTCATCGAACCACCAGCGATCTTCACCCAATAGCTCCATAGCCGCATCCGGACCATAAGAACCTGAAGCATAAGTGTGAAGTGGCATAAGCCCCTCTTCCATCGCTTCCTGAATAGGTGTAACCCACTGCCAAGACAGTTCTACTTCTCTCCAGTGAGCGAAGAAGGTAGCATCTCCACGAAGTGCATCGAAGATTAGGTTCTCGTAGGCTTCCGGAACATCTGAAGTACCCGCTTCATAAGTAGCGCGGACAGGCTCAAGCTTTCCTTTTTGCAGCTGATCTTTCGTGTTAAGTTGTAGCGTTATAGCTTCATTCGGTCCAATCTCGATAATCAGCAAATTCGGTACGTCATTTCCTTTATTCAAGTTATTACTATCATTAAACGGTTCTTTAAACTCAATAACAATACGTGTGGATTTCTCCTTCATTCTCTTACCTGTACGAACATAGAAAGGTACATCATTCCAGAGCGGATCATCTATAAATAAACGCGCTGCGATAAACGTCTCATTTTGCGAGGATTGGTTAATTCCTGGCTCATTCAAATAACCTATAACAGGGTTCCCTTTGATTTCACCTTCTGTATATTGTCCACGGACAACATGTTTATTAACCTCATCTTTGCTAATTGGAATGAGATGCTCCATGACGTATATTTTCTTCCCACGGATTTCTTCAGGTGTACTGCCTTTAGGAAGCTGCATCGCCATCATCATCATCAACTGCAGCATATGGTTCTGGAACATATCACGAAGTGCGCCAGCTTTATCGTAGTAGCCTGCCCGTTCTTCAACGCCAACAGTCTCACTCGCTGTAATTTGAACATTCGCGATATATCTATTTTTCCACAGCGCTCTTAGCACTGGATTAGAATACTTCAGAACTTCCAAATTCTGCACCATCGGTTTACCCAAGAAGTGGTCAATCCGGAAGATTTCTTCTTCAGTAAATACAGCATTCAAGCTGTCATTCAGCTCTCTTGCGGATTTCAAATCTGTGCCAAAAGGCTTCTCAATAATCAGACGCTTCCAGCCTTTCGTGGCACCCAGACCACTAGAGTGAATATTAGCTGCGATTTCCTTAAAGAACTCAGGACCTACCGACAAATAGAACATCCGATTCTCGGGAATATTGAAAAACTGCTCGCGACGTTTAACGTGATCCAGTAGCTTTAAGTAATCTTCTGTATTCCCTACGTCTAGAACGCTATATTCAAAAGCTTCCAAGAACACCTGCAATTGCGGTGAGTCAACGGCTGGTTGTCTAGAAAAAGTCTGTAAGGATTGCAGTACTTGCTTACGGAAGGCTTCGTTCGAAACTTCTCTTCTTCCTAATCCAATCACGGAAAGAGGACCTGAAATTTGACCATCTAAAAAGAGGTTATATAGTGCAGGATAGATTTTACGTTTTGCCAAATCTCCTGTAGCGCCGAATAGCACAAATGTTGATGATTCCACTTTCATTCCTCCTGTTGTTATACATTATTTATATACTTACTTTTAATTACTAACATACTCAGTAGAATCAATCATACGACTGATATTTTCATACGTCAACCTCATTTCGACATTTACGAAAAGTTATTATTTTCACAAAGCTAACAATTGGTAATTATGATTAATGTCACAAAGAAAATCTTATTGGATTATTCGTATTAAATTACTCGGGTATTCTCGTTAATTAAAGGATAATCTCAATCCCAGCAAGGATTTAACGAATCTGAATCCACTCACTCCGATTTAAGAATCATCACAACAGCCAATTTGTTACCAGAATAAAATTTCCAGTCGCCACCTTTACTCGTTCTCCCTCGTATCTCCAAACTAACTTAAAGGAATTGAGCATTTTAGAATGGACGACATCGATATAACATTACAATTTGATCTCTATATTTAATCTCAACTTGAATTTTTAAGCATAAAAAAGGTCATCTTCGAGGAAGATTATCAGAGAACGTTTCGGAGGGGTTAGTGCAGACAACTTTGATGGCATATCGCAGACTACCTTCATTGTGATAATACAGACTACTTCGATGGCATGATTGTAGACTACCTCCATTGTGATAATACAGACTACTTCGATGGCATGATCATAGACGACCTTGTTGGCGTTATCACTGAATTTTCTATGGGATATCGAAGATTACGTCGTTGGCGTATCACACTTTTGGGTATCTGTAACTTGCTAAGCATATGGAATGACCTTGGAGTCTGCTATGTGTGCCGATGTGGGTGTCTTCGAAGTTTGCTTGGAGTGTGCATGGAGAATTTCTTAAAAGTCCGCTTAGAGCGCATTAAGTATTACTTGGAGTAACATTATGTTTACCCGCACAGCCAAGCCGAGATTGGATGGGACTCAGGAGACCTTACTTCGAGTGATGCATCCTCTCCTGCCGAAGATCTATGGCCTACCTTGGCTGGATCGGACTCAGGAGACCTTATTTCGGTGATTTAGGCCATTTCGTCATGCTATCGGTCTCAGATGCAGCTATTTACTCAAAACCACTCCACTTTAGAGCAAAAACATGGCAATAAGAGCTATACAGTCCGATTTTACTCAAAAATACGCCAAATAGACCAAATAGCTGCTATACAGTCCGTTTCGTCACCGCCTGCTGATCGCCTTGGCTGGATCGGACTCAGGTACTCTTATTTCGGTGATGCATACTCTCTGCCGAAGATACATGTCCTGCCATGACTGAATCGGACTCAGGAGACCTTATTTCGGTGATTTAGGCCATTTCGCCATGCTATCGGACTCAGGTGCAGCTATTTACTCAAAAGCACTCCACTTTGGAGCAAAAACTTGGCAATAAGAGCTATACAGTCCGATTTTAATCAAAAATACGCCAAATAGAGCAAATAGCTGCTATACAGTCCGTTTCGTCACCGCCTGCTGATCTTCTTAGCAGGATCGGACTCAGATGCTCTTATTTCGGTGATGCACCCTCTCCTGCCGAAGATCTATGGCCTACCTTGGTTGGATCGGACTCAGGAGACCTTATTTCGGTGATTTAGGCCATTTCGCCATGCTATCGGACTGAGGTGCAGCTATTTACTCAAAAGCACTCCACTTTAGAGCAAAAACTTGGCAATAAGAGCTATACAGTCCGATTTTACTCAAAAATACGCCAAATAGAGCAAATAGCTGCTATACAGTCCGTTTCGTCACCGCCTGCTGATCTCCTTGGTTGGATCGGACTCAGGCGCAGCTATTTACTCAAAACCACTCCACTTTGGAGCAAAAACATGGCAATAAGAGCTATACAGTCCGATTTTACTCAAAAATACGCCAAATTGAGTAAATAGCTGCAATACAGTCCGTTTCGTCACCGCCTGCTGATCTCCTTGACTGGATCGGACTCAGCAGTCCTTATTCTATGATTGTGACCCACTCATATCGGACGATTACCGCACTAGCTCACCACGCCTATTGTTTAAAGCCGGTATTTTAAGTGTTATAATTAAAGACGCATGAATTTCCATTCAGTTTACGAAAGGAAGGAGATTTTTTCATGAATATGAAACAATGGGATCGAATTCGGACGGGACAGGGTTTTATAGCTGCCTTGGACCAAAGTGGTGGAAGTACACCAAAAGCGCTGCTACAATATGGCGTTACAGAGGACAGTTATTCCAATGAAGATCAAATGTATGAGTTGGTTCACGAGATGAGAACACGCATTATCAAGAGCCCTGCATTTGATTCGAAGTATATACTGGGTGCAATCTTATTCGAAAACACAATGGACCGTCTCATTGACGGGAAATATACTGCTGATTATCTGTGGGAGGAAAAAGGCATTGTGCCATTTCTGAAAATCGATAAAGGACTTGCTGATCCAGAAGACGGGGTACAGCTCATGAAGCCAATTCCCGGCTTAAGTGATCTTCTGCAGCGGGCCAACGAACGAAATATTTTCGGGACGAAAATGCGCTCGGTGATTAAAGAGGCCAATCCTTCCGGCATCAAAAAAGTGGTTGAACAGCAGTTTGAAGTCGGTAAGCAAATTTTAGAAGCGGGACTGGTTCCGATTATCGAACCTGAGGTCGATATCCACTCTGCGGATAAAACAGCATCGGAAAAGCTATTAAAAGAAGAACTTTCAGCTCAATTGTCTAAGCTGGGCAAAGACGTGAAGGTCATGCTGAAGCTCTCCATACCCACGGAGGATAACTTCTACCTAGAATTAATGGATGATCCTCACGTTTTACGAATTGTCGCTTTGTCCGGCGGTTACACACAAGCTGAAGCCAACGATAAGCTCGCCCATAATCAGGGCTTGATCGCCAGCTTCTCGCGTGCTTTATCGCAAGGACTAAGCGCCGGGCAATCAAACGAAGAGTTTAACGCGCTCCTCTCCAAATCTGTAGTAGCGATATATGCTGCCTCTATTCAATAAGCAGCTCTTCTCTTCGTGAAGATGCCAGACACATAAAAGGGCTGTTTCCCTAACAGGTAAATACCTGTCGGGAAACAGCCCTTTTTAATTTGGTTTTACTTTTTTAAAGCTAGTGCTCTAAGAATAATAGTTGCTGCTTCAGCACGAGTAGTACTGCCTTGTGGCTTCAATGTACCATCTGTATAACCCTTAAGAATTCCCTCAGCTATAGCTGCCCCCAGTGCAGAACGAGCCCAGGTGGAGACCTTGACGCTGTCCGAGAAGTTCATGCTCATATCTGCTTCTGCGAGCTGCGCTACGCGAACGACAATTGCAGCTACCTGTTCACGAGTAACCATTTCATCTGGTCCGAAGTTGCCATCGTTATAGCCATTAACAACTCCGAGTGCTGCCGCTGTTGCAATGGCTTCATTAGCCCAATGTGTCTTAGTGTCGCCAAACACTTTGCCGACTTCAGCCTGAAGCTGGAAGGCTTTGACGATTATCGTTACGAATTCGGCTCTTGTAATCTTGCTATCTGGTTTAAAAACATTATCTGGATAGCCATTAATCGCACCGAGTTTAACCAGATCTCTGATGCTCGCTTCAGCCCAATGTCCCTTGATATCAACAAAATCCACATCCGGTAAAGAAGTCGGAGCCACTGTTTTATCAGAGACCAGAACGGCAAATTTCGTGAAATGTGTAACTGTTCCCGACACTGTTCCACTTTCCTGATCCACTTGTAGATTATCCAGCTGTACCCACTTTTTCGTCTGCTCGTTCAACCAATACAAACCTACAATGGACTTGTTAAGGTCCACTTTTGTCTTGTCAAAAGGCAGTGTAATCGTGATCGCCTTAGCAAAATCACCTTCCTTATTTTTGATGATCTCATAAATATCACCCAGCAATTTCAATTCACCTTCGGTGAAAAGACTCGAAGTATTGCTTAGTTTAGTTACATTTATGGCAATCCCGCTATCCATTGCTCCTGCCGGAACATTAATTTTGACTCCGTTCAAAGACAATACGCCACCGTTTACAGTAACTGTTCCGCGATTGATCGGAGGACTAACCTGATTCGTCCCTCCTGTCGAGGTCGATGGATTAGAAGACTCCGTTGGTTGCGTTGTAGCAGCTTCAGCTCTCGTCACAGTCACAGTGTAGGTCTTGCCAATACCGTTTGATGATGTTACTACAATCGGAATGACATTGCTGCCAACATTCAAACTAATCGTCCCACTTGTTTGCCCGTTCACTGCCGGAGTACCGTTAACGGTGAAAGAAGCAGAACTGTCATATACACTTGCTGTTACAGTAATACCCGCTACTTCATTGTTCACTTTAGAAGTATAGTCAGTTAACTCAGGGTTAAAGGCTGGGGTCAGTGTGCCGTTAGATAGCGACAAAGCACTTAATTCCGTGTCATGATTGGCTGCTTCCTCAGCACCTCTGTTAACGTCTATCGTGTAAGTTTTACTGGAACCATCGACCGCAGTCACCACAACCGGAATTTTGTTGCTTCCAACCTTCAGATTGATCATGTCGCTTGGCTGGCTGCTGATGGACAGATTACCATTCACCGTAAGTGTAGCCGAGCTATCGTATACACTTGCTGTTACGATAATTCCTGCTACTTTATTGTCCACATTTGCCGAATACTCGGTGATTTCGGACGCAAATGCAGGGTTCAGCGAGCCGCTAGACAATGTCAGAGCACTCAAATCTGTACTGCCACTCACTTCTCCTGTGGCAGATCTTGTCACGATCACAGTATAGGTCTTGGTAGAGCCGTCTCGTGCCGTCACCGTGAACGGTATTTCATTTGCTCCAACAGACAGCTCAAATGATATTCCGGTTCCGTTGGCATAGGATTGTCCTTGGGCGGTCAACTCCGCTTTGGCATCAGTAGCCCTCGCTGTGAGTTCAATAGTGTCAACGGAGTGATCTACCTTAACTGCATACTGTGTGACCTTAGCATCGAATGACGGAGTTAAAGTGCCTGTCTGAACAGTCAAATCATCTAACGTCGAGACATCAATCAGCTTTCCAGCCAGCATATCACTTTGGACTAGTGCAAAATCTGCTACCACCTGATGTGAATAATCTTCGGCAGCATTCAGAATAAAGTTCTTAAGATCACTCCATACAGGAAGTACATCCGTTACAAAACGCTCTTCAAATTTGTAGTTCAATGTTTCAGATACTTTGTCCAGACGAGAATCCGTATAAGCATAAGCTTTTGCTGCATCTATTATATATTGCTCTAACTCATCTTTATTTTTGAATGGCTTATCCGTGTAATCCCCTTTAAAAGGTGACACTTCCCGAATCAGGTAAGAACGGTTCGAAGCTTCGACTACACCCAGATAAACATCAGGGTCTACCGCTGTCTTGATATACGCATCTTTGGATATGTATGCGCTGGTGTTCTGCTCCTTCACATCAAGCAGGATATCATCCGTGTGAGCCCCACTTCGGCCTTCGATCAGCACATTGTAGCGCTCAACACCGATGCTGCCAATCCCTTGGTGAATGCGGCGCACGATATCCTTGATAGTAAAATAAGCATCAAATTGCTCGTTGCTTAGGTTCGGAAAATCCCCTCTAACCTGAGCCTTGTAATTTTCCCAATCTGCGCGCAAAGATGTCTTTTCAGCTTCCGTCGCGAGTTCAAACTTATCCGAATTGGCGGCTATGTTGAGTTTTCCATTCAACGCGCGTTTACCCAGCAATTTTTGCAGCGCCTCAGCGTAAGACACCTTCGAGACACCGTCCATTACGTTTTTGGTATAGGCCGTGACATTGTTTTTGGTCAGCTTGGTGGTTTTCTTACTATTGTCGTTATTGATTTCAATTAATGTATCTTTATACGTTTCCAAAAATTTTGCCGAGACCTCACGGAAATCAGCATCCTGCAAATTGGAGATACCTGAGCTGTCTTTATCGTATTTCACGATATAAACACTCGTAACAAAACGTAGCAAATCGTTATAGAAGCTTCCAATTCCCGCAGAGTCCACATCATTCAGACTAAATACCATTGTTTCAGTGCTGTCATTAAAAGTTCCTACATTCTGAATATGGGCATCACCTTGCGTGTAGGTTAGAATATCCTTGTCTTTCCACCCTGCGATAATCGAGTCTGGAGATGGAATGAGATGCTTCGCCTGATCGGACTTAAACAATGAATTCGTACCACGTAAAAAGGTGTAAGCATTAGCTCCCATCGCATTACTTCCATATTTATATTCCTTGGTGACAGGATCATTAAACCCGGTATTGTCCGCTATAATTCTTTGCTCAACCACTTGCCTCCGAGCTTCGTCAGAACGAATAGGTTGACTATAACGCAGTAAAGAGATTCCGATAGCATCGGATTCTACCCACCCGCCATCCTGCACAGCTTGTGGCTTCAAGGTCACATTAAGCGGCACAGTATTCATAACAGCTGATGTTGCTGTACCGGAAATGGAAATAGTGATCGTATTACTGCTGCTTTGTCCTTCAGCCGTAATCTTCCAATCTCCTGCCGGAAGTCCAGCCACGCTATAAGCATTTGCATTTAGGGTGCCATCAACAGCAACCCCCGCGTTAAGTTTCAACCGTAGAAGTGCATTCATAGCCTTTGCGCTGCTCATTTGTATCGTGGAGGAATCCGGAACGCCTATGATTTTATTGGAAGGTGTATACTTGGCCAGCGTCACTATATTCGTCTTTTGATAAACAGTCACTGGTTCGGTTGGCTTATTGACTTGATTCCACGCTCCAAGAAGAATATTAAACGTAAGATTGGCATCAGACTCTATATTTCCAGAGCCATCTCCAGTAATCGTAATTGTGATTTGATCACCACTAGCTGCTGCCGTTGCAGATAAACCTGCTGGAAGACCAACTACGTTGAAATCAGCTGAAGCCCATGCTCCTTGTTTTAGAACAGCGTTGAAGGCTTTCAATATAATAGTATTATGATCTGAATCCACGGCTGAGCCGGACTTCATCAGTAGAGTCTGATTATTTTCCAAAAAGGCATAAGCCGCTGGGCTGCTGGAATTACGAGCCTTTGCACCTTTGACTTTTTCAAAGTCTTTTCCATTATTCTTCGTATCCCAATTGTTCCCGCTATTCGGGAAGGCTGCCGAAGTCAGGTTGGTCCCGGGCTCCAATGGATCGAACACCAAGCGCTGCATTGTATTTTGCTTGCCAGCCTGCGGTGCTGGACTTCCCCAAAAGGCATCCACTGCATCATACCCGACAAAATCCACAACATGATCCTTTAGCGAATCTTTCATCGGGTCATTGTCGGTCAATTTTTGGTTCGTATTCAGTAGGGCCAGTTTACCGCTGTTATTCCCTAGTTTAAAAGAACCCTCAGCCGCATCCGCTTGCGGCAATTCTGCTCCGACACTTCCGTTGCTGCCAAGCGCAATCAAATAATAACCGTATGCAGGAATTTGGGCTGTCGGTGCACCTAAATTCGCTATCTTCCAGTTGTTTTTCTGGTTATCAGCGAATTGTATGGACCAACCGTTTAGTGAAACAGGCTTCGACGTAGGATTAAATAATTCAACAAAGTCGCTAGAGTACACGTCGAGAACATCGTCTTTTTTCCCTCCATAAAAATGGCTAATTACTATGTTCTCCGCCAGATTATCGGTGTTCGCCGAAACTGCCGCTGCATAGCCTGTCCCTACCAGAACCCATAAGGATTGCACAAGCATTACTGTCACAAGGGCGACTGAGATCGAGCGCTGAACTATTTTTTTCAAATTGATAGACCCCTCTCCCATTTCAAAATTCAGATCATTATATCAACTGAATGTCATAGGAAAGTAAACTGAACTGCAGGATTAGATCATTTTATCTCACGCAAAACAGGAGCTTTATATTCAAAAAAGTCAAAATAAGCTGGCTTCGCTTGCTGATCCATATCTTGAGCGCATATTCCAACCTAGGAGCCTGTAAATCCAAGCTTGCCACCATACTCATCCGAAAGTGTCCCAAAGTCTAAAGGCGTACAGACCACCGTCCAATTCACTCCATCTGGTGAAGCGTAAAATACAAGCTCTCGTCCATGAATTTCAACCTTCAGATAATATCGCTCCCAATGCTTCACAGAAAGCTGCATGGAGGAAATCTCATCGTATTGTATCGCGGTTTCCCGACCTAGCGGATTCATATTTGCTGTTCCTTGAATCGGACGAGTACATAAATGCGCCATATACCATTCGCCATTTTGTGTCTCCACGAGCGATCCATGCCCGGCTTGCTGGAACGGATAAGTCAGATCATGCGCCGTTGTCATAATCGGGAAATCCGGATCGGTCTCATAGGGACCTATGAGGCTTCGACTTCTAGCCAAGGTGATCATATGATTAATTCCCGTGCCCCCTTCAGCGGTCAATAAATAATAGTATCCGTCCTTTCGGTATAACTGCGGGCCTTCGGTCACTCCGATAGGTGTGCCTTTATAAATTTCATGGATAGGACCAATTAATTTACCGGATTCCAGATCAAGCTGCTGCCATTAAGTCTAATCGGCTCACTCCAAGGACCTTTTATATCAGTTGCCGTAATTAAATAGTTATGCAGATCCTTATATACACTTTTGCGGGATTTCACATCTGTAAATAGCAGATAAAACACCCCTTGATCATAAGAAAGAGCCGGTGCCCAAATGGAACCAGAGCTTACATTACCACGCAAGTCTACTTGAGAGGCTTCTGTCAGAGCATATGAAATCGTATGCCAATGCACTAAATCCTTGGAATGATGTATTTCCACACCTGGCAACCATTCAAAGGTAGATGTAGCAATATAATAGTCATCTCCGACTCTAATAAAAGAAGGATCGGGATGAAAACCCCTTAACACCGGATTAACAATTTTACGCGTCATAATATAGCCCTCCACTACCGTATTTTTCACAGTTTAACGTTTTTATTGTATCGCTTTCATAACTCTTAAAGTTATAATGGGATATATGAAAATGTTTGTATTTTGTCATCTTGGAGGGCCTATGAAGCAGCTATTCGAGCCTGTTGTTTTTGAAGAACACAAGACTTTAATTTGGGATTACAAAATATATACCGATGACTATTACAAAGGTTATTATCACTGGCATCAATGCTGTGAAATTATGTTCGTGCATGGTGGTCAGGGAAACGTAGTCGTCAATCAGCAGATGTACGATATCCGCCGGGGGATGTTATTCTTTTTCCAGCCCTATCAGCTGCACCGGATCTATTCGGAGGTCTCTCCTGAATGTCCTTTTGAACGAAGCATCTTCTACATTGATCCACATGTTGCGGAGAACCTGCTAAAGGGCTTTACGAAAAGAAAGGCTTTATTCACGGCACTTTGGCGAGGTGAAAATAGATATTGCGCCTTTGATCTTGAAGATCGTGTTGAGACTGTGGAGTGGATTCTAGAGCACTATAATCACAATAAAAAAAGCAATCCAAGCGAAAATACCGAAGACATTTCGATGTTAATTCTTCAATTATTGAGCAGTATCGGGACTGAAGGTCAGCAGATATTTCAAGCAGGAGAACGTCGAGCCTTGCGCTATTCTGAGAAAATCATGAGCTTTATCGAAGAGCATTATCATGAGGAGGTTAATCTGGATCAGCTGGCTGAGGAGATTCATTTGTCCAAATCCTATATCTCTAGAATCTTTCATCAAGAGACCGGCGGACGGCTCGTGGATTATTTGACAGCCCGGCGAATCAAACAAGCCTGCCGCTTGTTAGGAACGACAGACCTGCCTGTGGAGCAAATCGGAATCATTGTTGGTTTCCCGAATGCTTCCTATTTCAATCAATTGTTCAAAAGAGTCCTCGGAACCACTCCATTAAAATATAGAAAAAATAATTAACGCCAAATAGAAAACTGTAGTTTTCTCTGTAACGAAGTTAATATTTTTAGCAAAATGATTAATATCCATCAGCTCAGGGCGGGGTGCATCCACCAGTTCACCGTTAACCCTCAAGTTGACGAAGGTCACATTTTCAACAGCTCTCTCTTCGTCATATCCATAAATTCTTGAAGGGTTGGTCTTCCCGGTATAACTGACATTACGAAAGGTGATATCCCGGATGGATGTCCCCGGCTCTGGATTATAATCCTTATTGTAAACAACACGCACATCGAACAACTGCCCCTGCTCTATCCGCTCCACACGTATATTCTCGTAGAGAACATTACATACTTGATTTCGATCCCCGGCATTAATCGCCAATGCTCCCCAATAATTCTCTTGCGGTTCATGATGATTCAAGATATCTATATTCGCAAAAACAATAGACTCGATTATATCACCATTCCGTTCGTGGTCACCATGTGTGCCTATCATCAGCGGATGAGCGACATCCGCCCACAGCATCGAATCGGTTACGCTGATATTGCGTGTATCCCCATAAAAGTCCCATCGTGAACCATAAATAGCAATACAATCATCAGAATTACGCATAAAAACATCATTAATCCTAACCTCTGAACTAGACATAATATCTATGCCATCAGACCAGCCGCGCGTGCTAAACGATTTGAAATTATCGATTTCGATTCCTTCAGATTGCCCTATGAAAATACTATAATGTGGTGGGTCAATAACAGTGATGCCTTCCAATTTAATGGATTGTGAGAAAATGATTCTTACCCCACGAAATGCTGAATATCGTTGAAAATCCGCAAGATAGATTACTCCGCGACCACGTATAGTTACATCATGAACACCCTCGCACACCAAGGAACCTACTAGCGCTGAACCTCCAGCAAGATATACCATGGTTTCCGAAGGGACTGGGATTACAGTTTCTTCTATATAATGTGTGCCCGGAGCAAAATAAAGCACTTTCCTGTTCTCATCAGGATTAGCAGTAATACCCCCAAGCAATCTTAAAAGATCAGGCTTTCGATGAATACCTGGTTGTACAACGAGAACATTAGCATCCTCTGGTTGCGGGGCATCCTTTTCCATAGGGTTAGCGAATAAGTGCAGATTCCGAAAAATATCACCATTGATTTCAATCGATAGCTTTTGGGCGTACCTCATGCATATCTACCTTAACTTCGTAAATAAACAAGCTATGCCATTCTCCTTCAGGCTTCCGTACCCTCACCTTATAATCTTCACGTCCCGGTATATCTTTAGGTGCTTTATATACTTGTAAATCATCCATTTTACCATCCTCCTGTTCATATAAAATGTATCGTTTCCTCCATCTCAAAAGTTTTAATGTGTTATGCAAAAATGTTCATATTTTGTCTGACATCTATTTAAACAACCCTTCATCATGACAATATTCAAACATTTCCTTGTATCAAAACAAAACTATTCAGCCGCAAGGAAAGCTATACTCTTAACATCCTAACCACACTGGAGGCAGTAACAATGACATCATCTTATTGGCAAGAGCTTATGGGCAGACTCGACACAAAAGTAGAACATATGGTAGAGCAGATTGGTGACAAGTGTCCACATTTTGCAGGGAAAGATGGAAAATTTGACGATATTGGTTCAGACTGGTGGACAACAGGCTTCTGGCCTGGGCTCCTCTGGATCATGCATGATATGACTGGAAAAGACTTATACAAGGAAGCCGCTTGGCACTGGGACGGAACCTTGGAGGAATGGTTTATCAAACCAACAGTTGAGATGCATCATGATGTAGGATTTCAATTTCTTCCGACGGCTGTAATCAAACATACGATTACGGGGGACGAAGACGCGCTGCGCAGGGGGATTGAAGCGGCGAACTTCCTCGCTGCCCGCTATAATCCTGTAGGCAAGTTCATCCGCGCTTGGAATGAAGATAAATACGGCTGGGTAATTATCGACTGTATGTTGAATATCTCTCTACTGTTCTGGGCCAGCAAAGTTACTGGTGATCCACGATATAAGCATATTGCTATTAGCCATGCGGAGACGACGATGCAATATGGCATTCGCGAGGATGGATCAACCAAACATATCCTATCTTTCGATGCAGATACCGGCGCATATATTGAGAATTTTGGCGGACAAGGTTATTCGGCTGAATCCTCTTGGAGCCGTGGAACGGCTTGGGGGCTGTACGGCTTCATCAATACCTATCGCCACACTGGAGATGAACGTTTCCTGAACACCGCTAAGCGGATTGCCCATTATTTCATCTCAGCTTTACCTGAGGATCAAGTTCCTTATTGGGATTTCCGTCTAGGGGATGATAATCGGATGTTCAGAGATAGCTCCGCTGCTTCTATTGCCGCTTCAGGTTTGTTAGAGCTTACAGAGAGCGTGCCTTTAGGCGAAAAAAGTCTCTACGCTAATGCAGCAGAGCGAATACTGCGCTCACTGACCGAAAATTACGCGACATGGGATCAGCCAGAGCATGAAGCGATTTTATTGCATGGAACAGGCAGTGGCACTTCCTTTATCGATGTATCTCTGATCTATGGAGACTACTATTATATCGAAGCTGTCGCTAAATTGAATGGCTGGAAGCACCGGATCTTCTAATCGGTAAACTGTTAATTTAAAATAAACAAAAAGAAGCCTCTCTTTATTAAATGGAAGATCAATTCACCATTTAAAAAGAGAAGCTTCTTTATAAAATTACGCTTTACTCCTTCATGAGTATCGCTGCTCCCTCCAGCAGCATTAAGCCGCTGAGTTGAATACTTAGTTGAACCGGAAGCTCTGGTTTCACTTCCCAAGATGGACTACACAGCCCCCGCTGTTTATCCAGACCTTTTTCCCACAACTGCAAGGCATTGGCCATGATTACCTCACGAATCCGGATAGTCTCAGGAAAATCTCTACAAAGCTGAGCCAGATAACGAACTAGAATACCTTTGAACAATCCAGTATCATCAATGCCTTCATCAGGCAACATCAGATTATTCGGGTCGCATAGACGATCAATACATGTATTAGCCGTCCGAATCGCATCTTCCAAGTAATGAACTTCACCGGTGTTCTTATACAGCTCTAACCCCGCACCTAGAAAAACACCCTGGCAATACGTAAATTCCCAATCGAAATCGATCTGGCCATCCCCAAGTCTGTTTATTCCATCCCACACAAAACCAGTCGCTGGATCAACTAAATACGTCTTGTTCCATTCATAGATACGGATTGCCCACGCCAGGTCTTCCTGTTTTTGAAAAAGCTCATATAACCTAGCTGCTAGAATGACGGCTGGTGCATTAGCAGGTGTGTTTTTATAATCGAGCTGATCCTTCTTCCAGGCCAAACCGCCTCCAAAATGCTCATTCCAAGCCGATTTGATATCCTCCCATAGATCTAGCACAGCGTCTAAGTAGGCTTCATATCCAGTGGCCCGATAAGCTCGTAGCAGCGCCAATGCCGTCCATTCCATATCATCATAGTAATTATGCCTGAAAGTCCCACCGTTATAAGCTTGAAGATTTTCAATTAATTCCTTGATTCTCAGAGAATATGCAGGATCTCCACTACGCTCGTAACCATCCACTAGAATATCAATGACATGGGCCTGCCACCAATAATAAAAATTCTCACCTGCAGCGTTATACTCCCTGGGATACCATTGATTCATGATCCCCGTCTCCGCATTATAATAATTACGTTCTAGACATTGTTGGAACCACTCCGATCTTTCCTTCCAGTTAAGCGCTTCTAGGGCTTCTTTTACTTGTGTCATTAATCGTTCACCTCAAATCTGATCCTTAGTTAATTCTGCCATTTTATCCAATAACTTTATTGCACTAAGTTGGGAGCTGAGCTGAATTACCCCGGTGGATGACAAAGTCCAATCTGTGCCAAACAAAGCTGCGTCCTCTGACTTTCCTTGCTCCCAAAGACATTCAGCATTCGTACGCAGAAAATCGACAGCTTCAACTGCTGCGGCATCAGCTTTGGCCCATTCCGCCGTATAACGAATCAGGATTCCTTTAAACAATCCAGCATCACCATTTCCTTCGTCTGGAAGCACACCACCCTTAGCCTCAGCAAGCTCATAAGCAGCAGCACTAAAAGTTAGACGAGCATCCTCTAAATAGGATGGGTCGTTAGTGATACGATAGAGTTCTACAGCTGCGCCAATATAGACACCTTGGTTATAGGAATATTTCCAATCCTTATCGATCTGGCCATCGCCCGTACGATTCATGCCATCCCATACAAAACCCGTCGTCGGGTCTACCAGATGTTCTTTTTGCCATCTATAAATTTTTAACGCCCATTCTAGATTCTCAGCTTCTCCGAAGGCTTGATACAAACGAGCTGCCAGAATAGCTGCTGGTGCATTGGCAGGAGTATTTTTATAATCCAATTGTGTCTTCTGCCAAGCAATCCCACCTCCCATATGCTCGTTCCAGCCCGTCTGAATATCTTTCCATAAAAGAAGTGCTGTAGCTTTGTACGCTGCTTGCCCAGTTGCTTGATAGGCGCGGAGCCACGCGAGAGCCATCCATTCCATATCATCATACAACTCGTTAGGCCACACTCCGCCATTTCTTTGCAAAAGACCTTCATGAAACGCGGAAAGGCGTTCAGCATACCAATGCTCACCCGTTCGCTGTAATCCATCTACCAATACATCCACAGCATGGGCCATCCACCAATAATGAAAAATGGTATTGCATTCACCATTTGGACAAGGTGTTTCTATATTGTACATTTTGATCGCTTCATTCCAGAATAATGAATCCAGTGCAGCTTGTGCTTGATTCGCTCGTTCCTCCCAAATCCCGATCTCCAATTGGTTCATATAGACTCTCTCCCTGATTCGATTTTATAGACCCGTCATTTTGTCGAGATTCAAATAGTTATTATTCCCCTTGGCTGTATCATAGCCGATCTCAATAGAATTATAGCCAGTGTTCAAAGGCACGTTCAGCGTAACCGTATTCCAGCTGCTCCAACTGCCTGTGCTTGTAAAAATCAAATTATTACTTAAGACCGTACCGTTTACTTTGACATACCGTCCGGCATTCCCAGCTCCTGCTGCATAGCGGAAGCTAATCGTCCGCGTACTCGTACTGTTCTGATTCACATTGAATACTATCCGTGTACTATTTGTGTTCCAACCACCCGTGTAGCCTCTTCCTGTAAATCCTGGCTGTGAAGATTCATTATTGATGCCATATAATCTTGCGTTCTCAGCTTCATAAGTGCCATTCCCTGCAATGGGTCCCGTATAATTATCCGCAGGGACAAGCTGTAGAATGGAAGCGCCCGCCGCCGCAGCGATACTCTGAATGTAGCCACTCCGAGCAGGGGCAGTCCAGTCACTGTCAATAATGCCATCTGAAGCCCGGCGATGATTAAAGGCTTGTGTAGCGTTTTGCTGCAAGAAGTTTAAGTAGGATGCGTTCCCTGTGGCTATTCGCAGCTGGTTCAAATTGCGGACGAATACCATTTTAAAGCCCGGAGAATCATTCTCGCCCTCGTACATCAAGGAATAAGAGAGCGTCATTTTATCGATCACATAAGCTGCGGCGGTATGCGCGTCGACCAAGTATGAACTAGTACCTGTCGCCTGATTCATCGCTAGTGCAGCCCCAAGGAAAGTTCCATAGTTATAGGTAAAATCCCAGTCCACGACCGTGCCAGAACCACTGCCTTCCACATGATCATTCACTTTACTTCCGCTAACGAGCCTGCTTTTGATCCAGGTATACATGGTCTGTGCTTTCGTTAAATAATCAGCGTTACCTGTTGCATTCTTGAGCTTGATAGCCGTCATAATCATCGGAGCGTTTGTAGCCATATTTTTCTGAGGTGAGGTTCCATCCCTCTTCCACCAGATGCCCCCTCCATACGTTGAATCCCAATCACTCCAGATCTGGTCGAACAGAAAGGAGGCTCGGTTGCGGTATTCAGCAGTGCCTGTAATCTCATAAGCACGCATACAAGCCAAGGCCCACCAGCCCAAGTCATCATTGAAATCATTGAGCATCATATCGGGATACTTCACATTAAATCCGTTATAGATATCATCGATCATAGTTCGGTACGTGCTGCTGCCCGTTCTCTGATACGCATCCATTACCGTCTCCCAGAGCTGAGCCTCCCACCAAAAATCGGTATACAATCCACCGTTTGGGCCACTCGCATGTTCAGAATGAATAAGATGATCGCTGTTTGTGTAGAAATATTTTGCAGATGCATCATAAAAAGTATTAACAAAGCTGCTCATAGCCGTATCGGCATTGGCCGCCGTAAACGCATCCGCTCGCTGATATCCACTAAATGGTGCAATAAGTAAAACCGCCGCCAACGCGCCACGAGCGAACAACGACGTTTTTTTCAAGGCATTAAACACAAACATCATCTCCTTTGTAGGCAATGAAACCCTTAACCCTTAATACCACTGAATGCAATCCCCTGCACAAAATAACGCTGAAGCGCCAGAAAGAGCACTAATATCGGCAGGATCGCAACAAGCGCACCAGCCATCATTGGGCCGTAATCCGTTTGAAAATTATAGGAGAAGGCTTGAAGTCCCATCTGGATCGTCGCTTTATCCGGGTCATTTAGTACAATCATGGGCCATAGGAAGCTGTTCCAGCCCGCTTGAAAAGTAAAGATGCTTAAAGTTGCCAGCGCTGGTTTGGTCAGCGGCAAATAAATACGCCAAAATATCTTAAACTCTCCACAGCCTTCGATCCGGGCCATTTCCATCATGTCACTAGGTAGGGTAAGAAAGAATTGCCGCATAAAGAACACAGCAAAAGTTCCTGATGCTCCCGGAAGAATAATCCCCCAGAAGGAGTTCATCAACCCGTTCCCCCCACTGCCAAAAATATCGTTACCTCCGAAAAATGGAATATGGCGCATGACATAAACTGTAGGAATCATAGTTACAATACCGGGTATCATCATCGCCGCCAGCAACACGCGGAAGATCGGTTTATTGAGCTTGAATTTTAACTTTGCAAATGCATACCCACTGATGGATCCAAAAAACAGATTCGCCAGCACACCTGCTACCGCAAGCACAAGCGAATTCCAGAAAAAGAGGGCAAATGGAACCGTTGTAAATGCCTTACGATAATGTTCTAGGGTCAAATGGGAAGGAAACCACCGAATCGGCATAGCGAATATTTCTTCGTCCGGCTTCAGGGATGTAAGTACACTCCAATAAAAGGGTAGAAACATTACGATTGCAATGGCAATGCACACTATATAATAAATTGATTTGCTTAAGCTTCTTTTTAGTAATGAACCTCCGCTAGTATCCATAGCTCTAACCTCCTTCTCCTTAGCAAGCCCGCCTTAAACAATGGGCTCCTCCGCCTTTGTGATCCGCATGTTGATTAGTGAGAAAATGAGAATCGCCACCGCAAGCACAAATGCTTGTGCAGACGCATACCCCATTTGCAATTGATTAAAGCCCTGCTGATAAATCAGATAGACCGGAGTCTTCGTCATATTCGCTGGACCACCCTGCGTTAGCACAAAAGCTTGATCGAACAACTGTAAAGCACCAATGATTGCCATCGTGCTGACTAGAAAGGTCGTTGGACGTAGTTGCGGCCAAGTAATATACCGGAAACAATCCAGCTTATTGGCACCGTCCAGCCTTGCGGATTCATACAAATAGTCAGGCACGCCTTGCAGACCTGCCAAATAAATAATCATATTTGAACCTACCGACTGCCACAGTGTAAGCATAATTATGGACAGCATGGCCGTTCGGGTCTCGGATAACCAGGCAGGACCTGTAATCCCTACATAGGACAACAATCCGTTAACCAAACCAAATTCAGGATGCAAAAGCCAGATCCAAACGGTAGCAGCAGCAACGGCGGATGTAAGGGTTGGCAGATAATTCAGAGTGCGGAACAGCTTCACCCCACGCCAGGTTCGACTAAGTAGAATCGCTAGGAGCAGCGAAATCAGGATATTTAGCGGAACGAAAATGATCGAATAAAAAAACACATTTCGGAATGTTTTCCACAGCAGACTGTCCTCTATCAAACGGCGATAATTATCAAAACCAATCCAATCGTTTCTACTGAGTACATCGTAGTTGGTAAAGCTTAGATATAACGCCATCACTACGGGGATGACCGTGAACACTGTAAACAGCAACACCGTGGGTGTGATAAACAAATAAGCCGTCCGCGCTTGATGTTTCTCTAGCTTTCTGATGGAAGCCATTTCAGCTACCCCCTCCTAAGCAAAAGGGAGGCAAGCCTCCCCTCGCTTCTAATGTCTTACTTGCTACTTCACTACCTCATTATCCTTAAGCATTTTGTCGCCTTCTTCTTGTGATTTCTTCAAGGTTTCATCAATACTCAGCTTGTTCTGCTGGTTTAGCTGCAAATTAGGTGCCAAAGCATCGGTTTCCATCACGGAATAACCAGGGTGGTTTGGACGAACCTTAGCGAACTCCAGCGTCTCTAGAAACGGCTGCCACTTAGGATCATCTTTGAAGAATGGATCTTCCATAGATGGCTTATAGCCAGGCAGATTAAGACTGGTCTTGGCCCAGAGCAATGCGTTATCCTTGTTCGCGGTCCACCATTTGATGAACTCCCACGCCTCTTCCTTATGTTTGGAGCCTTCTGGAATCACCAGACCAAATCCGCCCATAACACTGCCTTTATCCCCGTTTGGACCAGCTGGCGGGGGAACAATTCCATAATCTAGATCTTTACCGTATTTATTATAGGTACTAAGCATCCACGGGCCGGAATACAGCATAGCAACTTTACCTGTGACAAAAGCATCTTGCCCTTCCCCAAGACCAAGCTCGAACCCTACTTTATATACCTTATCCTTGTTCATCAGGCGATCCCAGAATTCTAGCACCTGCTTGCCTTTTTCATTATTAAAATTAGTCTTTCCATCCTCCGTGAGCATGGTGCCGCCAGCCTGTTGAAGATACATATTAAAAAGCCCTAAATCCCCCATTGAAAAACCTGCAATTTCCAATTTATTGCCGTTCCATTTGGTAAGCTTCGTAGCAGATGCCTCTAGCTCATCCCATGTTGTCGGGGGCTGAAGTCCTGCATCTGCGAGCAGCTTTTTATTATAGAAAAGAGCACGAGCATCTACGGTGAGCGGCAGCCCATATAATTTGTCATCGTATGAAAGCTCACGAAGGGACTCGCTGTAGAAATCATCTTGGGAAATACCGTCACGCGTTAAGTATTCGTTAACCGGATGCAGAACGTTTTTTGGAGCATACAATGAAGTTCTCCAGCGATCCCAAAACAGCACATCAGGAGTGCCGCCATTGGTTGCGGAAGTCAGGAACTTCGTGATCATATCTTGCTGCAGCACATACTTTACATGAATCTTATCCTGTGATTTATTAAAGGCATTGACCATGGTCTCAAATTGCTTTTGTCCCTCACCGCCCCAATCTCCCCAGAAGGTAAGCTCCGTCTTTTTTCCATCACCGGCTCCAGGGTTACTTGCAGTTCCAGACTCTTTACCGGTAGACCCATTATTGCCACCACAGCCCGTAGCCAGTGAAGCTGTCATAACCAAAGTAAGTGTGGTAATCAGCCATTTTTTCATGTTCTATATCCCCTTTAGAGTCGATTAAAAAACTTGTAGACATTAACCTCGCTTAACTTGCAGCCCGCAGCGCATAAGCACCAGCTCGCAGAACATCATATTTGCCCAAGAGAACCATGGACGTGTATATTCATCCGGATGATCTACATGGAACCCTTCATGCATAAATCCGGTGCCCGCATCCGTCTTCTCCAGCAGATCAAGCAAGGATTCCTGTTCCTCATTGCTGGTAGATGTCATTCCCTGCATAGCTAAAGCTATAGGCCAGATATAACGACTAGGCGTATGTGGACTTCCAATACCCGCAGCCACCTTTCCTGCGAAGAAATAAGGATTATTGCTACTTAAAATAAGCTCACGAGTATTTTTGTAGATAGGATCATCGGCACTCACATAACCCAAATAGGGGATAGAGAGCAGACTCGGCACATTTGCATCATCCATCAAATTCACCTGTCCACGGCCATCTACTTCATATGCATAGACTGACCCGAACTCTGGGTGGTCTACGATTCCATACTGGCTTATTCCCTCATTAATCTGTTTAGAAAGTGTTTTAGCTTTCAATTCCAGTTCCTGATTCCCTAGAATGTCTCGGGCAATCTCACATACATACTCTAAAACAACTACAGCGAACATATTGGCAGGAACCAAATACCCGTATTCACAAGCATCGTCGCTAGGACGAAATCCAGACCAAGTCATTCCGGTATAAGCTGTCAACGTCCCTTTGCCTTCGCGCGCTAATGTATCCGTAGGTGGACAGTTTATCCGTTGAAAAAGATAATTCGAATCGCTCTCATGTCTCTGTTCGGTAGTCCATAATGCAATGATTCTTTCTACACCCTTAACAAACGAATCATTAAACTGACTTGTTCGGCCCGAATTCTTCCAGAGCAGATAACCCAGTTGGATCGGGTAGCATAATGAATCAATTTCATATTTTCTTTCCCATACTCCTGGGCTCATCTCCGTAAGATCCTCCTGATGACCATTCCCATTTTCTTCTTCATTGAACGCGTTCGCATAAGGGTCAAGCTGGATGCAGGCGAATTGTCTTTGCACAAGTCCCTCAATCATGTCCGCAATTTCTTCATCCTCAGAGGCAAGGACCAGGAAGGGTCTAACCTGAGCGGCCGAGTCCCGCAGCCACATCGCTGGAATATCTCCGGTAATGACAAAAGTGGTGCCATTCGCCATTCGTTTTAAGGTTGTATTCCAGGTGTTAGTCATACATTTCTCGAACATTTCAGCTAATTTTGGACGATCGTTCAGCTGTGTCTTTATACTAAATGCCAGTTTCTTCATCGACTCAGGGATTTCTCTGGTTGCTTTCAGTTATAATACCCCCTTTTTCTTTTTCCTTTGAAGCGCTTTCACAAATTAGTATATTGTCATGTAGTTAGTATGTCAATATGTTTATTTATTAATAATAATATATCAATACTTCTATAACGATAAACATCTATCTAAAATAAACAAAAAACCTATCTCAAAAGATAGGTTTTTATAGCAACTAATTTATGGATAATCCTATAAAATTAATTAGAATTGGCTGGTTTAGCAGGACCTGTGGATTCACCAGAAATCAACTTAGCTTCCAGCATTATCTTGTTCGATACAGTCTGGCCATTCATTATTTTCAATACACTTTCAACTGCGAGTCGCCCCATTTCTTCTTCGTTCTGCCGTAAATGAGTGAACGCATAACCAGAACCCAGTGGAGTTGGTGGACTATCAAAGCAAATGATCGAAATATCCTCCGGAATCCGCAGCCCAAGTCGTTCAACCGCAGTTCTAGCCAGCAGGGCAATATTATATTCCACGGCAAAAAGCGCCGTTATTGTTGGATTCTCTTGCAAATGAGAAACTAGCCGTGAGATATCGTGCTCAATATTCTCATCGTTAAAGGAATTAGGTAATGTTGAGGTTAAATCACTAACCCACAACCCCTTATCCACAGCTATCCCCCGCTCCGCATGCGCTTGTATAAATCCCTCCACCCGCTCCTCAAGAGCCGTCGTATCCGCTGGAGGTGGAGAGAGAAAGGAGATATGAGTATGTCCGAGATCAAATAAGTACTCCGTCCCTTTCAACGCTGCCTGTATATTATCAGTGCCGATCGAAGCTGCCGCTACTCCTTTCAGATGGCGATCTACCAGAACTAAAGGGAAACGCCCGATCACCAATTTTAGAATTTCAGCATTAAAAAATTCACCTTGAGCCGGAAAAACAATCAGACCATCTACACCTAAGCTGAGCAGCTTTTGAATAGACTTTTCTTCGTTCTCCGGTATGCCAAATGTTCTTCGCAGAACGAGAAAACAATCATTATCACGGGAAGCCTGTTCCATTCCATAAATCAAGCCTGTGCCATAACTGTTGCCAAAATCGGTAATAATCAGACCAATCGTTTTCTCTTCGTGGTTAAAGGAATTAAAGGGAGTATCGTCGGAAATCGTCTCAGGAGACATAGCTGATTCTATGTAATCGATTGCTGGATCAGCTACAAACGAACCTCTTCCCGGTTTTCTCACAATTAAGCGCTCGGCGGCGAGCATTTCCAGCGCTTTTTTACTCGTAATCCGACTTACATTATAAGTTTCAGCCAGCTCTTTTTCTGAAGGCACCCGCTCTCCTTGCCCATAGGATTTATTAACAATAAGCTGCTTAACTTCATCAAATATTTTTTCATACATCGGTTTGGATGACGTCGTCTCATTCATAACTTTCGTTATCTCCTGACTCTAATTTTTTCATCTTTATACATAATAATATATCATGATATATTAAGTTTGTCGACATATGTACTGAAGCAGTTGAAAAAAGAGGGAGGAAGGGTGCATAGCGTAAAGTGGAAAAATTCTAGAATTCGTATAGAAACAGATATAGACCGTATTCTGAGAATACGGTCTAATAAAGGTTAAGTAGCAACGCTTCAACCAGACTCCTTTAATTCTCAAGCTCCCACTCTGGATTCCATGCGACTTCCCACAAATGCCCATCGGGGTCCATAAAGTGACCCGAAAACCCTCCCCAAAAGGTGTCATGTGCAGGGTCAACGATCTTCGCTCCAGCCTTTTGAGCCTGCTCCATAACCTGATCTGCTTCCTCTTTACTTCCTACATTGTGACCAATCGTTATTTCTGTTGAACTGGCTTCGGATAATGGAACCTTTGCTTCATAAGCCATATCTTTCCGATTCCAAAGCGCCAGTTTTAAGCCTGCTTGCAAATCAAAAAAGGCAACCGCTCCATGTTCAAATTCTTTGCCAATGATCCCTTCGGTCGGAAATCCTAAACCATCCCTGTAAAAAATCAAAGCCCTCTCCAGATCATCCACGCCTAGTGTTATTACTGTAATTCGGGGTTTCATCTATATCGAGCCTCCTATTTTCGCTTCGTTAGATTGTACGGGTCCGCTCATTAATTGTGTTCAGTACTTCTTCCCAATGCCTCTTCATCTGCTCTCGCGTATCTGGATGGACCATTTTCTCTTGATGGAAGCTGATTGTTGTCTTGCCAGATGGATTAGAAATCAAGCGAATTTGCAGCGTAGAGGGTTGCTCCCACTCCTTTTTCCTCCATCTAAGACGGACTTGATGATGAGGTTTGACAACTATGAATTGGCCTGTGACCCCTTCTCTAGAAAGAAACGATTCTCCTTCATTAATAATCAAGGACTCCACATCCCCGATCCATAATCGGATCCCTTCATCAGATGTGAGAAATCCCCAAGCTTGCTCTAGTGAAATCGGAAATGTTCTCCGCACACCCACCTGAATCCCTGCTGCTATTGTTTGCCCCACTTTTTTATCTAATTCAGAGTGATTTTTGTTCATAATGGCACCTCGTACATATTATTTTGAAGAACCGGTCTACTATATTCATAGATAATATCAAACCACATTCCACTTAACAAGTTTTTACACTTTTGTACATTTGTTCTTTTTTCGACCATAAAAAGCTTACACAGGTCTATCGTAAATGGCTGTTCAGATTATATAATAGAGACTATCTGGTATAGAAAGGAAGTTGATTTTTTTATGAAATTTGATGATTACCGCTATGAGCGACCGGATGTAGAGAAATTCAAGCAAGACTTTAACGCCCTGCTGAAAGATCTCAACGACACATCACCATTAGAGGTACAAAAAGCTTCCGTCACTGCCATTAACAAGCTTCGCAATGAGTTTGATACTATGCAGACATTGGTTAGCGTTCGCCATTCTATCAACACGACGGATGAATTTTACAAAACCGAACAAGAATTCATGGACGAAATCGGGCCTGTCGTTCAGGAATACATAACCGACTACTACAAAGCACTCGTACATTCCAAATATAGAGCCGAGTTTGAAAAGGAATGGGGTGCGCAGTTACTCCGGCTTGCTGAAGTTTCGCTGCGGACGTTTAGTCCGGAAATCATTGAAGATTTACAATTGGAGAACAAACTTTCAACAGAATACTCTCAGCTTATCGCCTCAGCCAAAATTCTTTTTGAAGGTGAAGAGCGTACACTGCCTCAACTCGCACCTTTCGAATTGTCTACAGACCGTGATATGCGTAAAAGTGCTTCTGAAGCTCGGTTTGGTTTTATGTCCGAACACGAGGCTGAATTTGACCGCATCTATGATGAGCTCGTAAAGGTCCGTGACCGCATAGCTAAAAAGCTTGGGTACAGCAACTTTGTTCAGCTAGGTTATGACCGTATGATGCGTACCGACTATAATGCTGAAATGGTTGCTAATTTCCGCAAACAAGTTCTGGAATATATCGTACCTGTCTCCCAGCAGCTAAAGAAACGTCAGACTGAACGCCTAGGTCTCGATGAATTGAAATATTACGACGAGAATTTTAGCTTTAAGACCGGGAACGCAACCCCTAAAGGAGATTCAGACTGGATTGTAGCTAACGGTAAGAAGATGTACAAAGAGCTCTCCTCTGAAACGGATGAATTCTTTACATTCATGCTGGACAATAATCTGGTGGATTTAGTAAGCAAAAAAGGAAAACAAGGCGGCGGATATTGCACCTATTTCAGCCAATACCAAGCCCCTTTTATTTTCTCGAATTTCAACGGAACCTCTGGGGATATTGATGTCTTAACTCACGAAGTGGGTCATGCGTTCCAGGTTTATGAAAGCCGCAATATTAATGTACCAGAGTATGCTTTTCCAACCTATGAAGCCTGTGAGATTCATTCCATGAGTATGGAATTTTTCGCTTGGCCTTGGATGAATTTGTTCTTTGAGGAAGATGCAGATAAGTACCGCTTCAATCACTTATCTGACAGCCTTCAGTTTATTCCTTACGGGGTATCTGTCGATGAATTCCAACATTTTGTTTATAGCAACCCTGAAGCAACCCCTGCTGAACGCAAGCAGGCTTGGAGAGACATCGAGAAGAAATACTTACCACATCGTAATTATGAAGGTAACACTTATCTGGAACAAGGGGGCTTCTGGCATAAACAAGGCCACATCTTTGCCTCGCCGTTCTACTACATTGACTACACACTAGCACAGCTATGTGCCTTCCAGTTCTGGAAACGTTCGAACGAAGATTTCAAATCTGCTTGGAGCGATTATTTGGAGCTATGCCAAGCTGGAGGAAGCAAATCTTTTATCAAACTGGTTGAGCTTGCGGGTCTGACTTCACCTTTTGAAGATGGCTGCATTAGCTCCGTTATTGGGGATATTGAAGGTTGGTTGAACAGCATTAATGATAAAGAGCTTTAATCCATTCTCTGGTAAGCTCAACACAAAAAAGCAATCCTTGCCTTATGGCTTGGATTGCTTTTTAAAATTGAATGATCCAACTTCACCCATGTATGCTATCGATAACGAATCCATAAATCTATGGGGTAACGACCCGCATTGCGACCGTACAAGGCTAAACCTCCGCCCTCTGCTTGAAGCTCCAAACGGAAAGTACGATTGCGATCTAGTTTAGCTGCTAACTGCCCCGGTACAAACACCTTGCATAGATAGCCGTAAGAGCCAGCCTCATCCAACTTATTTGCTATTGGCTGATAGTGCCAAGACAATACGCCTCTGCTATCGGCAGGATCATCTGGCAAATAGAAGGAGCCAATCTGTTGACTTTCTACCAGAACCTTCACACGTGAAGGATGACGTTCTTCATCGGTCATGTAGTAGGTGTTCGGATTATACTCTACCCTAGCATCTGCTCCGTGCATGAGATCAAGTCCCATTTCATTTTGCTTTGCGCCTTCAACATTTCGAGCCAACACTCGCTTTGCGCTGGCTTCGAACATAATTTCGATCTCGCCAATCATCTTTTTCTCCATACCATCTGGAAGTGCTACATCGTATACATAATGGCCTTGTCCAGCTCCATTGATTTTTGCGCATTGAATAGCTTCCCATTGTTGTTCAAAGTTGTGTTCTCTATACGCACCAACAGGGATACTAATACAATCTCCATCCCCTTCAAACCTTTCGCCTTGATTACCGCTTCTTACATCAAACGTAATGAAGTTGCGAGTGATTACCTCTCCCTTATTATTTTTCAAGGAAAGTGCCAGCACTGCAACTGCATCCTGATCGGGCATAATGACATATAGTGGTGGTAAATCCGCTACTCCATATCCGTCCCAATTCACTGACATACGCTCACTTTGTGCAACAACTCGTGTTCCCAAATTGTCGTACAAAAGTTCCCACTTCATTTGCAAATGCTGTCCATGATATTTATCTGAGAAGCTGGAACGAAGGAGCGGAACTTTAACTTCATCCTTTGCGTTTACGGTCTGACACGGCGGTGCATCGATCACGATGAAGTCCGGAGAATGTAGATCAGAAATCGTCATCCCGGGAACAAAGGCATCATAACCAAAATCTTTATCGCTGCCATCTAACCGATAATAACCATTGAACTCGTTCGTAACATCGCGAAATTCGGTAAACACAAAACCACATAGCTTATCATGCCGCCGGAATTCATTCATCATATAGCGGTAATGCCACGCTAAATCACTATCCCCTGCCCCACCTTCGATTCCCCACACGTTACCACATTCACTGTTCATAAGCGGAGCATCTGATTGCACATTACCTCCGATACAGTTAAAGTCTGAACCCGGAAAAGTTTTGTCTACAACCTCATTCAAATGAGCTCTAAGCTGATCATAACCATTAATGTAGAAATGCCATGTATTGATATCAGACTCCACATGATCATAGTTACAAGGAGAGTTATCTTCTACGATTCGAGTAGGATCAAGTCGTTTTGCCCAGCGATATTGTTCCCGAACCCATTCCTGTGTTTCTTTGAGATAACTGTTCTGCTGCTGTACATCACTCGTCAGACTAGTGTCCTGAGCGTTCGTCTTCAAGCCCCAAGTCTCGTTAAACATTACCCATGAGAAAATGGATGGATGATTATAGTCTCGTTCAATAACCTCGAGTGCTTCACGTTCATACGAGGCACGTGCTTTTTCATCGGGATTTCCCCAAAAGCAAGGCATGTCTTCCATCACCAAAATACCCAGTTTATCCGCCCAATATAGCTTACGTGGTTCCTCTGGCTTGATATGAATACGCACAAAGTTCAGTCCCAAACGTTTCATTAGATAGATTTCATCCCGCATGTCTTCATCAGACGGATAAGTGAAATAGCCCGTTTTGTGATAAGACTGGTCAAGGGTACCGTTTAAATAAATCGGCTTACCATTGAGGGTAAACCAGCGATAACCACGCTCATCAAAACGCACAGTTTGGATTTCTCGGACTCCGAAATAGGTTCTGACTGTGTCTGTGCCAAAAGATCCGCTAAGTTGTAGTTCGCCTTCGTACAAATAAGGTGTATCTGGACTCCATAATTTGGGATCTGTTATATGGAAAGAGAGCTTAAATTCATTTTCCCCTGCGATGAGATCTATTTTCTCAGTATGCAATATAGAATTCTCTGCGAATTGCAGCGTGAAATCTGCCGATCCATTTTCTTGTGCAAAGATTCTTGTAGTCACGTCCACTTGCCCATCAATAGTGGTCACAAACTTAGCATCTTTCATATAAGTCTGAGGCCGAGATTCTAGCCATACGGGCTGCCAGATTCCGCGAATTTCTCCATAACCTTGTTTGCCTCGTGCTTGGTAATCACGATCGAAGTCCTCTACTCTAACGACAATTGTATTGTCTGAATCTTCAACCCAGTACTCAGTAACTTCAAACTCGAACGAACCATAACCACCTTGGTGTGAACCAACATGTACTCCGTTAATCCAAACATCACATGAATAATCTACTGCCCCGAATCGCAAAAATAGTCGTGTCTGTGAGTCGATAGGCTGCCATTTCAAGGTCCGCCGATACCATCCTACCCCTTTATGATCACTGCCAATACCGGATAATGGACTTACCCAAGAAAAAGGAACAGTAATCCTCGAACTGTAAGCGATTTCGGAATTGGAATACCAATAATTGCTAATTCCTTCATTGTTCGGATCAAAGCTAAATGACCATTCCCCATTCAAATTCATCCAATCATTGCGCTGCCAATGTGGATGCGGATGTTCAGGACGAGGAATCGGAAGACTCTCAACATTCAGTACGGAAGTTGTCATGATATGAGCACAGCCTTTCTAAATAAGAAGTTGAGCTCATTTTAGCATCAGTATATAAAATTCGCAATGTATATTATAATTTTACAATATCAATTCTTCAGTGTACAATATCCTCAACCAATCCTAATGAAAAGGAATACAACCAATGAATGATATTTCGCAAGAAACGATACGGTACCCTGCATCACGTATCTTAGATGTTGCTAAAGCACTTTCTGGAGATGTCAGAGTCCGGATTCTTGAAGCCCTTGGTGACAAGCCCATGAGTGTCAGTCAATTGGCCGAGACACTTGGCGTAGCTCAGCCTACAATTTCAATCAATGTACAGACCCTTGAGCAAGTTAACTTAATCTCATCTACACAAGGTGCAAATCGTGAGAAAATATGCGCGGTCACCTGCCGATCCATCCATCTCGATCTCCCCTCGAAGCTGGGCGATGGGCTGCATCAAACAGAAGAAATACATATGCCGATCGGGATGTTCTCCCATTGTTCTATTCAACCCTCTTGTGGTATGGCTGGAAAAGACGGCGGAGTCATCGGTTCTCAGGATGATCCACGGGTATTCTACATGCCGGAACGAGTTGAAGCGTCTCTCTTATGGTTCGCTGACTCTGGCTATGTCGAATACTATTTTGCCAACCCATTGCCCCCTGGTGTAGAGCTGGATGAGATTCGGATTTCGGCTGAGGTTTGTTCTGAAGCACCTGCATTCCGTGAAGATTGGGCAAGCGACATCACTTTAACTATAAATGACCTACATGTCGGTACTTGGACTTGTCCATCAGATTTCGGTAACCGGAAAGGAAAGCTGACACCCGAACGTTGGAAGAGTGGTACAGAATATGGAATGCTGACAGAGTGGAGTATCTCAGAACAGGGTAGCAAAATTAACGGGATTACTTCTTCCCCTACTACAATTAGCTCACTAGAACTGGCATTTAATGAACCCATTCGTGTACGCTTTGAGATTCGCGAGGATGCCCTCAATAGACGAGGACTTAATTTATTCGGAAGTGGTTTCGGAGATTACTCACAGGATATTATCCTATCGTTTGTGCGTCGTTCATTATCAAGTACATGATATCACGGAAGAATTGCACACCTGAACCCAGAGAGGATCGAAAGCTTCAGGTATGCAAGAGGACTGGAAATACACTTTTTCCTTATACATTAATTACTTGCGCTTATCTTCTGCTTTTTTGATATTTTCAGCCACTCTATATTTCACAATTTTACTAATTAGTTCATAGGGCATCTGCTGATGAAGAGGAAATTGAATGGATCCTTTCGCTCCTTTATAGACTGATAATTCTTCTTTAAAAGCATCAATCCCATTCGGCGTTGGGTAAAATCCAATATGGTTTTTGAAAGCTGCAAAATGCACTAGATTTCCGTGCAGTGCAAAAGTAGGCATCTGATAACTAATCTTTTCTTTTGCATCAGGTGCCGCTTCCTTTATCACTTTTCTTATTGTACTAAGGATTTCTTGAATCTCCGGTGGAAACTTGGAAATATAGTCATCGATCGATTCATACGTAACTTTACCCTCCATGTTAAGTCCCCTCTCCGTTTCAAGTTCACTTTTAACTTTGATGAAGTGCTGCTAAAGCCTCGTCTTCTGTACTCTTGAACAATATTTTATTCCCCTGATTGCATTCGTAAATAAAATCATTCAGACTTTTACTATTATAACCAGTGAATTCTCCTACAATAGCAACTCGCATCTGATAGTTTGTATACTTCTGAAGAATCTCTCCGGCAATTCCTGTCTTTAACTCAAAAAAATCATCCGTGATTTGTTCTTTTCTTAGAATCATTTTATCGCATTCTTGATATCTCACGTTTGCCATTAGATCGAGTGCATCATTTACATTATTAATTACAATACCTTCGCTGGAAATCAAAGCTACTGTTGAATTGTCTTTACGGTTTAATGTGACTTGCATTCTAAATTGCTCCTTTTTTAATAAGAAATTCCTTAACGGTGTGGTTTCCTTGTTGGATGGCTATAGCTAATGCTGATTCACCACCTTCAATTTTAGCATGGATGTCAGCTCCATGTTCGATTAACAAGCGTATCAGCTCCACATTATCCGTATGGTAAGCCGCAGAATGCAAGGCAGTATGTCCATCGCTATCAAAAATATTAGTCTGAGCACCCTTGTTCAGTAGCAGCTGGATAACACTCATATCCCGCTCCCCAGCAATAGCAGCATGAAGTGCAGTATTGGAAGGAATGTAACTAATCTTGGAATGGGATACTGCATCAATCTCAGCACCATAGTCTATCAATACCTGCGCCGCTGCTTCTTTACCGAAATGTGCTGCATATCCCAAAGGTGTAAGACCCTCGTTATTTTCCGTATTTGCTAGAGCTGGATGGGATTCTAGAATTTCTTTTAGCCGTGCAGCATTACCTTGCTGAGCTGCCTGAAAAACTTCATTAATGCTTTGACGCAATTCCATTAGATTTCGCCTCTTTTCGATTGATCTTATAAACGATCTAACTTATTTTTTCTGGATAGTTACTTCTATTTCCTGCTATGAAAAGAAAAGAGTATTCCTTCGAAGGTTATCGAATGAATACTCTCTCTTTTCAATGTATATTGTGAGTCACTTTTTAAATTAAATCAGACTTTTGAAGAAGCCGCTTAACGATCGCTGCAACCTCAGCTCTAGTCATATCATCCTTCGGAGCAAGCACATTGCTGCTGCGTCCCATGATTACCCCTGCCTGCAAGCAGTCAGTAATTGCGCTAAGCGCCCAGTCAGATGCTTTGCCAGCATCGGTATATGGGGTCAAGAATCCTTCAGCGGATTGATTAGAAAGTTTAGCCTTTAGCGCTGTGATTTTCATCGCTTTGGCGATAATTAGCATCGCTTGTTCACGGGTAATATGGTCATCAGGCCGGAACATACCATCTTCAAAACCATTGATTAATTGATATGCATATGCAGTATTGATCGCACTGTTATACCAATCCGTAGTTTTAACATCCGAAAATGGTGTTGCCGCTTGACTCAAACCTAGTCCGAGACCGCGAACGACAATCGCCGCAAACTCTGCGCGGGTAATCGCTTGATCAGGAGTAAATTGACCATTGCCAGTCCCTTCGATAACTAATCGGGAACCCATATCATTTACTGAATCTTTTGCCCAGTGATTAGCAACATCACTGAATTCAAGTGGATGCCAGATAACAGAGTAAGTGCCACCAGTAAGGCTATTAATTGTAGCAAAATATTTGCCATCAATTACTACCACTTTAGTAGGTACATGATGCACTGAGCCATCAGCATCAATATACACACCTGTTGTAATCTTGTTCGGGTCCATGCCTTCTGGAATAGCAATGGTACGTTTCACGTACGTATTGAATTGGGAAAGTTCAATACTCTTATCTCCGTAAATGCCTCTAGCCGTAAAATTAACTGGCGCAGAGATCAATGAAAATGATCCTTTTTGAGCAGCAGCCTCTATAGCTTTAACTTCCGCGGCTGTCGGAGTGCTAATTTCAATCTGTATCTTAATATCTTGTAAAGCTACAGACTTACCAAACTGCGCGGATAAGGCGTCAACATTAAGCTGCCCAGCAGGCAGTGTAAATGTCGCATTTCCGGTTCTGATCTCAAGCACTGCTTGATTTCCCTGCATATTTTTAACCATTTGTCCGTTTAGTTCACCAACCGTAGCATCAGATTGTCTACTAGCAGAAATAGAAACTACTGCACCTTTACCTTCAGCGGCGAGCTTGTCCTCTAGCTTCTTCTGATCTAATGAAATGGTGGTTAGCGTTTGATCCTTCCGTTTACCATTCGTCACGGTTCCCACGGTTTCCGCTTTACCATTGATAAGAACAGAAGCGTCTTTAACAGCTGGTGCCGGCGTTGCTGATGGGGTTGATTGCGATGGAACACCAGCATCACCAGATGGCGCGCTCGGGATGACTGTATTGGATTCAGCAGATGATTCGCTGATGCCAGCCTTATTGATGGCCTGTACCGTGAAGGTGTAGCTTGTACCATTCGTCAAGCCACTGATTGTAAGGGGACTTCCATTCCCCGTAACCGTCAGCCCTCCCGGATGAGCCGTTACAATATATCCTGTGATTTCACTTCCACCATCGTTTACCGGCGGTGTAAAGGTGATGATCGCTTGACCATTCTCTGCTATTGCAGTTACGGATGTTGGAATACCCGGTGCTGTAACTGGCTTAACTGGAGCCTTCACAGTAACGGTTGTTGAAGCCGTATAACTGCCATCCTTGGTCGTAACCGTAATAATGGCTTTTCCCTCACCAACCGGAATTACTACTCCATCCACAACCTTAGCTACAGTCTCATCGCTGGAGCTCCAGATCAGGTCCTTATTGGTCGCATCGGCAGGTGTTACCGTCGCTTTTAGCGTTTCCCCATCTTCACCAACTGTTAAATCAAGTGTTGACTGGTCTAAGCTTACTCCTGTTACGATAACGGTAGGTGGTGTTGCTGCTGCCACATTCACAGTCGTTGATGCACTATAACCTCCATCTTTGGTCGTAACCGTAATGATGGCTGTGCCCTTACCAACTGGAGTCACCACTCCATTCACGACTGTTGCGATCGTTTCATCACTGGAGCTCCAGATCACGTCCTTATCGGTTGCATTGGCAGGTGTTACCGTCGCTTTTAGCGTCTCCCCATCTTCACCCACCGTTAAATTAAGTGTAGACTGGTCTAAGGTTACTCCAGTTACGATAACGATAGGAGGCGTTGCTGCTTTCACATTCACTGTTGTTGAAGCTGTATAACTTCCATCTTTGGTCGTAACCGTGATAATTGCTGTCCCTACACCAACCGGAGTTACTACTCCGTAAACAACCTTGGCTACAGTCTCATCGCTGGAGCTCCAGATAACACCCTTATTCGTTGCATCAGCAGGTGCCACTGTCGCTTGTAAGGTTTCCTCTTCTTCACCCACGGTTAAATTAAGTGTTGGCTGGTCTAAGGTTACTCCAGTTACAATAACGGTAGGTGGCGTAGCTGCTGTTACATTCACTGTCGTTGAAGCCGTAAAACTTCCATCTTTGGTCGTTACAGTAATAATTGCTGTGCCCTCACCAACTGGAGTCACCACTCCATTCACGACTGTTGCGATTGTTTCATCGCTGGAGCTCCAGATCACGTCTGTGTCCGTCGCATTTGCAGGTTCTATTGTCGCCTTTAGTAAGGCATCAGCTTCACCAGCAGTTAACTCGAGAGTCTTATGATCAAGCTTCACTCCAGTTACGTTCACTACTGGTGCACTAACAGTAATGGTGGATGTAGCAGTATAACTTCCATCCGCAGTTGTTGCTGTAATAATTGCTGTTCCAGCTTTAACTGGGGTGACCACTCCATTCACAACTGTCGCTACAGTTGCATCACTAGAGCTCCAGGTCACTGTTTTGTTCGTGGCATTAGCAGGTGCAATTACAGCACTCAGTGTATCTCCCGCTTCTCCCTCCGTTAAACTAAGTGAGTCTTTACTCAAAGTGACTCCAGTTACGAGGACATCCCCCACATCGTTTACCTGTACATTGAAGGTGTATATACTACTTAAAGAGCCGTCATTTACAGTAACAGTAATTACACTGTTTCCGATGGCATTCTTCGCTGGTGTTATTTCTAACGTCCGCACCTCACCACTTCCACTTACTTTTAATCCACTATTCGGAATTAGGGAAGTATTAGAAGAAGTAGCTGTAACTTGCAGATCATCTCCATCCACATCGATGACCTTAAAGGAGCGTGATACTGGTTTGTTTTTATCCGTTGTAGTATTTCCCATGAAGCCTGTGTCCTGCTTCCAGCTCGCTCCTGTAATGGTACCGTTCTTACCTGAAGCAGCCGGTGTATTGACAGCAATAGCACCATCATTGCTATTCGCTAATTTATAGTTTAAAGCTAGATTAGGCTCCGAACCCGTCAAATTGGCGTTCATTTCGCGAACAATATCACTTTGGGTTTTGGCTTTACTCCAGAACCTTACATCTCTCATTCCACCGTTATAATCTCCGTCCTGTCTCCATGTGCTTTTGCCAAGCCAGTTGTTCGGACGCGCTGCGCTTCCAACTGCACTTAAATCCATAGCCCCTTCTGCCTTTAGAACACCATCCCAATAAATGCGTCCCTTTTTCTGACTGTGATCATAAACAATTGCAACATGAACCCATTTAGAAATCGGGAAATCTTCAGTGACGTTAATCTCACCTTTATTGGTGTACGCGACGAAGCTCATTTTTTTTCCGTTAAAGCCTACAAAAATATTGTGATCTGCCTCACCGATTGAAGATTCGAAAAATCTCATCCATGTATTAAAACCATTCACCTTCAAAAATCCTTCAACTGTAAAAGAATTCCCATAAATATGTTGATCTGGGAACGACACATAATCCCCGCTGCCGTCAAAACTAAGATAGTCCCCACCATTTAGTTCTGTCAGATAAGGTGCATCGTTCACTGGATTTACAGTAATTGTGGCAGTGCCTGGATCTGGGCTGAACGCGGCAGATACTGAGGTATTCGCATTTTTTTGATAATTTGAATAACCACCTGCAGTTGTGTCCCATAGCTTAAAGCGAATGGAAGCTTGTCCGTTCCAGTCTTTCCCTGGTACAAAACGTATTTTCTCCGACTTCAGTAGCAGAAAAGCATTAGTGTTCGACACCGGCTCGATATTATACCAGATGTTTCCCAACGTGTTGTAATATTGCCAGGCCCCATTGGTATTATCTAAAGCCACCACAGCAATCCCTGTTGTTGCTGGATCAGTTACCTTTCCTGACAAAAGACTGGACACAAGAACGCCCATGTTAGAAGTATCATCTTCATTAATGGACGGTATCACTGCTGGGCTATTCTCGAGCCAATCGAAGCTCGATTTTGCACTAACAATTTGAGTCTGGATTGGACCTACACCCTGCACCACAACTCCTGTGGCTAACGAAATACTTATGCCTATTTTCATAAATGATGGCTTCAAACTCTTTTTCCCCCTCTAGCTTAAATCATGTCATCATTTCGACAATAATCGAGAGTATTATACAAAATTATGATAAACGAAAAATAAACAAAAAAAGAACCTTCGAAATCTAATCGATTCGTCGGTTCTCTTTTACTATATACTAGTTCATCATCTTCTTAATCAACGCTTTAAGCTTAGGATCAGGTGAAGTTCCAAGCTCCTGTTGAAGGGTCTCTTCCAATTGCCCATATCGCCGATAAGCTTCATTCATTCGCCCTAGTTCAATATACAAATAGATAATTTCCTGATGGATATCTTCTCGCAAGGGATCCAATTTCAATATTCTCTCAAAATAATGCAGCGATTGTTGACGCTCGTTCTGCTCCATATGCAATCTAGCAGCTAGTTCCAGCAGTCCAATAAAATCCTGCTCAAGTCGGCGTGTCTTCCCACTAGCCCAATCGTATGCTTTTCCTTTGAGAAAGGCCCCCGTATACAATGTTTCTACTTGATTGAACCATTCTGAATGTCTTTTCGAGACTTGTCTAATTTGCTTCAGCAGTCGCTCAAACTCATACAAATCACAATAAACACTGCGTTCCTCTATACTAATTTCAGTTCTGCTGGCTTTTATAAAGCTAGTACCGATTGCTTTTCGAATATAGTACAGGGTAGAGTTCAGATTCTTCAGCGCTTTTTCAGGCTCCAGCCCGCTCCATAAGGTGTCGATGATTTCTTCTCGGCTAACCGTTCCTTTACTAATCAAAAAGGCAAACAATTCTTCGGTTTTTGGACTTCTCAGCTTGATGGGCTCTCTGTCTTGCGTACGGCGGTATATCTTTAATCCATTAAATAAGAGAACTTCTATGACAGGCTGAACCGTCACACCTCTATTCATTTTTTTGATCTTATCCAAAGTTTTAGTTAAACGCTGTGCAGTTACAGGCTTTAGGAGATAATCCACAGCGCTCAGTTCGAAGGCTTGCAGTGCGTATTCGTCATATCCTGTAACAAAAACCACATTAATCGATTCATCTAGTTCATGCAAAAGGGTAGAAAGTTTCATTCCATTCGTGTCAGGCATAGAAATGTCCAAAAAAGCTACATCAATCGAATTCCCCTTCACAAATTCATAGGCTTCCGTCGGATCCAGAAAAGTATCGTATACTTCAATCTCTCCACTCTGAGATAATATCCTTTTTAAGCGTTTTACTGATAATTCTTCATCATCCACGATAATGGCCCGCAGCATATTTCAACCTCCTATCCGCGTCATGTGCTGTTTGGGGATGTCAAAAGAAACCCGTGTACCTTTTCCTTCAACACTTTGAATTCGAATGTTCATTCCATAAAGAAGTTTGATGCGCTGACTAATATTCCAAAGCCCTACGCCTCTTTTATCTACATCTGATTTCATGATCTCCTCCAGCTTGTGCTCACTCATTCCGCATCCATTATCTTCTACCACAAAGCTGACCACAGACGGATCCGGCTCTTTCACAGATATAGTTACCTTTCCTCCCCGTAAATTGGACATCAGCCCATGTCTTATAGCATTTTCCACCAAAGGCTGTAGAATAAGTGGGGGAATCCGGCTATCCGTATTTGCGGTTATATCATATTCCACTTGTAATCTAGCACCAAAGCGCACTTTTTCAATATTAATATATGCTTTAACCAGCTCTAGCTCACCCTCCAGGGTAGTTAACGAATCCAACTGCTTGAAATCAAAGCTACTTCTCAAATACTGCGACAGCTCCAGCGTTAATTCCTCTGCCTGCTCAGGTTCTTCCACACATAATGCAGCAATTGAATTCAAGGCATTGTACAAGAAATGAGGTTTGATCTGAGAACGTAAAAAAGCAATTTCGGCATCTTTAGCTTTCTTCACAGAAGCTCTCAATCGGGTCAGACTTTTCACACGCGCCATTAATTCCTCCGCTTCAAACGGCTTCCCCACATAATCATTTGCCCCATTATCCATGGACATTTTCATATCGCTAACTCTATTCTTCGCCGTCAGCATTAACACAGGGAGCTCAAAGGGAGTGAATCTCTCTCTGATCTTTTGCAAAACTTCATAGCCAGAAATATCAGGCATTGTAATGTCCAGAACAACGAGGAAGAAGTCTGAATTCTTCGATAACTCATCAAGCGCCAGCTTCCCGCGGTTCACAACAACAATGGAATATCCCTCTAGCTTGAACAAGTTGATCATAGATTGAAGGTTGGCAAAATCATCGTCCACGACCAAAATCGGCTCATTGATTTTACCTTTGATATATAATGGATACTCCTGGCGCGGGAAGAGAACCTCTCTATAAGGAAGAGTCTTTTCCACGATTGGTCCCGAAATTTGATTTGATATTCGATCCCATCGTAGAAGAGTAAATATAAAGACCGAACCTTTACCTGCAACAGAGTCCACTCTAATGCTCCCACCATGTAACTCAACCAATTTCTTAGTTATGCTTAGTCCGAGACCTGTTCCACCATGACTATGGATTTCAGCTTCGTCCACCTGCTCATAGGCCATAAAAATACGGTTCTGCATTTCCGGTGCAATTCCGATTCCCGTGTCTGTTACACGAACTTCAACCCATTCATGAATAACTTTGGCACTAATATGTATTTCACCTTGCTCCGTAAATTTAATCGCATTATCTACCAGGTTGTGCAAGATCTGAATCAAACGGTTGCCATCTGCATGTACTGAAGGGAAATCTGGAGCGACACTGTTTATGAGTAGGATCGACTTTTCTCCGAGCAGAAATGAATGAATACCGATAACAGAATCTACAACAACTTTCAGATCTAGGGTGCTTTTATATAAAGTGATATCTCCATGCTTCATTTTGGAATAATCGAGCAATTCATTTACCATATAAGTTAATCTTCTTCCACTTCCCATTACGATCGCTAGATTCTGCGCTTGCCTTTCGGTAACTGGACCTTCGACCCCATTCAGTAGTGTAGCGGTGATGTTCACTATGGCATTTAACGGTGTTTTCAGCTCATGAGAGGTATTGGAGAGAAACTCGTCTTTAATCTTGTCCAGACCGATCAGCTGGTTTTTCATTTCATCTATCGTATGATAAGCCTCGAAAAAACGAAGAACAATCAGAACGATCATTATGATATTAAATAATACAACGTAAAATTGTCCGAGCCACAGATTTTCTTTCATCGAAAGAGCAAATAGAATTACGTCTATGGAGTACAGATTGATAGCAAGAATCGCTAAGAACAGCAGTAACGTTTTGATCCGATTTACTTCTGCGCTTCTTACATACAGGATAGCCACTCTAAACAACATCCAAATTAACATCAATTCATACACAATGATCACATACGTAGAAAAGACCGTGTAAGTACGAATAGGCAGGATTGCTACCAATATTATAAAGCTGCTTAGTATAATCGTTACGACTTGCGTAAGTTTTAAAGAGATTATGCTTTTGTGCATTTGGTAGAAAAATATAGCCAGAACAATAAAACACGATATGGAGCTAATATCCTTCACTTTATATAACACAATGAACGAAAGATTTGGGAAAAACAGTAATAGCGAACGTTCTCCAATCAAGCCATGATATATCGCGAGTAGTAGGCAAATAGTAGCAAACACAAGTAAGGAGTAATCCTTCTTACGGTATAATGCAGCCGCCACAAAGCAGATGACAAAAATAAGTGATAGTGTTCCCAATATTGCAACTGTGCTAAATTCACGAGC
Source organism: Paenibacillus sp. G2S3 (assembly GCF_030123105.1). Classification (NCBI taxonomy): domain Bacteria; kingdom Bacillati; phylum Bacillota; class Bacilli; order Caryophanales; family Paenibacillaceae; genus Paenibacillus; species Paenibacillus sp. G2S3. The sequence continues at coordinate 3,910,118 of NZ_CP126095.1, forward strand.
CGTACTCTTCTGTTGGTTCTCTAGCATCGCGGCTTCCTCTCCAAAAGTAAGAGATACCGGAATACCTGCATTTACATATTCATAGTTAGAAACTTGGATGATGATCTCAACGTCACCTTTTTCAGACGAAAAAAGCCCAATCTGCGGAATATTCCCCGACTGGTAATCGGCTGTACTCATAGTGGGGTTTCCATCCTTAATGAGTAAATGTCCATTTACATAAATCGCACTCGAAAAGCGGATATTCGTTTTTTTCAAGGCGAATACACCGTTTACAGGTAAGTTTTTCAGCACCATCCGATAGGTTGCGGAACCGAATGCTGGTAAAGGTTGTCCATCAATCATTTTGCCATTCCATCGTGAGGGGACTTCCATCCATGCTGTAGGGGCTTGTTTACCTGCGCTTGAGTCTATAAAATGCTCAGGCGTTAGCAGCTGGTTCCAGTAGAATTCCCACTCTCCGTCTAGCTTGATGATCTTTTGTTGTTGGTAGTCCCATGTGGAAAGATCCATGCTCCCCTTCTGAACCTGTGGGCGATTCACATGTTGATCGTTGTCTATAAAAAGAGAGAGTGGGATTGTTGCTAACGAGATGAAAGCAATTAAATAGATAAGTAATGTCCTTTTGAGCATCGGAGGCCCCTTTTCTATGATGAAGTAAAGCTGCAGCAAACGCTTGAGGCATCGTGCAACACTTGGATTAAATCGGATAATGAAAGAAAGATAGATAGATGACGATATGTAATGGAATACGATTAATAATCTAGATCAACTGAGTATGAAAGATAACGATAAGATAATTCTATAAAATTTTCTATTTTCCTTCATGGTTCGACAAATCAATGAAATAGCGATTAGCGTTTTCCGGAAATTGCATTCCATGGCTCGTTACAAGTAGATCGTCAGACTCAGATGATCTTATTTTCTGAAATATTTGGATTTCATCTTGTGATCGGACTCAGATGCAGCTGTACGCACTAAAACACTCCACTAATGCGCTGTTTTGGATCAATAAGAGCTATGCTGTCCGAAACCTCAGCAAATCGAGGGAAAACGGGCAAATAGCTGCATTTACTGTCCGTAAACAAACTACCGCCTATGGGTCCGGACTGTAAAGCCCTTATTTGCATAAATACTGGGTTTTCGCCTCATTATCGGACTCAGATGCAGCTAATGGCTCTAAAACACCGTAATGATGCGCAGTTTTTGATCAATAAGAGCTATGCTGTACGAAACTCGGGGAAAACGAGCGAAAAAGCCACAATAGCTGCATTACGGTCCGCAAACAATCTACCGCCTATGGGCCCGGACCGTAATGCCCTTATTTGCATAAATACTGGGTTTTCGCCTCATTATCGGACTCAGATGCAGCTATTGGCTCTAAAACACCGTAATGATGCGCTGTTTTTGATCAATAAGAGCTATACGTTCCGAAACTCAGGGAAAACGAGCGAAATAGCCACAATAGCTGCATTACGGTCCGTAAACAAACTATCGCCTATGGGTCCGGACTGTAAAGCCCTTATTTGCATAAATACTGGGTTTTCGCCTCATTATCGGACTCAGATGCAGCTATTTGCCCTAAAACACACTATTAAGGCACGGTTTTCGATCAATAAGAACTATACGGTCCCAAACTCGGGGAAAACGAGCGAAAAAGCCACAATAGCTGCATTACGGTCCGTTACTTTCGAGACTTGATAGAAAAGTCTTTTTTCACCCTTCAAGTTAATTCTTTCATTGTTGAATTTTGGGAAATTCGCTATAATAACTTCAATAGGTCGTGAAGAACACGCCGCTTGCATACAATTTCCTGAATTTTTATTTCAGCGAAGTTTATGCAGGCGGTTTTTCTTTTTAGAAGCTGAATAATTAGGGTTATAAATCTATCTAATTTTTTACTTTAGGAGGGTAAATATTATGTCACGATTCGAACAACTGTTAGAGGAATGGTTACAGACAAATTTGGAATTGGAGAGTAATCCCCGTAGACAGGAGCTGCTCAGTAAAGGTCTCGGACATGGAACTGTAGAATTCCTGCGCGCAGTTTGGTTTCCCGCTGTAGGAAATTTCAATCATTTGTTTCCCGAATGGGAAGTTCGTGATTTCAATAATGGCTATCGTTATTTGGATCTTGCTTATATGCCGGGTGGAGCTAAAGGAGGAATAGAGATTCAAGGCTATGGGCCACATGCTAGAGACCTAGATATACGGAGGTTCAAAGATTTATGTAGACGACATTCTTTATTAACTCTAGATGGTTGGACTTTTCTGTCGATAGCCTACCCCTCCATTACAGACGAGCCTAATCAATGCCAACAATTATTACTCGCATTCATCGGGAAATTTATTGCGTCTGATGTACCCTCGGAATTAACATGGTTAGAAGCTGAAACCCTACGTTTCTCCAGACGTCTACTGAGACCTTTCACACCTCTTGAGCTCACCAATCATCTTAGAATTACTAATCGGCATGCCAGACGTATTTTGCACGAATTAGTTGAGCAGCAATTACTGGATATTGTTAGTGGTCAACAGCGTATTCGCACCTATCAAATTAGAGTTTGAGGCATCGAGACTTACATAATAATGATGTTTGATTGTAATTTGCTGAGACACCTGATCAGAATTCAGCAACCAATGCGACAATGACCTAATCAAAACAAATTCACCTTACTGTTCGGACCTAATAGCTCTTATTCGCTGAATTCTTTAAATTCGGCCGCATGATCGGACTCAGATGCAGCTATTCACTCTAAAATACCCTAATAATGCGCAGTTTTCGATCAATAAGAGCTACGCTGTCCGAAAACTCAGCAAATCGAGGGAAAACGGGCAAATAGCTGCATTACGGTCCGTAAAACAAACTACTGCTATCAATTCAGACCGCATTACTCTTATTTGTGCAAATATCAGCTTTTCGTCGTATGAACGGACTCAGTTGCAGCTATTCACTTTAAAACACCCTTATAATGCGCTGCTGTTGATCAATAAGAGCTACGCTGTCCGAAAACTCAGCAAATCGAGGAAAAGCAGGCAAATAGCTGTACTACGGTCCGTAAAACAAACTTCTTCAATGGGTTCGGACCGTATTACTCTTATTTGTGCAAAAATTAGCTTTTCGTCGTATGAACGGACTCAGTTGCAGCTATTTACTCCAGAACACCCCAATATTGCGCTGTTTTTGATCAATAAGAGCTATGCTGTCCGAAAACTCAGCAAATCGAGGGAAAACGGGCAAATAGCTGCATTACGGTCCGTAAAAAAACTACTGCTATCAATTCGGACCGTATTACTCTTATTTGTGCAAAAATTAGCTTTTCGTCGTATGAACGGACTCAGTTGCAGCTATTTACTCCAGAACACCCCAATATTGCGCTGTTTTTGATCAATAAGAGCTATGCTGTCCGAAAGTCGTTGAAAACGAGCGAAATAGCCACAATAGCTGCATTACGGTCCGGAACCGTTAAATGCCAAGTGTCAGATAGTTATTTAACGGACCTGGACCAAATTGGGGGTTAGCGTTCAGCGTTCAGCGTTCAGCGTTCAGCGTTCAGCGTTCAGCGTTCAGCGTTCAGCGTTCAGCGTTCAGCGTTCAGCGTTCGGCGTTCAGCGTTCAGCGTTCAGTGTTCGGCGTTCGGCGTTCGGATTTCAGCATTCAGCGTTCAGCGTTCGGCGTTCAGCGTTCAGCGTTCGGCGTTCGGCATTCAGCGTTCAGCGTTCGGCGTTCAGCGTTCGGCGTTCGGCGTTCGGCGTTCGGCGTTCGGCGTTCGGCGTTCGGCGTTCGGCGTTCGGCGTTCGGCGTTCGGCGTTCGGCGTTCGGCGTTCGGCGTTCGGCGTTCGGCGTTCGGCGTTCGGCGTTCGCAGTTCGCAGTTCGCAGTTCGCAGTTCGCAGTTCGCAGTTCGCAGTTCGCAGTTCTCGGGTCGAAGGTTCATTCCTATACCGAGATTCGTCATATATCGCAAATAATTCTTGTTAAATCTACAGCGATCAGTGGATGGAGTTATACATTTAAGAACGCGCCTTTCGTAGGCTTTTGTCCATCATGGAATGTTAATATTATTCGCAATGAAAGTGTATCGCCTCTACACTGAGCAATTAAAGCTCAACTCTTACTACTCTTAAGACACCCCCATAATAAAAAGACCATCCCTTCGGTCATCATCACTTACGAGATGACTTTTGGGATGGTCTTTTTCCGAACACTAAGCGGAGAAATTCGCCGCTATCTAGTTATAGAAATTCACTTCACGCACAGACCACCAGCTTGAAGCTGTTCCCGTCTGCACCACTTTGATGTACCTCGCGTTCTGAGGCGCAAATGTCGCTGTCACAACTGGACCAGTGCCGTTACCGCTTGCCACGGCGTTGCCCCAATTCGTTCCGTCATTTGAAACGTATACCTCATAGCCACGGGCATAATCCAGATCGCTACCTGTAGAATCCATCACGATCTGACTAATACTCTTCACTGCCTGCATGTCTACGGTGAACGATTGCCCTGGTACCATCGCCGCCCCGGTACTCCAGCGTGTAGTCATGCTGCCATCCAGTAAGTTGGCTGGCACGTCTCCGCTAGTCGGCGAAGAACTCGCCGTCCAGCCTGATCGATCCAGTGCACCCCCTGTTCCTCCACCTCCTGCCTGAGTTGTAGCGGTAGCCGTGTTGCTCGCCGTTGACACATTTCCGGCTGCATCTTTCGCTTTCACTGTGTAGCTGTAAGCAGTTGCTGGTGTCAAGCCAGTATCACTGAAAGATGTCGTTGCCGTGTTCCCCACCTGACTGCCTCCGCGATAAATCTCGTAGCCGGTGACGCCTACGTTGTCGGTCGAAGCCGTCCAGCTGAGGTTGATACCGTTGCTTGAAACTACTGTCGCTGTCAAATTCGCTGGAGCACTCGGCGCTTGGTTATCGCCAGTTCCAGTGCTACCGAATACATTAAACTCCCTAATAGACCACCAGCTTGAAGCTGTACCTGTCTGCACCACTTTGATGTATCTCGCGTTCTGAGGCGCAAATGTCGCTGTTACGACTGGACCAGTGCCGTTACCGCTTGCCACGGCGTTGCCCCAATTCGTTCCGTCATTTGAAACGTATACCTCATAGCTACGCGCATAATCCAGATCGCTACCTGTAGAATCCATCACGATCTTGTTAATGCTTTTCACTGCTTTCATGTCCACGGTGAATGACTGCCCCGGTACCATCGCTGCTCCAGTACTCCAGCGTGTAGCCATGCTGCCATCCAGTAGATTGGCTGGCACGTCTCCGCTAGTCGGCGAAGAAGTCGCCGTCCAGCCTGAACGATCCAGTGCAACCCCTGTGCCTCCACCTCCTGCTTGAGTTGTAGCTGTAGCCGTGTTGCTCGCCGCTGACACATTTCCGGCTGCATCCTTTGCTTTCACTGTATAGCTGTAAGCAGTCGCAGCCGTCAATCCAGTGTCGCTGAAAGATGTTGTTGCCGTGTTTCCCACCAGACTTCCCCCGCGATAAATCTCGTAGCCGGTGACGCCTACGTTGTCGGTTGAAGCAGTCCAGCTGAGGTTGATGCCGCTGCTTGAAACTACTGTCGCTGTCAAATTCGCTGGAATACTCGGTGCTTGAGTATCGACAGTGCCATTCCCTGAATATTCAGAAAGGGTCTGCCTCATCGCTTCCGCAGGGGAATTAGCGTATACTTTACCCCCGATATTATTGATGATATGCGTAATTTCACTGCCCGCCGTACCTGATAGCCATATTGATGTGGCATGGTGGATCTTCACACCTGGTACGTTAGGAACCTCTATCGCACTTTCGAGCTTAACTGGTGCGTCTCTGAAGAATGAATACACACCAAGCCCCCATGCTTCATGACTAGTTACACTGTCCGCCACTTTATAGGAGGCATATCCATTTACCGTGCCGTTTTTGCTCATCCAGCTCGATTGATTCGGAACATCATAAGGAATTTCAGATTGATAGAAATACACTCGACCACCATTACCATTCCATAAAGTCTGATATTCATTATGATGTTCGTTAAACAAACCATAGATCGTCACATTGTTACCATTTACAACAAGACCGTTCTTGGAGACATTAGACGTCCAGCTTGCACCCGCCCCATGATCTGCGCGCCATATCCAGAGCTGATCTGCAATGACATCATTACTGTTGATCTTTAAACTGATATCGTTTTTCCCTGAGGAAGCCCCACCTGTTCTAAAGGTCAGATCGTGAAGTGATGTTGGATTGGCAGCATGATTCAACACGCTACCGCTGGCTCCAACTTCCAGCAGAGAAGGTGAATTTACTGGGCCTGCATCAAAAGTAAGACCTGCGATCTTCACTCCGTCCACATCACTGACTGACATGACTGCTTTACCATTGTCTGGAATCAACGTAGGGATACCAACACCGAGCACGACGGTGTTAGCATTCGTTATCCGGATCGTATCACTTAAATGGTAGATTCCTGGTGTGAATAGAAGATGTTTGCCCTGGCTTAGAGCGGAATTAATATCCGCTGCGCTCGATGTATTCGGTTTAGCGATATAGAATTGATCAATAGAGATCGATTGACCCGGTGTTTGGCCGTTTGCCCAGCTGACGCCCTGCGTATTGTTTTGTAATGATGGAACAAATACTTGGTATTGACCTGCACCGTTAATATAAAGATATGGCTTCTCTCGTATAACAGGCGTTCTATCTACAACAGTGTAAGGCGGATCTGGAAATTGACCTGTTGGTGGATTAGTCACGCCTACAAATACCATGTTCCAAACACCATTCGACCAGCTTCCCCATTGGCTATTTCGTGAGAACCACTGCTGCTGTGAAGCGGGAACAACTGTACTGTCTACGATAGAATCGGCAAGAAATCCTCCGCTGGCCCATCCGGCATTCCAATTTGAGTCAAAATCAAAAAGATCTAGTTGACCTTTGATGTGTAATCTACGAAGAGGTGCCGCCTGAGAAACGGCGATTTGTGTGGTTCCACTGGAAGGGGTGATCGAAAGGTTCTCTATGGTTCGCCAGAAATTTCGGGTGGCATTTCCGTTATCCCAATCGGCATTAATATTCAATCCTCCAGTGATGTTAACATCATTAGGATTTTGGCCGAGACCAGACACTTGAGTATAGAAACCTACGTTAAAGTTGACGTTGTATGCACCCGGCTTAAAAAGAAATGCTTTTCTATCACTGCTGAATTCATTGGATTCCAAAGTGTTAAATACGGATGACGTAATATTCTGAATGTCTGTAGCGGACATCGTTGGATCAAATACGTAGACATTTGGACCAAAAATAGACGTATTCGCCTCACTAATTGGTGCTGCTTCGGTAATGGCAGGGTTAATCGTAGATATGCTTACTGCAATCGCAAGTGCGGAGACGGTAGAGACAACTTTTTTTAACATAAAGTTAATTCCTCCTCTTAATAAGCCATAATGGACTTCGTCTCAAACCCTGTGGCAGCCTGTTCCACTAGCAAGTCATCACATATTCTTCAATCCTCCTAAATGAAATTGATAGCGCTTACTTAGAGCTAACTTCTTTACTCTAAATCCGGTTACCAATCTAGTAAATACCCTAAAATTGTTTAATATGCCAAAATTTCAACTATTTTAAAGCCATTTTAAAGTCGCTCATTTGAAACAGTAATCCATCGATACCAATATTTAGTGGTACATACTAATATTCTTGGGTATATGTTTCTTTGCGTCTGGAGTTATTGCATCATTTTCCAAGCTCAAGTACAATCATTTTCGTAAATATGTATCCGTTTACATTTTTAAAGAGAGGAACGGTGGTGTAGGCAAAAGATTTGATAAGGGCTGTGTTTTCGTTTTATGAGGATTATGAGGACCAAGAGATTCTGAAGGAGGAATACGAGTGTATAAACGAAGTAAATTCAAACGGATTATAGCTATGATGCTTTGCTTGGTAATGCTTTTCAGCTTATCAGCCTATTTCAGTGCTACTCCTGCACATGCTGCTGTTCCCGAGCTTCTATCTCTAAGAAAACAAGTCCTTGCCTCATCAATCGAAGGCGATAACTCAACGGAACGGGCCGTAGACGGTAAAATTAGTTCACGTTGGGCGAGTGTTTGGCAAATGGACCCGCAGTGGATCTATGTCGACCTCGGTTCGGTTGCAAATATTAGCCGTGTCTATTTAAGCTGGGAAGGCGCTTTTGCCAAAGCTTACAAAATCCAAGTATCCAATGATGCCAACACGTGGAATGATATTTATTCTACTGCGTCAGGTAACGGCGGAATTAATGACTTGACCAATCTTTCAGGTACTGGAAGATATGTACGTGTGTATTGCACACAACGAGCCTTAATCGATTATGGATATTCGCTATACGAATTCCAAGTTTACGGGCAATTCACTACACCTCAGCCTCCAACCCCAGTTAATATTGCTGTAAACAAGCCGGTAACAGCTTCTACGTGGGAAGTTCCATCTTGGTCAACAGACCCCGGGATTGTATCTGCAGTAAAAGCGAACGACGGGGATTATACAACCCGCTGGGCGTCAGAGGCTTGGGATCCTCAATCCATAAGCATCGATCTAGGCAGCGTGCACACCCTCGGCACCGTTATCTTGAATTGGGAATCAGCGTACGGTAAGTCCTATGACATTCAGGTATCCAATGATGGAACCAACTGGAAGACAGTGTATCGACAGTTATATGGACGTGGCGGAGTGGAGACGATAAAATTTAAAGCTGATGGGCGATATATCAGAATGGATGGTTTTGCAAGAGGATCAGCCTTCGGGTACTCTCTGTATGAATTTGAAATCTATGACTATGTGAATGGCGATCCTGTCCCAGCGCCTCATATCCCAGATAAACCCGTTCCACAAATCGTAAATGTAGGTGCTGGAAGCTACAAAACAAATGACATCACTACCTACACCCCTACCTATCCGGAATACAAAACAGCCAACGTAACAGGACCAATACCTTCGGGCGGATGGTGGCAGTCTATTCTCATCAAACGCTTAAGTGACGGACTTGTAGCTCTACCTCTGCGTACGCAATATACGGACCAAGGTCTGAGCGTCATGAATCCCGGAGCTGGATTTGTGTCAGTGGATGGAAAAACCGTCAGTACTGCTGGCGCACCTGATTTCTATCTCATGGCGAACAATATTAATCCGCTGAACATGTCTTCAAAAGTAGACGGTTACGGGGATTATTCAGTTAGAGCTGTTTTGAGTGACGACAATACATTTAAGATGAAAACCACATTAGTCAAAGGTTCTCCCTATTTTTATAATGAATTTACGGATTCAAATGCTCCCTTCCTGGTATTGAATGGCACCTCCACTCGTTTCTTTGATAATAATAATGCAACAATATTGGCCGCCGATGGTTCTTCCATTACCGCTGATCATATTGGGGTCGAAGTCGCCAACGTAGACAGCGGAGGCAACAGCAAAACTAGATCCTATGGATTGTTCGCTCCAGCTGGCACCGTATTCAATAGAGAAGCTGGTAAACTAACAATTCATTTAGGCAACCAGGAAAAATACCTCTCCATCGGCACCCTACCAGCAAATGATAAGCTTAACTACTATCACCAGCATGCTTACGCTTTCGTTACGGATACTAAGGCCAGCTACAATGTTCAAGACGAAACCGGTTCAGTCGTGACAACCTATAATTCAGCGGTGCAGCTTAAACGCAGTGGCTTCTCGTCAGACACTTTAATGGCGCTTTTGCCGAACCAATGGAAATCTATTACTCCAGCCACCTCATTGACCGCGCATACTTATCCGTCCATCCGCGGAACAATGAAGGTTCATGAAGGAAATACATTCTCCACTGACAATAAATTCACCGGCATTATCCCTCAGTTTGGTGAACCAACAGCCTCCAGTTCTTACAACAGAGCGGATGCTATCAGTTATCTTAATACCATGAATGAAATGCTTGAGAATAACTACATGTGGGATGACCCGTATTGGGAAGGTAAGAACCTGCAACCACTCGCGCAAGGTATACTTATTGCAGACCAGCTAGGGGAAACTGCTATCCGGGATAAGTCCTTATCTATTTTGAAAAACATCTTAACCAACTGGTATACCTACAGTGGAGGATGGCCGGATGACTACCCTTATTACCTTTATTACACACCAGAATGGGGTGCTATGCAGGGAGATGGCGGAGACCACGGCATGGCCAAATGGATGTCCGACCATCATTATGTCTGGGGCTATTATATCTACGCTTCCGCAATTCTGGGCACATACGATAAAGACTTCGTGAACAACTATGGTGGAATCGTCGAACATCTGATTCGAGATGTAGGAAATCCTTCACGCACAGATTCTATGTATCCATACATGAGAGCATTTGATCCTTATGAGGGTGTATCGTGGGCTGGAGGTTATGGTGACAGCTACGACGGTAACAATCAGGAAGCTACATCTGAAGCTTTGTTCGCTTATGCGGGTGAATATCTATGGGGTGTAGTTACAAATAACAAAGCCTACCGAGATGCCGGAATGTGGGTTTACGCGTTAGAAACGAATTCCGTCATGCAATACTGGTTCAATTATGACCAAGATAACTGGCTTCCTAACTATAACCATGGAGTCGTTGGGCAAGTATTTGGTAGCAAGAACTACTATGGCACTTATTTCGCTGCCGCTGCGGATAACATTTATGGCATTCAATTTTTGCCAACTGCACCGTACATGTCTTATCTAGGTCTTCGACCCGATGCGGCAGGCAGAGTCTATAGTGCGTTTAAGGTAGATAAAGGTGGTCCTGAAACCGGCTGGTATCATATCATTTGGCCATTCGAGGCACTCAGTAATGCACAAGATGCACTCTCGAAATGGGATCCTATCAAAATTGCAAACGACGATAACAATGGTAAAAAAGAATGGGCGAACACATACTGGTTCCTCCATGCTATGAATGCTTTTGGTACACGTTCATCAGATATTTGGTCTTCTAACTGGTCCACTTATCAAGTATTCAAGAAGAACGGAACCTATACGGCCAACATCTGGAATCCTACAGACGAGACTATATATGCGCTCTTCCGGAACGCAAGCGGTACAATTGTAGGTACAGTAACCGTTCCTGCCAAGAAAACAGTGGTAGCTAACCCTGCCAATGGTATCCAGCCACCAACTTCCAATGACCAAGTTGCAGCGCCAAGCTTTAGTCCAGCAGGTGGAACTTACACGTCGGTTCAATCGGTGGTGATCTCCAGCTCTACAGCAGGGGCAACCCTCCGTTATACAACGGACGGCAGTGAACCTAATGCATCATCAACGAAATATATATCTCCTATTTCCGTGACAGAGAATATGACGCTGAAGGCCAAAGCATTCAAGGAACTAATGAAAGATTCTGCAACTACGAGCTCCACCTACGTAATTAATGTGGTAACACAAGTCACTACGCCTGTTATAACACCTGCGACCGGAACCTTTACTGAAGCACAAAATGTATCGATCACTGGCAGTACACAAGGTGCCAGCATCCGTTACACGACAGATGGCTCGGCGCCTTCAGCTAATAATGGCACTCTCTATACCGGTCCATTCAATGTGCCGGTGACAACTACTATTAAGGCTATTGCCTTTAAAACAGGAATGACAGATTCTATCGTTTCATCTTCTGTAATCACAATAAGCGCGAGTTCTTTGAACCTAGCTTTGAACAAATCGGCTAGTGCCTCAAGCTCAGAAGGTGGAAATACAGCATCCGCTGCTGTCGATGGCAACGGATCCACTCGCTGGGGATCTGATTTCAGTGATCCGCAGTGGATTCAAGTTGATCTGGGATCTAGCTACAGCATTACAGGTGTTAAGCTCAACTGGGAAACCGCAGCAGGTAAAGACTACAAAATTCAAGTTTCCACCGATGGAGCAAATTGGACAGATGCCTATTCTAAGACTGGAGGAACTGGTGGAATCGAGACCATCAACTTTACAACACCGGTAACCGGACAGTATGTTCGAATGTCCGGTACGGCAAGAACAACAGGATACGGGTACTCCCTCTGGGAATTCGAGGTCTATGGATCTGATGTTGTTAATCAAGTAGCGCAACCAGAATTCAGTCCAGCAAGTGGTGTATTTACTTCAGCCCAAAACGTTACTCTGACATCAGCAACTCCGGGGGCTACGATTAAGTACACCACAGATGGCAGCACGCCAAATTCAAGCTCTACGTCATACAGTAATCCTTTTTCAGTATCCAGTACTACTGTTATCAAAGCCATAGCGATCAAAGCCGGAATGCCAGACTCCAACGTTGCGACTGCTTCTTTTACAATCAATTTACCTGCTGGAAATGCTATACCTGGTAAGATCGAAGCCGAAAGCTTCGCTGCTATGAATGGCATACAAACGGAGGAAAGTTCCGAAGGGACATTGAATGTGAGCTACACCGATAACGGGGATTGGATGGATTATACGGTAACTGTTGCGACAGCTGGAACTTATACCGTTGATTTTCGATTAGCGAGTCCTTATAACAATACACAGCTTCAGTTAATGAAGGGTACGGATGTGTTAGCAATTGTAACCGCACCTAATACGGGCAGCTTCCAAACCTGGCAAACGGTATCTGCTACCGTCACATTAAGTGCCGGAACTCAAACCCTTCGTGTTTATGCTTTAACGAATGGATGGAATTTCAACTACATGAACTTCAGATAATTTGAAGCGGAGAACGACTATTGAGTTATGCTCATTAGACGTTCTCCGTTTTTTATTGAATTCGCATAAACCGAGTGTCATTAACTCACATCCTCCCTCACCTCCCTTGTATACAGCGTTATATGGAGTATTGATTATAGCTGTACTTTTCAGCGATAACGTATAATCTCGGATGATCAAGCTTGAGTTTTGATCAAAAATCGATCAAATAAGGAGAGGTTTTAATCATTGAGAAAACAACAACGTTTATTAGCCATGCTCGTAACCTTCCTACTCTTGGTTTCATCTTTTCCACCATTCATGTATGCAGAGGAGGTCACAGATCCTTACGATGGGATGATTAACATCCATAGTGAATGGCCTTGGGCATTTAGCGCCTTCGGGGGAAATACATCGCCCGTTAAGAACCCCGAGCCTGTTGCTCAGGATCAGACCTCGGTAACAATGACTACTTACGGCGGTAAAATCTCCAGCAGCGATGAAGGATTATCTTTTTACTACAAAGAGATTCCTGTTGACGCTAACTTCGAACTAACAGCAAAAGCTACAGTCACTTCATTTAATAGCAATAGCAGCGTTAGCACACCTAACCAGAAATCCTTCGGACTTATGCTAAGAGATACCATTGGCATAAACGGCGATTCTAGTACGATAACGTCTAATTACGTAGCGGTTGGTGCGTTAGATCAGGTGATGAAAGGTTTTTATAAAAAAATAACACAAGCAAAGCTCACTCCATTTAGCGGGTTCAACGTCCCTACTGCGGGTGAAGCCTATGATCTCAGCATAAAAAAATCGGGCAATACTTATCTTCTTAGTATTGATGACCAAACCGAAATTGTGACCCTGGACGATACGTTCACTGATTCGATCTTTGCAGGGCTTTACGTAGCTAGAGATGCAACCGTAACTTTTAGCGAGGTAAACATTAAGGTCGAGTCCAAAACGGTCTCCAGCTTAGTTGCTGATGCAAGTGCGATGACCAAAACCTCCTATCTGGTCGGTGAATCTCTTGATTTGACTGGACTGGTCGTTAAAGCTATTTTTTCTGATCATAGTGAAGCTGTTTTATCCTCTTCTGATTATATTGTTACTGGCTTTGATAGCAGTAAGGTTGGGGAAAATACAGTAACAATTAATTATAACGGTGCTTCCGCAAAAATAATTGTTCAAATCGTTCCGTTAACTATGACCTCATTAACCGTTAAGTATGATCCAGCAAAAACCATCTATTATCCAGGGGATACGTTTGATCCAGAGGGTCTTGTTCTTGCTGCCAATTATAATGATGGTTTCTTAACTAAAGAACTGACTAATGACCTCTACTCCCTCTCTATTAACGGACAACCGGTATCGGATAAAGCACCGTATCTGTTTGGACAGTCAGGCTCATATGAGGTAACCATTACTTCAACAGAGGCGCCTGCAGTCACCACTAATTTTAATGTGGAAGTGAAAGCTGCTACGTTATCCAGTATAGAAATTCAAAATGAGCCTAAACAAACGGTCTATTACATCGGTGATTCCATCAAACTAGAAGGGCTTGTCCTTTATGCTCATTATTCTGATGGAACTCAGATACGACTCATGAAAAATGAATATACCGTCTCTTCGCTCGACACCTTAACTCCGGGAGATAAAAAAATCACAGTAACTCATAAAGGATTAACCGCTTTTTTCCAAGTTGAGGTTAAAAATAAGAAGCTCGTTGGTATCGAAGTAACCCGCTATCCAGCAACGACTTTCTTTTTAAACGAAGATTTTGACAGCAACCATTTGATCGTCTCTAAAGTCTATGACAATTCGGATAGAGAAGTTCTAAGTAGCTACACCCTCGACACTTCTCAGTTCGATAACAAAAAGGCTGGAGTTTATGAAATCAGCATTATCCCTACGGATTCATCTCTTAAGCCGATTACGTATTCTGTCACAGTCAGGGAAAAGGTTGTGCCCGTATGGCACAGTATCCAATTCGGACAATCCACATCAACCGCTAATAACCAGACTATTCTAAAAGAAGATGGGTCAGTAGAGCTCATCGCGTTGGAAGGTGGCGGTAAGGTCACCGAAGACCATGATGGCATTACCTTCTACTACACCGAGCTTGATGCGTCAGAGGATAATTTCATTCTATCAGCTGATATCCAAGTGTTGGCTTTTGCAAAAACTCCATATGACGGTCAAGAATCATTCGGCATGATGGCACGTGACGCGATAGGTACACCCGGAAATTCTAGTGTATTCGCCTCAAATATTGCTGCCATTGGCGCCTACAGCGGAGGTACAAGAAGTGATCTCGGTACTCAGCTGTTTGTTCGATCCGGCGTTGAAAAGTCTGATGGCACCGGGAGTAAAGGAATTCAAACGATCATGCTCAAAAAAGAACGTCCCGCACCTAACAACACAGCCCCTGTAGTCCCTTACCGACTAACGCTTTCTAAGACGAATAGCGGTTTTAAGGGTCAGCTGAATAATGGTCAGGAATCTATAATCTTTACGCCAGATATCCTTAAGGTTCAAGATTCCAAGATGTATGTCGGCTTTTATGCAGCTCGTCTAGCTACGATCAATATCAGTAATATCCAGTTAACGGTGACTTCAGCGGCTACGGACTCACCCAAAGTGGAACCACCATCAGCGCCGGATACCCCTAGCATAAGTATATTATCCCTTAACAAGACATCAGATCCAGCGTATCCAATGATTGTGCGCCCAAATGTCAATGGAACAGTAACTTTGAAGCAAGGATCTGTGATCATCGCGCAGGATATCGAAGTTGAAGCCAACAAACTACTCACTATTCCAGCAACGCTTGCGAATTTAGGAGATACGAGCTTCAGTATTACTTTTTTACCAGACGATACTCAATATTTGACCTCATATGATAAGATCGTTCTTAACTTCACAGTCACAATGAATAGCTACCGTGAGGATGAAGATATTTATGTATCTCCAACCGGAACAAGTGCTGGTGATGGAACGATAGATCTCCCGCTTGATATCGACACCGCGATTGATTTCGTCAAGGCAGGTCAACACATTATCGTGCTTGATGGTCGTTATGTGCGGAAATCACCACTCCAAATTAAAAAGTACAATGACGGTAAAGCAACCGCAAAGAAATACTTGGAGGCTGCACCAGGTGCACGTCCGGTAATTGATTTTGACAAAAAAACAGAAGGTGTCCTTCTCAGCGGGAACTATTGGCATGTGAAGGGTCTAGATATCACCCGCTCGGCTGGGAATACCAAAGGTTTTACAGTTGGTGGTAACTATAACATCGTTGAAAATAGCCGTTTCTATGCGAATGGTGACACTGGCCTACAAATCAGCCGTACAGACGGAACGGCACAAGAAATAGCTGGATGGCCTTCTTACAACTTAATTCTGAACAGTACCTCCTTTGATAACCGCGATCCATCCGACAATAATGCCGATGGTTTCGCAGCGAAATTGACTGCTGGTGTTGGTAATATTTTTAGAGGCTGCCTAGCACATAACAATATCGACGATGGCTGGGACTTGTATACAAAGGCAGGTTCAGGTGCCATCGGCCCTGTATTGATTGAGAATAGTGCAGCCTTTAACAACGGATTCTTAACGGATGGAACCATAGGCGCTGGTGACAAGAACGGATTTAAGCTGGGTGGTGAAGGCATTCATGTCACTCATACCATCCGTAATTCTATCGCCTTCGGCAATGGTGCATATGGTTTTACAAGCAACAGTAATCCAGGCGTCATTGCCATCAACAACATCGGCTTCAACAATGCGCGCGGAAATATGAGCTTTACAACTTATGACCATATTACAGCAGACTTTAAGATCGACGGCTTCTTATCCTACCGGACGAACAACATCGGGAAAGACCAATATCCTTCCTCTTTGGCTACTGACAACAACTTTATGTATGACGGGACAATCTCAGCCAATAAGTCTGGTAAGCAGCTCTCGGATTCAAACTTTGTCAGCTTAATACCGGTAGGTACTTATATGCGGGATATGGAGGGTAATGTCATCTGGGGTGGCTTCCTGAAATTCATTCCTTTTGAGGAGCCGGAGCCAAGCCCAACACCAAGTTCCACTTCTTCACCTAGTCCTACCACTTCGCCGACTCCGACTTCTTCACCTAGTCCTACAGCTTCACCAGTTCCGACCACTTCACCAAGCCCGACTTCTCCATCGAGTTCAAGCAGTTCCAGCTCATCTGTTGAGGATTCAGCCACTACTGTACTCTTGTTAGACGGTAGTGTAAGGGTTGACATTCCTATTTCTATGGATGCAGGAACAGCAAGCGCAATATTGAATGAATCCTCCTTTCAGAGGATAATTACTCTAGCAAAGCCTATTTCAACTGGTAATACAACGATCCGAATTCAGCTCTCGGTTGATCCATCCACAGACGTAAAGGAATATCAAATAACACTCCCTGCTACTGCATTTCATACAGGAACTTCTACCTTACAGCTTGAGATCAATTCATCGATAGCTACCATCTTGTTGCCAGATAGTATTTTCCCGGCGAATATGATAGACAAAGTGAAGACCGTTACTTTGCTACTGAGAACGGTCGATACCGTAGGGAAAATAAAAGCGAAGCTAGGAGAAAGTTCTCTCATCGAATATGCGCTTCGCTTGGATGGAGTAAAGATTCCTTTGAACACTCTACAATCAGCTATACAGATTGGGCTTCCTCATCCAGCAGCAGTACCTGCAACGAACAATGCTTTTATTGTCGTGTGGAACATCGACGCTAACGGAAACATTCAACCAATATTAAATGGAGATTATGATGCAGCAAGGAAGCAAGCTATTTTCTCGACAACAGCTTCTTTCGGCCAGTATGCAGCTGTCTACAATCACAAAACATTTAGGGATATATCTGATTCACATTGGGCGAAATTCGTAGTAGAAGTGCTAACATCTAAAGGCGTCATTAACGGCGTAGCAGAAACAGAATTCAAACCTGATCAGGCGATTACTCGCGCAGATTTCGCACTTTTATTAGTTAGAATTTTGGGACTCACTGCAGTAGATGGGAACGGCTTCTCTGATGTGTCACCAAGTGATTACTTTTACGAGGGACTTATGACTGCTCAGAAATCAGGAATCATTAGGGGTCAAACCGATGGACGTTATCAACCGCATGAATCCATCTCTAGACAAGAGATGTTTGTTATGGTGGCTAGAGCACTGAAGGCAGCAGGAAAGTTGAGTTCTACTCCCTCATCATCTACACCACTAGTTGACTTTACTGACCATAACCAAATCGCTCAATATGCGGTAAATGATGTAGCGGTGCTGGTAGCAGCAGGTCTCATTAAAGGAGAGGCTCAGCAGCAGCTCATGCCAACTACCCATTCCACACGTGCCGAAGCAGCCATGCTGATTTACAGAATTCTTATACAAAAATAAATACAAAATAGAGCACCCCAAAAATCATATCCATGTGGTTTTTGGGGTTCTTTGTTGGGAGACGTAACCTTAGAATGGGTACAATAGTTTGCTATTGACTTTACCCTAAGGGGAAGGTGCATAGTGGAATTGAACAAACCAGTGAAATTCAAAGTTTATATATCATTAAATATCGAAGAAATGGAGATGAGATTGTTGCTATCCATAGGAGAATTCTCGAAGATATGCGAAGTGTCAACCAAAACACTGCGGTATTATGATGAAATTGGATTAATTCATCCCGATGAGATTAATCCTGAGAACGGTTATAGGTATTACTCTATCAAACAACTATCAAACATGCTCTTTATCAACCGTTTGAAATCTTATCATTTTTCGCTTGAAGAAATTAAGGACATTATGGAATGGGAACAGGATCAATCTGAAGAGAGACTTTATACAGCCCTAAATCTCAAAAAAAGAGAAATACAGGAAAAACTACGGACTTATGAATATACCCTAAAACAAATCAGTAGTGATGTATTGAATTTAGAGAAAGGAATATCTATGATGTCCTACCTAAATAAAATAGAAGTCCAACTTGTTGAAACCAAACCAATGCATATTCTTTTTACACGTCAAATGTTGAGCAGTGATGACTATGCGCTTGGATATGGAAAGTATTTTAGCAAACTATATGAAACAATTGCTTCTGAACAGCTGACCTTACTTGGCACGCCAATAACAATTTATCACAGCCAAGAATATAATCCTGCCGGGAATGATACAGAGTTTGCCCTACCTATTAAGGAGATCGTAAAGGGAACGAGAGAATTACGTGAAGGGCTATGTGCGAAGTCGATTTATAAAGGCCTTTATTCAGAATTAACATCAGTTTATGCGAAGCTCACAGAATGGATAGAAAATGAAAGCTATGAATTGGTGAACTCACCCTATGAAAAATATCTAACAGACCCCACACAAACTACTGATCCTGAGGATCTTGTTACTGAGGTGTATTTTCCTGTGAAGAAAAGATCGTAGCCACACTGATATTCACACAAAAATTTGGATATAAGGAGTTACCTTAATGAATAGAAACTACTGGCCCACGACAGACTGGCAAACGTCAAATCCGGCTACCTTAGGAATGGATGCTGAACAGCTTCCAGCACTAGAAGCGAAGATTAAATCCGACTATAGCAACGTAAACGGAATTGTAGTAGTGAGAAATGGATCGATTGCCTATGAACAATACTTCAATGGCTATGGCCCGAATGATCTGCATCATGTGGCTTCTGTAACGAAAAGCATCTTATCCGCCCTCATCGGTATTGCCATAGATGCAGGATTTATCAAGCATGTTGATCAGAAGGTGTTGGATTTTTTCCCCGACTATGTTCCCGACGATGCTGCTGCCAATCTGCAAAAACGAGAAATCACTATACGCCATTTGCTCACCATGACAGCTCCCTATGCTTTCGAGGACTGGCACGAACCACTAGACCAACTGTGTAAATCGTCTGACTGGGTCAAATACACACTTGACAGCCTTGGCCACCAAGGGAACGTTGGAGATTTTAAATATTCCACCGCAGGGGCGCACTTGCTGTCAGCTATCATCACCCGTTGCACAGGAAAAAGTGCCCGTGAGTTTGCTAACGAGCGATTATTCAAACCTATCGGCATGAAGGAAATCCCGGATTATGAAATGAAATCATTTGGGTTTGAAGATTTGTTTGGGGTACATGTAAAGGGATGGGTTGAAGACCCCAACCATATCTCCACTGGTGGCTGGGGTCTTACATTAAATCCACGAGATATGGCACGTTTTGGATACCTATATCTGAATCGTGGTCTATGGGATAATCATCAGATCATTTCAGAGATTTGGATCGATGCATCAACAACGATGAATTCCAATCATTACGGTTATCTTTGGTGGCTACGCAATGAAGATGGAGTTTTTGCCTACTCAGCATTAGGTGATGGTGGTAATATCATTTGTTGTATTCCAGAGAAAGACCTTGTCGTAGCCATAGCATCGGAATTCATTATGCATCCTAGTGATCGGTGGACACTGATTAAAGATTGTATTATTCCTGGCCTTATTTAAAGTGACCTCGCGGCTTTTTACCGCTCCATCTTTCGTCTACCTTTTCATTTACCGATTGGTATCTCGCATCTACGCTGATTCGATACTGGTTCGACGTATTCTCGAGCGAACAATGGAGCAAATACATGCCGAAAATAAGCACATCTCCCGCTTGAAATTCCGTTGTCGCCCACTTGCCTCCATATTTTTCAGTGATGACAAGCGGATCATCTGTATAATGTCCAATGCCGTCCCGGTCCGAATCCTTCGTTCCGTAGGATTGTTTTAAATCTTCAAATCGGTGCGATCCGAGGCAAACGGAAAGACCGCCCATCTCAAACGAAACATCTCCTAAAGGAGACCAAACTGTGTAAACATGTTGTGTTCCTCTTCCCATATACACAATGTCATAGTGAGCCCCTGTGAAATCTCCCTTACCAACAGCTCTAAGCCATTTATATTGGTAAGTGAGAGATTTCTCATGAAGGAATTCATCGAAAAAGCGCATCACATGCTCCCCGTTTAATACGTTAAGCAACTCTGGTAAGTCCTCATTTGTCCCCCCCATAAAAATACTTCTGCTGCCGTCGGCCATAACGCCTTCCTCAAGCAATGTATCTCGATCTATCTTCCCGTTTCGGTCCATTTTCTCCAAAATACTTATTCTTGCCCGCAGCACCTGCTCCCGGTCATGAAACCCACGAATCAGCAAATACCCGTCTTCCTCCATCCGCTGACGTAGCGCGCCCATATCCTGAATAATATCGTTGGAACTTCTCAATTCAGTTAAATGTGGACCATTCATCTCTAATTCACGACTTCCTACCTTGACCAACATTGAACCCCACCTCCCTACTGAGTTTATAGATTGATTGTAGGTTGAATGAATGTGTTCATCCATGGATGGCAGTATTTATTTCATGTATAATTGTACAATAAATGATTTAAATACTTGGAATAACTAGCTACTTCAATGTATTTCAGAACTTATTTGAGGTGATAGATTAGTGTCCTATATGAACATCCCATATGGTTTAGAAGAACAGCCAGCTATTCCACCCTGTAATTTCACCTCGATCTGGAAAGTGCAAGCAAACGACACCTATCAGGTCAGCAAAGGAGAGGGGTTCCAAGCACCCGGCTTGTTTATCACCTATAAAGGTACAGGAACCTTAACTCAATTAACAAACCAATATGAACTACATGCCCATTCATATTTTTTCGTTCAGGAAGCTATTCCGTCTCACTATAGCTGTCAAAATGATGAATGGAATTTCTACTTTATTGACTTTAGTAGCTTGGACATGGCTCACTTTCTCCAGCTTCCGGTCAGTGAAGTTGTTCCAACAGGGAAAATGACTGAAGCTATTCAACTTTGTGAGCGGATAATCGACAATCTGATCGTACAGCCGACTGGTTACGCTTATTCTGCAAATATAATGCTACAAGAAATACTGCTCCTTTTCGCCAGAGAACAATCTTTAACCGATACATTCCGTCATACGGAGTTAAACAAGATCCTTATCTACATGCATAAAAATATTGACAAGCCCTTCCGTGTCGATGAGCTGGTGAAACAAAGCGGTTTATCCCGCACGTCCTTCTTTACCCGCTTTCGTTCCGTCACTGGGCTGTCGCCAAGCCATTATATGTTAAGGCTTAAGCTTGAGTCCGCCAAAGCCTCTCTCGATACGACAACTTTGTCGGTGAAGGAAATCGCGTCTACCCTGCATTTTTATGATGAGTTCCACTTTTCAAAATGGTTTAAAAAGAGCTACGGTTTATCTCCAACATCATATCGCCGCCTTAACAATTCAAGACAAGAAGGCTAAATCATTGTGTTCGATTAGCTTTTACATATTTAAGCTGCGCCACGATGATGACGCTAATGATTACTAGCAGGAACCATGAGCTGATCTTACTGAAACTAACCAGCTGCCAGGTTTGCTCTTGATCTGGGTATTTCCAAGCTCCAAAGAAAGTCGCGATATTCTCCGCTAACCAGATGAAAAAACCTACAAGGAGAAAAGCAACCGATAGATGCATCCGATAAGTTGTAGTTCTTACCCGATATATAATTCGTGTTTTCCGGAAGACGATAAATACTAGCGCCGTCAGCCACCAACGAAAATCTGGAATAAAATGATGAGTGAAAAAGTTTAAATAGATAGCTCCTCCAAGCAACGCCGAAGGTATTAACCCAGGCCAATCTGTCATGTCCATTCGCAATCTCCGCCATACCTGACACATAAAGCTGGCTACACTCGCATACATAAAACCACTATACAGTGGGACACCGAACATCTTCGTAAATCCAGGCTCAGGATATGCCCATGAACCCATCCAAACTTTATATAATTCTAGGCACAGACCAATAACGTGAAATATACAGATAACTTTGATTTCATCAAGTGTTTCTAAACCACTGCGGTACATAAAGTATTGCACACCAAGCAGTATTAGTAGAATGGCATCATAACGACAAAATAAAGGGATATCGATTACGCTCGTGATTGCTAAAGTTCCAAAGATCGCCACAGGAAATATACAGCTCATCGCCTGATGATAGCCAAAGTGCAGTAGTTGAATGATTGATTTCAATGATGGTTATCTCCTCTTCTTGCCCAATTCATCTTACGATTCAAGAATAAAGGTGAAATTCCTATTTAAAAAGAGAAAGTTTCTCGTTAATCTTTCTTATTTTAGGTTATTTCAAGTTCTAGGTCGTTATGTGAGAAAAAAAGCACCGAGTTAACAGTAGCTATAGGCTCTGTTGATTCGGTGCTTCTAAAAGACAATTGCACAATCAATTCGTTAGTAAAATTCACTTGGAAGATTATAGGGTACATCCACAAAAGAAACAACTGGCTTCACTACGCCATGAAGTTCGAATAAGATTAGTTCGTTTTCACCTTGGCGTAGAAGCGGAGCTGGTAAGTACAGCGTTTTAGTTGGACCCTTCTCCCAGTAGCGACCTAAATTAAACCCGTTTATAAAAGCTTGACCTTTACTCCATCCGTCCAGTCGCAAAAAAGTATCCTCCAGCTCAATGACTTGAAAGCTCCCCCGGTAGAAAGTTGGTTGATGACGTTCTTCGCAATCTATCGGTGTGAATGATAATCCTTTAAGATCGGTTAACGGCAAAGAACGAATGGTCCAATCATGTAAAAATTGATAACCGAGTCTAACGCCGCATGTTATGCCTTTCGGATCTCTAAGCAGAGGGCCATAATTTACGCGCCCCATGTTCTCCACAAGGATGTCGATTTGCAGTCCCTCCATCGGGACTTCTAATGGAATTCCTCTTGGCTCCCAGCGTTCGACTGTACCGACAAAGGTACCATTCGCAAATACAAGCGCTCGGTCGCGTACTTCTTGCAAAATGAGCTCCATACCGCAGCGCGGTCCGGTGATATTCGTTGAATATAAGATAAACCCATAATCCTGACCTAATTTCTCCATTGGCTCGGGGCATGCTCTACGTTCAGGGTGAGCCAAAGCGTCTAACTGAGTGAACAAAGGCGCTACTTCAGTCATCTCCACTTTACCGTAAGCTCGTGACTGAATTACCGGCGGTAATTCCAATGGCGGCAACGACACGTATTTCTCAATTATTGTTCGAACTGCGAAGAATTTTGCAGTTGGCTTACCTGATTCGTCCAGGAGCGTATCATAATCGTAGCTGGTTACGATGGGCTCATATTTGTCAAAAAGATTTGCCCCATTCATAAATCCAAAATTCGTCCCCCCATGGAACATATAGAAATTTACAGATGCCCCTAAAGCCAACATCTCGTCCAAAGTCTCCGCTACTTCAGACTCGGGACGGGTATGATGCGGTTTCATCCAGTGATCAAACCATCCATTCCAGAATTCCATGCACATCAACGGTCCCGTAGGTTGATATTCACGTAGTTTAGCAAAGGCTTCCTTTGCTCTTGAACCGAAATTCACTGTGGCGAACACTCCGTCGATCATACCGCCTTGGAGCATATGATCTTCAGCTCCATCTGAGGTGAACAGCAGAACATCCATGCCACGAGCGATCATTCCTTCTTTTAGATAGTTCAGGTAAGTCTTGTCACTTCCAAAGCTCCCATATTCGTTCTCTACCTGAAGGGCGAGCACGGGACCACCGTTAGTGCTTAACAAAGGTCGTAAACGTGGAAGCAATTCGTCGAAGTAAGCATCTATCTTAGACAAATAGACCTTATCATTACAGCGCAGCTGCATGTTATCGTCTGCAAGTAACCAAGCTGGCAATCCACCAAATTCCCATTCCGCACAAATATAAGGGCTTGGTCGCAAGATCACGTGCAAACCGAGCTCTCCGGCAAGCTTAACGAAAGCCTCAATGTCAGCAAAGCCTGCGAAATTGAAGTAACCTTCCTCTGGTTCGTGTATATTCCAAGGAATATAGGTTTCAACAGTATTTAAACCGCAAGCCTTCAGCTTTAGCAACCGATCCTGCCAATATTCCGGAACAATCCGGAAATAATGAAGCGCACCTGAAAGCACCCGAATGGGTTGTTCGTCCAATATAAAATGATCCCCTGATATGGATAACTTTCGCATAAAATTTCTCCTCCAACATTGAGATAGACTATTCAATTATAGGTAATAAAAACATCAACCCATATGGACGATTCTAATGAATTATATGGAGAATTCATTGGTTGCTAGAGGCTTTTGTGATGCTATACACTATATTCATAGGGGGTTTTTACGGATGTCAAAGAGAACTCATATTTGGTTAATTACCACAGATCAAATGCGTGCGGACGCACTTGGAACCGAAAATGCTTCCGTACTAACACCTGAGCTTGACAAGCTTGCTTCGGAAGGCACGCTCTTCACCAGAGCTTACTGCGCTAGTCCCGTTTGCACGCCCTCACGCTCTTCCATTTTTACGGGAAGGTACCCGCATGTTCATGGTGCTTGGAACATAGGTACCTCACTAAAAGAAGATGAACTTACCTTATGCGACTATTTAAAGAAAGCGGATTATAAAACCATCGGTATAGGAAAAATGCATTTTCGACCTCAAATGAAGCCAGACTTTTCACAAGAATATGAAGAGCCAGCTTATCGCGATCGCGGAAGAGCTTCTGATGGAACATATTACGGATTCGATGAACATCATATTACTGAAGACAATTGCATTGGTGAATACATCGAGTGGCTTAGGGAGCGCAACCCGGAAGTAGCGGAACGATTCAGCAAGGACCGTTTCAGAGCCTCCGATGCTCAACACGATGTGTGGGAGAGCGAAATTCCTCCGGAGCTGCATCAGTCATACTGGATTGCTGAACGAAGCATCGAGGCTATCCTCTCCCACAAAACCGAGCAACCGTTATTCTTATGGTCCAGTTTCGTCGATCCACATCATCCCTTTGATCCTCCAAAAGCTTATGCAGATATGTACGCGGACAATGACATTCCATCATCAGCCAGGGAAGCAGACGACGTGCATCTTCGTCCTCAGCATCTGCTGCGTCAGGGTCAGGGAGGGTATTGGCCTGGCGGCGGTGAGGAGCATTCTCTTGATGAAGACCTTATGAAACGGCTCATTCGAAATTATTATGCGATGATTAGCTTCATTGATGAGCAGATCGGACGAATTATAGAAGCTTGGCGTCAAAAAGGAGTGTACGATGATGTAGTCATTCTGTTCACCAGCGACCACGGAGAGCTGCTCGGTGACCATGGACTGATTTACAAAGGGCCGTGGTTTTATGAAGGGTTAACACGGATCCCGATGATCGTACGCGGTCCAGGAATTGCTTCTGGCCAACGAGTTTCTGCTTTGATGGAACATGTTGATATTGTCCCCACACTGCTTGAAGCCGCAGGTCTCAAATGCCCCTACGGAATTCAAGGCGTGTCACAGATGGAAGTGCTAGCTGGCAGGGAGTCCCATGTACGTAATTCTGCCCTAACCGATTATATTGCTCATGATCGAGGCATAAACGCTAAGTGTTTGCGAACTACACGTTATAAGCTAGTTATCTTTGCAGGAGAGACCTACGGTGAATTATATGATCTAAAAGAGGATCCTCATGAAAACCACAATCGTTTTGAAGATCCCGATTATAGTGAAATTCGCCATTCGATGGTAGAATTGCTCGTCCATCGAATGATTCAAGATCAGGATCCTTTGCCAGAACGCCGGAGTAGCTGGTAAATCAAAACACATGCGAAGGGCACCCCGAATGTTCAGGTTGCCCTAAGTTATGATCATTTCCCCAATTCGGATGCCTTTAGAATATGAGAAATTGGACGTCCGGCAATCAATTCGCCGTTGTTTACAAACCCTTCCTCTCGTCCCCCCAGCTCGTGAATAAGACGCTCTCTCCATTCACGTATACGCTCTAAATTATCGGTACATCCGATTGCATTAACCTTCTCTAAGGGATCGGTCACTAGGTTAAAGTACTGCTCTTCGCCTGTCTGAGAATGCCATATGAATTTCTCTCTTCCATCCGTTAAAAAGTGGTGAGACTTTTCTCCATAGGCTTGCTCCCCATGAATATAAGACCGCCACACTATCTGATCTCCCTTACACAGCGGCAACACACTTTGCCCTTCTACTGTAACTGGTATTTGGACGCCAGCAGCTTCAAGAAACGTCGGCATAATATCGCGAAGCTCTACAATGGAATCAAGCCGGGAGCCTGCAAGAAGTCCAAGCGTTTCTCCCGGATCAAACACTATGAAAGGAATCTTAGCACTTCCTTCATAAGGAAGTGATTTGCGGAAGTAATGGTGATCCCCCATCATCTCACCATGGTCAGAAGTAAATAGAATCAAAGTTTCATTTAAAACCCCATATTCCTGCAGGCCATTGATCAACCTCCCAATTTGGTCGTCAAGATGCGTAATTAGCGCATAATATGCGGCACGGGAACGATCCAATCTGCGCTTTGGCAAATGAGTGAACGGAGATGTCGGATCCTTAGCTCTGTTGAATGCTGCTTTCTCGTCCACCCAATCTCCGACTGGGGGATCTGGAAATTCCATGTCCATGTACATATCTAGATAACATTGCGGCGGATCCAATGGGGAATGTGGACGAACGAAGGAGGACCATAGAAAAAATGGTTTTCCAGGGTCTCTTCTTCGTAAAAAGTCTAGCGACTCGATTACGCACCAATTCGTTGGATGCATTGCTTCCGGCAAGTGCCAGGGGCGAGCAACCGTTGAGGCGTTGCAATCAAGTCCTAAGTCAGTGATATCCGAATTGGCATTGGTTTGTCTTCGCAGCCATTGTAAATAATCATCCACTTGATCATAGTGTTCATCATATAAAGTTTGGCTCTTGTCCCGATTGTAGTGAAGATATCCATCATGAAGCACTACATTATGGAATCCACATAGATTACGTGCAGGATATACATGCATCTTGCCAACACACTGCGTATGATAACCAGCTTGAGCAAGCTCTCCGGCAATCGTATGGGCGTAATTCCATTCAACCTTATCCTGATAACCCACCCGCCCATGTGATCTTTGGCCCATTCCTGTCATGATAGCAGCCCTTGCGGGAATACAACTCGGGGTAGCTGAGTAAGCGTGTTCAAATAATATCCCTCTTGATGCAAGAGAATCCAGGTTGGGTGTCTCAACGACGGGATGTCCCATGATGCTCAGGCAATCAAAACGCATCTGATCCACTGTGATAAGCAATAGGTTAGGCCGCTTTGAGCCATTTTGATCGTCCAGATTAGTGTCAATCATAAATTCGCTCCCTTCTAAACCCCTGCGATGACGGACGGTGTTGCGATCGTGTGCCACAAATTTGCACTTATCGCCCTTGGGCCTTTATCGTCAACGAGACCGTCGAACGTCAGTAGCTCCTCTTCTAATTCAGCTATCTGTTCCACTTTCCCTTCGACATAACTATTAATTCGATGGATAGCTGTCCTAATCCTCTGAAGCATTCCACCCATACGAAGATCAAAAACATCAAGACCAAACACCTTATTTTCCAGCTCCCATTGCACACGATAGTCATCCATAAATCGCTCGGTCAAATCTGAAAGTTCTGGCAAAGTCACATTGGCAAAGTGAGCCAATGCCTCTACATTCCCACGATGATAAGCGTCACGTATAGAAATCCCGATTTCGCTCTTTATCTCGAGTAAGCGACACAAGCTGGCTTGTACAGAGAATAAAGATTGCCAAAGCGAATTGCGAGTAATCGCCTGTTCGAGCTTTTCCGCACTTTGCTGGTAATGCTTTGAATACGCGTTAGGAACGACATGTCGATCGAACAAACCGCACAAAATATCTTGATAAAGCAAATATTTAGCCGGATTGATGGAACATCCCCCTGGTGCCGAATTGCCTGGAACCAGATTGGCCGCATCGAGCGCCATAAAGTCATCATAATTGCCTTGCACGCAGCTACTGAATCTTTCTTTGACATGCTTCTCCACGAAATATCCCGTATAGCATAGCTCCGCCCAAAGTTGAAGGGTAGGAAGAACTGAGAAGACGGAGGCTTCAGCACCATTATCTCCCCATGCAGTAATCAGAATTTCTTGAATTCCATGCTTAACACAGCTATCATGAGCCAGCAGACTGACTTGACGACTGAATTCATTGTTCGGAGCGAACCCCATCCATTTCCAAGCCCCACCTGCAAATCCGATATGATCATTCAGCTGCTTATGTTTACGTAACATTCCGTCGTATTTCTCCTGCGTTTCCGAATAGTAATCCCAATAGATCAAAATAACATCTTCAGGGATCAGCTTTACAATGTCGGGGCTAATTGGACTTTCAGCATCGTAATATTCTCCGGAACTGGCCAGACGGAAAAACATGTCGCTCCACATCATCGTACGAAAACCATATTTCCTGGCGATTTCCATTACAGTGCTAAAGTGTTTTAACATCAAGGAGGATCGATCCTGGTACCCATGCTTATCTAGATATTTACCAAGTCCCATCATATGCGCTTCATCCATCCCAATATTTATGCGGCGACTACTTGCATGAGCCGACATGAAAGCAAACATTCGATCGATTAACTCATAAGTTCTAGGATCATCAATGAGGAGAATGTCTTGGAAATCCACTAGCGGTGCATGTGCTTGCCATTTCAATGCTTGGCCGAGATGGGCCAGCGTCTGGATACAAGGAACCAATTCTATACCGAATAGCGCGGCATACTGGTCCATCTCTCGTATTTGATCCCCTGTATATCGACCTCTTAAATAACCGAAATAAGGATACCCTTCAAGTTCGTAGGTATCTTCCGTATACAGTTGAACCGTTGAGTATCCCATAAGCGCTAAGCGTCGGATCAATTCCTTATATCCTTCATTGTGAAGAACAGCATTTCGTGAGCAGTCTACCATGAAGCCTAGCTGTTCATAGACCGGCAATTCATTAATTTCAACTCTTTCTCCACGGCGTATGTTCTCTAGGAATCGGCTGAGCGCCCGGATTAATTGATGCTCCTGTTCATATTCAATGGTGACCTGAACCTCCTCGAAAGATATACGAATCCCCTTTCCTTGGTTCTTACAATTTACTGTGATCCCTGACGGTTCCATTCGAATACTCAATATTCCGGCTACCTCTGAAACAGCTGATAACTGTTTCTCGGTTAAACCTGTCAAGTGAATGCTAAGAATCATAGACTTTCCGCTCCTAATCTTATAAGTATGCGATCAATAGCGCCGCACATTCTTGGTTCCACTCCAAATCATTAAACGGAAGATCCGGGCTACTTCAGCCCGGATCTTCTCTATCAATCGATTATTCAATACCTTGTTCCTTGGCCTTCGCATTTACTTCCTCTATCATTTTATCAAGGCCTTTAGCCTTATAATCGTTCACGATGCTATTCCAGTAACTCTCAACTGGTTCTTTGGAAAGCATGATCTTAAGCAGATCATCATGGTCGAGTACAGTAAATTTATCCTTAGTTGGTGTGGACATATACGTTAACCGAATGTCGTATTCTGGAACCTTCGTATTGTTCTGAATCCAGTCAATGTAATCGACAGCTTCTTTGCGGATCCCTTCGTTAGCGATCGTCGGGTTATCCATGTTATAGCTATCCGAAGTTTCATAAGCCGCCAAATTCTTTAGAAATCTACTCGCCGGATACTTTTCATTTAACGAACCCTTTTCGATGACAACCTTCTGCCCATTTTCGATCTTGTAATCCACACCCTCGATGCCATAAGTCAACAGGTCCTTGCCTTCCGGAGACAACACATAATCATAGAGCGCCATGATCCGATCCATTTTTTTATCGTCAACCTTATTGCTGAAATAGCTTTCCGACCAGTATGTTTTAAAAATGGCATGTGAGCGTTCACCATCTGGTCCAATCAGTGGCTTGAGTGCCTTCACGCTCTCCATGATATCCTTATCCGGATAAGCTGTTTTCCAGCGTTTTTCATACATATCGCTATTTAAATTTATAAAACCGCCACCGCTAAGAAGAGCTGCTGCTTTACCTGCTACGAAATTGTCATAAGACTCTGCAGGCTTTACAAGTGCGATGTCTGGATCGATCAAACCTTTTTCGTACATATTCTTCATGTTTTTTAGCGCTGGCAGCGCATTTTTAGAAAATACAGCCGGGATAAATTTACCGTCCTCTTTGATCCATTTAAAGTCACTGCCGCTTCCATCACTCGTGGCGACCGGGTTACCGTACAACCAGAAGAATCCGCCCAGCATTTTGGTAGTTGTCGTCGTAAGACCGGTAATATGCTTACCTTCCGGATCCGACTTTACGATTGCATCAAGCATAGCTTCGAACTCTTCCCATGTTTCTGGTTCTTTGGTGATCCCAGCCTTTTGAGCAAGATCCCATCGATAGAACACCATACGATCCAGTGCGCTCCAATCGACACTTGGGAACATCCGGCGAGGAACGGTATAATACTTTCCGTCTACTCCTAAACCTTTGATGTCCGGCGATTCGAAGTATTTGGCAAGGTTAGGATACTTAGAAAGATCCGGAAGCGCTTTGACAACACCTTGTTCAACCCATTTTCGCTGATATTGCGTACCGACGGCGTCGATCGCGAAAATGTCAGGCAATTGGCCGGATGCTGCCCACATTTGAATCTTCTGGGTATAGTCATCCCAGGTCATATTGACAGGTTTTAACGTAATGTTGAATTTTTCCAATACCTGTTTAGCAATCGGGTCTTTCTCGATGTTAGCAATTTCAGCATCCGCGTCCCAAAAACCAAGAGAAATGGTCATTGGATCCTTGTAAGGATTATCCGTGGAATTAGAAGAGTCTGGAGATGCTTCACCGTTTGATGCCGCCTGCCCTTTGTCGTTATTGCCTCCACCGCAAGCCGTGAGCACCGAAGCCAATAAAGTTATGCATAATGCCAGTGTCATCATTTTCTTTCTAAGCATGCTTGAAACCTCCCTTTATACTATTTTAGGATAGAATCATTCTATTTAAAATCTTTCTTATCCTTTTATTGAACCCACCATAATGCCTTTATTAAAATGCTTCTGAAGGAACGGATACACAACAATAATCGGAATACTCGAAACTACAATTGCTGCCATTTGAAGTGCAGGGGTGTAAACCTTTCCCGTCTGCTCCTGCTCGGCCATCGTCTGTGCCATTTGACTCAGCAAGGAATTTGAAGTAATTAGTGTCTCGCGTAAATAAATCTGAAGCGGTGCTTTAGCAGCGTCACTGATAAAAATTAATGCGTACCACCATTCATTCCATCTTTCCACGGCATAGAACAAAGCAAAGGTCGCCATGAATGGAGCAGAGATCGGAATAATGATTTTGTAAAGGATGTACAGATCATTCGCCCCATCCAGCTTAGCCGATTCTTCCAGACTTTCTGGAATCGTGTTGAAATAGTTTTTCATAATGATTAGGTAAAACGTATTGAGACCGGCGGGTATGATCATGACGAGTATATTGTTTACGAATCCTAGATCCTTAACGACTAGGTAAAAAGGGATCAAACCGCCGTTGAAAAACATAGTGAACAAGATCAAGCTAAGCATTATGTTTCTGCCAGGCATCCCCCGCTTGGATAATGCGTAGGCTCCTGCCACTGAGATCGTCATGCTAAACAACACGCCAACCACCGTTACGATGACAGAATTTAAAATCGAAGACCAAAACTTCATATCCTGAAGCAACAGCTTGTAAGCTGACAGGTCAAACGAAAGCGGAAAAATATAAAAGTCGCTTTTACTAATCGCTTCGAACTTTGCAACAGAGATAATGAGAACATTATAGAAGGGAAAAAATGTTACTAGTGCTAGAAGCCCCAGAGCCACGAATGCGACGATATCGAAGACACTCCATTTTTTTCTCTTTTTAACCGTTGTGTCGGTCACTTGCTTCTCCCCTTTTCATGCAAATTAATACAGTCCTTCCTCACCCATTTTCTTAGCGAACGAGTTCGCCGCCCATAAAAGAATTAGGCTGATAATGGACTTGACGACACCCACAGCAGTCATATATCCAAAGTCGCTTCCAATCGTGAATGAAGTCCGATAAATGTATGTATCGATCGTGTCGGCAACCGAATATACCGGTGAACTATACAGATTGAATATTTGCTCGAAGCTCGAACCTTGCGTTAGTAGTTGTCCAACTTGAAGAATTAGCAGGACTGCGACGGTACTCTTCAAGCCCGGCCATGCGATGTTTAGCAGACGGCGAAAACGGTTCGCACCGTCCACTTCTGCCGCTTCAAACAACTCAGGATTGATCCCAGCAAGCGCCGCTAAGTAAATGATTGAATCCCAACCGATCTCTCGCCACACATGCGTAATATACAGAACGGGTCTGAATGCACTTTCATCCACAAGAGGAGAATTTGGATCCCCACCAAACAACATGATGATCTGGTTATAAATCCCGTCCTTGCTTAAAATATTGATGATAATTCCTGACAGCACAACCCACGAAATAAAATGTGGGAACGTCAGGATCGTCTGAAAAAAACGCTTCATTTTTGTCCTGGAAAACTCATATAAAACAATCGCCAGGATAATGGGCATTGGGAAATGAGTGACCAACTTCATCAAGCTGATAATGACCGTATTCCAAAATGCCCTGCGAAAATCAGGGTCGGTCAACAGCGTTTGAAAATTCTCCAAGCCAATCCAGGGACTTCCCAGAATCCCCTTACTGTAATTAAATGATTTGAATGCTAACGTTACACCGTACATGGGAGCATAGCTGAAGAGGGCGTACCAGATTAACACCGGTAGAACCATGAGGTAAAAATACTTGTACTGTAAAATCGTTTTTCCTAAGCTTTGCTTCGGAGCACGCGTTCTTAAGCTTCGCTTAGGCGTACGAGCGGTTACAGAATCAGCCAATCTTCTCTCCACCTTTCTGTATGAGATTGTTTATACTTGTAAGCGATTTATATGGTAAATTATATCGGGAGTGTAAATTCTCTTGTATAGAGAATACAACTCCGGTCATGTGGATTTTTCACACCTTTGTAGGTGAACTTCCCATGACGCTTAATATCGGACATAGTGAGCGTAAGATAGTCCATACCCCCCTTGGTCCACAATCGCTAGGATAAATCTAAGAGCTCCATAGAGAAAGGGGGATTCACTTATGCGTTCAGTGATTATTGCAGATGATGAGAAGTGGATTGTAGAAGGAATTAAAGCAGGAGTGAATTGGAAGAAATACGGCTTTGAAGTGATCGACGATGCCGAAAACGGGCAAGAAGCCCTGCAATTAATTCAATCGCTTCGCCCCACCCTTGTGCTAACAGATATTAAAATGCCTGTAATGAATGGACTAGAGCTCATTCAACGTGGCAAGGCCATCGCACCTGATACAATTTTTATCGTACTCAGCGGACATGCAGAGTTCGCTTATGCACAAAAAGCGATGAATTATGGGACGTTCGGATACTGCCTGAAACCTTTTGAAATCGAAGAAATCGAAGGAATGCTTAACCGAATAGCCCAACAACATGAATTGAAAGTGGTTAAAGAAAGCCCTGTCCACGACTTCGAACTATATGAAGCGGTTTGTTCCGGAGATCTTGAACGAATCAGCTTATGGTTGAATGAGAAGAGAATACCCTTGTCGAAAGATACACCTCATATCCCCATTGTTATCCAAGGGTTAAGTTCACCCGCAGAGGTCGGGCAATTCTCTTCCTTGGTCTTCCCGATGAGCCGCAGACGTTATGGTTACTTATTAGAAGAGTGCCAATACGAATTCTTCCTTCGGGGTCTTGAAAATACAGAGGTTGTACAAGAGTGCGGGGTCGGGATCGGTCCTCCTATTTCGGATATACATCAACTGGATGCGGCTTTAGAATCCGCTTCTCATGCAGCTTTCAGTATGTTCGCAACGGGGATGCCTGGATGTTATCGGGTGAATTCGCAACAGGAAATACCGATCGACGAGAAGCTCAAAGAGATTTCCCGGATTCTTCATAATAAAGACCGGCTCGGTTTCATAGCAGCTATGGAATCGATAAAGAAATTATTCAAAGAGGGAACGTTCACCATTAAAGAAGCCTATTTGCTCTACACATCGATCCTGTACTTATTTCCTCGGGAAGGGACTCGGGTTAATGGTCGTTTTTTTGAAGGATATGAACAACTCTATTATCGATACGGCACGGCTGAAGCTATGATTGATGATCTGATTCTTATGACGCTAGATATTTTTATGAACAGAAACGAAACTGATATTTCACGAATTTCAAACCACAAAGTCAAAGAAATCATGTTGTATATCCGCAACCATTTCAATCAAGAAATTTCGATTCAACATTTAGCCAATCAGTTTTTCTTAAGTCCAAATTACTTATGTCAATTATTCAAAAAAGAGGTCGGCGAGACCATCATCGAACATATCAGTCGTTTAAGAATTGAATACGCTTGTAAAATGCTGGTCGAGACCGAGCTTTCCATTTACCAAATCGGTGAGAAATGCGGTTTTCAGGATTATTTCTACTTCACACGAATTTTTAAGCGGCATCTCAAAATGACACCTACGCAATATAGGGAACAAAACAATGAAGAGATTTAAGAGACTATCCATCCGTACTCAGGTTTTGCTATTCGGGTTATTTATTGTTGCCATTATCCCAATCATCGTTTCACGAGTCTACCAACTATCAAGCGAGACTATCATTAATCAAAATACGCAATACAATACGGAGCTGGTCTCCCTCCTCAAGCAACGAATTTCTAACAACTATGCCAACGTTTCTTCCATGATGATGAATGTGGGTTACGATTCGACCGTCCAAAAGTTCCTAGTCGAGAATGATAAGTTTGGAGTCTACGATCTATCCCAAAAAGTTGAGGGGCTATTGAGTATCGCCCGAAATATGAATACGGACATCTTAGATATTATTGTTATCGGTAGCTCAAACACACGTATTTCCTTAGCGGGAAGAACAAAATATGCTGTCGATCTTATGAAAACAGCCGAGGACGATGGAATCGTTCATTATCGTGGATACAGTCCTCCAGACAAGGTCATCGACAAGAGAAAATTATTGTTCGGGATGAATATCTTTGCTTCAGGTGACACCTCCCTATATGGAGAGAAAATCGGATATATCGCAGTTATTGTGGATATGAAGGCCATTCAAACTGAAATTTCTGAGTATCCCCGATTGGTTGGAACCAGTTTTTTTATGATGGATGATAAAGGGCTGATCTACTCTAATAGCGATGAGCCGGAAGATATGCTCCAGCAGTTTCAAACCCGGGCAAGTGGAAGTGATGGAGAGTCAATCGTCCAAACCGTCAACGGAAAAAAATATGCTATTCAATCCTTTCGCCTACCTGAGATCTCAGGGAAAATCATAACCGCTGTTCCAGTCCATAATTTGATGAAGGAACTGGAGAAATTGAAGAAGGTCAGCTATATATTTCTAGCATTAATTCTGTTAGTTGTTTCTATTCCCTACTCTGTGCTCGTGATGAATCTCTTAAGACCGTTGTCAAGGCTTATGCGCTATATGAATCAATTAAAGGGCGGAAGTCTAGGGATATTGAACAACAAGGTCGATTTAAAGGGCTACGCTGAGATTGAAATCATCTCTCGCCAGTTCAACGACATGACAACACGGATTCACGATTTGACGGATCAATTAATCGATGCAAACACCCAGCTTTATCAGACCGATCTGGAAAAGCAACGTGCGGAATACTCGTATTTGCAAAGTCAAATTAATCCCCATTTCTTAAGCAATACTTTAGATACAATCAAAGGCGTTGCGATCGTAAAAGGAAATCGGGATATCTACGAGATGACAACCGCCTTAAGCACAATGCTCAAGTACAGCATCAAAGGTAAAGAGGAGGTAACTCTTGGGGAGGAACTGAAAATCGCAGAATCTTGTGTACGGATTTACCAAGGCCGTTTCCCGGACAAATTCACTTACAAGCTGTTCTGTCCACAGGATTGGTTACACATTCCCGTACCTAAAATGATCCTTCAACCAATTGTAGAAAATGCGCTTGGTCATGGGCTTGAGGCCCAAGGTCGGGGAGTTTTACTGATCACAGTAGAGAAAAGTGCAGCGGGACTGCTAGAAATTGCTGTAGAAGATAATGGTGTAGGCATCGATGCTGCGAGACTGGAACAACTAACCGAGCTTCTGGATGGTAAGAATCTAGAATCCGGCGATCATATCGGGCTCTTAAACGTCAATAATCGTCTAAATCTTAAGTATGGAGATCCTTGTGGTGTTCTGCTGTACAGTAAGGAGGGTAGTGGGACGAAGACCATTTTGAGGCTTCCCGGATCTTTAATAGATCAACAAGAATCCAGACCATAAATATGGAGGTTGCCCATTCAAGGGCAACCTCCATTTCATATGTCTCTCTTTCCGCATTCAAAGAGACAACGCTAAGCATCCTGTGAGGATGAGCTCACATACTCTTTCGCATGATAGGGTCCACCTTCCATAAGTACCGTCCATAATGGATCGATGTCACAGTCCATAGAGCTCATCATGTTGTCATGCCATTCATTCAACAGATAGACGCCTTTCATACAAATGTCTTTACATATTTCGGCGAGATTATGTTGTTCATATGGATCGTGCTTCAAATCAAACAACATTTCTTTCGGAAATCCATGATGTCCGTCATGATAGGTTCGTATATATAACCAATCCTCAAATCGGACGCTGCGTTGACACACATGCGCGCATTGTGAGATTACGAGATACTCACGCCCTTCTGAATGTCCCTCCAGAATGGTATCTGCATAACTTTTACCATCCCAAGAAGGAGCTCCTTTCAAATTCAAAAGGCTTGCTAATGTCGGTCCTAAATCAAGGTGATAATGTAGCCCATCCTCCACTATTCCATTCTTGCCGCCTGGCCAGCGAATAATCATCGGAATGCGGCAAGTCGCCTCGTCTGCCGTACCGTGCTCGGAGTAAATCCCTAGCTCGCCCAGGCTCTCTCCGTGATCCGCTGAGATCAAGATAGCCGTATCTTCCATCACACCAAGTTCTCTCAGCTTGGAGAAGACTTGCCCGAGATGCTCGTCGAGATATTTAACTCCAGCATCATAGTTATCAAAGATAACACGCAGATCGTCATGATTCTCTATCTCCTGATTATGCCTGAAATGCTGTTGGTAATGTGATTTAGCGAGCACATTCATATCTTCAATGCTGTGCTGCCCCTTCTTCTTTCGGTGAAGCTCAAACACCTCTTCAGTGATCCAATCGGGTAAAGGATCCTTCTCGAAAGGATTACCGTAGCTCTCGGGTGTACGATAAGGTGTATGAGGATCCCAGAAATTCAGGTGCAGAAACCAATTTTCGGACTCCCCATTATCCTGAAGCCATTTAAGCGCCACTGGAAGCACCTGCTCTGCCGTCTCATGCCCCCTTCCACCAACATTGAACACTTCTTGAAAACCGGCATTAAAGGTCCAGGCCGAGTGTCGTTCGGCAAAGGTGCTGATCGACGCGGTTTTCATGGCCGCTTGTCTTAATATAGCGGGAAGACTCTCCATTCCCAGCCGGTCATTAAATTCGCGTTTCGCCCCTTCTCTACGCATATCAGCAGCGGTCCCGCCATGTCCTACAATCCCATTATGAATGCCAAATCGTCCTGACATTAAAGCAGAACGGGACGGTAGACACGGCGCATCTGAACAATAGTAGTTGGTAAAGGTGACCCCTTCTTTAGCGATTGAATCGATATTCGGGGAGGTATTCCGATGATAGCCATAACATCCCAGATGATCCGGGCGAAGCGAATCCAAATCCAAATACAAGATTCTCATGAGGTGTACCCTGCCTTTCCTTTTAATCGAAATGGTTACGCATCGATTCGGGCAGTTTAGAATGATCTGCTCATGCTTATACAGTAAATGAATATGTAAAGCTCCGCTATGGAGTAGCGATGTTTGTTTTTGTATATTCGATACTTTTTCGGTACTCCGCCGGACCCTTGCCGTATTCGCCACGAAATACCTTACTGAAATGCGAAGCATCATAATATCCACATCTCTGGGAGATGTGCTCGATGGTATAATCCGTATACTCCAACATTTGTTTAGCTTGCAGCAGCCGCAATTTTCGAAGCATTTGCATAGGAGTCAGTTTATATATTTTCTGAAACGCCCGGCTAAAATAAACAGGATTCATATGATAGAGCTTGGAAAGCTCCTCTCTACTAATCTCCTGATCAAGTCTCTCCTCCATATATTGCAACGCCTCGTTAAAGCGGTCCGTGACATAGGGATCTCGTGATGAGCGGCGCCCGCCAAGCTTGGTGCTCTCCATAATTTCATAAAGGAGAAAAAATGCCAATGAACCGACCTGAACATTTCTGAAATCATCCTCCTCCTGCAACCACAGGCTTCGCAGCTCGTCAAACCTTCGCTCATATTCGCTTTGATCCCGAATCCGAATCACCTTGCCTAGCGGGAATAACTTGAAGAAGTCATCTCCGTCTCGCACCTTTGCGTTAATATTAAATAGATAATGTACGCCTTCCATTTTGGAGATCACATTAAAAGGCTGGTTAGGACGGTGGATCATCACGTCTCCGGCAGAAGCAACATATTCACCCTCGGAGGAAGTCGTCAAGACCTCACCTTTTTGAATATAAGAGACGGTATAACAAGATTGGACGTAATCGAACAGGACCCGCTTCTGATATTGAATTTTTATGACGTCTAGCACGGTGATATCAAACTGACTATGAATGATAGAGGACAAAGAAGTTCCTCCTTCTAATGTAGTAGTCTTTATGTATTCTCAACCGGTATAATCAGCCGCACATCGAAAGCCAATATTTCCTGCAGAGCTGTCTGGTGTATTTTTGCTTCTGGCTGCCACTCGATAACGGTTGCAATAAGATTTATGGCACAAATACGACCCTCCACGCATCGACCTTGCTTCACCACTTACCGGGCCTCTAGGATTCACTGATTCGGAAGATAAATGATAGGCATTAGTAAACCAATCCTCGCACCATTCCCACGCGTTTCCTGACATATTATAAAGACCATATCCGTTAGGTAGATAGGACTTCACAGGTGCCGTACCTGCATAACCGTCGCTGGCATGATTTTTATCGGGGAACTTGCCTTGCCAAATATTGCAGCGATGCTCACCTCCCGGTTTTAATTCATCCCCCCAAGGGTATCGTTTCTGAACTAGACCCCCTCGTGCGGCATACTCCCACTCCGCTTCCGTAGGAAGACGTTTGCCGGCCCAGCTGCAATATGCATCAGCATCATGCCAAGATATATGGATAACAGGATGATCAAGACGTTCGTCTACATGAGAATCCGGACCTTCAGGATGACACCAATCTGCTCCCTCTACCACCCACCACCAAGGGGTTTGAGTCGCCACTCGGGTCACTTTTTTCCCTGTCACCATGGAAACAAAAGAATGAAATACATAAGACCATCCAAAACGTTCCGCATCTGTAACGTAGTTAGTTTCCTTGATAAAAGCAGCAAACTGCTTATTCGTAACCGCCGTTGCATCAATCAAAAAGGGAGATATGGTAACATTCCTAGCAGGGCCTTCTCCGTCTGCGGGGAACCCTTCTTTGTCATCCGTCCCCATAAGAAAAGTGCCTTCAGGAATAAGGATCATGTCCGAGAAATCTTTATCCCCTTCTAGTCTTTGGTTAGTTGTGTTCTCCTTACAAACATCGATGGAACCTTGTTTCTCGACTTGATTTCGACTAGCTGAACAGCAAGCCCGTATATTCTCTGACATGTGCTTACCTCCAATCTGGGATCGTTCCAGCTCTGTCTAAAAAAAAGCTACACCAAGAATGCCAGAAGCAACGATTATGGTGAGCGGATGCAGCTTATATTTCATTAAACCATAAAGTGCAGCGAATACAATGATTAACGTGCCTATGGTCTGCCAACTAATGAAAGCGTGTTCCATGCTATTTAATCCAAACCGAATCGCAGCATAGGCAATCAAGCCTGTAATCACTGGTCGCAAACCATAGAATAACGTTTTAATCCATTGACTGTCCCTCACCCGATAAAAAAAGATGGAAATAACTAGGATGATGATTAATGAAGGCAGAATCATGCCTAATGTTGACACAATCGCTCCTTCTATTCCGGCTACACGATATCCGATCAAGGTTGCACTGTTCGTTGCAACAGGACCAGGTGACATCCCTGCGATGGAAACTACCTCCTGAAATTCCTTTTCGGATAACCAACCACCAGCCATAGCTTCATGCTGAATCATCGGAATGATGGCGTACCCTCCCCCAAAGGAGAGCAGTCCAATTTTTATAAAGGTAAAAAATAAATTCCAAATCACGTCGCTTCCCCCTAGATGTAATACTCCGGATAATTCGACTCTTCATCAGAATCATTCAAGGACTCCTTCTCGGTCTGAACTTTAAGCCCTAAGAGCTGTTTGATTGGCATATATACAAATCCGATAAATAAACCAACTGCAATCACGTATATAGGATTAATCCCGGAAACCAGTAATACGACCGGTATAACAAACGCCGTAACAGCCGTAGTCTTGTCAAATATAGCGTTCTTGGCCATTCGATATGCAGCTACTAGGATCAAAGCGATAACAGCACCATGAATCCCCTTCATTGCGGCAATGACTTTTGGTTGGTCGGCCAGTTGTGAGTAAACGGCACTAAGTACACAAACAATGATAAAGGTTGGAATCGTAATTCCTGCGATTGCAGCAATCGCCCCCTTCACACCAGCAAGACGATAACCAATGAATGCCGCCGCATTTACACCTACACCACCTGGTGCAGCGCCAGCTAAAGATAGAATTTCATCCATCTCCTCTTCAGCCAACCATTTTCGTTTAACGGAAATTTCCCGTTCAATCATAGGGATCATTGCATAACCTCCCCCGAAAGTTACGGGACCGATTCGAACAAATACCCAAAACAACTGGAGCAGTAGACTTATCCTGAGTTCTGTATTCGTCACCACATTTGTTTTCATAGTTGTTCTCATGGAATCCACCCTTATATACTCTGTCGTAATTCCATTATATCACTTTTTCCCAAAATGGAATTAAGTTTTTTGAGCGGTAAAATACAATCTATGGTTTATGCGTTATACTATATTAATGTTAATAAATACAAACTTTATAAAAAATAATCTGACTAGTTCATCCTATATATAGCTTGGAGGTATATCGTGGAAAAGCACTCAACACACATTCCATCCCCAAAGAAACTCCTATATGACCGAATCGCCGAACAAGGCACTGTTTCCAAATTGGATCTTCTACAAACATTCTCACTTACCAAAAGCACAATGACCCGAATATTGGATGAAATGACGGAAGAAGGCTTGCTTACAGAATGCGGATTTGGGGAATCTAGCGGAGGCAGAAGACCTATTTTATACCAGATCAATCCTTCCTACGGTTACATCATCGGTTTAGAGATTTCCAGGTTGTATTCTTCCCTTGGTTTATTTGATATGCAAATGAACCCAAAATCAATTGTTCATTGGAGAATGGATCAGGCATTCACACCTGAAAGATTTATGGATCATGTAAGTAGTCAAATACGTGCTTTCCTCAGGGATCATCAGTTAGTGGACAGTCAAATCATAGGGATAGGAATAGGGGCTGTAGGACCACTTGACCGGGAGAATGGCTTGATCTTAGAGCCGCTACATTTCCCTGCTTCAGGCTGGAACAATCTCCCGATTTGCACACTGGTGGAGGAACGGACGGGCTTCAAAGCTTGGTTGGACAACGGAGCAAATTCCGCACTGCTTGGGGAACGCTGGTCCATCCGTCACGCTAACATTCAACATATGCTCTATGTACATGCTGGAGCAGGGATCCGCTATGCGATGATGTCGCATGGAAGTATTGTTCATGGGACGATGGATATGGAAGATGCCATTGGTCAAATGATCATCCATACAGACGGACCCCGATTAAATAATGATGGGAACTACGGTGCTCTGGAAGCATTCGTATCTGTGCAGGCGTTAGAACAAAGTGCACGCACAGAGGCGAAAAATGACAACGACCTGATCCTCCAAAGATATAAAGTCTCGCCTGAGAAGCTAACTTATGATGTACTTGTGCAAGCCTTTAGAGAGGGTAATCCCCACGCGCGTGAATTATTTACTCAAGCCGCCATTCACTTCGGGATTGGCCTCGCCAACGTTATCAACCTGTTACATCCTGAGACCATCATTCTAGGTGGTGCGCTCATCCACTCTCAC
The DNA here is from genome assembly GCF_030123105.1 of Paenibacillus sp. G2S3. NCBI lineage: Bacteria > Bacillati > Bacillota > Bacilli > Caryophanales > Paenibacillaceae > Paenibacillus > Paenibacillus sp. G2S3. Next base: position 3,953,000 of record NZ_CP126095.1, read on the forward strand.
GAGTTGTTCTTCCAAACGGCGGTTGAAGTGGCACAGCGAAACACTTACCGTTATCCTGAATACCAACCTCACTTCACTCTAGGTACTTTAAAAGAAGAAGCTGTGGTGACTGGAGCCGCTATAATGGTAAGAAATCAAATGGTTCTTTAGCATAACAAAAAGGTTGTCCCACAGTCATTTGCATGAGTGTTGGAACAACCTTATTTAATTTGACCTATAGTGGTTGACAGCAACTCTTAAATTTTTTCCCACTTCCGCATAGACATGGATCATTTCGACCTGGAAGTGGTTTTGCACTTTTCCTGAACTCCAGCATCTGCTCCGATCTAAGTCGGTTCGCAAGCAACATCATCCGTTCATAAGCATACGAGTAAAACATTTTGTAGCTGCGGCAAAAATAATCAACCTCAGTACGATCATTCACATCAAGCCAATTCCGGTTACGAGGGCATCCCCCATTGCAAAATTCAAGGTACTCACACTTATGACATGCCTCATTCATATCGGGCTTCATTAACAAGAAGTCATCATATACTGGGCTGCTAAGCAGCGACTCCAGGTCGGTTTGGCCGATATTTCCTAACCTGTGCTCTTCATCAATAAAGAAATCGCAAGGATAGGCATCCCCGTTCGTTTCAAGTACCATCATCTTTGGACAGCCTGAGTTGTGAACGCATAACTCCGCCTCACGATGCATGAACACAAGAAGCATATTCTCAAAAATGCGAATGGGAAGCTCCGGATACCCCTCCTCGTTGTACCACAGGTCAAATGTACGGCATAAAAACGCTCCGTATTGTTCAGGTGTAATTCGAAAGCGGCCAGGCATATCACTCTTCTGTGAAACAAAATCCATGCAAGGGATAAACTGAATATACGGAAATTGTTGTTCCTGGTAGAATGCCATCAATTCGTCTGGTTTCCTCACGTTATCTTCATGAATCACCGTCAGGATACTATACTCCACTCCTACATTCTGTAAATGACGAATCCCACGCATAACTAGATCATAACTACCTTTCCCTGAACCCGTTAAACGATGAGCATCATGAATAAGTGCAGGACCGTCCAGACTAATCCCAACCAAAAAGTTATACCGTTTAAAAAATTCCGCCCATTTCTCATTTATTAGCGTTCCATTGGTCTGTAGTGCATTACTTATCATCGTATGAGGTGGAGCGGATTTAGCTTGGAGTGAAATCACACGTTCAAAATACGGAAGTCCAGCCAATAGTGGCTCCCCACCCTGCCAAGAGAACGTCGCTATACCTGATGATCTATTCATGTACTGAGCGATAAACCGCTCCAGAAGATCCGTATCCATCACTCGGATCGGATGATGAGGATGTCCCCCTGCTGTACTGTAATAGCAATAATCACAGGCTAGATTACAATCCTCTGAGACGGTTTTCCACATGATATGAAGAGTCTCAGGCCTCGAGGTCTGTATGCATGTTGTCATACGATTCTGCCCCTCCTATGTAAGTACACCTATTTCCTATATCTTCAATTAAATCATAGACATGTAGTTCAACGATGAGTAAAACATCATAGCTTGTCGAATATCTAGAGATAAAAAAATACACTCCCCATTGTCTGTTGAGATAATGGGGAGTGTATTTTCTTTGAAGATGAATAGAGCATTACCAGAACACTGTTACTTTAATTACGAACGTATTCCTTATTTGCTGTTTCCAGCATGGATTTCCAATCCGCAAACTTCGTCTCTCTAACTACATGACGATCAAAAAGTTCATCAGGTATGTCAGCAACATCTTCTTCTGTCTTTACTTGAAAGTTCCCTTTGATTACAAACTCATCGAAACTTTTGAAATTGGAATACTTACTCATAAACTCTTCATTAAACAACTTCTCAAAAGATACTTCATTGGGATCTTCTTGATTCATTTTCTGCCCTTGTAACTCATTCATCAATTCTTCCATGGTCATTGGTTTTTGTCTTCTCAAATTACCACTCCTAATTTTCCAATATGGTTTCTGATTATCATGTTAATCCATAAATCACACGAAACCTAAGCTTAACATAATTTTCACTATTTTACCTTTCCATTTTCACTTTAATACGTCAAAAAAAAGACTCTAGCCTCAGAATGAAAATGTCGGTCATTACAAAAAGCCTCCCTTATACATATAAGGAAGGCTAAATAATATCATTTCTTCTAGGACAATTTCACCAAGCTGTAGTTTTTCTTGCCCTTACGGATAATGATAAACCGGCCGCCGATAGCTTCGCTAGCTGTAACTTCCAGCGCTACATCGCTAACTTTCTCACCATTCATGGAGATTGCTCCTTTGGTGATATCCTCACGCGCTTGACGTTTAGATGGCTCGATTCCTAGATCAACCAACCACTCTACGATATTTTTAGATTCCAGTGTAGTTTCGTAAGTAGGCATTTCCTTGAAGCCTTGCTCGATCTCATCCGCAGTTAGGGATTTGATATCTCCACTGAACAGTGCGGCAGTAATGCGTTTAGCCTGCTCCAGCAATTCTTCACCATGTACGAATCTGGTCATTTCTTCAGCAAGTGTTATTTGTGCTTCGCGTTTATGCGGTTCGCTCTGTACTTTTTCCTCAAGCGCATCAATTTGCTCTTTAGATAGGAACGTAAAGTACTTCAAGTATTTCACAACATCACGGTCATCGGTGTTCGCCCAGAACTGATAGAACTCAAACGCAGTCGTTTTGTTCGGATCCAGCCAGATTGCTCCTCCAGCTGATTTACCGAATTTTGTTCCATCAGCTTTCAGCATAAGCGGGATCGTTAAACCGAATGCTTTTGCTTCAGATCCTTCTTTTCTACGGATCAGATCCAGACCGCTTGTAATGTTGCCCCATTGATCGGAGCCACCAATTTGTAGCTGCACATCTTCATGCTGGTACAGATGCAGGTAATCTAGGGATTGCAGGATTTGGTAGGAGAATTCTGTAAAGGAAATTCCACTGTCCAATCTGCTCGCTACAACATCTTTGGCAAGCATCGAATTGATGCTGAAGTTCTTACCATAGTCACGCAAAAATTCGATCACATTGATTTTATGCGTCCAATCGTAGTTATTCACCATACGAATTTGATTGTCGCCATCAGTAACGAACAATTTTTTCATTTGTGCGGTAAGCGCATCTACGTTAGCTTGGATTTGCTCCAGCGTCTGCAATGAACGCTCGGATTGTCGTCCACTTGGATCACCGATCGTACCCGTAGCACCGCCAATTAGCATAACCGGACGATGTCCTGCAAGCTGGAATCTTTTGAGCACCATGAACGGAATCAAGTGACCAATATGCATACTGTCACCCGTTGGATCTACGCCGCAGTACACCGAAACGGATTTCTGGTTGGTCAATTCTCTAAGCCCTTCGGCATCGGTTTGTTGATTGATGGCATCGCGCCATTCTAGTTCGTCGATAATATTCATTGCCTAACACCCCTTAAATTAGTAGAAATCCTATTGATGAATTGAAACATATAAATCCTTATATTTAAAAAACAAAAAAATCGTCCCCCTGTCTATTGTAGACATAGGGACGATTGAATAACCGTGTTACCACCCAGATTGCACCAATGAAACGCTAATGCTAAAACACAGCATTGATGCCACTCGTGACGAGATATCGTTCGCCATTCCGCTCGGTGTTAGCCGAGATACTCCAAAGTGTAATTCGTACTCTTAGTGTGTACCGGGTTTCATCAACCCCCGGCTTTCTGAAACAGGGACTAAGCTACTACTGGGCTTCTTCAACGTATATCGTATATAAGATTACAGCCAGTATAGTGAAATAATTCTTCAATGTCAACATCTTAAGCTGAGAATGCTGAGACACACTCCTGCTGTGACGCACTACTAGGCATTGCCTATTTTTTTCTGTTACAATTACGAAAAAAGAGGTGAACCATTCCGTATGCTTGATCCTATCGATAATCATATCTTAGAACGCCTAACTCAAAACAGCAGAATTTCCTACACCGATCTAGCTAAAGAAGTTAATTTATCAAGCGTTGCGGTCAAGGATCGTATTGATCGGCTCGTCAATCAAGGAATTATTGAGCAATTCTCAATCGTTATTAATGCAGAAAAATTAGGAAAGAAAATTTCGGCGTATCTGGAGCTTGAAGTGGAGCCTGCCCATTTAAATCATATTGTCGGAGTCCTAAAAGAAAATGAACGCGTAGCCGTACTTTATGAAATGACAGGGCCTTGCATTCTTCACATTCACATTCTGGTTGAGAATCTTGAAGAGATGGAACGGTTTATGCATGAATCCATCTACTGTCTGGACGGACTAGTCCGTGTAGAAAACCAAATCTTATTAAAACGCCACAAAAATCAGGACGGTCTAAATATATAAAAAAAGAACCGACTTAATAAAGACGGTTCTTCTCTGGTTTGGATCTTATTATGATTGTGAAATGATTGCTAATTCAACCTACTCCGTTTTAGATAGCTTAGCTTTATAAAAATTCGCGAAATATTCGCTGACCTCAACCTTCTCTTTTACAACCTCTAATGGAGCAACGAGCTTTACGATCTCTCCATTGTACATTCCCGTTGTCGCTCCGACCTTCATCTCCAGAACATTGTTATTATAGCTAATAGTAACCGTCTGAGTAGCCGGCTTCCAGCTCACCTTCGCACCAAAACCTTCAAAGCTGCTACGTAATCCCACTGCCTTGCGCTCCGCTTCGCCGAATTGTGCTTTGTCTATCAAGGCATGAACGCCCCAATTTCCATCCACCACCTGTGTAATTCCGAAATCCGCGGACACAGAAATCAGTGAATATGCTTCATCCTCGCTCAAATCCATTCCAGCCATCAAAAAATCTTTTGTTTTATGAGCGGCATCCTTCATCGCTTTGTCGATGGATGAGTTTTTGAAGATATCCGTATGTGCACTTGCTCCGAGTGCCTCCAAATAATTCGCGTAGCTGAAGCCATGTACAACCCATTCGTTTTCATTTTCAAGTAATGGGAAGCTTAACCCATCCAGCTTTTTGTTAAGCGTTTCCTTTTTATGAAGAATGACTTGAATATCACCAGTGACTGATGTCTCGATGGCAGTTCCGTTAATCTCAGAATCCCCTTGACCGGCATGCGGATCACCAATTGACAGTAGCGCACCCGGTACGGATACAGGATAATACATCGTTGCACCTTCAGTAATCCGCCAATCATCAACATTGCCACCATTGTATGAAGGAGGTACTGAATCTACGATATCCGCTTCTTTAGGCGCCACACCCATCGTACCGAAGTGGAGACGTACTGGAATCTTTACACCTTTCAATACATCAAAATTCTTATCAATCGTATTATGGTCTACAATAACACCTGGGTAGTCGATTGTCGGGTGCACTTGACCATCCGGATCGGTTTGCACTGTCCATTTGTAGTTATAAACAGCTGTTGCATAATCGGTACCACCCTCAGTATCCATCTCATAGATGGTGACCACTTCACGTTGTTTCGGCTCCTCAACCATATCTCCGTATAGATAACCCCAGTTCGCCGCGGCATTCACACCATAGGTTTTTCCAGCATACTTGTCATTTCCATTAGGTCTCAGCTTCATGTCCAGAATCTTCACTTCCAGAATATCCCCAGGCTCAGCACCTTCTACTGCGATTGGTCCCGTCATAATATGTACACCTGGTCCACGAAGCGCTTCGTTCTTCTCCCCTTCTATCCAATGAAAAATATCTTCGACTCCCGCATCCCCCTTAATCATTCGATCGTAATCATCACCGGAATGATGCGTAATAGCCTCGACCGTTACAATATCTCCCGAACGTACCGTTAAAGCTGGATCACCCTTACCAATATTCCCCCAGCGGACGGTCTCCGAATTTGCCTTTAGAACATGCGTTTTCGGTTTATACCCACCTTCTGAAACGTCAGCATACATAACATTAATTGACGAATTCGCTAATAAAAAGACCGATAACGTGACACCTACATTGCGAAAAATTTGTTTTTTCATAGTTCAATCCTCCTCAGCTCAATTCAATGTTATGTTTTATAACATTTTGTGTTTTTGAGTATAACAGATGGATTCCCGATTAACAATATAAATATTTATACGTATTTTGGTTTAAATAATAAATCACAATAATCAGATACCTTTAATAATCCAAGTCCACTTCTTCTCTATATAAAAAAACGCCAACACTTATTAGCTAATTAGCCCATAGTGTTTGACGTTTTAAATTCCATTCTACAGTGAAGTTTCATTTTCAATACAGATCAGTAATACTCCTTGTAGCCCGGGTTACAATCCGCTTCGTTTCCTTGGAGTCCGATGAAATCAACCACTTTTCGCTAAGCTGTAGCACCCAGTCCGGATTGCTTTTACTCGCATCGTTCAACCAATTACTTACAGAATCCTGGACATATTTTGCGGGATCTGACTTAAGTGGTTCTAATAACGGTAGTGCAATTTCTGGGTTCTCTTTGAGTGCAGTAATATGCTTCGCCCACACCCCATGTGGCCGCGTCAATTCGATCGCAAACCGCCTTATATTCGGATCTTGATCATGAACCCAGCTCTCTAAGAACTTAATGGATTCGTGTAACTCTGCAATGACCGATTCCCTTAAAGCCATCCATGAAATCTCACGCACCCCAAAATGATCATCCGCTGCAAAAGGACGGATAGCCGTTAGCTTTTGTGAAAGACTTAAAGATTGATTTAGACCAATCATATAGGCAGCCCAACAGCGGACACTATCGGAACGATGCTGTGCTAAAGCTGTAAATACTCGGGATTGCTCCACCTCTGATTTGCAGTCCAATACCAGTTGCCACTCCCGCGCGATAGCCGGTATGAGCTTCATGATTTTCTTTTCCGATAAATCGTTCAGCCTTTGTAAAATAGGTTGGGATTCCTGTCCAAAACTTAGCTCGTCCAGCACATTTTCCAACAAAACCAAATGATCCACAGCAAGCCATTCCGTTAAATTTACAGTCTGTAATTTTCCTTTATGTAGGAGTTCTATCGTCTCAGCGGGAATATCGCTAACTTTTCGAGCTCCCTTCCTATGTTCCATAGAAATCGTCCCTTCACCTATGATTTTAAAGGCTTGGATAACCTTCTTCTTATCTAGGATACGGGTATTTCTATCCATAAAGATGTAATCTCATTTACAAGTCATGATCTTTATAAGTTTCTTTCCAAGACCTTATCACGGTGGATAAGTATAGTTTTGAACCCTGTCAGAAGCACCTCAGCTTTCACCAATTCTTGCAATGCCACCGTAACTGCCTCTCTACTTGCGCCAATCAAATTAGCGATTTCTTGATGTGACAGCGGAACATTGATTTTGAAATAATTGTCCTCGTTTTTAACACCTAACTGAGCAGATAGCTTTAAAAGAACGCACAATATTTTATCATGCAGATTTCCGATGGCTAGATTTTGCGATAACTGACTCATACTTTTTATACGATCGCTCAATACTTGCATTAATGACATCAAGAATCTAGGTCGAGTTGCTACGAACTCTTCAAATCTCGCAGGATCAATTGTACAGATATGACACTCTTCCATGGCCTCAATGTAATGATCTTTAGTTCCAAACGAAATCACGTTCATTTCACCAAAAATGTTACCCTCACTCAGAATATCCGACGTAAACTGCTTCCCTTCCACATTCAATCGGTATAAGCGAATCTTTCCTTTTTTCACAAAAAATAATCCTTCAGAGAAGGTTGTCGGTGTTTGGATATATGTATTTTTCGGGACTACTGTTATTCGAGTTAACTCTTCCATTTCCATTAAATCTTCCAGCGCTAACGATTGAAGCAAATTGAATTGAGATAAATAATGTATGCTCTCCATCCCCCCTCCTGTGTCGTACAACGTTATTCATTTCTTTAGTATACCGTACAAAAAAAAAAAGCCACGTCCTAAGGACGCAGCTTATTCGTTAACGATTACTTGCTTCCCAGCGCGCTACTTCTTCACGAACACGAGGGGCTACTTCCGTTCCCAGCAGTCTAATCGCCTGCATAACATCCTCATGAGGCATTGTACCGTGGGGCATATGTAAAAAGAATCGCGTAATTCCCACATGCTTGCGAAGATGAATAATTTTGTTAGCAACGGTTTCTGGATCACCAACATAAAGAGCGCCATCAAAGCTGCATGCGTCATCATAATCGGAACGATGGTATGGAGGTGTGCCTTTTTCCTTCGCCCGCACATTGGTCCGAGCATGCGTTGAAGGGAAAAACTTCTCCAGCGCTAACTCATTAGTCTCAGCGATAAACCCGTGTGAGTGTGAGGAAATAGGCAGGTTTGAAATATCGTATCCGGCTTCAGCCGCTGCTTTTTTATATAGCTGCACATGCTTCGCATAATCAAGCGGTAGAACATTGCCGATAATTGCCAAAACAAAAGGTAGACCTAATGCCCCTGTGCGGATCGCAGACTCTGGACTTCCAGCACTCCCAATCCAAATCGGTAACGGATCTTGAACCGGTCGCGGGTAGATACCCAAATTGTTTATGGCCGCTCGATGTTTGCCGCTCCAGGTTACTTTTTCTGACTTTTGAATAGCTAATAACAATTCCAGCTTCTCATCGAACAATTCTTCATAATCTTTCAGATCATAGCCGAATAAAGGAAAAGACTCTGTAAACGAGCCGCGGCCGATCATGATCTCAGCACGTCCATTCGAAATGCCGTCTAAAGTTGCAAAATCTTGAAATACACGTACGGGATCTGCTGAAGACAGGATCATTACGGCACTGGTCAACCGAATCTTCGAAGTCAAAGATGCTGCCGCAGCTAACACAACCGCAGGTGATGAAGCTGCATAATCATGACGATGATGCTCACCCACTCCGTATACATCTAGCCCCACTTCTTCGGCAAGTACAATTTCCTCCACTACTTCACGTAGTCGTTCTGCATGACTTATTGTTTCACCCGTTTGGACATCGGGCGTTGTCTCGACAAAAGTACTTATTCCAAGTTCCACTTTTCATTTCCTCCTAATGTTCTGCAAGCCTGCATTATTCTCTGGTTGTAATTGGTTAATTATTCATAATTACATTAATCAAGACACCTATTATAATAGGATTCCCCGATAATTCCAACTTTTTCAGATCCCCTCGATTATTGATCGGACTTAGGAGCCCTTATTTTAAGAGTTCAGGGCATTTTGCTAGATTATAGGACTCAGATGCAGCTATTCACTAAAAATAACTACCAAAACGTTTGATTTTATGGAAATAAGATCCATGCGGTCCGAAACTGTCGCGAAATTGAGCAAAAATTAAAAAATAGCTGCAATACGGTCCAAAGCGTGCAGTATGCCTCATATCTAACTTTCCCCAAAAAACCACATCTTGTGGATGTGGTTTATCGGAGCATGATGTTATATTGAGATGGATAATTAAAATTAAAATTAAGGAGGAAATAGATTTGGAGACCCAAAGATGTAGCTTATTTAGGTTAAATGATAATGACTTTGAAGATTTAAAGATGATCTATATCAATGAAAACGCAAGAAAATACTTAGGTGGAGCGATACCTGAGGAGCATACCTATAGTAAGTTTTTGGACACATTACAACGTTCAGACCAAGGGGCACATTATTGGACCGTTTGGCTGAAAGACCTTAATAGCTGTATTGGATTAGTTTCTTTAGATAGCCATACGGACGGAATAAACACAGAAGTTTCATATGAATTTCTGCCAGAATGGTGGGGACATGGGTATGCTAGAGAAGTTATTCAGCAAATTTTAAATTACGCTTTCAATGAATTAAATTTATCCAAAGTAATCGCTGAGACACAAACTGCTAATCTCTCCTCCTGCAGACTATTAGAGAAATTAGGTATGCAATTGGAACAAACCGTTCTAAGATATGGTGCTGAACAGGCAATATACAGTATTGAAAATAACTTAGCTACAAAATAAGCTAGCTGATGTTTCCTATCCTCGAGCTTATGGGCTTATCCAGCGGTTTCGGGGGTTTCCTCTGATTAATCCCGATCCCGATACGACCGAATACAAAGGCTCCGCCTGGTATACGATTCGCGAGGTTCATTATGATCGCCGAGCCCACTACACACCCGATAAATTGGAGCAGCACACTGAGTAGTCCAAGGTTTTGCAGCCCGAACGAAGCAGGAAGTTTAACAAACAAAGCCAATAACAACGGGTGAAGCAAGTATATGCCAAAGGAGTATCTGCTACTCCACTCCAGCACACGCGGCACTTTTTTCAATGAAGAAGCCACTGTGAAGAGTAGTAGAATCATGCTCATGGCGAAAAGTAACATATCAATTCTCTTAGAACTATGTGCTGTAATCCAGCCTTGCCCGTTCACGAACAGCACAAGCGCCCCAGTTACAATCGGAAGAATGTAGACTGCTAATCGGAACTGTTTTAATTTTTCCCGGAACCAACTCTCATTTCGTCCCAAGTAGTACGCTACAGTAAAGTAGAAAATCCACCCCGGAGAGAATACCCAATATAATTTATCCCAGATATAATGTGCGGCTACCGTATCCACGGGCTTGGTGAAATTGAAAAAACCTAAATATACAACGTTTATAACGAATGAGGAAATCAGGATAGAACGTGGATTGAATTTTTTGGCATGCTTTTGAAATAAGAGAAACAAAGCATAAAACTGAAAAATAATGAGGATAAAATAGCCGTGAAAATCTCCTAGTAATAAATGCCGCCAGAGGAAATACCAAAAAGCCTGAAGAAGCGGAATCCCTTCACTGCTTGCCATATCCAATCCTTTTAACCCTGCGTATAAAGCCCCGAAAAAAAAGTAGGGAAGTAATATATACTTGATCCGTTTCTCCCAAAATCTCGCGGGAATTCTATCCGGGTAAGCAAAAGACAATACGAATTGGGAGATAAATACGAATACGGGCGTGCCAAATGTAAGTAGTAGACCCACTGACTCTACCCAAGGCGTATTACCATCGTCATAGACGCGATATAAAGCATGCAGCAGCGCTATACTTAAGCAGGCTATACTACGCAGAACAAACATTTCTGAATTTAATTTTCGTTCCATAGGGATAACCCCTTTCGATATTTACGATTAATGGTCCACAGTACTGCCTACGGTCAATCGGGCCGCAATCGTCTTCTCCAACCCCTGGTGAAGGTCATGGTTAGGAGACCAGGACATCAACTCATGGGCTTTCCTATTGTTCAAGTAGCTGTGAAGAATATCGCCCGGCCGAGCCTGTTCATAAGTTTTCTGGGATTCTCGACCTGTAATACCGCCTATCATCTCCACAATCGTATTAATGGAGGTAGCCACCCCGCAGCTAATATTTATGATCTGATTATCCGCAGTGTCACCTGTACAAGCCGCATCTACAAACGCTTGTGCGACATCCTCAACATACACAAAATCTCTGGTCTGTTCTCCATCCCCATAGATCACAAGCTCCTTACCTTGCTTTAAGCGATCCAGAAAAATTGAAACGACACCCGCTTCGCCATGCGAGCTTTGCCGAGGTCCATATACGTTCGCAAGACGGAGAATGGTGTACTTCAGCCCATGCATGCTGGCAAACATCCGTATATAGGACTCAGGGACGCTTTTTGATACCCCATAACAAGATTCAGGATTTAAGGGATGTTTCTCGTCAATGCTCAAATATTCAGGATTACCGTATACAGCAGCCGATGAGGCGTACACGATCTTCTCAACCTGATGCGCCTCACACATCCGCAGGACGTTTAGTGTGCCAACAATATTCACATTCGCATCAAACAAAGGATTCCGCTGTGATTCTCTTACGTCGATCTGTGCAGCCAGATGAATGACCGCATCCGGCTTCTCACGGCTAAAAACTTCGCCCACTGTCTCATCCCGAATATCGTACGGATATAAAAGTGCGGAAGGATTTCTATAGAATGAGCCGGAAGCACCCGATAAATTATCTACAATTACAGTTTCGATCCCCTCTCTTATAAGCCGATCAACAACATGTGACCCAATAAAACCAAGCCCCCCAGTTACTAACACCTTCAAATAAAAAACTCCTTTCGCCCTTTAAGAGTGCTCTTTGTACCGTGCATCTGTAGAAAAGTTCACATAAAATACTTAAGAAGAAACGATGTTGCCATCCTTTTTGGACGACAACCGTTACTCGTAGAAATATAAGGATGTTATATAACGTGAAATTTAGCCTTATATTTCAAATCAAAAAATAAAGGAGTGAAGTATATGGCAACTGCACCTATTCCAGATAATTCTGTAACAACGTCCGTTATAGCGGACGGCGCGGTCACTTCTATTAAATTAGATCCTGAAACTAACGGTTACGTGAATGTTCGATCCTATGGAGCTACAGGGAATGGCACCAAAGATGACACCGTCGCGATTCAAAATGCAATCAATGCTGGAAACGCCAAACGCAAGGTTGTTATTTTCCCGCCTGGTGTATATAAAGTCTCTTCCGGCCACATGCGTAACCCTTCAGTCCTAGACTGGTGGTGTCTTCGTATTCCAACCGGAACTAACCTAAGCTTTGAAGTCGGCTCAAAATTGGTGCTTGCCCCTAACCCACCATCGGATACTCGAGTTCTGGTCATGTTAAACGCCTCAAACATCACGATATCCGGCAGCCTCGAAATAGACGGAAGTGCTTCGACTGTTAAAACAGCCGTCAACGATCAACTTCATGGCTTGTTCATTTCTTCTTCACAAAATATAACGATCGAATCGGTGTACTCTCATGATTGCTATGGGGATAATATTTTCATTGGAGGAACAGAAGATATCCCATCTGTTAATGTGCATATCGGTTATGCGTACTGTGAAACGGCTGGTCGAAAGAACTTCGTAGTCCATTTTGTAGACCAGCTTCATGTCAACAGAGCGGTATTAAATAACAGTCGCGGTGGTGCACCTGGGTTTAATGGCGCCAATTCACTCGATGTAGAACCCGACATATTCAAGGGAACGCGGAGCTTTTATCAGCGATTCGACTCCTTGACAACTATTGGTTTCGGCAATGATATGACAACTGGACTTTCAGATGAGATAACGAGACTATGGACTCTCGACATCGGTTCACTGGATATGCGTGTAAGTGGATCAGTAAGTCCAGCATTGCTGTCCTATGGACTGACACTAAAAATCAACCATTTGTCTATTCGCTCGACGGATCATAAGGCTAATTACGGTCTACAAACGATCTATTCGCAATTTATTGATATCGCAAGCGCAAAGTTCGATGGAATTGGCGGCCCTGCGATCTACGCTGCGTTTAATGCTGCTGGAGGAAAACCAAGATTGCATATCGGCTCGTTAGGGATGTACGGCTCGGGTTCCACCTTAGCAAGCGGAGTCCGAATCGACGGAGGAGATCTTTATGTGGGGACGATAGATGCACAGGACTTAACGGGCAGTACTTTGCAATTATTCACAACAGAGTCAGACGCAATGGTTACTGTCGACAATATGATTGTCCGTAACAGCGGAACCAATCAAGTCGTGCTAGCATCTTCTTATGGTGCAGCTAAGCCCTACCTGCACCTGAACAATGTAGCAGTGTTTGATACCCGATCTGTAAAGGTAAAACGCATTCTAGAATTTGAAACGTTGGTTGCCATGCAGGGTACTTCTCTTGGCACCTTGTATAATCCGTATGCTTTAACTGAATGGTTCTCTACCTATGGCAACTTCAAACGGGCAGTCCGACTTGTTGGAGGAACAGTGCTTCCGGCAGTATTCATCGTGGAAGGTTCGCCCGAGGGAACGATAACCGCTCCGGTTGGCAGTCTGGCTATGCGAACAGATGGTGTAGCTAAAGCCACTTTATATGTGAAAGAAAGCGGAACCGGTGCTAACGGATGGATCGCTAAGTAATATTTCAGCGGTTCTGAAGGCAAGACTCTATCGCACTCATTATGCGTACCAGATCATCGTCCGATAAAGAGCTACCGGAAGGTAGACATACACCTTTTGTGAACAATTGATCAGATATACTATGACCCTCCATGTAAGGATAATAGAAGGCGTTCTCGAACAGAGGTTGCAAATGTAGTGGTTTCCATACAGGTCTGGCTTCTATATTGTTAAATTCCAGGCACTTTAAGAGTTGATTAGAGGAGAAACCGGCGATCTCATCATCAATCGTTAGCGCACTTAACCAACGTGTACTGCGGCAATTAGGCGCTTCCGGCATAAAATGAAGACCCGGAACGGATCCCAATCGCTCTAAGTACACTTGACAAATATATCTACGTCGTTCAACTCTTTCCTCTAGTAGCTCCAATTGCCCCCGGCCTATAGCTGCCAACAGATTACTGAGCCGATAGTTGTAACCCATTTCGGAATGCTGATAGTGTGGTGCCGTGTCACGTGCTTGCGTAGACCAGAAACGGGCTTGTTCTAATGCCTCGGTATCATCCGACACAAGCATGCCTCCACCTGAGGTTGTAATAATTTTATTTCCGTTAAAAGAATAGATTCCGAACCGGCCCCAAGTACCACTAGCCTTTCCGTGATAAAAAGCACCTAGTGATTCAGCAGCATCTTCTATTAAAGTAATGCCATAACGATTCGCAATTTCTACAATTGGCTCCATGTCTGCACTCTGCCCATACAAATTGACAACAACAGCTGCTTTAGGCAATAGCCCTCTGTCATTCAAATCCTGGCAGGCCCGCTGAAAGGCTAGTGGACACATATTCCATGTCTCTGGCTCTGAGTCTACGAATACAGGTGTAGCGCCCAAATATAGAATAGGATTGGCACTAGCTACAAAAGTGAGCGTCGAACAAATCACGTAATCTCCTTGAGAGACACCAGCAAGTCGAAGTGCAAGATGAATTGCCGCTGTTCCAGAGCTTAACGCAAGTGCACCCTTTGAACCTGTATAGTCGGCCATCTCACGCTCGAAAGCATCGACTTGTGGTCCAATGGGAGCGATCCAGCCAGAATGAAGTGCATCCTCCAAATACGCCTGTTCACGTCCACTTACATGCGGTGGGGATAATAAGATTCGTGGTAGAATGCTTGGTTGACGAATACTCATGCCTTGCCCCTTTCTCCATTTGGATGCTTTAATCCAGATGGAATACATATCTTATTGACTTACTTCAGAGCGTGGTCCTTGATATTTTGATTTAAGAAAGACGGATGCCGGTAGAGTGGAAAGTAATTTCCAGTAATCGCAGTGTCACAGAGCGATATCATACGTTCATACACCTCAGGAAAAAATATTCGCTTACCTAAATAATAGTCCAGTGGCTCTAGCTGAGTAGCAAATCTTAGCTTGAAATGAAACAATTCATCGTTGCCTTTATATCCCCCACCGAGATGGAATTTTTCATACCCATTCTCCATCCCCCACACAGCTGCTGAGTGAATGAGATATTTGGTGGGTGACCACTGCAGATAAGCCCGATCCCAACCACATAAGTGATAATGCATCCATGGTTGATCAAGAAGCACAATACTTGCCGCTACTGCCTTTTCCCCATCCATCGCCTCGAACAGGGCTACCCGCCCTTCTTGCAAAAGGCTTGTATCTTCTATAAATTTTTGAGGGAAATAATAAAAGGGATCTGCTTGTAAATCATTTAACGTACCATAATATAACTCGATGAAAGGTTCGATCCGCTCCTTAAGATCCGACTTTCGAATGGTGAATGGAGCTGACTTTATTTTACGGATATTTCTTTTATGATTGCTGCCATAGTTCTGGATTAGCGCTGACTCTGAGCCAACTGTGAGATCCATATAAGCTGTATTCCGATTGAGCTCTGTAGTAAGCCCGTTTTGGAATTCGGTGGCATTGCCTATGAAAGGATGAAATCTTACAAACTCGGTCAGGATCCTTTTCGCTCTGCAGTAATCTGTGAACGTTTCACTGAATTGTCGGTACAGCTCCGTTCGTTCAGCTCCAATAGACACATTAGATATCGGTCCCCCGTATCCATAAGGTGTGCTGATGTCGTACCATTCCCCTTCAAGTCCCAGTTGGATGACTGCGGGAAGATGGCTAATGGAACGAAGTAAGTAAGGATAAATGATGAGCTTCTCACCTTGCTTAAAAACAAACAGCTCTGCTTGTTGATGATCATCATCCTCGAACAGCCGAAAAAAATCTGCTGCGAAATAAATATCCTTCCTATCCATCTGATTCAAATAAGCATCCCATTCTTCAGAATGCGAGCTATTAAGCACAATGAAATCACTCATACGTCGCCTCCAAAAAGTTATCTTAGCGTATGTTTCCTTGAGGTACTTCGAAAAACTTACTTCGGAAGCATTCGCTGCTAATCCAATATCTTGATCATACGTATACTTTCAGTGCTTAAGCTTAGCGCCGGGTCTCTCTCCCGTAAGAATGCATCGGATGAAAGCAATAACAGCTTTCTCTCCCGGTCTAGGTCGAGTAACACATCGGTTAATGGATATCCACCGGCCCAATCCCCACTTTGCAGTTGGATACGAAAATACTGCTCGCCGAGCCGACCCACAACTGAAGTCTTCTGCTTCGTTCTAATCCTAAAGGAAGAAAATCCGTACTTTAGATGATGTGCCTCTGCCATTGGGTAATCATCAATAATGTAAGCCACTTCTTCATCCTCCATTTCCGCTCCAGCAGCAATAACATCTGCACTAGCCGCAAATGAACGACCCAAATCCCTTACGTACCAGTAAGTACGTCCTTCTTCTTCAAAACCAAGACGAAGATACCAAGCATGAGCTTGTTCATTCCATGAGAACACATCCAGTACCAGCTTCTTAATGTCATCCCTCTCGGCTAATTTCTCTCCATACGCCATGAGCATTCCACCAATGCCATCCTTGCGATACGCTGCATCCACGTTTAAATTATTTAGCACCAACATTTGTTCCATTCTTCGCCATTCCGCAAATCCAATGAGCACTTCTCCACTATAGGCTCCAATCAACAATGTGGCTGAATGGCCTCCACACTTACAAGCCGCTTGTAGATATGCTGGATAACCATTACAAGCAAATATCGTTTGATTGTAAACATGCTCCGGTAAGTTACTCTTCAAGAGCCGGCATGCATGATGTATATCGTCCTCATGCAGCGGTCTAAACTGCACATTCATGCCTGGCCCTCCTTTTTATTCAGCCTATACTCATCCAGAGGTAAGCTATGCCGACCTGGATTGGCTACAACATCATCTTGGCGAATCACCTTCAAGACGGTTTTACATAATATCAGTGCATCAAGTCTGAAACTTAAATTCTCAACATAGGTGACATCATACGAAAGTCGATCTTTCCACGACGAAGTATTACGTCCTGACACCTGTGCTAATCCTGTAATTCCAGGTCTTACAGAGAAGCGAAGCTTCTCCTGTTCGGAGTAATAAGGGCTATACCGTATGAGCAAAGGTCTTGGCCCAATCAGGCTCATTTCGCCTTTTACAACATTGACCAATTGCGGCAGTTCATCCAGACTTAGCTTCCGGATCATTCCGCCAAACTTGATGTATCGTCGCTCATCTGGCAACGGCTGACCCTGCGAGTCATACAGTTCAGCCATGGTCCGAAATTTGTAGATGAAGAAGGGCTTCTCTCCCCGTCCCGGTCGTTGCTGCTTGAATAAGATTGGGCTTCCAAGCTTCATTCGAATCAACAACGCAACCACAGCCATGACTGGACTAAATATACATAACATAACGATCGCTCCCACAAGATCGAAGCCTCGTTTCATATGGCGATACATGTAAGTACTCCTCCCGCCTTTCTCTTAATCCGTAAAAAGACGTTCCTTCAGTGAGTTCACCTGTTTTAAATCAGCACTCCAGTAGTACACCTTAGTTCTGACTAGCGGATCAGAACCAAAACTGTTGTTGCCTGGAATCTGTTCGTATTTAAAATCCTCGGAAGTTATTCCCTTGAATAACCAAGCTAAGCTGAGCAAATCACTGTCACTGAAGCTTGTATCGATAATGTCTTTCTTTTCATGGAGTAATAATCCCGCCAGATCTGGAAGATGCTCAGGGCTCAATAGCTTATTGGCCACAGCTCTAACGATATTGAATTGCTCCTCTTGACGACTAAAGTCACCGTTCGGAGTAGAATACCGCGCCCTAGCAAGATAGAGAGCATGCACACCATCCAGATGTTGTTCGCCTTTTTTGATGGTAATCTCAGGAGTTATGGTCACATCCTGATTGATTACCATATCGATCCCACCGATCGAATCGATGAAATCACGAATACCGGAGAAGTTCGTCTTGATATAATGATGAATGGGGATATTCATAAAGTCGCTCACCGCTTGAATTAGCGTTAGCGTTCCTTGCTCATTCCCACCTTTGGACTCCCCCACAATATGAGCATGATTTATTTTGGTATATCCGACATTTTGTACGTAAACCCTTGTATCGCGCGGTACAGAGACGATGTTCACTTTGCGCTGTTCCGGCATCACATGCACAACCATGATCGTGTCTGCACGCGAAATTTCCCCACCCCAGGTGTCTGTTCCAATTAATACAACATTGAAGGATGAAGTTTTTTTATCGGATGCAGCTGGCGACGCTGTTGGTTCAGGTGTATTTAGTGACAGCGAAAGATCATCTGTATTTGCTGGGTTATTCAGAGCTCCATCCGCCTGCGTCTTCCCTACTGCTTCCACAGAAACTTTAGAGCCTGGTATCGTCAATGGATTAAGGACTGCCTTTTGAAAGCGCTGCTCAGGATTTAACACCCCTCTAACCCAGATCCCACCAACAACAATCACAATCAGAAAACCAATCAGGGCGAATCTTCCAATTCGCCTCATGACGATTTGCTTTCTTGTATATTCCTTGTCACTCTTCCCCCGAACACGCAATCTCTTTTTCCATCTATTCATCAACGGCTTCATCACTTAGATTCCCGCATGAACTTCGGATTTGATCCGTTCAAGCTCATGAGTAGCCACCTGTGGTTCTTCCTGAAAGCCCGAATAGCTTGGAATAAGCTGCTTTAATAATTTCTTAATCTGATAACTGCTTGGCACAAATTCGTACCGTTTGCACAAATTCTCCAGCACACCAAGGACCAAATTCAATTCGGATCTGGAAACACTTTGAGGCCGACTGATCATGATGCGATAGTTATTGGTGACCATCAATCCCTCCTCTTCTGTCAGGAGTTCCTCAAATAATTTCTCTCCGGGACGAATGCCCGTGACCACGATAGGGATATCTTTATCGGGTTCTAAGCCCGACAGACGTATTAAATCTCTTGCTAGATCGTATATCCGAACCGGCTTACCCATATCAAGCACGAACACCTCGCCACCTTGTGCCAGTACGCTCGCCTGGATAACCAATTGCACTGCTTCAGGGATCGTCATGAAATACCGCACCATATCCATATGGGTAACCGTAACCGGGCCACCACTCTCGATCTGTCTTTTGAATAACGGAATAACACTTCCCCGACTACCGAGAACATTACCGAAACGGACAGCAGCAAAAACCGTCTTGCTAGATGAATTCTGATCATTAATAATCATTTCTGCCGCTCGCTTTGTAGCTCCCATGACACTTGTTGGATTAACCGCTTTGTCCGAAGAGATCAGAATGAACCGCTTAGCACCATATTTGGCACTCGCTTCCGCTACATTCCTTGTTCCGATAACGTTGTTCTTTACCGCCTCCACTGGATTCATCTCCATAAGGGGCACATGTTTATGCGCAGCGGCGTGATACACAATCGTAGGTCGGAAATTCTGAAAAACACTATCGATCCGCGACACATCCTGAATATCAGCTATGATAGGTTGAATCTTCTGATCGGGATATAACTGGCGTAGCTCTTGTTCAATCAGGTAAATGCTGTTCTCACCATGACCAAGCAGCAACATTTCCTTCGGACGATACGCAGCTAGCTGACGGCACAGTTCTGAGCCAATGGAGCCTCCTGCACCCGTGATGAGAATACACTCACTCCCTAAATTCTCACGAATCTCTTCAGTATTAATCTCAACAGGAGTTCTACCCAGCAAATCATTTACGGACACTTCACGAATTCGATTGACTGCCATTTTCCCGTCCAAAATTTCTGTCATACTAGGCATTAGCTTAATCTGTGCTTTTGTTGATTTGCAGATCTCAATAATCTCCATTAAGTCGTTATGTGGCGCTGTCGGAAGGGCAATAATAATGAATGCAATGTCCAGCTGTTTCACGGCCTCGGGAATGAAATTTCGGTTACCCACAATCGGCAGCCCCATTACTTCCAGCTTTTGTTTAGATGCATCATCATCAATGAAGGCAACGGGATGCATAAATTTGAACCTTGAATGCTTGATATCTTTCGTAACGAGGATTCCAGCTTTACCAGCCCCAACGATTAGAAGATTACCTTCGAAGGCATCCTTCACACCCGTTGTCTCAAATCCATCATTTAGAAGACGTTTAACCATTCGTAACCCCACAATGCCCAGAAACACATAACCCGCTGCAAAATAGATAGAAATCGGTAGTCGATAGGAAGGAATTACTGCATGGGTGGATACGTTGACAGCAATCACTCCAACGAGGGTTAATACACTCACTTTTAGAAGCTGCAGTAACTCTCTCATTCCGGTGTATCGCCAGATATTGTTATACACTTTGAATCCAAATGAGAAGACCGCATACACCGCAATGTGAATCAATATTGCCCACGGAAGCATCCACACGTACATCTCAGGGATTTGAAAATCAAACCGAAGTAAAAACACAAGCCACACTGAAGCCGCAATAATCCCTGCATCCAACATGA
Organism: Paenibacillus sp. G2S3; assembly: GCF_030123105.1. Classification (NCBI taxonomy): domain Bacteria; kingdom Bacillati; phylum Bacillota; class Bacilli; order Caryophanales; family Paenibacillaceae; genus Paenibacillus; species Paenibacillus sp. G2S3. Next base: position 3,973,767 of record NZ_CP126095.1, read on the forward strand.
CCAAACGGACGATCCGCATTTTCATCACTTCTTTCTCCCTAATTAACTAAAAATTCATTTACTCGCCTTTTAAGTGAGAGTGAGTATTCAATCCCCCGATAGGCTGGCATGCATTTCAGACGGAACCCGCTTTCTTTCCTCCTTGTTTAGCGCTTCTATATAGATCGAGTCCATTTCACGGAGCACCGCAGGCAACCCGTAACGAATGATCCTCTCCTTGTTTGCTTCTCCCATTGCCGTAGTTAATGCTGGATCATCACGTAATTGAGTAAAAGCCTTAGCGGTAGCGGTAATATCACCAACAGGAACCAACATGCCTGTTGACTCATGTTCGATCAAATCATGAATCCCCCGAATATGAGTACCTATTACGGGTTTCCCTATTGCCATCGCCTCCATAATCGCCCGAGGTAGTCCCTCGCGATAAGACACAAGTGCAGCAACATCACATGCTCTGAGTAGATCCGGAATATCTCTACGGTACCCAAGCATATGCACCCGATCGCTGACAACCAGCCGATTAGCAAGTTCCAATAGAGTCTGCTCGAACGGTCCTGTACCCGCAAAAGCCAGATGGATGTTGCCTGCTTGAGACCCCAACTGACCCAGCGCTTCGATCAACTGCTTCTGGTTCTTGTTGGCGTTCAATTCAGCAACGCATAGGATGACGAAGGGAGGTTCATCCTGGTCACTCTTCGGCAGATCAAACAGTTGGCGTCGCCTATCTGCCTTCTCCGACGCAGTTTCAGGATGACCCTGTTCACTGCCGTAAACCTGGAGATCAAGTCCTACACCACTCACATAAGTCACCTTTTTCCGTATAGAAAATTTCTGGGCACGTTCATAATCTTCTCTATTTATGGTGATTAGCACATCTGTCCAGCGGGCCATTAACCTCTCGAGCGGATAATAAAGCATCCAGTTCAGAAAAGGAGCTCCCTTGAAAAAATGAAAACCATGCGCTGTATACAATGTGCAAGGTACACCTGCTTTATGGGCCGCAATCCGTCCGAGAATCGAAGCGACTGGCGTATGTACATGGATGAACTGGAACCCCTCCTCCTTGAAGCTTTCCGTTAGTATCCCTAGCGCTGCCCAGTTCTGCATCTGTAAAGGGCTACGCTGAATGGGCACATCATGGCACACGATCCCCTTCTCTTCTAATCGCAATCTCGCTTCCCCGGGCTGCGCATAAGCATGCACTTCACAACCTTTTTGCTGCAATAACGCCATGTAAGGTAGATGGAAACTCTCAAAATGCCCAAAAATGGAGGCTACAAAAGCAACTCTTACCGGCCCACAGTCTTCAGCAGGTATGCTCCCGAACCTCTTATTATTGCGCTTGTTGCGCTTGTTGCGCTTATTGCGCTTGTTCTGTTTGTTGTCGTAGGTTACGACCCGTTGACTTTTCAGTGCCCTTGGTTCGATATCGCTTCACTCCTTTCCATCCCGTATTCGTTAATCGGATGCAAGCTGCGTTCATAGCCATCATGAACCACCAATACCGCTGGAATAAGGCTTCAATACCCATCGAAAGTCCAATCATCGCTGCGTGAGACAGCAATAATGCCATAATGATCGGTCTGTTCACCCTATCTGCCGCGCGATAAGAACGGATCCCAACGATGAAGAACCAGATCATGAATCCGCCGTACACAATCAAGCCTAACAAGCCAAATTCTGTCATAAACCAGATCGGAGTATTATGGATAATAATCCGCAGTTCATAGTTATAGCTACCGAGTCCAATCCCTAATAATGGACTTTGAGCGATCCACTCCACAGCCTTCCCAATGATGTCTAGACGCGACTGAATCTGCGAGGGTCTGCTGGCCATATTCCCAAGCACATCCAGATAAGCTGTACCTTTATACAACAGCAATGCTCCAAACGCGACGCTAAACCCCATGCCGATCTTGAGAAGTCGAGAAGGATTAGTCAGCAGTAATGTAAGCAGAACAAGGAACAAACCTATCCATGACGAACGCGAAAAAGTCATTATTATGCCCCCGGCTAAGGTGATCGTCGCTAGCGTACTCACCCATCCCCTTAGCAGCTTCACCCCGTCTCCACTCGTCATGATATGAATGGCAAAAGCCGTAACTAGTAATCCGCCGTATGCATTCGGATCAATTAGCATCCCGGAGAGGCGACCGTCTTGCACCATAAACGGAACCTTCACTCCACTAAAAAAATCGAACAAAGCGACGCCATTGAAGATCAGCACACTGATCAAAAAAGCTCGTAGCATTTTATATAACCGATCCCAGCTGTCTACAGCCTGAACAAGCATGATGTAAGTGAGCAGTAGGAGTATAAACCCAAAATCTTTTTGCAATAGAGCGTATTGCGTAATGAATCCATTGCGCCAAATGGATACAAATGAAGCAAGGACGAAAATAAACAACATCCCCCAATGCCATGAACTGAACTGCCTCGGGTCCAATTTGAGGTGTAAACCTGCTGCAAACAAACCAAGCATTAAGAAAAGGTCAGAGGGTGCGATTCGAAATGCGCCACCAAAATCTATTTGAGCTGGAAGACAGATGATGTAACCCATAACCGCAAACAAAAATAAATTACGCATGGTGTAGGGTTTCCCTACAACGGATATAGATGTCATACAAGCCCCTACTTTCCTATGAGAAATTGCTTCTATGCGGCCAATTCCTGTTGTACCTGTTTTCTTGCCTGACGGATTACCAGGAAAAGTACGATTACACTGCCAATCATCTGAACGAATAAAGCCAAACTAGCCCCTATCGCAGCACCTATCACCCCAAAAACAGGTACGAATATTAGACAAGAAAGCCCATTAGTAATCACCGAACAAAGAAACAATGGAATCTGGGTTTTGTATTTTCCGGTAGCCGTTATGGCATACCACAGGTAAGACGAAACAAATACCAACAAGGTAGAAACGAGCAACCAATGAAATAAACCTATCTCTTTAGCCACATCCGGACTAAATAATAGGGTTAGTAGCTGAGACCCAAACATCCATCCGATCAAACTAGCAACTGCACTAATTCCAATACCCATTGCAATCATTCGACTGAGTAAAGAGACAAACTCCTTATGTCGTCCAGCAGCATGCCAACGGGCAAGACGTGGTGTTATAGCTTCACCGAGTGCAGTAACAACAACATTGCAGGCAACGATCATGTATGAGAGCGTAGCGTATACACCTAAGTCATGTTCCCCTCTAAAGTAAGAGATCGCATAAAGTGGAATATTAGTATTTAGCGACATCAACGCGAGCACAATGCCAAGGGGTGAACTAATGATAAGCAAGCCCCATAAGCGTCTCTTGTTAAAAAGCGGCTTAATCGATGTATACACTCTCGCTTTGCGAGCATCGTATCCAATCGTTATCGCTAACCACCCGATGATCATGACTAATAACGCTAGAATGAGACTCTGTGTAGGGATAAATACGAGGGCGAAGACAAGTATGGAGAACAATCCTTTAGCAGTTCTTGAGAAAGAGATTTGATCCAGCCTCTCCTGTTTCTGAACGATACCTAACAAAATATCGCTGACCGACTCAACAATTCTATACAATCCGATGAAAAATATGACTAAAGCTGTATTCCAATCAAAACTACTTATGATGCAACAACCTGCTGTAATCATGAACGCAGCAGCGGTTGTCACAAGACGGAGACCAAAAAAATCTCCAAAAAGATATTTTCCCGAGGTATCAACGATCAAGACCGAACGCAGATGCAGATGCGACAGCATGAAGATGGGAGCAGTCACCGCAAGCCCTAACGAATATTGCCCAACGATTTCGGTTGAGCCAAATTTATTAAGTAGAACTACAATCACGAACTGAGCACCAGCGTAAGTGATATTTCCGAATAAATAACGAAGAGAAGCAAATGTCATAAACGTTAAACCATTCCGGAAGAGGAAGCCCAATCGGCAAAATCTTCACCGCGAATCTTGTAGCGCTTGCTACTCTTTCGATAATTCAAAACCGCTCCCAATACATGTGCCCCTTGCTGCTCAAGCATCTGCTTCGCAGAGTTCGTATGCTTCAAGAGCACTTTTCCGGATTTAACAACTAACAATACCCCCTCGGTCATTTTTGCCAAGATAAGAGCATCCGAGAAGGGCATTAACACCGAAGATGAATCGATGACAATCGTATCAAATCGCTCGCTAAGCTCTGCGAATAACCTCGTCATTCCCGTTGATCCTAGTAAGTCAGCCGGATTGGGGGAGATTGGACCAGAGGTCAGTACAGAAAGCCCTTCTGAATCCTCAATAGAAAAAATACAATCCTCAATACGGGTTTGATCCACTAGAATGCTACTTAATCCGACCCAATTAGGTAGATCGAATGCCTTATGCACAGTTGGTGTGCGCAAATCTCCATCGATCAGCAGCACGGTTCTACCCGTTTCCGCCATGGCTATAGCCAAGTTCATCGCGACTGTCGACTTGCCCTCATCTGGAAGAGAGCTTGTGACTAATAAAGAACGGATTTCTCCACCTACTCGGGTATAGCGAATATTGGAGCGTATCGTTCGGAATTGATCTCCATTAGATGACTTCGGTTGTTCCAGGCAATACAATTTTGGCGTTTTCTTCTTCATGTCTGCTGGCTCCTTCTACTGAATTGGATTTCGACTTCGCCCGCCGTTTCCGTGGCTTCAATTTCCCCACCGTTCCCAGAAGAGGAAGCTGCAAATCCAACTGAATGTTTTTGGCGCTTCTCACAGGTTTCTCTGCCAATTCCCGTAGAATGGAAAAAGCGACCCCAGCAATCAATGAAAGTCCGAAAGCAACGACCATATTAAAGACAGGCTTGGGTGAGATCGCTTCAAAAGGAACCTTCGCTCGGTCGAGAAACACAACATTTTCAACCCCCATAATCGCTTGGATGTTCTCGTTGAAGGCCTCCCCAAAGCCATTAGCAATATTCGTTGCCCGCTGAGCACTAGAATCTGTCACAATTACCGTCGTCACGAGTGACTCACTACTTGTTCTTGTCTTAACTTTTTCTAATAGTTTTTCAGGGGTCATATTTAATTGCAGCCTTCTAACGACCTCTTCAGCGATTCTGCTGCTTCGAATAATTTCCCCGTAAGTGGTTACTAGTTTTTGCCCTGCCATAATGTCATTAATTGCTTTCTGCTGCCTGTCCCCTTGAATAAGAATAGAAGCTGTCGCCTCATATTTCGGCTTCAAAACATAATAGCTTACGAAGCTAGCGAGACCGACTGCAACGATACATAACACAATGATGAACAGCAGCCTACGTTTCACTAGTTTCAAAATGCTGCCCAGTTCAAATTCCATCGTTCATTTCTCCTAACAGTTGATGTATTTTCGTCTTCTTCAACAAGAAGTATTATTGTATATTCTTATTCTCGTCCGCCCAATATATGTCCAATATAAGCTGAAAATTTATAAGTCTTCATTTTAATAGAACCACTCGAGCTCTCTATTAAATTCCAACACAAATAGGCAGCCTTCCAGCAAAATCATACTGGTAGACTGCCTTATTTATTTACTGCTTTGCTCTTTAAATATATATTTTAACGATGATTTTTGAGAAACTCTTACGAGACATTTTTGCGTTTCAGGATGTGATAGACATTGCTGAACATCCCCGACAGAATACCGGCAATCGGGAACACGGCCCAATTGACATCCCAGCGCTGATAGACAAAACCTGTGAACAAGAAGATCACTGTCCACAACACTGCCCCTACAACTCCAATAAATCGTTCCACTTCCTTCTTCAGTACAGTGACTTTAGACTCCTCCAGCAGCTTCGTAAACGCGCCTTGAATGTTTCCATAATAGATAAATAGGAACACTGCCACTGCTGCGATCAGTAGGAAGGCCGAGACTCCATAAGGAGTGAAGTCATCATTGACAAATGAAGTTGCGAAGATAAAAGCTAACGACAACACGCATATGCAAACTCCAGTATTCCAACAAGTCCTAACATCGAGCCTTTATCAGCCACAATAGCATTTTTATTTTCAAACAGTGTATCAAGACCAATCAGAAGCGCCACCCCACACGCGCAGAGAAAAACGCCGATACCGGTCCATAGCCCTGAGCTACGTCTGGCAGCCATATAAGTATACGTCTCTTCTTCCGTCAGCACAGGCAAATTCACAACCTGCTCCGATTCGACAGGATGGATACCGAGCTCAGCGGTCAGCTCCTCAATATTACCGAATTCTGAAATAACGATGCCGATCGCTTCATTCTCCGACTTACCATCATGCTTCAACTCCTGATACTTCTCCTCCATCCCGGACAGCAGCTACTGCTTCAGATGTTCAAGTTCTGGGGTTTTTGGCAGACTAGCGAACATATTATCCAGATACACTACAATCGTCTCCATGCTCTATCACCACTCCCTGATAAATTGGTTAACAACTTCCTGTGTAACCTTCCATTCCTCACATTTCTCTTTGTAATAGGCGAGACCTAGCGGAGTAATCCGGTAATACGTGCGCCGCTTGCCGAGACTCTCATCTTGAAAAAAGGATTCAGTGTAACCGTTCTTCTCTAACCGTGTAAAGGCGGAATACAATGTTGTCTCCTTCATAATGTACTTCTCCTGTGTCAGCTGCCTGATGTTTTTGGAAATTTCATACCCATAGGATTCTCCATCCATAAGCATGTAAAGGATCAGCGTATCATTGTAGCCACGTATAACATCACTGCTGATCAAAAATGATATACCTCCTCGATTACTTCATCTGTCGTAGTAGTTGCGGTATATCACAATTGCTACGACAGATGAAGTAGTTTAGGGAGAAATATACCTGCGTTTGATTTTTCACAAAAAGAAAAAACGTCCGCTTAAGGACGTCCGATTGAACATTCTATTTTTGAGGTTGTTAAATCCAATCAGATTTATCTCTATAATTACACACTGGACGTTTTTATACATATATTTACCCAACCATTTTTATGATCTTCGAATACAGTATACAAAAGAAAAAAATGCATAAAACGACGAAGTTGTGTTTACAACTTGTGGTTTAGGTAGATTCCAACCAAATGATAGAGAGGATAACGATATAAGTTAAAAAAAAGAAAGGAAAATGTTGAAATGGTACTGCTCTCAACAGGCCCCATTGAAAATAATATTTCAGAGGTAAGCGGAATTAGACCGTCTCAAACCGTGACCGTGAAGATTGATAACCCCGATTCAGTTAGTATTTTTAGCGTGCTGATTTCAGGTTATTACTTAGATGGTGTTAGAACGTTATATGTAGAAGAGCTACTGAATGTTCTCCCTAATCAGGTGATTACTAAAGATTATTACGCAAATTTCGATGGTTTTGAATTTGTTTTTTTCATATTAGATTTGGCAGCACCTGAAGCACAAATTTCGGTTTGGGGTAAGAACCTTGAGGGCGTACTTATTGCGGCCCATCGGTTGGTTTCGAATGAATTAGTAGGAGAAGGTTTTGGGGGGCATGGAGTAACTGGGGCGACGGGCGTGACGGGCTCCACTGGCGGAACCGGAGCGACTGGGGCTAATGGGGCGACTGGTGTGACAGGTGCTACTGGGGGCACCGGTGTTACTGGGGCGACGGGTTTCACTGGTGCTACGGGTGTTACTGGTGACACCGGGACTACTGGGGCGACGGGTTCCACTGGGGACACCGGAGCGACTGGGGCGACGGGCGCTACTGGAATCACCGGTGTTACTGGGGCGACGGGCGCTACTGGAATCACCGGGACTACTGGGGCTACTGGTGACACCGGGACTACTGGGGCGACGGGCGCTACTGGAATCACCGGGACTACTGGGGCGACGGGCGCTACTGGAATCACCGGGACTACTGGGGCGACGGGCACTACTGGAATCACCGGTGTTACTGGGGCTTCGGGCGCTACTGGAATCACCGGTGTTACTGGTGACACCGGAGCGACAGGAGCGACTGGGGCAACGGGTGCTACTGGTGACACCGGGACTACTGGGGCGACGGGCGCTACTGGAATCACCGGTGTTACTGGGGCTTCGGGCGCTACTGGAATCACCGGTGCTACTGGTGACACCGGAGCGACAGGAGCGACTGGGGCAACGGGTGCTACTGGTGACACCGGAGCGACTGGGGCGACGGGTTCCACTGGGGACACCGGAGCGACTGGGGCGACGGGTGCTACTGGTGACACCGGAGCGACTGGGGCGACGGGTTCCACTGGGGACACCGGAGCGACTGGGGCGACGGGTTCCACTGGGGACACCGGAGCGACTGGGGCGACGGGTGCTACTGGGGGCACCGGAGCGACGGGGGTTTCGGGCGCTACTGGTATCACCGGTGTTACTGGGGCGACGGGCGCTACTGGTATCACCGGTGTTACTGGGGCCACGGGCGCTACTGGTATCACCGGGGCTACTGGGGTGACGGGTACTACTGGTGACACCGGAGCGACTGGGGCGACGGGTGCTACTGGAATCACCGGTGTTACTGGGGCGACGGGTTCCACTGGGGACACCGGGGCTACTGGGGTGACGGGTGCTACTGGGGGCACCGGAGCGACTGGGGCGACGGGTGCTACTGGTGACACCGGTGCTACTGGGGCGACGGGTTCCACTGGGGACACCGGAGCAACTGGGGCGACGGGTTCCACTGGGGACACCGGAGCGACTGGGGCGACTGGGGCGACGGGTGCTACTGGTGACACCGGAGCGACTGGGGCGACGGGTGCTACTGGGGGCACCGGAGCGACTGGGGCGACGGGTGCTACTGGGGGCACCGGAGCGACTGGGGCGACGGGTGCTACTGGTGACACCGGTGCGACTGGGGCGACGGGTTCCACTGGGGACACCGGAGCGACTGGGGCGACGGGCGCTACTGGTATCACCGGTGTTACTGGGGCGACGGGCGCAACTGGTATCACCGGTGTTACTGGTGCTACGGGTTCCACTGGTGATACAGGGGCTACAGGAGCTACTGGTCAGGGCCTATCAGCTTATGGTTATGTTTTCAATACAGCTAGTCAGACAGTTGCAGCAGAAACGGATATAACTTTCGATAGCAATGGAAATCTTGATAACATCACCCACACTCCAGATACATCAGAAATAATGATTTCTAACGCTGGCGACTATGCCGTATTTTATATAGTAACTGCAGTAGAAGCTAACCAATTTACTTTGTATCAGAATGGAGCCCCTGTTGGTGGTAGTATTTATGGCTCTGGTGCGGGCACTCAACCTAATCCAGGCATGATTATTATTACTGCGGCCGCTAATGATGTACTGACTTTAAGAAATCATTCCAGCGCCTCAAGCGTTACTTTGCAAACTAATGCAGGAGGATCCCAAATAAATTCAAATGCCTCAATTCTTATTCTAAAAATAAGCTCTTAAAATCACAAGAAATTCACTCTAAACAAGTTTTAGTTTAAAAAGTATAAGCCGCTATCATGGGATATCCCTTAGATAACGGCTTTTTTATCATTCCTATTATCGTTATTATGACAGCAAACGGATTAATTCAACTAAAGAATTCATACTGCATAATTTTTATACATTCCCTAAATATCCACATATTAAACTAACTAACAAAACACAAAAAAACGGCAACTCTGCCGTTTTTTCATTTCTAAAATTATGTCCGGCGCATATATGCACGCACGGTAATAGGTGCAAATATCGCTACAATGACAGCAGCTCCAATAAGAGAAATTGCAAAGTCCCAACCTACGGTTCCATAGTTAGTAAGCTGTCGTACAGCAGAAACGAGATGTGAGATTGGATTGACTTTAACAAACCATTGTAACCAGTTAGGTAGCGTATCGACAGGCACGAATGCGTTAGATAGAAACGTAAGTGGGAACAACACAATCATTGATATCCCCTGCACACTAGAAGCAGTTCGCGCAATCACACCGAAGAAAGCGAAGATCCAGCTAATCGACCAAGCACAGACAATAACTAGAAGCGCAGCAAATGCGACATGTTCCAGACCACCATCAGGACGGTAACCCATAATGTAGCCCATGGTAAATGTAAGCACAGTAGCAATCGTGTATCTAATCGTGTCTGCCAACAAGGCTCCCGCTAACGGAGCTATCCGAGCAATTGGCAGTGACTTGAATCGGTCGAACACGCCTTTATCCATGTCCTCACGTAATTGGACGCCAGTAACGATGGAGGTAGTGATGACGGTCTGCACAAGAATTCCGGGGATAATAACAGGCAAATAACTTACCACATCACCTGATATAGCCCCTCCAAAGATATAGGTAAACATCAGCGTGAAAATGATTGGCTGAAGCGTAACGTCGAACAATTGCTCAGGGGTACGTCGAATTTTCAGGATCCCACGATATGCCATTGTTAAAGAATTGCGTACGGATTGACGGAAACTCGTATGGTTTTTCAATTGGCGGTTAACACCTGGATTTATTGTAGTAGTTCTCATACTCTTGCTGCCTCCTTAACCTTTGACTCTTGGGATGCTGTTGACGCATCATCCGTAGCACCATGACCAGTAATCGTTAGGAATACTTCATCAAGGGTCGGTTTCTGCACACTCATCTCAGCCAAGAGAATACCTTCCTCACGAAGCGAAATAAGCAGGTCTGTAACTAAATCGGCGTTCGCCATCGGTGCAGTTATTTTCCCGGTTTCGTACGATACCACGGACTGAACTTGGAGCACATGTTCTACGCGCTGGCGAGCTAGTTCAATATCTTTTAGATTTTGAACTTTCAGGTGTAGTGATGTGGTACCCACTGACGCTTTCAAATCATCCGCGGTACCCTCTGCGACGACTTGCCCGCGATCGATAACTGCGATCCGATCAGCCAGTTGATCTGCTTCTTCAAGGTACTGTGTAGTCAGAAGAACCGTTGATCCCGTATTCACTAACCTACGAATGGTATCCCACATTTGTGAACGAGTTCGAGGATCAAGCCCTGTAGTTGGTTCATCCAGGAAAATTAAAGGGGGTTGTGCAATAAGGCTAGCTGCCAAATCCAGACGACGACGCATACCGCCAGAGAAATTTCGAAGGGGCCGTTTAGCCGCCTCAGTCAAACCAAACTCTTCCAGCAGCTCTGTTGCTTTTTGCCGCGACTCTGCGCGCCCAAGCCCTAATAGCCGAGAGAAGATAATCAGATTCTCTGTAGCACTTAATGATTCATCGACTGAGGCATATTGCCCTGTCACACCAATTAATTGCCTAACAATCTGCGATTCCTTCACGACATCGTGCCCGAAGATTCGCGCTGAACCTGCATCGGGGCGAAGTAAGGTAGCCAGCATCCGAATGACAGTAGTCTTTCCGGCCCCATTTGGACCAAGGACACCATAAATCGTACCTGTTTTCACGTTCAAATTCACGCCATCCACCGCGCGATTGTCACCGAATGTTTTGACCAGTCCACGCGCCTCGACGGCCCACTCGTCATGGTCTGGTGTTAGAATCTTGTTCTGTACATGCACCATTGTTATTCCTCCAACGTTTCAGATTATATTGTGATGATAAACGCCATTTATAAACTGAATTTAAACTAAGGTTAAAAGCTGAGTTTATAAATGAAATCTGCTTTCCGTTGAAAGCTATCCTGTAAATGCACAAATAACGGTGTAGCTCAATGCTACACCGTTTATTCTTTCAAAAATGCTTCTGCTTTGTCCATATGTTCATCTATTACCTGACCAGCAATACGTTCGGACACCAGAATCCTTATTACTAACATTTGCGCTGTTTTGGAATGCTAACGGACTCCATGATCTGATTGACATTCTTTATAGCCTTATCCCATAGCAAAAAGACGCTATCATCGGATAACCCATAAATAGCGTCTTTAATAATTTATGTACGGGACATATAAGTTTTATTATGCGTTCAAATCCGTCATTGCTGGAATTTGAATTTCTTTGACACAGGAAGCTCTAGAAAGATTAACGACACATTTCACAATGGAGACAATATCCTGAACAGGAATTCTTGTGCTATAAGGAATTTCTGCTGCCAGCTCACCCGGATTCACACAAGTTACTGCAATGCCATCCTTACGAACATGCTCACGCAATGCATGTGTAATGCCACGCAGACCGAACTTTGAAGCTACAAATGATACCTGGTCATTATTGGTATGGTCCAGTCCTGCTGTGGAGCCAATTAGTATAATTTTCCCTGCTTCCGATTGGCGAAGATTAGGCAGTACTGCCTGTATGCAGGTAATCGTCGAAGTTATATTCACATTTATAATGTTGGCAATGTCACTCGCCTTATCCTTGTCAAAGTTATAGTGAGCTTCAAAACCTTCTTTCTCCCAAATGCCTACGTTATAAACGAGAACATCAATCTTCTCCGATTGAATGCCCTTTGATAAGACTTGCGCGGCATCTGCCTGCGATAGATCTACTGCTATCCATTTTCGTTTTATGCCATCATTAAGATCCAGACTGCCTGGTCTGCTTCTGGAAACGATCCATACTTGATCGCCAGGATCAGGCAGCCCTTTCACAAATGCATCTCCCAGACCTTTACTTGCTCCCAAAATCAGATAGTTTCTCATACCGTCTTCCTTCCATGTTTATCATTCTATTTTCATATCATATTACCATCGATGAACATGAAGAAGAAGAGTTAGAAGTCGAAATTAGGCAATTAACTTTTAAAAAAGCCACTATCATGGAGTACCCATAGACAGTGGCTTTTGTTAAATTATGTCCGGCGCATATATGCACGTACGGTAATCGGTGCAAATATCGCTACAATGACAGCAGCTCCGATCAAAGAGATAGTGAAATCCCAACCTACGGTTCCATAGTTAGTAAGTTGTCATACAGCTGAAACGAGGTTTTATGTGAAGCTGTCTCATTTGGGTCCAGTGACAAACCGTGCGTTTACTTCATCGAAGCAAAATATTGACCTATTAATGTCGCGTACGGAGCATACGTCCTACAAAATAAAGCATTTGTTTACGTGTGAAGAAACGTGACATTTGAGCTGAAATATAGTTTGTAAATCCTGGGATAGCAAATACTTTTCTAGCTTGAAGCGACCGAAGAGCGACTTGAACCACATTTTCTGGAGTGTCTCGTTTCCCTACAGAAGCTTCTTCAGCTCCCACAACATTAAAAAATTCTGTTTCCGTAGACCCCGGACATAGCGCAAGAAATTGTACGCCCCGTTTTCTATTTTCCTCCCATAGAGCCTGTGTAAATGATAATACAAAAGCTTTTGTCGCTCCATATACAGCCATATTAGGGAGAGGTTGAAATGCTGCTGTTGATGCAACGTTTATAATCACTCCGCTTTTTCTTCTTAACATCTCTGGCAAAAATAAATGGGTCAGATCTACTACCGCCAAAACATTTAGCATCACCTCTTCATGTTGTCTTGGACCAGACAGTTGTTCAAAAAGCCCATACGTAGCAAAACCTGCATTATTAATAAGAATATCAACGTTCAGACCACGTTCCATACATTGTTGATAGAGCCTGCTAGGAGAACCTTCTTGCGATAAATCAGCAACGATAACCTCCGCTTGAATATGAAATTCTCTTTGTAATTTTTCCGCTAAAGCAATCAATTTATCTTCGGAACGGGCGACTAATATCAAATGACTTCCTTTGGCTGCAAGTTCTCGAGCAAACGCTTCACCTATTCCTGAAGAAGCACCTGTAATCAACGTCCATTTATTTTGAATTGTAATCATTGCTATCATCTCTCCCTTTAATGACCATCTAGAAACAGTGTTTCAATATGAATCATTGTATCCAAGTGAGGTTGCGTTGTCAAATAAAATTCTACATTTAATTATTGGCTATTTCTCTTCTACATCAGTAAAATAAGGTTTAGAAATAACGGCTATTTGAAAAAAGCTAAAGTAAAGTTCTAAGGAAGTGAAACTACATGCAAAAATCGTCCAAAGTATCTTCTATAGATGCTCAATCCGTTACAACCTACCCAAAAGCAAAACTACAGCATGCAGAAATATTAAGACTGAATATTATCGAAGCCGCTGCGGCCATTATGCATGAATCCGGACCTGAAGGTGTAACCATTCGCAAGGTTGCTGAAAAAATGGAATGTCCCACAAAAATCATTTATAACTTGTTTGGAAACAAGGAAGGTTTAGCGAAGGAGCTTTTTCTGCAAGGGTGTAAATTGTTGGCCGCTGCCTTTCAAGCGGTTCCAAAACAAGACAATCTAAATTTATTTCTTCGCGCTCTTGGACAAGCTTATTGGGATTTCTCACGGAATCATACCAGCTATTATATGGTTATGTTCGGAGGGGCTTTTAGCGAATTCAAACCGGAGGAGGAAAGTTTACATGCTATCTTTACGGCACTACAACAAGTGATAGCCCTTATTACAGAAGCCATCGAACAAGGGCTTATTAACGAGAAAGACCCCCTGCTTGTTGTGAACCTGGTGTGGGCGTCATTGCATGGCGTCATTCATCTGCATTTGGGGGGACATATTCAAATTGAAGAAACTGCTAAAACATTGTATGATAGATCAGTATCCAATTTAATTCATTCGTTCTTTAGAAGCGATAATTAAAGTAGTCTTTTCGGCCCCATTTGGACCAAGGACACCATAAATCGTACCTGTTTTCACGTTCAAATTCACGCCATCCACCGCGCGATTGTCACCGAATGTTTTGACCAGTCCACGCGCCTCGACGGCCCACTCGTCATGGTCTGGTGTTAGAATCTTGTTCTGTACATGCATCATTGTAATTCCTCCAACGTTTCAGATTATATTGTGATGATTGATAAACGCCATTTATAAACTGAATTTAAACTAAGGTTAAAAGCTGCTTTTATAAATGAGATCTGCTTTCCGTTGAAAGTTTTCCTGTAAATGCACAAATAACGGTGTAGCTTAATGCTACGCCGTTATTTTTTTAAAAAATGCTTCTGCTCTGTCCTTATGTTCATCTATTACCTGACCAGCAGTACGTTCGGACACTATAACCCTTATTACTAACAATTGCGCTGTTCAGGAATGCTGACGGACTCCATGGACTTTATTGCACTGAAAACACACAATATTGCCCCTGATTATGATAATTAACGTCTCTCGAGTCCGCAACTCGCCCCAAAAGCCTCAAAATGAGCAAATAGCTGCATCTGAGTCCGATACACATGAGCAAGTGGTTTATTTTTTTACGTTCATAATTGCTGACTGACTAAATAATAATACAGACCTTTAGCCTGCAAAAGCTCTTCATGGGTTCCGCTTTCCACAGTTACACCTTGATCGAGCACAACGATACGATCTGCATGCTTAACTGTACTTAAACGATGCGCGATGATTAGCGTGGTTCTATTTTTAACAATAAGCTCCATATTATTCTGAATTTTCCGTTCTGACTCCGTGTCTAATGCGCTCGTTGCTTCATCAAACACCAATAACGGTGGATTACCAAGCAGCGCTCGTGCGATCGCGATTCTTTGGGCTTGCCCACCAGAGAGTCTAATTCCACCTTCACCGATCATCGTATCATAACGAAGCGGAAGTTCATTAATGAAATCATGAGCACCCGCTAACATCGCAGAGGCTTCTACTTCGCCAAAAGCGACATCCTCCTGTCCAAAAGCGATATTCTCAAGAATCGTCCCCCGAAAAATAGCTGTATCTTGCTGCACAACCCCAATCTTTTGGCGTAAAGAAAGTGCATCTATCGTTCTCAGATCATGTCCATCCACACGTATCGTTCCACTTGAAGGGGAATACAAATTCATTAGTAAATTCGCAATCGTTGTTTTCCCTGATCCACTTCGTCCTACCAATGCAACAGTTTGACCCGCCATGATCTCTAAATTAACGTTCTGCAAAATATTCTTCCCATCCCCCTCATAACGGAAGGTCACATTCTCAAAAGAGACATGTCCCTTCATGTTCACAAGTGTTCTAAGCTGGGATTGTTCTGACTGCTCTAGGCGTGATTGAAATACATCATCTAATCTTTCCATAGAAATACGTGCTTCCATCAGATCATCAAGCATGTGGATAATATAAGAGATCGACTGCGTTACCGTTGATAACAATACAAAGTAAAAGCAACCAATTCCCCTGCGGACATATCACCTTGAAGTACATAGCGGGAACCAAAATACAAAACTGTAATCGTTCCTAGCGTACGTATCCACTCTCCACCTGTTTCAGCAATAACCCAAAGAAGCGTCCCTTTTAAACGTAGCTCCATCGCATTTTTAAATTTAGCTTTCAATTGATTAAAGACGGTTCGTTCAGCAGTAAGTGCCTTAACCGATGCGATATAGTTGGCAGTCTCCACCATTGTTGATTCTGATTTGGCCTCCGCTTGAAATTGTTTTCTACTACCGCAGCCATAAAAAATAACTTTGGATTGTAGTACAGCATTAACGAGCTATAAACTAAGATTGTAATAATATCTAAAATTAAATTAGTGGCCCCTGAGGTGAGGATTTGCCTTATCTTTTCATTTTCGTTCACCCTAGTTAAGATATCGCCCACAGTACGTTCATTAAAAAAGATAGAGGTAATCCAAGCAGATGCTTATAAAACGCTTCTACCATATTCGTGTCGATTTGCAGCGCGGTTTTTGATGATATCCATTGTCTAACGAACATAAATAGACCGTTAACTAAAGATATAGCTAGCATAGTAGACATTAATATCATTAGCAGTTGCTCGTTACGATGGACCAATACATTATCCATTACCAGCTGGGTAATCATCGGTAAAGACAGCGAAATTAGCTGAATCACAATGGACAGTAGCAAAATATACCCTAGCACACGTTTATGCGGCTTCAGATAAGCGGCATATCTTTGTAATGTGGAGCCGCGGGAAGTGGACTCTTTTAATGCCATAGTTGGGGTAAGTGTCAGAAGCATCCCTTTCCAATGTTCAGCAAATTGTTCATGCGTAAGCTTCTCCACACCAATTGCAGGATCTGCCACATATACATGCTTTTTCGTTACCCGATACACGACAATATAGTGATTCCCTTTCCAATGCGCAATGGCTGGAAGCTGGATATCGGTTAGATTTGCGAGAGTACCTCTTATCCCCTCTGCTTCAAACCCTAGAGATCGAGCGCTTTCCTGCAAGTCTTGGAGTGACGTTCCCGATCTAGAGAGTTGCATATTGGATTTAATATAATTAATTGGAACAGCAGCACCGTAATATTTGCATATCATACTTATGCAAGTGGGGCCACAGTCCATTTCGCTTTGTTGCAAAATAAAGGGGAGTCTTCGCCAAGGTTTTGCAGGCTTAGATTTAATTTGTCCCTTTATAGGTGATTTGACTATCGAAATAGATTCGCTTGGTTCTAATGGTGGCTCTAAAAATTCTTCAGATTTCTGATCGAGGAGATTACTGCCACTGTAATTCGAAGAAATCCGAAGAATCGCTTCCTTGATTTTCGGATATTCACTTATGAGATGATCAAAATCTTCTTTTGAAAGACGAAAAAGCGTAGCATTCTCTAACGTTCTAACCGTAGCTATACGAGTTTCTCCCTTTAGCAGCGCTAATTCTCCGAAAAAATCACCCGCTTGCAGCTTATTTAGCAGTACCCCTGGGCTTCATTTACCACTTCTGCTTGCCCTGATCTTAATATGTAAAATGCGTCCCCTGGTTCGCCCTCTGTTACAACTGACACTCCTGCTGTGTATTCACAAACTGTAATTTTATCGAGCAGTGAACGAAGCACTTGATATTCTATGTTAGAAAAAATAGTAGAGCCTTTCAAAAAAATACGCATCGCATCAGAAGCCATATATTGATTCATATATATACTTAGATCGGGGCGAGTCTCCAGCATTTGAATAAAATCTTCTTTAGACAGCTTCAATAGCTGAAGCTCTGTCGATGCTCTAATCGTAATGTCCGTCGTTTCGTTATTTAACAAAGCACTTTCTCCGAAATGTTCCCCCGTCTGGAGTAATCCGAGATTCATCTCATTGCCGTCAGCCAGCTCTTTAATTCGTCTAGCTTGACCGGATACAATAATATAAAAAGCATTCATCTGCTCCCCGGTATGAACAATGGTCTGCCCCATTTCAAAGTTAACCACTGTAAGTCGCTGCGACAAGAGAAGCTTCTCTTGTTCATTCATTACATCAAAAAGAGATACCTGGTTTATTATGTAAAGCAGAAATAGACTGATGATTTCTAGCATAACGTAAGACTTCATTTAGGCTAATAGACTTCCCGTCTACCGTAAGTGCGACGATCGTTTCTAGGGACATATTTATAACCTCATTTAAAATTAATGAAAAATCACCCCTTATACATCATCATGGGGTGATTATAAAGATTAGCTGAAATTCGGTTGAGATAAAACTAACCATTAAAGATTGTTCTTCCATTTTTGATAGCACTTGGTGACGTAGTTTTCAATTAACGTTTTCTGACATTCAATTCACCCCCAATAATTACCTTTTAGGATAAAGGGAATTCCGAGGTTTAACAAGCAACTATAGTTGTGTTGCGTCATAAATACAAATACAGCAAGCCCACCATTCGTATGAAATGTATTTTTGTACAATGCATCAAAAAAACCGAGAAGCGCGATCTCACGCCTCCCGGTTTATCATTCATTGTTATGATCTGCTTCAACATATTCTTTAAGCGCAGACAGTTTATTAGCCCAGTATTGTTCAAAAAAGGTAAGCCAATCTTGAAGCTCTAGCAAAGGCTCTGGCTGAAGCTTGTACCTAGTCTCCCGACCGACTTTCTGACTGCTAACAAGGTGTGCATCGGACAATACTTGTAAATGCTTATTAACAGCGGTTCGGCTGATCGGGTAGCAGTCCGAGATGGATGCTATGGACATTTCCTTATTAGCAAGCAGCTTTAGCAGACTGCGGCGGGTAGGATCTGCTATCGCTTGAAATACATCATGTCCAGATTCAGCGACAGGCATGTTAAGCCTCGATATATGCAGGAAGTTTTTCTTGGACGATTTTCTCCCAGCCGCCATTCATAAAGCCACGAACGATAGGATGCGGTTGACCAAATTCAGTAACCTTTTCAGGGTCCCATCCAGAATGAATCACGGTAAACTCCGTTTTCCCATTAATCTCTTTCAATTCAAAAGCAAGATGCCAATCCTTCCCCCAATTAAAACCGACACGATTCGGTTCATCAATCTCTGTAACTTTACATGGGGAATCCCCGAATTGTCCAGCATGTAGAATGAACTCATGACCTACCACTGGCTCGAATGTACTTGGCATCCACCAGGCAGCTATTCCTTCAGCAGTGGAAACAGCTTTCCATACTTTTTCAATGGGTGCATTGAGTGTAATTGTTTGACGAATATCTTGTAGTGGTCCTTGAGTTTGCATAAATGGCCTCCAAAATTCTTTTTAATGTAACACCTTTTGGTTTCGTTATTTATTATAACACCATTTGGTGTTATGTCAATTTACAGAAACGTTATGGGAAT
This sequence comes from Paenibacillus sp. G2S3, assembly GCF_030123105.1. Taxonomy (NCBI): domain Bacteria; kingdom Bacillati; phylum Bacillota; class Bacilli; order Caryophanales; family Paenibacillaceae; genus Paenibacillus; species Paenibacillus sp. G2S3. Next base: position 3,993,180 of record NZ_CP126095.1, read on the forward strand.
AGTGGAGGAAAGCCTTACATTTTAAATACAGTAGAACCTTAATATCATAGTCTATACATTTAAAGTTGATAGAGTACTAGTAACAAACACTAGATCCAAGTATCATTGGCTGCTGTTAATTCGGACTCAGTACCGCCAGTGTTTAATACGCTTCTAGGCTCCACCAACATGATATGGCATTCCTTTTCAGCGGAGGGCTTCATCTCGACTCCCTTTGGGAGAATAAACATCTCACCCTTGGAGATTTTAACCTGACCATCACGGAAATCAATAATCATCTCCCCTTCGAGCGTGAAAAATACCTTATCGGTATCTTGATGAACATGCCATTCAAAATCCCCAGTGATCTTAATAAGTTTAAATTGATAGTCATTCATTTCACCAATGACTTTCGGAGACCAAAGGTCGTTAAAATTAGATAACTTATCTTTCAGATTAATAGCTTGATAATGGATTGTAATCACTCCTTATTTTCCTCAACTTATTAGTGCTTAAGCAATGCGGATAATATATTTTGTAGAGCATATTCAACTGCTAATGGTCCACCAGTAATAGCGGAATTATCCATTAAATAGACATTGCCTTTCTTTACGGCATTCATAGCATTCCACACATTACTTTGTTTTAAGTTATTCATTAATTCCTCCTTTTTTGTAATGTCACCTATAAGGAAAATATGGTCTGCTTGAACAGTTGATAATCCTTCAAACGAAGTAAATTCATTATTATTACCTGTATATGTATCATCCGGTGTAAGCCCCAGTCCCTTTTCTTTATCAAACGCAAGTTTATAGACTGGATTTCCTTCACCCAGAACATTAAAAGTTTTTCCATCCCAAGACAATATAAGCGCTACTGTCTCTCTTTCCATCGACTTTAATGCTTCACGCCCAGTTGTAATATCTTTCATCATTTTATCAATTACTTTTTCCGCTTCGTCTTCTTTTCCAATAATCTTGGCTACTGTACGGAGTCCATATTGCCAATCTTCATAGATGTCCTTGTATTTTAACGTAATGACTGGTGCAATTTTATCTAGTGAATCATACACTGCTTCATGATGCTCTGTTGCTAAAATATAATCAGGATTAATAGATAGAATTTTCTCAATGCTAGGAGACACTTTATCTCCTAATTCTTCAGTTGAATCCAGCTTTCCCTTTAAATAAGATAAAGAAGATAGATACTCTTTTTCAGTAGATGCAGCAGGTGGCTCACCTAATGCAACTAATATTTCAGGATAAAAATACCATAGCGAAGCTATTTTTTCTGGTTTTTTCTCGATAACAATTTCTTTACCTAAGGCATCCTTAAAGGTTCTTGGCCAATCAGCTGCATCTACATTAACTGCTGTTGAAGATGCGCCTTCTTTAGTTGATTCTTTATTTTCAGCAGGTGTTTCAGTACAACCCGCTAGTATACCTGCTAATAATATTATTGCGACTAGCAGTCCTCTAATCTTTTTCATACGAAATTCCTCCAACATAATAGTTTCTTTGCTTAACCATTATTATAGTAAAGTAGTTTTTAGATAAGAATGGATGCAGGTTGAATTTACCATGGATTATTGATGAACTTCGCTCGATATTCGGTAGGAGAAATGCCACATTGTTTTTTGAACACTCTACTAAAATAAAAGGGGTCAGCCATTCCAACCGTTTGCGCAATTTGTTGTACAGGCGCATCACTTGTAAATAGCATTTCTTGCGCTATATTTATACGATATTTTAATAAATATTCTGCTGGTCCCATACCGGCATGTGTTCTGAATACGTAAGAAAGTCGATTTCGATTAACGTTATTTTGTTCTGCAAGCGAAGCTATTGTAAGACTTTGATCATAGTTTTGATGAATATAATTAGATACTCGCTCGAATAAAGTATGTGATTCACAGCTGTCTTCCCTATTAATAACACATAATAAGGTCTCATTTAGCACTTCGCGAAACAACATTTCAGTCTGAAACATCGAAATGCCTCCACGCTGATTATACACATGCCAAAGACGCATAATTAATTCAATAAGACGAGGAGATTGACCAGTTAATAATTCAAAATGCTGATGAGAAAAGCTTGACTCTTTTAGTTCTGAGTTACATATCCGATATTGAACAAGAATATATTCCCAATTGGTTCTACCTAACATTTTTTGGTCTAGTTTCATTTTCGCACCCCCATGCACAACTTTTCCTGGCGAAAAAATATAGGGCGTGCCATTAAATTTAAATTTAATCTTTCCTGTAAGTGGAAACACAAATCCAGGAAAAGAATCTGTATAGTCAGCGTAAGGCACACCTGGATTTTCAGCATAGCGATATACTCCTTCTACTTGGAATGGAGTGTGTGCAAAATGCTCTGCTAACTGATTAACATCTATCTTCACAATGCCTACCTCATTTCAATAGTAGTCTCTTCTATGTATAAGCACCAAAAAATTCAATCATAGTGCACCAACTCAAAGGTATTGGCGTCAATAAGGTGAGTATAAGGATTCACGCCTGTTTACACATTAATAATAATGATTATCATTGTCAATTAATATAAGCAATAAAAATGTCACAATCTAACTAATGCTCCATCCATCGGGTATCCATAAAAAAAACGCTCGGAATCCCAAGCGTGTCAGTTTGTAAGCCAATTTAAAAGTCTATCCAATGCTCTAAACCTCAAAAGGTTTGAATCGCAATTTGAATAACATACTTATCTGGATCCCCTACAGCTAAATAACTAAGCAATTCATACTCATAAGCATTTCCCGTTATGAGTAAATCATTTTCAGCAAAATAAGACTTTAGCTTCTCATAGGACGCAGGTAAGCTTTCGTAAGATCCCTTGTGATTCATGATCAAATATTTACCTTTTGGTTTGATATAGAGTAACTCTCCATTATGCTTCTCATTGATTTTATTACAATAATAATCCGGGTTATAGTCGCCTTCCTCCACACTGCTTTTACAAATAATCGAACCTATCGGAAAGTCATATTCAAGATGATGCTCATCACAATAATCGAAGATTCGATATACTTTTCGAACATGATCCTTCTCACCTTTCTCCTTCAAAAGTCTAACCGCAACAAAATACTCTTCATCACATTCCTCGACCCATGGTTCTCCACAATTAACATGAAGTGCACGATTCGTATTATCTATAGCCCCTTGTAAAAGCCTTTGCATTCGTTCTAGCTTTCTTTGTTCTTCAACCAACTGGAGCTGTTTTTGCTTAAGCATGGATAAAAAATGCAAGGTGTTTTGATCTTTTATATATTCTTTGATCTCATTTAAAGCTGTTCCTGTCCCTTTCAATACGGCAATAATATCAAAGGTATAAAACTGTTTATAGGAATAATAACGATATCCGTTTTCCTTCACGATCTCCGGTTTTAATATACCAATGTCATCATAATGGAATAACGTATGCTTCGTTACCCCACATACCTTTGCGAATTCGCTCGTCGTAAAGTATTGATCATAATCTATAGACATTCAAATCACTCCTCTTGACTATCGGGTTACCCTATACCTCAAAGTACAATAACGGGAACACCATTACCTTGTCAAGGTAACGCTATCAGCTACTATCAACTTAGGAGGATTACCCATGGTTTCATCAAATCTATCTAAACTTCAACGCTGGATCGTGCTGGCGATTGTGTCCAGCGCACTCTTTATGATCGTCATTGACATGACCGTACTTTATTCGGTTCTACCACGGCTAACGCATGATCTTGCTGCTTCTGCATCGGAAAAACTATGGATCGTAAATATTTATCCACTCGTAATGGCAGGATTATTACTCGGTCTAGGCACACTAGGCGATCGTCTTGGGCATAAAAAGCTCTTTGTTATGGGACTTACTATCTTTGGGTTAGCTTCATTAATCGCTGCCTACGCGCCGACACCTCTCGTGCTTATTGCTGCGCGTACCCTACTAGCTATTGGTGCAGCTATGATGATGCCCGCAACACTCTCCATTATTCGAACTACCTTTTCGGATGAGCGCGAGCGTTCATTAGCCGTTGGGGTTTGGGCATCCGTCTCCTCAGTCGGTGCAGGAATGGGACCACTCATTGGAGGCTTATTATTGGAGCATTTCTGGTGGGGATCGGTGTTCCTCATCAATATTCCTATAGTTATTTTTGCACTGATCTTAGCCATCTTACTAATCCCAAATCTTAAAGGGAATAAGAATAAAAAATGGGATTTCATTGGTTCCGTTCAAATTATGATTGGTCTGGTTGCCCTTGTTTATGCAGTTAAGGAGATCAGCAGACGTGAAGGTTCAATTGCTATCGCTTTGTTATCTGCCGTGATTGGTGTCGTAGCGATGATCATATTTATGCGGCATCAACGTAAGAGCCAGAATCCATTAATCGATTTTTCGTTATTTAGAGACTCCCACTTTACTACAGGAGTGGCTACAGCTCTATTATCTTGTTTCGCGCTTATTGGAATGGAACTGATCGTCACCCAGCGGCTCCAGCTTGTTCTTGGGTATTCACCCTTGGAAGCAGGTTTGTATGTTGTATTCACTTCGATAGCGTCCTTCATCTCAGGGATACTCATCGGACTAGTGTTGCATCGTGTGGACAAGGTAAAAGTACAGTGGGTCTGTCTGTTAGTGTCAGCTATAGGAATGGGTACTCTTCTACTCTGCCATGACGGGAATATATTGTTACAATTCGTAGCCTTAATGATTCTAGGTGCAGGACTTGGAGGAGCAATGACTGCCGCCTCAAATTCAATCATGCTAAATGTCCCTGTCGAAAAAGCTGGCATGGCTGCATCTATAGAGGAGGTATCGTTCGAACTTGGAAGCACACTAAGCATTACACTTTTGGGCAGTCTTGCGTCATTCATCTATACAACATCGTTAGTTCTCCCTGATGGGTTATCAGTCCCGCCGATCGTTCGTGACAGCCTTGACGAAGCTCTTCTAGCCGCAGAAAACATGCCTACTGCAGCTGGGTCTACACTCGTTAATGCCGCACAATCGGCTTTTGATAAATCGTTTATTGTTGTTCTTGCAATTGCAACAATTATTCTTTTAGCTTCTGCGTTTATAATCCGTGCTGTGTCAAAACGTAAATCCTCAATCCTAGAACACTAATATTAGAAAAGACGAAGCTACTGCTTCACCAAACAAGGGTGTCTCAACAGCTATGCGATAGCTGCTGGGACACCCTCGTTTATACCAAGCCTATATTATGTTCCTTTTCGTTTCCTTGATGAATACTTCCTCACCCACACTGCCAATTCTAACCTATGCTTATACACAAGGATCGCAAAGCTTCCAAGCCATACCCACATGATAGGAGCAGACCACAGCCAGATGCACAAATAAACGGAAAGAAGTAGCATTCCGCTAACCACTTGCATACCATCCGATACAGGTGAATTCCCTCTGCTTTTGTACCAACTGCCGAGCACCTTCAGCACTGCTAGAATGACAGCTAACACTAAAGAGGCTTTGAATCCTGTCAATGCACTCCATACCCCAAAGGTTACGGCAATTGCCTTCCCACCTTTTCCTTTAAGAAAGGGAGAGAAGGCATGACCCGCGATGGGAGCTAAAGCTAACGGAATAATGAAATACCCCCGACTATGTTGACTTTCCATTACCCATAGAAGTGGTAGATACCCTTTTAGAAAATCCAATATAATCCCCAAAATGCCGAATTTATAACCGGACGATTTCCAAAGATTCAAAGCTCCCGGATTACCGTCACCAATCTTTTTCAAATTCTTTTTACGCGCTAGACCAAGCCAATAGGAAAACATAAGAGATCCCGACAAAAATAAACCCGCGATCCACAATATTATCATTAGTCCCTATGGCCTCCCACCTGGATCTGCCTTCCTTTCCAGCTTACATGCCTCAGAAAAACGACCTGATATATCGAATAAAGCATGATCAAGATAAAGAAAAGAGTTGCCACCACGTGAAATACAGGAATAACAATGCCAAATACGCCAACATATTTAATAAAATAAAACAGCTGGAACATATAAAGTAGATAACCAACGAGTAACGGCAATCCCCATGAAGTATTCGCAAAAATAAATACGGTTTCTGAGACGATGAGGCCGACAACCCAAAGCGCGATTGGAATAATGGTCTTCGGGCTTATCGTTGAAGTGCTTAAGACAGCCCCTTTACTGAAGCCCTCAATTTCACTTTTGATTCCCTTCGGATACATGCGAAACGATACTAAGCCATACCCGATATAATTGGTGATCGGAACACCTGCCGCAATAAATTTTTCTCCTAAAGACAAATCATCCAGCACTTCAGATCTAATGCTTTGATGGCCATTAACTTTTTCATAATCCTGCCTTAAAGCCAAAATACACGAACCGTACAGCCCTTTTTTGGCGTTATTCCTTTCAAAAACCGAGGTGAACGTAAAGATCCCCAGCATATTCATGATTAAGGCGAGCTTCTCGAACAGCTTTTCTGTATGATGAAAAGGAACTACCGAAATGACACCTTTCGATAGCTCCCTTGCTTTTAATAATGAGGCCAAGGCGTTAGGCTTCAATCGGATATCCGCATCCAGAAAAGCAAAAATATCGCCCGAGGCCTGTAAATATCCATTCCAAACTGCCCAGCTCTTTCCTGTCCAGCCTTCTGGGAGACTGCTGTTCGCAATAACCTTAACCCCATAGCTCTCGGCAATTTCTTTCGTCCGATCCTCCGAGAAGTCATCCACCACAATAATTTCATAAGGTGTAATGGTCTGAGACTGAAGTGAATCGAGCAGAAAGCGCAAATTATATTCTTCATTTCTAGCGGGAATGATGATGGACAATTTCTCCGGTCCTTGAATAGGCTCGTGATAAGTGGCCAAAGTATTTTTTCTGAACAAAATAAAACCGGAGAGACATCCAGCTCCTATAACTATTAACAACCACATACGGTTCCCCCCCTTCTACATCTATATATATGAAGGGTTAGTCCGTAATATATTCATTTCAAATTTAACCTACATTTACTTTAGCTGAGTATTTATTAAGCTTTTCTGTACAAAACAGCATGACGATAGCGAAAAAAACGATCATCGCAGGGAAAATACCCAATGTAAAATTCGAGGCCAGTAAGCCGATAAACGGCGGTACCAGCGTGGTACCCGTATAAGCTGTTGCCATCTGAAAGCCCATAATTGACTGAGCATGCTTCTTCCCGAATCGTACAGGGGTTTCATGCAGCATACATGGGAAAATAGGGGCTAAACCCAGACCGATAATCATAAACCCTACCAGCGAAACTATCGTTGGAAGCGGTAATACTAAGAGCACTGTACCGATTAAAGCAATGAGCTGGCCATATCGAATTAGCTGCTTATTACTCATTCTAAACGTAATGAAACCCGTCACCATTCTACCGAAGGTTATCCCTAAATAAAACACCGACACCCATGTCGCTGCAGTAGATGCAGGGATGTCTTTGATATTTACAAGAAAGCTGCTCCCCCATAACCCCATACTCGTCTCGATGGCAGAATAAAATAAGAAGGTTAACATCGCAAGCTTAACTCCTCTTAGTTTCCATGGTTTTGTGTTCTCTCCAGCTTGCTCTAGCTCCGGATCATTGAACTCATGCTCACTTTCAGCATTCGGGCTGCTGTTGTTTCCAGCCACTCTATCCCATAAAGGCAGCGTAACGAAGAGAATAACAACTAAGCTCAATTGTATGTAAGCAACCGTAAGATAACCTTGCCGCCACAGACCTTCACCAGAAATAAAAGATCCCATAATAATAGGACCCAGCGTAGCGCCTACTCCCCAGAAACAATGTAACCAGCTCATATGATGGGCTTTATAGTGCGTAGCAACATAACTGTTTAATCCAGCATCTACAGATCCCGCACCTAAACCGAGTGGAATTGCAGCAACAATTAGCCACACTAACGAAGGTGACCATGCAAAACCAAGTAAAGCTACAGCCGTCATAATACAGCTTATAAGGGTCACTTTTCCCGTACCAAAACGTTTAAGGATTGTACCACTCATCAAACTGGAGACAATTGTGCCTACTGCAATAACCATCGAAAGAATTCCAGCAGTACCTAATGACGCATTTAAGTCTAATCTCATTACCGGCCATGCGGATCCAAGCAATGAATCAGGCAATCCTAAACTAATAAATGCTAAATAAATAATAATAAGAAAAAAAGTAGCCATTGTTATCTCCTTAATGGTTCTAATCTATTTGTTGTGAAACTAATAAACCTAATCCAAGGCTTTGTAATCCATTCAGATAATCATGCTTCAAGTCACTTACCGCTAACTCTGGAAGATGTTCCTTTGGAACGTATGTAGCAGTTCGCTCAGCGATTTGATTAAGCATAGCTGGAGCTAATTCATCCTCACAAAAAATAATATAATGCGGATTCAAAATTGAGGTGATCGTAGCCACTAGTCGACTAATCGCATCCACTTTATGGTCCGCCTGCATGCTTGATCCACCCTGATCTCCAGTTAATGCTTCTATGAAATTTTGATTGTCATACTGGGGCATAAATTGAACCTCCCCTGAAAAAAACGTCTTTCCTCGAACAATTTCACCATTAACCGCTATCCCAGCTCCCGGTCCGTTTTTCCCTAAATACAGATACATCAGAGAAATATTCTCTTTCAAATTTCTTTGGGTCATATAACCGATTACAGCGGCATTCATATCATTTTCCACGATTGTCGGGATAGAGAGCTGATCTTCAATACATCTTTTCAGATCTAGATTCTGATATTTCGGATAACCTGGGATCAGAAAAATCTTCCCATGTTTAACCGCGCCTGGAACACCAATCGCCACAGATTGAATCTTTGGATTGGCCTTTTTTTCACCTTCAATAAACGAGACCAGTGTACTAACATCTTCCTCAAGAATACTAGGCAAATTCCCTTCTTTTATTACCTCACCAATGCAATTATAGATGGTATAGTTTGTTTCGTTTTTTTCCAAAAAAATAGCCATCCCTAATCGATAATTCGGATTATAGGCGTATCTTATTGCCCTTCTTCCGCCACTTGACTCATCAAGGCCGATAATCGTTACTTCCCCTGCCTCTTCCATCTGCATCAGAAATTTACTGACCGTTGGAAAACTGTATTGTAATCTTTGACTTAACTCCGCCTTCGTAGCTCTTCCTAATTCTAATAATGCTGTTCGAATATTTCGAATAATTTCAGATTTGAGCTGCTGTGAAGGAAGTCTTTTATCACTTGTCATGGCTCTCCCACCTATAGTCATACTGACTTATTAAATGCGTTTAATAAGTCAGTATGACTATAGCAGTAATGCTTCCTAACGACAACATAAATTTTGGATGATGACCCTTCTGAAGCTCCCAAATAAATAAGGAGGCATGAGAAGCCCCCCCAATCATTAACAAATTCAAAGCCTTTGCAGGATTCGTTCCCATCTTCCAGGATGACTATCGTCTAAGTACACCGGTTGAAATCCTAATTTCAAATAAATGCGGATGGCGGGCAGTCTGAAATCATCGGTTTCTAAACATGCCACCGTTCCCCCTGATTCTCTTATTTTGTGCAAAACAGCAAGACTCACAGCATAACCGAGACCTTTACCAGAATATTCTGGAAGCACCCCAACCATATGCAAGTACCAGTTCTTATCGTCCTCACTCCCCGCCTCCCAGGCCGTAGCTGTCGCTACAGGCTGATCCCCGCGGCAAATGAACAACAAACGATCATAATAAAACGGTACATGATCACTGATTTTATGAGCAAATTTAACTTCCCTTGTAAAAGAATGGCGTATAAGCTCTTCCCAGTTCCGTTCATCATCCGGCTCGAAATGACGCATTCGATACCCGGTTGGACAGTGAAAAACAGGCAAGTCGGACAGTATTTCTTTTTTCATTACCAGTTTGGAAAGGGCCTGATCCACCGTTAATTCCTCACTCTCGCTCTAAAATCAGGAAAGGCTATTGCTTTCCCACCATTCTCTACAGATTCCATAGACAATGTAAACACAGAGCTCCAAGTAACGGCATCATAAACGTCCACCGAAGGGGTTCGATCCTCCTGAATGGCAGAAATGAATTCCTCAAGCACCATAAAATCACCTCCGCCATGTTTCGTCCCAGCGGCGAATTCGCCCCATTTCATCCATGTTGGATGATCATAGAGTGGCTGATAGCTGCTTAACGGCTCCCACATTTCCTCTCCATCCGCTATATTTTTGGGCGAGAGATTCTTGAACCAGATCAAATCTTCTTCTTGCTGATGGCGGCCAGTAATGTACGCTCCTTCAGTTCCTTGCAGCAAATAATGGGTTTTATTATGGGGTCGTACAGAGCTCCAATCTACACGCAGCTCAATTAACACACCCTTTTCCGTTTGGATGACCGCAACCGCACTATCGCCTTGCCGCCAGAAACCTTCCCGCGCTGCTGGGTGATCTTTTCCATAATGCTCTCCGAAATAATATTGTAAGGATCTAGATTTGGAAACAAAAGACGAGACGCTTTTTAAGCGATCACCCTCAGGCTTATTGAGGTTAATCCATTGCGCAACTGGACCTATCGAATGCGTCGGATAATTGATCCCGTTATATTGCTGATGTAATTGCCCCCGCCAAGTCAGAGAGCCATCCGGATGATGAGTCAAATGACGTAAATCATGGATATATCCGCCTTCCAGATAAGTAATCTCACCGAACATGCCTTGATCCGCCATATGTTTAATCGTTAGATTTGAGCGCGAGAAGCAGTAATTTTCAGACATCATATATTTAAGTCCGGTTTGTTCAACAGTTTCGATAAGCTCCCAAGCTTCCTCTAAAGATTGGATCGAAATCACTTCGCTTAGGACATGCTTACCCGCTTTTAAAGCATCAATGGATTGTCTGGCATGCAAATGCATGGGGCTTAATATAAAAACCGCATCTATCGCTGAATCTTTTAGCATTTCATGATAATCCCGATACGTTCGGATTTCCGGAAATTTCTCTTTCCATTGATTGAGCACCCACTCATTCAAGTCACAAGTGGCGGTCAAATGTATTCGATCTGATAGAGAGTACAGTGCATTCATAAAACTGGCTCCACGATTTCCACCTACGATCGCTAATCTTACTGGCTGACGATTCATTGCTAATCCACCTGCTTTCTGTCCATTAGAAGTCGATTGATGATTAGTTCCTGATCTCTCGTCTCCCCTTCGGCCTGCGGATATTTTTCATAATCAAAAATGCTGAAGGTAAATAATGAAGACCATTTACTCAATTGCTCGCTAGCCAGATTCACCATCTCTAGCCTGATTTCATCTTCAAGCACAGTAAGGATTCGAGCAGCAGGAATATCCAGAATAGAGGCCGTTTGAATGAAATTCCAGTTTTCTTTTCTAACGATAGAATGTACATGATTATGGCCGTTGAAATAAAAACCCACACCTTGCCATTGCTTCAATATCGGCCAAATATCTAAGCTGGGATCCAGTGACATCATTGGCTCGGTGGATCTAGCCGTCGTATTATACAGAGGGTGATGGCCGAAGACGAATAAAGGCTTTTCCGATTTTCGCTTCATTTGTGCTTCGAGCCAGGCTAGCTGTTCATCATCCAGCGTTCCGCTCCAATCGTCACGATTTTCCCGTGCGGTATCCAGCAGTATTATGATCGCATTTCTCTCTTCAATAACACTGTATCGCTGCTGCCGGGTGACGGAAAGGATCTCTTCCTTAGGATAAGTGTACGTATCATGATTGCCAAGAACATGTAGAAAACGCCTAGGTTGCTTGCTGTCCTTAATCTTACCCAGGATATAATTAAACTCGCTAAATTCTCCTGCATGCACCATATCTCCCACGGAAACATGATAATCGGCTGGGATGGACAAGAATAGATTCATAAATTGCTCGTAAAAAGCATCTCGTGCCTCTTTAATCAAAACCTTGTTGTTTAACAATTCGTCCGGATAATGTAAGTCCCCGATAATCGCCAGCCTCATAAATGCCTCCTCCTAACCTTTAATACCAGAGCTCATAAAGCTACCTATCACTTGCCGCTGGAACAATAAAAATCCAATCATTAAGGGTGCTGAAACAATTAGCGTAGCCGCGCAGACATCAGACCACTGTGCACCAGATTCCGTGGCCTTTGCAAACATCGCCAATCCTACAGTTAATAAGCGATTCTCCTCCGAATTGGTTACAATGAGCGGCCACAGGAAATCATTCCAATGAAAGCTGACCGACACAATGGCAAAGGACACATAAATCGGGCGTGACAGTGGAACATAGATTCTTGAAAGAATATGCAGGCGTGAGGCGCCTTCCACCCGGGCAGCTTCATCGAGCTCAAAGGGTAATTGCTTGAAGGACTGCCTTAACAGAAACACTCCAAAGGAGGTGGCAAAGTAAGGAAGCATAATCCCCAGCTTGGTATCCAGCAGACCCATTTCGTTCAATACCTGATAGTTGGAAAAGATAAGTACATCCGGCGGCACCATAATTTGCACCAAAAATAACATGAATAACAGATCTTTCAAGGCGAATCGTACCCGTGCGAAAGCATAAGCAGCCATCGTCATCGTAACCAGTTGCACAGCTAGAACAACACCGCACACAAGCAATGTATTCATTAAAAATCGTCCAAAAGGCGCTCCATTCCAGACATGAATCAGATTCTCAAACGTCCAGCCCCAAGACCATCCCGAATCAATAGCGACATCTTTGGGCAGAAAAGCCGTTCTAACCACCCATAGGAAGGGAATGATCCAGACCGCGGCAAAAGCAAATCCAACCGCATGCCACAGGATCTGCTGGATTCGGCGCTTCGTTTTTTCTGAGTTCAACGTGCGTTCCTCTTCTAAAGCTTTACGGGTATTCTGCCTCAATACTAAGGGCAGCTTTAGTGGATTATCCTCCATGGATTCCACCTCCTATTCATAATGGATTTTCCGATCCCAGCCAAAAAACTGCAGAGAGGAAATAAGGAGCAAAAGCACGATCATGACCACCGTCATCGATGCAGCCATCCCTTGATCGTAGAAATTAAAGGTGGACTCGTAGATATAATAAAGCAGCAGATTGCTCGCATTATTCGGACCACCCTTTGTCATAATCCAGAGATGGTCCACCAGCTTAAAAGAATTGGTTATCGCCACAACGGCCACGAACAACGTAGTTGGCATCGTGAGCGGAATTGTGATTCTACGAATGGAAGTGAACGTACCGACTCCGCTTACTGCAGCCGCTTCATATAAATCCTTGGGAATCTGCTGCATTCCTGCTAAGTAAAAAATCATAAAATACCCGGCTTCTTTCCAGATCATCATGATTACTAATGCACCCATCACCGTATCAGGTGTTCCGAGCAAATTCACAGGCTGATCTGCGATCCATGAAGCCAATCTGGCAAAGAGCCCAAAATGAGGGGTATACAGAAACAACCAGATGTTCGCCACAGCGATCATCGGGATCATATTCGGATAGAAAAATGAAAGACGTGCCAGTCCCCGCCCTTTTATCGCCTTGTCGGCAAACAGTGCCATCAAGAAAGCCAAAGCCAATGAAGTGGGTACTGTGCCAATGGCGAACCATATATTGTTACTGAACACCTTCATAAAGACATTGTCGTGCAATAGATTAGCGTAATTGTCAAAACCGACAAACAAAGGCTCAGGAGTCGCCAAATTTTTCTCATAAAAGCTAAGCCAAAACGATTTAAACATAGGGTAATAAGTAAACAAGCAAAGAAAGAGCAGCGAAGGCAACACAAGTCCCCAGCCGAATCCGTTTCGTCTAAGCCTCTCACTCCATCCGGCATTCATACCATTCAATCCTTCCGTGTTTAAGGTTTCTACGATTAATGAATAAAGTAATGACGCCAGAACAAGCTACCAAGCTGTCCTGGCGTATTCCATACCTCAAAGCTTACTTATTGAAGGGAGCCAGTGCCTGTTCTGCTTCTGCTTGAGCTTTTTTAAGTGCACCTGCTGCATCAATCTCTCCGGCCAATGCCGCTTGAATCTGGTTCGTAATTGCCGTCGATACTTTACCATGATTATGAGTGGACAATTCCCGGAACGCATATTCCAATTGATCTCTCGCTACCAATGCTTGCGGGAAATCCGCCGTATACTTCTTCATAGCATCTGTATCGTATGCGGATTTTCTTACACCAACATAACCGGATGAGCTGCTAAAGAGGGCCGCCTGTTCCGAAGCCGTCATGTATTTGGCAAATTCCCAAGCTGCAGCTTGTTTTTCTGGAGATGTGTCCTTGAAAATATACAGGTTCCCCCCACCAGTGGGTGATCCAAATTGCTTTTGTGCGGGTGGGAACGCTACCCCGAATTCGAACTTCGCATTATTTTTTACATTAGTTAAGTTGCCGCTTGTATGCATCATCATGGCTGTTTTGCCTTGAATGAAATCTGTCGGAACGGTTGCCCAATCAATAACACCTTCCGGCATCGCCTTATATTTATGGGACAGATCTAACCAGAATTGCAATGCCTCCACATTCTCCGGCGTATCGAACATCGCTTTTTTGCCATCGGAAGACATTATGTTTTGCTTCGGATCAGAAGCATTTTGCCGTGCTAGCATTTGAAACATCCAATACGAATCATCATTGCCCGGAATTTCTAGCCCCACGTGACCGTCTTTGTTCAGCTTCTTAGCATAAGTTACAAGCTCATTCCAAGTAGTGGGTGGTTTCTCTGGATCAAGTCCTGCGGCTTTAAACATTTCTTTGTTGTAATACATAACAATTGTGCTCCGCTGAAAAGGCAAGCTGTACGTTTTACCTTCAGACTGTGTATCCTCTACAAAGGCGGGATAAAAATCAGCCAGCTGAATATCCGTGTCTTTCGCAATAAAATCATCCAGCGGAATGATTGCATTCATATCGAGCATACTGTACAGCTCTGTTGACATCATGACCGCGACATCCGGTGGCTGTTTGGCCTGCACACCCGCTTGGATTTTTACGGTATTGTCTCCGTAATTACCTGTGTATACGGGATTAACTTTAATCTCCGGATGTTGCTCCATGAATGTACTAGCCATCCCATCGATTACTTTGGTAAGAGGACCACCGACATTAACCGGATAATAAAATGTAATCTCCACCGGCTTAGCGGCTGGAGTCTCTGTGGATTCTGGAGTTGCAGCAATTGCTGTGGGTTGAGCGGTATTTTCTTTGGCTCCAGCCGTACTGTTATTAGATTGTCCGCAGCCCGCAACTGCCAGCATAGAAACGGATAGTAGTGTTAGAATAGTTTTGGTTTGCTTTAGCATTTCTGTTAGCCCCTTTTTTCGCTTGAATTTGAATTAAAATGCATAATGGCGAAAGTTCACACTAATGCGATTCGAGCCTACATCAAGAATATGGAGCTGTGCACCATCAGCGGTAGGCAATATAGCAATTCCTTGGGCTTCAGTACCACTAGGCAGATTGCGATCAAAGGCAACAGATACGTTTCCAGTCTCCGGATCAATCTGATAAACCGTTTGGGTTGCGTTATCCGTAGAAGCATACAGAACACCGTTGTACACTTCGGCACCTTGAATTCGATCAATACTTTGGGAAAGTGAAACGGTTGTGATCACATGCATATCGTCAAGACTTAGTACATTCAAGACGCTTGCATTACTCCACTGAGCTGTGTAGACCTGACCGCGAGCAGCATCAACGGCTACCCAAGGCACACCGCCAATATGCAGATTCAACGGTAAAGCATAGGATGTACCCGTATATTTCAAAGTGTTCACATCATAGAGAGCGATGTAAGGATGCTGATAGTTTTTGCCGTCTTCAATAGGAGCGTATATTTTACCGTTATAGTAGGAAATATCACCGATATGGTCTCCACCTTGGGAGGCAATCTCCGGTGGAATAGCCAATTCATTCCGTGCTTTTACAGATTTGCCATCAAGTCCAGTCCGTAATAGCCCATACGAGGAATTAAAGATCCATGAATTCCCGTCTGTAGCCACCCCTTGTCCCCGTTCCAGGGCATCAAGTAACCAGAAGGTTTGCTTAGATACTTCATGCCAAGTTCCAGCAGTTGTAGCTGAAGTTGACTCTGCACTGATTTCTACCTCGGTGCTTACTAGGTTATCCTGTCCGACTGGTGTGGCAGATGCTACTAAAGATAAAGAACTGGTCGTAAGTACCCCTGCGCAAATCAGACTGAATAATCTCTTTAATCTCATGTTTTCTCTCCTCCTAATAAGGTTGTAGTTCGGCATTTGTGCGCCTTACTTCAACCTTATTATAGGAGCTGGCAACAGCTCTCTAATTGAACAAAACACTTCTTTCCTTGAACAAAACTCTCATTTGCAATAATAAAATTAATAAATCATATGATTAGGTTTGGAGGAGCTTTGATTAGCATACAGCTTTGGGGTTAGGCCGGTTTCTCGTTTGAACAATCTAGTAAAATGACCTTGATCGGCAAAACCAACCTGAGATGCAATTTCCTTCAAACCAATTTTTCCGGAACGAATAAGGAATTTAGAGCGTTCGATTCTCAGCCGAATTAAATAATTATGGGGTGTATAACCTGTCTGTTGTTTAAAAATCCGAATAAAATGTGATTGGCTCATATTAGCCATGGCAGCGAGATCAGTCAGTTGAATTTCATCTTCCAAGCGCTCACGCATAAATTGAATGACCTGAAATATCTCTTGATTGGCTGGCGTTTTACTGTTTGAATGCTGGGGAATCACAGAAGAATAGTGTTGTAACAAGTGAATAATCAACATATTGGATAAAGAGTCGCTATATATTTTTCCTTTGGCACCGCCATTCTGTAATTCCTCCAGCATCCAAAGCCCTAATTGCAGCAGCTTGGAATCCTTGACATGGAATTTGCGGTCTAACTGGATATGACCTTCCTTCAGATAACCAGATTCACGAGCAATCTCTTCGAGGACCGATGGCGTAATTTCAATTTTCAAAAAATAGAGCGAGGTTCTGCCCCAAGGACAAAGAAGGCTCTCATTACAAGGGGAAATATGAATGGTGTAGTAATTTTCGTAGTAGGCCGTGCAGTGAATTCCTATTAAATATTTAGACTCCGAGGATGTGGTGAAAGCTTGCTGCGGGCTATACCATTGCGAAACCTGAAGCTTATCCCAACCATACGTATCACTTGCAAGAACAGGCTGGGTAGCTGTAAAGGATGATTCTTCCATTTGTTTCATATTCATCCCCCTTTCCCCCTCAATATAGCAAGCCTGTATACGCTCCGCGTCAATGAACTGTAAAAGCTATATTAACTTCCTTATAGGATCAGGAGGTTGTGTACGTCAAAACAGCAAAAAAGAGGGGTTATCCCCCTCTCTAGTATTTTTGCATATTCCGTTTCTGTAACGCTATGTATGAAGATCTATTCCAATTTAAATTGATTTACTAAAGTACGCATCTCATTCGAGCCTTCTTGCAGCTTGCGAGCAGATGCGGCTATTTCCTCCATAGAGGCAAGCTGTTCCAGAGCGGCAGCAGATACAGTCTGTGCAGCCGAAGCTGAGTGCAATGAAACCTGCTCGACCTCCATCACTGAAGCAGATATTTGTTCGGAGCCAGTGTACATCAGCTGTGCAGCGGTCGAGGATTGCTCCACCTGATCCACAATGGACCGGGTGGCCTGCAAAATGCGTTCAAATGCTTTACCCGTATCATCAATCGCTTGAACCCCTGCTGCGACTTCATTTTGACCTTTACTCATCGAATGATGGGCATGACCTATACTCGTAATAATTTCTTCGACCATGACTGAAACCCGCTCAGCTGCTTCACTTGTTTGTCCTGCCAGCTTACGAACTTCACTGGCTACCACTGCAAATCCCCTGCCTTGTTCTCCTGATCGAGCAGCTTCAATTGCCGCATTAAGCGCTAGCAAGTTCGTTTGCTCAGATATTCCTTTGATGGTACTAACGATTGTGCCTATTTGTTGAGACTGCTCATTTAAACTAGTAACGGTGATCCCTAAATCATCAACTGTATTGCTTACTGCGTTCATTTGCTCGGAAGAGTTAATGATAAGGCTGTTTCCTTTATCAGCCTCTTCCAGTGTTTGCATGGACAGCTGATAGGCATGGGTAGAGGCTTCGGCTACTCGCTGAATCTCTTTTACCATCTCCTCCATCGATTGAGAAGTCTCTTGCGTTGAAGTAGCTTGTTTCTCACTGTTGTTCGCCACTTCAGTCATTGAGGATGAAGTCTGAACAAGTGCTGCTGTGGTTTCACCTAACGTTGAAGACAACTGTTTGGAGGAAGAAGCTAATAACTCTGAGCTTTCGGTTAAATTCCCAACTAATTGCCGAATATTACCTGATAATAGATTGAAGCTGATTCCCAGCTGTCCGATCTCATCCCGATTGCGCACAGTAAATCCTTTACCGCTAAGGTCCCCTTGAGCGATTCGTTCAGCTTCAATGGCTATGCGGACAATTGGCTTAGAAATATGTTGCGCAAATATGTATATTACACCGATTCCGATGACAACGCATACAATCAATGTAGTGATAATTCCCTTAAGAATGGTTTGTTGACCGGTATTATAATCTTGCATATAAGAGCCTGCTGCTACGACCCAGCCCCAAGAGGGCGATAGTTTGGCGTAAGATATTTTCAGCGCTTCTTCTCCTACTGCGTTTCCAGTACCCTCCGATTTAGGCAGTGGCCATTTATAGTAGGTAGCTCCACCACCGTTCTGTGCTGCTTTAATCAAATCCTGTATGTAAAAAGTACCGTTCGAGGTTTGTTTATCCCAAATATTGTCTCCTTCTAGTTTGGGATGAGCAAGCAATTCCCCTTTGTTATCTAATATAAAGAAGTAGCCGTTTGGACCCAAATCAATCGATTGATTAATGGGCCGAGTACCATCCTCATTTTTGTTTCCAAGTAGTAAGGTCCGTACTTGCTCCTGTGCTTCCACTTCAGTCAATTGCCCCGATTGAACGGAATTTTCCAAATTCTCAATTAAGGCTACAGCCAGGTTTACACTTGAACTCAGTTTACTCTCAATGAGCTGATTCGTTTCTTTGACTGAAATCTGATAAATAACTGCTCCTAATATTCCGATGGGAAGAATTAGTAGTGTGAGTGACATCATGAGCAGTTTCTTCCGAATCGTCAATCGCAACCTTGTACGTGTAACTTTTAGCATAAACACCACTCCACATCCTATTAAAATTAATTACAAATTAATACTATAGTACTAGTTTCGGGAATATAAATCAAAAAAAGATATTATTAATTTAATAAAAAAAGCAAACGATCCTCTCATTGGAGTCTCGTTTGCCATTCATTCATTTAAACTCTAGATTCCTATTTCTCATCTAACCACAAAATCGCTGTTACTCCGCGCGGATAATACTTACTGCCTGTAATCTCACCGGAAATAATTTGGTCACTCCAGCTGAAGATCGATAATTTGGGATGAGTAAGCCAAGCCACGTGAGCGCGATCTGCTGCCGCTCCGCGTTCATCCCATTCTAGTCCCAGAATATTACGGGCGATGAACTGTGAGAGATAGATTTTACTAAGCCAGCTGTTGTTGCTAGTGGAGGAGATTTTCCAACCCCCATCTTCAAATAAGCAAACGCCCGGCTTCAACACCGCATGAAGATGCTTGTCGAGTGCGCCGATATATGCGGCGAACCGTCCATTGCGATCAAGAGCTTCCTTACAACCAGTATAGTAAGGGAATACAAGACCTTCGATAGCTGGAATGATCTTGGAGTCGTTACCTTCTCCAATCACAGCCGGGATATATCCATCTGCTGTAACGCTTGCCACCATCGTTGCGGCGCATTTCTCTGCTTGAGTCCCTGCTGTTTTGGACAGCTCCGCACGCTCATACTCTGCAAATATTTTCTCCATAGCTAAATAAGCAGCCCAACATTTTCCCGCCAGATAAATATTGTTACGAGCCTGACCTAAGGAGACATCCAGACTGTCATACGTAGTAATCTCTGCTCCACCCATTGTGCGTGAGCTATCAAGCCCCATGACACCGTTTCTTTGCTCAGGATCTGGGTGATCCCGATTTAACATACTATCCAGGCACTTCTCCAAGACACTCAGATTACGTAGCATCCAGCTCCGGTCACCTGTATGCTCAAGATAGGTTGCCGCACTCAACACCCAGTTTACCAATTGTTCATGTGTCATATGTGAGAAGCATCCATCAATGCCGTATAACTCATAAGCGGAATAGCCGGGACGTGACACCACATTGGCCACACCCATATCATGGGTGAAGCTGATTCCACCCGGATACTCTGTATCTTCCCCAGGAAAACGCACCGTATCTTCATAGCTGAATCTATCCACGAACATATCCAGCTCATTTCGTACAGTCCAAGGATTCAGACGCAGCTCATAGAATAACTGATCGACGGTAAGATCAAAGGTATTCATCATCCGGTATTCGCCTTCATTGACAACCCAAAATGGCTTATTCTTATATTCCAGCAATTGCGTGGAACCATAATAACTACGAATCGCATGCGCTAACATAAAGGTTTGATCTTCCGATAGGTCTACTTGGACAAACATTTCATTAGCTTTTTCAGCTTCTTGTTTAAGAACATCGAATTTAGCTAGTGCGTACTCGGCCACCGACTCCAAATTACTGAAATAGTGATTATAGTAATAGGAAGCATCCATACCAGAAGTAACATAACCCGAACGATGAAAACAAATAGCAAAACGATACGTTTCTTTCACTCCGGCTGGAACATCCATGATCAAAGCGCCCACGCGCCCTAGTCCAAACGTCCAATTCTCCTGTAGCTCTTCAGTTAGAATATCCTCCATCGTGAAATGCAGTGCGGACTTCGCAATTCCTTTTTCAGCAGCAATCGCAATAAATCTCCCTTGACCAACGCCTGTAATCTCAGATGACACATCATCCAGCCTTCTCATTCCGCTATATACATCTCTTCCCTGAAAACCAAAGAACGCGCGACGTGAGGTTGCTGATGAGGAGTTGTCCACTTCGAGCTCAACCAGTACTGCAGGCAGCAGTACTTCCTTCATTTCTTCCAAGGAGGTAGTTTCAGGATCTGGTACAGAACGAACGGCTGACAGAATCCGGAAGGTCAGATCCCCCGCACTCCAGCTGTCTGTAGCTACTTGAAAATCTCTAGAAATCTCACGATCTTGAAAAGGGAACAGAATATTCTCCTTATCTGGATTGGGGTCTGGATTCTCGATTTCATAGCGTTTGCTCTCGTCATCTCCGCCAATCTCGTGAAATGGTAGTGTGTCATACCCTTTCCCATCAGTGCGTTCTAATCCTATGAATATATTCTGTCTAGGAGGTTTGGCCATCTCCAAATCGAAACCACCACTAGCTCCTTTAAATCCTAAGGTAAAACTCGCAAATGCACCGATCGGTGAATGATGAGCATTAAAAAATTTATTATGGAACATAAATAAATGCACTCCCTCCAACATGATCCCGGATACCTCCGGGCTATATATCCATGTTATCGATATTTCTGGAAGTGCAACAGGGCTAAAGCCTTCTATTATTTGGGCAAATCAAACATCGATAACAACCTATGATATAATTAAGCCAAATTTTATTGTAAAAGAGGATTGAAATGATCTCGAATGATCCCGCCTTCCATAATTCTATTGACGGTCAGATGTCACCAGACATTCAAGCAGCCTTTCATATCTTCGCCGCACATTGGAGAAAAGTAAATTTGGATTGGCAATATCCTGTACACACTCATCCGATGTTTGAGATTAATATTGTCCTTCAAGGTGAGCAACAAATGACGGTAGGCAATAAGTCTTTTATACAGAAAAGCGGCGATATTTTATTCATTCGTCCCGGTGTTGAGCATAGTAGTATGGGTTCAAATGCTGACTGTGACATGACTTATTACTGCCTGCATTTTGATATTGATGATCTGATTTTGCGGCGTGCCTTACATACAGCAGATGCTGTTAGTCTCAGCGGAAACACCCCTGAACTGCTGGCCATCCGTTCCGCGCTAGATGTAATCATTAACTCTTCCATCTTGTCAGAGTCTAAGGACACACATAGAAATCGCTTGATCACACTGCATGCTTCACTGCAGCTTCTGACCGCGCTCAGCGGTTGGGTGCTTTCGGAAATGCCTCTCCCAGCAGATACAGAAGCTACCGAAAATACAGTTGCCCTGGCTAACGCTATTGAAGGACTATTGCAGGAATCCGTCTCCACCGCTGCCAGCACAGGCGAAAGAGGTGGCGGTATTGAGGACATTGCTGCCAAGCTCGGATATAGCACTACTCACTGTAATCGTGCTTTTCATCAAATCTATGGGATGTCACCAAGGCAATATTTATCCCGCTTAATCATTCGACACGCCAAACTGCTGCTGATGGATAATAGTCTATCTGTCGAATCGGTTGCTCAACGACTGGGGTACCGTGATGTGTCCCATTTCAGCAAACAATTCAAACGCTGGACAGGTCTCCCGCCAATGGGGTATCGCCGCTTAACATCAAATCCAAGCAAGGTTTAACAATCATTCCGCGTACAAAAAAGGGATGTATCCCGCGGCCCACTAAATGGTACAGGATACATCCTTTAAACGAACCCCACTCCTACCTCCACACAGAATTACCCCTTCGTCGCTCCCGACGCAATCCCCTTTACAAAATACTTCTGCAAGGCGATAAACACAATCAGTACAGGCACAACCGACATCGCTGTTCCCGCGAAAATCATATCCCAACGTGAAGAGAATTCTCCGATATAACGGTAAATTTCCACGACCATAGTCTTAGCCTGTCCAGAAGGCAATACCAGCATCGGCATCAGGAAATCATTCCAGATTCCAAGTCCGTTTAAGACAACCATACTTGCCGTAACAGGCCCTAATAGCGGGAAAACAATTCTCCAAAATATCCCGTACCGAGAACAGCCGTCAATCTCTGCCGCTTCTTCAATTTCTCTAGGTATTCCTTTGACAAAACTGGTATACAGCAGGCATCCGAAACCTACCGCACCTGCTACATAAATAAGAATAGGTCCCGCAAGGCTACCGTACAATCCTAGCATTCTAAGCTCTTTGAACAAAGGAATCATATACGCCTGAAAAGGAATCATCATTCCAGCCAAAAAATATACGAATATAAATCGAGTCCATCTAGTATTTCTGCGTTCAATGGCATACCCTGCCATGGGAATGATCAAGACCTGTGCGGCGATAGACACCGCTGTCAGAATCAGACTGTTCAGAATCGCTCGTGGAAACTCTGTTTCTGTTAACAGGTATTTAAAACTGTCCAGATAAAGGGTTTTCGGAAAAGCAATGGCATCCTTCATGATCTCTGCATTGCTCTTGAAGGCTGACATCAAATTGAAGAAAATAGGGAAGAAAAATAGAATAGCCACTAATAAGGTAACCACAAAAAGTGCGATTTGCCCAACTCTTCTGCGTGTCTGCATCGTCATATTAGAGCTGCACCTCCCGCTTCTGGAGAACCTTCACTTGGAAGACTGTAATGATCAATATAATTAAGAACAAGACCATGGCCAGCGCCGTACCAAAACCTTGCCTTAATTCACCAAAGCCTACTTTATAAATAATATAAGTTAATGTCTCCGTCTCAAAGCCCGGACCACCATCGGTCATGACCGCAATTTGATCAAAGATCTTCAAAGCGCTGATCATCGATAGTACCATACATACTGTCATTGAACCTGCAAGTAGCGGGAAGGTGATATGCCGGAACTGCTGCCAACCCCCTGCTCCATCGATGCTGGCCGCTTCATTCAATTCCTGTGGAATCCCCTGCAACCCAGCGAGATAAATGATCATATAATAACCGGCACCTTTCCAAACGGTAGATAAAATAATCGACAGCATCGCATATTTAGGATTGCCCAGCCAGTCCACAATCCAGCTTCCGAGACCGACAGACTCCAAGATCTGATTGAATACACCAAAGTTGTAATTCAGAATCATCGCCCACACAAAACCCATTACAATCCCACTAAGCAGTGTAGGGAAGTAAAATACACTTTTGAAAAAATTCCGGAACCAACGTACCTTGTCGACCATCATAGCCATTGCAATGGCTGCAATATTCTCTAGAACAACAAGTGAAATGGTCATGATCATCGTATTTTTCAGCGCATTATGCACCCTTGGACTATTCCAAATTTCCACGAAGTTAGCAAAGCCGATATATCTAACGTCATCGCTGATGCCATCCCATGAGGTGAAACTTAAATAGACACTTCCTACCGTAGGGACAATAACGAACATAGTGTATAGAATAAATGAAGGTAATATGAACAGCAGAGCGTAAGACTGCCATTTCTTCTTTTTCTTTTTCTGGTTCACAGTGGTTATGAATGACTTGTCAGCATTTAATGCGGATGTAGCCATAGTTACTCTCCCTCCCCTAAGACAGGCTTGTAAAAAAGAGAACCTCTGCAGCAGCAGAGGTAGCTCTAACAGGCGCTGCGCTTACATCTGATTAGCTTTCACTTGGTTGTCGTACTCTGTATCCGCATCTTTCATGTATTTAATTACGTCTCCATCCTTCACAACAAGATCCTGAAGCAACTTATAGTACCAGTTACGGAACTGTGGAGGGATCAAATTATCTCCCCACCAGTTGTTGATCGCTAAAGACTTAACTACATTCGGATCTGCAATAAGATCCAAAGCCACTTGCATTTGTTCGCCTGTATCATATGTTACTTTCTCTTTAGTGGATGGAATCGCGTTTATCGTTGCTAAATAATTCGAATATTGTTCTGGTGCGAAGAAGAAGCGGATAAAGTCTTTGATCGCTGCCGTCTTATCAGCATCTTTAGAAGCTTCAGTGGATAAGGACCAGCCTGCTGGTGAGGGAAGACCAATCACATTGATTTTCCCTTCACGGTCAGGAAGACCATAAAATCCGAATTCAAAGTTTGGATCAGCTTCTGCAATTTGTGTAAACATCCATGTACCGGAGTACAATTGTGCGGCTTTTCCGGAAACAAGGATCGAAGCGGTTTGATTGTCGCCTGTGCTCAGCCAGCCTTTATCTACATAATTCTTGAACAGCTCTTTGAAATCAGTTATCCCTTGAACTACATTAGCATCCGTGAAGCTGACAGTTTTAGCTGTGCGTTTGGAGTTCCAATCTGAATCTTTCGAGTAGACATCATCGATCAGGAATTTGTTTACCCAGAAGCCCATGTGGAAAATGTCTTTTCCGCCTACTACAATCGGAGTAATGCCCGAAGTCTTTAATTTTTCTTGAATGGCTATGAATTCGTCATAGGTTTTGGGAAGCTCGGTGATCCCTGCATCTGCATATGCTTTTTTGCTGTAGATAATTCCTTGAGGTGCGTTGACTTGCAGCGGTGCATTCCACACCTTGCCATCCACTTGAGGTGGGGCTTCGAACAAATCTAGTAGATCGGAAGGAAGCTCTACAATTTTACCTGCATCGGCAAAGACTTCAGTATCACGCATTTCCACCAGGTCCGGGAATTCACCCACTGCATCTTTTGTTTTGAGCCAGTCAAGATAGGCAGCGGATGAAGTTTCGCTCAAATCTTTAATGGTGACATTCGGATTAGCTTCTGTAAACTTTTTGACCGTATCGGCGATAGCTTTTTTGGTCGCCGGATCTCCGGATGCATAGCCTATCGTAAAGCTAACGTCTTTTTTCGTCTCTTGTGGTGCATTTGCTGGTGCTTCGGATGCTGGTGTATTGCCTGCACTATTGCCGGCACTATTATTATTGCCACCGCAAGCAGTCAGAGCTGTCGTTGTGGCGAGCAGCAATACGGATAATTTCATCATTGTTTTTTTATACATACCTTAGTAGCCTCCCCTTTTGTATTCACTGTGGAAACTGAAGCAAGATGTGCGCATCATCTCTCGAAAGCGTTTCCGTTGCTAATAGAATAGCATTCATTATTAATGTGTTGAATGAACTTTTTTAAGCGGGATATGCGGTGAATTTAAGATGTGTTCAGGTAATATTTCAAAAAAAGAACGAAAGACCGCAGTCTTCCGCTCATCGCCTAATCCTTTATATTCCTTCTCCCTCTATGACTGTATACGGGTTCTCTACAATTGGAAACGACAAAAGAATCGATGTCCCAATATGCTCCCGACTGCTGATGGATAGCCCATACTCGTTACCATACACCGTGCGAATCCGCTCATGTACATTTTTTAAGCCGACATTTTTGCTAGGCGAACTAGGCTCTTCTAGGGTTTCAAATAGCTGCTGAACCTTGTTCTTACTCATTCCGATGCCATCATCATAAATCGTAACGAGCAACTTATCCTCTTGCTTCTCTATGGTTAGCCCTACTGTACCTCTCCCTTGACTGCGGAGTCCATGCTGAATAGCATTTTCCACAATCGGCTGAAGAGACAATTTCAGAATGTACCAGTTCAAATCCACTTCCGGCGAGACATCCACGACAAGCTCAAATTTATTCTCATACCGTACAGAAATGATATAGAAATAATCTCGCAGATGATCCAGTTCCTCTCGAATGCTTACTTTATCCTCCCCATAATCAATCACATATTTCAACTGGTTGGATAACGATAAAATCATATCGGCGACTTCGTCATTATCTTTATCCACGGCATTCATGCGAATAACTTCCAGGGTGTTGTATAAATAATGCGGGCGAATCTGGCTCTTCAAAGCATTGAGCTCAGTTTGCTTCTGCTTGATCTGGGCAACGTAAGCTTCATCGATATAGGCCTGTAAGCGCTCGACCATTCGGTTAAAGCCATGGCTAAGTCTCCCCATTTCATCATTGCTGTTCACTACCATCTGGGTATCTAGATTACCAGATTCTACGATAGCCATTTGCTTAATTAAGTTTCGTATCGGAGCAGCCAATCGTCTAGAGAACCAGACTCCCATGAGAATCATTACAATTGCACAAATAAACATTGCTATAAACACGGTCGTACGGGCTGAAAAAAGCTGATCGAATAAATTCGCTCGATGAATTCTGGCAGTCACCTTGCCGTTAAGAAAAGAAATATCCTCACTAAGGACGATCATTTTTTCATCTTTCCGTACCTCTAGAACCTCGCCGTTCTCGGCTACGTTCTTATTTGTAAAATATATATTTCCATCGCCATCTAACAGAAACAGGTCATCCTGTTCACCAAGATTTAGCTCCCTAAAAAACTGGTTGAATAGTGAGGCATCTACGTCCATAAATAAGGTTCCTACTACCTTAGGCTCCTTGGTAACACGCCCAGAAATATCAATCAATGTACGGCCAATCGTGAACACGCTGCGCTTTGAGCCTATGAAATATTCCTCGGAATGAGTAGGGAAAATAGCCACATGAGATGGATCCGGAGCCATTTCCGTCAACCACTCTTTATAGGGCAGCAGTTCGAAGTTAATCCCTTTGTTTTCTTTTTCCTGGTAATATAGCTTATCGTCTGACTTCCTATGAAAATAAACACTAGTGATATAAGAGTCGCTGTATAGAACTGTTTTTAGAAAAGATTCAACGGGAATCGTGTTGATTTGTTCTAGCTCATTTACATTATAGGTTTGATTCTGCGAATAACTCTCGATAAAGCCTTCATAACGCCCCGTGTACATCAGTTTGGAAATCTCATTGTACTGATTAAACGCAGAATTCAAGTTATAGCTCATATATAGCACCATTTGCTGCAAGTTGCTTGTTGTGTAACGCTCGACATATCCAGAGAAAGTCTGAACAGAGATATAGCTAAGCGCAAACAACGGAATCAGACCGACTAGTAAAAAAGAAGCGGAGAACTTAACAAATAGGCTTTTGGATCTTCGGCCCCAGATAAACATAAATGAAGGCATCCCCTTTGCTATCCATCTGACGATTGGCTTTTGAAGGATTGCTTATACTCTTGTGGCAGTTTGCCGTATTTCTTCTTAAACATGTCGCTAAAATGCCGAGCATTGTTGTATCCTACACTGTCAGCAATCTCATAAACCATCATATCGCTTTGCAGCAATAGGCGGAGTGCGTGATTCATTCTTACCTCTGTTACATAGTTCTTAAAGTTCTGACCGTTATGCTTTTTAAAAAAGCTGCTGAAATAATAGGAGTTCATAAACATCATCCCTGCTATAGACTCCAGCGTTATGTTTTCTGGATAATGCTCATCAATATAAGCCTTCACTTGTGACAGTAGCTTTAGCTCCTTGTTGCCCATTCGACTGCTGATTTGCTCAGACATCTTACCCAGAATCAATCGAAACTCTTCCTCAACTTCTTGAAACGTAGTAAGACTAGCCATTCGCTGAAGCATAGGACTAGTATCCTGAACGGAAGGACCTGCCTCCACACCAAATTGCATAAGCTCCTGTTCAAGTTGGAGGATCGCATTATAAACGGTAGACACCGCTTGATTTCTATTCCCATCAGCCATGATCCGAATCGTCTGAAGTAATCGCGAGCTCTCATATGTTATTTGCTCTTTGTTTTGAGATTTCAAGGCGATGCTTAGGGTGGATTGTATTTCATGCAAAGGAGTTATGATTAACGATTCATTTTCGAAAGGATTCTTTCTATAAGATAAGACACGATTTAGCCCTGCGAAATATTTACAGTGTAGCGCTTTCAAAGCGTTGCGGTAAGAATCATCAGCTTCGTCCATTCCGTCTACGGTGTTGCCCACGCCAATGGATACCTTCAATTTGAGAAAACTATTAATCTTCGCATGCAGATCCTCTGCCAGTCTCTCTGGTTCCTCTGCATGCTCATGTTGAAGTAGAATGCAAAAACGTTCACCTTTGCGGAACATATAACTATTCTCTCTTTGCTCTACAGTTTCCTTAATAATGTTAGAGAGCGCAAAATCAATCAGCTTACGTTCACGCTCCTCCCATCTGGATGGCTGACCTGAGGATTCATCCGCCTCCACTATACAAATACTAACGTACCGACTGAGTGCAATAATCCCCATATCTTGTAGGGTATCCGCCGTCCCCTTGTTACCGTCCGTCAGCTTATCGAGCAATTCTTCGATGGTTAATCTGTGGTTTCTCTGTTCATAATGGTTCAGCTTTTCTTTGTTGCGTTCTCCTTCAGTCTCTTGACGAATAAGCGAAACAGCTTTACTAACGACCTGCTCCAGCTGGTTCTTATTCACTGGCTTCACCAAGTAATCCAGCGCACCATATTGCAGTGCTTGACGGGCATATGTAAACTCCTGATAAGCGCTAATAAAAATAACCTTTACCGACCTGCCAGCTTCATGAAGCTCGCGGATGATATCTATTCCTGTATAGCCAGGCATGCTTATATCACTAATAATCAAGTCAGGACTATGTTCTTCGATCTGTTGTTTCAATTCAAGACCGTCACTGGCTTCTCCAACGATGCTGAGTCCGAGGTTTTCCCAAGAAATCAGTTTTTTTAAGCCACGTAATATCACCGGTTCATCATCGGCAAGTAATACTCGAATTGTCTTCATTCTGCAGTCCTCCTACCCTAGAAAAATCATCTCACAGTAGCCTAATAAACTTATTCTAATGATAACAGACAAACATTCTTTGGTGCATTGTGTGGGAATGAACTTTTTTAAGGAGAAACTGCAGTTATTTAAGAATGTTAAATTTCAATTATAAAAGTGCTCATAAAGGGGGCGGTCGTAACTGCAGGGAATGTTTGGACTTTCGGCCGCTGTTGTCCCCAGATTTCTATAATTTAACCGTGATTACGGTTGAAATCCGGAGACAGCTTATGCTTACGATGCGAGCTTTCCTACGGAAAGCTTTCGGGCGGTCGCTATCGCTCCTACAGTTCCAAACTTCCCCTCCGTTACTGCTCACCTGTTATTCTTTTTAATGTCTGAAGTTAAAAAAGTCTTGCACTGCCTCAAATATAAAACCAGCGGCAGTTTCGGATTGGAATATTAAGTCCTAGACTAGCGCTGGTTTATTGAGCTAACGTTTCCCTTGAGTTTAATCTTTAGGTGTGATTTTATAGTCGACCAAATAGTAATTAGCACCAGGAGTATCATTCTTGAAGTACAGTTCAACATAGTCCTCTTTTGATCCTACATTACATAGGCTTATGGTCAATTCAAAGTATGTTCCTCCATGCATTGCATCCGCACGTATGCTTTCTTTATCCTGATTTTCAAGTGTGACAAGTGTATTAATCGATGAGATTTGTTTGCATCCAAACATAACATATTCTGTTTTGTAAATACTCTTGAGTGCTGACACTATTGAAGAATGTAGCTGTTGTAATAAGGCTTCCTCAAGCTGTTTTTCTCTAATTCCTGTATTCGATGCTAAAGTTAAATTTGAGTTTGTTAAAACTATACCGATTAAGACTAAAACGTATAAGCTTTGTTTCATTTTCAAATGGATCACCTTTGGATTTTTCATTTATTGCGCTCATTATTTTACAATTTTATCCACATATGGTGCCACATCGATTTTATAACTATCCTGCCCTTTAGCTTAATGCCCTCGACAGTCTAATACTTTATTTCCTCAGTTTATCAAGACCTAAATTTAAGAAAGTCAGATATAATAAAGGGTTTCACATATTAGTCATGACTAATATGTGAAACCCTTTATGTTCAACTATCGTGTCCCGTTAGTTTAACAAGAATCGTTATAAAGCGAATCTATTTTTTATGATTTCAGCAACTTCACGAGCGTTGATTTTCGCATTGTTTATTCTCAAATAGTTTTCTTTTTTAATTTCTCCCTCTAACGAGTTCAATCGATGTTGCTCCATTGTCTGTTTTAGATCCTGTTCAGAGAATGTGATATCTCTCTTTGTCGGTTTATGTTCAAGTCTATGGGGAGTCTTGTTACGCTCTATTCTCTCCTCAAGATCGGCTTCAAGCTCAACAAAATAGACATCTGCACCTTGATCCTCAAATATTTTACAAATTTTATCGACATAATCCCAATCGCTCTGCAAATCGAATCCCCATACATATGTGAATATCATTCCATACATTTTACTGACGGCGGTTGCTTCAAATATATCTTGACGGAATTTATCCGATAATCCCCACATTTCACTACTGAAGCCAAAATATGGAGCCAGCAATTCTATCGTCATATGGTTGTGGAACAATTTTAAATCAGATATCATTTCCAGTTCATGCCCTACTGTCATTTTACCTACTGCCTGAGGACCAAATATCAAAACAAATTTCATGATATCACCACTTTTCGAAGTCATTTTAATAATAGTACCACAATTGGTAAAGTTTTATTGCACTAAACTGCCCGTTAGCCATCCATGCAGCGCAAGCGCTGCACCACAGATGATGAAAATGGGTCGACGAATCTGTCCATACTGCTACTATGGCTGGGAGAGGAAGGTCGATCAACTATGGTGCCTTAGAGCCCATCCGTTAGTCTGACTCCAACGACCACGGTGCATCACAGATTGTCGCTCCCTTTTGGGAAGCACTCATGGGAGATTAATCCTACTCTGGTTGCTGCACCAGCCTCATTTTTAATTTTTCAGCTATGAAAGGTCTTTGGTACTTTAATTTCATAACTCTTCTCAGGCTCAGCCTATTTTTTAAAAAAATTTGGCTAGGTCTAATTTATTATTGTCTTTTTGAGGTTTTTCGCAGATTTAATTTTCATGGGAGTTGAGAAAAGGCAGCCGATAAGAATCCGGCTGCCTTCACCTTTTTATAGAGCTATCGTGTCCCGTTAGCCATCCATGCATCCTCTGCAATGCACCACAGAGCATGAAAGTTGACCCGTTCTTTCATGGTAGTTGAACAAGAAAAAACTAGTCACATCAATTGAAGTTCAAGAAGATCCAAATTATCGCGAACGAGGATCATTTTGTCCTTATAGTCCCAATGGTCGATCAAGTTAGGCAGCTTCGTCAGATTGTAGTCTTTATTCCATGCCAACAAGTTGTGGATGCCTTCAAGCGTCTCTCGCTTCTTGTTTGGGAAGATGTCCGCAATACGCTCTTCATAACGCTTCCAGATCCGTTCCTCCTGAACGGACAACGGCGTCATCAGTACGACGATCTTATCTGCAGCAGCAAAACTTGGCCCTACCCACGACCTGTATACGCCTTCTGCGATCCAAGAATCGAGACCGATGATTTCTCTGAGCCGGCGGTCACGCTCATCCTCCGGTGCCTTTACGCCATACTCGTTCGATTGATGATCCCAGAAGATATCGTCTAGATCGTAATGCGGGATATGGAGTTTATCGCTCAATAACGCCGTGATGTAGGATTTACCGCTTCCTGAGCCGCCGATGATATGGATTCGGATTGCTAACACCTCTTTCTTCCTGATTGTATTCGTGGAAGCACCTATGCTGAGTGTATTTCGTCGTATTGTTTAAACTATCCTCCCGTTAGCGTAACGAAAAGCTGCCTAGCGACAGCCTCTCTCAGTGTTGAACTATAGTGTCCCGTTAGCGTAACTTCATTTCTCCATCTACAACGGATTTTCACAACTCCACTCGCATACCAGTCTTCCGAAATCATCCAGATACTTAGCCAGATATTTCTCAAGATTTTTGATTCCTATAATATTAATTTCATGAATCGATTCGACAAGTTCGTCGTCTGTAACATCCCATTCATTTTCTAGATACGTTGTGAGTACCTCATATTTCCTTAAGTAAAACCTAGCCGATTCAGGTTCTAACTTATTTAAGTATTTCTGTTCATTAATAACCTGTACTTTTACGAAAGCTCGATTCATTTCAGTGTTAGCTTCAAGTTCACAAGCAAGGCCAACCCCAGTCATTAAATTGTTAATTTGACGTGTATCGAAGACCTGCACCTTTCACTTCCTCCTTTTCCTAATTAACTCTTCAACGTGTGTCATGGGATATAATCCCAACTCATTTTAGATCATATTGGTAGTATTCTATCCGTTAACATAACAAGAAGCAGCTGGTCCTCAAGGCAGTCTACTTCTGCCTGTATTGAGCTATCGTTCTCCGTTAGTTGAACGAGCACGCTTTCTTTTATTACACAATATCTTCGTACTGCGCAGTAAATAACTTCAAATAAGTTCTTTTTTTTAGTTTTAGTTTGTTATAATAAAACAATAACCATTAATGAGGTGTTATCTTGCAATATATTTTTTTAATACCATTGGCATTTGTTTGGGCGATTCCCTTGGTTTTACTGTTAAAAAGAGATTATCTTACTAAAAACAAGGTTTCAGATAAAAATGCTAGCATAGAGAAAAAATTAGACAGAATAATAGAATTGCTTGAAAAAGATAAGGGTGCATAATCACTTTTATCTTTTTTTTATGTCGCAATATGCGTCAAATGTGACAGAAAACCTCCACTTATTTTGTTCAACTAAACTGCCCGTTAGCCATACATGCAGCGCAAGCGCCGCACCACAGATGATGAAAATGGTTAGAATCCGTCAATACTGCTACTATGGCTGGGAGAGGAAGGTCGATCAACTATGGTGCCTTAGAGCCCATCCGTTAGTCTGACTCCAACGACCACGGTGCATCACAGATTGTCGCTCCCTTTTGGGAAGCACTCATGGGAGATTAATCCTACTCTGGTTGCTGCACCAGCCTCATTTTTTATTTTCAGCTATGAAAGGGCTTTGGTTCTTTAATTTCATAACTCTTCTCAGGCTCAGCCTTTTTTTAAAATCATTCGGCTAGGTCTAATTTATTATTGTCTTTTTGAGGTTTTTCGCGGATTTAATTTTCATGGGAGTTGAACAAATAAAAAACGGCTGCCGAAGCAACCGCTATTCCACTAACTTGTCCCGTTAGTTCAATGAGTTCATGGAGGAAAAGTTATTTCAGACCTTCATTTTTCGTTTCGGAACCCATAACCTTCCCTGTCTTGTCCATGTACAGTTTTTTCATCATACCGTACTTGTTCTGCCCAATTACTCCAAAAAACAAGGCTTGATGGTCTTTTATAACGTTGAAATGATATCCTTTAGCCCATCCTTCCCCTGGTTTGACATCGTTTTCAATCGCAATCTGCACCATATTAGGTGAGTCAAGTATGAGATCACTTTGTGGAATAATTTCAAAGTCTTGAATATCTCCTTGTACAGTTCGCGTAATCGCAATCTTACCTTTTTTTATGTTAATGATTAAAATTTGATTTCTTTGACCATTTCCAAAGAGCAAATTCCAAACTTCTCTTTTGCCATCAATACCAAGAGTAGATGGTGGTGTTGAGCTTGTGTAACCAACACTCGTGATTGAGATTAGATTCGCCTGAGCATCCCATTTTCTTGATTCTGTAAGACCGATCTGGAAAGCGTCTACTAATGTGATCCCTGAACTGGTGGATGCTGTGGCTTTACTCATTACATTAATGCCGCTTAACAAGATCAAAAAAATCAAAACGCCTCTCCGTAACATTGAACAGAATCCCCCATAAATGTTTGGGTTATTTTCCGCATAAATGATTGAATTATTCTGCCCAAAGTTTAATCACTTTCCATTGTCATTTGCAGTACGTAGATACATCGCAGTAGACTCATACTGCTTACTAGCGAATTCCAAAAGAACTCGTTTTGAGGGTTCCAATATAAAAAACTAACAGTTGCCTTAAACTAAAAAATAAGTCCTAGACTACTGTTGGTTTATTGAACTAAAGTGTCCCGTTAGCTTAATAAGCACCTCATATCCAGCCTATTGTTATTACCTCATCATGACAAAATTCAATTACATATCTTAACGATGGACTATAAATCCATTGGTCTGGTCCCATATCCATAATATCCTCAATGCTTTCTAGTATTGTAAATAAGGAGGTCTTTACCAATGGGTATTTATATATCCCAACAATAAGGTAAACAGGAACTGAAGTGTCCAAAGATTGATTAGATAGGACGGTAGGGATATTCAATATGTCTTCTTTAGTAAGAATAATTTTTTTATTTACCTTTTCCCAATCAATTCTTCCCCAAAATCCAATCGGAAAACAATCTGTCATTTTACTTTCAATCTTATCACTTTCGCTCTCATCTAATATATCCACTTTGTCCTTTTCTGGGAACAGCTCTAACATCTCCGAAATTCGTTTCTCTTTTTCCAATTTTTCTTCATGTTTCTTTCTTGAACTAGATATTCTAAACGCTTTTTTCTTTCTTCCCTATTCACAGGATAATGCTCCTTTACTAACCGACTATTTATAAAATGTACCACATTCTTAAACTAAACTGCCCGTTAGCGTAACGAAAGGCTGTCTAGCGACAGCCCCTCTCAGTGTTGAACTATAGTTTTCCGTTAGCGTAATATGCAATTATTTTAACCGACACCTTTTGCTAAAAATACATTAACCCAACAAGATGTAACAAACCCAATAAGCCCATTGGATATATAATTAATCTTGAGTATAAGTTCTTAAAATTATTATTTGGATGCTTCTCAAAGAAAAAATGAGCGATCGAGTGAAAAATTAAAAATAGATCTATTATTACGAAAGATAAAAGATGTTGACTTATAAATGAAAACAGTAAAAAAGTATATAGCGGTAGATGCAAAATTGTAAATACTTTGAATGCACGTTTATCTTCCATATCTTTTAGGATTATAAACATTCTCCATTCTTTGGCTCTTATTGCATCCATTTCGTGCAAAAGTAGGAGAGCAAAATTAATTGAAAAAATCATTAGTAAAATTGATGACAAAGTTACACCTCACTTATTGAATATACTCAGTCTTAATCACATCATAAAATAATTACGTTTCGAAACATGGAGGGTTCCATTAAACTGCCCGTTAGCTTAATAAAAAGAGCAGGATACCGAAGCACCTGCTTATCAATGTGATGTATTATTCAACTATCGTGTCCGGTTAGCCTATTCTGAGGATCTGTTATTTTTTTAATAATATTGATGCTATCATCCATTTGCCATTAGAATTTAACAGCAAGTTAATATTGTTAGTTTCGATAATTTCATTAGCTGTAATGCGCTCTTTTTAAGATACAATCTGTGAAGCTCAGTTGTTCTGCCTTACTGTAGTTTTGTCACTCCGTTCGGAAGTTCGGAAGCCGGCGGCCAGACGATCGCTCCGCTGCGGTTCATGTACCCTCTGATTTCCTCGCGCGAATTCGGAACGAGCAAGCTGATCACCGCTAATTCGCCGTTAAAAGCGTCAGCCCAATAGAATTGCGACTTGATCACAAAGCGGCCGGATGTATTGATATAGCCGTAACTCTGCCCCTGGCTGGCCGGAGCCAGGCCGCCCTTGAACAAACCTCCGGCTGTAAAGCCCTGGATGACTTTGGTGCCCTTCTTGTTGATGTAGAAGGTAACTCCATTCCGCTCGACAAAAGCCAGTCCTTCCGAGAACGGCTGCGCCATGCTGAACTGCGGTTTTATCAGGTAATTGCCGTTTTTGTCGATGTACCCGTATTTTCCGTTCACGTAAACTACTGCCGCCCCGTTTGAAAACGGTGTGGCGTAATCATACCGGGGCGTAACGCGGAGCTTGCCGGTGGTGTCGATATAGCCGTATTTGCCGCCGAACGCAAGCACTACGGTCGCCATACCTTCAGAGAAATCGGACGTCGAGCTATACCGGTACGGAATGACCAGCTCGCCCTTCGTGTTGATGTACCCCGATGCTTTGCCCACATTGACCCGAGCCAGACCTTCGGAGAAATTAAACGCCCGGGCGTAGATGGGCTGTATGCTCACCTTGCCATGGCTGTCTATATATCCGTACCGTGTCGCCGTAGCTCCGTCATCGTTCTGAACCTTCGTCATATACGGCGCACGGTCATTATAAAGAATGCCGGCATCTCTCAGCTTGTATTCGAACAGCTCGCTGCCCGCCGAACTGAAATAATATTGCTTTTTAGCCGCATGGTCCTCTACATACACCGTCCCTCCGGATACTCCTGAATACCCGTATCCGTCGTACACCGCCTCGATGACCTCCTTGCCTTTGCCGTTGATGAAACCGTATTTTCCATTAACTTCAATCGGATACAGTTGATCGCCTGTCTGCGCCTGCATAGCGGTCGCACTGGCAGCCAGCGATTGCTCCGCCACGTTTGTACTGAATACCATCGTCGTAAATAGAAGGGTAAGAGCCATCTTTTTAAGCACCTGTTGTCCACGCTCCTCAGAGACTATTTTCCATTCTTTAGTATAGACGACGCTTGTACCGGTTTTGTTGTGCGTGATTGGTAATAAATCACAAAAACATTCACTTAATCCCACATTTCGCCCGCCCACATACTGCTGATCAGAAAAATGCTGTTTCGTTCCGCAGTCATACGGACACAGGAGCTGCTATTTGGTGAAATGTGATTTTTCCCTACTTATCGGACCCAGTTCTCTTAGCTGTAATTCATGTATTCATCGAATTGCCTATCTTTCATCGCCATAATCTATTCACCAAGCTTTCGGTTATGGTAAATCAGTTAAACTTATTATAGAAAGATGTTCGCCTAATACCCACTAACATTTTTATCAATCTTAGTTTTCTAAACTATCCTGCCCGTTAACTTAATAAAAACAAGGAACACTGCCGAGGCATACTGTTCCTTGATTCGTTTAACCATAGTCCCCCATTAGCTTAATTCCGAATTCCCTCGGACAGACCGAGAGGCGATAGCCCCAATGCTTGATATGGTGTTATCTGATGAATACGCCTTCTAAGAGACATTAACATTTCTTTTACTTAATTTCTTAAATACCGAGTATTCCTTATTGGACTTAATAAAACTTAATATCTTTTCGGCACATTCTTTTGGATTCATCTCTTCAGTATTTACTTCGAGGTCATATTCATCAAAGCAATATACTTTGCTGAACTGTGAAGCTGCTAATCCAATTTTTCTATCTCCTCTTGCTTGCTCTCTTCTTATGAGTTCTTCTTTCGAGCATATTACACCTATAAATAACGTAGGCTGATCGAAAAATTGATCAAGGAACTCATTAAACCTCTTGTCATTGTCGATTACGGTATCTACTATTACATTAAAACCCAATTCTGATAACAATTTAATTGTCGAATGGAACACTGAGAATATGGAATCATCAAGTATTTGTGAGACAACTTGATGATCTATTTCTCTTGGAGGTTCATCTGGAAATTTATTATTAATAAAATCATTGTAATTATTAAAAAAATCATCAATTGATAAATGATAAAAAGGAATCTCTTTCTGATTTATCAGTTCAGTCGATATGGAGGTCTTTCCAGAACTTGAAGTTCCATTTAGATAAACTAATATCCCTTGCTTCAATTTAATCGTCCCTTCAAAAACGTATTTTTCAGATAACGTTATAATCACAAAGTTTATAAAATTATCCAACTCATAAAATATTCGAGAAACGATTAAACTATCCTGCCCGTTAGTTGAACAAATAAAAAACGGCTGCCGAAGCAACCGCTATTCCACTAACGTGTCCCGTTAAGTTAATGCACCTTTAGAAGAAGTATTGCTTCATGCTTATAATTCTCGAGATCATTTTCTTCATTCAACCAGGCAACTTCCTCCGGTCTTAGCTGATAAAAACGAGCAACAGCTTCTTTACCATCAGGTTCACAAGTAACTACAATATTAAATTTTTCCCCTGCGAAGTTACGACGGAGTGTCTTTTCCCATACGTCAATTAATTCTAATGCTATAGAAAGGTTCTCCAAGTGCAAGTGGTTTATCGATGTCTCGCACTCTGTACGGTCTGAGTAAGTTGTTTTATCGAAACTACTCGGTAAATCTCTTGCAAAACAACTAATTAAAATACAGCCATCCCATTCAACAAAATGGGCGTATTCATCGTTATTACTAGCCCCTGAAGGTTTGGTTTTAAGCAATAGTGTAGACATCGCTTCATTAGTTATCATGGTAACCTCCAAGGTAATTGAATGAATAAATGTATTGAACAAACGTTTCCCGTTAGTTGAACAGGAACGTGTATGTTTACCACACAGATAGCCTTGTTCTAAAATCATTTTCGTCGGTAATATACTCAACGTTCTCATATCCTTTTCTGACTCCATTCAGATATAAATCATTAAGTATTTTGTCGTACTTACAATAAATTGTGACGTACAAGGAGTCACCCAACAACAGAACCAACTGGCACTGACTATTTAAGAATTCCTCATATGTGAGAACATCTTTAATGATTTCACCTTTTAAATATGCCTTGAAATTCGCGAAAGTCATATAATAAACTCTTGATTTCAAAGTTTCACTGAGGTCTTGCCACTTCATTCCATATATCTCTCCATGGAACATGGGTTCAATTTTACCCTCCCCAGTATCCTGATATGCTTCCTCTCCACCAATATACCAATCAAATTGACTGATATTGAAAGGCTCCAGTTCCTCGCCAAGATGGCTACCCCATTCATTCGGTATCTCAAATTGGACTCCTCTGTTCATTTGCTCGCTTCCTCCCATCAATTCAAACGGGCTGCGTTCTCAGCCGTTTAAATATCGTACCCGTTAGGGTAATGATAATCGGAATTTATTGGTATAGCATTTCCCGCCCGCAGTTGAAGCTTTAGATGGCATCACGGAAGGGGAATGGCTTTGAAGAAAGGGGAAAGCCTGAGGTTTAAATAAAGAGTCAGGTCCTACTCGGTTCATGCAAAATTGGGGTATAGATCGAAGAGAACAAATTGTATTTTTTATTCTCTTTGAATCCTAATTTTTGTGCCATTTGAAATGAAGGCACGTTCTGAGTATCGCAAGTCCAATTCGGTATTACACCTCGATTCAAACAATCCCCAATGAAATTTCTCGCAAGTTGAAAGCCAAAACCCTGACTTCGCGCTGATTTATTCACATGGATGGAGAGCTCTGCCAATCCGCCCCCAATAAATGCAGCATGACACAATCCTATCCCTTGTCCATCTGATGAGAAAGCGACCCATCCAACATCATGCTGTAGATATTTTTCTATACTTCCCCAAAGACCTTCTATCTCTCTACGTAGTGGTTCATACGACTGAAGCATCGCTGCATCCATTCTAAACATGCCTTCGTCATTTCCGATTAGTCCTAGACTTTCGAAAACATGACGGTCAAATTCAAATTGTGTCCTACTAATACAAAAAACCCTGTAACCGAATACGCGAAAAATGATTTCATCCCATGATTCGGAGACGGTTGACCAGAATAATCTAAAGTCATTGGCAGAACCATTTACGAAAAAATGATCTTTCATCGTAGAAATAAATCCTTCGTTAAACGCTTTATTAACAGCATGACCAATCAAACGTCCCCCGATAAAATCGCTGGACATTACAGCGGCACACTGAGGATGATCTTGGTTATCTACATAGACGATTCCATCAATCGTTTCTTCTAAAATTGAGAGTGGAAAGGGCGTAAATGCCGATTCCGCCCCAGATAATAATCCCTTAACAACATGATACTGATCTCTTTCAATGCGAATAAAAGACACTTAGGCACTCCTCCGCTATGGTTATAGTGACGCATACAAGAAGGTTTGTTTCGTTTCGAACAGGGGCCGTCTGCGGCAGCCCCAGCACTATAGTGTCCCGTTAGTTGAATAATGTATTGTTATTACCTGGAAAATTTCGTTAAACTGCCAGTTACTTCAACTAACGAGAAAGGTGTTACAAGCAAGCAGCTCCTTCACTGTCATATTTTCCAGCCCAAGTTCTACTTTAACTTACTCGTGCTTTCGGCATATTCTCGCAGAATCCAACCGCATTGGCCGCAAATGAAAAGAATCCGGTCGCTAAGGTGCTGATAATCCGTACGCTCCGGTCTTTTCATTGGTGTCCGCGAATAGATGCCACCCTCGTCAAAGCTATGCGCGATCTTGATCTCGCTTTCCAGGCAATCCGGGCATGTCAAGTTTTTTCTGATTTTTTCCAAATCCATTGAGTCCTCTCCTCTAACGTCTTTTAACAGAATGTCGCTAGACCAAAAAAAAAGAACCGTTGATGC
This sequence comes from Paenibacillus sp. G2S3, assembly GCF_030123105.1. Lineage (NCBI taxonomy): Bacteria > Bacillati > Bacillota > Bacilli > Caryophanales > Paenibacillaceae > Paenibacillus > Paenibacillus sp. G2S3. The sequence continues at coordinate 4,034,060 of NZ_CP126095.1, forward strand.
ATTCACCGGTTTGTATATTCTTTTGCCTTAATGTCTCGACTCCTCTAATCAACTTATATTTCAGCTATCGTTCTCCGTTAGGTTAACCGCTTTTTGCTTACTATTGGGAACAACCCTAGATTTTATTTGAACAAGATTGAGGTATCACGAGAATCAAAAAAGTACAAACGGACGTTGATGCTAACTAAATATTAGGACTCCAAATATAATAGTCAGTACCACAATAACTGTCAATGAGGCTACTTTTGCATAACGAATTGCCCCCTCAGATACTTCAGGCTCTTCTTTATACATCCATCGTTTCCCCCATAATAAACTATCCTCAGGACAAAAATAAGTTCATATTAATACTCCATACATAGGAATCATAAAAATAAAAAACAAAAAAATTCCAGCTATCTTTTCCACTACATCACGCTCCCTCTACCATACCCCAATAATGGATTGGACAATTCTTATGGCCTCCAATAAGTAGGATTTCGTCTTATAAATATACCATATATTGGAACCATCCTGCCCGTTCAATGAAAAAAGCAGGATACCGTATCTCCTGCTCATCAATGTGTATTATTGAACTATCGTTTCCCGTTAGTTCAATCATTTTATAGTAAGAAAATACATTCAAAACGTTCGACTCCTGGGTATTTTTCCCCGAGGCTCATTATCGTGAACCCAAGTTTGTTATAGAACCCAACAGCATCTTTATCAGTTTCAGCTTTCATTTTTACTATGTTTTTGGCTTGCACATATTCATGTATCATCCTTCTCCCAATACCTTTACCGCGATAATCTTGCTTTATAGAGATATGTTTTAGTTCAACTTCGCCTATTGACCCATGTATTACGCCAATTAAACCTACTAACTCATCGTTTAAAAACCTTCCATAAAGTCCCCTTGAATTATCTTCAAGGTATGTAGTTATCTCTGCATTAACTCTTTCTTCATCAGAACACATGCATTCAGATAATAGATTGTTAACTACGCTTAAGTCATTAAAATCCTTTAGATTAATCAAGGAAGCCACCGCCCTGTTTAGTTATTCCTTAAACCATTCTCGAAGTTAGTTCCATTAACCTGCCCGTTAGTTGAACAAATAAAAAACGACTGCCGAAGCAACCGCTATTCCACTATAGTGTCTCGTAAGTTTAGTTCCTACCTCTTCGGGCGAACCGAGGAGTCGTCAGGCTTCGAAGCGTGAATGAAGTTCGTAACTTTTCAAATAGCATTCAAATAAAGTCTATCATTTCATATTAATACCACAATTTTTTAAATGATTTATTATGTCTTCATATGAATGATCGTCCCAAATAATAAGATAATATTTTTCCCTATTTAATTTCTGTAATGCACCGAGTCGATGATTACCGTCATGTAATCTAAAACTCCCATTTCCATTTTCTGCAATCAACGGAGGCATGTCCCATCCAGATTCTAATCTACTGCAAATTTGATCAATGTTATAGTTCCACCATTTAATTTCCTCTACATATTCCAAATGTTCTTCTGGTCCAACTACTCTTTCCAGATATTTTATGTCAATTTCAATAGGTCCTAGCCAATATCGTTTTTTCTTTTTTAAGTTTTCTGACATGACTATATTGTCGCCTTCTCCATTTAAAAAAAGATGAACCCACGTTTCAATGTCATTGGCCAGAGCATATTCATTAGCAGCGCTTTATGTAAAAGCATTCATCTGTCTTTCCCCCACCTTCAGTTCAAACTTCTATTGTGCTAATGATTATGCAATAGAATCCTAATAAATGGAAGGTTGGTTTTAATTTAAACCGTTCTTTACTGCTCAATATTCATGCGGAGGCATCAGTCTACCACCACGCAATCCTGCCAGTTAGTTTAATAAAATGAGCAGGATACCGAAGCACCTGCTCATCAATGTGTATTATTGAACTACTGTTTCCCGGTAGCTTAAGCGATAGGCGTACCTTGATGGAAAATCATTTGCCACTTTGTATCTTTATATTTCCATATTGAGCTACGTAACGAGTACTGCATTTTTTCTTCGTTGAATATTTTATAAGTCGTTAAAACTGTATCTTCAGACAAAGGATAAATATCAAAATCACTTAGTCGCATTCTGACAACACCAATTCCTTTCGGACTAAGCCCTTCCTTTTTACTCCACACCTTGCCTGAGCTACTAAATTCAAAAAACTCATCCGCGAGTAATTTAGAAAGCTCTATTGCTGAAGTTCGAACCTCAGGTTCTAATAATTTTTCTTCAAGTTTGAGTAGATCTTTTTTTATCGAATCGACGTTAATTTTTTATCCCTTCTCTCTTGGCTATTGGTTGAAATGTTTGCCTTTGCAATGTTCTTCAAGAATGACCAAAGGTCTTTACTGAAACACCACTTGTTTTATGCTATACATTACATGCCTTTTACTTATACGGTTCCAGTAGTTGGAAGTTGTGATATCCTGCCCGTTAGCTTAATCACTAATCGGATTCATTTACTTTAAAAGAAGTGATTCAATAAATAACTCTATGTCAAATGGTTCAGTCGTTGTTTCGTATCTACCATATATATGGCCGTTTCGATCGATTAAAAACTTTGAGAAATTCCACTTGATCCCGTCACCGGCATATATGTCCGGATACTTTTCCAGCAGAAATTCCTGCATCCATTGACCACCTGATGTCTCAGTATCAAATCCTTGAAATGGTGCTTGCTGTGTTAAATATTGAAATAAAGGATGAGCAGACGGTCCCCTAACCTCAACTTTCTCGAATAAAGGAAACTTAACTCCAAAGTTGTTCTCACAATATTCATGTACTTCCGAGTTGCTCTCTGGCTCTTTCTCGTTGAATTGGTTACAAGGAAAACCTAGTATTTCAAACCCTTGTTCATGGTGAATTTCGTAAAGCCTTTGAAGATCAGGTAATTGGCGAGAATAGCTGCATCTACTGGCAGTGTTCAGAATAAGTAGAACTTTTCCACGATAAATTGACAATTCAACAGGCTCACCATTAATTGACTTCACTTGAAAATCATAAATAGACATCAGACCATTCCTCCGCGTTCCTATTATAAATAACATAATAGCGCTATAGGCATTTATTGGTCTAATATATAAAAGAAATAATCTTTATAGAATGAGCCTATAATGAGCAAAGCTCAATCATTAATTACAAAAAGTATCTCTCCAATATTACCTTAGTATATTGCCCGTTAATTTACTAGAAAAGAGGAGCTACCATATAGGAAGCTCCTCTACTTATTTCCCCCCAACAAAATCCGTTTCTAAATTAATCATGAAAATAGTACATCATCTCAGCTCTGCGGCTCATCATAACTTGCTGGAGAACTTTTTTTATTTCCTATAACCAATTGAACGATAATCTGAAGCACGATGATAACGGCCAAACCATAGAATGCTTGAACGAAGCTGCCCATTGCATCGTGGAGCCAGCCAATGGCTAACGGACCAAGCGCACCGAGAATATAGCCACCAGATTGGGTCATAGCGGACCAGCTACTGGCTTCCTGAGCATTGTTTGTTTCATCAATGGGCAACATCAGTGCAATTGGGAACAGTCCACCCGCTCCAATACCGAGCGGAATCGCCGCCAGCCAGGGGCTAACCGATATGTTCAGCATCAGGACACCCATCAACTCCAATGACGCACACCCGACAAGCCAGAATACACGTTTTTGGTATCGGTGTACAAGCATAGGAATGAACAACGTAGAAGGCAGCGATATCAATGTGAATAAGGTTTGAATGTTGCCGGCCGTCTCTTGACTATACCCCTGGCTTTGGATTGCTGGTGCAAGCCAAGCCGTCAACGAATAGAAGATCGCTGCCATCAGCCCGAAGAATAATGTCAGCACCCAGGCACGCTTGTTGTTCACCGGAAGTGGTGCATTAAGTACACTCGAAATTTTACCGGATTGTCGATCTATGCGCGCAGACCAGGCTAATCTCAACCAGATCGGCAATGCAATGGCTGCGAGTAATGCCCATAAAGCCAACGAGCCTCTCCACGAACCACCCAGCATATGCTGAAGTGGAACCGATAGTCCCACACTAATGCTAGCCCCCATCACCATCGCTGTAGAGTAGATACCGACCATGGCTGCCACTCGGTCAGGGAAGTACTGTTTAATGAAGCTGGACAACAGCGGCCCTGCCAATGCAATCCCTACACCGGACAGAAAAGAAGTGAACATCATCAAAGGAGTTGTACCAATAAACCATCGTAATCCCGTACCTAACCCAATAAGAATTAAAGCCAGAGCAATTGCGCCCTCATTTCCCCACTTTCTACTTAATCTTACGGAGAACGGAGCAAATATGCCCATGCATAATACCGGAAGTGTGGTTAACAGACTGGCGGTAATCCCGTTTATACCCAGATCATTCTGTATGGTGCTCATTAGAGGAGAAATGGATGTAATGGGTGGTCGCAAATTCAGTGAAGCTAGGATAAGCGCCAAGACGATATAAAAAAGTTTCATTATGGATCACCTCATGGTAGTAGTATCGTTGCATTCACTCATGATCCAATTTGTTAACGACAGATCGTTGGGTGGTGCACGATTAAGTATAGAATCTTTAGAATGATTGAACAATACTATAGTTTCTATTAAAATGATTACTAAAACCAATGATTAGAGGGTATTCATATGGAGATTCGTCAGATGGAAAACTTCATTGCTGTGTGTGAGGAGCTTCATTTTACACGAGCAGCTGAGAAACTTGGCATATCTCAACCTACGTTGAGTCAACAAATACGCGCGCTCGAGGATGAACTCGGTGTTCCCTTATTTGACCGAGTCGGCAAAAAGATTGTGATGACCCAGGCAGGAAATCTGTTTCTGGAGCACTGTGTACAGATGATGCGGCATTTACAGAATACCCAGGATGCGTTAGCTGAATTCCGCAATGATCAACGAGGAAGGTTAGTAATTGGTGTTCTCCCTTCCGATCTGGACTATCGGCTCACCCCATTGCTCGTGAATTTTCATGTGCGATTCCCCAAGGTGCAACTTAAGGTTATCTCTTCGATCTACGTCTTGAATCAAGTGCTGGATAATGAAGTAGACATCGGGATCGAGATCACGTCTGCTCCTGATGATCGGCTTGTACGCATTCCTTTGTGCAGTGAAGAATATGTACTCGTCGTTTCCGAGAATCATGATTGGGCTGAACGAAGCACGATTGGAATCCAAGAACTGCGTAATATCCAAACTGTGATGTTCCCCGAAGGATTTACAGGCAGAGAACTGGTTGATGGCTATTGCCGTAAATATGGATTCAGTTTAAATACGATCATGGAGACCAGTTCGGCTACTTCCATTATTAGCTTAGTTAAAGCCAACGTCGGAGGAACATTGCTGCCTTATCGTCTGATCCAAGCGATGAATGAACCAACACTACGCTGCATCCGAATTACAGACGATCCGCCATACCGTCATTTTGAGATCATTCATCGATCCGACCGTTTTCTAACAAAATCGGCCAAGGCATTTATTGAGAAAACTATCGAGTATTTCAATTAAGGGTGAGTTGAGATGGAGAGAAGTTACTAAGGAAACCGCATAATGCATGACAGAAATGTCATTGCGGATTCTATTGTAAGATTCGCTTCTGCTGCCAGAAGTAGAGTATAGTAGGAGTGGTTAAAAATATATCCCAGGAGGCTACAGTCATGTCACAGGAGATCTGGATTAACCTTCCAGTCAAAGATGTTGAGAGATCAACTGCCTTTTTCAATGAGATTGGATTCCATGCAGTGAGCGTTGGTAACGAGAGAGCCAAGCTTGACATAGGTCAAACAACGATTCTGCTGTTCCCGGATGCGGCGTTTGAGAAATTTACAGGTTCAAAAATCGCAGAAACTTCCCATAGCGCAGAAGTAATATTTTCCATTGGCGCTGAAAGCAGAGAAGAAGTAGATACCTTTATTCAAAAAGTTGAGTCTGCTGGTGGAAATATCTTTAGCAAGCCGAGTGAAAATGACGGCTGGATGTACGGCGCAGGATTTGCCGATCTGGACGGTCACCGCTGGAACCTGCTGTACATGGATGAGAGCAAAATGCCGAAACGCTAATATGAAAATGCAGGTCACCTACTTAAGGTTACCTGCGTTTTTTTACATCCCCTGTAATCTCATATCTGTAATTCAAATCAAAATCGTTGCTTAGAAGGAAAAATTCGTGGGTTAAACTTATACAAATCACTTGGACTAGCCTATCGTATCCCATTACTTCAATAAAGATGTGCTTTAAAAGTAATCGGGGATATCAAGTACTATGGAGTCGATATCATTTTCTTTTGAGTAATACATACAAACACTGTCTTTATATTTTTGAAACTCATTAGGTAGTACAATAAAACCCAATTCTTTGTAAAATTCTATCCCAATATCACTATAAAGGAAAAAGTTGTTACACTTTTCTTCCTGTTCAAGTTTATTTATCGTTTCTTTGACCAATAAAGAAGCATATCCTTTTTTTCTTAAATATAAAGGGGTAGCAATTGAACCAATCCCTTTTACATTTTGGTCATTAGAAAGATTTAGTTCATATACGATGAGGGAGCTTAATAGTTGCTTTGTATCTGTTGCTTCAAGAACGTACCACTTTCCCTTTTTATACTTTTTGGAAGCTCGGCACATAGTTATATATTCTTCATATGGCAGATTATCTCCCCAAACATCATAGCCCATCTTATAAATTTCGATCATTTCCTCTTTTGTTGCTTCCCTAATTTTTTTCAAAGTACCTCTCCTTTTGTTTTATGCGGTTATAGATTCTTTTCGACAATAAGCTTATCTAGATATATATTTTTCTGAAGCTAAACTGCCCGTTTACTTAAAATCTAAATCGAACTGAATGCAAACATTATTTCAGATTCACATACCAATTCATTGTTAACCGTAGCTACGCCCTTTCCTTTGACGATTTGTCCCTTGGTTCGAATTACATCAAATACAAGAAGGAGTTGGTCTCCTGGTTTTACTTGTCGTTTGAAACGACAACTATCAATCCCAGTCAGTAAGCCTATTTTATGATTGTTGCTCTCAACGTTCGACATAGCGATTCCACCGACCTGTGCCAGTGCTTCTACAATTAAGACTCCAGGCATTACGGGATAGTCAGGGAAATGACCTAGAAAATAAGGTTCATTAATGGTTACATTTTTAATTCCAACAGCTCTTTTCCCCTCATTAATCTCCAATATTCTATCGACCAAGAGAAATGGATTTCGATGAGGAATAATCTCTTTAATTCTTTCAATATCAAACATGGATTTGCCTCCCTAATGAGTTTATTGACATCTATGACTCCGCTACGAACTCCTTTACTTTAATCTAGTCTATCTTCTTCATGCTTTCTCCAATCTCTTCTGAAATATCGAACACTTCTAATCTATTCTATACCTGGTGCTAGAGAGAATGATTGCGTATTTAAATGTAAAGTTCAATTCTCACCTACCCATATTCTGAGCATTCTTTTGACTTGTAATTCGGTAATCAGTTCATACTATCCTTCCAGTTTGTTGAACAAATAAAATACGACTGCTGAAGCAACCGCTATTCCAATAACATTACCTGTTAGCTCAACGAGTCATTTTAGGATATATCTCGCTAGGTGGTCTGCTCAATCGAGTGTCCAGTTTGTAATATTTTGTTACCCAGTGGTTTAATGACTTTTCTTTGAAACCAAGACTCTTATACAGTTTTACTGCAGGATTGCCTTTCACAACCCCGAGTGTCACGATTTCCCCACCCCTTCGCCCAATTTCATTTACCAGAAATGAAATAAAAGCTCTGCCGTATCCTCGTGATTGAAGATCTGGACGAACGGATACATGACTAAGTTCAAACCCGTCAATAATTCCGACTGCCGCTATTTCACCCTCGATAAGCATCACGAATCTATTGTTTCTATCCTCGGTGAATCTCATCCGCTCCGTTTCGTTAGGAGGATAATAGTAAGACGGAAGAATCCCCGCGCGTTCATGCATTTCGTAAAAAGCTATTTCGCAAATGTTATGGCATATTACATAATCATCATCTTCGTATTGCCTTACAGTAATATTAATTTCAGGAAGAGGTACACCTTCACGCTCCATGATAAAGGATGAATAACTTATGTAATAACCATGCTTATATAAAAATTGCAGAGAACAACGGTCCCCATCTTTACAGAAACCTATCGAACGTTCAACAGCTACGTTTTGAGAAAGTATTTTATCCACCTTTGCCATAAGTGCGGCACCAATGCCCATTCTTCTGTATTCTTCGTTAACAAATATCGTCGTCAACACTCTTCTCTTAAAATCATCAAAAGAGAGAAAAGCTACCGTTAAGTCGTTGTAACGAGCAACAAATATACCTTCTGAGAGCATTTTGTTACTCTGTTGAAACACATTAAACTGTTCATTTTTACACAACATGGCTATGATTGAAGCTGCGTCCCTTTCGGGTTTATAGGGTTCAATTATTAGTTCCATCGGCATTCACCTTTCAAATATAATCGACGCTCTCAAGATTATGTAATGTCGATTAAACATGTTCTTGTAATCTGACATCGGGGGACATATATCGGTATGAATGCGAAAAGCATGCTAAAACTTAGGATCACTAAAAACCCCCTCGACCTGAGGGGATTTTCTCTATTGCAACGCATTACGTCTCTCCTAACATTTTCTACAAACGCTAATGATAGATGAAGATGACGGAGAGAACGGCGTTTTATCCCATTCAGCATATTGATGTTCGACGTGAAAGCCATGACGGTTTAATAAAGAATGCAGCGTAGCATTATCCGTGAACCGACAAGCAATTCGGGAAGTCGTTCGCTTATCCCCCCAATCACGCTTCGTGACCCAATGCATGATATGCTGGCTAGCATCGTAACATTGTGTGCCTGATACCTTGACGTTATTCCCATCCTTATCAATAAAGGATCCCCATTCCGTCTCCTCTTGGTCGGATAAATCCGTTCCCTCCGGATTACGGGTCTCGAATGCAAAGATTCCATCGGGTTGTAAATGCTTGTGAACGGTAGTAAGTAAATCGATTTGATCTTGATCACTTAAGAATGCCTGAAATGCATTACCAGTCAAATAAATCATCGAAAATCGCTTGTCCAATTCAAAGGTACGGGCATCGCCTTCCATAAAAGTAACAGTCAACCCTTTCGCCTTCAATCGCGCATATGCGAGCATCGCTGAAGAGATATCTACACCGGTCATCGTTATGCCGGCTTTCGACAGGGGTATCGTTGTTAAGCCTGTACCACAAGCAAGTTCTAACACTTCCCCAGGATTCGATCTAGCAAGCTCAAGATAGAACTGATATTTATCCATTTCACCGTCAAATTCAAGATCGTAATTTACAGGATCTTGATATTCTTCTAGATTGCTATGTTCAATCAACGCCATGCCCCCTTTCAATATGGAAAAATATGTGCTTATATAGACGCTGAAAAGATAATCCAATTGTAAGCCTATCGACGACGATTGAGCTTAACAGTAATATTTTACTATTTATTTGATAATTCATTTGGTAATACATAGTTATAATCAATTTTTATCGAACCTTACATAACTACTTTTTAAGTCGTCAAGCACTATGCACCCCGTTACTTCAACGAACAAAGGCAACCAATCCTGTGGCCGGTTGCCTTTGTGACTTATTGAACTAACGCCTCCGTGTGCTCAACAGCAATAATCTGTAACTCTTTATTTCTCCCAAAGTTCAATCAGTCGACCTTCAGGATCTTCAATCCAAACAAACTTTCCAAATTCACTAATCTCTTTTTTCTTTGCAAGTGGTACACCAATGTGTTCAAGATGCTTAATAGTCTCGTCTAGATCATGTACTTGGAAATTTAACATCACTTGTTGTTCAGTTGGAAAATAATTGTCATCCTCGGTAAAGAAAGAAAAGATAGTCTCGTTTCCTAATTGGGGTTTTATCACAGTCCCATTCCAGTTATCTATTTCAATCTTCAAGACCTCACTGTACCATTTTTTTATAACCTCAAGATTCTTAGTTCTCCAAAATATTCCTCCAAAACCTTTTATCATCGTATTTATCTCCTGTCTGTTATAAATTCTTTAGCTATCCGTTCACATTAGATATTCGAGATTTAAATTTAAGTTCCTTTTCAACTATCTTGCCCATTAATAGAACAAAAAAAATCTGCTGCCGTTGCAAACACTATTCCACTATTGTTCCGTTAGTGCAATGAGTCTGCGAGATAAAACAGATGATATATGGAAGATTTTAGGTAGATTGATTCATAGAAAAATGGTACATTATTTTGGGATAAATAACGCAAGTCGGGATAAATGTTTAAACTCATATTATTTATATTGGGGGATGGTACCGGCATGGACAAGAATTCTGTTTATAGAACAAATATTATAGGTGCTGGCGAGGTTGGTAGCGCTATCTCAGTCGATATGGACAAGAATGTTATTCATGAAACTAACAGCTTATTTTGGGATACAAAAGGAAATGATATTTTAGGAGCAACCTCACTTCCTTTATATGGAGCATTTCTCTCAGAAGAAAAATGCCAACTTTTTGGCGATGTTTCAGGAAAAAAGATGCTAGAGATAGGCTGTGGAAGCGGTCAATCTTTACAGTATCACGGGGAACGCAAAGCATCTGAACTCTGGGGTATGGATCTATCAGAAAACCAAATCGAGAAGACAGGGCAATATTTGAAGTCGTGTGGACTTTCAGCAAAATTAATCTGTTCTCCCATGGAAGAAAAATGTGGCATACCAGAGGATTATTTTGACTTTGTTTATTCGATTTATGCCATAGGCTGGACAACCGACCTTGAGGGTACTTTTAGCAGGATTGCTTCTTACCTAAAAAAAGACGGCGTATTTATTTTCAGTTGGTCTCACCCTATACACAAATGTGTTGTTGCAGAAAATGATATGCTTATTTTTAAAAAATGTTATTTCGATGAATCTTGGTATACAGTAACTCTTGACGAAAGTACGCTAACCTTATCTGACCGTAAACTATCAACCTATGTGAATGCGCTCTCAAAAGCGGGGTTTGTCATTGAAGAAATGATTGAGCAATCTGATGATGAACTTATGCAATCGCGGGGCGATAACGACGATTTTGCAAAAAAAGCAAAGATGCTTCCTGTAACTTTTGTAATCAAAGCAAGAAAACTATAGTAAGTAGTTGAAGATAACTGCCCTTTAGTTAAACAAAGGCAGCCGATCATGTTGACTGAACGGCTGCCTTATCGTATTTGAGCTAACTTGTCCCGTTAGCTTAATGACAAGCTATCGTTACTTAATCTTTCGCATTGCACCTAGAACAATATTGTATCCGTCAGGATCAAGGATATGGGCATTCTTAAATTCCCAATCGCCGTGTGCTCCCGTAAACGGTTCGATTCCGATATTGCCACCATTCACACGCACTTCTTCGACAAATTGGTCTAGTTCCTCCCAACCGATGCGCAGGAAAGTATCCCAGCCGTAGTCAGGACCTATCCATTCTGTAGGATAATTCAGGCGCTTTGCAGAGACGACATTTGGTTTTACATCCTCGCTTGAAATAGCTTGCTGAAGTATGAAACACATGTCATCGCGTTCCGTATGTCCCCAATCATCCACAGAACATCCGAGGCAATCACGGTAATAGGACTGCGATTTCTGCAGGTCGGAAACTAGACGAACCTGAATTGGTTTTCCCAGTGTTACTCTGGACTTTGCTTTCTTTTCGATTACTTCTTCACTCACACAAATCCCTCCCATTTTTTTGGTAGAATCATGTAAAATCTTTCGTCCCGATTACCTGTTTTTTAGACAAGTCACTCTTTAAATCATTTATTAATTTATCTTTTTGTTTGTTAAATCAGTTCTCCACTCATCTGTCGGTGTAAGATAGCTAATAATTCTTTCATCGATTAAATCCACAAGTTGATGCTCATATGTTTTTCTATAAGGTTTAGGAAGTTCTTCTTTTAACCAACTTTCCTTTGTTCCTTTCCAGATTTCAAAAAGTGTAACCTCATTTGAATTATCAATATCCTCTGAAAGAATGGCACTTACAAAAGCTGATTCATGTTCCAAGGCTCGCATATTAGCAGATAATAATTCTTTGAATTCTTCCTTTTTCCCATTTTTAACTTTAAATCTTATATAAAGTATTACGTTTTCTTTATTATTACTCATAAATATCCTCCAACTGAATAAGTTTAGCCTTAAAATCTATGTATCATATCATCTAGTAGACGTTAATCAAAGTACGATCACCAATGCCCTTTGCACTATACTCCCCGTTAGTTTAACAATCTAATTCTCTGCACGCCATGACCGCTTATTTAATCTCCATGAGCAAGTATGTTGATAAGTTTGCCAAATGGGTCACGGACATAGAATCTCCGAACTCCCCAAGCTTCATCAACAAGTCCATATTCTATCGTATATCCAGCACTCTTCATACGTTCAAACACCGCATCAATATCATCAACTTCAATCGAAAGATCAGGAGTAGGCGTATTAGAGCCGCCCTGTGAGGCGAAGCTTATTTGAATGTTCTCCTGCCCGAGTACGCCGTATGTTTCAATCCAACCATGATCCATCAATAAATCAAGCTCGAGCACGTCCTGGTAAAAGCTTTTTGCTGCCGAAACATTCTGTGTATGAATATTGGCGACAATTCGTTTTACGCTCATTCTCAGACCTCAATCCTAATGGTATATTTTTAAAATTTGTAATATCTTCCCGTTGGTTTAATCATCTATTGGATTCATTTACTTTAAAAGAAGTGATTTGATAGGTTAGTTCAAAAACCAAGTAGCCTATAAATAATAGGCACCTTAATGTCCTCCGCTTTGTAACAGTTTACGAACTTCTCTTTAAGCAATAGACTTCGTCAGGCTACTTGAATAAACCTTTTTCTTTTCACCAGTCTGAGTTTGTTCAACCTCGACAATATAAATTACCCCACCTGCTGTACCACCATAATTTAAGTAAAATGAGCTAGCTTTATTTTTACCATCTGGTGATTCTATGGGACCTAGAAGTAAAATAATAATATATTTTTTTCATACAAACCTCCGGTGCTCACTGCTCTAAAATATTCCTCTAACTTTTACTCATATGGAACTTAATTGTTATGCTAACCTGGCCGTTAATTCAACGAAGATGGTTCCATTTTATATTTTATATTTTATATTTTATAAAATATACTTTCACCATTGAGGAAGGGGCGACAATACTCTGTGCATAATTTGGGCATTCTTTCACGCATCCAGGCATGAACATGTTCATTCTCCATCTGGAAAACGTAATATCCAATAATAGCGACCAACATAAAACCTTCCAGCTGCAGTAGATCATTCGCTGTATTTTCGTGCGCTCTGTAATATCCCTTAAGGAAAGTGTCTCTTCGATCGGATGGCAGCATCATAGCCCCCATGGCTATATCAAGCAAGGCGTAACCTTTTCCGAAAAAGCCAAAATCAATGAAGCGCACCTCTCCTTCGTTTGTGATGATGATATTACCCATACACAGGTCCCCATGAATAAGGTCAGGGCCTGCCTCTCCGCCATGGTCATCTAACCGGGAGTTGATCAATTGCAGCGTTTGTTCAATGATAGTAGCATCAGAAGACGTAAATAAATTCTTTTTCACACCCGAATGGATCACACGGATCATCCGTTCATTATAGGCTCTGCCTTGACTCGGGCGAATCTCCATATCTGAATTTTCGTACTGCCGAAAAAAAGTATGCAGCTCTGCTATTTGTGATCCCAGTTTTTTAACCAGTTCAAGATTGTTAACATCATTCTTACTCATGTCTCTTCCAGCCAGCCAGGTGAGGACGGAGCAGTTTAGTAGTTCGCCTTCGTATTCAACGATCGTAATTAGTTGACCATCTTTGTTTCTTACGGGAGTCTGTATTTCGTGGGTGCTCCAGCTTCCCAGCTTCTCAAGCATTTGTAATTCTCCAAGAATGCCGGCGTATGTATGTTGTAAACCTTTCATGTCATCTATAAAAGGGTCATGAATGCGGAGTAAATATGATTTTCCGGTCCTGTCATTAATACGATATGTTCTGTTCTCGTTGTGCCTTAAGAAAATAATCTCAGGCTGTTGAATATCGTACCTGCTTAGTAAGTCCAAAAGTTTCTCATTCGTCATAAGGGACTCCTTTAATTTTGAAATTTACCAATACACTTCTACAACATTTTTGAACTATCCTGCCCGTTAGCGTAACAACCTTATCAGTCTATAACCTTTAACTTGACAACATCTTTTTGCTCCTTAAATTTAACTGTCAATTCATATTTATCTTCTTTGTGTGTTTCAAAATTAACAGTGCCAGTTAAAAACGAGATCTTGTTTTTATCAATTTTCGTTTCCATGTTCTCCAAGGTTCCCTGTAATGAAACTATCCCTACTTTTAAATTCTATATCAATTTCATTTAAGTCGAAATCTATCTCCCCCTCTTCTTTATAGGCTATCTCAACCCAGCTTACATGCTTTTCATCATATAATTTAGCGTTATATATGTATTTAACATTCCAGTACTTTCCTTCACCAACAAAAGCTACTTCATCAGTTACAATAGTTTGTGAACTACAAGCTGCTAAAAGGATAAAAATAAACAAAAAAAGTATATTTCTTTTTTTCAATTTTCTTACCCCCAATAATAAAACATTTAGGCAATTATTATTCAATAACTTACTTATACTATCCTCCCCTATAGCTTAACGAAGCTGCCGGAATTATTTCACGGCAGCTTCATGGTGAAAGGATATTCAGCTCTCGGTCTCATTAGTCCAACAAACACTTTTATTTCTTAGTGATAGGCACCCATATTTCGCTTTTAAAATTTGGCGATGTGATATCTTTGTGCTCATTCCAAAGTATTTCAGGCCCTTCAATTAGCTCATATCCCGATGACGGAAACCATTCCGAATATATTCGCCCCCAGATCTCTTGTAGCGCACTCGGAAAAGAGCCGACGACTGTGAATACAGCCCACGTAGAGGCCGCCACTTCCAGCTGATCTAAGCCATTCCATACGTCTTTCGTAGTGGCAACGCCAATGTAATGATCGAACTCTCCTTTTTCCTCCATACGCCCTTCAGAGAAATTTGTAGAGGCGCTTATAAACCCTGAAGGCTCAACATCAGAAAATCTCTTCATCTCATCAATCATTTCCGGCGTCAACCCCTCATACATCGATGCAATCTCCGGATTGACCCCTTGGAAAATGATTGGTACCCGTTTTTTTACCCCCACGATGCGAAAAGATTCTTTGTTTTCAATACGGTAATTCATTGCATTTCCTCCTTTGATAGTCAGCTGAAACACCATCCGAGGGAAAGCCTTAAGGGAATGTCCATGGACCCGAGCTTCCGAAGGGCTAACCCCATGCATGCTATGGAAAGCCCTAGAAAAGGAATCAGGTGAATTATAACCATATTTCAGAGCGACATCGATAATTTTGATATTACTTTGTGAAAGCTCGAGTGCTGCCAAAGTTAGACGTCGACGACGGATGTATTCCGACAGAGTAATGCCTGCTAGGAATGAGAACATGCGAGTAAAATGGTATTCCGAACAGCAGGCTATTTTCACAACCTCCTGATAATCAACAGGATTTGTCAGGTTCTCCTCAATAAAGTTTATAGCTTTGTTCAGTTGTACCAGCATATCCATGACGTTGCCTCCCCTCGTTAATCATAGGATAACAAAGAAGGTTTTTACCTTCCCGACTTTTCCTGCACGATTCTGTAGGGTTGAAGAAAAGAATATCATTCTGTATTCAGCTATTCTGACCGTTAGATCAACAATAATTCTACTCTTAAATCCACTCTTTCCCATATTCACGAATGAATTTAATATCATTTTGATAATGTTCAAGATGCCCTTCATCTATCATCTTTTGGAAAGCACTGTCACCTTCACTGGCTTTTCTTTTAATGGTTTTACATAATCCTTCTAATCGTAGCAATACCATCGCCAAATAATCTTCTTCTATTCCCTCACCGTAAGATTCAAAAAACAATTTGACTCTTTGGTTTACACGGTCGGCATGCTGTAATGAATTATAAAAAACTTCCTCACCTGTTTCAGAATGATAAATCCTACTTAAGGGAACGCAAGTATAAAGAGTATAAGCTATATCCCAAAGCCTTGGACCCGGACCAGCAACATCAAAATCAATAATACCTACTGGTCTTTCATGATTAAAAATAAGGTTGTATATTGCAAAATCATTATGGCAGATTACCTCGAATGGTTGTGGAGTGTTATCTATTGATTGCCAACTTTCTTCAATTGAAAAATCTATCATAGAATTATGATAAAGACGGAGCATCCTCGCTATTTCTTTTAATACATCATCAGACCACATATAACCTTTTAAAGGATAATTACCAGCTTCTCCTTCAATAAAGGATAATATTTCTCTACCTTTTTCATCAATACCTAAAAACTTTGGTGCATAACTGAAACCTTTGTTCTCCAAATGCTTTAATAGCTTATGAATTTGGGGACTATCTGGCTTTAATTCTCGTCGTACTGTATCTCCTGAACGATAAACGCTAGAGACATTTCCTCCGGTTAGCATCTCTTCGTTCTCATGGTTTGGCATCTAAATATTCCTCCCTAATATAACTTTCTATAAACGTAAAACAAATCCTGTTTGTTCAATTATCCTGCCCGCTAGTTGAAAAAAGGCAGCCAATCACGATGACTGACCGCCTGCCTTTTCATAATGTGGTTTCAACTCAGTTCTTTCTACCCTAATGCCATCAATAAATACATTTTTACCATATTCTTCAAAAAGGTCATTGGCAACAACATTTAAAAATACGATAAGATTCTACCTATTCCATTTTAATATTTAAACTATAAAACTGGAAAGAAAAAACAACTATAATTGAACTATACTACCCGTTAGCACAGCGAAGTGATGTTACTGCTCTAAACTGAACAATCTTTAATCATTGCGAAAAAAAACTAAACACCAAATTGTCTTAAATGATGGTCTAGATGTTTATAAATCCCTTTACCCCATTGCTCAGGAGTGAACTTTCCAAAGAAAGGATGTGGATGGGATGAGCATTTCTCCGGACCATTACTTTGGAAAGTTAAAATCTTTTGTTTCAGTTTTTCTTTTTCTGTCTCAAAATTTTTGTCATCTAAAATACGTATGGTCGGAATTGTTGACATATTATGTGGTGTCGGCTTGTCATTATAGAAAATAGAATTCACAAACCTTCCTATTATCCTTCCTAGCCAATATCTAGGGGGAAAAGCATTTCCCAATGCGATGTCTTGAAATGCTGAGCAGTGAGCCAACATTTGAGCAACATTCATTGTTCCCCATTCTGGTTTTGAATTTGGACTTAAATTCTCGATACGGTTCAGTATTTCCGCTGTATGTAATTCGTTGTATATATTTTTCATTAGCACACTCCATTAAATTTTGCTTTTGTATAAGTGAATTTGACTCGCTCAGTGAAAATCCGCTTTAGGGATCCTCTTGTTTGTCTATTGTATTTATTATTGCATCATTACAATTCGACAGCATGCTGTCAATCTAATATTTACCATTTTCCATCATTCTATCCTTTGCTCACTATCCTGCCCGTTGTTTACGTATAAAACAGACTCCCTTATGGACCTCGTCGAAAAAACGGAGCCCTTTACGTTGGAAGGTGTGGCCGATAAAATTAAGTGCCCCACACTGGTATGCGAGGCTGAAAATGATCACTTCTTCGCTGGCCAGCCCCAGCAGCTTTATGATGCACTTACTTGTTCGAAAACCTATATGAAATTCACTGCTTATGAGGGTACTGGGGAGCATTGTCATTATGGAGCGCTGCTGCTGTTCAATCATCACCTATTCAATTGGCTAGATCAAACGCTGAATTTAAAAGAAGGAAAACCCCTTAATCAGGTCTAAAGAGGAAGGTTATCCGATCTTGTAATTGGCATCAGGTAAACTAATAAAAATAACCCTTTCAGCGAATGGATCTCCGTTGGGTTATTTTCTATAAGAGAGCCTCGTACACAGAATTTGCAATTGGGAATGGCTGTATTCGGGCCCGCTATTAACTTATTTTGGAAATTTTCCCTTACTCATCCTTCAACCGCCGTTGATACAAAACAATAGAGACAATTGTTAATACAACTGTCCATGCCAAAGTAATGAGGAGGGGTTTCAATACATCGCCCGTCGTATAACCTGTATTGCTTAGACCCAGCAAATGCACAAGCTGACTGCTTGGCATGTAATCCAGCACTTTGAAGACCGGATAATCCTTCACTAGTACTGCCCCCCACGGTGCCCCCATAAATATGAACGCCACAGGGAGTATAGATAATGAGGCTTCAAGCAACGTCTTGGAGAATAAACCACAGATCGTCCCGGCTGCAGTATACAGAATAATCGAAAGAATGATTACTGCTACAAACGCCCATATATTAGCTGGCTCATAGCCAAATAATAATGTGGAAATAGCGAGAACAACAGCAGACATGACAAAGACTAAGCTGCTTTTACCGATTAGTACATCCATGGTCGTAGCCGGAGTCATCATTAATGACCGTAAAGTGTTACGCTCCTTCTCTTCAGCAATCAAGCAGGCTTGTGCGAAACATGTTAGTAATACAAACGAACTATTAAAAAGAAAACCGCTGGCTCCAGGCAAAGACGCACCTGCCCTCCTGAAAATCAGAGCGATAATAATAGGAAAAATCAGCATAATGGACAGCGCATAGTTACGTGAAAACTCTTTATAATCCTTCACAAATATCGCCCGGGCACGTTTTAATGAGATACTCATAGTAACTCACTTCCTGTCATTTTAATAAAAATATCACCTAGACTTGGCTCTTTCGTTTCTAATCGATCAATTAACCCTCGTCTCATCCAATCCGCGATTTGATCAGCCGTTCCCTCATCGATCGGGAGCTCGTAAGCTTCCCCATTGATTAATTCAACACAAACTACGTTTTCTCGGTGCTGTCGTTTAAGATCCTTAGGTGAACCGATGGTTTGGATTTGTCCCTGATACAGAATCGCTACACGGTTACATATTAATTCTGCCTCAGCCATATCATGCGTAGTTAAAAAAATCGTTGTCCCTTTGTCATTTAGGTAGCGTAAGCCTTTATAAATATGTGCTGAGTTTACCGGATCTAAAGCCGAAGTAGGTTCATCTAGAAATAATAATTCGGGCTCATGGATAATCGCGCAGGCCAACATGACACGCTGACGCATCCCTTTCGATAAGAGAATGACTTTCTTTTTGCGCTCTCCGCTTAAGTTTACAAACTGCAGCACCTTATCGACCGCAGATCTGGGAAGATCATATAACTTACGATACAGCTCCAGATTTTCCTCAATCGATAATCTCTCATATAGACCACTGTTATCCGTCAAAATGCCGAAGCGCATCTTTTGTGCAGACTGATGCATCATCTCCGCTGGTTGGTTAAATACACTTGCCTGTCCACTTGTTGGATTTAATTGCGCAGTTAAAATCTTGATTAATGTCGTTTTCCCTGAACCACTCGGACCGAGGAAGCCAAAAATTTCCCCTTTCGGAATTGAAAAAGACACATCTGCCAACGCATCCTTATTTCCAAATCTCTTACGGACACGTTCTACTTGGATAACATCCATTAACACCACTTCCTTAGCGTTGATGCCTTAAGCATATAAAGATTGCATGCTTCCAGCCATCAAAACCCGCCGAAATGTAGCTATTATCACCTGAATGGTACCATTTAAATGTTCAGAAGTGCTTTTAATTCCTGTAATTTGGAACGGGATAACGGAACCACGGCATCTTGACCTGTATTTAACCGCAAGCTGTAGCTATTCTTCGTCCAGGTAATAATCTCTCTTACTTTTTGCAGATTAACGATGTAGGAGCGGTGACACCTAAAAAAACCGAAATTCAACATTCTCTGCTCCAACTCGGTTAGCGTCAGAGCACAGTCGTAATTTTCCCCGCCCACATGAACAAGAATCGAACCATCTACACTTTCTATAAAATCGATTTCAGGCGGATTAAATAAAATCACTTTGTCATTTCGTTTGGTAGAGATCTTCTGCAAGGTGATATTGGGCTCGTCCTGTTTCTGTACTTCCTGCTTGTCCTCTTCGGAGTCCCGAATATCGAGTGAATGAAATCCGGACTCGTTCAACCGGTAAATGGCATCACAGGAAATTAGGGCATCCTCTAAATTCGAAGTTAGGATTAAAATCTGTTTTTCTTTCGAAAGGTCGTCCAGAATCCGTTTAAATTGACGGCGATCCTGCTCTTCCAGGTAAAAGTAGGGTTCCTCTAGTACTAGTACAGGCTGATGCGCGAAAAAGACACGCACCAAGGTCACATACATCCTTTTCGATGAGCTTAGATCTTTGATTTTCACCTTCCGCTCTTCTTTTAAAGAAAAATAATCCATCAACGAAGCGGCATATTCATTCCTCTCTGTTACTCTGATTAGAAAAGTGATTAGCTCTTCCACCGTTAAACGCATATACTCGTTTTGTTGAACCCGAAATAAATAATATCGGGAATGATCAACTAATTGATCCATTAAAAGCAGCTTTCGCTTCAAGTCCGTTATAATGCCAATCGATTGGTTCGATATCATATTTAATTCGATCTTTGGTAGAAGTAATTCCCCATTATAATAAATTGGTTGAAATTGCATGCCGTCCTCCAGGTCAATGCCTCTATAGGATATATATAACAATTATAATGTTGGGAGGCTTTTTTGTCAGTTTCTACTGAAAAATATAACAGTCTGTTATATTTAAAGGTTATCCAATATAACGAAAACTGCACACCAAGCTTTTTAGCTGAAACACTTAATGTAGCTCGTTCTGCAGTTACGAGTTTATCATCTAAAAATCAGCCCCGAATTCTCTGAAGAGTATCATCAAAAACAGTGCAATAATACAGTCTTTCCCACTAACCTTTCGCTAATTTGAAACAGTAGTTCCGGTGTTGAAGCATAAAGATCGTAGTATTTTGAATGGTGTTGATCATTTAGCAAAAATTCAGCTACATCGCTCATGAAGCATTCATTGTTGCCACTCTTAACTAATAGATACTGTCCATATGAATTGATAATAAGACTGCAGGTAGGGTTTTCGGCGTGATCAACAAACACTTTTCCAGATTGATTTTGCTCAATTACGGAATAAGCAAACACAGGTTCATATGCTAGGTTTTTCAATAAAGGCAGAACTTGAGCGTAATTTTCTTTAGATAATTCTATCATTTCATCTATCCCTTCTAAATCTACACTAACCTTACCCGTTAATTAAAAAGAATTGATTGCTCGAATGAATCAAATATCGTAAAATATCGTTTCACCGTCTAGGAAAGGCTTACAAACTTCAATTAAACCTGGCATTTGTTCACATAGCCACTTATGCGAATCTTTTTTACTTACTAGAAAAGCATAGTACCCAAATATCGCTAATAACATAAAACCCTCCAGCTGCTCAGTATCTAATCTTCTGGAAAAAATATTAGTGTAGCCAAATAATACAGCATCTCGCATTTCGCTTTTCATCATAAGGGCACCCATAGCCACGTCCATCGCGTAATATCCAAAACCCGATAAACCAAAATCAATGAATGAAATCCCTTTTGATGTGAGAATTAAGTTGCTATAGTTGATGTCGGCATGAATAAATCCCCAAGTCTCTTTCGTTTTGCTCAGTACTTTAATACGATCGTTTATCAACGAAAGTGTTTTTTCAAGAATATTAAAATCCATTGAAGTGATAATACCCATTTCTTTACCTGTTCTCAAATGGGTCAACATGGTATTTGTCCACTCTAACTCATATTTAGGTCTTATAAAACTTGAATCATGTTGATAGCTCATCGAAAACTGATGTAAATGTGCAATACGTGTCCCTAAGATACTGACTGTCTCCTCAGTGTTCAAATCTTGCTTGGACATGGTTTCCCCAAAAAGCCATTTTAAAACTGAACAATGTATTTCTTCTGTTTCAATGATGACGGTTGATACCAGTTCACCGTTTAGATTTGGAATAGGGATTTGAACAGGTAATTCAGAATGAGTCGACCAAGCTAACAGATATTCTAATTCCGATTGGATAGCCTCGCGTGTATTATGCACACCCTGCATGTTTTTTGTAATGGGTTTATGCATTCGCAACAAGTAAGTATTTTCAGATCCCTTTTCTGTTACTTTATATGTAATGTTTTCATTATGACGAATCAATTCTACGAAAGGATCAATAAAAGAATACTTCAGTAAAACTTTATTAAAGCACTTAGTATAATCCATAAAATATCACCTCATATTTTAGATAACAGAAAACCCTTATTCTTTCTTGAGTTATTCGATAACTGATTACTCTATCCTGCCCGTTAGTTGAACAAATAAAAAAAGACCGTACCGGTCTTTAATATAACTTCGAACACCCCATCTCATGTTACAATACAACCTGAACTCATATTTTACGAAGGCGGTTGATACTGTTGATTTACATCATCAAATTTGTATACAGCTTTGTGCTTCCTCCAGGACTTTTCATCCTACTTCTGCTCGGTCTTGTCATTTGGTTATGGAAAAAGAATCGTCGTCCAGCACTTGTTCTGCTTGGCGTTACACTGCTTATGTTTTTCTCCATGACTCCTTTAGTCAGCGATGCGTTAATCGGAGGTTTAGAACGAAAATATCCACAACCGGATACATTGCAAGGAGATGTCATTGTCGTGCTTGGTGGAGGCGCAAGCTCTGGGACACCGGATATTGATGGCGAGGGCAATTTATATGGATCAGCAGCGAATCGGCTAATTACAGCTGTACGACTACATAATACAAGTGGTTTACCCATCCTATTCTCTGGTGGACAAGTGTTCTCTGACAGCGGCAATGAAGCGGATATCGCCAAAAGACAACTCCTTGGTCTCGGTGTCCCCGAAGCGGATATCCTGACCGACAATCAATCCCTCAACACGGAGCAAAATGCAGTAAATACAGCCGCAATCCTACAAGAGAAAGGACTTAAGCATCCTGTTCTAGTCACTTCAGGCTTTCATATGCCCCGAGCGATGCAGCACTTCAAGAATGCAGGACTATCAGCGCAAGCTTATCCTACAGATTATATCGCCAGCGCTGAATTTTCGCTGCAGCCCTCAAAGTTCACTCCTTCGCCAGGAGCCATCTCCACTACAGGCTCAGCCTTGAAGGAGTATTTAGGTCTCCTTGCTGCTCATTTATTTAATTAGATCTATGAATTTTGCATTTATTACCCCAGCAAGAAGCTGCGGAGATACGTCCATTTGCTGACCAATCTTTCCAGCGCTGACGGCTATCGTTTCCAGCCCTTCTGCGCTGATGTCAATGAACGTTGGATACAGCTTTTTCATACCAACCGGTGAACATCCCCCACGGATATAACCTGTCCACTTCAGCAAATCCTTGACTGGCAGCATCTCAATCTTTTTCTCTCCGGCGGCCTTGGCCGCCTTTTTTAGATCCAGCTCCTCAGCAACTGGGATAACAAATACATAAAGATTTGCTCCGCTATGAGCGACCAAAGTTTTAAAAACCGTCTCTGCCGGCTTCCCAATCTTCTCCGCTACAGCCGTACCATGGATTAGTCCATCCTCATTGTCATAAAAAAACACTTCATATCCAATTTTCTTCGCATCTAGCATTCGCATCGCGTTGGTTTTGGTTACTGCCATATCTGACCTACCTCTCTATAATCTATTCGATAGTTTATGGTCAAAGAGGCCCCAAAGCCAACATGGCTCACAGGACCTCTTATTGCCGCGTTCCCATTAATCTCTGGGATAATTAACTTGCATAATATCCATAAACGGAACTTTTTCGATACCTTGGTTATTACTGATGTGTACTTTTCCAGTCCGCGAGTCCATTTCTACAATTGTTCCGCGCACCTGTTCTTCTTTTCCCCATACGGTCAATAAAATCTCAGAACTTTCTTGCTTAGCTTCAACTAACTGATTGCCTAGCTCCTCAAGTACAAACTCATCTCTTGTGGGCCGCTTGGCCACTTTTGCTTTTGCCACTCTACTCCTCCAATAAGCGATTACGGGTATTCAGTATACAAGCATAAACGCCTTCGGTGTCCTTATAAGGACACAATACGTATATGCAAGAAATATAAGACATAAATATTGCGTGAAACTTATACGTTCTTATATTTTAAAATACTAAGTATGAATGCTCTCGTTTATTATAACATGTTTCAGTTTAAGGCTCGAACCCCTTCTGGCTCAAGAACAGCTCATCCTCATTAAAAATATTCCGCAGTCCATCGTACACCTTATGATACGCAGATGGATCATACCAATCTTCAAGCTGAAGCTCTTCATAAAGGGAATAAATACCTAATCTCCGTGTCCGTTTGCCCCCACTGCCATCGCCCATAAAATAATCGTCGATACAGACTCTATCCACCAAACCCCTTAGGATCTCTGGAAAAGACGGACTGCTCGGCAATACCGGAGCGATGGTAGCTTGAACAGGAATACCCGCTTCACGCAGTAATTGCAGCGTCTTTAATCTTGCGGAAATGGGCGGAGCACTTGGTGTGAATTTTTTGCGAATATCTTCACGATCCGTCTCAACAGTCATACTCACACGAACCCTATCTTCTAAGCGTAACAGTAAATCTATATCTCTGCGTACGAGAGGACTGCGCGTCTGCACGAACAGAAAATCGGGCGGATTCTCTACCATAACCTCCAGCAAAGCTCTGGTTACCTGCTCCTTGTGCTCTATCGGTTGATATGGATCTGTACTAGAGGACATAAAGATGGAGACCGGTCCTTTGGACTTAGCTTTCTGGAGTTCTTTACGTAAAATAGCTGAAGCTTCTAGTTTGACGTCTACCCACGTTCCCCATTCCTCTTGGCGAAACAGTGAAACGGGCATTTGACGCACATAACAATAAGAACAGCCATAAGTACAGCCGGTATATGGATTTAAAGAATGACTATATCCGTTCAGATAACCCGTCCCTTTATTTAGTAAGGTCTTTGGAGTTTTGTACTGAATCTCATTATTCATAATTCTTGAGCAATCTTTCCACTTTCCAGATTAAGCAGCCTAGTCTTCATCTCTAATCCCCCGCGGTATCCAGTTAATGCTCCATTCTTGCCAATGACTCGGTGGCAGGGCACCGTAATTAGTATCGGATTAGCACCAATAGCCGTCCCTACCGCGCGTACTGCAGCAGGCTTTTGAATATGTGTAGCGATGTCCGAATAAGACCACGTTTGTCCATATGGAATTTCACATAACGCTTTCCACACTGCAAGTTGAAATAGAGTCCCGCGATAATCGAAAGGAATGCTGAATGCCTGCCGTTTCCCTTGCAAATATTCGATCAGTTCCTGTATATATGGCGCCATTTTCTCATCGTCCTGCACCAATTCACTTCCAGGAAATCGACGCGTAACCCACTCACTCATTTCTTCGAATGGCTTCTGCTGCGACCCCACATAACTTAATCCTTTCGCCGATGCTGCGATATAGAAGTTCCATTCCTTATAAGCTAGCAATGTCCAGTATATGATTGCATTTGGTCTACTCTCCATGTTTCTGTTCCTCCAAAATAAGTTCAGAATGTTTCGTTAATTCTACTTTGTTAAGCTGTCGATACTGCGTTGGGGTGTGCCCCGTTTTTTTCTTGAATAAGGTAATAAAATACGACGTATTTGGCAGACCCACATGTAATCCAATATCAGCTACTGCCCTCTCCGTGGAAACCAAGTATTCAGATGCCTGATCGATTCTCTTTTGCTGTATATAATCCACTGGAGTGATTCCTGTTACTTTCTTGAAGGTTCGATGCAGATGATAGGGACTTCCATGACAGACTTCAGCCAGCGTCTCAAGAGTAAGAGATTCCCTATAATGTATGTCGATATATTCAGTCATTACAGCCACCCATTCCTTATCCGGCAGCCGCTCACCCGTCGGTTTACATCTTTTACAGGGACGAAATCCAGATTCTAATGCTTGTTCTGCATTTTGAAAGATACGTGCATTCTCTCGATTAGGTGCTTTGGACTTACAGGAAGGTCGGCAAAAGATTCCCGTAGTCTTCACAGCATAAAAGAATTTATCGTTATAGGCTGCATCATTTTGCAAAATAGCCCGCCATTGCTCCTCAGTCATCTTTTCCACTTCTCCACTCCTATCCATACGCTTCACCTCTAAACCAAGTATACCCCGCTTCAGGGTCATCTGTACTCATTCTAGAATGTAAAAGCAAGATAGTGAAATGCAAGAATGGTGAGATTGCTCGTAATTACACTTTGTTTATCGAATCCGCACTTCCTTTGTCAACCGTGCAGGGAGCAGCAATTGGATCACGAATTACTCATAACAGGACTACCTGAACTGGAGGAATCAAAATGGAAATTCTGAAAACAAAGGATGCCGCAGAGCTGCTGTCAGTTAGCCAGACTACGATCAAACGTTGGGCTGCTATGTTCCCTGATTTTTTTCCAAAGGACCGGTTTGGCCACTATACATTCTCAGAGCAGCAAATCAGCTTGCTGAGTCATATTAAAGACTGCATTAATCACGGAGAACCACTAGAGAGTATTCAATTAATTGACTCGAATGAAAAGCAGATGTCTACGTCACCGCAAGCTCCACTTCATCCCACAGACGCTGAGCCTATGCAAGATATATTATCCCGGATTCATTATATTGAACGTACACTTGATCAAAAAGCCGACGAAGTAGTCATGATACAGTTGCTTCAGCAGCGTGAAGAGCTTGAGGATCTGCGGATAATGATCAAACAATTAGCAGCAACCCTCGAACCCATGCAAGCTTCAAAAGGCAACGTCTTCACATCTAACGAAGCTTCTCGTCCCGTTACTACTACAAGGTTGCCCTCTCCACCAAGGAAACGTGGTCTATTACGCTCATTCTTTTTCCTGTAAGCCTGAAACGCAAAAGAACCTACTTCTAACTAACGTTGAAGTAGGTTCTTTTTAAATATCGTAGGACACGCATGACAAAGTCAGCGATTAACGGTTAGGTAATCCCCTATTGCTTCTGCAATAAAGCGGAGCCTGCGATTCCTGGATGCGTCATTTCGTAAGGGTCCAGAATCAGATTGAGCTCTTCCTCGGATAGCACATTATACTTAAGGCACAATTCACGAACAGATTCTCCTGTCAAAATCGCCTCACGAGCAATACGAGAAACCACTTCGTAGCCCAAATGTGGGTTAACCGCGGTAATGATTCCGACACTCCGTTCCACATCCCGCTCGAGCTTCTCTTTATTGGCTTCAATACCCGCCAGACAGAAGTCTGTGAAGACTTGGAAGGAGTTGTTCATGATGCTGATGGACTGAATGAGATTGAACACTAGCACAGGCTCCATAACATTCAGCTCCAGTTGACCTGCTTGGGAAGCCAGACAGATCGTATGGTCATTTCCTATCACTTGAAAAGCCACCTGATTGATGACCTCCGCCATAACCGGATTAACTTTACCTGGCATAATGGAGGAACCAGGCTGGCGAGCAGGTAGTGAAATCTCATTAAACCCAGTCCGAGGACCCGAAGCCATGAGCCTAAGATCATTAGCAATCTTGGACATGTTCATCATGCAGACTTTTAGAGCAGCAGACACTTCTGTGTATGCATCGGTATTTTGCGTAGCATCCACAAGATGATCTGCGGTTACTAGCGGTAATCCACTTATTTCTGCCAAATGCTCTACAACCACTTCGATATAACGAGGGTCAGCATTTAATCCAGTTCCTACAGCGGTTGCCCCCATATTTACTTCATACAAATGATGACGTGTATGTTCAATACGTTTGATATCTCTCTCAAGCACTCTGCGATAAGCCTCGAACTCTTGGCCCAGACGAATCGGAACTGCATCTTGTAGATGTGTGCGTCCCATTTTAATAACCGGATCGAATTCCTTGGCTTTGTCTGCAAACACCCCATGCATTCTGCGCATAGTAATAAGTAGTTGTTCCAGAAGAGAAAGCGTCGCAATATGAATGGCCGTCGGGAATGCATCGTTAGTAGACTGCGCCATATTGACATGAGAGTTGGGACTTAAATGACGATAGTCTCCTTTGTCATGTCCAAGCAGCTCTAATGCTCGGTTAGCAATAACTTCATTGGCATTCATATTTAACGAGGTACCTGCACCACCCTGTATAGGGTCTACAATAAATTGTTCGTGCCATTGACCTTCGATGATCTCATCCGCTGCTTTAACAACAACTTCTCCAAGCCCACGATAGAGCCTGCCAATTTCCATATTTGCAAGCGCAGCGGCTTTTTTTACGATCCCCATCGCTTTGATTAATTCACTGTGCACTCTATAACCCGTAATTGGAAAATTCTCTACTGCACGTAATGTCTGAATCCCATAGTATGCGTTCTTATCTACTTGTTTGCTGCCTAGAAAATCATTTTCTACACGAAATTCAGTTCCTGTCACAGTAAATCCCTCGCATTCTTTGAGTTAGGTTTGATCGGATTTAAGAAAGCGTATTCATTCATTTGTCTCACTTAGATATTAACCTTTATTGTGATAAATGTCTCTCAGAAATTTAGGGATTAATGTAATTAATTACAAATAAGATTGTGAAAGCCTTGCCCTTAAAGGAAACCTGATTTTTATTAGGAGTGAATTTCCAATTGAAGCTGTAGCATAGTATGCGCATTTATAATATAAAAAAGCCGACCTTAAGGTCGACTCACTCCAAACTTTACTCACAATTATGTTGAGTTCTTATTAAACCGTATAGTTCTCCAAGGAGATCTTCGCACCATTCAGTAAAGCACGCGGTTGCTCTG
Source organism: Paenibacillus sp. G2S3 (assembly GCF_030123105.1). Classification (NCBI taxonomy): domain Bacteria; kingdom Bacillati; phylum Bacillota; class Bacilli; order Caryophanales; family Paenibacillaceae; genus Paenibacillus; species Paenibacillus sp. G2S3. The sequence continues at coordinate 4,062,928 of NZ_CP126095.1, forward strand.
ACTCACTCTCCAACCTCAAATGCAATCTTTCCCCATTACTGGTGGTATAATGAGCCGAAAATCCGTCTCCCATCTCGAACTTTGGTTCATTATGGGCCATAGCTATTACGAATGCATCCAGTCCGATGATGCCACGCTCAGCAGACTCCTTTACTCCGATCGCCTCAACAACCACCCCGCCCGGCATCCCAGCTGATGATACCTCAATGTATCCTGGCCGTTCCTGCAGTTGATAGGGATGAGATAAATAAATTGCGAAATAGACGTCGTCAACCTGACCGAACAAGGCATTCGGGTCTTGCATCCAATCACCATGGGGGAGCACACCGATGACCGTATTCTTTTCACCCTGAGGAATAGGAAATAAAGAAACAATAACATTCTTGTGATAAAGGACCTCCATGTAACGACTCTGATGGCGCGGATCTCCCTCATCGTAGCCTTGACCCGGGTGGAAGAAATATAGCTGGTTGGACCCTCCCTCTCCATCCACAGGCAATGAAAAAGCCCAACGGAGCTGCTCATTATCGAATTCCTCTACTCGTTCCCACATCCCACCTGCGGCAAAATCCTCTGTAATATAAGCATAGGAATGAAGCAACGGTTGATCATTTGAATCCGTTGGGATTACTTTCTGTGTAATCTTGGTGACTTCCACTGGCGTCTGGCGATTCATTGCAGCTGTTAATACCTCATCTGGTGCTTCATAGAATAGGAGTCCAGCATATTCCGTGCGCGGCATTGCCTCTGGAAGCTTGAAGTCCCCGAATTGAACATAGTCATGAAGCACATTAGCGTCACCTGGTACATCATGTGGCCACCCCCTAGAATGCGCACCCACCCAAGCTCCACGCAAATAAAAATCTGCACGTACTTTCCAAAGATGGTCAAGCATTTCCTTAAGCGTAGTTATTAGATCCGTATCCTCTGCTGGGACAAGCTCCAAAGCGCAGGTAAACGCTTGCACCCAATGCCAGAACCACGGAAGACTACCATATTCAGGCATGCCTTTGGAGCGAATATACGCTAGCGTACGCTTCAGACTTTGCCGGCCATCTTCAACTAATATTTCATCTGCAAACATAGTACCAAAAATCAGCTTTGCTGCAGTATATTTCGCTTCATGATGTCCAAAGGTTACTACCGGCTTTCGGAAGAAATCACTCCGATAAATATGCCCAAATGCTGTATTCAGGACAATACGAAGCTGAGCGTTTAGTGCTCCACCATATCTTTTGCAAAAGTAAGCCATCAGACTGCCCATAATTTCCACAGGCAACTCATGCGGTGACGCTTCTCGCGGAATCGGATTCAATCCAAGCGGCCAGTGCCCGTAAAGCTCCGTACCGGCTTGTCGATTCTGAAGCAATAATGTCTCCAATAGCACATCCTGTGCCTTCTGCTTCGCTTGTTCACGATCAAAAGGCAATGCCAGAGAATCATCTACTGCAGCTGCAAAAAGATACGAGCCATAATAAAAGTTATTCCGCACATCATCGTGAAACCAGAGTCCACTCTCCAGCAGAGGTCGCCGCTCCGCTTCCAACGCTATTTTGATAATAATTTCTTGCTGACGCTCCTCTTTACTACTCTGAATACCCTTCGACTCCAGCATTAAAGTTCAACCTCCCACATCTCAATTTTCAATAGTATGATAACAATCCTATAAATGAGAACTAAGCATTTTAGCTCTATTGTGCACACTTTTCGTTCATTTGGCAATTATAAAAACCTATTAAACAAACTTAAGTGAACAGTGTTAATAAAAATTACACTTGTAAAATGAACATAAATGGAGTAAATTGTACCTATACGAACTAAAAATATGCTTGTTAAGGAGATTGAATATTCCATGGAAAGACGTTTCGCATCCCATCCTAATGAAGTTAAGCAGTTTGACACTGAGCGCCTCCGTAAGGAATTCCACATTCCTGTCATTTTTGCACCAGATGAGCTGAAGCTTGTACTTACCCATGAAGATCGCATGATCGTTGGCGGCGCTAATCCTGTTAAAGAAGAAGTTGTACTTACAACTGACCTTAAAGAGCTTGGGGTTACTTACTTCTTGGAACGCCGTGAGCTGGGGATCATCAATGTTGGCGGTAAAGGTTCGGTTGTTGTTGATGGTACAGAATATGAAGTAGATTTCAAAGAATGTCTATATGTTGGTCAAGGTTCTAAAGATGTTATTTTCAAAAGTGCAGACGCTTCCAAGCCCGCCAAATTTTATTTTAATTCTGCTCCTGCTCATCAATCTTACCCAACTACCAAAACTACACTGGCTGAATCGGAATCCGGTGCGATGGGCGGTTTGGAGAACTCCAACGAGCGTACAATCCACCGCTTCATTCATACTAATGGCGTACAAAGCGCTCAGCTAGTTATGGGTATGACTCAACTGAAGCCAGGTAGCATGTGGAATACGATGCCAGCACATACACATCCACGCCGGATGGAAGCTTATTTCTATTTCGATCTACCGGACGATTCCGTTGTGTTCCACTTGATGGGAGAGCCAAATGAAACTCGCCATATCGTAATGCAAAATGAGCAAGCGGTTATTTCTCCAAGCTGGTCCATCCACAGTGGTGTTGGTACTCATAACTATACTTTTATCTGGAGTATGGCAGGCGATAATAAAAGATATGATGATATGGACCCCGTATCCATGAAAGAACTACAATAGAGATAAATCAATTACGGAAAGCTGAGGCAAGCGGATGAACCCGATACGACGACATGAGATGATTATGGAAGTTATGCTGAACCAAAAAGATGTAACGGTGAATGAACTGAGCGATAAGCTACAGGTTACCGGAAAAACAATTCGTGAGGATTTAAGCAAGCTGGAGGAGCAAGGACTGATCGTACGTGTACATGGCGGAGCTGTGCTGGCACAAAGTGACCAGTTTGGTATATTGCCCTCTAAGGATCCACTGGATAAGTATTCAGACGAAAAAACGGAGATCGCCTTGCGCGCGCTTGCTCATATTGAACAGGACGATATTATAGCTCTTGACGGTGGGAGCACAACGCTTGAAATTGCTCGACGCCTGGACAATATGCCTCTAACGGTAGTCACCAATGATGTATACATCATCAGCGAACTGGTTCCCAAAGATCATATTCGTCTGGTCGTTCCCGGGGGTTACCGTGTCCGCAATATGTTAGCCGGCCCTGAAGCCGTCTCTTATGTACAACAGCTTAATATTCAAAAAGCATTTTTGTCCTCGACAGCTGTTCATATTGAACATGGACTTTCCATTTATACAGGAGATTTAATTGAATTCAAACAAGCACTTGTATCTACAGCCCGTAAGGTTTTCGCGGTTGTGGATCATCATAAATTCGGCCAAACGGCGCTGCGTACATTCGCTTCTCTGCAGGAGGTTGACGTTATCTTGACAGATAAAGGACTCTCCCCAGAAACGGTAGAACAGTTCCGCAGTGCAGGCATTGCCATTGAATGTGAGTAATAACGAAATAAAATCCATCTTAAAATAAGGGGCGTAATTTATATGTCATCATCATTATTCAGCTTGGCAGGTAAAACAGCACTCGTAACCGGTGCAGCTCAAGGTCTTGGACAAGGCATTGCCCTTGCCTTCGCAGAAGCAGGTGCGGATATTGCATCCGTATCGCTTAATACAAGTCAAGAAACCGTAAACGCTGCAAAAGCCTTTGGCGTAAAAGCGGTTAGCATCGAATCTGACTTAAGTGATCATAGCAACCTGCAAAACACATTTGACCAAGCACTTGAGCTGACTGGTCATGTTGACATTCTCGTGAACTGTGCAGGGATGATCCGCCGTACTCCAGCAAAAGACCATAGTGAAAAAGACTGGTTTGATGTTATTAACCTAAACTTGAACACAGTGTTCCTTCTGTCTCAGATCGCTGGCCGCCACTTCCTGGAAAGAGGATCCGGCAAAATTATTAACATTGCCTCCATGCTCTCCTATCAAGGCGGAATCAATGTCCCTGGCTACACCGCGAGCAAACACGGTGTTGCTGGTCTTACTAAAGCTTTCGCCAATGAATGGGCAGGCTCTGGTCTGAACATCAATGCGATTGCACCGGGCTACATGGCGACTGAAAATACAGCTCCAATCCGCGCCGACCAAAGTCGTTCGGACGCTATCTTAGATCGTATTCCAGCTGCACGTTGGGGAACACCTGATGATGTTAAAGGACCTGCTGTATTCTTGGCTTCCGCAGCTTCCGACTATTTGAATGGTCACATTCTTAATGTGGACGGCGGATGGATGGCTAGATAAATAACCTAAAATATTTAACCCGCTGCCTGTGGCAGCGGGTTATTTTTACTTAAACAAGCTTGGAATAAATTCCCTATCAAATTCACTAGTGATTTTAAAATTCCCCGAGCTGTACTTACTCTCACTAGCAAGATTGGTCATATACAAGAAATTGGTGTCCGTGATACTCATTCCAAACCTCATGCTTTTATTTACAATTATACTTATCCAATAGATTTCCGTAGATTTATCAGAAGCATTACTTCTTCTTAATTTCATATCAGAGAATTCATGTATTATCTGTTCAATTTCTTGAGGATCAATAATTTTCACATGTTCGTCATTAGACGATTTAAGAATATCGATGGATGTGATTTCTGTGGCATCGATTTGGTCCAGCACAAGATTGTTAAATGAATTATAACTATGATATAGCGTAACGCTCCAAAGGATAATAATAATTGCTAAAGGAATTAGGATGAGCACGTAACGTTTTTTCATGATTACAAGCCCTCTATCTCCACAAATTCTCCCGGATGTGACCGAATATACTCGCCAATTAACCGGTGGCTGTCTGCGGCAATGTTCTGAAATCGTTCAAACAAACCACTCATCTCACTCAACAACTCAGGATCACGCTCGAGATCCGTGATGGCAGCATCAACCCACTGTAATCCAAGTCTATTGTTTCTTTCTTCGAGAAATGCCTTTGTTTCCTGAAGCAAAAAGAACATTTCCTCATCGCCAAAAAATCGTATGCCTCCTATCACTCCTGTCCAATACCCCGGTAGGTCTTGCATGTAAGAAATCCAAGCATAATACTCCCCTTCGGAATTACGGCTGTGATCATGCATTACTCTGAACATACAAAGCGCTTTCTGTCCATCTGTGAGCTTTGAGATCACTTCGGATTTGATCGATGGTGATTTTGCGCGAATCTGCTGAAAGGTAGGCTCCATACAGGCCCAGCCTAGTCTTTCATCACTTAAAGTGTCCAATTCCTTCTGCTTCATGGTTACTAAATTCATTTAACTCCTCCTTTGATTAACATCCAAAAATATACATTTCATTCTAGCTGTTGTCAATAAGAACCTCCTAACATTTAGGGTAATTCAAACTTTTTTATGATAGGCTTTAGGAAGAAGAAATCATCACAAGGGAGCTTTTCTATGCATAATGAGATACTTACTATTTTTGATGAAGCAGGCAATCGGACGGGTACGGCTCCACGGGAAGAGGTACATCGGTTAGGACATTGGCACGAGACTTTCCACTGCTGGTTTATTAGCAAAGACCAGGAAATACCCTATATCTATTTACAGCTTCGCAGTGAACAGAAACAAGACTATGCGGGACTACTAGACATCACGGCTGCCGGACATTTGCTAGCAAATGAAACTGTTGAAGATGGAATACGCGAGGTTCAAGAAGAATTGGGACTGGAGCTAACTTTTAAAGACCTGATTCCGTTAGGAACAATTCCTTACAGTATGAAAAAAGAAAACCTTATCGATAATGAACGAGCTCATGTCTTTGTTTATAACAATCCTTATCGTCTAGAAGATTTCCAATTACAACAAGAAGAGGTCGCCGGCATTGTCAAAGCTACGTTCTCTGATTTCCGCAGATTTTGGCAGGGAGAAATACATAGTCTACAAGTCAACGGTTTTCAAATCGATACGCATGGACATAGAATTACCATTGAGCAGGATGTAGACAAGACCCATTTTGTACCCCATGAAGTGGGTTATTATACTCGTATTATCGAGGGTATCGAAGCTATATTTCTAAAATCACCAGTAGTAACGGAGGACAAATGATTATTGATCAACGAACATTTACCGTGAAAGGCATCCATTACACCATAAGATCTGCAATCACTACGGATGCTATGATATTGTCCAAATTAAGAGTACAAATTGATGGTGAGACCGAGAATTTAGACAGAGAACCAGGGGAGGCTTTTATAGACGAAATAGGGTTTCAGCAGCTTATTCAATCAGATTCTGAGGAACCAAGAAATTTGTTTCTAGTCGCAGTAGTTGAAGATCGAATCGTTGGGTTCTCTCGATGCGAAGGCAATCATTTAAAAAGATTCTCTCATAAAGTAGAATTTGGAGTATGTGTGCTACAGGATTATTGGGGATATGGAATCGGAAACAATTTTCTAACAGAATCGATAACATGGGCCGACGCTAACGGTATCCAAAAAATCACTTTAAATGTCCTAGAAACGAACGACAAAGCTATCACCCTTTATCAGAAGCTTGGCTTTGAGATCGAGGGAATATTAAAGAATGATAAGATCCTTTCGGACGGGAAATTCTATAACACGATTATAATGGGACGATTTATGGATTGATTTTAAAAAGGCAGAACCTGAATCCCTCAGGTTCTGCCTTCTTTTTATACTAACGATTTACGCTTCAACATTGCGAGATCATTCACCGCTAGATTCAATACAGCCGGAGCAGCAGTACCTGAGCTCAAATCTGTATAATCCGCTCCATCTAATTGTACCGTTTGCGGACTGCCGCTGTAGTTTTGCACAAAAATATAATCACTCTCTCCATCCGTACGAAGCTGCGCTGTCACACCAGCTGGAAGCTCACTATCAAGCGCACGGGTAATTCCCGCTTTTGCAGTGATTGCAGCATACAATTCAACGTAGAAAGAGGCGTCTTTTACACGAGTAGCGAGATGATAAGCATTTCCTTCACCGAAACGATTTACCGTAAGCGCTGGACGGCCAGCATAAAAATCGCTGCGATAAGTGCCTAATGCTTCCGCACCCTCCAAGTGGATCAGCTCAGCAATTTCATGCGCATCATAATCTCCACTAAGATTAAGCGCATTGCTCGCCTGCATTACAACACCATTCAAATCACGGCTATGCAGCCCTTCGGTCTCTTCTGCCCAAATGCCGAGCGTTCTACGTAGCGGTCCTGGGAATCCACCCAAATGACATAAATCCGTTTCGTTAACGACACCAGACCAGTAGGTTGCCAGGAAAGTTCCGCCCTGCTCAACAAACTTCTCGATACGCTTTCCATTCTCTTCGCTGATCAGATATAACATAGGTGCGATCACCAGCTTGTAAGCGGACAGATCATCTCCCGATCCGACCATATCAACCGGAATGCCTAGCTCCCAAAGAGCGCGATAATGCTGTAGTACAGTCTCCTCATAACGCAAACCGGAATTACGAATGCCTTGTGCATCCTTTATCGCCCAGCGGTTGTCCCAATCAAAAATAATCGCTGTTTTTGCTGGAGTTGATGTACCTACTACTTCTGTCATTCCGGCCAGTGTCTTACCTACCTCTGTTACATCTTTAAATACACGAGTCTCGGAGTGGCCGCTATGGTCAACAACTGCACCGTGGAACTTCTCACTAGAGCCCCGGCTTTTACGCCATTGGAAATATTGTACAGAATCAGAACCATGTGCTACCGCTTGAAGCGAAGACAGCTTGTGCATGCCAGGACGCTTCAGCTTACTAACCGATTGCCAGTTCGTAAGAGATGGCGTGCTTTCCATGAGCAGGAATGGTTTCTTTTTAAAAGAACGCATTAAATCGTAGTGCATCGCCGTCCATGCTGCCAGTCTAGCATCGTCACCATCTTCGGTATAATGCCATTCTGGATAAGCATCCCATGAGACAACATCCAGAATTTTGGCCAGTTCGCGGTAATCAATGCCATCGATCATATGCATATTCGTCGTAATTGGCAACGCTGGATTGTAAGGGCGAACAGTATTTATCTCATGCTGACAGAAGTTAATCGTCCGTTCGCTGACAAACCGCCGCCAGTCGAGGTTCAAGCCGTGTACTTGTGTCTCTCCATGTGGGGCCGGGGATTCAATCTGTGTCCATGAAGTGTAGGTATGACTCCAAAAAGTAGCCCACCAAGCATGATTCACCTCATCCAGACTGTTATTGTATTTGACCTTTAACCAATCTCTAAAAGCATTCTGACAAAGATCACAGTGACACTCGCCACTGAACTCATTCGAAATATGCCAACCGATAACCGCAGGATGCTGGCTATAACGTTCTGCCAGCTTCGCATTTAAAATTGCAGTCTTCTCCCAATACACAGGCGAGGTGAAGCAGTGATTATGACGGAAGCCATGTAAATTGTGAACACGATTACGCTCCACTCTTAGAACTTCTGGATACTTATCTGACATCCAAGCTGGTCTTGCTCCACTAGGGGTTGCCAGGAAAGCATAAATCCCATTCTCTGCAAAAGAATCCAGGACACCATCGAGCCAATCGAAAGTGAACACGCCCTCTTCAGGCTCTAGGGATACCCAAGAAAAAATTCCGACAGACATCACATTGCAATTCGCAAGCTTCATCAGACGAATATCCTCACGCAAAATTTCTGGGTACTTCAGCCATTGCTCAGGATTATAATCGGCACCGTGCAGCATCACTGGAGCTTTGCTGCTAATCGGGGAATGTTTTTTAATCATAGTGTAAGATCATCCTCTCAATTCTGCCCATTTCTTGAATGGGACTATTCTCTGATGAAACGCTAGATGCTTAAGCTATCAAATTCACGAATCATCATTTATACTATTTATAATATAAGAAAATTCATCTTGATCAGTAGGAATATACTCTCGAAGTGATAGTACAAAATGAATATGAGGTGAATCATCTGCTTCCTTTTTCTCTGATAGAACTTCCGCGTGACGCTGCTACGCTTCCCTTATATCCCTACTCTGTAGGTCGTCATATCCAATTTCATCATGTTCGCCCTACAGGTTTTCCTGTTCATCAAATTTTTCTGATTCGTACCGGAACTGGGTTGTTTCGTGATCTGGAGAGCGGTACTGAAATCATACTAGAGCCTGGAATGGCTTTCGCCTTCCCACCGGATCGAGGACATGAATATTATCCTACCTCACATGAACCATGGCATGTGGGTTTCATCGGAATCGAAGGGACACAGTCGCAAGGAATGCTGGAGGGGATTGGCCTTCTCCCATCTTCCCCTTATCACCCTGCTCGTTTCGAACAATGTTGGGAGGAAATCGGAAAGATCTGGCATACGGTGAACACTCAGACAACTAGTCGACAAGAAGAGCATGGGATGGAAGATCTATCTATAACCCTATATCGATTACTTCTGATGTTGCGTCGGTCTGAATCCACTTACACCTCAGGCAGTCGTTTAGAACTTGAGTCCGTGCGTAATGAAGCGTTGGCTAAAGCCGTTGGACTTATTAACGAGCATTATACCGAGCCGCTCCTTATCTCCAATCTAGCAGCTGCTGTGGGTTATTCCGTCCAGCATTTCCAGCGCCTATTCGTACATGAATACGGCATAACTCCGCATAAGTATCTTCAGAATTTGCGACTAGAACGTGCGGTACAGTTAATGACGGAGAATGATGAGATTCTCGTTCAGGATATTGCGCTTCAGCTTGGCATGGAAACGAATTATTTTATACGGATTTTTCGAAATACTTATGGCTGTACGCCTGGGGTGATGAAGGAGAAACTTTTAGAGGGTGAACAAAATAAACCAACCTAGTCTACTTCTATAACAGTACTTCCTTATATGTCTTTATCACAAAAACCACAGTGACCCTCCCCCTATCAATACTTAGCTAAAAAAAAGCCAAATAAAAAGACTGGATATCAACATAGCAAGGTAGCTATATACATCCAGTCTTTCTTTTTAAAACATATAATCGTAAAATTTCTCTGCATTATTTAAGCTAGACCATATATCTGCGCTTTCCCCACCTATATACCAATAAGCGATCCCGGCTAGATTGTTCTTAACGCTTAAATCGTATTTGGCAATTAATGAACGACCATCCTCAATCCAGATCGTGTGCTTTATGGACTGCTTCGAATAGTTGGCAACATATTGTCCTAAAGTCTCATTCCATACGGGCTTCATCCCATAGTTACTAATAATCTGATTTTGCTCAGAAAGCGTCATATATTTTGAAGATGAAACTGTACCATTCTGGTTTAACGTCCAGTCTCGATTATATAAAGGCAGTGCCAATATAACCTTTTGGCTAGGTACGACCTTTAGTACTGTATCCACTGCATGTTGATCAAAAGGAATTGAAGCATTGGGTCCTGGAAGCTTACTCCCATCATAATGTTCGTCATAACCCATCATCACCATATAGTTCACTTGCTTACCTAGTGCAGCGTAGTCAAAAGCATCTGTCCAATCTGTTCCAAGATCAGGAGATACGTCTATCGACAGCGTCGCGTTAAGAGCATGCATTTTCTCAGCTAATAATGTAATGAATGAGGTCAAATACGCACGATCGTCAGGCGCTACATTTTCAAAATCAATATTTAGTCCATCTAATCCATATTTGTTTACTACAGCTGTTAGTTGATTTACTGCCATATTCCTTGTAGTTGCACTCGACAACATTTGATGAGTCGCTTCTTGATCTGAACGATTGCCAACCATCGCCCATATTTTCTTGTTATTCTTCTTTGCCCATGTGATCAGCGAAGCATCTGTTGAATCCGTTACTGCACCTGATTTTCCAACATAGTACCAACGTGGGGATAACGTATTGACGTTCGACTTCAGAACCGTATTCTCGTATTGTGCCGTCGTCTGCCCATATTGCCAGCCTATAACGATGCGATCCTCTGGCTCGTCTTCAAGCTCAGCTTCCCAGCTGTCATTTTGCAGCACCCGGGCAATGAGGACGGCTGTTTCCTGTCTAGTTATAGGATCAGAGGGTCGGAAATTCTTGCGATTATCCCCCTTCATTAAACCTAGATCATTTGCAGTAGCAACGGCTGATCTTGCCCAGCTAGCAATTTCATTTCGATCATTGAACGAAGTTAGAGCAGAAGTATGGTTCGTTTGCTTTAAAGCTTTGACCATCCATACAGCCGCTTCTTGCCTAGTAACTGCTTTTGCTGGCGCAAAAGTAGTTGCCGACGTGCCGTTAGCCAGCTCAAGCTGAACAGCGGCCTGTATCCAGCCGTAATACCAAGCATTTTTGGCAACATCTGTATATGGAGATACTGGACTAACTGCCGGATCAAGCTTTAGCAGACGGTCAAGAACCGTAATGAATTCCGCTCTAGTTATCGATTGAGTAGGTGAAAAGCTTGTCGCTGTTGTACCAGTTAATATGTTACGATGGTATAAATCTATGATTTCTTTTTTAGCATAACTATTATTTATATCCTTAAAAGGTGCCCCATCATCAGCTGATATATGTTGAATAAATATTCCGGCTGCAAGCACTATAACGATTGTTATAACTGCAAATCTACCAAATCTATTGTTCACGAGATGATCCTCCTCGGATATAATCTTTGAATTATATCAAGGATAGATGCAATAAACATTGCTAAAATATTGGTAGAGTGCGTTACCCTACCACAAAATGCCAAAGAGAATCCCAGAAAAAAATAGGAATACCCCAGTTGCCATTTTCTGACTGCGTAGGATACCCCTATGATTTAAAGAGCCCGAAATAAATGCTCCCCTTTGGATTGAATGTATTGATACATCGCACCACACACCACTAATATCAACATTCCAATCCCTAGCAATACGAGATTTCCATTCAGATCAGATAGCAGCAGACTCAACCCGAATGGGATCAGTAAGCTTATAAAGCCTATCAACATCGCTACTAAAACAGCTGCACTTTGTTTGACCACCGATACTTCATTTGTCCACTCCAGTTTAGGCAGCTTCAAGTTCACGAGCACACCTATCATTGCTGTAAGACAAGCATATAAGACGGGAATAACCAGTAATAGCAAGCTTTCCATCCATCCAGTACCTAGGGATATCATGAGGAGCACACTACTGATAACTACAATCGGCACGGTAATCGTAAGATTCACTGCGATTTTACTTAGCAAAATCGTGATTGTCGGCACAGGTGCGCTTTTTAAAATCCAAATATTATTTCCTTCGAGCGAAATAGAACTGGATGTCGTACAGCTTAAAGTTACAAAAACAGAAACAAACAGTGGAGCCAGTCGATTGAGATAATTTGAAAGCTGTGGTATCTCAACAATCTGTCCTATTTGCTCTGCACTAACGAACAGCAAGGCGACCGCCATCACAAGTAACATAACCATACCTATACTCGTGTTAAGTACATATATAGAAGAACTAAAATAGCGGCGCAGCTCTTTTTTGTACAATGTATAAAGCGGTGAGGATACTTCAAGTGATTTCATTTGATATTTATTTTTTGAAAAAGAAGTCGTAAGGCCTGTGTGGATCGCTTTATATTTACTGCCAAGCACCATGGTAAAGAGCATAAAAGATATCAGCGAAAGCCCAATAAACAATACTAAGGCATCCAATTGAAACGAACAAACCGCATTTACATACATAAGCGTCAAAGGATACAAGTTGTATATATGATCAGCGATTTGAGCGCTCATATCCGCAAGTAATTGTGGATTGTTACCATTTATTTGACCTGAACCAACAATTAGAGCGATAATCACAACAAAGGTTAGGATGAGGGTTATTATACGGCTTCCTTTAAATCTTGAGGAAACCCAGCTGATTAGGGCACCTATAATCGTTGCAGCTATGATCGGCACTAATGGAATAAATAACAGTGTAATCAAAAAATACAAATAATATAATACGCCGGGAGTCACCTTTATAGCATATACAATGCCTGCAGGTACCATCACCATCAAAGAGAAGAAGAGGTTTAACACATAGAGCTGAGCCACCCGACTTGCTACAATATGACTCGTTTTGATTGGTAAGGACATTACGAGATCATAGTCTTTGGAGCCAAATAATACACCACTTGCCTTATAGATCGTTGTAAAAAATCCGATTAAGCAAGTAACCGCCATCATTATCGCAAGCAGCAGCTCTGGCCGCCCCATCTGTTCAAGGGTCTCTGCTATCATAAAGCTATAACCAAATGAAACCACTGCCATCATGACAATTCCAATTAGGATACCGATGCTCAGCCAAAGCATTTTGCGTCTTTCTTTCACATCACGTGTGTGCAAAGCTTTATTTAACCCAAAGGAAGAGATCAGCTGAATCTTCGTCAATCTCCAGATATTAATCATGCTTAATCAACTCCAAAAATACATCTTCAAGGCTACTGTCACCTTTCACCTCTTCTGTTTTCCCATGAGTAATCAATTCTCCCGCTTTGATAATAGCAATCTTATTGCAGAGCTTTTCGGCCACATCCAGTACATGCGTTGAAAAAAAGATCGCACTGCCCTGACTGCATATCTCTGTCATGATTTTTTTAAGCGTATGAGCCGCTTTTGGATCTAGTCCCACAAAGGGCTCATCCAGAACTAGCAGTTTCGGTTTATGTATCAGTGCTGAGATGATCGCGAGCTTCTGCTTCATACCATGAGAATACGAGGAGATTAAATCCCCAAAATGAGAGGTAATCTCAAATTCATCGCCATACTTTTTAATCAATAACTCCCGATCCGCTTTCGATACGCTAAAAAGATCACCAATAAAATTCAAGTACTGAATGCCAGTCAGATGATCGTATAGATCTGGATTATCCGGAATATACGCAGTGATCGCTTTGCAGGCTAATGGATCTTTTTTGATGGAATGTCCACCAATCTCGATGTCCCCCTCCTCAAAATCAAGAACACCTACTACTGCCCGAATTGTCGTTGTTTTCCCCGCGCCATTATGACCGATAAAGCCATAAATATCCCCTTTCTCGACCACTAAGTTCAAGTCATTCACTGCCTTCTTACCGTCCTTATAGCTCTTGGTAAAATGCTTTATTGTCAACATCTTTGGCACTCCTTCTCCGTTCGTATTCGCATTAGTAACTTTCATCATGCAATCAATGCCTACCGTTTCATACGTTGTTAGGATAGTTTTACTATAGTACGTTTATCCTGTCCATTTAGTTCATTCCCTCATTTAAATAAATTTCTCTATATAAAAAAAACGTAAAAAAGAGGGGTTCCCCCCTCTCTTATACATTCCTCTTACTACATTTGTTTATACGTACTCTTGGATCGTTGCGAGCAATTGATCAGCTACATAGTCAACTCCATAAGTAAGTTGATTGTGATCGAAGCGTATTTTCACAAAACTCTCATCTGTATCAAGCGCATCGGCGAACAAACCAGCTAAACCACGTGCCTTGCGATCAATCTGCAGAAGCAATTCAATGCCATCCTCATTTGGAAAGAAAATGATTTCTAATTCATCTAGTTTATTTCGGAACTGTGAGGGAGGAACGAATTCAAATTCTTGAACGAAATCTAAGCCATTGATCCTGCCATAACGCGGTGCATATTCACAAGTCACTTCACGAATATGGAACTCGAGCTGATTCATCGCATCCAGAATAATAGCAGCATATGGATGAGGGCCTACTTGAAGATAATCCTGATCCTTTGGATCAATCGCCTCTTTAATATCAAGTCCAGTTTGAATCCAAACCGGAGATCTACCTAACGTCACTGGCGTTATCGCCGGAAGCTGGAATGAGACGGGAAATTCATAGACCTGCTCCGCCTCTACTTTAAATTTACTGGCTAACAGGAATTTGGATACCGTCGCTTCCACTTCCATCTTCTTATCGTTCAGCTCTTTCAAGTAACGTGTCTTAACGAATGCGTAGACGTCATCGACCTCCTGATCCACTCGGCCGCCTTGAATTTGGACGGTACCACTGATCGTATCACCTGCGTTCACGAAATCTTGATGGAGTATGAGATCTACCTTAGCCGCTCCAATTCCGGCACTCGCGAGCATTCGTTTAAACATTGACATTGTAATGAATTCCCTCCCTGATATTTGCATATTTAAGGATACGAAGGGAACCACCTGAGGTTTCATTCTTGGGACAGTATGGTGTGAAACTTATACTTTCATATATTTCAGAAAGAAGCATCCGCACCCAAAATCGAGGTCGAATGCTTCTTTTTATCCACAAAATTCACAAAGTCTACGCTGTCGCGAACTGACTATTATATAATCGTGCGTAATATCCGTCGCTGGCTAGAAGTTCATCATGGGTGCCACTCTCGACAATGTCGCCATCCTTCATAAAAAGAATGAGATCCGACTCTCGAATTGTCGACAAACGGTGGGCAATCACAAAGCTGGTCCGACCCGCGATCATTTTTAGAAAAGCCTTCTGAATCCGAACTTCAGTCAGCGTATCAATACTGCTGGTGGCTTCATCCAAAATGAGCATAGGCGGATCTACGAGCATCACTCGTGCTATGGTAAGCAGCTGCTTTTGTCCTTGAGACAGATTATCTCCTGAGCCGCTGATCTTCGTATCGTATCCTTCAGGCAGTCGTTTAATGAAGCTGTGAGCATTAGCAGCCTTAGCAGCAGCGATGATCTCTTCCTCAGTAGCGTCAGGCTTGCCGTAAGCAATATTTTCTCTAATTGTGCCGCCAAAAAGCCAAGTGTCCTGCAGCACCATTCCAAAATTACGTCGCAGACTGTCACGAGTAATCGTCTTAATATCCACGCCATCAATCTTAATGGAGCCACCATCCACATCATAAAAACGCATGAGCAGATTTACCAGTGTCGTCTTCCCCGCTCCGGTCTGCCCTACAATCGCAACTCGGGTACCAGGCTTCACTTCTAGACTGAAGTCGTTAATCAAAGGACGCTCTGGATTGTAAGCAAAGGATACTTTTTCGAAGGTAATGGTTCCTTGGCTTGTATTCATGATTTTAGCGTCCTTAGCATCTGCGGGTTCTGGCGATAGGTCGAGAATAGCGAAGATCCGCTGCGCTGATGCTGTTGCCGATTGAAGCTGCGTAATTACACCTGTAATCTCATTAAATGGTTTTGCGAACAAGTTGGAGAAAATCAAAAAGCTGGACAGATCCCCTACCGTCACATTCCCTCGAATCACCATGATACTTCCGATCATCGCGATGACCGAGAACGTAATATTATTTACCAGCCGCGTGGTCGGATTGGACAAGGAACCATAGAATTGGGATTTCACCCCAGTCTGATACAAGGTCTCATTTTGTTCTTCAAATTGTGTCATTGCACGTTCTTCATAATGATAAGCGGTGACTACTTTTTGCCCGCCAATCATTTCCTCCACATAGCCATTGAGCCCCCCCAGAATCTTGGCCTGTTCTTTAAACATCTTCTGAGAGCGCATGGTAATAAATCTGGCCACGAAAAATGTAGCGGGTGCCGACAGAAGAACTACTAGGGTCATCAGAGGACTAATGTACAGCATTAACACAATCGCCCCAATGATGGTGATGATTCCCGTAAGCAGTGTAGAGAAGCCTTGCAGCAGTCCATCAGAGACCGCGTCCATATCGTTAACAAACCGGCTAATGCTATCCCCTTGCGGGTGATTGTCGTGGAATTTTAACGGCAATACATTTAATTTGTCAAAAAGCTCCCGCCGTAAGTCATATACAGTCCGGTATGCGATACGATTAGTCAGATAGGTAAGGAGCCATCCGAAAAAGCTGCCGACAATATATACCGCTGCCAGTATTAAAAGCAGCCTAAGTACGGCGTTAAAATCAACCTCGCCCGGCCCGATCATAAAATCAATAGCGCTACCGATGAGCAGCGGCCCGATTAAGCTGGCAATTACGCTGAGTAATGCGCATATTACCGCGCCTATAGCTAATTTTTTATAATGCCCTGTGTATACAATTAGTCTTTTCCAAATGTTGTTTTTGTTCATTGGCCCGACTCCTCACTCGATAGCTGGGACAGGCAGATTTCTTTGTACACTTCACAACCACGCATCAGCTCCTCATGGGTACCGACACCGGCGATCCGCCCTTCCTCAAACACCATAATTTTATCCGCTTGCCTTACAGTACTTACCCTCTGCGAGACAACGAGTACGGTCATTTCCTGGCTGCTCATTTTAAGCGCCTTGCGTAGAGCTGCATCGGTGGCGAAATCCAGTGCACTGGAGGAGTCATCCAGAATAAGAATCGACGGCTTACCTACTACTGCACGAGCTATGGTCAAGCGCTGCTTTTGTCCACCGGATAAGTTAAGTCCACCACGGGATACCTGCGTATTTAAACCCTCGGGTAATTTACTTATAAACTCTTCCGCCTGAGCAACTGAGGCGGCCTGCATGATTTCTTCTTCGGTTGCATCCGCCTTGCCCCAACGAATATTCTCAGCGATGGTTCCTGTAAACAGCGTTGCTTTTTGTGGAACAATCCCTATTTTCTCACGAAGCTGATGCAGCTTATAATCTCTGACATTCACACCATCTACCTTAACTTCACCTTGAATCGCATCATAAAAACGTGGGATCAGGTTCACAAAAGTTGATTTACCAGAACCCGTGCTGCCTATCAATCCCACGGTCTCTCCGCGGTTAATGACCACCGATATATCCTCTAATGCCGATTCACCTGTTGTATTATAACCAAACGATACATGATCGAATGATATGGCACGAGCAGTATGATGAGGTTCAGCTATCACAACATTTCCTTCCTCGGATACGGATGCTCTAACACTCAACACTTCATTCACACGGTTAGCAGAGGATGAGGCTTTTGTAAAAATAATGACCAAGTTAGAGACTACTATAAGCGCCAGCAAGATTTGAGTGACGTAATTGATGAAGGCGATGATCTCGCCCTGAGACAATCTTCCCCCATCGATATGAATTCCGCCTACCCACAAAATAGCTATGATCGCCGCGTTTACTACAAGTGTAGCTATCGGCCCAAGCAAAGCGGAAATCCGTGAAACCCTGATCGCTGTAAACGTCAAATCCTCGGATGAGGCATCAAAACGTTCTTTTTCCGTACGTCTTTTGGCAAATGCACGAATGACTCGAATCCCTGACAAATTCTCACTAAGAACGAGCGCAAGTGCATCCAGCTTCTGTTGATACAATCGATACAAAGGAGCACTGCGGGTGATAATAAAATATAAAATAATGCCAAAAATCGGTGTTGCTGCTATTAGAATCAGCGATAACCTAAAATCCAAAATCATGGACATTATGATAGCCCCGATACAAATAAAAGGCGCACGAATAACCAGACGAAT
The DNA here is from genome assembly GCF_030123105.1 of Paenibacillus sp. G2S3. Taxonomy (NCBI): domain Bacteria; kingdom Bacillati; phylum Bacillota; class Bacilli; order Caryophanales; family Paenibacillaceae; genus Paenibacillus; species Paenibacillus sp. G2S3. The sequence goes on from NZ_CP126095.1 coordinate 4,081,220, forward strand.
CAGCATAGCTACTGCAATTTGCAGCTGGTTCACGTCATTGGTAATTCTGTTAATCAGCGTAGGCGTACCGAACGTATCTAGCTCGGCGTAGGAAAAGGATGTAATATGTTTAAATATTTTATTACGAAGCGTCGTACCGAACCCCTGTGATGCTCGTGCCGCATAGTATTGGCATACCATGGAGCAGCCGAAGCCCAGCAGAGACATCAATACCATCAGAGCACCCATGCGGTATACATAGGCGCTGTCATGATTTCCAACCCCATTATTGATGATCAACGCAACAATGGTTGGCAGAATCAGCTCCAGAATCGCTTCCATCAGTTTAAAGATTGGACCGATAATGGCTTCTTTTTTGTACGGTTTTAAATATACTGCAATTTTGAACAACGTCATCCACACCCAACATAAGAAGTATTTAACCACTTGAAATATGTATAAGAACAGTTATGATTATGGCATATCTACTCTCATATTAATAATATTGGATTCGTATCGCTCCCATACGATTAACATATCTCAAGTTCGGAGGATTGTATTATGGATATTAGACAGCTTAAATATTTTATGGCTATCGCTGAGGAAGGACAGATTACGTCCGCAGCCAGAAAGCTGCAAATGGCCCAGCCTCCGCTGAGTCAGCAGCTCAAGCTGCTTGAGGAAGAGCTCGGTGTAAAGCTAGTGGATAGAGGTCCGCGCAGCGTTCAACTCACCGAGGCAGGAGCCATTTTGCGTGACCGTGCCCAACAAATTCTGGAGCTGGCTGATTCCACCGCCCGAGAGCTCAATGATTTTGTCAAAGGGTTAAAAGGGACCCTTGCCATCGGTACTGTATCTTCTTCCGGAGCTACCCTACTTCAAGATCGACTATGTGAGTTCCATAAAACATATCAAGGCGTTAAATTTGAAATTCATGAAGGAAATACCTTCAGAATTATCGACCTTTTGAACAAGGGAATTATTGAAATCGGGATTGTCCGAACTCCCTTTAATGCAACAAATTTAGAATGTCTTTACACACAAGCTGAGCCTATGATTGCCGTAATGACTCCAGAGTATGACTGGAAAACAGATGAAAACTTCGTTGAGATCGGTGAGTTAAAAGATAAGCCGCTCATTATCTACCGCCGTTTCGAGCAGCTTATCCGGGAAACCTGTCTTGAGAATGGCTTTGATCCGCTAATCTTCTGCATGAATGATGATGCGAGAACAACACTGCTCTGGGCGAATGCTGGTCTCGGCATCGGAATCATCCCCAAATCCGCTTTCGAATTAACGAGTAACCGTAATTTGATCTATAAAGAAATCAGTAGTGAATCGCTTCGCACGCGTGTCGCCGCTGTCTGGATCAAGGATAAATACTTGTCATCATTAGCTTCCAAGTTTATTGAGAGCTTCAAGAATGGTTAATAAACATCATTATTTACTCACTTGTTGTTGAATAAGCCTTTCTTCTTCTTCTTTAATACGACTAATATCAATTCGTTCAAACAACAATTGTAAATCAGTTACCTGTTGATAAGGGGGAACTGAGCGGGGCTGCCAATTCGGTAGCTCAAGCGATAGGAACCCCCTGATCTTCTCACAAGAAAACGGCAGAAACGGATGCAGCAAATTCGCCAAATTAGCGATAATTTGCACGCATGTATATATCGTAGAATCACAGGCATCGCGATCCTCTTTTACTTGAAGCCAAGGTTTTTCCCGATCAAAATACTGGTTTGCCTTTCGCACATAAGAGAAAATATACTCCAGCGCATCCTTCAAATCTCCAGCCTCAATGAGGCGTCCTGACTCCAGATACAGGAGCTCAATGTTATCTCTCCACACTTTATCTAACTTCCCACTCGGTACTTTTCCTTCATAAAACTTATCAACAAAAGCCAACGAGCGATTCACAAAGTTACCAAATGCTCCAAGTAACTCGCCATTATGGCTATAAATAAACTCTCTCCAAGAAAAATCAGTATCCCGCTTCTCGGGTCCGTTAGCAATCAAGAAATAACGAATAGAGTCAGGATGATAACGTTCTAGAATATCAGGTACCCAAACCGCCCAATTACGGCTAGTTGAGAACTTCTGCCCCTCAAGAGTTAAATATTCGCTGGATATAATGCGATCCGGTAAATGCAGACCTCGAGCTCCTAATAAGACGGCTGGCCATATCAAGGTGTGAAATGGAATATTGTCTTTACCATGGACATAATAAGCGATTATATCCCCTTTTTCCTCTGCCCAAAAATCCTCCCAGCTACCCCCAGATTGTGTGGCCCACTGCTTACTGGCTGATAAATAACCACTTACTGCCTCAATCCAAACGTAAATCTTTTTATCTTCAAATCCAGCTACAGGAACATCTACACCCCAAGATAAGTCTCTGGTAACCGCGCGATCCTGAAGCCCTTCCTTCAAATACCGTTTGGTCAGTTTTATTGCATTTTCTCTCCAGCTTACTGCTTCATCTACATATTCCGTTAATTCAGATTGAAATTCAGACAAGCTAAGATAATAATGCTCTGTTGGCCGTTCTGTCGGCGTATTCCCACACAGCTTGCATGTTCTATTTAATAAATCAGATGGATCTAGAATCGTAGAACAATAATCGCATTGATCTCCCCGCGCCTGCTGGCCACATACCGGACAAGTCCCTTCCACATATCTGTCTGGCAAAAAGCGCTGATCCACCTCGCAGTAACATTGCGCTATGGTTTTTTTATATAAATGCCCATTCTTTAGTAACTCTAAAAATAACTCTTGCACGACCTTGTGATGCTGCTGTCGATCCGTTCGAGTATATAGATCATAACTAAATCCCAACTGTTCAAAACACTGTAGAAACTCCTCATGATATCTGCTGGCAAAAGCTCCGGGAGTGATTCCTTCTTTGGAAGCCTGAACCGCCACTGGTGTGCCATGACAGTCACTGCCAGACACATATAAAACGTTATCTCCCTTAGAGCGAAAATAGCGTGCCAGCACATCCCCAGGCAACACACTTGATAATCTTCCAAGATGCAAAGATCCATTCGCATACGGCCAAGCACCACCTATAAACACATTACTCATTAACCTTCTCCTCCTTTTTTTAGACAACAAAAAAACTCCCATCCACAAAGGACGAGAGTTCTACTCACGTGTTACCACCTAATTTTATAAATGCCTCATGACATTTACCTCTTCAGGTACGACGTTAATTAACGTTTATACCCTAGCACTGTAACGGATGCAGGTTCCGGCGCAGCCTACACCCCAAAAGGGTTCGATGCGCAGCTCTGAGACCATATTCCCAAGGGTTTTCTTTACTCCTTTTCAGCGACCGGAGCTCTCTGTTGAAAGAATTGCCGTGGTACTCTTTCTCTTCTTAGCCTTTGAATATTCAAGTTACTGGAAATAATACTGAATTTATCGAGTAAAGTCAATACATAGGCTCAAGCACAATGAATTCGCCATAGTTTTTATAAAAAAGACCACCCAATCGTACAATTGGATGGTCCCTATACTTTAAATTATTTCATGATTTTGCAAATATCATTAGTGAATTGAACAGGATCACTAACCTGCAATCCTTCGATCAACAGGGCTTGGTTGTACAACAGGTTCGTGTATAAACCGAGCTTCTCTTTATCGTTCTCAGCTGCCGCTTTTAAGGACTGGAATACTTCGTGATGGATGTTGATTTCGAGTACCTTGTCCGCTTGAACCTCTTGGCCATTCGGCATCGATTTAAGGATTTTTTCCATCTCGATCGTCAGCTCGCCTTCAGCAGAGAGACATACCGGATGTGTTTTCAAACGTTTGGAAGCTTTAACAGTTTTCACTTTGCCGGACAGGATGTCCTTCATCGCTTCAAAAAGCTCCTTGTTTTCGTTCTCTTCCGCTTCCGTTGGCTTGTCCGCTTCGTCTGCTTCGATTCCCAAATCTCCGCTGGATACGGACTTAAATTCTTTTTCCTTATAAGACAGGATCATCTTGATCGCAAATTCATCAATATCATCCGTGAAGTAAAGAATTTCATACCCTTTATCCGATACAAGCTCGGTTTGTGGGAGTTTTTCGATTCTGTCGATCGACTCTCCGGAAGCATAGTAGATATACTTTTGATCTTCTGGCATTCTTGACACGTATTCGTCCAGCGTGACCAGCTTCTTCTCCTTGGAGGAGTAGAACATCAGCAAATCTTGAAGTGTATCTTTGTGCATTCCATAATCGTTATATACACCAAACTTAAGCTGTCTGCCAAAAGCATTATAGAACTGCTCGTATTTCTCTCTTTCATCCTTCAACAAGCTTTGCAATTGGCTCTTCACTTTATTCTTAATGTTCTTCGCGATTAGAGTCAATTGACGGTCATGCTGGAGCATCTCTCTGGAGATGTTCAATGAAAGATCCTCTGAATCTACCATACCTTTTACAAAACTAAAATAGTCAGGCAGCAGATCCGCACATTTGTTCATGATCAATACACCGTTGGAATAGAGCTCAAGACCTTTTTCATATTCCTTTGTGTAATAATCAAATGGCGTGTTTTCTGGGATAAACAGGATTGCATTGTATACGACAGCACCATCAGCACTGATATGAATATGTTTAAGCGGCTTGTCGAAGCCGTAACGTTTCTCTACATAGAAGTTGTCGTAATCTTCTGTAGTTAGCTCGCTTTTGTTCTTGCGCCAGATGGGCACCATGCTGTTCACGGTTTGTTCTTGAACCACTTCTTCGAACTCGTTCTCTGTGCCTTCTTTTGGCTTTTGCTCCTTCACGTCCATTTTAATTGGGAAACGGATGAAGTCGGAGTATTTTTTAATGATGGATTTCAGGCGATATTCTTCCAAATATTCATCGTATTGATCTTCTTCGGTATTCTCTTTAATTTTCAAAATCACATCAGTACCAACCGAATCTTTCTCGACAGACTCGATAGTATAGCCGTCAGCGCCCTTAGACTCCCATTTAAAGGCCTCGTCGCTGCCTAGTGCCTTACTGATCACCGTAACGTCATCTGCCACCATAAACGCAGCGTAGAAGCCAACCCCGAACTGCCCGATGATGTTGTGACCATCTTTAGCTTCATTCTCTTTCTTAAAAGCAAGGGATCCGCTCTTCGCGATCGTTCCTAGGTTATTCTCCAGCTCCTCTTGCGTCATCCCGATACCTGTATCGGAGATGGTCAAGGTTCTGTTCGCCTTATCGGCAGTCACTTTAATATAATAATCTTCTTTATTGAAGACCAAGCTTTCATCAGCTAACGCTCTGTAATAGATCTTATCAATTGCATCACTTGCATTGGAAATCAGCTCGCGCAGGAAAATTTCCCGTTGTGTATAAATGGAGTTAATCATCATTTCCAGCAATCTTTTCGATTCGGCTTTAAACTCTTTTTTGGCCATGAATAAGTAGATCTCCTTTCAAAATAACCTTTTTGTCCAACACTCTGTGATTAGCACTCAAATGTGTTGAGTGCTAATTCTTCTTTTTATATAACATAAACTGATTTTGAATGTCAATATTTACAGCGTTTTTCATTAAATATTGCTAACTTTTTCTAATGATTTGCAAGTAACATTTGGGTTAGAAATTGTAACGGCTGGGACTTCCACTTCTTAGGGTGCATCAGAAGCTGCAGATCAAAGTGAATTTCTGAATGTGCAAAGGGCAGCTCGGCCAAGTTCCCCCGTTCAATTTCTTCCTCTGCAACAATTTTCGGTAATAATGCAATCCCAAGACCATTCATAACACAACGTTTAATCGCCTCTAGATTCGAAAGCTCAAAACCTATGCGGAATACGATCCCATGCTCTTTTAACAAATTCTCAAATAGACTCCTGTAAATACAGCTCTCTTCAGAAACAATTAATTCGCAGTTATTTAGATCCTGTAGCGTTACTGTATCCATCTGGGCAAGGGGATGATTAATGGGGGCTATCAACACGAGCGGTTCATCTCTAATGATCGTACGATCAAGTAAAGAATCCGTAGTGGTACGATCGAGCATCAAGCCGATGTCTACTTCCCCATCTTTTATTTTGGCCAAGAGGTTAGCTTCCTGCATCGTTTGCAGATGGATATCAAGTTTCGGAAATTTCGTCCTCAACTGCTGTAAGTAGGGTGGCAAGTAGAAAGCAGCTAATGAATCAATCGTCCCAATCGTTAGCGTACCTCCTATCTGCTGGGCAATGGTTTCTTTAGAACGATCATACAGATCCAAAATCTCCACGAATAGCTTCAACAGCTCTTCTCCAGGTGGGGTAAGACGCAGCTGCCTACCATGCCTTTCTATTAATGGAACTCCGTATTCCTTCTCTATTTTCTGTATTTGCATCGTAACACTCGACTGCGCGTAACCTAGCTCTTCAGCAGCCCGTGTAAAGCTCTGACGTTTAGCCACCTCGCGGAATGTTCGTAAATAGGTTAAATCCATAACCTCACCCTAACATCAATATTTTTGATGATACACATCATTTATTATAGCTAACGACGATGCAACATTCCATGGTAAAGTGTATGTAGAGGAATTAAAATATTTTGGAGGCCGATAATTTATGCTTACAGAACAACAGATTTATGGAATTTATGTCCCCGTGGTCACCCCGTTCAATGCTGCTGGTGAAGTCGATTTGGATTCGTATCAGCGTTACGTAAAGAACATTATTAACAACAGCATACAAGGTCTGGTCGTTAATGGAACCACCGGTGAATCGCCAACTGTAACCGTAAATGAAATGCAGCTTCTAGTAAACACTTCTCGTGAGCTTTTACAATCTACATCTATCCCCTTAGTAGTCGGTACAGGAACCAATGACACAGCTTCCACGGTAGCACGCACAGAGATCGCAGCTAACCTTGGTGCTGATTGCGCACTAGTAGTCGTCCCTTATTATAGTCGTCCTTCGCAAGAGGGCATCATTGCCCATTTCCGCAAAGCAGCAGAAGTAGGCATTCCAATCATGGCATATGACATTCCAAGTCGTACTGGTACTGCTATGACCCTAGATACTGCACGCACAATCCTAGAAATGAATAATGTTGTCGGATTAAAAGACTGCTCAGGTAGCACCAAAATGGTTAGTGAGCTAGTTCGTACAGGGTCCAAACCTGTGCTTGGCGGCGACGATTCACTCTTTTATGAAATGCTTAGCTCTGGAGCAGCTGGTGGCATGCTTGCTACTGCGAACGTTTATCCAGCAGAATGTATCCGTATATACGAGGCCTTCAAATCGGGTCAATTAGACTTGGCAAAAGAAAACTTTGAACAACTACTGCCGATCATCCGTCTCTTGTTCAAGGAATCGAATCCCGCTCCAATCAAATGGATGCTTAGCCAGAATGGCCTAATCGATTCAGATACGCTTCGCCTCCCTATGACTTCCATCAGCACAGCGCTTGAGCAAGAGCTTAGTTCTTATGTTCAGGACAACGCAATTGAAGCGACTGCATAAAGAGAAAATATAACGGCCGTTATACAGTGAGGAACTGTTTAGCGGCTGTTTTTTGTTGTAACTTCAGAAAATAACAAAAAAACCATCAGATTTCTCTGACGGTTTTGAGATCTTACTATAAAAAACGTCCAGCGTTCAAACTAACTTATCTGCTGCTCGTTTGTCTTCCTTTAGTGAACCACTCGGACTTTGGCTTTAGTGGAGGGTTAGACTTAGGCTTTGCTTTGGCAGGTTTAGATGCCGCTGGTTTTGCGCCCGCTGGTTTTGCGCCCGCTGGTTTAGCTGTTGAAGGTCTGGAGGTCGATGGTTTTGAAGAGGCAGATCTCGAACCTGACGGTTTAGAAGATCTTTCTGTCTTCATCTGCGTTTTACGAGACATCGGATACGGATGATCCTTCACTTCTGGAATCGATTTTCCGATCAATTTCTCAATATCCTTAAGGAACGGAAGCTCTTCAGATTCACAAAAAGATATTGCAGTCCCGCTTAATCCAGCTCTACCCGTACGACCGATCCGGTGCACATAGGTTTCTGGAATATTTGGCAAGTTGAAGTTGATTACATGAGACAGTTCATCTATATCAATTCCTCGCGCGGCGATATCCGTAGCTACAAGAACGCGGGTTGCACCACTTTTAAAATTCCGCAATGCATTCTGACGATCATTCTGCGATTTATTGCCATGAATGGCTTGTGCAGAAATGTTCACTTTCGCTAGATCACGGGTAACACGGTCCGCACCACGTTTGGTACGAGTAAATACCAGAGCAGAAATGATCGATTTATCCTGTAACAGAAGATTCAATTGATTCTGCTTATTTCCGTTCTCTAATAAATAGATCGATTGATCAATTCTATCCGCAGTAGATGACACGGGTGTAATTTCTACTTTTACTGGATTCACAAGCAAGGTTTTGATCAATTTGGAAATCTCAGTAGGCATCGTAGCCGAGAAAAATAGTGTTTGTTTCTTCGTAGGCATTTTGGCGATAATACGCTTTACATCATGGATAAAGCCCATATCTAGCATGCGGTCTGCTTCATCCAAAACAAGAATTTGGACATATTGTAAGTCCACACGTTTTTGATTGATCAGGTCGATAAGTCTACCTGGTGTAGCAATTAGAATATCAGCACCTTGATTCAGGGCTCGCTCTTGCACTTTCTGTGATACACCACCAACGATGGCAGCGGAGCGGATATCTGTGAATTGGCTATACGCTTTTATGTTATCAGCAATTTGAATCGCTAGTTCTCTTGTCGGTGTTAAGATCAGCGAGCGAATGCGTCGCACATTATTTGTTTTGTTGGGACTTGTTTGTTCGCTTAATAATTGAATGATAGGTACCGAAAAAGCAGCTGTCTTTCCTGTTCCCGTTTGAGCACATCCAAGTAAATCTCTACCAGCTAATACAGCTGGGATCGATTGCTCCTGTATAGGTGTAGGTGCTGTATAGTTTTCTTTGGTTAAAGCCTTTAAAATGGCAGGCATAATATTCAGTTCGTTAAATGTCATTGGGTCTCCTTAATTTCTAATACATATATTCTTATCATTAAATCCTTTTGTCACGTCACAAACAATAATCATAACACAATTAGTCACATAATAATAGATATTCTTTATCATTACACCAATTTTCATTAAAAATCCATTTCACGATACGATCCACTTTACTGTTGCAACAGCAATATACTTCCCATAATTATCTACGATGTGCTTTTCGTTAAGCGCTCGGACTCAGCCGCACTTATTTTGCAGATTCGTGGCTTTTTGCCGCGCTATCGGACTCAGTTGCAGCTATTCATGAAAATGAAGCCCAAATCAGTACAATTATAAGTTAATAAGAGCTATCCAGTCCGATACGTTAGCAAAACACATCAAAATACTGAAATAGCTGCAATATAGTCCAAAAAATGTTCAAGCCTACGTATCAACCCAATAATGTTTCCCAATACACAACAAATAAAGCGGAGGATTTCTCCCCCGCTTCTTATCATTCGAATAACTATGAAGACTATTCTACGATTTCAGCAGTGTCGCCATTGTTGGCACCAGCAGCATTAGCTTCGTCGGTATCAATATGCATATCAAGTTTGAAGCTGTCGGATACACGAGCAATTACGTTCTCCAATACGAGACCGCGATCGCCACCGAGACGAACTTTAAGCAATTGCTTATCAGCAATGCCCCAAGCTTGCGCTTCGGAAGTGTGGAAGTGAATGTGACGAGCTGCGATGATAACACCTTGTTCTAATTCAACTTCACCAGCAGGTCCTTTAAGCGTAATGCCAGGTGTTCCTTCAATATTTCCAGATTCGCGAACTGGAGCTTTCACGCCAAGTGCGAAGGAGTCAGTACGGGAAATTTCTAATTGGGAAGCCGGACGAGCAGGTCCCAAAATTCTTACCTTGTCAAATTTACCTTTGCTACCGATAACTGCTACTTGTTCATTTGCTGCAAATTGTCCTGGTTGGGAGAGTGGTTTGAACTCAGTTAATTGATATCCTGGGCCAAACAGAGCCTCCACGTGCTCTTGCGTAAGGTGAATATGTCTAGCCGACACACCTACGGGTACAGTCTTACTCATAGTAAAGTCACTCCTTGTATTTTCTCTAGTATCTGTACAAGCCATTAATCATTATACATCTTCTTACCCAAAAATAAAAAGGGCTGCATCATAACGAAGCCCCTTTTTTCGACAATTTATGTTTTTTGCACAAGATTGTCATGGTTTAGACACCTGAGCGGGTAAGTATGTGCTTAAAAAAGATGTTGCATTGTCATACATCCAGCCTTTTACAGTATCCTCAGGATAATAACGAAGTAACTGCCCTATAAGATCAGGGTATTTTCCCGGATGCTCCAACTTCTCTACCCAAATATCAATGCCGTCAAAATCCGAGCCAAACATTATGTGCTTCTCTCCACCCAGACTACATACATGTTCAATGTGCTTTAACAAATCATCCATACGAGCCTTCCCATCATCACATACAAACCACGGGTAAAAGGTCAGCCCCATTCTCCCGTCCATAGCGATTAAAGCTTTAATCTGCTCATCATCTAAATTTCTAACATGACCACAAATGGCTGCGGCATTTGAATGAGAAGCTATAAATGGACGAGCGCTTAAATCAGCCAACTCCCAGAACCCCGCTTGCGACAAATGAGAGACATCCAGCAGCATTCCACTGTGGTTGCACCAATCTACCAGCTTTTTTCCTTTTTCGGTAAATCCACCATTACGCTTCTCTAGCACACCATCTGCTGCCCAATTTGCATTATTCCAAGTTACACCAAGAAACCGTACTCCAAGTTCGAAACAGAGCTGAGCATAAAATAAGTTCCCTTCTAAGCCGTCTACGCCCTCCAGAGAGAGCATTGCCTGTGGAGGCGCTCCAACCATTCGATTCCCGACTTCCTCCTTCCACCGCAACCACTGAAGCCCATCTGTGCACACTATCTTTTGCCTAAAGAGATCAATTTGTCTTAGAACTTGTTCAAAGCTAGGTTTACCTCTGGTAGCTGAAAGATATATCGCAAAACATTGCAGCTCCACCCCACCAGATGCCAGCCGGTCTGCTGTTACATCTAATCGAGGATCATTGTCAAAATTAATATCCGGGTATGCTTGCATTTTGCTTAGCACATCACAATGAAAATCCGCCACCTTAAGCTTATCAGCGCGCATTGTACACCCCCACTTTCTCGCAGTTCCAGCCGTACATTCCATTTCCAAGCGCCTACTTCAAATACTATGCAAAAAAACGCCAGACTATAAACCAAAAGCAAAAAACCTGTTTACATAAGTAAACAGGTTCATTCATTCTATAGGTCTATTATCTGGGTTCAACAATCAGTTTAATCGCGGTTCGATCTTCTCCATCAATCACTATATCAGTGAAAGCAGGAATGCAGATCAAATCAACTCCGCTTGGTGCAACAAATCCCCGGGCAATGGCAACTGCTTTGACTGCTTGATTCAGTGCTCCAGCTCCAATAGCTTGTAATTCGGCCGATCCACGTTCACGAAGAACACCCGCTAATGCGCCGGCGACGGAATTTGGATTGGATTTAGCTGATACTTTTAATACATCCATAGTAAGTACCTCCCCTGGGAAAATAATGGTGTTCTTCCACTACTTTAGATGTTATTCGCGAGAGAAGAAATAATTCCTTCTTTTTACGGACCACGTCTTCCAAAAACGGTGTACAAGATACTCTTTTACGATATAAAAAATATCACACTACCCTAGCACGGCGAAATTACCGAATTAAACTATACTCTGTTCTACACTTAGCTCATAACCCATTCACCTTCACGCAGCCGTATCTTCTCCAGACGAGTTGCCGCACCAGTATTTTCATCTAATTCTGCAAATAAACCATGAAGCTGCCACTTGCCTTCATCGACAACAAATCGTGCTGGAAGCTGAGTTGTGAACTTATAAAGTACTGCATCTCTTTCCATACCCAGAATTCCCTCGCTTGAACCAACCATTCCCGCATCGGTCAAATACGCAGTGCCTCCTGGTAAAATCACATCATCATTCGTTTGAACATGAGTATGTGTACCTACTACGATCGATGCCCGACCATCCATGAAATACCCCATGGCGATTTTCTCAGAGGTTACCTCTGCATGGAAATCGACGAGAATACATTTATGATCTCTACGAAGCTCTTCCACAATTTCATCTCCAACACGGAAAGGACAATCAATAGCAGGTAAGAATGTCCGGCCTTGTAAATTTACTATGGCCAGTTCTTTACCGTTCCCTTTAACAACTGTATAACCTCTTCCCGGTGTTCCTGGCGGAAAATTAGCGGGACGAATAATCCGAGCTTCATCATCGATGAATTCAAAAATATCTTTGTTGTCCCATGTGTGATTCCCCATAGTTATACCGTGAACGCCCCAGTTAAAAAATTCATTCGCAATCGCCTTGGTGATCCCTCTACCTGCAGCAGAGTTTTCACCATTCACAATAATGATATGTGGCTGATATTTACTTTTTAGAGAGGGTAGCATCTCGCGAAGAGCCTTTCTACCAACATTTCCAACGATATCTCCAATAAATAGTACTTTAATGATTCTCTCCTCCTAATCTTAACCGCTATATCTAATGAATAAGACCTCATATTCAAAAGAAAAAAGGCCCCGCTTAGGGGCCAATTCTCAACAAATATAAGAAAGTATAAGTTACATCTTATCCCTTAACCTTATATTCCACCTATTTAGCGTATTCAACAGCCCGTGTCTCACGAATAACGGTAACTTTGATATGTCCTGGATAATCCAGTTCACTTTCAATCATCTTCGTAATATCGCGAGCAAGACGGAATGCCTCTGCATCGTCAATCTTCTCTGGCTGTACCATCACGCGTACCTCACGGCCTGCCTGAATAGCAAATGATTTCTCAACGCCTTCGAATGACTCTGAGATTTCTTCTAGTTTTTCTAGACGTTTAATATACGTTTCCAGTGTTTCACGGCGAGCACCAGGTCTTGCTGCTGACAATGCATCAGCTGCACCAACCAACATAGCTATAACCGAGGTAGCTTCGCAATCTCCATGATGAGACGCGATACTGTTAATAACAACCGGATGTTCCTTATATTTCTTCGCTAGTTCAACGCCGATCTCGACATGCGATCCTTCTACTTCATGATCCAGCGCTTTGCCGATATCATGGAGCAATCCTGCACGTTTTGCAAGCACGATGTCTTCCCCAAGCTCACCGGCCATCAGTCCAGTTAAATAAGCAACCTCCATGGAGTGCTTCAATACATTTTGACCATAGCTTGTACGGAATTTCAGACGACCCAGAATCTTGATCAAATCTGGATGCAATCCGTGAACACCCACTTCGAAAGTAGCTTGTTCACCGTATTCGCGAATTCGTTCGTCCACTTCTTTGCGGGATTTCTCCACCATCTCTTCAATTCGAGCGGGATGGATGCGTCCATCTGCCACAAGCTTCTCAAGTGCCGTACGAGCCACTTCACGGCGGATTGGATCAAATCCCGACAAAATAACTGCTTCCGGCGTATCATCAATAATGAGGTCGATACCTGTAAGAGTTTCGAGTGCACGAATGTTACGGCCTTCACGACCGATAATCCGACCCTTCATCTCTTCATTCGGCAGGGTAACAACTGAAACTGTTGTCTCCGCTACGTGATCAGCTGCACAGCGTTGGATAGCGAGTGTGATGATTTCGCGGGATTTCTTATCCGCTTCCTCTTTCGCCTGCTGTTCAATTTCTTTGATCATTTGAGCCGTTTCATGGCGAACTTCTTGCTCAACATTGCTAAGAATAATACTTCTTGCATCTTCGATGCTTAAATTGGAAATACGCTCCAATTCAGTGACTTGGTTTTTGTAAATAACATCAATTTGCTGTTGGGTTTCATCAATTCGTTTCTCTTTGTTAGCTACTTGTTCTTCTTTTCTTTCAAGCGATTCCATTTTTTTATCCAGAGATTCTTCCTTTTGCAGCAAACGTCTCTCTTGCCGTTGGATTTCATTCCGACGTTCACGAGTTTCTTTCTCAGCTTCAGTACGGATTCTATGGACTTCGTCCTTAGCTTCCAATACCGTTTCTTTCTTCAGCGCCTCAGCGTCTTTCTTCGCGTTCTCCACGATGACTACGGCTTCTCTTTCTGCGCTTTGAATTTTAGCTTCTGCAAGGGATTTACGAATAAAATAACCGAACCCAAAGAATAATGCAGCTACAACGAGAACGATAATGACCCAGATCCATGCTTGCATCTGTTCACCTCCTCGTTGGTTCCTCTCCAAGGTATATCCCTGGGAATTGTGCAGTTGTTAAACTATCCGTTCATCACCATACAAAAAACCGGTAAACAACCGATTGCCATACTGCACATGCTGCACATGCACACTGCCCGCCTTATCCGGCGATTACATTTCATATGAGTTGTACGCGAATCGTTTTTAAAAAGTCCCCTTTTTGGGAAGGAAAAAGGTTTCTTACTTTATGCCGATTCATGTTATATTTTATTATTTATAAAAAGACATTGTCAAGAGAGTCGATATGAGCATTAATGTCAAGAGAATCAGTGAGTCTAGTAAAATTCCTCATCTTCACCCTCATAATTGTCTTCCTCAAGTAAAGTATTGATCACTTGTCGCACCATATCGCCCGAGAATCCACGCCGCATTAAGAAGGCTCCAGTCTTTCTGCGCTTATCTGTGGCTTCACCACGAATGAGATTCCATTTCTTACGTCCAATCTGAAGTGCACTCTCTAGTTCTTGTTCAGGACTGACATTCTCCAGTGCTTCCGAGATCAAGGTTTTGTCGATTCCTTTCTCACGTAGCTCTTGGCGAATCCACATTTTCCCCTTTCGCTGGTTCGTAATGCGTTGCTCCGCCCATTGCTTTGCATACAAAGGGTCATCAAGAAATCTTTCCTGCTGTAGCCGTTGCACCACTTCCGCAATAATAGTCTCCCCTATTTCCTTCTGCCGTAAACGGCGAATCATTTCCATAGCGGTTCGCGGCTTTCGTTCTAGATAACGAAGCCCTTCTACATAAGCTCGTTGACGCTCATCGGCAACAACAATTTCCTCCAAATCGGCTTTCATAAAAGAATTTCCAGTAATCATCCGATATTTAATCATGACGTCTTCGTGCACAGTCATGTTATAGGCTCCGAAATGTATGATATAGCGGTGGTCCGATTTCTTCTGACGTTCTACCTTAGTAATTTCTAAAAGTTCTCCTTCAGGAAAATCAGATAGGACCTGTACGTCCTGCTCATCCGATTCAAAATCCATGTCCAGCTGTATTACCATAGTTGCTTGTCACCTCATAGCAAGAAAATATCCCCACAAAGTGTGGCTTAACTTCGATACGTACTCAGGTACTTTGCGGGGACCCCAAATATACATTTTCTGATGTGTTAAGAAAAGACACCCTGCAACAATCAATCACAGGGCGTCCTATTCCTTAATAAATTCTATTGTTCGATTTCGAGAAGTAGTTTTTCTTCTTCCTCTTGCTCTGCAATGATTTCCGCTTCATTTGGTGCAGCAACAATAGTGGACAGGTTACTTGCTTCACGAATCTTGTTCTCAATGATGAGTGCAATATCTTGATGTTCCTTCAAGAACTGTTTGGCATTCTCACGTCCTTGGCCGAGACGCTCACCCTCATAGGAATACCATGCACCACTCTTATTCACGATGTCCATTTCAGTACCGATGTCTACAAGACTTCCTTCTCTGGAAATCCCTTCACCATACATGATATCAACATCAGCTTGTTTAAATGGAGGTGCTACCTTATTCTTCACAATCTTGATCTTGGTACGGTTACCTACAACGTCGTTACCCATCTTAATACTTTCAACACGACGAACATCCAAGCGCACGGAAGAGTAGAATTTCAGCGCCCGACCACCCGGAGTTGTCTCAGGGTTACCGAACATAACACCAATTTTCTCACGAAGCTGGTTAATAAAGATAGCAATTGTATTCGATTTACTAATGGCACCAGATAGCTTCCGAAGCGCTTGAGACATCAAACGAGCCTGTAGGCCGACGTGAGAATCACCCATGTCGCCTTCAATTTCCGCTTTAGGAACCAAAGCAGCTACAGAGTCAACGACAATAATATCTACTGCGCCACTACGAACAAGTGCTTCAGCAATCTCAAGTGCCTGTTCACCCGTATCTGGCTGAGATAGCAACAATTCATCAATGTTTACGCCCAAGTTACGCGCATACTTCGGATCGAGCGCATGCTCAGCATCGATAAATGCAGCTTGTCCACCTTGTTTTTGAACTTCTGCAATAGCATGAAGAGCAACAGTTGTTTTACCGGAGGATTCAGGTCCGTACACTTCAATAATACGTCCCTTTGGAAGTCCGCCTATACCTAACGCAATATCAAGTGCCAAAGATCCGCTAGGTACAACTTCCACTTGCATATGAGTGGATTCTCCCAGTTTCATGATCGAACCTTTACCAAATTGTTTTTCTATTTGACGAAGCGCCATATCAAGCGCTGCACGACGATCTGACAATCAGACCACTTCCTTCACTGTTTATAATAATATAATAACGTGTTTGTGAGGTCTTGCCAAGCTTTTTTTCGAACATACATTCGTTTTTTTTGTCTTAAGCGTTAATTATCCCTTTTATTGTAAGCCTCCCTCCGGATATAGAAGTTAACTATTTTCTTCACTTCACCGGACATCAACGACTTATGATCCTAACTAAAAATAGTGATCAAAATCTCTGCAGATATACAAAAAACCGCAGCAAAGAAATCTCAGTGCCACGGTTCTTCCGTATGTTTCAATTATAACTGGGCTAAACTCCCATTACAAGTCTGAACCCTCAAGTGGTGTCTCCACCTTGCGTTCCTCAAGTCTGCGCCATAGTCGATACAGCAGAGCTTTAACAGTACGCAGGCGGATATTTTCACGAGTACCTTTAAGATTAAGCTCATATACCTCTGTCTTACGCCCACGTTCAGCCAGACCAATAAATACAAGCCCAACTGGCTTACGTTCAGAATAGCCCGGTCCTGCTACACCTGTTACAGATAAACCGAAATCACTGTCCGCGATCATTCTCACCTGATCAGCTAACACCTCGGCAACTTCACGACTCACTGCCCCAGGAGCATTTGGCCCCTCCAAATAAGCACTTGGCACATTCAGAAGCTTTTTCTTTAGGTCGTTAGAATAACAGACAATTCCTCCCGCAAACATCGAAGCACTACCTGGAATGTTGGTTATACTCTCCATCAGCAAGCCTCCAGTGCAACTCTCCGCCGCGCTTAAAGTCAGACCTGCATCCGCCATCCAATCCACAATTAGCTGCTCCAGTGGCACATCAATATTTGCATATAAATGTTCTGGTAAAATCTCTTTGATCTGATTCTCCAGAATCTCCAGCTTCTTGAAAGCTTCATGCTCGGAAGGCGCCTTTGTCGAAATACGGACGGTTACCTCTCCCTCTTTAGCGTAAGGAGCGATGGTCGGATCAGTCTGGCTGTGAATAAGATCAATGAGTTTATCCTCAAGCAGGGATTCCCCGATACCAGCGAATTTAAGCATTTTAGAATAAATTGGCATTTCTGTCGTCAGTGCATGCTGCTGGAGCCACGGTACAGCCTTATCTACGAACATCGGTTTCATCTCACGAGGTGGACCAGGAAGCACAATATAATATTTCTTTTCATGCTCAAAAGCAATACCAACAGCAAGACCGATCTCATTCGGCAAAGGTGTTGTTCCTTCAATTATAAGTGCCTGTTTACGGTTATTCTCCGTCATAACGATCTTTCGATCATCAAAGAAACGTTGCACATGATCCATTGCCATGCGATCTATATGGAGTGTTCGACCTAGAGCAGCAGCCAGTGCATCTTTCGTAAGATCATCCTCTGTCGGACCAATACCACCGGTAAAAATGATAACATCAGCTCTACTTTGAGCGATTTCAATCGCTTGCTGCAAGCGACTGCTGTTATCGCCAACCACGGTTTGAAAATATACATCAATGCCAATAGCAGCTAGTTCTATAGACAAAAACTGGGCATTACTATTTACGATTTGACCGAGCAAAAGCTCCGTGCCTACTGCTATAATCTCCGCTTTCATACCTGGCTTTCGCCTCCTCGTTATAATGTAGATACACTGCTTTTAGGGTTTAAAAAAGGTAATAGGTGCTTTACCTATTACCTCTCCTATATATAGCTACCTAAAATGCTTAAGCATTATGCAGCTGTAGCAGATCCTTATTCTTCACAAAATAATCAATTCCAGAGTAAATAGTGATCAAGGCTGCAGCCCAAATGGCAATATCGTCTACAGGAATGCTGACGAATTGAAATGGGAAATTGTTCAACAACAGCAGTGAGATCGCTACAATTTGTACAACCGTCTTTATTTTACCCCATTTGCTGGCGGCAACCACTTTTCCCTCTAACAATGCTATCTGGCGAAGCCCGGTTACTGCGAACTCACGACTTATGATAACAATTGCGATCCATGAGTCACATCTGCCCAATTCCACAAGTGAAATCAGAACTGCAGAAACTAACAGCTTGTCCGCTAACGGATCAAGAAGTTTACCGAGATTGGTGACCATATTATATTTCCTTGCTATGTAGCCGTCTATTCCATCTGTGCTCGCAGCAAGCAAAAAGATTACAGCTGCTACCAAATGATTAACAGATAGCTGAAAAGAGCCCCAATGTATCGGTTCTGGATAAAAGCTGAAATCCACCAGTAAGAAAAACATCATAATCGGGATCAGGCAAATACGTGCTAGCGTGATGCGGTTGGGCAAATTCACTGAAGTTCCTCCCCTAAATCGTTCATACAAATCGCCTGAGTCAGGCTCATCTATTTCTACTTAAGCAAGTATATTATAGCTATAAATAGGTGTCAAAAAAAATACAAAGCACCCCGCATCATGGTGCTAATAAGCACTGCGGGGTACAAAATTCTATTTTAAGTTGTTGAACTGCAGGTCCAGCGGCAAATCAGCTTTACGCAAAATCTGGATAATTTGTTGCAAATCATCGCGACTCTTACCAGTTACGCGGATCTGATCTCCTTGAATCTGGCTCTTCACCTTCAATTTCGAATCACGAATCAGGATATTAATCTTTTTCGCGTTCTCCTGATCGATTCCTTGCTTAAGCCCTAAGCGCTGACGAACACTTCCCAGAGAAGCTGGCTCCACTTTACCGAAATCCAAGTTTTTCAGCGTGATGCCTCTCTTTACCATCTTTGATTGTAAAATATCAATAACAGCATTTAACTTATATTCATCCTCAGAGGCGATAATAAGAGCGTCTTTCTCAAGCTTCAGACTGCTTTTACTGTTCTTAAAGTCAAATCGGTTATCAATTTCTTTCTCCGTTTGGTGAATCGCATTCGTTAATTCCTGCATATCCATTTTAGATACGATATCAAATGAACTTTCTGAACTCATAACTCCACGTCCTTTGTTCTTTTTAGTCTGCTACTATTATAAAAGAATGATACCCTTAAGTCTAATTTTGGATAATATGTACCTCACCCGACACAGAAAACAGCCCCACAAAGTGGAGCTTTTCCTTCGAAATGAGTTCTGTTCAATGGGTAGAAACACGTCTCCAGCGGAAGTATACCATTGGAGACGCTCATTTCTAAGTTTTCTATCTGCTTCGGACTGGGTTTCGAAACATATCCAGAATCCCAAGCACAATATGCGCAAGACCGAAACCGAGAATTCCATAACCCCAAGCACTTGGTGTCATATAATATCCGATGAGACTGACAACAACCCCAAGTCCAGCAACAATCCAGCTAACAATCATAAAAATGTACACCTCACTTTGGCTAAGAACTGGAAACATTCTTATGTTCCCCGTAAAGCCAAAGTCTATGCATCGTATTTCTTATTGGCCTGTTTCATTAGTCTGGTCAGTAGTATCTGTGGTTCCTTCATTCTGGATCGCTTCGCTTCCAGTACCATCATCCAGATTAAGCAGCAGTCGGGATGAAGTCTTTTCATCTGTAATTACTTGTCCATTAACAGTAATCTCAGTAGCTGGTGAATAACCAGATTTAATATAGATTCCTTCACTTCCAAGAACAAAACTCATACGATCTCCTGCAGCTGTATTACCAAATGAGAGTTTCTCACCTTTAGAGTTCTCACCTTTATACACCTCAAGCCAACTTACCCCAGTAGCAGAAATCTCAACCTTCACTTCACTTCCAGCCGGAGCTGAAACCTTGAATTTTGTTGTTTTGCCTGACTTCCCATCCGGTGTAACTGTAATGGATTGCGGAGAAGGCGTAGGTGTTGGAGTCGGCGTAGGCTCTGTAGTAGGTTCAGTTGTTGCTTCTGCACCTGCCGAAGAAGTTGGCGCCACAACTCCACCTCCTGAAGCCGGTGGTGATGTTTGTGCTGTCGTAGGATCCTGCTGTTCATTCGTCAGATTCGTCTGATCAATCTGATCAGGGTCCGGTTTGTTCAAACTAGAGGCATAAATGTAAATCACAACAATAATTAATATTGGAAATGTCCACATTAGCACTGTTGGCAGCCATTTTGCATTCCGTTCGGTTTCAGGTCTACGGCTGCGTTTTTGAATCACCGTTTCCATGGCTGTGTCTTCGGGAGGGGCAGGTACATTCCCATGCTCCTCTAGCAGTTCGTCAGGACTCATCCCTACTGCCTCTGCGTACGTTTTGATAAACGCCCTAACATAAAAACTTCCTGGAAGCACCTTATAGTCTCCAGACTCGATGGCTTCCAAATACTTTTTGCGAATTTTCGTTACTTCCTGGACATCGTCAAGACTCATCCCTTTTTGCAGACGCGCCTCTTTCAATTGCCGGCCCAGTTCCGACATACCATCACCTCCTGTAAATTTCAATGAATATCATTGTTCATTGTTGTTCTATAAATCATCACTGTAGCTAGTCGTGAACGACTCGTACAATATTTCTTCATTTGGATTATTGCGAAGCTCGATAATAATATCAAAATCATCAAAGGTGTACTCAGATTCCCGCACAAAAATATCTGGATGCTCGATCACTTTCGTACTTGGCATACTCATAACATTTTGTAATAAATTATAATGCTTCTCATTGGAGCGGATCGTACTAACAATACCATCAATAATAAATACATTATGTGGGTTCATCTCATCTTCTGCTAATTGACTTCGAACCGTCTGACGTAAAAGTGTCGAGGAGACAAATGTCCAACGCTTCATAGCGCAGACACTGCCAGCAATGATTGATTCCGTTTTTCCTACACGGGGCATACCTCGAAGTCCTATTACCTGATTTCCATCTTTTTTAAACAGTTCCCCGAGAAAATCGACCAATAGACCAAGCTCATCCCGAGTAAAACGAAACGTCTTCCGATCATCTGAATCCCGTTCAATATATCGCCCATGGCGCACAGCCAGCTTGTCTACGAGTCTTGGAGACCGCAGAGCTGAAACTGTAATATTATCAACTTTCTTGAGCATTTCGCCCATCAGCATTATTTTGTCATCGTCATTGGTCTCCAGCAACATTCCGCGAGTCTTTCCTTCAACGCCATTAATCGTCAGAATGTTGACTTCTAGCATCCCTAACATTGAAGCGATATCACCAAGCAGACCGGGTCTGTTCTTGTGAATCTTGTATTCCATATACCATTGTTTATATTCCACTTGTACACCTCATAGATTCCTTTTCCCGCACTTTGATATACATCAAAAAAATGCCGTTCAGACAAAGGGGTCTGAAACACGGGTCATGTTAATGATATATAAAATAAAAATGAAAGGCAAGGTCAGTCCTGTAATAATTGCAGAAAAGCTCCCACAAGGGGAGCTTTTCCGCAAGCTTAGGCGTGATTTTTCGCCAACTTGACCATGAGTTTTGCGATCGTTTGCTTTTCTTCATCGTTGCCGACGTCCCATAGCTCTTTGATCGCACGGTTTTGAGTGTTTGCTGGATCCACTTTTTCATCGAGAAATTCCCCGATTTCAAAAGCCAGCTTTGAGATTGTGTCTTCACTCATCCCAAGTTTCTCCGCCTGTACAACTCGTTTTCCTAGAAATTTCTTCCAGGTGTCAAAATTTTTGATTACGCTATCTTCTTGTGTCATCTTAAATCCTCCTTCATGTTTACGGTCAAACACCTGCATACAGGCTGTAAGCCGCCTTACGTGAGATTTAAAAACAACACTTATAATATGTCTCAGACACTAAGTTCTTATGCTGGAGCTTTTCTCCAACTAAGAATTAGGTAATCCACCCACCGTTCGGACTAATAATCTGGCCAGTGATATACCCGGACTCAGGCAAAGCCAAAAAATAAATTAGTGAAGATATTTCATTAGGAGTAGCTAAGCGTCCTGCCGGAATTTCATCCTCCAGCATACGGACTTCATCCTCCTGTAAATTGGACAGCATGTTCGTATTAACCGCTCCTGGAGCTACCGCGTTAACAGTTACACCAGATGGAGCCAACTCTTTAGCTAAAGCCTTTGTAAAGGCATTCACTCCACCCTTACTAGCCGAATAAGCTACTTCGCAAGAAGCTCCCGTGATCCCCCATACAGAAGAAACGTTAATGATACGACCATAACGCTGAGACACCATGTACGGCATAAAGATCTGACTGCACATAAAGGTTCCCTTCAAGTTAATGGACATAATATCATCCCATTCCTCTTCGGTCACATCAGCAAGCATTCCGTAATGCGATTTACCGGCATTATTGACGAGGATATCCGGCTGCATCCCATTACTCTCAAGCTTTTCCGCCATACGTACAATCTGACTACGATCCTTCATATCCGCGTTTACTGTCATTACCTTTGCGCCAAGGGCCATACAACGGCGAGCGACATCATTCGCAGCTTCATGCGAGTGCTTGTAATGAATAACAATGTTCATCCCCACAGAAGCAAATCGTTCTGCAATGGCGCCACCGATCCCTCCGCTGCCCCCTGTAACAAGCACTGTCATTTCCCCTAGTGGTTTGCTGCTCTCTCCCAAAACGCTCACCTAAGGACTCACCACCAATGAAATGGCTAGCTGTTCCCAGTTTACATGGGCTTGCAGACGCTCATTAACTTCTGCCAAAGTAATCGATTCGTACATAGGCAGAACTTCAAACAGGTCACCACCGCGGAACTGGTAGCGTGTAAATTCATGTGCGATACTTTCAGGGGAATTCAGCATGCGCAAATAACCGCCAATTTTCTTTTTCCGAGCCCGCTCGAAATCCTTCTCCGCAAAGCCGGACTTTAAGATTAGATCTATTTCTTCTTTAATTCGTTTTAAAAGCAAATCAGGATCCTTCGTATCCCCACCCATTGCAGAAAAAGCATATTGTGGAGAACTATTAAATTCATGTCCAAAGCTGTCCGAGATCAATTCCTCATCATATAGCTTTTGATACAATGCTGTGCTACTACCTACCAACAAATCGAGCATTAGCTTCGTTATCAGGTCGCGTTTCAGAGAAGCTTCACCCGTTAGACCATCTACCTTTTCCTTGAAACCAAACATGATTTTTGGCATCGAGACGGCAAGCTTACTTTCTAGACGTTTTGTAGCAACTTGTTCGGGTTCATCTTCAAAAATACGCTTGATTTCACCCTGCTTGCCGTAGGTTTTACCCTTTTGGTTACTGCGAACCAAGGAGAATACTTTCTCCGGATCCACACCCCCAACCACGAACAACAGCATATTGCTAGGATGATAAAAAGCGTTATAACAGGTGTACAGCGTTTCTTTTGTGATCGTACTAATCGATTCTACCGTACCGGCAATGTCAATCCGAACCGGATGCTTCGAATACATCGCTTCAATAAGGCCAAAATAGACGCGCCAGTCCGGATTATCAGCATACATATTGATTTCTTGACCAATAATTCCCTTTTCCTTTTCTACATTCTCATCTGTAAAATAAGGTCGCTGAACAAAATCAACGAGCGTACTAAGGTTGGTTTCTATATTCTCAGTTGCCGAGAAAAGATAAACCGTCTGGTCAAAGCTTGTAAAGGCATTAGCGGAGGCTCCATTTGAAGCAAAGGTAGCAAAAATATCGCCTTCTGGCTCTTCGAACATTTTGTGCTCTAAAAAGTGAGCTATACCATCAGGAACAGTGGTCTCTTCTCCACCTGCAACATGAAAATGATTGTCAACGGAACCGTATTTAGTAGCAAATGTAGCATAGGTCTTGTTGAAGGTTGGTTTCGGCAACACATATACCTGAAGCCCGTTATCCATGACCTCATGATAAATGGTCTCTTGAAGTCTGTCGTAATGAATTTGTTCCATCGTTATTCCTCCTTCCCTGTCAAGAAATAAATCGTATCTAGCTGAAAGGTTTCGGCGGCGGCTTTTACATCTTCAGCACCGATTTGTTCCACCTGCCCCAATAGCTGATCCGTTGTCCGTTCTTTTCCTGACAACTGGCGGTTGAAGTCGTAAGAGATCATTTCAAAAGCGGAATCCGGAATCTCGGAAAGCTGATTGCGAATCATGGCTTTAGTCTGACTCAATTCCAGATCACTGATATTGCCAGCTTTCATCTCTTCCAATTGCTTCTCTATAATGTCCACGGCTTTGCCGTAATTTTGTGTTTCGATGCCTGATTGAATCGTTCCAATGCCCTTGTGCCCGTCATAACGAGACGAAGCATAATATGCAAGACTTGCCTTCTCACGTACGTTAACGAAAAGTTTAGAGTGTGGATACCCTCCTAATATTCCGTTGTACATAAGTGCGGACGCGTAATTATCATCCTTATAAGTAATAGAGGTGCGTAGACCCAGGTTCAGCTTGCCCTGACTGACATCCAGCTTCTCTTCTACAGTCCTCACCTCATTAACTGATACAGGTACGAACTTAGAGCTGTATAAGCCCACCTCGGACTGAACCCGACCGAAATGACTCTGTACAAGCTTTTCTACTTCCTCAGCTGTTGTGTCACCCACTACATAGAGATCAAGGATGGCATCATCCAGCCAGGAATTATACGATTCATACAAACTTTTCGGAGTGATTTGATCCAGATCCGCTCTTTGCCCCAGAGGGTGAAGACGATATGGCTCGTTACGGCACATTTCCTCAATACAGCGCTCAGCAGCGTAACGTATCTTGTCATTTACGATGGACTCCAGCTTCTTGCGAACGGTTTCACGCTCCGTTGCAACATACGAAGGTCGGAAGCTGCCGTCTTCAACTAATGGACGAGTCAGTACTTCACCTAAGAAAGCGAAGGATTGTTCAAGTAAGCTCTCCTGGCTTTGCACAAAAGAGTCATTAATAGTATCCATGCGGAACTGAACGATTTGATAATCGCCTCTTTTATAAATATCAAACCCGAACCCAGCGCCATACAGTTCCTCCAAACGCTCACGGAATTGCGTGGTCTCTGGATAAGTCGCGGTACCTCTGCGAAGCACGAATGGAGCTAGTGCAGTTGAGGTCACAGTATTCTCGTCAAGAGGGATACCCGCATAAAGTGAGATCGCGTAGGTCTTGAACGCCTTGGTTGGCATAACGTGAATACGCAAGCCTCCAACGGTACCATGCTGAAATACATTATTAGTCAAGTCCAAAACTCCTTTACGGCGTGGATAGTTGCTCTATATCATGTTTATGAATTAATAACCATTCTAAACCATTCCAAAGTAAGGAAGCAACCGGAAGCCTCTTCCCGGTTGCTCTCTGAATTCCCTATCCTTCTTTTCTACATACAGAAAATATGCTGTCCTATCGTCTTCACCTGAGGACGGGTCCAAATCCATTTAGAGGTCGCCGTTTTAGGGTTAAAGTAATACAAACATCCTCCAGTGGGGTCCCAACCACTGAGTGCTTGCTGTACTGCTTTACGTGCTTGCTCGTTCGGCTCCAGATAGATCTGACCATCGGCTACAGCTGTAAATGCTCTCGGTTGAAAAATAACGCCAGACGGTGTATTCGGGAAGCTAGGTGATTTAACTCGGTTTAAAATGACTGCCGCAACAGCAACCTGACCTTCGAAAGGCTCACCTCTGGCTTCTCCATAAACGGCATTGGCCATGATCTTCAGATCATTCTCCGATATGCCCATCGAATTACCTGAAGACAATCCTGGAGAATTCGTTTT
The DNA here is from genome assembly GCF_030123105.1 of Paenibacillus sp. G2S3. NCBI lineage: Bacteria > Bacillati > Bacillota > Bacilli > Caryophanales > Paenibacillaceae > Paenibacillus > Paenibacillus sp. G2S3. The sequence goes on from NZ_CP126095.1 coordinate 4,107,311, forward strand.
ATCGGACGTATTTGTTTTATTACCAGTGTTATTCTGTGCTGTCTTATTTCCCGTTCCCGTAGAAGGCTCGGTTGGCTTCCAGTTCTTCGTTGCGTTATACAACTTCAGCTTTGTTTTGGCACCTACAATGCCATCAGACTTCATTCCGAATTTCCATTGAAACCAGGTTACCGCATTCTTCGTTTTAGGACCAAAATGACTGTCTATTTTTCCTGCATAATAACCTAAATACTTTAAACGTCCCTGCAATTCATAGACATCCTGACCCGTGGACCCAAGTTTGATGGGTGTCGTACTGAAAGCCGGCAAGGCTTCCACTTCAGGATTATTTAACTCGTGGACAAATGACGCAGCAGCACTTTGCTTGGACTGAACAATGCCATTCCCCTTGAAAAACGTTCCTGCAAACGGCGCGGCAGCAAGTGCAAGAGTTAAAGCAGCAAATATCCACATCTTTTGTTTCTTCATAGGGTTCGCTCTACCTTTCTTTTGTAAGTTCTGCATGGATGGCTAAAGTTATTATGACGACTGTCAGTGCATCCTATGCATTACTAAAAAAGAAGAAGTAGCTTTTCATTGTAATTGAGAATTATTATCAACTATAATCGACATAAGAAAAAAATGGAGTTGATATTAATCATGAATTTAAAGGACCACATTTTACTGTGGAACCACGCATTAATAGAAATTATAGATACGCCATACTTCTCAACAATTTAGTGATAAAAATTCACAATATAAACTACCCTCAAGCGCATTTTTATTGATCATACACGGCAAAGCCCAAATTAAGATTGATGATCGGAGTAGCTTCTTTTTTATAGAAAGTCCAAGTAGCATTTTCGCGCTTTTAGTTATGATGAACGAAAGGCAGCCCCTGTTCGCACACCGTAGGTTAAAATGGAAGTTGAAGGACAACCATTTCAGAGCTAAATGCGAAAGGAGCTGTTACTATGAAGAATACCATAAAATACGTAGGTTTGGATGTGTCAAAAGAAAAAATTGCGGTGGCAATTGCAGACGAAGGTCGAGAATCAGCACGATATTATGGAGCTATTCCCCATACCCCGGATGCAGTGGCTCGAATGATTCGGAAACTCAAAGGTTTAGGAATTACACTAGAAGTCTGCTATGAAGCCGGGCCTACGGGGTACGACTTATATCGCTGGCTGACAAAGATGGGGATTTCCTGTGTGGTGATCGCACCTTCGCGTATGCCACAGCGCCCCGGCGATGCCATAAAAACCGACCGACGGGATGCAGAAAAACTGGCTCAGCTGCATCGAGCTGGAGAATTGACCGCGATCTATGTGCCGACTCCAGAACTCGAAGCCTTACGAGATCTCATTCGTGCGCGAGAAGATGCTAGGCAAGACCTACATCGGGCTCGGCAACGACTCATTCATTTTCTGTTGCGCCACCAAATTCACAAGCCAGAGGGCATGAAAAAACGCTGGACCAAAAGGTACAGGGAATGGCTCTCTATGTTGAAGTTTAATAATGTAGCTCAAGAACGGGTATTCACCGAATCCCTGCAACAGCTCCGGGAAGTGGAGGAGCGAATCAAGCGACTTGAAGCCGCAATGCGAGAAGAAGCACAGATCTGTCCGTACGCACCTGTCATTCAAGCGTTACAAGGTCTGAGGGGAATCGCCCTGCTGACGGCTATGACTTTAGTTGTCGAGATTGGGAATTTTGAACGTTTTCGTTCACCGGCTCAGCTCATGAGTTATCTGGGACTCGTGCCACGGGAGTATTCATCGGGAGCAAGTACCAAAAGAGGTAGTCTTACAAAAGTCGGAAATTCCGGAGTACGGCGCGCACTGGTGGAGTCCGCATGGAGTTACCGTCACCGCCCTGCTGTTAAAGGAGACTTAGCAGTGCGCCTAGAGGGGCAAAGTGCTCATGTCCATGAAACGTCGTGGAAAGCCCAAGAACGGTTACACAGCAAGTATTTAAAATTAGTCAGACGTGGGAAACACCGAAATTTAACCATGGCAGCGGTGGGTCGTGAGTTAATTGGATTCATCTGGTCGATTGCGGTAGACGCAGAACGAAAAATGGCGTAGATAAAACGGAAAAAACATAAAAAAACACCCAAAAGATTTGAATCCTTGGGGCATGGAGACAAAGAGAAAGGTTCGAAGAGAATCCGTGAATTCCCTGTGCACAGGATCTATGATCTGACGTGCGAAATTAGTTTGCGGAAGCTCTTTCGACGTAGGCATAATATGTGGTAACCAACCCACGGATAGCAGATTGCCAGCCGACGACTCGCATTTTGTCTCTGTGCCCAAGGGATTGAAAACCCTTTGGTTTAAAGGGGAAAACAGGGGAATTGACTAATTCGTTCATAGCAGGGAAAATCTCCCTGAAAATAGTCGATATTCTCTGATAATGAATCGAATCAGGGAATTCCTCCCTAAAAATCAGGCTATATCCTTTATTTCTTACCAAAATAGATGAATTATAGGGAGCTTTTCCCTAATTGTAAGTCTGAGAACCAATAATCTCAGAATTTCAAGGAGAAATTCCCTAAATATTTTAATGAAGCTTCACTAAAGCCATTATTTGAAGGGTCATTTACACTTCTTCAGCATGAGTAAGGGGCCGTCCCCAAGTAGTTTGTACTACTTGGGGACGCCCCCTTTTTACTGTCTATCGAAGGCTTAAACTGGCTTGTCCGGCTTAAGAACTGATCTTGTTATGCTGATACTGCTCTAGTGATACAAGCACCTCACGCGGCTTGCTACCCTCGTAAGGCCCTATTACCCCACGAGCCTCCATAGAGTCAATCAAACGGGCTGCACGGGTGTAGCCAACCCTCATCCGGCGCTGTAGTAGCGAGACTGAAGCCTGCTTCGCTTCAAGCACGATCGTTACGGCTTGCTCATATAACTCATCCTGCGGTTCCTGATCCTCAGAAATTGTGTCATCGACCTCTGGAACAATGGACTCGTCATATTCGGCTTCCCCTTGACTGCTGACATATTGAACGATCGTCTCAACCTCCTGATCGCTCATAAAGGCACCCTGTACACGAATCGGTTTAGAAGCCCCCATCGGTAAGAACAGCATGTCTCCTCGACCTAATAGCTTCTCCGCACCTGGCATATCCAGAATGGTGCGTGAATCTACGTTGGACGATACACCAAAAGCGATCCGAGATGGAATATTAGCCTTAATCAAGCCTGTAATGACATCCACGGAAGGGCGCTGAGTAGCAATAATTAGATGGATACCAGCTGCACGCGCCATCTGTGCAAGTCGACAGATAGCATCCTCTACATCGTTAGCGGCAACCATCATCAAATCCGCAAGCTCGTCCACAATAACAACAATATACGGAAGTATAGCAGCTGGGTTCTCTGCCATCAGCTTATTATAGCCTTCCATGTTGCGCGTTCCTGATTTGGAGAAGAGTTCATACCTTTTCTCCATTTCCACAACGATCTTCTTCAAAGCTAAGCTCGCCCGTTTCGGATCGGTAACCACAGGAGCCAAAAGATGAGGAATCCCATTATAGACATTCAGCTCTACCATCTTAGGGTCTACCATCAGGAATTTGACTTCATCGGGTTTAGCTTTGTATAAAATACTCGTAATAATCCCGTTAATACAAACCGATTTACCAGAACCCGTCGCACCCGCCACCAATAAATGGGGCATCTTCGCTAAATTACCTATAATCGTCTGACCCGAAATATCACGTCCAAAAGCAATCGATAATCTGGATTCAGCTTCCTGAAAGATCTGTGTTTCCATAACTTCACGCATCGTAACAATAGACACTTCGGAATTTGGTACCTCTATCCCAATGGCTGATTTACCCGGAATTGGTGCTTCCATACGTATATCTTTAGCTGCAAGAGCAAGTGCAATATCGTCCGTCAAATTAACAATCCGGCTGACCTTAACACCGATATCCGGCTGAATCTCGTACCGTGTAACTGCTGGTCCTCTAACTACTTCAAGAACCTTTGCTCTTACACCGAAACTCTCTAGTGTAGCTTCTAGCTTCCGGGCGGTCTGCATATAATCATTCTGATCCCCCGCTTTGCCACTGTTATTAGGTTTGGCTAGAAGTCGGAAAGATGGCAGCTTATAAGGTTTTGGTGGAGGTGGTGCCGGTGGAGCGGGAATGATCTCTCCATCAGGAGTGGCACTTAGCAATCCATCCAAGTCTATGGTCACATTCTCCTCAGGCTCATCTGAAGGCTGTTGATTTACTGAATTAGCCCCAGTAGCAGGAGCTTTGACGGCAACGCCACGAGCGGCAGGAGAGAATTCACTCCATTCCTCCCGATCTTCCTCATTCAGCCCTTCTGAGCGGATATGCTCGAAGAAGTCGCGAATAATTGGAGTCACTGGTTCCATATCCAAATCAGCATCATCAAAATCATGATGGTCTTCAAGTGGAGTCACACGACTCTCTGCTGAGAGCCCCGAAATAATCGGACCGTGAGAAGCACTTGTTATAATTGGACCCTGATCCTCATCCTCTGGATTAGCTTCCGCCTCTGAACGTGTGGAGCCTGAGAACCAACCCGCTATTTTTTTCAATAGGACCGGTTGCTTGCGATTAGGCAAATAACGCTCATCCTCTTCCTCTTCGTCATCCTCGTCATAAACAGGCTGTTTCACCTGCCGAGTCTTAGCAGATGCTGCTGCTTTGGAAGGCCTAGCCGCTACTGGGACTGCCTTCGGACGGTTTGCCGCATGAAGACGAATTCCCTCCACAAACTTAACCGTACGAACTCGCAGTAGAGTAAGTATCTCCACATAGGAGAGGTTTGTAATTAACATAAAACTGATGGCAAGCATGACGATCATCAGCAGCTTAGCTCCCAGACTACCAAAGAGCCACAGCAGCGCAGCATACTCCAATCCGCCGATATACCCACCGCTTATGTCCTTACCCAGCATATAGACATTACTATTGTTAACACCGGGCGAAAGAGATCCCGAAAGATCGTTATGTATTTGGGTCATCACGTTGCCAGGATGGAGCAAGGACAACGGGCCAAGCTTCTGCTCCATTGCAGAAATAGTGCTCATAAGGCACATGGATAGGAGAAGCAGAAGCACGCCTGTATGTCGACTGTTCCAAGAAGAGGGCCATCTGCGATGGATCATAACCATAAGCCCATAAAAAATACCAATAAGCGGCAACACAAAATAAAATCTCCCTAATAAATAACCCGCCATACTTGAAAGTGACCGCCCTACCGCCGCTTCACCGGACAGAGCAATAACGGATATCGTTATTAGTAAAATTCCGTAAATTTCATATTTTAAAACGCTGCCGAGCAGCGCTTTTTTCTTTTTCTTTTTTCGTTTAGCCACGCCAGCCACCCCCGGAACAACATTATACCATATAATGGCGTGGCGTACCTATGTTCTCTTTTGTCAGAAAATGAATCTTTATGTTAACGTAATTATCGCTCCAGGAGAGTACGACGGATCCAAATAACGATCTAGTGGACAATCCAGTAATCTTACTATACGTGCGCGCCCTTCCTCCATCGGTTCAACCTGCATAAGCATCCCTTGAACACTTACTTCTCGCGTTGTTGCGTAATTATTAAACGCCCCTTCCCATACCTGTTCCATCGACATTATCGTATACAGTGTCATTGAGTAAGCCCTCCCGAAATTGCTGCTGTAGGCGCTGCAGAGAAATCTCCACCGATCATGCGGTTAAGATGCGCTAAGGCCGCTCCGATCCCGCCCACCTCATCCATCAGACCATATTTAACGGCATCGAGTCCCCCAACGGCTGTTCCAATGTCACGATTGAGCTCCCCCGTCTTAAACATGAGGTCACGGAACTGTTCTTCAGAAATCCGAGAATGAGAAGTAACGAATTTAACTACACGCTCCTGCATTTTCTCCATATATTCGAACGTCTGTGGCACACCAATTACTAAACCATTCATACGAATCGGATGTATCGTCATCGTTGCACTTTCCGCAATAATCGAATATGTCGAGGATACAGCGATCGGAACGCCAATACTATGTCCCCCTCCAATAACTACAGTTACTGTTGGTTTAGAAAGCGATGAAATCATTTCGGCAATCGCTAGACCAGCTTCTACATCTCCACCAACAGTATTTAAAATAATAAGCAGACCTTTAATATTCTTATTCTGTTCAGCTGCCACCAGCTGCGGAATGATATGCTCGTATTTTGTCGTTTTGTTCTGAGGAGGCATTACAATATGGCCTTCAATCTGACCGATGATCGTTATGCAAAAGATATCCGGTTCTCCGCTTGGAACCGCTGTTTGTCCAAGCTCCTTTATTGCACCCATTGTAGTGGGCGGCATATTCTGATTTGTATTCGGATTTTCCTCTTGAGGTATAACCTCCTCATTTTTTGCTCCATTCGATCCATTCATGTAGTTCATCTTCGCAGCTCTCCCTTTTCTTATGCAGCTCTGGTCTGCTATAGCCTTACTAACTTTCATTAGTATGACATTTCAGGGCCCTGCATTATGCAAACCTCTCCTCATGATGTGAATATAAACAACACAAAAACCCCTTTTCCCGTAGAAACCGTCCAATATTTCCGGGGAAAAGGGGCCAATGCCCAAGCTATATAATTATTTAAGGAGAATTCTCCTACACTTCCATGATAATCGGCAAAATCATCGGTCTACGACGCGTTTGCTCATATAAGAAACGACCGAGCGAATCTTTTACGCTTGTTTTAAGCGAAGCCCACTCATTTACTTTCTCACTCATCAGGCGTTGCAGTGTACTGGAAACAATACGGTTCGCTTCGTCGAGCAGTCCTTCGGACTCACGAACGTAAACGAAACCACGGGAAATGATGTCCGGTCCGGAGACAATCGCACCATTCTGTTTGCTTAGTGTAACCACGACAACCAAAATACCATCTTGAGACAGCAATTTACGGTCACGCAATACAATATTACCTACATCACCTACACCCAGACCGTCAATCAATACGTTACCAGCCGTTACTTTACCAGCTTTACGAGCGGCACCGCCTTGAATTTCCACAATCTCACCGATTTCAGTAATGAAAATGTTCTGCGAATCTACGCCAACGGATTCTGCCAAAAGCGCATGTTTGCGTTGCATACGGTATTCACCGTGAATTGGAATGAAATATTTCGGTTTCATCAGGTTGAGCATCAGCTTAAGCTCTTCCTGGCTACCGTGACCAGATACGTGAACGCCGGAATTGGAACCACTATAAATTACGTTAGCGCCGAGACGGAACAATTCATCAATGGTACGACCTACATATTTCTCGTTACCTGGTACCGGTGTTGCCGCGATAATAACAGTATCACCTGGCAAGATATCTACTTTACGATGACTGGAGCGTGCCATGCGGGTCAATGCGGACATTGGCTCGCCTTGGCTGCCTGTGCAAAGAACAACGACACGATTAGCTGCCATTCTGTTCATTTCTTCAGGCTCGATCAGCATACCGTCTGGTACGTTCAGATATCCAAGCTCAGAAGCGATGGATACAACGTTTACCATACTACGGCCAATTACTGTAATCTTACGACCCGTGGATTCTGCTGCATTAACCACTTGTTGAATACGGTGCACATTGGAAGCAAAAGTAGCTACAACGACACGTTGCTCAGCCTTGCGGAAAATGTCTTCCAGGACGATACCGACATTCTTCTCAGATGGGGTAAAGCCTGGTTTCTCAGCATTCGTACTATCCGACAAAAGAGCAAGCACGCCCTTTTGACCAATTTCAGCCATCCGATGCAGATTTGCAAATTGACCGTTGACTGGAGTGTGGTCAAATTTGAAATCGCCCGTATGAACCACGTTACCTTCCGGTGTTTCTATGCACACACCGACGGAATCCGGAATACTGTGGTTTGTTCTGAAGAAAGTAACTTTGAGCGAGCTTCCCAGTTGAATTTCTGAATCTTCATTGATCAGAATTCGTTTGGTGTCACCCAGCAAGTTTGCTTCCTTCAATTTGTTTTCTACAAGGCCTAATGTAAGTCTTGTTCCGTAAACCGGAACATTCAAGTTCTTCAGGACATATGGGAGACCACCGATGTGATCCTCGTGTCCGTGGGTAAGTACAATCCCTCTTACCTTGTCGCGGTTCTCTGTCAAATAAGAGATATCAGGAATTACAATATCAATACCGAGCATGTCTTCTTCTGGGAACTTCAGTCCCGAATCCACGACTACAATGTCAGCTCCATATTGAATGACATACATGTTTTTCCCGATTTCTCCGACTCCGCCCAATGCGAAAATCATCAATTTATCGTTGTTGTTTTTTTTGGACAAATGAATCTAACCCTCCTATGATGTTGGACGTCATACTTTTATTGGTAAATATTGAACTTCGATTATTTCAGCGGCGCTGAACACATTCTTCAAACAGCTGATAGCTTCCTTAATTAACAAGGATATTCCTGATATCTGTAAAATGCGCAATGCGAAAGCTCCCGATTCCGGGCAGTAAAGTTCATATTGAAGCGGACAAATGCCGTCAAAATTCACCGTCGCGCCCCTCGCGCGAAGACATGTCAAACATTTACACAGACTCATCTTGGGACCTATCCTGTCTCACAATGTATACCATTGACGGAAGATTACCGCATATTTAATTTTAACCGCACCCAGTCACTTAAGATCATTATACATGATTTTTTTGGCAAAAGACAAGTCACCCTATCTCGTATCCAAATTCTTTCCTTAAATGTGATTCATTATTTCAGCAAAATATTATAAATATAAAAACCGGCTCTCCATAGGAGAAGCCGGTTTAAACACTGGAATATCACTGATCAGCACTTAGTGAAATAGCGCCTCAATAAAGGCCGCCTCAGCTTCCGTAGGTGAAATAAGCGGCAATCTGACGCCTCCAACAGGCAGACCCTTCAGACTTAAAGCATATTTGACAGCTGAGGGATTCGGTAGAGGTTGTGGACATTCGAACAAGCCCTTGAAAATCGGGAACAATTGCCGATGGATCTCTCCCGCTCTCTGGACGTTACCTGAGGTGTGTGCATAGATCATTTCTGACATCTGTGCACCAACCACATGACTAGCTACACTGATAATTCCGTATCCTCCTACGGCCAGACTAGCTAAGCCTGCAGAATCATCACCAGTATATACACGGAAGTCATCAGAACACGCAGAAGCGATAAGTGTTACTTGATCGACAGATGCACATTCTTTTGTCGCAACAATATTCGATATTTCAGCAAGTCGAAGAGTTGTGTCCACGCTCATACTTACACCCGTGCGACCGGGAACATTATACAGCATGACTGGCAATGAAGTCTCCGAAGCAATTGTGGAAAAATGCTGATAGAGCCCTTCCTGATTAGGCTTATTGTAATACGGAACGACCAAAAGTACGCCATCCACACCTATTTTCTCCGCTTCCTTCGTGAGGTGAATAGAGTGTTTCGTATTATTACTGCCTGTTCCAGCGATAATTTTACAGCGACCATTCGCCTTCTCTAGTACAAAAGAAAACAGCTGCAGTTTCTCCTCGTCACTTAACGTTGGGGATTCCCCAGTTGTGCCACAGACAACCAATGCCTCTGATTTCTGTTCCTCAATTAAATAATCGACAAGCTGTGAAGTTACATCCCAGTTGATTTCTCCATCCCCGTCAAAAGGGGTTACCATGGCTGTTATTAATCTTCCGAAATCCACTTTGAATTCCTCCTTGTCAGCGGTGCAATTCAAACATAGCATGCAACGAACGCAGGGACTGCACCATATCCTCTTTCTTCACCAGCACCCAAATCGTTGTATTCGAATCTGCGGATTGGAGAATTTGAATATTTTGTGAGCTAAGTGCCTCAACGATACGAGCCATAATACCAGGTACACCATTGATACCGCCCCCGATGACGGAAACTTTTGCGCAGCCTGATAAACTCTTAGGACGCAAGCCTAATTGCTGGAGAACAGAGATAGCTTTTTCTGATTTGTCATCGAACACAGTATAAAGAGCTTCAGTAGGTGTTACATTAATAAAATCAACGCTTATTCCGTTGTCAGCCATACTTTTAAAAATTTGCAGTTGAACGCCCGTGCCATTTCCGTCTGGACACTCCACAGAAATCTGTGTAACGTTGCTGACATAAGCAATCCCTGTCACAAACCGATCTACAATGCCGCCAGACTGGATGTCGTTGAATCCTTCAGGGTTCGTAACCAGCGTACCTTCATTCTCAGAAAATGTTGACCGAACGCGTACTGGAATTTGTGCCTGCATAGCAATCTCAACCGCACGTGGATGGATTACCTTTGCTCCTTGATGAGCCATATTACAAATTTCTGTATAGCTAACATACGTTAAAGGTTTAGCATCTTCAACGATCCGTGGATCTGCTGTAAGAATCCCGTTAACGTCTGTATAGATATCAACCATATCTGCATGAAGAGCAGCACCCAGTGCAGTCGCAGAGGTGTCACTTCCTCCACGGCCCAAAGTCGTCAAATCTCCAGCTTCAGTTTGTCCTTGGAACCCTGTCACTATAACTACTTTATCTTCACGCAGTTCGCGGAGAATACGTTCAGGACGAACATCCAGAATTCTTGCATTGCCATAGTTGCTATCAGTCATAAAACCAGCCTGAGCTCCCGTTAATACCGTAGAAGCAATCCCTTCATTCTCCAGCAGCCCACAAAGTGTAGTAGCAGAGATAATCTCACCACAGCACATCAAGAGATCCTTCTCACGCTCAGGGAGTGAATCTCCATTCTGCACAGCCCAATCCAGCAGAGTATCTGTTGCATAAGGCTCTCCACGTCTGCCCATTGCCGAAACGACAATGACCAAACTATAGCCGCTAGCGAGCTCCCGTTTGACATTACGAATGACGTGCTCTCTAGCTTGTGGTGTTGAAAGTGATGTTCCTCCGAATTTTTGTACCAGAATACCCATGTATAATTCCTCCATTATTGTCAAAGCAAACACACTAATCGTTCGTAAACAGAACTCATTTCGTTTCTAAATGAGAAATTCCTTTACAGTACGTAAGCTTATTTCTTAAGTAATTTTCTTTTATTTTGAAAAATGGTTGTACCGCCCTCGAAATGAGGACGGTAGCAGCAGTGCTTATATTTTTTTGGTAGCAATGATCTCAGAAATGAGTATGGCAGATCTTGGCTTTAACTTCTCATTGCTCATTTCGTACATCTCCCCTTTTATTGTCCACAACTAAATCCGCCGATTCGGTCTACTCTAAACAGAATGAAACTTTTCGATAATCATCGGCTGTAGCTGTTTACCTTGCAAAGCGGAATAGCAAGCTTCTGGAATAAGATCCATACGCGCTACTAAAGAGTTAGGTTTGCCCTCAGGGTTATCCTGTCCGAATGGCACAAAATAAATATTTTTGGCCACTAGAAGCTTTGCAATATTTGCTGCGTTTAGACCTAAGCCATCATTGGTAGATATCGCCAGAACAAGTGGACGTCCATTACGCATCTGCGATTTTGCAGCCATGAGCACTGGACTATCGGTCATAGCATTTGCCAATTTACTCGTTGTATTTCCAGTGCAGGGTGCTATAGTAAGCACATCCAGCAGCTTGGAAGGACCCAGCGGCTCCGCTTCAACAATTGTAGAAATGATATCATTACCTGTTATATCTTTCAACTGTTTTAGCCAATTTTGCGATGTTCCAAAGCGGGTGTCGGTGCCTAGTACGGATGCTGAAACGATGGGCACTACGTTTGCTCCTCCATCCACGAAGCGTTGGATTTGCGGCATTACCTCCGCAAATGTGCAGTGAGATCCGGTAATCGCATACCCTACTGTTTTTCCGTGCCAATCCATTTTATTCGTCCCCCTTGATTAAAGCCTCGTCCGATATCGACTGAACCAGCGCATTTGCCATAATAATCCCAGCGCTTTTAGGAGCTACAATGCCAGGGAGTCCAGGTGCTAGCATCGCTTTAATTCCTCTTTTCTCAGCATAACGAAAATCACATCCACCTGGAGCAGAAGCCAGATCGACTATTAAGCAATGCGGTGAGATTCGTGAGAGTACTTGTGCGGTGATGATCATACTTGGAATCGTATTAAATATCAGATCAACATCCGGCACATGAAGCAACAGATCACTGGTCATAAAAGGCTTCCAGCCCATTTCCTCAGCACGTGCATAATGTTCCTGTTTTCTAACTCCGGCTTTAACACTAGCACCCAGTCCTTGCAGACTTCTTGCCATTGTAAAACCCGTTCTGCCCAAACCCAGTACCATCGATTTGGAACTGTGAATGGTAAAATCCGTGTTCTGTATGGCCATAACCAGTGCCCCTTCCGCTGTTGGGATGGAGTTGTAGATGGCTACATCGTCACGATTAAGCAATTCAATTAACTTCAACGAATGCTTGGCGCACATGCCGCGTAAGTAGCTTTTGGCCATACCGCTATACACCAAACAATGGGGTGGCAGAGCAGCAAAATGTGCTTCCAAGAGCATCAAGCGTTCAGAAGAAAATAGAGCACTGATATTCCCTTCATCATCACAACCAACCGTAGGCAACACTAATACATCTGCATTACTAAGCAGCTCTACCGACATCTGTTCCAGGTTCACCCCTGGGCAAGGGGTCTCCCACTTATCGAACCCGGCAGCGCTTACCGTCGCATCCAATTCCACACATTTCCGAATCACTTCAAGCTGTCTCGCGTCCCCGCCCAGGAACACGATCCTGACGCCAGTAAGCATAGGGATGACGCTCCTTTCAACATACACTATCGACTATAGAGCATCTTATGCTGGGCATTCTTAATGGGTGAAAAGCGGAGAAGAATTACCATCAGGCTTAAATGTGAAACTTATAATTTGTCATATTTGAAACAAAAAAAGCTTGCGAATCACGCCGAATTGGCATTAATTCGCAAGCTTTTTAATAAGTCATATTATTTGCCAGTGTGACCGAAGCCTCCGGCTCCACGTTCTGTTTCGGATAAAGCATCTACTTCAACCAAAGTGACCACTGGAACCGCTTGAAATACCATTTGGGCAATGCGCTCATTACGAGCGATAGCAAATGGCTCTTGCCCTAGATTGATCAACAACACTTTGATCTCTCCACGATAATCAGCATCAATCGTTCCAGGTGTGTTCAAACACGTAATTCCATGCTTCAAGGCCAGTCCACTTCGTGGACGAATTTGAGCTTCTAGTCCGTCTGGCATAGCTAGTGATATGCCTGTTGGAATTAATGCACGTTCTCCAGGCGCAAGCACAACTTCGCTTTCAACAGCGGCATAAAGATCATACCCGGAAGCCTGTTCTGACATTTTACAAGGCAGATTAACATCCTCGTTTCCAGCTAGTTTATTGATTTGTACGTAATAAGACAAGATCATCTCTCCTAACATTTGCAATAGCTTTATCTGTTGAACCTACCATCGCTAAAGAAAGCGGCTCAGCAAACATATTATCAAGCACATTATTGATATTGTCCATCGTTACTAACTGAATCTTGGCGATCATATCGTCTAATGTGTTATGTTTTCCGAGCATAAGTTCATTTTTTCCGATTCGATTCATCCGGCTACTGGTACTCTCTAGGCTAAGAATGAGGCTACCTTTAAGCTGCTCCTTGCCTTTTCTCAGTTCATCTTCACTAAGACCCTTAGTAGCAAGATCGTACATCATTTCCTTGATTAGCTCCATTACATCCTTGGTTTGCTTAGGTGCTGTTCCAGCATAGACCGTGAACAAACCTGAATCTGCTTGAGAACTGTGGTAAGAATATACAGAATAAGCCAAGCCACGTTTTTCGCGAATCTCTTGGAACATCCGCGAGCTCATCCCACCACCAATGGCATTATTAATAAGTACCATAGCATATTGCAATGGATCGCCAGAACGAACCCCTGGTAAGGAAAGACAGATATGATTCTGTTCTGTTTTCTTGCGGTGAAACAACAAATCCCCATAATAATCCGGTGGAGTCAGCGGCGCAGATGTGCCATGATTAGCGAAGGAACCAAAATGCTGCTCCAATAGCTCAATCAGTCCATCGCTGATGTTGCCCGCTACACTAATTACCGTATTCTCAATCGTATATTGCTCCTTCATGTAGGCACGAAGATCATCTGGCTTCATCTCCATCAGCCGTTCCTTTAAGCCAAGGATAGAATACGCAAGCGGATGATCCTTGTAGGCAGCAGCACACATCAAATCATGCACAAGATCATCTGGTGTGTCCTCGCACATAGAAATTTCCTCAAGGATGACGTTCTTTTCTTTCTCCAGCTCTTCAGCATCCATACGTGAACGGAAGAACATGTCAGCTAACACATCTACTGCGATAGGCAGATGCTCATCCAGTACTTTTGCATAATAGCAAGTATATTCCTTAGAGGTAAATGCATTTACATTGCCACCAATAGCATCGAACTGCTCGGCAATATCTTTAGCACTATATCGATCCGTACCTTTAAAAAGCATATGCTCTACAAAATGGGATATCCCGTTGTTTCCAGGGTGTTCATTCCGCGAACCTGTCTTCACCCAGATTCCGAATGAAACGGACCGGCCTGTCGGAATTTTTTCCATCACTACTCGCAATCCATTGGATAATACTATTTTTTCCACTTCAAGTCCTCCTGGCCATAGCCATGGCTATCTAAATTAATACACGTGCCTATAATCCTACCAGAAATAGATCACTCACTCAACATCAGAGGGAATTAGGCGCTCCGCTGACAGCGTTTGGCTAACTGTACCTAGCTGTAACCCTTTTGCCTTAATCCCGCGTATCATGGCCTTTAGCGCCTGGGAGGATGAGGCAGTAGGATGCATTAGAACAAGTGTGCCGGGTTCAGCTTTGCTTGTGATTTTGGCAACTATAGATTCAGGAGAAGGATTGCGCCAATCTACCGTATCCACAGTCCAGAGTACAGTCTTTAACCCCAAACTGCTTGCGATCTCTACTGTCTCTTGATCAAAATCACCTGATGGAGGTGCGAACCATTTATTAGTAACTCCAAGCGATTCCTTTAACAGCTTTTGCGTCTTCTCAATTTCAACGGTAGCCCGAGCTCGACTTAAAGTACTCATATTGGGGTGGGTATAGGCGTGATTCTCCATCTCATGACCACGCTTTAACATTTCTGTAGCAAGCTCCGGATTCTTACTCAGCCAGCTTCCATCCAGAAAAAACGTAACTTTCACGTGCTCTTCATCCAAAATATCCAGCATTGGCACGATGTACTGATTGCCCCAAGCCACATTAATCATCAGTGATACCATCGGTTTCGCCGGATTTCCGCGATATATAGGTTCTGCTCCCAGTTCATTTAGCGATACTTTTGGTTCGATCTGCCGATACACAAACTTTATGGGTTCTTTTGGCGCCAAAAGAGCATTCCGATAGGTACTCTCTACATCAATTTCAAGTCCGTTATAACCCGGAATAGCCTTCCATACCCGATCAACCACTGCATCGACTGGAGGGGCATTAAGCTTTGCCGCAGCGGTCTCAATCCGCAGACGAAGATCATTGTTCGCCGCCTTAGGAATATCCATCCATACCGCAAGATCATCCTGCGGCTTCAATTGCGCAAGCATGTCCTTAACCGGCCCCTGTGTGCTACCAATTCCTATCACGATCGCTACACAAGCAACCACTAATGCCACTTTTTCCGTCTTCATGACGACTTCCTCCCCGGTAGAAACGAATTTCAGGTTCGTTCCACACAATTACAAAGACACTTTGTCCCAATCTATGAGACAAGGGAGGAATTTATGTCATGAACAGATACAAGACTAATAGATAGAAATGTTTGTGCCAGCTTTCCACTTTCGTCCATATAAAAAAAGAGCCAGAACGCAAATCGCTTCTGTCTCTTTTAATAATGAAATTAGATCCCTTTAGTAAAGGTTATTACTAAGATCAAACTTACGCTTTAGCTCCAGTTTCCGAAGTCAACACCGCTTTACGAGACAGGTTAACCCGGCCTTGTGGATCGATCTCGGTAACTTTAACGGTAATGGTGTCACCAATAGCAACAACATCTTCTACCTTAGCTACACGCTCAGTAGACAATTGGGAAATGTGTACCAATCCGTCTTTGCCCGGAATCAGTTCAACAAATGCACCAAATTTCTCAATACGTCTAACTGTACCCACATAGATTTCTCCGACTTGTACTTCACGCACAAGACCTTCGATAATCGAACGAGCCTTTTGGATCATTTCTTCATCTGAAGAACCGATAAAGACGCGGCCATCTTGTTCGATGTCGATTTTTACGCCGGTTTCTTCAATAATTTTATTGATAATCTTACCACCAGCACCGATAACATCACGGATTTTGTCCGGATTGATGTTGATAATAATGATTTTTGGAGCATATTTGGACAGATTAGGTCTTGGCGCAGAGATCGCTTCATTCATTTTGTCCAAGATGAACAGACGGCCTTCTTTAGCCTGCTGAAGTGCATCCTGAAGAATGTTGCGGTCGATACCGGCAATCTTAATGTCCATTTGAATAGCTGTAACACCTTCTGCTGTACCAGCTACTTTGAAGTCCATATCTCCGAGATGATCTTCCATACCTTGAATATCCGTCAGGATGGAGACATGCTCTCCGTCTTTGATCAGACCCATTGCTACTCCGGCTACAGGTGCTTTGATTGGCACACCAGCGTCCATCATAGCCAGAATGCTGGCACAGATACTAGCCTGGGAAGTAGAACCGTTAGATTCAATCGCTTCTGATACTAGACGAATCGTGTACGGGAATTCAGTTTCACTAGGAATAACCTTAGATAATGCACGTTCTCCTAGTGCTCCGTGACCGATTTCACGGCGTCCTGGTGCTCTAAGCGGACGAGCTTCCCCTACGCTGAACGGTGGGAAGTTGTAATGGTGCATGAAACGTTTCGTTTCAGTAGGATCGATTCCGTCGAGAATTTGCACATCACCTAGTGCTCCAAGGGTACAAACGCTAAGGATTTGTGTTTGTCCACGTGTGAACAGACCGGAACCGTGCGTACGTGGTAACAGGCTTGTATCACATTCAATCGGACGGATTTCATCAAGCTTACGTCCATCTGGACGAACCTTATCATGCGTGATTAGACGTCTTACTTCATCCTTCACGATATCATGTAGGACTTCTTTAACATCTTTCAGAAGCTCCGGTGCTTCTATGTACTTCTCTACGAAATACGCAACTGCTTCATCATTAACGATATCAATCGCTTCCTGACGCGCATGTTTTTCAGCAATTTTAACGGCTTCCACCAGACGAGCCTCTGCAAATGCACGGACCTCAGTATTAACGTCAGCATTCACTGTATGCAGCTTCACAGCCATTTTTTCTTTACCAGCCACTTTGACCAGTTCTTCAATGGTTGCAACGATCTTGCGGATTTCATCATGACCGAACATAATCGCTTCGAGCATCACATCTTCCGTCACTTCGTTCGCTTCTGCTTCAACCATCATGATTGCTTCCTTCGTTCCAGCAACCACTACATAAATATCACTGATTGCTTGCTGAGCCATATCCGGATTGATCACAAACTCTCCATTAATCCGACCTACAGCAACGCCGCCGATTGGTCCATCAAAAGGCACATCAGAAATACTAAGTGCAGCTGAAGTACCGATCATAGCAGCAATATCTGGTGCGCAGTCCTGATCCACACTCATTACCATGTTCAATACCTGAACATCGTTACGGAATCCTTCAGGGAACAGTGGTCTGATTGGACGGTCAGTCAAACGGCTGGACAGAATCGCTTTCTCACTCGGTCTGCCTTCACGTTTAATAAATCCGCCAGGAATTTTACCTACTGCATATAATCTTTCCTCATAGTTAACCGTAAGCGGGAAAAAATCCAGATCCTTAGGCTCTTTCGAAGCCGTAACGGTACATAATACCGAAGTATCTCCATAACGCACCATAACGGCTGCGTTTGCTTGTTTAGCTAGGCGGCCCGTTTCCAGCACAAGGCGTCTTCCGCCTAGCTGCATTTCTACACGTTTTTCCATAAATACCTCCTTGAATAGTAGTAGACCCGCAGTCAAATATAGCAGGTTCACATATCGATCTAATGAATCGGAAAGGCTTGTCCCTAAGGTATGTAGCCTGTTCTGTATGCATATAAGAAGAAACGGCTAAGTCTTACAGATGATGTAAAGTGGCCGTTTTTACGAATAATCTCATCAGTCTTGCTATAAAGTTTTCCCTAAATTTTCAAAAAGCAACCCAGCTGTCCCGCTGTCGCTCCGAGAAGGACATACGGTATACAACCAGGCTGCTTTAAGGGTTATCTTATGGAAAATTAACGACGCAATCCCAGTCTTTCGATCAGGGCGCTGTAACGTCTGATGTCTTTGTTTTTCAAATACGCCAGAAGTTTACGACGTTGTCCAACCATTTTCAACAATCCGCGACGGGAGTGATGATCTTTCTTGTGCGTACGCAAGTGGTCAGTCAAATTAACGATGTTCTCCGTTAGGATAGCAACTTGCACCTCAGGGGATCCAGTATCGGATTCGTGAGTTTTGTGCTCGTCGATCAATTGATGTTTACGTTCTTGAGTTAATGCCATCCTGTTCACCTCCTTCAATATAATCGCCACTAGCCTCGTCACCGTCGGTGAGAACGTGCAACCAAGCTAAGGTTATGATGCTGTAAGCCAGCAACGTTTATTAGTATAGCATCTCCATTAACAAAAGTAAACGGCTTGTCCGGGATGACTATAGTTTATACCCCAAAATCTTCTTCGCGGTTTCTGCATCCTCACCGATTTGAGTGATCAATGCACCTATAGATTCGAATTTTCGTTCAGGACGAATGTAAGATACTAACTCTAACTTAAGCTCTTGATCATACAAATCACCTTCGAAGTCAAACAGATGGACCTCAAAGCTTGGAGTCAATACACCCTCATGAAAGGTAGGTTTAACGCCCACATTCATGACCCCGTACAAAACTTTATCCTTATAAAAGACTCGGACCGCATATACACCTTTAGTCGGAATGACAAAATGAGCACTGAGTTTCAAATTCGCCGTTGGAAAACCAATGGTGCGACCTCTCTTCTCACCGTGACCCACTTCACCACGCAGATAATAGCAACGTCCGAACCAGGAGTTTGCCAGCTCTAAATCCCCATTTTGGAGACTTTTGCGAATGCCGGAGCTGCTAACCTTCTCTCCATCCAGCAGAAAAGGTGGAGCAACCTCCACATTCATAACACCTTCACCCAATTTGCGAAGCATCTCAACATCGCCTTCACCTTGATAACCAAAACGAAAGTCAAAGCCGACAACTGCAGTTACAATATGTAGCGGCAAAAGCATAACAGAGACAAAATTCTGTGGGCTTACACGGGAAAGCTGCTCGTTAAATTCAATAACATATAAGATATCGACACCCAAACTAGCAAGTATCTCCTGCTTTTCTACGGGTGGCGTCAAATACCCTTCATAATCACCCTTACCCATAACATCTTTAGGATGGGGATGAAATGTAAGGACTGCGGCCGGCACACCTTGTTTACGGGCTAGGGCCACAGCGGATGTAATGACGCTAGCATGTCCACGATGCAATCCGTCAAACTGCCCTAGAGCAGCCACTTGAGGCTGAGCCCACTCTGCAGCAGTCTCCGGAGACATCGGATAGGTTAACGTTACGGTTCTCACGCTGTTTCTCACCTACAATTCACTTGGTAAAATTGATTTAAGCTTGTGCAAATACCTTAACTGGAGCAATTGCACCTGTATCTTCCAATTCATAAATGCCAAGAAATCCACCTTGAAGATCGTATAGCCGAAATTGACCGTTTGCCTGCACCTCTGGAGCGATAAATCGTGAGGACAAACGCTGGCCCTGCAAAGCTGCCTTCTTCTTCTCATCCATTACAGTGTGCTTTGGCATATGAGAAATGGCTTCGTCTGCAGCGATTAAATGATCTTCCAATGTTCCGGCTTCCTTGTGAGTGGCAATATCCTCTAGCGTAAGACAATGACTAGCAGAAATTCCTGCTGACATCGTTCTCTCTAGCTTCACCATCACACCCGGCAGTCCAAGTGCACGACCGATATCGACACAAAGTGTGCGAATATATGTGCCTTTGGAGCATAATACCCGGAATGTGATATCGGGATGATTGCCTTCCCAAGTCATATCCGTCATTTCAATTTCATAAATCTCTACTTCACGGCTTTTACGTTCAACGGTTTTACCTTCTCTTGCCAACTCATAAAGACGTTTGCCGTCAACTTTAACCGCAGAATACATTGGTGGAACCTGAGAAATAACCCCTTTAAATGAAGCAAGCACTGATAGAATTTCTTCTTCAGTTACATGCACCTCATCTACAGTTTCTGTAATAGTCCCCGTTAAGTCCTCGGTATCACTCGACATTCCCAGTCTCAGTGTTGCCACATATTCTTTAGGCAACTCCTGAATATACTCCACAACACGTGTAGCACGCCCCAGACAAAGTGGTAGCACACCTGTTACTTGAGGATCAAGCGTTCCCGTATGTCCAATACGTTTCATGCCGAGAATACGACGCGCCTTGGCCACAACATCATGTGAAGTGAAGCCGGCCGGCTTATATACCGCCAGTACACCTTCTAATTCACTCATAAATGACGTCTTACCTCCTCAAGCACCTGGGCTATTGCCGTTTCGAGTGTAGCTTCTATACGCGCACCTGCAGCACGGGTATGACCGCCACCTCCAAACGTTTGCGCTAGATCAGCCACGTCCACCTTACCAGCAGAACGCAAACTAACTTTAACCGCATTTTCATGAATGACTTTGAACAGAATCCCTACTTCCACACCTCGAATATTGCGAGGGTAGTTCACGAGACCTTCTAAATCTTCATTGGCAGCAGCACATTCGATCATATCCTCCGGTGTAACATAGAGCCAGGCAATATCCCCTTCGGGTGATAATTGAAGAGTATTTAAAGCTTTATTTAAAATTTTAATCTGCGGCAATGTCATTTCTTCAAGTAATGTCTCAGCCAGTTCAGGACCGTTAACGCCATAAGAAAGCAGTTCAGATACGGCTGCCATTACTTTTGGTGATGTGTTGGTATATCGAAATCCACCAGTATCTGTCAAAAGACCTGTGTATAAAGCTGTGGCGATATCGATGTCCCATTCAATCTCGAACGTCTTCAGCAGATCGAACAAAATTTCCGCAGTCGCAGCAGCATCCGGTTTGATTAAATTCACAAATCCATAACCGTTGTTGGTGGGATGATGGTCAATGTTCAGGATTAGAGCATCATTCGCAAAATAGCGATGAGTCAGTCCTACTCGCTGAAAATCAGCACAATCCACACAGATCACATTGCTGTATTGACGGGGCGGCTCACTAGAGGCCATATTGATGATTTCATCCGAATGCCATAAGTATTCCATCCGCTTCGGTATCGGTCCTTCATTTAGCATAGTGTATTTTTTGCCCAGACATGAGAGAAGCCAGCCCACCGCTAGGGTGGAGCTGACTGCATCTCCGTCCGGCTGAACATGCGACACTACAAGGTAATCGTCGTGTTCCAGCAGAAACTCACGGGTCTGCTGGAGACTTTGTTCATAGCTCTGCATTCGCCGTCTCCTTTATAAAGGTTGTTCAAAATAGCCTTAAGCTATTTTGAACTCCTTTTAGTACCTATTTCTAATCGTTCTTATGAAGCTCTCCGAGAAGTTTCTCAATGTGACTGCCATAAGCGACAGATTCATCGATCTTGAAGATCAGTTCCGGTGTATGCCGCAGGCGAATCGCCTTGCCAAGCTCGGAGCGAAGAAAACCATTAGCTTTTTCAATCGCTTTAAGGGAGCCTGACTTCTGCTCTTCATCCCCGAATACGCTTAGGTATACTTTCGCTTGCGACAGATCGTTAGTCACGTCTACGCCAGTTACAGTTACAAAACCGATTCGAGGGTCTTTCAGTCCGCTTTGGATAAGTTGACTAAGCTCTTTCTTGATCTGCTCGCCCACTCGACCTGCTCTAATTTTAGACATCTATATTCACCTCTTCGCTTAGCGCTCTACAGTTTCCATAAGAAACGCTTCGATAATGTCGCCCTCTTGGACGTCATTATAGCGTTCCAAAGTTATGCCGCATTCATAACCTTGCGCCACTTCTTTGGCATCATCTTTAAAGCGTTTCAAGGTATCAACTTTACCTGTGAACACAACGATTCCGCTACGGATCAAGCGCATTTCAGCATTACGGGTAATCTTACCATCAATAACCATACAACCTGCAATGGTACCCACTTTACTGATCTTGAAGACGCTACGTACTTCAGCGTGACCGATAACGTTCTCTTTATAGATAGGATCAAGCATACCCTTCATTGCACTTTCGATTTCCTCGATTACATTGTAGATGATGTTATGGAGACGTACATCTACTTTTTCTTGTTCAGCAGCTGCCTTGGTTTGAGCGTCCGGACGAACGTTAAAGCCAATAACAATAGCATTAGATGCTGCTGCAAGTGTAATATCGGATTCCGTAATGGCACCGGCACCGCTGTGAATGATCTTCACGCGTACGCCTTCCACTTCGATCTTACCCAGGGAACCTTTAAGCGCCTCGACTGAACCTTGTACGTCAGCTTTAATGATAACGTTAAGGTCTTTGATCTCTCCGTCTTTAATGTGCTGGAACAAATCATCCAATGTTACACGGGTGTTCGTATTCAGCTCAGATTGACGTTGGGAGGTAGAACGTCTATCAGCAATCGCACGGGCTTTACGCTCGTCTTCGAAGGCCATAAACGGATCTCCAGCTTGCGGCACCTCAGTCAAACCAGTAATTTCTACTGGAGTAGATGGGCCAGCTTCCTTGATCTTACGTCCTTTATCATTGACCATCGCACGCACACGTCCGAAGCAGTTACCTGCTACAAAAGCATCGCCGACTTTCAATGTACCGTTCTGTACCAGAATACGTGCAACTGGTCCACGGTTCTTATCAAGCTCAGCTTCTATAACCGTACCGCGTGCCCGTTTGTCAGGGTTCGCTTTGTACTCATTTACTTCAGCAACGAGCAGAATCATTTCCAGCAGTTCTTCCAAGTTAATACGTTGTTTCGCAGAAAGGTTAACGAAGATGGTATCTCCGCCCCACTCTTCAGGAACGAGTTCATAGCTTGTAAGCTCTTGCTTCACTTTGTCAGGATCTGCGCCCGGCTTGTCGATTTTATTAACAGCGACAATAATCGGAAGTCCAGCAGCCTTAGCGTGTGCAATAGCTTCAACGGTCTGAGGCATAACACCGTCATCAGCAGCAACTACGATAATAGTCATATCCGTTACCTGTGCACCACGAGCACGCATAGCAGTAAATGCTTCGTGACCAGGTGTATCTAGGAACGTGATTTTCTTCTGGTTGATTTCAACTTGATAAGCACCGATATGCTGTGTGATTCCGCCTGCTTCGCCTAGAGATACACTCGTCGAACGAATGGCATCCAGCAAAGTAGTTTTACCGTGGTCAACGTGACCCATGATCGTAACTACTGGAGGACGTGACTGAAGTTCTTCTTCAGCATCATTCTCTTCCACAGTTTCAAAACTATCCTCATCAACAGGAATCTTCACTTCTACTTCTACGCCGAATTCAGCAGCGAGTAGCAGGATGGTGTCGATATCCAACTCTTGGTTGATGGTTGCCATAACACCCATAGAAATCAGCTTCTTAATTACTTCAGAAGCGTCTTTGTGAAGCAATTTTGCTGTTTCACCAACAGTCATGCTGCCACGAACGATAATCTTCTTAGGTGTGTTATCGATCTTCTCACGGTGAACCATTGGCTGATTTTTGCCGCGGCCATTCTTACCACCACGACCGCGGTAGTTACCGCCTTTACCGTCATCAAAACGTCTATTGTTCGTATTTGGTCTACCACCAGTTGTGTTCTTCTTAGGACCTCTGTCGTCACCGCGTGTGAAACCACCGCCAGTGCCAGATTGACCTTGTGGGCGGCTGTCAGTGCGAGGTGCACTGCTTTGTCCTTGCGGACGGCTGCCAGTATTACTTCCTTGTGGACGGCTACCACCGGTATTGCTACCTTGCGGACGGCTGCCACCAGTGTTGCTACCTTGCGGACGGCTACCACCGGTACTGCTACCTTGTGGACGGCTGCCAGTATTACTTCCTTGCGGACGGCTGCCACCGGTGTTGCTACCTTGTGGACGATTGCCGCCTGTGCTACTTCCTTGCGGACGGCTTCCGCTAGTACTGTTAGTGCTGTTAGTACGTGGAGCTCCGCTTTGTTGCGGACGTGCATTCTGCGTTGAACCTGTTGTTGCTCTGCGGGAATCTTGTCCGCTTTGGGGCCTTGGGGACGTCGTCGATTGGTTGTTGTTTTGGTTACTGTTCATACCTACCTGCTTTTCCTGTTGATTTTTGTTGGCATTCTGAGCACTTTGGGGTTCGGCAGTTACGGCACCGGTTGTCACCGGACGGCTGCTGGAGCTGGTATCCCGCTTGGCTGCAGCGTTCGACTTGATATCCTTGAAGAATTGCTCTACTTTGTTCACGGAACCGTTCTCCATGACACTCATATGATTATTCACAGGGACATTCAAACGCTTCAGAATTGTAATAATTTCTTTACTGCTCATGTTTAGTGACTTGGCGTATTCGTACACGCGCAATTTATCTTTGTTCTCTTCTTTAGTCAATAAATCCACCTCCGACAGTATCTCCGAGTTGCTTGGAGATCATTTCCGCGAATCTTTTATCCGTAATGGCCAGTACTACACGCTGGTCTTTACCAATACTTGCACCGAGGCTGTCTCGGTGAAATGCGATTACTAGTGGAATATCGTAGGTTCCGCATTTATCACGGAACTTTTTTTGGGTATTATCTGAAGCGTCACCTGCCAGAACGACCAGCTTCGCCTCTGAAGACCGTACAGCTTTGAGTACAGCCTCATCGCCGGTGACTAACTTGCCTGCTCTCATGGCAAGCCCTAAATAAGAAAGCGCCTTACTCATTATCCTCACTATCCTTTGCTGCTAGAAACTGCTCTTCCACGGAAGTAAACTCCCGGGCAAGCTGGTCATAGATTTCAGGACTCACTTGACATTTCAAAGCGCGATCAAGTGCTTTATTCTTCTGTGCCAGCTTAAAGCATTCAAGCTTGCCGCATATGTAAGCACCACGGCCTGACTTCTTACCTGTCAGATCAATCAGCACTTCGCCCTCGGGCGTTCTAACCACTCGAATCAGCTCTTTTTTCGGCATCATCTCTTGGGTAGCAACGCATTTGCGCAGCGGCACCTTTCTTTGTTTCATAACATACGCCTCCCGTCAAGCAGGTTAATTAATCAATGGAGACGGAATCCTGATGCATTTCATCAATAGAAGTTCTCGGTCTACCGTATTCCTGCTCCGCTTGACTTTCACTCTTGATATCAATTTTCCAGCCGGTAAGCTTAGCAGCAAGACGTGCATTTTGCCCTTTAATACCGATAGCCAGTGATAATTGATAATCAGGAACGATCACCCGTGCCATTTTCTCTGCTTCAAAGACTTGAACTTCAAGGACCTTGGAAGGGCTGAGTGCATTAGCCACATACTCCTGCACCAGATCAGAATAACGGACGATATCGATCTTCTCACCACGAAGCTCAGTAACGATGGTCTGAACGCGTGTTCCTCTTGGGCCTACGCAAGAACCAACTGGATCCACTTCAGGATTGCGAGAATACACTGCAATCTTCGAACGGAAGCCAGCTTCACGAGCTACGGAACGAATTTCGACTACACCATCAAAAATTTCCGGAACTTCTAGTTCGAACAGACGCTTCAGCAATCCGGGATGACTGCGGGACAGCATAATTTGCGGTCCTTTAGTGGTGTTCTCAACTTTAGTGATATAAGCCTTGATACGCTCACTTTGTTTAAACTTCTCACCTGGCATCAATTCACTAAGCGGCAAGACCGCTTCGATTTTACCAAGATCAATGTAAATGTTCCGCATATCTTGACGTTGTACAAGTCCTGTTACGATATCATCTTCTTTGTCAATAAAGGCATTATAGATGAGTCCACGCTCTGCTTCGCGAATCCGTTGTGTTACAACCTGCTTTGCAGTCTGTGCAGCAATGCGCCCGAAATCACGTGGTGTTACTTCAAGCTCAGCAATATCTTCAAGCTGGAAATGCGGGTTAATTTCTCTGGCTGCCGGCAATGAGATTTCAGTCCTTGTATCCAGGACCTCCTCAACAATTAGCTTGCGGGCAAACACTTTAATAACGCCTGTGTTGCGGTTCATATCAACACGCACGTTCTGTGCCGCATTGAAATTACGTTTATAACTAGAGATCAGCGCCGCTTCGATAGCTTCGAACAGCACATCTTTACTGATGCCTCTCTCCCTTTCCAGCTCATTCATTGCTTCAATAAACTCCATACTCATGAATTTCCGGCCCCCCTTTCAAGACGTTAAAAAATAATGGCCAATCTCGCGCTTGCGACTTTGGCGTACGGTACTACATGTTCTTTTTTGCCCGCGGAGATGAGCAGTTCCTCGTTCTCGAACGAGAGCAAACGACCTTCAAATTCTTTGAGTCCTTGAATCGGCTCATAAACAGTCACATACACGTCCTTACCTACCGCTTTAGCTACATCTGCAGCTTTTTTGAGAGGACGCTCTGCTCCCGGTGAGGAAACCTCAAGGAAATATGCCTCAGGGATAGGATCATTCTCATCCAACTGCTGACTGAAATATTCGCTAATGCTTCCGCAGTCATCAATATCAATGCCGCCTTCTTTATCTACGAATATACGCAGAAACCAATTGGAGCCTTCCTTCACGTATTCAACGTCCACCAGTTCGAAACCATTGTCGTCGAGATAGGGCCCCAGCATCTGCTCTACCGTTTGTTTAATTTTAGATTTGGGTGTGCTCAAAAGAAAATTACCTCCACGAACTTGTCTTTTGCTATATACCAAAGATAAAGAGTGGGTTTCCCCACTCTTTACACAACGGACTTATCTCATTATTACCAAAGAAATTATACCATAGTGAGTCAGGACTGACAAGTGCTAGCCCTTGACTCCCCCTCTGGAGCTCTCTTTTCTAGCCATGAAATAAGTGTTGTTAAAGCCTTTAAAATAGGGAAAGTTGATTGCTCTCCGGTAAGCCGCGGAAGCAGCCCATATTGGTTAGCAACTCAATTACTGTCTTACTCGCCTTGGATTTCTGCTGGAAATCCTCAATAGAAAGGAACTCCCCAGCATCTTTCGCAGCCGCTATGTTGATAGCAGCATTCTCACCAATTCCCGCTAATGCGGAAAACGGGGGAATCAAACTCTTGTCATCAACAATAAACTTATTCGCTTCCGAACGGTAAAGATCAATGTTTTTGAATGTAAACCCACGTGCAGTCATCTCCAAAGCCATCTCAAGGACAGGCAACATAGCCTTTTCCTTAGGCAAAGCTTGAAATCCTTTTTGCTCAATTTCTACGATCTGACGGTTGATCGCTTCATATCCCTTACAGCATAATTCAATATCAAAATCCGCTGCACGAACAGAGAAATAGGTCGCATAATATTCAATAGGATGATACAGCTTGAAGTAGGCGGTACGTACTGCAGAAATTACGTATGCAGCAGCATGCGCCTTCGGGAACATGTATTGAATTTTCAGACAAGAATCAATATACCATTGTGGAACCTTGCACTTTTTCATTTCCTCGATCCATTCGTCAGACAAACCTTTACCTTTACGAACACTCTCGGTAATTTTAAAGGCCAAGCTCGCATCCATTCCCGCTTTATAAATTAAGAAGAGCATGATGTCATCACGACAACCGATAACGGTCTTAATGTTACAAGTGTTATTCTTTATAAGCTCTTGCGCGTTACCAAGCCAAACTCCAGTACCATGAGACAAACCTGATATTTGCAGTAAGTCAGCAAAGCTGGACGGTTTCGACTCAATAAGCATTTGACGTACGAACTTGGTACCCATTTCGGGCACACCATATGTCGCAACCGGTGATCTGATTTCGTCAGGTCTCACTCCAAGTGCATCTGTAGAGTTAAACATGCTCATTACTTTCGGATCATTCATCGGGATAGAGGTTGGATCAACACCTGTCAAATCCTGCAGCATCCGCATCATCGTCGGATCATCATGACCCAGAATATCAAGCTTCAGCAGATTCGCGTCAAATGCGTGATAATCAAAGTGTGTGGTCTTCCACTCAGCATTGACATCATCCGCTGGGAATTGCACTGGCGTAATATCTTCTACCTCCATATAGTCTGGAACAACGACTATACCGCCGGGATGCTGTCCCGTACTGCGTTTAACGCCTGTACAGCCAGCTGCCAGACGGCCAACTTCAGCTCCACGCCAACGTTTCTGGTGCAGTTCTTCATATTTTTTCGCAAAACCGAAGGCTGTCTTTTCAGCTACCGTACCAATGGTTCCGGCTCGGAATACATTTTTCTCACCAAACATTTCTTTGGTAAAGTTATGTGCATTCGGCTGATATTCCCCTGAGAAGTTCAAGTCAATATCGGGCACTTTATCCCCTTTAAATCCAAGGAAGGTCTCGAACGGAATATCCTGGCCTTCACCTTTGAGCTTCTCGCCGCAATCCGGACAGACTTTGTCTGGTAAATCGAATCCGCTTCGCACACTACCATCCAGGAACCATTCACTATGCCGGCACTCTGGGTTGAGGCAAATATAATGTGCAGGCAAAGGATTAACTTCTGAAATTCCAAGAAATGTAGCTACTACAGAAGAGCCTACGGAACCCCGCGAACCTACGAGATACCCATCCTTATTTGATTTTTTAACGAGACGTTCAGAAATCAAATAGTTGGCAGAGAACCCGAATTTAATAATCGGTGCAAGCTCTTTCTCCAAACGGGCAATAACTACCTCAGGTAGTTCTTCGCCATAAATGGATTTGGCAGTATTATAACAGGTCTCGCGAATTTCTTCGTCCGCCCCTTCAAGAATTGGTGTAAATAGCTTATCTGGAAATAACTCCAGCTCTTCAAAACGTTCAGCCAGCTCAACTGTATTCGTAATCACGACTTCCATCGCTTTTTCAGCACCGAGAAATTCGAATTCAGACAGCATTTCATCCGTTGTGCGGAAGTGTGCATCCGGTTTGCGTTGGTCTTTAAGCGGACTAAAGCCTGTGATCCCATTAATCGTAATATCACGATACAGCTTGTCCCGGGGTTCAAGATAATGCACATTCCCCGTTGCAATAACTGGTTTATTCAGCTGTTCACCTATTTCGCAAACCTTGCGGACTACATCGCGAAGCTCATCAGGCCCTGCTACAAAGCCCTTGTCCACCAAATGCATGTACATGGTCAATGGCTGAATCTCCAGCACATCATAAAAATGAGCAACCTCCATAGCTTCCTCAGTCGTTTTGTTGAGTACTGCTTCAAAAAACTCTCCACGTTCACAACCGGAAATCACGAGCAGTCCATCTCTATGCTCTTCCAGCTTGGATTTCGGAATACAAGGTACACGTTTGAAATATTCCGTATGTGACATGGAAATGAGCTTGTAGAGATTTTTTTTGCCCACCTGATTAAGTGCATAAATATTACAGTGAAACGGTCTTGTGTTTGAAAGATCATTACCCACATAATCGTTTAGTCGATCAAGGCGGGTCATCCCCTTCATCTTTTCAGCATCTGCGAGCAATCCTGTTAATATTCCGCCGAGTGCTATGGTATCGTCAATCGCACGGTGATGGCTTTCCAGAAGAACTTTATATTTATCGGCTAATGTATTCAGCCTGTGATTCTTCATTTTTGGATATAGTAACCGTGCGAGCTCAAGCGTATCAAGAGACGGATTCGTAAGCACAGGTTCACCTATTTTACGTAACGAGGCCTGAATAAAACCCATATCAAATCTGGCGTTATGAGCAACAAGGATACTGTCACCCACAAATTCAACAAACTTACGCAGCACTGGCTCAAGATCAGGAGCATCCTTAACCATTTCATCCGTAATATTGGTCAATTGCTGAATATGATAAGGGATCTTCTCATGCGGATTAACAAAAGTAGAATAACGATCTACTTCTTTACCTTCGCACATTTTAATGGCCGCGAGCTCCGTAATATTATTGCGGGTAATTGATAACCCCGTGGTCTCTATATCAAACACTACATAGGTAGCTGTCTTCAAGTCCAAAGGCTGAGCATTCTCGACAATATTCACAGAGTCATTCACAACATTGGCTTCTACACCATAAATCATTTTTATCTTATGCTTGTGAGCTGCATGGTTCGCATCAGGAAAAGCTTGAACTCCGCCATGATCAGAAATAGCAATCGCTGGATGACCCCACTGGGCAGCTGTTTTGACATAGGTAGTGATCGGAGTGACCGCATCCATCGTACTCATCGTAGTGTGAAGGTGGAATTCCACCCGTTTCTTAGGAGCCGTATCTTTACGCGCAGGCGGTGCCTTAACTTCTGTTAAATCCGAAGGGATCATCACTAGCTCAGGAATTTGCATAAAACGGTCATATTCTACTTTTCCGCGTGCTCTTACCCATTTACCGTTAGCAAGCTGACTCATAACCTTCAGATCATCTTTAGTCTTAGCGAACATCTTCATTTGTAAAGAATCCGTGAAATCAGTCAGACTGAAGGTGAACAAAGTACTGCCATTGCGAAGTTCCTTACGATCCAGGCCAAAAATGGTACCCTGAATGGTAATTTTCTTCTCTTCATCTTGAATTTCAAGAATCGGCACGGCTTGTTCTTTAATTTCATATCCCACCTGAAGCTTAATTACTTCATTTGGATCGCTATCATCAGCAGGAGCTTCTGTTTCTACAGCAGTCATCATCTGCTCAACGATCTCCCGTTGTTCCTGCTGAAGCTTTTGCTGAAATTCTTCGTACGCTTCAACATTATTATTTTCGTTCTCCGCCATTAACACCTTAACTTTTAAGGAGAGTCCGAAATACTTATTATAAAATTTAATAATTGCCCCATCGATGCCCTTTTTACGAGCTAGTTCCATAGAAGTGGAGTCACTCATCGTCAGCATTAATGTGTCATCTTTAAGCTCTTGGGTAGAGCGTGTCAGCCAGCCGTTAACCGAAGGGATCTCGCGGGTCACCCACTCCAGAAACAATCCCCAATATTCTTGGACTAGCTCTGCCCTACTAACTTTTTCATCATATACGAACAAAAAGCTTACTTTGGCTATATGCTGCAGCTTCTCACGCATTCTGAGACAAAATGTCCGGTAGACCTGTGCTGGAACCAGACTTTCTTTCGCAATCACAATTTGCCAGTCTCGATTTTCGCGGCTGATCTCTACTCGTTCTATATATCCATCTAAAAAGTAGGGATCCATGATTGCAGGTGGAATTTCACCTTGCTTCATCAAGAGCTCGAATCTTTTTCTTCTCTCCTGGTTTTGTTCCATGCTTTCCTCCCACCTTTGATAACTCCGTAAAACACAATCAATGATATTCAGTGAAAGTACAATATGATAAGCATTAATGCCTTCAGCGTCCTATAAGGACGATACGCGTTTATGCGAGAAATCGAAGGATAATTTATAGCGTAAGCCTATAAATTCTTATATTTTAAAAAGCTTCTGGATTCAAAAAGCATTGGGTTCTTTCGGCCCGCTGACTCCTCTCTCCAGAAGCTAGATTAAAATACTACAAGACTGTTGATCGGTGCCAAAAGATTAATATGCCTTTGCAAAAACCACAGTATGCTCAGCTGGTTTGCCACAGCAAATGCAGACTTGCTTCTTCTCCGCCGGATCGAAAGGAATGTTGCGGCTACCCGCACCTGTCTCTTCCTTAACTTTGGACTCGCATTCTTCGGAACCACACCAGCCAGCTAGTGCAAAGCCGCGTTTCTCTTCCATTGAAGCTTTCATCTCTTCCAAGGAATCTACAGAATAGAAATGGTCCTCGCGGAATTTCAGGGCACGTTCGAACATTTCATTATGAACCTGCTCGAGCATTGCTTGTACCTCTTCAACAAGGTTCTCCTGCTGAATAACCTTCTTCTCACCTGTGACACGTGATACGATAACGCAAACGCCATTCTCCATATCGCGTGGTCCAAGCTCCAAGCGCACAGGTATACCGCGCATTTCATATTCATTGAACTTCCACCCTGGCGTTACATCCGAACGATCATCCACACGTACACGAACACCTGCGTTCTTCAGCTCCTTGAACAGCTCGTCCGTCCGTCCAATCACGGCTTCGCGAGTTTTAGGAGGTCCGATTGGAATCATAATTACTTGAGTTGGCGCTACCTTAGGTGGCAGAACAAGACCACGGTCATCGCCATGCACCATAATCAGCGAACCAATCAAACGTGTAGTGGATCCCCATGAGGTCGTATGCACATATTCTAAATTATTGTCGCGGCTCAAATACTGGATCTCAAATGCTGTTGCAAACTTGGTACCCAAGTAATGTGAGGTAGCAGCCTGAACAGCACGTCCATCTTTCATCATCGCTTCAATAGAATACGTATCTACTGCACCAGCAAAACGCTCGGAAGGCGTCTTCTGTCCAGTAATTACCGGAATAGCAAGGAAAGTCTCGGCAAAATCACGATAGTTATCCAGCATCTTCATGGTTTCTTCACGAGCTTCGGCTTCATTCTCATGCGCAGTATGTCCTTCTTGCCAAAGAAACTCTGTGGTGCGGATAAATGGTAAAGTACGCTTCTCCCAACGAACCACGTTCGCCCATTGATTGATAAGAACAGGAAGGTCACGATAGGACTGAATCCATTTGGAGTACATATGCCCGAACATGGTCTCAGAGGTAGGACGGACTGCCAGACGTTCTTCAAGCACGTCACCACCTGCCTCAGTTACCCATGGCAGCTCGGGATTAAAGCCTTCAATATGATCCTTTTCCTTTTGAAAGAAACTCTCTGGAATGAACACTGGAAAATAAGCATTACGATGCCCAGTTTCCTTGAGGCGACGGTTCATTTCCTCCTGAATATGCTCCCATATTTCATAGCCCTCTGGCTTAAATACGATACAGCCACGAACAGGAGAATAGTCCATCAAGTCTCCTTTTTTAATAACATCAATATACCAGCGTGAGAAATCCTCGCTTTGCGGCGTGATTTCCGTAACGAATTGCTTATCTTTTGCCATGTAATGGAATGCCTCCCGAAGAAAATTAGCCGCTGATCAAACGTAAAATATCATTATACGTAACAGCAATCATTAATAAAAATAACAGTGCAAATCCAACAAAGTGAACCATACCTTCGCGACTCGGATCTACAGGTTTACCGCGTAATGCTTCCACGCCTAGGAACGCCAGACGGCTTCCATCGAGTGCTGGAATCGGTAATAGGTTGAAAATCCCCAGATACAAGCTTAGGATAGCAGCCCAATAGGTAAGATACTGAATCCCTTGTTGGGCAATTTGACCGGTTACTTCAAAGGTACGAACCGGACCTCCAATATCATCCATATTGAATTTATTGATCAATTGCTTAAAGCCCAGAAAGATAGCTTCTGTCGTATCGACCATAGCTTTACCTGAACCTGTCAACGTCTCTCCAACCCCTGCTTTGCGGGTAGGAAGCTCAGGTGTAATCCCAATTTTACCGCCTTCTTGTCCCTCCATGCTACGAGGAACGAGAGTCACGTTAAGGGTCTCATCCCCACGTTGCAGCATCCATTTCATTTCTTTCCCTTTGGACTCCGAGGTTAAGTCAATCATTTTTTGGTAATCGGCACCAATCTTCTCACCGTTGATGGAGACAATAATGTCACCCTTCTGCAATCCCGCCTCTTGTGCCGGCATTCCTTCAGAGACGTCTCCGATCTTAACATAAGTAGGGTTCTCAACTGGAATACCAACCATTTGCAAATGGATGGCAAACAGAACAAAGGCTAACAGGAAGTTCATCACAGGACCCGCAACAATAGCCAGTGCACGCTGACCCACAGTCTTGCTGCCGAATTGACGATCTTTAGGCGCAATTTGAGTCTGCTGCGTTCCTTTAATCATCATCGCTTGAGGATGAACGTCATAAGTAGTAACTTCGCCATCCACATCCAAGCGGATCTGCAGATCATTCTCGAGATCAGTATGCAAAGCCTCACCACGGATAACATTTTTACGTGTATCCAGTGCGTCCAGATAAATATTTTTTACTTTGTTATCCTGACCGAGTCTTACTGCAATTGTCTGTCCTGAGCCAATTTCAATAATCTCTGGATCTTCACCAGCCATCCGAGCATAACCGCCAAAAGGCAGTAAACGCAAAGTGAACTGTGTCTCATTCCGTTTATAAGAAAACAGTTTCGGACCGAAACCGATAGCAAATTCCCTCACGAGAATACCGGCGCGTTTGGCAAAATAATAGTGACCCCATTCATGTACAGTCACCAGGACAAAAAACATGAGCACCGTTAATAAAACGACTTGAACCATTTCCAAACGTATCATCCCCCTTTAGGTGTAAGACCGAAGTATGTCCTCTTAATTTATCATTATTCTCCGATCAGGCACAAGAGAATCAACTGTCCCAACCTATTTTTAGGGCAAAGTAAGTATTTCCAGTCAAGCAATAACGCCATCGGCGGCGTCCCTTAAGGAGACGGTACGCGTTTACGCGAGAAATATAAGGATAATGTATAAAGTGAACCGTATACTTTCTTATATTTTTAAAAAGAGATCTTTCTACGTTCTACAGCGTTGCCGCCAACTCACGAACACGTTTATCACAGGATTCAATTTGTTCCAGATTCGGATTGTCCTCGTTAACATGACGATGAAGCACTTCCCCGATAATCTCCTCTATGCGCAGGAATGGGATCTCATGACTCAAGAAACGAGCAACAGCGATTTCATTTGCAGCATTAAAAGCAGTAGTAGCTGTCCCTCCAGCTTTCCCACAATCCATCGCTAGCTTAAGCGCAGGGAACCGTTCATAATCCATTTCTCGGAAAGTCAAACGGCCAATTTCAGCTAACGATAAACGCTGTGCCGGTGACTCCCAGCGTTCCGGATACGTAAGCGCATATTGAATAGGGACACGCATATCGGGATTTCCAAGCTGAGCAATGATACTGCTATCGCGGAACTCCACATAAGAGTGAATGATACTCTCTGGATGCAAAAGTACATTTACTTGTTCATAAGGTAGACCGAATAACCAATGCGCTTCAATGACCTCAAGCCCTTTATTCACCATTGTAGCAGAATCAATCGTGATTTTCGCGCCCATGCTCCAATTTGGATGACGAAGTGCATCTTCTACCGTTACATTTTTGAGTTGATCACGAGTGAAATCTCGGAAAGATCCACCAGAAGCTGTTAAAGTGATACAAGCAATATCCGCAAGATTCTCACCATTTAAGCACTGAAAAATAGCGGAATGCTCGCTATCAATAGGCAGCAATTTAACACCTTTACGATTAGCTAGTTCAGTAACAAGATGTCCTGCCGTTACCAATGTCTCTTTATTGGCTAGTCCAATATGTTTGCCTGCTTCGATGGCAGCTAACGTGGATTGGAGGCCTACACTACCCATAACAGCCGTTACGACCATTTCGGCATCCCCACCAGCAGCCACCTCAACAAGACCTTCACTCCCGCTGTATAGCTGTATACCCGAAGGTAGACTGGATCTAATCTCATCAGCCAGTTCCTTTGTTGCAACAGAAACACGACGCGGGTGAAACCGGCGAATTTGTTCCAGCAATAACGCTGTATTCGTTCCAGCCGCCAAGCCATCTACTTGAAAAGAGTCTGGGTGCATAGCGATGACATCTAGAGTCTGAGTGCCGATTGAACCCGTGGAACCAAGAACACTTATTTTTTTCATAGTTATACCCTCTCCTTCCGTTAATAGTAAGGCATAAGCATTACGATATGTACGAATGGAAATACGATAATCCAGCTGTCACAACGATCAAGAATACCACCGTGACCAGGCAGAAGTGTACCTGAATCTTTGATACCATAAGCACGTTTATAGGCAGATTGCACAAGATCACCAAGCTGACCCAAAACCGCACAAGAAAGCCCTATAAGGAGCGCTCGTCCAATCGCTAGATGTTCAGGAGCAAATATTGCAAAAACGATCGCTATCAGCATCGAGATCAGAACTCCGCCTACCGCACCTTCCACCGTTTTGTTAGGACTAATTGCTGGCCAAAGCTTGTTCTTTCCCATGCTTCTCCCAACAAAGTAAGCCCCGGCATCACTACCCCATATACAGAAAAGGAGCAAAAAAGTCCAGAACAAACCATGTCCGTCATCCGATGCACGAGCCATGGCCATATAAGAAAAACCCATTCCAATGTATACTATACCAGTAAACAGCAATGCTGTTACTCGAATATCCAATTTATTTTTAGTAAAAACTGTAACTAAAAGGAACAACAGCAGCAGAATCCAAATTCCTTGTTCCCACGATAAGGGTGCAGAGATCCCAAGCAAATTCCAAGGGATCATGAAACTTAGAATGGCTGCATAACCAAGAACGGTAGAACCGGAAAGTGCAGGTATCCCTATCATTTTCACAAATTCATAAAATCCGATAAAAGCCATGGCAGTAAGTAACAACTGATATGGCCAGTTCCCCAACACACATAAGCCTAAAAATAGTGCTCCGGCAACAATTCCGGTAATCAATCGCTGCTTCAAAGGTTTCCATCTCCTATCAAGCTACTTCAGTCCACCATAACGGCGTGTACGGCGTTGATATTCAGCGACTGCCTGATGTAAATGCTCTTTATTAAACTCGGGCCAATACACATCAGTAAACCACAGCTCACTATAAGCAAGCTGCCATAGCATGAAATTGCTAAGTCGCATTTCTCCACTTGTACGTATAAGCAAATCCGGATCTGGTAACCCACCCGATAACATTCGGCTATCGATTAACTCAGTCGTAATATCATCCGGTGACAAAGCCCCTGATTGGATGTCCTTACCAATGCTGCGCATGCAGTCCTCAATTTCTTTACGTCCCCCATAATTAAGAGCAAAATTCAATATAAGTCCAGTATTGCCCTGTGTCCGGGAAACCGCTTCTTCCATAGCCTTGCGTGTATATGAAGGTAATGCATCCGTATCCCCCATCATACGTACTTGGACATTCTTCTCAATCAGTTCATCAAGCTCAATGGCTAGAAACTCCACTGGCAAGCGCATCAGATAATCGACTTCTTCCTTTGGTCGTTTCCAATTTTCTGTCGAGAACGCATACATCGTCAAAAACTCAACACCTAGTTCGTCTGCAGCGATTGTAGCACGTTTAACAGCCTTCATGCCATTCTGATGACCCACAACGCGCGGCAACCCGCGACGCTTAGCCCAACGCCCATTGCCGTCCATAATAACAGCCACATGCCGGGGAATGTTATCCGGTGAAATCTCGACTGGCTGTTGCCTGTCTTTACGGCTCAGCCACGCTTGAACCCGTTTGATCATTTCCGTTTCCTCCAAGCTCTTATCAGAAAGAGACAAACCCCACCATTAACGGAGGGGCCTTAAGTCTCTAGAATATCTTTATACTTCCATAATCTCTTTTTCTTTAGATACAAGCACTTTGTCGACCTCGGCTATGAACTTATCCGTTGTCTTTTGAATGTCTTCCTGATGGCCACGGGACTCATCTTCCGAGATACCGTTTTTCTCCATCTTCTTAATATCATCGTTGGCATCACGGCGAATGTTGCGGATCGCTACTTTCGCTTCTTCACCAAATTTCTTCGTCAATTTCACCAAATCCGTCCGACGCTCTTCAGTCAGCGGAGGAATAGAAAGACGAATGATTGTGCCGTCATTAGCAGGCGTTAAACCGATATCCGATTTCATGATCGCCCGTTCAATGTCAGACATCGATGTTTTGTCCCACGGCTGGATCAACAGTGTCCGGGAATCCGGAGTACTGATATTCGCCAGCTGATTGATTGGAGTAGGGGAACCATAATACTCAACTTGAATGCGATCTAGCAGTGATGTTGTTGCACGTCCTGCCCGCAATGTTGCCAAGTCACGTTTCAGCGATAAAATCGCTTTGTCCATACGCTCTTCGGCATTTTTTTTGACCGATTGTGGCATTAATCTACACTCCCTTTAACAATCGTCCCGATCTTCTCACCGAGAACGACACGTTTGATATTGCCTTGTTCAGTAATGGCAAATACAATGAGCGGTATATTATTATCCATGCATAGAGATGAAGCTGTTGAATCCATAACACCAAGGTTTTTGTTCAGAACATCCATGTAAGTGAGCTGTTCAAATTTCTCGGCTGTGCTGTCTTTAAACGGATCTGCTGAATATACACCATCAACCTTGTTCTTCGCCATCAGAATAACTTCTGCTTCGATCTCTGCCGCTCTAAGTGCTGCAGTAGTATCTGTTGAGAAGAATGGATTACCTGTGCCTGCTGCAAAAATAACAACGCGGCCCTTCTCCAAGTGGCGAATCGCACGACGACGAATGTACGGTTCAGCAATTTGCTGCATCGAGATTGAAGTCTGCACTCTTGTTGGCACATCGATTTGCTCTAATGCATCCTGCAGAGCAAGTGAATTCATTACCGTTGCCAGCATGCCCATATAATCTGCAGTAGCACGATCTATGCCACTTGCGCTACCAGCGATCCCGCGCCAAATATTACCTCCGCCACAAACAATCGCAACCTGAACGCCAAGCTCTACAACTTCCTTGATCTGTTCAGCGATGGAAATAATCATGTCGGCATCAATACCATATCCGTTTTGTCCTGCCAAAGACTCTCCACTTACCTTAAGGACTACTCTCTTAAATACCGGCTGTTCCAAATGTATACCCTCACTTTCTGCAAAAGACGGAACACTACGTGTACGTGTTCCGCTCTTCTGATGCTTGCCCTTATTCAATTCTTCACATTTATAATGAAACTGTTATTAGTTATTTACTTGTGCCATAACTTCTTCAACAAAGTTATCCACTTTCTTTTCCAAACCTTCGCCTAGTTCAAAACGAGCAAAACGACGGATCGAGATGTTCTCTCCGATTGTGCTGATTTTTTCGTTCAGCAATTGGGAGATCGTTTTGTCAGGGTCTTTAACGAAGGTTTGCTCAAGCAAGCAATATTCTTCGTAATATTTACTAATACGTCCTTCAACCATTTTTTCAATGATTTTCTCAGGCTTACCTTCGTTCAAAGCTTGAGCTTTCAGGATTTCTTTTTCTTTTTCTACATCTGCTTGTGGAACTTCTTCACGACGAACATAACGTGGGTTTGCTGCAGCGATTTGCATAGCGATATCGCGAGCAAATTCCTTGAAGGAATCTGTTTTACCTACAAAGTCAGTTTCGCAGTTGATTTCTACAAGTACACCAATACGGCCGCCAGCGTGGATGTAAGATTCTACAACGCCTTCAGTAGCAATACGTCCTGCTTTGTTTGCTGCTGCGGACAGACCTTTTTCACGAAGCAATTCTGCTGCTTTAGTGATATCGTTATTTGCTTCTTCAAGCGCTTTTTTACAATCAAGCATACCAGCGCCTGTTCTTTCACGAAGTTCTTTTACTGCTTTTGCATCAACTGCCATTGTTTATTCCCTCCAGGTAATTGTCGTTTTCTTACATTATTCAAGGCCTTTATCCTAAAAAAAGGGCAGTGAGAGGTTATCCACCTGCCAACCACCCTTTTCATTTAAGTTCTTGTATGTGTTAGTCGCTACTTAAGCAGTAGTTGTGTCTTCGCCTTGGTGAGCTTCAACAACAGCGTCTGCCATTTTACCAGTCAACAATTTCACGGCGCGGATAGCGTCGTCGTTACCTGGAATTACGTAGTCGATTTCGTCTGGATCACAGTTAGTATCAACGATAGCTACGATTGGAATACCCAATTTGCGAGCTTCTGCAACTGCAATACGCTCTTTACGCGGGTCAATGATGAACAACGCGCTTGGTAGACCTTTCATGTTCTTGATACCGCCCAAGAATTTTTCAAGACGATCTTTTTCTTTGCGAAGAAGAATAACTTCTTTCTTAGGTAGAACTTCGAAAGTGCCGTCCTCTTCCCAAGATTCCAATTTCTTCAAACGATCAATACGTTTTTGGATAGTTTGGAAGTTAGTAAGAGTTCCGCCCAACCAACGTTGGTTAATGAAGAACATACCGGAACGTTCTGCTTCTTCTTTTACGGAGTCTTGTGCTTGTTTCTTTGTTCCTACGAATAGGATTGTGCCGTTGTCACCAGCGACGCTTTTTACAAAGTTGTAAGCTTCTTCTACCTTCTTGACTGTTTTTTGCAAGTCAATAATGTAAATTCCGTTTCTTTCAGTGAAGATATAACGATCCATCTTTGGGTTCCAACGACGAGTCTGGTGACCGAAGTGTACCCCAGCTTCTAGAAGCTGTTTCATGGAGATTACTGCCATCTTCACACACCTCCTAAGTTTGGTTTATTGTGTGTCTCCTCCGCCGTGCGTCATCTTTCAGCAAGACTTTCTTCAGAAGAAAGCACCCCTTGTCGAAATCAACCGGCGTGTGTTTTAACACCGTCAATTACTATACCATATTTTATTAGTGTATGCAACGATTATTGAAAACTTATTAATTTTTCTAGTATAGAATCTAGACTCTCGTCTTTATTAAAGTTGTAAGAACCCGATTGAATTTTCGTATTGATCTTACGTTTATTGGCGGATTCAAGAAAACTAGCCTTATCTTTAATGACTTCAGCCTTCTCCAAAATATTTGCTGTTTCTGTCAGTGTGCTTCCTGAAGGTATACGAACAACAACCCCTGCATTCGCAGTGACTTTAGGCTTATCAGGCGAAACAGCAGAAGGTGCAGTAGTGACCTTTGGCTTCTCAACAGTCCCTTCCTTAGGCGTTGATGGCTCTTTAGGAGGGATAACCTTATTGGGGTTGTCCGATACTGTAGGAGACACTACAGGAGCGGGAGAAGCCGCTACTGCAGGTTCAGAAGGTGCCACGTTCTCCGTACTTCCATCATTAAGAGCGTCTGTCTTCTGATCTTGATCAGCATCTTCCAAAGCAGACTCTTCCGTAGGAGATTCAGTAGATTCGTCGATAACCTTCAAGTTCAATTTCTCAGCACCTTGTATTACCTGTTCCTTGGTGAGTGGAGCCACTCCACCGGATATCATTAATTGAAGCAATAGTGCGCCTGCAATTAGCCCTGTGCCAAGTCCAAACAAAAAAGAACGGTTCTTCATCATACCGATTCCTCCTGTTTGGCGAGTTGCAGAATCAGTTGCACTTCTCCCCGCTGAAGTCCAGCCGTCTTGGCAATGGAGTCTATCGATTTCCCCTGCTCATGTAGTTCAAATAATCGTGGATATCGCAATTTAATAGAACTAATAGGTTTTGCTTTCACTTCTGGTTGTATTGAACTATTTTCAGCTCCGGTAGACGGATCTCCGTTCACCGCAACCTTAGCATAAGAGCCCTTCTCAACCGAAACTTCCAACTCTCTTAACCGCTTTTCTTCGTTAGTTACTCGGCCCTCTAGTAATGAAGAGCTTTGCTGTAATTCTGTCAATTGATGCTGCAAATCGCTAATCTGCCCTTGCATTGCTACATGATTAGTTTGTGATTGCTGTTTAATACTGCTGACTAACTGTACTAGTTCTTCATTCTCGCGCTCTATATCAGCCATATATAGCTCAAGCGCAGCCTCCGTTTCTTTGAGGCTTTGCTGCTCTGCTTTTCCTTCCTTCATACGTGCTGGAAGTAGAAGGGCATAAAGAATAGCGGCGACACCTACTAGCACAATATACACCCATGGTTGCAAGTGCCTTATCTCCTTTAACATCTCAAATATAATTGCTTATTATAGACTCAGATCAATGCGCTGTCCTTTGTAAGGGTGTTCCGCATCACGAGTGCCAGACTTCGAACGTTTCTCAGAGGAAGGATTCCCTCCCGAATGATGATTGCCTTTATCTCCGCCATCGCGCAAAGCGGACTCAGAAGATTCATCCACTTCAGCGCTTCGCATGGTCATTTCCTGGCTTTGTTTCACATTTTGTCCGGCCAGTTGATGCTGATCAATAGCGGGGCGCTGCTGAGATTCATTCTGAATCTTCCCCGCCTCCGTAGTCCGAGGTAGTGCAATTTGCAGTTCCACTGGTTTTAGGCTCATCATAACCCTCTTCTCATAAGAAGAAACGATGTTGTCGTCTTTTGAAGACGATAACCGTTTCTCGTAAAAATATAAGGATAATGTATAACGTGAAACTTATACTTTCTTATATTTCAAGAATGGCCGGCCGCTATTGGCCCGCCTGATTAATTGTATGGCGTTAAGGATATATCACC
Organism: Paenibacillus sp. G2S3; assembly: GCF_030123105.1. Classification (NCBI taxonomy): domain Bacteria; kingdom Bacillati; phylum Bacillota; class Bacilli; order Caryophanales; family Paenibacillaceae; genus Paenibacillus; species Paenibacillus sp. G2S3. The sequence goes on from NZ_CP126095.1 coordinate 4,149,654, forward strand.
TTCACTATAAACAAACACAACTCGTTCTGTGGGGTCCTTTACAAATCGAGTATATCTACCGATCATAATTTTGGATCCGCCATAGATCGTTTTGATCACTTCAACTCTAGCTCTGCCTGTATCTTCTAGCATTCTTTCAATCTCTAGCACACGTTCTTTAATTCTTTTTTCCTCACGTTGATGAGATTGTTTGGTTGCATTCAATTTAACGCGAAGCGCCACTTTATCTGCAGGCAGTTGACCGTTAGTTGCCAATTGATTTAATAGATACAACGCTTTAGAGGTTTTGTCCTCATTTTCAAGTAACTGACGCAGTGATTGACGCAGCTCGTTAATCTCATTTCTGAGCTCAGGTACAACACCTACCTCAATTGCAGTCGCTGTGGACATGGTATTGCCTATCGTACGTGCTACGACTCTTTCTCCAGACTGAACAGTTCCGCCAACAATCAATCCCTTAGCTCCGTTACAAAGAACATCTCTGCCCGCACGTATATTGGAATGCATAATGCTCTGGGATACGATGACATCTTCACCGGCTGTTACATTACCATCTTGAATAAAAGAGACCTTAACATTTTTCCCAGCGGTTACATGTCCTTTGTTATAGCCGATAATTCCACCCGTAATTTCAATGGATCCACCAGAGATTAATTCTGCCCCTTCTACTCCACCAACTACACGAATATCACCAGCAGACTTTACAGAAAATCCTGAAAGTACGTTTCCTCGAATAACAACAGTACCTACAAAATCAATATTCCCAGTACTGTAGTCTACATCACCATTCACTTCATATACAGGAAACACATTGATTTTACCGCTATCGGTTAAAGTAACAAGACCGTCAATTGCGGCATACATCGAAGTTCCATTGTTATCAACGAGTACGTTCTTTCCGACTTTAAAATGAGCTTCCCTTCCAGCTCTGAAAGCAAGCTCATCACCAGTTACAGTCTTTCCATGCTTACCAGGCTGAGCAGGAATAATTCTAGCTATCAACTTTCCCTTGAGCACGTTACGAAGTCGAACTAAATCCTTATAATCAACCTTACCATCTGCTTTTTCAAGCGGCTTGCGATCCTCTTCTAAATCAACAGTGAGCATAATACGCCCGTCGATTCCATGTACAGCAGGTTCGCCCATAGCAATAGCGACTTTACTCCAAAAAAACTCCTCCGGATGACTACAAATCCGTTCAACAACATCACGCTGGACCCCGTAGCGAATATTGTGACTATGCAGGAAGCTTTCCAATTCTATAGGTGAGCAGGAAAAATTCTCATCTTTTTTGGAGAACTGCAAATACGCGATCCCTTTGTCATCCGAAAAAGTAATACTTAAGTACTGATCCAAAGCATGTTGACCGATCAATTTTGCTCCCCCTTGTCACCGCTAACGGTTAATCGTTCTGCATAAGTAGATCGCGATTCTTCTCAAGCGTACCCCTCAGCCGTAAAATAGCCTTGGAGTGAAGCTGCGAAATCCGTGAAGGAGATAATGACATGACCTCTGCGATTTCGCTCAATGATAAATCTTCATAATATAAAAGGGACACAACGGTCCGTTCTTTCACCGTTAATTTCTCAATTCCTTTGGTGAGGGCTTCTCGTAAGTAAAACTCATTCACCTTACTATCCGGATTCTTAGCTTTATCGTCCACCAGTATGGACATTCGGGTCTCTGATTCCTCTTCACGAATCGGGTCTTCCAGTGAACATAGTGACATTACAGCCACATCCTGCAACATATTTTGAAATTCTGTTACACTAATATCCAGGTATAGACTCATTTCCTCATCACTAACGGATCTTAGGTACTTCTGTTCCAACTGCTGATAAGCGTCCTCGATTTTTTTAGCTTTTTCCCGCACAGATCTAGGTACCCAGTCACTCTGGCGTAATGAATCTAAAATCGCACCACGTACACGCCAGGAAGCATAGGTCTGAAATTGCAATCCTCGTTTGTAGTCGAATTTTTCAATTGCATCAATTAATCCCATTACTCCATTGCTAGCTAGATCATCTTTAGATACATTTTTGGGTAACCCTACAGCCAAACGGCTGGATACATAATCAACAATATGGAGATAACTCTCTATCAGCTTCTTTTTGGCTTCAGGGTCACCGTGTTCTTTCCACTGTTCCCATAGCTCGTCAGTTTCCAATTGAGAAGCTTTACGCTCGTTCAATAGCTTTCACCCTTCCCAAAGTTTAGTCAGAGAGCTTGTCGCGGCGAAACCTGCCTTGTCACAAGCATAAACGCCTTCGGCGTCCTTATCAGGACGGTAGCGTTTAAGCGAGAAATATAAGGATAATGTATAACGTGAACCTTATACATTCTTATATTTTAAGATAACCGATTCCGCCACAGCGCTCGCTTATTCTTCTTTCAGGTGACGAACGGCCTTGGCCAATTCTTCAGGATCTTTCATAGAGACTAGTTTTGGAGGTGTAAGAGGCTTGAACCCCTCGCTGTTCCCACTACCTTGTCCTGGCTTCGGTTTGAGTAGGTTAATTAACTCTTCATCCTCATTGGGGGTACTGATGTCTAGCTTCGCACCAAGTTCTTCTCCATCAACATCCTGTTCATCCGGAGGTGATGATTGATACATAATAAAACCCAATACCCATCTTAGTAGAAAAGCAAGCACAAACCAGATGATAAATCCTAATAGGCTTCGTAATAAACTAGTACCTAGCACATTATTACTGTAGGTTACAAAAAATGTGAATACAAAACCTATCAAACCAAACAGCAAGTTTATAAAAATGTTTCCTATCATCTTCATATTTATATTTCCTTAGTGCCTTTTTGCACACTGCGGATGAACAATACACCAGTGTTGCAGGCAATTTCTATCGTACGGCCATAATTGCCGCCCGTGTCTTCCGCAATTAACGGAATTTTCAAATGCTCAAGAGCAAGTTTACAAGATTCAACATTACGAGGCCCGATCCTCATGGTGTCGCTCCCCCCGGCAAAGGCAAACATTTGTGATCCTCCTGCCATCTTGGCTACGATCCGACTCCGAACCGCACCAAGCTCCAGCAAACGGGATAAGAGCTCCGGCACTGCAGTATCTGCAAATTTAGCGATGTTTAATTGTCCTTCCCTAGCAATCTCAGAAGTAGGGAGCATTACATGCGCCATTCCTGCGAGTTTTTTTCCAGGGTCAAACAATGTCAATCCCACGCAGGAGCCAAGACCCGTTGTACGAATCAAACTATCCTGGCTTCCAACGTTAAGATCTGCCATCCCTACTTTAATGATGCTTTGTTCTTCAATCATTTTCAAACGGAACTCCTAGCGATTTGAAGATTTTCGGGAATGATTCCGGATCGGGAATAAGGAAAAATTGCCCTTCAATTTCGTTTTTCCCCTCAAAGAAGGTAGTATCGATCAACAATGCATCGTCACCCATTTGCCCAAATTGCAGCAAACCGTAGCTTAGGATGGCTCCAGCCATATCCATGGCAAGTGCAGGTACTGTTGGATACATAGAAAGTGAGGTGAAGTCTGCAAGAGAAGATAGGTACGACCCGGCTAAAATATTACCAATTTCACTCAGCGCGGAAAGCTCCATTTCTCCAAGTTCTTGGTCACTAAAAATCTCGATACCTGCAATACGACTAAGTAAGTTCAAAGCAGCTTCCGGTGAAAGAATGAAAAACAGGTTACCCGGAGCTTCACCCTCTACACGTAAGAAAACCGCATATACTAATTCTTCAGCTCCACCAACTTTGTCCGTAATCTCTTCAAAGTTGAGAAGCTGTACCTTGGGAACAGCCATATCGATTGGCTTATTCAAGAGCTGTGATAATGCGGTGGCTGCATTTCCAGCTCCAATATTCCCGACTTCCTTAAGCACATCCATTTTAAAATCCTTATAGTGCTTAAATAATTCCACAGGTTAGCCCTCTAGGCTTTCTAATTGAACGATTTCACCTTTGTTAAGCACTTCTGACAAATTGAGCATGATCAGCAAGCGCTCTTCACCTATCTTGGCCACCCCATCTAAATATTTCGCTTTGATGCCGCCAACAACATCTGGAGGTGTATCGATAGAATCTCTGTTCAAATCTATTACATCATTTGCTGAATCTACAATGAAACCTACTTCCATTTCATTAACAGATACGATAATTACACGAGTCTGATCCGTGTGCTCCGCCTCTTCGATCCCAAAGCGGCCCCGAAGGTCAATCACAGGAATTACAACACCACGTAAATTAATTACACCTTTGATAAAAGAATACGTTTTAGGTACGCGGGTAATTGGCATCATGCGCTCAATTGTTTGTACCTTCTCCACTTCGATACCGTATTCCTCTGAGCCTAATTTGAACACTATCACTTTAATATCTTCAGCCATGGAATGAACCTCCCTGTTCTATCCTAGTTATTTAATAAAAGCGTTCGGATCGATAATAAGTGCTACTTGACCATCTCCAAGTATCGTTGCGCCAGATATCCCTGGTGTTTCAGGTAAATATTTACCCAGATTCTTGATGACGATCTCGTTCTGACCAATAAAATCCTGTACAGCTAAGGCCACAAGACGTTCTCCCTTACGCACAACTACGATCTCAGTCTCTTCTTCAGTACTCTCATCATAATCAGGTACCGAAAATAGGCGACTAAGAGAAACTAGTGGAATATGAGAATTCCGGAATTCTAACATTTTGTTGCCATGAATCGTACGAATTTGAGTGTTCTTCACGATTCCAGTTTCCACAATAGAGGATAATGGAATGGCATACTTCTCAGAGCCCAATCGAATAAGCATGGCCGCAATAATAGATAGAGTAAGTGGCAACTGAACTGAGAAATTCGTACCTTTGCCTGGTGAAGAATAGATCGTTACATTACCACCCAGAGAAGAGATCTTAGCTTTTACAACATCCAGTCCTACACCACGACCTGAGACATCAGAAATAACTTCTGCCGTGCTGAAACCTGGTGCAAATAGTAATTGATAAGCTTCCTCATCCGTCATATTCGCTGCTTGCTCTTGCGTGATCACGCCTTTTTTCACAGCAGACTTTAGAACCTTATCTGGATAAATGCCTGTTCCATCTTCTTCGATTTCAATGAAGACATGATTTCCACTGTGGAAAGCTCGTAGATGGACTGTTCCAGTCTCTGGTTTACCAGCGGCAATCCGGTCAGCAATGGATTCAATACCGTGATCAACCGCATTACGCAATAAATGCACTAGCGGATCACCAATTTCATCAATTACCGTCCGGTCAAGCTCCGTTTCAGCACCTGTTACGATTAGATCTACTTTCTTGTCCAGCGACTTAGCTAGATCACGAACCATACGTGGGAACCGATTAAATACGGTATCTACTGGAACCATTCGAAGCTTCATCACAATATTCTGGAGATCTCCGCTTACTCTGCCCATATGCTCGACGGTTTCCGTAAGATCACCATTCTGAACCTCTGATGCCAGCTGCTCCAAACGAACTCGGTCAATCAGAAGTTCACTAAATAGATTCATGAGCACGTCTAAACGTTCAATATCTACGCGAATCGTACGTGAAGGTGCCCCTCCTGCTTTGGCTGCTCCTGGCTTATTGCCTTCATCTTTGGTTGGCAATGGTTTAGCCGATGCTACTGGAGCAGGAGCTGTTTCCACTTCAGTCGCTGTTGCAGCAACCTCTGACACGGCAGCTGCCGATTCTTGACCAAGCATTTTCAAGGATTCTTGATCTAGTGCTACTGCTGTTACTTTATCAATTTCAGACAAATTCATAATCATGGCCTGAATCTGATCAGCGGTTTTTTGGGTTATGTAATAGAGTGAGAAGCTTTGGTCAAATTTCTCTTGTTCTATATCTTGAACGGAAGGGAAGGATTTAACCACTTCACCCGAACGTTCGAGTAGATCAAACACCATGTATGCACGTACAGCTTTAAGTTGACAATCCTTACGGATCGTTACGTCCACATACAATGCATGGTGCCCTTCCTGAATCGATTGTTCTAGAACTGAAAATTGGAACTCGTCCAAATGAATCGGAGTTTCAGCCGCTTGTGCAGCAGGTGAAGCTCCAACAGATGCTGCGCCGCCTTCAACAGGAATCTCACCCCGAACAATAGCCTGTAAGGATGAGACAATGGCTGATACATCTGCTTTACCTTCGCCACCTCTAGTAATATCCTCAACCATAGACTCTAAGGCATCCAAACTTTTGAATAACGTATCAAAAATGAAATCCTGCATGCGCAGCTTGTTATTACGTACAAGATCCAACACATTTTCCATTTGATGTGTAAGTGAAGCTAAATCTTCAAAGCCCATTGTCGCTGCCATACCTTTTAAGGTGTGCGCAGAGCGGAATATGACTTGTACGATACTAAGATCCTCAGGATTCGCTTCCAGCCCCATCATGCTCTCGTTCAATGACTGCAGATGATCATTCGACTCATCAATAAACATGGATAAATATTGGTTCATGTCCATAGTAGAGCACCTCCCCTTCGAGTTCGCTTGTCCGTTATTTAACGGCTTGCACTAGCCTTGGAGCAATTTCTTGCAAAGGCAGTACATATTTGACGCACTGCAATTCCACCGCGGATCGCGGCATCCCATAAACGACACAGGTCTCTTCACTTTCAGCAAAAGTTGAGGTAACCCCTGAGTCATAGAGAGATTTCATCATCCTCGCACCATCACTCCCCATCCCTGTCATCAGCAACACGTGCCTATCTAGCGATGTGAGTGGAAGTAAGGATTCGAATAAAACATCCACTGAAGGCCGATGGCCATTTCGTGCCTCCTCCTTCGTGAGTACAACTGCATATTGCCCTTTAGATGATGGGGTAACTTGTAAATGATAGCCTCCAGGCGCAATGTAAGCAGCTCCTTTTCGTAATATCATCCCCTGCTCTGCTTCTAACACTTCTAGCGGACTGAATGTATTCAGTCGCTGGGCCAGTGATTTCGTGAAGTTCGGCGGCATATGCTGCACTATAACTATAGGAGCCGGGAAATCCGCTGGGATTTTCTCCAAGAGCACCTTAAGTGCACGGGGGCCGCCTGTAGAACAACCGACAGCAACTAATTTTTGCAAATTCTTGCTACCAACCATTCGATCCCTAGAAAGTCCCGGAGGATCAGAGGATACCTCCACTTTAGTTTCTAGCACCGGTTTGGGTGGAATTGGTTTACTCTCTACTTTTGACTTTGGTTTGCTCTTTTCGGATACCGGTGTTTTAGTAGAGATGATTGGTTTAGTTGTTTTTTTAGGGATTGTACTATCTATTGGCTGTTTTCCCCGAGGTTTTCTTATTCCTTCATCTTTGAGAGAAGATTTAAACGCAGCCTTAGGTTTGTCTGGTATCAACCTCGCTGCAGTCGGCAGTAATGGCTCTAAAGGCGTAATGTCAGGCAGCTTAAATGCAGATGCTCGCGCTTCACGCTGCTCTCGAGCCAACATAGCTTCTTTCATTTGCTCTCTTAGGGATTCCCCTACCCCCGTTATATCCTGAGAGTTAGTTATTGAAGGTTTACGAATGAAATCAAAAGCGCCCCATTCCAGTGCAAGAATGGTTTCCTTCATGCCTTCTTCATTGATGCCTGACAGCATAATCACTGGCAGCGGATCTGACGCCATTATTATTTTCAGCGCTTCCAGGCCGTTCATCTCCGGCATTTCCACATCCATAGTAACTAAATCCGGTCGAAGCTTGTTTATTTTCTCGATAGCCTCACGACCATTTGTAGCTGTTGCCGTCACCTGAAAGTCAGCGTCATTTTCAATTAAATCGGAAATGATCTTGCGCATAAATGCAGAATCATCAACAACCAAAACTTTATATGGCTTCATATCATTTCCACCTCTGTTCCAGATTCAGAACAATTATTTACTTCGCTTTAACCATTTATGGATAAAGCCTTTAATGCCTTGAACTTTTGTATCTTTTTTACCATCTATGGTCAAATAACTTAGGGCTAGCCGATGTATATCTTTTGCAGCAGCACTGTTTGGAAAAGCCAATGAGAATGGCGTTTGCCTTTTGACAGCCTGTACCACATGGGCATCTGAGCTTATATGACCAAGATAGGAAACATCTAATTGTAAAAAACGACTGGCGGCCATACGAATCTTATCACTTGTCACTGAAGCTTCTCTCTCATCACCCGCTTGATTCACGATCAATTTAAAAGAAATCTCCGGATGCGTTCGATTCACAACCTTCATTAAAGCATAGGCGTCCGTTATAGCAGTTGGCTCTGGCGTTGTAACTACTAAGCAATCGTCCGCAGAGGTTATAAATTTCATCGTTTCCTTAGATAAGCCAGCACCTGTATCGAACAAAATATAATCCATGCTGTCCGCAATAAGGGCGATCTGAGCTGTGAAATAATTAAGATCGGATTCTGAAAGAGAGAACAACTCATCCATGCCTGACCCACCAGCTATAAAAGGGAGCGCGTTCGGCCCTAACTGAATAATCTGCGCAATATCCGCTTCTCTTTTTAACAGATGATATAGGTTATACTTCGCCGACACACCCATCAACACGTCTATGTTAGCCATGCCAATATCTGCATCGAACAGCAATACTCGCTTTCCCATTGCTTTTAAAGTTAAAGCGAAATTAAGTGTAAAATTCGATTTCCCTACGCCGCCTTTCCCACTACACACGGTAATGATACGAGCGGATGTTTCCCCTTTTGCAGCTAGTTTTGAATCCTGACTGGATACAAGCTGTCTTAAGGATTGTGCCTGATCCATCATGATTCACCTGTTCCAAGAAGCATCTCGCTAAGTTGTTCTTTAGAAGCCATCAATAAATCGTCGGGAACATTTTGACCATTGGTCATATAAGATAATGTGAGAGGGAAATCATTCAGGACGTTAAAGAGTGGTCCATAACTTCCCGTCTCATCTAGCTTGGTAAAAATAACTTTATCCAGCTTGTACCTGCCGAAATGCTCAGCAATCAATTTCATATCACGGCTTTTCGAGGTCAAACTGAGCACAAGATAGGTCTCACTTCTTAATTCTTTTGCAAGCAAGCTTTGTAGTTCTGCTACAAGCATATCATTACGATAATTCCGCCCAGCTGTATCCATAATTACAAGATCACAACTCTCTAATCGAAAAAGTGCTCTTTGTAAATCGCCTGGTGATTGAACGACCTCTAGCGGAACATTTAGGATAGATGCATATGTACGCAACTGCTCCACAGCTGAAATTCGATACGTATCGGAGGTGATAAAACCAACCTTGCGACCGTATTTAAAAAGCTGTTCAGCCGCAAGCTTGGCTATTGTAGTGGTTTTCCCAACTCCTGTGGGCCCTGCAATATATACAATTTGAGTATCCTGTGCAATTCCATCAGCGATTCGACCTGCCAGGAACCCATCGAGTTGTTCTTTCAAGGACTCCTGAAATTTCTCTGGTCCCCAAGTACGCCCTTCATCCGCCCAGCGTTCTGAGATATTATTAATCCACTCTTCAACAAGTACAGTATCCATCTCCTGCTCAATCAAAAGATCTCTAAGCTGCTGAAGACTGTCCGGTAACTCTCTGGACCCCGAAGAATGTCTAGCGATTCGCTCCATCCAAAGCTTCATATCTCTTATCTCACGAAGAACATCATTCTCAGTGGCTGAAGCAGCTGCGGGTGCCTGTTCTAGACCAAGCGACTCATAAAGTGCTGTTACAGATGTCACTTCATCCGAACTTGTTTCAATCGCTTTTAGATGATCCTTACTAGCATTCTTAGTTTCTTCCAAGGGCTCTGGATGCTTTATAGTCGATTCCTTTACATCAATTGCTTCGGATAAGGCTGCAGCGATTTCCGCAAAGGACCTGGGCTCTTCAGCCTTTTCAAGTGTGACGGTGGATGTAGATGTTGCAGATGAAGCTTTTTGATAAGCTTGCGGGACAGCGCTGCGCGGAATGTTCATCGCAGGCTTCGAAGGCTTTTCAGGAGCATCCCCCTTTTGACCTTTTTCAACAGCCGCCACAACCTCTATTTTTTTCTTTTTAAACAATCCTAAAAATCCGCCAATTTTGATTTCTTTTGTACTTAAAATGACGGCCTCGCTTCCAAGCTCACTGCGAATGGAATGCATGGCGTCAGGCATCGTATCGACCACATAACGCTTCACTCTCATAAATTCACCACTCCGACGCTTTGTATTTCAATGTTAGGCTCTAATTCGCTATAAGACAGTACAGGAATATCCTGCATGGTCCGTTCAATCACCTGCCGCAAATACATACGAATGGTTGGTGACGTGAGTACAATGGGCTGTTGTCCTGACTGCAGCAGTCGATTGATCTGTTCACTTAATCGTTGATAGATCGTTTGAGTCGATACTGGATCCAGTGCTAGATAACTGCCCTGTTCTGATTGTTGCACACTCTCAGAAATTTTCTTCTCCAGATTAGGTCCCACCGTAATAACTTTCAGAGTCTCTCCTACTTGCGAGAATTGCTGAGTAATCTGTCTGGACAAGGACTGACGAACGTATTCGGTAAGAATATCAGGATCCTTGGTGTACGTCCCATAATCCGCCAGTGTCTCAAAGATAGTAACCAAATCCCTGATCGATATTTTCTCACGCAGCAACTTAGCAAGTACCTTTTGCACATCCCCAATTGCCAATACAGAAGGAATAAGATCGTCGACAAGCACTGGATAATTATCTCTAAGGTTATCCACCAACATCTTAGTTTCTTGTCGTCCTAACAATTCATGGCCATGCCGCTTAATGAGTTCTGTCAAATGTGTTGCAACAACTGACGGTGGATCAACTACGGTATAACCAGACAATTCAGCCCGCTCTTTAACCGATTCGTCAATCCATAACGCAGGAAGTCCAAAGGATGGTTCAATGGTCTCAATACCGTTAATAGATTCATCATCATAACCAGGACTCATGGCCAGGTAGTGATTAAGTAATAATTCACCGCCGCCGACAGTATTTCCTTTAATTTTTATGACATATTCATTCGGTTTTAGTTGAATATTGTCGCGAATGCGAATAACAGGCACTACAAGACCCATTTCAAGGGCACATTGCCGTCGAATCATGATGATACGATCTAGCAAATCTCCACCCTGACCTGTATCCGCCAAAGGTATAAGCCCGTAGCCGAACTCGAATTCAATAGGATCTACAGAGAGTAAATTGATTACACTTTCTGGACTTCGTACCTCTTCAATCTGTTTCTCTTCAACAAGCTGCTCTTCTGCGATCTGTTTTCGATTTAAATTTTGTCCCATACTATAGGCTGCAAAAGCCAGCAGACCAGCTAGCGGGAGCGTAGTAATCATATGTATAGGTGTGAAGAGACCTAGAAAAGCAACAGTAACTGCAACAATGTATAACAATTTTGGATAGGACAGTAATTGACCTGTTAATTCTTCTGCCAGATTACCTTCCGATGATGCTCTAGTAACGATAAGACCCGCTGCAGTCGAAATGAGCAAAGCAGGAATTTGGCTGACTAGACCGTCTCCGATCGTCAATACCGAATAAGTGGATAACGCAGTAGCAAAATCCATTCCGTGCACAACCATCCCGATAATAAATCCGCCAATAAGATTGATCAAAAGGATAATGATACTCGCAATCGCGTCTCCTTTAACGAATTTACTCGCACCATCCATAGCTCCGAAAAAATCCGCTTCCCGCTCAACATTGCGGCGCCGCTCACGTGCTTGCGTTTCGTTAATCATGCCTGCATTAAGATCGGCATCAATACTCATCTGCTTGCCAGGCATCGCATCCAAGGTAAATCTCGCTCCTACCTCAGCTACACGCTCTGACCCTTTGGTAATAACAATAAACTGCACCACGACCAAAATCAGAAACACGATAAACCCAACGGCAATTTGTCCACCTGCGATCCAGCTACCGAAAGTGGCAACTACTGAACCAGCTTCTCCGTAAGTCAAGATCAGTTTTGTTGTTGAAATGTTAAGTGCCAGACGAAACAATGTCGTAATCAGCAACAATGAAGGGAAAATCGAAAATTCGAGTGCATTCTTCGTATTCATAGCAACTAATATGATAATTAATGCTATAGAGATATTTATGACTAACAAAACGTCCAAAAGCCAGGACGGGATAGGCAGAATCATCATAAGCACGATACCGATGATGCCTAACAAAACTGATAAATCTTTAGCTTTCAATGTCCTAACCCCCCGCCTTATTTCCTCTTACCTTTAAGCTTATATACATATGCCAGCACTTCAGCCACAGCCTGAAACAGATCATTTGGAACGACATCACCAATTTCTGCTCTTTGGAATAAGGCCCGTGCCAGCGGTTTGTTTTCCATAGTCACGACGCCATGTTCTTTAGCCAGCTCCCGTATACGAAGTGCTACATAATCCTGCCCTTTTGCAATAATCTGCGGCGCTTCCATTTTGGAACCATCGTATTTTAGCGCAACAGCAAAGTGAGTTGGATTTGTAATAATTACATCCGCGTTAGGAACTTCCTGCATCATACGCTGCATGGCCATTCTACGTTGGCGTTCCCTGATCTTACCTTTAATTAGAGGGTCACCCTCCATTTTTTTGTATTCGTCCTTGATATCCTGCTTAGACATTTTCAGACTTTTTTCGTGCTCATACTTTTGATACATAAAGTCTAGAAAAGCCATTATTAGCAAGGCAATTCCGATTTTCAACCCAAGACTCATCGTCAGCTTGGCCGCAAACTTAAAAATCCCCTCCGCACTGATATGCGACAGGGATGCAAAGTTCTTCTTTTCTCCCCATAATGTGCTATATACCAGATAAGAAATAATTAGAAGCTTGAATATTGATTTCAGGAATTCTACAAACGAACGCATGGAGAAAATATTTTTGAATCCTTTTATCGGATTAATCTTACTGAACTTAGGAGTAATCCCCTCTCCTGTAGCCATAAAGCCCACCTGCGCCAAGTTGGATACAAGTGCCATAACAAAAGTAATTCCAAGTAATGGAGCTAGTAAAATCAAGATCTGTAATCCATACTGATTAAATAGCAGCGTTATATTCTCAGGCGTAACGTCCAGCATCATTCGATTCTGAAATACATCCATGTATAGTTTCATGAAGCGTTCTTTCATAAAGCCACCAAACATCATCAAGCTGACTACCGCAGCCAGCAACACAACTGCACCAGAAAGCTCAGCACTTTTGGCTACTTGACCCTTTTTACGAGCATCCTGCCGTTTCTTCGGGGTTGCTTTTTCCGTCTTTTCACCGGCGAAGAGTTGAAGATCTAGTCTATAACGCTTCGTCTTAGGCATAATACTCTCCCCTTACGGTCACCTACGGCTTCTTCCCCATGAGACCCAGTAAATTCTCCATGGATTCGAACATGATTTCAAAGAGATTCTGAAACAGCACAGCCAGACCTGGCATCAGCACTAGAAGAAGTGCAATACCTATAATGATTTTTAGTGGAACCCCTATAACGAATACATTATATTGCGGAGCCGTTCTCGCCAAAAAAGCAAGACCAACATCGGTCAAAAACAGGGCAGTTACTAATGGAGCCGACATTTGAAAAGCTAATACAAACGACTGCGCAAATGTTCGGACCAGAAACTCTGACAAGCTACCATCAACCATGCGTAGAAATAAATCATTATTCATAGGAATCCATTTATAGCTGTACACAATGGCATCAAGCAAATGGTGATGTCCATTCATACTCAGAAACATTAGCAGGGCTATCATATATTTGAAATTACCGAGAATAGGTGCTGACGTTCCAGTCATAGGATCAATGACGTTGGCAATACCGAAGCCAATCTGAATATCAATGAAAGAACCTGCTGTCTGAATTGCCATAAACATCAAATATCCAATGAAACCTAGTAATAAACCTATTAATACCTCTCTCATAATCAACAATATATAACTAAAATCCTGCGGAATCATAATCCCTGTTCCATTAGCACTAAAGACTACCAATGCTACAAAAAAAGAAATGCCTATCTTAAAAGTTGTCGGTACCCCTTGAGAAGAAAATACAGGAACGACAACAAAAAAGGCTGTAATTCGACAAAAAATAAGCAAAAAGACGGGTAAACTTTGCAATAGGGTATCCATGTTCATTGCTTAACCAATATACATATAAAGATTTCCTAAAATTTGGCTAGTAAAGTCAATTAGCTTCGTGATGATCCACGGACCAAATAGCAATAAAGCCAGCAGTACTGCGACGATTTTTGGAACAAACGCTAGCGTCTGTTCCTGAATCTGTGTCGTAGCTTGGAAAATACTGATTATTAGCCCTACCACCAGACCAAGAATCAGCATGGGAGCGCTGACTTCCAGCACTAAATATACGGCTTGGCTTGCTAGACCGATTATAAACTCCGTACTCAATCCTCATGCCTCCTCTTAAGGTCAGGTGTTAAAACTAAGAAGTAGTGATTTAATGACTAAGTACCAGCCGTCTACCAGTACAAAGAGCATTATTTTAAAAGGTAATGAAATCATGACTGGGGGAAGCATCATCATCCCCATGGCCATCAGCGTACTCGCCACAACAATATCAATAATCAGAAATGGAATGAAAATTAAAAAACCCATTGTAAAAGCTTTTTTCAATTCTCCAATTGCGAAAGCAGGCACCATCACCGTCAGTGGAATATCACTGTATGTAGCCGGTTTAGCCGATCCCGTATAACCGGTATATTTCATAAATAACAAAAGGTCTTTAGAATTGGTCTGTTTAAACATAAACTCTTTCATCGGATCAGCAGCTTTATCAAAAGCCTCAGTCTGTGTAATTGTCCCCTTCAAATACGGCTGTAATGCCGTTTCATTCACTTGCGCCAAAGTAGGCGACATAACGAACAGGGTCAAAAATAGAGCAAGCCCTACCAGCACCTGATTCGGAGGCATGGACTGAGTACCAAGTGAGGTTCTAACAAAACCGAGCACGATTACAATTCTAGTAAAACTGGTCATAAGAACTAGAAACGCCGGAGCAATACTCAGAACCGTAACGAGAAGAAGAATTGATATGGAACTGGTACCACCACTTGAACCATCATTACCGACCTGAATATTAACATTAGGTATAGGATCAGCATGTATCGGCCGCATCATAACTATACTAATGAACCCGAACAGCAGAATAGCAAGAATTAGCTTTTTTTTCATAAATTCCTCGACTCATCCTTAGTAGCATCATCCCGGAACAACTCTTCCATTTTCTCTTTACGCTCTGGTGCAGAACGAAGTTTGGATTGCAGTGTCTCGTAAAAAGATGATGTTTCACTAAGCTCGATTTCCTCTGATGGAACCTCCCCACGCAGCTTAACCTTAACCTTGGCAATAAGCGGTGCGAGAAAATTATTCTGGTTAGAGGATTGATCCTCAAATGCTGCAATGATCAAAGCCACCTCATCTGGATCAGTGACTTTATCCAAGATGGATATGTTCTCACCAATCCCGATTAAGTAAAGGCTGCTTCCCAGTTCAATAACCTGCATCGACTTGTTAGGTCCTAACCCTACAGCACCAAGCGTCCGAATGGAGCGCCCGCTCATAAAGGTCTGATTACGACGTCCAAGAAAACGGATCAGCAGCACAATAAGTACAATGATTACCGCAAGGACAATAATAACGTTAAGCAAATTCAGCAGGGTGTTATTGCTACCGAGCGGTTCTGAATTGACGGACATGTCTCTTTCCTACACACCCAACGTTTTGTTGATAGCTTCGATAACACGGTCTGCTTGGAAAGGCTTCACAATAAAGTCTTTCGCTCCCGCTTGAATAGCATCGATAACCATAGCCTGCTGGCCCATGGCTGAACACATGATAACCTTAGCAGCCGGATCTACTTTCTTGATTTCTTTCAGGGCGGCGATTCCGTCCATCTCAGGCATAGTTATATCCATCGTGATGAGGTCCGGACGCAGTTCTTTAAATTTCTCTATAGCTTGAGAACCGTCCTGAGCTTCGCCCACTACTTCAAATCCGTTTTTCGACAAAATGTCACGGATCATCATTCTCATAAATGCTGCATCGTCCACGATTAGAATTCGGTTAGCCATTTTTACAAAATCCTCCCTAAGTATGCTTATTGTAATTTCTGAATTCGGTCCCACTGGCTGACGATATCCGTAACGCGTACGCCGAAGTTTTCGTCGATAACTACGACTTCACCTTTGGCAATAAGCTTGTTGTTAACCAAAATATCTACAGGCTCACCGGCGAGCTTGTCCAGCTCAATGATCGAGCCTTGAGACATTTCTAAAATATCTTTAATCTGCTTCTGGGTCCTTCCTAATTCTACGGTTACTCTAAGCGGTATGTCCATCAATAAATTTAAATTATTTTCATCAATATGACCAAACGCTCCACCGTTAAGGTTAGCAAATTGTACAGGCTGTACATTTACATTACGATTCGCTTCAGGACTAAGCGGTGGTGTCTGTCCATAAGGCATGCCTTGAGGCGGCATTCCGTAGGGTGGCATCCCTGGCATGCCATACGCCGGCATTCCTGCTGGAGGATAATAATATCCGCCTTCTGGCATCCCTGGATAACCAGGCATCCCCTGTGGTGGGTATGGCGGAGGTGTTTCTCCTGCGGGCTGTGAAGGCGTCTGTTGCACTGGAGGAGCTGCAGGAGGCGTCTCTTGAGCTGGCTTAGCAGGAGTCTCTGTCGACGTAACTGCGGCCTCCTGCGCTGCAGGGCTTACATCACCCAGCAGCATTGTTACCATATCCTTAGCGAACTGGACAGGCAAGAGCTGCATAATAGTAGAGTCTATTAAATCTCCTATCTTAAGTCGGAACGAAATACGAATTAAGGTTTCATCATTTGGTAAGCTGCCTACGCCTTCACCGCTGGACATATTCAGAATGTCGATACCCGGAGGCGAAATATTAACAAATCGATTGAATATAGTAGACATTGATGTGGCAGAAGAACCCATCATTTGGTTCATAGCTTCCTGCACAGCACTAATGTGAATTTCATTCAATTCTTCATCCTTAGGTTCGCCTTCCCCACCAAGCATTAAATCTGCGATGACCTGTGCATCCCTAATCTTAATAACAAGTGAATTAATACCTTGGAATCCATCAACATATTCCACGTGTACAGCTACATGTGGTTTAGGAAAAGCGACTTCAAACTCCCCGCGTGTAATTATTGAAACTTGAGGGGTTGTAATATCGACCTTTTTCCCCAGTAAGGTGGAAAGAGCTGTCGCTGCACTACCGAACGTTATATTACCGATCTCACCCAAAGCATCCTGTTCAAACGGTGTTAAATAGTCATTTACCGTTTTCTCTGAAGGCGCTAATGAGCCTTCCGCAGATTGTCTCAGAAGGGCGTCGATTTCTTCTTGGGATAAATAATCTTTACTCGTCAAATTCTTCAACTCCTTCACTGACAATCTCGTCTATTTGCACGGCTACCCGGTCTTTCACCATTCCAGGACTTCCGATGAACTTAAGTTTCTCCCCTACCTTAATCGAGAGTCCGGAATCTACATTCCTGTTAAGAGAGATCACGTCACCGACGCTAAGCCCAAGAAACTCAGATATAGATAAGCGCGATTCTCCAAGTTCAGCAACAATCGGTAGTTTCGCTTTATGAACTCTTGCTTTAATAGCTTCAAGTTCATCTGCATCCCGTGTCTTCTTCTCTGTTACAAACCATTGGTGAACAGATAGTCTAGACATTATTGGTTCCAGGACGACGTGCGGTATGCAAAGATTGATCATACCTGTTGTATCTCCAATTTTGGTGCTTAACGAGATTAATGCAATGGTCTCATTGGGCGATACAATTTGCATGAACTGCGGATTCGTTTCGAGCGCTTCCATGCGCGGATGGATATCCAGCACGGTCTTCCAAGCTTCCTGCAAGCTCTCAAAACATCTGCTGAAGATACGCTCCATGATCGTTGTTTCGATCTCAGTTAAGGCATTAATTTTAGAAGGTGCTGTCCCAAAGCCTCCCAGCAATCTGTCCAGCATAGCGAAAGCGATGTTTGGATGAACTTCCATTACCATTCGACCTTCTAAAGGTTCAGCTTCAAAAATGTTCAGTATTGTCATTTTTGGAATGGAACGTATAAATTCATCATAAGGGAGCTGCTCTACTTGAACGACATTAATCTGCACGAAGGTGCGTAATTGGGCTGAAAAGTACGTTGTAAGATAGCGGGCGAAATTGTCATGTATCCTTGTAAGACTACGGATATGATCTTTAGAAAAGCGAACGGCCCGTTTAAAGTCATAAGATCGGATCTTCTTCTGAGTTTCTTCCTTTTTAAGTTCATCGGCATCCATCTCACCTGAAGAAAGTGCAGCAAGTAGAGCATCTATTTCGTTTTGTGATAGTACATCAACCAATTCAATCACCCCCCCATCAAAGAATTATCAGGCCTGAAGCTACATAGAAGCCAAAAGGTATTTGGTGACTTCGATCTGAGTGATTTTGCCTTCGGTCAATGTCTTATTGATCAGATTAACAAGTTTGCTGCTTAGCTGATCTTTGCCATTTGCTCCGTTAAGCTCCTCAGGTTTGGTATCTGCAAGCGTTTTGATAATTATCGGTTTGATTTTGATCTCTTTTATTTTTTCGAATGCTTCCTTTGATTTCGCAGAATTCAGTTGGAAGGCGAAATCTATTTGAACGATATAATCGGGATCAGCAAGATTTGTTTTGATATCTTTGATCTCTGCCGTTAATTCGACGATTTCATCTGCAGTTAAATGCTTGGTTTCCACACTTTGAACCGCAGCATTTACATCATTCGTATCTTTCGGAAAGATCTTGTCCATTAATAAAAATGCGGCTATCACGATAAGTGTAATCGCAAGTAAAATCGTAAGTAACCACGGCAGCATCTTCTTCATGTTAGCTCCTCCATTGACTGGACTTTAATGGTGGCAGCATATGTGCCTATGTCCCTGTTATAATCCCGGATCTTCGTAATAACTTCATCAGCTTTTTCAAGCACGATCAGTCTTTTTCCGGTTACTAGCGTAATATATGTATCCGGGCTTTCTTCTACCATTTCTACCAGTAGGGCATTGATCCACATCGGTGTTCCATTTAATCTCGTTACCGATATCATAACAGGCCTCCTAACAAAAATAGGGGGAGGGGTACCTCCCCCACGACTCCGCGTTAATCTTTAAAAAAGATATTAAATTATTGATAAAATTAACGCTTCAGGTTAACAACTTCCTGCAGCACTTCATCAGAAGTCGTAATGATACGGGAGTTCGCTTGGAATCCACGTTGCGATACGATCATTTCTGTAAATTCATTCGTAAGATCCACATTGGACATTTCAAGTTGACCACTTATGATCGACCCTGTACCATCTTCTGTATTATTCGCTGTAGTCGGAACAAGTTCGCCTTCTGCATTCGCATTAAGAGTCATACGGTACAGATTACCACCGATTTTCTCTAGACCAGAAGGATTAGTAACCTTGGCTACTCCGATCTGTACTCCTGCTTCAGTCGTTCCATCTGCCATGGTCTGAACTATCGTTCCATCATTGGAAATGGAGAATGCTGTTACATCACCACCTAGTTGAATCAGTCCACCTCCGGAATCTAGCACATGTAGTCCATCAGAAGTAACAAGATTACGCGCAGCATCTATGTGGAAATCTCCTGCACGAGTCAAGAAAGGTGTTTCTTGGTCTCCTGAAAGCTTCACCAGGAAAAAGCCATCTCCGTCAATACGCAAATCTGTCGGATTGTTAGTAGTTTGAGCACTTCCAGCTAAATGGAGTGTATCAATTGAAGCAATGCTTACACCCAGTCCGACTTGCTTAGCATTCACACCACCTGCGCCGTCGTCACTTTGAGCAGTTACACCAGAAACAGTTTGACTCATAATGTCCTTGAACATAACCCGTCCTGATTTAAAACCAATTGTATTGACATTGGCAATGTTATTACCGATTACATCAAGCTTAGTCTGAAAGCCTCTCATCCCCGAAACCCCTGAATACATAGATCTTAACATTTGTGTTGTCCTCCCAGATTATAGAGTCCTAATAACTTACTAAGTGAATGGGACCGCGTCAGTCGGTCAGCGGCCGCCTCGGCTTTCCGTTAGGACCAGCCGGTTATGAAATCACAATTGCACTATCAATTTGCGTAAACACGTTATCTTTAATCGAATTCCCATCCATAGCGGTTACAACCGTACGATTCGGGACACTTACGATAAATGCCAAGTCCTTCATTAATATCAAGGATTCTTTACTGCCTTTGGCAGCAGCTTTATCCACAGCAGAAGAAATCTGATCCAGTTGTCTGCTTCCAAGTTCAATTCCTCTTTGTTCAAGACGCTTAGCAGCATGATTGCTGAATTTTAGTAGCTTCTGTTGCAGTACGCTCTCAAAGGTGGCTTCTCCAGTCACAGTCTGCTTCGGTATCGAAGATCGCTGTAACGTTGAGGAATGTAGGGACGACGCAGGATACAGTTGGCCTATGGTCAGCCTGTCACTCATATTGTCGCCTCGCTTCCTCCGTTATTCTCCGGAGTATTACTATCTTCTGTACCAGAACCATTCTCTGTTGTTGCGGGATTCTGAATTTGTGTAATATCGGTTAAAGCAATTCTGTCTTTCCCCACAACCGCATATTGAATCCCCTTGCTGACAACGATTGATTCAACATTCCCTGTCTTAGGTAGATTTGTGGCGGTATCCGTCCATGTGATATCTTTACCAATCAAGCCGGATACTGAGCCAAGAGACTGATTCATTGATGTAAGCTGTGTAGAGATATTCATCAGCTGCTCAACAGATGTAAACTGTGCCATTTGAGCAATAAATTCTTTATCTTGCATCGGCTGCATCGGATCTTGATTCTGCAGCTGGGTGATCAAAATCTTCAAAAACTGATCCTTACCCAATACGGAATTCCCTGTTGTTTTAGTAGATTCAGGAGTTGTATAATTCCACTGGTCTTTGGTAGAAACAGGAGGAGTTGTTGTCGTCATAACCGTTCACCTCTCTTTCATTTGTGATAAGTTTAAGCTTTAGCAGAGAAGGAGTTCCCTTGATTCTCATCTTCTTGACCTGCGTTTGAAACCCAATCTTTCCATTCACCATTTAGCTCTGCGGCAAGAATGGCATCATTAGCTTCCTCACGTCTTTCTTTGGAGCGTCTTCCCTGCTGACCACTTCCAGAACCAGGTTGGCGTCCTTCTTGACCCCATTGTGAATTGAGGGGGGTATTATTTTGTGTGACTTCCAATTTTTCTACTTGGAGGCCTTGAGACTGCAATGCCGCTCGAAGCTGGTTCATCTGCTGTTCCAACATATCCTTAGCTCCGGAATGTTCAGTCATAAACTGTGCAACCAGATGGCCGTTTTGCATAGTAATCTTAACATCTACTTGTCCGAGATTTTCTGGAAAGAGTGATATCGTAGCCTCAGCTACTCCGCCTTTTTGCACAATCTCCAATTTACCTGTAATAAAACCGGTCATTTCCTGTGCAAACTGATGAACGGGTACAGGAGCTACTGGAACTTCAGCTTTCAACGGAGCAGTAATCCCTCCCCTAAGAGCTAGTTGACCAGCAGTTACAACCTCATGATCTCCTTCTATGATAGTAGTTCCTGATGTGGAATCTTGAGCTGATTCTGACTGTTTCGTTTCTCCAGTTGCACTAGCTTTAATCAACGGAGCGTTCGTAAGCTCTGCTTCTGAGTCTTGAACAGCCCCTGAGGTCAAAGGTGAAGTTAGGACTACCTCATTTTTACTTACAGCAGCTTCTCCAGCACGGTTATTACTTAGATTTTGAATAGTCTTGTCCGTCGTATTTCCGTTGCTTTCAGCCACAACAGGTTGTTGTACAGATACACCAGAACTATCATTTAAACTGGAGATCTTTCCCTTCCCCTTATTAGCGTTAGCGGAGGTCTGTTCAAGTATTGCCGTAAAATTATTTAACAGGCTTATCCCTTTACTAGCAGCTTCCTCGTTCCCACTGACTGCAGCTTCTTGAACCATAGTAACTAAACTTTGCAAATCATCTTGAACAGCAAATCGCAGCGTATCCGCATTCTGTGCTAACGGCGATAAGCTTCCTGCCGATTCGGCATCAGATGCAGCATCACCTTCAGTCGCTTGACCTCCTGATAGAAGAGCAGATACCTGAAGAAGCCAAGCTTGCAAAGCTACCAGCATAGCAGGATCGCTATTGATGCTTTCATCCAGATTTTCGACATCAGCAGTTAGCTTCTCGATGAGATCAGAATTCTGCGTGTCCTGTCCCCCTTGATCTTCACCAGTCGTCTGCACTTCTTTTAAAAGTCCTTGCAATAAAGATGCTAGATTTCCTAGTAACGGATCAGTAGGTACCGATGTGGGGTTAGCTGTGTTTCCACCCATAGTTTGCACTAATGTCTGAGCGAAAGGTACAGCAGCTGTTGTGCCAGTAGAAGTCGATGAGCTACCACTTGCAGCTGTTGTATTTGCGCTCACAAGCGATTGAACAACTAAACTCATATTATTTTCACCTCCTTTCAATATTTATTTAGCACCCATCAAACGATTAACAATCTTCGCAGTTTGTGCACTATCATTTTTAGTCATTTCTCCCAAAATCGAAGAACGAACACTATCACTTACGGTATTCATAATCGTTACTACTTTATCAGGGCTAATCTTGTACATTTCTCCTAGTAGAGAAGCTGCATTGGCAGGCGTCATTGAACTAAAGGTTTGGTTCAACTTTTCCTTATCCAGATTCGTACTAGTTTTAGTAGTTTGAGTAGTGCCTGCTTCTTTTTTCAATCTAGATTGAAGAGCAGCAATAGCCATATCACTCGAAGAAGTAGTTTCTTTCAACTTAATCGTGACATCTGCCGCTTTTTGAGGATCCATTTTTTCCAGAATCGCAGTTTTACTCGCTTTATTCATTACGCTGAATATCTGCACCATTTCTTCTGTAGTCAAATTCTCCATAATCGGTGCAGCTTTGGAAGCTTTCATGCCCGCGTACAGCTTCGCCAGATCAGAAACTTGCTTCTGATAAGGGTCTTCTGTTTCCTCCGTGCTTGCCTCAGCAGCTGCAGCAGCTTCCGTCTTCATTCCCTCAATTTGGGATTCCAGCGCCTGAACCTTGGTATCCTGAGCTGTTTTTTCGTCAGTTACCTTTTTCAAGTTCTCTTCCTGTTGAGCAAGCTGAGCTTTGAGCTCCTTAATCGTTGAGTTTGAGCTCACTTCCTGCTTTTTGCTTTCTTCCTTCGGTTTAGAAGGATCTGTTGGCGGATCAGGAACCCATTTTTCCAGAATCGGAATTTTATTCGCAACTTCAAGCACGTTATTACGAATGTCCATATTAAAAAGCGTCAACAGTACTCCAAGCAGTACTAGCGTGAAGATAATCGGTATCATTAGAAATAAGAACCGCTCAAATTTCCCCGCTGACCCTTCATTTTCAAGTTCCATGTCATTATCAATATTAGCCACTAGCGGAAACCTCCCGGGTTAGAGGGATTTCATCGCGAAGCGGACGGTTGCCATCTCATCCAGTTCGTTTTGTTCCCGTAAAATCATACTTTGCTGAAACTGAGTCTCAGCCTTATCCTTTGCCTTTAACCATACTTTTTCGTCTAATACCTTAGTACTTAACTGATCTTGCTTCTTCAGGACTTCCTGATGTGCACTTCTAATGTCCGTATGTTTACGGGCAATGCATTTATCCAGGTATTCTACATATTCTTGCATTTCACGAATCTTCGCCATAGGTGCCTTTTGTTCTGCGGCATTTTGTAGGGATAACATGATAGCGCTCCGCTGAAAGGTGAGTTCATCCAGGCTTCTTTCCTGAGCCTGCAATTCTCCAAGTGCGCTTGAGAGCATCCATTCTGCTTGTGTCTTCTCATTGCCCTTCAAGTCAACGACTTTTTGAAAAGTATAATGAAATCTCATGATACTGAATCAACTCCTCGAGAAGTGTGAAATTAAAGACTGTTGAACTTCAGCCAGCGTAACTTTTTCATTCACCTTTTGTTTGGTGAATTCCCAAATACTGTCTATATATTCCATCGACTCATCAATTTGAGCATTCGAGCCCCTCTGATAAGCACCAATATTAATTAAATCTTCTGAATCCTTATACACGGCCATTAGTCGCTTCACATTCTCTGCTGCGGCGATCTGTTCTTCTGGCGCAATATCCTTCATTACACGACTAATGCTGGAAAGCACATCTATTGCTGGAAAATGCCCTTTATTCGCAATACTTCGATTAAGAACGATATGTCCATCGAGTATTCCTCTCACTGCATCAGCGATCGGCTCATTCATGTCATCACCATCAACCAGCACAGTGTAAAAAGCTGTGATAGAGCCTGTAGGACCAGTTCCGGCGCGTTCTAGTAGTTTAGGTAAGCTTGCAAACACCGATGGTGTGTAACCTCTCATAGCTGGAGGCTCCCCGACTGCAAGTCCAACTTCACGTTGAGCCATAGCATAACGAGTGACCGAATCCATCATGAGCATCACATTAAGTCCACGATCCCGAAAATACTCAGCAATCGTTGTAGCAATAAGTGCTCCTTTAATTCGAATTAATGCGGGCTGATCAGAAGTAGCAACTATAACGACTGACCTCTGCAAACCCTCAGGTCCCAAATCGCGTTCGATAAAATCCAGCACTTCCCTGCCACGTTCCCCAATCAGAGCGATAACATTAACATCGGCCGATGTATTACGTGCAATCATTCCCATAAGCGTACTTTTGCCGACCCCCGAACCAGCGAAAATCCCCACCCGCTGTCCTTTACCAATGGTTAGCAAGCCATCAATCGCTCTTACTCCGATGCTAATGGGTTCTTGCACTCGTGGTCTATTGAGTGGATTGGACGGAATGTTAAAGGTCGAACTATGTGGCATACGAGCTGGGATAAGAGAACCATCAAGTGGTTGTCCTAGACCATCCAGCACCTTACCCAGTAATTCTGATCCCACCTGTACACTAAGCGGCTTACCTGTACCCACTACATCACAACCAGGTCCAATAGCCTGCAGTTCTCCCAGTGGCATTAATAGCACCTTGTTGTCACGGAAACCAACGACCTCAGCTTGCAGCGGCTTATTTCCTTTAGAAGGATAGATATAGCACACATCTCCAATGCTAGCATCAGGTCCCTCCGATTCGACCATAAGACCGATAACCTGCGTCACTTTCCCATTGATCCTTACCGGATCGAGATTACGAAGTTGCTCCTTATAACGGTTACTATCAAGCATCTTCTTCCCCATTTCTCTGCTCATCGGTGTCCAGCGCGATTCTAACCAGCTCTTTCTTGATTTCTGCGAGCTGAGTATCAATTCGGGCATCTATGCTGCCAAAGGAGGAGCGGATTACACAACCTTGATCTTTCACCGTCGAGTCAGGCAAGATCTGTAGTTCAGCCTGCGAGTCAACCGCTAATGACAATTCTTCCCTTGCTGCGTTTACGAAAGCGAACTGCGCAGGTGATACGCACAGCGAGATCAGCCCTTGCTCACGTTTGCGAGCTAGATTCTTCCGAATCAAATCCATTGCAAACTGTGGTTCTACAGTTAGCTGTTTGTCCACAATTTTCTCCGCAATATCACAGCTTAGCTCTACCAAGAAAGGCTCAGCTTCCTGAATAATGACATCTCTCGCCTTATAGGCCTCAGTTAAAACAGCACGTGCTTCATCCATCATTGCTGCAACTTTAAGCTTCATCTCTTGTTCAGCTTGAGTAACACCTTCCTGATACCCTTGCTGATAAGCCTCGGCTTTGACGGCCTCAACCAGATGTTCATCCTGCTCACGCCGCTCTTTCCACCACTCTTCAGCCTCCGCTTTTGAGGATTCAACAATCTGTTCCGCTTCTAGAGAGGCATTTCGAACCTGCTCTTCAGCAAATTCTTGGGCGTCTTTAAGCATTTGCTTACGTGCCACTTCTGCCTCTTCACGTGCAGGATCATGATAGTGAGTCTCGTTTACAGTCTCCTCTGGAACGGGCTCCTCAGTTAGGCCCGCATAGTGACGGGCCTGCTCCAATCTTTTCAGTACATCAACTGGAACATACTGAGAGTGCTTAATCAGCTTAGACAATGATGTCATCTCCTCCGCCACGAGCGATGATAATTTCTCCAGACTCTTCGAGTCTGCGAATCGTACCTACAATACGTGTTTGTGCTTCTTCTACATCACGCAACCGCACTGGGCCCATATATTCCATTTCTTCTCGGAAAGTCTCTGCCATACGTTTGGACATATTCCGGAAGATAACATCTCGTACTTCTTCGCTTGCAACCTTGAGAGCAAGTTGCAGATCCGCATTATCAATATCACGAATAATACGCTGAATCGAACGATTGTCCACATTGACAATATCCTCGAATACGAACATCCGCTTCTTGATTTCCTCGGCGAGTTCCGGATCTTGAATTTCGAGAGAATCCAGAATCGTGCGCTCTGTCCCCCGGTCTACTCCATTCAAGATTTGTACGATCGATTCAATACCGCCAGCATTTGTATAATCCTGAGTTACTGTAGCAGAAAGCTTCTGCTCCAGCACTCGTTCAATTTGTGTAATGACCTCTGGAGAGGTGCTGTCCATTACAGCAATTCTTCTAGCCACCTCCGCCTGTTTCTCTTGAGGTAATGAGGAGAGAATAGCAGCAGCTTGTTCGAATTGCAGATAAGACAATACTAGTGCGATAGTCTGGACATTCTCATTCTGGATAAAGTTCAAAATCTGATTTGGATCAGCCTTACGCGCAAAATCGAAGGGTCTAACCTGCAAAGTCGCGGTCAGACGATTAATGACCTCCATAGCTTTTGCTGAACCAAGCGCTTTCTCCAGAATTTCTTTGGCGTAGTTAATACCGCCTTGTGATATATATTCCTGGGCGAGGCATATCTGATGGAACTCAGACATGATCGACTCTTTTTCACTGCTGTCCACTTTACGGACATTGGCAATTTCAAGAGTTAGTTGCTCAATCTCCTCGTCTCTTAAATGTTTAAATATTTGCGCCGATACCTCGGGCCCTAGTGTGATAAGCAGGATCGCGGCCTTTTGACGGCCACTAAGCCCCTGCTGACTAGCCTTTGCCATTAGTTCACCTCTGTTCGTCTGCAAGCCATGTACGCAGCAGATTTACGAATTCGTCTGGCTTCTTCTTGGCCAAACTTTCCAATTGCTTACGAACTTGACTGTCATTCGTCACACTTTCCAAATTAATAGATGGAAATTCGGTAGGAACCTGCAATGGAATGTCTTCATCTTCTTCTTCCACAGTCTTCTTACGACTACGATAGATTAGATATCCTCCACCTGCTCCAACCAGCAATGCAGCTGCTCCGATAGCCCATAACATCCATGTGGCAAGACCACCTGGTGTTGTATTAGCAGCGGTGCCGCCAAATTGTTGTGAATACACCGAAACCTTTTTGGTTAAATCAGCGTCTGTATATGTAGTACCTGAATCTGCGAGTGAAGCACGAACAATATTCACCAAAATATTTTGAATTGCTGCTGATGTAGCAGCGTCCAAAGAATTTTGTCCTGTAGGTGGTTCAACTGCAACATTTATGGTTAAATCTTTAACAGTAAAGGGACTAGCGATAACATCCTTTGTAATTCGGTTTACTTCATAGTTCCTCGTTTCAGAAGATTCTTCCGAAGTAGAAGTATCCGTGCCAGCTTGAGAAGGATAGCCCGCTACATCCTGTGAACCAGTACCTGCCACTCCGCCAGTTGTATTTCCTTGACCTGAATACGAATTACTAATGATTTGTGAACTGATCTCAATCCCCTTCATGTTCTCTGTATCCACAGGGGTTACTAGATCTTCCTTCCGGTTTTCCTTGTCAAAGTTCAGCTTCGAAAATACTAGAACGTCAACTTTATCTGGACCCGTAAGCGTGCTAAGGAATTGTTTCACATCTTTCTTTACTTCTTCTTCGAATTTCTTCTGAAGAGCGAAGTTCTCTTCGACTTGGCTGGAAACTCCTGCTTGTCCACCTTTAGCCGTAGGCATTAACTCGACTTCATTATTAGCAATCGTAATGTTATCGATTGGTAGATTTGGAACCGCAGTCTTTACAAGGTTGAAGTACCCATCAATATTATCTTGACTGGGTCTAAATCCCGGATTAAATGAAAGCACAACGGATGCAGATGCTTGCTCTTGGTCTGCCTGGGAAGCAAAAACTGTTTCTTTAGGCAAATTAATCAGCACTTTAGCATCTTTAATTCCTTGCATACGTCTCATTAACTGCTCTACTTCACCGTTTAATGCATTATTATACTTCACATTAAACTCACTATCTGTTGTTCCTATCATTGACGAATTTTCATTAAAGACTTTATAACCGATAGAGCCCCCCTGAACAATCCCCTGAGAACCGATATCCACCTTTATTCGAGCCGCTTCGGTGCTTGGCACTGAAATGCTCTTTCCATCTTGGCTTAATCGATATGAAACACCTGCTGAATCCAAGTAGTTCATTACTCCTGCTGAATCTGTGCTGTCCAAATCTTGAAACGCTACTTCATATTCTGTCTTTGAAAGCTGCACGGTTAATACTACGATTATTATTAGAATGATAAACAATGTTGAAAAGAATAAAATCTTCTGTTTACCACTAAATCTGTTCCAATACAGGGTAACCTTCTCCCGATATTGGGCAAATCTTTCATTCACAGTGTCACCCCATCCGGAACTAAGCTAGGATTTATTTAAATCTGAGTTCTCATAATTTCTTGATAGGCTTCAATCACTTTGTTCCGGACTTGTGTAGTCAACTGCAAACTCAGTAAAGCCTGTTGGGAAGAAATCATCACTTCGTCTATATTCACTTCTCCCAATACAAATTTATTACTCATATCCTTTGCTTGTTGTTCCTGATCTGCTACTTTATTGAGTGCATTCTCAAGATAAGAACCAAAGCTCTCCATGGAATTAGCAGGAGTGGATGAAGCTTCGGTAGATGTTGGTTTCATGGCAAGCTGCTGTACAGCTTGAACTCCATTAGTGATATTCTGTATCAACTGTTTCCCTCCTAAAAGTTTTGTAAGCATATGCTTCCTAGATTTACTTCGTACAAAACTCACTTTGGAAGCGTTCCTAGTGTTAATTACGTTTACCGCCCAATTTCGAGTGCTTTACTTACCATAGCTTTAGATGCATTCAGCATCGTTACATTGGCTTCATAAGAACGTGATGCAGATAACATATCTACCATTTCTTTGGTAATATCTACGTTTGGCATATAGACATAACCTTCGGCATCCGCATCAGGATGGCTTGGATTGTATACTGGCTTTAACGGTGAAGTATCTTCTATGATGGACTGCACCTTCACGCCTTCATTACTACTACCGTTCAATTTCGAATTTAGTATATTCGAGAACTTATTACTTTCGGTAGCTTCCATAACAACAAGCTTTCGACGGTATGGAACGGCTTTGCCATCAACCACCGATGCTCTTGTAGTTTCTGCATTAGCCACGTTGGAGGAAATCACGTCCATCCGCAATCGTTGAGCTGTTAATGCTGATGCACTTATCCCAAAACTACTCCCAAAGTTCATGCCATCTTATCCTCCTTGAATTACAGCTCGCATCATCGAAATCTGACTGTTGATCTGCTCGACATAAGAACTATACCTGAGTTGGTTCTCAGCGCTTAACGCCATTTCTCGTTCTACATCCACATTGTTGTCGTTATTATTCATAGAGGTAGTTTCATCTGTACTAACGACAGCAGCTGGTACAATACTATTGGTACCAAATTGAAAATGTCGGGAGTCCGTTACCTTCGCGTTAAGTGTAGGTTTTATTCCACTTTCCTGTTGCTGAAGGAAACTTTCAAATGACACATCAGAACGTTTGAAATTTGGCGTATCTTCGTTAGCCACGTTATTTGCTAGAACATTTTGTCGTTTATAGGCAGCATCAATGCCTCCCTGTAATCGTTGAAAACTGACACTATTCAGCAATCCCAAGATAATTCCTCCTTTCAAAGCTATCATAATGAAAAGAATTCCACAACTTTCCTTAAAAAACCTGCTCGATTTCGACAAATAAAGTATAAAAGTCCTCTATTTATCAACTTTCACGTCGAACCTTGTCGCAAAGTATAACTTATTAGTATTTTCACATACATTGATTTTCATTTAATTTGTATATTATTACAATAAGAAATAAGCCCTATCTTTTAAAAAAAGACAGGGCTTTTAGCACTTTATTGCTATTTTATTCCATATATAACTTAAAACTATCTTTTTTATTGCATCTTTTTACATTTTTTTACCTTTTAATGACACTGAATTGTAATTTTCTAATCCCTTATGCCCAAATCCATATGAATATAATTTGTCGCTTTAAAGAATATACTGACTTAGATCACGATCCTGTGCAATACTTGCCAATTTCTCACGCACATATTCCGGTGTAATAACCATAGTGTCCAGAGTCAGCTCAGGCGCTTCAAAGGACAGATCCTCCAATAGCTTCTCCAAAATGGTATGAAGTCTCCGAGCACCTATGTTCTCCATATTTTGATTCACTGAAGCAGCTATTTTAGCAATTTCATAAATAGCATCCTTCTGGAACTCTACTTCAATATCCTCGGTCTTCAACAAATTGGCATATTGTTTCGTCAAAGCGTTCTCTGGCTCCGTTAAAATGGATACAAAATCCTCCAGTGTCAGACTGCTCAGCTCTACGCGAATCGGAAAACGTCCCTGAAGCTCAGGAATCAGATCCGAAGGTTTAGCAACATGAAAAGCCCCTGCAGCCATGAAGAGTACATAGTCCGTCTTCACAGGACCGTATTTTGTCATGATTGTAGAACCCTCTACAATTGGAAGAATATCTCTTTGCACACCTTCACGTGATACATCAGGACCAGAACCTTTACCTTGACTCGCAACCTTATCAATCTCATCGATAAAAATAATTCCCGATTGCTCAGCGCGTGTCACAGATTCCTGAATGACATCGTCCATATCTATCAGTTTGGTGGCTTCATCCTGAATCAGTACTTTACGAGCCTCACGGATAGGAAGCTTGCGCTTCTTCGTCCGCTTCGGAAGTAAACTACCAAACATTTCTTGCATATTCATCCCCATTTGGTCGTTCCCTTGCCCTGCAAACATATCCAGCATAGATGGCGCTGTATCCTCAACATCTATTTCAATGATATCATCTTCCAATTGGCCAGCTAGCAGCTTAAATTTAACCCCACGACGGCGTTCGCTTAAGCTTCCATCTGGTTCGGAATCATCTTTAGACTCCTCTTGTGAAGAGTTCCCACCAAAAATCATCTCAAAAGGATTCTTCTGTGATTTATTTTTTGAAGACGAAGGCACTAAAATAGAGACAATCCGCTCGTTAGCCAGTTCTTCTGCACGGTCCTTCACCTTTTCCGTACGCTCTAGCTTCACCATACGAATAGAAGTCTCAACGAGATCACGCACCATAGACTCTACATCTCGCCCTACATAACCCACCTCAGTGAATTTGGTTGCCTCCACTTTGATGAACGGAGCATTAACAAGCTTGGCTAAACGCCGAGCAATCTCTGTTTTCCCTACACCAGTAGGTCCGATCATCAAGATGTTCTTAGGAACAACTTCATCACGCAGTTCCTCTGCCAGCAGACTACGCCGATAACGATTACGAAGCGCAACAGCTACCGATTTCTTAGCTTGTTTCTGACCTACAATATATTTATCCAATTCAGCTACGATTTGACGGGGTGTTAGCGATTGATTCACCATCGTGAATTCCTCCTTGTCTCTATGGCACTAAGCTTATAATTGCTCAACAATAATATTGGAGTTAGTATACACACATATTTCTGATGCAATCTGAAGAGCCTCGCGAGCGATATCTGCAGCAGCAAGATTTGGAGCATGACGTTTGAGTGCGCGACCGGAAGCAAGTGCAAAGTTACCACCGGAACCAATTGCGAGCACATCATCATCTGGTTCGATAATTTCACCATTTCCGGAGATTAAGAGCATGCCTTCCTTGTCCATAACAATCATCAATGCCTCAAGTTTACGAAGAATACGATCTTGACGCCAATCTTTCGCTAATTCTACGGCTGCCCGTTGCAGGTTCCCATGATGCTCCTCCAGCTTGCCTTCGAATTTTTCGAACAAAGTGATAGCATCTGCCACAGATCCTGCAAACCCTGCTATTACTTGTCCTCTGTATAAACGACGAACTTTTCTAGCCGTCGTCTTCATAATTACACTCTCTCCGAATGTAACCTGACCATCACCTGCTATAGCTGCCTGTCCGTTATGTCTTACAGCACAAATTGTAGTCGCATGAAAGCTGGGTACCATGATTGTAGTTACCTCCTTAAGATGGGCTTTGTTCAAATATAAGAAGTATTAGTTTCACGTTATACACTATCCTTATATTTCTCACTTAAACGCTTATCGTCCCTATAAGGACGTCGAAGACGTTTATGCTTGGTTATCGATAGCCTCCGGCTCTGTATATGCGAGGCCCGTACGATTGGCGTACTCGGCAAGACTGTCTAGTGCACGATGTGCTAGCATCTCATTCTTTTCTTTCTTATTACGGATTTTCTTCTCTACCTTCGGTAAAAGGCCAAAATTGGCATTCATAGGTTGAAAATGCTCCGGATCAGCGGAAGTGATATAAGCAGGCATGCTGCCAAGCACCGTGTCTTGTGGGAAGATCAGTCCTTCTTGACCGAGTGCGGCTCTAGCAGCATTAATGCCGGCAATCAAACCTGATGCCGCTGATTCCACATAACCTTCCACGCCAGTCATCTGTCCAGCAAAGTACAGCCTTTCTTTGCCCTTCATTTGATAAGTAGGATGCAAGAGTTTAGGAGAATTAATAAAGGTATTTCTATGCATTACACCATACCGAACGTATTCAGCGTTCTCAAGACCTGGAATCAGCGAGAATACACGCTTCTGTTCGCCCCATTTCAAGTGCGTTTGAAAGCCCACCAGATTGTACAGCGTTCCAGCAGCGTTATCCTGACGAAGCTGTACTACCGCATATGGTAGCTTGCCTGTGTGCGGATTAATAAGCCCTACAGGCTTCATCGGACCAAACAGTGCGGTTTGCTTACCACGCTTCATCATGATTTCGATAGGCATGCAGCCCTCAAAGTATATCTCTTTCTCAAAATCCTTGAGCGCCGCCGTCTCTGCAGTAATCAACGCATCATAAAACACGTCAAACTCCTCTTCAGTCATAGGACAGTTCAGATATGCTGCTTCTCCTTTGTCATAACGGGAAGCCAGATACACTTTATTCATATCAATACTGTCCTTCTCAACAATCGGTGCAGCAGCATCATAAAAATAGAAATACTCTTCACCTAACAGACCCTTAATTTGAGCAGATAATGCAGGGGAAGTAAGTGGACCCGTTGCAATAACAACAATCCCTTCCTCCGGTATATGCGTAAGTTCTTCATTTATGACTTCCACGAGCGGATGATTATGCAATGTACTCGTAATTTCTCCCGAGAAACCGTCCCGATCCACGGCAAGTGCGCCGCCAGCAGGTACAGCGTGGCGATCAGCTGCACCTAATACAAGGGAGTTTAAACGTCTCATTTCTTCCTTTAATACACCCACCGCATTGCCTAAACCATTTGCACGCAAGGAGTTGCTACATACTAGCTCTGCGAATTGATTCGTGTGGTGCGCCGGTGTCTTCACCACTGGTCTCATTTCATACAATCTTACCGGTACGCCTTGAGAGGCTATTTGCCAGGCCGCTTCACTTCCTGCGAGACCTGCTCCAATTACTGTTACCTTCGCTATATCTGTCACTGTCTTCTTTCCCCCTGTAGAGACTATTATTCTGCTAACTCTTCTTCGTTGTCTAAAACTGCCTCTGTATGGTCACAAGACGTACATTGCAGCTTGGTGCCTTGCTTATTGCGTTTCTCAATCATCCAAGCCCCGCAAGATGGACATGGTTTTGTGGATGGTCTATCCCAAGAGACGAAATCACAACCAGGATATTGATCGCAGCCATAGAAGACACGCCCTTTTTTGCTACGACGCTCTACAACTTTACCTTCATGACACTTAGGGCAAGTTACACCAATATCTTTGATGATCGGCTTCGTATTTCGGCAATCTGGAAACCCGGAGCATGCTAGAAACTTTCCAAAACGCCCTAATTTATAAACAAGTGGTTTACCACATTTCTCGCAGATCTCATCAGAAACTTCATCTTCAATCTCAATTTCTTTCATTTCTTCTTCGGCAAACACTAAGCGTTTCTCGAAAGACTCGTAAAATTCGGCAAGAACCTTCACCCAATCTTCTGAGCCTTCTTCCACATGGTCAAGATCCCCTTCCATATTAGCCGTAAACTCTACGTTCAATATTTCAGGAAAAAATTGTTCCATCTGTTCGATGACTAGTTCTCCAAGCTCTGTAGGCATAAATTTTTTCTCTTCAATAGCTACATAACCACGCTTCTGAATCGTTTCAAGTGTTGGTGCATACGTACTTGGGCGACCTATCCCTAATTCCTCAAGTGTCTTTACAAGCCTTGCTTCTGTATAACGCGGTGGTGGCTGTGTAAAATGCTGCTTAGGCTCGATCTCTTGCTTATTTAAAGCATCCCCCGCTTGAAGAGGCGGTAAATACTTATCTTCATCTGTAGTACCATCATCGTTGCCTTCTACATAAACCTTCATGAACCCTGGGAATGAAACCTTCGAACCCACAGCTCTGAATGTGGCCGTTCCTGCTTCTATATCAACCGAGAGCGTATCCAGAAGAGCCGAAGCCATTTGACTGGATACGAACCGATCCCATACCAGCTTGTAAAGACGGAATTGATCCCGGCTCAAGAACTCTTTGACCATTTCCGGTTCGCGGAGTGCTGAAGTTGGTCGAATCGCTTCATGCGCTTCTTGCGCTCCAGCCGCCTTCTTCGAATACTGGCGAGGGGCTTCGGGTAAGAACTTTTCACCATACTTTGCAGTAATCAGCTCTTTAGCTTCATCCTGTGCAGTGACAGATAAACGTGTCGAGTCCGTACGCATATAGGTGATCAAACCTACGGTTCCCTCTTTGCCTAGTTCCACACCTTCGTATAGTTGCTGGGCAACAGACATTGTTTTAGCTGCACGGAAACCAAGCTTACGTGCGGCTTCCTGTTGCAGGGAACTTGTTGTAAAAGGAGCCGAAGGATGCCGTTGTCTTTCCTTCTCCTTCACATTACTCACCTTGAAAGCTGCGTTCTTGATTGCCTCAAGCACCTCTTGAACATCACTCTCTTGATTAAGTTCTTTTTTCACACCATTCAGCTTATGAAACTTAGCTTCAAAGATGGAATCTCGAATCCCTAACTTGGCTGTAATGCTCCAATATTCAGTAGGTACAAAAGCAGAGATTTCATTCTCGCGATCCATGATGATCTTTACAGCTACGGATTGAACCCGTCCAGCGGATAACCCTTTTTTGACTTTCTTCCATAATAGGGGGCTAATCTTGTAACCTACTAGCCGATCCAGGATACGTCTTGCCTGCTGCGCATTCACAAGATCCATGTTAATCTTGCGTGGTGTCTTAAAAGCATCCTTTACCGCTTGTTTGGTGATCTCATTAAATACAACCCGGCATTCCTGTGTATTATCTAAATCCAGTGCATGTGCCAAGTGCCAAGCAATCGCTTCTCCCTCGCGATCGGGGTCAGCTGCGAGATAGACTTTTTTTACTTTTTTACTAGCGTCTTTCAATTCCTTCAATATAGAACCTTTACCGCGAATCGTAATATATTTGGGATTGAAATCATTTTCCACCTCAACACCAATTTGACTCTTCGGTAGATCTCTAATGTGTCCCATAGATGCCTTTACAATATACTTACTACCTAGATATTTGCCAATTGTCTTCGCTTTTGCGGGCGATTCGACAATAACCAATGCATCTGCCATAGACTCTTCCTCCTCGTTAACACTCGTACCTCTATATTAAATTACCTTATAAATAGCTCCTGGTAATTGTGCTACCGCTTTTTTTATGATTAAAGATAACAGAACTGAATGCAAATGTCCAAAATCCCATCCTGTCCTCACAAGCAGATCGTCCAAAATAAAGGGTCC
Organism: Paenibacillus sp. G2S3; assembly: GCF_030123105.1. NCBI lineage: Bacteria > Bacillati > Bacillota > Bacilli > Caryophanales > Paenibacillaceae > Paenibacillus > Paenibacillus sp. G2S3. The sequence goes on from NZ_CP126095.1 coordinate 4,185,782, forward strand.
TTGATGCAATATATGGTATAGGTGTGACTCCTCATTTGTCAATTTCTTTTCAATTAACAAGTCGTCAGCCACCTGCTCAGGGGGACCACTTTCACCCGTTTTTGCAAGCTTTGTCGGGAGATAAGAAGTATATTCTTCTATAATATCTAATGCACTGGTTACCAGCTTTGCCCCCTGTTTAATCAGATCAAGAGCACCTCTACTTTTAGGAGAAGTAATAGGTCCAGGGACAGCAAAAACATCGCGTCCTGCTTCCAAGGCAGCATCAGCAGTAATGAGTGATCCACTTCGACTGTCCGCCTCTACAACCACTGTCCCGTATGTAAGACCTGCAATAATACGATTGCGCTGCGGAAATAACCCTGGATGACTTTTGGTTCCAAGGGGATACTCTGTGAGCACTAGCCCATCACGAGAAATCAATCGCTCAAGCTCCTTATTCTCGGGAGGGTAGACCCGATCAAGCCCTGTAGCTACTACCGCTATAGTGCCTCCACCGCTTCTTAGCGCAGCTTCATGACACGCACTATCAATCCCCCTAGCTAATCCGCTAACCACTGTTAGACCTGCTGCACTAAGCTCTTTCGTGAGGATCTCCCCTACCTTCCGTCCATAAGCTGTTGGCACACGAGTGCCTACCATCGCCACACTGGGTGAAGAAGTCAGTTCCAAACGTCCACGATAATAAAGAATCCATGGTGGCTGATCCGTCTCTTTCAATAAATCGGGATAGTCTGGATCAAAAATCGTAACCATGTTCACAGCACTTTCTTCCATTAGTAAGCGGCGTTTTGCTATCCACTCCAACGTATATATGGAAGCAAGATGAATCGACATTTTCTCGGTCAAACCAATCTTCTCCCAGTCTTCTGTGCTACAAGAAAATGCTTTTTCTGACAAAAGCCCTGCTCTGCGAATCTTGTCGATAGTTTTCCAGCCTATACCTTCCACTTCATTAAAGCCGAATAGTAGTTCTCGTTCTTCCATATCATTTTTCTCTCCTTAACATGGAAGGCCTAGCCTTCCCTATTTTGTGTCACTCATCTTGAAAACGCAAGTATTTCTTTAAATTCAATAAATTTCTATTTAAAATAAAAAAAGCAACCTTTCATCCCTGGATAGGAACAAAAGGTTGCTTACCTCTTAAATTAATTATACACGAAATAACATCACTACGTGGAGTGATTTCCCTGCCTTACCTTCAATAATTAATGCGATGTAAAAGCACTTAGAATACCGCGTTCTTCAAGCACACTTACAAGTGTTGAGCCCATTTCAGCAGGTGTAGGAGCTACCTTAATTCCGCAAGCTTCCAGTACGGCAATTTTTTCACTAGCTGTACCTTTACCTCCAGAAATAATAGCACCAGCATGCCCCATGCGTTTGCCTGGAGGGGCAGTTGCTCCTCCAATGAAGCCTACAACTGGCTTGGTCATGTGTTCACGAATCCACTCTGCTGCTTCTTCCTCTGCAGTTCCACCGATCTCTCCGATCATGATAACTGCCTTCGTGCCCGGATCCTCATTAAACAGCTTCAAAATATCAATAAACTCAGAGCCTTTAACCGGGTCTCCGCCAATACCTACAGCGGAAGATTGCCCAATTCCACGCGTGGTTAGCTGATGAACAGCCTCATAGGTTAGCGTTCCGCTACGCGATACCACGCCAACATAACCTGGCATATGAATATAACCTGGCATAATTCCAATCTTACACTCTCCAGGAGTGATAACACCCGGACAGTTTGGACCGATCAAAACAGTAGAACGACCTTCCATATAACGCGAGACTTTTACCATATCAAGTACAGGAATACCTTCGGTAATACAGATAACCAAATCCAGCTCTGCATCTACAGCCTCCATGATGGAGTCTGCTGCGAATGCTGGTGGTACATAAATCACACTTGCAGTTGCACCTGTAGCTGCCTTAGCAGCTGCAACAGTATCAAATACTGGAAGACTAACTTCACTGCCATTTTCAAGGGTGATATTAACTGTCGTTCCACCTTTACCCGGCGTTACTCCTCCAACCATCTGTGTCCCATAATCCAGCGCACCTTTAGTATGGAACAAGCCTGTTGCTCCCGTAATACCTTGCGTGATAACTTTCGTATTTTTATCTACAAGAATGCTCATGCCTTAGTTCACATCCCTACTTATATTGTCAAATACGATAACTGGCTCCTACTTCCAAGCCATTATTGCACAAGAGATACAATCTTACGGGCACCGTCCGCCATAGAATCAGCAGCTACAATGTTAAGTCCCGATCCAGCCAAGATTTGCTTGCCCAATCCAACATTTGTTCCTTCAAGACGTACAACAAGCGGTTTGGTCAATCCCAATTGACTGGCCGCTTCTACAACACCGTTAGCAATAACATCACAACGCATAATACCGCCGAATATGTTAACGAAAATTCCATTTACCTTTTCATCCGATAGAATGATTTTAAAGGCTTCTGTTACCTTCTCGGTCGTTGCACCGCCCCCTACATCCAGGAAGTTGGCGGGTTCGCCTCCATAATACTTAATAATATCCATAGTCGCCATCGCGAGACCTGCACCGTTAACCATGCACCCAATATTGCCATCAAGCGCAATGTAGCTAAGGTCATACTTTGAGGCTTCGATTTCTTTTAAATCTTCTTCATCTAGATCCCGAAGCTCTTGAATATCCTTGTGGCGGAACAAAGCATTCGGGTCAAAATTCAACTTAGCATCTAGAGCCATTACATTACCATCCGCTGTAACTACCAATGGGTTAATTTCGGCAATAGAGCAATCTTTATCCACAAAAGCTAGATATAGCGCTTGCATGAACTTCACAGTCTTGCCTACCAGTTCATTAGGAATAGAGATGCTGTAAGCTAGCTTACGAGCTTGGAAAGTCTGCAAACCTACTGCCGGATCAATGATTTCTTTAAAAATCTTCTCCGGATGTGTAGCTGCAACCTCTTCAATCTCTGTGCCACCTTCTTCAGAAGCCATCATGACGACTCGACCAGTTCCTCTATCAACAACGATACCGATGTAATACTCTTTAACAATTTGACAGCCTTCTTCAATAAGAAGCCGTTTTACTACCTTACCCTCCGGACCAGTCTGGTGAGTAACTAAAGTCTTGCCTAGAATCTCGGTTGCGTAGGTACGCACTTCATCAATATTCTTAGCAACCTTTACGCCCCCAGCTTTACCACGTCCACCTGCGTGAATCTGAGCTTTAACAACAACAACCGGTGTACTCAGTGACTCTGCGGCTTCTACCGCTTCCTCCACTGTATAAGCTACTTTTCCATTCGGTACGGCCACACCGTACTTCTTAAGCACTTCTTTTCCCTGATACTCGTGGATATTCATAGCGGTAGCCTCCTAAAGTAGCGTGGTGACTCAGGCAGGCAGCCTGTTGTCATCTCGCCTTCCGTTTTGATTGCCGCGGGGTTAGGAGATAGGCTGATGCTAAACATGCAGCACTATTCCAGAACCAGCAGAAACTGTTCTACCACTCGTATAAGAATGGTCTTGTTTCTGTGAGAGACATTGAGTAAATCTATAAGACTCAGCTTATACTTACCTATATGCCATATAAAGGAACCCAGAATAGTGTAACATGTTTTTAAAACGCTTTCCTTAAATATATTCATGATTCGTACACATTTTTTCGCTTGGTTTCATGCCGGAATGCGAACGATCGCATTGACTCCTAATCATACTTACTTTTTACTATCTTGAGTGTTAGCCTCATGAACACGGTTCAGCAAGCTTTTGAACTGCTCAAGCAACTCTACTGACTCATCGCTGGACATAGTCGTTTCTTCCATCATTTTTCCAGGAATACAAGCCGCATTGCTTTGAAGCCCCCAGCCCTGTTCCGTTAGTGAGATCAGAACTTTTCGCTCATCTTGTGTCGAACGCTCACGCACGATCAACCCTGCAGTTTGTAAGCGTTTCAGAAGAGGCGTCAACGTACCCGAATCCAAAAATAGCGCCTCACCGATTTCTTTAACCGTACATTGCTGCCGTTCCCATAACACAAGCATTACTAGATATTGCGAGTATGTTAAACCGATCTTATCCAAATAAGGTTGATACAGCTTTGTGATCTCACGAGAGCAAGCATAAATCGTAAAACAGAGTTGATTCTCAATCAGTAGCTCAGGTGTAGTCGTTATCTTTTGCATATCTTCTTCATTCATTTTCATATCTTATTCACCTGCCTTATACCCTTATTTTATCATAATTCACTCATAACATCATAATAATAGCAAAAAATTAATTTGACTTTATGATTAATTGTGATAAATTAGATTGTACACAAACTAATATTGAAAAGGAGAGATTTACAATGATGACTATCCAGCAAAAAATGTATGAAACTACTGTTAAAGCCGTTGGAGGAAGAAACGGTTTTATCGAATCAGAAAGCCCTAAGCTCAATCTTACGATCAGTACACCACGTGAAATGGGAGGCGCCGGTGGCGAAGGCACAAATCCAGAGCAATTATTTGCAGCTGGATATTCCGCTTGTTTCGATAGTGCCCTAAACATGGTTGCTCGACTCGGAAAAGTGAAAATTGAAGGTAGCGAAGTAACGGCTACAGTCAGCTTCGGTAAAGTTGAAGATGGAGGTTTTGGCATAGCGGTTAAGCTTGATGTGCTGGTTAAAGGTGTTGACAGAGAAACCGCAACCTCTTTAGTAGAAGCGGCTCATGGCGCTTGCCCTTACTCCCGCGCAACCCGTGGCAATATCGCTGTAGAATTGAATGTACTGTAAGACAATTGCAGAGAATTATTTTCGCTTACAATGTCCTATCGGACACAGAAGATCTTAAACGCAACATTAGTTCACTTTTTGATTGCTAACGGACCCCATAGTAGCTAATGATATAAAAAGCATGTCATTGGGGCAGTTTCCTAAGGAATAGTGTCTCTGGAGTCCGAATTCACGCTCCAAATGCTAAAAACCCCCATATAACGCTTTTCAGGTCCATAAGTTTCCAGAGAGGTTAACAATTTTAGCGGAGTGAGATCAATGACCCAAAATACAAAGCAGCAATTCGCCAATAACGGGAATCGCTGCTTTATTTTATTTATTCTTCGGTCATCGCTTGCCGGTCTAAATTACGGTACTGCACAGCCTCTGCAAGATGAGAGGAAGTAATATCCTGTGCGCCTTCCAGATCAGCTATTGTACGGGATAGCTTAATAATTCGATCATGTGCTCGCATACTTAGACCCAAATTCTCCAGAATGTCATACAGCAATTGAGCCCCTTCACGGCTAAGACTTGCATATCTCCGAAGAGAAGCGCCGGAAAGTTCACTATTCCAAGAAATAGGCAAACGTTTAAACCGTTTAGCCTGTATCGCCTGTGCCGCCATCACCTCTGCATACATCTCAGCCGAAGATAGAACATGGCCCTGCCGATCCCATTCCTTTGGGCGAGGAACATCCACCTGTAAATCAATACGATCCAATAAAGGCCCTGATATCTTAGCACGATATTGAGCAATCCTAGCAGGACTGCATGTACAGTGTTGTTGAGAAAGCCCACTTCCAAAATAACCACAGCTGCATGGATTCATCGATGCGGCGAGCATGAATTTCGCAGGATAGGTAAAGGATGCTCGAGCACGACTTATAGTAACAACCCCGTCTTCGAGCGGCTGGCGCAACACTTCAAGTACATTCCTAGAGAACTCGGGCAACTCATCTAGAAAGAGAATCCCTCGATGTGCAAGACTAACTTCTCCCGGCTTTGGAATGCCTCCACCCCCAATAAGGCCTGCGGGAGATATCGTATGATGGGGGGAGCGAAAAGGACGACTACGCAGTAAGCCGTTGTCGGCATCTTTCAAAGTTCCTGCTGCACTAAAAATTTTGGTTACCTCAAGTGCCTCACTCTCAGACAATTTCGGAAGGATGCTTGGAAGGCGTTTAATCAGCATCGTCTTCCCTGTACCGGGTGGACCGATTAGCAATATATTATGCATGCCCGCTGCCGCAATGGTTAGGGCTCTTTTTACATGTTGTTGTCCTAGCACATCACTGTAATCATCCATCATATCGTTCATTGCACATGAGGAGGCCGCAGAAGTACCGTTAACTGGGGTATATTTTAGATGTTCCAAAGAAAGGACAAGAACCGGAGGTCGTTCATTAGCATCCTTCCCCTTGGTTACAGATACGGGAAAAGGAAGAAATAATAAAGACGTTTTTTCTTCGGAGACTCCCCCATCCAGTTGATTCTGTTCGTTCTCCCCTCTTATACCCATAGCTGAATTGGACGGTGATTCTTCCGGGTTCGGTAATGCACACAAATGGTCGATTGCGTATATATTTATGCCACTGATCAAAGCTGCCTCAGCAGCATTCCCTTCAGGAAGCAGTACAGCCTTAAATCCATTTTTACGCGCAGCTTCCACCATTGGTAGAACACCCGATACTGGCCGGAGACTACCGTCAAGCGCAAGCTCTCCAATGAAGAGCACCTCATTGGCTGAGGGCAATATCAGTTGACCACTAGTTATCAGTATCCCCAGAGCAATCGCAAGGTCAAAGGCAGAGCCTTCTTTTCGTAAGTCGGCTGGTGCTAGATTTATTGTAATACGCTGCTGGGGATAGCGATAACCGCAGTTCTTAACGGCAGCTCTCACTCGTTCTACTGCTTCACGAATCGCTGAATCTGGCAAACCAATGATATTCGTCTGCGGCAATCCATTCGCAAGATCAATTTCAACCCCAATCATTACCCCTTCAATTCCATACAGACATGCACTATGCATTTTTCCATACATAAAAACACCTCATCTCCTGAAATACACCCCTGTTTGGGTGTCACATCTTCAAGAAAAAAGGTGCTTCCTTATTTTCCGGTAATACATTAGCTATTATATCTCATTATATATAGGGAATCTTAGCGTAATCAAGAATTATAAATAAATATCAGATTGCATAAATGCGCATAAATAATCCTATAGATCTATATTAACCTTCTTCACTAACTATGACAGAGTCCCTAATCTGTTCAAAAGTCAACGGTTTATAGTTCCAATGCTCTACACAAATGTTAAAATAATTCTTTCCTTCATATTTTTGTCCGTGAATATGACCGTGCACATTTACGTAAGGCATATGTTTATTCATATACATAGGCTCATGAGAGAGAAAAAAGAAATCCTTATAAATTAGCGGATATTCGCTAACCTCGTCAAAGCCTGCTTCAAGCCACCAATCCCGACCACGTCCCCGATCATGATTGCCGAGAATTAGAATCTTATAGCCATGTAACCTCTCCACAATAGCACGTGTCGCTTCCTTATTAAGAAACGAAAAGTCTCCCAAATGAAACACTTTATCCTCCAGACTCACTACCGAATTCCAGTTTTCAATCATGGCTTCATTCATTTGCTCCACATCGGTAAAGGGTCTGGATTCAAAATCAATAATCAACTTATGTCCAAAATGATGGTCAGATGTGAAAAAAACGTTAGCCATGTTCACCCTTCTTTCTTTTTTGATCATAGTTTGTATGATTATCTTCAGTCACGTCGCTTATGTGAAAGTTTTTTATTATCGCTCTGGATCAGCTCAGCTAAAGGTGGAGTCTCTTCATTCTCAATGAGCCAGCCACGCATCTCTTTAATTGCTTCCACCTGACCATTCCCTTTATCTCGCCAGGTAAGAAGCTCTATGACTTTAATAACAAGCGCTAAGAGACTGCTATTGCTGTTTTGTGATTTATCTGCACGGATTTTTTGAAATAGCGCCTCATTTTTCCAATCGATTAATATTTCCTCAGCTATAGTGGGCCGCATAACCGTGAAGTTCTTATTGCAATTTGCGCAACAGACAACGGATACTGGCTCTGCGGTAAATTTCACTTCAATCTTCTGCTGGCAATATTGGCAAGCAAAACTAACCTGCATTTCAAAAGGTTTATTCTTCACTTAAACAGCCCTCCTCATGATGACATTAAAAAGTTACTCTAATGTTTACCCATTTCTTTTGAGAAATGACCCACTGTGCGAAGGCTATGTAAAGACTTTTTTCACAAGAATGCTAGTGCCCATAATGAATGGCGCGAGAATATGGGGTGCAGCTTAAAAAGCCTCACGTATATGCCCCAAAGAAGCAATGCTTAAATCCTCATTCAGTAATATGCTAATGACGTCAAAAGTTACTCTTCGATCATCATAACCTTTCATATGCAAATAAACCTGTGCTGTATTTCGCACTTGATGTATTTTTCGTGCATTCACTGATTCCTCTGGAGTCCCCTGATACAGCTTTCCACTTCGACTGCGAACTTCAACAAAAATAATACAGCCTTCGTTCTCTGTAATAATATCAATTTCTCCGGTTCGACAACGCCAATTTCGCTCTAAGATCCTGTACCCACAAGTAGATAAGTACTGCACAGCTCCATCTTCAGCAGCAGAGCCCTTCTGTTTGCGGTTGTAGCGCACCCTTGGGTATGGCTCTTTCATTCTGGTCTCCGTTCACCGGCAGAACGGTCGCTTTGATACACAAAGCTGAGGATTTCAGCCACTAGCTGATAAAGCTCAGAAGGAATCTGTTGATCTAAATCGAGCTTGGAAAGAACCTCTACGAGTGCCGCGTCCTCCTGGACCGCAACTCCGCTCTCTTTGGCCTTTTGCAGAATCAGATCCGCTATCGCCCCTTGTCCTTTGGCGACAACAACAGGTGCCTCGCTTTGTCCTGGGCTATATTTGAGAGCGACCGCTTTTTTGAGCCCTTGTGAAATTGGAGGTACAGGCTCATTCTCATTCATATACGGTAATCCACTCCTTTATAGGCATCAGGAACATAATCAACAAGCTTACTATGGGTAGTGGCAAGCTCTGTAGAAAGCTTTATTTCTGGTAAAGGTTCAGTTCTTAAGCCTGACAGCTGATAACCAATCGATTCAACTGCCGTTTTAATGTCTTCACGCCGCTGTTCAAGCAGCTCAAGCACCCAAGGATGATCATTATGTAGCTTAAGACTAACGATTCGATCAACAACCTGCACATCGACCAACGTCTGTCCGATCTGCTTCATATCCAAATCAAACCAGAGCCTGCAATTGGCAGCATCCAATTCACCCTTGCGTCCCCGGCGCGACTGAATATGAACGGAAGCGGTCTCCTGCCCATCCGGACCTTGCAAAGGCAAGAACAAAGTCACTTGCGCAAAAGGAGCTGTTCGATCTGTATTGAGCAGCAGCTGTTGTCCTGTCAGCTGCTGCACTAGTCCGCTCGCGGCTTCTTTTACCGCGGGCGGCACCTCGCTGCTGCTCAGGATCTGCAGCAGCACGCCCTTCAGGGTGTCGGTGGCTTGTTCGCCGCCGACACCCGCACTGCCAAGCGCGGCCGTACCTGCCGCCGCGCGGGCCGTCTCAGCGGCGGCTACTGCGCCGCCGCGCACCGCCTGCTGCTCGTGCTCCGCACCGAGCAGCTTCAGTACCCGCCCCACCCACGACTCCGCATCCGCGGGTGGGGTGAGTGTCCGGCTGCATCGGCGGAGCCGTCGCAGCCGGGGTTCCCCACGCGGCGCGGCAGCCGCGGGGGCAGGGCTTTGTCCCGCCGCGTCAGCGGGCGGGACTATTGCGAGCTGCGGCAGGCTACCGCGCAGCTCTGTGAGCACGCCCTGCAGCTTCGCGAGCAGGGCAGCCCCACTTGCTGCTTGGGGCGCAGCACCAGCAGCAGTTCCTTCGGCGCTCACGCTCGCGCCACCTGGCATAGCCCCGCTCTTATCTAGAGTGGCAGCCCGACTTTTATCTGCATGTATAGCACTATCCAATGCCCCATCCTTATTCAAATTCAAGGCATTACCCTGAATCTCAACTTCACTGGAACGGATAAGATTATTCACTGCACTATCAGCTTGAACGCTTAAAGCACTATTTAGAGCGCCGGATGTCATGGCAGGTGTTGATTTACCAGCCGTAGACTCTGTAACAATAACACCCTTCGAGGCCTGCACTCCTTCGCCCGCCTCATCTACTAAACCTGGCTTGCCAGTTCCAATCCCCGTTTCATTATCAGAAGCTATGTTAAGAGTCACCTTGACTGGCGCACCTTGTTCAACCGGTTTCAGACCACCTTCAACGGGTCCTCCTGAAAGAGAATTACTTCCGCCTGCGATACTAGCATCAGTAGTTTTACTTGTAGCTTGTCCATTTCCTTTTGCTGCCAATTGTGCAGAGTCCGCTTCTGTAGCGTCACCCTCTACAACACCTATGTTATTACCACTTCCAGCACCTGCAGTTAACGAAGGTTCGAGCTTTCCAGTAATGGTACCCATTCCAGCTTTAGGTTCCGCGGTTATTGTTTCCTCATTAGCAATTTGACCTGCCCATATTGTAATCTGCTCTTCTAGTGCTGATAAAAGCTGATGCAGCTGCGGGCCAAATACTGCCTGCTGCAATCCTTTCACACTCTCAGCTGTAACGGGGAGTCCCCGCTTTACAGAAATGACAGCTGCGTCAAGCCACTCTGATGTAGGCACACCAGCTGGTTTTGCACTCATTACCGCATCCAGCAAAGCCGCTGTCTCTTTAGTAAGCGGAACACCTCCTGCTTGCATCGCTAGTACGATTTCTCGACCTGCTTTGGAATCAGCTAATCCTAGCGACTCCAAGGCCTCACCCATGCTTTGGGGGGTGACTAACGCCGTTTCACCGAGGGAGACCGGCTTCAATACGGGTAATCCGCCTTCTCCGGGTGGTCCAACCTGTAAGTTCATGGTTTCTCCAGGCAGTAGTGGTGTTTCTAATTCTGCACGAACAGGTGTACCTTGGATTTGCACAACCGCTTCTTTGCCTGAATCCGATACAGAGAGAACAACACCACGAACAACTTGCCCTTCTTTTAACTCTAAAGACTTCGCCGCACCAGGTTTTTGATCTCCAAGCAATCCACGGATCAATGTTCCGATATTCATACCGTTTCTCCTCCCTCCATTTTCTCTCTTCTTACTATATCGGTATTCATTTCACTTTTTTAAGCGACATTTTAAGAAGAAACGACTTTGTCTTCCTTTATGGATGACAATCATTTCTCGTATAACATATACATTCTTATTTTTCTAGAATAACGTTTGCTGCTCCGCGAGAATCCTTCCTATAAAACTGCGTCGATGCATAGGTGTTGGTCCTAGTGCCGTAATTTGTTCCCGATGAAGCTTGGTCGCGTAACCTTTATGTATCGCAATCCCATAATCAGGGTATGATTCCTCCCACAGACCTTCACACAGCCTGTCTCGTGTCACTTTAGCAATAATCGAAGCTGCTGCAATGGACTGACTATTAGCATCTCCTTTAATAATTGCCCGTTGTGGCAAAGGGAGATCTACCTTTTCAGCATCGATCAGCATATAGTCAGGAGTATGTCCCAGACTCTCTACCGCTTTTTTCATGGCTAGGCGTGAAGCTTGCTTGATATTAATCTCATCAATGACAGTAGAGTCTACATACCCCACTCCCACTGCCAGTGCTTGCTCCATTATAATCTCGTATAAAGCATCTCTCTTTTTAGCTGTAAGTTTTTTGGAATCATTTACTCCATCAATAATAAGCCCTTCTGGCAAAATCACCGCTGCTGCGACGACGTCCCCAAACAAGCAGCCTCTACCCACTTCATCTACCCCTGCTATTCGGCGATAAGACTGTTCCCAGCCTTCTTTTTCATATGCCAACATATCTAACGAACTCACTAATTTGTCACCGCCAATTATGAAATATTCTATGATCTATATAAGTCAGCTTATCATAGTAAAGCTTACATGGTCATCTAAAAATAGACGTTCCAATTTGATCCATTCCCCATAAAATGGGGCTTTGCTTCGATGTGTACTCTAGTACTTTGTGGGGCCAAAAATACATAAAAAAAGAGCCTCCGAATTTTCGGATGGCTCTTCCATACCTAGTCCATTAAACGCAGAATTCACGCCACTTAAGGCGTTTCCAGCGTAAAGCGTCCAAGCTTACCTGCCCGTAGCTCATGCAACAAGGCCCGCGAAGCTTTTTCCAGATCTACACGTCCACCACTAAGCAGACAACCGCGTTTACGACCCACGGCTTCCATAACAGCTACGATCTCATCTGGATTCTCCAGATCCTCAGGAAGCTTCTCAATGCCAAAGCGTTCTTGAAATCTAGATCCGTAGTCCTTCACCAAATATTTCACTGCATAAAAGGCGATGTCCTCAATATTCAGGATTTCTTCCTTTATTGCACCCGTTACCGCTAGGCGATAACCTACTTCTTGGTCCTCAAACTTCGGCCATAGAATACCTGGGGTATCCAGAAGCTCCAAGTTACCACCTGTCTTAATCCACTGTTGACCCTTGGTTACCCCTGGGCGGTCACCAGTAGCAGCGATACTCTTACCAGCCATCCGGTTAATGAGTGTTGATTTACCGACGTTAGGAATACCAACGATCAATGCACGCATAGCTCGCGGATTCATTCCCCTTGCGATCTGTCGGTCAATCTTTTCTTTTAACAGCAGTTTGACCTGCTCTGGAATATCCTTAACACCCGTTCCAGTAGATGCATCAACAGGATAAGCAACATGCCCTTGTCCCTTGAAGTACGCCAGCCACTTCCGTGTAATTTCCGGATCTGCCAGATCCGCCTTGTTCAAAATAATCAATCTTGGCTTGTCCCGCAAAATATCATCAATCATCGGATTGCGGCTGGAAAGCGGCAGACGGGAATCGAGCAATTCTATTACAACATCAATCAGCTTCAGCTTATCCTCGATTTGCCGCCTAGCCTTCGTCATATGACCAGGAAACCAATGAATGGCCATTGCCGTCACCTCCTTTGACTTCTGTCAACTTAATGGTTAATCAGTGTAATATCCTTTATCGGCCAGAAGATTAAATCTGCACGGCCCACAATATCACCCAGAGGTACATAACCGATCATTCGGCTATCGGTACTATCCGAGCGATTATCCCCCATAACGAACACATGTCCTTCAGGTACAGTACCATCCGTGAATTGTTCATTCGGGAAGTCTTTATTATTATACAGAGCGTTGTTACTATGCGCAGCATCAATAGCGCCTTGGATATATGTCTCGTTAACAACCTCTCCGTTAACTGTAACTACATCCCCTTCTACTTTCACGGTATCTCCAGCCACACCAATTACACGTTTAATAAAATCTCTACCCTCAGACGGCACGTGGAATACTATAACCTCGCCCCGCTGCGGAGATCTAATATCGTACAAAATCTCATTTACGATAACACGTTCACCCGTATGGAAATTAGGCTGCATGGAAGGTCCATCTACAATAAAAGGCTTGAACAAAAGCCAGCGAATCAGAAAAACCAACACTAAAGCAATCGCAATGGCCTTGATCCATTCCAAGACTTCGTTTTTGGGTTTACGTGGGTTCTGCGCGCTTGATTCCAAAGTTTCACTTTGTTCCTGCTGCATAGTTCACCGTCCTCTCTAAAATACTACTCTTACTATACAACACAAAAAAACTCCTGCCAAAAACCCCTCCACAGATACTCCTTCAGGAGGCCTTTTCGGAGAAGCTGATCCCCAAGCGTATATGTCGCACGCATTGTATACCAAGCTAAAACGCCCTCAGCGTCCTTTAAGGACAGTAAGCGTTCATGCGAGAAATATAAGAATAATGTATAACGTGAAACTTATGCTTTCTTATATTTTCAAAAAATAATAAAACGAAAGGGGCTTGAACTCAAGCCCCTTTCCTTTGTCACTATTCTAGCGACGAATTTCTTTAATTCTCGCTGCTTTACCACGTAGTTCACGAAGGTAATAAAGTTTAGCACGACGCACTTTACCACGACGAGCCACTTCGATTTTCTCGATTTTAGGCGAGTTGATTGGGAATGTTCTTTCCACACCAACACCGTAAGAAATTTTACGAACCGTAAAAGTCTCACTGATTCCACCGCCACGACGTTTGATTACAACGCCTTCGAACAACTGGATACGCTCACGAGTTCCCTCGATAACTTTTACATGCACCTTCAAAGTGTCACCCGGGCGAAAACTCGGGATATCTTTACGAAGTTGCTCTTGCGCAATAGCTTGTAGGATATTCATTAAGGACTTCCTCCTTCCGTACAGGTGTTCTTGCCTCTTCCGGAGAGAACTTTGCTCTCCCTCATTATCCGCAGCGGACCACCGTATTCCACACAACAGAGATAATAATACCATAAAGGACGGGCTAATACAACTTATTTTTTCTATTTAAAGTGGCAGCATATCTCTTTTTTTCGCCTTCGACTGGCAATCCTTACACAGGCCAACTACAGTTCCATTATCTTGTGCATAGAAGATGAGCTTTCCATTCTTCTTCTTACAAGAAGAGCAAGGCTGCTCACCTGGGCTCTGTTTGGCTTTACGATGACTATCCATTGAGATCACATTACTCCGTGTAGTGCGCGGATAATTTTTTGTGGTATTTATTTTCCGTTTCCAGACTAAAAAATATACGGCTGCCAAAACTACTAAGGCAAGCAAAATGGCAACATATTTCATTTGGCTCCCTCCACCCTTCAGGATTTATTAATGAAAGAAAATAAAAAGACCGCCCTGTTCTGCAAATGAGGTAACGGTCTATATCTGTATACAAAGTAGCCTTAGCACACCTCTTCGCTTCTATACGAAAAAAGCGACTTCCAGTAGCTACTGAAGGTTCTATATAAGCGCTTCCGCGCCTTTTTTTAATATGTACCCATACTGTATTTATTCAGCGAGTGATCCTTCATTTATTTTAGCACAATTGAAAATCGAAGTGTAGTGAACACTTTTGAGACCTAGTCTTTGGTCCAGTATAACAACCCGCCTCCAGCCGTTTTTACAGAAAAATTCCATAAGCTATACTTATAGAAGTACATAAAGGAGTCACAGAGGTAAGATCACATACACCCATATTTTAGGAGGAGTTCATTCAATGAGGAAAAGAAATAATAATAGTGTATTGGCAGCAGTAGCCGTATTGTCTATCGTACTGTTGGCAGGCTGTACTGAATTACCAGGCAGGCAATCCGCAAAAAACGAGGTTGAACAAAGTATTTCTGAGGATGCGCAGCAGAATATTGGTGAAGTTGTCAAGCAAGAGCTAGGTAAAGCAGCAGCAACTGTGCAGCAAGCCGTTGAGGAAACAGCTACTAAGGTAGTTGACGAAGTTAAAGCAGATAGTATTAGTAAAGATCTTTCTGTATCGCAAGCGATCGGCTCAGCATCCGTGCTCAGCATGGACAATGCCGTTGGAGAAATAGAAGTTACAGCGGTTGCTGGAGATCAGATCCATGTAATTGCAACTATCTCATCCCACAACAGTTCTCTTCATAAATCCGACCGTCAAAAGATTATGGATGATGCTGAAGTTTCCGTAGAGGTTAGTGGAGACACTTTGAAGGTATCCACGCATTCTAAGTCAAGTCCTAAAAAGGATTTATGGACATGGGCACAAGACAAATATGGTTATTCCGATTTTACCATAAGCTATAACATAGAGCTTCCCGCCAGTATGAATGAATATAAAATTACAAATAATGTAGGACAAATTCGTCTTCGTAATCTAGAAGGGAAATATCATATCGTCAGCAACGTTGGAGCGATCAATATTGAAGGGGCTAAATTCACTGGTAAGTCCACCGTAGAGTCCGATACGGGTAGTATACGTATGGATATAGCAGCGATGAAGGATAACAGTAGTCTAAAAGCCAAAACGCAGGTCGGTAGTCTCAGCGCTGTTCTAGCCGATGGTATGAAATGCAGCTTGGAAGCCAAAAGTGAACTCGGGCAAATCAAAGGTGTAGAAGGTGGCAAGACCGATATCAATGGAGGTGGACCCTTGTTGTCACTAAGCTCTGAGATAGGTGCGATTACAGTACAGTAAGCGGCAATAAAACAGACCGTCCGGGCTAACCGTGCGGTCTGTTTTTAATTCCTAATGATTAGATTAATGCGATGGCCAATAGGGTGAACAGACTCAAAGTTAAGATCTGATTTGAAGCATAAGGATTTCCATAAAATGCAGAAGTATGCACAGAACCATTTCCAGTTCTTAAGTAAACATTGTATCTGTCTACATCTGTAATTACGCCTTCGTGCTGTCTACCATCTCTAGTCAGAATCCGCACTCTTCTATCTTTACAACGTAAACAGTTATAATAAGCTTCCACTAGTGTACTCCTCCTCATTCGTAATGATATACTCTATGTGTAGGAGTACAGGTCGGTAACGGCGAAGTTACATAGGTCGGACGTTGAGTCAATATTTACTTTTTTCGATCCTTGTATCTTTCGTATTCCTCAAAGGTGATATAATTTAAGACCATCCATTCGAGGAGGCCAATCTCATGAATGTAGAAAGAAAACAGTTTATTAAAGAAGGCGTACTGCGTATCACCATTTTCGTTATTTTAGCTTCACTTACTTACACCGTTCGCAACTATGCATGGGCTGTTACTGTTCTCGTATGTGTTGCGCTGTACTCACTCCTTACAGGAGTACACAAAATCTTACGCAAAGAATAACATGTGCCTCCACGAACTTTTATAGCAAGCTAAAACGCCTACGGCGTCCTTTTAAGGACGGTAAGCGTTTGTGCGAGAATTATAAGAATAAAGTATATCGTGAAACTTATACTTTCTTATAATTTCAAAAATAACCACTTATCGCTGAGATCCTAGATCTCATACGAAAGTGGTTATTTACAGTTTAATCGGAGTAACAGGATTTGAACCATTTCTCATTAAAAAAATAAAACCATTAGCGACAGCGAACACAAAATTCACTGTATCTAATGGTTTTATTCAGCCTACTGATCAATCCTTAATGTTCGACCTTATGTGTTCACTCTTTAAATGGCGAATGGGAATTGCGATTTGTATAAAAATCGATAATATCATTCACGGTGCGGAGCGGCTCCGCTTCCTTGTGGATTGTGTCCACGTTAGGCTTGAATTCTTCATGCGTCTTCGTAGTCACTTCAGTTCATTCCCTTCAATAGTTAAGCTTGCTGCGTTATCAGCTGCATATATTAGTGCGGCACCTCTATTCATTACCCCATAAAGAAGCTTTTAACGCACCAATACTCATATTAATTAGAAAACTATTATTTTATTTGTTCTCAGGTACACATAACAAAAAACGCCTCCTTAACGTAAGATACGTTAAAAAGACGTCAAATATACCTGTTCCATTAAATTATCACTCCGGTTTGTCCACATTTCTTAGACGTTCCAGTGTCTTCTTGTCTTTCATCGTAAGTTCTGCAGTCTCAAGCAGGTCCGGTCTGCGTTCCAAAGTGCGCTGCAGCGCCTGCTCTCTCCGCCATATGTCGATGTTAGCATGATGACCACTCAGCAAAATATCCGGTACCTTCCAGCCGCGAAACTCAGCTGGACGTGTGTAGTGTGGATATTCTAGCAGTCCAGTGCTGAACGAGTCAGATATCGCAGAGGTTTCATTTCCAAGTGCTCCTGGCTGAAGCCGGACTATGGAATCTATAACCGTCAACGCAGGCAGCTCTCCACCTGTTAGCACGTAATCACCCATTGAAAGTTCGTCAGTTACCAGATGCTCACGAATCCGCTCATCATATCCCTCATAATGCCCACAAATAAAGATTAGATGCTGCTCTTGCGCCAGCTCTTCTGCAATCTTCTGGTTGTAGGTTTTACCTTGTGGACACATAAGGATGATACGTGGTTTCACTGAAACCTCTTCATCAGATCGACGGTTATCTATCTCATCTGGAGAAATACCAAGCACATGCTCGACTGCATTAAAAATCGGATCTGGCTTGAGCACCATGCCTCCACCGCCGCCATACGGTGTATCATCCACACTATTGTGCTTATTTCCCGAGAAATCACGGAAGTTCACAGCATTTAAGGAAACGATTCCTTTTTCACGGGCTTTACCAAGAATACTTGTGCTGAATACGCCTTCGCACATTTCCGGAAACAGCGTAAGCACATCAATTCTCATCATGGCAATAGCCCTTCCATCAAATGAACAGTAATTTTTTTAGCTTCTATGTCCACATTCAGGACTACATCGTTGATTACAGGAATAAGGATGTCTTGTCCTTTTTCAGGCTTAACAACCCATACATCATTCGCACCAGGCTGTAAGATTTCTGTAATTGTACCGAGTGGTTTGTTCTCATCTTCATCCGTGTATACCTCACAACCGACGATTTGGTGGAAGTAGTATTCGTTCTCAGGGAGATCAACCAGATCATTACTCGGAACCTTCAGGAGGCTTCCTTTATATTTTTCCACTTCATTAATGTTCGTATACCCTTTGAGCTTAACGATGAACATACCCTTGTGCTCACGAGCGGATTCTACAGTTACTTCGAATTTAGAACTGCCATCTGCAGGGATCACCTGCAGCTTTTTACCTGCAGCAAAACGAACATCAGGGAAATCGGTATGGGATAGTACTTTAATCTCCCCGCGAATACCATGCGTATTCACAAGTCTGCCTACGGTTAACTCTTCTGTCATACAACCCTCTCCTTTACAAGCTTCATCTAATCTATATTTGAACAAAAAGGAGCCGGGATATACTATCCCTAGCCCCTCATTGTACGCATCATTTAAGATAAAATATCTACAGTTACGCGTTTATCGCTCTTGACTGCTGCAGATGTGACTACTGTACGGAGCGCCTTCGCGATCCTTCCTTGTTTGCCAATGACCTTTCCTACATCATCAGGATGTACGGACAGTTCATAGACAATTAGGTGATCCTTCTCCACCGCTCGTACCGTCACATCTTCTGGATGATCCACTAAAGCCTTAGCAATTACTCCAACTAATTCTTCCATAGAGGACCCTCGCAATCAGTCATTATTTCTGTTGCTTAAGCTCATGAAACTTCTTCATTACGCCTGCTTTGGAAAGCAAGTTGCGTACTGTATCAGATGCTTGCGCACCTGTTTGAAGCCATTTAAGAGCTTTTTCCTCATCGATCTTAACTACTGCCGGTTGTTCAATCGGATTATAATAACCGATTTCCTCGATAAAACGACCGTCACGAGGGGACCGGGAATCGGAAACCACTACACGATAGAAAGGCGCTTTATGCGCTCCCATTCTTTTCAGACGAATACGTACTGCCACGAAAAATCACCTCCTTATAATAGTTTCGAGATATTAGAACAGCAAGATCATTTAAAAGGGAACTTCATCCCTTTTCCGCCTAGCCCTTTAAGCTGCTTCATGGCATTCTTCTTGGAGGCTTTGCCGCCTCCGCCCATCATGCCGGAGAATTGCTTCATCATCTTTCGCATCTCATCAAATTGCTTGATGAGGCGGTTAACCTCAGCGACCGAGGTTCCGCTACCGGCAGCAATACGCTTGCGGCGGTTATGGTTAATGATCTCAGGCTGACGTTTCTCCGTCTTAGTCATAGAATGAACTATGGCTTCAACGCGACCCATTTGCTTATCATCAACTTTTAAATCTTTAATGCCCTTGGCTTTGTTCATGCCAGGCAACATATCAAGGATTTGATCGATCGGACCAAGCTTCTTCACCTGATCCATTTGCTCAAGGAAATCATCGAACGTAAATTCCGCATTACGCATCTTACGTTCCATTTCCTTAGCTTTGTCAGTGTCGATATTCGCTTGAGCTTTTTCAATCAGCGACAGCATGTCGCCCATACCCAAAATCCGCGATGCCATACGTTCCGGATGGAACGGCTCCAATGCGTCGATCTTCTCACCTAACGCAGCGAATTTGATCGGGCAGCCAGTAACGGCTTTGACGGATAGTGCAGCACCACCACGGCTATCGCCGTCGAGCTTCGTCAACACAACCCCTGTAAGCTCAAGCTGCTTATTAAAGCTCTCGGCTACGTTCACGGCGTCTTGACCGGTCATTGCATCTACTACTAACAGAACTTCATCCGGATTTACAACATTGTGAATCTGCTTCAGTTCTTCCATCAATTCTTCATCAATGTGCAGGCGGCCTGCAGTATCAATAATTACATAATCAAGTCCGTTATCCTTCGCATGTTGTACAGCTTGTCTGGCAATCTCTACCGGACTAGTCTGATCACCTAGCGAGAACACTGGAACTTTAATCTGTTCTCCCAGCACCTGAAGCTGTTTGATCGCAGCAGGACGGTAAATATCTCCTGCAACGAGCAACGGACGATGATTGCCCTTCTGTAACAGCTTGGCCAGCTTACCTGAAGTGGTTGTCTTACCTGCCCCTTGTAGACCCACCATCATAATGACGGTTGGTGGCTTGTTCGACTTGGCCAGCTTCGCTTGGCTTCCACCCATCAGCTCGGTTAGTTCCTTGTTAACGATGTCTATAATGACCATGCCTGGTGTAAAGCTGTCCATGACTTCTTTGCCAATAGACTTCTCTTTCACCTTGGCCACGAATTCTTTAACTACCTTGAAGTTAACATCGGCTTCCAGAAGGGCCAGCCGTACTTCGCGCATAGCTTCGTTTACGTCATCTTCGGATACTTTACCTTTACCGCGCAGCTTGCTGAACACATTCTGCAATCTTCCGGTTAAACCTTCAAACGCCATATGCAGATTTCTCCCTTCATGCTACTCTAACCTCTGCAAGCGATCCACGATCTCCGCGAACCGAAGTTTATATTGCTCAGGCAGCATCCCATTCTCCGGCAGTCTGCGCAGTTCATCTAAATATTTGGTACGACTCTCATGTTTCACTAATAAACCAAGTTTTTCTTCATAATTCTCTAAGACTTGCTCCGCCCGTTTAATATGTTCATAAACGGCTTGGCGACTGATTTCAAATTCAGCGGCGATTTCTCCCAAGGAAAAATCATCGTGAAAATAATATTTAAGAAACGTTTGCTGCTTATCTGTAAGCAGTCGTTCATAGAAGGCAAAAAGCAGATTGATACGATTCGTTTTCTCGAGTCTATTCTCCTGACTCATTAAGGGCACTCCCTTCGTCAAGGAAAAACACTTTACACCTTCACAACGTCCCTTATGATACCTAAAAGAAAGAGAGATGTCAAGCACTTTTGCTTGTCATCTCTTTCTTTATTAAAAATCCCTTATTCCCGTAGATATCCCACTTGAAATTATTGGATCGGCAGCACATAAATCAATACGGCGAAGAAGTGTGTGACACTACCTGCAAGCACAAATACATGCCATATCGCATGATGGTAAGGAAACCCTCTCCATACATAAAACACAGTACCTAATGTATAGAGCACCCCACCAGCCATCAGCAGCATCATACCCCCATCTGCAATTACAGCCGAAAGTGGGTTCCAGGCGATTACAATTAGCCACCCCATGGCGATGTAGAATATGGTGGACATGAATAGAAACTTTTTAACAAAAAATGCTTTGAAGAAAACGCCAAACACTGCGATCCCCCAAATAACGCCGAATAAGCTCCAGCCAAGCGTACCCCGAATGGCGACTAACAAAAAGGGCGTATACGTGCCTGCAATAAACAGATAAATAGCGGAATGATCGAAAAATTCGAACAAATCCTTCGCCTTACCCTCCTTGAGACTATGCACTAGTGTTGAATTTAGATACAGAAGCAGCATTGTCGTTCCATAAATGGAGAAGCTGACCACATGCCATGTTGTTCCTTTCAGACTTGCAAAAACAACAAGCAGGACAAGTGCAGCCACACTTAATACCGTTCCAATCCCGTGCGTAATCGCATTCGCGACTTCTTCTCTCCGGCTGTAGGTGTGAGTATTTGCCATATCCATATCCTTCCGTCTAAGCTTTCTTCCCATTATACCACGCGTGCCCTACTTGATTACAGTTTGTAAATCTCCGTATACTTCGCTTCTAAATAATCAGCCAAATAATCTGGGCTCAGCGGTTCGCCTGTTACTTGTTCAATGATTTGGGAAGGCGTTAAGCTATTTCCGAAACGATAGATCTTATCCGTTAACCACTCTTTAATAGGAAGTAGGTTCCCTGCAGCAATTAATTCATCTAACTCCGGCAATTCCTTGCGAAGTGTATTCAGAATTTGCGCAGCGTACATATTACCTAAGGAGTAAGAAGCAAAATATCCGAAATCCCCGCCAGACCAATGGACATCCTGCAGTACGCCCAGAGCGTTATTAGGTGGAGTAATCCCCAAATACTCTTGATACTTAGCATTCCATACCTCTGGCAGGTCTTTTACAGAAAGCCCCTCATTAAAAATAAGCTTCTCGATCTCATAACGCACAATAATGTGCAGATTGTATGTAAGCTCATCTGCTTCGATCCGAATAAAAGAGTTCTCCACACTGTTGATCGCCCGGTAGAAATCTTCCAACTCCACATTTGCAAGCTGCTCAGGGAATTGCTGTTGAAGATCACCGTAATATCGTTCCCAGAAAGCCCGGCTGCGTCCGATCATGTTCTCCCATAGTCTCGACTGAGATTCATGAATCCCCATCGATGCTCCTTGTGCCAGAGGGGTTCCAACAAAATCCTTGCTGATATTTTGTTCATAAAGCGCATGTCCACCTTCATGCAATGAACTGAATATAGCACTCGTCACATTATCAAGCAGGTAAGCGGTCGTAATACGAACGTCGCCTGGATTCAATCCCGTAGCAAAAGGATGTACACTCTCATCTAGACGGCCTGCATCAAAATCGTAGCCCATTTGCTCCAGAATAAAGTTACCGAACTTTTCCTGCTGCTCTTTAGGGAAGATCTGTTGTAAGAAGCTTGTGTCCGGTTTATTGGGTGAAGCAGCGATAGCTTCTACCAATGGTACCAAACGGCTGCGCAGGCGGCTGAATACTTCATCCACTTTTTCTACCGTAAGATCAGGCTCATACATATCAAGAAGTGTATCGTACCGCGTTCCTTTTACACCCCAATAATCGATAAATTCTTGCTTTAGAGCAACGATCTTGCTTAAATAAGGTTCAAAAGTAGCAAAATCATTGTTCTCCTTGGCTTCTTCCCAAATCGTTTGGGAATGTGCGGACAGGACAGCGTACTCCTCAAATCTTTTGGAAGGGATGCTCTTGCTTCGCTCATATTCTTTACGGCAATCGGTAACAATCTTCTTCTGATCATGTGAAAGCTGGGTAATCACTTCAGGACGGGTAAAAAATTCTGTAAAATCTCCCATCTCCTCTGAAATTCCGAGTCTGAATAGTTCTCCACTCAGCATCCCTATCGTACCCGAACGAACCTCTACTCCCTTACGTGGTGCACCGGTGCGTAAATCCCAGTGAAGTAATTCTATGGCCTCTGAATATCCACTTATTTTTGATAATAACTCGCTAAATTTCTCCCACTGTTCCTTCACTTGCTGTTCCATTTTATTACACCTGCTTTCTCTGTTTTGCCGACTCCTCTTGATGATACTTTTTTGAATGAGTATAATCAACTTCAGAGATTACATCTCTAATTTTAAATATTCAATGGGTTACATAAGAAGCAGGACTTGCTTCGCACAAAATTCGAAGGAGCGTGAACAGGCTATGATGATTCAAGTTACACCTCTCGCAGAAAGGAAGTTGAAGGAAAGGCTTGAAGATCGGCCAGGATTTTTCAAGCTCTTTTATGATACGGAAGGCTGCGGGTGTGACGGAATTAATGTGTTACTGATTGTTTCAGAAGTGGAGGACGGCGATTCCAGGATTGAAAGTGATTCCCTTCCCTTTATCGTAAGCCGCCAGCAGGAAATCTTTTATGAAGACAAGATGCGACTCGATGCCGAGGAACGTTTCTCTTCCTTTAAGCTAGACAGTGATTCACAGATTTACGGAAAAAATATCCTGGTAAGAGATATGCGTAGTGTAAGTACATTTTAGTAATTTTAGGGAGGAAGAATAACCATGAGCCATGTATCCGATATTATTAACTTTAATAAGAGTTTTGTAGAGAATAAAGAGTATGAAGCATATTTAACAAGCCGCTATCCCGATAAAAAAATGTTGATTATCACTTGTATGGATACCCGTCTGGTTGAACTATTACCAAAAGCTATGAACTTTAAGAACGGTGATGTCAAAATCATCAAAAATGCCGGTGCGGTTATTTCTCAGCCCTTTGGTAGTGTTATGCGTAGTGTCATGGTTGCGTTATATGAACTTGACGCGGAGGAAGTTATCGTTGTTGGGCACTATGAATGCGGTATGGCTTCCCTCAATGCAGATCATATGATCAATTCCATAAAAGAACGCGGAGTATCCGAAGAGGTGCTAAACACGCTGGAGAATTCCGGGATCAAGCTTACCAAGTGGTTACGCGGGTTTGACAATATCCAAGAAGGGGTATCCCAAACTGTGAATCTGATCAATAAGCATCCATTACTACCCCCAAATGTACCAGTGCATGGCATGATCATCGATCCGGCTACCGGAGCGCTTGAGCTTGTCGTTGATGGGTATAAATAACTTAAGTAACAACTCTCTAACTTCTGTTTGCGTGGATCCTGAATCCACGCTTTTTTTGTGAATAAAAAAGTGTAAATTATGACAAGCATAAATTTTCTTATTTTTTAAATAAAAATTGAAACCTAGTGGGACTAGCTGCGTATTACTGAACATGCACACTAATTCATACTCACAGGAGGGTTTTCGTACTAAATGAAACCAATGAAACGCGTAATGATGATTGTAATGGCCTTCACTCTATTTTTCGCCGTAGCTACCCCGAACTTTGTGGATGCGAAGCGAGGCGGGGGCGGATTTAAATCCGGCACTCGTAGCTATTCAACAACTCCAAAAAAATCAACAACCGATAATGTAAGAAAAAGCGATAGCACTAAAAGCTCCACAGCAGGGTCTACTGCGAATACAAAACGTGGATTCTTCAGCGGTGGCGGCTTAATGAAAGGTATGATGATCGGTGGTTTGGCTGGCTTAATGTTCGGCGGAATGTTCGCCGGTATGGGTGCTTTCGGTAACATTCTAGGCCTCGCCATTAACTTGCTTGCTATCTATGTACTCGTAATGCTCGTGATGTCCTTCTTCCGTCGTAGAAAAGAACGTCGTCGCTTAGAAGAACAGGGTGGGCGTTACTAATGTCAACAATGGTTCTAAGCATGGATGAGATCATTAACGCCCTATGTCTACACATGGCAGAACGAAAAATGGTTCGCCCAGAAGATGTTCAGGTAGAACTGAGCTGGGAAGAAGATACCGGTTACTCTGCAGAGGTTTGGGTTCAGGGACGTAGTCAATATTTAGTTGAGTCCAACATGATCGAAGCGATCCTACGTTACATGCTTAGCGAATATGGCATTCGTTCCTATCGCGAAGATGTAAGGCTAGACCTCGATGAGGAAATTACCGCGATTGTAACTACAGGGAACTAATAGTAAAAGGGACAACCCAAATGGTTGTCCCTTTTTTTGTATGCATTTATTCATAGAAAAATTGCTTTACCGTTCCTACTCCGTCAGTCACATCAACTTCAGCGTACGCACCGTTAATAAGCGTAATTTGCGGTGGAATATGACCACAATCTATATCATACACAATAGGTACCTGGAGTTCCTCAGAAAGCTCTGCGTAGATGTCTTCGGCCGTGTAGTTCTCTACTGGTCGATTAGCAGGACTTCTGCCAAACATAATGCCAGAACAATTCTCAAACCATCCTGCCAGCTTCATCTGAACTAATGACCTACGTACATCAACCGTATTCAGTTCGCAATTCTCCAAGTACCATAGAATCGGTTCATTGTTAATCATTTGTTCTTGGAAATGCTGCAGATTACCAAATGGTGTGCCAATCAGATGCCTAATGACATCTATGCAGCCCCCTAGTAGACGTCCTTTCATAGTTACAGGACCAGAGGATACAGTCTTCCAACGGGTATCTTCTGTCAAATGGAATACATAAGGCGTAGGAGCATCATGCTGCCATTCCCCCTGATATTTAAGTGATGAATGCTGGACGATAGAACCCCCTGCTTTCGTCTCTAGAACCGCTTCCCACATGGCCGTGGTGTCATCTGAATACTCTCCTCTTAAATCAACAAGGTTAGTCCCGTGGGCCGTGGCAATCCCTGTTCTTAACGTAACTGCAAGCAACAGCACGCTAATGTCTGAATACCCTAAGATCCACTTGTCCTTCATAGTATCAAAATCAATAAATTCAAGAACCTCAATTAACAACTCCCCACCCCAAGGCGGAATAAGGATGTCAATATGCTCACTGCCCATCATCTCGTTAAACTCCTGAGCACGAACTTTGGCTGATGCGGATTTGGCTTTCTCTTGCGTCCATACCGTATCCCCACAAATCATTTTAAATCCTTTAGACTCCAAACGGCTTGAAGTAAGCTTAATTAACTCTGCATTTTGAGCGCCTACTCCAGATGAAGGTGCTGTTACCCCTACTGTCGCATTCTTGTTCAAAATAGGATATCTAATCATATGACACCTCCCAGTTTACAGCAATTATATCAAGAGTAACCTTCATGTACACACAAAAAAAGAACATGGCTAGTCGCATCAACTTATGATTGCGAAATCAGCGCATGTTCTTATTCAATAGAATACAAGCTTTAGATTAATGAAATGGCAAGTAGCTCGAACAACACAAGCGGCAAGATCACATTATTATTAGGAGGACCTGGGTAAGGACCTGGGCCTGGGTGTGGACCGGGATATGGACCAGGACCAGGACCAGGACCCGGGCCCGGATGAGGATGATAAGGTTGGTATGGATTATAATATCCGCGTGGCATTTGCCCATTTACCGCAACGTTCAAATACAAATGTTTATTATCTACTCCGGCAATAGTGCCCTCATGCACTAAGCCATCTAAAGTCTGTACATTCACCCTATGGTTAAGGTAGGGCTTGCAGGAATGATGTAAGGAATCGCGGACACCGTGCAGGTGCCGGATCACAGCAGGATCGGCCTGATAAATCACATTCCGCTCTTGCCCAGTGTTATATGTCGACATGGATGTTCTGACCTCCGTAAATGGATTTGCTCCATTCTATGCAGAAGCCTATTTCACGGTGCCTATTTAAGAGATATCCTTATACTGGAAGGGCTACCTTTTCAACTTTTACATTTACCGAAACAAGGGACAAGCCCATCATATTCTCTACAGCATTACGTACATTTTTCTGCAGCATATAGCAGACCTCTTGAATCACACATCCATAATTAACAATAACCCGCAGGTCGATGGCAACGTCTACTTCCTTCACTTCTACAGACAATCCTTTTTTCACATTTTTACCGCCCAAACGTTTGGCCCAGTTGTCCGAAATATTACTTCCTGACATCCCAGCAATACCTGGTGTTTCTAGAACCACCTGTCCAACGATCGATGTGACTACATCATCTGAGATATGAATTAATCCTTGCTCGGTTCCTTCATTCATATAAACAACCTCCATCATATTTGATAATTTAAGAGATATTAAAGCCTCTCCTCTACCTCTACCTCTACCTCTACCTCTACCCTTTGGTTCTTAACAAACAAATTGTACACTTTGGTCAAGACGATTTTCACAATCATATACAGTGGAATAATTAGCAATATCGCAATAATCCCGCCTATATCTCCACCAACCAACACTAAGATGATCGTAGTCAATGGATGAATATCAAGCTTTTTCCCAAAAATGTAGGGAGCAATCAGATTATCCTGGATTTGCTGAGCTACGAGAACGATGATGATGGACCAAACTGCAATGGACGGTGATTGGATGAATCCGATAATAAAAATAGGGATACTGGAGAGAATCGCACCAATAAAAGGTACAAAATTCATCACAACGGCGATCACTGTCAACAACAATGCATACTGCAGACCAATAATAAGGAAACCAATATACATCAGAACACCAAGCGCCAGATTGACTAACACCCGACCAACGATAAATCCACTTAATGCACTGTCAATTTCACTCATCATTGTAGTCCCTTCTCCACGATACTTCTTTGGAAAGAAACTTACAATCTTACGTCCAAATTTCCCACCTTCCTTAAGCATGTAAAATAACATAATAGGAAAGGTAAATAAAATAATCGCGAAATTTGAAACAAAGGAGAATAGACCCGTTACGTAATTCGAAATCAGATTAAATCCTTTATTCAAGTATTCAGTCAGTTGGGAAGCTAGATCCATATCTGCTGGGATAATAGAAGCCAGAAATCCACTGTCCTCGAGCCTCAATAGCTGCTGATTTACGGCTGCGATCAGATTTGGCATATTATCGACAAAATTAATTAGCTGTGTTCGAAGTGAAGGCCATACTCCAATACTAAAACCAAACAAGAGCAATGCAATGACCACATATACGATGATGATCGCAACAGAGCGATTTAGTTTATATTTCTCCAAAGTATTGATTAGAGGTCGGAGTAAATAATAGAAAAATCCTGCCAACATTAAGGGCACGATAATAACATTGAACAAAGACAAGATTGGACTGAAAATAAAATTAACTTGTGAGCCTAGAAATACGATACCTAACACCAAAAGGATCGCTATACAAACTCGAATGAATGTGTTCAGTTTAGCCATAGTTCTCTCCCATCTTCTATTTTCAAGTGTCTTTCATCTCGCTATTTGGAAATACGTATGGTGAATATCGTTAGTTCCTTGTTTCCGCGACTGAGATGAAGCGTGCCACCCATTTTCTCTGTATTTTTCATAGCAATGGATAAACCAAGACCCGTTCCACCTGTAGTTAACCGCGCTTTGTCTCCACGAACAAACGGATCAAACAATGTTGACCAAAGCTCTTCAGGAATGCCTACTCCGGTATCTGCAATTTCAATAGCAACCTGACTCTCCGAGGGTATAACCTCCACACGCAAATGTGTGCCTGGTGGATTGTAGGTCAAAGCATTGGAGATCAAATTATGAACTACACTCGAGAGAAGCTCCGCATCAAAGCTTGCGAATACTTCCTGTTCAGGAACATTCAGCTGCAGGATGAAGTTCTTTTGTTCTATCTCACCATAGGAGTCTGCAACGATCTCACGAATAAATTCGCCCAGTTCTTGACGCTCCATTCGCAGTAAAAAATCTGGGGAATCTATTTTAAGTAGCTCCACCATATTTTGAATCAGCTTGGTCACTTGTGAGGATTTATTATAAATATAGGTTAAATAACGCTTTTGGCGTTCTTCATCCTCACCACGTCCTTCAACCAACGCCTGTGCAAAACCCTGTATGCTCGTAATAGGTGTCTTCAGATCATGAGAAAGATCAACCATCATCCGTTTCTTACTTTCCTCTGCTTGGCGTTTTTCTTTGGTCGTCTTCTCAATTACATCCGCCATATAATTAAAAGTCTCCCCAATTTGCGAAAATTCTTTCTCAGCATATAGCGAGATACGAGTATCATAATTCCCTTCAATCATCTGCTTCAAACCAAGCGTAATGATACGTAGCGGCTTCCTAATTCTTCGTGCCACCCAGTAGCTGTACACGATAATAAGCAAGAGAACCATTCCAACTCCTAAAAAAACATAGTATGAAAGCGAGTGGTTAAAATACGCAACTAATGGATCACTATTAATGGATATGTCGACGACTTCTCTAGGGATTTTCAGAAGCAGCCACTCTGATTCATTCTGATTATTACTTGTGGTCAATGAGTAGTAGTACTCCTGATCTTCACCATTTTGCAGATTACTTAAGAGCTGGTTATCGTTATATTGTGTTACATCATCTTTCTTCTCCCCAACAACCTCGATGACCTTTTTGTCTTGACCCAAGACCTCAATCCATCCCCCGCTACGCAGAAGCCGTTTGGTTTCTATCCCATGCTCCAGATTATCTCGATAGGCACTTGCTTCAACCTTCAAATCAGGATCAGCGATTTTATTTTTTTCGAACATATGGGTCACATCAAGATTAATGAACAAATAATAAACAATCACGAGAAAAAACAAAATGCAGATGAATAGCAAAAAATCCAGCGTCAGCGATGATTGTAAAGGTCGTTGATCTCTATTGCTCCATAGGCGCTTCAATTTTGTATCCCAGCCCTCTAATAGTCTTTAAATAAACCGGCTTTTTGGAATCTTGCTCGATCTTCTCCCGAATATTACTGATATGTACCATGATACTATTATCTTCGTACACATAGAAATCTTCCCACACAGCCTCATATATTTTTTTTCGGGTAAAGACTCGGCCTGGTTGCTTCATCATTAATTCCAGAATTTTGTACTCGGTAGACGTAAGAACGATGGGTTCTCCTGAACGATAGAGCTGACACTGACTTTGATCCAGCCTCAATTCTCCCAACACAATCTGTTCAGTCGTCTTTTCTTCAATAATCTGTGCGTCAAAATGATGTACCCGCCGCAGTAATGCTCCTGCACGAGCTACAATTTCTAATGGATTAAACGGTTTGGAAATATAATCGTCGGCACCGAGCTCCAGACCCAGAATTTTGTCGTAATGTTCGCTTTTGGCAGATAAAAACAACACCGGAAAATGATGAGCTTCACGAATCTTCTTCAATAATTGCAGTCCATCTAGTCCAGGCATCATAATATCAAGAATCGCCAAATCAATTTTATGGTTCTGTACTTGCTTTAACGCTTCAGTCCCACTGTTCGCTTCCACAATGTTGTACTCTTTCTCTAAATATAATCTCAACAATTCCACAATTTCTGCTTCGTCATCTGCGATTAGAATTGTATACACAGTAATCACCCCATCTAACTATAATCTTCGATTATTAAACCCACCTAAATCCAATCTAAAGAATAGCTAAATTATTACATCAATCAACTTCTTATATCTAAATAAAAATCGCACACAGGAACTCGTCCCATGTACGATCGTAAAATTCCAGAAATCTAAACATCAGCTGGCAAGTATAGAGACCCTCTGTGTCTTTTAAAAAGCTACCCCAATTCCACCTTCACCAGCATAGGTTCCCATTACAGGCCCCATACTTGAGAGTAAAACCTCTTTGAATGGGTGCTTTTGTAAAATGCGTTCTTTAATCTCAAGCGCAAGCTTCTCACAGTTACTGTGTACTATAGCGATAACAGCCTTCTCGTAGTCATGCTGCTTCTCATCCAAATGCGCAAGCAGCCGGTTTAATGCCTTTGGAAGACCCCGGGTCTTCTCCACTACCTCAACAGTACCCTCTTCGCTGATTTTAAGCAGTAGTTTAATATTTAGCACGGAAGCAACCGCTCCTGATATCCGGCTTAGACGTCCGCCCTTCATTACATTCTCAAGTGTATCCAGTGTAAAATATGCGCGAACTTCATCCATTTGCTGAAGCACCTTGTCCTTCAGTTCCTGCAGACTTGAACAAGTCTGTGACCATTTCGCCGCAAGGCCCACGATCAGCGACAACCCGCCAGAAAAGGTCTTG
The DNA here is from genome assembly GCF_030123105.1 of Paenibacillus sp. G2S3. Taxonomy (NCBI): domain Bacteria; kingdom Bacillati; phylum Bacillota; class Bacilli; order Caryophanales; family Paenibacillaceae; genus Paenibacillus; species Paenibacillus sp. G2S3. The sequence continues at coordinate 4,217,115 of NZ_CP126095.1, forward strand.
GAATCTATAACCTCTATCGCATTGGTGTGTCCTTCTTCTTGGTACATTTCCATAGCGATCATAGCCGTCTGATAAGTGCTACTAATATTAGAGGACATACAAATGACCATAATGTCAGTACCTTCCTCTACTTGCCTGAATGTCTCAAGGAATTGGTTTGGACTTGGACTTGCCGTAGTAGGTAGCTCCTTGGATTCGCTCATTTTAGCATAAAAGGTTTTCGTATCCGTATCCGCAGGCATTAACTCATGCCCAAAATGAACCGGTAGATGGACCACGGAAACATTATACTTCTCCATGTAGTCAAGGGGTAGGTCAGAACCGCTATCTGTTATGATCTTGATTGCCATAATATAAGTACTCTCCTTTCAATATCAGTACTATTATAGCTATCGCCAAATGAAATCTCCAGTAACCAATATAACTTGAAAAATCCTTCAATTTGTGCTTATGTCTTTCTTCCTTAACTTGTCCTAATATGATATGGTTTATGAATAAGCGTATAGAAATGGAGTGTATGTATGAGTAAGGGAAGAGTATGGAACCGAGGCAAGCATGATGGAACAGGACTATCAAGAAAAAAAAGCATGGATCAAGAAGTTACAACATCTACTGAAACAGAAGCGACTGAAGCTTCAAATGAACCGTCAAATGCCAGAATTGATACAGTTAAACCGATGAATCGTACGAACTGGGTAACTCGTCCTGCACGGGTTATCAATAAAGATTCCAAAAACAAACAATAACTATGACAAATAGGGTTTCAGAACTTGTCCCTGAGTTCCGAAACCCTATTTTTATATGTTCTTAAACGTAGGTAGTTTACATAATTACATCCGTACGCTTATACAAAACGAGTATGGCCGCTGCTATAAGAATCATCCCCATAAAAGCAGGTGCGGCATGGCCAAGTAATACATAAATCTGACCTCCAATAATAGGCCCAATCATTCTTGCTAAAGCCTGAATAGATTGGCTACCTCCTTGAATCCTACCTTGTTCACTAGAATCTACAGACTTGGAAAGCATCCCATTAAATGAAGGCCCAAAGATCGAATCCCCAAAACCAAATATAAACATTCCAGCAATAAAAAGAGGATAGAATGCGAACAAAGCAGATAGCGCAATAAAACTGTAGCCTATAATTTCCGAAGCCATTCCAAGAATGGCTATACGTTTATCACTGAGTTTCTTCAAAAGCTTTGGCATGATCAAACCTTGTGAAATGATGTCCTGGAGACCCATTATTGAAAACATAAGTCCGATTAGTGCAGGCTTCCAGCTGAAAGTATCCATCGTAAATTGAGAAAATACTGCCTGTAAAGATCCGTTAGGTATCCATAGTAAAAATGCTGAGACTAGCAGCCTATTTAAGTTTTTCATGGAAAGTAAGTTTGCAAGCTGTGAAAATGGATTCAGTCTTACAAAGGTAATCTCCTTCAGTCTATTCTTCTTGGCAAGGCTCTCAGGCATAAAAAAGAATCCATAAACAACATTCAATAAAGTTATGATTGCTCCAAAATACAAGGGTACACAATAACCAAACTTAGCAAGTAATCCGCCTATAGTTGGGCCGATGACGGTGCCTACACCTACAACTGCACTCACCCATCCGAAGTATTTGGTTCTCTGTTCTGCAGGAATGATGTCTGCAAAATATGCGAAGATCGTGCTTATGCTCCCGCCTGTTATACCTTCGATTATGCGTCCAGCAAATAGTACCCATAGAGCCCCTCCTATACCAAAAACCAAGTATCCGATGGCGGAACCCAAAAGGCATACTAAGAGTAATGGACGCCGGCCAAATTTGTCGCTCAAAGCTCCAAGTGCAGGGGCCGCAAAAAATACGCAGACTGCATAAACAGAGGTCAGAAGCGTAACTACTATAGCTTGTTCTCCCGGACTGCTTGTATAGGGCTGCACTAAAAATGGGACGACAGGCATTATGATACTAAAGCCTATTCCGCAAAGAAACACAGAGATAAGACCGAATATTAATGCGTGTTTATCTACGGATTGCCCTGTGTTCTGATCATTGTGTGATTTAAATATGGACATTTATGTTCACTCCTAAAGTTACTGTTTTGATTCCTAGGAAACATGTTTATCGTATCGTCTTTTTGTTTCCTTGTCAACAAAATAATAACAATAAAAATGCAGCTCGTTCTCCAAAGAGCCCGGCTGCCTGTGGTTCATTTTCATGATTTAGATTTTATTCCGATTTAATATCTTTGCCCTGTTTCTTTATTTCCGCATCCAAATGACTACTATACTTTTCCACGAAACTAAGCATACTATCAAATTGTTCCTCGGTTATCTGCTCAAAGACGACTTTATCCCGCTCTTGAAACTCTTTGTGCAGGTCCTCATGGATTTTATAAATTACTTTTCCTTGTTCAGTAAGCCTAAAATAAATTTCTTTCTTGTTATCCGACTTCTGATAGCTTTCGATCAGGCCTTTTTCTATGAGCTTCTTAGTTAATTTACTTATGGCACCTCGGGTCATAAAAAAGGACTCCGCAAGTTTTGTTACGTTGGAATCTACATTTTTTTCAATGTATTCGATACAATGTACTTCAGAAGAAGTATACCCCTTAAGACTATCTTCCATCTTATCTTTGTTAAGCCAAACCATCTTATTATATAGGTCCCTGACACCCATTAGAATCTGTTCTTCTTTGTTCATGACCTGTCCTCCCACCCACTCTTGCATTAACAATATTATATCACATTAATTTTTTGTTTCCATTTCAACAATAATCAAAATAATTAATTCAGGAATTGTGCTAACAGCAAAAAGGGTTCCGAAACGGAAATCCTTCCGTATCAAAACCCTTTTTGTCTATAGTCTGATGCTGCCCACAAAGGCAGCCTTTGCTAATCCTTACAATTATGCACGAGTGGAGAGAATGAATCTCTCTAGTGCTGCTGTATCCGTAATCCTATGATTACATTCTTGGCTCTCTGTGCATATATATTGGCCAATGGAGGAGTAATCATCCGGTGAAGATTTCGCAAGCCTGGTCTTGACCGTAAAGAAGGCAAGCTGCTGCTGCCGATTACAGAACAGGCAATACCCCTTCTTGTTCATCGGCGTCATTCTACCTTCGATACCTATAAACTGCCCTTCGAACGGATATACAATAAATAATTTATTGGTAGCAATATCTATCCAGCTCAAATATGTCATATATCGAAAGTCGATTGCTGATAAATCAGGTACTCTCAGCTTCTTATTCTTAGGGAATAACTTCTGAATCTGTTTCGGTGTAATCTGTGGAAAAGGTTCTAAATAAGGCTCTAATCCACTAAGATACTTCTGAAAATCGTATGCAGTCTCAAAGGTAGAAATTTGTTGCAGCATCTGCTGATGATTGTCAGTAAGCGTTGGAAAAGCTTCAACAACGTTCAAGGCTGAACGATATCTTACCGTCTCCAAGACTCTTCGATCCGCTACAGTTCGCAGTGTTTTTAGAAGGAAGTCTGTTTGTTTTTTAATAAAATTATATTGATGGTTTCTAATAAATGGTGTATTCATTGCTCTTCAGCCCCTTATATTTTGAAATTTCATAAGGTGCAAAGCCCATTATTAGAAACGATAATATTTAGTTTGGGCGATCATCCATCCTATCGCACCTCACGCAAAGTATCGCCCTAATTTAGGCTTTGCGTGAGGAACCTCTAGCTAATGGGCAAACCAGCATTAGCACAGTACCACCTCCGATTACATTCACGAAAAAAGTATAACAGGAATGTTTGAAATCGGCTAGACCAGGTTACCAACCTCTGCATCATCTCTGGAAGGTGCTTCACCAATGAGCTGCTTCAAAAGTTTCTTCATCATGACTGAAGCTTTCACTTTGGTGTGAAGACAAGGCGAAAGCTCAATTTCGTAGTTGCCTTGCTTAATGGTTTCTTTCAATTTCTCAACCGTCGAGCAGGTAATATTCAACCGATTCAGAACACTCCCATATTGCAGGCATTGATGACTGTCGCTACCGGCAATTACAGGTACACCAAGCTTCTCTGCAAATGGAGTAATTAGGTTCTTGTAAGTCTCCGCCCCTTGCATGTAAATATCCTTTGCATTGAAATCAAAAGCATCTAATCTCCGAAGCAGCTCCGGGTCCAGTTGATGTAATGGCGTAGAAGTTCGGAATGGGTGGGCTCCGATTTTCCAAAGGTTATGTTCGTCAGCCATGTCCAGTAGATCCTTGAAAGGAATAAAATTCCCCTCCACTGTATGCTCATCCAGTAAAGCGCGAACGGCTAGAACATTCTCCTTAAGTCCGATCAGCAGGATATGACCTGTCTCCGCAATATCCACTTCCATACCTGGAAACAATTTTAGCCCGTTCACATCATAATAATGCCCATTATAAGGATAAGTCTGGTCCAGTGCCTCATACATCGCATAGAAATTAGAAGTGTTAAAGTGCTCGGTCAAAGCCACAGCCTGTAATCCATTCGCTTTCGCCTCAAACATCATTTCAGCAAAATATTCAGGGGAAAAGGTCGATTTCTTAGATAATTTACCGTGGGTATGCAGATCAATATTCATGTCTAATTCGTCTCCTTTGAGCTTATGAGTGATGTTAATATACCAGTTTAGGGTAGAGGTATCCGATCCAGAAAAGCAAAATAACATAAACGGTGGATCCAGATAAAAAGTACCAGTTGGAGCGCTTCATTTTCAAATAAGATAACTTGATCTTCTTCACTTTCTTATTATTCAGACCGTAGCTAAATCCCCTAGTCTCAAGCGCCTCGATCGTGGTCCGGGAACGTTTAGCGGTGTTTAGCATGAGTGGATAAAAAGCCAGGATCACAATGCGCAAATAATACGTTGCTGTTCTCCAATACAACAAACCATGTTGCAGCGGTCGTTGCCCTCTCAGTCTGAAGGATAACAAAATCTGATGGAATTCCTCCAATAACGTAGGCAAAATTCGATAACCATAAGATAAGCTGAAAGCAAATGTATCAGGAATCCCTAAGGATAGCAGGCCGTCGCTAAGTCTTTCCGGATCGAGACTGGAGAACACCGTAATACTCGCTAGTGATATCACTGAAAGCTTAAGTGTCAGCGTCAACATAGGCAGCAACGATTCAATTCCTCCGCCGAAAAAGAGAGACAGGATGAACATCCACCCAATTTGGCTGATTAATCCCAGACACAGTATAAAAATAATGTATGGGCTGACTCGGGAGAGGACAGTCGTTAAGACCATAAGCACGAACATCCCTAAGAGAACTGTACGGTTATGTACAAACCAAGGCACAATGGCAAAGAACAAATACCAAAGTAGCAGCGTTCGCGGGTCGAGCCTCCCCAGAAAAGTACTGCTGCTGTTATAAGCAGTCCCTAAGAGTTCCAGTTTAATTTGTTCTACAGATATACGGTCAAGTGCCCGTTTAACGGCTTCCATGGATTGCAGCTACCTCCTTTTTCACTTCCACTAGACTTACGAATTCCTCTAAGCTGCTGCAAATTTCGGGCAAACCGAGCATACGACTCAGCTCCATCAATTGTGTCTGAGCCAGACCTGCCCTCCGTAATAGAAGTCCGTCAGCGAAGATTTCATCTTTCGTTCCGTCAGCAATAATCCTGCCTTGATGCATAACGATAATCCTAGTCGCCCATTCAGACACAAGCTGCATATCATGTGTCGCGATCACCACTGTCTCAACATGACTGCGAAGTGTATCCAGCACATGAACCATTTCCTGTTTGGTCGAAATATCCAGATTCGCCGTTGGTTCATCGAGCAGCATGACGGCAGGACGAACAGCGGCACCAATGGCTAGCGATACTCGGCGCTGCTGCCCCCCACTCAGAAGTCGAGCGTCACGTTCTGCTAATTCATTGAGCCGGAAAGCTTTTAGCATTTCTGCTACTCTCTCTTCTGTGTCTGGTAGCTTCCGTGCCTTCAAATAATAAGCAATTTCTTTGCGTACAGAATCCTCAATAAACATTTCCTCTGGGTTCTGAAATACGTATGCTACGGTACTGGAGAGACGCTCGGGTGGCAGACCGTTCACGGTCATCCCTTTCACATTTACGGTTCCAGCTGTAGGTCTGACAATTCCAGCAATCAGCTTCATTAAAGAAGATTTGCCCGCTCCGTTGTTGCCAATAAGAGCGATAGACTCACCCTGCCGCAGATCTAGCTGAACACCATTCAAGACTGGATGCATCGTCTTATGAATCGTACGGTATGAGAGGTGTACATTCTCCATCTGAACGACACTCTTCTCTTCCCGAATTACAGTAAGGGACTGCTCCTTCATATAGTCAGATGGATCATTTCTCTGGATCGCATGCTGCCGTAATATCATGTGGGCGTTCCCTTCTTCAGCACTCAAGGGAAGGAATTGGGTTAGCCGCGCATCAGATTGCAACAGCCAAGCTGCCCGAGTCACATCGGGGGGATAAATGCCCAGCTCCAGCAGTTCTTTTACAGATGAGAGAGCTTCACGCACCGGCTTCTGCCAGCGCATTCTCCCCTTATCCATCAGGACAACATGCTTACAATAGTCTGCAATAAATTCCGCATGATGTTCGATCACTACAATGGTCTTCCCATGCTCCTCATTCAAACGGCGCAAAATATCATAGATATGGCGAGCATGCTGCGGATCCAGCTGAGCTACTGGTTCATCAATGACCAGAATTTCTGGATCCATCGCTAATGCTCCGGCTAGAGCTAGCAAGTGTTTTTGCCCGCCACTCAATTGCCAGATGAATTCATTTCTTAAATCGCTAAGTCCGGTCAGCGCCAGTGCTCGCTCTCCCCGTTCCTTGTAATCGGCAAATCCATAATTGAGTGGCGTAAACGACACATCATCAAGAACCGTCGGACGCACCAATTGATTCTCAAAATCCTGATAAACATATCCTATATGCTTGGAAAGCTCAGCTACACTTTTCCCATCCGCCGGTTGTCCACAGATCGTCGCCTCTCCAGTGAAGTCCCCTGTGTAATAATGAGGAATCAGGCCATTAAAGCATTTACACAGCGTGGATTTTCCCGAACCATTACTTCCTATAATGGCAATGAAATCTCCTTCTTCTAGCCGCAAGGATACTTCTTGCAGTACAGGTTGTTCGGCTCCTGGATAAGTAAAGGTAACTCCGTTCAGTTCGAGTATTGAATTACGCATCTACTTGACCCGCTTCCTGTCTTTTACGTGCTGAACGCCGAATCAGGGATATAATCGCTGTTGCTGCAACAATTGCCGCTACCAGCATACTCAGCCAGATTAAGCTCTCTTCATTGGACTCTGCCCATGCAAACTCAAAGTCACCAAAGTTCCATCCGGATTCCGAGAGCAATTCCGATCCAAGCGCAACCATGACCATAATCGTTCCAAAAATAACGAGCTTAGGAGATAACCAAGCCCCTGTTGCATATTTCATGTTCCGTTCACGCGGCTTCATACCAAGCAAAGGTTCGATTTTTCCATATAAACGTGGAACCAGATACATAGTAGGAATTAAAGCGAACAAGATACCGGAGAAGAGTACATCGTTCAAAAAGCCAACTCCCTCGATTACAATGATACTCTCTGCCAGACCTTTAACAGCTTCAAGCTCTTCTACACCCACCCATACTTTCACAATATCCACAACAGAGCTGAAGAACTGGTGAATGGCCACGCCAGTAATCGCTGCCACTCCAACCTGTCTACGATTCTTCGGATCAGATACCATACGGCCAGCGGTATACATCGCTAATGAGAAGGTGATGAATTTCTCCAGTTCTCCTAACCCACCAAATTGACCTAACATCAATTCCCCGAAGATCACTTCACCTACAGCTGCCCCAATGGCCGCATACAACGGATGAAACAGCATACATAAGGTCAAAGGAATGAAAGCGAAATATTCAATCGATAATTCAATGGGGCCTAGTTTGATCCCAGGCACTAGTTCCGTAAACATATTGGACAAACCGTAAAGCGACATCGATAGTACAAAAATCATCATTTTTTGTGACTGGGTCAATGTGTAGCGCGTTGTTATCGTACTCATGAATATTTGGCCTCCCTACAGGAATTTATCTTTATTATAAGAAGGTCATGTCAGCACAACTTTTACCAATTGTTAAATGGGAGTAATATTTTTTTCAGTATTTTTAACGTTGTAAAAATATTTACAACATCTTCGCACGTTATATTCTTTGTATCGCTTCTTTTTAGGAGGAATGAGAGGTTGTATAAAGATTGGAATCGTCGCGCTTTCTCACCAAATCAACGAATTATTGCTGACTTCATTCAGAAAAATGAGCAACGCGTAGTCTATATGACCGAACAGGAAATGGCAGATGAGCTTCAATTAAGTATCGCCTCCGTCTCACGGTTCTGGAAAGCGGCTGGATACAAGCATGCCAAGGATTTCAAGAACCGACTCCGTTTCCGCTTCGAGTCTACACCTTCTATAAAAATGCGTGATGCCATGCAAAGATCGGATGATAGTTCACTCCCTCAAGCGCTGCTGGACAATTGCTTACATCATCTGCAAGAAACACGCCGCTATTTAAGCGACGAAGCGCTGCAACATGCGGTAGAAGCACTATCTGCAGCTCGCATTGTATATGTATATAGCCCTGGTCCATGTGCTGGTTTAGCGGAGCTGATGATCTATCGTATGGCGCGTTTTGGAATACAGATGAAAAAAATGGCCCCCAGCGGTCACGAACTGCTAGAGACCTTAATGCATGCTGATCAACAAGATGTATTACTTGTCTTTGGATTCGTTCAACTGTTACCTGAAATCGAAGTGATTCTGGACCATGCACGTGAAGCTAATTATCAGGTCATCCTGATCACCGACAGACTCGTGTATCCTCGATCTCAAGATGCAGATATCGTACTGTATTCCGGGAGAGGTGAGGTTTGGGAGTTTCACTCCATGGTCGGTCCCACGTATATTATCGAGAATCTGATTCTTGGGGTAGGTTTAGCAAATAGGGAGAGTAGTCTGAGCAAGCTGGACAAATTGCAGCAGCTAAGGGCGCAATATGGAGGGAAGCTTCCGAGGAGCTAGGTTAAGCTATGAAGAGACGGAGTGATTTCTACAATAGGACCTTGGAAATCATGAATAATTTACCTCCTTTTACAAACACTACGAAACAAAAGGAGGCTGATGTTTCATGTGTCAACGTTTTTCTCTGGCGGCCGAACTACAAGACATTAGGGATCATTTTGAAATCAAACGGGTGATGTACTACTATAAAGACCGCTATAATATTAGTCCCACACAGGATATGCCTGTCGTATTACAGCAGGATGGTGAGCGAATTCTCGATGAGTTCCGCTGGGGATTCGTTCCTTATTGGGGAAAAGATGCGATCAATGCAGATCTCCGAAATGTGCATCAGAATCCAACCTATCGCAAGATGGTGGACAAGCAGCGCTGTATTATCCCTTGCAATGGATTTTACTACTGGAAAAAAGAAGGTAAGAAGACTTATCCCGTTCGGGTAGTCATGAATAATCGCAGTATGTTCGGAGTGGCTGGTCTATACGAAATCTGGCGTGATACACGCGGGGAGCCTCTTCGCACCTGCTCTCTGGTCATGACAGATGCTAACCCACTAATTAGCGAATTTGAGAGCCGGATGCCGGCGATTTTGTCCCCACAGGATATCACTCGATGGCTTGACGAGGAGACAAATGATCTGGAAGCACTGCATCCAATTCTGCGGCCTTATTCAGCAGATGAAATGCAGGTGTACCCGGTCACACCACTGATTAGCAACAACAGAAATGACTCAGCTGATTGTATTCGGGAAATGGATCTGAACGAGTCCTGGGTAAAGCCCTGAAATATTAGCACTCTAAAAATAAAGCAGCGGTGCTAGGGCTGGAAACTAAAGCCTTAGCACATCGCTGCTTATATTGTTATCATTGAATACCGAAAGCAAGTTGCCACTTGGATCTCTATTCTTCTACTGTCTACTTGACGGAGAGTTCTGTTTCATATTGTTCAAGCTTTTCAAAAACATCATCAACCCATTCTTGATCATCCCAAATTTGTGGATTGTCAATCTTCCTTTCCGCAGGGTGACCCGTTGTGAAAGTATCTACACCATCTTTGTATCCAAAGTAAAAATCAACAATTTCTAATGACTTATTTGAAGATTGAACTAGCAGTTTGCAAGTCATTCCAGACCCTTCGTTTGAAAAAGGTAAGCTTAAATAGTAAAGATTCTCATCAAGTTCCTTAAGCTCTTCTTCCTTAAACTCATTATCGAGGCCGAAATTCACACTATTGGCACCATTCAATTCCTGCTTTTGTGTTAATTCCAACATTTTATCTGTGAATTTAAGAAGATTTGCATTTGAGATGTAGCTCTCAAACGATACAGTTTCTTGTTCTGCAACAGCTCCGGTATATAGATTAACGAAGGATTTTCCAAAGGTCACCAGGGAATCATTAGCCAATTCACTTAAGCTTACTGTTGCTGATTTCTCTAACGGTTCAACAGAGGCTTCTTTATTTGATATAGATGTATTTGGATTATCATTTATTATAGTAGGGTTTAAAACAAATAACATCAATACTACAATACCTATCGTGAATATTCTCATAAAACCACCTTTTTAACTCATTCTTTGTTTCTTTTTGATGTCTCATTGCTGTTCTTATTGTTGTCTATTAACGGCCCTCCTTTATTTAGTATTTGTTAGAGTTCTTTTACGGTTATCTAATTCCATAATATACTAAAAGCCCATTAGCGCAATATGCGGTAATGGGCCAGGCTGCTTTTGTATTATCCAAGCATAGCGGCTTGTCGTTTGTACTGATCCTCCAGCACTAAACAAGCCATAGCCTCTACTACAGGTACGATTCTCGGGCAAATACATGGATCATGTCTGCCTTCGGTGCGTATCTCTTGCTCTTCCCCTCTGATATTAGTCGTTTGCTGTGGCACAGAGATGGACGAAGTAGGCTTTACACTAATCCTAAATACGATTTCTTGTCCAGTGCTGATCCCTCCGATGATTCCTCCGGAATGATTAGTAAGAAACCCCTCACTATTCCTCGCATCATTATGCTCACTTCCCAGCATCATTGCCGCTTCGAAGCCAGCTCCAAATTCTATCCCTTTAACAGCACCAATGGACAACATAGCTTTCGCCAGCTCTGCATCCAATTTATCAAAGACCGGCTCTCCAAGACCCGGAACCACGCCGCGAATGCGGCATTCCACAATGCCACCACAGCTATCTCCAATCTCGGCTAACCCCTCAATTTTTTTAATCATTTTGTCAGCTGCAATTGGATCACAAGCGCGGACTGCATTTTGTTCGATCACACCCTCATCGAAGGATTCACATCTTATGCCTCCGATTTCTTGTGTGTACGCCACTACCTGTACGCCTCTTCTCTCTAACAACTTACGAGCTATCGCACCTCCGGCCACTCTTGCCGCAGTTTCTCTACCTGAAGCACGTCCGCTACCGCGATGATCTCGAATGCCGTATTTCTCTAAATAAGTAAAATCGGCATGGCCCGGACGAAAAGCATCCTGGATCTCGCTGTACGCTTCTGGTCTCATATCGTGGTTTTGAAGAACTACAAAGAGCGGCGTACCTGTTGTTTTTCCCTCAAATACTCCAGATTGTATATGAACAACATCATATTCCTTACGAGGTGTAGTCACCGAAGATTGTCCCGGCTTTCTCCGATCCATCTGCTTCTGAATATAAGCTTCGTTAATCTCGACGCCAGGTGTTACCCCATCCACTATGACCCCTACCGACACACCATGTGACTCCCCAAAGGTTGTAATTTTGAACACTTCACCGAATGTATTTCCTGCCATTATATATGCACTCCTTATTTAGTATTGGATCTGTACGCCTAACGCTGACAAACGATCAAAATAATCCGGACAAGTCTTGGAGACGCAGCCAGGGTCCATAATCTGAATATTCTCAATCTTCAATCCGATTAAAGAAAGCGCCATTGCCATGCGATGATCGTCATGAGAATTTAGTAAAGCTGGAATTGGCTGACCCGGATATACCGTTAGACCATCCTCAAACTCTTCCACACGTATTCCGAGCTTACTTATTTCCTCACATATCGCAGATATCCGATCACATTCATGATGTCTAATATGTGCAGCATCCTTTAGAGTGATGGGGCCATCGGCAAAAATAGCCATAGCAGCCATTGTTAGTGTTTGATCCGACCACTTCTTCATACTTACTGTGAATCCACCCTTAAGCCGTGGGACACCTTGCACTTCAACAAAGTTCTCCCCACGAACAACGGTACAGCCCATTAACTCCAGAACGTCTAAGAATTCGATATCAGGTTGACCTGTATTGCTAGCATTAATCCCTTCAATTCGTACACGTCCTGCCGTAAGCGCAGCTACCGCCCAGAAGTAACAGCATGTGGATACATCAGGCTCTAAAGTGATCGCTTGTCCCTGATACTTTCCTGTAGGAACCGTTATCGATTGACCGTCCTGAGACGCTTCTGGTGTTACACCAAAGGAGGCCATCATGGTAAGGGTCATCTCGACATAATCTCTTTGCACAACTTCTCCATCAATATACACGTTTACCGATTCATTAGCATACGGTGCGGCTAGCAGTAATCCACTAATAAATTGACTTGAAGTGGAGCCGGGCAGCGTTGCCTTTCCTCCTTGCAGCCCTTTTGCCTCTAATGTAAAAGGTAAACAACGCTCGGCCTGTTTATACTCAAATTGTGCACCCAGGGTCGTTAATGCGTCGAGTAATGGCGCGAGTGGTCGCTCACAGAGTCGTTTACTTCCATTCATTGTCCAAGTGCCAATCCCTGCCGCGAGTGCAGCGGGTAAGAATCTCGCAACCGTACCTGCCGCTCCTACATATAGCTCCCCAGTCGGATTCGGCCAGTTACCGCCACACCCATCCACAACAGCTGTCTCTTTTTCTATCACAACGGGAATCCCCAGTTTCTTCAATGATTCAATACACCAGTAAGAGTCATCGCTTCTTAATATTCCCTTTATTTCTGAACGTCCTTCCGCTAAAGCAGCGATCACCAAGGCCCGATTCGTCAGACTTTTGCTTCCTGATATGGTTATCGTCCCATTGATTACCGCTTTCGCTGGGCTAACCTTTACTATGTGTTTATCGCTATTCGTTGACCATAGAGAACGTGCTTCTAAGTCCGGTTGATTGGATTCCATTTCATCCACCCCTTTGAATTATTCCTCTAGCCTGATTATAATGAATGAAATGAAATAAATGAAATTTGATTTTTACCACAATGATATAGAGGTGATCTATACCACATGTTCAACTTGGAATGGTATCGTATTTTCTGGCAAACGGCACGTCATCGAAATTTAACAAAAGCTGCCGTGGAACTACATATTACACAGCCCTCTGTAAGTTATGCCATTAAACAAATGGAAGAAGCTTTAGGACTTAAGCTGTTTCACAGGCTGTCCAAAGGTGTAGAGCTTACAGAAGAAGGACAAGCGTTATTTGAGTATGTGGAGCAATCCTTTTCCATGCTGGATTCTGCACAGAAGCATCTGGAGAACTTGAAGCAGTTAAATGAGGGAGAAATACGAATCGGAGCCAGTGATTATCTGATCAAGCATCTTTTGTTGCCGCAGTTGAACACCTTCCATAGCACATATCCAGGTATAAGAATTCGGCTTTCTCATGGGAAGACACCAGATATCACTAAGCGTTTAAAAGATGGTGAGATTGACTGTGCCTTTGTCCATATGCCTCTTCACGATCCGCTGCTAAATATACAGACGCTGGCTGTGTTGGAGGATTGTTTTGTAGTAGGTGAAGCCTATCAAGATTTAGCGAGTCGTTCACTAACCATGAAAGAAGTGTCAGAGCTACCTTTAATCCTATTTTCTCAAGGAAGCAGCACTAGAGTATTTGTTGAGCAATGGTTTGCGACTAAGGGATTATCGGTAATCCCTGATATTGAATTGGGGAGCATAGAACTACTAGCAGAGTTCGCTAGATTAGGGTATGGTGCAGCTTTTATTAGCCGTTCTTTCGTGCAAGAGGATCTTCATAGTGGAAAACTTTATGAGCTGAAGCTAGACGATCCGCTTTTACCTCGCAGTATAGGCTTTGCAGTACGACAGGATAGAAAGCTGTCTGTTGCGGCTGAGCATTTCGTTCGGATGATTGGTGCGCAGTTATCAGAGGATGTTAAAATCTTTGATTAAAAAAGCAAAAAACACCGGGAACCCCGATGTTTAATTCATTCCTAAAGCTTCTTTAATTTGTGGGATAGATAAACCGTTTTCTTTCATTTCTTTGATCCAAAGAATGCGTGCGGCGGTTTCCTCTCTTTTATATCTGCGTGTTAAATTCTCCTCTGCCTGTTCAAAGGGCAGCATGCCTTCTTCTGTATAATGTTTGAGTGTACTATATCGAGAATTTGTGATTCTTACTAATTCCCCTATAGATACATACTCTGACGCCAAAATATTCTCCATGGATCGTTGTCTAGACATTGATTACCAACTCCTTTACAGCGGGCGCTTCGGAACAATACGCACACCTTGAATTGGCACTTTCATCATTACAAAATGCGGAATCGCATCGTATAACAAATTATCAATTTTAAGGGTCGCAATCGATCCTCTCTCCATCACCTTAACTTCATGTCCATAGGATATTAATCTTGTAATAACTGCGTCTAGTCTTTGATTAGAATTATCAAACCAAGACTCTGTTTCTATAAAGACAGCTTGTGATCGCTCTAGGGCAGGGAAAATAAGATTGATACTACTACCGATAAAGGTCTTCGCAAACTTTGTTTTCAATTCTAAAAAACGTTTAAAGCCTAACTCAATTCCATGGCGAATTTGTATAGGAAATAGAGCCTTTGCCCATATGTTACTTTGGTATAGATCATGTAATTTGATATTAACCTTTTCTAATTCGTTCAGCGATAAGAAAACATGCATGCATCCACATTCACGAAGTAGCCAAAGCATACAAATGACCTCATCCGTTACTGGACCCTCTTCCAAAATTTCTGCCCGAATGTTCTCTGTAATGCTTGTGTAGGCCTCCATATTACTGCGATATGCCCTTATTTCAACTTCAGCAGAGTCAAAGTACATGTCGCTCCCTAACAGACTAGGGATATCTTCAAGCAAATTCATTGCCTTAAGATAATCTGTAATCGCAGTTTCAAACTTTTTTAATTGTTTGTTAGACAGCATGGAAGCCTTTTTTAACCACCAATTTAGGTCACCCTTCACCTCAGCACTATTATGAAGTAAGGGTAGTAGAACAGTTTCTCTATAAAGTGTTGAATGAGCTTGATCAAAGCCTTCTTTAGGCACAGTTAAATTGTTCTCAGATTGTGTAAAATATCCCTCTAAGTAAAGCTCCAATATAACCGCTGCCGCCATGCAGCGTAAAGACACTTTCTTAACAGTAGTCATATGAAGACTTCTCTGTGCATTAAGTGCGATCAATGAAAAACTTGGTGCTAATTTTAAATCCATCATAACCATCCACCCCTATCCTAAATTCGTATTTACTGGATGATATTTATTCCGTGTGGTGAGCGTTTTGATTTCACTTACTACTTACTACTTATCACTTACTACTTACAATACTCTACATTTACATTATTTACAAGTCGCCATGAATAACAAGCAAAAAAGCCAGATCGCCAAGCAATTTCGTACATTGCTTTACCAATCTGGCTTTTGAATTAAGAATAACCTAAATTTTCTTTTTATGTATGGCCTAAGTCAGTAATATTCAGCACTGCGGTACAAAGTTATTTTTTTTTCATATTATAAAATAAGACCCGCAGTGAAAGGAATTTAAACTTATGGAATATTTGAATATGCTTGCTAAATTAGGTGTTGGAAATGCTCATCCTGGAGGGTTTACTGCAACATTAAAGCAATTTGAACAATATCCTCTACCAACAGCCTCCCGAATCCTTGAAGTTGGTTGTGGCACTGGCAGAACATCTTGTTATTTAGCTGCGCAAGGTCATGATGTAATAGGTATAGATATTCACCCAGATATGATCTCAAAAGCAAAAATACGGGCTGAAAAAGAGAATTCTTCAATTCAATTCTTAATAGGAAACGCAAGTTCGCTTCCTTTTCCTAACGAATCATTCGATGTCATTCTTGTTGAGTCTGTATCCATTTTCACTGATACAGAAAAGGCATTTTCGGAATATTATAGGGTATTGCGAACTGGAGGCAAGCTCTTTGACAGAGAAATGATCCAATATAAACCTATGTCTACAGAAATCAATCAAGAAATTACTACATTTTATCATGTTGAGAATCTATGGGGCTTTAATGATTGGTCAGCATTAGTAAACGCTATGGATTTTTATCATTCACAGATAGATGGTCCCTTCTTGTTTCCTAAATCAAGTGAGGATCTTACAGAGCATCCAGACCATTATCAACAAATGGATGCTGATTCCTTTCTTGACCACACGATTTGGGAAGTGATCAGCAAGTACAACAGTATAATGGAACGTTATCATGAATACATCGGGTTTATTCTCGTTATTGGAACGAAATAAAGGATTGGCTTACCCATCAACATTTGCGAAAAAAGAACAATAGCCTTGGAACAGTGGCTATTGTTCTTTCTGATAGCCTGCTATTATACAAAGAAACAAGCAGATAATATAATTACTAATAAGATATAAAGAACCAAAATTTCCCCAGTAGAAGTAAATCTGCCTCCAACTCCATAACCCATTGATTATCCCCTCCTTTTACTTCCTAAAATATAATATGCGCCACTATTCTAAAAGTATGGACTATCACCTAAATTACAGGTTCAGGATAGTCATTGGGCAAAAAAAGACTTGCTCGAAGTAGCGATGACTTCAAACAAGTCTTTTATCTTAAACTATAAATAAACTAATCCCTTAAGCAAAAACATACTCCCCGTCGCCGATCTGAATCGTCTTCCCTTTCAGCGCTAACGAATCCGTTTCAAAAAACACCTGTTTGAACTGGTTCTCATCCCCTTGCACGAAAGCAAAAGACTTATCTTCAATCATAAGGATCAAGGCACCATCCTCTGACTCTGTAACAGGCAGTCCGAATATCGAGCCCCAATGTTTAGCGGTAGCTGCAGGATCGGAGACATGGAATACAGCACGCACGATTTCAACATGACCAGCAGGATGAGGCTGGATGACTCCGGATGATGTTAATCTTTCCAATCTCTCTACATCTGTTCCGCTCCATTGAATGATGAACGGATAGACCAATCCTTCAAAGTCGCCCCCGATAGTCATCATGCGCCACTCTATCCATCTGCCCTCGTTATCCAGACGCTTCCCATCGATAATTGGAGATAGTGATAAACCTGCTGCACGTAGGGAATCCGCTATTTCTTCAATATCATCCGTCCGGATGACTACTCTGCTCAATACTTCATGCTCAGGTAGAAGCTTCACCGCGTCTTTCACCACTAGATTATGTTCGGTCGCCTTTGCTAGCTCAAGATTCTCAATGCCCAGAAATTCGAGATAGGTTAGCCCGAAATAACTTAATGCGTTATAGGTCCCCCAATCTTTATGAGAGCCTCCCTTAAAAGCAACCAAACCATGATCTCCAAAGATTTCAACCGGTTTGGACAGATCATTGACATAGTGTACTAAGTGATCCCATTTCACCGTTGCCATGATTACTTCACTCCCAGCTCAGTAGTACGCTTTACAGCTGCCAAAACACTTCTTTGCAGACCTGCTGCGAAATCACTGTTATTTAATTCGTACAAGCCATGCATCCCAACACCACCAGGTGAATTATTAATATCAAGCAGTTGTCTTGGATGCAGCCCTGTCTGCTGCAGCATAGCTACAGATCCCATCATATTCTCTAATGCAACACTCCAGGCTTGCTCACGCGGCAATCCGGCAAGCACACCTGCATCTACAAAAGACTCAATGAAATAATAAATATAGTTAGGACCAGCCACACCAAATCCAGTGAAAACATCCATTAATGCCTCATCCAGATATTGTACTTTACCAAATCCGAGTAAGAAATGCTCCACTTGATCACGGCTAGCGTAAGCATTTAAAGCTACACCGCTATATCCGTAGCCTGTATCAGTCAAAGTATTTGGAATGACACGGATAATCGACCGCTCAGCTCCAAAATAACCAGTTAATTGTTCATTCGTCACACCCGCCACAATCGAAACGATCACGGCAGTGGATGTAGCGAATTGTTGTACGATTTGTCCAAGTGTAGCCAAATTATCCTGTGGTCGCACCGCAACTACAATCAGATCTGCAGTAGATAGGCTATGCTCCTGAGAACTCTTCGTATCTACTCCGTATTTGGTATCCAAAAACTGAAGACGAGTTTCATTAATGTCTGATACACTAATTTGATCTGCAGACAGGGTGTTGTTGGATATACATGCGCGAATAATCGCTTCCGCCATCTGTCCTCCACCAATAAAATGAATCTTTTCTTGTGTCACTTGCGTTCACTTCCTTACTTAATTGTTGTCCCAGGCTTCAGGCAGAATGAAACCATCGTATTTTTCTATTCCACGGATATATTCTTCAAACTCTTTAGATTCATAAGCGGCTTTCAAGTCTTTCGCCCACTGCGTATTCTCATCCTTTTTATTAACCGATACGATAATTCTATGTTCCATAGGCGTATTTTCGATTTTTAAGGCATCCGTAATCTTTCTGTCTGAATTAGCAATATAATTCCCGTTTACAACGCCATAATCAACATCTTGCAGTGAAACTAGGATTTGAGCGGGGTCTAATATTTTAATATCAATGTTATATTTATCCGGCTCCATGCTGTTGATGTTAAAATCAGCTACGCCTGCGCCTTCTTTAATTTTGATCCAACCCAATTCTTCCAGGATACGCAGTGCACGCTCTTGGTTCACCGGATCATTCGGAACAGCTACGGTTGTACCATCTTTAACATCGTCAAGTGTAGTATGATTCACGGAATAAAGACCTTGTGGAGCACCAGGAGCATAAGCAATTCCTACCATGTCTGCTTTTATTTCTTTGTTGATTGCTTCCATATATGCTGTGCTTTGGAAGATACTTGCGTCAATGGAGCCTTCCTTCATCGCAGGGTTAACCTGCATGTTTTGCGAAAAGGACTTAATTTCAACACTATAGCCTTGTTTCTCTAGGATCGGTAGAATCGATTGGCGGAATTGCTCCTCATAGGTGCCCACACCGAATCCAATGGTAAGCTTCTTCTTATCTCCAGAATTATCGGATTGACTATTCCCGCAAGCGGTCAACACCGCTAGAACCCCTATCATCAACACTACTATCAACTTTTTCATCACTTCATCTCCTATTCAAATATAGATTGTTTTAGTTGTGCTAACGCAGCATCCGTCACATTTAGTGGGATGGCGCAATTTGGAGAAAGAATAAACGGCTGATCCTTCATTAATGTCAGTGCTTCTTTAGCCTGCTGCTTAATTTGTGCAATATCATTTACAGCGAACAACCCATGATCCACGCCACCTACTTTAGTAGCTTTGAGATTTGCTTCTAAACCGGGGTTTCCCTCGGCAACAGTATCCCAACTGATCCCATCAATTCGATAATCATTGAATTTCTCAGGCTGAGCATAGGCCCCACAAGTATGAAGAACGTTTTTGCCGTAGCTTGCAGCTTCTAACACAATAGAGTCATAAGGTCTGGAGAACTCATCAAACATGGCTTCATCAAATAATCCTGGGTGAGCGGTGCCCGTCACTGCGTAGAACAAGCCGTCAGAACCTGCTTGCTGTAGCTCTTGAACATAATCAGCTAAGGTTAATGAAATCGTATGTAATGCATGATGCGCTGCCGCTCGATGTTCCTTAAACAATGACTCCAAAGTTACCGGGTGCTCAATGCCAAACACTGTTTTTGTAACATAAGCAGAACGGCCAACAATAAATAGCAATACAGTTAATGGTGAGAATACCGTTTGAATCAGAGGGGTGTCCGGTAGACCTTTACGAATTTGCTTAACCGCTTCTAAATGCTCTACCAAGGATGCTGTCTGTACTGCCTTTTTAACTTCGAGATCCCATAGATTAGCCGCTGATGGAATAGCAGTCGTTTGCTGCCTAGGAAATACGGTCTGATAATCCGTAAAATCATATTGATTCCCCCAAGCTTCCGCCAAATAAGTCGCTCTTGGATTAATCTTGACCCAATCCCAATCATATTGTTTCGTAAAAGAAATCGTAGTTTGTGCTAAATCATATGCAGTTTGCTCTTTGTCGATAAAGTGGCGCCAGCCACTTACAATTGGGCGATCTGCCTTTTCTCCGGATAATATCGCTTTAAATCGATCTTGCTTGCTCCATTCACTCATCTGTCGATTCCCTCCTGGATTATGTAATATCTAGTAACGGCGAATTTTTCTTGCTAGCGTGTTGCCTAAAGATTGAATGCCTTGCACTAAAATAATGAGAATAATAACAGTAGCTACCACGACAACCGTGTCAAAACGTTGATATCCATATACAATCGCCAAGTCTCCGACACCGCCGCCCCCTACCGTTCCAGCCATTGCAGTTGCACCGATCAATCCGATCGTCGCCGTTGTCAAAGACAGAATTAATGATCCAACCGCCTCTGGCAACAAAAAGTACCATATCACTTGAAATGGCGTTGCCCCCATCGCTTCAGCAGCTTCAAGAATTCCCGGATTCACTTCAAGCAAGGAGTTCTCTACCAAACGTCCAATATAAGGTGCAATATAGATTATTAAAGGTACGATCGCTGCGCTTGTCCCAATCGAAGTATGCACAATCAAACGAGTGAACGGTACAATCGCCACGAGTAAAATAATAAAAGGCAGAGAGCGTATAATGTTGATGATCGGATTTAATATGGCGTAAAACGCTTTGTTCTCCAAAACCCCACCTGGACGAGTGATTACAAGCAATATCCCAAAAGGAATCCCAATCAAAGAACCAACAAACAAGGAGACGCCAACCATCTGAATCGTTTCGATAATCGCCTGCAGAAATTGATCACCTGTTAATGTGGTCGAAAACATTAGATTCTACCTCCTCTACACCGACTCCATGACGTTTTAAAAAAGATAACGCATTGTTAATCTCAGCTGTATCTCCACTGCATTGAATAATTACTGTACCCAGTGTCGTTTCCTGAATCTCCGTCGTATTCGCAAATAAAATATTGACCTTCATATCGAAGGATCGAATCATCTCGAACAGGATAGGCTCAGAGGCGCTTTCTCCAACAAAATTAAGTTTATAAAGAATACTTCCCGCTTCTGTTTTGATGGATTTTTGGACGCTCGGTGTAATACTATTTTGAATAACCGTCTTCACAAAATTTTGTGTCGTCTTATGCTTGGGGCTACCGAATACATCCAGAACGCTTCCTTGCTCAATAATTCGGCCCTCTTCCATCACCGCCACCTTGTTGCAAATCTCTTGAATGACAGACATTTCATGTGTAATGATCATCACAGTAATGTTGTACTCCGCATTGATTTTTTTTAATAGCTGTAAAATAGAATGTGTTGTCTGTGGATCTAAGGCAGAAGTTGCTTCATCACATAGAAGGATGGATGGATTCGAGGCAAGCGCTCTGGCAATTCCGACACGTTGCTTCTGTCCACCTGATAATTCACTAGGATAGCTCCCCGCTTTGTCACTTAATCCAACAAACTCTAGCAACTCTTGTACACGCTGGCGGATTTCATTCTTATTCTTTTTCAAGAGAACTAGAGGAATCGCAACATTATCAAATACTTTTTTAGATTCTAATAGATTAAAATGTTGAAAAATCATGCCGATATTCTTCTTAGCCGTTCGTAACTCTTTATCGTTATAGGTCCCTAAATCACGCCCAGCAACGAAAACCTGTCCTTCTGTGGGTCTCTCCAAATAATTGACTAAACGAATTAATGTACTTTTCCCTGCACCACTATAGCCGATAACCCCAAAGATATCGCCTTTATCGACCTTTAAATCGATCCCTTTAAGTGCATCAATAGTGATCCCTTTCCGAGTGAACGTTTTGTAAACCTGTTTTAATTCAATCATGTACATTCCTCTCAATCATTTTCAGGATTTAGGATTAGGAGCTTAATTAAGCTTTGTCTTGTAGCTTCACCAGCGCTTGTTCTGCCAATAAGGCGAAATATTTCGCAGCGGGTAAAATCGCAGCCTCATCCACGTCGAACCGAGGGTGATGTAACGCATACGCTGGACCTGATCCTATATTTACAAAGGCACCCGGGATCTGTTGTAAATAGAATGAGAAATCTTCTCCTCCCATTTGCGGAGGGATATCATGTACTTCAT
The DNA here is from genome assembly GCF_030123105.1 of Paenibacillus sp. G2S3. Taxonomy (NCBI): domain Bacteria; kingdom Bacillati; phylum Bacillota; class Bacilli; order Caryophanales; family Paenibacillaceae; genus Paenibacillus; species Paenibacillus sp. G2S3. The sequence continues at coordinate 4,239,453 of NZ_CP126095.1, forward strand.
ATCCGGAATTTAAGGCGATCTCTTTGGTAAAGTCCGCCCATTCGCCATGATTAATCGTTGCTGGTGGTCCTGGATACCAATGTAGCTTAGCCTCTGCTCCAGTAGCTGCAGCAATCCCTTCAATAATTCGAGTCATTTGGACTGGAATTTGGCGACGGATCTCTTCATTGTAAGTTCGCACCGTACCTTCTAATTCCACTTTTTCCGGCAGGACATTCCATGTGAAGCCCCCATTAATTCTGGTGACACTTAGCACCACCGGTTCTGTAGTACTGTTTTGGCGGCTTACGATGGTTTGTAGCGAGGTAATAATCTGAGCCGCAGTGACAATGGAATCCACACCTTTTTCAGGATAAGCAGCATGAGCGCCGACACCTTTTATCGTAATTTCAAACCGATCAACACCTGCTGTTAAAGCTCCTGTTCTTGTTCCAAAAGCTCCTGTAGGCAGGTCTGGTGAATTATGTAAACCGAATATAGCGTCAACATCCTTGAGTCCACCTGATGCTAAGACGCTCTCCGCCCCATGCCCTGTTTCTTCCGCTGGCTGGAACAATACTCGCACCTTTCCAGGCAATTCGCTTTCACGAGCCTTCAGCAATAAGGCAGCTCCTAGTATAGTAGCCGAGTGAAAATCGTGCCCACAGGCATGCATTTTTCCAGGGATCTCTGAGGCAAAAGGCAAGCCGGTCTGTTCCTCTATCGGAAGTGCATCAATATCACAGCGTATGGCTACCACAGGACCGTTGCCTTGCCCGATCTCTGCAATGAGTCCGGTTTGTAAAGGAAGGTCAAGCATATGAATATTGGCATGGGTCAGCCATTCCCGTAATTTCTCTGTGGTCTTAAATTCTTCATAAGCTAATTCAGGCTCTCTGTGCAGGTTTCTTCGAACCTCAATTAATTGATTCGCTAAAGCTTGATCCACCTCATTTAGTATTTTCATAATGTAAGTTCTCCCCTTTCTTTATGCTTCCGACGTATCTTCAATACCTTTAATCCGGTCGAGCGCAGTTGCTAGACTGCTTAAAATATGATCTCGCATTGCTTTTTCTGCGCCATCTTCATTGTGGTCAGCAATCATTTGCAAGATAAGATCATGTTCTTCATCTGCCTGTGTATTCCAATCTCCATGCATCGAGACGAATCGACAATAACGAAGGGAATGATCTCTTAATTGATTCAGAACTTTCTCGAATGTTTTAAGTTCACTAATTTCTGATAAATAATCATGGAACTCAAATCCATAGGTTACAAAATTCTGATTGTCGCCAAGCTGGAAGGAGTGTTTCATTTTTGTGATCATCGTCGTTAAATTAACAATATCGTTCTCTTTAGCATGTTTAGCTGCATTTCTTGCAATATAGCCTTCAAGCATGCTGCGAATTTGGAATATTTCTTCTACCTCTTTGAGGGTCACAGAAGCTACCCGCAGTCTTCCATTTGGCTGTCGAATGAGAAAATCCTCGTTCTCCAATCTCTGAATAGCCTCTCTTAGTGGAGTACGACTAACCCCTAATAACGCCGCCAAATTTTCTTCATGTACCGGTTGATTCGGCTCTAATTCACTATCTATAATTTTTTGTTTTAATGCATCATAGGTATTATCCTTTGATAATCTTCGTGATCGTATCGCCATATTTATACTGCTCCTCATCGATAATCTGTTGGGCAAGAGCCCAATATTATATTTGTATAATTGTATACAATTATTAGTTGTGAATGGATTCGTTCAAGCTTTTTTTATACTATATTCCAATTAATCCACCTAGTCAAGTAGGATTTAGAGGAATAATGTAATTATCTTCAACATAAAAAAAGCTCTACAACCGCAAAGGGTCGTAGAGCTTAATTAGATATTTGATAGAACTTGAAGTGTATTAAAATTTAATAATCCCTGAAGTATGAAGCAATACCAAAAATACAAGAATTGGCGCAACATACCGGAGCATAAACAACCAAACGCGGAACCAACCTGCCTTAAGTCCAGCCGCTTCTGCTGCACCTTTCCAGAAATAACCGGCAAAGATGGTAACCAACAGACCGCCTAGTGGCAACATAATGTTAGAGGTTACAAAATCAACCCAATCGAACAGTGCTTTGCCGCCAAACGACAGCTCAGGGAACATTCCCAAAGACATCGCCGAAGGAACACTGAGTAGGAAACATACTAGAGACAAAATCCAAACTGAACGTTTCCGGCTCCAATTCCAGCGCTCCATGGCGAAAGATACTGGCACCTCAAGCAGGGAAACGGCAGAAGTTAAAGCGGCAATCGCCAGCAAAATAAAGAATAAACCACCAAAGAATGCACCTAGCGGCATAGCTGAGAAAGCTGCTGGCAAAGCAATGAAAATTAGCGAAGGGCCCTGATCAGGAGCAATGCCAAATGAGAATGTCGTCGGAAAAATAATCAATCCTGCGATAAACGCATATAACAAATCTCCCGCTCCGACTGCGAGTGCAGCTGTACCTAGCGATTGTTTTTTATCCACATAAGAGCCGTAAGTCAGGAGGATCCCCATCCCGAGCGACAATGAAAAGAAAGCATGTCCCAATGCGACTAGCGCAGATTCCGCCGTCAGCACCGAAAAGTCCGGCTTGAGGAAAAAGGCTACCCCTTCGTTAGCACCCGGTAAGGTCACTGCTCGAATCATCAATACAAAAAGGAGAACGACCAGACCAGGGATTAATACTTTATTAAATTTCTCAATCCCACCTGAGACTCCAAGAATCACCACACACGCCGTAATAAGGATTGCGATCCCCTGCCAAACAATCGGCATAGATCCTGAGATAAAGGAGTTGAATTCACCTGCATAATCAGTAGTACTGAACAGTTGTCCATTAAAGGCAATCATTGCGTAGTTCAACGTCCATCCTGCAACAATGATATAAAAGGAGAGAATTAAAAAGGGTGCAAGGACTTGCAAAAATCCGACTGCCATCCAGCTCTTCCCGCCTCCGGCTCGTACAAATGCGGTAGCCGCGCTTCCTCGTCCACTGCGACCGATGGCCAGTTCTGCCAACAGTACGGGTAAACCGATCAACACTAAACATACAATGAAGAGAAGGAAGAAAGCTGCTCCCCCATTTTCCCCAGTAATATACGGAAATTTCCACATGTTCCCCAATCCTACTGAGCTTCCGATAGCTGCGAAAATAAAGCCAGCGGAAGAGAAACGCTCTTTCTTCTCCGAGAGAAGATTTTTTTCACCTTTAAATTGATTCATTCTTATGCCCCGTTTTCTTTTTTTTCTTTTTTAGACCTCATTATAGCCTATGTTAGCATGATCGTCATATGAAAATTTTCTGAATATTTTTAGTATTTTCAATAATTATCCAATTCAGTCACAGAATTCATCGTAACGAAAAAAAGAGCTACATGTTCTAGTCTTGGACTAGAACCGTAGCTCCTTCTTCAATCTCTTTTACTATAAAGAGATTATTCTTTTACAGCACCAACCACAATCCCAGTTACAAAGAAACGTTGCAGGAAAGGATAAACCAATAGAATTGGTAAAGCACTTATGAAAATCTGCGAGGCTCGAATGGTTCGTTGAGATAAATTAGCAACGGCTGCCGGATCAAGCTTCGACATATCTGCCTGAACAATAATCGTTTGCATAAACGTCGCTAGCGGAAGCTTGTCTGCATCTCTAATATAAATGATACCATCAAAGTATGCGTTCCAGTGTCCTACCATAAGGAATAGGGAAATGGTTGCGATAACAGGTAAGGAGACCGGTAAATATATTTTTAAAAAGGTCTGAAAATGCCCCGCCCCATCAATAAAAGCTGCTTCCTCAAGATCCTTAGGTACGGTACGGAAGAAATTCAGAAGCAAAATGATGTTAAATACAGCAACTAATCCAGGAAGAATAAGCGCCATCAATGAATTCATAAGACCAAGCTTCAGAATTAGAATGTAACCCGGAATCAGACCACCGCTGAACAGCATGGTAACAACAAAATACCAAAGATAGACGTTTCTTGCACGAAACACTCTTGTTTCCTTAGACAGCGCATAAGCTGCAACCGTATTTACCACCAGCGCAAGTCCTGTTCCTAGTACTGTCCGTTCCACAGACACCCATAAAGAGTTAAGAAAATTGACATTATTAAATGTCTTTGCATAGGCTTCAAAGGTAAAGCCAATCGGCCAGAATGTGACTAATCCAGCATTAGCAGGTGCGGATGCGCTAAGAGATACCATGAGTAAGTGGTACAAAGGTAGCAGGCAGAGCACGGAAAGGATAGTCAGGCACACATTATTGATTATACTGAATATTCGATATGGAATTGTTTTATGGTACATCAGTTGTCATCCTTTCTAGAAAATTCTGTACCCTGCAAATCTATAAGCAAGTCGGTAAGAGACTACGATTAAGACTAAGCTGATTACCGATTTGAATAGATTAACTGCGGTTGCGAAGCTGAACTGTCCGCTTAGTAGACCTTCTCTGTACACAAAGGTATCAATGATATCTCCCTGCTGATAGATCAATGGACTGTACAAGTTAAAGATCTGGTCAAAGTTTGCGTTGAGCACATTACCCAGTGCCAAGGTTGCGATAACGATAGCGATTGGGATTAACGCAGGAATTGTAATATACATCGTTTGTTTCCAGCGCCCCGCCCCATCCACTTCAGCAGCTTCATAGAGTGACGGATTTATACCCGAAAGTGCCGCTAAAAAGATAATCGTATTGAAACCAAACTCTTTCCAGACATCACTAGCAATGATAGTGAACCTGAACCAGTTACCGTCCCCTAGAAAGAAAATCGGCTTGATGCCGAATACGGATGTGAGGAATTGATTGACAATACCTGTCTGAGCAAGGATATCGATAAGAATCCCTGAAAGTGTAACCCATGACAGAAAGTGCGGAAGATAAACGAGTGTTTGAATAGTTCTTTTTAGACCCATTCTCCGTACCTCATTTAACAATAACGCGAAAATGAACGGAATAATCAAGTTCAAAACAATCTTGGAGCACGCAAAAAACAACGTATTCCACGTGATGGATAAGAAATAATCATTCTCCCACATGTACCTAAAATGCTTAAGTCCGACCCACTCGGAATCAAAAAAACCTAGCGCAGGTTTATAGTCTTGAAATGCCATAAGAATTCCGGACATCGGAATATAAGAAAAAATAAAAACCATGAGTGCCGCTGGCAACACCATTAAATGGAGAATCCATGGTTGATTAAAGCCTTTTTTTCTTTTTTTACTCGGCTGACTTTCTAGGCTCGCCTGCTGTATCGAGTTAACCTCTAACTTAGCCTCCATAGCTCTCTCCTGTTCCCAAAAAAAATATTTTGTGTGTGATGGGGATCTCTGCTATAAATAGTATCAGGCGTTTCTCAGGTTTGACTATATAACATTGTTAGGCTTGATAGGGTTTTATTAGGACAACATCTGGAGGGGCATTTATGAATTTATGGAAGCGCTTTACAAAACTTAGAGGGAACTTACAATCTCGATTTAGTCTGTTTGCCAAAATAAACAGCTTGATCATAATCCTATTCATTCCCATCATTATCATGTATACCTTTTCAAATAACGTCACCTTCGAGGTTGTAGGCAAAGAGTTGCAGTCGTCCAATACGAAACAGCTCACTTTTTTATCTAATCAGATTGATTCGCGAATTAATCAGATGATGGACTTCACCCTTATTCTTTCAAGAGATCCCAATGTCAGGGCATTCAATGGATTAAATGTTTGGGAAGATCGATATGATCAGATGCAGACAAGATATATTATCCAGGAAAAGATGGTGCTTCAAGCTGGGGTTACAGATATTTGGCCTACCAGATACGCCGTTCATTCACAGCAGAATAAAGATGTCATCGCTAATTACGACAGACCCGCTGGTTATGATGAGAATTATTTAAAAGCAAATATGAGTGGAAGATGGACGTATGGTGATCATGGCGTGGAATCACAAGGCGATCTAAAATCCTTTTACTGGTTCTTAACGGATTCCTTAGCTCAGCCGGGGACGTTAACGGGAAGTAGCCTAGTCATTGAAGCCAGCTTCAGTTATACGAACATTCAGAACATGCTTGATTCGTATAAAGCAGGTGGGCAAGGCGATCCGTTCTTTTATCACAAAGGAGAGAAACCGATCCTTAACCGTAGCGCGGACAAGCAGCTATCCGACGAACTAGTTCGTTACCTGGATAATCACTCTCCGGAGAATACAACTCAGGATGTAGTGAAACTAAATGGGAAGAATTATTTGGTCAGTTCTGTGAAATCTGCCTCTTTGGATTGGCATTTAGTAGATGTTGTTCCCCTGTATCAAATTCTCAAGCCGATTTCTCTTAGTCGAGATTTATTCTATATCACAATGATTCTGCTATTTGTGGTGGGAGTATCCTCTTCCATTCTGCTATATAGAAACGTTCAATATCCGATTAAAAAGCTAGTCAGCGGTTTACAACGCGTACAACAAGGAGACTATTCCGTACGGCTTCATAGCAATGAGCAAAATGAATTTTCGTTTCTGTTCCGTCGTTTTAATGATATGTCCCATCAAATTCAAGACCTGATAGAAAATGTATTTAATGAAAAGATTCGTGCTCGAGAAGCTACTCTGAAGCAGCTTCAAGCTCAAATTAATCCGCATTTTCTCTATAACTGTCTTGGGTATATTATCAATATGGCCCAAATGAAGGATGAGGACGCTGTCGTCTCAATGGCTTATAATCTAAGTGCTTACTATCGTTATACCACCCGGATGGAACGGGAGACCGCTTCTTTGGAGGAAGAAATCAAGCTCCTGGTCAACTATTTAGATATCCAGAAACTGCGCAATGGCAGAATTGATTATCATATTGATATTCCTGAGGATATGCTTAGCCAGTCTGTGCCACGCCTAATGCTCCAACCTATGGTGGAGAATTCTGTGATTCACGGAGTAGGTAAGTCCTATTCATCAGGTGAGATTAAAATTAGTGGTGAGAAATCGAATGGTTTCTGCAAAATCCATATCGATGACGATGGTCCTGGCTTGGATCCGGATCAGCTAGAAGCATTAAACCGTAAAATGCAGGAGCCTTTGCAGGAGGAAATGGGCTGTGGTCTTTGGAATACGAATCAACGGATCATTCACCTGTTCGGCAATCGTTCAAGTCTTACATTCAAGCCATCCCCTCTCGGTGGATTCCGAACAGAAATTATCTGGGAAATCCCCACTGAGGATGATAGTTATAAATTAAAGGAACATCAAGGAGACTAACAACATGCAGATGATCATAGTAGACGACGAAGCACACTGGGTAGATAATCTTTCCATGACTAAACCCTGGCATACGCTTGGAATTGAACAGGTGCATAAAGCTTATTCAGCACGTGAAGCGCTACAAATTATCGATACGCATCCCATTGATATAGTAATCTCAGATATTCAAATGCCAGAAATGACGGGAATCGAATTGATTGAGCGGATAAGAAAACACAACAAAAAAATTAAATGTATTATATTATCCGGCCATTCAGAATTCGATTATGCCAAAAAAGCACTCCAGAACAAGACCGTAGATTACTTGCTTAAACCGCCGACTGATGATGAATTGCTCGGAGCAGTCAAAAATGCGATCAATCAATTGAATGCAGAATGGGAGCTCATAAGCTCTCTTAAGCGAACCCAGTTTACCCTCCGGGAGAATCTCCCTGTTCTACGGGGGCGATTGTTACTGGATGCCTTACAAGGTCATCGATTCCAAGCCGGTGAATGGGAACGGAAGCTCGTGAGCTACGATCTGCCCTTCCAATCCGGAGAATCCGCTTTGATGCTAGTACGAATGGAAGAAGAATTCGGAGAATTTGATAATACCGATCAAACCTTGATTGAATATGCGATCATTAATATGGCTGAAGAGATTATGGGTGAATTTATGGAGGTCTGGGGCGTTAAGGAGGAACACGGATACCTTGTGTTTCTGCTCCAGCTTAAAGAACAAGAAACTGACCTTGGAAAAGAATCCATATTAGAGAAGCTGTCTTTACAACTTCAATATAAGGTTAAACAATTTCTGAAAGGCTCACTATCCATTGTAATCACCGAGTGGTTCAAGTTTCCTGAGCAGCTGTCGAATCGTTTCCATCAGGCCTCCTCCTCTTTCCGTCAAATTGTCGGAGATGAGCGAGAATTCATTATGCGGGTCAGTGACTTGGAACATCCCGCAACGCAAGGGCCTTTAGACGCCCTTTATACCCCCCCCTCTTTGATTCATCTACTGGAGAGTGGACATTGGGAGGCGGCCGAAGAGAAATTGCTTGCCGTCTGTGCCGAACTGGATGAGAAATGGTCTGAATCCTGGGAGCATTGCATGGAGGCTGGCTTTTTAATTACTGCCTCTTTCACGAATCTTGCACACCGCAATGGTCATACGCTGGCAAACATAATGGGGACCGATATGGAAGCGTTGCAGAGTGGGGATGCTTTTACCAGCATTAGTAAACTAAGAAAATGGTCGCTAAGTGTTCTAGCCAATCTCAAAGAAGGAACATCCAACGAAATCAAAGACATACGTTCAGAGTATGTAAAGAAAATTCAAGATTATACGGATAAGAACTTGCATGATGATGTATCATTACGTGTTCTAGCTGACCATGTAAATCTCCATCCGACCCATTTATCAAAAATCTATAAGATCGAAACAGGTGAAGGGATTAGCGATTATATCTCGCGCTTGCGGATGGATCGTGCCTGTCATAAGCTGAAGACCACCACTAAAAAAGTCTATGAAATCAGCATGGAGATTGGGTATATGGACCCTGCTTATTTTATCAAAGTATTCAAACGGCAGTTTGGGGTAACACCGCAGGAATATAGAGACACAAAATAAATAGCATGATAGAGTCCTATCGAAACTAAAAATCTCATATAGATGACATCCCCGACAAGTTGTTAAAGTTACACTTGTAAAGATCATACACAGTAGGGGGAATTGAAGAATGATCAAGTTCAAGAAAATGTGGTCGCTTCTCACGGTCACAGCACTTATCACTCTCACAGCATGTGGCAGTAGCGGCACATCTAATGAGAACGCCAAAAATGGTAACGCTACCAAAAATACCCAATCCGAAGCAGATGCTGCTTTCGCAAAAGGCAAATACGATCCACCGATCGAGTTCAGTGCCGTATTGATGCCTAAGAAGTATGTTCAAGGTGATACCAAAGAAAATAACGTTCACGATCGCTGGATGCTTGAAACACTCGGCATGAAGCATAAAGATACTTGGTATCCTGCAAATGACGATCAATACAGACAAAAGCTTCAACTTGCCATTGCTTCCGGCGAAAAGCTTCCTGATTTCGTTTTTGCACCAACTAACGCAGTATTGACCAATCAGCTTATTGATTCCGGTCAGTTCATTGCTATCGATGAGTTATTTGATAAGTATGCAAACAAAATTCTGAAAGATCACGTTGCCGCACAACCAGAGCTTTGGTACCCATTCACTAAAGACGGTAAGAAATATAATCTACCGATCCTTGAATATACAGACAACGATGATACGCTTCTGTGGTTGCGTGAAGATTGGATGGAAAAGCTTAATCTGGAGGCGCCTAAGACCATCGCCGATCTTGAGAACATCATGGATAAATTCAAGAACGAAAACCCTGATGGCTTAGCTCCTAAAGACGTGTACCCGCTTGCAATTTCTTTGAAAAACAATACAAATACCTGGATGGGCCAACTCGACTGGTTATTCGGGGCATACGGTACGATTGAGGAACAATGGAATAAGGACAAAGACGGCAATCTTGAATATGGTTCCATTAACCCAGGTGCAAAGCAAGCACTCGCAAAGCTTAGCGAATGGATGGATAAAGGCTATATTCACACGGACTCCGCCCTTTGGGATGAAGGTAAATCTGCTGAAAGCTTCACCAAAGGTGCAGCTGGTATTCTACCAGGCGCCAACTGGGTTCCAGACTGGCCGGCTCCCGATCTTATGAAGAACGTACCTGGAGCGAAGATTAAAGGTTATGCGGTTCCGGCAGGACCAGATGGTTTGATTGGAACCAAATGGCAAAATTCTGGTGTAAACGCTAGTATCATGATTAACAAGGATGCTAAGCATCCAGAAGCGATTTTCTTGTACTATAACTACTTGCTTGATAACTTAGCTAACCCGGCTGCAGGCAGTCAATATGAATATGGCTTTGCTAAAGGTTACGACTGGGATATGATTGATGGACAACCTACAAGTGATAAAGACAAGATTAAAGACTTCTCCAATGAATTCCCATTCTTAACAGGTCCGGCTCGTATTCCTGATCTGTTTATGAAGACTTTGGTTAAACTTGCTGATGGCGAGACACCTGTAACACCTTATGAAAAACAAATGGCAGAGTTCCGTAAACCAGAAAACTGGGCGGCAGGAAAAGTTGTTATGTCACAAATAGATATCCGTAAACAAAACTACTTCACTGGTGCTGCGACACCAACAATGGTTTCCAAATGGAACCTGCTTCGTCAGTCCGAAATGGAAACTTTCAACAAGATTATTTACGGCAAACTGCCAGTAGATTCCTTTGACCAATTCGTTGCCAATTGGAAATCCAATGGCGGTGACCAAATCACTAAAGAAGTTAACGAATGGTTCAAGTCTGTTTCCGCGCAATAAGCTTTAACAAATATAGAAACAAGCCGGAGCGTTCATTTGCTCCGGCTTGTTTTTATGTCCAGTGATCTCCTCTTTTGGAATTTGAACAATAGAGAACTGCTTGTCCCCTACACGGTCATTAATGCGTTGTGCTTACTAATAAATCTTCTAGATATTTCACCTACAGCAATCGGAAGTTGCATCCAGACATAAGCATGGATGGAATTTGCAACATGCTCTATTTCGTATACATCTACTAGACTAGAGAACGAATGTAGACTGCTTCTAATTTTGTCATCCGTCCACTCTTCTTCGCTAGGAAGAAATAAGATTGGACATCTCACCTTTTGGTAATAATGCTCAAACTTCACATCCCAATATTTTTGAATATATTCTGTTCTCACACGATTTAAATAACAATATGTATAATTACCATTTGGTATCTGTTGTAGATTGTGATAGAAGAAAGATTCGAAATATTCATTCCATAATCCATGCTTAGTAAATTCCGCTCGCTCTTCCTCGACGTACTCTTCTTTATTTTTAAATACACGTTCTTTTCGTTCAGCTAATTGAGCTCGGATTTCTTGTTTTTTATGTTCCAATTCTTCCCCTGTGCCATTAAATAACCCGTATTCCCCAAACTCATTATATAAAGCGCCCTCACAAACAAGGGATAGAACGAGCTCTGGATGTGACGCAGCTAAACTGAGTCCGACTTCAGCCCCCATTGAGCTGCCTATTACATGGCATTTAGTTACTTGGAGTCGCTGTAGCAATAAATAAACATCATTTGCCATATCATCGATATGATATCCTGTATCTGGCTTATCAGATTTGCCATGTCCTCTGAGATCAGGAGCAATGATACTATATTCCTGTTCAAATTGGGGAATGATTCCTTTCCACATGTTCAAATTCCCACCACTAAAGTGTAGAAATAAAACAATCACCTTATGATTCAAGGTATATCTTACATTAATACATATATCATCTAACCTGATCATTTCCTCTATCAATTTCTATACCTCCAAAACTATCAAAATCATCTTAACATACAAGATGAGGTACCGTATCCAGCAGAAAATTATCAAAGTCAAGTATAACTGCCTTCATGGCACCCCATTTCATTTATTGCTTTAGAAGCGGCTTTCCCCCTTTGATTCCGACAAACTCAAATAGTCGAATTTCACTAAGCAGCCTTCACCCTGCGGAGATTGTCCGACAACACCCGCTACGCATTCAGCACCTTCCTTCATTCCAAAATATCGGATCAGTGCCCAGTTCGCTCCGTCCTCTGAATAGGAGAAAGTAACGCAATGATTTTGCTTGGTGATACGCAAATATGGATTATCTACAGCAACTTGTACGGAGTTACAATCATCTGACATCCCTTCCCTTGTCACCACAGACACGATTATGGGATACTGTCCGTCAAACTCAAAGCAAATCTTGGCCCAGTTATAATGGTCCATCATAAGCATGAGGCAGCCTGAATCATATTTATGCCGCATATTGACACTAATTCTGGTCGTCATTTCAAAGGAAGTACCCACAGGGGTGGATAAGAATGGCGCTGAGCTTGCGAAATGTTTACCTGCCGGGTCTTGGAAAAAGTCTGATTTGGGAGGTGCTATTAATGTCAGTTCATCTAAATCTGTAAATTCCCAGGTTTCGGGATGATTCATCCAGCTCAGTTGTTTTCTTGTTTCGTTTACAAATAAGTTTACAGTCATTCTTCTTCTCCTATCATCAATGGTTTTTTCAACATAACGCCTAGCCTTTAAGCCCACAAGAAGTACTTCTGTTTCTTCCCTAATGATAAATTCTAATCTTAGTAGCCCCATTCAAAGTCTCAGTTACGGGTACGATAATGATTACAAATTTTGCCTTCTTTGTAATAATGGCAGATAGTTTTTATTTTTACAATCTCCGATAGAATAATAGCAAAATATTTCATAATTCATTAAAAGAATTACACAAAAAAAGAGATAACTCCCAAGGAGTTATCCCATAATCATAATCAATCTACTTAGCTTGCTTTACACAATCAATCCTTATCAGGAATGATAAATGACACCGTAGTTCCCAAGCCAGGAATACTTTGAATGTGCAAGCCCTGTCCATATAATTGTGTCAGTCTTCTATCCGTATTAAGCAGCCCAATTCCTTGATTCTTATAGCCATTCGGATTTAACAGCTTGCTGACTTGTGCTTCGTCCATTCCAATCCCTGTATCTACAATGTTAAAATGAACAGCATCCGCACGTGTCTCAATGTGAATACGCAGTGTTCCACCTTTAGCGCGACTTAAAACGCCATGTCGAACAGCATTCTCAACTAGTGGTTGAATCGTAAGCGGAGGCATCAACATTTCAAGATTCGCATCTACTTCCCATTCCACATGGAGTCTCTCTTCAAAACGTTGCTGCTGGATATATATATAATTCTCTACCAGTTTAAGCTCCTGTGACAGCGTAACGAGCTTGCCTGCATTTAAGAAGTCAAAACTTATGCGCAAATAAGTTGTGAATGCATCTGATAACTCTCTCATTTTGGCAGTGTCAAAGTCACTTAAGGACATGATCGAATTCAGTGTATTGAAGAGAAAGTGTGGATGGATCTGCGCTTGTAAATAAGCACCCTCCATCCTTAACCGATCATTGACCGCTCGCTTCATAGATGAAAGGGACAAGGCGCGATACTTCAATTCCATCGCATCTACCGGTTTGGTGACATAATCATTTGCTCCAGCCAAGAAGCCCGCATAGACATCCTCCCGCTCACTACGAGCAGTCAGTAGTATAATAGGTAATTCATACATCGTGAACCGCTCACGAATCAATCTTGTCAATTCATAACCAGACATGCCCGGCATCATCACATCAGTGATGATCAGATCAAATCGATCATGGTTTAACTTATCCAGCGCTTCCCGTGCAGAAGTCGCAGTAACCATCTGATAGGTTCCATCTGACAAAATATTTTGTAAAACTTTTAGATTGACCGAATCATCGTCAACTGCCAGAACACGTATAATATCAGAGTCTGAATCAACCTTAGAGAGTGGCTCTACTTCCTTCGTGGAATATGTGGCAGCTACCATAGTAGATGTCTCAGCTGTTATCCATGCGCTGAATGGTGATAATGTTATCGTATCCTTTTCTAGTTGAACTTCCGAAATTGATGATTGAACACGCTCATCTACTACGGGTAATTTGAAGCTGAACTTACTCCCCTGACCCGGCTGCGATTGCAGCAATAATTCACTCCCGTGCAGCTCGACCAGTTCCTTGCAGATGCTAAGTCCCAGTCCAATACCACCTTCCCCGTAAGCCCCTTGTTCATAGCGCATAAAGACACGTTTCTTCAATGCCTCATCCATACCTATTCCTGTATCCGTAACATGTATCCATACATCCCTACCCACTTGTTCAGCGACCAGTTCAACCTTACCCTGTTCGGTATACTTAAGTGCATTATGAACAAGATTTATCAGAATCTGTACCAATCGCTCCTCATCAGCATGTACACGCGGCAAATCCTCATTAATATGCATGCTAAGCTCCACCTTTGTTCCACCGGTAAGGAAGCGTAACATATCCAGCACGCCCTCAGCCAAGGAGCTTACATGCACTGCTTTTATATTCATCACAATCCGTTTATCCTGCAATCTCACCACATCAAGCAAATCATTCAGCATGAGCGACATCCGCCGACTAACCATAATTAGCAGTTCCATATCACGTTGACTCTCTTCATCCAGCACATGTTTTTTCCTCGTTAACACGCTCTGGGCAATATTCATAATTCCATGTAGGGGAGTCCGTAGTTCATGTGACGTATTCGCCAGAAAACGGTCTTTTAATTTATTCGTCTCTGCCAATTGAGCGTTTAATAACACATTCTGATGGGACTGATTAAAGTATCTTCTAAACCAATAGGCAGAAAAAGTGGCTAGTGCAGCAATTAAATCTACCGGATAAAACATAAATTGCGAGGTTCCTGCGTAATAAACAGACGCCCATAGTATATTGTTAATCACAGCAAGCACTGAACATAATAAAAATAGTGCACCCTCAGCTCGAATGGATACCATCTTTATAAAATAATAAGCCGTCCAACATACTGGAACGTAATACAGGATCATATAGACCTCTTTTTCGATTGAATATAGTACTGTCTCTTCTGGACCAAAGATTATAAATAGTGTAAAAACGAGGAGTGAGAAGATGTAACTATAAAAGGCCTTGCCTTTCCGCAGATTCCCATAAAGCTCTCTACCCATCAGGAACAGGAACAAGCAGAACCCTATATACGAAAGAACCTTTAGCTTCAACGTCCAGGCAAAATCAACCTGAAGAAACCGGAACAATAGTCCATTATGTTCAACCCCAATGGATACAGCCGCTGCAACCATCATCGAGAAGAAAATAATCAACTCTGTTTTTCGCACATCCATCAAATAGATGATCAACAAATACAGCCCATGTAGTAGAAGCAGTACCCCTACGATTAGCTGCAAGCCGATGGAATTCCAGTAGACTGTATCTATCTCATGTTGAATGCCAAACTCTACAGACCTAACAATGCCTCCTTTTAACGGAGACTCATAATTTGACGCCCGAACAAACAGATCCATTTGGTTCTGATCTATCGGTGTATAACTGATCAGGAATGACTTGGTGACAGAAACATGGCCTTCTTTCTCATCAGATAACACACCAAACCGTGAGAGAACTGTTCCATTAATCTCCACTTCAGAAGCAGTATAGATAGATTGGAACCAAAAGCTAAGTGGCTCAGATAAGGGTTGATCCAGCAGAATTCGCAAATGATAAGTTCCGTATCCATATGCCTTTTTTTGCTCTTCAGGCTTAAATATAGCATTCCAGTTACCCGGTACCTGAAGCCTCTGCCCCTTCGTAGCGTTGTCGATATTGGTAGCATTCACCCATTGTTCGGGATAAAACTCCCATTCACCATCCAGCGGAAAGGTGCTTAGTGATTCAATGTCCACCCCACGTAAATCTAACACGCCTTGCTTCAAAGCAGGAGGATTGGATAACGAAAAATGATTATACCAGCCCCAACGTACAATAATTAAAAGACCGATAAATACTACTATGTATAACATATGACTTAACTTAATTTTATTCTCCGGAGTTCTCATGTACGCCTCATTCTTCGATAAATTTAATAGTGCTATATTCCCATCTTCCACTATTGAATATTATAGTCTGATTATACTATATTATGAGGTTTATAGAGGTGGGTAATCCTAGTTTCAAAGGACAAAAAAAGAAACTCCATTTTGAGCGGAGTTCCCTTTTTTTAAATTATATCGAATCACTACTCTTGTTCATTAGCATTTCTACCATTTTTTGATAACCCCTATTTTGCGCATGCTGTAAGGGACTAACACCGTTAGAATCTGCTATATGAATATCAGCACCATGATGTATTAACAATTGCACTATAGCCTGATGTTCTTTGCCCCCATCGCCTAGTATGATAGCTTCTAGTAATGCAGTCCAACCCAGATTATTGACATGATCAATATTGACGTCAGAACTTGTAAGAAGTTCTTCCACAATATCCACATGACCACGGTCTGCAGCAGGGATGAGTGCGGTCCCCCCAAACCTATTCACAATTGAGGTATCAGCACCTGCAGCAATAGATACCTTCACAAAATCAAGCATTCCTTCAGCGCCTGCATAAAGAAGTGGATTATCCGAGCGATTGTCGCGGATATTGATGTTGGCACCTTTTTCAAGCAATAATTTAAATATATCCAGTTGATTCGTGTGTACAGCGATTAAAGCGGGCGTTCTACCCTCATTATCTGTAACATCAATATCTGCACCGTCTGTTAATAGTTTTGTTATAAGCTCCTTATCCCCTTCACGAGTCGCTGCTAACAGCGCTTGGTTCAGCTTATCCATTTCATTGTTCACCTCCTGAGTTGATTGCTGCTCTTGGCTGTTTAACACCTTGAAATCATCTGTCTGACATCCTGAAATAAAGAGGAAGAGTGTTAAGACGAGAAAGCGCATGACATTCAACACCTTTCATGTAGACTCGCCTTATTTCGAAGTGAATGTGGCTTGAGAGGTTGCCCATGCGCCTAGTGGTGTCACAGTATACACTGTCCCAGCAGCCAATTTACCGCTATCCGTAATATCGAATACACCTACGGCACCTTTACGACTGGAGAATTTATAGGTTGCAACCCATTTCTCTCCGTTTGGAGCGGTTAGTTGTACACTACGACCCGAAAACAATTCATCTTCAGGGTCTTGAACCAAGGATACATTGATGGATGTATCGCTGACAGCTTCAGCGCCAGAGAGTTGTAGTGGCGCTATTTCTTTTGCTTCGAATGAAGGATTTGATATATTGGCCCAGTCGGATGTTACGGTATATTTCACACCTGGTTTCAAGACTTGTCCTTCAGGAAGTCGGAATTTCGGCTCAATCTTACCATCTGTTGATTGTGTAAATGGAACATACTTGGCAACGATGGATGCCCCGCCTTCTGGTGTAATCGTTACTTGTCTACCTTGCATGGAAGGAATGATTTGATACGTAATACCATTTGCTCTGTTGTTCTCATCCAAAACAAATGCGTTAGCACCACGACCACCACTGTATGCAGAGATGACATATCCATAGTCAATGACGCCATTTGTTTTCAGTGCTTCAATCTCAAAGGTGTCGTTGGTTACCTGAGTGGTTGCTGTCATATCCACCTTGGCTGCGTTTCCTACAAATGATCCTGCATTCTTACCTTTGTACGTTAAATTATAGGTTGTTCCAGCTTTTTGCACCGATGTAGGAACAATGTACGTTGCAACGGAACCCGATTTCAGCCGCGGCATATTCGTTAAGGTTAGACCGTCATTGAATACAAAATCTTCTTTTGCTTTAGCAAACACCTCATTCTCAGCTGTCAAAGGAGCATCTAAGGTTACGATTAATGTAATTTCATTAATCGATCTCACACTTGTAATTTGAGCTTTTTCGGAAGGCATTGCTTTACGTGCTGTATTTAGTAAGGCCGCTACTTCTCCACGTGTTGCGGGTTCCGTATTAGAATTCAATTGATTAATCCAGTAGTTAACCGATAAGACGTCACGCTTCAACGCCTTCGATACAATTTGCACGATTTCTTCATCCGTTACCGTTTTATTAGGGCTAAATTTACCATCATCCGTTTCCATTATCCCTAAACCAACAAGTACTGACGCATATTTGTAATACCATACGTTAGAGTTCACATCGGTGAATGGGGCAGTGTTCTCTTCAGCGCTTTGTAATTTAAAAGTCAATACTACCATTTTCGCTAATTCTGCACGATTGATTGGATTGTTCACACCCATCGAATGATCTGCATAACCCTGTAACACACCTAGTCCCGAAAGTACTTCAACGGCTTCTTGAATTTCTTTATCTGATAACTTAGATGCTGCTGTAGATATCCCTATGTTGCTTGAAGCAGGTGCTGCTTGTACATTTAACACGGCAAAGGGTAAAGAGGTTGCACCTAGTGTTGCTGCGACCATTAATGCTGCTGCTTTTTTAGAAACGATTCTCACTGTATTTCCCCCTCAAAAATCATTAAGTTATTTGTTGCTCATGTCTATAACTAAATGATAATGGAAAGAAATAAACTCCCAAGAAACGATTTATTAATAAAATATTAACTAGAGCTTAAAATTATCGAAAATCGTCAAGAAAAACGCCATTACACCGTAAATCGGTATCCCGCACCCCACACTGTTTCAATATACTGTGGATTCGAAGGGTCCGCTTCCAGCTTCTCCCGTATTTTGCGAATATGAACTGTAACCGTTGCGATATCCCCGCTGGAGTCCATCCCCCAGATCCGTTCGAATAGATCATCTTTGCTAAACACCCGATTCGGATGACTCGCTAAAAAGACCAGAACATCGAACTCCCGCGCGGTAAACAAAACCTCCTGATTACGTACAAACACCCTTCGGGAATTTTTATCGATATGAACTCCACGGATTTGAATCTCATGCTTCTCCATTGGCTCTAGCTTACTGAGCATGCGTTCATATCTTGTTAGGTGCGCCTTAGCTCTTGCCACTAATTCACTTGGACTAAAGGGCTTCGTAATATAATCATCCGCTCCGAGATTAAACGCCCGAAGCTTATCGATCTCCTCTTTTTTCGCAGATACGATAAAGATCGGCACTTCCTTAGCCTCCCTAATACGGCGGCATAATTCAAAGCCATCGATGCCAGGTAACTGCAAATCTACGATAATAAGATTGTAATCCCCTTCAAGAGCCTGCCCAAGCCCCTCAGAACCTGTATGACATATATCCACGGCAAAACCATTCAGCTCAAAATAATCTTTTTCCAATTGTGCTATCGTTGCCTCATCTTCAATAATCAGAATCCGTGTCATGCGAATGAAATCCTCCTTCGTCGGTCGTTCGCTTTAAAGTAAAGAACAGGCTTGATCCCACACCTGGTTCACTTTCCATCCATATCGATCCACCATGCCCTTCAATAATCTGACGAGCGATCGCAAGACCAAGTCCACTACCGCCTGTCGATAGGTTCCGAGAAGGTTCTGCACGATAAAACCGTTCAAAGATATGTGGAAGAGCTTCAGTATCAATACCCATTCCATTATCCTTCACTTCTACAGTCACCCACTCACTATCCACTTGTAGAGAAAAACGGATTAAAGGACTCGACTTGTCCATATATTTCAGCGCATTTCCAATTACGTTCAGTAATACCCGTTTTAATTTATCCAAATCTGCTATAACCTCAATACGTTCGGAATTATTGTCGTCTAGCTGAAAAGAAACTCCTTTATTTTCGTTATGGTAGCGCATCTCTTCGATACAATCCTCAAGGAATGCAATAATATCCACTGCTTCGAACGAAAATGGGACCTGATTCAAATCCAGCTTGGAATATAGGAACAATTCATCAACCAATTTATCCATTCCAATGGTTTTGTTATAAATAATGTCGACGTACATGTCCATCTTCTCGGGTGTATTGGCGACACCATCTCGTATGCCTTCAATAAACCCTTTAATATTCGTAATCGGAGTACGTAAATCATGTGAAATATTTGAGATTAATTCTTTCCGATTCTCCTCATATTGCAGACGAAGGTTCACTGACTCTTGTAACCTCTGTCTCATCGTCTCAAACGCTTTATTTAACTCCCCAATCTCATCTTTGGATTGCAGGTTAAGTTCAAATTGAAGGTCACCCTCTTGAATTCGTTCTGCGGAATCCCTTAACTTGTTCAGTGGCTTAATAACACTTCGTGTAATCCAGCGATATAATAGCACATTCGCAACCACAAGAACGCCAATTAATATCAATGAAAAGATCGGTAGCAGCCTCCGTGTGAGTTCCGCAAAAGGACTATGCTCTTTGATGACGAAAACACTGCCTTTCGCCCCATCCGAATATTTAAAGTCAAATTTGGCATAGCCATAAAATCTTTCTTTAATATTAAACGTGTTACGAATCTGATAGTTATTGAGATCGTAAGGAGGTAAAGCATCCTTTAATTCAGGTTGATTGAAGGTGCGTGATTCAAACACAGGGTCATTCACTCGCCTTACAAATAGTCCCGCTTTCTCTGTCTTTAGCTTAAAATCATATTCCAGTAACAAATCCTTGTTCTGCAATTCATCCGGGTCATGCTTGGCTAAATACTTTAATTCTAAAAAAATCGACTCTTCTTGCTCCGACAACGGATTTAATTGATAGTGCACTTTATAAAAATCCCGAAGACTATGAATATCTCCAGTTGATGCAATTGTAAATAAAGCTGCCGTCATTACGATGATAAGTAAACTAACGACTAGCATTCCCGTATAAGATAACAGTAATTTTATCCGAATCGACACGACAGTTCCCCTCTCACTAGCATTGGATCCGCTAAATAGTCATCTCCGTATTTTAGTGAAATACTATCACATGGGGAGAGCGTTTGCTAACAGAAAAAAACTTCTACCAACACTTCGGCAGAAGTTTTTATAGAACTTAATTTACGCGAGATCATCAAATGCTATATAGATTGATCTGATGATTTTCCTATTTCGGGTTGGCCGTGACTCCAGAGAATGTTTAGACTACCAGCACTTTTCCCTTTTTTGAATATTTTCAAGTTCAATCTATATGGGTACGTTTTCCAGTGATGAGAATACTTTATCGAAGCCTGCTTTAGAACGAGAAAATAATTCAGATGAACTTTGCGCGGAAGCTGGCGCCAGAACTTCTTGGGCGATCACACCGGTATACCCGATCTTTTTCAGGCTTCCCAAGAATCCTGTGAGATCAATAGAACCTTCTCCTGGATACAATCGATCGAAATCTAACAATTCCTCTATCGGTAGAGGCTTAGCATCATTGATATGGACATACGCAATTTGATGCGGTTGTAATTTCAGCAGATCCTCACTCGTTAATCCATTCGTATACCAATGGTAAGAATCCAATAACAATCCGATATTTCTTACTTGAATCGTCTCCATCCAGCTCAACGTATCTTGCATCGTCCAGATCAGTGGATTTGCCCATTGTGTACGTAAGTGATGAGGGCCTACGAACTCTAATGCTAATGTAATTCCATAAGCGCCTAATATTTCCGCGCATAGTCTTAAACGTCTTGTGGCTGCAATCATAAAAGGTGCGACCGGAAGATCTGTCGAAGGTAAAATATATGTACAACATGTCGTACAATTTAATGCAGCAGCGGCCTCAGCCATTTGAGTAAGCGATTTCAACCCTTCCCTAAAGCTTTCCTCTGTTGTGCGCCAATCTACCACTAAACCAAATGATCCTAACCTGATGCCATGGCTTTCTAGCAATTGAACAGCCCCATCCTTACCATACTGCTGCACTAACTCCAATGGATTTGCGTCTATCGACTGAAAGCCGAATTGGCTCGCAAGTCTGATATATTCTTCATTAGAACCCATCTCACCCAGACCTGCTGTTGTTAATCCTCTTATCATCGTCGTTCTCCCCCTTATGACCAATCTAACAGTTCGTCATTTCTAGTCTAGCGCATCGTGCACTCGAATAAAACCATCTCTAGTCCCCTTTAACAAATTCTACGATCTAATTGCAATAATGTTTTTTGTCAAAAATTAAGATGGGGTAGGAGGCTTATGGGGGGACGACAAGCCCTTCCTTTCATTTTCGTTCAAAGATCCTTATACTTGCTTGGAGAAGCATTTCAAGGGAGATTGAACAGTATGGACATAAAAAAATTGCAATACTTTATCGCAGTAGCAGAGGAACTGCATTTTAACCGTGCAGCAGAGAAGCTAAATATGACGCAGCCTCCCTTAAGCCAGCAAATTCAAGCTCTGGAGAATGAGATTGGTGTGAAACTATTAGAACGGAACAAAAGACAAGTTCGTCTAACGCCAGCGGGGGCGGTATTTCTAGAGGAGGCTAAATCCATTCTATCTCAACTGGAACGCTCTATTAAAACAACACAATTAGTCGATAAAGGAATTATCGGACATTTGAACATTGGATTTATAGATTCTGCTGCTGGTGGAGTATTGGTTGATATGTTAAAAATGTTTCGGGAACGTTATCCACAAGTACAACTCACATTACATGAGATGACGTCTGCTCAGCAGTGGCAGGCTTTACATGAAGGAACGATTCACATTGGATTTGTACGTTATACAGAGCCCAGCAAACATATCGAGCATCGTCCCATAGTCAATGAATCGCTTATTGCCGTTTTTCCAGAGCAGCATCACCTAGCTCATTTACCGGTGTTATCCATTCGCTCTTTAGCTTTAGAGCCATTTATATCGTTCCCACGTCATTTAGGAGCTCCTTTTCATGACCTCATTATGAGCTTCTGCGCCCAACACGACATGTATCCGAATGTTGTACAGGAAGCCATTCAGATGTACACCATTGTAAACTTGGTAGCTGCTAATCTTGGAGTTTCCATTGTGCCCTCATCAGTTGCTATTTTTCAGCGCGAAGGTGTCGTATTTCGTCCCTTTGAAGAAAGCACACCATCGATTCCCCTTTATGCCGCTTGGAGAACCGATTCCGATCGTGCCTCCTTATCCGCGTTACTAGAGATCATAGGACAAATGAGTTCAGAAGTTATTAATGGTGAATGATTTAATATTCAGCCCGTTTTTCTAGGATCACGTTCAACGAGTCCTTCTAGCACCCTATCGATTTGCATCATAACTTCCCTATCCAGACGAACTCCCGCAGCTTTGGCATTTTCTATTACTTGCTCAGGCTTGGATGCCCCAATAATTGCAGATGAGACTTGTGGATTTTGCAACACCCATGCTATAGCCAATTGCGGAAGCGTCAACCCAACTTCGCTGGCGATGGTAGAGAGATTCGAGATCGCCTCAAGCACCTCAGTCCGAAGCCATTGACCCGCCAATTTATTCATAAAAGGTGAGCCCGCAGCTGTTGAAGCACGAGAACCCTCTGGCAATGGTTGCCCTGGCATATATTTGCCTGAAAGAATCCCTTGAGCAAGCGGTGACCAGACCACCTGTCCAATCCCTTCCCGCTCACAAGCTTGAACTACCTCCGTCTCCATTACGCGCCATAACATCGAATATTGAGGTTGACTAGCCACCAATGGCACCTTCAATTCCCTCGCCAAAACAGCACCTTCTGCTATCTGATCCACCGTCCACTCACTTATCCCGACATAGAGAACCTTACCTTGACGCACCAGATCCGAAAAAGCCAAGAAGGTCTCTTCAAGGGATACTGTTGCGTCAAAGCGATGCGCATAATAGATATCAATATAATCGGTCTGTAATCTGTTCAGTGAAGCATGGCACGCCTCCATAATATGCTTGCGAGACAGACCTCTTGCGTTACGTCCCGTCCCTGTGGGATGGCACACCTTGGTACACAATTCGATATCAGCTCTGTGCACTCCTTTTAATGCTTGGCCCAGCACCATCTCAGCTTTCGTATCGGAATATACATCTGCAGTATCAAATGTTGTGATCCCTACATCCAATGCAGCGTGAACACAAGCATGGGCAGTATCATTGTCCACTTGAGAACCATGTGTAATCCAATTACCATAAGCAATCTCACTTAGATGTAAGCCACTCGTTCCTAATTTGCGATAGTTCATTTTATACCCTCCTTTAGATAACATTCTGATTGTAACAAAGAGATATTAATACGAGAAATACTCTTTAATATGTACTTTAATTCAAAAAAGATATTACTGAGATACTTAAAGATAATAAAAAACGCCCTTTAGGCGTTTTTTTCGGTAAATATTCTGTTTCGAAACTCTAACTTCGCCAATACTACGGTGAGTATTAACCTCCAAGCCTTGTTACCGCACCACAACTAACAGTACAATAATTCCGAGCCAAAACAGCCAGCTTACTGGGTGACCGAAATTTAATCCCCAGCCGACTCCGAGCCTTTTCTTGACGATTAGGTTTGGATCTTTACGATTGAAATAAATCATACCTAATCGCCATTTATCATCATCATGGACAGGTCTGACATTGGAGCCATCGGCAGATCGCTCCAAGCGGCTTTCGCCCTGACCAGCCCAGAACGTTAAGGCCAAGGCGTATAGGATAATAAGGGCTATTATGATTAGGATAATAGGGATAGCGAAATTCATGTTAAGCAGAGATATCATGTTTAGTTGCACGACAGAAAACAGGATAACCATTAAGAAGCTTGCTGTAAGCATAAAATATGACCAAGTACGGCGGTAAGTTGCGTCTTGTCTGATGGAACGGTTAGGATCATTGGGTTGAACCTGCTGCTTTACTCTGCGAATACTCCAATTCTCAAATATGAACAAAAGTGTTAAGAACACTTGCATTATCGTAGGCATAAACACAGAACTAAAAGATTTAGCTGCATAGCGGTCTACGTTCCAACTGCTGTTGTAATGGATCGGAATCTGATCAGGAATCAGATCGTAGTTGCGTAGCACAGTTACAATACTAACAACAGTAATTAAAACATGAATGAGGAACCAATTATTAGACAAGCCAATGTTTCTTTTCCGAAATCCAGTGTCCACTGCCATGATCGATGGTTCCAGAGCAATAGGCAGCATAGGTAGTAAACTTTTCATTTTGAAATGATAGCTAATGTTTATGACTAGGGAGATTCCGACCATGGCGAGTGAATAAGTGACAATGATCCAACTTTGTTGCTTGGAATGTTCATCACCGTATAGTAGACAGATGATACAAACAATGAATAAGATGGTATGCAAGGTAGCACTAATCCTAGCATATGACTTCCGTATCTGGCGCAGAGGCTCACTATGGAATTGTACAGGGCTGACGGTGACCCCAAAACTAATCGTCTCTCTTGTTAAATAAGGCATGCTTACCATGAGTACAATGGCAGGTACAAATACAAAGATCATTACTATAACAGGCATTATCGTCATATCATTCGCCTCCTCTTATACATAAGTGTGTATTTGAAAATTCTATACCCTTATAGCATAGGCGATTCATCACTATGCCTTTTTGCGTATGATTATCCTATTAACTTAGGATAGGTAATCGACTTGAACATAAATTTTATTATAATCGATTTTAGTGACTATAGGGGTGAAATTAACAATTTATCCAGTTTTTCCGCTACACAGAGCTACTCATCTGACAACTGAATTATGGCAAGTACATCTGTTTGAAATTCTATGTAGGTAAAGGACAGGTTTTCATTATCCCAATTTTTTTCGATGCATAGCCACGAAACGATAGACAGGATTTCGGATTAATGCTCCTATTTTATAACCTTGGATAAAAGATAATCTTCGGATAACCTCTCTTTGAGCATCTCAAAAAAATAATGATTTTCTGATTGATCTTCTGCAATTCCGGATCACTTGGCTTAATTAACTCATTCAAATTCTCCCGCTACGAGAATGGAAATCTGGATGTTCCGAGCGCTGTTTTAATTACGCTAGCTAATTTCCATAAAGTAAGCATCGACTATATTTTAGGTCAGACCGATAACCATAAACGCTATCCCAGCAAAAAATAATAATCCGCAGCATAAACAAGCTCCTGTGATAATCACAGGAGCTTGTTTACGTTTAGGTTAAAGCTTAAATAATTATTTCAATGCTACAAACAAATCAATCTCATTGTCTAGACTTTTTGGTTTATATCTTTCATCCCAGATTTCAAAATCATAATCCTTTGGTTCATTTCCAGTTTCTCTAATCCATTGGCCATATAAATAGTCATATGATTGACTAAGTTCCGATTCAAGTCCCTGATGTGTGTAAGTAACATACTTACTCTCACCGACAGCATGACCTATCATATCTAACGGAACATCACCTTGTTTACTTACTTCATAACAAAGAATATGTGTAAACCTATCCAGCTGAGGATTAAAATCGGAATTCATAGGATAAATCTGCATTAAAATCACATTCTCATTTTTCTTGTTTTGAATTTCGTCTTTTCTTTAATATCTACTTCAATTTTGTAGCCTACAACATGAAAAGGGGCTAATGATATTATTTTAGCTTCCAGAAAATCTCCTCCATTCAATGAGTAGGCTTATCACAACATTAATCATACAAGATTTCAATCATTTTTCTTGTCTTCGCTAGCTGCTCCACAGTAAAATCATGCTGAGCAGAAGCATATGCGCTAAAGACAATATCGAGCACAAATAATTGAGCAAATCTAGAGCTTGTTGCCGCACTACGAAGCTGTGCTTCCGGCGCACGTGATGTAAATAAAGAAACATCAGCAAGCTGAGAAAGCTTGTTATTTCCAGGACGAGTGAGGCTAATTGTTTTTATTCCCTGTTCCTTAGCTCGTTTTATTAATTGAATAACCTCTCTCGTTTCACCGCTATACGAAATACCCCAGAAGACGGCGTTTTCTGATTTCGTAGCCATCGCCGCGGCTAATAAATGACGATCTGAAATCGCATATACATTTTTGCCTAGCCGAAGCCATTTTTGTGCTGCATCTTCTGCAATAATGAAAGAGGCTCCTATCCCATAAACATAAATAACTTCTGCCTGTTGTAACAGGCTTACTGCCTGCTCAATAGATTGTGCGTCCAGTTGACTGGCCGTATTCTGAAAAGTCAGTATTGTGTTCGACAACATTTTATCGATGATAGAATGCACCGTTTCATTCGATTCAACATCAAAATAGCCAACATGCGGCGTGTTTTCTACTTCCGCAGATAAACGGATTTTCAGTGCAGGGAAACCATCTATTCCTAGCGACCTGCAAAAACGAACAACCGCCGCACTGCTTGCCTCCGCTTTCGTTGCTAAATCATGTATGGTCATATGCATCACTTCTTTAGCATTTGCAAGAATGTATTCGGCTACTTTTTTTTCCGATTCTGGCAGTTCATTTAGTACTAGTTCAATTTGAGAAATCATACTTCCTACTACCAAGTCCTTATCTCCTCTACTTAATCTATTTTCCTTATTGTAACAAAATAGAGGGGAGTATTCATTAAGTAGCAGTTGCAAAGGAAAAACGGCTTCCCCCTTTTCTAACGTAGTCCAATAAAGGAATGTCTTCTTCTATTACATGACCAATCACATTAACGCCTTCATGTGCCGGCAGATCCGTTAATGTGATCTGTAACTCATGTTCATAGCGGCCATACAAATAATTATCGACCGTAATCGTTCCTTTAGGTCGCTTGGTCGTATGCATAGGAGAGATATTTTTTGTCATTACAAAACGTGCTTCATCTGTTCGTGCAGTTTCAGAGCGAACCACATCACGAGCAGCGTCAAGGCGGTTTTGATGAACAATATCCCATAAGGCATAAGGCAGTTCTTTGGTTACCCGCAAAGGAATAATGCCTTCTTCATAGCTTTGAAATTGATGCCGAGACCATGCTGAAATTGTTAAATCTCCAACGAAAATTTTGTCCACGGCACAATCCTTCTCTAATTCCAAGTATGCCAGAAAAGAAGATTGATTCCGATGCTTCTCTAATGTAGGCAAGCTTTCAAATAATGGTTTTCTCTTCAGCCCATCTCCAGGAATAAAGGCCATTGTAGTAATCCCTTCAGACTTCAGCCATTTGTTCTTCTCTATAAATGCTTCTTTATCAAGGCCTGTTTCCGGGCGGGGATAATAATTATGCCAAGCTTCAATGTTCTCCAGACAGATATGATGTTCTTTTAATGTTGCTAAGAACTTTGGCGTTAAAGTGCTAGCGTTTAAGGCAATTTTCATTTTATGTGAAAAGGCAGCAATTTCAGAGGCACTAAATCCAAAATCCATCCGCAAACCTGTAACTCCAGATTCTAATAAAAAGGGGGAAGAAAATTTTTCCAATGTTTTCCCCGAAATATCTGCTATCAATTCCATTTTTAATTGTTTGGCAGCGTTTGCGATTTCCAGCAATTTCTCCTTCAGTAGTTCTATATCATCTTCTGGCATATGAAGAGATGTGAATATTTCTGTACAACCTGCTTCCTTCATTTCTTTCATATAATTCAGGTTTTCTTCTAACGTCCGATCCGCTACAAAAATTGAAATCCCCAGCATTCGAATCACCTCAGTATTTCTGATCAGTTATTCCTGTTCTGCCATAGCCTCTTTTGGTGTACCGAATAAATAAGTAGCTATAAATCCACCAGCGTAAGCTGCAAGTAACCCTATTACATATTTCAACCATAATCCATTCGCAATCAATGGAATTAACGCGACGCCAGACGGCCCAATAGCGATCGCTCCAACGTTACCAAATAATCCAATGACCGCACCACCAATACCTCCACCAATACAAGCTGTAATGAAAGGACGACCTAACGGTAAAGTAACCCCATAAATCAATGGCTCGCCAATTCCCAGAATACCAACCGGAAGCGCACCTTTAATCATGTTTGTTAATGATTTATTCTTCTTGCAACGAATCCATAAGGCAATGGATGCCCCTACTTGACCCGCACCAGCCATAGCAAGCATCGGAAGTAATAGCGTCATCCCTGAACTATTGATCATCTCAATATGAATCGGCGTCAATACCTGATGCAGCCCTAACATAACAAGTGGTAAAAATGCTGTCCCTAATACAAAACCAGAGAATGCACCACCAACTTCTATCGTCCAGTTAATCGCTCCGATTAAGTTATTAGAAATAAATCCAGCGAATGGCATGATGAAAAATATCGTAATCAGCCCCACGACTAGTAAGGCTATTGTAGGTGTAACGATAATATCAACGGCATCCGGAATCACTTTACGCAAATATCTTTCAACGATAGATAGAATCCATACTGCGATTAGGACACCAATAACCCCACCTTGCCCTGGTGTTAAAGGTGCGCCCGTAAATATATTATGAATGGGCAGTTCAGCTGTAACCCCTGTTAAAAGCGTTATCCCACCGATCACTCCACCAAGTGCAGGAGTAGCTCCAAATTCTTTAGCTGCATTAATGCCGACATAAATCACTAAGTAACTAAAAATCGCATTTTTAATTACATTTAATATCGTTACATATTGCTGCCAAGTTGTGGCGTCTAAGTTACCTGCTGTAATATTGTTCGCTAGAATCGAGCCGATACCCGCAATTAAACCAGCTCCAACGAATGCAGGAATTAGGGGTATGAAAATATTTCCTATTTTTCGCAAAAAGTTTTTGAACGGTGTATCATTTTTCTTTTTTAATTGCGCTTTCATTTCAGCGCCTTTTGCTTGTAATTGTTCAGCCGAAGCAGAACTTTTGCCCTCTGAGGTACTTCCTTCTAACACTTTTCCAAATTCTTCAGCTACTTTGGTCACGACCCCTGGTCCGAGAATGATTTGATACGTTTCATCATCCACTACACCTAGAACCCCATCGATCTTCTTCAATTCCGCTTCAGCGATTCGACTGCGATCAACAACAGTTACACGAAGACGAGTCATGCAATGGGTATATTCGGATACATTTGAACTGCCACCAATAGCCCCTAATATTTTGACCGCTAAATCATGATATTTACTCATATTTATGCCCCCTTCTTACTTTCGCATTATTTTATCGCTTGACGTACAAACCCTTGTGATTCCTCCAAACGTTGTACAGCTTCTTCTTTAGAAAGCCCGGCAAGAAGCATCACAATTGCAATTTTCGGTTTATGATCTGCCTTTTTCAAATAATCTTCTGCTGTTTCAGCATCACAATCTGTCGCATCCATAACAATACGTTTAGCACGTTCTACAAGCTTTTCATTAGTTAACTGTACATCTACCATTAAATTTCCATATACTTTACCCGTGCCAATCATCGAAGCTGTGGAAAGCATATTGCAAATTAATTTTTGAGAGCTCCCAGCTTTTAAACGTGTTGAGCCAGTTAACACTTCCGGTCCGTTCACGACTTCAATCGCAATCTTGGCAACTTTACCAATCGCTGAATCTTTGTTGCAGCTCACGGCTACAGTAGGCGTTCCAATAGAATTGGCATATTCTAATCCACCGATAACATAAGGTGTGCGTCCACTAGCGGCAATTCCTACAACAACATCTTTGGCTGTTAGCTTTATATCTTGTAAATCTTGCACTCCTAATTGTTCATTGTCCTCTGCACCTTCGACCGCTTTAATAAACGCTCTCTCTCCTCCAGCAATTAGTCCAACTACCTCTTCAGGTGCTGTCCCAAAGGTTGGTGGACATTCAACAGCATCTAGCAAGCCGATACGTCCACTCGTTCCAGCTCCCATGTAAATTAAGCGTCCGCCTTGTTTGATCGCCGTTGTAATTACTTCTACGGCTTTGGCAATTTGCGGAATTTCTTGTTTAACAGCATGTGCAACCTTCTGATCTTCTTCATTCATCACTTCCAGAAGTTCAAGAGGTGTTAATTCATCCAGGTTCATTGTCTTCTTATTGCGAGTCTCGGTTGTCAAATGTTCTAACATGATTTTCATCATCATCCTTTTCCGTTAATGAAATCGCTTTCTAAATGAAGAATATCATCTTTGAAATATTATTTCAATATAATTTTTATTCCATTAAAATAAAATGTCGAAATATTAGAACTATCTCTACACAAAAAAACGTCCTCATCTCAATTACCAGAGAGGCATTTTTTTTTGCGAAAGAATTAAAGTACTTTATAATGTAGATAATGTTGTGTTATGGAGGGAAACAAATGGCAAGTCATAAATGGGTATTAATCATAGACGATGAAGATGATTTAGCTCGTCTGATGAAGGCAGTTTTACATAAAGAAGGTATTGCAGACGTTGTCACTGCAGGGACAGTTGCAGAGGGCTGGGACAAGTTTCAGGAGTATAATCCTGAACTTATCTTGCTAGATATTATGCTACCAGATGGAGAAGGATATGACTTATGCAGAAAAATTCGGGAAACCTCAAATGCACCGATCTTGTTTATGTCTGCAAAGGATGAGGAAATTAATAAGCTGTTAGGACTGGCGATAGGTGGCGATGATTATATTACTAAACCATTCAGTCCAAAAGAAGTCGCTTATCGGGTAAAGGCACAATTGAGAAGGGCTGGCTTTACAGAGGAAAAAAAGGCTCCGAAAAGTTTGCAAGCTGGCCCCTTTGAGCTTAGTGCCAATGAGACAGAATTAAAAAAGAATGGCGAACCCCTTGTGCTTACCGCCAAAGAAGTCGGTTTAATGAGCTGTTTCATGCATCATCCGAATCAGATCATAAGCAAAGAAACCTTGTTTGAACAGGTATGGGGTGAAGATTTTTTTGGTTCCGATAATACAGTGATGGTACATATTCGGCGCTTACGCGAAAAAATTGAGGCAGACCCTTCAAAGCCCGCCTATATATTAACGGTTAAAGGGTTAGGTTATAAATTACATACCAAGGGGTGAGACAAGTTGAAATGGAAATTGACACTCCGTTTTTTAAGATCGGTTATGACTATTGTTGTGATCGTTGGTATTGTAAATGCGATTTTATTTCTTTTTCTTTTCTTTTTACAGCTAAAAAACAATAATTTTGGCACTGAAGAAGCGTCTGCAGAAACCTTTAGCCGGACCTTTTCACAATATGTAGAACTACAATCCGGCAGACCTGTTGTCAACGAGGATGGCCTCAAAAAACTACAAGAAATGAGCGCCTGGGTACAATTCTTGAATGACCAAGGGGAGCAAGTAGCAGCCTTTTATACCCCTGAAGAATTGCAAACAAAGTATTCTCCTATTGAAATAATACAAATGTATAAATATAAAGAATTAGATGCAAGCACGACTGTTTTTGTCAGCACAGCACAAAATTTCAGCTACTTTTTAGGGATTCAAAATCCGAAAATAGGCCGCTATGTAATGACCTATGACTACGCTAAAATTTTTAAAGATGTTAATGTTTTTCTCTCCATTTTTATAGTCGTAGATGTGCTTATTGTAATCATCATCGGATTTTTATTTGGGAAAAAATTAACCGCGCCACTTCATACATTAATAGAGGGTATTCAACAGCTTAGGGAGCGACGTTTTAAGAAAATGCCTACTCCCAAAGGTGTTTATGAAGAAGTTTTCCGTAATATGAATGAACTATCTGAAAAGCTCGATCGACATGAAGAGGAACGTAAGCATCTTGACCAAATGCGTGAGGAATGGATTAGCAATGTTTCACATGACATGAAAACACCACTTGCTTCTATTCAAGGTTATGCAGAATTTATAAACGACAGTGCCACAGATTTAACAGCCCAAGAATTACAGGAATACACAGCAATTATCAAGAGTAAATCGATGTATATGAAAGATTTGTTAGATGACCTCAATTTAACAATGCGTTTGCGTAATCACCAGCTATCCCTGCAATTTGAAGAAGTAAATATCGTTCAGTTTCTACGAGAAATGACGATTGAACTTTTAAATGACCCGACCTTTGGTGAACGGCAGATAGAGTTTGAGGCAAATGAGCTTAAAGCAGTACATAAAGTAGATAAAAAATTACTAAAACGAGCGATCCTTAACTTTATCTACAACGCGCTGGTGCATAACGATGAAAATGTCGTGGTGAAGATTCGAGTGGAAACCATTAATCCGCATACTCAAATTACAATTTCTGATAATGGCCAGGGTATTCCGGCTAAAGATCTGGAACAGGTTTTCGAACGCTACTATCGGGGTACAAACACAACGAGCAAGCATGGAACTGGGTTAGGAATGGCCATCGCCAGAGATATTATTTGGGCTCATGAGGGGAAACTCGATTTGACGAGCGTTGAAAATACCGGTACCACCATTACTATACTTTTATAATACTAATGCCTTACTTACTCATTAGGCATAGAAAAGGGCTGTTCTCCACTTACTTTATTGGAGACAGCCCTTCTTCAATCTATTAGTTTTTTAGTGCCTTTAGCGGAATATCCTCTAATTTCACTTCATCGTATGAGGAGACTTGATCACCCTTTTTTACATACATTTTCAAGTAGGCGCCTTTACGAAGATTTTTTTGTGCATTAAATTCCAGTGGAATTGTAGTACCTTTGGCATTTGTAGCCTCTAGTGTATAAGAATAAGAGGTCATGACCGAACCATCGCTCAGTTTATATTCATGGGGTTCCCCATCCTCTGTGATTTGTAAGTAGTAATTTTCGGCATTGAAGCGATTGAAATCAATCTTGACTATAGCAAAGACCCCTACAACTCCAATAACAAACAAAATACCCATAGTAATTAGAATTTTTTTCATCTCAATCATCCTTCTGTTCTATTATTTAGTGTGATAATACGATTGTAAGAAGCTACGGTTAAGAAATAATACAACCCGTAAATTACGGTATAAGCAATCATCCAGAGCAACACAGGTTTTGCTAAATCTATCATCAGTAGACTAGAGAATGCTTTTAAAGCAACTACACTATGCAATAACCCTACTACAAGCGGTACAACAAAGATAACGAATACCTGTGACGCAATTGATTTTCGCATTTCTTTTGCACTGACACCCATTTTATGCAGCATATTGTACTGTGATTTATCCTCTTCTGCCTCTGTTAAAACCTTAAAATAAATGATACTGCCTGTAGCAGCCAGAAATACTAGACCAAGGAAACTTCCGATAAACAGTAGAGAACCCACACCTTCCAAACTTGTTTGGTAATCTTGTGGACCACTTGAAAATAGCGCTTCTTCAGGTAATTGGTTTGCAATTTTTTTAGATAAATCCACAGAAGCATCAGCTACCCCAAGAACACGATAGTGAAGCACTTCCCCATCATTTTGCAACACTTTATACTGGTCATCTGAAACTACCACGCTTATACCTGCTGTACCTACATTCAAAACGGTTTGCGTTTTAAAGCTTTGGAATGTGAGAGGATGGCCGTTGCCTGTTGTTATAGTTTTTCCTGTATATATTGGTGAGAACCTTTTGTCATATCCGATATCTAAAATAACCGCGTAGCCGTCCTTTACATCTAATTTTTCTTTATGTTGTAGACTTGCTAATTGGTTGTATGTTTTTTCATCGATAACTGTATATCCTCTTTTATCAGAGCTATCGAATGCTGATGACGAGTTTAATTCTTTCGTATGAAACGTAATGGAGAGCGCTTCGATGTTTTCATCGTATTTTGTAGCTGACAGTACAGCACTTACTTGTTTATCCATTTCTGCATCTGTTGATTGATACATAAAGGTATTCGGATTAATCGTTTTCGCCGAGTCATTCGTATTGTAATAAAGGCCATAGACCGCTCCACCGGCAGTTACTGTCGTAGCACTCAACACGGCAATCACAGTTAATGTACGTGCGTTCCCACGAATACGATAGAGCAGCTGCGAAATAGTAATAACATGAAGGCCTTTCCAAAGCCACCTTTCATTTTTCTTAATCATTGCTAACACAAAGCCAGTCACACTGTGGAACAATAAAAATGTACCCAAAATAACCGTTGTTAAAATAATTAATACAGTCAAGGGGAATCCAATTTTTTCCCATACCTTAGAAGTGAAAAGGTCCTGCATTGCAAGCCAATAGCCCAAGACAATGAGTAACACTCCAAGAACAGCTACTATCATAGATGGTTTAGGCGCCACTTCTCCCTTTTTGGAAGCATGAAATAAATCAATCAGCTTAAATTGATAGATCAAGCGATAGCCTTGAAACGATGTTACTAAGAATATAACTAGAAATACGATAGCTGTGTTCATCGCTGCCGCCGCTGAAAATGTAAAGGGTGCTACAACGTCATAACCCATTAAATGAATTAAAATCGTCATAAATCCTTTTGAACATAGGAACCCAAGTACAATCCCTACTATTAAAGAGAATAATCCTAACAATAAATTTTCGAAAAAGAGCATAAAGCCTATTTGACGATTACGTACCCCTAGCAACGCATACAATGCGACTTCTTTTTTACGTTTTTTCATAAAAAATGAATTGGAATAAGCAATAAATATGAACACGAAAAAGATGAGAATAACTGCCGCCCCACTCATTAGTGAACCAAGTTTTTGGGATGAAGCCGTCTGTTCTGCTATCGTATCGCTATATTTTAAGGTCACAAATGTAAAGTAAATGACGATACTAAACACCATCGATGCAATGTATAAAAAATATTGCGAAAAGTTTCGGGCTATATTTTTTCTTGCTAGACTAAATAACGTCATCTACCTCACCCCCAATGGCCGCATGAACATCTAAGATCTCTTGGAAGAAGGCTTTGCGTGTCTGATCACGACGAAATATTTCTGTTGAAAATGAACCATCCTTGATGAAAATGATCCGGCGGCAGAAGCTTGCGGCAAAGGCATCATGAGTCACCATCATAATGGTCGAGTTGTTATTTTCATTTAAAGTACTTAAGCTTTCCAATAAATCTGTTGCTGATTTAGAGTCAAGCGCACCTGTTGGTTCATCAGCCAAAATCAGTGCAGGCTCTGTCACGAGCGCTCTAGCCGCAGCGGTTCTTTGCTTTTGACCACCAGAGATTTGGTAAGGATATTTTGCCAGTAAATCTTCAATCCCAAATACTTTAGAAATCTGAGTCACGAGGTGATTGATTTTCTTCGCTGGAATTTTAGCAATCGCCAGAGGAAGCAATATGTTCTCCTTTACAGTCAAGGAATCGAGTAAATTGTAATCTTGGAAGATGAAGCCGAGATGTTCACGTCTGAAGTCTGACAAGGCTGCCTCCTTCATATCATGAATACTCTTGTTCTTCATATAAATCTTTCCTTCAGTTGGAGAATCAATGGTTGCTAACAAATTTAGCAAGGTTGATTTTCCAGCCCCCGAAGGTCCCATAATCCCTACAAACTCACCTTCATGAATGTCAAAAGACACGTTTTCTAAGGCTGTGTAAGCAGCACTTGACTTCCCGTACACTTTTTTTATGTTTTCTACTTTTAATAATGGTTCCATTCATTTCACCTCATAATTTGCTGATACTTATACTATAGGCGGTGAACCTTACAGCAAATTCATGCCAACCTTACAATAAGCTTAAATACACAAAAAGGGGTACCCAGTAGCCATTTAAGACTACGAGTACCCCTTTACGATTGAAAAGAAATCATTTTTTTCTGGTTGTATATAAATCAGAAGCTTCATCAAAGTAAAAGCGGCGTTTTTGTTTGCCAAACACGACTAATATAACATGAATGAACAACACGATCGTTAAAATGATAGAGGTCAATGCAGCACCTAACATTAAGAATATAGATGCCTTATAAAATGGAGAATCCATTGATAGTTCCACGTTATTCAAAGTATTTGCAATGACTGTTATGAAGTACATCGCGTAAATGGCACCAAAGCGTTTAAATAATCGCTTGTTCGTTTCCACTCGACTTATTTTACTGTCATAGCGATAACGCATTATTCTCGTACCGATTGTCGATCCATTCCAAATCCATGGAATAATAAACAAGGTTACAGAAAGTGTAATTGTGCTCGCAATAAATTCACTCACCATATTAACGTTGGTCATACTCAACACAACTTTAACTACTATGTTGCTGATAAATAGATCAATCATAACAGCCAGCAGCACAGACATCCCTCTTACCTCATCAAGAGCTAATAAACTTTCTGCTTTCTCATTAATATTCTTTTTTGATGGGAATAACGCCAACACGGCTGGAGCAATAAAGAAGCCCAGTACCCCGCCAGTAGTATTCAACAATAAATCATCCACATCAAAAATACGATAAGGGCAATTATAAATCCCGTAAATACCTGTTACCTGTGTTATCTCATAAAATAATGTTAATAAGAACGTGATTGCTAGCGCTTTTTTCCAGTGTTTCTTGTCTTGAAAAAAGTATCGCAAATAAACACCAAAAGGTAATAATAGCAAGAAATTAAAAAAAGCTTGATAGAATGAGGGTTGGCTAAATAACAGTCTATAAGTTGCAGGCTGTGATAAAACGATACCACTATTCCCTAAAGTGCTCACTATAAATTGAAATGGCATAAGTGAATAATGTTGTGTGCCCGGTTTTTGTAGTGAGCAAGTATCGCGTATCTCTGGCAACGGCAACAAGACTAAAAATAACGCTGCTAGAAAGTAAAAAATAAACGAAAATGAAATTAACGTGGTGGAAAACGGCAGATAGTTATACTTTCTATATGTATAAATGAGCCATGGGATAAATAAGGCAAATGCTAAAACAATAAAAAAGATCGCTGCCACAAAGATTGGTTGAGTATATGCTGACATTTCTAATTCACACCCCAAATTTATTTAGTACTCATATTAACCATAAAACTGATTCTAATTCAACTGGAGCTGGAACATTTTCTTATATTTAAGGATCCTGTAATGTTGGCATCAATTTAATGTAAGGTTCACAACTTATACTGACTCCTAGATAAATCAAATTATTTTTAAAGGAGAACTATTAATGAATCCCTCCATCTCACAAAAAGAAAGAATCATTTCACTCGACATCATTCGCGGACTTGCTCTTTTTGGCATTCTGCTTATAAATGTTGGAGCCTTTAAAGTTATTATGGAAGGAGATCCCTTACCAGACTATAGTGGCATTAACGGCATCATCAGTACTTTAATAACCATCTTCGTGCAAAAAAAGTTCTTTTCTATTTTTTCATTTCTATTTGGAGTAGGTCTATACATTTTTGCCTCAAGAGCCGAAAGTCGGGGAGATAAACCTAGATGGCGTATGGCTAGACGTTTACTGATCCTCTTGCTGCTGGGAATCATTCATGTGTTTATCTTTTGGGGAACCATTCTCCCCGTATACGCCATTATCGGATTGTTACTGATCCCTTTTTATCACACAACGATTTCTACACTTAAAAAGTGGCTTATGGGTATGACATCCATTTACATCATTTCCTTGGTGGTAAAAATATTTTTACCTTCTCTAGGGGCAATCTCATCTATCCTTGATATTTTTTCTAATGACGCTATGCAAATCTTTATTATGTTTTTAGCTGGTTTTTTAACTGCAAAGTCAGGTTGGCTGACACATATACAAGAATTATCAAAATCAATTAGAAGGATTCAAATGGCATCATTTCTTATGTTTGTTGGTTTCTCATTATGGATTTGGAACGCTTCTCAAAGCGGGAGCAGCAATGTAGATTCAGTTACGGGCTTAGGATCACTTCCAACCACTTTGTTTTACTTAACAACATTATTTCTACTATTAGAAAATAAACGCATTGTGAAATTCCTGACACCCATATCTCGGGTGGGTCAAATGGCATTTACAAATTATGTAGCTCAAAGCATTATAGGGACGGCAATCATTTCAATGATAGGTCTCGAAGTCATTTCACCAAAAGATATTCTCTACATCGCAGTTCTGATTTATATGATTCAAATCATTTTTAGCACCATCTGGTTCAAGTTCTTTTCCATGGGGCCTTTAGAAAAGCTTTGGCGCTTGATGACCTATGGAACAAAGCCTGCAACAAAACGATAAAAGCTCCGCTTTCCTCTACACAATTCAAGTCGAAATTTTTTCCCAACCCAAAAACCCCTTTTTTATAAGGGGTTTTTGGGTTTAAGCGCTTTAACTTTTAGTCGAAGAATCATACCATGAACTTAAATAATCAGAGAATCAAGTCCAATGCATCCTGTGAAACCCACACTTTATCTTTAATCATTACTGTCAGTACATTGAGTTTCGCTGTTACGCCATTCAGAATGGCGATGTTTTTATCTATAGGCAGCTTGAGAACTTGGTCTGCTTTTTTTACTACAACCACCGGATTTGTCTTATCGGTCTTGTCTAGGGTGATCGTAGCTCCTTTGGCCTTGAATTTATCACTGGATACGTACAATGTATCCTGAAGTTGAGCCAGATTAAGTCCGGTCACTTCTTGAATATACTTATTCACATCCGTATTCTGGATTACACCGCTGTTTACGAAATCGGTCGGATTATAATTAGCCGGATGGTAGGCAAACAATCCAACTTCTTCCGAGGTGTGATCATCCGTAGAGAAGGTTACGCCTATCTTATTCCCCAAGATTTTACCGATGACCGGCGAAAGGTTATCTTTCATTCCTAATCTGACTTGATCCGCTTCTTCTTTGGTTAAATCACTAAGTCCATAATTATCCGCAAGGACCTTTTTGAAATTGTGCTCATTAATACTGCCTTCAATGTAATAACTGGTATGCTTCGCTTTCTTTATCACGGAGACTAGGTCTTTGGTGGAATTATAATTCGTCATATTGAGCCCGCCAGTAGCATGATCCGAAACGGACAAAACTGCTGTATTTTTGTCTTTTTCTGCAAAGTCAACAGCGGCTTTGAAAGCTTTATCAAACGCTAATGTCTCACTCATAATTCCCACAGGATCGTTATCATGACCATACCAGTCAATCTGACTTGCTTCGACCATCAGAATAAAACCTTTCTCGTTCTGTGACAACTTCTCTACAGCAACTTTGGTCATTTCAGCAAGGCTCGGTTGCTTTTGCGGGTTTAGATCAAAATCAGCATCCAGTGCTTCGGAGTTGAACAGACCCCAGATTTTATTCGTTTTAGAATTCATTAAACCTGCTTTATCCGTTACATATTCATACCCATTTGATTTCAGGATTTTGGTTAAATCTTCTCCGTCCTTACGGTTAATGTCTTCTTTACCGGGTACCAAATACCCGGACCCACCCCCGAGAAGAACATCTACGCCACTGTAGACCATCTGTTCTGCAATAGACTGCGCATTGTCACGCGTGTATGCATGACTTAAAAATGTAGCCGGCGTAGCATCCGTTAATTCACAAGTAAATACCGTTCCTGTACTTTTCCCTGCCATTCTCGCTGCATCCATAATCGTAAGCAGAGGTTTGTTCACGTCCTCTGGCTTAACTGCGTCCACGAACGGCATCGTGATTCGGTCGGGCAGTATGGATACCGTCTCACTCTTAACCTTATGGCCAGTGGCATAAGCCGTAGCTCCCGCAGCGGAATCTGTGGTAAGTGAATCCGTAGAATAGGTTCTGACCAGCCCGCTGAAATACTTATCCATTGCAAGCGCCTGTCCTCCTTGATACCATCTGGCCAAGTTCACATCGGATAAGCTCATCCCATCCGTAATAAACAGGATTACGTTCTTGACCGATTTGTTGGTAGGAGCATCAGAGTTATTGGCGCCACTGGCGTAGGTCGTTCCGTTGCCTGCTGCAAGCAGACTGCAAACCATAACTGTACTGCAAATTCCCCCGATAACCTTTTTGCGCATTTGAATCCTCCTCTAGCAGATTTTGTTAAGTACGTTTCTAGTTTAAAGGAGGATTGTTTACGGGAGCAGCACCTATTCTCTTATTTTATATTAAATTCTGTACATATTTTGTCTTGACCTCTGCTACAGATATTTATAAAAAAAGGGCGCCCTAGGGCACCCTTAAACCGTGTCGAACCATGGATATGTAAGCAGTTTTTTTCTCATTTACTCCTAATTTTGGTAGACAAATACCATTTATTTGCATATAATCACTATGGTGTTATAACAATTGTTATCATTCAATGAATTTAGCCCTACGCACCTTTTTCTCTTACCTTTCATGTCGATATATGAGCTCTTTGTGAGTTTATATAAATACGTTCAACAAAGAAAGGAGTTGTAATTGAGACAAGACGTTCGGGTCTGAATGTAACATTCGTTCGTAGTGCATATTTCAAAAAAGGAGGAATAAAATGTCATTTATTCGCATTTCTCATTCACCTTCGGCAAAGTTTCTAGCTTATGGGAGTATCATGTTGATTTTTTCATTGGTTGTAATGTTATTCCCGGAAAGGTCCTTTTCTCACGGCTATGTTGAAGGACCTGCTAGCCGGGCAGCACTCTGTAAATCCGGACAAAATACAGATTGTGGCCCGATTGTTTATGAGCCCCAAAGTCTAGAGGCCCCTAAGGGGTTCCCTGCTGCAGGGCCAGCAGACGGGAAGATTGCAAGTGCTAACGGAGCTTTTCCTAAGCTTGATGAACAATCGGCAACACGCTGGTCTAAAGTCAACATATCTGCTGGACAAAATACATTCACTTGGAAACTGACGGCCGCTCATTCGACGTCAAGCTGGAAATACTATATTACAAAGCCCAACTGGAATCCTAACTCGGCTCTTACTCGGGATTCATTCGACCTTACTCCTTTCTGTTCGGTGAACTATGGAGGTGTTCAGCCACCCTTCTCTTACTCAGACACTTGTAACGTTCCAGAACGTAGTGGATATCACGTCATCTTGGCTGTGTGGGAAGTCGCAGATACTCCGAACGCCTTCTATAATGTCATTGATGTCAACTTTAGCGGCAGCAACCCTGTAGATACCCAAGCGCCTTCCGCGCCAGCAGCTTTGACGTCAACTGCAAAAACATCCAGCAGCGTTTCCTTAGCCTGGACCGCATCCACGGACAATACCGGTGTGACAGAGTACCAAGTATTTAACGGATCTACTTTGGTCGCTGCCGTATCCGGCACAACATTAAATTACACCGTTTCGGGATTAACCGCGAATACTGCCTATACCTTTAGTGTCAAGGCAAGAGACGCTGCTGGCAATGTCTCAAATGGAAGCAATTCTGTCAGTGTTACTACCAATGCACCCGTCGGTAATGACACGCAAGCACCGACAGCCCCCGGCGGCTTACATGTTATGGGGACCCCAACATCATCCAGCATTCAGTTAATGTGGACTCCGTCAACGGATAATGTTGGTGTTACAGGCTACCGTATTTATAGAGGAACGACATTAATCACAACTGTACCTGGCTCCACAACGGATTATACAGTAACAGGTCTTAGTGCAGGCACAACATATACGTTCAGTGTATATGCCTTCGACGCCGCAGACAATCAATCCGTGGCCAGCACCATCAATGGAACAACCGCAACAGCGTCTACAACCCCAGCTTGGGCACCTAATACCTCTTACACAGTCGGTGCGTTGGTAACCTATAATGGTTCTGTGTATGAATGTCGTCAAGCACATACATCACTAACCAGTTGGGAGCCTGCCAATTCCCCGGCGCTATGGTTGTTGAAGTAATGATGTAATAAAAACATCAAATCCCTAAATCGGGTAAAACCACGAGATACAATGAATCTGTACTTCGTGGTTTTTTTTTCTTTTTATTACAATTGAGGATTCATTGCATTCCTACCTCTGCTGGAAGCGAATTATTTCTTGTCCCCACTGCTTTAATCACGAAATTGTAGGCTTTAGCAGAATCTATGCCGTTTAATGTATAGCTGTAACTCGTCTGACCGCTTACCGTCGGCACATACACGCTCCAATTTGTGCTGACTTTATCATTTTTCTCATAAATCCGGTAACCCCGCACCGGGTCAGGGCTATTTGTTGGTGCTTTCCACGAAAGAACTGCACGGTTCCCTGACTGTCTTACTGCGCTTGGATTTTCGACAATGCCGGGTTTGACGTCAGTCCGCTTAATACTGTAAGCATCATAGACGGCAAGGGGTTTATCTTTAACTGCTGTGTAGGATGTAAATTTCAGCACATCGTTTGTAATGGAAACATCCACGAACATTTTCTTGTTGGGCTGATCGTTTTTTGCTGCAAAAAAAGTGTCTGCGTCTGGATTAATAGCATAGAATTTCGAAGCGGCCGAGTTGCCCATTAGATACACAGTCCCTTTGGGATTCAGCACATTTCCTTGCTCATCGGTAATGACATTCTTAATCGGAACGTTGTTCAGCATTTGAAAAGACCTCATATACATATGGTCATGTCCCTCAAACACCATATCCACACCCAGCTCATCAAATACAGGAATCAGATATTTCCGGTAAAATTCTACCCGGTCGCTTTCTGCCGAAGCATTATCCCCTGAGGAATAAGCTCCCTTATGCATAGAGACGAATTTCCACTTCTTATCGGTCTTTGCCACCTGATTCCGCATCCATTCCAATTGCTTCGTGAACTGAATATCTGCTTTGTACGGCTTGACCTCCCCTTCGTACTGGGAATTGATTTGCATAAACAGAGCATCGCCGTATTCGAAAGCATATACAGACCCGTCATGAGCACCCGTCCCGACATCTTTTGGAAGATTAAAATGGTTATAGAAGTTATTATTCGGATAATCCTCTATCTCATGGTTGCCGATAATCGGTGCAAATGGCACATTGGCAAATTCTTTTTTCGGCACACCCAAGAACCACTGCCACAGCTGCTCCAGATCACCATCATCCGTTAGATCCCCTGTAAGAAGAACAAACTTGGGATCTACCGTTTTCTCAATAGCTCTCTTAAAAGTATCCTGCCACAGATCGAAATTCGATTTACTTGAGCCTTGGGTGTCGGTCACGTAGAGGAAATGGAAATCCTGATTATCCGCCTTGTCCGTGGTAAAAGAACCCGCATCGCTCCAGCCGTCCGCATCACCGTTACCGGCCCGGTATATATACTTAGTTCCAGGATTGAGACCGCTTGTAATAACCTTGTGACTAGCGAACTTTTTATACTTTTTGGAACTTCTGTCTCCTGATGTCATTAAGGTTTCAATAACTGTTGAGCTGCCCTCATAAGAGGTTGCCAGTTGTTCCGGGAACTCGCTTCCTCCCGCATTGGAGGACTCCACCACTTGCACTACTGTACCTCTGACAGTTTCGGCTGTATACCAGTCAAAGGCGATACTTGTCTTTGGGTCCCCATTAAAAGTCATGTTCAGCAGTGTTGGTGTTTTGTTGCCGGTATCCGGTGACTTCGTCTTAAAGCTCCAGGTAATATCGTTCTCCGGTGTCCGGCCATCCGTAGTCCCCTTAACAAGCTCTTTTGGGATGGTCACCTTATAAGTTTTGCCGGCAGTAAAATTAGGGTGGCTGACTTTAACCGAGTCTTGACCGAGGAGCGAAGCAGAAATGTTGTTAAGAGGAGCATTGTTTTCTGTGATTCCAACTTGATAACTACTGTCGAGACTGATGGCTTTATTAAACTTCACAGAGATCTCTGCATTAAGGGAAACATCTGCAGCCCCTGAAGCGGGAGTTTTGCTTACCTCAAGTGTGGGAGTGTCCCCAGGTTCGCCACTGCTACGTGTTCCTTTAATTACTACATCTTTGATTCTACTTGAGCCTGAGCTGGACACTGTTCCCCCGCTTACGCTTTTCGTAGAATTAACTACCCAGCGGATATAGAGTACATCTTGATTGTTAGTTCCCGCAGGCAAAACGAGGTTCGTTAATTTGCAGGAATTATTGGAGCAATTAAAATTGTTCTGGGCTAGAACAAGGCTGCCGCCCGCAACATCTGTCCATTCCTGCTGATCTATACTATATTGCACCTTAAAATCCCTAGGTCCTGTACTTGAAGAAGTTTGTTGTGAAGAGAGAAAGATACCTTCGAAGCCTTGGGTAGAAAGCGTGGCAAGCCAGTATTTAGTACCCGTTCCTTCATGCCAGCCCTGATTGCGTACGCTGTTCTCACTGGGCTCATAGGTGTATGCATCCGTGTTTGTTCCTACATCACGAATGGATGAAGCCGTTTGATATACCCCGCCTGTAGCCGGAAATACTCCGTTCTCGCCTTTGTCTTTAAAAATCCACTGGGCAATCGTTTCCTGAGCTGCAGCTGCTTCGCTTGCAAGATCTTCCTCATTTCCCTCTCTTCCTGCTGAGACAAAACCGGTCAACTCCATAGCAAGCAGCAAACCTATAACCATTAGACTGATTACCTTGGGAAATCTTTTTTTGAGATAAGATTGGTGGTTATCCATTCGACCCATCTCCCTCTACATTAATCTCACTTATCATCGAACCGCCGTCTCCAAGAAGAA
Organism: Paenibacillus sp. G2S3; assembly: GCF_030123105.1. Lineage (NCBI taxonomy): Bacteria > Bacillati > Bacillota > Bacilli > Caryophanales > Paenibacillaceae > Paenibacillus > Paenibacillus sp. G2S3. The sequence continues at coordinate 4,284,324 of NZ_CP126095.1, forward strand.
CGGCGGTTCTACTACCCTTACATTCCTGTTATTGGAGTTCCCAGTCGGTGACTTGAAGGACTGCCGAATCTGCACCCTTCAGGTTTGTCTCTCCCATGTTGAGCAAATTGCTCCACTGCTTCACACGGTTCTTGCCGTTAGGCGGAGAGTTGTACTCATTAGTATCCACAATCTTGGTCCGTTCTTTATAGAATTTGGTCATGAAAGTCTTCTCATCTGTGCTGCTTCCTGATTTACCCAAAAGCCCTTGAAGAGTCTCGGAGCCGCCGGTAGCTCCATGGTTCAGCGCTGCGTCCACGAAGGAACCAATAGTTAATGCCGAGTTAAAGCCGCGATTGCGGGCCTGCTCCACACTGTATTTAATATAGATATTGTAGAACGTTTTCCACATAGCCTCTCTCCACTCGGGATCATTTTGCAAATTGCCGATTTTTCTGCAGAAGCTTTCTTCGCTTTCATTGATTTCGAGGATCTTCCCTTTCATCGAACCCTTGACACCGATCCGAGCCAATGCGCCTTTAACCGAAGGATTACTCGCGCCTTTGGCAGCATCATATGCCTTGAACAGCTCCGGACCGTCGGGACCGGTATCATTTGATCCGCCTGTAGTCGCCCCGAATATTCCAATCGTATACCCGCGGTCATCACCAATATCTTCACAATATCCGTAAAAATTGATCCAGTTCAGATCGTCCTGCTCCGGTTTGTTGACAAGCATCATAATATTATTCCACTGCTCACCATCCAGACCTGTGTTGTCGCGCAAGAATTGAAGTGTTGCCGGTGAGAAATTAGAATCAGGGTTCCCTGCCGCATAACTTTTCTGTTGAGATGCATTGGACAGATAGCCATAAGAAAAAATCATTGAAAAACTGAGCAGTATCAACAATGAAAATTTCATTTTCTTGGAAACCTTACTATTCGTTGAATTAAACACCGCAATCTCTCCCTTAATTGAATAGTTTAAGCGCTTTAACTTTTAGTAGCAGTGTACCTTATCCCTAACCAATCAGAGCATGACAACCCTCCTTTTACCAACACTTGGTAATTCAATTCAAGCTTATCTCAAAAAGCTTTTCCAAACAGCACGTATTTTCTTGTAATTATTAAATTTTATACATATGTTGCTACAAACCATAGATTGAGTCTACAATCCACTTAGGAGGTGCAGAATGAAACCGGTATTTTATGAGTCTACTCTTTTTGACATCAGCCGCAAGAAACAGGTATACACCAGCATGCCTTCAAGACACTATCATGATGCATATGAGATTCTGTATTTAATATCCGGGGATTTTTATTATTTTATAGGGGACAGAACCTACCAGGTTGCGGGCGGAACGTTGCTATTTACGGATATTCACGAAATGCACAAACTGGTTAATTCCGGCTGCAATATGTATGAACGGGTTACACTGCTGTTTAAAAAAGAATTCCTGCAGCATTTCTGCACCGGCGGTCAATGTGAGGAACTACTCGAATTGTTCAAAAGTGATTACCGCGCTTTGAAGATGACCGGGAAGGATCAGTATTTCATCGAACAGCTTTTTCAGAAGATGATCCAGGAGGGGAAGAAGCAAGCCCGCGGATATGAACAGTACCAACAACTATTATTGGTGGAGTTGCTCCTCTATCTTAATCGTAAATTATTTGACAGCCGTGTAGCTCCATTGGTGGAATCCAATCGTACACACAAGAAAGTCCTGGACATCGTTAATTATGTAAATCAACATTATATGGAACCGCTTAAGCTCTGTGAGATTTCACGGAAATTCGACATAAGCTCTTCCTACTTATGCCGAACTTTTAAAGAATCCACCGGGTTCAGGTTCATTGAATATATCAATAACATCCGTATTAAAGAAGCGCGTGATTTGCTGGTTGGCTCTTCTTTTAATGTTACTGAAATTGCAGGCATGGTTGGGTTTGATAACACCTCCCATTTTGGACGAACCTTCAAATTAATGATGGGCATCTCGCCGCTCTGCTTCCGCAAACAATTTAAGTCTTAACAGCAAAATCACTGGAATACGTCACGACATTTCGTCAAGCCGAACAAATTGCAGGTTTCTTGCCTGCAGTTGGTTTAGCACTTCTTCTAAAGCTTGCAGCATAAAATAAGGAGCATGCCGGTCCGCGCCCACAGTCTCACCACTGTCGTGAAGTAAGACAACGGTGCCATCGGTGATTCCACCTAACAGAGTGGCCTGCATCCGGGTTTGACAAACCCGGGTGTTCCAGTCGTCTGCCTTCAGCGACCATAGAACAATTCGATACTGCTTGTATCGAAAGAAATCAAATAGATTGATTAATCCCCAGGGTGGACGGTAATGAGTGGGTCTGGTTCCAACGATAGACTCTATAATATCAGCGGAGCGGTCCAGATGTTCTCGCCTAATAGTACTGGGCAGCATCAGCCAGTTAGAGGTATGACAATAATTATGGATGCCAATCTGATGGCCTTCCCGATCCATTCTTCTGATCAGGTCTGGATACTGCTCCGCTCGCGATCCAAGCACGAAAAAAGTAGCCTTCACTTGATGTAACTTCAATAAATCCAGCAATTCCGGCGTATATTTCGGATGTGGCCCATCATCAAAAGTGAAAGCCACCTGTTTTTTTACCGTTCCTTTGCGAAAAACACCAAAGCCGCTCACTCGCGTTATCAAACTCGGAATAAACATGTAAAGAGTGGCGGTACATAGTATTGCTCCTATCAGATATGTAAGAATGATTACACCTCCATATAACAAGCTTAAGACCTATCCAGAGTAGTTCTGTCCGGGTGAGAACCGATTTTTCAGTGAGGCCCGTGAATGAATCAGTAGCATCGGGACCAGTTGTTCGGTTCGCCGACTGATTCTTTGTCTCCCTTCCGGATGCATGGCAGACAGCAGCAATCGAAGATAGATGGTGGTGATGCGTTCAAAAACGCCGGACTTTATATTTTGTTGTTCAAAACCAAGACCGTGTGTTAATCCCCGGTGGAGCAGTGTAATCCCCAATAAAGCCTTGACCTGTCTGAACTCGGACTGCGATTCGAAGGCTTCATTAATTTGCTGCATGGATTTGCGCAGCATGCGAGCCGTTTGCAGTGCGGCACGATCTGATCCTTCAGACCGGATCAACTTCAAAATTCTTTCGTTGTCGAGGTGGAGTTCTCCCACCCACTCACCCTGATTGATGACCGTGGCGTCTTGGCATACAATAGGCTGTCCCCGGTGCTTTTTTAGCATCACGGTACATATACCAAAGCGCGACTTATGCGATCCGCGAAAATGTGAAAGCAACGCAAAAGCTTTTTCCCACATCATCCAGACGGACTGCACCGTTGTTTTACGTATTTTGAAACCCAACTCATCCACCATCCTTAAAACGGTTATAGTCTCTCATTTCATACATTGTACATAACGGAACTTTCTTTTTTCTTATCCGATTCTTACAAAAAGCTTAAGAACTGTTCGACTGCAACAAGGAACATAATGAACCACATCAAATCTTTCTTAACGTCTACTTCTATTTGACGCTATTCACCGGAATTTCTCTGCGCGTATATCAAATTTTTATACAATTATTTTCATTTGGATCTACATTTTGGGTATCTAGTTAAAAAAATCTCTTGCTGACCTCATTGGTAAAATAGCAAAAAGCGGCTTTCCCCTTTGCAGAAATCTCTGCTTAAGAGGAAAGCCGCTTCGTTATGTTGTCAATTTTCTAAATTTTGTCTCACGTGTTCAAGGATGCTTGCTTAGGTCAGCTTTTCCAGCCAGATATCCTTAAAATCGATCCACCCGAGTGTATTCAAATGAACGCCGCGGATTGTAGGATGCAGGTATGTCCGAAACTCTTTATGATGGAGAAAAATGACCGAAGCTTCGTCGCTCAAATGCTCCTCAATCCCCTTCAAGTACTGGCGTCTGCCAGCTTCGGTATCGGCTCTTAAGGCATCGTCAATTCTTCCGTTGATCCAACCCAGAAGCTCGTCGTCCAAATACGCCTGGAAAGGACTGTCCCCGTGCTCATAAACTTCAATTTCACACACCTCGTCTTCAGCGAGGGTGAATCCTACGATCATCAAATCTTCGTCGTAAAGCGGACTGCCACAGCCAGGTCTATCTTCCCACGTAACAATCTTTAGATCTACCTTAATATTCCACTGCTCAAGTCTGTCCACAATCCATCGGGCATCTTCCTCAAACTTCTCGTGGGCAGTGAAGCGGATCACTGAACCGTCATAGTTCGATTCACGCAGAACAGTTTTTACACGATCTAGGCGGAACGGCTCAACAGAACGGGATTGGCTCGCTTCCGGGCGGAAACCGAAAGCAGAAAGTACGCGATCCCCCCCCAGTTCTGAGACCAGGTCGCCAGTATTCAGAATCATGCGCACCGCCCGGCGGAACGCCTCCGACTGCTGTGGACCCGGCCGTCGAAGGTTCCAAGTTAGCATCGTGCAGCCATTGCTTAATTGCTTTAGCGTCTGCCAGTTTTCGTTGTTCTTTCCCAGCGGATGATTCTCGACGAACTCGTGATGCAGCACCTCAGGCATATTTATTGCTGACTGAAGACATTCCTCCGGCATGGTAATCATATCCACACCATCCAAGTAGGGTCTTCCTTCATGATAGGCAGCGTGGGCAGCCAACTCGATGCAGTGCGATGATTGCGAGACGATCCGAAAAGGGCCGGTGCCGATCGGCTGCCGCCAAAAGTCCGTCTCTTCCATACCACCCAAGTTGGCAGGCAAGATGGATGCTGCGCTGGAGCACATGTACCTGTCGAAGATTCGGTTCGGCTGCTTCAAATGCAATCTTATTACACGTGGGCTTAGCGCTTCAATCCGTTCTACACCTCGCAGCAGCCAGCGGTTATTGGTGTCTCCGCGCAAACGCTCCAGCGTAAATGCTACGTCTCTTGAGGTCAGTTCGTGCCCGTCATGGAAGTGCACCCCTTTACGTAGATAGAAGGTCCACTCACTCGCTTCTGCATTGGACGTCCAATGATGAGCGATACTCGGTACAATTTTGCCCGCAGCTTCATCAAACCGGAGGAGGCGATCGTAAATTTGCCGCAACAGATGCGCGTCGGCGCAAAAGCTTACTTCAGCAGGATCAAAGGTCGTGATCGGACTGTAAATGGGGAAGCGCAGTGTGTCACTCGCAGAGATGCCATCACGAGCTTCCTCTTTTCGGTAGCCGAATTGACCGTTTAGCCATTCAAGGAATTTGGGCTTGGCAAGCGTGCCCTCACCGAACAATTGCAGCCATTCAAAAGCTTGCTTATAATCCCCTTTTTCTACCCAGTTCTGGATCAAGTTTAGCAGGAAGCTTTCCTTGTCCGCCTTGAAAGCAATCCGCGAGCGGTTCCCACGTCCGCGCCCCGGCAGCCACTCAATCAGACCTTCTTCCTCCAGCCTGCGCAGGATAAGTTTCGCATTCCGAGTTGTGCAGTATAACGCTTCCGACAGCTCCTCCAAGGTAGCTACTACGGGCAGTCCCTTACTCCCCCCTCCGCCGAAGCGATCATATAGCGTAAAATACCGTTCAGTCATGATCACCTTTTTTCTACCTCCTTTCGGTTATTCTCTTTAAAAGAGGAAATCACGTGTGGATATTATACGCTTTTTATCCCCTTTTGAACAGCGCATAATAAGTCTTACAGAAATAAGGAAGCGGGGGAGAACACATGTTGGAACATCCATATATGTTCGAAAAACTGAGTGAATATCGAGAGGCAGAAATGAGTTGGCGGCTTTTGAGGCGAATTCAGGATTGCATATGGAAAATTAAAAGAAGTGACACAAAAAGCTCGGCTAGTCATTCGTAAACTGGTATTCACCTTCTATAACCATCATGACAAATTCCTCAGGATATACGAAAAAAGACGACATGAACGTCGTCTTTTGGAATGTTTTCATCTGGGCTACAGGAAGCGCATGAGCTATAAACTCATTTCGTCTATATACTATCCAACTCCACCACATCTCCGCTAGTGGCCTTCACAGCATAATTACAATCTAGCTTCCCGCACAGCACATACTTCTTCTGCCCAGGATCATTCACATAGACAGGTTTTAATTCGAGCCATTTCTTGAGCTTTTCATACGCTTCGTCATGACTTACAGCAATTTCCCCTTCGATCTGAAACTCATCAAACGTATCGAGCATTGGCTTGTTATCCATATAATTTATAACCTTGTAATTCTGCACATCGATGAACAGGAGGATCTTACGCTGGAATATACGATTACTTGGCGCTTTCATCCTCAGTGTTGCTTGAATATGTCCTCTTTCCCGATGCAACGTCTTCAGTATCCATTGTCCGGATTCATCCGGATAGAGCTGGCTTAAACCAGCTTCGACTGCCGTTATACATTTAGCTTGTTCTGCGTCTGTGATAGGAAATGAGTCTGGATGCGGTTCACGAGCTATTGCCTGCTCAATGGTAACAACTTCTTGCAGACGAATCTCCGTCCTTTCGAACGCCTCTGTGTTCGCTTGTTCCCAAGCCATCACTTGTTCAATATTCAGTCGTCCTCTCGTACCTGATATAACCTCAAATGGGATTGTGGTGGTTCCATCATTTGTAATGTAGATTTCCTCTATCCCATAGATCGGCAAGAGTTGCTTCATCTCGTACACCGGATATTCTATAAGCTGTAGTTGTTCCCTCGCCAGTGGCTCTATCTCTTGAAGAGTGAGTGAATAATCCCTTTTTTGCTCAAGAGAGCTGGAAAGAAATTGGCCATATACACTGTAAAAAGTGAGCCTACCTTCCGGATCGAATCGAAGCTCCGACTGCCAGCCAGGGGAGACAGGTATGCCGTCTAAACATTCAGCAAAATAATATTCTCCTATCCGTTCCTTCACTATTTGGAATTGTTCACCATAAACAATCCCTACTTCGGTCTCTATCCACTGGATAACGCCGTTTAATTCAATGTTCTGGAACGGTGTCCCATTCGCATAAGATTTCCCACCAACAAAAATTACACTTTTATAATTACGAGATTGCAGGTCAATCGTAATGACGGCAGTTCCTTCCGGATTGTAATCTTCCTTCCATTCCTTAATATGTGCAGGAAACCATTCCATACTAAGAAAATAGTTGGTCTCTCCCAGCATCGTAACGTCACGATAAATTTCATGAGAGTGTAAGTAGTAGTTGTCCAATCCATAGGTTTGTTGTGTAGCATTAACTAGTTCTTTAATTCGGATATCCATATTAATACACCTCGTAAAATTGATGCTTACATCATACCATTACATAGCGTTGATTATGAAGCGCAGCGGATCATGAAATCCTTTGTTACCTATTCATTAGTAAATCTGCTACATATTCTACAAGCTCATGCAATGGAATTTGCTACTGTTCAGAAAATGATCAGTAGCTTGGGGTTAAATAATGTTCATGGGCTTTAGACCCGTTAATGGAGGAATTGCATGACTCTCAAAATAGACTTCATCCTTAATCGTGTTATAGTGACCATAAATTTTATTGGAGGTAAATCAACATGAATGACATCATCGATGGAAATGCGGCATTAATACAATTTTTCCCACTTCCAGCACATCTTTATAATAAGGATATTGCTTGTATTGTAGCTGTGGCTTATGTAGAAGAACAGGGACCAAATTTAACAGGCCTCATAAATGCTCTATACTCCAAGGGATATACAGACCTTGACCAACTATTAAATGCCACATGGAAAGAGCTTTACCAGGTTCGGGGGGTGGGATACAAAAGACTGATGCTTCTACTTCGTTTACTAGAACGAATTTCTGCAGATCCCAAGACCATTGAAAACCATACCATTGTCCCTCGTATTACAATGCAGAGTAAAAAGGAAATAAAAGAATTAACTTTAAAGAGGATTATAAAGAAGTATAACGAAACATCTGTAGTGGTATTAAGTGAAGCTACCGAAAAAGAAGCTCGTATAAAGAAAATTAAAGATAGACTCCGTGAAATGGGGATGATCATATAACAAAACCCCGCCAGTAATCACTGATGCTAATCTTTTTTATGATCGTTTTGGCTTGTGTGCCTGGATTACCTACTAACGAAATGCCATATGCATGAATAAAAAAACTCAAGCGGCATTACGCTTGAGTTTTTAAGATGTATTACAAATTGTTAATAATTTTTTTTAGCTCTTTTGCCGGTACTCCTGCAACGACAGTATTCGCTGGAACATCTTTAGTGACAACTGCTCCTGCCGCAACAACAGAGTTATCTCCAATCTTCACCCCGGGCAGTATGGTTGCGTTTGATCCAATCCATACATTGTCTCCAATGACAACCGGAGAAGGATAGGTTACATTTCTCGTTTCTAAAGAAAACCCATGATTAAGAGTAGCAATCGTGACATTCATACCCATCATTGTACCGTCCCCTATACTAATTCCACCTCTATCTTGGAAGGAACAGCCTGTGTTGAAAAACACATTCTTCCCTACAGTGATATTTTTCCCAAAGTCTGTATAAAACGGTGGAAAACACATAAACGACGAATCAACTTTATTGCCTGTAAGTTCACTAAAAATCTCCACTATTTCTTCTTTTGAATGATAGGATGTATTCAATTCCATTGTGATCTTTTGAGCTTGATAACTGCATTGAGTTAATAATCCATGCAATTCTTTATCCTCACCCGAAATTGAATTTCCCTTCTTACAAAAATTAATAAATTCTTTCATCTCCATTTTTAAAAATCACCAGCCCAATTTAATTATACTTCTGATAATGAGGTTCTTAGTTTAGAGTTCAACCTTTTCATTCACATCATAAGTTGATATGATTCGAATAACTAATACTTATACTAAATACTCTCTTATGCTTTTTAAGCATAGATATAATAAGGAGACTGTTATGGAAATTCGTGTACTACGCTATTTCATAGCTGTAGCAAATGAAGAGAATATATCGGCTGCCTCAAAAAAGCTGCATTTGTCTCAACCAACATTATCAAGACAATTAAAAGACCTTGAAATGGAATTAGGAGCAACTTTATTTGAAAGAGGAAATCGGAAAATTACTTTAACAGATAAAGGGAAGTACTTATTTAAAAAAGCGAAGGAAATCGTTGAGCTAGTAGATAAAACCGAGTCCAGTTTTAAAGAATCAAAAGAACTGATTAGCGGAGAAATTCACATTGGTGGTGGTGAAACAGAAGCTATGAATTTCATTGCCAGAGCATCAAAAGAATTACTTGAACATTATCCAAGTATTCGATTTGATTTATACAGTGGTAATGCTGACGATATTACTAGTAGGTTAGACAGTGGATTATTAGACTTTGGCATTGTCATAGAACCCACAGATAAACAACAATACGATTATATAAAATTACCAGCTACTGATGTCTGGGGCGTTTTAATGCGCAAAGATAGTCCTCTAGCCAACAAGCAGTTCATTCAGCCATTAGATTTAATAGATCAACCATTGTTGATCTCTCGTCAAACTGCTGTCAGTAACGAATTCACAGGATGGTTTGGAACGAATATTGAGGATCTCAATATTGTCGCAACTTATAATCTACTTTACAATGCTGCACAAATGGTAGAAGAAAATATTGGATATGCACTATGCTTGGATAAGCTTATTAATACATCAGGAGAAAGCAAGCTTTGCTTTAAGCCTTTAAACCCCAAATTAGAAGCTAATTTAAATATTATCTGGAAAAAACATCAAGTGTTTTCTAATGCAGCAAATAAATTTTTAGATCAGCTTCGAAACAATATAAAAATATACAATTCATAACTGTAGACAGTAACCATGGAAAAGCGATCCCCCAGTCGTAACATGTCTTCAAAACGCAAGAAAAGCCCAAGTTTTTTTCTCAGCTTGAGCTTAGTCTTGCAATATTAAATGTTGTGCCCTAACCTATAACACACAGAACTCCATATGTCTCAAGTGTTAAGCACCCATATTAACCTACGACAACGCCAACATCGCATTCATATCTTCCTCGGCAGTGGTAATCAACTTTAACCCAAAAAGCTCTACCAACACATCCAACACCCCATCCGAGATAAACTCAGGCGGTTTCGGTCCGATACGAATATCCTGAATGCCAAGACTGAACAAACCAAGCAGAATGGCTACCGCTTTTTGCTCAAACCAGGACAGCACGATGCTGACAGGTAGCTCGTTCACCGTACAATCAAATGCCTCAGCCAGAGCTAAAGCAATCTTCACCGTAGAACCAGAATTATTACATTGCCCAAGGTCAATATAACGCGGAATGCCTGTGTCTCCAACAGTTCCATAATCTACGTCATTAAAGCGGAATTTTCCGCAAGAAGTGGTTAAAATGACGGTATCGTTCGGTAAGGACGTCGCCAACTCGCGGTAGTAATTCCCACCTTTGCCTGGTGCGTCACAGCCTGCAATCACGAAAAACCGGCGGATATGCCCGTCTTTGACAGCCTGAATGATCTCTGGTGCCAGCCCGATTACTGTTTCATGATGGTATCCTGTCGTAAGTACCAGATCTGACTCTACATCAGCCGCAGGTAATGATAGCGCACGGTTAATCAGTGGGGAGAAATCATCATTCGTGATTTTCGCGACACCTTCTAGTCCTGCTACTTCATATGAGAAAAAGCGGTCTGCGTACGTGCCTTTAATCGGCATCACACAGTTTGTGGTTGCAAGGATCGCACCGGGAAACTGCTCGAACAACCTACGCTGATCGTACCAAGCTTTGCCGATGTTGCCTTTCAGATGCTTATACTTCTTAAGCGCTGGATAGCCATGGGCAGGCAACATTTCCGAGTGGGTATAGATGTTGATGCCCTTTCCTTCCGTCTGCCGCAGCAATTCCTCGAGTGCATACAAATTATGCCCTGTCACCACAATACATTGACCTTCTATTTTATTCTGACTGACTGTGATTGGTTGCGGAATCCCAAACCGATCCGTATGCGCACGATCCAGCAGATCCATGACGCGAACCGCCGCTTCTCCGACTTTCATCGCCATTTCCAAATGCTCCTGCGTATTAAAGTTGGAATTGGTCAAGGTCATGTACAAAGCTTCATGGGTGATACGATCCACCTCAGGATCACTATATCCTAGCTGCCGAGCATGTGTCGCATAGGCTGCGATTCCTTTTAAGGCAAAAATCATCGTGTCCTGCAAACTCGCAATGGTTTCATTTTTTCCACATACTCCCACAACGGTGCAACCGCCAGTCGGTGTCTGTTCACACTGGTAACAAAACATATCGTTATCCTCCATATCTAGATAATCTTTCGTTACTCCCAACGTAACAGAACACCAAACCTTGAGTTGTGATTACACACACATTTTTTTGATCAAGCAGATTTATATGTCCGTTTATTGATAACAACCATCAAGATAATAACGCCTATACAAATAATAATATTAATTCCAAAAACCATTTTAAATGCCTGAAACGGATTCTCCTGCCCTATCTCTCCACTCATCATTCCAAGCCCGAGCGCTGAGCCAAAAACCATTCCAGCATTTCGTGTTAAGGCAATGATTCCTCCAATCGAACCCACGTGTCCCCTAGGTGTCTGCTGCATAATATAGCTATTATTCGGAGAAGCAATGAGCCCCATCCCAAGTCCAATAAGACATAGAATCGCAACGATTCCATAGACCGGGATATTCTCTAAAAATACAAGCAACAAGACGAACCCGCCTCCCATGCAGCTCAGCCCCATTAGCATTAGCCGACGAGAGCCATGACGATCCGACCAGTAACCTGCAAGAGGACCTGCAAAGGCTAATGCAATCGGGTAAGCCGCCATAATGTAACCAGTCATCGAGGACGAATACTGAACCGTTGTTCCCATCAAATAGAATGGAATAAGGACAAGCACGGTATTAGAAAGAACAAAAGAGGCACAGCTAACGATTAAGCCACCCGCCACAGCAGGTATTCTCAGCGCCCGAAGCGGTAGAAAAGGCGTCTTTTGCCTCCGTTCCCATAATAGAAATGTGACCAACAGCAGGATAACCCCCATCAAACTCACCATCGTCTGCGTAGACACCCAGCCCCATTTTCTCCCATTTGTTATCACGAGAAGAAGCAACGTGATCCATACCATGAACAAGCTAGCCCCCACGATGCCGACAGTTCCCGACTTACGATCTTGCACACGGCTCGGAATGTACCGGTAAGCCATAACTGTAGCCACAATCGCCACAGGAACATGGATCAAAAATAGCCACTGCCAGCTAAGGCACTCCGCAATCAACCCTCCCGCAATAGGGCCTGTCATCCCGCCCAGTGCGACAGCCGTACTCAGAATTCCGAGTGCATGTCCTCTTTTCTCTTTCGGCATATGGATGGTGATGAGCGCAATATTCGTTGCTTGGAACATCGCAGCGCCTATGCCCTGCACAACTCTAAGCGTAAACAATATTGGCAGATTAGGTGAAAAAGCGACCAAGATCGAACCAACTGTAAAAATCACATATCCGAGATTATGAATTCGGCGAAACCCATAACGATCACCCAGCTTTCCCATCAGAGGGAGAAGCGCAGTAATCACTAGTAGGTACCCTGTTGTGATCCATAAACCCTTTGCAAGCTCCGTCTGAAAATGATCTATAAAAAAAGGAAGCGATACATTCATAATTCCGGCTGTAAAATGGGAAATAAAAGCTCCCATACAAATAGCCGCCATCATACCCAATCTCCGCCTACGGGTGCCCGCTAGCTCTGTACTTTTTGCAACATTCATACTGATCCCGTCCCCACTCATATTTGTCTAAGAATTATTAACAATTATAAGTAGATCCATTGCCAGGACCAATCCCATAAAGATGGGATAAAGAGAGGGCTGTCTTTTAAGTCCTAAAAAGACAACGAAGCAGCTTATTCCCCGTAATCGGAGAACAAGCTGCTTCGTATTTTGTGTCGTGCAGACTACTTCATCTATACAGAAGTTATTTAATCGATAAGAGTCATGCATTGAACGAAAAAAGTCTATTTTATAATCCAAGGATTTGCTTTTTCTTGGCTTCAAATTCTTCTGGAGTTATGATACCAGAATCCTTAAGTTCTGCTAGCTGTCTCAAATCATCGATAGACCCAACAGGAGCTGGAGGATTAGGGCGATTGTGTTTTTCTGATTTATATACTGCTATGTAATCACGAATTTTTTCGGCGATTTTCATTTTTCCCGGTTGAATAAGAACAACGTTAGCACTCGCTCCTTTCAAATTATCCTTTTTCGATGTTTGAAGGCTGGCTGTAATTACTTGTAAATAAGGGACTTTTAAAAAGGGCTTAACTATACTGATCGTAATGACGGAATCCAAGGGAATTGTTTGAGTTTGTCCTCCCAATTTCTGAACATTACTAGGCTTAATTACTAGGTAATCCTCGTATAGTTCAAGAGATGATGTACCGCCGCTGATCTCGTGTATCATATTATCCACCTCATTCATAAGATACCCCTATCTTATCATATATTTACAGATTTCTTCTATATTTATCCTCTACTTCATAATAAAATCAAAAGAATAAAAATACCGAAAAATAAATTTCATGGATTTCAGTTCACGAATCCCCCACCGAATAAATTCCTTAATAAGGGAGAAGATAAAAAGCACCTAACATCTTACTCATTTAAGGAGAATAGCATGCGGAAATTATTCAGCGCCAAGAAGCCTAAGTCTGAACCCAAGTCGCAGCCTCAGGCCGAAGCCGAAATTGAGCTTTCAACAAAGGATCTCTCTTCCCATGCCATATCTGAATCTCTCGAGGACAATTTACAGATGATTAGCGATTGTTTTGCCAATTGTTCAGATCTAAAGATTATCCCTTGGAACTATGGTCCTGATCTTAGGTATCAAGCCTTGGCAATCTACTTCAATACACTTACCAAGTCTGACCCTACAAATTATTTTAAAGATACTTTGCAAAATCTAGTTCCGCATGAGCTAGGTCCTACCTCAGATGTAAATGTTAAAGATGTCATCTCTTTCTTTGAACAAAATGGGGTTACCTCCCCACTCCTTGAATTGATGGACAATATCAATCAGGTCGTTAAGGGAATTCTTGACGGAAAGGTTGTAATTCTCTTTGATGGCTGGCAGAAAGCAGTCGCATATTATGCACTTGATATTGAGCAGCGTCAAACCTCTGAGCCTATTACTGAGCCAACCGTACAGGGCCCACACATCAGCTTTATAGAAAGCTTGGAGCGTAATATTGGTGTTATTCGTAGCTTATTAAAGACTACTAATCTTAAGTTTGAGTTCTTCACTTCCGGTAAGCAGGTTCAAAGAACGTTGTCCTTTGGTTACCTGGATGGAGTAGTGAAGCCAGAAACATTACAACAGTTCAAGCAACGCATAGCAGATATCGAAAAGGAAGAGATTATTGACGTATCCTATCTCGAAGCGTGGATCGGGGATTCTCTCTACTCTCCCTTCCCACAAGTCCGCTACACAGAACGACCTGATACAGCTATAACCGCTCTACTCGACGGGAAGATTATTGCTATGGTAAACGGAAGTCCTTCCATATTGATCTGTCCTGGAAATTTCTTGGAATTTTTTACGAATAGCGAGGATTATTATTACCGAACCATTTTTTCATCTTTAATACGGTTGATTAGAGTGGCGGCCTTCATCATCGCGCTGTTGTTGCCTAGCACATATATTGCGTTATCCAACTTCCATTCCGAACTAATTCCCACTGTTTTGCTACTTGCCATTCTTAACTCGCGCGAAGGCATCCCCTTTCCTGCCTTGATCGAGGCATTGATCATGGAATTTTTCTTTGAGCTATTAAGAGAGGCGGGCATACGCTTACCTAGACCGATCGGGTCAGCCGTCAGCATTGTTGGTGCATTGGTCATAGGACAAGCAGCTATACAATCGCAAATCGCCTCTCCGGTTATGGTCATTGTCGTCGCCTTAACGGGTATTGCCTCTTTTGCGCTCCCTCAATACAATATGGCCATTGCACTGCGAATCTTGCGGTTTCCATTAATGATTCTTGCGGCAACGTTCGGAGGGCTTGGAATCATGGTTGGTTTTATACTGATTTATCTTCATCTGACTACCTTACGCTCTTTAGGCGAGCCGTATTTAGAGTCGTTGGCTCCCCTTGACCTTAAAAAAGTACGTTTTTCAATTTTTGTACTGCCGAGAAAGCTACTGCTTCATTCACCTCGTAGTCGTCATTTATATAAAAAGACTTCAGGAAGGAAGTAGATATAGTGAAACGACTTACTACCATGCTAATCTGCCTTCTTGTTCTCAGCCTAACTAGCGGATGCTGGGATAATAAAGAACTTGACGAGTATGGGTATGTACAAGCAGTAGCCATTGACCAAGGTGAAGATGATCGCTTTGTGATAACGACTCATTTCTATAATCCTTCGACCAAAATTGAAATGGGGCAGTCAGGGAATCCAGCGTCCAAGGGGATTAATATTTCAACGAGTGGAGAGACTTTTTTTGAAGCCATAC
Source organism: Paenibacillus sp. G2S3 (assembly GCF_030123105.1). Classification (NCBI taxonomy): domain Bacteria; kingdom Bacillati; phylum Bacillota; class Bacilli; order Caryophanales; family Paenibacillaceae; genus Paenibacillus; species Paenibacillus sp. G2S3. The sequence goes on from NZ_CP126095.1 coordinate 4,299,789, forward strand.
GAGAAATCCCTGCAAAATTCGGCCGCAAAGCCAAATGGGATCATATGCGTGTCATTTTAATCGGTGAACAATTAGCTAGAAACGTGAACATAAGGGAAGTGCTTGATTTTTTCTCTAGGGATCAAGAGCCACGTGGTACCGTTCTTCCCCTCATTGCTGAACAAGCCGCGGCGCCTTTTCTAGATGTAAGTCCGTTTATTGAACAAACCATTGGTCAACAGTATAAGAGAATGGAAACGAGTGGTGCTCTTTATGCCGCAAAAACTTCCAAAATCCCTCTCTATGAGCTGGCTATTCAAATGTGCAGTCCCTCCAACACTTCTGTTCTACCTTACCTGCATAAGACCAGTGTAGATAATAAAGCAATAATATCAGGACTAGCGCTAATACATGACGGGAAAATGGTAGAACTTCTGAAGGAGAAAGATACAGAAGCGTTCATGATGCTGATGGACAGATATATCTATGGAGCCTTAGAATTCCCTTGCACCAATGAGAACGAAAATGCGCTACGAAAAAAGGAATCTCTTGAAGTGCTCACCTTCAACAGTAAACTTACTCCAACCGTGAACAATGGTTCTGTTTCCGTCGGTGTAAAAATTGCAATTGAAGGTACAATCGGAGAGTTACGCTGTTCACATTTAAAAACATCTAAAGACATGAAACAATTTGAACAACGGATTGTAGCTCAGGTTGAACAGCAGGTGAAACATACTACCGATTTTTTTAAAACAAAAAAAGTAGATGCACTTGGAATTGGTAATCAGATCTATCGAAGAAATCCGCAACAGTGGAAACAATTAGAGCCGGTATGGAAGGAAAAGATTGCTCAGACTGAATTCGATATCAATGTTGAAGTCAAAGTGTTAAGCACTGGTATGAACTCAGGTACAATATTCGGGACAAAGGAGTAGTAGCTATGCTGGGACAAATTATCTGTGTACTGCTACTAGCTTTCGCTATGTTAGCCCATGACATCCCAAAGTTTAGACAAGCCTCCGTTCGTGATCGAGTGGTCTATGGAGTCCTTCTACTGCCGGTGCTTTATCTCGGGTTTATCTTCATAGCAGCAAAGCCATGGCCTAATTTGGACTCGCTCTTCAATCTACTTACAGGTCCAGCTGAACACATCGTCCATTGGATCAACCCGGCTATTTCATAAGCGTATAGAAAGAGGAGGAACGTATGAATAAGAAAGAACGTGTTAGCTCTATCCAAATGTCCATGCTGTTTCTCTTCTTTATGACAGGTTCTTCAATCGTCATCGTCCCTGCTTCACTAACTAACTTTGCTGGCAATGGAGCTTGGATTTCTCTCATCATTGCTTCGGCCACAGGAATGCTTCTGCTATCCGGCATTCTATATTTAAATAGACGAGCTCCAGAGCTATCACTTGTGGAACAAAGCCGCGCTGTGCTTGGAAACGGACTGACTCTCGTTCTATTACTTCCTTTCACATGTGTTTTGTTTTGGAATGTCGCAGGAATTGTCATTGAGATCGGTACCTTTTTCAAAAGTACGATGTTAAAAGAAACGCCTACTTATGCGGTAAATACGATGTTTTTTATAATGATTGCCATGACGGCGCTCGCTGGCATCGAAGTAATTGCCCGTATGGCCGCAGTCTTAATGTCTCTAATGTTTGGATTTATTATCTTGGTCTGGATTCTCGTAGCAGGTTTGTATCATCCCGAATACCTGCTGCCCATCATGCCTGATGGAGTTAGACCTATCCTGAGTGCTGCATATGTAGTCTATGGCTTTCCCTATTCCGAGCTAATCGTTTTTTCCATAATTTTACCTTTTGTGCATAAAGAAGATAAATCAAAGCTAGGAAAACAAATGTATCTGGCTCTCATTATAAATGCCCTGACGTTAATTGCTTCTGTCATTAGCAGTATTATGGTACTGGGACCCCTGTCCGGCAGCTTAAAATATTCATTGTACCAGTTGGCGAGGTTAATTTATTTTCAGGAAACTATAGAACGGGTCGAGTCCGTGATCGGTTTTTCATTGATTATTGGCTTCTATTTCAAGGCTTCAATCCTGCTGCTTATTCTTATTAAAGTCATGAAGGAGCTTCTTAGATTGGAAAATGAAAGACTGATTGTCTTCCCGCTTGCTTTTATTTGCCTTCTGCTGTCAGTGACGACTTACACACAAGAATCTGAGCTTACAGAGATCGTGAACACTACTTGGCCGTTGATCACTAATTTGGCTTACATCCTGCCGTTTCTTCTGATTCTGTTGGTCACTTTTATTAGATTCCACATGAAAAAGCATAAGAATCAACCGTTCTAATCCAATTTTAATCACAGATATATTATATCTTCTTCAGCTTGCCTTCTTCGCAATTCGAAAAGTAGCTATAAAGCTTAAAATTACGAAAAGAAGCTGGATCGATAAGGCCAAGAGGATTCCTGTCATTACGCCCCATCCAAAGGTTTCACTAATGGTAATTAGGGCCCCGCCTAATCCGATGCTAAGTGCAGGACTAAAGGCATCAATAAATTGAATATTCGCTGAAATTGAACCTGCATCACCATCTTCAGCATGCTGTAGCGCAATGGCTCCCGTGGTTGGATGTGCCAGCCCTATTCCAAAACCGGTAAGTATTTGTGAGAACACCGCGAGGACGATTCCATTACCTGAAATTCCTATCACGGTTATGACCAGCGCAACCCCGACTATCATAAAAGCAACACCAATCATCACCCGTTGTTTACGGCCCTTTCCATGGTCTTGTTCATCAAGCTTAGATTGCAACCACGCTGCTATTGACCAACTTATAGCCCCAGCAGCAACGATTAAGCCCGCTACATCTGCCGATAACCCTTTAACATTTGTTAGAGCTAGAACAACATAGCTTTCAACAGCATAGTAGCACGCAACAAACAGCCCTCTAGTAACAATGGTTGCCGGCAAACCTTTTCTAACAACTAAAGCACCCTCTGGCAGCAGTTTCCGTAAAGGTTGGATCATAATCAAAACCCCTGCAACAGAAATCACAATCCCCTTCCAATAAGGTAAAAATCCTAATCCAGCTAATAGCAGCCCCGTTCCTAATGTTAATAAAATTGCGTATATTTCTTTATACTTCCCTCTTTTAGTCGATGAAGCATTAGTATTTTCAGTTTGTAACTTACGAAATAATGGGAGCGTTAAGCATACAGATAGAACAATAAATGGCAGAACAAGCCAGAACACGAACCTCCAAGAAAGATTTTCAGCCAAAAGCCCTGCGATATAAGGACCAATTAATGCTGGAAGAATATACGCACTAGAGAATGCCGCAAGTATTTTTGTTCTTAGACTGTCAGGGTAACTTATAGTAATGCTGGAGTATACACAAGTTAAAAGCGCACCTGCTCCGAAACCTTGAAAAGCTCTTCCGCCGATCAACATGTAAATATTGAAGGAAGCTGCTGCAATGACGATACCCGTAACAAAGATTAGAATAGCAACTATAAATGATTTATATACACCATTCTTATCTATCTGCTGTCCAATGACCATTGTGCCAATGATTTGGGATAAAAGAAATGCACTAAAAATCCAACCATAATAATGGATCGCGTTCAAGCTTTGCGCCACTTTTGGTGCAATCGTCGTAACTCCCAATCCCTCAAATGCTACTGTTGTAACTGCCAGAATAATACCGATAGTCAACGCTCTGTACTGGGCATCAAAAATCCCGATTTTATTATTGCTTGTTCTCATCTTTGTATCCTCCTTATAATTGTCGAAGCATTAGTTGCCATAGCAAGTATTAGATAAAAATTAAAGAAATAGTCTTGACGATAATCGTCATAGCAACTAATTAGGTTTATCGATCCATTCTTTTTACAAACAATATCTACTATAAATCCTTTACATTATTATGGATTACAGAAAGTAGCCTTCTAAAGGTTTCAACCTCTTCCTCAGATAACCCTTCAATGGTCTTTCTATACGCTTCAATAGAGGGAGCAAGAATCTCATCTTTTATTTCACGACCTTTTGAAGTTAAATATACACGTAAAGATCTTCTATCCGACTCATGGGTAACACGATGAACAAAACCTTTCTTTTCAAGCTTGAAGAGCATACGCGCAATGTTCGTCTGATCTTTATATAGTCTTTCAGCAATATCCTTTTGAGTAATCCCTTCACTTTCCCAAAGAATAACGAGGATCTCCCATTGGTCCACCGTAATATCAAAGGGATTAACCACTTTTTGATAATAGTTATTAAGCTTCAAATCTGCCCGGTGTACAATTACTCCTATGTATTTTTCTAATTCCAATGGTATGGCCCCCAGATAATAGACATGATTATAGTTGCTATGACCAGTATAATTGTAAGGACTTATAAATGCAACTCTAGAATGCAAGCTTTTCAATGTGCAGAATTCAGCTTTTTCTTCTCTTGGATCCAGCCCACTAACAGTAAAATAAGCGGAATAATGAACAACATCGGAATCTGGACATAAAACCGAACGACACGTAATCCTGTATAGATAAATTCGACATAATTACTTGCAATCGCAATTGAACAGATGAACATAACCATACTCAAGGGAATAATCAATTTACGATAGGATGGAATTCCAAACAATGTTGCCGTACCAATTATCGTCGCATATAAGTAAATGCTGATCCGAAAAAAACCGCCGACAATAGCCGTGACCAGAAACAATGCATCTAAACGTTCCAGAAAAGCCCTGCCCTCAATCAATTGCGAGGTTGTCAACAATGGATATTGCGTTCGTGTAAATAAATCCACACCAAGGACAGAAACATTTACCATCATAATAAACCCGATAAAACATCCACTGATCAATAACCCTGTAATCACTGTTTTCTTCATTTTTCGCTTCTCATTCACATAGGGAAACAACATCAAGAACACAATGACCTCACCAAAGGGAAATACTACAGTGCCTGGAATCGATTGCTTCAGCACGGTTAACCATCCCTCTTCCAGCACGGGTCTTAAATTTTGAAGATCTACATTTCCAGACGTAAGGATCAGCGTTAGACCAGTAGTAGTAACAAGAAATAACACAGCAAAAAAAAGCTCCGCAGTCCTTGACAACACTTCGATCCCTTTTCCAATGACATACATAACCGCAACTAGCATCAAAGCAATGATAACGAGAAAGGGGGTTTGTATAAAAACGAAGGATACAGCCATAGAGGCAAATTCACGGATTACTAAACTCCCATTAAACAAGAAGTAGACAACATATAACAAAGCAATAAAACGGCCCACAACGGGCCCTAATATTTTCTTTGCATATTCTGTAATCGGAAGATCCGGATAAAATAAAGACAATCGATGATAGATTAGAAATAAGCATATTCCCCCGAGCATCCCTATGATTGCGGTAATCCATGCATCTTGTTTTGCTTCCGCTCCAAATCCGGAAATAATCGCGCTCACGGTTTCAAATATTAATACAAGGATAAGCAATTGACGGGTGCTGATCTTTGCTTTTTCCAAACCCACCTCTCCTCTCTTGCGAAGAACTCATTCGCTTTTATCGATACTTTCCAGTATGGTTCTATTACGCAATCCAGTATTACGCACATAAGCCTCCACTTTCACTTTTACTTCAATCGCGGGAAAGGTCACATCATTCCAATTCCTCTTCAACATTCTCCATTGCTTTGGATGATCACGATGTACTACTTCTCCGAATCCGAAAATGTCCGACTTTTGCTGTTGCATTAATTTAATCGTAGCTAGCGCTTCATCGTGAATGGCTTGTGTGTAGAGGCGTTCAATTTGCAAGAAAACCTTCGGGTTAGTTACATCAATGGGGACATCAACCTCTCCAATATTCGCATCCGCGCCAATCTTCACTTCAATAATTGGTCTACCAGTTTTATCAAAGCTTGAATGAATTGATGATTTCGCCCGTATATTCTCGATCCCGATTGTATGTGGCTGACCATTCCAATCCATGGTTAACAATGTCGAACGAATTCTACCTAGAACCCATAAGAAACCACGGCCTTCGTTCCCGTCTAACCATTTCATTAATTTCCCATCTTTAAAAGTAGCGATCCCACTAGCCATAATTTTATCTTCTTTATTTGTAGGATCGAGTTGAACGCCAGTAATCGTCGGCTCTTTACCAGAAGAGACAATAGCTTGAATCACTTGGTATATTTTTTCATCAATATTTTCACCGAATGCTTTTTCCGTATCGGATACCATTTTCTTAATTTTAATGGCGGGTGAATTATCGATACTTGTTGGTTGTTTAATAAGTTCTTCTCCTGTCGTCCCCCTCGCGATAACCATTGTAGCGGAAGGGCGAAATTCACTATCCCGCTCAACGCCGTCAAAAAGCTTATTAATCCCTTGTGTTGCGGCTAATTCTTCACCTACTAAGAGAACAACCGCATGGCCATAATGCAACTGCCGAGAAAGTTTTTTAGAAAGAACGCGAGTGGCTTCAAATACATTATTACCTTCTGCTGAATATGTTGTTGGAGGTACCGGAGTAGGACTACTCCCCCCTTGTGTACTTGAAGCATTTGTGGGATTAACAATTTGAACAGTGACCCGAATGTTCTTCTTCTCTCCTTTATCAATGGCCAACGCAACCACAAAACCAATATCCGTTAGTTCTCGACTATCCCAACAACCCGTAAGCAAAAAGATCATAACGATCGATAACCAGAGTCCTGCCATTCTACGCATTATCTTGATCACCCACTTGCTCTGTTGTAGGTCGCTTCATCAATTTGGGAACCAAATGCCTCATCCAGATCGGCAAAGCTTGAAACGGATTATTCTTTACATGCATCACAGGAGTGTATGGAGCCATGTAAGGTACACCAAATGAACGTAAACTGCACATATGAGCAATGATCATGATCAAGGTAAGAATCATTCCAAAGAAACCGAACGTTGCTGCACTAATCATAAGGACAAATCGTAACAATCTCGCCGAAACTGCGATCGAGAAAACAGGAGTCGCCAGACTTGAAATAGCCGTTAGTGAAACGACAATAACCATGGCTGCTGACACTAACCCTGCTTGTACAGCTGCTTGTCCTATGACAAGCGCTCCAACGATAGATACAGCAGATCCTATCGATTTGGGCATACGAACACCTGCTTCACGCAGAATTTCAAAAATAACCTCCATTAGTAATGCCTCAACAAACGCTGTAAATGGCGTAGCTTCTAATTGTGAAACAAGTGAGATCACTAGCTGCGTTGGTATCATTTCTTGGTGGAAGGTGGTTGCTGCGATATAAACGGAAGGTCCAATCATCGAAATGATAAACATTACGATTCTTAGAAACCGCAATGCGATACTAATGTCATACCTATGATATGAATCTTCTGTAATTTGAAAGAATTGATTAAACACGGCAGGGATGATTAATATAAATGGAGTCCCATCCACCAAAATTGCGATTTTACCTTCCAAGAGATTAGCAGCGACGGTATCTGGACGTTCTGTAGCTAGAATCGTTGGAAAAGGAGTGAAATTCTGATCTTCAATCATTTTCTCAATATATCCCGATTCAAGAATGCCATCCAACTTGATCTTTTGCAGGCGTCGCTTCGCCTCATCAACAATAGCTTCATCCGCGATCCCATTTATGTACATGATCCCTATTCTGGTATGTGTAACTTGTCCTAGTGTCATCGATTCCAGCCATAAATTAGGATTTCGTATGCGACGCCGAACCATCGATATATTCGTCGCTAAGCTTTCAACAAAGCCTTCACGAGGTCCCCTGATTGAATTATCCGTGCCAGGCTCATCTATAGAGCGAACTTCACCGCCTGATGTTGCAATCGATAGGGCTTCATTTGAGCCATCAATCAACAGGATAGTCTGGCCCAGCAGCAGTGCATCATAAAGTTCATCCCACTTTAATAGAGACTTCAGGCCGCCTATAGGAACTACCTTTTCTGTGATTACTTGGATCAGATCATTTAATGTTCTTTGTGTACTACTTAGCATTACGTTCATCAAGACTTCCATAACAAATTGATTAATGGTTGTATTATTAACGATACCATCCACATAAATAATTGCGGCTTGAAGCCCCTCATCTGATCCTATCGTAAATTCACGAATGATTATATCTCCACTATTCCCTGTCTTTTGGCGAATTTGCTCTAAATTGACTCCTAATTTTGTTGAATCAATCGGAACTGAAGGGACGGTCCAATGTGGACTGCTTACTGTACTCTTACTTCGTTCATTGCCATCCTTTTCCATATCCCTTCACCTTTCTCGCCATTATTTGCTACTCATTGCGTGATTATTCTACCCATTAACAGCAAATATTATTGGAAGGTTAACAATGAAAGTAGGGGAATGGTATGAAAATATTTGTCGTTTCTGTACTATTATTAATTTTAGTATTAGCACTCATCTTTCTTCTCGACATCATTTCGCTCTTTAGCTTTCAACAATCATATCGAAATTTAATTGCATCGTTCCGCGTAATGAGCACTTCCGAAATTATCATCTTTAATTCCTTGATCGTAGGCACCATAACTTATTTAATGTGGCCAGTGATACAAAAATGGCTACCTCAGCAGTCTCCATCATCGCAAGATCAACCTTCTCAACAAGCTGACAATAACCCGACCCAATAGCGATCTCTATAATATCGATTTCGTTCTTCCATTCACGCTAAAAGCAAATGCCTTCAATTCAATACATCACCGGGTACTTGTTCAGTCTTAAGCCTAATTCAAAAATAAAAAGTAAAAAAATCCACTCGCAACATTGTTGCTGTGGACTTTTTGTAGGCTTATTATGTAGGTTGTATTAGCTAAAGACCGAGATCGGTATTGTTGTTCACATAGAGCTCACTAGGTAGAACTCGATGTTGACCGGTTTGCAGCAGCTCCGGTAAACGCCCCATCCGCTCCGCTAATGCAGAAAGCTTTTGCTCATGAAAATTAGATAGCCCCGTATGAATCCGATCTTGAAAAGGCTTAAGCCATCTTGATTCCAAACGATCTGGACCGAAATAAACCCCAAGCAGAGAGCCAGCCGTTGCCCCAAAGCTATCCGTATCATTGCCTTGCATTACCTGCTTGCATATCCCATCGCCAACATTGTCTGCAAACCGCAGAGTATTAATTAAGGTTCCTACTTCTTGATAAACCTCACAGTGGCAATAATTCGCATACTTTTGGTTAATACTCTGATATGCTTCCAGCCAGTCATCTGCATTCGCTACCATCTCAAGACAATCACTAGTAATCTCATAGAATCGACTTCTTTTAGGGACGAATTGCAGAGCAGTATTGATTATTTCAATGGGATCGCGCAGCACCTGAGCGACAGCAATCGCAGCAGCAATGAACATCGTGGCGTAGATGCCGGTTCGGCGATGTGTAAAGCTTGCATCCCTCCAAGCTAGCTCAGCAGCCAGAGCAGGTTGACCAGGACAGGCATAGCCGTAGGCATCTGCACGAATCGCCGCACCGCATAGTTCCGTACCCTGTACCATAAAATCAGGCCAAGCCTCTATTTCAGAATGATTGAATAATTCCTTATCATGTTCCAAATAGCTAATCCCTGATCGCAGCAAAATAGCCCTTTCCGGACCCCAAGTTGTACTTATCGGAAGGTGATTGATCCATAAATCCCTTAAATTTCTTTTCGTAAAACCATCACCGAATTGTTCTAGCACCATCATTCCCATTAATGAATAATTGATATCATCATCAGGTGCCACATAACGAATTCGTCCCCGCGTCGTCTCAAACCAGGACCAATGGCGACGATCCAGCGCATGGAGAATCTCATCAGAAATGTAATCATTCAGTGGCCATTCCCCTACAGAAGTTAACGCTTGACGTAATTCCGACAAGCTGGGGTTTACCTCTATTGGTTTGCCCAGCATGGAACCACAGACTGAAGCGAGGAAACCAGCCTCCACACGCTTGTAGCTATCCTTCAGATTCAAAATTCCGATCTGACCGAGAGGTCGAGCCGGATGGCATTCCCGCCATATCTCATCTAAATCGTTCGGCTCATAGTAAGGCCAATTGTCCCTCATTGGAATGACAGCCAAACTATGGGCGAATTCCAGATAGGCATCATAGCTTGCGGGAAGCTGTTCCAACTTGGCTAAATAACCAGAGGTTTGATGTCCCTGCTCAAATTTATTACGCAGAATTCCGTCCAATTGAAGTTTAAGAAATGTGAGTGATGGTAGCATACTGCATCTCCTTTATCCGATTATTAATCTACATGAAATGCATACTCAAATTAGGAAATTAACCATATCTATCCACAATCCACAATACATCAATATCACAAGCTTTAGTAGTAAAAGATGACTGGATATAAGCATGTAAGCTGACTTTATTGGATCAATCATAATAAAACCCATGTCAGATGACATGGGTTTGACGTGAGTTGTTTATTATCTTGGATGCTTTTACTGATTTTCTCACAAACCAATAAATTCTTGAACCCATTCAGAGTTATATGAAGCGATTCCGATTTCGCTGAAGCTACTATTCAGGATGTTGGCGCGATGACCAGGACTGTTCATCCATTGATTCATTACTTCCTCCGCGCTCTTCTGGCCTTTGGCAATGTTTTCACCAGCGGAGCTATAGCTAATCCCGAATGCCTTCATCATATCAAACGGAGAACCATAAGTCGGTGACTGATGATCAAAATAATTGTTGTCATACATATCCTTCGCTTTTGCCATAGCCATTTTTGAAAGCTCACTATTTAAGCTCAGGGCTTTCAAGCCAGCATTTGTACGTTCTTTATTCACCAAATTCAACACTTGCTGAACGGAATCAGATGTATTGGCTGGCTGCTGCGGATTGACGGACGGTTGTGGTTTGACAGACGACTGCGGGTTAGCAGACATTTGCGGGTTGGCAGACATTTGCGGATAAGCGGACGGTTGCGCAACTCCAGTCTGACCACCTGAGCCTCCTATCGAATCGGTATTTTTTTTGAGCCAATCTAACCAATTCGTATCACCATCAGGTGCTACTTGTTTAGCCGTAATCGATGATTTTCCAGCATCCATTGTGGAAATAGAAGATGCTTGAGTTAAGTTCGACGTTGTAGTAACATTACGCGAATGCATTTCATGATTCGTTTGTTTAGCATGCATTTCATGATTCGTTTGTTTAGCAGTTATTTGCTTGTTTGCCGATTCATTACTCGAACAAGCTGTAACAAGTAAAAATGCTGCTATTACGATAAATGGTTTAATAACGACCCCTCCTGATTTGGTAAAGTAGTGACGAATCGAATAAAGTTTTTGTAATGCAGCATTGAATTATTCATCTCAAATTAAAAATCTAGAAAGTACGCCATACATGTATTCATCGAGCGCTCTACTACCTCATTTGAGGAAAGAAAAAAGCCGCCTCTCCACTGCATCAGTGGATGGACGACTTTGAATTAGCGGTGTCCAACTTACCCAAAGAAAGAATTACAAGCGATCAAAATAATTATAAATCCACTTAAGACCGTACTGAACTGACCTACTGTGAAAGAGCCGATGCGAATCGCCGACATTTTTTGTCCCAAGAACACACCAAGCCATACTGTGAAATAACTGCCGATTGCTGCAGTCAGAGAGATCGCGAGTGGTGACAGTCCCATCAGACCCGCACCGATCCCATTGGTTATAGCATTAGCGGCAAGTGCAACTCCCAACACCGCAGCCTCAACGTATCCAATAGAGCCTGATTTGTCTTTATCTACAGTTTCAGGATTTTTTAGAATTTCTCCAAGTGCTCCGCCTGAAATTGCCTCTTTGGCTTCTTCCCTGTCCTGGCTTGAATCCTGATGTTTACGCGGTACGGCTAGCAGAATGATGCGGGTACCGACAATGAACAGTAATAACGCTCCAATCAGGACGGGTAATACGCCCGGAAGAACCTTCGCCAGCCACTGACCGGATATGATCCCTGTCATACTAAGGATGAAACAGATGACCGCAATAATTAAATTTGATAAATAGTTAATACGGATTCCCCAAATCCCATATGATATTCCAACACCCAAATTATCCAGACTTGATGATACGGCAAAACCAAAAATTAATAACCAAGCAACCATGTATCTTTCACTCCTTGTTGTCTGTTTACAGTCATACTATTGAGCATGTTGCAAAAAAGTGCTCCTCTCTCTAAAAATGTTGAGATCCCCTCAACATTTATTCAACACCAACACAAAGTGAGGTGAACTGCAGATGTCCGATGAGAAGCGAAACGCTACACTGGGTGACACACTGATCTCCTTGCTAAAAGAACGTTCTTTGTCTATGCGTAAGCTAAGCGCCGCAACCGGCATCGATACGGCCACGATATCGCGGATCATTAACGGGAAGCAAAGAGCCAAGCCTGAACATCTGAAAGCTTTTGCTCTTCATCTTGATATTCCCTCCGCTCCACTCTTCCAAGCTGCTGGTTATGGTGCGCCTGCTCCCACCGTTCATCAGAACCAGAAGAACGACATCTACTCCTCTATCAACAGTATTAAAGAAATCCTTCAGTCCTCCAATCTCATTGACCACCAGTTTACTATCGAGCAGGTTCAGAGAGAACTCAGCAAATACGAACCCTATGTCCTAACCGAAGAAGGAGCACGGATTATTCACAATGACTTTTCCGGTAAAGTAAAAAGTATCAATGGCGCCGGACCATTCATTGAAGAACTCAAAAAAATGTATCAGAGCTACAGTAGCGATAACATCAGTCTGGAGGAACGCTCAATTCTTGGGAGTGGCTTGCTGTACTTCATCTCTGCTACAGATATCATCCCCGATTATGTATTTCCACTAGGTTATCTGGACGATGCGATTGCTGTACAAATCGTACTGGATCGCCTCCAGGTTATGAGGAATAACAATTCCCAGCGTGAAGCTGATTGTTAGAGCATAATTGATAAAACGGCCCCAGTCCTGAATTTCATTGGACTGGGGCCGTTTTATCTCCTGATATCATCTATATCATCGCTATATCTCCACTGTCTAAGTGTGTTGCAGCAAATCTGGTGATTTCCCTGGTTGATCTATTAGATAATTTTAGAGTTGTCTAGGGCATCGCAACCGCCGCGATAGCCTCCACCTGCTTACTTTTTTCATGATTGATGCTGATAAAGCTTCATCCTAACACCATCGAAACCGCACAATACACTAACAACAATCCCATCAGTATATTAAATTGACTTCTATATTTAGATATAATTTTTTTGAAAAGAGAACCACATAAACACCAACTAAAAGTGCCCATATATCCAATGAAAGCGAGAATTAAAGAGTAACTCAATAAACTAAAATACGAAGAATTTGATGTAAGGATAAATGTAGATGTAGCTGTGATTCCATATAATATTCCTTTTGGATTGATAAATTGTAAAAGCATACCCGCAATAAAACTGTTATGTCTATCTCCAGCTGCATCACTGTCTTGTTGCTTACTTGAAATAATTTTTACTGCTAAATAAAGCATATAGACTGCGCCTATCACAGCCATAACCGATTCAATCTTTGGGATAAGATTTTTCAGAAGTATATTAAAATAACAACATAACAAAATGATTATTAAAAAACCTGTACCCACTCCTAAACAAAACTTCATTGTTTTTTTCAAGCCAACCTGGTTTGCAAAAGTCATTGCCATAATGTTATTGGGTCCCGGAGTAAAACTTGCAACAAATGTATATAAAAACAAAGAAACAAACACTGAAATACACCCCTATTGTATGTTATAATGTATTTATTAGACGTTATAACGCCCTTACATGCGTTTTATTGTATATCGCAGTCGTTATAAAGTAAATAGGGATAGGAGTAATTACCATGGAAGAAATTAATTTAATTATCGCTGAAAATATAAAAAAGATAAGAAAAAGTAAAGATTTAAGCCTGGAAAAGGTGGCAGAATTAACTGGAGTAAGCAAAACAATGATTGGTCAAATCGAAAGAGGCGAATCAACACCAACCATTACAACCCTTTGGAAGATCGCCAATGGATTAAAAATTTCATTTTCTGCGCTGATAGATTACCCAAAGCCTGACACCAGCGTGATTTTGAGAAGTGAGATTCAACCACTGCTTGAAGACAACGGAAAATATCGAGTGTACCCATCATTCCCATTTGATGAAAGTAAACGATTTGAAGGTTATACAGTGGAGATAGACAAAGGTGGGTACCTTGATGCCAATTCCCATATGGAAGGAACCGAAGAATTAATCACTGTATTCGATGGTGAATTGTCTTTACGTGTCAATGACAACGAATACCTCTTAAAATCTGGTGATTCTATTACCTTCAAGGCAGACAAACCGCATGTGTATTTTAATCCAGGACATACCTTAACCCGTTTAAGCATGATTTTATACTACCCTTCTTAGCAAAAAAATCCCAAGGCACTTAAGCCTTGGGATCACGTCTTTCTATGATAACCTGCGGATATTTGAAGTTCCGTTTGCTCATATCTTTCTCCTATATCGGGATAAGAGCAAATCTGCCACCAAACCAATCAAGATTGCCGTCCCAAAATGAATGCCATAGAGAATTAATTGCCATATGCGCTCATTTTCCATAGCATAGTGCAGATCTGTAAGCCAAGGATTTAACCACATTAATGTCGGTGACGTAAAAAAAAGCAGCAAATTTTTATCATCTTCACCGGATAGATTAACTAGACAAATCAATATGGATAGTAGAGGCAGCCAAAAGCTAAGTCTTTTGAAAATTTTCATAACATCCTCCTGCAAAGAATTATGAGCCGCCCAACATAAATTTGTAAACCTTACCGTCCTGTACATAATCATTAGTAAAAAGCAGGGTATCACCTTCTCTTTTCAGGAACTTCAGGTTATCTCCATAAAAAGGGAGGTCGTTTGTTTCAGCATATTTTTGCTGTTCTACGTCAAGGAGTTCCCTGTACAACAATGTTTTGGTCCCTTTTTCACGGTCAATCATCATGAGGAAACCTTGTTGATTGGATCGAATCAGCAGAAAATCCTCGTCCATTCCCTCCACTAAATAATTATCCGAATTACCACCTAGTTTGGTCAAATCAATCGTCTCCGTTACGTTCCCCGTTCCATCTTCAATTAATCGTAATAGTTTTCCATCGGTAAGCAGAAGCTGATTGCCAGCAAATTTAACATTGTCACCGTAACGAATATAATATCCTACACTCGCTTGGCGAATAACCATTCCATCCTTAATAATCATCGTATACCATTTATTATTAATATGTGGTTCTCCGTAAACATCTGTTAGGGTTAGATAGAGTAGACCTTTTGGCGTCTTCTGAAAATCGAACTGAACTTCATCGAACAGCTGCGATCCGAGGTTCGCTAGCAAACGAGTATGTCCTACGGAATCTGTTAGATATAAACTCCCAGTTTTTTTATCTACTGTATATGTAGATCCACCGAATTGTGCGCTGGCACTAGCAAAGCTTAATAGTCCGGTTGCTGTATATATCTTCTTCGTCGCATCCCAGCTAACGGTTGTTCCTCCTAATGAATTAACTAGAAAGCGAGCAGGCACATAGAGTTGACCATTCATTTCAAAAGGAACACCCTCCACATTTACTAACTTACCATCGAGGACTCCCTGTTTACTTCCAATACGAACGGCTATCTTTTTTCCCCATCCAGTAAACTCCGCTCTTTGATGTGATTTATCCCATACTCCCTTCAGTCCTGCCGTTTCCCAGTGATTAGCTGAAACATAAGTAATTCCATCCTTTACTAGCGCTGAACTTGTTCCTTTCCCACCTCTATCCATAATGAAAGTGAAATAAGCGGGCAATGCAGCATTCGCTACTGGAGCAGTAAGCAATGATGCAACAAATATTGGAGCTAGCAACCATCTTTTATCCATAAATTGACCAACCTCCCATGTTGGAGAACCATAAACTCTTCATATTGTACAGACGCAGACGATTTCCAAAAGTTCCTAGAAGTTTAAAGGATTAGAATCATTTAGCGACAGCTTCTCTCCCAACTAATTGAACCTCTCCTTCTGCCTTTTTCCTCTCATTTCGTTGTTCCCCCAAGAATCTGTGAAAGTTTTTTCATATATTGTTGAAGAGGTTGGCGCCAAACCTTGAACAAAAAATAGAAAGAAGGCAGATAAAATGGCTCTAGGTTGTGATACTGCTACTAATGTAACTGCGGCAAGATTAACTACACTTAAAAATAATAGCTTCACATTTGTTGGCCGATATTTGAATCGTGTAGAAGGTTATCAGGATGGTCTCACATCAGCCGAGGTGACACGAATATCAGACGGAGGATTATATATCGTATCCCTTTACCAAATCAGTAAATCGCTCGATCACTTTACGAATGCCAATGGTGTTGCAGATGCTGAAACTGCTGTAGGATTAGCAAGCGATCTGGGACAAACCAGCAGCACCCCTATTTATTTTGCCATAGACCGTGACATGACCTCATCTGAAATCACAAACAATGTTGTGCCTTATTTTCAAGGCATAAAATCCGTGTTAGACAGCAGTACCAAAAATCCCAAGGGCTATAAAATGGGTGTATATGGATCAAGAGCGGTCTGTTCTTATATCCGTGGCACTTATTCTGCCACAACACGCTACACCTTCATAGTAGATAATAGCTGGTTGGGAACCTTCGATGATTGGAATCTCAGACAATATAATTTCAACACTGAGCTCGGATCTAGCACTGGCAAAATCAACGTAGATTATGTAGAGTCCTCATCAAATGGCGGTGGAGGCTGGAAAAAGTAAGCTCATTCATAGTTGAAATAATAATGAGGTTGTCTCAGAGTAAGCAGTACCTGTAAAGACAATAAGGCAGTGGTTCTCTTTTTGGAGGATCGCTGCCTTTTGTTTTGGGTTTGCGGTAGATTGCATGCGTAGAGGAGGAAGTCGACCGACGTTCTATATCCATTGGCGTGTTGTTTTGAGGGAATATAGTTGCAAGAACTACAATTAAAAGCCTTTTATTACTATTTAGCATCCCCAAGCTGATCATATGCTGAATCGTATGTCCACTCTAATCCGTAGCCCTTACTCGACAGGTAGATGGTCCCGACTGTATTTCCCTCTTTACTGAGCAGAATAGGAAATAACCCTTCTTTTCCATTGAAGATAGGTGAAAGCGGCGTTTTTTGATATTCATTGAAAATATCCGGAAGTGTTACCGCGAGCTTTTCCCATGACTGCCCCTTATCCTTGGTCCAATAAATAACTGGCCCATTATCTTCATAGTATCTGAACCCTAAGAATCCGATATCCTTGTTAGAGAAGCCTGCTCCTGTTAAGCTTTCCGCGTACAAATCGTTAGGATTGCCAATCTCCGTCCATGTCTTCCCACCATCAAAGGTCAGGTATACATAATTCAACGAACGTCCCACGCCCGCAGAACCTCCCGAGACAATCCAACCATTTTGTTTGTCTGTAAACCCGATAAACTTCGCGTCATAACCTTTTGCACCTTCAATGTTGTAGTTATTCCACGTTTCTCCCATGTCATCACTGATCAATACCTGAAGTGGAGATTTTTTGCCATCGGCAAATCCATAGACAATAGCGGTTTTATCCTCGGAAATAAAGAAGCCGGTATCTGCTCTTCCCATCCCTAGTTCTGATCCAGTCGTATCAAGTTTTAAAGGGGCTTGCGCTTGGATCTCCCCATTCCGATAGGAAAAAGATACATTTCCACTCTCATCCACGGAATACTTATTGCCAGCATCATGTACAACAACCTGTTCACCGCTAGAGCTATACGAATAAATCGTACCTGGTTTGAGCGTCTTATCTGTAGATTGACCGTTTACGTTCGTACAAGCAGCTAATATGGCCGTAACTCCAACCACCATTAAGACTGCAAAAAATGCCCCTGCACCATTTCGTTTTTCTTTCATATTTAATATACTGCCGAATCGCTGCTTCATCGAGTGTTTCCCCCTCGCAAAATTTGTTGACAAGGCAACATGCCGAGTTTCATTGCTTTGCATGACCGATAAAATCGCTTCACAGTATTTCTTCCGATAGCCCGCTCCTCGCTCAAATACAACGGTGTCATCACAGTATATTTCAATTTCGTGGGCGGCTTCACGCGCCATGACCCAAACAAACGGATTAAACCAATGCAGTGCCTGCGCGATCAGAAGCAACAGCTTAAATACGATGTCATGCCTTTTGTAATGAACCAACTCATGTTTAAGGATAAACTCCAGCTCTTCATCACTATATTGTTCATGTGGCAAAAACAAAGTTGGCTTGTAAAAGCCCATTAACATCGGATTCGAAACTTTATTGCTTATCAAAACTGGAATGGAGGCTGTTACGTTCATTTCTTTAGAGACTTGTTTGAGCTTGGAGACTACATCCTCCCTTAGAAAAGAACTGCTCCAACGCAGCGCTTGTTTTCTGAAGAAGAAATAGCTCAGCAAATGATACACTAAAAAAAGTACAGCTCCAGCAAGCCAGATGGAAGCTACAATATCCACAATTGATGGCATATGGCTTAAGTTCACTACCTCAACTGGTTGAGAGATTGCAGATGGATCTACCTGTAAATTCTGAGACGATGTATCTTGAAAGACAGCTGTTATCCCCTGACCTTCAGGTAATTGAATGTCTACAGGAGGATTAGTAAAGGAGAAGTTAAATGGCAGCAATAATCGCATAGTTAAAATCAACCATATACAATAACTCCACTTCGCAGAATAATGCTTCCTTAACATAGGAGTTAGCAAGATCAAGCCGAGAATAACTAGACTTGTGGTTAATGAAATCACCAGAAGATCTAAAAAAAGACTTGTTATCATCAGGATTCCTCCTTCTCTACTCTATCCAGCATTTCCCTCAGCTCTGCAAGATCACCTTTATCGATTGCCTTCCCGTTGTATAAGGACATCACCATATCTTGTACAGAGTTGCCGAACAGCTTCTCAAGCGTGGACTTCCCTTCGCTCTCTTTATAGTGAGTTTCCGAAATTGCGGCGATATAACGATTGCTCCGTCCCTCTTTTTCACAATACAGAAAGCCCTTTTCAACCAACCGAGACAACACAGTCAATAAAGTTGCAAGTGCCCATTTACGCTTATCCCCCAGCTGATTCAAAATGTAGGAAGAGTTGACCCAGCCTTCCGCTCGCCAAATCACCAGCATAATTTCCAATTCAGCATCGGGCAGCCGTTTGATTTTGTTATTCATCACTTTTTCTCCTCGTTATACAATTGTGTAATAATACCATTATACAATTGTATAATAAAAAATCAAGCCCATCATTTCGTAGTAAATATATACATAATAGACGCTTATTCACTTCAAAGAGTTGCTAATTGAGTTAATAACCTTTTACAAAAAAACAAGCCATCCCTTAGATGAACTAAGAGATGGCTTGTTTGTAATACTTAGAGCGCCGCAATCCGCTGCTGGATGCGTGGGAATAAGGCGAAGGCATTCTCGTAAAATACTTTTTCGTGGTGCTGCTCAGGGACAAGTCGGCGGACAAATTCCGCATACAGGTCAATAGGCGCAAGTGGCCAATCCGTGCCGAACAACATTTTCTCATAATGATCAGAATACACCAGCGCCCGGCGAAAATGATCCATGAACAGTGGTTCATTCATGAACCGTTCAAAATGAGGCCGATCACCGACCACAAGGCCGGATAAATCGGCATAGACGTTCGGATTTTTGGCCACCACTTCGGCAGCATCCATCACCCAGGGATCTCCAAGATGACAGATCATAAAATTCACATCACGTCGTTGGAATGCTAATTCGTCCACGGTAAGAGGATGTGCATACTTAAGCAATCCATTCATCGAGTACGTATCACCGGTATGAATGACGACAGGCGTGCCGTACTTGGCTGCCAGCTCATAGATCGGTGAATAGATTTTGTCATAAACGTAATGATGATAGTACCCGGCATAGAGCTTAATACCAGCTACCTCTGGAGCTTGCAGCCGTGCCTCAATTCGATCCAGCTCCTCCTGAGCATCCTTTCCTCCGAGCATATTCGGATTGATACCCACGCATTCCATTAAGAAAGGCGGCACAGTGTCTTCCAAGTCAAGGCCCATTGGATTAGGGGAAGTAGAGTCAGGGAAAGCTCCCTTCGTCTGCTCCGATACCCCCATTCCAATGCCCAGAATAACGTCGTTCTTATCAAACTCCGCTTTGAGCCCGGCAGCAGTGTAATCGACTTTGGAGAGATCCAGTGCTGTTTGATGAAAGCTGTCGATGTCCGACAGGTGAATGTGAATATCAATGATCGGCATTTGAGATCTCCTTTTCGTCAGTAGGTCTAGCAAAGGTCAGCTTCAAAAGACTGCGGACATCCTCTGAATTCAGAGCGAGTTCTCCCATGATCAGGAAGGACGGCTGTGTCCAAACGGTTTCTCCATTTAAAAGCTTAAGATGATGATGCACCCCGTGATTAAATACCTTATTGTTCACATACGCCGAGGCACTCTGATTCGGATGATTGCTAACCATATGCAGCATATCCTTACGCGAAGATGCACCAATTCGCAATAGTCCCTTGGCCTCAAGATAGGTTTCAACCGTTCCTAATAAGAACTTGCCCTCCTTGGAGAATTCCATCCATCCTTCGGCATAGACTGGCGAAGGTTTGATATAATTCTCCTCCGCCAAAGAGTAATTCGGTAGAGCCATTCCACTGCCATTGGTCACCGAATGCAACACACAGAGCACAGGGACGCCGGGGAGCATAAGGTAATGCTGATTAACAACAATCCCTCGGTTCTTTTCCTGCTTCTCGATCGAAGTAGTGATACGTAATCCTTTCCATACATTGCCCTGAACATCCATTTGCTCGGTCCAAGCTGCGCTTCTTGGCTCCTCCAAACGACTAAATCCACCTATGCCTGAAATACCTACACCGAGTCCACCATGCCAAGGATTCCACCAGGAACGTGGTGCTGCTTCCGGATAGGAGCTATCCAGCCATTCTTCTCCATGGTGCTTCAGTGAATGCACAACACTGCCGAAATCAGGAGCAGCTGCAATAGAAAGAACTCCGTTGCTCACAGTGTAAATAGGACCCGCGAGTCCCTCTTCTGTGTCACACACAACGGCTGCTGTTTCCGTTTGAGGGAACCAGAGACCTGTTCGCTCTTGAATACGATCCTCTCCACGATAGACGACTCGAACCTTCTGTCCTGATTGGCTGAGTTCTGAAGAAGTTTCCGCTTCCTCAGGTGAGAGCTCAAAGCCCGCGGAGTGCAGATTCTGCTCTCTTTGCAGCTCCATCTCAGAGACTTTCTGCTCCTCTCCTCTATCCATTTGTACATAGAGCTCGAGGCTTCCATTAAGCGGAGTCATCTTTCGTTCGATTAACTCCGCATGAAGTGCCTCCGCCGCAAACGGGTTTCCACTGCCGAGCGTTAATTCAAGATGATCATCCAACACCGGTGTGATCGGATCGTGCTTTTTCCGTGCAAAGGTGCGGAAATCGGACCACTTCAGGAAGGTGTTTAAAGCGAACACCAGCGTCTTTGTTCGTACGACATCTCCAGCGGAGATTTGACCAAGATTATGCTCCAATCCAAGTGGATATTCCGGACGAAGCAGCTTCAGCGAAGGGTCCCAGCAAACACCACATGTGACGTTTTCTTCCTTGCTGAACAACCAGTTTTCCGTGATTTGAGCGCTGTCCCAATAACTCGGATCACCCGAATAAGCATCGCCCATATCTACGTAATGACCTTGATAGGGGAGGATGAGCCGTTTGCCAAAAAATCCGAAATTCGTTAGCAGATACATATCCTCTTCCAACGTTTGGTTACTAGTATTGCAGACCTCGCTATAAAACTCAGCGATTCCGTTTGCAAATAGCTTAGCCACTCTTTTTATCTCCAGACCCGGGAATTCATCCGATTCATAAAGGGTCTCTAGTACCTGGCCCTCTCCTTCGGAATAGATCTTTATTTCTTTTGCCTGTTTCTTCGAAAATTCCTCGGCGAATGGTTTACCTAACTTCGGATGAGTCAACCAGAAATTATGGCTCGAGCCGGGATATTCAATCCATATCCCATTGTCATTATTATTAAGATGAACGGAGTAGGCGCCGTTTACAGCCACCCACTGATCCCCGTTCTCCCCGCCAAAACGGCCATGCGTTCCTTTCATTAGCACAGATAATTTGCTTATGAAGGAGACTGCCTTCTCTCCAGCAGGAACAGCCGTCACCTCAATATCCCGTGAATAAAGGCCATATGAATTGAGGGTAAAAGGTACTTGGATAGAAGCCTTACTCTTAGCCGGAACCGCGAAGCTTACCGCCCGATCCTCCCACGTCAAAAACTCTTCGTCTGGCAAATCAAAAGAAAATTCCGCTTCCGTTGCAAAATTATTCTCAACATTCAAATATAGCTCAGCGGGAAGACCCGGATACAGCTCACGCGTTGGCAACTCCATCATCATTTTTAGTGGAAATTTAGGAGCAACACCTATACGAAACTCAGCACGCTTGCCACCGATGAGCCATTTGCTCAGAACAACGGGATGAGTTTTCTTGTCGTTTTGCTCTTCACGAATCGGATCAAGCTCGAACTCACCTTCTACAATAACCGTTTCTCCTGGCGCGAGCGTTGGTGCAGCGGACAAGGCAAAACGAATATTTTTGTGGTTTTGACCTTGGATCTCAATAGCCAGATCTGACGCCGAACGATTCTTGATGTGATAGCGAATCTTATAGGTGGAACCGAATACAAGATCGTGATCTTCAATCTCTGTGAAGATTTCATAGTCAGGTGTGTCAAGAGCCGTCAGGCCGCGACCGGTCTTCTCGAATTCAGCCCGTAAGGAGAGTTCTCCCTTTTGCCAAGTGTAATCGAAGAAATCAAATCCACGCTCCCGGCGACCATCCGGCTGAATGGGCAGTTCACGGGTACTATCTGCATACCAATCCAGCTGCTCAAAATAGGGAGCGAGTGCTTCCGTTTGCAGAACCGTCGGAATGAAGTTCATCAGATGGACGTAATCCTCATTTTTTTCCCAAAAGAATCCACATTTCTTATACATCGGTACGGCCTTCGTATTACCTGCCCAAGTAAACAGATCAAGCCGCGGCCAGCCCGCTTCAATTGTTTTGCGAACAGCGTTCAAAATCAGGTTACGACCTACCTTGTATCCGTGATAATCAGGTCGCACATTCAACAGCGGAACATACAGAGCCCCTTCGTCTTGACGGTAATGAGCAAAACTGCAGAAGCCGACCACTTCCTCACCATCAACGGCGAGAAACACATTCAGATTGGAAGAGATCTCCATCTCCCGGCGTACTGTATCCTCAGTTCTCTGATTGGTGCCTCCACCCCAGCTTTCGTTGCTACGGTTCCACATTTCTGCGACCGCCTTTGCATAAGAAGGATCATATTCTATAATGCGGATTTGTTCCGCTGTAGTCTTTACAGTCATGCTCTCATCTCCCTTTATTCCTCAAATATGAGTATGTATTCGTACAAAGTTATTCTGGATAAAACCTCTACAACTTTATTCAAATAACTCCTACGAGTTCTTATTATACTATTAATTGGAAGGCAGTTACGAGGTAAAAAACACTTTCTCCTTATTTTCTACATAAAGCCACTGCCAGCAGAAAGCTGCAGAATAAAAAAGCTGTCGAGACTCCCTCGACAGCCTTTGAATCTGCTCTAGGAGCAGCTTTTCTTTTTAACAGCTCTCCACACGATCCGTTGAACTTTTTCTCACATTCGCGATACCTACAATACCAATCAACAGTACGCAGAAAGAATAAGGAAGTGCCGTATTAGCGGTGTATAAAGCTGTACCTATAACCGGACCTATGAATGATCCCCCACCTTGCAGGGCCGCAATAAAGGAAGCAACACTTCTTTGCTCATGGTCTTGAACCGCCATTGAAGCACCCGCACTGTAGCCGAGTAATGTAAAGCCAATGCCAATTCCCAAGAATATAAAGTCCACATACGCAAGTCTGATAAACATTAACAAGCCCAGCAAACCTAAAGCGACAAATAAAAGGCCCACAAGCAGTACCTTCTTAGGATGCCATTTGAGATATTTGCTGATCACAATTTGTGAGAGAACCACCATGATTCCCGAGATAGCCAGGCCCGTTCCAATTAACTGAGTGGCTTGCCGGGTACTGTAACCAAGGCTATCCTGCACGAAAAATCCGATAGTAACCTGCACGATATTCAGAGCAAACGATAGCAATAGTCCAATCCATAAATAGAGGCGTATCCGTTTGTCGTTGGGTGAAAGTGAAATCGCCTGCCGCTCGATCTCGACATTCTTTTCTTTAGGAATAAATACTAGAAACAAAATGGCCAAGGTGAATAATAATATCGCTGCGGCGTACATTGGTGAGGTGAGTCCCAGCGAAGCCATTCCTCCGCTCATTGCCGGTCCTACTACAAAGCCAAGTCCATTCGCTGCACCGAATAATGCCATTCCTTGTGTGCGTGTTTCTTTTGTACTCCAGCCCATAACATAAGCTTGTGCTAATGCCGGAATACCTCCAAAGAAAAAGCCGGCGATTGCACGAAGTATAAAGAAACTCCAAAATAGGCTAGTTTTGCTCTCCGCATTTACTGCATAATCAGCAAGTAGTGCAAAAATGATGAGCGTTGCCATATAGACGAACATGATCGAAGCAAGCAGCCATTTTCGGCTCATGAACGTTTGTTTTTCCCAGAAATATCCTCCGAGCAGCCAGCAAAGTCCCGCTACCGATACCAAACATCCTGATTGAAAATCACTAAGTCCCAAATTTCGAGCAAGCGGTCCAATAATCGGATTAAATGCAGCTATCGATATCATCCCTGTCAGTACAATTAGAAACATAATACCCAATCTGTATTTCATGAAATTCCCTTCTCCTCTCAAGTAAACCAAAACAGTATACGATTCATAATCGCTGTGTTCATGGTACTATGCTTGGAAGTCAGGCCTCTACCCGTTGACGGATAACTTTACTGGTTATCGGGATTATTAGTAGAACACAAAAAAACTGCTCCTAAGAGCAGTTTAAGGGATAACCTTTTAATCTACCGTCCCAATATTCTCCAAGTGTAATGAACTTTCGGTGCTAACGCCCGCTTCAGTACTCAAAGTAGTAAGTGCTTGTTTAAGATCCTCTTTATTCACATACACATATGGACTCTTCCAAAGAGATTCCACATGTAAGGAATTGATATGGTCTGGTTTGAGTTTAGGGAAGTTCAACAACCATTGCTGGAGATCTGCTTGAGGAATATCTGTCTTTACATTTTCACCGATGATATCTAATACATTTCCCCATTGGGACACGCCTTGGAAATTCCCCAGCTTATCCAGAATCTGCTTGATTACTTGCTGCTGGCGATCATTACGCTGAAAATCGGAGGATTCAGCCGTTCCTTGATTCGATTTGCGGTACCGCACAAAATCAAGCACTTGTTTGCCATCCAGCTTCTGCAAGCCTTTCTTTAAGTCGATCTTCGTTCCATCTGCCGAATCGGTATATTTCATATCCATATCGACATCAATGGTTAGCCCGCCAAGCAAGTCCACCGTCTCTTTTAAGACATCAAAATTCACCACAACCATGTGATCAATCGGCAGACCGAGTAAATTGCTGAAAAACTCTTTTGTATTAGGGATAGCTTCAGTTTTATCTTTTATGTAATGGTAAGCATAATAATAATTAGCTTTTCGAGATGGCAACGATTTAGGTTTGAGCAACAAATCCCGCGGTATAGATAAGAAACTCGTCGACTTGGTGTCCGGATTGAAGCTGACAAGCATCAGTACATCGGTATTCATCACTCCACCACCGCCGTCCCGACTATCTACGCCGGCAAGCAGAAAAATCATAGGTTCAACCGATACCGTCTCCTTTTTTTCCTCTGGGGGAGCAGTTGGCTGAACGATGACTGGAGCTGCCATACGCTGTATCGCATCGTCCGTCTTTTTGTATAAATACCCTGCATATACTCCAATTCCTATAATCGTTGCACCTAAGACAAGACCAGTACTCGTCAGAATTTTACGAGTTGTTGTCCACTTGCGTTTGTTAGACATAATTTCCTCCACTCAGTTCCAGTAGCTTTTTCAATCAATGCTGTCATCCTTATGGACTTTAACACTTAGCACGATGCCAATTGCAATCATATTAGTAAGCAGTGAGCTGCCTCCATAACTAATGAAAGGCAAGGATATCCCCGTCAGGGGCAGCAATCCAAGATGCATGCCAAGGTTAACAGAAACTTGAAAGATGATCATGGCGATAAACCCGGTGACAACATATGCCCCTGCACGATCCCTGCTTTCCAGTGCGATAAAGATCATTCGATACACGAGCAGTAAATAAAGCATCAGCAGCACGGATGAACCTATGAAACCGTATTTTGCACCGATGACTACATAGATCGAATCAGAATACGCATAAGGAATATATCCTTTTCGCAAAAAAATACCTTCACTACCCGATAATCCACCGGAGCCAATAGCTATCATTGCGTTTTTGACATGCCAAGATTTATCAGGATCACTCTGCGGATCCAAAAAAGCTTGAATTCGTGACAGTTGATGGGGCTCGACAATCTTTGATAACAAGTCGAAGTTGGCATAATACAGCCATAGTATCGTGCCGATCGAAATAATCACCACACCGAGGATCAAAATCATATATAGCGCACGAATGTTACCAATCCAAAGCATACTAAGCAATATGCCAGCAAAAACGAGCGCTGTACCCAAATCGGGTTGATCCATGATCAAAATGAAAGGAATTATAAAAACGAAACAAACCGGCACTAAATCTTGAAAAAAGCGAAGCTGCTGTCCTTCTCGTTTACCCAATAGATGAGCAATGAGCAGCACCGTACATATTTTAGCCAGCTCGGAGGGCTGAAGCTGAAAGCTCCCAATACTTAACCAGCGTACGGCACCATTGAGGTTTTCTCCAACCAGCTTGACTAGCATAAGTAGACCAATACCCACGCCATAAAAGAGATATGCTAACCTGCCTAATAGAATCTTATAATCTACCAACGCAATGAATAACATGGGGATGCAAAATAAAGCAAATAAATACAACGAACTGATGTAAAGACCGTCTAACCGTGTATCCGTAGTCGCTCCATAAATAGCAACAGTACCAATACCAACTAGGCATGTTACGAGAAAAAGTACGGATCTGTCCAGCTTGGCAATTTTGGTGGAGAGAAACATGATACAACCTCTATTTAATTTCTGTATTTTTCTTGTTGTGTACGGGATACATGCATGAAAATGAGCAGCATAAATAATCCGCTGAGCACGGATTATTAGGTTGAATGATTATCTCAGATCAAATTTGTCTTGATACGCCTTCTTCGATAACAGTTTTAGTTTATCTTCACTCAGCGTATAAATATCCAGACCGTTCCCTGCCTCGCCCAATGACCAGCCCAGCGCGAGCTCGTTATGGCCATCATCATCGACATCATAGAATCCGGCATAGTCCAGGCCATACCCAAACCCCTCAACCTCTGAAATCTTATGCCACGCTTCATTTTCCTGCCTAAGCAGCATTGCTTTTATAGAAGAACCTTTGTTTTTGCTGTACTCATATACAACTACAGCTTCGTCGATACCGTCTCCATCCATATCTCCAAACGAGATAGCATTATCCTCTTGTCCATCCAACGGAGTTATCAATTGAGCTTTGTCGGGAAGCCATTTGATAAATTCCTGGCTCGTTTTGTCTCGCTGCAGGCTTGCTTCTGATGATGGAGGTTTAATCAGCTCTCCTGGTGTTGCCGGCACACCGCATCCTCCGAGCAAAAGTAACGTTGTTAACATAGCACCTATTTTTATGAATTTGCTCGGCATTTGGATCATCGACTCCTCGCTTGTCCGCATATATAGTATTTTATCTGTGAAGGAGATGAAAGTGGTTATGAAATAGTTAAATTTGAGTTCTTATTTTATCGGCAAGTCAAATTGTACAATCGTTCCTTTACCCAAAACGCTGCTTATTCGCAGCTCTCCATGATGTAATGCGATAATTTGTTCCGAGATGGACAGTCCCAAACCGCTGCCTGACGCCTGATGATCCCCTTTGTAGAATTTTTGCCTCACATTCTCTAAATCCGCTTCTGCGATGCCTGATCCATTATCTTCAACCGTAATTACAACTTTCCCTGGAACCGTATGTGCGGTAATAAGAATTCGACCTGAGGAACTAGTAAATTTGAGTGAGTTATCGATGAGATTAATCATGACTTGCTTCACACGATTCTCATCAGCTTGAATGACCGGTAGATTCTCTTCTATTTTCACTTCGAGTGAGATGCCTTGTCGGGTTGCTCTAGGGGTGAGTTGTCTGCCAATATGCTGCAGCAGCTCTGTTAGATCCACAGACGCGAGGTGAATAGCGATTCTTCCGTTATCCAATTTAGAGAAATCGAGCAGTTCATCTACCATATGAGTTAACCTGTCACTTTCAGATTCAATGATATCTAGCCCATCATGAAACAGCGTTTGGTTACTCTCCCCACCCGCCTTCAAGGTGATTACCCAGCCTTTGATCGAGGTCAATGGCGTACGCAGTTCATGGGATACGGATGCGATAAAATCATTCTTAAGCTGTTCACTTTTCGATATTCGACTGGCCATCATATTCAATGTATCTGCCAAGGAACCAAGCTCGTCTTGGTAGCGCTTTTGTACTCTTATGCTGAAATCTCCTTCGGACATTTGATCTGCTGCCTGTTTCAGATCTTTTATGGATCTGGTTATGGTCCAAGACAGTAATAATCCAAGTAAGGTGACAATACCAATCACTAGCAAACCTACCCCGATCAGCAAAACTGCAATTTGATTAACTGTATGTATAGTTTCCGTTAAGGACGTAATAAATCTGACTTCCCCCACGATGTTACCTTTGGCTTGTAAAGGATAGGATACCGCAAAAATAGCTTCCTCGGTTAGAGGGTCCTCTCCCTTCCAACTGCCAGGCTGCCCCTTTATCGCTGCTTGCACATCCATGTAATCTGTCACGGTAAAATCACCTTGGATTCCATTCGAATCCTGCAACAGCCGACCTTCAGCATTAATAATCTGTACCTGTGCATCGGAATGGCTGGCAAAACCCTTTAATAACCTATCCGATTGTTCCTCTAAATCCTCTTCGCCAAAGTATTGCTGATAAAAAGAAGCTGACAGCTCTGCTTGATTCATCAGGGTTTGTTCTATGTTATGAAAATAATAATAACGCACAGATATATTAAGAATAATCTCAAGAATGAGCACAGTAAGGCAGATCACTACAAAATAGCTTCCTACTAATCTTTTCTGAATACCCATTCTTCAACCATCCTTTCTAAAGCGGTATCCAAGCCCCCATACAGTCTCAATCCAATGTGGATTTGAGGCGTCCACTTCAATCTTCTCTCTAAGCTTACGTACGTGAACATCTACCGTCTTAGGATCACCAATATAATCCTCACCCCAGACCAGATTCATTAATTCATTCCTAGAGAGTGCTGTATCCGGGTGCTCCAGAAAGGTCTTCATCAACTGAAATTCCTTCGGGGTTAATTCAATAATGTCATCATGCTTAAACATCTTGTTAGAGTTCAAATCCAGACGTATCGGTCCAGATTGGAACACAGTTTTTTGCGGTTTTAGAGCTGTTTCTGTACGGCGCAATATCGCTTTGATCCGTGCTACCAGTTCTAATGGATTAAAAGGCTTCACAATGTAATCGTCGGCACCCATTTCAAGGCCATTGATTTTATCTAAATCCTGTCCACGCGCTGTTAAAAAAATGATAATGACCCCGGGATCCTGCTCTCTTAGCTTACGGCAGATCTCAAACCCATTCGAATCCGGCAGCATAATGTCCAGAACAATAACGTCTGGCCGGCTCGCCTCAAAGCTCTGCAATGCTTTTTCACCACAAGCAGCCTCAGTAACCTCAAACCCATTATTCGTTAAATTTATAGATATAAAACGTCTAATATTATCGTCATCTTCTACAATAAGCACATGATTGCGATCTACAGTATCCACAATTCCCACCCCTATTACCCAGTATTCAAAACAAAAAAACAAAAAAACTCTCCCAGTAATGAGAGAGTCTTGTCTCAGATCCCTATAATTAAATCACAAGTGGATATTACTCTATATCGCTGTGCTTGTCAAAATCTAATCCAAATACACAGCCTTACCCGTTTGTGCAGATTCATAAATCGCTTCTAATATTTGCGAGACAACATAAGCCTGTTCAGGAGTTACAACGGGATCTTTATCCTGTTCAATAGCTTCGATCCACTTTCTTAATTCGATATCAGGTGCACTTTCTGCTTTACCTTCATAGTAGGCTACGCCGCCTGCTCCGAGCTCAATTTTATTGGTGTACAGCTTGCTGAATTTCTCTCCGTTTATTCTAAGTCCGTCTTTCATATCCGCGCCAGCTTCCGTCCCGCTTAAGCTGCACTTCGCTTCATGCACGTCCAGTGAATTGAGAGCCCAGCTCGCTTCGAGCATAATCGTAGCGCCATTCTCCATCACGACCATTCCAAAGGCTGAATCTTCAACAGTGAATTTCTTCGGATCCCATGGTCCCCAAGCGTTTGCAGCCTCTTCTTTTTGAGACAGCTCATGATATTTGGTGCCCAGCACGACTTTTGGTTTATAGTTATCCATCATCCACAGCGTTAGATCCAGCGCATGGGTTCCGATATCAATCAGCGGTCCGCCACCTTGCTTTTCTTCATCGAGGAATACTCCCCATGTCGGTACAGCTCTCCGTCTAATGGCATGTGCTTTTGCAAAATAGATATGACCAAGCTCCCCGGACTCACAGGCTTTTTTCAAATACAAACTGTCTTCTCTGTAGCGATTGTCATATCCAATAGTTAGCTTCTTGCCTGTACGTTTCGCTGCTTCCACCATTCGTTTGGCATCTGCTGCCGTCTTGGCCATTGGTTTTTCGCACATGACGTGTTTTCCTGCTTCAAGGGCTGCAATTGAGATCTCAGCATGAGCGTCATTCGGCGTTAGCACGTGAATAATATCAATGGAATGATCTTTCAATAATTCAGTATAATCCGTATAGACTATAGCTTCAGAACTTCCGTATTTCTCTGCCGCTTCTTCAGCACGTTCTTTAATAATGTCACAGAAAGCAACGATCTCAACCTTACTTTGTCTGCTCAAACTTGGAAGATGCTTCCCGTTCGCAATTCCACCACATCCAATAATTCCTACGCGAAAAACTTTACTCATTTCATTCACCCTCACTCTAATTAGTTTGTTTTGCATTTCGATAAGTTGCTGGAGTCATCCCTAACCGCTTGCGGAAGACAATATGCAAATATGTAGCATTCGTAAATCCTTCCGTTTGAGCGATTTGTTCGATCGGACAATTGCTTTCTTCAAGCTTACGGCAGACCGCTTTCAACCTTATATCCTCAAGCGCCCTGCTGAAAGATTGTTCGGCGTTAACTTGTTTAAACACTCGCTGCAGCTGCCTTGAACTAATATTCAGCTTTTCAGCAACATTCTCCAAGGTAACGGCTCCTGAATAATTAGCTTCCATATATTGAATTGCGTATTGGTAGCGATAAGTTGACATATCTCTTACAGGCGCTTCTGTTCGAATTCCACCTGCATCATACGCTCTTACTGCCTTTAATAAAATGCTGATTACGAGATGTTTAATGGAAGTATAATATCCCGTTAGTTTACCTTCACAAGCTTCATAGGCTTCAAGAAAACATTTCATAGCGCTGTGATAATCTTGTGCTGGAACTAGTGGTAGCTGCTTTAGCTTCTGAACACAGGTCTCAGCCTCCGCAACCTCCCAAGGATCTACGTCCTCTCTGATCTTCTCTTTGATGTCCACATGTAGACATAGCTCTTCCATGGATTCTTCTGGATTCGCCTCTTGGCGGTGCATGACACCCGGTCCGGTTAAATAGAGCATTCCCTCTGACAAGAGGTATTTTAGATCGCCAAGAATAACTTCTCCCTTTCCTCGTGGAATAAAATGAAATTCGAATTCAGAATGATTATGGAAATCTATTACTCTTCCCGGCGGAAAAGAGATCAAATGAAATCTAAGAACTGTTATCTCGTAATGTCCCCATTGAATAGAAATATCCAATCTCTCGAGCATATCATGCTTCTCAAACATCATCTCATAGGGAAAGTTACTCAATGTTAAATCCTCCTAACAGGTGAAGCCAATTACGCGTCTAGATCTGCTAAGCGAACCATACGAGCTTCTTTAGCAGAACGATTCGCCGCTTCCATCAATCTCGTAAGCTCCACAGCAATTTGAACATTCTGAGTGGCGAAGGTATCCTTTTGGATATGATTAACCCATTGATGGAATGCGCTTTCACGATTAGCTTGTAACGCTACTTCTTTCCATCCTTCCTCTTTGTCAGAGGATTTGTTACTTCTAAGCAGAAGCTTATCCTCTGGTGTTCCGTAAAGCAGTGTTCCCTCGGTTCCATGCACCTCGATGGTAAACGGCGAATGACTATTCACAAACCCAGCCTCCACCACACCAATTGCTCCTGAATTCGTAAATAGCGTCACCACTGCATTATCTTCTACTTCCTTGCCCGTTACATAACCAAAATTAGCACTTACACCGGTCACATCTTGACCTAAGAAAAGCTTCGTCAAATACATAGGATGACAGCCCAGATCAATCAAAGCTCCGCCACCACATTGTTCCAAACTGAAGAAATGATCAGGAAGCCAATTTTCTGTAGCCCCATTATGGGATAAGCGTACTCTGACGTAGGTGATCTCTCCGAGCAATTCTTGACTTAGAACTTCTTGAATCGATAAGGTGTATCCATCATTTAGACGCGGCAAGGAGACGGTCAGCTTCACCTCGTTATCTTCCACTGCACTAATAATTTCTTCAACTTCTTTATGTGTAGGGGCAATTACTTTTTCCGTAAAAATATGTTTACCTGCTTTGGCGGCAGCCACTATAACATCTTTATGCACATTAGTTGGTGCATCCACTATGACGGCATCTATATCCTCTTGCGCAAGCAGGTCATCCAGTGATTCGAAAAAAGGAACATGTAAGCTTTCGGCAGCTTTTTTTCCACGCTCTGCATCTTCATCCCAAACGGCAGCCAATACAGTATCCTCATGTTCTTGTGCCTGCTTCGTATAGTCCCAAGCATGTACATGCCAATAGCTAATCTTACCAATTCTTATCGTCATTTGCTTGTGCCTCCCGTATATATGTTATTCTGACATCTACTAATAAAATATCACATAACAAAACCCTTTATTAGTAGGAAAATGCGACATTAGATATATAATATTACGACATAAATAATTTGGAAACAAAATCAAATCAAAAAAAGAAACCCTCACTAGGTTAAACTGTACCCTATGTAAAGGACATTTAAAAAAAGTCTAGGCAGATTGAAGAAGATGATCTCTGTATTGAACAGGGGTCATCTTTTTTAAATCCCATTGATACCTGTAGTGGTTATAGTAGGTCATGTAATCCTTAATCTCCTGTTTTAACTCAATCAAAGTCAAACAAGGCTTAATGGAAGCTTGATCTTTAAAATGACCAAAAAAAGATTCTTGTGGGGCGTTATCCCAGCAGTTTCCCCGCCTAGACATAGATTGTTTCAATTTCATTTTCTTAACCATTTTTTGAAAATAAGGATGTGTATAATGAGATCCCTGATCAGAGTGAATGAAGGCACCATCAGCTCTTTTAAACCTTTGGTTTTTCTTAAGCTTTAGGAGAGTATCTGTCGCAAGATCCATTGTGATTCGATCTGACACGTGATATGCCAAGATCTCATTGGTTGAACTATCTTTGATTGTGGATAAATAGGCTTTTTTACCCGATCCGTAAAATAAATAAGTGATATCCGTCAGTAACACCTTACCTGGAATGTTCTGCTTAAACTCCCGGTTCAGCAGGTTAGGAACGACCCTATGCTCCTGAGTAGCCTTCATCATCCGTTTATAGGGATTGGCCCTCCTAAAGGGGCATACAATGCTGTATTTCTTCATAATCCTCCTAATCCTTTTCAAATTGTAGATCACCTTAAACTGGCCCTCCAATGTCATCTTGATGGATCGGGCACCTTTCTTTCGTCTTTTGAAATGAAAAGCTTTTAGAATGACTTCTCTTAGTTGCTCATCTTGCTGTTTCTTCTGGATTCTCTTTTGCTTTGCTTCGGAAGACCAATACCTGTAATATCCACTCCTGGAAACCCCGGATACTTTACATAAATAGTTGACCAAACGGGAGAGTTGATATTTCTCGATGATGGTATGAATAAGGACAAATTTCTGGCTAGATGAAAGTACTATCCTTTGTTTTGCCTCCTTTCCATGAAACGAATCTTTTTTAACAGTTCATTCTCCCCTCGCAGCAAAGCATTCTGAGCTTCTAGCTTGGCATACTTCTCTTCGAGCGTTAGCTCCCGTTTAAGGGGTCTTCCTGAGGCGTGGCTTCTTGTATCCTGCAAACCTAAGATTCCGTTCTCTTGGTAACTCGCACGCCATCTCTTTGCTGAGGATTCGACTCTTTGGAGCCCAATGACAGTTACGTCAAAACCACATACTTCAAATATTTCTCTCGGCGGCTTCCCCTTATTATTCTCTGAGATAAACAATTGCTTAAACGCATCCGTATATGTAATTGCCTTTGAAGATACGGACCTCACATTCGGATTGTTAGATAACTGCTTGATCTCTTTATCTGTAAATATTTTCTTGCTCATACCATTCCTCTTCCCTATCTTCTTCGTTATAAACAAAAATACCCTACCGAGAGACTTTTTAAAAGTGTCTACTCGATAGGGTACAGTTTAGGTTAGCTAACGGTTTCTTTATTAATGACTTCAGTCATCTCCATTTATTACACGACAAAAACTCATCTGTCTATACAAAAAAAAACCTCTGCACGTAGCATAGGGACTGTTGTTTTTCGCAAAAATTATACTTATAAATGAGCAAAAAGGACCACCCCATTCGGGCAGCCCTGTCTGCATGCAAATGCATCAGCTATTTTATTCCTCTTCCTCCACAACGCCTAGTGCGCGGTTCTTCTCTTTGAAACGGTCGTTATGGGACGAGACGTAGGCCATGTAAGGGGCATCCGGCTCCATGTACTTCTTCGCACTATTTAACGCTAAAATACCGCTGGTGAAGGTACCCGCAATCAGCTCAACCTTGCTCGGATAAGTAACGAAATCACCCGCTGCGTAGATACCCGGAATGTTGGTAATCATTTGGTCGTCTACCTGCATGTTCCATTCATTCATATTAAGCCCCCAATGGCGGATCGAACCGTAATCGCATCTCATCCCGTGACTGACGACCACAGCGTCGACCTCAAGCTTTTGCTGCTCGCCTGTAACAGTATGAGCTACGGTGACAGTGTCTATAATTTTGCCATCCTGGCTATGAAGCGCTTCTACCGTAAAGGGGGTAAGGATCGTCACGGAAGACTGTCTCATTTGGCTTACTGTCCGTTCATGTCCTCCGAATTCGCCGCGTCGATGGACTATCGTCACGCTGGCCGCAATCGGTTCCAGCTCAACGGCCCAATCCACAGCGGCATCACCGCCGCCAGAGATCAATACCCGCTTGCCGCGAAAGCCGTCCAGCTGCTGCACCGTATAATGCAGATTGGTCACTTCGAAACGATCTGCTCCCTCGATCTCCAGCTTTGCCGGCTTGCGAGCGCCGTAACCGATGGCCAGAATAACCGTCCGAGTGAGATGCTGCTCACCAGTATCTGTCGTCAATAGGAAATTCCCATCCTCCTGCCGCTCACAATGCTGGATACGCTGGCCGAGCACAATCATCGGCTCAAAGGTTTGTGCTTGCTGAACCAACTGGTCGATCAGCTTTTCCCCGCGGACAGGGGTGATTCCTCCAACATCCCAAATCATTTTCTCCGGGTAGGTCAGTATGCGTCCGCCCAATTCGTCCTGAGCTTCTATGAGCTTGGTTTTCAGTTCTCTCATACCACTGTAAAAGGCCGTGTACAATCCCGTAGGGCCGCCGCCAATAATCGTAACATCGAATAATTCTAGAGAATGGCTCATGACTGCTCTCCCAACATAACTGGAAGCTGTTTAATTAATGCTTCTCTCGCGAGCGGATCTGTCGTAATGCCCAGCCCCCCGTTTACAAAATAAACTTTCCCCGCCTTCACGGCAGGCAAATCTCTCCAGATCGGCTCGTTGATCATTTGCTTAACCGCATCAAGCTCAGGACCGTCAAAATAAACAATAAAGATCCGGTCTCCTGCCATATTCGGAAGCACTTCAGCCGATATGTCCGAGTATCCGTAGTTCTCAGGATCATCAATCAGCTCTTGGATACCTGCCGTCGGCTTGAATCCTTTCTCATGATAGACAAACGTTGGCAAATAGCTTGTTGTATACACGCTAAGTCTATTTTGACCTAGCATATATTGAAAGACGGAAGCCGTCTCACCACTCTGGATGGTGCCCTTCTGCAGCAGAGAATCCCACATTTCATTAATGTCAGCCTCATGCTTCGCTAGAAATTCATCCGCTTCTTTCTCAAAGCCTAGCCAATCGCCAATTCTCTGCACGCGTACAGGCATTGGATCCCACTCATTCGTCTGAATAACTGGCGCAACTTTTCTCATAACATCAAGCTGCTGCGCATCTGTCATCGAGGTAATAATTAGATCAGGCTCCAGCTCAATCAACTTCTCCGGGCTCGGCGGCCAGCCCACATCAGCAACGTCTTTCACTTCATCCCTGTACACGGCATATTGAAGCCCATCCTGAATCAGTCCAATAGGTTGAACGCCAAATAGCAAAATATCCCCGACCGTGTTATCTGTATAAATAATCCGCTTGGGTGAACTTGGAATCTCCACCTGTTTATCGTAAGCATCCGTCACAAGCTTGGTTGCTGATACCCCTTCTTGTCCGCTTCCTTGGTTTGTTGCAGCCGTTGCTGTATTTGTCGATTTAGCTTGGCTGCCTCCGCCGTTGCTGCCACACGCACTTAATGTTATTGCGATACAAAGCATAGCTAGACCTTTCCATATATTTTTGCTTTGAATTACCATCATTGTCTCCGCCCATCTCTCTGTTTTATTGATAATCATTATCAACTATAGCCAGTATAGTTTCTGCTCTTAACACCGACAAGGATAGGATGGGACGTTATTTTATACTATTGGGCTGCTTAATAACTAGAAGGAATCAATTGATATCTTGGTAGCTTTAATGTATGATTTCTTTAATTGATAATAATTCTCAATTGGACTTGGAGGTTTTCACTTGGAAAGGAACGGTTTGGAGGTCAGAAGGCCGGTACATACCCTTTATTTCGAATTGCACCATTTACAACATGTTGTTACTTCCCCATCAAGTGGAATCCCCCCGCAACCGCTGACCTCCTATACCTTGTTGGTCATGGAGGACGGTGAGGTCTCGCAAAGTTGGGACGATGAAGAATATACGCTAAAGGCTGGAAGCTGCTGGATATTTAGTCCTGGATCGATTATCGACATGAGCAAATTTCATGGTCAGGGCGGCTCGTTTTGGCTGCTCAACTTTTCCATCCTAGGCAACACAGCCAGACCCGTCACGACCTATTTGCAAGTCGGTGAATGCCGTATTTCCTCTACAAAAGTTCCGCTGCGCATCGTCAGGGAAATCAGCAAATACCAGAATGATAAGTCTGCTGCACGGCAAATGGACAATCACGCGAGATTTCAAAAGCTGATGCGAATCATGATAGAGAGCACGAAAGATCAGCCTGCTTCCGAAACTACACGTCAATCAGTACTAGCCATTATTGAACAGCTCAAGGAGCATTTTGCCGAAGAGATATCCGTAGAGGAGCTTGCTGCGCAAGCCCAAATCAGCAAACGCAGATTCACCCACTGGTTTAAGCACATTACTGGAAAGCATGTTTTGGAGTACATTACGGACTTGCGGATGGAATCAGCAAAACAACTCTTATTAAAAGGCGAGCGCCTGCAAGAGATCGCCGTCAAGGTCGGTTACCGGGATGAATTTTATTTCAACCGTCGCTTTAAGCAGACGGAGGGCTTAACGCCCGGACAATTTGTCCGCAACTACGAGAACAAACCAGCTCATATTTGTGCACTAACCTGCCTCGGTCATTTACTCGCACTTGGCATCCGGCCCATCGCAGCCGCAAAGAATTTAACCAACAGACCCTACTTGCGAAACCTTAGTCTGGATATTCACCGGGTGAACAATATTCCTTATCAACTGGAAGAGATTGCTGAGTTACAGCCGGAATATATACTGGTATCGAACGAACAGGAATGTGAAGAGCTATCAGCCGTTGCCTCTACGATGATCTTCTCCCAAAACGACCATAAACCAATGACTTTACTGGCGATGCTCGGCGAAGCTTTTAATAAACAGAGGATAGCACAGCAGCTAATTTTGCAATATGAACAGAAAGCTGAGCGTCACAGAACCGAATTACGGGGATTCATATCCAAGGAAGAAACGGTTTCTGTTATCGAAATACGCACTGATTCCATTTATGTGTTTGGCAACTTCTGGTGCCGTGGAGCTTATAATTTATATGATGGACTAGGCATGACAGCCCCTCCCATTATTGAGCAAGAGATGCTTAACCGTGAGGCTTATCGCCTGATTACAGAGGAGCAACTTTCGCTATACGCAGGTGACCGATTATTTGTGAGCATTCTTGATCCGGTTCGATTCAGAGCGCTGGAGAAGACTTTCATCTGGAAGCAGCTAAAGGCTGTACAAAATAATCATATCTATTCCATAGACCCGGAACATTTCGCTGTCAGCGACCCCATCTCCATGCACAGCCAAATGGACGTGCAGATGAAGCTTCTGCTTGCTCGCTAGTTTGAAAGCAACCTGGCTAAAGATTCTCTCTACTCTATAATACAAAACCAAGATCATGCTAAAAAAGCCAGCTATCATAGCTGGCCAAATCATAAAAGAAGCATTTGCTGGCATCATAACTACCATTATCTTGCCGGTTAAACATTTCTTACAAACCTTATTCTAAATGATCGCTTACATTACACAACCAAACCATATGATCGGAATCGGGTCCCCAATAATCTTTTACTACCTTATAAGGCTCCCCAAATTTACGCTGCCACTTGATTTGTGCACGTTTATAGCCACTGTCCAAACAAAATTGCTCGATCCCTTGTTCGTTTAGAAATATCATCATTTTCTTAATTAATGCCGAACCAATCCCTTGCCCCTGATAGCTTGGCAACACGTATAAACTCCCCAATTCCCCCAAATGATCCAACTGATGTTCTGCACAGGTTTGAATAGTCTCGCCACAGGGACCATAGGAAATCGTGCCCACAACCGTCTCATCAAATTTAGCGATAAATAAATAATTGCCCGAGTTTGCCTGTTCCAGTGAAGATAACGCCTTTTGCTTTTTATGATCGGTTTCACTTTGTATATCCTCTAGTAAGTGACCTAATCCTTCTTTGTTAAAGGCATCCGATATTGATTCTTCAAATACCCGGCACGCAGATACATAATCGCCCTCAGTGAGTGTACTAATCGTAAAATGCTTTGTCTCATTCATTATGTTGATCTCCTCTGCAATAATGTACTATTAACAATCAAGTTATGAGGTTTATATTCATAAGACAACTTTTACTGGAGGTCATCATGAATATAATTTCCTTTCTTCTTTATTGCATTGTAGTTACATGTTCACCTGGTCCTGCCAATATTGTTATTCTTTCTTCCGTGCAACATTCAGGGGCTAAGAAAACCATGCGGTATGTATGCGGGGCTACGATGGCTTTTGGACTATTGCTTATCCTTTCTACCTTGATGAATCGTGTTCTGGTAGAGATTATCCCAAATATTCTTATCATTATGCAAGTCATTGGGAGTTTATATATGCTCTACCTAGCTTACAAAATCTATAAAATGGGATCAATGGAAAACCAGCCTAATCCAAATGCCAATTTTCGCTCGGGTTTACTTATGCAGCTTGTGAATCCTAAAGTGCTCTTATTTACTTTAACAGTCATTCCCAGCTATGTAATGCCATTCTACACTTCTTCTCTCACCTTGTTTATGTTTGTTATAATTATAACTGTGATCGGATTTTTTGCTTTTACGACATGGGTTGTATTTGGGGCAATCTTCAGAGCATTTCTGCAAAATCATCAAAAAGTTCTAAATACTCTGATGGCACTATTTTTAGTATACTCGGCCATTATGATATCGGGAATCCTATAAGTCGTGGAGGCTAAGAGCGTGGAGAGATTCAACTATAAAAAGTCGGCAGATATCCTAACATTGTCAGCTAGCATGAGTGATTTCACTTATAAAAAACATTGCCATGAGGAATACGCAATCGGTGTCACCCTACGTGGCATTCAGCAATATAACCTTGACGGCAGCTTGCAATCCTCTCATAAAAATGGCGTAATGCTATTTAATCCAGAGCAAACGCATGACGGCAGTTCATATGATAGAGCAGGTATTGACTATGTCATGCTATATATCAAGCCAACCTTGATACAAGAGATCCTAGGAAAAAAAGAACTCCGCTTCGCCTCTCCCATCCTATACGATGACAAGTTGGCACAGTGCATATTAGCGCTAAGTCAAGCCATCCAGAATGGCAAAGAGGAGTCCTTGTGCAGTGAGCTGTTGGTAACTCTGGTTCACCTAGTATCTAATACTGAACTAGTTACAGAGCACAGGATAAATAATAAATTTGTTAGAACAGCAAAGGAAATGATGTACTGCAGTTTAGAACATGTACTAAAACTAGATGATCTCTGTAAAGAGTTTGGACTTTCCAAATATCAATTTATCCGAGAGTTTAAGACACATACAGGAATATCACCTTATCAATTTTTCTTGAATTGCAAGGTAGAGCATGCCAAGCAGTCCATTGAGAAAACTAAGGATATCTATGCCGCTGTAGTAGATTGTGGATTTGTGGATTTAACTCATTTGAACCGGCATTTTAAAAGCGTGTTTGGCATAACCGCACATGAATACAGGTTACAACTGCATTGAGCAGAAGTAACCTGTATTCATCATGATTTATAAAATTTGACCATCCACCATTGTCCAGCACACTTTAAATTCATCATCCAAGAGGACCAGATCAGCATCAAAGCCGGATGTTATTGTCCCCTTTTGTTGAAGTCCAAGAATATTGGCCGGCGTAGTTGAAGCCATCTTTACGGCGTCTACCAATGGAATTCCAGTTTCGACAGTATAACGTAAGGCTTCATTCATAGTCACTGTGCTTGAAGCTAGCGTTCCATCCTTCAGTCTCGCTACCCCCTCGGATACCGTAACATGATGGCCTCCAAACATATAATCCCCATCACCTAATCCCATGGCTTGCAGTGCATCTGTAATCAAGACCATTCCTTCTGGTCCTTTCAAGGTATGCATTAATCGAATAATCGCAGGATGCAGATGGACGTTGTCCACAATCGCTTGAAGGCTTACATGCTTCTCTTCAAAAGCAGCCACAATTACCCCTGGATCTCGATGATGGATAGGCCGCATGCCATTAAAACAATGCGTAACATGACTTGCCCCCGACGCAAAGGCTTGTTTAGCTTCCTCATAAGTAGCATCCGAATGAGCGATGGCTATAACTACACCCTTTTCCTTCAGATAGGAGATGAGCTCCATCCCTCCCGGCAGCTCAGGAGCAATTGTTACCATTTTAATGAGTGAACCCGCTTCTTCAAAAATCAGGTTCATTTCCTCTAAGTTGGGATGGCGCAGATACTTTTCGTTCTGCATTCCTTTTCGCTTCGGGTTCAGGTAAGGTCCCTCTAAGTGAATACCTGCGATCTTAGCGCCCACTTCATGTCCGATCACACGCTTGACACTTCGAATCATTTCTAAAAGATCTTCTAGCGTAGAACTCACAGATGTAGCCAGAAATGAGGTACAGCCAGATGAAGCACAAGCACTAGAGACTTCTTGAATACTCTTGTCCGTGCCGTCCATCATATCGAAACCATTGGCGCCATGAATATGAACATCTATCATCCCGGGTACTAATAAATGGCCGCCACCATCGATCCGTTCATATTTTCCCTCTGGAATCGATAGATCCTCTGTATCTATCTTCATGATTTTCCCTTCAGAAATCCACACATTAGCCGCTGGGACAATACGATTCTGAAGCGCCACTTGTATATTTTGCAGAATATAAGACATAAATATCCTCCTCTGTTTCGTTATCAGTCTTGCTCTCGAGCCTCTTC
Source organism: Paenibacillus sp. G2S3 (assembly GCF_030123105.1). Taxonomy (NCBI): domain Bacteria; kingdom Bacillati; phylum Bacillota; class Bacilli; order Caryophanales; family Paenibacillaceae; genus Paenibacillus; species Paenibacillus sp. G2S3. The sequence goes on from NZ_CP126095.1 coordinate 4,342,062, forward strand.
AGTTTCTTCTGGACATTCAATCACTGTAATGTTCTTCTGATCTAGAATTTCTCTGATCTCACTTGGGAGTTCCCGATCGGTCATTAGAATGTCAACGAAATCAAAGTCTAGACGGAAAAATGATTTGCCAATAAATTTGGTGTGATCAGCCACTAAGATGACTTGATCAGATCTTCGGGCCATTTCTCTCTTCACCCGCACATCTTCTTCATATGGATAGTAGAGTCCATCAGCACGGATCGCGGATGCTCCAATAAAGGCTTTATCAGCACGGATTTCACTAAGTTTATCGATAATAGAAGGGCCATATAACAAGCGGTTTTTCACATTCAAGTAACCACCAAGAACATAAATTTGCAGATCCTCCCGCTTTGACAAGATCCCTACGTTATCAATCGAGTGCGTGACAACCGTGATATCCTTCGCGCTGATCTGTTCTGCTACAAACTGTACAGTGGTGGATACATCTAAAATCACAGTCTCATGATCTTGGATAAGCTGCGCCGCAGCCTTCCCTATTCTCTGCTTACTCTCAGATTCATCGATCAATCGATCCTGATAAGATAATAATTCTTTTTGTAACTCAGGTAACGATACCCCTCCATGTGTTCGGATCACAACACCTTCTTGTACTAATCTAACAATATCCCTTCGTGCGGTATCTCTGGATACTTCAAATTCCGTACAGATCTCTTGAACACTCATCGATTGGTGTTGTTTCAAATATTCGAGTATTTTTAACAATCTCTCCTCTTGAAACATCATGTATGCACCTCCTATAGTCATCATAAGTTATATCATAAGTATTTACAAGTATTAAATATATAATATTAAGTATTTGTAAGTAATATTGTATACCTTCTCCTCATTGTTATTCGCAAAAAAAAAAGACGTTAGCCAGATGAATGTACATCCGTTAACGTCTTTCTTTTCACTTTCCAGTGCGATTCCAGCTTTTTTGTATCTTTCGAATAAAAACAATTTGCCCCACATGATAAGCATTATGTGTTGTCACATTGCCCATTACTTCCCACCACTGACTGTCTGGAAATTCTTGAACATCAGCTTCCAATTGTTCCTTCGTAATCAGTTCCTGCCAACGTAGTAGAACTTCTAAAAGCTGTTGTTGAAGTTCTTGGAACGTTACTCCTTCTGCAACAACAAAGGTATTATTGTTTTCCACTGAAGGAACCGCATGAACACTCTCTTCTTTATATCTTGTTTGCCAAGTTTCATTCCAGTAGAGCAGATGCTGTACAATCTCAGCAATACTATTACTTTCTTCTGTTACTTTCCAAAAAGCTTCTTCTTCGCTTAAGTCTTTTACAGCTACCTCAAAGGGTACATACCAACTTGGATCATTCGCATTAGCTAGCAACTGGTTAGCCAGAACATCATATGCATGAAACATCTTGATCCACCTCATTTTTCAGATCAATATCAACAAATCAGGTACCGCAGAAGGTTCGATATGGACGTGTCGATTCCTCAGGTAGTGACGAATATTCATCCTGTTCAAGGGAATAAGCATAAGGATTGGAAAGAGCTTCAAGCAATCGCTCCATCACACTATAATCTTCCTGTTGCACTGCCGCTTGGAGTACTTCTTCTACCCTGTGGTTTCGCGGAATAATCGCAGGATTACTATTGCGCATTAACTGCTGTGAAGCCTCTTTCGATTGCTGCTGTCTGCTAAGTCTAGCCTGCCATAACTCCTGCCACTTCGTAAATTCTGCTGCACCAAACAGAGCGGTTTCTTCCAGCTTCTCTAAAGTTAGGGCACGGAAGGTATTGGTATAGTCCGCCCGATATTTCTGCATCAAATCTAGCAGGTCTTCAATTAGCGCTACATCCTCTACTTCTTCATTGAAGATTCCGAGCTTCGCTCTCATTCCTGTAAGCCAGTGATGATAAGACCGCTCTTTAAAATCTGCAAGCTCTTCTTCAGCGAGCTTGATCGCCTGTTCTTGATCATCAGCCAGCAGCGGTAAAAGAGTTTCCGCGAATCTCGCGAGATTCCAAGAGGCAATACCCGGCTGATTGCCATAGGCATAACGGCCCTGCTGGTCAATGGAGCTGAATACCGTCTCCGGATCATACACATCCATGAAGGCGCAAGGACCATAATCAATCGTTTCTCCGCTAAGCGCCATGTTGTCGGTGTTCATTACTCCGTGAATAAATCCTACCAACTGCCATTTGGCAATCAGCTCAGCCTGACGTCCAATCACTTCCTGCAGCAGGAAAAGATAACGATTCTCTTGAGAAACAGCTTCCGGATAATGTCTTTGTAATGTATAATCTGCCAGAGTACGGATATCCTCAACAGTACCCCACGCTGCAACATATTGAAAGGTGCCCACCCGTAGATGACTTGCAGCAACTCGGGTCAGAATAGCACCAGGCTGCTCCGTTTCTCGAACAATCGTTTCTCCTGTCGTTACTACTGCCAAGCTGCGAGTGGTGGGAATACCCAAGCCATGCATGGCTTCGCTAATGATATATTCACGCAACATCGGTCCAAGTCCGGCTCGACCATCGCCACCACGAGAATATGGTGTTCTTCCTGCACCCTTAAGCTGAATGTCTACACGTTCACCTTGGGGAGTGATCTGTTCACCAAGCAGCACAGCTCGGCCGTCACCTAACATGGTGAAATGTCCGAATTGATGTCCGGCATATGCTTGAGCAAGCGACTCTGTACCTTTAGGAACTTCATTGCCCGCAAGAATCTGAACGCCATCCTTACTATGTAGCACTGTACTATTCAGCCCTAAATTCATAGCCAATGATTCATTAAAAATAATCAATTCCGGCTTACTCACAGGGGTTGGTTTGATCCGTGTATACATGGATTCCGGCAGATGAGCATAACTGTTCTCAAAATTCCACCCTATATCAATCTTCTCCGTCATAATGTCTCCTTTGTTATACCATCAGTCTAAGCCTCAATAATCTCAGGATAAGTTATGTTAAAATTTAATGCAAATTTTCGCAATGAAATATGGGCTTACCGAATAGATAAAAAGACCGCCCAGTCTCCTGCCATTGATGTAGGGAAACGGACGGTCTTAAATTATGATGTTCTAACCTATCATTACCTTATAGGAAGCTAATTCGCTCCGCCTTTGGAGAGCATGATATTTAGAATGGTCTTGTCGGTATCAGCAAGACCTTCCTGAACCAGTCGCTCCATGTTACGGATAGTGTCTTCCACCTCTTCGAAAATAACGCCATCCTTGGTCGTAGGAGCAATATTGTTCATAGCCAGTGTGGCTGCCTGTATTGCCGTATTGGTGGAGGTGGATATCTTCAGCGCACAGGTTGAATTTGCACCATCGCAAATCATCCCTGATAAAGAGGCTATCGTATTCTGTATCCCATGCTTGATCTGCTCAAGTGTACCGTCCATGAGGTAAATGATGCCGCTATTCGCTCCAACTCCGCCTGCAATTCCTGAACCACATAAAGGCGACAACCGACCGATATAGTGTTTGATATGCACAGTGACCAGATTACTTAGTGCAAGCGCCCGAGCTAACGTCTCTTCATCCTTGCCAAGCAATTCCGCCAAAGAGATAACGGGAAGCGTACAGGCGATGCCTTGATTACCGCTGCCCGCTGTTGTCATCACAGGCATTGCGCTGCCATCCATACGAGCATCTGAAGCCGCAGCAGTGGCCGCTATAATTTTGTTTGCTACATCATTGCCGAACAAATTCACAGCAGATTGCTGATTCATCTTCTTCCCTACTTGCAAGCCATAATCACCTCGGAGTCCCTCATCAGAAATCGCTTTGTTCATCCGAGCGCCTTCTAAGAGGAAGCTAAGGTCTGAAAATGGAGCCGTGCTTATAAACTCGAATATCCGATCTACCGAGCCTTCATAGGCTTCAGTCTCAGAAAGACCAGGCTTACCACAGTCCGCTTTAGACTTTTTGGGCGTCACTTTTTTCCCGTCGAGTGCCAAGTATTCTATATTAGTGTGTTCCTTAGCAAGAATGGCAGTCGCTGTATGATTCTCTGTCTTCACCTGTGCTTCAATATATAACTTCTCAGGAGTGTCCATTATCTCCACTTTTAGCAGCTTTCGATCAAGCAGATCATTTGCCATCTTCAGCTCAGCTTGAGTCAAGCCTGATAGGATTTCCAGCTCCTTGTGAGAACGTCCAACCACCGCTCCAAGCGCTGCTGCGATAGGCAGACCCGTCTGGCCTGTGCCAGGGATGCCCACTCCCATTGCATTTTTGATAATATTACCGCTGAGATGCAGCTGAATCCCCGTTATTTCTTCCTCGAGAAGCTCTGCCGCCAAGGAGACGGCATACGCAACTGCGATCGGCTCTGTGCAGCCTTCTGCCGGTACGACTTCCTTGTGCAAAATTTCCAATAAGTTGCCCATGTATGCTTTTCCCCCTTCTCTCTCCCACTTGGAGTCATTTCTATATAGTAACTCAGAGTGAAGTTTCAGGGAATCCTTTTTCCTTTTTCTTCTCTAGAAGCTTCTGCTAGATCAACATCTTACATGCTTTCGTTTAAAGCCAAGCTGAGCTTTGTCGACAGCTTTTTGAATATTTGCGTACGCATGAATAAATTTACTCTTTGCTTTATTTTTATCAACTTCAATTGGACCCACAGTTCTCGCAGTCTCAAATGCCTTATCATGCAACGGCGTATAAGATACGGCCACTGTATACATGAAGTTGTTCATAGAGTATTGGGTACGTTCTGGAGAATCATGAATCGTATTCTTCAACATCTCAAGCATACCGGCAAGCTTGCTTTCGGAAAATTCAACGTCCGGCCGACTGCCAAGCAGCCAGCAGTAACAGCTCCAGCCCGCTGACATTCTCAGCTCTTCTCCGCTCGCGATCCATTTATCGGCAACTTGTTGTGCAATATCCGCTTCTGCCAAGGTTACTGCCACTACAAAGTCGGACAGCATATAAAAATAAGCCGCATCCATCCATCGGTCATAATCTGCTTCCGTCATTCCTTTAGGATCGGCAATGATGCCGGCAAAATACATAGCATCGTAATTCCCTGTCGCATAAAGCTGCTCAGCCAATGGCTGATTTATTTTGGTTTTCTTGAAGATTGGCTTCATTGCTCCGGTAGCCACGCCAAATAGCGGTTCCTTTGCTCCATTGGACATATATATTTTCTTGGTTCGTTCCTTGCCAAGCGCTTCCAGCTCCTGCATGACCATCTCTAGATCCACTATTTAACACTTCCTTTTTTCAAAGTTCATTCCCCAATTTAGCTAAGGCTTGTACTAGATAAAGAAAGTGTACTTTATGAGTTTCCTTCTCGCAAGTTAAGTTTATTTCCGGAACGGATGAAGCTGACTTATCGATTTGTTAAGCTTGCCTTTCATATAAAACGCATATGTGATTCCTCCAAAAAATAATCCAACGGTTAGCCCATTAGTGGAAGAATAAATGAGGTGAAACAAGGTATCATTATAAAAAACCAACATTACATTCAGTACATATTTAACAATAAAATTGAGGAGGACAATTATTAATGGAAGATAGCCTTTCTTTTTAAAAACAACGGAGCCCTTTCGAAAAAAGGATTGATATCTCTTATTCAATAAATATCCAATTAGAAAGCCTGGAATTATAAAAACAATATAACTCGTCAAGGTCAATCCTAATTGAGGAAATGTAGTTATTATCGTTCGTAAACCCCATGTTATAAAAATAAGAGGGGCAATAAACATTCTTAAGAAATTAACAGCTCGTTCCTGAGAATTTCTGATTCCCATGAGAACCAAAAGAACGAATAACAGCCACACCCATGAGGGTGTGTGTAAAATGATTTGCGTGATTGTAATATGCATTATTTTTCCTCCTAGTATAGAGCGCTGTGATTTTATTTCCATTGATGATTACAATATCTATAATAAAAAAACTTAGAGAATCACACATCTACACAGCGGTTGATCTTTAGGCAACATTAACTCTATCTAGAGATATACAATATTCGAGCCTCCTCTTATAAAAACAAAAAAAGACCGGTGGTAGCCGGCCTTTCGAATTATTCTACTATTCCTGTCCGTATCGCCAAAACTACAGCTTGTGTACGATCTTCTACCTCAAGCTTTTGGAGAATTCGATGGATATGAGTCTTAACTGTGCCCTGTGAGATATTCAGAATTTCCGAAATTTCAGAATTCCGGCGCCCGTAAGCCATTTGCTGAAGTACATCAAGTTCACGCTCTGTCAGAAACTCGGATAAATGATCTGATGCTTGCTCTGTTTTAGTTGACTTTGTATCACTGGAAATGGCTTCAATAAGCGCCTTGCTTGCAGTAGGGGTTCTGTAAATTGCATTACCATGATTCGCCCATCGTATTCCAGCCAGAATTTCTTGCATATCCGTGTCCTTCAACAAGTAACCTACTGCGCCTGCTCGTATCCCTTCAATCACATAAGCTTGAACGTCAAAAGTGGTTAGGAGGACAATCTTGATTTCTGAATTTTCACGTAGGATTCTATGCGTTGCATCGAGCCCCGAGGAATTAGGCATTTGAATATCCATTAGGACAATATCCGGTTTCGTATCCAGTGAAATGAGATAAGCCTCCTCTCCATCACTTGCTTCCCCCACACATTCCATATCAGGCTGAGAATCTATAATATACCTTAATCCTTGCCGAACAAAAGGCTCGTCATCCGCAAGTACAACTCTAATTATTTTTTCCATGTGTATCCTTACTCCTTCTCTTCCACAATAGGTCTACATTCAACTGGAACGACTGCCTCCAAGCAAAAACCATGGGGTTCAATAGATGAAAAATGACAATCTCCCCCCGCTGCTTTACACCGTTCTACTATTCCATTTAGGCCAAATCCTAAATTTGCAGGTTTTTCTTTAGTGGTGATTCCATTGTCAGTGACCGTGAGATAAATCGTACCGTTTGCTTCTTCAAGATCAATACTGCAAATCGTCGCATTTGAATGACGAAGCACATTGGTCAAAGACTCCTGTAGCACTCTATATAAAACAATACTTGCTTCAATCGGCCACTCGGATACATCGGAATGTTGATTAAAGTTGAACTGTATAGAAGACCTGCCTTGCGTTTGGGAAACGAGGCCTTTTAAAGCAACCAGACCTAGACCCATTTCGTCATTTGACCATTCCTTCACCGCAACTCTAACTTCCGCCATAGCTTGACGAGCAATAGAAATCAACTGACTGATGGACTCAGCTGCTCTTTTAGGGTCCGTTTCTTGCATAATTTGAAGGGCTTGTAATTGAACAATCAGTGAAGTCAGTTGATGACCCAGTCCGTCATGAATTTCGCTGGCAAGTCTAGTCCTTTCTTCTAACGCTGCATAGCGCACCGAATGAACAGTGGCTTCTTGAAGTTCATTATGCATAGTCTTCAGCTCTTTATGAGCCTTATGTAACTCTTCGAGGTGAAGCTTTGTTAAGTGGTGAGCATCCCTTCTAATTTTTATACTCCGAGCAACGAGAATTACACCTAGCAGACCCAAAAGAGTGCTAAAGGATAAAGAATAGATCAAAAAAATAGCAGTAAGCGTAGTGATCCCTATGATGAAAGAAGCACGGGGATACACTCGATTCATAAATAGGATAATAAAATAAAGCGGCCAAAGTAGGGTTGTGTTCGGTGCGTTAAAAACAAAATGAAGCACTAATATTAGTGAAACGATCAAAAAAGAAACTGCATAAAATTTCACAGCAGTCCACCAAGAGTTTTTCACCCAAACCAACACCATGTATAGCAACAACACGATCGAGCCACCTAGAAGATTGATGAACCCTTGACCGTTATAATCTTGATAAAAGGTTAATGCCAAAAGCACAGTCCCAATAACACGAAACAGATGTACATATATTTTTTCTTCCTTGAATACAAACTTCACGATAACCCTCCAAGTTTCTAATTCATCCAATACTCTACTCCTTTATGGTTAGACAATAGTAACTATACGTCAAGCGCAAGGCTCAGTCCAATATCAAGCTCAGACCGGATGAGATGCTCATGAAAACGCAAATAACCACCTGCATAATGAGGTGGTTATTTCTTTTTGTTGTTCTCCCTATTCATCAACCTTTTACAGAACCTATTGTGATCCCAGCAACGATCTTTCTGGACACAAGAAGATAAAGAATAAACGTTGGCAAAAACACTAGAATAGATGCTGCAAAAATACCTGAATAATTACCAGTATTCGTATACCCTACTACAATGGATTGGAGCGCTAATGCTACTGGATGTCGATCTGGATTATTAGCAAAGATTAGAGCATAGAAATATTCATTCCAAATCCCCATCACATTAAAAATAGTTAACGTCAGAATTCCGGCCTGCGCAATGGGTAAAATAATTTTGATAAATGCCTTAATCGGCCCACATCCATCGATTGCCGCTGATTCTTCCAGTTCTTTCGGAATGGATGCAAAGAAACCAGTAAGCAAGAATACAGCAAAAGGAACATTCGTAAAAATGTATACAAAGATTAATGTAAAAGTAGAGCCTGTTAAATTCAATGAATAAAATAACGAAAACAATGGAATCGAGATCAGCAGTCCCGGAACAGATAAGGCCGAGATAAACATTAAATCAACTATTCGCTTTCCTCTAAATTGAATTCGACCCAATATATAAGCAGCCGGTGCCGCTATAACAATAATACCTATACAGGCGGTTACCGTGTAAATTAGACTGTTCATAAAGTACAAGCCCATCTTAGTTTCTTCAAATAAGAGGGTATAGTTCGAGAAATGGAATCCGCTCGCAAGTAGTTTGTTAGTGAATATCTCCCTTGTCGTGCTTAGTGAAGCAAGGATTGCGTATCCAAAAATAACAATTGTAAAGATGAGCCAGGCTACTAATGGAATATATCGAAAGATTCGCGTGATCGAGTGAAGACGCATATTGTCTCCCCCTTCCTAGTATTCTAAGCGGTCCTTCCTAAATAACAGACCAATCAAGAAGGAAAATACAATAATTGCAACCGTAATTAATACACCGATCGAAGCCCCTGCTCCAACATTGAAAGCTTGCGTATCAGAAATTCTCTCCCCACCAAACACCTTCAAGTACATATAATAACCAGGAGTCATCGTATGCGGATCATTTCTCCCGAAGATTGACGACCATACAAAGAAGTTAATGGCTGTAACCGTCCACAACACTAATGTAGTCTTAAAAACATCTCGTAGTAATGGAAGAGTAATATGGAAGAATTGATATACTGTGTTCGCTCCTTCTAATAAGGCTGCTTCGTAGTAATCATTAGGAATTCGATCCATAGCTGCACCAAGAATCAATAAAAAATAACCAATCGAGCCAAAACAGAAAGCGATCAGCATGGATAAAAATAAATGCTGGTCATCCGTCCATTGAATATTGGCTAATTGTTCAAGCCCAAGAAAACGAAATACTTGTGTCAGAAATCCAAAGGTTGGATTATACACATACTGAAGCCATATCACTGACATGACAACAACAGATACGGTATTAGGCAGATAAATCAATGCTCTCCAGAAGGCTTTGAAACGAACGCCGGAAGAAATAAGCACGGAGAAGAAAAATGCCATAGCAAAAACTATGAGTCCACCTATAACCCAAATCTTGAGAACATTTAATGAAGAATCCAAGAAATAGGAATTATGAAATAATCCCCAATAATTGTCCAAACCAATGAATTTCCATTCACTTAAACTACTGTTTATATTAGATATCTCGTAAAAGCTCATGAACACTGCTCTCAAGGTTGGATAAAAAAAGATCGTCATATAAACCAGGATAGCAGGCAGAAGGAATAGCATCATAATCGGTTTACTAATTCTCATCTTTGTATCCCCCGCATACTTCTTATATTTTAAAAAAATCTATATGCAGCCGCCGCTATTGACTGCCACATATAGATTTACTTAAATTTAAAAAATTAATTATTTACCAGCGTAGAATTTCTTAGCTTCCGCACTTAGCTTCGGACCGAATTCTTCTGGCTTAAGCTTGCCTGTGATGAGTTCCATGAAGGTAGGAACGATAGTAGCAAGCGTAAAGTCGCCTCCATCACCAATGCCTCCACCCCAAGGCATATTTACTTTTGCATTTAGAAAAGCAGTCTCCGCTTCAGCAAGCATAGCAGGCCATTCAGAATCAATAGTTGCTGGGATCGCAAGTGCTTCCTTCGCCATTTTTTCTTGTGTCTGCTTACTAACGATATGTTTGATAAGCTCAAAGGCAGCTTTAGCATTTTTACTCGATTTATTGATGAACATCCCTTGAGAACCAAAGATCAACCCTTGTTTTCCACCTTTACCGTTTCCATTTGGAACATCTGGGAATTGAAACGTACCCCATTTGAAATCAGGTCCTGAGGTGGCAAGCACTTCATTCGGAAGCCATGTTCCATTTAGATAAGCGGCAGAACCACCCAATACGAGATCTTGCTGAGCCGCAGGATATTTACTTCCGGCAATTTTATTTGAGAAAAAGCCTTTAGCATTTAAATTAGCCATATCTTTAGCGAATTGAAGAATGATTGGGTCATTCCACATCTCACCAGTCTTATCCTGTACAAGCTGGCTTACCCAATCTGCGCCCATCGCATTTGCCAGATAAGATCCAATAAATAAGTCCCGATATGCGTCATCAAAGGTAAGCGGTGCTGAACCTGCTGCTTTGATTTTTTCAGCATCTGCAAGGAATTCATCCCAAGTTGCAGGTGCTTTTGTTATACCAGCTTTCTCATACACTTCCTTGTTATAGAAAAAGAGTACTGCATACGGTTGCTGCGGAATCGAATAAATACCATCTTCTAAACCGTACTTTGTGGATAGCGTTTGTATCCAGCTTAACAAGCTTGGAATAATGGAATCCTTTACAGATTTGCCTTCCATTCCAATGGATGGCTCCGCAAGCAATTCATCAAGCTTCATAACGTAATCTTTCATGCCTTGAATACCAGCAGGGCTACCTGGATCGGCTTCCCAGATATCAATTTGCTCGCCTCCGTCCAAAGCAGGTTTGATCAATTTTAAGATATCACGACCTGTAAACTTCAAATCTACTTCAACTTCAGGATTAGCTGCTTTGAATTCAGCAACTGCCGATTCAATAACCTTCGCTTGCGGTTCTGTGCTACTCCACATCGACCAGAATACTACCTTCCCTTCTAGTCCAGAGGATTTTACTTCAGGCGTAACTTCAGTTGTAGCGGTAGGTTTGTTTTCTTTTGCTGGTTCAGACGGGGCAGCATTGTTCGTAGTATTGCTTGATCCACATCCAGCCAATAACGTTAGAACCATCGACATAGCGAGCAATAAACCTGTGAGCTTCTTTTGTCTTTTTTTCACGTGTGTAGCATCCCCCTCAAATATGAAAGTGCTTTCACAAGTAAGTATATAACGAAGCAAGACAGGTCTAACATCGACGATATTGAACAAAGCATGCACAATTTTATCTAAATTTTAATTGAGAAGAAACGACGTTGACGTCCTAAAAAAAGAGAGCTTCGATTAAAATCCTCGAAACTCTCTCTTGGTTTAAGCTCCCACTATTCTAAAATCAATGTTATTAGGCGGTGGATATAGGGTTATAGCTTCCTTCATTAATTCTTCAGATAGTACGATATTTAGGCTCTCAGCTAGCTTTTTAGCTTGAAATTTATACCATAGCTCCACAATCGTAACTTCGCCTTCACGAATCACTGCAAATTCTTTCTGGAATAAGTTTAATAGGAATTCATTATGATCCAACTCCTGAGCCGCAGCTCCAATAATAATTTGGAGACGATCACTTTGCCTGAATTCTTCAGGAAGTGATTCGTACACACTCCAAGCCTTAGCAAATTGTTTATTTCTAATCAACATGCTAATATACTCATCTGCAAATGCTCTGTCTGGAAAGCCATTGTATAAAGAATACGCCAGTTCATAATAAACCAGAGCCTGATCTGCCTCTCCTCTCTGTTCAGAGGTAATCGCCAGATTACGATAAACCCAAGCAGACGGCTTCAATTCAAGCGATTGATGCCATGCAGTTATAGCTTGATCTTCCATTCCATACTCATAGAGCATAATGCCGTATTGCAAGTAGGAATTCCATGTTTGATTATCTGCATGCTCTAGACTTGTACGAAGCAATTCCATCCATTCTTCTTGGACCATCCAAGAAGCCGGAATATCTTGCACATCTCCCTCTGGCAAACCTCCTTCTTGTAACAGGGCTAACCATGGAAGTTGCGGTGCTGCAATACTGGATTCCAAGAAAAGAAATCCATCCGGAATAGACCTTTCAGCATGAGCTTTTCTTCGAATGTCCTCGAGTGCTCCCCAGCCTGAGCCTGAATGCAATAGTTCTGATGGTGTTAAATTAGCATAAGCTTGCAACTTCTCATGAAGAATATACACCGCATCTTCATGTAATTGTTCGTTGACTTGTACTTCAATAAAATCCCGAGCCTCAGACCAACCGCTTTGATTTGCCTTATGTGCATCCACCTGTGTAACACCGAATATTTGTGTGAAATCCCATATTGAATTCGCAGGCATGTCTAGTCCATGCATCTGTGTTGGAGCAAACCCTGCTTGTATCTCAACATAATTACCTTCACCTGGCTTCGCTAAGAAATCGCACCATCTTCTACCACCTGCATGGTTGCCCCAGCAAAATAACTTTCGATATCTTAAGAGGCTAGTCGAACGTTCGTAGAATAAACTACCATCCTCATAGGCAATCGCTTCCCACGGGGATTTATAATCTGCTTCTGTCTGAAAAAAATACTCATTAGAGAAGGGAATTCTCATTGGATAAGAGGAGTCTTCATTTGGAACTGAAGGAAGCTCTGGCAAATCTCCCAATCCAAACCCCTTCACTTGATGATCAATATAGATAACCTTACTTGTGGAAGAGAACACTCTAGAATTTAAAGTTTCCGGAGCTGCAATATTGGTCCAATAATACATAGGAACCGATGCTTCGCTATCATTAATGATTCGTACATAGACCGACAGTTCCTTTGCCCCTTGAGGAAGATGAAAATCAATATGCCAAAAAATGTTTTTGCAACGTTCATATTCGTATATTCTTAGAAATTCGTTGCCCTTATCATCCATCAATTTGGCAGCATGTACGGGAGATGCGGTCGTAAAGGTGTGACCTACCTGTCCCACATTCCATTCAATCCCTCCAGAGAACCAAGCGTTTAGTATAGCTAAATTAGCCGGTTGAAAGACTGGGTTAGTATACAGAATATCTTTGTTCGTACGTTTATCTTTAAGCGAGTAGAGTCTACCCCCATACTCAGGTAAAAAGACTGCTTTCAGCATGTCATTTTCCAATACAATCGATTTCATGACGATCGGCTTTCTTTCACGTGTATATCGATCCTGCATGCGATAAGGTAAATATCTCCCACCTGTATGTTCACCCAACTGCTGTCTCAATTCTGGCGTAAGTGTACCATTATCCCCTACCTTTGTATGATGGTCTCTGTTTCTGAACATTGGAAGAGGATTCTCTCCTTCTAATAATGCACCTTCAAGAGTTAATGTTGAAATGACTACACTCATTTAAGTCACATCCAATCCCATATAGTTAATCCAATTTTACACTGCTAAATGCTAAAGCTACCATTAACAGAATTGAACAAAACCTGTACGATTTAGGACACTGAATAAACATATTTATTCTTTAGAAGAACTTAATTCCCGTACGTTCTTGGTTATTTTTTCAACCTCATCTTGCCACTGTTTAACAGTCAGCGTATTGCTCATTAGGCCAGTGATTGGGTTCCATATTTCTTCCACATCTCTGATGACTAGCTGCGATGCTTGTTTCCATTGAAAGACAATCGGTGCTACATCTTTTTGAGATATTTGAACGGAATCATAGAATCTTGGAGAAGTGTACGGCTTTACAATTTCCAGACCATTTTTAACCGTGACTATACCTTTGGATTTCTCAGCATTTAATTGAACGATATCATCATTGTATTGATAACGTAGGAACTCCTTGGCAAGTTCAATATTTTTCGCCTTGGCGGGAATAAACAGGCTGTCCAAATAGGACATAACATACCTCTGATCCGCCTTATTAAACACAGGTGGTGCGAGAAAACCAAATTCAAATCCTTCTTCGCGTGGAGTGCCTTCCATTTCATTCTCTATCCATATTCCGCAAGGAATGAACAAGGCCTTACCTTGTAGAAAAGCAGCCTGTGCTTGTGTATGGCTTAATTTAACGGTTCCTGGCATGACATAACCTTTTTGCGCTATAGCACTTAACACCTCAGCTATTTGTCTGACGGAATCGGACCTAAATGCATCCTTCTCATAATTTTCCGCCTTCCAGACGTCTTCCATCCCCCCTACAGATGCCACCGACGGCCAGAAAATAGACTCTAAATAACCCGGAAACAAACCTTGGTAGGTAAATAGTGATCTTCCATCCTTCTTAGCGAGCTCACCTAACTTCAGGAATTCAGCCCATGTCTCTGGGAGCTTCCAGCCTTTTTTCTCAAAAAGGTTCTTGTTATAGATTAATCCCATTGGAGAGGTATAGAACGGTGCAGCATAAATTTTCCCATCCCCTAATGGATTAGCATAATCTAAAATACCATCAAGCATTTTATTCTTAAGAGGTTCTTGATTATCGAGAGCATTCCCTTCAAATACATCCGTCAAATCGAGTAATAATTTATCTCTCAACATTTCTTCAATCATACCTGTCGTTTCACTCTGTGAAATATAAATGATATCGGGTGGATTTCCAACTGCGATTTGCGGTTTAAGTATTTCCATGATCTTGGGGCTTGAAGTCAAATTAACAGTTACCCCTGGATAATCTGATTCAAATCTTTGTTTCACCGCGAGCCAATAATCCTTTCCTTGCCCTCCCTCAAATACAGCTAAGTTCAGAATTTTGTTTGCAAACTCATGCTTCACTTGGGAGGATTGTATTTTGCTCAGGCTCGAATCTGAAGGAGTACATCCTGCGCTAGCCCATAATAATAGGACCACACCTGCGAATATTAAGCTATTTTTAATAGATTCCACATATTTCATAACAGGTGTTTCCTCCTTGGACTTATTTAGTTGCGAGTAATTTCTTACGGAAATCTGAAGGACTAAGCCCCACGATCTTCTTAAATACTCGATTAAAATAAAACGGATCATCAATCCCCACTTGTGAAGCTACCTCTTTAATCCTCGTATCTGGTAACTTTAACAGTTCAATCGCTTTATTTATTTTTAGTTCATTCATATACTGGACAATACTTCTGCCTGTGTCCTGTTTAAATACACGACATAAATAATTGACATTCATATTAACTTCTTGAGCGAGACGGTCCAGGGTTATTTTATTCTCAACATTCTCTTGCAGAATTTCTGTGATTCGAAGTACTTCTTTACGATAAATATTGCTTTTGACTTGATACAATAGAATAATGGCTTCCTGCATCGCTTGTTCAATAGATAGATTAAGCCCTTCCATAGACTCAGCTTGTGAAATATCACTCTCAAAACACTCTAAGAGCGTTGTCACCCCTACCCTATTTTGTTCAGTCGATGATAGTACATGGGTATTCCATTTTAAGATCATGATATCTAGATCAGATAATAATCCCAAAAGGTGAAATTTCAAGACTGAAGGGTCCCATTTGATTTGTTTTGCCTCATTAAATAATATGCTTATGTTCTCCAATACTAGCTTTGTATTCCCCACTTCAACTGCTGCTTTGACTTGCTCCAACCATTCCACATAGTTAATGGCGTGTAGTGTCTGGGTTAACTTTGAATGCCCAGCGACCAAAACAGATGCTGGACCCGTATAAAAGTTGTAAGTTGATGCTCGCAGACACAACGTGTATTGTTCTCTTAGCTGCTTCAAACCTAAAAATGCATCACTTAAGGTCACGCTGACACTTAAATTCAAATATAGCTTAAGCATCTGCACTAAATTATTCATTAACAGCAACCAACTGGGTTCGTCAGAATAACCAGTCTGTTCATAAACTATAACAATATACTGATTACTCTCCATCTCTATGAAATCAAATGCATAGTGATCAGACATGGTTTCTTTCACAATATTCGCTATAGAAAAGCTAAGGAGTCTCTTATTATTAATTTTGCCGTTACTTAGCGCTTCCACATAATGATCGATTCTTATCATAATAAGATTGCCAGCAAGTCTATCGAAGGGTATTCCGTACTTCTGTGTTTCTTGTAACAAATAAACCATGTCCTGTTCCTGATCTAAAAGAAGCTCTCTCCATATACTGTTCCGTTGCTGTAGTTGCGTTTCATTAAGCTTTATTTTCATATGAATGTCCTGTTCTTTAAGCTCTCGTTCCGTTAATAACTGCTCCGAGATCTTATTCAGCAAGAGAATCAGCTCATCTGGCTTAAGGGTCAGCTTCAACATATAATCTTCTGCTCCAAGTTTCATGGCTTCCCGCACGTAAGCATAATCATCATAATTACTAAGCACTACAAATTTCCCAGTGAATTTGCGTTCGTTGAGCGTTCGGATTAATTCAAGTCCATCCATATTAGGCATCACAAGATCCATAATCACGATATCGATCGGTTCTGTCTCTATGACCTCAAGAGCTTTGTATCCATCTGCAACAGCACCAACCAATTTAAATCCATATTCATCCCATTTAATTAGTGTACTAAGTGCAATCCTCACTATTTTCTCATCATCCACAATTAGTATCCGCATCAGTTGAGTCCTCCTGAAGTGTAGAAATATAAGGTATCGTGATGATAACATCCGTGCCTTGATCAGGCTTACTCCAAATCTCTAATCCATAGGGATCTCCATAATGTAATTTGATTCTTTCCCGTACATTACCAATGCCGATATTTGCTAATCGATTCTCTGAATGATTATCTCTTAGCTGCAATATCTCCTGTAACTTTTCAGCGCTCATACCTTTCCCGTTGTCGCTTAACTTGATCTTTAACACCTCTCCGATCAATTCAGCAGTCATTGTAATTCTAGGTTCCATATTTTCACCGCTTAATCCATGAATTATCGAATTCTCTACAATGGGCTGAAGCAAAAATTTCAACACCTGAGTATCTAACAACTGTTCAGGAATTTGTACATCAACCTGTAATGACATCCCGTATCTAATTTGTTGAATAACGACATAGTTCTTGATGTTACGAAGCTCTTCCCCGAGCGTTATCCGCTCATTCTTCTGAACAATTGTACTTCGAAGTAATTCAGCCAATGCACCCAAACCATTGCTTACACTATCCGCTTGACTAAGCATCGCCGTCCACTTTAACGAACTCAGTGTATTAAAAAGAAAATGCGGATTAATTTGTGCCTGCAACATTTGTAGCTCAATCCCCCTCTTCTGTGCCTGCTCTTGTTCCACACTCTCTATTAATAGTTTGATTTCCTCGATCATGTCTTCAAATTTCCCTGAAAGATATCCGATTTCATCTGGATTATTGTCGTTTATTTCTACCTTTAAATTACCTCGCATAACCTGGTTCATTCCACTCACTAACTTCTTAAGAGGTGTGGAGATACTAATAGAGATGATGGTTGCAAATAATGAAGAAACAACTACACATATGACGGCAATGAAGAACATTTCATTTCTAATCTCTACAGATCCCATGTTCAAATAGGCTTGCGGAATTAAACTAATTACATTCCAATGAAGCACCTCATTATGTGTATTTATGAAAAAGTAGGGCTCCGCTCGCAGCGTGACTATCCCCGTCTCCTTACGCGAGTTTATCAAGTCATTTAAAGTACGATTAGCTTCCAAATCCTGATCAGATTGAAACAAGTGATTGTTGCTCGTCAATATTTCTCCTGCATCATTCATAATGACTTGTTCACTACCTTGTCCCATATTAATGCTTCCAAACAAAATCTGTGAAAATAATTCCTCATCAATCCCAATAATGACGAACCCCACAGTTTCACCCGAACCATATGAAAGTGGAATTCTCCTAGCCAATGAGAGGATATTATCACCAGCTGTCGTATGGGCTGTGGTCCAGATATCCGCACTTTTATTCTGTTTTGCCTGAGCAAATATTCGCTGCTTATCCTCTGTAGTAAATTCTTCGTATCCATAATCGTACAGAACTTGTCCATTATTAGTTAGAATCTGTAAGGTTTTGATTGTAGCAAACAACCAAAATTTATCGCTTAACACAGTGTCTTCAAACTTCTTATGTAAGTTACTAATATCAAGATCACTCAATCTATTGTAGCGGAGCAATGCTTGCTGGATATCTCCATTCAACATGATTTGATCGGCGAAAGTCTCATATTTGGCCACTTCTGTTCCAATCTTGCTTCCTAAGAGGCGTAATATATCATTTACAAAGGTAGTCGTCTTAGAGGTGATCGCTTCATTCGATTTATGGTAAGCTAGAAATCCGAAGGTACACAGTGGAATAATAGCAAGCAGCAGAAATGAAATCATTAAGCGTCGCTGAACTTTTGACTTTCGAAGTAATTTAATCATTAGCGTACACTGAAGTTAGATTCATATCGTTGAACCTCCTGATAACAGATCATTTGAAGTAACTATTCAGCAATGTAGAATCTAAAGGAGTGAAAGGATTTATACGAGGTACTAAATGCCCATTTCTAAATACCATGATATAGGAATCTCTCCCTCGTCCCCCTAATATAGTTTAGGAAGAAGGGCGGGATGCACATGGGTACCAAAAATGATCAAGAGCAAAGGGCTATCTTTCTAGCTGCCATCTGCGGACAGACCTATGCGCAGTTTACAAATAAAGACGGTTCGTTCGTCGTTCCATTAGATTATCAGATCGTGCATAGCATTAATGCAAGATCCATCAGCGAGGTGTGGGAACGCTTCGGATTTATTCTGGAATCTCCACAAGAGATTATTATTGCCTTCCGGGGAACCAGCTCGACGACCGATTGGATGTCCAATGTCATGGCCTCACAGGAGAGATTCAATTACATTAAAGAGGATACCCTTACCCATCGTGGCTTCACGAATATCTATTCATCAGCACGCGATGGGATTATCTCTACACTCGCTAAGCTATCTCCCGATAAGACCTTATACATTACTGGTCACAGCCTAGGTGGAGCACTTGCCACTTTATGTGCTATTGATCTTGCGGCCAACACCTCTCACACCTCACCTAACCTGTTCACTTATGGTTCCCCACGTGTTGGCGATCCGGACTTCGTAAATGCTTTTAAACAATATGTCCGAAAGAGTTACCGTTATGCCAATCTCTTTGACGTTGTTACCTACGCGCCTCCACATGTTTATAGGCTACCAAAGCGGGAAACAAAGTACTATTACAGTCATGTCCATACTTTTTTATCACTGTCTTTCCAGAATGGATCTGCAAGTAGTAATCATATGATCAGCTACTATTTCACAGAGCTCTCCAAGCTTCAACCACAATACTCCGAGCAGCTATGTTCAACAAACCCTGGATTCTGTCCAGTTATAAGTAACCCCATCATAAGCGCATCAATTCCATTAACTGCACCTCATGAGGAGACAACTTACTAACTAACGAATAGGTGCCCGTTATTTCGATTTGTTCAAAGGCCAATTGCGGGCAGCTTGCTTGCTTCAAATAATCCAGGGTGTCAGCATCTATAGGGTGAGGCGCCCCCATTTGTACCCACAAGTCGAAAGCGCTTCCATATTGTCTGTTGATCGTATGTCTTTTGAGCGTATACACGCCTGGGTGAAGATCTGTTAGTTCCAATGTCAACTCTATGGCTCCATCTTCTTCAAACACATCGTATCTATTCGTGCGACTAATGAGCGAGGCATCACCTTTTTGGTACAATGAATCGATATGCGCGTAAGCATACATCAACACCTGCAGCCCCATATCACTACTAGTAATGTAATATCCTTTTCCTTGATGAATGAATTGGCGGCCTAATTTTGCAAGCAGTTTAAACGCGTAGAAGGCTGGCTTTGGTATCCCGTTATACGTCATCAGCCCCAGACCTCCATGAAACATCTCTGACGACATTTTGAACTCCTCGAGCAAATCCGTAGCCGTCCAATAACCAAAACTATGGAGACCATCCATATTCTCCAATACATTTTTCACGATATAAGCTGCCTTAAAGCATGTATCATTCACTAAATCACGATGAGAGCCTGTAGCATTCCATTCTGTCATATGCAGTTCAGGAGCATCCTTCCCCATAACCTCAGTTACGGCTTCCTTCAATTTAATAATGACTCGCGATAAATATTCTATATCCGCTGAAAGCTCTATTTTTTGAAACAACACATCCGGATTCTCTTCATAATCCATTTGAGTCACATTAGATGGTCTTAGCGATTCATCATACGGGTAACTGTGAATGGATATAAAATCAGGCTTTACGTCCCGTCTGCACACATCATGCAGAAACCGTGTCAACCAATCTGACTGAAGCATCGTAAGGGATAAGATGCCTGGCCCTCCTACACGTAGCTCAGGATCTATGGATTTAATGGTTTGGAATGTGGAAATGAACAACTCACAGTAAGCTTCATTACTATCTGGCCAAAAAATATGGATATCCGGTTCGTTCCATACCTCGAAATACCACTGCCGTACTTCATGAATGCCATATCTTAGAATGTAATGTTTAATAAACTGATGAATCATCTGGTTCCACTTGCCGAGGTCCTTTGGACTACCCACCAAACTCTTTTTATAGAAAACGGAAGTAGCTCCATCTCCCGCAAGCTGGCGTGGTAAAAAGGAAAGCTCTAAAAACGGTTTCAATCCTGCGCTAAGCAAAAAATCAAATAATGAATCGCTATAAGCAAAGTTCAGGCTTACTTCTCCCCGCTCATCCTCACCATAAATCATCATCTCATCATCAAAAATACCGTGAAAGCGAATATACTGAAAGCCAATTTCTCGTTGCAATTGCTTAATATGTCTTTGTACCTCTGCAAACAACACCTCTTTGGCCTTTCCCACCGTCATGAGCTTTTTCCAAGTATGAGCAAGCTTCTTGCCTTGGTTAGACTCTATCGATATCTTATGGGACTGCTTATGTAAAGTAAGGGGAACCGGTAGATTGGATGTGGCTGATACCAAATTATTAGGAAGATATTTGAATAGCGACTCAAACGCATGGGAGGGATTCATATCAAAATAGTTAAACTGGGCCACACTATTTTTCTGAAATGAGCTACGTCCTTCCAAGACAGTCTTTCGGTATTCTCCAGGCGTCTGTCGATAGAACTCTTTGAACACCGCATTAAAGGATTTTAGATTGGGAAACCCATGATCATGAGCAATCTGTGTGATGGAAAGATTGGTAAGCGTCAAATCTTTTACAGCTTTATCCAAACGCACCGCGTTCACATATTTTGTAAAAGAAGTCCCCATATACTCTTTAAAAAAGCGCGACAAATACGGAACAGTCAAATACTCTTGAAGGGCTAACTGCTGAATATTAATTGCCCGATTGTAGTTCTCTTTGACATAAGAAGTAATCCGCAGTAGACGCTCACGATGCTTATCTTCCTGCTTCTCAGGACCTTGGTCTTGTGCACAAAAACCTTGCATGAGTAAATAAGTTAAATTAAGCAGACAAGACTGTATGCGTAAGTGATACCCTTGTGGGCGCTTATTGTGGAGCAGCATCATCTCAGCTAGCAAGGTACGGAGTTCATCGAACTTGGATTGTTCTTCATCGCTAGAAGCAGTCGCAGAGTTACATTCGAATGATATTTTTTCGATCTGAGGTTCAATCTGAAGCAGATAAGAAACTGGAACTTGCAAAGCTAGAACCAAGTTATTCTCTTCCGCTTTAATGGCATGAATCTCGTTGGCATTAATCAGAAACAAATCTTCTTCATTTAACTCTGTATATCTATCTTTTGTGAAAATCTCAAGTTTCCCTTTGAGTACGAATAATATTTCTATGCTATCATGCCAATGATTCGGAACCTGATGGGTACTATGCAAAAACAAGTGGACCGGAAGATGATCGTCCATCTCAATATTTTCGTAGGTGTAGCTTTGCAACTAGCACCCTCCTTTCACTCTCTCAAAATATGTCTTATGTCCTATTATATTATAAAAAAAGCGATTGAATAGAACTATCCTATTCAATCGCTTGATACTATCACAGATCTCTATAAACTCTGATTATAGTCGTGTATCCCAATAACCGCAAAACGGGTCAACAGGATTAACTCCTTTAAAGGAGGAACGCCCTACAAGCTTCTCGATAAGTGCATCTATCACATAATTACTTGGTGAATAAGCATTAATGAACGTCGGTATACGCGGTACATCGAGCAAATGATATGGATTCGCTACAGAAATAAACATCGTTGGCAGTTCTTGAATAAACCATGGCATGTCTGCCCCAAATGGAGGCGCCCAATTAATCCGCACAACCGTTTGATTACTATGGGTCTCCAGATTTGAGATATAGACTGCAGCATCATAGTGATCCGTTAACGCCTTCACACCTCCGAACATAGCACTGAAATCAACTTCACTCTTATTGAATAGCGTTACTTCGAAACCTTCCTCTTTTAGCTTGGAAATGAAGTACGGTGCAATATCTGCCCCTCCGAATAAACCTTCCTCGCCTCCTAATGTGAATACCAGTAGACGTTTATGACTCTCAGGACTGATTGGGAGCATTTCCTGTGTATCCTTCACTAAGGTAACTGACTCATCTGCACATTCCTGAGCCCAACGCACATGCTCTTCGCAGCCTAAGACTGCTAGTGCTTCTTGTTCTGGAACGAGCGTGCCTTGTTGTTTCTTTTTATGAAGTCCCAGTGCAGCTTTTACCCCAAGGATACGAGTAACCGCTTCGTTCACTCGCGCCTCAGTCAGAATGCCATTCTCAATGCCTTTCATCATATAGGCAAAGTCTTCTTCTAAACTCTTGTTAAAGAGAAACATATCACAACCCGCAGCTATGGATGTTGGAACCGCAAGTTCCCGTTTCATTGCCATTGTGTACCCTGCCATTGGTGTAGCATCCGTAGTGATCAATCCATTGAATCCAAGCTTATTACGCAACAAATCATTTAAAAGCTCTGGTGCTAACGTTGCAGGCATAATCTCCAAATCTGTAATCCCCGGACGTAATTCTCTGGAATAGGCGGGCTGAGCGATGTGCCCTACCATAACCGTATGTGTGCCAGCTTCTATACAATCCGCATATACCTTGCCAAAGGTTGCATCCCACTCTTCCACCGAAAGCGAGTTAATGGAGGTTAATAAATGCTGATCCCTTTCGTCAACGCCATCTCCAGGGAAGTGTTTAATAGATACGGCCATGCCATGATCTTGAATCGCTTCGGTATACGCCTTGCTCATGCGAGCTACTCTCTGCGGATCAGAACCGAAGGTTCTAGCGTTGGTTATTGGATTACGGAAATTATAATCGATATCGAGAATGGGTGCGAAAGCCCAGTTACAACCTACAGCTCCACCCTCCCGTGCGGCAATGATGCCAAGTTTACGGGCCATTTCAGTATTATCCGTTGCCGCCACCTGCAGCTGCTTGCCGAAGAATGTACCCTCTGCCGCAGAGCCATTACCTCCTGCTTCAAGATTAGCTGCAATGAGAAGAGGAATCTCCGATGTATCCTGTAAGTAGCGATGTGTTTCTTGCACCATCTCTCCGGGTCCGGGACGGAACATAATCCCGCCAATCTTAATCCCTTGAGTCAAAAGAGCAAGCTGCGCCTTATCATCAGTGAAACCGATCGGACAAAACAGCTGCCCAACCTTTCCAGCCAAATCAAGAGAGGCTAAGGTTTGTTCTACCCACTTCATCCCCTCATCATCTAGATGAAAAGGCTTAGCTTTTAAATCTACCATGTCTCAAACCTCACTCTCTCAGATTTACTTATTGGAATTCAAGTGTACAATCAGCTCATCCAACCCTTGCTCCGACATGGCACCTTGACTGAACGCAACCAGTGCACGAAGAGGCATGTAGCGCATCATTGCCATCATCATGTCCGATCCGTCCTGCATCATGGACATCATCCCACCAGCTTGCGACAACATGGATTGAATAATAGCAGCACCCTGTGGATCTCCCATAAGATCACCTATTGTTGAATTACGGGTATAGGATTTAGGTAAAATTACTGTCGATTCAACAACCACACGCTCAGCAAATACGAGCGCTTGAGAGGAAGGTCCCACCAAAATCTCAAATTCACCGGTTTCCACATGCCAGTCTCTCAACTCCACGTTGTAATAAGCGAATGCTCTGCTATCAAGCGTAAAGCTCAACAGCTTCGTTTCCCCAGGAAGTAGATCTACCTTCGCGAAGCCCTTTAATTCCTTGTCTGGCCGCACCACATTACTGAGTACGTCTTTGACATAAAGCTGCACGATTTCTTTACCCTGCATAGCTCCTGTGTTCGTGACCTTCACACTTACTTGTAGCGTGTCGGTATCTTTCAAACTGTGAGTACTCACTGAAAGATCGGAGTATGCAAATGTCGTATAACTGAGACCATATCCAAACGGGAATAAAGGTGTAATCCGCTTAGCATCGTAGTAGCGATATCCTACAAACAGTCCTTCCTTATATTCAACGGTATCTCCTTCGCCAGGGAAGTTTAAGTAGGAAGGATTATGCTCCAGCTGCATAGGAAATGTCTCAGCTAGCTTACCTGATGGACTAACCTTCCCGAATAACAGATCGGAGATGGCCCCCCCAAGCGCTTGCCCACCTAAATAGCCCTCTAGCACGGCCTTGACGTTGCTGATCCAAGGCATTTCAATGGGCGATCCGTTACTTAGCACTACTACAACATTAGACTGAACTTTCGCCACTGCCTCGATAAGGCAGATCTGACTCTCCGGAATACGAAGATGCGTCCGGTCGTAGCCTTCAGATTCATAGCGCTCCGGCAATCCGACGAACACAATCGCCGTATCCACTTGTGAAGCGGCTTCTATGGCTTGTTCAATAAGCTCCAGACTCGGCTCATCGCTATCAGAAGTGTACCCTTGAGCATAAGTCAAGTTCGCAGATGAACCCGCTTCTTCTTGGAGACTGTTAAATATATCATCCAGCCTAGTTGGCTTGATATGTGAGCTTCCACCGCCTTGATACCGTGGATTACGGGCAAAATCACCGATCACCGCATAGGAGCCTTCACGTTTTAGAGGTAGTAGTCCACCCTCGTTTTTTAGGAGTACCATGCTTTCTCTAGCAGCAACTCTAGCTAATTGGTGATGTGCTTCTAGATCATAGGAAGCATTTTCTTTGCGATTCTCCACAGCTTTGGAAATAATAGAGAGCAAGCGACCAACGGCACGATCCAGTGCTGCTTCTGACAATGTTCCGCTACGTACGGCATCAATAATCTTCTGATCCCCAGCGCCATTACTTGACGGCATTTCCAGCTCCAAACCTGCTGCTAAACCTTTAGCACGCTCATTAACCGCACCCCAGTCAGAAACAACAAACCCTTCATGGCCCCACTCTTCTTTTAATATATCTGTGAGTAAATACGGATTCTCTGAAGCATACTCACCGTTTACCTGATTGTAAGAGCACATAACGGTCCAGGGCTGCGCCTTTTTCACCACACTCTCGAAGCTCGCCAAGTAGATTTCTCTTAGTGTACGCTCATCTACAATCGCATCTACTGACATCCGCCGATGTTCTTGATTATTTGCAGCAAAGTGTTTTAACGAAGTCCCTACGCCTTGGCTTTGAACGCCTTCAATATGGCCTACTGCCATCTCGGAGGATAAATACGGATCTTCAGAGAAATATTCAAAATTGCGGCCGCATAAGGGTGAACGTTTAATATTAGCTCCAGGCCCCAGTAAAATAGAGACATCTTCTGCCTGACACTCTTCCCCAATGGCTGCGCCTACCTGCTTAATTAGCTCCCGATCCCAAGAGCAAGCCATTCCAGCTCCCGCCGGAAAACAAGTTGAAGGAACACTATCGAATATACCCAAATGATCATTCCCGGCTTTTTGCTTTCGCAGACCATGTGGGCCATCTGTCATCATGATGGATGGAATACCTAATCGTTCAACGGCTTTGGTCTGCCAGAAATCTAGTCCTGAGCAAAGGCCTGCTTTTTCCTCTAAAGTCATTTGTGCAATAAGTTCTTGAATGTTAGGTACCATGTTCATTTCACTCCTTATGATTGACTAGCTTCTCTACATAGCGATAGAAGAATTGCGACGTTCCTCGAGCTCACGCATCATAACGGGTTGATCCTTGTCAAGACGATAGAACAACAGCAGAGTAATCATTATGATTTGGCCAATAATTGGTGCCCATAAATAGTTAAATGATATCGCGGCTAATGCGGATTCTGACTGCGCCGTTGAATTAGCTACATAACCACCCATCGACAATATCACCCCACCAAGTGCTCCGCCGAGTCCCATTCCCACCTTAACCCCAAAGCTAGCAGCTGAATAAAGTAGTCCTTGTGCCCGAACGCCTGATTTCCATTCCCCATAATCAACCGTGTCGGCCATCATAGCAAAAATCAAACCTGCTCCTACTCCCATACCAAGCCCGCTTACAAGTAACCCTGCCAACAGCACCGGAACAGAAAGGGCATTCCCCCCAGTAATGGCGATAAGGTAGCCAATGATAGATACCACTGATCCTATAATAATTGTGTTCCTTTTCCCGATTTTTTTCACAATAAAAGGAGCGATTACCATCGATAATATCATCAACAATTGCATCGAATTCACTATTGGAATGAGCTCCGGCTTTTTCATATAATAGGTCATGTAATAAATGCTGGTCTGCCCTTGTATCGAGGTTGTGATCCACAGGAACAAGCTCAGTAGAAGCATGATCAACCAAGGTACATTTCCTTTGAGCGCTTTAACACCTTCTCGCATCGGAAGCGGCTTTTCATCAATGGCTTTTACGCGTTCTTTAGTGTTCGCAAACATGTTAAGAAACAGCAGCAGTGCAATGCTTGAGAACAGGATCATGGTGACCAGAAAACCCTTAGCTTGATCGCCACCACCAAAAGCCTTCACAAGCGGCATGGTTCCAGCACTAACTGTAACGACCCCAATCACGGCGAACATCATACGAACGGTATTGATTACTGTACGTTCATTAGAATTACTAGTCAGACTTGGCAGGATCGCAGACAGGGGGAGATTAATACCGGAATACATAATACCGAGCACGGTGTATGAAATGTATGCGTATACGAGTTTACCTGTATCACCAAAATCCGGCGTTAAAAACATAAGTACAGCAGTCAAACTGAAAGGAACAGCAAGCCAAAGGAAGTACGGTCTACATTTCCCCCATTTCGTTTGTGTGCGGTCAATCATCACACCAATAAACGGCTCGACGATCGCATCAATTACGCGGGCAACAAGAAATACCACAGCTACCGCACCAGGGTTCAGACCAAACACATCCGTGTAGAAGTACATGAGATAAAGTGTTGTCATCTGGAAAATCAAATTTGACGCGGTATCCCCTAGACCATAACTAATTCGCTCTCTCCACGGCATTTGATTTTCATTCATACTACCATCTCCCCCGCGTCTAATTGTTAGCGCTTTCTTAATTGCATTGTACTGAAGCTAATTCTTTTAAACTGTCCGTATTTTAACGAAAATAGGGGGCATTTTTATCTTTTAACTGAGCGGATGCATTATGGTTACTGTCAGGATACAGATCAACCTTAAAGAGCTTGCAGAAAATTAGCATACATGTGATTGTGATAAACGCTCCAAATAATACATCCGTTGCAAAATGGTCACCCATAATTATGCGGCTAGTCGAAGTGCAAATCCCCCACGCCACTGCACAGGCAAGCATGAAATTGCGCCATTTACTGACGAAAGGCATAAACATCATCCACAGCATCATGGTCCAGCCATTAGCCGAATGACCCGAAGGAAAGGACTTGTATGCTTCCGAAGTGACACCGTTCTCTTGAATACCTTGGGGGTGGAACCAGCCAGTAAACAGTGAATAGTCACCCTCCATATTGCGAAAACGCATCCTTCCCCAAAAGATTTTGATGATATTTACAAGTAGAATCTCCGCAAATACGATCACGATTGCTGCCCAAGCAGCACGGTTGTATTGGCTTAGCGTTTGAACCGATACACGCTTCAATAGCCATTGTACCAGCGTTGCAATTACTATTGTGATAGCTAAACTGATGAGCATAACACGATTTCCATCCAGCTCATATCCGCGTGAGAGAGTAATGGTTAGAATACCAAATCCACTAAGTAGGATGAATAAAGTGGATACTAAACGGACCACAACCTTCTTCATCAATCGTTCATTTCTAACCGTACTAAATAGAATATTGCCAGCTGCGAATAACACTAGGAAAGCTGGATGTTCTCCATACACCTCAAAAAACCAACCAAACCGAGATTCATGTTCGTTGTACAGCGCTTTGGATAGATTCAGATCATTAAACGTAAAGATCGTCATTAATACCACCCATACCATAAGAAATCCCCATATAAAACGTTTTGTCCCTTTAGTCGTCATCTCCTTGACCCCTTTATAATCGTTTGGAAAACGCTTACAATCGAGATTATAAAGCTCCCCATGTGGTTTCGGATAGGCGAATAATAACTAAAACTAGGGTAAATTTTAACTCTCCTCCTAAGTGAACAAGTGATCCATAAAATAAACGGGCCAGCAGTCCATCACCTAAACGGTGAGGGTGCCGACCCGCTCTACTATTACTATTTATAAGAATATTCGCTTAATATCCTTAGCTATTTCGTGAAGACAATCTTCTGCCTGAGGATATAATCCGGTTTTATCTAAAAAAGCATGATCTACTCCGTTATACTGAATCAGCTTGGTTGCAACGCCAGAACGAGTTAATTTACGAGCGTACGCTTCACATTCGAGCCTGAGATAATCAAACTCCGCCACCACAATCAATGTTTCAGGCATCCCCTTTAAATCTTCTGCCAATAAAGGGGAGAAATAAGGGTCCGTTGGTTCTGCATTATTTTGCAAATACATCTTCAGTATCAATTCACTCATTTGACCCAAGCCTTGAACAGACGGGACAATTAGTTCCTGATGATTTCTAATATCGTACTGATCCAAGCTCCACTCGAAATCGTCGATTTTGACGTCTGCCATATTTACCGTTGGATAAATAAGCGCCTGATATTTAATCATGCTTGTTCCTTTATCGCGATCCATAAGTGCACACACCGTAGCTAAATTGCCACCGGCACTATCCCCAGATACTGCGATTTTTTGCGGATCTGCGTTGATCTCATCAGCATGCTCATAAACCCATTGAACCGTTTCGAAGCAATCTGTAAGTCCAGCAGGAAACGCATGCTCCGGTGCTAATCGGTAATCCACTGAGACTACGACTGCACCTGCTATCTCAGCCAAAGCTTTACATGGATTCTCCACAACATCAACTGTGCCTCCAATAAAACCACCGCCATGAAAAAATACTACTACCGGCAAAGGCCCCTCTTGTACAGGTGTATAAATCCGTAGGGATATTGGACCATTAGATCCTTCTATTGTTTTGTAAGCGGTGTCAACTTTGGTCTGCGTAATGTCATCATTTACCCAACCGAACATGGCTCTTATGGTTTGCACAAATTTCATCATATCGGAAGGATCAGGAATGGTTCTCTCCATCGATGCCATAGCTTGTGCTTGTTGTTGTTGAACCTGATATACACGTGGGTCTAATTGTCCTTGCTCATCCGAATCTGGAATCGGTTTGACTACGAATGGATAATCGTCCCGTTTTCCAATCACTGCCTTGTCTTCGAGGGAACTAATTAATTGTTTATATTGCTCTTTGGTATCCATGATTCACATCTCCTTACGTTCTGTTTGTTTATGATCACAGGATTGATAAAAGCCCTTACATCTGTATAATAATAGGCAATTGTCGATCCAAACAATGCATAAGTTCCTGTATACGGAACAATAATTCTAAATTTTTTTTAATAGTGAGGGAGTTCGACTTATGCCAAATACAAATCCACAAATCCTTCTGTCTGTTCAAAATGCCTTACGCCTGTTAAAGTTGTTCACCCTATCTACACCTGAAAAACGGTTAACCGAATTATCTAATGAGTTAGGTCTCGGTAAAAGCACAACCAGTCGTCTACTATCCACACTGCTGAGTGAGGGTTTTGTTTACCAAGATCCGATCTCTAATAAATATAGACTCGGTCAACGAATTGTATCACTATACAACGTTATCGTCTCTTCATATGTAGACCTAGCAGAAGCAGCAAAACCGCTGACCGCTCGACTTGCGCGTGAAACTTCCGAGGCGATATTAGTGGCTGTATTAGAAGAGGATGAGATCGTGTACATTTTCAAAGAAGACGGTTCTACTAAAGAAGACTTAGCCGCTTCTGTAGGTGCAAGAAATCCTGCCCATTGTACAAGCTCCGGGAAATTGCTCTTAGCTTATCAAGATCCAGTCACACTCAGCAGGATATTAGAGCGCCCTCTTAACCGATATACATCAAATACCATTACCGATCCGTCCGAATTAAAGGAGCAGATTTCACGTATTCGAGATCAGGATTATTGCGTCTCTATAGGGGAATATATCGAAAATATTGTTTCAATCTCCGCGCCCCTATGGGACTCAACAGGCCAAGTGATATCCACCATTACTTTAATGGGCCCGACTCAACGCTTGAATGAAGAACGAATTACTTCTTACACCAACAAGGTCGTAAAGACGGCAAAAGAAATATCTCGTCAGTTCGGTTATCTGTGAGGATGTTAAAAAGCCTAATCCCTTGTGTACACTGACAGGAGATTAGGCTTTATGGTTCAACCTATTAAAAAAGAAAATACACTAAAGCCACACCTTCGACTAACAAAATCAGTGAAAGGATATGTTGTTTCGTATGCTTTAAAAATTTCCAATCAATAAATGACTGGAATCCTAGGGCAATAATTATGAATACAATCCAAAACCATTTCATTCCAATCCCCTGTACGCCATCAGCTATCATTATGATAATTACCGAAATTAATCCAATAAGTCCGAGTATTAATTTACCTTTTATATTTAGCTCATTACCGTCGTCAGAAAGTTTCTCTTTATCCGGGCCAACAATCCATACCCTTAGAAAAAAACTAGAAAAAGCAAGAATTAATAATAAGAATGGAATGATCACTCCTGTTGACCTCCTTCTAAGAAGTTATTCGTATTTGTTTCTACTCATTTGTTCTTTGATTTCTCTTAACTCATTTAATATTTCTTTTGATATTTGCGTACTTCTAGAGTTATCGATGCCTAATTTAATCACAAATACTCCAAGCAAAAAATAAATGACTAGCATTACGATGATACTCAACTCATCTCCACTCCCCTTTTTATCGTTTATTTCTTTAAAGATATAGTTATCCAAAGAGTAATTATTCCTATGATACCATAATAAGGATGACTAAATAATGCATGAGAACTTGCTGCTAACTTGACAACGGATCTGTATTTTCGATAAAATATATTATATCTTGATAATCGAGATAATCGAATTGCAAGAGTCTTTTCAAAGTGAAACTAATAATGCTTCTATTATTTATAGCGGGAATCTGAATAATCTAAACTGAAAAGAGGAACCACAATGGCAGTATTAATTCTATATGCTACAAAATCAGGAGCAACAGAGCAATGTGCAAAAGTATTATCAGAAGAGCTTCCTCATAGTAGGATTTGTAATATTGAAATAGAGAAGCCAAGTCTTGAGGATTTTGATAGCATTATTGTAGGTGCTGGAGTAAGAGATGAGAAAATTTATAAAGCGATTCGTGATTTTATCAAAAAAAATAAAGATGAGTTACTAAATAAGAAGATGGGCTACTATATTTGTAACGAGAAACCAAAGACAACCGAGGAATTAATAGAGAAGAATTTCCCGGATGACCTAAAAAAAGCTGCGATTTGCATCGAATCCTTTGGCGGTTATAAAGCCTATAAAGCGCCCAAGGAAGGTACGGATCAGCTCAAAGGGATTTTTGTTGATAAAATAAGAGAATTTTCAAAGAAATTCAAATAAGAATATAGAATCACAATTAAAAATCCGGTTACCAAGACAAATGATCTTGATAACCGGATTCTTTTTTTTGGAAAATATAATTGAATCGTTTATTACTCCTTGATTGTCAATTCAAACTTCGCACCCACATCACCAACAAATACGACTTTTCCGTTGCTTGGAAGTTTGACTTGTTTAAGACCACTAACCGTAGAGAAATTCACACAAACACCATTCGCATCATAAACAGCAAAGGAACTTTTAGGTGGTAACCCTACTGTCATCAACTTACCTGATGCTGTCTCAGGTACTTCATACCATCTCGCATATCCATCTGCTTGGATAGTTACCAATGATTGCGGGCCAGCATAGATAGGTTTAACGGCATCCTGTGATATAAATAATTGATTACCAAGCTTGAGATACTCCACACCTTCTTTATTTTCAAAAACAATATCCGCAAGATCGCGCCCACCTAAAGTTGGAATTTGCACGGTCATTTCAGCTTTATTCGGCCCAGTTATTTTATTCGACCCCATATAACCTGGTGCATCAGGGAACATAGCAATTCCAGCTACTGGCATACTCATGTAAAATTGTGAGCTATACTTCTCGCTGACATCAAAATACAATTTCCCTTGACGCTGCTGCCAAGCTGACAAGACCTCATTGGTTAAAGCATTCGCCTCTAGTTTTTCAGCTGCATATTGCGAAAGGGCAGTCTCACCAAGCCCTGGAATAACCGCGTATCCTTGAATCCAAAGATAGATACGACCATTGCTCTCCTTCACAAAGCTAACTTTAGTAGTCCCCGCTGCGTCTAAGAATTCACCATTCGTACTATACGAGAATTTCTGAGCTGGAAATGTTGGTGCCATAATCGAAGATATACTCAATTCTCCAGCTTTACTAATCTCTATCTTCAGCAGTTGTGTAGAATCAGCATAGACACCAGTATAATCCAGCAAATCCTGCGGCATAGCCTCTTTATTCGAAGTTTTAAATGTAGGTGTAGGTTTTAGTTCCTTGATAATTCCCTTTTCTTGTAGTGCACTGAGCAAAATTTCGTTAGCAAGCATCTGATCTGTTGAGCTATCCCCGCCAGAAGACACCACAGCTACTGACATCCGCTGTTCTGGTAACACGACAAGTGAAGTATGATACAGACTTGTATCCCCGCCCTTTGTCAGAGCTTTGATCTCGTACTGATTGAATGGATATAAATTCACACTGTCCCAGCCCAATCCATACGCAAACGAATTATCTTTTCCTTTCGGCCACATTCCACGCTTGTATTCCTCTTGCTCCATCGCTTTTACTGATTTTTCTGACAGAATCCCTTTCGACCCTCCAGTGAAAATAGTTGCAAAGCGCACCAAATCTTCAGCCGTGGAATAAATGCCTCCTGTTCCAATCACGTTAATCGTCTCTTTGGGTAAAGCGGCTGGGTAGGTAGCATTGTATACACTTGCCAGCTGGCTAGAATCCACAGAATCTACTGGCGTTTTCGTATGCTCAAGCCCTAAAGGATCTGTGAAATTTTGATGAATGAATGTAGTGAAGTCCATTCCACTGACTTTCTCAACTATCAACTCCGCGAGCGTAAATCCATCATTACAATATACTGAGTAAGCTCCTGGATCTGCCTTTAGGCGTTGAGTTGCCAAAGTCGCTAGTAAATTATCTTTGGCGATAGCATCAGAATCATTGAATAAGAAAGAGTTTGATAAGTTCGAACCCCCAAGGCCTGATGAATGATTCAGCAGCATTCGTACGGTGATTTGCTTATAACGTGAATCTTCCATCGTAAAATGATTCAGATAAGATACGACAGGTGCATCCAAATCTACCTTTCCTTGATCAACGAGCTTCATAATGGAAGCGGTCGTATACATTTTACTCGTCGAGCCAATTCCATACATCGTTGTAGTGCTTGGTGCTGTCTTGCTCTCCACATGGCTGTATCCAGCTTGGCCGCTCATAACGATATTGTCGCCATCCATGAGGGCATATTGGAGACTTGTCGTTCCTATCTTTTCCGTTAAGAATGCTGCCTTCTCTGCCGCGACCTTCTGGGTGTTCACATATGTTTGCGTTTTGCTACTATCCGCTGCAAATGCATTCGTAGGAAGATACACCACTAAAAGTAGAGATACCATCAACAGGGATATTATTTTCTTCTTCATACATTCCCTCCCGCTATGAATTTTCTATTCCTTTAAAGGGTAAATTATCCATATGGGAATGTAAAGGAAGTTTATGCCAATTATCTAATCCATTAATTCTACTTTGTCTCCGATTCTGATTTCCCCCGTCTTAACTACAGAAGCATACACTCCGAAGTGTAGTTCAAACTCTTGGTTAAGTTTTTTCAATAATTTAGGGTCTCTTTCCAGGCTATCCGGGTCCATCGTAATAACCATACATCGCTCACAAAAACTATCTACTTGTAGCTGCACATCTCCTATGGAGAGCTGCCGTCCGATCCAATCCCCTTCGAAAAGCGATTCATCGTTTAGAGCTATCACAAAGTTCCCACGGAACCGTCGTTGATCTAAGGAATGCCCCCACGCCGCCTCAAGCTTCTTCAAACTTGCATCCGTAATGAGTAAAATACTGGCGCCATCTACCGATAACAGTTGCGGGTGCTCTGGCTGTGGATGTGAAGCTTTTAGTTTAGACATGGAGATTGCCGTTTTGGTTTGGCTTTGGATTTCTTCCAATAAGCGCTCATCCCACCCAAAAGCTCGTCCATCTGGTGCAGTGACTAGGATTTCTCCATGGATGAATTGCGCTTGATAGGTTAGCATTTTAGGATTATTTCTAGCCGTAAAATAACGCCACCAGCCCTCTTTTGACTCATCATAAAAGGCACAGTAACGGTCCCCAAGCATTCCATACGGTTCTATCATACAGGTTTCCAATCGTTCACCAGCAAATGACTTGATTGGATAGCGATTAATTTCTCGGATTTCACCAACGATTGATTGCACGGTACAACGCCTCCACTTTCTAAAATGCAATGTATCTTCCTATTTTACCTGATTTGGTTTTACTTTATATTGTTATTTTCACAGTAGCTCATAGCATTTTCAGCTGGTTCTCAATAACATTAAAAATTTTATGTTTTACTAGAATTTATGTTTTATACTATGACTATTACATATGGCGGAAAGAATATGAGAGGTGAATAGTAGTGCGGCCCAATGAATTTCAAAGTTTTGACTTTTCTTTTACACATGCTGTAATTGGAATGGCTCTTATTTCGTTTGAGGGAACGCTCCTGAAATGGAATTCAGCCTTAAGTACCCTCTTGGGGTATGATCATAACGAGTTAATAACAACTTCTCCATCCGTCTGTACTCTTATAGATCAGATTCGTGAGATCGCTGAGCTGGATAAGTCTCTTTCCTCGTTGAACATCCATCCGCATCCATTCCAACAGAATTACTATCAACCGACCGGACACCTGTTATCACTAGAGATCTCCATATCTATCATTTCGGATGCCAATGGTGCACCCCTATATTATTTTACTCAATTCGAAAATAAGACGATAATCAAGCATATGGAAAATCAGCTACAGGAAGCAGAAAAGAATCTGCAAGAGAAAGAGAAATCATTCCTGCAGCTGCTAGAGGGATTACCTCTGACCGTTGTTATAACAGCGAAGGGGATTATACAATATGTGAATTCAGCAGGTTTACAATTAATCCATGCAGAGAGTCTGGATCAAATACTGGGTACATCTACCAATAATATTGTAGACCTTTCCAGTTATCCAATCCTTCAAGAGCGAAGAGAAAGGTATTACAGTGGGAACACGATAGGCTCTGTTTGCTACTTAATTAATTGCTTAAATGGTCAGCAGAAATATGTGGAAGGGTTCACATTACCGATTATCTTCAACGGAAACATGGCGTTTATTGGAATATTCAAAGATATCTCTCAACAAATGCTGGAAGAAGAACGGCTAATCCAATCCGAGAAATTATCCACCGCAGGGCAATTAGCAGCTGGAATCGCTCATGAAATCAGGAATCCACTTACGGCCATTAACGGCTTTATGAAGCTGCTTCGATCTTCCGAGCGCATGAATGATAAATATTTTCTCATTATTGAGTCAGAATTGAAGCGCATCGAATTTATCGTCAACGAGCTGCTAGTCTTATCCAAGCCACAAACGACACATATCAGTAAACCTGTGGATTTATTATCTTTGCTGGAGCAAGTCACCACACTGATGAATGGACAAGCTGCACTGAAAAACCTAAAGATCCTCCCTATCTGTACAGATCAAACCATTTGGATCCATGGAGAGGCTTATCAGCTTAAACAAGTGTTTATTAATTTACTTAAAAATGCGATGGAAGCAATGAATCATGGCGGAAACATATATATTCATGTGCTTACAAATGAAAGCGATGCCCAAATCAGCGTGCAGGATGAAGGTTGCGGGATGACCGAGGAACAGATCAAAGCACTGGGCAAACCATTTTATACGACAAAAGAAACAGGAACAGGCCTTGGATTTATGATCACGCAGAATATTGTACATAATCATGGCGGAGCGATCACTATAGAAAGTGTCCTTGAACAAGGAACTACTTTTACCGTAAGCATCCCAAAGATACTAGAACCAGAGGAAGCCTGCCATGTAACATAAGAAGTGCCGCAATCGCAACATCGTACAAGAACGCTCCTGATTTTCACATTATAATGGTTATACATAACTGGAAAAGAAGGTGCAGCAGTGACTCGTGAAGTTCGAACCATCGTCTTCGATAGCGACTTGAATTTTGAGGCATATCGCTTTGAAGGAATCATGCAGAAATTCCCCAATCATTTTCATGACTATTACGTTATAGGTTTTATTGAACAAGGCAAAAGACTTATGATCTGTAACAATGAAGAGCATATCCTTAACAGCGGAGATGTGGTCATCTTTAATCCACAGGATCCCCATACCTGTGAACCGATGGACGGGAATTCCTTTGACTATCGCGCCTTCAATATTCAACCAGAAATTATGCGTAAATACGTGCTTGAAATTATCGGCATGGACTACTTGCCTAGGTTCACACATAATGCGCTTTACCAAAGTGAACTGGCAATCTCATTACACGATCTACATCAAATGATATTAGAGGATCAAACGGATTTTCAAAAAGAAGAATTGTTTCTGTTTCTCCTCGAGCAGCTTCTGAGAGAATATTCTGATGCAGAGCCCTTCTATTCTTCACAGGACCTTACCTCTGAAATCAAAATCATTTGCGAATACATAGAGACACATTATGCGCAGAATATTACCCTCAATCAATTAAGTGAATTGACAAGCTTAAGCAAATATCATTTACTCCGCTTATTTACCAGACAAAAAGGGATATCACCTTATCGATACTTGGAAACCATTCGGATTAACCAGGCCAAACGACTTTTAGAACAAGGAATACTCCCCATAGAAGTGGCCTCTCTCACCGGATTCAGTGATCAGAGCCATTTCACAAATTTTTTCAAGAAATTGATTGGCTTAACCCCTAAGCAATATATGCGTATCTTTATTCAGCAGCTAGGACAAAAGCAATCAACGGAATACACGATATGATGGATCAACGTAAGACCAATACAGGACATCTACTGGCTCTGATTACGATTTTAATCTGGGGAACAACCTTTATTTCCTCAAAAATACTACTAACAGACTTTACTCCCGTTGAAATTCTGTTCTTCCGCTTTCTATTAGGTTACTTTGTATTGTTACTGATCTATTCACGTCCAGTGCGAACGAAATCATTTAAGGAAGAATTACTGTTTATTTCAGCCGGATTATGTGGAATTACTTTATATTTTCTTCTAGAAAATATTGCCCTAGTCTACACCCTTGCTTCCAATGTAGGCGTAATTGTCTCAATCGCTCCTTTCTTCACGGCGGTTATAGCTCACTTCTTTTTAGAGGAGGAGAAATTTCATCGCCAGTTTATAATAGGATTTGTAATTGCATTGTCAGGAATTATTCTAATCGGGCTAAATGGGAGTTTTCTTCTAAAGCTGAACCCGATCGGAGACCTTTTGGCTTTCATAGCCCCTATGGTTTGGGCCATTTACTCTGTATTAATGCGAAAAATAAGCGGCTTACAGGTGCATACCATTGGGGCTACTCGCAAAGTATTTTTTTATGGAATCCTATTTATGCTGCCAGCTTTGTTTTTCTTTGATTTTCATCTGGATCTAAGTAGATTTAAAGACACCCAAAATATTACCAACATCCTCTTCTTGGGACTGGGAGCCTCAGCATTATGTTTTGTCACCTGGAATCGGGCTGTAGGCATTTTAGGAGCTGTAAAAACAAGTGTGTACATTTATATTGTGCCTGTAGTTACAGTGGCAGCCTCTGCCCTTATCCTGAATGAAAAGATTACCTGGGCCACTTTGCTGGGAACCTTTTTGACGCTTACCGGTTCATATATTTCTGAACGCAAGCCGAAATAATCATTTATTTCCTTGGATTAAAGTAAGCAGCTATTCCAATATATGGAGTGGATCAAAAACTAATTAGGGAAAACCTCCCTAATTATGTGAGATTTATCGTGCTTCAAGCGACAATTAAGGAAAATCTCCCTAATAATCAGGGTGATTCCTTCGTAAAACGGGTATTCTCGTATTAATTAGGGAGGATTTCCCTAAAAGTCACACATTAAGCCGGTAATTGGCTAATTTTAGGGACAATTTCCCTAATTCATCCTCAACGCGAAAAAAGGGGCGTACCGGAGTAATGCTACTTCGGTACGCCCCTTTCACTATGGACGCTGGTAAACGCTGCTGATTAAAAAAGCGAAACAGGAATAAGCTTTCTTCCTCCCTTGTCGAGGGTCGATTCTAGCATGTCCCCTTTGACACCTCCGAAATAGAGCTGCCAGTACACACCAAAGCGAACGCTAACGTCGTTCTTCACAAGCTCCGGTGGCGTAACAATCAGCCACTGAAATTTGAGCGCCTTAGAAATTTCAAATACGGGATCAAGCACGTTATTAGAAACCATTTCTCCAAAAGGATTGTCATATAAAAAGACCGTCCATCCTTTGTTCTCACGATTCACACGTTTATGCGTCATGATCATCATGGCTACCAGCAGCTGTACAGATTGGCGTTGTCCACCACTGCCAACAGCTTCATCCAGCGCACCGCGATTGATAATCTCCCAGTCCGAATAATGATAATCTTCCGGAGCGGCGTAGAGGAAGTAATTTTCCGTTACTGGTTTATATACCTGAAGAATCGGGAAGCGATTCTGAAGCGCTGCATAGACGATTCGTCCATCATTAATAACCTCTTTGATTATAAGTGTTGGTACTTGTTCAATCTTTGGATATTTTGAGAGCAATTCCTGGATACAGCGATTGAAATAATCGCTCACCATCGGCTCTACCTCATCGCTTGATCTCGGTATATTGATATTCTTATAATTCAGGCGTACCAGCGGGAAGGCATAATTATTCTCATTATGAATAATCATTCGACGTTCCATTCGCTTCATAATATCAATGATTTGTACTACACGATAAGAAGCCCGAGCTACCCACATCTTGCGGGACAGATCCATATCCTCCTTATCGCTTTGAATGCTCTCAATCTGATCGCGTGAACTACGTAACATCGAATCTAGGACTTGCTGCGCAATAGCAAAGTTATCCCAATGAACCGTATTTAAACGATCTAGAATCTTGGTCTCCAGTTCAGAGTTCCGCTCGTTCTTGGCAAGCTTTCCAGTTAATGAATTTTTCTCTTCCTTCACTTTTCTTGCGACCTCGTCCCGTCTAACCCGGCTATCCTTAATCCCAAGAAGCCAGTCTGCAACCAGAGATTCACAGCTTTCTCTTACGCTCAGCATTAATTCTTCTGGCACAGTCCGTAAATTGACCCGATCCTCAATATGGGCATTCATGATCTTGATTTGATTGGATAATGTCTGAATGAGCGCATCCATCCGTTCCAAAGATCGCTTACACTGGTTAAGCATGAGCTCGTTTTCTTGGAAACGTGCCTGAATGTCTGCCTCTTTTTGCTCCAGCCCTTCATTCCAAATCTCCACGGCACGCTCGTGTTTCTCTTTGATGCCTTTTTCTATCTTGCGCAGTTCCTTCTGCAAATTCTCCAATTCGGTCTGGCAGCGGATGAAAGAGTCGTGAACCATCTGATAGTCCTCTTCCAGCAAAGCGGTTTCTGACTTTTGACGGTTTCTTGCAGCCATAATGGATTCGGTAGATTCAGCAGGTTCTGTTACCTTCCGCCAATTCTCATCCACTTGAATCAGGCTTGCTTCAAGCTCCGTCAGATTCTCACTTGCCGCTTTAATCTGGGCGGCTCTTGTTCGAATTTCAAGCTCATTCTCCGTCAGCGATTGCTGCAGACTTTCAACGGTACTGAGCTGCTGCAACAGAAGATTCTGCTCTACGGGATCTATGGGTGTGACTTCCAAATCATCCGACAGCTGGTGAGATGTCGGAAATACAATCTCAGGAAACCAATGCTGCAGTCTAGGAAACAGAGCATACTTGGCATCTCCCATCCATTTCTCACGCTCTCCGCCAAGGCTTACCATTTGCGCTTCAAGATGCTCGAGCTGCTGGTCTTTACTCGCTAGCTCCTTGCTCACTAGACTCTTACGATCTGTATATTTTTTCTTCTCCTTTTGATCCTGCTCATGCTTCTTAGAACGTTCAATCCAAGCTTGTAACGCTGCTGCTCTCTGCTCATGCTCTGCACTAAGCACTTTATTCTCGATAAGTTCCCGACCGATCCGAGCAAGCGTGCCCTCGTTCTCATCCATCTCGTTGCTCAGACTGATAATGCTCTGCTGAAGTTCACTCTGCAGTTTCATAAGGGTATTGCGTTTGGCTGTAATCGTCACAGTGTTCTCTGTTTGGTATAACCGCTCATATTCCTGCCGCACAGATTTCAACTTCGATAAATAAGCCTCTGCGTCCTGAAGCACTTGTTCTTGCTCCTTGAGCTTCGCCTGAATACCGCTCTTAAAGTTTAAGAAACGATCTGGCTCCAGTACCATTTGTGGGCCTTGGTTAGCTAAAAGCTTAAAAGATACTGGATCTGAAGCTGCCATCTCTTCACGGATAAAGATAGGCACCGCTGATTTCAGCAGTGTGTCCTTCAGCAAATCCGGTTTTATTTTATCAGCTTCGCGCCGGGTTACAATCAGACTATAAGGAAGGAGTGGATGGCGTTCTAGTTCTTCCTCACATTCTAGGTATGGACGATCATTTAAATAGGAACTGCCCGGTGTGGAATGAATCTTGAGCGAATCAAGTGTATCCTTGACCGCGAGAATATCTGAATTCGGCAGCCAGTAGGATTGGTTCTGAAGTTCCACGTCCATAAGCTGATTGTAGTAATCTCGTCTGGAACGTTTTGTCTGCTGCTCCACTTCATCCATTTTGCGGATAAATCGTAGTTGAATCGTATCTTGTTCTTCAAAAAGGCCAGTAGCTCCCAAACGATTATGTTCATCAAACATCTCCAATAGCACAACAATCTGTGACCATAACTGTGATTCTTTATAGGTCTGCGAATCAAGCAGTGCCCCGAGCTCGTCTATCTCTCGTTCATAAGAGCGATGTTTCTCACTCCGCTCGGCATGATTCTTATGTAGTGCCAGCTTTCGATTCTCTGCCTCTTTATGCTGTTTCTCTAGCGCTTCCATATCCAGAAGTATCGTTTTGGCCGCTGAAATCGTGCGTTGAAGCGCCGGCACCGGAGCATGGGTAGCTTCCTGGCCATACTGGGCTGCGAATGTGCCGAGTTCTTCTGTATATTGTCTAATAGATAATGTCAATTCATTAATCTGGATATCCAAGCCTGCTAACTCCAGCAGGAAGCTCTCCCGCTCCTTGCGCAGACCTTTTTCTTCAGTTATCAGAGCTCGCTCCGCTGTTCCAAATCCTCTGATCGTTTGTTGCCAGAGGCTAGACACCACATCCCACTGTTCCCGAAGCTTTTCTTTAGCAGCCTGAATGACCTCTTGACGTTCTTTCATCTCCAGAGAACCTTCGATCGCTTGAATTTCTTTCTGCCATTGCTCAATTTGTCGTATGTGGAGCATACGTTTAGCTAAGAAATGAGCCACTTCAAGCTTTTTCTCCTGCGCCTTGGAATCGTCCAACCGTCCACGTGCACGTCTCTGATCATCACTAAGCTTTTTGAACTCTTCCTGTTTCAGTTCCGTTTCTTCTTTGCTGCGCAAATACTTTAGATTGTCCGTCTCAAATCGCAATTGCTTCGCATTCTGATAACGCCCAGCCAGTTCATTACCAACCTTACTTCGCTCTTCTTCCGCATTTCTCTGTTCTTCATGAATAACCGTATAGATCTGACGTCCACGAAGTTCAGTTTCTTGAACAACACTCTCTGCCTCTACTCCTAGCTTCACCAGCTCGTATAAAGGTGCAGCCATTCCAAGAAACTCTGTGTAGACTTGTTCCCGCTGTTCAAGCATTGGCAGGCGTTGAGCTACTGTCGCCGTGTCAATAAACATCCGCTGCAGCGTATTGTCTTCTTCTTTGGGTCCCTCATTCAGACTGGAGCCGATCTCAGGGATAATTAACTTTTCGAATAAGTTATGGTTGGTAAAGGCATCATTCTTTTTAAAATAACCTTTAATACCGCCCTCTTCCCCATTGATCCGCCGCATATTGCGCCACTCGGCGATATGGATATCCCGAGTAGCCAGGAAATCATAATATCTTTTTAAATCCGAGCTATGGCTACCGAAAGGTACAATTTCTCCCCTCCGATCTCGTATAAATTGCTGGATCGTTTCAAAACTCGTAGGTTCAGCAGACGCTTCATCAAAGAGTGGCAACGTAGAAAGGGTAAGTTCAGACGCTTCACCGTAATCTGTAAGTGCATACAGTAGGTAATCCACTTTAATATCCTGCTGATCTAGCGAGTTATGTACCGTCATAGCAATACCAGTCGTCATATACTCATTACGCTCATTGTTGTCCAGATGCCATTCGATAGCTACATGAAAGGTATAAGGTTTAAGTTGTTTTTTATGATTATGAAAAAATGCTTCAACCTGGTTCTCACTGTCTTTTCCCCATGGTGTTTTGGGCATTAATAACTGAAATATGGATTGCAGCAGTACGCCTTTTCCGCCACCATTCATAAGCGTAATAAGCGTATTGGCTGGTCCCTCTTCGTTACAGAGGTCCAGAATCATATCATCATATTTCTTGAGCATTTTCTCGTATTTAAGTCCTGTAATCCGTATGCGTTCAATCCGCGGCATTAATAGCACCGTCTTTCTCAGCTAAAGTTCGTCCAATAAGTTTTTTTAATTCCTGATACCGGTCAACATCATGATATAAATACCGCATTCTCTCATAAAGCTCTTCCCGTGGGAATATCCGCTTCTCTGACTCCGAGATGAACACGAGCTTCTCCTCTTCCAGGAGCTTCATGCCTTCATGAATCAGCCCGATTCGTGAGCCTGCGCCTCTTGTCAGAAGATCGCTCTCTTCCTGACTCTTAGTTTGCATATAGAGATTGGTCCACACTTTAGACATCGCTTGGATATCCAACCGCCACTGCTGGCTAAACCGACCATCTTCATCCATTTGCATCCATGCTTGAAAAAGTGAAGACACCTGATCGGATATCTGTATATAGGACATACTGTCCTGCCCAGATTTAAAGTGAGTCTCATCCTGATCCATCTCGGCCAGAAATACAAGGATGATGATATTAATGATATGTAAATGAGTTTTACGCTCAATTCGAGAGTATTTATTCTTCAACTGCGTGAAATTGGTGGCGAACACAGACCCGAGTGGATTGACCAACAAATGGAGACGGTGTCCGGAATTCATCACTCGGCAGCCTGCCTCCTTGGCAACATATTGAAGCGCATCATATGTTCCTGCATCCTGAAGGCATTCAGCAGCCGCAGGATCATCGAGAGGGATTACCTTTTTACGTAGTAATTCAAAAAATAGCCGTGAAGCTAGCTGTACCTGTTCTAATGTATAACTCATGCTAGTAACTTCTCACCTCTCCACGATCGTAATAGTATATGGACTCATATCCAGACCAGACCAGCGTACCCTTGGGGCTGGCTCTGGAGCAATGCTCGTCCGCAGTAGCTTGCCGCGCAGGCTCTCCAATTGAGGATCA
Organism: Paenibacillus sp. G2S3; assembly: GCF_030123105.1. Classification (NCBI taxonomy): domain Bacteria; kingdom Bacillati; phylum Bacillota; class Bacilli; order Caryophanales; family Paenibacillaceae; genus Paenibacillus; species Paenibacillus sp. G2S3. Next base: position 4,386,282 of record NZ_CP126095.1, read on the forward strand.
TCCGTAAGTACATACCGAATTAGCAACTGGCATTCATCGGATCCGTTGCTGTTCTCAGGAGCCTGTTCTTGCACTGTAATCTCTGAATGAAAAAACTGTACCCATAGATCAATAGCATCCGGTGTGCGTGCCCAACGGGTTAATTCCTCAGCGGTAAAAGCCTCCGCAGTAAATGTAAAGCTTCCCCGCTCGGCAAGCGCATGGAACACAGGCTTCCACAGTTCAACGACTTCCGCCCAAAGGATACCTTTAGGAATATATGGAACGGTCTCAGCATAGAGCTCATCTTCAAGTTCATCCAACACCACATCCGGGATAAAGCCAACCTCTTGCTCCTCCCAAGCCCAGGGAAGTGGATAAACAAAATCCTGATTCGGAGCGAACAATCCGCCGAGCAGCAGTTCAAAGCTGTCGCCGTTTGGTAGACCCTCTTCTTTAATCCACTCCTCCCAGACATGCGTACGGAAGTTAAAGCCGGCGGCTCCCCAGAATAATTCAGGGAAGTTCAATCTTAAATTGGTCTCCACCTCAAAAATGTTCAAGACTATCTCGGCCAGCTCATCGTGTACACGCCGAGAGAGCTCAACTCGTTCAGAAAGAATACGGATCTCATTGAAGTCGATTACATCTTTCTCGTCATTAGCTAGCCGGGCCAGAGAACGATGAATATTATCAAAATGTTTGCGTTCTTCATTGAACTGCTGATGGATTTCTTCGAGTCGCTGATGCCGGGCCATTCCGAATTCACTAAAAATATGCTTCGGATTACGGCGCAATGCATTCCGATATTCCTGCTGCTCATGGGTCATCTTTCGAACCCGGGAGATAAGCTCATTCACATCCTGAAGCGCCCGAGTTACACGTCCATGCTTAATATGCATCTGAATCTCGAGCAGCTTGATACTGATCTGGAACTCTTCAATAATCTCATGACTCATAAAAATAAGCTCCATAGCATATTCGGAGAGACGATAGATTGTTCTGCCACTCTCTTCCCAGCTACTGCGGGTCGCATCTTCATCCACCATGAAATACTTATATTTCTGCACAGACATTTGCCGAGCCGCATCATCATAATAATAGGATTCGAAATCCCCACCATTTCCGCTCCAAAGTAGGCCGTCCACTAAACGTTCTACGGATTCGGTAGTCCCGAGATTCGCGATATTGAAGCGTTCGAGCGCAGTCCATGCCAGCGCTATAATATCTTCCTTGGATCTTCTTTCATTGGATTCCAGCTCCAAATAATAGACTTGCAACAAGATGCTTAAAGACACCATTTCTTTGTAAGGTTGGATTTCGCCAAGGTTCATCCCAGCCCCCAGATTCCACAGGGGATTCAATCGTTTATTTCGTTCGCCAAAATCCGACCAATTCATCTTTCTGCCATCCTCACCATCACTTCATAATTTAAAATTTCCTGCGGAACCCTTAGGTCCTCCTCCAGTAATCGTTCAGTAAATGCAATCAGTTCCAAGTTACTAGAGAGCTCTTGGAGTACGTTGTGCAGATGATCCGGGTTACATATCTGTGGAAGCTTATATGTATACGGCTCCTCTGTCAGCTTCATCATCTGTTCATAAATTGGAAGCGCCAGTTGGAGATTTAAATCCGGATAACTGACTTTCAATTTACCGTAAATATCCCAACCTGCCTTGTCCATATCTCCGACATATAATAGGGTGGTTTGAAGTGGATCAATATTCAATTCCTCTAGAAAGAGCAAGCTACTATCGATCTTCCAGCCTTCACCATAAATCAGCATGTCCGGAGATAAACCACAAATCATCATATCACTAAGCATTAATCGTTTGGCTGAGTGGAAGAATGATTTATTCTCAACAATAAGAATATTTCGTACGGTTACTGCTGGCTTGACGTAATAAATAAACGGTTCCCTTGCATTTACACATTTTAGGCTTTCCAGTGTTAGTTTCACTCTAGTAAGAAATTGTTTTCCTTCAGGATCAGAGAGCCATTTCTCTTGACCAAACAATTCCAGTGACCTTTCATCTATAGTAATCATCTCGCGATCCTTCACCGTACGCAAAAAATTAGAAACCCGTTCTATCCGGCTCCAAAGCTCTTGCGTCTGAGTTTCAGGACGAATCAAGTAATAATGAAGATCTAGCAAATCTTGCACCCTTAACACAGCTGAAGGATCCCACCTCGATTGAGCCGAGGTACTCTTAGATAACCAATAAGAAGTAGGTATAGAGGGTTGTTTATAGCTCATCGGACTAGATTTTATTGGTTCGAGGTAACCCTCAGCCACAAGCTCGGTTATAGCGACCGCTAGAGCACGAAACCCTCCGCCTAACAATTCATATTCTGCCGGTGTTTCATAAACAGTTCTAATGATTGCTTTTTCCAGCTTATCAAGTTCTACTTTACTTCTCCCTGTACGGACAGCGCCAAACTTTTTCTCTAACGCATTCATAAGAATCGATCTCAAACGATCACCCTCACCAAATAAAAATAAAACCCATATACATCCGTATAGGGTTCTGAAGTACGCGAATATATGTTTCTATTATATCAATCCTTCGAAGGTTATGCTATTTTTTGTTAAACAAAATCATAAATTCTATTCATGTATTTCTACTCTACAGCATCTGGATTATACGCCATACAATACTGCTCTAGTGTACTGTTTGGTAAAGGGATAACTTGGACTGTACGAAACTGAAAATGCTCATAGATAGGTAGATTGCTTGGCGTCTGTGTCTCTAACGTACATAATGCATTCTTCTCACGGCATTCGGCAAGCAGCGGCTTCATGATCTTCGATACATACCCTTGTCCACGGTAACGTTCTTGCACCACAAGCATATCTAAATGCAAATACTTCTGATCACCAAACATCGATAACCATAAGGAACTCATACTGCGCAGAGTAGTTAGTCCTCGAATAAATCCTCGCACACCAATGATTCGGCAAATCGGTAAACACTTGAGAATCGCCAGCCCAATTTGTTTCATATAGTTGACGTTCGAAATCAATGTCCCGCTCTGACGCTCCGAATGGAACACCAAGGCGACAGCTTCATAATTAGTTGACGTCGTTAGTAAATCCGAATAAGGATACAACATCTCGATATAACGATGAAAAAAAATGTTTAATACGCGGAGTCTGGTTGTTTCATCAGGCAAAATATGCTGATACAGTGGATCATCCTTTGCGAAGGCTTCTGCCAGAACGCTGGCGGCTTTTGTAATGTCCTGCCGATGAATTTTAATTAATGTACTACAAATAGTTCCACCTCATTTAATTTACTTTCGCGATAGGCTCGGTAGTGAACAAGCCATTCAAGAAGATTATAACTTGTGTAGTCAAGTCCTCATTTAAGAGGATGATCTTAGATATAGCACGATGGTTCTATTGTCATTTCTTCATTGAATGCGATATGATTAAAAAGATTACAAAAAATACTGGGAGGAAAAATGGAAGATATTATACTGTGGCTTAAATACTTGTTTCTAGGTTTTGTTCAAGGGGCAACTGAACCAATCCCCGTTTCCTCGAGCGGCCATTTGATCATCGCGCAGAAATTGCTAGGCTTAAAACAGAATGGGCTATCCTTTGAAATCTTAACAAATACGGCTTCTCTAATTGCGATTTGCTTTATTTTCCGCAAAGATATCGGAAGATTGATCACTGGATTCGTTCAATTTATTCTGACTCGCAAAGAGGAATATAAGTCAGATTTTATGTTCTCTTTGTACATTATCATTGGCACCATGCCTGCGGTTATCGTAGCCTTGTTCTTTAAGGATCAAATTGAGGAGATCTTCTCGTCAGTACACACCGTGTCCATCGCCTTGCTGGTAACCGGGGTTGCTTTGTGGTTAATTCGTAATCTTCGCGGTCGTAAACAAGATGGGGACTTAAAAGCGAAGGATGCAGTCATAGTCGGACTTGCCCAAGCTGTAGCTCTTATTCCTGGGATAAGTCGCTCAGGCGCAACGGTCATCTCTTCCATCGCTGTGGGAATGAAGCAAGAAACTGCTTTACGCTTTTCTTTTATGCTGTATATTCCGATCAGTCTGGGCGGACTTGTTATGGGTGCATCTGATATTGCCCATGACCCGAACCGAGCGCAACTAGCAATTCCATACTTAATTGCATTTATCACTACACTAATCGTCACGTATTTTTCTATGCGCTGGTTTATGGGGATTATGGCTAAAGGTAATTTGAAGTACTTCTCTTATTACTGCTTCTTGGCTGGGATACTACTCCTTATCTTCATGTAAGCACATGATTTCAAACAAAAGCCCTCATGACAATCTCTGGGATTACAGAGAGCATGAGGGTTTTCCATCCTATTTTAAGAGGGATATTACTTCACCACTCGACCGGATCTTGCCGATTCTAGGGAAAATCGTTTTACACACATAGTCATGCTCTTCTTTTGTAGAAGCAGTCATTGCATCCTCCACAAAAACTTGGTTGTAACCAAGCTGATAAGCTTCTCTAGCTGTCGTATCCACACCGATGGATGTAGAAATACCACACAATACAATCGTATCTATACCGCGGCGACGTAACTGCAAATCAAGATCCGTTCCGAAGAACGCCCCCCACTGACGTTTTGATATCACATGTGCGTTTTTGAAACTAGCTAATTCAGGCACCAAGGTATCCCAGCCTTCAGGAAAGGCTCCTGCACTCATCTTCAAGTCTGTTTGAGGTCTTAACATATCATGTCCATCTAACGAGGATACTCTTACAAGTACAACAAATGCACCCTTTTCAGTGAAGGCTTGAACTAAACTGCTGCCTTTCTGAACCACCTGCTCACCTGTATGTGGTCCCTTATTAGGCATGTTAACAATTCCATTTTGCAAGTCGATAACAACCAGTGCCGTTTTCTTTGCATCAATACTTTCAGTTTCAGATCTCTTTAAGTCTTCCATTGTCTTCTCTCCCATTTAAGCTTAGTTTTTTATACACTTTAAAATAAACCCAGCCTGCATTTATCAATAGCAAAACACTCGTAATAAAGAATACATCCCGGATCCCAAACCAGGCTGCCACCTGCCCACCTAGAACCGAACCCGCAAATGTGCCAAGATAACCTGCCGACATGTTAAAGCCAAAGACTCTGCCAGTCAGCGCGTCCGGTGTGATTTTCTTAACGAGGATATTCACAGAAGGTATTAACCCACCTGCCGCTAATCCTAGTAGAAAACGCAATCCCATTAACTGCCAAGGATTCTGAACAAACGCTTGTGGGATGAATAGAAGTCCTGCGGCTATAAGCGCAACTAGTATAACTCTCTGAGCTCCTATTCGGTCAGATAGCTTCCCAAGCCTTGGAGCAGCAATGATGTTAGCCAGCCCTGAAGCTGAGAAGGTCATCCCTGCAAGTAGAGCCACATGACTGGCACTCTTGGAGAGCTGAGTAACATAAACCGTAATGATCGGCTCTACAGAGTATAAAGCAACGGTTAGAATAAAGAAGGTTACAAACAAGGTGAGCGTTAGGCTTTTCTCTGGAATACTACTCCAGACCTCTTTGATGCTAAGCGTCTTTTTATCTTCACGATGAAAAGATTCCTTCACGAACAAAGCCGTTGTGATGAAAGCAACAAGCATCAGTCCACCCGTAACAAAAAATGAACTTTGCAAACCCAAGCTCTCTGCAATGAAACCACCAATCGTTGGACCAAGCAAAGCTCCAGCAATACTAGCTGTTGAAAGGGTGCCTAATGCATAGCCTGCATGTTCTTTATCCGTCTGAGTTGCGATTAATGTAGTACAGGCTGTACTATAACCCGTAATTGTGCCCTGTAATAATCGAAGCGCAATTAGTACATACACATTAGGTGCAAAGCCCATACAGCTTATCACGATCGCCATCCCAAGACTTGCCCGCAAAAGCATTGGTTTCCGTCCGAACCTGTCCGCCGCCAGTCCCCAAATGGGTGAGAATATGGCTGAAACAATAAAGGTAATTCCAAAAGCAATGCCAGAAAACTGAGCAATGGAATCGGCATTGTCGACGCCAAGATGCTTAATGTACAGTGGTAATACTGGCGCAATCTGGCTCATACCCACACCTGTTACAAACATACCAAACCAGCAGACGATTAGATTCCTTTTCCACATGGACATAAAAAAGCCTTCTTTCTGCTAACAATAACAACCTCATATTAACAGTCAGATTGGCTCTATACCATGCATTATTCTAAACTCCATGGACATTTTTGCTCTGAAATTCTGAAGGGCTGATGCCTGTCATTCTTTTGAAAATCCTACTGAAATAAAATTCATCCGTAAATCCAAGGGTTTGCGCAACTTCTTTAATTTTTATATCCCCTTCGAGGATCAGCTCTTTCGCTTTATCAATTTTCATTTTATTAAAGAACTCAATAATCGAATAACCTGTGATGTCTTTGAACGCTCTCGACAAATAAGCAGGTGAAAGCTGTACCAAATCTGACAATTCGCTCAAGCTGACTTTTTTATTGATCTTTTGATGCATATAATTAATGATTTTTTCCACCTTTAATGAAGTGGAGTAATTTTGACTTTGTTTTTGTGTATTTTGAGCAATCGCGATGATTAGCTGCTGTAATAACGTCTTTGCTACAAATTCATAGCCTGGGAGTTTTGTATTCCAGCTCTGAATCATTCTTCCGAAAATATCTTCCACCTGATAATAATCCTTTAATTCGGTTACAGCTTGTAGATGGAGTGTTTCTACATTGCCATTAATACCCCATTCTCCTTCATTCATACTCACCTTCGCATAATTGAAATGAACGGAGAGAAAGCATAAGGGATCTTCTGCATCTATTTCTATAGAATGCTTAACATCTGGACAAATGTAGAATAACATCCCTGCTTTAAAAGAATGTCGTTTTCGATCAATCATAAAACTTCCCTTCCCACCCGTCACTAAGATGAGTTCATGATGCTGCAGGGTTCTGACTATTTTTTTGGAAATTCGCTTGGCGTCATTCGAGTTATGCCTGTAATTACAATATAGAATGTGGAAAAAAAGATTATTTATATTCATAAAATCCTCCAGCAAGCTCAGTTCTGCAACATAACCCATTATTCAACGGATAAAAAAAACACTAACAAGAGTTAGTGTCCTTTATTCGTTATTGTATTCTTTAATTCTGAAAATCGCAAAAATAGTTCAATCCGGATTAGGGTCTCTGAATGAATAGCTGTGTCCAATAATGTTGATATCGACTAGTAGATGTTCCTCCTACATAACCAACCCCAATATCCGTAAAGCGAGGATCCAAAATATTAGCTCTATGGCCAGGGCTATTCATCCACGATCTCATTACTGCTTCAGGTGTGGCTTGGCCTTCCGCAATATTTTCTCCATAAGCACGCCATGCCACTCCAAATCGATCTAACATTTGAGAGGGGGTACCATAGGTTGGGGAGGTATGGCTAAAATAATTATTATCCCTCATATCTCTTGATTTCAAAACAGCAAGATCAGTAAGCCGAGAATTAAGAGTTAAAGCAGCAATTCCTCTACTTGTCCGTTCCTCGTTGACTAATCGAAAGACTTGTAACTCAAATGCGTTAGCTTGTCTAATATGAATCCTTGGCTGCCCTACTCTTTTCGTCACGGGACTACGTTTCGCTTTTACTCCTTTACTCAAAGAACTCTTAACTCTTCTGATTGAAGATATTCTTTGCTTCATGCTTTTCCCTCCTACAATGTATTTATAACAATATATTGTGGAAGAGGTCTTTACGCTTGTACCAAAGTCTATAAATATATTTAATTGATATTTATTTGTGAGCTAGCGCCAAGGAATTATTAACTTGATTTTTCTTTACCTTGACATGCGTTAGTTACTTTATGTTAATATAAATAAACGATAACGTTGATATATCATCTATATTTAAATTAGGAGAGATCAGATGGATTCAAAAGACCCGCTAGGCTTAGTTATTCGCGATTTGCATTTAGAAATAGCCAATTATTTAACAAAATTGCTTGCACCAGTTCGACTTGCGCCTGAACAACATTTACTTATGGCTTTGTTGCTTGAGAAAGAAGGTCTATCTCAGAACGAGATTGCTACTAAACTTGGAAAGGACAAAGCTAGTATTGCCCGAATGATCGCTAGCTTAGAGAATAAGGGTTACATTCATAAAGTAACAAGTAAGCAAGATCGTCGTTCGGTAAATGTTTTTGTCACAGAAGAGGGCAGGACATTAGAGACTACAATCAATGAGGTAACGATCAGATTGAACGAAATTATTGCGACAGGATTATCTCCTGCGGAGTACTCAACGTTAAAGACTTTGTTAACTCGTGTGCAGAATAATGTAAGAGATGCATAAAGCATTTTCGCCCTATAGTTGACATATCATCTATTCTACAAAATAATTCGAATCCATTTCTGAAAAGAGGTTTATCCCTATCATGGAATCAACAGCAACTGTTCAAGTTAAACGTCCCGCGCTAATGGCTTTCTCACTTATGCTAGGTGCATTCGTCGGGCTATTCAGTGAAACTGCCTTAAATATGGCATTTACCAACTTAATGGATGAATTTTCAATTAACGCCTCAACGGTTCAATGGCTAACCACAGGATATTTACTTGTACTAGGAATCCTTGTTCCGATATCCGCCCTATTAATGCAATGGTTTACTACTAGACAATTATTCACAGCTTCCTTGCTATTATCTATCGTCGGTACTTTAATTGCTGCCCTCTCCCCTAATTTCAGCTCATTATTAATTGCGCGTTTAGTGCAAGCCTTGGGAACAGGTTTATTGCTTCCCCTAATGACGAACATTATTCTAATAATTTTCCCTGCACATAAGCGCGGAACCGTCATGGGGATGATGGGATTGGTTATTATGTGTGCACCGGCTATCGGGCCAACTTTATCGGGTTTAATCGTCGATCATTTTGGCTGGGAGTTTATCTTTTGGATCAGCTTACCTTTATTATTATTTACATTTGGATTTGGATTAACCTTCATCAAAAATGTAGCCAAAATCTCTAAGCCTAAAATAGATATTTTATCCATCCTACTTTCTACTTTCGGATTTGGTGGCATCGTATTTGGATTTAGCAACCTCGCTGATCATTCTTTAAGTGAAATCATTGTCTATCTGCCTCTTATCGTTGGTGTGATCAGCTTAATCCTGTTTGTATTACGACAATTTAAATTGGAATCGCCAATGCTGAATTTACGCGTGTTTAAATATCCCATGTTTACAATAGGTTTGATTATGGTCTTTTTAGGAATGATGATCATTTTATCCTCTGCCATTTTATTGCCCTTATATTTAAAAGGAGGGTTATTATTATCAGCTACAGCTGCAGGAGTTCTACTCCTTCCAGGCAGTGTGATTAACGGAGCTATGGCTCCAGTTACTGGGAGAATATTCGATAAATTTGGCCCAAAACTATTGCTGCCGCTTGGATTCTCAATGGCAACCCTTGCAGGTTTTCTATTTACAAGCAACTCAACTGAAACCAGTAGCCTGACCTTTATTTTAATACACTGCGCAATGTTTATCGGATTAGCCATGGTCATTATGCCCGCTCAAACCAATGGCTTAAATCAATTACCCGTGAAATATTATCCGGATGGGGCTGCTGTCATGAATACACTTCAACAAATAGCAGGTGCTCTTGGTACAACATTCGCTGTTACGCTAATGTCTAGCGGACAAACACGATTCGCTAATACACATCCAACTGCTGCACAGCCTGAAATTTTAACCGCAGGAATTACACATGCATACTTATTTATCGCAGCAATTGCAGGGATCGGATTGATTTTATCCTTATTTGTGAAGCGTATTAGAGTTTATTAATTTTAATCAAAAAAGACAGTGGACATAAGCTGTCCGCTGTCTAAATTTTAATCCATATATTTTTCATAAAATACTAAGGTTAACTTATCGTTTATTTGCTTTGTTTCTTCTGTTCGTTTATATCCTACCTTTTCATATAAATAGCAGTTCCTCTGCTCTTGCTCAATACTATCCAGCTCCCATTTTTTCGCGTCATTATATCTCTGTTCAATGATTGCAAAAACCTGCTGGGCGATCCCCATCCCCTGGTATTCTGGCATAATAAATACGGGGCTGACACGGTAAGTATTATTTTCCTTTTTAACAATTCGGACACCGCCCACAGCAATATCAGAATTCTTAATCATATAATAATCTGTAAAAGACTGATTAATTCGATTTATCATTTTTTCTACGGATTCATTGGCAGGGCTGGTTTCATAATCCTTATATTTCTCCAGTAATGGCATAAAGGCTTTGACTTGCATCTGATGAATAAATTCTGCATCACTTACGTCTGCTTTACATAAAGAAATCCCCATAAAGATGTACCCTCCATTAAAATATATTACTATCAATAAGGTTTATAGTTTGTTTTTAGGTATGATATAGAGTGATCCGTCTTCCTTGTATTCAGCATAAGCAATGTCCTCAACGCATTGATAGCCATGCTCCCTGATCCATTCCTGGATCTGTAACTTATTCATCGGTCTGCCACGCATCGAATCTTCCAGCAGCCTACCTTTATCAATAACTGTAATGGAAAAAGAGGAAGTCTGCTCCGATTGCTCCTCTTCAGACTTGCGCATAACCGACAGTGAGCCATTCGTTTCGAGCAGAGCATACTTTACTTCACTTAGAGAAAAAATATTTTGCTGCCGCAGCATGAACAGTAGTTGGGTAAACTCAATATCGTATTTCTCCATCAAATCCTGATTCACTTTGCCATCGTCAATTAGCAGCACTGTCCGGCCTTCCGCCATGTTCCCGAACTTCACAAAATGGGTAGTTGCCTTTTCAAACAAATAAGACAAAGCGGTCCAGATGAAAAGCGCAAACAGCAGATGCCAGATCTTCACCTCATCATCATATATCGTATTCCCTACAATTTCACTTAAAATCAATGATGACAGGAAATCGAGTGGCGTCAATTGACTAAGCGTCTTGCGACCAGTGATAAAGGTAATGATCCACAAACCAAAGAAACTGATGATCAGTTTGACACCTATAGTTATAAATATCTCCATTGCTGCACCTCCAGATGGATTCACACAGGCTTGAAGCCTTTTTACACAAAATCCATTCATGAGAGGTATTACACTTTCCTAATAGAGTATAAACAGTTCGCTTAAGTAGGGATAGTTATAAGGAATGTAGTTCCTTTGCCCTTTTCGCTATCGACTTCAATGCTTCCTTTCACTTTATCAATGGTACTGTAGACCATAAGCATTCCCAGTCCTGTCCCTTCGGCTTTGGTCGAATAATACGGCTTTCCAAGACGCGATATTTCATCCTTAGTCATGCCAACTCCGTTATCCTTAATACTGATCATTATATTTTGCTTTTTTTCAAATATATCGATAAATAGGGTGCCGCCTTCTGTGTCCTTCATTGCTTCAATACCGTTTTTATACAAATTAATTAGACATTGCTGAATCTGGTTTCGATCATAACTCTTATTTAACGAATTATTAAAACTGAATTGGACCTCTACTTTGTGCATGGTGGCAAAAGGCATGATGATATTTTTAGTATATTCTGATTCTGCCTCCATGTTGGAGTAAACCATATTGTCGGATTGTGGCTTGGCAAATGAAAGATAGTCACTCACAATTTTTTCAGCTCTCTGGAGCTCCTGTAAAGATAACTCTATAAATCCCTTCTCCTCTTGAGTCATCGTTTTCGATTTATTCAACAGCTGCAAAAAGCCGCTGGTCACCGTAAGTGGATTTCTTATTTCATGTGATACGCTAGCCGCTAACTCGCTGACGACATTTAATCTTTCCGACTGCATAATTCGATCACGATTCTTAATATTAGTGATAATCTTTTCTATTAAAATCATATTGATAATCATCACTCCGACATGCGTCGTAAAGGCATTTAAGGTGAGAATCCAGAATTCTCTATTTGACGTTCCCTGTGCAAAACTTAATATAGACAGATAAAATCCCATCGTTAAAAAAGAAATTACAGTTGCCGCGATGACGCGACCTTTCGAATCTAATTTTAAGAATTTTTTACTATATAGGGGTACTAAAATCAGGATTATCGTTGCAAAAATAAAAGATTGTAATGTGCCCTCACCACCCACATAGAATCGATAGATATTTAAAATGATATATAGGGGCAGAACATTCTTATATCCACCAAAAAGTGCCACAATAATAAACGGGACATATCTCAAATCAAATATAAAGCCAATATCGAGTTTAAAAGGTTTGGCTATACAGAGACACATGGTCACTGCCGACAGTAAAACAAGAATCTTACTATTATAGGCATACGCTCGATTTTCAAAGAAAATTAGAAAAATTAAGATTGGAAACAATATGAACATAAAATTTAAAAGCAAAGTCTCAAACAAGGGATAACTTCCTTTCAGGCTAGTGTTGCTTAAATAAAGATTTTGATAACGTACTGGAAAAATACGCTAAAGTAATATTATAAGGAAAGTCCATCCTATTAACTATGTATTTCTCAACCATTTCTAAAATAATATTAAAAAAAGCACCCTATGGATGCTTTCATGAAGCGCTCATATTCATACGGTTGATGATCGATGCAAATACTATGCCTAAGCACGTCCCTGTTATAGGTGAAACCACAAGAATACCGATTATATTCCTGCTCGAACTAAAAAGTAACTTCATACTGGTTAAAGCAACCGCTATAACAACTACTGATGTCCAGAACATAATTTTTTGTTTCGTAGATACCGCTGGTATTGTCGTTACTGTTTCATGGTGTCGATACAAAGAACTAATTATCATCCAGGTTAGCATGAGTAACCCAAATATCGAAAAAGAATGCTGCAGTATTTTATAAAGAGGAAAATTATAAATCATTAAATCTCTTAGCGGGGGATATCGCTCTACAAAATAACCATTAAAATGTGTAAATCCATCGATGAACACATGTGTTAAGAAACCAATAATTACAGATAGGATAAACACTATCCAGCCCTTAGGATTCAATTTCCACTTGCTTAAGGTATTGTATGCTCGTTGATCAATATTATAGTTTGAAGGAAGATGTAATACTAAACTCTCCTTAACGATACTATGGAAAATCACCGCGAGGATCGCACATAGGGGAATTGCCTGGAAAAATAGTCCTGTTAAAGAATGCCCTATACTTTGATAGGGCTCAAGCATAATAAAATATTCAAAATCAGGTGACATACTTCCTAGTATTAAGCCTGTAGCACTAAAATATTTTGGTTTCACATATTTAAACGGAAGTGCAAAAATAGGATGAGCAAAGGTAAAAGGCATAACAATCTCCTAATGTTTAGTATAACTTCTTAGCAACAAAGGTAATACAATCTGTTGTCAGTTTTACAGCTTGTCCTTTTCTATCAATTTCATATTCTAATTGTTTTACAAGTCGTTGTTGAACTTCGCATCCAGTGTACTGATCAACTAATAATTCCATCATTTTTTCTGTAGATAAATTCACTTCAAACATTGGATCTAATTCCTGTCCAGTTTCAAGGTTCACCTCATGTATGTTCGATCCGATTATAATGCAATTGGTCCCATTTGCTTTTGTTCCACAAATCATTTCATTAAGCTTTCTTTCCAATGCCTTTTCCGAGCTTACATGTTCCAAGGAAGACACTGCTAAAATAATGTCATACTCCTCTTGAGCGATAATGAAATGCTCAATGTCTGATAATCTTGTCACTATAAAGGGTTCGACCCCAAACTTTTTGCTATTACTCTGCAATTTTTCTATGGCCGACTCCAATAAATCTACGCAAACAACCTTGCCATTCCTATTTTTCATGGATTCCGCTATGGGTATACTATTCCTACCAATCCCAGATCCTAAATCTAATACACTTAAGTATTCTTGATCGGTATACTCTTCTAAGAGATCGATTACCGTTTGTACGGGTCTATGTAGCCAGGAACCTGGCTCGAACAAATTATAACTATCGTAACACATGTCATGATATTTCTTCTCTTCCGTTCTAATATTCGCTACTCTGTCCATATCACACCTCGAGCTTTCTACATCAAGCATGTTTATTTTTCTCTAGCCGTTCAATTAATTCAATTACCTGACTTCTTGTTTTTAAAATAATGACCTGTTGATTTTCTTCTATCTGTTCAAGTTTTTTTATTGTGTTCATTCGAGTTCTTCTTTTATAATTCCACACCCATTTAATAAAGCCCCAATCCAATTTTTCTTTGCACTCTACATTCATATCAGGTCTAGTTTTCTTATGATACATAATTCGCCGTTTGAAAATTCGATATATACACAGGAGTCTTTGCATGTCTAAAAAAATAATTAAATCCACTTTTTTAATCCTCATATCCATAGTCCTTGAATAGTTACCATCAATGATCCAATGATCTTCATTCGTAAACTGTTCAACGATTTTATCCCACTCGTCATTGGGTTTAGGAACCCAATTGGGATTCCAGTAATAAGTATCCAAATGTTTGACTGGAAGATCGAGTATGTTACTGAGCTTTTGAGCTAGGGTTGATTTCCCCGATCCACCTGATCCAATAATCATTATTCGGTTCATATGTTCTCCTTGGATTATAAATTAAGAGATTTCTTCCATGATCATATATATCTCAACCAAAGAGCGATTGCTTTCTATGCATTGCCGAACAATTCTTGTATGTATTCTTCTGACATATACTCTCTAAATTCTTTATCTAACAAATATATTCCTCTTCTTTAATCCATTGGTATTTAAAAACAGTTCCACAGTCTTCACCTTCTCCAGTGTATTCCCACTTCTCAGGTAATTTTGTTTCTGTAATTAGAAGGTACTCCGTAGTAGCTCCACACCTTCATTATAGAGTTTGGATATTATATCATCATTTTCCATGTTTTGTTGCAATAATCTGCCCACTAACTGAAATAGACTACCGATCAGTCGGTAGCCTTGAATAGGGTACACTTTTCTTATAGAACTATTTCCCTAGAAATCCACCTTCGGATTTTATCACTTGTCCCGTAATCCACTGCGAATCATCACTCGCTAAGAAACTAATACCTCTAGCTGCATCTTCTGGCAACCCGATTCTTCCCATTGGAAACATAGGCAAAAAATGAGTTTTCATCTCATCCGTTATCCAACCGGAATCTGTAGGGCCCGGATCAAAACCATTGACTGTGATATGTAACGGAGCTAAACCAACAGAAAGAGGTTCGATCAATCCAATTAATGCACCCTTTGTCAATATATAAGCCAGGTTATCAGGATCAGGTCCTTTTGAAACCATAAAGATAATTCTACCTGGAGTCCCCTTTGGATGAAACTTCTCGAATCTCTTGGCAAACTCAGTACTGAGTAAAATTGTGCCGCGATTGTTCACTACATAGTGTTGATCTAACGAAGTGATACTCAGGTTCTGATAATTCGTGGGCACGCAATAAGCCGCATTGTTAATCAAAATCGAGGCATTTCCTAAGGTTTTTTCTACCTGATCCATAATCTTTATCGAGATTTCAGAATTGGCAAAATCCGCTTCCATATGACTTACCCTGACTCCCAAGCTTTTCAGTTCTGCACAAAGCTGTTCCGGCCATTCCTTTTCTCCACCATTCCCTTCCGTGTCATCAAAAGGATGCCAATGCGTAAAGAAAATATCCGCACCTTGGCTTGCAAGTGAACGGCATATGGCTGTACCGATTCCTGTGGATCTGCTTGCTCCAGTAACGATTGCTATTTTATTTTTTAATGAGTTCATCTATACCGCCTCCGATCGTTTCAGCTTTGTTCCTCTTCAAGTTCAAACGCTCTGTTCTTTTCATCAAACTTGCTGTTATGTGAGGAAACCTGCACTCTTGTTGGCGAATCCGGCTCGATATACATCTTAGCACTATTCACGGCTAAAGCCGCGTCCGTGAAAGCTCCAGCAATAAGATACAGCTTACTGCCGTAATTTGCAATATCACCAGCCACGAATACACCCGGAATATTAGTTGCCAGCTTCTCATCCGCATTAAAATTCCAATCTGTTCTCCCTAGCCCCCAATTTAACATAGGACCGAGATCGCCTCGTAGCCCATGATTAATCAAGACGGCGTCCACCTGGAAACGTTACTGCTCCGTTTCATCCGTCCATTCCCCGTCCGCATTTAATTGCGCGATTGAAACAGCGTCAAGGAGCTTACCCTTCCCGTATAAATTCGTAATGGCATATGGTGTAAGAACTTGAACGTTCGATGCTTTCATCCGCCTCACATTCCGCTCCATACCGCTGAAGCTATCCCGCCGGTGCACGAGCGTAACCGATGAAGCGATTCCCACTAGTTCATTAGCCCAATCGACAGCTGAATCACCGCCTCCAGAGATTAGCACTCTTTTATCGCGAAAGCTTGCCAATTCCGTAATAGTATAATGGAGATTTTCCTTTTCATAATTCTCCGCTCCGGGCAGGTTAAGCTTAGCAAGCTTTAGCGCGCCATGGCCTACCGCCAAGATCAGCGTCCGACTCCAATGCTGTTCTCCGGTTGCAGACGTTATGCGTATCGTGCCATCAGCCAATCTCTCCAGCCCGATAATTTGTTGATCCAGCACAATAGTCGGATCAAAGGTTTGAGCTTGCTGGATCATGAGCTTTGTCAGCTGCGCTGCGCGAACAGGAGCCGTACCCCCGACATCCCAGACGATCTTCTCTGGATATGTCAACGTCCTTCCCCCTAGCTCCGCTCTCGCCTCAATCAGCTTTGTCTTCATATCGCGCATTCCACTGTAAAAGGCAGCATACAAGCCCGCCGGCCCTCCACCAATTATGGTTACGTCAAAAAGCTCCAATTCCTGAGTCATTCTTTGCCTCCCTCTGTTCTCAATCCCCTTGAATGGAGATCTAAATCTTCTTGCGCTTAAACAGCAGGTACATGAAAAAAGGAGCTCCAATGCCTGCTGTGAATACGCCTGCCGGAACATCTAGCGGCTGAAAAAGCATTCTTCCTGCCAAATCCGCCAACAGTAGAATGATTGCACCTATTAACGCGGATACCGGGATGATCAGCTTGTAATAATTTCCAACAAGCATTCTGGCGATATGCGGTGCCATCAATCCGATGAACGATATCGTCCCGGCTACGCCAACTGCAGCACCGGCGAGTGCAACGCTATAAAACAAGAGAATTATCCGGCTTAGCTGAAGCCTGCTTCCAAGCCCGCGAGCGACATCCTCACCTAAGGATTGCACATTTAATTCCTTCGCCATCAGCAACGACAAAGGAATGAATAACGCTACCCACGGCCACAGCACTTCGATATAACTCCAATTGGTACCGTAGATGCTTCCCGTCATCCAATTGAGCACTTGTGCGGCCAAATAAGCCGGTCCGCTAATTAGCAGGAACGTAGTGAGCGCGCCCATTGCGGTAGAAATGCCAATGCCGATCAGCACCAGCCGAAACGGCGACACACCTTTTTTCCAAGCAAATACATAATTAATGGCCGTCGCAACCAATGCGCCGCCGATGGCAATGAACGGTACCCAATGGATACTGTAGCCCGTCACGAAAGTCATGAAGGCAACCACAGCTACCGATGCTCCCCCGGTTACACCCAGTAGATCGGGCGAAGCGAGAGGATTGCGAATGACGCCCTGTAATAGCGCACCGGCTACGGCCAATGCTGCGCCAATGAGTATAGCGGCTGCTATTCGTGGCAGACGGAACTGCATAATGATCAGGTTACTGGCTTCCATGTTTCGCCCGGTAAGAGAAGCAAGTACCTCTTTTAACGGCACGCTAACTCCCCCAACGGATAAACTAAGAAGCGACAAGGCGGTAACGATACAAGTTAAACCTAAAAACAACAAGAACGAATGCTTCGCTGTACGCGGTTTAAACATGCTGTTTCCTCCTAGCCACATGGATCAGAAAGGGAACTCCGATAATCGCTGTTGCGACACCCACCGGAACTTCTCTAGATTCCAGAATAAAGCGGGATACTAAATCCGCAGTCACCAGAAGTATCGCTCCGACTAAAGCTGTATAAGGAAGCAGCCATCTAAAATCATGCCCAACGATGTATCTGCATAAGTGAGGGACAATAAGTCCGATGAAAGCAATCGGACCAGCTGCTGCTACCGAGCTTCCCGCCAATAGTACAATTGACGTAGCCGACAGCACGCGGACCAGCGTTAGACGCTGTCCCAAGCTCTTCGCGCTATCGTCCCCAATCGCCATAATATTTAACGAGCCCGAGAGTAGTAGTGAGATCGTCATTCCTATTGCCATATAAGGGAGCACCATCAGCAAATGCTCCAGATTTCTTCCTTCCACAGAGCCGATCATCCAGAATAGGGCAGATTCCAACGACTGCTTATTAATTAGAATAATGCCGGATGTAATAGAGGAAGCGAAAGCTGCCATACAAGCGCCGGCCAAGGTCAGCTTTACCGGCTCGAATCCGCCTCCTTGCAAACCAAGCGTATAGACGACCACCGATGTTGCAACCGCACCTGCGAAAGCAAGCCAGACCATGCCGCTCATCGTTAACGAGGAACCGAATACGAGTAGCCCGATGACAATAAATAGCACAGCGCCCGCATTTACACCGAAGACAGAGGGCGAAGCCAGCGGATTTCTTGTCAGAACCTGCATAATCGCCCCGGCTACAGCTAAACTTGCCCCCACCAGTGCCGCAATTAGGGTTCGGGGAACACGCACCCTCGTCAGAATAAGATGTTCGTTTGAACCATTGAATTGACTGTAAGCCAGCCATAGATCTTTCAAGCCGAATTGATGAAGACCATACAATATACTGCATAACATACTAATTAGAAGCAGAATCGCACCGACAACTAGGCCGGCGAGCTTTCGCTTGCTTAGGAAAACACCATTCACGTCTGCACCGAGCCTCCTATTCATTGGCAGCCTAACAACTAAACTGCTAGAATCGTCAACAAGCTGACGCGAATACAGCGTCAGCTTGTTGATTCGATACGCCTTTATTATTTCACATCAAAGTATTTAACGAGTTCGTCCAGCAACAGATTGGCTGCTTCATATCCGCCTGCCGAGTTCCAGATCGCTTCATCGACTTGAATCACCTTGTTGTTCTTTGAAACGCTCAAATTTTGGAACAACGGATCTTTTTTCCATTCCTCCACGACCTTCGATGCATCGTCCTTGCCCGGAGTCTCCGACACGAAATAGAAGAGCACATCGCCGTCCATGCTAGGGATCGTCTCTTTGGTCATCACTTCGATAAAGGAGTCTTTATCCTGCGACTCAGGCCGTGCAATTCCTAATTGGCTCAAGAGCACGCCGGAGAACGTTTGCTTCTGATAGATACGCACTTGTTTCGCGGAGAAGCGCACCACCGACACTTTCGTGTCTGCTTTGCTGCCGAGCTTCGCCTTGACTTCTGCAACTCGTTTATCGAAGTCCGCCATCGCTTGCTCTCCTTCTTCCTGCTTGTTTAAAGCTTCGGAGTAGAGCTTGAAATTAATCTTCCAATCTCCTGCCAGGTCATCGGAGAATATCGTCGGTGCTATCTGCTTTAATTGGTCGTAGATTTTCTCTTGTCTGACCTTATTACCGATAATCAGATCCGGCTTGAGGCTTGCGATCAATTCAATATTCGGCTGAAGCTCGTCTCCCACAACCGTAACGCCTTCCATGTCTTTCTTGATATGGTCGTACCAAGGGTCACCAATCCAAGACTGAACGGCTCCGACCGGTTTGATACCCAGTGCCAAAAGTGCCTCTGTTCCTTCATTGGTCAATATGACAACACGTTCAGGGGCGCCGGTGAGCGTTTCTTCCCCCATCGCATGCTT
The DNA here is from genome assembly GCF_030123105.1 of Paenibacillus sp. G2S3. NCBI lineage: Bacteria > Bacillati > Bacillota > Bacilli > Caryophanales > Paenibacillaceae > Paenibacillus > Paenibacillus sp. G2S3. Next base: position 4,406,083 of record NZ_CP126095.1, read on the forward strand.
AATCACTCTTGTGTCATTGCTTACATCCGTCGACGGACTTGCAGCTGGACTTGCGGAAGTTGCCACATTATTAGTAGACGTGCTGTTACTTGTCGGTGTGACATTCGTTCCCCCTGTTGAGCATGCACTCAAAAAGAGAACGAAACAAAATAATAAGGTTGCTGCCATTGTTGTTCTTGACTTACGATACATCGGTATTTCCCCTTCTCTTTTATATTGATAATGATTCTCAAACTCATTACCAATATAACGTTGCTGCCTTCTAGCAACAATGGGAGATCTGAACACGAAGGATGGATTATTTCGACGCTGCTCCTGTTGCAACGCTGCTTCTTTAAAGCTGGTGGGAGAAACACCCTCGTATTTCTTGAAGATACGGCTGAAATAATAGCTGTCGGTATAGCCTACACTCTCGGCAATTTCCTTCAGTGTGAAATCTGTGGAAAGAAGCAACTGCTTCGCTTTGCTCATCCGCAATTGAATCAAATAATCGATCGGGCTTGTTCTCACTTGCTTCTTAAAGGCACGCAGTAGCTGTCTGGAGCTGCAACTAAGGTGTTCAAGCAGCGTCTCAAGCGTTATCGGCTCCCGATAGTGTTCATGAATATAACGAACCGCTTGGGCCACCAAGTCAGGCTTGACGGCTATGATATTCTGGCGTTCCATCTGCTCTAGAATTTCATAAACCATTTGATAAAATATCGCTTTAACTTGAAGCTTATTGAGTAGATCTGAACGATGCCACTCCTTGCTCATGGAGGTAACATGATGGAATACGGAGATCGGATAATGGGGCTTAAATACATATTGCATTTGAAACGGATTGTGCTGCTCCATCAGCTTGATCGTTTCTTGACGAGATGGTAGTGCTAGTACCGCTTTATACAAAATAATATAGTATTCCAGCAGCTCATCTGCCGTAATATCTAGGTAGAAACCCTTGCCCCCATGGAGCAAGGAAAATCGGCTGACGCGGTGTGTGTTGCCGTCCAGTTGGAGATGTGCGCTACCTCTAGTCACATATAAGAAGACGCTTGAGGGCATTCTGTACGCATGCAGCTCCTCGCCTTGTTCCATTCTTGTATGTCGTATATCTATGATCTTGATGAATGCCTGATTCCATAGCAAAGCTTGATCATTCAATGTCACCGTCTTGCTCTCCCCCTTCTCTTTCCTCCATGTTGAGAGATTTATACCCCCATCATATATGATAATGATTATCATTTACAATGATATTCGCAGAACTATTTTCCAGTGGTGTTACTAGTAACGGAACGTAAAAAAGACGAGCAACAATTGATTCGTTTGCTCGTCTTTTCTATCAAATTTAATAAATGCTTTATTTCCTCCGCATAGCTGATATGTGTTGAAGGATTTTCGACACGCATTCATCTAAGGAAAACTTGTCTGTCTCTACGATCACATCCGGGTGTTGAGGCTCTTCATAAGGAGAATCAATACCCGTAAAATGCTTGATTTGTCCGGCTCTTGCTTGTTTATATAGACCTTTCGGATCTCTCTCCTCACAGACTTCCAAAGGGCACTGAACATATACTTCCAAGTACGAATCTCCAATCAGAGAACGGACCTTATCGCGTGTAGAGCGGTATGGAGAGATGGAGGCAACGATCACATTCAGGTTCGCATCAAGCAGAATCTTACCAATCTCACCAATCCTTCTCCCTACTTCCAATCGATCCGCTTCGCTGAACTGAAGATCCTGATTAATTCCTTTCCTCAATGTATCACCGTCCAGAATGTAACAATTATCAATATGATTTTTCAGTTCCTCAGCAAGCGTTGATTTACCTGAACCCGATAGCCCAGTTAGCCATATCATTTGATTCATAAATACGTACCTCTTCCTGCTAGATTCAATTGTTAAAATATTTTGAATAGTTACTCTAGCTTAAACACAATTTCAGTACCTGTCCCATCGTTCTTAAAAGGTAAACTAAATTCCTTGAACTCTAATTTAATACCGGAGATATCATCGGGGAGTGGCGGAGATACTACGTAGTTATAAGCTGCATACCCTGATGAACTTCCACCATTCGTCATTCGACTGTCATACGCTTCTCCTATATATAGCTCATAATGGTTAGGTTTATTAGCATATAATTCAGAGGTAATATCCCAATCCATACTAAGCGTGATAACACTTGCATTACTATATTGTCGTATAGAGGTAAGTGTATAGAAGAACTCATCTGCCTCAATAGATTGTAAAACAGCAATATGTTTTCTAAAACCTGTTGGCTCGACCATCGGCTTAAAATGTTCTTCATTAAATAAAGTCCCAAATACAGCTTTCAAGAAATCCTCGTAGAGTTCAAACCTCGCCGCCCAATCAGAAATATACTCAAAAGATGGGAATCCTGGATTATTATCCGAGCGTTCCTTACGTTGTTTTATCAATGTACAAATCTGCTCATCGATATCCGTAATTCTTTGATCGTATTGCTCGGTTGGGCGTATAAATGGCATCCGTTTCATCTTAGTCCTCCTCATTGCAATTCTTTGCATTCATATGCTTATTAGACTAGCGTTACTTCGATAATTTATTTTATACATTTAAATACGAGAAAAAGTGGGATTCTCATCCTTCTCTCATACTCTCCTTCACTATTAAAAAACTGAGGATTTGGCTTACATTCTCTAATATCCTCTATTTTAAATCCAACATGTTTCAGTGTCTGAAAATACTCTTCAAAAGTTCTGTGGTACTTAACTACACTTTCTCCAATCCAAGGCTCCATTCTCTTACCCATTTCAAAATAGTTATCGACGATCCAGTCCGACTTTCTTTCTGAAGTTGTCGCGCTTTTCATGGATGATGTTAGAACCGGATGCTGTACACTAAAAATAAACTGACCATTAGGAATAAGCGCACTACGGATACTATCAAAGATTGGTTCTAGGTCTTGTAAATAATGAATAGCCAACCGAGAGATTACCAAATCATATTTCTCTTTTGGGTAATTCCAACTCTCCATAGTAGCATGGTTAATCTTACTTTTAGATGTATTTAACAGTTCTTTTGCCGCTTTGACCATATTACTTGAACCTTCCACACCTTCGTAAAAGTTACATCCCTGCTCAAGCAACTCATATCCGAACTTAGCATCCCCGCATCCTAAATCGAGCAACTTTTTCCCAAGTACATCGCCCATAAGATCATATATAACCGGCTTTTCAATAATGTTATTTGGGCTATCCTCTCTGTTTCTTCTCAATAAATAGTGATAGAAAAAATCTTCATTGTCATACACCGATGACCCTTTATAATCCAACAGAATACCTCCTTGCTGTAAGAAAATACTTTTGGGTAATTTTAGCATTTAAAACAACCTTATACTACCGATAATTTCATTTAGCTCATAAACCTATCATTAAAAAACACCCCAAAGAGTCTCTCTGAGGTGTCGAATTCGAATTCCTTAGTGTTTGATTGGCAAACTATAGTATCCAAAAGCAAGATCAAGTAATGCACTCGCTTCTTGGCGAAGCAAAGGTTTTTTAGAACGAAAATCGACAGATCCATCATCATTCACTTTTGCATCTGGGTCTACAATGCCTTGAGAGACTATTGCTGTGATCGCGTCAGCGGCCCACGAGTCTGTATCACCTTTAAGCGTAATTTCTGAAGCTTGCTTAGCTTGTTTTAGATTTTGGATCATAACGGCTGCAACTTGTCTTGTAATAACAGCATTACGATCAAAACCAGGAATTCCTTGTTTCGTTAATTCTTTATTTCCCTCAATTAAATGAGGAAAGCCGTACCATCCATGGGCAAGAATTAAAGCATCCATAAACTCACCTTGCGTCATGGTTCCCTGTGGTTCGAAATTGTTGCCAGATTTAGCACTTATCACATCCAGCGAATACAGATTGTCGATGTAAGATTTATAAGCGTTCTCCTTAGGTACATCTGCAAATGCTGGCTTCGTGTGAACCTTTCGAGCATCTGAAACAAAATCTGGGCTATTAGGATTCGTATAATAAAAGTATTCGATCTGATCTTTATGATCTTTTTTAAAGGCTAATTTGTTGCCGGATTCATCTTCGAACAATAGCGGATTAATCATTCGTAACGTATGTGTACCGCTTGTTCCAGTTTCCATAATTAGATTGCCATCTGCATAGGTGAAGTTCGATTTCAAGAAATAGAATCTGGTGTTCAAATAAGTTCCGGTATATTTACTAGCTTCTGATGCAGGCAATGGGAGGTACGTTGGCGTCTCTGGCGCTTTCTTTTCAGGGAAATAGTGATCCATTAAGGCTTCATAAATATCTAAGCTCATCATTGTGTCATTGTTATAGGACATGTAGAATGCCGTATTCTCCTCAGGCAATAATACGATCAGTGATTGATGACCAGGCATATTTCCACCTTTGAGAACCACATGATAGCCATTCATCAAATCATTACGATACCCTTCAAATCCTCCAACCGTCGTCATCGGAAGCGATTCATTCGCAAATACAGAGTAGGTTTGCATCATCTTCGTGGTTTCTTTACTAATGATTTGCTTCCCCTTCACGCTACCTTGTTGTTGAAAAAGAGTTAGATATTTAGCCATATCTTCTCCTGTGGAAAGAATACTGCCCTGTGGTCCATCGGTAGGAGCATGCCCAAAGGTTGGATGAGGATTACCATCTGGACCATAATGCGTGGCCATTCTAGCTAAAAGCTCTGGGGTAAATCGAGCACTAGTAGAGTTCATTCCTAACGGTTTGAACACATGGTTCTCCATATACTTATAAAACGGGGTACCACTTACGTTCTCAATCGCATAACCCGCAAGTAAAAAGGCAAAGTTATCGTACGTATAAGCTTCACCAGGTGTCCGAACGACGGTCGGCATATGCTCTGTCATAAACTTTTTCATGGGGATGTCTTGATCTACATATTCCGGTGCAACAAAGTTAGCTTTGTCCGGGTAATCAAAGCCCGTTGTGTAAGACAACATATTTCTTAAGGTTAATGGAGTTTCCGTTTCATTAGGTACTTTCATCCCGCCAAGATACGCATTGATATCGTGATCAAGCTCCATCTTTCCTTGTTCCACTAGCTGCAGAGCCGCTAAAGCGGTAAATGTCTTCGATACGGATGCAATCTGAAAGACAGTATTCTTATCGACAAGGGTTTTCTTTTCTTTGTCTGCATATCCGTACCCTTTATTCACGAGCACCTTTCCGTCTTTAACCACTACAAAGTTGGATCCGTTCACATTGTATTCCTTCATTTTCTGCGCAAATATAGGATCCGCAAAAGCCTCGATTTCTTTTCCCTTAAAAGATCCTTTCGAACTGGTTGCGTTAGTGGAGACTGGTGATGAACATGCTGTAAATACAGCTGTTGATAATAATAGTGCGATGACGCTAAGCTTGCGTGTCTTTTTCTTCATAATCCATTCTCCTCTTTAGGGTTAGTTGTGAATAGTGAACCTGTTCTGAGTATCACAAACGGATTGTCATTCTAGCTAGAAACGTTCTGTCACCCATTAGCTTTGTTACATGTCATATGACATAACGGGTTAATCAAAAAAAAGACACCAACAAGGAGTTAGTGTCTTTCATTTCACATATTAGTTTAGAGGAGCTTAGAGCCATCTCGAAAAACTTTTATGAGATACATTGATTTGATTTCGTTCAGCCCAAGCCTTTAACTGTTTCATCACTTCATCTTCATCTTTTTGTGCAAGAAAGTTAAAACATAATTTATAAGGAACAAATTTATTCACTTTAGGTCTTATTCCAACTACAGGACTAAAATATCCTTTTATATAAATATCATTAATCCGCTCTGCCTCTATTTTTTGATCTTCTATGAAGATAGCATTCGGATGAATCTGAATTTCAATAACTCTTCTGATCGTAAATATTCTGTAGATTAAAACACTTGCGACAATCAGACAAATAATAGCTTCGCCATAAAGCAAACAAGAAAGCACTAAATCGTCGCTAGCTGTATAGCGATGGTTCAGGTTATAAATTTGAAATAATTGAATACCCAATAGCACACTTATACTTACCAGCAGCGGTATTAACGACGGACGCCTCACTCTATAAACCCCTGTATTATCCATGTGCCCCTCCTTTTCTCACGTCCATATAGATTACCATATGTTATAAAAAATGGATATTGCATTTCTATTCACTTCACTGGAATCTCAATCACTTTATTGTATGCCTTCAAATAGTGCATTCCTTCTATAAGTAGTGACTCAGGTTCCGTTTGTGTATCAAATAATAAGGTGCGTTCCTTCATTAGTTTACCGTCCACTTGCTTTGTCTCTTTTTGATTGATCGTTGTTTTTAAAGATGTACTCTCGTTGTTCGTTTCTATAAAAACACCATCCAGCATTACATCATCATCCGTAGCAATCGTTATTTCGATGCCTTGAGAGGTTTTGGCTACATCCTTTAACCATAATTCTTTGTCGCCCAGCATAAATGGCTCATCACTAATGGAAGTCAGGGGATACTTTCCCTCCAGTTTCTGATATCCAGCGAACTCTTTAACGACTAATTGCATGGAATGTAGCTCGATCGGCAATGTGTCAAAGCGAATATCAAATGTGCTCCCACTTAGTGAGGTTTGATTACCACTACCCAAGATCTCTACAGGCGTTCCATCGACAATTAATTGTATCCCATGTAATCCAAGCTTCACTCGATCAAAATCATCGACATCCAGCTTCCCTTTTATTACAGTCATTGTTGGTGTAGCTGTGATCGATTTAAAGGTAATCGTACCTTTGTCGACTTTAACCTTTTTGTTGATCGATTGTTTAATCTGAGTTTGCATAGCCTCATTAGGGTTATAAGGGAACGTAACTGTTCCTTCGCTCATCTGACCATTCTCTTCTAGCTGCTGCCAAAAGTGTAATGTTAGTTTTTTTGAAAATGGATTTACGCTGTCAAACGACATCTGTCCTTTAATCTCCGTATGCTCTTCATTGATTAATGCTGTCCCACTTACTACATTAGAATCCGTTAAAAAACCGCTTATTTTAGAGGGTCTAAAAGCATCTGCAGACATATCCTCTAATCCATTTGGGTTAGTTAAGGTGTAATACATAATGAATTGATTGGCGTCCGCCATAAGTCCGTTAATGGTAAGTGTTGTTCCGTCTAGTAACGAAGTATTCTTGTTGATGCTTTGTCCCATACCTTTTTCATTTAGCTGTTGTAAAGTTGTGCCATTAAGCAATTCATCAAAGCCAAAAAGCTGTTTGCCATAATAAGCAAAAGCATTGTAGTTTTGTCCAGAGATCACTGTCACCAATAAAACAACCACCGCAACCTTCCATATCGGTGCTATTCTTTTCGTTCTTTTTGCGGGAGCCGAATTCAAAGCCTTTCTTAATCTCATTTCTAATTCTTCAGGTGCGGTAATGGACGCTATGCGTGTCTTCTCCTCAGCTAACCGTTGCTCGACGTTATTGTTCATCAACATCACCTCTGTACTGATTTTTTAGCGTTTGTAATCCATGGTAAATTCTTGATTTAACTGTTCCTATCGAAACCTTCGTAATGTCAGCTATCGTTTGATAATCGAGATCATGAAAATACTTTAATTGAATCGCTTCTCTCTGATGCTCATTTACTTGTAACAGCAAGGTCTCGATATCCATTTGTTGCTCACTTCTGCGAAAAGGATCACTACTACTCACTACTTGACCTATTTCCCTATCGTCAACTTTACTCCAATCCTCTAACAGCACCAGCTTGCCGCGCTTATGAAGTAGTTGTTTACAACCATTCACCAAAATCGTCTTACTCCAGCTATAAAAAGCTTCCTCTTTCTTTAGCTGACCGATCTTTTCATAAAGCGTGACGATCATTTCTTCCATGGCATCCATTGCATCATGCGCATTCCCCATATAGCTGAACGCTAGCCTATAATAAACGTCTTTTTCAGACATGATTAAGTGGAGCAATGCTTCTTTATTCCCCTTTTTGGCTTTTTTCACCCAACGAGCAACATCCATGCCTTCACCTCTCTCCCCTATAAGAGTTAGGAGTAACTTAAAAAGTTCATTTCCCATAAAAATAATTTTTTATATACTCTGTATGATTTCATTCACCTAAATGTAATATTAAGGAAAACAAGTCTCTTCTATACCCCAATCTAGTTGATTTTAAACACTTCAAGTAATAGAATGAACTAATCTAAAAGAAAAGGATGGGCATAAGAGATGCCGTTTAAAGAACCTCGTACCCTCAGTAAAAGATCCCTATTATTTTTCTCTCTCATTATGCTAGTAAAAAGTTATTTTGCTTGGTATTTTCTATTTGAAGATGGGCCTACATGGACCACATGGCTTAAAGAAATTCCTTTTATACTTCTAGTCTTTTGCTTGATTGAATGGTTCGCAACGAAACGAAAAATTGCCATCTACATGCTGGTCAATGTGTTGATTACTACACTATTTTTCTCACTCATTGTATATCATAATCATTTTGGCATCATTGCTACTTCGCAAGTATTAGATCAGGTCAAACAAGTAGGAGCCGTTAAGAAAAGTATTTTTTCGGTCCTTCGTCCGCAATATATGCTTATTTTCGTGGATATCATTGTCATTGGTTTGATCATGTTTAGAAAACAAAAGGCACTTAACTGGAAAAAAGCCATGTCGCGTAAAAGTAACCGGAAAGCGGTTGCGATCTTGTTCTGTATTTCCATCGTCATTTGCGCAATGAATATTTTTCCAAACCGAGCCAGTATGAACGAAACTGTAAAAGCCGAGCAAATGGGCATTCTCAATTATGAAGCTTACTCTCTGCTAGCCAATCAAGAGGAAGAACAAATTGATGTCTCTGAGATTACACAAGCAGCGATTAACAAGACCAAAGGAATTCAAGTAACCTCAAATCCTGTTCAATTTGGAGCGGCCAAAGGAAAGAACCTGATCATTCTTCAGATGGAGTCTTTCCAGAACTTCTTAATCAACCTTAAGATTGATGGAATAGAAATCACACCGAATATGAACAAGCTTGCGGCTAGCAGTTACTACTTTCCGCGTTTCTACCAGCAGGTTGGACAAGGAAATACTTCTGACGCCGAATTCATTGTAAATACTTCTTTCTATGTTCCACCTGATGGTCCAGCCACTCAAATGTATGCGCCTAAAGAACTTCCAAGCCTACCTAAGCTACTTCAAGCGCAAGGTTATGATACGGCAACATTCCATACGAATGAAGTCGACTTTTGGAACCGTGGCGAGCTTTATACTGCCTTAGGATTTAATCGATATTACGATAAGGAATATTATGGTGAAGAGGACACGGTATTTTACGGAGCTTCTGATGAAGTATTGTATGAGAAAACAGCTGCAGAGCTAGCAAGGATGGATCAGAAGGATCAGCCTTTCTACTCCCACGTAATTTCGATGTCAGCGCATAATCCATTCTCGATCCCTGAGGATAAATACAAAATGAACCTTCCAGAACGATTTGAAGGAACGTTAGTCGGAGATTATATTCGTGCTCAGAATTATGCTGACTACGCACTTGGACTTTTTATTGATGAGCTCAAACAAAATGGGGTATGGGATAACAGCCTGATTGCATTGTACGGAGATCACCGTGGACTTCCGATCTTCTCTCTGAAAGAGGATGATCACGTCTTATTACAGGAGATCCTTGGTCATGAATATACGGAACGTGAATTGATTAATATTCCATTGATCCTATCAGCGACGGGAATTACAACGCCAAGTGTAAAAGAACAGCTAGGCGGACAAGTGGATATTTTACCGACTGTATCTAATTTATTGGGTGTATCTCTTGCAGATCATATTCATTTCGGACAAGATTTATTGAATCAATCAACTTATAACCTACTTCCTCAGCGCTATTATTTGCCAACAGGATCGTTCGTAAATAATGAAGAGCTCTTCCTATCTGGCAGTGGCTTCGAGGATGGTCAGCATTATACCTTATCTGGCGATGGCAACCACACGCAACAAACGACCGAGGATGAGTTCGATCGTGCTTTAGAGCTTCTCCATCTATCAGATAGTTATGTAACACAGTTACCAGATAGAGTAATTGAGGAAAAATAAGCTTATATACCAAAAACACTGCACTCACCAAATTGATGAATGCAGTGTTTTTCTGTAGCCATTTACTTATTCTTATACGACCAGCTTAAGAGGGACGTCAATCAGTTTCGAAGTTGCTGCCAACGCCCAGCTATTTTTGCTAATAAACTAGTTCACAATCATGGTGTTCCCAAACATCAAATAAATTACCATCTAGATCCTCAAAAACAAAAAACTTTCCATACTCACCTTCATCACTAACATTCCCGACTTTTACATCTTCTGATTTCAATTGACCGTGAAGAGATAACACATCATTTGTAAAAAAAGTGATCACCCATCTTTTCTTACCTTTCACCTCAAACACAGCTCTCGAATCATCATCACTTTGTGTTAAACATAATATCGGTCTATTATTCCTGAATAAGCTTAAATTCCCTTCTCTTCGATCCCTAACATTAAAACCAAAATGCTTCACAAACCAAGCAGCAGATTTCTCTAAATCTTTAACTGGAATTATATTGTAAGCAATACCTAAGATTCTTCCGACCTCCATCAGTTACCTCCTTGGCTTTAGACTTTCGGCTTTTAAAGATCTCTAAAGACTTTTATCTGCAAATCGATTTAATAGTTTTATTGTATTGAAGTGCATCCCTTCATGGTAAAGCGTGAAATTTATGAATTCCCCGATTGTATTTAAGGTTAATCCACTACCGGTTGTAAGAGGAGTTACTTGTTCACTTAAGCGATTGTGCATAGCCTCCTGAATACGTTTTGGTTGCTTCATAAGCATCTCAATTAACACTTCAAGTGTTGGTGGCTTCTCGCTCCACTCTGCAGGTTTAGTACCCTTCGCAAATAATCGTTCAAAGCTTTCCGGCAAATGCATAAGCTCCCTAGCGGAATGAAAAGCAAACTTCTCTTGCACCAAATAAATATGTCCCAAGTTCCATCTGATGTTGTTATTGAAACCTTCTGGAATGATATCTAGAGCTTCCTCGGTCAGTCCCGCAACTGTACGAACAGTAACACTACGCACAAATTCAATTTGTTTGAACACGATTTGATCCATCATGATCCCTCCTCATTTTTATCCATAGTTTACCATGCATGAAAACCGAATCCCAGCAGTTAGTACGAATTGTAAAATATCCCTTTACAAAAGAAAACGAATGGTTTATTTTAACATTAAGTAATTATTAAATATTAGTCGTATTATCCCAACATTTAAATATTACATCAAGAAATAACGGAGGTTATGATGGAAGATAACATGAAGGATACCTTACTATCGAACATTAAATTTGCATACAACGAAGCTTTGGAATTCATTGTTTCTATGGGAATGATTGCTTGTGAAGAGCAGATGCTTAAGGCGGCAGAGGATTACAAGCTTGAAATGGACCCACAAGCGTTGTCTTATCATAAAGATGCACGAGCACGGTTGTCACCTCACTCCTACCGAGAACTTCAGTTTTTTTTCCAGTACAACTTTTTTCATAAAGCACTCGATTTTGCTTTCTATGAATCCATTTGCACCTGTCCAGAACCACAAACAGCTGAAGCATGGATTAAACGACTGGAAAAAAGTCCTGCAGACAAGGTAGTCGCTGAAATGGTTTATGGTGTGTATTACGATAAATTAGATGAGCTGCTGGAAGGAAACGATTGGGAAATCGTCAAGAAGGATACCCACTTAATGGCTGAGCTTGTGGCAAGAACAAAACCGCAGCTGGATGTGATTGAAGCGCAGGGGCCATTGCTAGAGTGTCTTGCTTATCCCGAAGAAACCAAGCTACGTTATATGCAGCTCTTAAACCAGTTCTACAAGGATGTCTTTTCACTTTGGAAAGAGGAGTTAAGAAGGGAGTCTGAACAAGCCTCTCAGCGTTATGAAGGTCTGTTCCTAGCTAATCCTGAAAGATTCATTCGTGATATTAACAAAAATGAACCTGCAATTTATGATGTTCCCACAACTTTTCATGTCAGCTTCTTCTCGCAAGTTGGGAATCATGTTCTCTCCTTATACGCAGGAGGTTCTCGTATCGCTTGGGTTATATTCGGTATTTTTAATGATCATGTATTCGGGCCTGCTGCTGATCGAGAGAAAACTGAACTTTTTTTAAAAGCATTCTCAGATAAACGACGATTAGACTTCTTACTGCTCTTAAGGAATCGCCCTCACTATGGACAAGAAATTGCATCAGCACTTGGCATAACGCCCGCGGCAGTAACTTATCATGCCAACTTCCTGTTCTTTTTAGACCTTATCGAATTAAAACGAACGGATCATCGATTATATTACCATCTTCAGATGGATAAATTGAGAGAATTACTTGCCGTCACCACAAAAGTCATGCTCGATGAGGAACCTCCCATCTTTTAAGTGAACCGCAGAAAATTCAAAAAATTGTGGGGAGGGTCTACATTGAATGAATCTACAAACATAGAAGCAGACTCGATTAAAAAATCCAGCGTAGTTTCTAACACTTTTATGCGTTTACTGAAACTTGGAAAACCCTATCTAGGCTGGTACCTCATATTGTGTCTCTTAGCAGCCGTCGTTTCCCTTGCAACAGTTGGGATAGCCGAATCTTTACGACGTATAATCAACGCTGCTACGAATCAGAACATGTCCTTTTTGATGTCTGGTGCTATCTTTGCTCTAGTAATCGTTATTGTAGATGCTTTAGCCAGCTTCTTATTGACTTACTTATCAGGTGTGCTTGAATTCAAGTCGACCTCCAAGCTTCAGGTATCACTGCTAGCTAGATTATTAAACGTACAGATGAAAGATTTGGATCGTTATCATTCTGCTGATCTCATTAGTCGTATCAATGATTCTGCCCCAGCTGCTCAGCAAGGTATCAATCAGAAGACCATCGAGCTATTCAGTAATCTGATGCAAATTACATTTCTCCTAACTTATCTGCTCTCACTCCAATATGTCTTAACGCTCGGAACTATATTGATTTGCTCGCTTGTTCCACTTGTGATGATTCCCTTCACTTCCCGCCTACGTTCCATGCACGAGCAAAGACAGCAAATCGAAACCGCTCAACAAATGTTTATTCAAGATACGGTACAGGGTGGTGAGGTTGTGCGTGCCTTCTCCCTTGCACCTAAGCTGCATAATCAATTCACACAACGTGTTAGGCAATATTTCAACATTCATTTACCTGTCACACGCTTAGAAGCTGTGGGCTATAATATGCCCTTTGCCGTTATTCTTAGTGGATTACTATATGTTCTCTCCTACGGCGGATATCTAGTTATCCAAGAGAGATTAGATGTGGGAGCAGTGGCGGCATTTCTGATTTGTTTCGAGCAAATTACAAACCCTGTATCAAAGCTGGCTAATCTATGGACAGAATTACAAGCCTCGCTGGCGCAAGGTAAACGATTGTTTGAAGTCATTGATTTACCAGAAGAAGACGCAAGCCGTGAATGTAATCAGGAAGATTCTCATAAAGAAACGCCGATGAATAACAACCAATCAATTAGTGGCTTGTACCCTATCACCTTTGAAAATGTAGGTTTTCATTATGGTAATCATCAAGTATTAACTAACGTTAATCTAACCATAGAACCAGGTAAAGTAACTGCGTTTGCCGGTCCTAGTGGCAGTGGAAAAAGCACCCTCCTTCAATTAATACTCGCAACCTATGAACCTAATGAAGGGGTCATCCAATCTGGTAAGCTGCCATTAAGCAGCATTCCCCCTCGGTCTTGGCGTAATCATTTGGCATATGTTTCTCAAGAGCCTTATCTGTTCACTGGAACCCTATATGAAAATATTGCATGGGGAAGACCTGACGCAACCTATGAAGAAATTATTAAAGCAGCAAAAAGTGCGGGGATACATGAATTTATTATGAGAACCCCACTTCAATATCAGACTTCTATTGGGGAACGGGGCCATACCTTATCTGGCGGTGAAAGGCAGCGGCTATCTATTGCCAGAGCGTTTGTCCGAGCGCCTAAGCTTCTCCTTCTTGATGAACCCACAGCTGCACTTGATAGCCATAATCAGGAGATTGTCGGCCAAGCCCTGCAAGAACTCATGCATGATCGTACAACGGTTGTTATCGCTCATAGACTATCTACCATCAGAGATGCAGATCACATTTATTATATGGAGGCGGGTTCTATTGTTGAAGCTGGGACTCATCTGGAGTTAATGACTTTACAAGGACAGTATTACAATATGGTTGAGACCTCAATGAAGAAGGCTGATATTTCTACTCTGGTCAGGGAGGTAGAGATATGAATGAGATGGAATCCAAGAATCTAAAATTGGGGTATGCTCTGCGTAGATTAATCTCTTACGCTAGCCCTTATCGAATTGGATTTATTGTGGCAGTACTCCTGCTCTCTGCTAAGCTTGTAATGGACATAGGATTTGCAGCCATTCAGCAAGTATTTATTGATACGATCAACAACGCTAATATGGATGCATTAACACGTATTACTGTAATCTGTGCCATTGCTTGTGTCATCATTATCTGCTGTCTTATGGTGCAGCATTACTTCCGCTTTGTTATGCAAAGTCGGATGGCTTGGGATATTCGTACGAAACTGTTTGACAAGAGTCACCAAATTCCATTCCGTTACCTTCAGTCCATGCATTCAGGTGATTTGATTTCACGTAACACTAAAGATGCAGGGATGGCCATGGGGATGATAAACAGCATCGTATACGATCTAGGCTATAATCTACTTCTCTGTTTCATTTCCTTTCTATATTTGGCCAAAATGGATGTCTGGATCGCCTTGTTAGCTCTTGGATCGGGTCCCCTTGTTTTTCTTTCCGGACGTTTCTTTGATCGCAGATTACGTAAATTATCTACTCAAATATATGCAAAAGAGGCGGAATTACGGGGAATCTTACAAGAAACGCTTCAAGGAATGAAGGTCGTCAGAGCTTTTTCGCTTGAAGAAACTCTCTTAAAAAAATATGCGTTAGAACGTGAGAAGTTAAGAAAGATGCAGCTGCGAAAATCGCTTCTAAATGGACTCTTATGGCAATCTTCCGCCTTTATCAACAATCTCGTAATGGTAACATGCGCCGCATTAATTGCGTTATCCGCTTTGAGTGGCGGAACATCAGCGGGTGAAGTACTCGCTTTTATTATTCTGATGGGTAGAGTCCAATGGCCCTTTGTTCATATGTCTCAAACATGGGGAGGTGTGCAGGAGGCTTTAGGTGCAGCTGATCGCGTATTCGCTATACTTGATGCACCTGATGAAGGAGCTACTCATCCTTTGACAGAATCCAGCTCATCAACATTTGCTTCCGTAGAGGTAGCCGCATTACAAATAGAGGATGTCCACTACAACTATTCGGGTAAAACGGATAATGAAACATCTCTATTTACAGGGCTTAATATTCATATACAACATGGAGAAACTATCGCGGTTGTCGGGCCAAGCGGGTCAGGGAAGACGACGCTAGTTCGATTATGTAATGGACTTTATGAGCCTACTGCAGGAAGCATTTCGGTGTATGGAAAGTCTGTACATGATCAGCTTGAAGAAGCACGTGCAATGATTACTTATGTTCCCCAAACCCCTTATTTGTTCTCAGGAACTATACGAGACAATATCGCCTTCAGCTCTAGTTCAGCTAGCGAAGAGGATATTCGAGAAGCCGCTCGGCTGGCAGGTGCAGAAGAGTTTATTACGAAGATGCAGGATGGTTATGACACTATCCTAGGTGAACATGGATCGACTTTATCTGGTGGACAAAGACAACGCATAGCCATTGCCAGAGCTTTTCTTCGTGATGCTCCACTCCTTCTTCTAGATGAAGCAACTTCCGCACTCGATAACGAATCTGAGCGAATGATTCAGCAATCTCTTGATTTGTTAATGAAGAATCGAACCACATTGGTTATTGCACACAGACTATCCACCATACGTGAAGCATCTAGAATTATCGTGTTAAATCAGGGTTCAATTGTTGAGGAAGGAACACATGAGTCTTTATTAGAAATGAATGGGCTATACTCACAATTATATAACATTCAATTTAAATCTTCTAAAGCAGAAGACATTAGTGCACCTGAGTTGCTTCAATTACATTCCAATCTTTGATCTCAGTTCAATGCATACATCGTAATTCATAAGTTATTTTAATTAAGGTGTATGCGTTGGAATCGAGTATAAATTATCCTCTTCTTTTAATCGTTTCGTGACGAGCTTAATAAATGACTGGATATAGATTTCTTGAAGCTCTTTCTTTCTGTGGCTCATCCATATCGAATGCTTTGAGACTACATTTTCCACTTCGACCTTGGCTAACATACCCTGATCAAGATAAGGCTTTGCTAACAACGCAGATACAAAACTAATCCCATAACCGGCAATCACGGCTTGAATAACCTCATTTACTCCATTAAATTGCAGCTCGATTTTCGGTTGTTGTACCTTTCTTTCTTCACATAATTGTACAATTCTCTCTCTGGCTGCACTACCTTCCTCCCTCATAATAAATGCCTCAGCCATTACTTCCTCAAAGCTAACCTCCTGCTTGGCTAAAGAGTGATTTGAAGAAACTACGAACACATACTCGTCCTTGTACAACTCCCGATGTTCGAACACCCCTGTATGATGAGAAGGAAACGCCATATCACTATAAATCGCCACGTCTGCTTCAAAGTTATTTAACTTTTCCATGACTTCATGAGAATTTGCAGTAGAGATCTGAATTTTAACCTCCGGAAAAGATTGTTTGTATAATGACGCCCATCGAGGTATGAGTAAGCTTGTAGCAAGGTAATTACCTGCGATCCGAATATGACCCGCAGGAAATTTATGATAATCCTCAATCATCTGCTGTACCTGTTCACCCATAGCAAATAACTTTTCAAGTGGTTCGATCAGTTTTTTCCCAATCGGTGTTAGCACCATTCTCTTTCCTATGACCTCTAGTAATACGATATTATTCTCCCGTTCAAACTTACGGATCTGCGCGGAGATAGCCGGTTGACTGATGTGCAAACGTTCGGAGGCTTTGGTCACACTCCCTGTTATCGCAACGTAATAAAACAATTTTAATACATGATAGTTCATCCTGATTTCTTCCTAACTATATAAAATAAAATCATATTTAACGGACCTTCGGCTTTCTTATTATAACTATACATTATGAATATTAACTATTATATATTGTTTATTTATAATTTTTTCTCTTATACTTACAACTATTCAAAAGGGAGGTTTCGTTAATGAAAGAGACAGTATTATTTCTAACCCGTCACGGGCAGACCGAATGGAATTTGCAGAAAAGAATGCAAGGACATCAAAATTCAGCGTTAACAACCTTGGGCGAACAGCAAGCGGAATGGTTGAGAGAACGTTTGGAAGGTGAGAATTTAGGAGCCATTTATTCTAGTACTAGTCCAAGAGCATTGCATACTGCGCAGATTTTACGAGGAAATCGGAGTTTACCGATTCAACAGCAAGCTTCATTAATGGAAATTAACATGGGCATTTGGGAAGGAATGAACACAGATCAGATTGAACAAGAATATCCTTTACAGTTCACCCATTTTTTCACCAGACCTGATCTTTTTATTCCTCTAGCCCCAGGTGAGACCTATAGTCAGCTTGAACAAAGAGTAACGCCGATTATTGAGCGTATCATTAACGATAATGAAGGACATGAGGTACTTATTGTCACGCATCGGATGACCCTGAAAGTCATTATGGCTCATTTTCTCAATAAATCATTGCAGGAATTAGGGGAACTACCGGATATTCTCTCTACAGCATTGTGTAAAGTAACCCTAACTGACAACAATACAACTATCGATCTGTACGGCGATACTTCACATTATCAATGAATCCTTCTCAAAAATAAAAAAGGAAACTCCGATTTAAATGGGGTTCCCTTTTTAGACTTCAATTTTAAATTTCCACACTTTTGATTGTAAAGCTGCGGACCTTCATCCATTTTCCTGAAATAAATTCGTCAATTGTTTTCGTCTTCGGTCTAACACAAAAACGATGCTTGCTCCCTTTATCAAAACCAACCGCTTCAAAAATCAGGCCGTCACCTATTTGCTCCTTAAAGAACACTTGCTTAAGTCCCAATCTATTTAACATTTCTAGCTTTACACTTTCGATATATGTGCGTGAATACTCCTTAGACATATGTGTTCCTCCTAGTAGTGGTAGTAATATTATAAGTTCAATATTAAGAAAATCAACTGAAGATCACATAATCACAAAAAGAAAAAAGTCAACCCATAGTCTATGGATTGACTTCTACTGTATAAGTTGATTACGAAATTATTTAACTTCTGTTGTTCCAGTCACTTTTCCATCAATAACAGCAGATGCTTTCAGATCTTCGCTCGCAAAGTAGAGGTTACCATCAATAGTGGCGGTTTCAGGCAAAGTAAAACCTTTCGCTTCTACATAAACATCGCCTTTAATCGTTCCACCTTCAACTTTCAAATTCTCACTTTGTACTGTAAACTTTGGTACGGTTAGTGTATAAGTAGCAGTGATCTTGTGATCAGCGTCTTGCGAGTAAAGGGCAATCTTACGGTAAATGTCGCCATCTGCGGCTCCTTTATTACGGAATTCTCCAGCTACAACAACCTCATCAGGAATCGTTACATCATTTAGAATCGCAACAATCCAGTTTCCATCTTTGCTAACAGCCTTAGTAAATGCATCTGCTTGATTCACGATCGAGGCTGTAGTTACAGCATCTGTCTGCTCAGCAGCCGGAGCTGAAGTTGCCGCCGAATTGGTTGCTTTATCCTCATTTGCTCCACAACCTGCCAATACTGCTACCGAAACCCCAGCCACTAAAATCATTTTGAATAGTTTCATTTCGATTCCCCCTAATTTTGATTATAAATTAATTATATATTAAAATTCTTAATAATTAAGTGAAACATTTCACAAATTTGTGTCAGTATCTAAAGCGGTTTCACTATGCTCAGTATCTTCTTGTTATAAAGTCAATCGTTGACTCTTCTCAAGAGTTAATGATAATATTTGGAAATAAATATCTCAGTAAGGGAGAAGTTTACTGGTGAAAAAGACTACAATGAAGGACATCGCCCTACGAGCTAATGTCTCCGTTGCAACTGTAAGCTATGTTCTGAACCGCGTAGATAACCAAACCATTCCTGAAAAGACCCGCAATCAAATTTTACTCCTTGCGGAAGAGCTTCATTACATTCCTAATCTGGCAGCCCGTTCGCTTGCCAATAAAAAAACGGGATTAGTAGGCATACTTGTCCATAATTCTGCTTATATGCCACCTTGGAAGCTTTATGCCCAATTCACATTTATTCGTGCTTTGGAACAGCGTTTAACAGATGCCGGATATCATACGTTATTATACTCTCTTGGTACTGACCATCCTTCTCTGGATATCATCATCGAAAGAAAACTCGAAGCCGTCTTTCTGATCGATGTCCGCGAAGAATCCTTCTATTCGATTTCCAAGCATTTTGTAGAAGGTGTTCCCTTAATTTTGATTGACAGCTTGATTGAAGATAAGCTTTTTAAGCAAGTGCTGTACAACTATCGTTCAGCTCTACAAACAGTAATGCCGGAGGATCTTTCACAGGTATGTTTAATTATGGAGAGTTTCAATAACTCCCTCCTCACTAACTTTATCCAAGACAGTCTTCCTTTATCTGAGAATGCGATATTCAATGTTCACAATCTGGAAGAATTGAATACAATCTTATCGGAGGGGATCTACAAAGAAGCCATAGTTATTAATGAGTTTATCGGAAGTCATGTTGAAAAATCCGGGGTATTCTCACATCTTTCTGTTCTTTGTACCTGTAATTGCCCAGAAATGCTTGGTGAAGATATTCAGAAATTCGTATTCACAGGGAATAAAGCAGACACGGCTTTTGAACTGATGCAGGAGTTATTACATCGCCCTGACTACTCCGAGCAAGAGAATAATCGTTATTTTATTGATTAATTTTTTTTGGTATTCACTTAAGCGTTTAAGTTGAGAGGAGAGTTACCAATGACAATGCCAGATCCTGTTTTAGATAAACATGCATCCACTGCCGTTCAATCCTATCCAACCCTTTGGGGAAACCGGAGATTTATGCTACTACTCGGCTCCTATTCCATTTCTTTGTTTGGAAATACCTTTCACAGCATTGCTTTAAGTTTATGGGTACTTCAAACAACCGGAAGCGCTAAAATGATTGCCATTATTACGATCATCAATTTACTGCTCAGTTCTTTACTCGGATCGATAGGAGGCACACTCGCAGACAGAATCAACCGCAGAACCATTATGTTAATCACAGATTTGATAAGCTGCGGTCTAGCAGTTACGCTTGCTTTGGCCATTTCCATGTCTTCTACATCATTCATTATCGTGGCTATATTAACGGGACTTACGACAGTCTCAGCATTATTCCAATCTCCTGCGTATCAAGCTTCTATTACTACTGTTGTTGGCAAAGAACATGTGCAAAAAGCGGTCGGGATTCTGAACTTGTCGGAGAACATCTGTCGGACGATTGGGTATTCGGCTGGAGGTATTTTTGTAGCGAGTTTTGGAGCGACGGATGCCATATTATTTGATGGAGCTACATTTTTTGTTTCCTTTCTATTGGTTCTTGCTGTCCGCTCCCTTCCACTCCCAAACCGAGTGAAGACCGGACCTAAAGAAGAAAGAAAATTTACGCAGGATCTTGCGGATGGCGTTCGTTATATTTGGAGATACCCCTTCGCCCGAGCAATAATCATAATGCTCCCCACGCTCACTTTGTTCTTTATGCCTTCACTAATGCTAACGCAAGTTATGGCCGTCAACGTATGGAATTCTAGTCCCTTTCAGTTTGGACTCATGGAAGCTTGTATTCCACTAGGTTATATGATGGGTTCCAGCATGATCTTGTTTCTCGGCTCCCAATTAAAGAATCGCGGCTTCTTTATCATGACTGGACTGCTATGTCTGGGTCCCTTGTACCTCCTGTTATCGTTCGTCACTACCGCTGCGTTAGCCATTCCCATCATTCTTCTAATTGGCTTTATGTTCTCATTCTGTACATTGCTGATAAATACCATCCTCAGACTGGAAGTTTCGGAGGATATACAAGGTAGAGTCTTCGGTGTACTAGGCTCCATTATGAGTGTGGCACCCTCTGTTGGTCTTACAGCCGTTTCATTCCTATCCGATCACTTCAGTCCAGCCCCTGTCATGGGTTCCATCGGAGTCCTGCTATTATTGTTTGCTATATCAACCTTGACCAAGTTAAAGGTGATTCGTAATTATAAGTAATTTCAGATCATATCTTATGTGCGCTATCGCCCGATCTTACTAATTACGCGCCTATGATGAAGTTCAATCAGTAATTGAACAACTATAATGATCAATAAGAAGATTCCCACGACACCCGTCAAAAACGGATAAATTAGAGGGAAAAATAAACTTGGATAACTTTTAGTAATATCCGAATAGAAGCCCATACCCATAAGTGATGTACCAGAGAACTCGATAAGCTTCACACCTAGATGGTTATCACTTCTTTGAGCATAACTCAGCACCTTTTCTTGTATACTGCCATCATTTGCGATCGTGATTATTTTCCATTTTCTCTTTTCCATCGGTTGACTATCATCTGTAAGTCTTTGGATTATACTTATTTCTTTCTCACCGGTCTTTCGATCCTTAACAGTGAGAATATCTATCCATGAGAAATATCTGCTTCCTCTTTCCCGATTAGACAGCCATATTTCATCAGCGGTTGAGATTTTTTGACCATTTAATAAAAACTGAACTTTCACAATATCTCCAGGCGGGACATTCTCCTCTTCATCCCAAAGTGTTAATTCTGCAGTCCTGCCTGTATTTTCTTCCTCAATTTTAATATGCTTATCGTCAACCGTTAGTTCTTGAACGTTTAACGTGTTATATCCTTTTTCAGCATGGTTTATCTCATAACGCTGATTGATCTGATCTGAAATGATGTACTCGCGGATATAATTGAACAATGGGCTAAAAGAAATCGCTAACAAGAACAATGAAATCGTCGATAAAACAATTATTTTTTTCATATCGAATCCTTATGAGCAATCGTCAGCTTGAAATTTTGTCTTGAGCCACCTTCAGGCCCCTCCGGTACCCTATCCTCCAGAGGAACAAAACTAAACTTCTGGTAAAATCCTCTAGCAGGTTGACCCTCTGGATAATCCTCACCAAATGTAGTAACGAATATCTCTGCTGGAGTTTCGACACTTTGGAGAATATGGTTAAGTAGGGCAGTAGCGACTCCTTTATTTCTCTCTATGGCTGAAACAGATAACCATCCAATCTTGTAGTTAGGGGCATTGGATGAAGAGAATAACACAGCTCCAAGTAATCGTGAACCTGGCGAACCATTATTCTCTCGTACACAAAAAGCACTTTGTCGGCGGATATTTTTCTCTAAGGCAAGTGTGAAATTCGGATCATCTACCATCGGTCCAAAAAGGGACTCCACCTCTGCCGCCAGCTCTAGCCACCCTCTTATATCCTCCATAGTAGCGCTTACTACATTCATATATAAGTTCTCCTTTAATAGACTTGGTTACACCATTCGATACAATTAGGAATAAAATCAGCATAGTCATTTAATCCTCTAATGCTTTTGATTACTTCAAGGGTTCCAAGGTCTCGCTCCGCATCATCCGTACTCTCTAATCCAAGTGATCGTCTAATATTATAATCTAACCATTCTAGCTTCCCATGAAAACCATAGTTGAGCACATTGGACCAGTTTGCATAAATCTCGCCACCATGATCGCGGTATGCATTAATAAGCGTGCAGAAAGCATCTTTGCTCAGACTTCCCGATTCAAAACCTGACCAATAAAGGGCTACGTCAATCAGCTCTTGTGTTGGATGGATAGGTCCTGCTGCTTCCCAGTCAATAATAATGGGTATGTGATCCTCATCCCATAATACATTTTTTTGATCTAAGTCCCTATGGCTGATCACCATATGATTCAATAATTGTTCCGCTGAAGATGCTACAAGTTGTTCCCAATGATTTATTTGGTTCAGGTTATCGAATAGCAAGCTAGACCATCCCAAACCATCCTGTTTTGCTTTTAGAGCATACTCATTCCAACGAATAGTGGATGCTGTTACTGCTTCAAGATTTTCATTAGGATGATGATTAAGAAGTGTAGAGAAATCGATCTTATGAATTTTCGCAAGGATTTCCCCAATCCTTTTACAACACTCTAAATTAATTTCTCCTGGTGGCAAAGCCTTACCTTCGACCCAGGGAAACAATAAATAGAATTGACCCTCAACTTCATGCATAAAAAGATCATTGGATACGATGGCCGGTATTGCATTTATTCCATTTTGATAAGCCATATTCGCAACTTTTTCAGAAAGAGTATAGTTGTACATGGCTGTTTCCCGCTGCATGATTTGAGGATTTAGAGCTTTCACTGCATATAGCGCTTTGTCCGTTTGTAGACGGTATATTCTGTGCA
This sequence comes from Paenibacillus sp. G2S3, assembly GCF_030123105.1. NCBI lineage: Bacteria > Bacillati > Bacillota > Bacilli > Caryophanales > Paenibacillaceae > Paenibacillus > Paenibacillus sp. G2S3. The sequence continues at coordinate 4,429,629 of NZ_CP126095.1, forward strand.
GAAGACCTCCTGTTACCTGTTCAGGTTCATTTTTCAAATGACCTAACCCGTATTTCGCACATAGCGTTTCAAAATTTAAGTTATACTTCAGATTTCCCATGTTATGTATCCCTTTCCTATACAATCAGAATCCCAATTTTAATAACCAGGCCGATAACTTCTCTTCCCGCTCTTTTAAGTCACCATTGATACGATTAAATTTTCCAAGCCATTGCTCAGAGGCTATGCTGCCATCCAGCATATACAGGACACGTTCTGCCTGAGCAGCGACTTTCGCATCGTGCGTAGCTAGTAGAATCGTTGTACCCGCTTGATTAATATCTATTAATATCTCCATAATTTCAGTAGCAGCTTTAGAGTTTAGTGCACCTGTAGGCTCATCTCCAAAAAGAATATCAGGCTCATTGATGATTGACCTGCAGATCGCTGCTCTTTGCAATTGTCCACCCGACACTTGTGTAATATCACGTTCAGCGAGTGCGGAGATCCCCGTTTTTTTCATTAACTCAGTGGCTCTGTTATTGATGGTTCTACGACTAACGATTTTAGCCCGATAAGCGGATAAGATGATATTGTCCCGAATAGTCAGGTTTTTTAAAAGATGCATCTGCTGAAAAATAAATCCCATTTGATGTAGACGCAGTTCAGCTAATTGGCTATCAGAAAGACCACTGATCTGCTGCCCTTTAAAAACAACACTTCCTGCAGTCATCCGATCCATACCGCTGATCGTATAGAGCAATGTTGATTTCCCTGAGCCAGAAGGTCCCATTATAGCTACGAATTCTCCCTTTGTTACCTGTAGATGAACATCTTTTAATACCGTCTGCGGGGTTCCTTGCCCAGTTTCAAAAGTTTTAGTTAACCCCTTCGTCTCTAATATGAACATTCTACCACCTCCCCATCATTCTACAATCAGTTTAGATATATTGGATTTCTTCATCGATATCGTGCTTACTACAGTTGTGAGTGCCACAATCAGCATGAAAAAAAGAGGAAGAATTAGATAAGCTACCAACGGATTGACTACAAATTGTATTTTGGATGCCCCCATAAAAGATCCGAGTAAATGAACGAATTTTTGTCCGATAGTGTTAGCTGCTAAGGTACCGAGAATGATTCCGAGACCTGAAACCAGAAGTAGCCTTATCTGATATTGCTTTCGAATATCTTCTAACGTAAAACCAATGCTCCTCAAAATTGCGATTTGCGAGACGTCCTTCGCTAGCAGCATTTTTAGAAATAAAGCTGTAATCAATACTGAAATCGATATCGAAATGGCAATAGATAATCCAGTGACCAGCTTCAGTTGCCGAATCGTATTCCCGAGCGTCTGTGATAAATAGCTTTCTAGATGAGTAACTTTGGCTGGATAAAATAACTTTGCGTATTGATCCATTTTCTCCTGAACGGAAACATTCGGATTCACATCTAAAGCTACGATATACCAGAGAACGGACTTCGGATCATAAGGTAATCGGGCTTTTGCAGTTCGGCCTCCATTCGTTATATCTTGGTAGATCCCGCTAACCGTCAATTTTTTCGAAGCACCATCTACCTCCAAAAGAACGTTATCCCCTACCCTTTTGTTCCATTCCTTGGCATTCAGATCAGATAGGGCAATCTCATCCCCACTTTCAGGGGTTCCTCCGTTAACATAGGTGAGCGGAAAAATAGAGAAATCTCCTGTTTCAACATTGATGTTCTCCCATACGCCATCACTGCCTAGCACTTTAAATCGCGAAGTAATTAATGGCGAGAATTTAGCTATGTCGGCATCCTTATTTAGCTGTGTTATCAGTTCATTAAATCGCTCCTCTATTTGATCAGATGGCTGCAAATCTATTCTCATGTCACTCTGACCTACACCCATATAAGAAATAAAACGAGGGGACTGAAGGGTATTCAATAGATTCACTGGCACAAGAATGATAAATAAACAGATCACAAATACGAGGAATAATAATCCGAACATGGTGAAGCGCCCATAAACATCCTTTAAGCCAAGAAAAACATTCACATTTATATGCTTGCGCTTACTCAACGCGATTCTACTTGTATTGCCTTTTAACTCTCCCACAGTCCCTGACCGTAAGGCTTCTACTACTGTTACACGATTAAACCTTCTAAGAATAACTCTGCAAAAGAACACAATCATCCCGAAGATCACACCGACCGCTAAGACTGGAACAATAGGCTGAAGCATCGTTTTCGGAGCAGTCCCCAAATACAATGTGATATTCGCTGTAAACAACCGCACCACACCCAAAGATAATAAATATCCTAGCAGTGAAGCGCATGCTGCCATAACCATATATTTTGCCAAATAGATATTTCTAATATCTCGCTGCGAGATCCCAATTGCTTTCATGACGCCAATCTCTCTATAATCCTCCTCTAAGGTGGCGATCATCGTGAATCTTAAACATAAGGTAGCAATAAGCATTAGAAGGATGCTAACCAAAATAATGACAATAGCAATAATCCCATCTGTCAGCGCATTCAGCGTTTTAAACAAAGGATAGTCTATCATTGGCCCTTTACCGGGCATATCTGCGGATTGATAGGAATTCCGGAACTCGCTAAGTCTACTTAAATCGGTGATTTGAAATTCAATTAAATATTCAACTTCTCCATGGTTCTTCTTAAGTGCAGTATAATCCGCGTCATTTACGACAAAGCGCTTAGAGCTAACAATAGCTGGGTTCATTTGGACATCACGAACAAATTCTGTAACAATAAATTTTTGATCTAACTGTCCATTGGAAAGGGTGACCTGATCACCAATGTTCAGATTATTCTGCTTTTTATAATAAATAGGAACTGCGATTTCTCCTTCAGATACCCTAATCACTTGATTCTCTAAATTCAGCAGCAAATCAAACGATGGGTTCTGCTTTACAAAACCGATATCCATTACGCTGTACTCTTCCGACTTATTGCTGTTGCCCAAGATAATCCTCGAGCCATCTATCCTTAGCATTTCTACTGTCTGTTGATTCTTAACAAGTGGATTTGTAGAGGAAAATTTCTGAATACCTGCGTTATCTATTGGACCAGAATGCATTTGAACAAAATGGGGAGCTTTTGATTGATCCAGCAAATTACTTAAAGAACCGGACAATTCCATAATGACTTGAGAAGCACAAGCAGCAAGCAACGCCGATAACATCATAAAAATAAATAAGACAATCGTTATGATTTTATTTCTTTGAAATTCTTTTTTCACAATTTGTAGCAGCATTGATGATCTCTCCCCTGCGTCTCTTTCATCATCCCTGTTCGGACCTTACTCAAACATTTGCGTTACGTAGGAAAAGCTTCCTTTTTCAGCTCCCAACGTAGTTTCCATAATATAAATAAAGCTCTGAATTTTGAGAATGATCTCTTCCGGCTGCCACTTAAAAATCCCTTCATCAAACAAAAATTGTGAGGCAATCAGCAGAAATTCCATCGTTTCTTTAGGATATGGACAATGGAACAAGCTCTCCTCAATTCCCTGCTCAATCACCTCAGTCAACACAGGGGTCAGCTTCAAAATAGTTTCAGCCAAGCTTTTCTGATGAATTAGCGCATTCTCTGCTTGATGAAACTGTTCGATCATCTGACCTTTTCTCTCCGAATCAGGCTTCTGCGCCATTATGATTTGTAGTAGCTTTTCATGCACGGAGAGCTTTGAATCAGCGGCAATGATCTTGGCAGCATCCACTCCAGCATCGATGAATCGCATGACCACCGCATCCATAACCTCCTCCTTCGACTTGAAATAATAGTAGAAAGTGCCTTTGGCAATCCCGATCTCCTGCAAGATGTCATTCACTGTAGTTCTCGCATAACCTTTTGTGAAAAAGAGCATTTCTGCTGTATCTAATATCTCATTTCTGCGTTCTTCCGCTTCTTTGGAAATTCTCATTTATTTTGAGTCCTCCTTTTTGTAGACCGACCGTCGGTCTATTCCAATTATATACAATCAACCCATCTTGTCAATGTTGCTTTTCTTAAAAAAAGCATAAAAAAAGAGAATTGCTCTATGTGAGCAACTCTCCTCAAATCAGCTAGTCTCTTGAATTTCAAAAATCTGATCAATCTTCTCTTTCGCACCTTCCCAGGAGATCAATAATGGAAATCCATATTGTTCACGGGCTCTCAAATTCCATGGATGCGGAATGCAGAGCACTTTCCTTCCATCCTGTAATGCAGGAACCAAGTTGTGAACCCCGTCATCGATCAGAAGATCATAATTAATTAGATTCTTTCGCTTGCAAGGGAAGAAATTTTCAATGGGAATAAACGGCATATGCTTTTGAAGCCAGTTCCATTTTTCAACAACTGCATTGGGCTGGGCTGCCGTAACGATAATAACATCATACGCGTTGTGGAGCTTCTCCATTTCTCCTACAACATGCTCGTCAAACAGTTCAAGCTCCTCATATAGTCCAGGCCGCCCATAGAATACATCTTGTGTACAATCTGGATGACGTAAATGGTCCGTATTCCAATCAAGCATCTCCTCGTACTTCAGTACATGAGTGGGGAAATCATTGTTGTTATGGTATATAGCTCTTTTGACTAGATGGCATATCGTGTCATCCATATCAACTGCAATTATTGGCTTTCTCATCTGTGTCCCCCCTATGTTTTTTATAATACTATTTAAGTATACACAATGTAATTACTGTTTTTGTTTTAAGTTAGTTAAATTTCTGATTAATGTTTTTTAAACGCCTCAACGCATCTTTGACAGATACAGGCTTTACCTTTTAGTTCAATAGGTACCCGGTCTAGTAGTTCTGTAGGAATTTCCGTATGAAAACACCAACAATCACCACTGTCAGCACCACAATGATTTAATTCTTTACATAAAGGACAATACCGTTGTTCATCTTGTTTATTTTTTATTTCCAAAACATCTACTCCCCCATAGATTAAAACATTTCACTTCTATTTTCCCCACGGATAGATTCCTCCTGTAGATCTTTGCAATACCTCTATACTTTCCTGAAGAAATGCCTGATTCTTTTTAATCCCTCTGGTTTTACACCAAACTACCGCACTAAAAGCATCATAAAAATTATAAAACGGGATTATATTTTCGAGATCGAGTAAAGGACGAACCGTTTCGTAACCTTGCACATACGGGAGCCGTGTTAGCGGGTTCACTTCCCAGACGTATCGATTCATTTTTGTAAAATCAATTTCTGAAGAACCACCACGAGCGCTTTCGTAATCAATTATACCAACGACCCGATTATCTTTTATTAAAATATTGCCTGGTCGAAAATCCATATGAACAACACAAGGCCCATCAGGTTCAGGTAACGCCGAATATACGCTATCAAAGTGAGTAAGACATTTCTCAAATAAATCAGGCTGAAGGAGCTCCTTACAAGGTTCTTTCCACTTTTCAAAATTATTTTTCAGGTACAATCTCCAGCTATTGTTCTCTACCGTCTGAAAACCATCGAATCCATAACATCCATACGCTGGCATGGTAACTTCATGAAGCATCGCATGATACTCACCGATTTGATAGGCCAGACTCTGATCAATGTTACTCGTACAAGGCCCCCCATCTATAGCAGATAGAAGCAATGCGCCGACACTCATCTCATCTCCGTCCCAGAAATCCAGTACTTTTGGAACAGGTATAACACCCTTTAATCTTTCAAGCATATGAAATTCACGAACCAGTTTATCCCTGTTGTATGGAATTTTCACATATACGTTGTCTAGGTTCATAAGAGTAAGTTTATATACTTCAGAACTAAACGACTCAGGAACTGCCTCTATATTCAAAACACTCAGCTTAAAAATTTCAGCTAATTTATGTATGGATTTCATACAACTACCTCCAATCTTAAGGAAAAAGTACTCTGTCTGCGGTTGTGAACTCGCTATTCTTGCATTAAGATAGTGAACATTAGGAGTTTCTAGGGAACTCAACCGGGAGATTTGAACAGATGAAAGTTAAGAATCAAAGCTTTTCAGATATCATTCATAGTGATCTACTTGCTACCCAAGAGCTTGTATATAACCCGTGCAATCTTGATTGCTCTGACCTCATTCGTGAACCACACAATGCTGATTATGGAGCATATATATTTAACTTAAACGCGCTATCCATTAGATTCCGTGTTGCAAAAATTACACCTACAAAGATCGGGCAGTTTGTAACGTTATGGGAGAGAATTGAGGATGGACCGATTCAGCCTTATAACTTTTCCGATCCTGCCGACCTCTTCGTTATAAGTACACGGACAGAGAATCACTTTGGTCAATTTGTATTTCCAAAAGCTGTCCTAGGGAAACAAGATATATTATCCAATAATGGTGAAGGTGGAAAAAGAGCAATACGTGTATACCCGCCATGGGATAATCCCACAAGTCGTCAGGCTCAAAAGACGCAAAAATGGCAGTTGGAATATTTCTTAGAGATACCAGCAGATAAGACTTTAGACTTCCTTCGTGCCCAAATGCTTTATAATTTCCCGGTAAATAATACGGTCTGACCAATCTCCTCTATATGCTCTATATCCGCCCACAAAATAAAATAATAGTACAAGGAATCTCCTATTTTCACCGCTTCTGGATATTTCATAATAATAGCTGCCTGATCATTCCATTCCTCTTCTTGATCAGCAGAAGGCACAATCAATCGTGCTTTCTCTTCCACTTTCAGCCCCTCTAGTGTCAGTTCAATAATTTGTGGATTGGAGCCATAAGGCTTCAGTTGATGAAATGCATCAATGTTTGCTACTTCATCAATGGAAAGCCCCTCTCCAGAAATAGCGGATAATTGAAAAAATCCGTCGTTCCCCTGAACCTTTTCTTCATATTCTGGATTTACTACCCAATCGGAAGGATACTTCAAAGTAACCTTATACTCTTTTGAAGTATATTTTGACAACCCTGATGGCTTGACCAGCATTCCGATTCCAGTACTTACTAATGCAATAACCGCTATAATCAGGACCCATAACCACCATTTCTTATACACTGTTGTTTTCACGTTATCCTCCTGAAGCAATAATTGGTTGACACCCTCAGCAAGAACAAATAAGATATAATCAAACATATGAGCAATCATTCATATGTATTAGTGAGGAGGAAATTACAATGAGTAATCTAAAAAATATTCTATCCCTAATTCTTTTCTTCATATTTCTTATTTCTTACCTTTTGAAACTCTTTATACTTTACAAGAAGAACCATATTAAAGGAAACGTATTAGCTAAAGGAAAAAAGCTAGCTAAGATTCATTATACCGAGTTATTGGTAAAAACCTCTACTTTTTTATGGGGTGCAACATGGTTTGTTTTTTCCTTAGCAGAGTCTTTTATGCTTACAATTGTAGGTAAACAGTTTGATATTCCTGTAATCCACTTTATTGGCGTTGGTGTAGCTGCGCTCGGTTGTTCAATTTTTATCCTAGCAATGATCTCTATGCGCACTTCATGGAGAGTTGGGATTGATAAGACTACTGTAACAAAACTCATCACACAGGGTATTTATAAATATAGTAGAAACGCTGCATTTGTTGGTTTTGATCTCATGTTTTTAGGTTTGTATTTTATGTACCCAAATCTATTAACACTTATTATATTTATGCTTAACATTGTCGCTATACATTTACTTATTCTTCAAGAAGAGCAGCATTTAAAGCACGTATTTGGAGATGAATACATCCAGTATTCGAAGAATACGCCAAGATATATTTTATTTTGAAGGCTTTTGAAGGCTATATCATTTTACATTTATTACAAGATGCGAAAACATTCTCTTAATGTAATTACTATAGTATGAGGTTGTAAACATACATTAGGAGGGAAATTATGAAATCACCGAAAAAGTACGGCGTTAAGACGGCAATTGTAGCAACCGCAGCAACTGCTCTCTTCGTTTCCAACGTAGTCACTACGCAAGCACCAAATCAAGCTAATGCAGCTTCATCAAACACTCGAAATGTGATTCTGTTTGTCGGAGATGGGATGGGCACCGCTCAACGCAATGCCATCCGCCTGGCTACAGTCGGTGAAAAAGGTAATCTAGCAATGGATTCTATGCCTTATAGTGGGTTAATTCATACAAGCTCCACTGTCCCTGTTACAGATTCAGCAGCTTCCGCTACAGCTTATGCCAGCGGAATCAAGACTTATAACGGAGCCATCGGGATGGATGCAGATAAGAAGTCCGTCCAAACCATTATGGAATATGCAAAATCAGCAGGGAAATCTACAGGTGTAGTAACTACCAGTCAAATCACGGATGCAACAGGCGCCGCATTCGGTGCTCACGTTGAAGATCGCTCCAAACAAAGTGACATCGCTCTGCAGCTCCTCACCAAGAGCAAAGTTGATGTTCTGCTCGGTGGTGGTGAAGACTTCTGGTATCCAGCAGGAAATCCAGGTAAGTTCGCTGATGAGCCTGCTGAAGATCCTTCAGAGAAAAGTAAAGGAACGCAAGGCAACCTTGTAGACAAAGCGAAACAACTAGGATACTCCTATGTAACGAATAAAACAGATATGCAAAAGGCGAAAAACGGAAAGCTTCTCGGTTTATTTGCAAACGAGGAAATGTTCCAGCAAAAGCCAGAGGGTGAAGGAGATATCTACAATCCGGTTGTATCCCTGCCTGAAATGACGAAAAAAGCGATAGACACGCTTGCAGCAAATAAAAATGGATTTTTCCTGATGGTTGAAGAAGAAGGCACTGACGAATTTGCTCACCAAAACAATGCCAAAATGACGATTAAAGCGGGTCAAGAACTGGATAAGTCCGTTCAGGTAGCCAAAGATTTCGCTAAAAAGAATCCCGATACACTCGTTCTAGTTCTTGCTGACCATGAAACAGGTGGGTTCTCTATTGAAGCTGTTGACGCTGAAGATGAATCAGGCGACGGCATCTCCAAAGAAGATGGTCCGTTTGCCATCGCGAATTCCAAACAGAATTTTGTAGTGGACTGGACGACTTCTGGCCATACAGCGGTTGACATTCCAATCACGGCTATGGGCAAAAACGCTCAGTTGTTTACTGGAATCTACGAAAACACCGAAGTATTTACTAAGGTTGCGCAAGCCATGGGCATTAAAGTGAAATAAAAAAATCGAACAGAATAAAAGACTAGCCAGACTTTTAAACTGTACCCTATCGAGTAGACACTTTTAAAAAGTCTCTCGGTAGGGTATTTTGTTTATAACGAAGAAGATAGGGAAGAGGAATGGTATGAGCAAGAAAATATTTACAGATAAAGAGATCAAGCAGTTATCTAACAATCCGAATGTGAGGTCCGTATCTTCAAAGGCAATTACATATACGGATGCGTTTAAGCAATTGTTTATCTCAGAGAATAATAAGGGGAAGCCGCCGAGAGAAATATTTGAAGTATGTGGTTTTGACGTAACTGTCATTGGGCTCCAAAGAGTCGAATCCTCAGCAAAGAGATGGCGTGCGAGTTACCAAGAGAACGGAATCTTAGGTTTGCAGGATACAAGAAGCCACGCCTCAGGAAGACCCCTTAAACGGGAGCTAACGCTCGAAGAGAAGTATGCCAAGCTAGAAGCTCAGAATGCTTTGCTGCGAGGGGAGAATGAACTGTTAAAAAAGATTCGTTTCATGGAAAGGAGGCAAAACAAAGGATAGTACTTTCATCTAGCCAGAAATTTGTCCTTATTCATACCATCATCGAGAAATATCAACTCTCCCGTTTGGTCAACTATTTATGTAAAGTATCCGGGGTTTCCAGGAGTGGATATTACAGGTATTGGTCTTCCGAAGCAAAGCAAAAGAGAATCCAGAAGAAACAGCAAGATGAGCAACTAAGAGAAGTCATTCTAAAAGCTTTTCATTTCAAAAGACGAAAGAAAGGTGCCCGATCCATCAAGATGACATTGGAGGGCCAGTTTAAGGTGATCTACAATTTGAAAAGGATTAGGAGGATTATGAAGAAATACAGCATTGTATGCCCCTTTAGGAGGGCCAATCCCTATAAACGGATGATGAAGGCTACTCAGGAGCATAGGGTCGTTCCTAACCTGCTGAACCGGGAGTTTAAGCAGAACATTCCAGGTAAGGTGTTACTGACGGATATCACTTATTTATTTTACGGATCGGGTAAAAAAGCCTATTTATCCACAATCAAAGATAGTTCAACCAATGAGATCTTGGCATATCACGTGTCAGATCGAATCACAATGGATCTTGCGACAGATACTCTCCTAAAGCTTAAGAAAAACCAAAGGTTTAAAAGAGCTGATGGTGCCTTCATTCACTCTGATCAGGGATCTCATTATACACATCCTTATTTTCAAAAAATGGTTAAGAAAATGAAATTGAAACAATCTATGTCTAGGCGGGGAAACTGCTGGGATAACGCCCCACAAGAATCTTTTTTTGGTCATTTTAAAGATCAAGCTTCCATTAAGCCTTGTTTGACTTTGATTGAGTTAAAACAGGAGATTAAGGATTACATGACCTACTATAACCACTACAGGTATCAATGGGATTTAAAAAAGATGACCCCTGTTCAATACAGAGATCATCTTCTTCAATCTGCCTAGACTTTTTTTAAATGTCCTTTACATAGGGTCAGTTTACTTTTTGGTTAGTCTTTTTTATGTTCAAAAATGTTTACTTGGCATTTGTTCGTACAACCATATTAGACCCAAGTGTGAACATGCCTTTTCGATCCACGAATTCAATATTTATAGGCTGTGCCATTTTCTCACTATATTTGAGCATTTCATCTTCAACCAGAATAGAAGCCGCAGAATCCTTCATCAGTGCTTGAAAAAGTGTACTCTCATCATCCAATTCTGTGCCAACCTCTCTTGAGGTGATCTGAGATAGAATCACTTTTCCATCCGAATGTACGGTTACCTCCGGTATCGCCGTGCTGCTAACTTCTTCGCGATCACAAACGGTCAATACAAGCAAAAATACAAAACTTAGAGCTGCGATGTAGATTTTTTTCGAAAAAACACCTCTTTTATCCTATTATTAAACGAATCTGATGTAATATATTCGATCCCTAATACGACCAAAGCCCGTCTTTTTCATTCGTTCACTACCAATCCTCTTAATAAATGTACCATTAATTAACAATGATGGCGAGGTGTGTGTAATAAATGAGGTTTAGTTCTCATTTCAATAGAGAAGATATGCTTATTTTGAGTATCGGCAGCCCGATAAAAGCAGCATATCGTTCAGCAGCTTTAAACACAGCTTCTTCAGCATTTCCAAGCTCTCCAAAAGGATGAATGACAATCTCAATCCCTTTTTTCTTAATCGTACGTTTCCATGTACCTACAACCTGGCCACCTACAACAATCATCGGCAGAAAAATACCGTTGTTCCCAGGAACAATCAAAGGCGCTGTCTCAGGGTCAAGCACAGCACTCCGGTCTTTATATCCAAGGATATACTCATCAAAACCCGGAAGTAAATAAACACCCGAGTCTTCATCCCAAGGAGTTAGTCGATGGGTAGGCATCCAATACTCGCTACCCTCTATATCCTCCGAATGAAGTTCATTTTTCACAAATTCTAGCCCTCGTCTAGCATCTGTAAGGGTTATGCCTGCCCACCAAGCAAAGTCCTGAACGGTCGCCCATCCACGAGCTGTGAAATACCGCAATGCGAGTTCTTGCAACGATTTTTCGTAAGATAGCTCTCGGCAATCCGGAACCCATTCCTCTAACAATACAATCGTTTGCTGTTTACCATTCATCGGACCAAAACAAATCAGTCCTTGATAGGCACTATTCCAGAGCATATGATAACCGCGCTGATTCCCAGTGTGGATACCTTCCTCTTCTATTAACTGAAGCAGAGCAGAACGATCCAATTGCTTTCCGCCTTTTAAAGCTGCCACTATAATTTCTCTACAGCGCTCCAGTGTTTGATCATCTAATCCAAGCTCCGCCATTCGCCGCTTCGTTTGTGATACTAAACGCGGTGCAGATAATTGAAGCATCCACTTCACATCTTCTGCTGGGATGAAATGAAGCGTACCTCGTAGCGTCCAGGTTAGAATGATTTTACGGTCAACAATAGCACGCTCTATAACAGCTAATTTCGTGCCTGGAGAACGTAGTCCTATAGCCCATACCGCCTGCATATAGTCTTGCGCTTGTATAGCGCCTAATTTTTTTACGACCTGCTCTGGTGTGTGATATACAGAGCCCGCAATCATTTGATTATACAACCTGCCATTAGCAATAATGTTATTCGTCACAACTCTCCTCCTTTAAAAAAAAATGAATCCTTACACTACACACTTCCCAACATTGAATACGATGTTCAATTCATGCTCATACCTATGTCGATACTACTATTCATTCTATTGAACTACGAGATTAACGCTCTAATCAATACATATTTCGTACTGCCTTAAATAATCTAATATACTTCTATGCATTCGCATATGGCATCCAAATGCATAGAATATGAACTCCGAACTCCATTCCATTGCATAATGTGCAATAGAAAGTCTTATACAGACCTCAAAAAAAGAGTTCTGTTGCACTTCGTGCATTAGATTTTAGTAAAAATCTTAGAAAAAGAGTTTAAACCTACTTTTAATTGTAAAAAATGCAACAGAATTCAGATCCCCTTTCTTTTGGATCCATTCTGTTGCATGAAATACAACATAAGGGTTGAATTCCCCTTCTATATTCAGGCTGAAGGTATTTTTTTTAACAGAGCCCTTCTTTTTAAAAGAAGAACGCTGCTTCTTCCTCTTTCTTTACGAACTGCATTGCTTTAGTAGTATTCACCAATTCGTTAGCTAGTCGATTCAGTCTAAAAACAATATCATCATCCACAATTACTTTCCGGTCATATTGTTTCTCTTCAATAAAAACATACTTAGGAACCACCACCGCTCTCATATAAGAGAGAATCGGTTTCAGTTGTTGTTCTGCCACTAAATAATGTTTTGATGAACCGGCAGTTACCACAATTCCGATAACTTTATCCTTAAACCCATTAACCGGGAGTAAATCAAATAGGTTCTTTAGTGTTCCCGGAATCGAAGCTTGAAAAACAGGTGTTCCGATAATATACGCATCGGCCTCCATAATTTTCTCCAGAACGACTTTGGTATCGCCGGTATAATCCATGAAGCTACGTCCATCACTAAACTCTAGCTTATAATCACCTAGATCGATGAGTTCTACTTCGAAATCCGGATGCTTTTCTATAATACTATTAAGTGCTTGCTGTACGGCTATTCTAGTCTTCGATCCAACAATCGATCCTGATATCCCAATGATCTTCATAATAACCCCTCCTTCTTATTTCTTAGCTGTTGCGCGTCTTACGGCTGGTGCTACTTCAGATGCGAACAGGTCAATCATTTGTTCCACTTGAGCATAAGGTAACCCACCAACATCAATCTGAGCTAGAAAACGATTATGACCGTACATCTCATGTTGATAGAGGATCTTCTCTACAATTTGTTGCGGGCTGCCCACGAGCAGCGCATTTCTCACACTCATCGCTTCCGCAAATTGTTCTTTCGGATAGTAAGACCCACGAAGCTCTTTCATCAAGTGATTGATATATGGATAATAGTCGCGGAATGCTTTTTGTGAGTCCGGATCAATATACATTAGAGAAGTTGTGCTGATGGGAAGGGCATCTGGATTAAATCCTGACTCTGCAGCAACCATACGATACGCGTCTACAGAACCTTTAAAGGCAGATGACGGTCCACCAAGGGTGGTCAGCATCATCGGGATCCCCATTCTTCCCGCCTTAATTGCACTTGCTGGAGGTCCCCCAACCGCTCGCCAAATTGGCAACTTTCCATTTAAGGGCTTAGGGAAGATTTCCATATCATTTAATGCAGGACGGAATTTCCCTTCCCACGTAATACGATCGGACTCATTTATTTTCATGAGCAATTCAATTTTCTCTTCGAACAATTCTTCATAATCTCTTACGTCGTAACCAAAAAGTTCGTAAGCACCGAGACGCGATCCACGCCCAGCAACAATCTCTGCTCTACCGCCTGATAACAAATCCAATGTTGCGAAGTCCTCATATACACGTACAGGATCTGCTGTACTTAGCACAGTTGCTGAACTGACAAGCTTTATACGTTCGGTTGCATTTGCAATGGCTCCAAGGACAACCGAGGCTGCTGAGGTAATGAATTTCGGTTGATGACTCTCGCCTACTCCAAATACATCTAATCCAGCATCCTCAGCTAATTTGGCAGCAGCTACGATCTCTTGAATCCGTTGTTGTTCACTAATTGCTTTTCCTGTTAAGGCGTCTGTGGTGTGATCACCTAACGTGTATAAACCTAGCTCCAACCCTTTTTTCTCATCGATTCTATATTGTTCCATCATGATTATGTCCTCTTTTCATAGTTGTATTAGGTTTAGCGGATAGGATGAAGCTTCGATTCAATCTCTTCACGACGTTCTTCCAGAAATGAAGGTAAGGTCAAATTCTCTCCTAGCGCGTCAAAAGTTTCATCAATCTCAAATCCTGGTCCATCTGTAGCAAGCTCAAAAAGAATATGGTTCGGATCCCGGAAATACAAGGAATGGAAGTAATAACGATCAATGACCCCTGTATTCTTAAAGCCTGCAGCAGTGATTTTGGCGGCCCATTCGGTTAGTTCTTCAACATCCTTCACTCTTATAGCCACATGATGGATGCTCCCTCTACCTGGTCTCTCCCGATCTTTGTCATTTACTTCTTTGAGCTGGAGCTCGGTGTATAAACCACCCTTACCCGTTTCATATATATCTACCATAACCTTCGGATCACCCATCGATGGTACTGTCCGAACTTGTGTATAGCCTAAGATATCTTCCAAAACCGCCTTTGTGCCGCTTGCCTCACGAACAGTCAATTCGACGGGTCCTAACCCAACGATGGCATACTTTGGCGGGATGTCTTCTGTAATCCATGGCTCAACTAGCTCTATTCCGTTATCTTTTTCAGCCGATACTAAATGGACCGTCAATTCATCTCTATCATAAAAAGTAAGCGACTTACGTTCCCCGATACTTACAATGGCTTCATGAGGAACTTCAAAAGAATCTAATCGACTAGCCCAATATGACAAGGCTTCATCGCTAGGAACAAGAAGGGAGAAAGAACTAATACTATTTGTCCCTTTGCGAGTCTGACCTGCATTTGGCATTTCAAAAAAAGATACCTCGGTGCCAGGGGCGCCATTACGATTTCCATAGAATAGATGGTACATGGATGGATCATCTTGATTGACCGTTTTCTTTACAAGTCTCAGTCCCAGGACCTCTGTATAAAACCATAAGTTTTGTTTAGCGTCCTTAGTAAGCATAGACACATGATGTTGCCCGGTTATTAGTTGTTGTTTCATTTTAAAAACCTCCTAAATGAGTTTTGTTAGTTTTAAGTTTACTAGTATACTGATAAGAAAAAAAGTAAGCTTTATTATCAATAAAGCTCTGGCGTACTACTGAACACCTCGCGGGAGTCGATTCTCATCTTTACTATGCCGATGAATCTTCTTAAGCATGCTGTAAAACACTTTCTTTTCCTCGTCAGTCAATGGGTCGAATAACGAAGCCTGGAAATCGGACTGCAAAGGCAACACCTTCTCAATAAGAGTCTGGCCTTTTTCCGTTAAAGTAATGTACTTCACTTTCCAATCCTGTTTGCGTTCAATTAATTCTTCTTTTTCTAATCGACCTAACATATGCGATACTCCGCCTTTGGTAATGGTTAGGTGTTCTGCAATTTCCATCTGTGATACAGGCTGATGTATTAATATTTGTACCAAGGTATCGAATTGATTAACTGTTAAGTCAAATTGCTTCAAGAACTCATTGGAAAGATCGTTACTATTCTCATATATCCTTACTAGTCGCAACCAGATCAATAAGCTTAATTGGTTATCTTCGGTGAATCCATTGTTTCTCATTTGGTCACGTCCATCGTTTGTTTATTTTGTTTGTATTTGATTTGTTAACATGAGTATACTAGTAAACTGATATGAAGTCAAGCTCAGTAGGAATCCTACCTGCTTGCCAAATACCAGTTCGGAATACAGGTTTAGTTTGACAGCACAAATAGAAATTTTTTTCTTGTTTTTCTTAGAAGATCATTTTATTTCAATTGCTGTCGTAACAACAATAGTGTATGATACATAGTATAGATCGAATACTGTATGACACACAGCAAGTATAAACGCCTTCGTCGTTCATTCTAGAACGGCAAGCATTTAAACGAGAAATATAATGAGGTGGGTGAATGAGTACTTTATTAAACTCCTTAATTACAGAGCTTAGAAGAGGTACGTTAACGCTAGCTGTTTTAAGTCAATTACGAACACCCCAGTATGGATATTCGCTCGTTCAATTGTTGGAAGATTCCAGCATTACCATTGATCAAAGCACCCTATATCCATTACTTCGCCGATTAGAGAAACAGGAATTAGTGACGAGCAGCTGGGATACATCCGAGAGCAGACCCCGTAAGTATTATGTTCTAAGTGACTATGGCGTAGAAATTTTTTTGCAGCTAAAGGAAGAATGGCTTAAGAATTCGAAAGAACTCTACGGCCTATTACAAGGGGAGGATGACCATGAAGCTGATTGAGATTTACATTCATGAAGTTACTCGGAGGTTACCGGAACAAAATCGGGAAGACATCGCATTAGAATTACGATCAACCATCGAGGATATGTTACCGGACGATTATGACGAAAAAGAGGTTAAGGCCGTCCTTGCAAAATTGGGCAATCCCGCTATTTTAGCTAGTGAGTATCGCGATCAGCCCATGTATCTCATCGGCCCACGCTATTTCGATTTATATGTTACGTTATTAAAAATGATTATACCGATCGCTGTAGTTGTTTCTTTAATCGCTCTGGTTGCTGATTACTTGATTGGCTATAGCGGCGATAAAACAGTTGCGGATATTGTTACTACTGTTATAAGTACAGGAATTGGAACCATCCTTGAAGTAGGAATCCAAGTCTTTTTTTGGCTAACTGTTGTTTTCGCTATTATTGAACGAGCAGATAAAGGAAAGGATGGTCATCCACTTACTACAAAGTTAAGTAAATGGTCACCCGATGATTTGAAGGATATCGCGCTTGTCCATAAGAAAAAAGCAATTACAAGCTTCGAAGTGTTCGGAAGTTTACTGTGGATTGCCATTTGGGCTACTGTTTATTTTAATGCTGAACACCTGATCAGAGTCTATAGAGGGGGTGAAGGGGCGCTTGACTTCGTAGCCCCAGCTTTTAATCAGCATGTGTTACTTGATTATTGGCCTATTATTCTTATTGTGATCGGATTAGAAGTAGCATTAACTATATATAAATTAATCAAAAGACAGTGGACTAGAGGATTAGCATTATGTAATACGGCCCTCGAGCTCATTGTGCTCATTGTGTTCGCTGTTATCCTAATGAATCCGAATGTACTTAACCAAGAATTCATCAACTACATGTCTAATTTATTAACCACTACAGCTAATCAATTTGAAACGGGGCTAGTAGGTGGGGGAATTGCTTGCTTGATTTTAGTTGCGGTTCTCAATATATACGAAGGCTACCGCAAGTCTCGCCTTTAGTATGCACAGAACGGCGATTCTCTTGTTATTTGGAGAATCGCCGCTTTGTATTCTGATTCGTTGGCTGCCTGCTTCAACAGCTTTCACAGTGTCAGTCAGCACCCTCTAAGTGTTACGGACCCAGAGGACGTTATTTGCGAATTCCCAGCCTTTTAAACAGAGTTTTGGACTCCAGCGCAGCTATTCTCTTGAAAGAGGTTCATAAATGTGTTTTTCATACCAATAGTGTCTATACGATCCGTTAACATCCCAACAATGCAATAATACTGCGATTAGGGTCATCTGTGTCCGATTGGTGCTTTGTATATATCGTAATCGTTATCGAATCAAATAAAAAAAATAGAGTGCCCCAGCAGCCATTCATGACTTATGGGACACTCTATCTGGTTTAATTAAAGAAGCTCAAGCTCAATAACCGTATCCATCTCGTCGGGAAGCTTAGCCCCCTTTAATGTAATAAACGCTCCACCGTTGACATCCGAATATTCCTCAGCCATCCATGGTGCTTCTACCTTCAATTCCGTGCCATCTCGTAGTAATCTAGCCTTCTTAATCTTCCCCTTCAAGCCTTGGAAATAGATCGGACCAATACCACGATCATAGACGTGTGCATACAACTTGTTCCCCTTTTGCGTATAACGGCCCCACTCTGGCTTAGCAAGCAATGAGCTGCCGCAGCCATAAATACTGTCACCATTCAGACGCATCCATTCGCCTACTTCATCAAGGATGACAAGTGATTCTCGGGTCATTTCACCTTTGGCATCTGGACCAACGTTAAGGAGCAGGTTACCGTTCTTGCTGATACATTCGACCATTGAGCGAATGACCTGCTGGGTTGATTTATAATTTTTATCTTCGGAATGGTAACCCCAGTTATCGTTAAGCGTAATGCATGCTTCCCATGGAATGGACTGACCATTCACGTCAACAATGCCACCGGGAGGAATGATCTGTTCTGGGGAGAAGAAATCCCCAGCATATTCTTCTGGCTCGGCCGCGCGGATATTCCCCCCTAAACGATTGTCGATAATAATATCCGGCTGGATAGAGCGAATCATACGGATTAGCTCCGTTGCTTTCCATTTTTCGCCGGTCATATTGTCGTAGGAGAAGTCAAACCACATGATGTCGATTTTTCCGTAATTCGTCAATAGCTCCTTCACTTGTCCATGCATATACTCCAAGTATCGATCAAAATCAATCGGCTTGTCTTTCGCCGCTTCATTGTCCCGATCCGGATGCGCTTTATCACCATATCCAGGGTAATCATCATGATCCCAATCAATAATAGAGTAGTACAGACCTACAGCAATGCCTTCAGCCCGGAAAGCGTCTACATATTCTCGAACGAGATCACGTCCAGCAGGCGTGTTGGTCGCCTTGAAGTCTGTTAGCTTACTATCGAACAAACAGAATCCGTCGTGGTGTTTAGTCGTAAGAACCGCATACTTCTGCCCTGCTGCTTTTGCTGCGCTGGCCCACTTCTTCGGGTCATATCGAGATGCGTCAAATTCATCGAAATACGTCATATAATGCTCTCTACTCATTCGCTCGTTCCCACGTATCCACTCACCTCGTGCTGGAATGGAATATAATCCCCAATGAATGAACATACCGAATCTATCCTGCAAGAACCATCTCGTTCTTTCTTCTCTTGTACTCATCTCTTCAGCCCCTCTGTTTTCGATAGCTTTGATAAATAGATAACCTAGCCTAGGGCGGTATGAAATAGTGCCGCAGCGCCTATAAGACCTACATCATCCCTCAGACCTGCTGATTCAATAGTATAAGTTCCTTTATACGGCTTCATGACAAGTTCCTCTGTTTTCTCTCTCAGCGCCGGGAACAGTAGTTCACCAGCTTTGCTTACGCCTCCACCAATTACAATGCGATCAGGATTAAACGTATGTACCGCGTTAGCTAATCCAATCGCCATATAATGAATCGTTCGCTCAATCACCTCGACAGCCACCGGATCTTTTAATGCCATCGCTTCGAAAACGTGTCGAGAATTAATCTTTTCACCACTTCTACTAGCCAGCTCCGTAATCATCGACGTTCTGCTCTCCATACTCCGCAGTGCCATGTCCCGAATCGCTGTACCCGAAGCAAACACTTCCCAGCATCCATATCTGCCACAGCTACATTCCGTACCGTTCGGGTCAATAATATTATGACCTAGCTCTCCTGCAAATGAGTTCGTGCCGAGCAGTAGCTCACCATCCATGACAATTCCAGCTCCAATTCCAGTGCTGAAGGTAACATACACCATGTTGTTCGAGCCTTTGCCAGCACCCCTTACATACTCGCCCCAGGCCGCAGCGTTCGCATCGTTTACCACTTTCACTTCTATGCCAAGTTCTGACTCCATCCAATGCTTCAGTGGTACATTATCCCATTCAGGAAGATTAGTACCGTGAATTACGATTCCATCCTGGCTATTCACAGCTCCAGGAGAAGCAAGTCCAACCCCAATCAGCGGTCGTCCTTCGGATACTGAGCGGATCATTCCGATCATACGCTGCACCACCTCTTCAGCGGTGCTCGCGCCGGCTGTCTCCATTAATTCCCGATTCAACACGGTACCCTTTGAATCGAATAATGCTGCGGCAATTTTTGTACCGCCTAAATCAATTCCTACTACGTAACTTTCTACCTTATGCATAACCATTCACCTTTTCACCATCAAATATTAGCTATTAGAATGAACATCATCAGCTAACGCCCGTAGGGCTACTGGATCGATTGGCGACAAAGCGTCTTTGCCATAACGAACAGCCGATCCAAAATGTACTTCTGTGACTCCAGTCTGTTGAATAAAGGATGTAATACCTTCTGGCTTCAGGCCGCTTCCAGCCAATATACTTATCGAACTGCCTCTTGATTCCTCTACTAGCTTTCGCATAGCGGGAATAGCTTCAGGTGCTGGACCTGGTCCAGCAGAAGTAAGAATACGTGTAATTTGCGGATAATTACAAAGCGTTCGATAACCTGAAATTTGATCCTCCAGCTCATCAAAAGCACGATGGAAGGTTACTTGAAGGCCATCTGTCAACGGCAATAATGTTTCAAGCGCACGCTCATCGATCTTTTTTTCCGGTGTTAACGCGCCAAGAACCACTCCCGAAGCACCGCTGGCTGCAATCTGCCTGATCTCTGCAGCCATGGTCAAAATATCATACTTGGAATAGTTAAATGATCGACTGTGCGGACGGACCATTACGAAGACAGGAATACTAACCGATTTGGCCACCTGCTCCACCAACCCTATGCCTGGTGTTAATCCGCCTTCGGTAATGGCAGTAATGAGCTCCAGGCGATCTGCACCATTCGCCTCAGCCGTCATAGCATCATCCATACATGTAGCGATGACTTCCAATCTCATGACTTTCCCCCACTCCTCCAGTTGTTATTGATGTACTTGCTTCATTGCATAATCAGCTAGCAGGCGTGCACCATATCCCGTCGCTCCAGCTTCTGAGTACCCCACATCCTGCTTGTACTGTACCGTACCAGCCATATCAATATGAACCCAGCTCATCGATTCTGCTACAAAACGCCGAATAAATAGGGCTGCTGTAATCGCACCTGCAAAGGGGGAAGTACTCACATTTCGCAGATCCGCGTAATTACTTCGTAGATCTGCTTCGTATTCATCCATTAGCGGCATGGGCCACAATCGTTCTCCATTGCGCTCACCGATCTCAACCAGACTCTGCGTTATATCTGCATCGCCCCATATGCCTGCGATGCCTAATCCCAGCGCCGCACCAACATTTCCAGTTAAGGTAGCGATATCGATAGCTTGGTTTGCTCCAATATTCGCGGCATGAATAAGCGCATCCGCTATGATAAGTCGACCCTCGCCATCCGTATTCGCAACCTGAACGGTTAGCCCGTTAGGGTAGCGGATAACAGACGAAGGCAACATCGCCTCAGCATCTGGTACATTATCAACGACCGGAATGAGTGCGGTCACATTTACATTGGCACGCTTCCGTACCAAAATATCCATAGCCCCAATCACAGCAGCCGCACCGCCCATATCCATGCGTGCATCGCTAATATCACTGGCCGTCTTCACATTCATGCCACCTAAGTCAAAGGTTACACCTTTACCTACCAATGCTAGCATCGGTAATTCCGGGTTGCTCTCGTAACGGATTTCAACTAAGGCTGGAGCATGCTTACTTCCTGCTCCAACTGCGAGCAATCCATTCATCTGAAGATCCACAAGCTCCTGTCCTCGATAGATATGAACTTTCAGTGCCGGATCATCTCGGTCGAAAAATTCAGCCATCCATTCCGCGAAACGATCTGGGTTCAATGTTCCGGGCACCTCATTTACAAGATCCCGTGCGACTACTGCTCCTTCCGCGCGTATCTGTGCAGAAACCCGCACAGCTTCCAAATCAATCGAAGACAGCTCAGGCCAATCTATCGACTGAAGCTGTAAATCAACAGAGCCCTCGACCTTGGTAGTTCCGCGATAAGTTTGGAAACGGTACAAACCGAGAATCCAGCCTTCCATCCAAGCTTGTAATTCACCAGCAGCAGAAATTTCAATCTTCCTATCTACAGCCTCGGATGTTAGGCGAACAAATGAAGCACTGCTACGACCTTCCTTCAAAATTGCACGCGCAGCAGCTCCACCTGCTCGGCGAATCTTCTCAAGCGTAATATCCTTGCGCTTTCCCATTCCTACCGCTAACACATCGGACTCTTCCTCAGAGCGAGCATGTAGCCAAGTTACACTACTGCTCTGTTTGTGGGCCGCTCCCAGCTTAAAAGGAAAAGACTCCTCGTCATAAGCTAAATAGATAATAGTATCCGCTACATTAGCGGAATCGAATAAGATATTCATCGCTGTCCCTTCTTTTCCGTAAAGTTATCTCACAATTTCCATTATCGCTCTAATTTCAGCATTTCTTCATCAAATAAATGACACGCAACCTCATGACCTGGTTCGACTTCTCGGAAGATCGGTACATGCTGCTTACAGATTTCCATACAGGAAGGACATCTTGTATGAAAACGGCAACCCGTCGGTGGATCAACCGGACTTGGAAGATCCCCCTTCAGAATAATGCGCTCCTTCTTTAAGGTAGGATCGGGTACAGGTACTGAAGATAGCAACGCTTGTGTGTATGGATGCATTGGACGATCATACAAAGTATCTTTATCCGCCGCCTCTACGAGGGAACCAAGATACATAACTCCGATTCGATCGCTAATATGCTCAACCACACTTAGATCATGTGAAATGAATAAATACGTCAGGCCATATTCTTCCTGCAGATCCTGCAACAGATTCAGCACTTGAGACTGAATCGATACATCCAGTGCTGATACAGGCTCATCCGCCACGATTAAGCTGGGACGAACAGACAATGCTCGGGCGATTCCAATCCGTTGTCGCTGTCCACCACTGAACTCAAAAGCGTAGCGCTCGGCATGGAAACTATTCAATCCCACTGTCTCTAGTAACTCGCATGCTAGTTTATCCCGCTCTTTGGACGATAGCTTTGTATGAATGAGCAGAGGTTCAGCCACAAGATCCTTTACCTTCATCCGTGGATTAAGCGAAGCATAGGGGTCTTGGAACACCATCTGCATATCTTTACGAATAGGCCGCATTTGATTATCTGAGATATGGCTAATATTTTGGCCCTTAAACCACACTTCACCGTCATTTGGTTCCAGCAAGCGAGTCACTAATCTCCCCGTAGTAGATTTACCACAGCCACTCTCACCCACAAGGCTGAACGTTTCTCCCTTACGTATAGCGAATGAGATCCCATCAACTGCGTGCAAATATCTAGTAGTTCCGAAAAAGCCCTTCTTCACCGAAAAAAACTTTTTCAGACTTTTAACTTCAATGAGTGGAGTCTCCATCACAAACGTTCCCCTCCTTCCGTGTTCTCCTGCTGTGTAAGCCAACAACGACTCTTTCGCTCCAACCCCTCAACCGGAAGTAACTCTGGCTCCTGCGAGAGACAACGCTCCGTGACTAAAGCACAGCGTGGCGCAAACTTACAACCTGCTGGCATTTGTGAAAGGTCAGGTACATTCCCTTTAATGGAATCCAAGCGACGTACGTTTTGACGCAGCTTAGGAACGGATTGAATTAATCCCTTCGTATATGGATGCTGCGGTCTAGCAAATAGTTCATGAACGGAAGCTTCCTCCACTACACGACCAGCATACATAACGACTACACGGTCGCATAGTTCAGCTACTACACCGAGGTCGTGGGTAATGAGCAGCATTCCCATGTCCTGTTCTTCTTTCAGGTGCTTCATTAGATCAAGGATTTGAGCTTGAATCGTTACATCAAGCGCCGTTGTCGGTTCATCTGCAATCAGCAGTTTCGGGTGGCAAGACATCGCCATCGCAATCATGACACGCTGCCTCATACCACCAGAGAGCTGATGCGGATATTCATCCACCAATTCTTCCGCACGTGGTATACCCACTAACCGCAGCATATGAATGGCATGTTCACGAGCCTTCTTCCGGCCATAACCCAAATGCAACATGATCGGCTCCATCAATTGTAAACCAATCTTCAGCACAGGATTTAGCGAAGTCATCGGCTCCTGGAAAATCATCGCCATTTCATTTCCCCGTATCTGGCGCATCTCTTTGTCCGTAACCTTCGTCAGATCTGTTCCCTCGAAGCGAACAGAACCTCCTGAAATTCTGCCTGGCGTATCCTTAAGGAGACGCATTATCGACAGTGAGGTAACACTTTTGCCACAGCCGGATTCTCCAACTAGACCCAGCACTTCACCTTTCTTAATCACAAAGTCAACACCTGCAACTGCCGTTATACTTCCATCGCCGCGTTTGAACTCCGTTTTCAGCCCTTGTACTTCCAGCAAATTTTGAGTCATGTCTTGTCCCTCCTTAGTTTTTCATTTTGGGATCAAGAGCATCGCGCAGTCCGTCCCCGACCAGGTTAAATGCAAGTACTGTCAAAAATATAGCTAAACCCGGAAAATAAACAATATGCGGAGCAATACTTAAATAATCGCGTCCCATACTTAACATAGCCCCCCAATCGGGCTCCGTTGGCTTCGCACCCATTCCAAGAAAGCTCAGTGATGCAGCGGCTAAGATTGCCCCGCCAATTTTCATGGATAGATTAACGATAATACTAGGGACTGTTTCAGGAAAAATATGTCGCCAAATGATTCGGCGATTCTTTGCACCCATTGAACGGGCAGCTTCAACAAACAATGTTTCCTTCGCAGACAATGTTACGCTTCGAATAATGCGGGCGAACGATGGCGTACCGAAGACTGCAACGGCAATCACAACGTTGGATAAACCAGGTCCGAGTATAGCGACGATCCCAATGGCAAGTAGTAAATCAGGGAATGAGAACAATACGTCACTGCCACGCATAATAATCCGATCCAGCCAACCGCCATAATATCCACTGACAAGACCAAGGATGGTTCCAAGAACACCTGCAATTAATACAGAACTGAGACTGACCGCCAAAGTCAAGCGTGTACCATCAATTAAGCGACTTAGAATATCACGGCCATATTCATCCGTTCCTGCCCAATGGGCGGCAGATGGACCCTGCATTAGCGCATCATAGTTCGGTTCATCAGGATTATAAGGGGTCAGAAATGGCCCGAAAATGGCAATTAAAAAAAGCAATATGATAAAAAATGCAGCCACAAGGGGCATCTTTTGTTTGCTGAACTTGCGAAAAAAAACGCCCGCGCGGCCTTTTGTTTTCTCCGGGGCTATTACCTCTCCGGGTATAGAAGAATTAGTTCCCATTACCGCCGAATTGTCGCTCATGATATCCCTCCTAATCCTATATTCACCCTATAAAACTATCGTAATTCTGCCTCTCAGTTACTTAAGCTTACTGAGAAAACCTGATTTTCGGATTGAGCACGCCATACAATAAATCTACTATTAAATTGATAAGGATAAATTGTGTTGAAAACAGCAGCAGCAAGGCTTGAATAACTGTATAATCCCGGAACAAAATGGAATCCACCAGCAGTCTACCAAGGCCAGGAATACTGAACACTGTCTCAACCATTACCGAGCCACCAAGCAAGAACCCAAATTGAAGTCCAGCTACAGTAACGACCTGTATAAGAGAATTGCGCAGCGCATGCCTGCTAATAACAACATACTCGCGTAAGCCTTTCGCACGTCCAGTACGGATATAATCCTCCCGTAACGTTTCTAGCATCGATGACCGTGAGTAACGAGCCAGCATCGACATAATTCCCATTCCAAGTGTAATGGAAGGAAGAATATAGGACTTCCAGGAATCTACGCCGCCGGTTGGAAACCAGCCAAGCTCAACCGAGAAAATCTGAATCAGTACCAAACCTAACCAGAACCCAGGAATTGACATCCCCGAAATAGCTGTCAAGGTACCTAAGTGATCAGGCCATTTATTGCGATAAACCGCTGAAATAACACCGATTAGAAGACCAATAACAAGCGCCCAAGCCATACTTAGAAATGTTAGCCATAAAGTAGGCATGATTCTGCTTTCAAGCATATCGGTAACCGGAATCCCTGAACGGATCGAATTACCTAGATTACCAGTTAGCAGATCACCCATGTAGTTTATGTATTGTTTCCACAAGGGTAGATTGAGACCAAGTTGCTCTTGAATGCCATGAATCTCTTCAAGTGTGGCGTCCTTACCCGCAATAAGTCGGGCCGGATCGCCCGGAATTAAGTGAATAAACAAAAAGACTAGCACCGATACAATGAACAACAGCGGAATAACCCCGAGGAGTCTTTGTAAAGCATATCTACCCAACTCATAAGCCCCCTTCAGTATCGACAAATGATTTTAGTGAGGCCGCTTCCTACCATTCTTAAGAAGCGGCCTCGTTCAATTCTTGGGAAATAAATCTTACATTTGTTTAGCGTTATTTTACTTCTGCATTGAGAACATTAATGGAACCATCCGGGAAGACTTTCACACCTTCCAGATTCGATCTTTTGCCAGAGATGATTTGGTCAACGCCCATGAATGCCCACGGAGCATCTTCCCATACTGTTTTTTGAATGTTAGCATAAATGGATTTAGCCGCTTCAGGATCAACAGCTTTGTTCGCCTCAGCGATCCATTTGTCTACATTTTCATTTTTGTAATATGCTGTATTCGAGCCAGCAGGAGGGAACATTTCACTACTGAACAAACCTCTAGTAGCACCATCTGCATCACCGGAGGATGGAGACCAGCTGACATACCACATTTGAATTTTTGCTTCTTCAGGTGTTTTAGCAGCGTTAATTTGGTCGGACAACGTACCGCCTTCCATAGACTTCACTTCTACCTTGATGCCTACAAGCGCTAGCTGTTGTTGAATAAATTGCATACCCTTCATGGTTTCAGATTCGTTTTCTCCCCAAATTTCGGTTTCGAATCCGTCAGGATATCCCGCTTCAGCAAGCAATTGTTTAGCTTTTTCAATGTCATAGTCATAACCTGTTTGTGGGGAATAATATTGTGTTTTGGAAGACATCGTGGAATCTAGCTTAGCGCCAAGACCCGATTTCACAACCTTGATATACGCTTCTTTGTTGATCGCATAGTTAATGGCTTGACGTACCTTTACATCATCGAAAGGCTTTTTCATCGTATTCAAAGTTACATAACGAACAATGGTTGAATCGATCGTATCCACAGTAATTCCTTCAAGACCTTCAACCTCGGATACTTGCTCGGTTGGCATTGGATAAATGAAATCCGCCTCACCAGTTTTTAGCATCGCAATCCGTGAGCCATTCTCTGGTACAGGTCTAAAGGTTATACTATCCACTTTCGGCAAGTCCTTTTGCCAGTAATCCGGATTCTTCTCAACAACAAGACGATCGCCTTGTACCCACTCTTTGAACTTAAATGGGCCAGTACCTACAGGCATTTTTGAAATATCGGCACCGTTTTCTGTCAGAGCTTTCGGGCTAATGATCGGCGCCATTGCAACCTTATTTAAAAATGCGTTGTATGGCTCGCTGAGTGTAATAACAACGGTTTTTGCATCAGGAGTCTCCACTTTGGCTACCTTTGCGAAGCTTTTGCGCAGTCTCAGATTGTTCTTCTCATCTTGAATACGGGCGATGTTTACTTTAACCGCTTCAGCATTAAAGTCAGTACCGTCTTGGAATTTAACATTCTCTTGCAAGTTGAACGTGTAGACCAAACCGTCTTCACTTATGGAATGGCTTGCGGCAAGAACAGGAACTACGTTCATATTCTCATCAAAACCCATTAGACCTTCGTACATCGTTCTAGCAGCGCTGATTGAATGTGTATCGCTTGCGTTATGAGGGTCCAGCGTAATAAAGTTAGAATTGATGGCAATTACAATGTCTTTATCATTTTTTGTAGTTGGGGTGCTAGTTTCCGTTCCACCAGCTGTATTGCCGCCTTGTCCCTCGTTGTTCGCTTTGTTGCCGCACCCTGCAGTCACTACTACTGTAATAAGCAGCAGCATGAACATTGACCATACTTTTCCTTTTACTTTCATGTTATACACTCCCCTTTAGAAACGATGTATTAGAAAAGCTCCCAGTCCGATTTTTCATGAGACTTGAAGATTATTCTCGATCCTGATAATCAGACTTCCCATTGGAATACAGCACGGCGTTCGCCTACAACAGTACCGCCATCATTAACAATAGTGTTCGGCACAAGTGCATATAAACGATCAATTGTATCTTGATTGCTATAGCCTAAACGTTCCAGAATCGATGCGATGATACAAGGCCAGACTTGCTCAGAGCCATCGGATACTTTTAGCGAGATACCGATTCGTTCCTTTCGGAGCCCGATACCGTATACACCTTTAGCGCCACCCTTTGCCGTCAGATTATCATCCTTTAGAAGCTCTGAGCAGACGAATTTTGTATCTGCAATCATCACCGGATTATCATTCATAAGCTTTGCAGTCGCTGCAGCTGCGTTGCGTATTTCAATATCCTCAATCAAATCAGGACAGGCCAGCTTTAAATATGAATAAGCGATTTTATGAAGAGGGAGTGCGAAGATAGGAAGACCACATCCATCAATCCCTTGAGGAATGGATTCCTTCGGTACCTCAGCAATATAGGCCATGATCTCAAGGATCTCCTGTTGTACAGGATGGTTAGGATCATAATAAGTATCTATATCCCAACCCATATATTTGCTAAGGCCCATTAACCCTGCATGCTTACCTGAGCAATTATGAAAGATTTTGCGAGTAGGCTCATTCGCCCGATGACGCTCCGCTTTGGCTTCCTCATTCAGTGGGTATGTAGAACAACAATGAAGTCCCTCTTCTTTTAATCCCATTTTTTGAAAAAGAGATTCAAGTGCTTCAATGTGGAAGGCCTCTCCGCGATGCGAAGCAGTAAAGAGTGAGGCTTCCTTACTTGTCAAACCATACACTTCGTCGATCCGTCGCTTCATAACCGGTAAAGCTTGGAACGGCTTAGCGGCTGACCGAAGATAGGTCATATGCTCCGGATTACCTACTTTGTACAAAATGTTACCTTTCTCATCGACTACGCTAACTGCACCGTAATGCACATTCTCCAGTAAGCCACCGCGATATTCTTCTACTAATGTTGTAAATCCCATCTGTACAACCTCCCTCGATGTAATTCTATTAATCCAATGCGAAAAAACGATTCTGCGATAGTAGGCCCGATCCGATAATTACACCGTTCTCATTCAACATCGAACGATGAATGGAGAAAGACCCGCGAAGGGGTTCCCAAGTGAAGCGTGAGAGATAGAGCTTCTCGACTTCTTCATAAACGTCTGGGAATTTGTCCACGAGTTCTCCACTCAAGATCACACTATCCGGGTTATACATGCATACGACATTGTTGATCGTAATCGCCATATACATGAGTGCACGTTCGATCAAATGAACCGCCCAATGCTCTCCTGCATCCTTTGCTTCAAATAACTCCTCGATCGTGCGAATCGGACGAATCCGATTGGCTTCTGACAACAATGAGCTAATATTTATATAGGTCTGTAAGCAACCCGCTTTCCCGCACTCGCACATCATTCCGTTAGGATCCACTGTCGTATGCCCAATTTCACCAGCACTGTTCATCACCCCGCGATAAATCTCTCCCTCGAGGATCATCGCCGATCCAACACCTTGACCGAAGCCCAACAGTGCGGTACGGATGGAACCAACTGCAGCACCTTTAAGGTGTTCTGCAAGAGCTCTTACTTTTAGCTCATTATCTACAGCAATTTCAAAACCGGTTAGTTCCTTTAGGCGTTTAGCTAAGGGTACATTCTTCCATCCAAGCTGAACCGAGAAGACGACGATACCTTCTTCGTTATTTACAATGCCAGGAAGTCCAACGCCAATCCCGACGATACGTGTTCTGTCAATCACATGCTGCTGCGTCAGATGTTCAATCGCTTCATTAATTCGTTCCAGCGTCTTGTTAGGACTCTCATCCGGTGTACGCGGGTATTGCCTGCTGCAGAGAAGCTTGCCTTGCAAATCTACGATCCCTACAATCATAAGACTACGATCCAATTCAACCCCAACTGACAACACAGAAGCGTCAACCATAGCTAGCAACGTTGATTTTCGACCTAATCCTGACGATACCTGATCCGAGTCGAGTAGAAATCCTTGTTCAGTTAATTCCCCAACAATTCGACTTACTGTCGTAGGACTCATACCCGTTTGTTTGGCGATGGAAGCCCGAGAAATCGGTTGTTGATTTTTAATGATTTCGAAGACCGTTAATCGGTTTTGTCGCTTCATAAAATCCTGATCGTGCTTTTTCACAGACATTCTCCTAATTATTTTCTCCAGTGCACTAATCAAGCTAATAAGACTATAAAAATAAGAACAAAATTGCCAATTAAGCTACGATAATGTATTATTTGATTTAATTTTAGTTTAGTTTCTCCAGTGATGGGATTAATAATAAAGGCTCATTGAATGTATGTCAATATAAATGACATATTTTTTTATTCGAAATAAATGAAAGCGGTTAATATGTGAAATATTTAACAATATCACTCAATACATAACATAAACATAACATACAAAATCAAAACTTATCTCATAATAGGCCGATTGAAAACTATAAATAGGAAGAACCTGATTTCAAGGGGAAAATATCTTAGAATAACAAGAGGTTTGAGATAAACAATCGAAGCAGATGGTTTCTAAATCTGAGTATTGAAAAAAGGGTAGAATCATGCGCGGATTGATAGTGAAATGAAGATTGCACCCGCATCAAAAGTAAGTTCTTTTTATAGAAGCCAACCTTTGATACGGAGTGTCTTGAACCGTTATTGAAACTCCACTGCCTTAACAGATGCGTCTTCTTGTATTAGAGATAACAAATTCACAGAATTAAATGCTTCAGGAAATCGTACGATAATTTCTAAATTCAATTCGGAGGTAACGCTATTATTTTCAGCATGAAAACTTAGAATGGTAATGTTTTTTTCTTCTAGTAGCCCTTGAATTCTACTCACGGCTCCTTCTGTGTTAGACAGACAGATCACAATCTGTTGGGTTTTCGGTGAGGCCAACCAACTATATCGGCCATGCAAAATCTTTTGCCCAAGTAAGATAATAATCGTTGCTCCTCCTCCAAGAATATAAAGTCCTGATCCAATCGCTAGCCCTAGCCCCGCCGTTGCCCAAATCCCCGCTGCAGTTGTCAGGCCCTTCACGGTGTGTCTCTGCATGAAAATCATTCCTGCGCCAAGAAATCCTACTCCACTTACTACCTGAGCAGCTATACGTGCGGGATCAAGTTTAACATAGGACCAATCAGCTTGATCCTGAAATCCATATTTTGAGATGATCATCATAAGTGCAGCACCTAAAGCTACAATAAAATGCGTCCTAACTCCCGCTTCTTTCATCCGACTTTTTCGTTCAAATCCAACTAACGCACCACAAATTCCAGCGCCAACTACACGAAGCAAATATTCTAACTCCATACACTGTCCTTCTCTCCTTATGATATTGCTATATATTGTATCATAAACGGATTTCTATATTTCCCCCTTCAATAAGATGGACATGATATTTAACATAGTTTGAGCATGCGCACAGTCACATCTGCGAAGATTTAACTGTGATACCTTTATAGCTGTTACTCCAGTAGAGATTGTATAACGATCTCGAACTCATGAAAGAGGTGCGTATATGAAACTGCCAACAATCCAATTTGGGCATATTAAATCCAAGGTTCCTGTAATTCAAGGAGGTATGGGTGTAGGCATATCCTTAAGTAGATTAGCCGCTGCTGTAGCCAACGCAGGCGGGATTGGCACCATTTCCGGTACTGGAATCACCACTGATGAACTGAGAATGCACATTCGCAAAACAAGAGAGCTCTCTAAAGGGATTGGATATATCGGTGTGAATGTACTATTCGCAATGAAGGATTTTGCCGAGAAAATGAAGGTTGCTTTGGAAGAAAAAGCGGACTTTATTATCTCTGGAGCCGGAATTTCCAGAGATATTTATGCTTGGGGTAAAGAGTACGGCACCCCTGTGGTGTCTATTGTTTCCTCCGCCAAATTAGCCAGAATATCTGAAAGACTTGGTGCCTCTGCAGTCGTTGTGGAAGGATTTGAAGCTGGGGGCCATTTGGGTACAGAGAGATCTATGTTTGATATCCTTCCTGAAGTGGTAGAAGCCGTTTCAATTCCAGTTATTGCTGCTGGTGGGATTTTAACAGGAAATGATATTGCAAAAGCCCTTCGGATTGGCGCTTCTGGTGTTCAGATGGGTACCCGTTTCGTGGCGAGTCATGAATGTGATGCTCCTTTGTCCTTTAAGCAAAAGTATGTAGATGCTCAGCAAGGTGATACGATTCTGATTAAATCTACAGTGGGGCTAGATGGCAGAGCGATTCGCAATGAATTCACAGATCGTATTAGTGATGATGCCAAATTAAAAATAGCCAAATGCTCTAATTGTCTAAAGGTTTGTTCGCATCGCTTCTGTACCATGGAATCCCTGCTAACTTCCCTTAGAGGAGATGTTAAGAACGGGTTGGTTTTTGCAGGGTCCAGAGTTCATGAGATTAAAGAGATATTGTCCGTACAGCAGATTATCGATAATTTAATGTATGAGTATCAAGGGGCATTGAGCCCGGTAACTTAAGATTAGAAGATAAAAAAAGAACCCTTTGTCGAATGCAACAAAGGGTTCTTTTTATAAGGCGTTGATGATAACTCAACTTCGCCTTTACATCATTCCACGAGTATTAGAAATGCCCTCTTGTTGATGACAGCTCTTATACATTTGTTCTAGCTCGGAATCACCCAAGTTAGGATGTCTTTCTTTCATAAAGGGCAACATCTCTTTAAAAGTGCTAGGACCCATCCCGGCAGCATAGACTGCTGTTCCAATTCCAAATGATAGAATAACTACACAGATTACTGCAAATACTCCTCTTTTCAAAAAAATCATCTCCTACTTTATATTACGGAAAAAATCAATACGAAAAAAAATTGCTGAAACCAACATGCACATCAGACCCATTCCCATAACCAGAATGGCTATGATCCAATCCGCTTTTTTCATATTCATCCTCCCGTGCCATCAAACACCCTGATTCCTTTGAACAGTGGGTTCAATAATGTTAATTAGTATAGATGGATATTGTGTAGAAACTATGTGGAAACTGTGTAAGACAAACGCAATGGATTAATTTTGTCGAATTTGTGAAATTAATCACTATGTAATTTTTTGTTCATATTGCGTTCTTAATTGCATGATAAGATTTTGATATAACAATAAACACAAAGGAGTCATGATCATGAAAAAACTGTATTACACGTCTTTTTTCTATGCCATTCTTGGTTTGATAGCAGGTGTCGCTTATCGGGAAATTACCAAAATGAATGATTTCGAAGGAAACACCATCTTAGTAGCACTTCATACTCATATTCTTGTACTGGGCTTCTTCTTCTTTATTATCGCATTGATCTTAGCCAAGTTATTTAATATCCACGAGGCTAAATCCTTTGGCGCATGGTACATTGTATATAACATTGGTCTCTTGATCACGATCGGTACTATGGCCACTCGTGGGATGCTGCAAATTAACGGGACTGACATCAGCTTCTTACCACATATTGCGGGTCTTGGTCATGCCATAGTAGGTGCTGGTATCATATGGCTACTAATTTTACTAGGTAAACGAATTAAATCATAGGGAAAGAGCCACTGGATAATACTCCAGTGGCTTTTTTTGACTACTACCTATTCCTGTTTACGGAGCAATCCCCCAAACAAGGGCATCATTTTGATAAAGGGTTACCTTATCCCAGTTCGTAAATGCAGTTTTAGTCGCATCAAAGGAATAGTCATTGATTTCATTAAAATTAGTCCAGTCCGATTTAAAAATCCTAAGTTGTATATCCCCGGACTGTCCTCCAGCTGCAATGGAACCGGCTGAAGAGGTAAACGTAAGTTCAACATACGTATCAGCATTTGTACCTGCGTAATTAACAAATGAGATTTGAACATTACTATTCCCTACTTGCGCCCAATCGATAACACCATTTAATGTCTGATTACTATCCTTAGTAAAGTAGTAGCGGATTTTCAGGTCGCTCAAGTTTACAGCAGTGGTACCATTGTTCTTAATATTAAAATATGGCTTAATCTGATTATCTGTAGCAATGGTGTCTCCAGCACGGTACTGCAACACAAGACTGGTAGGTGCCGCGATTTGTGGCGTTGCGCTCACTTGCGCAGAGTTCGCACTCTCGCCAGTCGTGTTCGTCCCACTTACAACATAATAATAGGTTGTTCCGTTCGTTAAGCCTGTGTTGGTATAACTCATCGCCGTTAATCCCATCTCTACTGGAGTGTACGGCCCACCACTCGTGGTTGCACGTTTCACTGTGTAGCTTGTCGCGCCGCTCGATACTATCCAGCTCAGGCTTACTTTTGCGTCTCCTGCTGTCGCTACTAAGCTAGTTGGTGCCGCTGGAACAGTCGCCACCGCTGCCGGTGTTGCACTCGCTTGTGTAGAATTCGCGCTCTCTCCCACAGCATTGGTTGCGCTCACAACATAGTGATAGGTTGTTCCGTTTGTTAGACCCGTGTTGGTATAACTCGTCGCCGTTAATCCTGTCACTAATGTGGTATAAGGCCCTCCGTTTGTGGTCGCTCGTTTCACAGTGTAGCTAGTCGCTCCACTTGATGCTGTCCAGCTCAAACTTACTTTCGCGTCTCCCGCTGTAGCCACCAAGCTAGTTGGTACGGCTGGAACTTCAGTCCCCCCTCCACTACTCAGAGGAATCACAGGGTAAGCATTCTGTACCAGCTGAACGAACTGATCATGGAACCAATGACCTGATACAGGCGCGTTAGGCAATGCACCAGTCAGTGTTCCACTTGAGCTGGTGTAAGTCGGATCACACATTCTGTCAAAGCCTTTACCTTCATTATTAGGAATTGCGCTGCTGGAGCCGTCAGACTCTCCCGGAGGCTTCACCCATACAAAAGCATCCAGATGTGAGGCTGAATAACCTGTCGGTGCTGCTTGTGGAGCTTCCCCAATTCCAGCTCCGCTAGCATTACACCAATTCCCGCGATGGTAACGCTTATCAATCCGACCAGAATCCGCATAAGCGTTAACTGTTGTTCCGCTTGCACTAGTCGGACGATTAACACCGCCCCACCCATTTCGTGAGGTATCTATCAGAAAGCCAATCGTGGATGGCCAACCTTTTGCTACAAATCCGGAATATAGAGCAGCTGTGAAATCGGCTTCATCAAAATACGGATTCCATTCATAATAACTTGCGGAACGCAGCTGCTGACTGCTTATCGTTAGATTCGGATCTGGAAGATTAGGTTCTTCCAGTGGTGTTGTATTGGCTGTATTCGTTATGAATCCATCGACACTTGCTAGTCCAGCTGTAGTCCCTGAAACAACCGTCGTAAAGAGATCAATAGCGGGACCACGATTGGTTTCCCAGCCGAGCCAGCCTGAATGACCAATATCCATGTAAGTATATACATTTGGGATGGCATGGAGTGCATTCAAGGTGTAACGTGTTGCATCTCGGTAAATATTTGTGGAGTTGGCCTGAGCACATTGAGGTGTGCTGAGATTCGTAACCAGGTTTGGAAGCGAGTCTGGCTCAACGATGGTAACTATACGAATATCACTATATTTGGGTTTAGCAAAAATGCTTGCTATTACATCAATGTAATCTGACTTATAGGTCACTAAACCCTCAGCAGTCAGTGGCAGTTCTCCATTCGATGCCAAAGCATGGCAGTCCCGACCAGGCATATCATAGATAACGAATGTTGCTGTGATTGGCATGTTAGCTTGTTTTTGAGCGAGCACGGCATCCAAAGTTTCTTCAAGACTTTTTCTGCCTCCATTGTTCACCCCGCCATAAATAGCAGCAATCCGGTCAAGCCATATTGCCGTTGGATACTTTTTAACAGTCTCCATCTTAGATATTAGAGTGTTGTCGGTGACCTGAGCTATTGAGGTGTCTATCAGTGCGGCATAATCAGGATTCACATATGAAGTAGCCCCTACAAACGGATTATCAACATGTGCTTCACTGGCATACGTGGGAGAAGGAGCATATCCGGTGATAACTAAAGCCATGATCGTAAGCAATAAGAACATTTGCTTCGTTAGTGCCTTTGTCATTTATTATTCTCCTTTCGACAATTAAATAAATTCGTAAAAATTTATTAATAGTCACACGTTGCTACAACTGCGGTTTAC
Organism: Paenibacillus sp. G2S3; assembly: GCF_030123105.1. Lineage (NCBI taxonomy): Bacteria > Bacillati > Bacillota > Bacilli > Caryophanales > Paenibacillaceae > Paenibacillus > Paenibacillus sp. G2S3. The sequence continues at coordinate 4,465,978 of NZ_CP126095.1, forward strand.
ACGCTTCGAAAGAAATGTTCACCTCCTTTATTCCTTTCCAGCTCTCTGTGTCACCTCCTCTCACAATTTCATTATCTATTATGATACAACCAAAATATTTAATTAATTTACATAATTATAATTTTATTATATTTATAGAAAATAATCCCTTTTTTTAAATACTACCATATCCCATTTTTAATTAAAAGATAGTATTTAAAATAAAAACAAGCTTCTCAAAGAGAGGCCTGTTTAATAGAAATATATCGTGTTTGATATAAAAGTTCATACCAAATGAGACTATAAGTATATTTGTTTATGAACTGGTAAATGATACAATATGGAAGTTGTGAGATATTTTAAATTTTAACTTCAAACCAAGCTTTCGATGCCAACAAAACTTTTAAGGAGTGAAGTAAATGTCTATCGATGTTTATCTGAATTTCAATGGGAATTGTCGTCAAGCCGCAGAATTTTACGCAGAGGTGTTTGGAACTGAACCTCCGCAAATCATGACGTTTGGAGAAACACCACCCGATCCCAATTTCACTCTTCCTGAAGAAGCCAAAGATTTAGTTATGCACACTCGCTTGAATATCGAAGGCAGTAATGTAATGTTCTCTGATGTTTTTCCGGGCATGCCTTTTGTGGAAGGAAACAACATTAGTCTTTCGGTAGTTAGTAAGGATTTGGATGGCATAAAAAAATATTTCCGTAAGCTTAAAGAAGGCGGCAAAGTAGGTATGGAATTACAAGAAACCTTCTGGAGCTCGTGTTATGGTAGTCTAAAAGATAAATTCGGCATCGATTGGCAATTCAATTATGATGACGGACGAATGAATATGTAATAAAAAACAACGAGTATGGGTCAATCCCCAACTCGTTATTTTTTGTTTTTTCCGCTTAATCCATAATCAAATCGTATACACTGACTTTTCGAATCCGCCGAGCAACAAGCATAGAAACCACATAGGCTACTACTAAGATCGCTAAACACAATAGCAGCACTTGAGGCAGACTAACCGCCAACTGGACGTTATAAATGCCTAGACTTGACAGCAATAATACAAACGCCGAATCCGAGAAACAATAACCGGCTAAACTCCCCAGCACTACTCCAACTACAATCACCGGAAAGAGACTGAACGTAATCTGTGTCATTAGATTAAACGTAGTATAACCCATACCTTTAAGAATGCCGAATTCTCGCTTTCGTTTCATAATCAAAGTCTTAATCACTAAATACAAAATTAGACTGACTACAAAAATCGTAACCACAGTAATCACTGCTGTCATAGAAGACACTGCTGAAGTGAAGGTATTAAGTGTACTATCCATTGCTTCTCGAACGTTAGTAATGTTCCATTGTCCGGGGAATCGCGCTTCGAGATCCTTCGCAAAAGCTTGGGAATCCCCCGCCTCTTTTAGATATACATTGATGGACTGAGGGATATACTCCGGTTGCAGTCTTCTCATTCCATCTCCCGTTATACTCGCTACCATCCCAAGTTGATTAATCTGCTGGCTTAAGCCAGTGACCAAATAATTCTCCGTCACACCATTAAAAGTGACCGGAACTTCGTCCCCTACTTCTTTATTCTCCATTTTTGCAATAACACCGGAAATCGAAATTTCGTTATCATAAATGGGTTGCCTGCCTTTATATGTTGTTTGTGTCTCCAGCTGACTAAAATCGTCTGATACTCGCAGCATAAAGTTGGTATCTTTAATCGAAGCGGCCAGGCTATCCAATACAGTCAACTTTTTAACTACTGGCATAGCTTCTAATTCTGTAAACATTCCTTCTTGCAGATCTCCGTTCTTTGGCAACAACATAAAATCGCTTCGTTCTATGCCTACCAACTTTATTACGGCGGAAGTGTCTCCATTAAAGTTGAAATTCAGTATAGAGCAAAAAATACTAGAAAAGGTTAACCCGGCAACAATTAGTATGATCATCATGTTCTGTTTCATCTGCCTTAATAAAGCTTTAAGGCTTAAGCTGAATTGCAGATTCATTCGGGATGTTTCAAGTGGAATGTGATTCCGTTTAAAATTATGCGTATGGATCCCACTCTGCAGAGCAGCTATCGGAGTAATGTTTCGGATTCGCCGACTCGACAAATAGGTAACAATAGCAACCAGTCCAGAGACGATAACCAAACTAAGCGCTGCACTGCCTCCTTCAAAGGATACAGGCCACAGAAGTCCGATCGAAGAAGAAATCATATTCCCTACCAAGGGCATAACTAACCCCGCTAACCCTCCTCCCGGTATGGCAGCGATGATGGAAACTGAGGTGAACTGAAGCAGAAGCGCGTTTTTTATCTGCCGTGAGGTATAACCATTCGCCTTTAAAACACCGATATTAGTCAGATTGTCTTCAATATGTCCTAATATTTGAAACCGGATTACAATAAGCGAAATCAGAACCATAATGAGTGCAAATACGATCAAAATAGCTGCTAAGAGATTAACAAAAACACGGTTCCCTTCGAGTCCGACTTCCGCCCGCATTACTTGAAATGGACTCTTAATTCCTGAGGCAAAAATCCGCTCACTTAACATTTGTTCCAGCTTCACATCCTTTGAAGGATCGGTCAAATCCGCTGAAAGAAAACTATACTGAGCTTCTGTTCCAAGACGTTTCTCCAATTGCTTATAGCCTTCATCATTTAGAAATACTTTTAAAGCTCCGTTCGTTAATGTCCCTAGAAGCGGCTCCTCAATAAATCCACCGATGGTATAAGAGAATTGGTTACTATTGTATTCAAAAGAAAAGATATCACCTAGCTCATACCCCGATCCTACATGGAATAAATAAGGCAGATAGATCATATTCGGATCCCTAGATTCGAGCGGGGTAGTAGTCTTGAATAGTCCCATTGTCCGCGGTGTATCCGCGTTTAGCATTATAAAAGCAACAGTAGTGTCCGTTTCTCCAAACTTCATTTTTGCGTCTGCGAATAGAATCGCTGCTTCAGTCTCCAAAGTTTCGGTATATGGATAGCTATCCACTAGCTCCTCATACTCTTTTAGATGATCATCTTTTGCAAAATATGCACTTATTTCTGGAGTCTTTAATTCAGTCATTTTTTCTTGCTGAAAAGAATTAAGCTTCAAGCTGACCGTGAGGCCAATGTTCAGCAGCAGCGCGGCAATCATAATCAATACGAAGAGCGTAATCGTTGCACTTTTTCTTTTACGAATATTAGACCAGGCAAGCTTTCCTATTAAGCTTCTCATCCCTACCACCCCAATTCGGTCAGAAAGGACTGTAATTGCTGCTGCCGTTCAGGTCCACTATCTTCGCTATAGGAGGAAAGGCGCAAATCTCCAACGATAACTCCATCCCGCAGATACAAAATCCGATTACCACGCAACGCCGTTTTGAGATCATGGGTAACCATAATAATGCTTTGTCCCTGTTTATTCACATCAGTCAGGACACGCAGTACCCCTATTCCTGCTGAGCTATTTAGCGCTCCCGTCGGTTCATCCGCGAATACCGCCTTTGGGCTGTTGATCAGGGCCCGGATAATTCCGGCACGCTGTGCTTCACCACCTGAGATTTGCGCCGGAAACTTCCCCCAGACGGAGTCATCTAAACCTACATCAGCGAGAAGCTTTTTAGCTTTTTCCACGGCTGCAGCTCTATCCTTCTGTACGAGAAAAGCGCTTGATAACACATTGTCGAGGACACTCATCGAATCGAGTAGATGGATCTGTTGAAAAACAAACCCACAATTCTTCCGCCGGAATATCGCCAGCTGATCATTACTCATCGCCGTTATACCTTGACCTTCAAACAAAACCTCTCCAAGCGTTGGCTTATCCATTCCCGAAATGGCATACAGCAGCGTTGATTTACCAGATCCAGAGCTGCCCATGATAATCGTGAAATCACCTTGATATAAGGTCAGATCTAAATTTTTTAATACATGCTGCTGAGTTCCCCCATGGGAAAAGGTTTTTCCAAGCTTATGGGTCTGCATCAATACTTTATTATTCACTTCGCTCATGTTGAACACTCCATTTACATTCATGCTCATTAATTGCGCTATTTGTAAACCTAACTCTTCGCGAAATATAATGGCTGCAATCACAGGCTGATTCGTAATTGCAACCTTATCGTACGTTAAATGTTCTTAACATGTCTTTGTGCAATCCTTAGCGAATTCTTAATTCTATCATGCTAAAGGAATCAGCAGCTTTACAGTAAATCCATCCTGTCGATTGGAACACACAATGTCGCCCTGCATTTTTTGCATCATATAACGAGAAATGTACAGACCTAGACCCGCTCCGTTCTGGCTCACGGCCAGACTGCCTCGAAAGAATTTATTGAATATTAAGGGCAATTCCTCTTCAGGAACACCAGGACCGTAATCCAGAATATCAACCTCCAGATAATGATCTCTAACCTCGAATTTAATATCGATGGGTGTGCCGGAGTAGGCGTATTTGTAGGAATTGTTCACCACATTATCGATGACCTGCTGAAGCCGCAAGGGGTCCACCGTAATGATACAGTCTGGCACAGAGGCTGCTGAAATCCGTTCGTAAAAGTTCACATTATTTATAATTTGAGTCAGCAGGTGACTATGCTCTTCCGTTAGGCTGACTTTAAGTTCATTTAGTTCCTCTAAAGTCGAATGGAACATGTCTGTGACCAGACGATCAATCTGATCCGCTTTGGAATACAAGGTGTTCAGCTGTCTGCTTGTCTTCTCATCTCTTGCGCTTAATAACATCAGCTCCGTGATCGCCTTCAGCGAAGAGACCGGTGTCTTAATATCATGACTGAGACTAGCAACCAGCTCCTTCTTACTCTTGTTCGCCAAATATTCACTGTGCCTAGCCGCGGCAAGCTCTTCACGCATCATATCGAAGCTTTCGGTAAAAGCACCAAACAGATGATTACGATCCATCTCCAGAGGCACTTCAAGGTCACCTCTTGCGATATGCTTTGCGAATAGCTGCATTTTGCGAAACGGACGAAGAATGGATCTATTCAGGAACCAAATATATAGGATGCCTATAATTGTAAGCAAAAGCAGCATCACAACAGATACTTGTATAAATTGTTGTTTCATATGTATAAAAATCGTACGGTGATCATTATTAATAATTACTTTACCCACCAGCTGATCCTGAACAACAACGTCGACTAAGGTATCCCGATTATTGATAGCTTCATTAACGCTAACGGAAATCGCATTTTCAGTCTGATATTTTAATTTACCAGAGGTATCAATAATGGCGAAATCATAGGGACTTTCCTTGTACAGTTTCGGCTCAAGCTTATCCCAATGCTGCTCTGTAAGCTTAACAATGGTATTGATCGCCACTCGGTCTGTTGAGGTCTCCACCTTCAAATTAAATATCAGGAATAAGAGAGTTATACTTGCAGCGAGTATAGTGAGCATTAGCGCCAGTAGCAATTTTTTAGTCATCACTATTTATCCTCAAAAGCATAACCGATGCCCCATACGGTACGGATGTACTGCGGATCGTTAGGATTCTGCTCAATCTTCTCACGGAGATGACGGATATGTACATTTAAGGTGCCATCTCCCGCAAAAACATCCCCCCATACCCCTGTAAATAGCTCCTCTTTAGGGATTACCCGATTTTTATGCTGGATCAAAAACTTTAGCAATTTATATTCCATTGTTTTCAGCTTGAGGGGTACGCCGTTAAGACTTGCCCTTCTGAGTTCGGGATCAATCTGTATGGGGCCGGATTCAAGAAGGGATGACTCGGCTACAACTTCGTTGTTGTAACGTTTAAGCACCGCCTTTACTTTTGCCAGCAATACTCTCAGGGTATACGGCTTATGAATATAATCATCTCCCCCGATATCTAGCGCAATTAATACATCATCCTCACTGGAGCGGGCACTAATAAACAGGATGGGAATCCCAGTCGTCTGACGCAGTTCTTTGCATAACTGGAAGCCGGATTCACCGCCTAAATTAATATCAAGGAGTAACATCGACACCTGATGCTCACTCAAAAAGCTCCGACAGGCATCGGCGTTCGTAACAAACGCGGTCTGAACATCAAACAAATTAAAATATTCGCAGGTGGTCTCCGCAAGCTCAATTTCATCATCAATAATCAAACAATCATATCTCATCGATTTCTCTCCGCTTCAACTGAATTTATTATTATGTTAGAATATGCCTTTAAGGAGGGGTTACCTGTGGATACACAATTCCAGCGACTGGAGCACTATTTAGATAAATACGAACAAAGCTGGCCATTAAGTGGCACAGTCTTAATAGCTCAGCGTGGAGAAATCAAGTTACATAAAGCGTACGGATATGCGAATCTTGAACATCAGGTCCCGAACACTTTAGATACCAAATTCCGGATCTGGTCACTTACCAAATCATTCACTGGCATGGCTATCCTGATGCTAAAAGAACAAAAACGTCTTAGACTGGAAGATCCAATCCTAAAATATCTCCCTCAGCAGCATGCCCTAGAGGGGATTACCATCCTTCACCTGCTGGGACATACTTCAGGTATAGCCAACTACTCTTCCATACCCGAATATAATCAAAAATTAAATAAACTGAAGCTGACTCCACAGGAGATGTTACAGCTATTTGTGAGCCACCCGCCTGCATTTATGCCTGGTACTTCATTCGCCTATAACAACTCAGGTTATTATTTGCTGGGGATGATCATTGAGAAGATTACAGGGATGACATTTGAAGATTATATCACTACTTTTATATTACAGCCTCTGGGTATGGTAAATACAGGAGTTTATAACAATCAGCAAATTATTCCAAAATTAGCCTCACCTTATCATTCCTCTTGGGGAGAATACACTCAGGGAGAATACATAGATATGAGTTCTATCCTGTCCGCTGGCGCGATGTATTCGACGGCTGCCGATCTTTTTCTGTGGGATCAAGCCTTGTACTCTGATCAATTAGTATCTCATAACACCCTGGAGATGGCCTTTCATTCCAGTAATCTCAAATATCGATTCGGTTGGTTCTTGGACGAACGTTTAGATCGAAAAAGAATGTATCACGGCGGTGCCTATCGCGGTTTCCGAAGTGAACTGCATAGATACCCTGAAGATCAAACAAGCGTCATCATGTTGACTAATTATGATTGCGTACCCGTCACTAAGTTAACAGAATCGCTAGCTGGATTAATATTTGGTGAACCTGAAAGGGTGCCTGTCTCTCCACATGCCTTCCCGCTTGATGACAGCATTTATGCTTCATATATGGGAACCTATGAGGGATATGGCTGCAAAGCGAGCGTGGAGCGTAGTGGGCAGGATTACTATTTTGTCTGGAATGATGTAGAAGTCACTCCGTTTTATCCAATCTCGGAAACAAGATTCCATCATACGAAGCATGATTCGGAATATGAATTTAAGCGGAATGCTCAGGGTGTGCTTTCATTTCTGGGGATGCACAAAAAACAAGACAAGTCTTAAATAGACCTGTCTTGTTTTTTTGTTCGTATTTACGCTAGGCCTTAGCTATAATGATGAACTCAGCCAGAAGCACAAGTAAGGCAGTAGCTACGCCAAGCGAATTAATTACCGTTAAAGCATCTGGGTAGCTTTCTTTCTTAAATTGCGAGAATAAAGATACCATCCATAATACACTGAAGAATAATGCGACCAATCCGGAAATAGCCTCACTATCCACTTTTCTACTTCGCATAAATAATCCAACAAGGCCAACAACTGTAAAAATCATGTATATAACAAGCTCTATGGATGTGATGACAATCGCCTCGCCTGCAGAGAACAAATGCATTAACATGTATTGAATCCCTAAACAAATAAACACAAGCTGGTTAAAAGAAACTTTGCTCACTCTCATAGTTTATCTCCTTTTAATTTAAGTAAACTGCCACAAAAAAGATAACGCTTACATTATATCGAGGATTAAAATATTCCACTGTGACTTTCAATACTCTTCCAAAAGCAGTTCAATCAAAAACAAGCCTTAAACAAAAAAATCTCCTGGCAATATTGTTGCCGGAGATTTTATATTAAAGTTTTAATAATAATAATAATAATAATACTGACATAAAGGATGTATTCAAAACAGCCAATTACTATCTAGTAAAACTTCGTCAAAAATAGGATCTCAATTCATGATGTATAAATCCACTAATTTTTAACAGCATTCAGCGCATCTAATTGGTCACTATGTCTTTTTTCTGTAAAAATAAGGCATAGGCACATACACCAGCAAGTTGCAAATGTTGAGACCATAGGAGCTACTTGTTGAGAAGCATTTTTATTAAGTTCCATTATTTATTCCCCTCCTTTCAATTTGTCATAGGGTCTGTTTTGAATACATCTCTTATGCCAGCATTGAAAATATAGAGCGAGATTTCTATAACACTACTTTAGATATTTTGGTATAACTTCAATAAGGTTTTCTACAGTTAAGTTTTTGATTTCACGGACAAAAGAATCATTGATTTGGAATCCAAGTTCGTTCTCAAGATCTGTTAAAATATAAATGATATTTCTAACAGACGTTACACCTAATAGATTGGTCGTACTATCGAATTCTTTGACATAATTTTTGACTGTTTCTTCTATAACCTGTTCGCTTAGAGCCAACAACTCCTTCCCCTCCTTTAAATCATTGGAATATTATTTTGCAACTCACTTATAATTCTTCTGAAAGCATCTTCTTGACTTGTAGAATTAGAAACATTAAAAGTGTACATCCCCTCTTGAGAATAGGAATTATTTTCTACTAAGTCTGGATAATCTACAGAATAGTATTCTAGTTGTCTTGCTTCTGGATTATATAGGCAAACATTCTCAGAAATATGATAGTAATCAACATTGACACCATATTTGTACAAACAAGTAGACTTCATTTCTTTCAAATGAGATTCCTCGTAATTTCCGTAATACAAACTTAAGATTGTGATATCTGGTATAACTGCATTACCGATTAGGAAAGGTATATACCCATAGCCATTGGGAACTGCTGAGCTATACTTAAGAATGCTTCCCGGAACTCCAATAATGATGACATCAGGTTTCTCAGCTTGTTCTATATATTTAATATAGGCATTAATACTCTCGACCTGTTCTGAAAACGTTAGACCATTACCGTCTATAATGTCTGGGATTGTATGGTATCCCCATAATCTAGATAGTGCATTGCTGGAAATCAAACTCATCTTATATCCCAAATTGCGAAAGTTTTCACTTAGTTTAAGCTGCAAATTCCATTTCCCACAGTTTTCCCCCATCCCCATAATTAAAATGACCGGGACATCGATACTCGCTAGTGCATTCTGTTTCGATATAGAAATATGCTCTAGATTCAGACACTCCCAACCCTCTATGGTTGATTGGTTTAATACAGTTTTCAATTCAGCCTCGTACATAATATGTTTTCCCTTTTCTTCTGCAAGAGAAGATAACCGGCAGTAACCTGATTCATCAACTTGAAAATGAGGCTTACATAATAACAGTACATCCACTGAATTAATCAGATCATTTAAATAAAAGCTCTCTTCATCACATATTAGAGCCCTTTTAGTGTCGTCCACTTCGTCGAATGACTCCCAACCTTTTGGAACTACGGCATACGTCAGCTCAAATTTCTGAAGCTCACTTTCTGCTAGCAATAAAGGCATCAGACCTTTATGAAAAGGGTAAACCGCCAGTTTGTTCTTCACAGTGAAATATCCTCTCTTGTAAACTGATATTTAAATTCCCTCGTCATCGTATAGTTCTTTAAATTCTCTAAAGCCGACGCTTTAACTCTGTTGCATTTGCTAAGCTTATAGCTTTCTGAATAATGTTCATCCTTTCCATTATCCGCTGCAGCGGGGCATATGGAGCAGCAATGAAAAGCCCAGCATTCTTTACAGTTTTGTTCCGTAACTGCTCCGACATTCAGAATCTCTCGTACTTTTTTTATATCAAAACCATCCTGAAGGTTTCCCATTTTCATAAGTGAAGAATTTTCATCTATACGCTCACAAGGAAATAAATTGCCGTTTACATCTACAAATAGTTTTTTCAATCCTGGTACACAAGTCCCACTAGGATGAGCTACTTTCGGAGTCTCCTTGATTGGCGAAAGAAACTCTTTGTAGCTATAAATGGTCTCAATATCACGTTTATGAAAAGCCACAGGCTCTTCTTTTATTTTGCCTAGTAGCAATAGATATGCCTTCAAAGCTTCGTAATTTCGTTCTTCAAAATAAGCCTCACCATAAACGAATTCCGTCTCTGTATAGTTCATGGATAGTGTATTAAAGTTAACTTTAGAGAGGTCACTCACTCCTTCTCCAGCTCTAAAGTAATCAAAGATCTCTTCGAACTTACCATCTGGACTAATAACTGTATTGAACTTCAGTTTCTTATACAGATCAGGATAGTTGTCTCTAATATGTACAACATTACGGTATACAATCTCGTAGGAACCACGTCCATTAACAAACGTCCTATTTTCATTATGAACATCCTTCGGTCCATCCAAGCTAATCATAATGGATATGTTAAAATCACGAACTTCCCTTGCGAAACTATCATCCAGTAGTGTGCCATTCGTAGTCATTCCAAAGGAGATCTCTTTGCCGCTTACTTTCTCCTGAGTATATTTCATAGTATCTATTATGAGTTTTTTTTCAATCAAAGGCTCCCCACCATAAAAAGCCACATGCAAATGGTCCACGTCTTTAGAATGGTCTACTAGGAAATCAATCCCTTGCTGCAAAGTATCCCAGGTTATATTCAGAGCAGAATGTGAACGATTATTATAAATTTCATTGCTAGAGTATGGACAGTAACCACAACGCAAGTTGCAATTTTGAGACATCTGAAAAGTGATTGAATTAACACAACGCTCTAACTGGTACTCCAACATTTGACTTGCCGGATGCTCTATTTGTAGAATCGGAGATTCAGCTAGAAGCCCCCTTTGTTGAAAATCTTTAAGCACATTTACATCTGCTTCCTCATAACTGCCCTCAGAAATATGACTTAACGCTTCATACTGATTCTGTTTGATTTTATAAATACTGTTTCTATTCATATCATAGACGTAATGCAGATTCGCTCTCGTTTGAAAAGGAATAAAAGGCATCCGGGGTTTCCTCCCTTTGAGTACTAGTAATCATATCTCTAAAACTCTCCTGAGATGTGTACAGCTCATCAAAAGTACCTATCCCAAGAACCTTGCCACCATTTAAATAAATGATCTTATCTAATCTCTTCAATACTTCCGGTCGATGCGTGATCATGATAGTCATCATATAACGATCTGAAGATAACAATTCCTCGTTAAAAACCTGCTCTGAATAATAGTCATAGCTTGAGGTTGCTTCATCCAATAGCAGAATTTTTGTGTTCTTACGTGCTAATGTTCGGGCAAGTGTTATTTTTTGTTTTTGTCCGCCTGATAGTTTAGCGCCATTGTAGCCAATTCGAGTGTCCATTTTTTCCGGTAGATCTTGGATAAATGAATATGCTCCTGACTGTTTGCAGCTTTCCAATATTTCAGTATTTGTAAGCTCTTCAGAAATGTTGATATTGTTCGCCACAGTATCATTGAAAAGATAATTGTTTTGAGCCATCAAACTCCATATCGAGCGATAGGATTCAAAAGTATACTCTTTAACATCTTTATCGTTTATTTTAATGCTGCCTTCAGTAGGCTCGTAGAATCTTAGCAGCAGATTTACAACGGATGATTTGCCACTTCCGTTCAAACCAATAATCGCTACTTTCTCACCTTTTTGAATAGTGAAACTAACCTGATCCAGAGCTTTTTCATTCTCATAAACTAATGATACATTTTCGAATTTAAGCTCATTGATAGATATTGATTCTAATAATTCCTTCGCTTCTGGTTTATCAATTTCAGCATCCGTATTCAGAAATCTTAAAAAACGCTCAAAAGCTGGTTTCACGCTGGATAATTGAGTAATCAAATACGATATGATAGTAATTGGTTCAAATACCAGTGAGGAGTAAGAAATGAAAGATACCAGTCCGCCAATAGTGATTTCATTTTTTTGGATTAACCAAGCACCGTATAAGTAAAGACCACAAGTAAACAATGTAGACATAAATGATCCAGAAATACTGTCAATAAACCCATACCGCATTAGCTTGGATTTAGCATTTTTACTTTCATCCAGATTCACTTTCAGTTTCGCTAGTCGGTTGCCAGTAATCCCCCATACTTTTATCGCTTCAATACCACTAATTGCATCCCCTAACCATTCTGAGAAATTTGATTGCAAATGCATAATGCTTTCATAAACCTTTACCTGCTTTTTATATAAATAACTGCTAATTAGCATTTTGACTGGAATTGTAGCAAGCATAACTAAGGTCAATTTCCAGTTAATATAAAACAAGGCTGTTAAGCCCGCGAAAACTTTAAATAGATTAACGAAAGATGTTAAAAATTGCGTGTCTGTCAAAGATGATATGTTGGCGATATCTTGAAAAAGCTCTGACATCACTACTGAGAAATTTCTGTCTTTAAAAAATTTCGTACGTACGGATAATACATGTTTACAAGCTTTCTTATTTAAGTCATAGGGTATTCTCACACTTATTTCCTTGTAGTAATAGAATTGAAATATGCCAAGTAATTGTTGGATAAGGAATACTAAAAAAATCAGTCCTACGTATTGTATAACTCGATAAAAATCCAAATCTAGAATACCAATGTCAATAAGCTGCTTGGTAAACCAAGGAGTCAAAAAGCTCCCTATAGAAGTCACCAACATTACAATACTGATTATCCAAATGTTTTTACGGTAAGGATGAAATAACTCTTTAATGCTGATCCATACTACATTGTATTTCATTTCACATAACTCCCCGCGACATATACTGGGACTAGCCTCATCCCATCTCAATACCAACAAAAAGAACCATAAAAACTACAATAGCTATCAACGCACCTACAATAACGATCGTTTTAGGTGATCTTTTGCCCCTGTCCATTTCAATACCTCCTTTTTATCTACGCATGTATATCTCTTTTTCCAAATGAAATATAGGTGACAGACAAACTGATAGCTATGATAATCACAGGGATCAGCACCACTTCCATAAAGCTCTTTGCTCCGGTTAGGACTATATGCTGTGAATTGACGACGTAGATTCCGGAAAACTTCATAACCTGGGTCGTTAAAGCATGGTCTGAAATCCCCCTTAACCATGCAGAGGAAGCATCACGGAAATAACCGGATATCATGAAGTCACCGAATATAATTAGAAAAGTTACAACCACCGCTGAGGCCGTTCTTTTAATAAGAATGCCTACCATAATGATTAGAGCCGCATAAGCTGATAAATAAAGAACATTTAATCCCAATACACGGGAAACCTGAATCAAGTCAGCATTTAAATTACGATTACCGATGTCAGTCCCGATTATCAAAGCAGCTATCATATAAGCGAGATAAAACACTACTGTAAATTGTAAAATCCACCATATAATAATTTTTAAGACAGAAAGGTATTTTCCCGTGATGTAGATAAACCTACTTTGTCCAGAAGCAAGGATCACTTTGATAGATCCATATTCAAATCCTTCGGTTGCAAAAAAGCATACATAGACTGGAATAATAAAATAAAAAAATAAAGATAAAGGCGTCACAATCGTTAAGGGTTCCGCAAGATTACCGATTTCAAAACCTGCTTTACTGCCAGTCCAGAATGCTAATACTAGGCTAGCTGTAAGGAACAGCAGAGAAATCCCCTTAAACATGATATCCCTTCTCATAAAGTAAGACTCAGCTCTCAGAAAATCCCTCATTGCTCATTCTCCTATCAGATCCATGTAATAATGCTCAAGATTTGTTGTGGACAGGTTGATTCCTTCAAGTGGAATCCCTTGTTTAATTAACGTTGACATTAACTGTTCAAGATCTGTCAAATCCTTGGGAACCAATATTTCTCCGGATTCTGACAATGTGATCGAATGAATATTAAGATCGTTCTTGAGCACGTTTATGGCTGCTTCTATTTCAACGGTCTTAATGCAAATTTGCGTTTCGGCTGATTGCAAGAGTTCTTCCACAGAGACTTCCTTAATGAACTGCCCTTTATGAATAAACCCGAATTTGGTAGCTAACAATTGGAGTTCACTCAAAATGTGGCTGGAAATCAAGATGGTAACCCCTTTTTCATGTGCCAGCTTAGCCAATAATTTTCTCATTTCTACAATTCCTGCAGGATCAAGTCCATTAATCGGTTCATCCAAAACTAAAAATTCCGGTTCGTTGAGAAGGGAGATAGCCAGCCCTAAGCGTTGACGCATACCCAGAGAATATTCTGATGTATTTTTGTTTTCAACGTCCGTTAGTCCCACCAGATTCAGTACATCTTTAATTCTGTTGAGATCCGAAATACCATGAATCTTGCAATAAAAGCTTAAATTCTCTTCGGCGTTCATATGGGGATAGAGGGCAGGAAGCTCTATTAAAACCCCCATTTTTTTTCTGACCCGTGCGATGTCCTTCTCACTACTTTTACCCATCAATTGGATAGTCCCTTTTGTAGGATAAACTAATCCACTAATTATTTTCATGAGTGTGGTTTTACCTGCTCCGTTCTCACCTACAAAGCCATAGATATCACCCTGTTTAATCTGCATATTTATATTTTGAAGCGCATTTGCACTGCCATACTGTTTAGTTAATCCCTCAGCTTCAAAGATTGTTGTATTCATTTTTCAACTCCTCCATAGCCTCTGCTACTACTAATTGATATTAAATTAGCATGTTTACTAGACTTACTAATCGCCATGGTAAAAAACACGGGAATAAATGTAACTTTCGCCACTTCCAAGTGATCCCTAAAAGGATAAAGGTTGATTATACTCCCATATAATGTATTATTATTTATAGCACAGGAGGGGAATTTCAGATGATAAATATTGCTATTTGTGATGATGATTTCAAGACAACAGAATGTATTGAGAGATTGATCATTAACCATCCCATTCAGCAGACCGTAAAGATAGAGGTATCCATATTCTATTCTGGTGAAAGTTTCACGAAAGCCATTCAACATGGTTGTCCATTTGATATTATTTTTATGGATATAGAAATGAAAGGAATAAGCGGAATAACCGCGGGTCATATATTACGGAGAGATTGTGATAATGATAGGGTTCGATTGATTTACGTATCGAGCCACGAAGAGTATCATGTTCAACTATTTGACGTTCAACCTTCTGGTTTTATAAAGAAGCCTATACATAACGAGTCTTTTGAAAAAAAACTAATCTCTATGATTCAGCAAATAAAGGTCAAACGTCAGCAAAGCCAACCAAAATTACTGCCTGTACACCAAAGTGGAACTAAACTACTTATTCCAATCCGTAATATTATGTACTTGGCAAGTGACCGCCGAAAAATCATTTTGCAAACAACGGAAGATCAAACGGAATATTACAGTACTTTATCTATAGAAGAAGAAAAGCTACCATCGAAGCAGTTTGTGCGGATTCATCAATCGTATCTTGTGAATTTCGATTACATCAAACAAATTCAGGGCAAAAAAATTGTATTGACGAGTGGGGAAGAACTTCCGATCAGCGATAAGCAAAGCACCGTAGTGAAAAAGAGCTATTTGCAATTCAGGGGGAGTCTGCTTGAATAATATTCTTCTGGATGAGCTGTTCTATGCCCTCACGCTGGCAGCCCTCCCATTTATCATTCATTATTTCTATGACCATTGTTTCCCACGGCTTTGGGAATCCAAAGTAATCCTTTATTCCGTATATTCTGCCTATTATATATTTGTACTCCTCCTTCATTACAGTCCACTTCCCGGCTTATGGATGCTAGGGCTTAATATAGTGGGGATCGTTCTCTTGTCCTTTTTCTATAAAGGAAAAATACAATGGCGTATTGGTGCTGCTTTATTTATAGTCGCACTGATTATTCTTTCAGATGCAGCTACTGCACCTGTGTATACGACAAGCGGATACATCTTTACCTTGTTTTTGTCGAAGATTCTGATGTTTATACTGGTACAGATCACACTTCGTTTTACCAAATCTTTTGGCGAAGGGAATCTAAGCAGTTGGTATTGGATCGGGCTGTTCTGTTTTCCGTTTATCAGCATTCTCAGTATTGCAAAATTATCGAGCGAGCTGTCATTGCGAGAATATCCCGCCTTGTATCCGACTTTATCCGGAGGAATGCTGTTAATCAACTTCTTGATCATTCTTTTGTGTGATCGCGTATTAACCATACAATCGGCTCAGAATAAAAACTACTTATTGGAACAGCAAAACACCTACTATATGAACCAGTATCTGCTCACGAAAGAAAAGCAGGAAGAAGTCTTTACGTTTCAACATGATTTCAGGAATATCTTGCTCGGCCTGAGGTCACAATTACAAGCCGGGGAGAAAGAAGCCGGACTGAATGATGTGGATAAGCTTCTTGGAGTGATCGAACTCTCTTCAGGGAGTTGTAATACCGGCTCCATCCTAATCGACTCCATCATTAATTACAAGTCGCAATTTGCCAAAAAGCTGGGTATCTCCTTTCAAACAGACATTAAGATTCCACCTCAGCTTGACCTAGATGCGTATGCATTTAGCATTATTCTAGGGAACACCATTGATAATGCCATCGAAGCATGCAAGCATCCGGGTGTGACTCAGCCCTATATTAAATTCCAACTTCATTATCATAAGGGTACTTTATTTATCAGAATACAGAATCCATATCAGCATTCAATACGAACTAATCATTTCGGAGAATTAGCCACAACAAAACGAGACAAGCATTTTCATGGTATCGGTCTAAAAAGCGTAAAGAAGGCGGTAGAGGAAACCGGCGGAATATGGGATATTACCTATGAAAACCAAATTTTCCAAGTGGAAATTTGTCTTTTTAACATTGAGATCTTATCTGTTGCAGAAGCTGAGCAAAAATACACCTCTTAGAATGACATCGGACGCAAAGGGTTTACCAATGTTTATTCTAAGAGGTGTATTTCAGCCACAAGTATACTTCTATTCTTTTATTTACGGTTCGATTGTAGATTTAGACGAAAACGGAATAGTGCATCTTCACCGTACCACATTGGGAAATTTGTACCCCAGATATTGTTGTGCAAATTAAAATGCCATCCTTTATCTAGAGAAACAAAAGAATTATCGAATTGTAGCAGTCTTTTTTGACCCGGTGCAGCCAAAGCAGCATCCATGGTTTCGATAGAGCGCTCCCATCTGTTCCCTGATAACTAACTCAACGATCTAGTGCATGAAGATTTCGATTCCCATCCTTCACTACGCGTAAAGGTGAGACAGGCTATCAATTTTAATCGTTAACGCCCCTTCACGTGAATTATCCATCCGCTTAATAACTCGATATACGGCAGCTTGTCCGAGTTTCTCTGTCGCTTGTCTTGCGGTAGTTAATGGAACCGGCAGCAAGCTCGCCAATTGAATGTCGGTAAACCCTATAATAGACAATTGATCCGAAACCAAAATTTGCATCGAGATTGCCGTGTACAAGCACGATGTAGCGATATAGTCGTCTGCGCATACAACTGCCGTTAACGCCGAAGTATGGTCTAAAAAAGACTCCAGCTGCATATTCGGAGCATTCAACTGATGCATATAATCTTCAGAGCAGCTCAAGTAAATATTACGGTTGTTTACCGGCAGATCATGATCCAACATAGCTTGAAGATAACCTCTATACCGATCTTCCCTGCTCGTCACACCGTCAAAGGCCATTGAGATATATCCGATTTCCTGGTGACCATTTTCAATCAAATACTGGGTGGTCTTATAAGCCCCATGGTAATGATCATGATAAACGCAGTCAATCTCCGATGTAATCATCCATATTAGGAATCACCAATGCAATCCTTCGTACCGGTTCTTTCTTCTCGATCGCCTTCTCCAGCATCTGTTCCCCGGAATGCACATGGTAATCAGCAGATACGAATGTCCCACGGCGGGCATGGCGATAAACGATCCCTTTTTTCTCCAAGATCTGCAGTGCAAGCTTCGCCGTCATGCGGCTGACACCGTACAACTTGGTAATCTCCCCTTCAGAGGGGACGAGATCATGTGGCTGAAGCTTCCTCTTCCGTATTTCTTCCATCACATGATTTGCTGTCTGTATATACAATAGCGGTATCCGCTCTTTTTCATGCTCCTGATTATCCATTCGAGTCTTTACCCTCTATTCTTGTATGCCGTTAGTCTAAATTTTTCGAATGGGACATCTTATGCTCAAAATAGAATGAACAGTGGATTTATATGCTGCATTATCAATTAGGAGGTCAACCACTTGAAAAATAAAGAATCATTTGTATTCGTCACAATCCCACTATCCGAGATCAAGAAATTCATTCTTATTGATTTTGTAGCTGGAACGGTCATTTACTTTGCCATAAAGTTTCCCTTACATTCCTTTATAGCCGCCTCAGCTGGCAGCATGTTCGGTCCAATGCTCATTCGCCAATCCATGAAATTGGTTCAGAATCGCGCTAAAGCTTAAACCATAAAAGACAAGCTTTCAGCCTTGCTGTATGTATTTTAGGAATTGTTCAATCTGTTTTTTATGATGCTTATCATGTGGGATAAAACTTCTCAAATACTTACGAACACTGAAATTCTTGCGGTCTCCATCTTTATATTCCAAATCGAATTCTTCATCTGTTAATCCAGTGACTGCATCTAAAATTCTAGATCTGTAGAGCACAAATTGTTCAATCAAGGTTTGCTTAGCTAATAATTTGGCATACTCAATCGCGTTAGCATTAAACTCGTTAAAATCCAATTGTTTCGTTGTTAATGGTTCTTTCAAAATAATCTTCTTTATAGCACCTTCATAGAAATATTTATCCCAGAGCATGAGGTGACAGAGAATATCCTTCACGGTCCATTTACCAGTGGCTATGGGCTTATCCCAATGTTTATCTGGCACCTCTTCTAATGATTTCACGAATGGAATGAGGGACTTAAATTCGAGTATCATTTGCTCCTTTGATTTTGCTGCCATAGAAGCTAACCTCCGTGTGAATATAAAATAGTCTAGCAAAAAAATATTATGCAGCATCATCCTTAGAAGCAGTTATAAGATCAGCCTCAGTAGATGCTGGATTCAGCCAAATCTCGATCATATCATGAGTACGCTTTACATCATTTTCATCGAGTATATAATACCATTGATCCGTATGTTTTCCTTCCCCTTGGAGCATATGACTCGTTATTTCAGGGGTTCCACCTTCAAGAATTACCTTTTTAGCCAAATCTAAAATAAAATCTGACTTCATATTGGTTTTAAAGTTACTGCCCGCAATCTCGATAATGTTCTGTATATTAAGAATATTATCTATTCTTTTCATCCGATCAAGCGCCGCTTTTAGGAAAATCCGTTGTCTCTCTGTTCTCTTAAAATCCGAATCTTCCCGATATCTTACATACATTAAAGCTTCCTTGCCGGAATAGATCGGTTTGTTCGGCTCAATTCTTAGTTTCTCATGATCGGGACTCTTATTCTCTATCACCTTGGTGATTGGAAGCACCACTCCTCCAAGAGCATCTGTAACACCCACAAGCCCATTAAAATTAATAGTAGCATAATAATCAATAGGGGCGTTCAGTAGATTCTTAACGGTATCCACACTCATCTGAGGACCACCGTAGGAATGCGCCGCATTAATCTTGGTTTCTTTTCGTGCGCCTTTGATATTTTCCGCTCCAATAATTTCAGTAAATGAATCACGGGGAATAGAGACAAGTAATGCTTTATGGTCTTCAGGTCGAATGACTGTATAAATAATAGAGTCAGAAAGTCCATTCTCTTTGCCACGCTGATCGGTGCCTAGTAGAAGGATAGAGAAAGGACGGTCTTTATTTTCCGTCGTTGCTTGTAATCCAGATTCTCCAGTGTTTTCTAACGGCACGTAGGACTCTTTAAGGGTGTGTTCAATAGTTGGTGCTACAACATTATCAAACCCAAAAATCATTAGTTCCTTACGGAAAATAAAAGATCCCAGCCCAACAAGAAGTAAGGTAGCGATCGAAATGTACCAAATCTTCATTTTCTTGCTGATTTTATTCTTTTTCACTTTCTTTTTCTCGATTCTACTTAAAGCAAAGGAAGCAGGTGGATGAGTACTCTGTTTATTTTTCATTTGGATGAATTACCCTTTCTATTGATGCGACTTCTGATGGAACAAAAAATACAAATAATTCATTCTACAAGAAGAAATCGGAATGTATGCCTCCCCCCATTTCCTGAATATCCCATTATTATAGACGATGATCGGATTGATAAGTTTCTATTTATAAGAAATTTTCGAACAAAAAAAAGACCACATCCTTTCAAGGATGGGTCGAATATGTTAATTGAGATTATATTAGTTTTTTTTCAGAATCGTATCGATTTCACTTTTCAATATAAGATATCTGACAACACTTCTCATGATTGGAACCTTAGTTAACTTATGTTGGTCTACATAGCTTTTCATTTGATCTTTAGACAGACCAAGCAAGCTACCAGCTTCAGACACAGTCAATACTTCCTTGTTGCTTGTAGCGTTAAAGGTTTTTTTCACTTTTAAATTCCAGTCTTCAAACACCTGCACTTACATCCGCCACCTTTCTACTAAGCGAGAAATATAAGACAAAAAGTATGGTGTGAAACTTATATTTCTTATATTTTAAAAAAATCCCCAAACTATAAGTTTGGGGATTTTTTTCACAACTTTAGAGTTTTACAACGTTCTCAGCTTGTTGACCACGATTGCCTTGAACTACGTTAAATTCTACACGTTGTCCTTCGTCCAAAGACTTGAATCCGTCACCAGTGATTGCGCTGAAATGTACGAATACGTCTTCTCCACCTTCAACCTCGATAAAACCAAAGCCTTTGTCCGCGTTAAACCATTTCACTGTTCCTGTTTGCATAATATAATTACCACCTTTTTTTAATTTACATGTTATTCTTATCCCAAAAAAATCTCTTACAAAATCTCTAAAAAAATAAAAATTCACATATGGTACAAGGTTATTGTCATCTTAAGAATAACCCTCTACGCTATGTGAATTAGCAGGTAACTACTTTCGATATATTGATTATAGCACATCTGAAGTCATGTAGATACCCTTTGGCATGATATAAAAAATGGAAAACCCTGATCCTTCAGAAAAGGACAGGGTTACCCACCTGTAATAACGACATCAGATTTATTTTAAATTTTAAAATAAGACAATTTGTCCAGCAAATCTTGCACCATCGAGCTGAGGGATTCCGTTGAGGCAGAGATCTCTTCCATAGAAGCAAGTTGCTCCTCTGAGGCTGCTGCTACACTTTGTGAATCCGCGGACGCTTCCGATGCAAGTTCGGCTAATAATTTGACGCTAGCTGAAATTTGCTCTGTACCAGCGGTCATCTCCTGTGCGGCTGCAGACACTTCCTGAATTTGATCTGTAACCTGTGTCATTTCAGCAAGAATTGATGTAAACAAAAGATCACTATCAGATACACTTTGCACACCAATACGTACTTGCTCATTACCAACGGCCATAGCCTGCGAGGCTTGATTAGTATCTTGGACCACATGTTCG
This sequence comes from Paenibacillus sp. G2S3, assembly GCF_030123105.1. Taxonomy (NCBI): domain Bacteria; kingdom Bacillati; phylum Bacillota; class Bacilli; order Caryophanales; family Paenibacillaceae; genus Paenibacillus; species Paenibacillus sp. G2S3. The sequence continues at coordinate 4,487,562 of NZ_CP126095.1, forward strand.
ACTAATTCAGTAACTTGTTCGGCAGCTTGTTTCGTTTGATCCGCCAACATCCGTATTTCCGATGCTACTACAGCAAATCCCCGACCATGTTCGCCCACTCTGGATGCTTCTATGGCTGCGTTTAATGCCAATAGATTGGTCTGTTTACTAATGTTCGAGATCAGACCAATAATCCCGCTGATCTGCACAGATCTTTCACCTAATCGTTCTATAGCCAGACTGGTCTCGTCCACAGATTGCTTAAGCTCTGTCATCTGGCTCACCGCCGTTTGCAGTTGCGCACTGCCCCGCTTCGTTTGATCGGTTACTTCATCTGCTGATGTGGACACCGCTGATGAAGAGTCAGCGATACGCTGCACTCCAACGCTAAGATCACTCATGGCCAGAGAAGATTCTCCTGCATAATCATTTTGCAGTTGCGCTCCCTCGGCTACTCGTCCAATAGACACAGCAATCTGTTCAGCAGCTTTCCCTGTCTGTTCAGCGTTAGCTGTCAACTCTTCAGATGTAGCTCCCACTGACATCGATAAATCAGCCACAAGTCCAAACATTTCTCGCAGCTTATATGTCATCTGATTAAAATGTGAAGACATCTTACCGAATTCATCATCATTCCGAACCTGCAATGTTTGTGTTAAGTCCCCTTGAGCCATAAGCTGCAATTTCTCAGATAATACTCGAAGCGGTTTGATCACCATTAACCATAATTGTAAGACTATAACTATTCCTAGAATCAGCATCCCAACAAGCATGATAATAAATGATTCTGTTTTCGTTTGTTCGTAGTCAGCCATGATTGTAGCTTTAGGAATCGCAGTCTGCGTATACCATACCTGATCGCTTTCTGGCAGTGGAATCGGAACAAAAATACGAAGTACATTTTCTCCTTTGGAATTATTGGTGTACCCCTGAACCGACTTCCCATTCTTCACTTGTCTCCACAGTGCAGCTTTCTCTTCCGTATCACCGAAATCTTTAAGTACACTTTCTGGATCATTAGGATTAGCTGCATATTTACCATTACCCGTGACTAGAGAAACGTATCCACCCATAGGTTTATATTTATCAGCATCCTCCTGGAGCTTTGATAACGAAACATCAAATCCTACCGTCCCAAGAAAAGTGCCCGATTTGTCCAAAATGGGCAGCATAACCGAAATCATCTCTATAGCCCCAGCAGTCGTCTCATAGGAATAGGGTTCAATGTAGATCGGTTTTTTCTCTTTTTTAGGTAAAAGGTAATAATCACCCGCACCTTCTACATCGTAATCCTTTAAGGGTTCAACCGTTATTGAACCTTGATTCCTAAGAACATAAGGAATAAAACGCCCCGTACCATCATCATATGGCGTCTTATTGATATTAGCCTGATCGTTTTGATCGAAGGCATTGGGTTCCCACAATGTACTAATTGCAAAAAGCTCGGGTCTATTCTCAAGCATCGATTTCATTGTAGAAATAACTTCTTCACGACTCAAAGTTTGATGTTCTCTTGATTCAACCAGTACTTCTGTGAATACCTTTGCTGCCGACTCTATGTCTACCATACTATTCTGAATAGTTTCCGCATAACTTCGCCCAGCAACTTCCGCCTCTAATTCACCGTTCGATATGCTCACACTTCGAAGATTAAGCAGATTCGCGATTAGACTAAAGAAAAAGATAACAATGATAACTAAACTTACTACCAGAACAAATTTAACTGTTAAAGAAAGCCTACGATACAACGCCATCTGAACAACTCCACTCTAGGATAATATACCTTATCTTTAATCGACAAAATACGACTATCATTAAATAGGTCTTATTGCCTATAATTAAACCAATAAAATTTAAAACACCTATCCCTTCAAAAAATATGTTTAAATAAAAGTAACCTAATTAAAAAATCTCAATACAAAGGAGTTCATGCCGATGGAAATATCCTCTTTTTTGTTGCCTAAAGATCAAGTTGCCTATATCACTAACTCACTATCCATGCTGGAAGCCTTAGAACAATTAGAGCAGCACCATTATACGGCTATCCCTATTATTGATAATGAAGGAAAATATGTAGGAACACTTTCGGAAGGTGATCTATTGTGGAAGCTGAAAAACACAGCCGGTCTAACCTTTGAAAATATAGGGGAAGTTGCAGTAAGCGAAATCCAGAAGCATGTTCATAACGAAAGTGTACTCATAAATGCCGAAATGGAGGATATGCTGACACTCGCCGCAGATCAGAATTTCGTTCCTGTTATTGATAAAGAAGGCGTATTTGTAGGGATTATTCGTCGAAAAGACATCATTGAATATTATACTCGCAGCATAACTGATTAATTGAATAACAAAAGACCTGATCAGCAACATCTGGAGAAGATGAAGCTAATCAGGTCTTTTGTTCAACGCTAAATTATAGTTCAGTCAGAATAATGGTCCCTTGAGGGGTGATAGCTAGCGTATGTTCATATTGTGCAGACAGACCGCCATCAATGGTACGTGCAGTCCAACCATCCGCATCAATCTTAGTTCTGTAGCTGCCTGTGTTCAGCATCGGCTCAATCGTAAATACCATTCCCTCTTTAAGGCGAGGCCCTTTTCCTGCCGGCCCATAATGAGGCACTTCAGGCGCTTCATGCATTTCCGAACCGATTCCGTGACCAATAAAATCACGAACAACAGAAAATCCATTAGATTCCGCATACACCTGTATTGCGTGAGCGACGTCACCGATCCGATTGCCTGCAACAGCCTGCTCAATGCCACGGAATAGGGATTCCTTAGTCGTGTCGAGAAGTTTGCTCGCTTGTTCACTAATATCCCCAATCCCGTAAGACCAAGCAGAGTCTGCCAACCAACCGTTTAAATTAACTACCATGTCTATCGTTACTATATCTCCATCTTTCAGCGGTTCCTTCTTCGGAAACCCGTGGCATATCACATCATTTACAGATGCACAGGTTGCGTATGGATACCCATGATATCCTTTTTGCTCAGGAGTCGCACCTTGAGACAATATAAATTTTTCTGCAAATTCATCAATTTCCCAAGTCGTAATTCCGGGCTTCAAAATTTGCGCAATTTGACGATGACATTCAGCAAGGATTTTCCCCGCCGCACGCATTTTTTCGATCTCTTCCATCGTTTTCATGATAATCATAATATCGCCTCTTCTGTACAGAACACATCACTCACGGGCAATGGCTCTTCGTTTGTATTTAGTTTCCCCTTTATATTATGAAAGAAAAACACAAGAAATCCAAATCATTAAGCAAAAAAAATATTTATTCCTGTCTGAAACTAAATAACTCTCCTCTTTCTTATAAAAATGCTAGAGATTATCGAGCTCACTTAAACGCTCGCGCTGATTCTATACCTGCTGGTTTTATCCGGGTTACTGTAGGAATTTTTCGAATCCGTTGTGGCTTGCGGACTCAGATGACCCTATTTGTGCGATTTATGCTTTTTTGAGCCACTTTCGGACCTGAGAGACGTTATTCCCCTTATAATGGTAAGTTTTCGCCTCCTTTCAGACTAATAACTGCACCGTGGTCCAAACGCCTTCCAAATTGGAGCGATTTCAGCATATAAGATCTTCTGAGTCCGATACGATAGTATCTCATCCGCTAAATTCGCTAACTTAGCCCGATCAGCTCGACAGCGAGTGATGGTTTAGGTTTGAGATCAACTAACAAAAAGATGTCCCAGTTGCCATAATGCAGGCTCCGGGACATCCCTTTCAATCATACAGAATTAATCATGAAAATTAAGACCTGAAGTAACCGCTTTGACATAGCCTGCACGGATCACGAAATCTCCGAAATGCTCGCCATGCTGCCGTTCTTTTGCATAACGATGAAGGATAGGCTCCAGCGTCTCCAGAATTTCTTTTTCATCAATATTTTCTTTATACATTTTGTTCAAGCGATCTCCCGTAAAACCTGCTCCCAAGTACATATTATATCTACCTGGCCCCTTACCAATAAACGAGATTTCGCCCAGTGCCGGTCTTGCACATCCATTAGGACAGCCCGTCATCCGAATCACGATTTCCTCATCGCGTAGACCAGCTTCATCAAGGACAAGCTCTAACTTATCAATCAACGAAGGCAAGTAACGTTCTGCCTCAGCCATTGCAAGCCCGCAGGTTGGTAGTGCCACACAAGACATGGAACTACGTCGTAGTGCAGACATATGAGCTCCGTCCGTAAGTCCATGCTGTTTAGCCAGCTCAGCTACTTTTCGTTTTTTGGCAGTGGTTACGTTAGCAATCGTTAAATTTTGATTCGGCGTAAGTCGGAAATCTCCGGTATGAATCTTGGCAATTTCCCGCAATCCGGTCATCAAGGTGTACCCTTCTTGGTCATGAATCCGTCCGCTTTGGATATAAAGCGTCAAATTCCATTTTCCATTGGTACCCTTCACCCAGCCGTAGCGGTCTCCATTGTGATCGAAATGGTACTCACGTGCCGTCTCAAGCTGCCACCCGAGTCTTTCATGCAGCTCATCAACGAACCATTCCAGACCATGGCGGTCAATCGTATACTTAAACCGTGCATTTTTGCGGACAGAACGATTTCCATAATCCCGCTGAATCGTTACTGTCTTCTCCGCTACATCGATCAATTGATCAGGACGGCAAAAGCCAATGATACGGCCAAGCTGAGGATACGTGCTGGTATCGCCATGCGTCATGCCCATACCGCCGCCTACCGAAACGTTGAACCCCACCAGCTTATCATTCTCAAGAATAGCGATGAAGCCTAGATCCTGCGAGAAAACATCTACGTCATTTGAAGGGGGAACCGCAAGACCAATCTTGAATTTACGAGGTAAATACACCGGACCATAGATCGGCTCAACTTCTGCCCGATCTCCTAAGCTATCCACAACCTTTTCACCGTCTAGCCAAATTTCATGGTAAGCAGGAGTACGTGGGGATAGATGATCACTAACTTTGCGCGCCCATTCGTAGACTTCTGCGTGCACCTCAGATTGATAAGGATTCGGATTACTCATTACGTTACGATTGACATCCCCACAAGCTGCAAGGGTCGTCATTAGCGTATCATTGATGCTTCGAATGGTCTTCTTTAAGTTCCATTTGAGAACGCCATGCATTTGAAATGCCTGTCTAGTAGTCAAACGTAAGGTTCCGTTACCATACTTTTGTGCTAGATCATCCATCACCAGCCATTGTTCCGGTGTAGCTACACCACCTGGGGCAACTACGCGAAGCATAAACTGGAATGCTGGCTCCAGCTTCTGACGTTCCCGTTCATTGCGCAAATCTCTGTCATCCTGCATATAGCTACCGTGAAATTTCAGCAGCCGATTATCATCTTCAGGTAGACCACCCGTAATCGGATTGCTTAGTGTCTCCACTAACGCACCCCGCAGATAGTTACTCTCCGACTTAATATGCTCAACATCACTTGGAGGTCCGCCGATCGGCTGAACCTTCTCATTGTTTGCCATTGTTGTTATCTCCCCCCGAAGTCATTCGATAACTTCCATCTATCCACTAATAGACATCACGCTGGTAACGCTGTGTCTGTTGCATATCTTCCAGATAAGCTGCTGCCGCTTCAGGGCTCAGTCCGCCCTCACTCTGAATCACAGTAAGCAAAGCAGTATGAACATCATGTGCCATATACTTCTCGTCGCCGCAAACGTAGATATGAGCACCTTCTTGCAGCCATTCATAAACCTCACGACTCTTTTGCAAAATGCGATGCTGTACATATACTTTCTCTTCGGTATCCCGTGAGAAGGCTACATCCAGCTTGCTTAGAACGCCATCCTTTAGCATTCTCTGCCAATCAGTCTGATACAGGAAATCCGTCACGAAATGCCGATCCCCATAGAACAACCATGATTTCCCTTCCGCTCCAAGCTCTCCACGTTCTTCAAGGAAGGAGCGAAATGGTGCAACTCCAGTGCCCGGTCCGATCATGATGATCGGCGCATCCGGATTAGTCGGCAGCTTAAAGTTAGGATTATGCTGAATGTAAATAGGCAATGTATCCCCCGGCTCTACTCTTTCTGCGCAATGCACTGAGCAGACACCGTAACGTTCCCTACCGTGAGCCTCATAACGTACAGCTCTGACGGTTAGATGAACCTCATCCGGATTAGCCTTATAACTGCTAGCGATAGAATATAGACGAGCAGGAAGCTTCCGCAAAATTGTCACAAAACTGCTGGCTGAGCCTTCCCACGGTGAGAAGTCCTGAAGCAAATCGAGTAGATCACGTCCTTGAATATACTCTTTAAGCTCCGAAGCACGGTCTGGAGCTAATAACTCACTCAGCTTGTTTGAAGCAGACAGCTTTGCTGCTTGCTCCAGCAAAGGTTTGGTCAATACAGTGATTTCATAATGATGCAGAAGTGCCTCACGTAAGGCCCCTTCATCACCTTTCTTATTAAACGGGACCTTATCGTTAGGATTCCAGCCCATAGTATGAATAATAGCGTCCACCAGTTCAGGATGATTCTCTGGGTATACTCCCAGTGCATCTCCTGGTTCAAACTGTATATTAGAGCCTTCAAGCGATAGCTCCAGATGGCGAGTCTCACGATCCGAGCCGCGTCCGTTCAAATTCAGATTCTCCAATACCTCTGCCTTAAAAGGATTATTCCGAGTGTAAAGAGGTTCTTGTGACGCTGCGTCCTCTGCGGCTTGAACCGCTTTTGCCGCAATGGCTGGAGCATTTAAATTTGCATTTAATGCACCAATTACACCTTCAAACCATTCAGCAACGGAATCGTCATAATCGAGATCACAATCTACTCGTGGACTTAGACGCTTTCCACCAAGTTCCTCTAACCTCTGATCGAACTCTTTACCCGTCTGACAGAAAAATTCATAAGAGGTGTCTCCCAGAGCTAGAACTGAAAACCGCAGGTTCTCTAATAGAGGAGCTCTTTTACTGTAAAGAAATTCATGAAAAATCCTTGCATTATCTGGTGGTTCACCTTCTCCATGAGTACTCACCAGTAGAAGTAGATTCTCAACCTTTTTAAGCGCTGTAGGTTTGAAACTGTTCATCGCGGAGAGTGTGACCTGAAAGCCTTGCTCTTCCAGCTTGCGCGATAAGCTCCCCGCTAGTCGCTGGCAATTCCCCGTTTGCGAACCAAATAATATGGTCACTTCCCGTGATGCTGCTGGTTGGCTAGTTACAACAGCGCCAACCTCAGCAATCGTATTCGATTGCACTTGAAGTTCAGCACCCGATGGCGCTGCTGCCGCAGTACGGCCAATCGCGGACAAATATCCACTGAGCCATATTTGCTGCGTCTCCGTTAAGGTTGGTAGAAGACGATTGAGAAGCTCGACTTGGTTCTCGTTAAACGGACTGTTCGTTACCTGTAGTTGCAACAATATCCACCTCTCCTAAACATGAAATCTGGTTATGATCCGTGCCTCAATTGAATCTATCTGAGCCTTTTTTAGAACCTCATAAAATCAGGCTATCACAATAATTGTAAACGATCAATGAAGTCATTTTTACCTAAAAAATGTTAATTATTGAAAAAGTATCAATAAATCATAGAAAAACCGATCAAAACAGTATGATTTACCCTGATTTGATCGGTTACATTATAAAAAGTGATACTATTTATAAGATATTGTGATAAATAAAAACTATAAATCCTTCTTACTTTCGGGAAATAATACCTCGCCTACCCCCGTCCTTATCTTCACAATCTCTTCAAGCGTATTCGATAACTCGCCCGGCGGATAAGGTTTCGTTAAATACTTCTGAATCACATCGTTCAGTTGATTCTTATCCGATTGATCAAGAGCAGAAGAAATAACTATCGGAATATTCTCTGTTCTCGAATCATCTTTCAGCATTCGGATCAGATCCCAACCATCCAGATCTTCCCCAAGCATCAAATCCACTACGATCGCAACAAATGGTGTTTTTAAAGCTTGATCAAAGGCTTGCTGTGGATGATAGTGATGGGTGACACGGAAGCCCTTCCCTTTAAGCTCTTCTGATAAGAGCAACGAAAGACTATAATCATCTTCAACGATCATTACATTCGGCTTGAGCTCTTTATCTGCATTCCACTTATTTAGCTCATCTTGCTGTAGGCCTGCTTCCGCATGTAGGATGGGGAGACTAAACCAGACGGTAGTTCCCTCTCCTTCCACCGATTCAATACCGATGGTTCCCTTTTGTTTCTCAATAATTTCTTTGCAGATGGCAAGACCAAGACCTGTTCCACCAATTCTTTTGGAGGCACTGTTATCCACTCTTCTGAATTTTTGGAATAGCTGCCCTATTTGATCCTTTGGAATGCCAAGACCATGATCCTGGATACGCACAATAATGTGACCCGGCTCATTATGCAGCAGTACCTTTACTTCATTATTAGACGGTGAGAACTTGATCGCATTACTTAACAAATTCGTTAGAACTTGGACAATTTTATCCTTGTCCACATCTACTTCCGCATTTAGAGCCTCATCCACCAGCAGCACATGATGGGTGCTGCTAAGTTTATATTGATCGATAACCCCAAGTACAATTTCGCTGAGATTCAGATGTTCCGTGATATACTGCTGCTTACCTGATTCCATTCTTTGCAGATCGAGAAAATCATTAATAAGCTCCGTCAACCGCTTCGCTTCCTTATGAATCGTCTCCAAATACTTCAGCTGCTTCTCAGGCTTCATAGTTTTGGACAATAGCAGTTCCGTGAATCCTAGTACACTCGACAATGGCGTTCTCAGCTCATGACTTACCGTACTGACTAGATCCGATTTCATAAGATCTAGCTCGTACTCCCTAGTGATATCTCTGTATACAAACAATGTACCAATTCTGAGCTCACGACGGAAAACAGGAATCGCATAAACATCAATATGCTTCATAGATTCTGTTCCAATGGAGTATTGCATACTGCTGGATTCTAGAGCTTCCTCAGCAATCGCCTGTTCAAAGAACAACCGAAGTTCATGATTCTCATTGGAACGTGCGATGAAATAATCCATCCATTCTTTTCTAGCAATCAGCGTCCCTTCGATCCATTCATAGTTAACAATATTGCACAGCGCCTTATTCATCTGAAGCATCATGCCTTCTGTATTTACGAACTGAATGCCTTCGTTAACGTTATTCACGATATCGCGGTTCAGCTTTCGACCATGTTCAATCTCTTCATACATGAATAAACGTTCAATCGCCAGAGCTACGCGGTTCATCATTCCTTGAACTTCATTAATCTCTTCTTTGCTGAAAGAATGTCCAATCCGGGTTCCGCAAAACACAGCTAAAATCTCATCTTCTGCATTCACAACAGTAGTATAGAAATCATAACAATAGACCTCATTCGCAGAAATCCCCTGTTCCGATTGTGTTGCAAGACGCTTAATCAGATAGGTTTTTTCTGTCTTCAAGCGATATAACATTTCATTGTTCTCATTATCAAGATAACGCTCTACATTTTCCTGAGGAATGCCTTTAACAGCCGCGATCTTATCTTTCACCAGCAGGAAGAAACTCGAATCAAATGAATACAGGTGATGCATGAACTGAATAAACTTATCTGCAAATTCATGTTTATCCAAGGTGTAAGTAATGTCATGATTCAGCTGATTATTAAGCTCAAGCATCTTTTTGGTCTGTTGCGTATTCTTTAGTGTTTCTGCTAGCTCCAGCTGTACACTTTTCATAGAGGTGATATCGTACGCGATAAAAATGTACTGATAAATCACACCGTCATTGTTCAGATACGGCACGACAGTCAAATGCATCCAGATTGGTAATCCGTCTTTGGTCAGAATCTGGAGTTCATTGCTCCATACTCCACCCGTATTTAATTTGTTGAAGATCTTCTGCATTTGTTCTCTAGATATATTATAGAGTTCAAATAACTTATAGGTAAAACCGATAATTTCTGAATTTTTATAGCCGGTATATTTGCTTAAATTATCATTCGCGTAGGTAAATACTCCTTTATCTGTAAGGATCCCCACCGCTGAGGATTGATCAAGTGCCTTCATCATACTCTCTATTTCACTAAGCGAACGTTGCAATCTGTATTGCTGATCCTGAAGTTCATCCTGCTGCGCGTGTAGCTCTTCATTCTGCATCATCAATTCTTCTTCTTTGTCCTGAATACTTCTGGCCATATTTAGAAATGCAGTATACAGTCGTCCGATTTCATCCTGATTCTTAAGATTGCCCAGAAGAATTTCCTCACCGGCAGCCAATGAATGAGTGGCCCCTTCCAGCTTTAAAATAGGATTAATCAAGTTCTTAAGAATCCGCCAGATCATAAAGGTAAAGAACAGTAGAATGATCGTGCTAAAAAAGAATGCGATAAAGGTGAATTCGTTAGCTCGTTTGATATAATCCATAGCCATGGTATTTAATGCTGCATCGGATCGCTGTCTGTACTCTTTCGTATACGTTAGAAAATCATTCACAGATTTAGTAATACCATCTCCAGATAAAACTCTCAAAGCTGCATAATCGTCAGCCTCGACAAGCCGAATTGCTTCTGGTAAGGTTTTATTTTTATACTGGACATAAAATGATTTTAAACCATCTCTAAATAAGGCTTCTTCGGCCGATAAATTAAGATTAGAATACGTATCCAGAATCTGATCGAAGTTAACGAGGGCTTCATTTAAGAGCTTTAATTCATTCTCGTCCTTAAGCAAAGTAAATCCCCTAGCTCGAAAAAACACCTCATTTAAAGTGCTCGCCATCTCGCTGATCGTGTCTGCTTTATACTGCAAACTTTCACGGTCTCTACTTAATTCATCTTGCTCATAGTTTATGAAAATAAAAAATACAGTCCCCATAATAATGATTAAAGAGAACACAAATACAATGATGCGGAAATATTTGTTTTTGATACTGCGGTTAGCGTTACTTTCCTTCACCACTTAGGATCCCCTCCACAATCTGCAAGAGTTCCATCGGACTAAATGGTTTCGGCATGAAGTAACGCGCGCCTGCTTCAACTGCTCGAATTCGATCCACATCTTGAGCCTTAGCCGTTAACATTAATATAGCTGTTGTTTTCTTCTTCTCCTCATCCAGCTGCTGGAGCACTTCAATCCCTGTCATTTCCGGCATCATATAATCCAGAATCACCAAATCATAATGATCCGTAGACAGCCTAGTTAGAGCCTCCAATCCATTCTCCGCCGTGTGAATCTCAACATTCTCCAAATCTTCCAATGTATCCTCGATCAACATCCGTAGTACTTCTTCATCATCCACTACCATTATTTTTTGCATATTCGCACAATCCCCTTCATGTTAGAACAAGAATCTATGAGCCAACCGTTCCATTCGGGACAACAGCTCAGGCATATGAACAGGTTTTACTACATAATCATCGGCGCCCATCTGCAGGGCATGTACAATATCCGCCTGATTATTTCTCCCTGTTAGCATGATCACTAATATATTCACTTCCGGATACGTCTTGCGAATTCGTTCCAGGACTTCAACGCCATCCAGATCCGGCATCACACCATCCAGTAGGATAATATATTTCTCATCTATGGAATACCAATCTGATTGCAAGAAATCCAGCCCATTCGCAAAACTGCTGATATTCACCTCAGCAATATCCTCCGGCTCCCAAGTATCCATCTGATGAGTCACTATTTTTCGAATCAACGCATCATCATCCACAATAATTACATTTAGAACCGAATTCTTTTTAGTCGACGATAAATGATCCGTGTAGAGTGTTGTCTGATTCCTTCCGGCATCTTTGCTGGCATAGAGAGCTTGATCTGCTTCCTCTACAATTTTATCGGCAATATTCTCGGCTTCTGTTACCTCTGATATCCCACTAGAAAAGGTCACATGAAAGATTTCATTCTTCGCAAAAAAGTCGGTGGCAGCAAATCGCTCCTGAATACGGTTTATCACTGTCAATGCAGAACTCGCATCCGTATTTGGCAGAAACACAGCAAACTCTTCTCCACCGAAGCGGCAAAAGGTATCTTCCATACGGATCGAACTCTGTACAAGCTCAGATAAGGACTGTAACACCTCGTCTCCGATTAGATGACCATATGTATCATTAATTTTTTTGAAATAGTCCAGATCAATGAGCGCTAAAGAAAACACCCGTTCCGTTCGCTTAAAATCGCAAATCAGCTGCTTCATCACTTGATTAAAATGCTTACGATTAAACGCACCCGTCAATTCATCCACAATAATGGAGTCCTGCCATTCCCTCTTTAGTTCAAAGCGGTTTTTGATCAGAGCCAGAAAGATATCAATATCTACAGGCTTCGATAAAAAATCCATCACGCCCAGCCTATAGGCATGCAGTTGAGTCGCTTTGGAATACTCCCCACTTATAATGATGATTGGAATCCGTTCTTTTTTGGCTTTACCGATAATTTGATTCAAGACCTCTATCCCGCTGATATCTGGTAAAAGAATATCCAGAAGGATCAGATCCGGTTTGGTTTCATAAAAAATCTTGAGACCCCGTTCAGCGGATAAGGCAATGCTTACATAATAGTTTTGCTTCTCCAGTGATTCTTTAAAATAAGCTACTAATTCAACATCGTCATCAATAAGTAAAATATCATTATGCGGGAGCGTAACATCATGCCCTTTTTTGTCTAGCTGCTTAACTGAAACTAGAGAACCCGATGAATCTTGGTCAAACAGTGGAATAAGCGGATACAAATAATCACCCCACTCAAGGGCAGACCAGCTCTTAAGGCTGCTTTCCATGAAATAGGGCAACGTTGCATCGGCAAACTGTTCAACTTCTTGTAAGCCAACAGTTCCAGCTGTGCCTTTCAAGTTATGCAAAAAACGATAAATGTCCTTCTCTTTAACTTCCGACAGTTCCGACCATTCCTGGAGGGTTTGTTTGGTCCGCTCTTCAACCATATCTTTATATTTTTGTGTAGTCATATTTACTCCTTCAGAGTATCGTATCAATCTCTCACTTCATCATATTTTTCATATACTGTCAATCGAATTTTCTTTAATTTCTTAGGACTTAATAAAAAAATGATCAAACTGACAAAAAACCTTTGGTTGAAGCTTGCTTCAGCATTTGTAATAATGATTGGAATGGTTCATTCCGTTTACACGGCTAATCGCCATATTCAAAGGGAGGCTGTAATCATGAAGGGGATTATTACTGTATTAGGAAAAGACAAAGTAGGGATTATTGCCAAGGTATGTACATATCTTGCTGAGCACAATTTGAACATTCTGGATATTTCTCAAACGATTGTACAAGATTATTTTAACATGATGATGATTGTAGACATTTCTGGCGCGACTAAAGCATTTGAGGATATTGTTGAGGATTTGCATTTGATCGGAGAAGCGATCGGCGTGGAAATCAAGCTTCAGCACGAGGATATTTTTAATATTATGCACCGCATCTAGGAGGATGACTATGATATCACTGGTGGAAGTACAAGAAACGAATAAGATGATCCGTGAAATGAATCTGGATGTGCGTACTATAACAATGGGAATCAGCCTCATGGATTGTGCTCATACAGATATGAGAACTTTTAACCAAAATGTCTATGACAAGATTACTAGATCCGCCGAAAAGCTCGTCAAGACAGGTGAAGATCTAGAAAGACAATTCGGTGTACCTATTGTTAATAAACGGATTTCCGTGACCCCTATCGCTATTGCTGCTGGCGCCGTGAAGACAGACACCTATGTACCTGTTGCTGAAATACTGGACAAGGCTGCAAAAGAGGTCGGCGTCAACTTTATTGGCGGCTTCTCTGCCCTTGTGCAAAAAGGCTGTACCAAAGGCGATCGCATTCTGATCGACAGTATCCCGGAAGCGCTGGCTGTTACTGAAAGAGTCTGCTCCTCAGTCAATGTCGGCTCCTCCAGAAGTGGAATCAACATGGACGCTGTGAAATTAATGGGTGACATCATTATTCAAACTGCGGAACGCACCAAGGATCGGGATTCCATAGGCTGTGCTAAGCTGGTTGTTTTCTGTAATGCGGTTGAGGACAATCCTTTTATGGCTGGAGCGTTTCATGGTGTTGGTGAACGGGAATGTGTCATCAACGTTGGCGTCAGTGGCCCAGGTGTAATCAAGCGTGCGTTAGAGGAAGTGAAAGGTCAGGACTTCGAAACCCTGTGTGAAACGATCAAACGGACTGCGTTTAAAGTTACGCGTGTGGGACAACTAGTTGCTCAGGAAGCATCTAAACGGATGAACGTACCTTTTGGGATTATTGATCTATCGCTGGCTCCAACACCAGAAATTGGGGACTCCATTGCGGAGATCTTTCAAGTCATGGGTCTGGAAGAAGCTGGCGCACCAGGAACAACAGCCGCTCTGGCGATTCTAAATGACAATGTTAAAAAAGGTGGCGTTATGGCCTCCTCCTATGTTGGCGGACTCAGTGGAGCCTTTATTCCAGTCAGTGAAGATCACGGAATGATTCAAGCCGTTCAGCGTGGTGCTCTGACGCTCGAGAAGCTAGAAGCCATGACCTGTGTATGTTCTGTAGGACTGGACATGATTGCTATTCCGGGAAGTACCACCAAAGAGACAATCTCAGGCATTATCGCCGATGAAGCTGCTATCGGAATGGTCAATAACAAAACAACCGCTGTTCGCGTCATTCCTGTCATCGGCAAGGATGTAGGCGAAATCGTAGAATTTGGCGGCCTTCTTGGATATGCGCCTGTCATGGCTGTTAATGGCTTCAATTGCGCCAATTTCATTAACCGAGGCGGACGAATTCCTGCTCCAATTCACAGCTTTAAGAACTAATAGAAACCTCAAACAGCAAGTCCCTATTTGTACCTAGGTGACTTGCTGTTTTTTTTATGATTCGGAGCTTAAAGATATAATGTTACCGGATTTAAGCTCGTTGGATCCCAATATTAGGGGTTCCTCCGGTCAAATCGATAAATAATACATAGTCATTTCCATCCGTGCCCTTCAGCACGAGTCCTGTCTGACTTGCAACTCCCACTGCGAAATATCTGACTTCTTGAAGGCTTGTAGGAGCTGAAACTGGTGTCAAAGCCTGATTCACAGCAATCAAACGGGTTGCAGTTTTAATGGTGCCTGCGCCGCTAATTTCACCGGTAACTCCCAGATGGCCTAGCAGGGACTGACTGCCGTTCACCTGAAGGCTTCCCATAATGGTCTGACTACCATTTAATTGCAGGTTTAAATCGATAGTCTCATTCCCGTTGACATGCAGATCATTTTGAATGGTCTGACTTCCTGTAACAAGAACATTATCGAAGGTTGGCAAGACGATCATCCCTTTCAGGTTTTATAGTATATCTTATGTTAGACAAGACCATCCGGTCATAGATAGATATACATCTTTTACTAAATCCGCTTTTTCCACTGAGATTCAGATTAATGGTCTTATACCTAAAGTCAAAAGAACCCCCTACACATATAATGATTAGCAAGACTAGGTGCTAGAGCGAACGACTGGCTCCAATGAATACAGGAGGAATTATGAAGAAGACAGCTACTAGGCTCACTCCTCAAAGGCCCTCAACTCACGAAGTCACCATCAGCCAAGTTCATCCATCGCAACACCATAATCTCATTCTCGAGAACTCTTATAGAGCGGAAACCATAACACGGGAACTAAAGCAATTAAGAGTATTGCTTCTGGTTCCCTCAGAGATAAGCGATAAAATGCCTAATGTACGACTTTTTAAAGATCAGCTAAGGCATTTGGTCAAAGAAGTGCTTGCCATTAAGTTACAGCATAATTTAGCGGAATATTTAGCCCAGTATCAGCCTGATCTGATACTAGCTCTAGGATCAGAGACCATGTTCCCTGAGGAGAACATTACTGCCCTCAAAGCTTCTAAAGTCCCTAAGGCCGTATGGATGGCTGACGCAACCTGTCTTACCCGAACAGAACGTAATCTAGCACTGTTATTCGATTATATTTTCACACAGAACATAGCCAATCTGATCTATTATCAGGGATTACGGGGGAAAGAATCGAGCTTCCTCCCTTATGCTCCAGATACGGATCTCTATTATCCAAGACGTGTGGAGAACCGTTACCATAGTGACGTACTCATTCTCGGCCATTTTCAAATGAATAGTGTTCTGCATACTCTAGCTCATTCAGAACTATTTCATGGCCTCAAGGTAATGACCGTAGGTAGCGGGTGGGAGCCCACCAAAGATTTCATAGACATCACCCACGATAAAAAAGAAATGTCTAACTATTATAATGGAGCAAGGATCGTCATCAATTGCACAGGATCTATGCAGCAAATTATGGAGGTCTCTGCTTGTGGCGTATTTCAGTTCGTAGAAGATCATCCTCATCTTCAGTGTTATCGAATCGCAGAAGAAGCGCTCATTCGTTTCCAGAACTTTAAAGAGCTCTCTGAGAGCTTCAAGTACTATATTGCTCATAGTGATGAAAGAAGAATTTCTGCCTCTCGTGCTCTAAAGGAAGTAAAGTACAATTATTCTTATCTTCAGCAAGGAAAGCTGCTGCTCAGAAAAATATTCACGGAACCATAGGGGGTGACCTGACTTGAAATGCATCGCTTTTGTATTACCTCAGTTTCATCAGATATCAGAGAACGATTCCTGGTGGGGAGAGGGATTTACAGAATGGACAAATGTCAGGAAGGCTACAGCCCTTTATCCTGATCATGATCAGCCGAAAAAACCATTAAATAATAACTACTACGATTTAACGGACCCCAAAGTGAAACAATGGCAGGCAGAGACTGCAAGAGCTCATGGCATTTACGGTTTTTGTTATTATCACTATTGGTTCAATGGCAGGCGACTTCTGGAACAACCGGTTCAGCAGATTCTTGACAGCAAAGAGCCTGACTTCCCCTTTTGTCTGTCTTGGGCTAACGAGCCTTGGACTCGAAGCTGGGATGGCACCGAAGAAGATGTCTTGATGCCTCAGGAATATGGAGAAGAACGGGATTGGCGAATGCATTTTTATGCTTTGTTGGAGGCCTTCAAAGATGAACGATATATTTGCGTGGATGGCAAACCAGTATTTATTATCTACAGATCCTCCAGCATCCCTCGCTGCGATGAAATGCTTCAATGTTGGCGTGATTTAGCTCAGCAAAACGGACTTAAGGGACTTCATCTTGTCCGGACACTGGGCGGCTTTCCCCTAAATACAGAGCACGGGTTCGATGCCAGTCTAGAATTCGAGCCTCACTACACATTCGCACATGGTGGTGTAAAGCACTTGTGGAGCTCCAAACAGGTAGAGGATCAAAACCATATTGTCATTGACTATGATGAATTATGGGAATCTATGTTAGAGCGGACACCTCACAGAGACGGGGAAATTATATATCCGGGAGCATTTGTTAACTGGGATAATACACCACGCAAAGGTGCTGCCGGACAAAGTACTTTAGGTGCAAATCCTCAAAAATTCGGTCAATATCTGTCCCGACAAATTGAGAGGACCAAGAAGATGTTCAAAAGTGATTTTATTTATATTAACGCTTGGAACGAGTGGGCTGAGGGTGCCTATTTAGAACCCGATGATCATTATCGGTATCAATACTTACAAGCCGTTAAGAGAGCCCTTCAATATCATCACAAAGAAGATCCTTCCACGCCCTAGCGTCAGAAGGATCTTCTTCTTTTATTCCTTATGATCTTTCCGAAGTCTGAACTCTGGCGCTTCTTGCACTCATCATTCTCCAACCCGTTAGCAGTGCAGCCACAAAGCATATGGATGCCGAAGTCATGAACACTACATGCATGCCACTGATAAACAGCTCTGGCTGACCTGGAACTAAACCCGTTACCCGATAACCTGCTTCGCTACTCATCACATGAAAGAGAATTGTCGTAGCTATCGTAATACCGACGACCATGCCCACATTACGAACTAGCGAATTGACGCTACCCGCAGAACCAAGCTGAGTTCTAGGTACTTTGGACATCACAAGCGAATTATTCGGCGATTGAAACAGACCACTACCTATTCCTAACATAGCGATCCACACGCCTACCAGCACGACTGAGCTTCCCTCATGAAGCTCAGCTAATCCAAACTGGGCAATAACCATGACTACCAGCCCTGCAAAAGTTAGGAATTCAGACCCGATTTTATCCGATAAAGCACCGCTTATTGGTGCTACCACTACCATACATATCGGTAACAGCATCAACAGGAACCCTGCTTCAAAGGGCGATAAATTCAGCATATTCTGTGCATAAAATGGCGCGATGATATTAAAGCAGAAGTTCGCTGTAAACACGAGAAATCCACATAAAATACTTAATGAAAACAATGGATTCTTAAATAATGACAATTGCAGTAGCGGTTCTTTTCTGCGAAGCTCTGTCCACAGGAAAGCAATGAAGCTCACTATAGCAACGATTAAAGACGTCACAATTAAGCTGTCGCCATAACCGAGCTGCTGTCCCAATAAAAGCCCTGCGAACAAACTGATGATAAAAATAGCAAAGAGTAAACTACCTGGAACATCAATTGTAGATTTCGTCCTAGTTAAATCCTTAGGCAGTACCTTCCAGCCTAACAGGATAGCAATCACTCCAATAGGAATGTTCACCCAAAAAATATATTCCCAGCCTAGTGTCGAAACCATAATCCCACCTAAACTAGGGCCAGCTATACTTCCCAGAGAGACGAATGTACCTATGAAACCAAGGGCTTTCCCCCGCTCATTGGCTGGAAAAATATCCGTTACTATTCCCTGACTGTTCGCCATTGTCATCGAAGCTCCGATAGCCTGAATGACGCGCGAAGCAAGTAATGCGGGTAAACTCAAACTGAATCCACACAGCAAAGAACCAATCACAAAAACAATCGTCCCAATCTTAAAGATTCGAATCTTCCCAACAATATCTCCAAGCTTCCCGAAGAAAAGAATCGCTGCACAGATCGCCATCAAATAACCAGTAGTTACCCATTCGATTTGTGCCATAGGCAGCTTCAATTGTTTCGATAATTCAGGCAGAGCGATGTTGACAATACTACCATCAAGCGTGGACATGAAGGTAAAAATATTCAGTACAATCAAAATCATCCAGCGTTTCTTCTGAATTTCCTTGTCTTCCTGATAAGTTGCGCTAATAGAACTCATAAACTAACACCTCATTGAATGTATAATCAACGTTTAGTTGCGCACGCAACCAAACTCGCATACCCAGTGTACATCAATTTAGTTGCGTACGCAACGACTTTATTGTACACTTTGTCTCAAGGTAGCAAATACGCGAACTATAAACCCAAAGAGGTGTCTATCTTGGAAAAAGAGCCTATAGGAAAGTTAATTTCCTATTTTCATCGCCAAAATCAAAAGCAACTGGTAAAAAAATTCATGCCCTATGGAATCGGTAGCGGTGGGCAACATAGCTTTCTCAAGTTGATTCTTTCCAGACCAGGGATTACACAAGATCAATTAACTTCTGTATTAAAATTCGATAAAGCGACCACCGCACGTTCCGTGAAGCAATTAGAGAATTCAGGATACATTGAACGTAAACCAGATCCTAATGATCGACGCTCACACCTATTATATCCAACGCCTAAAGCAATCGATTTCTCGCCTATCCTTCAATCTATTTTAGATGATTATAACAAAAGCCTAGTTGGTAAATTAACCAGCGAGGAAGTAGAGCAGCTTCGTAATTTACTTCAAAAGATCAGTACTGATGAAGAATAAGGACAAAAAAAGAAACTGTCTCAAAGTAGTAACGGCTACTTAAGGGACAGCTTCTTTTTCCCCATACTCACTTCAATTTTACGGTCTCAGCAACTTCTTTCGTAATCGCTTCCCCACCTAAGCTCTTCCACTTCTCTACAAAAACGTCAAAGTCACTAAGTGGTGAATCGCCCACGATGATATTCAAAAATGTTTCACTCTCCAGATTTTGCAGTTCCGTCCATTTGCTCTTCATTAGTAGGGTGTTTCCGTAAAAGACCCCTCGCACTCCCTCAATAGCGGTAGAGGTTAAGACGGCAACTCCATATTTATATGCATTCGCTGCTTTCCAGCCTTCCAGATCTTTCTTTGGTTGTTCCGTGTCCTCCACCCATTGATCATAGATGAGACGGGTATCTGGATTTAATGTATCCGGGTCTATTTTGCCATGCAAAGCTTGCTGGATATCTGCATAATGTTTCTCTATTGCATCCGAATAATCAATTAGAAGGTCAAACGGATAATACGCACGCAGCTGAATTCCTGTCTGCGCAGAGAAATCATCCAGCTTCTTAACTTCCTCCGAATTAGGGTCTTGTCTTCTCTCAAGTCTTGTAAACACGTTTAACTGCTTCATAATGGCCTCTGGATGCTCAAAACCTTTACGTACAACAAGATAACGGTCTGTTACCGGAGCCAGGTGCGCAACAAACTTTCCAGAATCATCAAGTGGTGCTGCATATGCTCTCCATTCTGCCTTTGTATCGAGCGCGACCGCCTCTGACAAAGGATAATATGGCATCCACCACGGGCCAAAGAACATGCCTGATTTTCCTGTAATAATAGGCTCTTGCGTTTCTTTATAAAGTGCAAAATTAGGGTCCAGCAGCCCTCTTTTATACCAATCAGCCAGTTTGGCTAGCGCTTGTTTGGTCTCAGGTGTAATGGAGCCGTATACGATATTCCCAGCATTATCCTTGATCCAATTGGTAGGAAAAGCATGCAATGCACTAAACACAGCATCCAAACCATTTACTAATGGCTTCGTTCCATAAATGATATTCTTGTAGCCGCTAAGTCCGACCGTATCTCTTTTTCCATTGCCATCGGGGTCCTTCTCGATAAAAGCCTTCGCTATGTTCTCAATATCTTCGAAGGTTTGCGGTGCCTGCAGCTCCAGTTTATCCAGCCAATCCTGACGCACCCAGAGCAGAACAGGAGAATCCGCATCAATGGCTACATTAGGTAATCCGTATAATTTGCCGTATCGGGAAGCATCGGATAATGCCTCACCCTGAGTAGAATTGTACATATCCTTAATTAAGTCAGAACCATATACTTTATAGGTTTCTGTAAGGTCTTCTATCATGTCATTATCAATGAGTTTCTTCAATTGATCTCGATCTACAACCATCGCATCCGGCAAATCATTGCTATCGATCGCAAGCTGTACTTTTTGATTAAAAGCATCTTCACCCTTCGCCTCCCAAGAGTGAACCACCTTGATATTCGTAATACTCTCCAAATAACGGGTAATGGGATTATTATCGTTGCTATCACCTGTATTTAGCCTGGAATCGGGAACCTTAAATCCCACCCGGATCACGATCGGATCTTCGTATTTGCTATACGCTATAGAAGCATCTTCTACTTCTCCTTGAGGACTTCTGGTAGAATCGACTGGTTTGCTCTGGTCACGGCAAGATGTAAGTCCGAGCATCATTACCACTAGGAGGATGGATCTCCACAGTCTTATCATTGGCCCTTCCCCTCCGCACGATATTCACTCGGCAGTTTACCAATGCGTTCCCTAAACAGTCTACTGAAATAGCGGTCATCTTCAAAGCCAGATCTTGAAGCAATCTCACAGACGGGTAATGAAGTCTCCAGCAATAATGATTTAGCCAACTCAAGCCGCATTCCCCGTAAACATTCACCGAAGGTCTCCCCGGCAAAACGAGCGAAACATTGACTGAAATACCCACGGCTCATGTTAATTTCCGCCGCTACGTCGCTCTGATTGATTTTGTCACCTGCATGACTCTGCATGTAACGAACTGCGCGAATAAGGCAGGACATCACCTCTTTAGTTAATCCTAGCTCGAGCATTCTCCGTCCCACATGATCAGAAAATCGGCGCAGCCAGGTCTTCCAATGGCACCAGTTCAAATTAAACGAAATATCCCGTTCCAGTTGAATTCCATCCTCAGGCTTCAAGAGTAAAGAGCTCCAGCTTTGCAAAAGGGAATGTGCGAACGTTAGTAATCTATCCTGCCTTGGCTTCTGCAAGAGTATGTTCGTTACAAAACTCTCCCATTCGTTTCCATCAATCGTCCACTTGAGATTTCGAGCTTGCTCGAATAGATCAGCTTCATCCGGTTTTAAATGGGGAACCGCTATTCCCTTCTTTAGTTCCTCATAATTCAGAGAGGTCAGTTCTTCAGCACTAGAATGATAAAAGAGCATATGCCGAAGCTTCATGGTGAGCTGCTCCTCCAATTCCTGTAGTGACTGATCTCTTAACCCACTGATAAGCGCGGTCTGCCACCTCCCGGAAAGCTGGTTCTTAAGCTCACGCCTAGCTTCTTCTTCCGAGAAACGATGAAGCAAAGGCGACATCCACATCTCATGAAAGGTAATCAGCGGATTATTCTTCACGAAGGATAGGTGAAATAACTCTTCTTCATTACAGTGATTGCTTAATGGTAAATAAAGCAGTGCCTTGTCTGCAGCTATCCTTTTACCTTCACCATGAACCAGCGCATCCCGTGTATTGTCCTCCCATTTAATACGATCAACGAGGCGACGTATAGTCTCATCCGCATTTTCCATCTCTAACAGCGTTTTGACAATATAATCAACGGCTCCTAAACGCATAGCTTCCTGCACATAGTCAAACTCATGATGGCAAGTAAGCACTACACAGCGAATACCTGCGAAACGTTGCCTTACTAGTTTAATGAGCTCGAACCCAGAAATGCCGGGCATAGTCAAATCTACAAATAGCAGATCCACATCCTGTTGTTGAAGTAGCTCCAAAGCAGATTTTCCATCTCCCGCCTCACCAACAATAACAACCCCTAAGGATGACCAATCGATGAGAGAGATGAAGCCTTTCCGCACAAGCCGTTCGTCATCAACCACTACCGCCTTAATCATCGAAGTCCTCCTTACCTTTCCTCGGGATCACGATAGATACAACCGTACCTTCCCCTGTCTTGCTGTACATCTCTAACTTCATTTGTTCTCCATAGTAGGTTCTGAGCATCCGGTTCACGTACGAGAATCCGATTCCGAGCCCCCGTTTCTTGGCGCCATCCTCTGACAGCAATTGATCTAACGTATCTGCATCCATTCCAGCCCCGTTGTCTTTTACACATAGCTGAACTTCTCCTTCGCCATGTTCTGTAATCAAAACATCCACCCTGCCATTATCGCTTAATCCATGATAAATCGAGTTCTCAACGAGAGGTTGAAGTAAGAATCTGGGGACAGCCACAGACAATACATCTTCATCAGCCTCCACGTTAAATTCGAATTCATAGTCATAACGGATGCGCTGCAGCTCCATATAGTTTCGGATCGCTTCAATTTCCTCTCCAAGGGTAACAATGATGCTTTGTTTGCCCAGATTATAATGCAGCACCTTTACAAGAAGAGTGACTAGCTTGTCGATCTCCTTCTGACCGTTAAGCCTTGCCATCCACTGCACCGTATTTAATGTATTGTGCAAAAAGTGAGGATTGATCTGGCTAAGTAGCTTTTCAATCTCGAATTGACTTTTCTGCTTCTCATTATGAGCTACCGCAACAATCAGCTCATTCACCTGTTTCTTCATCTGCTGAAAGTTACTAAGCACAAAATCAAACTCTTCCACATTCGTGTAAGCTACTGGAGAGGTAACATTTTCCGCCATTCGATTAATTTCAAGGTTAACCTTGCGCAAAGGGCCATAAATCTTTTTCCAAATCATCCAAGCCAGAACTCCGGCAAAGAGTAGTGTCGAGAATGCGAGCAGGATCATTTTAAAGAACCAGGCATAAATTTCACTGTTGAATTCCGACTTTTTAACTACAGCAATAAGCTTCCAGCCCTGTGGACTAGCGTATCGAAATAGATGATATCCGGTAAGTGTTTCATGTGATAGATTAGAGTTGCTTCCTGCTGCTTTGATAATTCCTTGAGGCAATTTACCATCAATGACATAAGTGCTAGAGCCCTGTTGATTCACAAGTAGGTGGTTAACCTTCATCCCGTAAGATTCCTGATTAAATATTTTGCGGAGCAGGCTATAATTCGTCTCTAAATAAATATATAGCTTATGCTCACCTGGTACGCGTACAATGCGCTGCTCTGAGAACACGAGATTATCGCCGACGGCATACATCGTAGAATGCGGCCCATAATAATCAGCCCCGTTATATCGCATAAAAGAAGGTAACGTACTAATATCGAAATTTCTGCGCGCACTCATATTCGTGAACAGAACCGGATCATCACTGCTTGGCATAATGTAGGCTGTAAGTCCAATGTAAGGATTCGTGAAATTAACGAGGTTGATCTTCTGGTTGATGGAGTTCATCATTTGTGATTTGCGATAAATTTGTTTTTCTTGAATAAAAGAGGACATTTCTTCCACAATCTGACCATCCAGTGCAAACTGTTTAGAGGCAAAATCCATATTGTCGATGGCATTCTCCAAGCTAGAGGCTTCCTGTTTCAAGCTTGCACTTATACCATTGCCAATTTTCCCTGAAAGAATAGAGTAAATAGAGGTGTAGGTTACGAATCCTACTAAAAGAAGCGGAAGTAGCGTTCCGATAACTAGATAGATGAATAAGGTATTACGTAAGGATTTGACAGCAGGGGTATGATTACGCCGGAGTACTCTTACCATCCGAATGATCCTCTTCCTTCTTCCTGTAAGCGTTCTATATATATCAATGTGAGAATACCACATTTATCCTTAATTGAATAGAATAGGGCAGAACAGCCTCCACGCCGCCCCACCCTATTCATATTTTTCTAATCACACCTTATTTCACACTTTTACGAGCCTCGAACAGTTCCTCTGCCTTTTTAATCGAGAAATCCATAACTTCGGCATAGCCGAGACCATTCACCTTATCATGCATTTCTTTATTCAATTTGTCATATTCGGCTTGATCTTTCGCAAAAACCATTTTCCAAGAGATTTGTTGTATGACCGTGCCGATTTGTTTATTCTTTTGCTCCAATGTTTTGTCCATCATCAATGGCTCTTTACCAGTGAAGCCTTGTGGGGCGACGGCCAATAGATTATTTTTCTCAAAATACTCCTTAGGCGTCAGAACGCCCATCTTCGCTCTCCAGTCACTATCAAGCTTAGACGGATTACGCTCTAGGGTTGTCGTCCACAGATTGTGATCGTATGGCTCTTTGTTGTCTGGATTCACCATCGCCGGAACCACAAAGGAGAAGTTCATTTGATTGGAGCCGTAGTAGTAGTCACCACCACCAAATTCAGCAGGTACTTGCGTATTCTGTTGATCGGCATAAGCCTTCCAACCAAAGTCAGTCACGACAGGTTTACCGCTTGCATCCATATCCCAAGTCAGACCTTTAGGTCCGTTAGGTACCGCTGTTCCGCTTCCTGCAGAGATCATTGCGCCTTCCGGAGTGTACATCCAGTTAATGAATTCCATAATTCTAGCAGGTTCTTTAGCTTTTGCACCGATGGCTATAATACCGTTACCACCATATACATTGAAGCCAGTAGAATACATCAGCTCATCCTTGAACGGAACTAATGCAAAGCCTTTACCTTCTGCTGTTCTTTCCGGTGTATTATAGTTAGCTGCTCCAAGCCATGGGAACCAGGAGAATAGCAAACGACCATCTTTGTATTTCGCTACAACATCGTCGAATTTTTGAGTCATAGAATCTGGATCCACCAGACCCATTTGGTTAGCTTCAAAATACAGTTTCAGCGACTTCATGTACCAGCTATCTTCGGATAAGAAGTCATAATACTTTTCTTCGTCTGCTTTAACATATACAGCAGTGTCAGGAATTTCGTCATAGCCCATCATGTTGGCGAACTGTTTCGCCAGCGTCATCTTATAGTTGCCATCCCAGTCAGACCACATCGAGAAGGCATAGGTTTTCTTTCCTTGCTCATTTTTGGGTTCAAGCTCTTGCATTTTTTTCAGTACAGGCAGATAATCTTCAATCTTTGAAATTTCAGGTGCTCCGATTTGTTGGTAGAGATCAAAACGCAGGTCCGGCCCCCAAGTCATGTCTTTTCCTTCAGAAGGTCCGGAGGGATTTGAGGCTACATTGTTCCCGATGCCAAACACTGATGATCCACCGCCAAAAGCAACCTTTGCTTTCTCAATCGCTTTTGGGAACGTACTAGCAATGTCTTTTCCGTATTTGTCCAGAAGTCCGTCTTGTGTCCAGTCTAAGAGAAGCTTTCCTTTGATCGCATTTGGATAATGGTTTTTGTCATCACCGAAGATAATGATATCCCCAAGATCTCCGGAAGCCATCATTGCAGAGATTTTAGTATCTCCACCTGTCAGGTTTGAAGCTACAATGTCCATCTCAATATTGAACTTATCTTTGATGATTTTGGCAAACCATCCGGTTTGTGGACCTGCATAGTTAGCCGTTGTTGAGAATACGGTCAGCTTCAGCGGCTTGGAATGATCAAGTGCTCCATCATCAGGTGCTGCTATTTCTTCCGCCGGCGCGTTGGTGGCAGCGGACGTGGGCTTTTCTGTGCTCGTGTTTTTTCCTGAGTTAGCCGTATTATTCCCCCCGCCACATGCTGCCAGAACGAAGACCAGGATTACGGATAGCATGACAAGCGATGCTCTTCTTAGTCTCATTGCTTTATACCCTCCTTTTCAACTCTTCACTTATAGTTCAACTCTGCTTGTAGCAGAGGAAAACCCCATCTCGTTACCGTTCCGGTAACTCATTAGCCTTTAACTGCCCCGATCATAATGCCTTTGACGAAAAAGCGCTGGAAAAATGGGTACACGATTAGAATCGGCAATACGACGATCATCGTTACGGTCATCCGTACAGAGGTTGGAGTCTGCATATTCGCTACACTAGCGGCCATATCTGGTGAATTACGAATTAAAGCTGCGAGCGAGCTGGACTCGTTCAAATAACGCCATAACAAGAACTGGAGTGTAAAGTACTTCGTCTCTGTCATCAGAAACGCCGTATCAATGAATGAGTTCCACTGATTCACTGCGGAAAAAATCGTAATCGTAGCCAGAATTGGCGTAGTAAGCGGTACAATAATGCTCCAGAACACTCGCATGTAACCAGCACCATCCATAGATGCCGACTCCTCAAGTGAGGGCGGGATAGCCTCGACGAAGGTTTTGACCAAAATGATATTAAAAGGAGTAATGATTGTTGGCAAAATATAAGCCAGATAATTATTTGTCAGATGCAAATTGTGCATCGTGATGTACCAAGGGATCAGCCCTGCGCTAAAATACATCGTAACCACGACACTCCGGTACCAAATACTCCGGCCCCACATTTCCTTTTTGGTGAACAAGTATCCTAAAAAAGCTGACGACCCTACAGTAAGCAGCGTCCCGACAACCGTTCTATAAACAGAGACTGTTGCCGCATGTCCTAGACCGCTGATTCTTAGTACCTTGCTATAGTTATCAAAATGAATCTGTCTTGGATAAAATTTGATATAACCCGCTGCGCTAAGATCATTCGAGCTGATCGTATTGATGAACAAGTAATAGAATGGGTAGATGCATGACAGGGTGAATAATCCAAAGAGCGTATAGATCATAATCTGGAAGAGAAGTTCTCCAGCCGTTAGTTTTTTCTTTCTCAAATGGGATCACCCCTGACTTAAATGATAGATTCGTCACGCACCATCTTAGACAATGTGTTGGCTGCGAATAGTAGAATTACACTGACAACCGATTTCAACATGCTGACGGCTGTGGCAAAAGGAAAGTTGTTCGCGAAAGCGATGTTGTATACATAAAGATCTAGCACTTCAATGGAATCCTTATTCATCGCATTTTGAAAGGCAAAGTACTGCTCCATACCGTTATTGACTAGATTACCTATGGAGAGGAGCAGCAGTACAAAAAAAGTTGGGATCAAACCTGGAATGGTGATATGCCAAATTTTGCGGAACCGACTTGCACCATCCACCTCAACGGCTTCGTACAATTCCTGATCAATACCTGCGATTGCAGCAAGATAGAGAATGGCACCCCAGCCTAACGACTTCCACCAGTACCATACGATCATCGTGACCCAGATATTTGAGCTGGAAGCTAGGAAATTATATCCCTCATCTACTACTCCAAGCTGCACCAGAATGTGAGTGATGACACCGTTATCTACAGAGAACAACGAGAATGCCAATGCATATACCAGAATCCAGCTAATAAAGTTTGGAATCGTGGTAAGTGTCTGCACCAACTTGCGATACCAGCCTGACTTAATCTCAGTCAACATAATGGCAAAAATCACTGGAAAGATAGATGTAATTAATCCGAGTGAACTCATGGCAAGCGTGTTCTTCAGCACACGCAGAACCTCTGCGGTCTGTGTCGGATTGGATACAATCGTCTTGAACCATTTCAACCCGACGTAAGGCGTGTCTGACAACGGTATTCCAGGAATGAAATCATAAAAGGCATAAATCCATCCGCTGATCGGCAGATAATAGAAAATAAAAGTGACAACAAGAAAAGGAAAAGCCATGAAGAACAATTTATGTTTGTTCTTCATCTTCCAGCGGGATCGATGAACCGGATCGACGCTGGGAAGCAGTTCGCCAGCAGGTACCCCCATATCGGAATCTCCTATACCCAGATTTTGATTACGCTTTCAGAGTATCAGAACCTGAGGTTCCGGCGAGATAGAGAGCAGAACGCCTTCTTAGGAGAATCGTCAGATGCTTGTGAACCAAATTCGCAGTATAATCGACCATTTTCTACTTGTATTGTGGGACTAGTGATGGAGGGCAGGTATACCTTTAGACATAAATTAAAAAGCCTACTCTAGCACAAGATCTGCTTAGAATAGGCTTAAATCACCTGAATCATCTGAATCATCTGAATCATCTGAAGCATCCGATATCTATGAACATCGAGACCTTCCCTGCATATTACCTATCTTCGACTGTCAGCAGACGGCTAAGATCCCTTGGATCGGACTCAGTTGCCCTTATTTCCAAGATTCAGGACATTTTCCCTTGCTATCGGACTCAGATGCAGCTAATCACCTCAAATCACCTTGATAACAAGCAAATATATGGCAATAAGAGCTATACAGTCAGTAACTTTAATAAAACGATCTAAAAAGCTAAAATAGCTGCAATACGGTCCGCAACGCTCCATAGATTCTCGTAAAGTTCTTCATAGATTCTCGTAAAGTTCATCACATTTCCCTTCCAGCATCCGCATCCCGCGTATCCCATTTCCCGAACACAAATACTTACATAGACATCAACGCGGCAGAAACTAGAATGCTCAGGACACGGGATTTATAACAACAAAAAACAGCCTCTCTATTGAGAAGCTGCTTCGTCACTTTTTCAACTGGTTCATTTGAATTGCCTACAGAACCAACACATTGCTACAACTTAACGAACGCTACGTCCACACATTTCCTAATGCCCAGACGCCTGAACATTCCCCTCCGCAGAGGCATCCATCTTCTGACGTCCCATATAGAACGAAGCTAATAACGCTAAAGCTGCGGGAATTACCGCCCAAGCAAAGGTGTTTACAATAGAAGAAGATAACCCAGCTGTAATCTTACTCAGAATTTCAGGTGGAATAAGCGCCCTAGTCTCCGGTGAGAGCAAGGCATGTGGGTCTTTAAAATCCATAGCTCCCGCAGGAGCTTCTCCACCACCACTAGACGAGAGTAGCTTGGTAAGACTGCCTGAGAAATAGTGACTTTGTATGATACCGAAGGTAGTAATGCCTATGGTCATGCCCAATGAACGAATGAAATTCAGTGTTGCGCTGGCAGAGCCGCGTTGCTGTGCGGTCAGTCCGTGAATGGATGCCGTACTTAGCACTGAGAATGAAGCGCCAATCCCTAGCCCAATTAAAATCATATACAAAGTAACAAGCAGTCGAGAAGCATCCGGCGTAAGTGTCGCTACAAGTCCAGTACCGATCACCAAAAGTGCGAATGTAGGAATTAGCAGGCTGCGGTAACTGGTTTTTGACATCAGAAATCCGCCCATCGTAGCTGTTACCACTGAGCCGACCATCATTGGCAGCAGTACAAGTCCTGAATTTGTAGCTGATCCGCCCAATACCCCTTGAATAAAGATCGGAATATACACAGAAGCCACAATAAAAGCCGCACCACTAAATAGAGCACAGATAATGCTCACCGCGTATAATCTTTTTTTAAACAAAGTAAAGGAAATAATCGGTTCTTTCGCTCTAGTTTCAACAAAAAGAAACACAGCTACAAGGATGGCAAAGGCTGCAAATAAACCAAGAATCATGGACGAACCCCAAGCATACTCTTTCCCGCCAAGCTCCAGCGCAAACATTAAGCAAATGACTGAACCAAGCAGTGTACCCGCTCCCAACCAGTCAATAGGCTGCTTAGAATGCTCATGTGATTCTTTATAAAAGAATACGACCATCGCAAAAGCCAACAAACCAAGGGGTAAGTTAATATAAAATACCCACTGCCAAGCAATATGATCGGTAATATACGCCCCTAGTAATGGACCAAATATACTCGACAATCCAAATACTGCGCCGAATGCCCCGCCGAGCTTACCCCGAGTTTCCAGCGGTACAGCGTCGAACATGATGGCAAAAGCGATCGGCACCAGCGCACCACCACCGATCCCCTGAATAGCCCGGTACACAGCTAACTGAGTAATCGTGTCTGCTGTTCCACAGAGCGCCGAGCCCGCCATGAATACGATAATTCCAAAAATAAAAAACTTCTTGCGACCATACATATCAGACAGCTTGCCGAAAATGGGCATACCCGCCATCTCGGCTACGAGATAGGCTGATGTGACCCAGACAAATTTGTCCATTCCGCCAAGCTCCCCAACAATATTACCCATTGCAGTAGCAACGATGGTGCTGTCCATGGAGGCCATCAGAATTCCTAATAGGAGACCTGCGATAACAATGCCCAGATTCGGCGATTTGGCAGCACTCATATGTTCCACTCCTCTTTTTCTAAATAAATTATACAGCTGTCTTTATATCTTCACTTGATGCTTCACCGTTGCATGCTTATGAACTTCTAGTGTATCGCGGAATTCCACCGTTTCTATTTCACAATCCGGGCCAATGATTACTCGTTCTCCCCTTACCATACTAGCCTTTGTACTGATCAGCTCAATAGCATCACCTTCGATTAGCCCCGCTTCAAACAATATTTTCGAACTCGGCTTCATCATATGCAGCAATCTTCCAGTTTTACTCTTCTTGATGGTTAAGATACTGCCTCCGACCTCCTTCGCGCTACTTGGACCAAACAGTTTAATCTCCAAATGCTCAGCACTAAGTAATCCAGCTACGCTGAGGGCACCAGAAATTTGCAGTTTTTCCCCTTCACAATCACCCTTCACATCCAGATTTCCGTAGAGATGTAGCTTATCGATTTTTACGGAGGCTGCCTTTATTTCACCCTGCCCACGTAAGGAATCTCCTTCAAGACTACCCTCGAGCGCAATTTCGCCAGTAATTTTCATTTGCTTCATATGCAGATTTCCAGCTATATTGGCATTTCCAGTCAGACTCATCTTTTCGCAATTCACATCTCCAGCGAATTTGCATTCTCCAGTGATCTTAACATCTTTAAAAGAACCACCGGCTGAAGACGTCGTTCCAATTATTTTCAGATTATCATTCACCGACCTTCTCCACCTTTCCAACCTTAGCCTCAGGATGCACTGTAATTTGTTCGCGATACTCTACCCGTCCGAGTGTACAGCCTGGGCCAATAATGACAATATTCCCTCTGATAATATCCGCAGTTGTATATTCTACATCTATAAAATCTCCCTCGATCGTTCGAGCACATAGCTCAGGTCGAAGTTTAGGGATGATTCCGCTAAACATCTTACTCCAAAACCCATTATTCACTTGCCGTATCACGAGGCTTTCCACACCAATTTCATTAGCCTTCCCTTGACTCTGCAGTTTGAAATCCACATGACCGGCACTTAGTAAACCACCAACACTAAAGCTACCTTCACCTACGAAATCCTCAAGCTCACAATCCCCTTTGACACTCACCATTCCGTTAAGGGTACAGCTTTCACCTCGAAAACTCTTACCTACATTAAGAACCCCACCCACCTTTAGGGTGCCAAAACGCATATTACCCATCACTTTGATGACCCCGTTGCATTCTGCTTCTTCTGCTGCGAGATCATCATTCAAATTCATATGCCCATTTCCTTTAAACATTCGCGCCACAATCGGTCCGACTACTTTACCTACACCATCCATGTTTACGTTGTTGTAAGTACCTCCGGCCCCACCACTAACCCCGTTTATTATCAAATCAGGCAGCTGATGTTTGTCCATTACTCTTCCTCCTATTCAACAAGCTTGTAGGCAAGCTTACCTTTCAATTGTTCGATCAAATCTGCATATGTCATTTTACTGACTAATCTAACCCCTTCATCAAACCATAACTCCGCAGGTGCTTGTGCCAGAATGAAGGATGAAACCCCCATTTTCCGGACAAAAAACAACTCCCAGCTTCCACTCTCGAGCCTTGAAACTTTCTCCTCCAAAGTGCGAAACAGAAGCTCTGCCTCCTCCATACTCATTTCCCCAGCACTTAGCAGGCGGTCTACAGCGAATAAATGAACGAGCCCTTCAAAAGTATATATACTTTCATCACCAAGACTTTTTCCAAATTTCCTCAGTGTTATTGTCGAAACAATGTTACGTTCTAGAATTTCCTTAGCAGTTACACTCACCTTCTCAAAGGATGCCTTGTCCGATAGCTTATCAGCCATTTCATCCAAAGAAAGCCCTTCTTTCATATTCACAATGTTGTGAATTCGCGACAAGATCATCTCTTTAGGAAAAAAAGTCTCTTGTCCAGTAAAGGTAGATTTCCGGATAAACCATTCCTCGGGGATTAACTGTTTCCTTTTCCAGCGGTACAATTGCCCATATGAGATACCGGTTAAATCCAGCAGTTGCTTCTTCGAAATCAAATCATCTTCCATATGCGATCACTCCTTGAAAACATCGTAACATAACACTGTTACGTTGTAAATAAAACACTCCCCCTTAAATCTCCTCTGCAGCAAATCATTGCATTAAAGTTTCCCTCCAAGATTTTACGACAGCAGAAAAGAGCGAACCTCCGTCTAGAGGAGGATTTTCGCTCTTTTACCCGTACTGTATTCTTTGATTTAAGCTATACATATTAATTTATGACAAAAAGAGAAGGAGTCTTTATCGACTCCTTCTCTTTTCCTCACTTAATGTCTTCAGAATCTTTTTTTGTTTTGGCTTAATCGTTTTTCAGCACCATGTGGGTGTAATGGTTCACCCCAGATAAATCCATCGCCTTCGTACCTCGGAATAAGATGCATATGATAATGGGTAAGGTCGTTAAATTTCCCTCCATCTTGACAAATTCTTATACCATCAGGTTTAAACAAGCTCTTCAAAGCAATTGAAAGTTTTTTCGAAGCATCCATGATAGCATAAGCAGTCTCTGACTCCATCTCTTCGATATCACAGTAATGCTTTTTGGGGAGGATTAGAGTATGTCCTTCATTAAAAGGAGCAATATCAAGCACACAAGTAATAAATTCATTTTCATAAACAATATTCAAGTCAGGTTCAATACCGTTAGCGATTCTACATCCTAAGCATTCCACGTACAGCATCACTCCATCCTGAATGGGATTTTACGTTTTTCCTTACAACGATATAGCTGTTGCTTCACTTCACAACCAAGAACAGCGATTACAAATTACCCAAAACAAACAACTGAATGGCTTCACAATGAGGACTAACTTTTAGATTTAACATAGCTTTTAATTAAAATATTGCTGAACTACTGTGTACGCTAGCTTCGGTCTGCGATAACGGTCTACCATACCTTTACTGTTCTGTGTTCCAGCTCGTGTCAAAAGCCAGCCTAGCCCTTCCGTTACTCGGCAATCGCAAAATTGCCATATAAACATTCCTGACAAGAAAGAAAGTGAGGTATAAGCTTTTAGATTCTGCTCTACAATATCCGCTTGCCGCTCCTCAGTTCCTTTAACTCGACTAGGATCACGATAGCCATAATACCCATCAGCGCCGAATTCGCTCATGAACATTGGCTTACCTAAACCACCCGCAGCATCTGCCCATTGCCGTGCCTGTAAACACAGCTCCATAGGGTCGGAATCATCGTACCACTGCGGATAGAGGTTAAAGGAAACGATATCCACTAGATCAAAACAAAGCTCTCTATCCCGCTGGTGGGAAGCAAAGGTAAGCGGTCGGGATGTATCCATCCTGCGAATCTGCAAAAGCTGTGTACGATACATCTCTTTTCCTTCCGGTAAATCACTGGCACACTCATTAAGAATTGCCCAGATAATAATACTTGGATGATTAAAATGCGACTCGACCATCTCTTGGTTACAATCTTCACACTGCTTAGCAAATAAAGGATGTCGCATCTGTTCTATGCTAAGACCACGGGCATGATTCTCCTCCCAGACGTAAACACCTCTCTCATCACATAAATCGAGGAAGCGCTCATCATTCGGATAATGGCTTGTCCGTACAGCATTGCCTCCCATATCCAGCATCAGTTCCATATCTTGAACCATAAGCTGATAAGGAATCGCCGATCCAACGAGGGGATGATCTTCATGTCGGTTGAAGCCTTTAAAAACAATATCTTCTCCATTGATTTGAATCGCGCCACGTTCTGTAGTTACGGTACGAAATCCTACACGTTCAATCAGATCATCCACAGGAGGCTCCTGTTGATCCTTTATAAATAGCTTAAGCTCCAGCATGTATAGCTGCGGCTCCTTTCCAGACCACGAGATCACATCTGGAAACGTATGGGTAGACGTAAGCGCCTCTGAGGATTCAGCAGGAATAAACAAAGTGCCTAGGTCAAAAGCGCTTGTTCCGAGCTTCCCTTTTATATGAACTTCTACTTCTTTACTTTCAATATTTTTAACATATGCTTTAATCTTTGCACTCCATTTATGGTCAGCGTAAGTAGGTACGAATTCTATCCGATCGATCAGAGTATTCGGAATCTTTTCAATGGCTACAGGACGGATAATCCCACCATAGGTATAATAATCATTGGGAACATGCAGAGCTGAGGACTCATTAAAAGTATTATCTACGATGACCGCCAACTCATGTTCACCGGGTGCTACGGAAGGAACGATTAGTTCAAACGGTGTGTACGCATTGTAATGACTACCGATTTTCACTCCATTTAAGAACACTTCTCCTGTATGACTTATTCCTTTGAACACTAGACGAATGTTACACTCATTTCCCAGCTTAAAAGTAGTCCGATACGCGCCTTTTCCTTGGTAGGTGGAGAACTGAGGGTGCAATTCCCAGCAGCCCGGCACAGGCATACGATATTCGTAAAAAGAAGGCAATCCTGCTTCCGCTTCTATCGGCTGAAAATCCCAGTCTCCTTCCAGTTCTTCAACTTGCCGAATCTTATTCCTCTGAAATAGACGTAGCATATAAAAGACCTCCAAAGAACTATAGTGTATATCCATAATCTAGTATTCAGTTTACGCTTCTAATCGGTATGAATGCAAAAACAAAGAAAAGAAAGCCCTCCCTAGCCAATACTATGGCATCTGGGACAGCCTTCTTTATTTTACTTGCCTATCTACAAATCTTAACGTTCAAGTCTTTCATGAACCTTACTGCACATAGGTATAATGCGCTGAATCATATTGTGGACCGGATTTCTCATAAGTGAACCAGTACTCAATACTGCTGCCAGCACTTAATCCACTCACTGTCTGCTTCCATGTACCTGAGCTGTTGGTCATCCGGTAATTAAGCTGTGATCCCCCGTTAACCTTATAATGCACATCTACATATAGAGCACTGGTTACAGGTGTAATATAAATGCTCGCTTCTGTCGAAGAAAGTCTCGTTACCCCTGCTGTAAAGTCAGCCGTCACATGATCACCGCCTCCGCTGCCTCCAGTGGGATTAGTAGTAACCGTTGCGGCATTACTAGCGGATGATAGGTTACCCGCTGCATCCGTAGCTTTTACTGTAAACGTATAGGCTGTGCTCGGAGTAAGTCCACTAACAGTAGCTGTAGTTCCCGCCACAGAGGCTACCTGCTGTGTTCCGCGATAAACGAGATATCCTGTAACGCCAACATTATCAGTTGAAGCAGACCAGCTCAGGTTAACTGCTGTATCCGTCTTGCTGGTTACTGTCAGATTAGCAGGTGTAGTAGGTGCTGTAGTATCTCCAGTATTACCACCACCCGTCAAGTATTGCCCGGTGAATGGGTTAAATCGATGCAGGGATAGAATTAACCAACCCGTGCTGGACACGCAGTTTTGCTGCGCCATCACCCAATAGCTGTTGCTGGTACCTTTAAGCGAGTACGGGATTCCCCCAAGCGAAGCACCGCTTGTGCCTTGCTTTTTAATAATTTCAGTGTTAATGGCATCTGCTTTGGATACATTGCCTTGCATATAGTAGGCGAGCGACATAAATGCGCTTCCTTCAAACCATACATCAGCACCCGTATTGCCAATTTGATTCCCATTATCGTCATACGCTGGCAAAACTTCGTCGGTCCAGTCAAAATCATAACCGGTGAGTGTATTTCCTGCATCATTGTAAGTAAGTGTCTGCTTATAACGCGGATTCGCGAGTGTACCTGGGGTGCCGGATGCATTTTCAACATAGGCTAAGCTTGCTCCATAGTTATGCGTTCCGGATACTCCTAAAGCCAGTACTCCCCATGGATTCACGTCCAATGGAATTTTAGGGTCAATCAGATTCGTATCGTTTTTCCAGCCTCCCTTGAAGCGTTTGACGCTGTCATCCCACACATAATTATCCAGGAAGGTTTTGACTCCAGTAGCTGCGCTATTGTATGTGGCAGCCTTAGAGGAATCCACCGAAGCATAATACTGTAGCACCCGATAAATATCGATATTATGCTCGGTAGAGCTCCAAGGCTCATCGGAGTTACTCCAAGCACTCCATCCTCCTGCGATACTGCCATTTGCTTTTTTATACTGTAAGCTCCAATCGAGCGCTTTGAGCGCCATCGGACGATATCGCGTGTCATTGTATTGCTTTTCATAAGCCATAGCTGCCATTGCCATCCATACAACCGGCCCCACATGTTTACGAATTTCTTCTCCGAAGCCATTGTTATACCAATAAGAATTCAGCCAGAAGCCTGAAGGGTCCTGAATGTCTCGCATTTTGTTCAACACTTGCTCTGCCCGTGTCCGTTCACCTTTTACAATAAAGGCAATAGCTGCAACAGCTTGATCATACGTATATACAATCTGTTTGGGGTTGTTGGGTCCCCAGAAATCCTCAAAGCTATCTACCAAGCCTTCAAAAGCATATCCCGCCGTTGCATCCTGCTGGGCCTTCAGCCAGACTAAAGCACGATTTGAAGCATCACTTGTGGCATCTGCACTCGCTTTTCCACCAAAAGGAAGAGCTACCCCAAGCACCAACAGACTTGTCATTAAGATCGAAAACAGCTTCCTCATCTTCATAACTTTCCTCCTCATAATCATGATGAACTGGGCAATGAGAGTTCTTTGAAGCATAATACTAAAGCGTTTTCAAACAGCGACAACAGGAACTTTTGAAATCTTTACCATGGTAATTGTCCTCATTTTCATCCTTCGCAGCCTATTCGTCAACGATTTTCTGTAAAATTTTAACTAAATGAGGCGAAACAACCATAAATCCCATTTAAGAAACTATACGAAAGACCGCAGTTATTTTATTAATTCGTGTTCACGAAGACAAAACAAAAAGAGCAGACAGCTCCTTGGGAAGGATTCTATCTGCTCTTTATGATTTAATCACTATTCTATTCTGCTTTATCTTCACCAGAAGCTTCAACTGCAGCTGGTTCAGCAGCATCTTCATCGGTTGGCTCTTGAGCTGCTGGAGGAGCAATACGAACAATTAAAGTGTCCTCAGGCGTCAATATTTCCCAGCCTTCATGCTTCGGCAGATCGGACACCAGCAATTGATCACCAATATCTAGTCCACTGATATCCACTTCAAAGGATGCCGTTAATTTATCTGGAAGTGTGCGAATATCTAGCTCATGCAATTCAATTTGCTGCACGCCGCCACTCTTCACACCTACTGGATCACCTGTAAAGTGGAATGCTACTTTCGTATCCAATTTAGCTTTCATGTCTATCTGTTGAAAATCAATATGCAGCAGTTGTTTGGATACTGGCTGGCGCTGAATTTCTTGGATGACAACGTTCTTTTTACCCGAGTCTGGTAATTCCAAGGTTAATACTGCCCGAGGGTTATTAGCCAAAATCCCGGTAATTGTCTTAACATCCGCTGTAAAGGACTGGCTATCTGAACCTGCACCGTACACGACTACCGGTACAAAGCCTTTTCTGCGCTGTGAAGAAGTCGAGCCGGATCTTTCTGTCAAACGTACTGTTGTATTCACGATGATTCCTCCTAAGTAGGGATTTTATACTAGACCGATTAGATATGTACGTCTAACCTAACCACTCTCTATTACCCCATTAACCTGGCTTCGAAACCCTTTAAGACTTTTTGTGCTCAGGCAAAAATAAGGTCAAATTGTATTATTATACAATTCAACATTAATTATTCAAGACTTAGGAGCGAATCGTCATTATATCTTTGACAGCTATTAGACTAAATGACAAGCTACAAAATGGTTATTTCCGGCATCACGGAATACCGGGATTTCAGACCTGCAAACCTCTTGTGCATAGGGGCAGCGGGTATGAAATTTACAACCGGAAGGCGGGTTCACCGGACTTGGGATATCCCCCTTAAGGACAATTCTTTCCCTTTTCAGCTTTGGAATAGGTATTGGAACAGCTGATAACAATGCCTTGGTATACGGATGGAGCGGATTCTTAAATAATTCATCTCTAGAAGCCGTCTCCATCATAGATCCCAGATACATAACGCCAATTCTTGAACATAAATGCTCAACCACACTCAAATCATGGGAGATGAACAAATAGGTTAGACCACGGCTCTGCTGCAGCTTACTGAATAAATTAATAATCTGTGCTTGGATGGACACATCCAAGGCCGAGACTGGCTCGTCTGCAATGATTAGCTCAGGATTCAG
Source organism: Paenibacillus sp. G2S3 (assembly GCF_030123105.1). Lineage (NCBI taxonomy): Bacteria > Bacillati > Bacillota > Bacilli > Caryophanales > Paenibacillaceae > Paenibacillus > Paenibacillus sp. G2S3. The sequence goes on from NZ_CP126095.1 coordinate 4,526,567, forward strand.
CACAAGCGCTCGCGCGATTCCGATCCGTTGCCGCTGTCCTCCTGAGAATTCATGCGGGAAGCGATCAATATGATAAGAGGATAGACCACATGCCTCAAGCGCCTCGAGCACCCGATCACGAACCTCTGATTTTGAGCATAACCCATGATCCAGTAAAGCTTCTCCGATAGCATCACCTATGCGAACCCTAGGGTTAAGTGAGCTATATGGGTCTTGAAAGATTAGCTGCATTTGGGGTCTGATATTTCGCAATTCAGAAGGAGACAAGGAATGAATGTCTATCCCTTTGAATTTGATCTCACCTGCCGTTTTATCCGTTAGCCGTAAAATCGTCCGTCCGACCGTACTCTTGCCGCTCCCGGATTCCCCTACAAGCCCAAACGTCTCCCCTGGCTGAAGTGTGATGCTAATATCGTCAACAGCTTTTACATGCCCAACCGTGCGGTTAAGCAATCCCTTAGTAACAGGGAAGTATTTTTTCAAATGATTGACCTCAAGCAATGCCTCAGGCATGAACAACCGCCTCCTCATACAACCAGCAAGCTACCTTTTGTCTGCTGGCTACTTCTTTAAGCTGGGGCTGCTGGCTGACACATACAGGCATGCAATGCTCACAGCGGTCATGAAAATAACAAGAGGGTACCAGCTCTAGCGGATTTGGCACTTGGCCAGGTATGGAATACAGCTCATCCTGTCGCTGATTAATAACTGGCTTCGATTTGAGCAGCCCTTTCGTATAAGGGTGTTTGGGATTGTTGAACAATTCAACAACCTCCCCCTCCTCCACAATCTTTCCGGAGTACATAACAATCACGTAATCGGCCATCTCCGCGACTACACCCAGATCATGGGTGATTAATAAAATAGACATGCCGGAGCTGTCTTTAATTTCACGAAGCATATCCAGAATCTGTGCTTGAATCGTTACATCCAGCGCTGTTGTCGGCTCATCTGCAATCAATAACTTTGGACTGCAGGCGATAGCAATAGCGATCATAATCCGCTGCAGCATCCCTCCACTTAATTCATGTGGATAACTATCAGCAATTTGCTCAGGTCGTGATATGCCTACCTGTTTTATTAGTTCAATCGCCCGGATACGCGCCTGCTTCTTATTCATCTTCAAATGCACGATCAACGGCTCCATAATTTGTTCACCGATCTTAATTACAGGATTAAGGGAGGACATGGGCTCCTGGAAGATCATCGCGATCTCGTTACCACGGATGGCTCGCAGTGTATTTTTGTCCATTTGCAACAAATCTTCACCCTGAAAATCAATTTTGCCATGGGTTACCTTGCCCCCTGGCTCTTCAACAAGACCCATGATGGACATCGCGGTCACGCTTTTGCCGCAGCCCGATTCTCCGACGATACAGACCGTCTCTCCTTCACGAACACGGAAGCTTACATCATCAACGGCTTTCACTTTTCCTTCTTCCGTGAAGAAGTATGTACTTAGACCGTCTATATTCATTAAATCACTCATGTGAGGGTCACCTACCTCTTCTGTTTAGGATCAAGTACGTCCCGGAGTCCGTCACCAAAGATATTGATCGCGATTACTGTCGCGAAGATGGACAGCCCTGGCGGAATCCACAGCCACGGACGATCCTTAAAATCGATCATATTATTCGCTGCATCAATCATATTGCCCCAGGTTGGCGTTGGCGGCATAACACCTAGTCCAAAGAAGCTAAGAACCGATTCACTCAATATAGCGCCACCGATGTTGAGCGTTGCCATAACGATCAGCAGCGGGACAATGTTCGGCAGCAAATGGTTGAACAATTTACGCCGATCGCGAAGGCCTAATACTACAGCTGCTTGCATAAACTCACGTTCTCGCAGACTAAGCATTTGCCCTCGTACCATACGTGCCATACCCGGCCAGCTCACAATACTGAGCATAAGCATAACGATATACATCCGGTAATCCGTTGGAATCTTCCACTCCGATAATAACGCTCCAAAAATAAAGAGCAGCGGCAGACTCGGAACGGTCAATAAAAGATCCGCAACTCGCATGATGATTTGATCGGCGATTCCGCGGTAATAGCCAGCTATGGCTCCCAAAAGAGCCCCGATAAACACCGAAAGAACCATTGATGCTAGTCCTACTGTTAGTGAAATTCGTCCTGCCTGCATCACCCGGGTCAAAATATCTCTGCCCAGCGCGTCAGTGCCAAGCCAATGCTTCATATTAGGTGCCTTGTTCATCAGTGCCATATTAATTTTGTTATCCGTATAGGGTGAGAACAGCGGGCCTATAAAACAAAGCGCAAACATAAAGATCACTACCACAAATCCGGATACCGCCAGTTTGTTCTTTAACAATCTCCGTAGGGATTGCCGGAATAAAGAGGATTTTCCTTTGGTGGTCTGGGGCTTGGAGATTCCCGCTACATTACTTTGAACTGCCACGTCAGCTTCCTCCTCTCTATAGCCGAACTCTAGGATCGGCAATCCGGTACAAAACATCCGAAAGCAACGTTCCTATGACGGTAAGTATGGCAATAAACATCGTAAAGCCCATCAGCAAGGGATAATCCCTAAGTCCGAAGGACTGCATATACAGCTGGCCAATCCCAGGCCAATTGAATATTTTCTCAATAATAAGTGATCCGCCAAATAGTGCTGGAAGCTCGAAGCCAACCAGGGTAATCGCAGGCAATAAGGCATTTCGCAGGGCATGTGTAAAGAGTACCTTACGCTCCCTTAGGCCTTTGGCACGGGCGGTGCGGATATAATCCTGCTTTAAGACATCGATCATATTGCTACGGAAATAACGGGTGAGCGAGCCTAATCCAAGGAGGGTCATAACCACAACCGGAAGGGTCATATGCATTACGATCTCCTTAAAGTACGCGAGACCCGTAGCATTACTACCTGTAGTGATTATTCCACCCGGGGGCAGCCACTTGAGATCGACGGCCAGGATTTTGATCAGGAATAAGCCTATAAAAAATGACGGCAGCGACATTGCTGCGAATATAGCGATCATCACGAGTGTATCGAACCATGAATATTGCTTATAGGCTGAAATCACACCAATAATAACTGCAATCACCCACGTCAGAAACGTGGAAACGGCAGCCAGCAAAAAGGAATTCCAAATATAATCATTAAAAAGCTGCAGCACAGGCTTCTGTTGGGCTAAGGAGTAACCGAAATCGCCATGCAGCGCATTCTTCATCCAGATTCCATACCGCTCAAGCATCGGCTTGTTTAAGCCGTAGATCTCACGCAGCTCCGCTTTGCGTTCAGCGGTCAATTTGATATTTCCGGTTATGAAGTCCCCGGGGGTTGATGCATATAGACAGAAGATCAATAATGATGCCGCAAATAAGATAATGACCATGTACAACAGTCTTTTCGATAAATAAGCACTCATGACAGACTCCTTATGATTTGTCCCCTGCCCATCTGAGCAGGGGACACTGGATTATTTATTTCAGGCTCCAAGTTGGCAGACTGCCAGCAAGCCCAATGAACGGGCTAACCGATAGATTCTCAATACGTCCGTTATAGGCGTATACAGTCTTTTTGTAACTTGTGAAAATAATAGGCAGTTCATCATTGAAGAGCTGGTACAGCTCTTTGTATACCGCTTTGCGGGCTTCAATATCAGTAGTAGCTAAGGCTTTATTGTATAGCTCCAGGAATTTCGGATTGTCATAATCAGTGATTTCTCCATCGAAGAACTGCATGAACCCATCAGCCGGATCAGTCAACATACTAGTGGAGAAGGATACGAGGTCGTAGTCCCCACCTTCTACCTTAGATACCAGAGAGTTAAAGTCTGCGAATACCTCCGGCTGGAAATCGATACCCAGTGCTTCAAAATTCTCTTTAGCTACAGCGATGAAAATATCGGTGTTTTTGCTCTTAGAGCCGAGGTAATGAATGCTAAGCGGTTTGCCATCTTTTTCACGGATACCACCAGCGCCTACCGTCCAGCCTGCTTCATCGAGCAATTGTTTAGCTTTTTCCGGATCATATTTGTAAGGATTAATGCCCTCCTCTGTGTAAGACCAAGAGATAGGGGATGCCGGGATGTTGGCAATGGAGCCTGCACCTTGTGCTGCGTCTACATAAATACTCTGACGATCCAGACCGTACACAATGGCTTGACGTACAAGCTTATCCTTGAGCTGCTCATGCTTCAGATTGACTTGCAGATAACCGTAGGTGCTTGGAGTGTAAGGAATAATATTCACAAAACCGAGCGCTTTCAGCTTCTCGATATTCTCTTCTGTCGCACTAAAGGAAGCGTAGTCCACCTCACCCGTTTCTACGAACTGCCATACATCGCCTTCCGTAGTTTTATAAATGAAATGCTCCGTCTTTGGTTTACCTTTGAAATAATTCTCATTCGCTACAAAACGCACTTCTTGCCCCGGAATAAATTTCTCCAGCTTGTAAGGTCCATCCCCGAGTGGCTTCTCATGAAGCTTTTTAATATATTCAAGATCTCCGAATTTATAGTCCTTGCCATAGTAAGCTTTCGACAATACATTCGAGCCGAGCTGTACCAGCGCTGTTGCGTTTGGTTGCTCAAGCGTCACTGAAATCGTCTGTGGATCAATCACTTTAATCCCTTCTATCGCTGTAGAAGTACCTTCTTTATAGGCTTTGCCGCCTTTAACATTTAGTGATGGAAGCTGGGAGCTACCGTCATACGATTTGTCATATTGGATCGTCCAAGTAAAGGCTACGTCATCCGCTGTCAAGGGTGAGCCGTCGCTGAATTTCAGATCTTTTCTCAAGTGGAATGTGTATGTAAGCTGATCATCCGAAACATCCCAGCTCTCTGCAAGCTCCGGTGTCGGAACGCCTTTATCGTCTACTGTTACTAGTGAAGCATATAGCAGTGAAGATACATTGCCATCATAACCACTTTGCTGAAAATATGGAGTAAAAGCTCCACTCGGGTCCGTTAACCCTACGATAATGGTGTCTGTACGTTTCTGTGCAACTGCTGGAAGTTTGGACAAATCGGTTGCGGTAAAAGGCTCGCTTAGCGCACCCGCAGGAACAGTCTCTGGTGTAGTTGTTGCTTCCACATTGGTTGAATTGGACCCCGCAGCCGCATTGTTCGCGGACGAGGATTCGTTATTACTGTTGTTAGCGCAAGCAGAAAGTAACAGTGAACCCGTAAGCAGTAATGAAGTGATTACAATCGCATTTTTTCTCATGTACCTATCTCCCTTTTCTCTCTAATAGAATAATAACTATAATTCCTACCTGTTAAGTATGAATAACTTCTGATGTTCATTATAGAAAGGTTTTTGAGTTCTGTAAAGAGAGAACTTCAAAAAAATTCTCTACAAACAGAATTATGCAAATATTAAAACAAATAAAAAAAGCCAAAACCCTCTCTGCATAAGAGAATTCTGACTTTCAGACCGTAATATTTTTTCGAAATCTTTATTTTAAATACTCAAATAGCTGCTCGTTCATCCGATGAATGCCTTCCAGACGCAGACTATATCCAGTGACATTCTCCCCTTCAATATAGGCATGAAGCAAACCTGCACAACGAAGATTAAAAATATGATCATGAACGATCCCCTTCGAGATTCCCGCATGCTTTACGATTTCGGTAAACGTTTTGCGGCCACTGCTAAGGGCTTGGAGGATTTTCAGGCGGCTTTTTTCACTCAGACTGCGAATGGCTCTATACATAAAAGGTGAAATTTCCTCGTTCTCTATCGAAATCCAAGCCGCATAATGACAGATCGTTAATTCACCGTAGCAATAAATGATATTAGCAGGCTGAAAATGATACTGCGGAATCAGAACGAGCTTCTTGAGCCCATCCGTGGGAATGAAGTAAAATCCGTTGGTCGTCTTGTTCACAAAATCAGCCGTTTCCAGTTCATTAAGCTCCATGTTCTTTAAATCTACATGCTGCTGTAATTTGCTCAGAATGGCAGGGTTGCATTGACTAAAGTACTGGCGGTTCCATTCGGAGAGTAAAAATACTACGCGATTACGGTAATCCTCCATATGGCTTGGAAATACCTTTACATATTTTGATAAGGTCTCATATAACTCGCCAACAGATAACCCTTCAATCCAGTTTAGCACACTGTCTACATCATCCTTGAATGGACAACAGTAAATGAGCAGATTCAACATTTTCCACTCATTGTTTAGTTCGGTTTCCTTCAGACGAGATAGCAGCTCTTCACTAAGGGTGCTTTCGATTTCGTTAACCCACGCTCCCCCTAGATCAATCTTCTTATAGGATTTTTTGCAGAGATAAGTATGTAAGCTGTTCAATAATTCATAAATCGATCCAAATTCAACCTCAACCTTGTATTCCACAACGATTCCTCCTGCTAGCGGTTCTTTTCAGTAGTGAGATATTCTCTTAATCTTATTGTATTATCCTGAGAATACGCAAGCTACTCTATAAATGGGAGTGCATAAAAATTCATTAGTTGCTGTATGACTGCTGTTTGACTTCAGAATTTATTTGCATCTCACGTTGATTTTATTTTGTTTGTGAGTGTCTGAGCAACAGGATCGCTGCTCTTATAATAATGCTGTAGGACAAATTCAGTGCGATGTCTATGGTGAACACATCCGCGGACGGACCCTACAGCAATATACATTCCAGTGCAGTTCCATGGCTGAAATATAGCCGCACGATTCCACCACCTCACACATTCCAGTGCGGTTCCATCAGTGAACACATACGCGTACGAAGCTGCTATCGGACACAATGGACCTTATAAGCAGCATTTCTCCCAATTTAGGGTTCTATCGGACCCCATGGGCGCTATTGACGTAAAAAGTGACTAATCTTAGCCTTTTCCTAAGGAATAGTTGCACTGGTGTCCGAAACTTTGCTCAAAAGGTAAAAAATTTGCAAATAACGTCATCTGAGTCCAATTACTCTAGCAGGCAATTATTTTTCGACGTTGTCGGACTCAGTGGACCCTATACGCAGTATTATCCCACTTTTAGTACGCTATCGGACTCTAGGGGCGCTAATGACGTAAAAAGTAACTAATTTTAGCATTTTGCCAAGAGATAGCTGCACTGGTGTCCGAAACTTTACTCAAAAAGCAAAATATGTGCTAATAACGTCATCTGGGTCCGATGGCTTCAGCGGGTGATTTGATTCGACGCTATCGGACACAGTGGACCCTATACGCAGTATTATCCCACTTTTAGTGCGCTATCGGACTCCATGGGCGCTAATGAAGTAAAAGTAACTATTTTTAGCCTTTTCCAAAGGAATAGTTGCACTGGAGTCCGAAACTTTACTCAAAAGGTAAAAAAATGTGCTAATAACGTCTACTGAGTCCGAAAGCTCCAGCGGGTGATAATGATTTCGGGAGTATTGAGCATGCAGAGGAATTAGCGCACTTTTAAGCTTCAAAGCTTTGAAGCCTCCGAAAATACCAAGTGCCGGGCTGTCGCAAATTTCCTCCGGCATGCCCGAGCGCCAGTAAAGTCCAGTTCGGCCTGTATATCCAGCACACCAGCTTGTCCAGAAATTCCAGCCCCCCACCTTCTCGGATCGCCTAAGGTCACACGATCACGTCTGCCTCCTGTCCCCATTCGCAAAACCAGTTTACTCCCATACCAAACAATACAAAGCAAAGCAGCTGCCCTTAGTAACAGGAGAGCATTGTTTACACCAGTAATCCTAACTTCCTCGATAAATCACCTGTAGAACGTTATCAAACGTCCAGAGCGAGCATTGGATCTGCTACATTCCTCGCTTTTTGCAAATCGTGGTAGTAAAATATAGGCAATAACAATTTAGGAGTGAAGCCATAAGATGCAAATTCAAAATGGAACAGGACGTTTTTTTGTTGCGAATGACGGTAAGGACCTTGCCGAGATCACATACAGTTTGGATAAAGAGGCTGGGGAATTGGTCATTGACCACACTCGTGTCTCTGAGGAACTGCGCGGTCAAGGTACCGGTGAAGAACTTGTACGGGCTGTTGTAGATAAAGCTCGAAGTGAAAATTTGAAAATTGTTCCTGTGTGCTCCTATGCAGCTCATCAATTCGAGAAGCATCCGGAGTATAAGGACGTGCTGAGCGGGAACACAGGCGAGCGAGACTGATCTCCGTTCCCGTTTCCGTAAAGCTTTATTAACCTATACGAACTAATACACTTAGTTCAAATACACTTTAGGAGGAAACGGGTTTGACTACTACTGATACTTTGAAAAACATAGAAGAATTACAAGAACGCTGTGAGCAATATGACGGAATCTCACTGAAATTGAATTGGGAAATGCTTCGCCAGCCATCAAGCGTAGGGGATACGGAATGGCTCGTGACCTATGAAGATGATTTACTCGTCGGCTTCTTAGGACTTTATGGATTCGGAAGCGATATGGAAGTTTGTGGTATGGTTCGACCAGGTTACCGTCGACGGGGGATCTTCACCTCTCTGTGGAACCGAGCTCAGACTATTATCAAACGTAACAATGTTACTACCCTACTGCTAAATGCTCCCGCAGCCTCATCATCTGGAGCTGCATTCCTGCAAACACTACCTCTACAGTTTAATCATGCGGAATACCAAATGAAATGGGGCGGAAATACAGTTGCTTCTTCTGAAGCAAGCTCAGCGACAGGGACTGTGATCTTACGACCTGCTCGTGAAGACGAAGCTCCTATTCTTGTCGAGCTGGATTGTGGCGGCTTTGACATAAAGACAGAAGATGCCGCCGAACTCTATGACCTGCAGAAACAGGAAGGCCTGCAAGAACATATTATGATCGAAATGGACGGACAACCTGTGGGTAAAATGCGGCTGTGGACCGAAGATAATGAAACCTGGATTTATGGATTTACCGTCAGCAAGAAGCTACGGGGGCTTGGTATTGGTCGAAGTGCACTTCTTCAAACGATCGAACGAGAACGTAAAAACTATAATGGAGTTAATCTCGAGGTTGCTCTAGATAATCCGAATGCGCTTAAGCTATATGAAAGCTGTGGCTTTGTCATTCAGAATAAACAGGATTATTACCGTTATATCGGCTAATCCATAGAAATAAAGCCTCCTGTCTAATGGGCGATTTTCGCCAGTAGAGCAGGAGGCCTTTTTTTATGATTAGAGTAATCACATGAGCCCAAAGCCTCCAACATTAGCTTCGCCTCTATCATTTCTACGGTCACTGCAGCTTAATGAGGCATCAGCGTGCACTTCCTGATCCAGAAATACAGATAACAATCGAACATAATCCAAAGACTCCTTATACGGGACAGCATTTCCCTTGTAAGAGTATTTACGACCCTCTAGTAGGGAGTATATTTCGACGGTCTCCGCAGGTTCACCGTAAGCTGCATAACAAAAGACGTTAGTCATATGCAAAAAGCCCGCAATAGTATCCTCATTGCCATTCACCATAAATTTCTGAATGTTCAGGCTTCGACCCTTCTGAGTAGAATTCCAAGCTAATTGAGTAATCATCGAAAGCTCCAAATTCAGCTCCGGGACAGGCACATACCACTGCTCGTATAGCATTACCGGAATTTCCTCTAGATGTTTGGTCGAAACGATACGCATTAATTCATCCGCTATACTCGTCTTGATATCCCAATATTGCAGCAATGAAGGAAAAGCATCCCCCCTAGGAGGCCACCGACGCTCTAATAGAAATTGTATCGGCGTCTCCCTACGAACTTCAGGCAGCAAACTATAAAAGTCGTTAAGTGTATGCCCTACAGCATATTGAACCTGCTGGCGCCAGCGTGGGAGCCCGGTCGCTTGAGCGCCGCTTGATAAATTCTCGGCCCCACCAAGCATAATGTGCTCCACTCGATAATCATGCAGTCGTTTATACGGAGGCGTATGTAAATTCATTGGTTTCTTCATCAAACTTCCCGCTGGCCCGCCCATCCTATGATGCCACCATACAAGCTTCGATAAATTGACGACCAAATTGACGGCAAGCTTCTTTTTCAGCAGCGTTCGGTCCATATTCAATCTTTAGGCTATCCTGTAATATTACAGCACCACGTTCCTTTAACTTCTCCACGATTAAGTCCACGGCTCCACAATAAATCGCGTAACCTGTGTCTCCACTACCAAAAACTGCTGACTTCATAGCGGTCAAATCAAGCTCATCCATCTCGTCATAGAAATCTAGAGCTTCATCTGGAAGCTCTCCATCTCCCCAAGTGTATGCTCCTAGCAGAACGCCTTCATATGAATTTATCTCAACCGCATTGCATTCAGTGACCGATTTCAAAACGGCTTCACCTCCTGCTTGGCGTATTCCCTCTACAATCAATTCAGCCATTTCCTCAGTGTTTCCAGTTAAACTTGCATATGCCACTAGCACTTTAGTCATCTTTCTGTTCCTCCCATTACTAAACATAAAATTTAAATGATGTGTGCTTCACCCTCATTCTATTTGATAATGATTATCATTGTCAAATGAATAAAATAAATAAAAAACGCAAACACCCGGTTATTCACACGGTTACGTTTGCGTTCGATCCTTATTTTTGCGCAATATTGAATTAGTATGCTCCTTCGAGCAAGGTAATGTGGTTACCCTCAGGATCGCGGAAGTTCATTTCTTTCCCGCCATATGCCATCGTAACCGGTGGCTGGCAATCCAGCCCCTTAGCCTTTAACTGCTCATACGTCTCATCGAGATTATCGCAGCCGAATACTAAATTAACAAAGCCAGTCGTGAGCTTTTCCCATTTCGTCGCATCCCAAATGATGATTCCAGGCTGTTTTTTGTCGAATCCAATCTTTGCCCCATCAAAATTGCCATAGCCTTCAAACGGGATTGGAATACCTAGCACCTCCGAATAAAATGCAGCCAACGCTGCAGTATCCTTAGTGTAGATGTTTGTACCTTCAAAAGACGAAATCATAATTTATCCCCTTTCATTCTCATCATCATAGTGTCAATTTCTTACTTAGGTCTAGTTTAACAAGGGTAGCACCCTTTGTATTGCAAAATTGCGACATTTATCTGCCAGCATAGACCAAAGCGTCAAGGGGTGTTCTTCCTGCATATTTCTTGAAACTATTAATAAAATGAGGCTGGTGACTGAATCCATACGCAAAAATAAGATCCTGCATATTCTTCGTCTGCGCAGGCAGTTGATACATTTCTCGCCATACATTCTGAAATCGCACAAGGTCAGCTGTTTTTTTAGGTGATACACCTATGTATTCTTGAAACAGTCTTTCTAGTTGACGTCTACTTAGATTAGAGCTGGCTTCCAAATCCTCAGCTGTTACTACACCCTTTTGCTTAATTAGGGTATAAACTGCATTCATCATCCGATCATTAGAACGTCCACCACGCTCAAGACGCTGAATTAGATAAGCCTCAGCCGCCGCTATCCTTTCCATCATAGAATTTTCTTGTTCCAGCAGTAATCCTAACTCTCTCTTAAAAGTACCAAAGTATTGGTCCACATCCACAAATGCATTCAAGACATCCCGGAGATGGTCATCCGTAAAAAAATGAACGGCCCAGAAATGAAATCGGATACCGAATCGCGAAATCATACCTTCCCCTCTGTCTGAAGGCACTTCAAATGGAGCATCATTGATGCCAGAAAAAACAGATGTTGCTATCCCGGTTGATTTATCTAAATCCCAAATAATGTCCATGCATGTATCTGGAATAATTGTTTCCATTCGAGGTTCGTAACCAGATGTCTTGTCCACTACGTGAACGGATGCCTCTGTGCGAATAGGAGGTGTAACAGAGCCCCAGAAACAGCGAATATATGGCCGCAAAGCTTGACTGGGTAGAAATTCACTAGTTTGTGCTGGATTTGCAGTTATCGGGAAATATAGAGGTGCGAGATTGAACATAAGCTGCTGTTCTCCGATCGTAAATATTGTAAGGACTATGACATTTGATCATACACAATAGTTGCTTGTTATGCCAGAATAATAGCTGTGAGTATGGAAATATTATACACATAATCTTCATTGGATAAAATAAGTAGAGTGTTGGGCTTGTGCGTATTTTGTTTGTAGCTATATGGTGAAATGATGTACAATAAAGGCTAAATGAATTTTTGAAGGATGGATTAAAAAATGTATATAGCTAGCGACTGGAAAGACTATGAAGTAATTGACACTGGCGGTGGAGAGAAGCTTGAACGTTGGGGTGACATTATCCTGCGCCGTCCTGATCCACAAATTATTTGGCCGCTCTCCAATGAGACAGCGAAATGGCGTGATGTACACGGTCATTATCATCGTTCCTCAGCTGGTGGTGGACAATGGGAAATGAAAAAAACGATTCCGGATGACTGGAAGATTAGTTACGGTAAATTAAAATTCCACCTGCGTCCTACGAATTTTAAGCATACAGGGTTATTTCCTGAACAAGCGGCTAACTGGAGCTGGATGATGGACAAGATTGCAGCTGCTAACCGGCCAATCTCAGTGCTAAATCTATTTGCTTACACTGGTGGAGCTACTGTAGCCGCAGCAAGTGCTGGCGCTTCTGTAGTTCACGTGGATGCAGCTAAAGGTATGGTGCAATGGGCGAAGGAAAATGTACAGCTGTCCGGCCTGGGCGAGCGTCCAGTTCGCTACATCACGGATGACGTATTCAAATTCGTACAACGTGAACAACGTCGTGGTAGTAAGTATGATGCGATTATTATGGACCCGCCTTCCTATGGAAGAGGACCTGGCGGAGAAATGTGGAAGCTGGAATCCAGCTTATATCCATTCCTTGAGAGCTGTATGCAAATTATGAGCGATAAGCCTTTGTTTATGCTAATCAATTCTTACACTACCGGAATCTCTCCAACCGTACTACGTAATATGTTGTCTATGACTATGGGCAAACGTTATGGTGGAAAGCTCACCTCTGGTGAAATCGGTCTTCCGATTACTTCCTCCGGTATGAATCTGCCATGCGGTATTCTGGGACGCTGGGAGGCGTAAGCCATGACACAGCATTTATCTGGCAGCAATGAGCCGCTGGACGGAGGATCACAGCGATTTGAAATATTGTACGAAGATAACCATCTTCTCGGTATTGTGAAGCCTGTGAATATTCCTGTTCAGGAGGATGCTACTGGGGATCCTGATCTGCTGAACCTGCTCAAAGAAGATGTGAAGGAACGTTTCAATAAGCCCGGCAACGTCTATATGGGTCTGGTCCACCGTTTGGATCGACCGGTTGGGGGTGCAATGATCTTCGCCAAGACTTCTAAAGCAGCCTCAAGACTATCCGAGTGTGTCAGAACTCACAGCTTTCATAAGGTGTACTTAACGGTCGTGCACGGAAAACCACCAGCATCTCATGGCCGTCTTACCGATACACTGCTTAAAGACGCCAAGAGCAATACCGTCACTGTAGTCCGGAAAGGAACACCCGGCGGTAAGGAGGCTATTCTGGATTACACGGTGCTTGGCAGTGCAGAGGGCTATAGCCTGCTCAAGATCGATTTGCTTACCGGTCGTTCACACCAAATTCGAGTGCAGCTTAGCTCCATTGGCTGCCCGTTATACGGTGATCAGAAGTATGGGGCTTCAGTGAACAGACCTGGACAGCAAATTGCACTGTGGTCTGCACTTGTAGGCTTTCCCCACCCTGTAACTAAAGAAGAAGTAGAACTTATTTCCCTGCCCCCGCAAACCCATCCTTGGGATTTATGGTCCAAGGAATTACAAAAGAAGGCTATCCATTAATGGATGGCCTTCTTTTTTTGAAATTAAGCGTTGTTGTACTTTATTAATGGCTTGTCATCGCAAGCTTGTACCTCAATCTATCTCTCCGGCCCTTGTCACCCTGATTATTCATGGTGTAGAACCCTCCGGTGTAGTTGTAACAACCATTTTGCCCATTAAATAGAGTAGTAGCTGTTGGTTATGAGAGGAAATCGGATCAAGCGCTTCTGCAAAAAAATCACTTCGGATCTTCAAACCACGTGCAGTCTCCTGCGTTCCAATTTCCGTTATACTCACCCATACAATACGGCGATCCGCAGCATCTCTCTCCCGAATGATAAGCCCATTTTTCTCCATCCGATCAAGTAACATAGTAACCGCTGCAGGACTGGTCGCCAGATGTGGAGCCAGATCAGAAGGCTTCATGGCATCACGTTCCTGAAGCAGTTCAAGTACTGTGAGTTGGGCATCCGTTAGCGATGGGGCAAGATTACTATCCATATGTAGTTTGTAATCTTTTAAAATTTTATGCCAAATTTTACTGAATTCAGAAGCGTGCACACTGATTCCTTCCTTTCCTTGCGGTTCTATCCGGTATAACTACATTTTCGCGAAACAAATTCCATTTCCTGCAAAAGAAGAAAAATAAATCTTCTAAACTGATCAGCGAGAAAATTAAAAAAGGTGCCTAGTCATTTCTCAAGAAGAATTGACTAAGCACCTTGATAAGATATTTTAACAAATCTGTTTATTACTAGTTTTTGTTTTACTTAACTGCTGGGAAAAGATTAACAATCTCATCCTTTTTCTCCACGGGAACAATCTGTTTGCCTGTAGAACGACGTTCTCCAAGTGGTGCAGATTCAGAAGAGAACGTATGATGTGCATTCTCCCGTGTAATTGCATTCAGTTCCAGCGGCTCTCTGCAATAGTAGGCCCCCGCCAATCTGCTGCCATTTGGTCGTACTCGCTTGCCTTCCTTAAATTCAAAGGTTGGCATCCCTTTGCCACCACGACTTTGAGATGGATAATCCACTAGCAGTGAACGCTTCGCATATCCGATATCGGAGATGGAAAGGATCTCACCTTCATCTTCACTAACCCAGAAGGAAGAAATCACCTCATCGCCCTCACGAAGCTGAATGCCTCTTACACCGGATGCAACACGCCCCATAGGATTAACTTCATTCTCATGGAACCTAATACTCATTCCCTCACGAGTCACGAGTACAATGTCCTTGTCATTCGTACTAGTAGCCACTGTAATGATCTCATCCCCATCAGCTACCTTACAGGCTGCTACGGCTCCAGAACGGCTTGTAGAGTATTCCTTGAGCTCTGTACGCTTAACCTGACCTCTGCGGGTGATAAACACTAGACTTTGCTGCGGATCATCAAGATTATTGACCGGAATCACGCTAATGATGCCATCCCCTTTAGACAATCCGATAACGTTAACAATCGCTGTACCAGGTTCTTTCCATTTAAACTCTGGAATCTGATGAACAGGAAGCAAGAAGTACTGTCCCTTGCGCGTAAATACCAATAAACTATCACGGGTATTTACATCAAGCAGCTTGACGATATGATCGCCCTCTTTAACCCCTGAAGTTTGACGTTCACCACCAGAACGGGTAAAGGAAAGCATACTAGTTCGCTTAATATAACCATCAGCTGAAAGTGCAACTAACACTTCCTCCGCGTTCACCAGCGTTTCAAGGCTAACCTTAAGCTCCTCTACTTCGCCTTGGATCAGCGAACGGCGATCGATCCCGTATTTGTCGCGGATCTCCAGTAATTCCTTGCGGATAACAGCTACGAGCTTCTTGTCACTTTCCAATATGCCACGCAGATGTGTAATCTTTGCCATCATTTCATCCAATTCTTTTTGGAGAGAGGTAATCTCCAAATTGGTCAGACGATACAACTGCAAGGTAAGGATGGAATCCGCTTGACGTTCACTGAAGCCGAACATCCACACGAGATTGTTCTGAGCATCCTGCCGGTTCTTCGATGCTTTGATGGCAGCGATGATCTCATCTAGAATATTCAGCGCTTTAACCAAGCCTTCTAAGACATGAGCACGGTCTTCTGCGCGCTCCAGATCAAATTGGGTGCGATGAGTCACTACTTCACGCTGATGCGCGATATAGGCCTCCAGGATGGCTTTAAGACCAAGCTGTTGCGGAGCTTTGTTGACGATCGCCACCATATTGAAGTTATAGGTGATTTGAAGATCGGTTTTTTTGAGCAGATATGCCAAAACGCCTTGGGCATCCGCTTCTTTCTTAAGTTCAACTACAATCCGAAGTCCTTCTCGTCCACTCTCATCACGCACTTCAGCAATGCCATCGATCTTCTTCTCTAACCGAATATTCTCCATGGAGGTAACCAGTCGTGATTTTACAATCTGGAATGGAACTTCTGTAATCACGATTTGTTGCTTGCCGCCACGCATATTCTCGATCTCAGTCTTGGAGCGTAAATAAATACGGCCTTTTCCTGTGCGGTAAGCATCCATAATGCCGTCTCCGCCCATAATAGTGCCGCCTGTAGGGAAATCCGGACCTTTCATAAAGGTCATGATATCTTCAAGCTCAATATCCGGTTTCTGCATCACTGCGATACAAGCATCAATAACCTCACGTAGGTTATGTGGCGGAATCTCAGTGGCAAAACCTGCGGAAATCCCACTCGTGCCATTTACAAGTAGATTCGGATAACGAGAAGGTACAACAACAGGCTCTTTGGCTGTATTGTCAAAGTTGTCCTTAAACAGTACCGTCCGCTTCTCGATATCTCGCATCATCTCCATTGCAATCGGAGATAGCCGCGCTTCTGTATAACGCATTGCCGCAGCTGGGTCATCGTCCATCGAGCCCCAGTTGCCGTGACCGTCAACAAGTACATGCCCCATCTTCCATGGCTGTGCCATACGAACCATACCATCGTAAATCGAGGAGTCACCATGTGGATGGTAATTACCCATTACATCCCCGACGGTTTTGGCTGACTTGCGGTATGGCTTGTCAGGCGTATTGCCAGAATCGTACATCGCATAAAGAATCCGGCGCTGTACAGGCTTAAGTCCATCGCGTACATCGGGAATCGCCCGGTCCTGAATAATATATTTGGAATACCGACCAAAGCGGTCACCGACGACCTCTTCCAGAAAAGCCGGCAAAAATTGTTCTGATAAACTACTCACTTTGCTCACCTTCTGTTCCTCAAACTGCCCGTTTTAAAATAGTGTGATGATTCTCATGAACACTCCAGGGATTTTTGGACTTCCGGTCACTGTTGTTTCCAGATTTTTTGATTATAACCGCTAATTGCGGATAAAATCCGGAAACAAAGGCGAACGCTATCGCTCCTACAGTTCCAAAATTCCCCTACGTTCCAAGAATCACCAAGCTTTTTGAAAATCGGGATTATCGTCACTTGCAGCACTACACACTGCAACTACTCTACAATTTCAGTGAAATCGACATTTTCAACAATCCAACGTTTACGAGGATCGACTTTATCACCCATCAGTGTAGAAACACGACGCTCGGCCTTAGCAGCATCCTCAATCTGCACCTGAAGCAGCGTACGCGACTCTGGATTCATCGTCGTTTCCCATAGCTGATCGGGGTTCATTTCGCCCAATCCTTTATAACGCTGAAGCTCGAAGTTTTTGCCGAATTCCTTTAAATAATTTTGCAGTTCTTCATCACTCCATGCATACCTTACAGTTTCGAGCTTGCCCGTCTTGCGGGTCAGCTTATAAAGCGGTGGCTGGGCGATAAAGACCTTTCCAGCATCTATTAACGGCTTCATATAACGATAGAAAAATGTCAGCAGCAGCACCTGAATATGCGCCCCATCTGTATCCGCATCGGTCATAATGATAATTTTGGAATAATTGCTGTCTTCGACAGTAAAGTCTGGACCAATTCCTGCACCAATCGTGGAAATGATCGCTTTATATTCATCGTTCTTCAGGATATCCAGCAGCTTGGCTTTTTCCGGATTCATCGGTTTTCCTTTTAGCGGCAAGATAGCCTGGATCTTTGAATCACGACCTTGCTTCGCTGATCCACCGGCCGAATCTCCTTCTACGATGAACAGCTCAGTACGTGTAACGTCCTTGGACTGCGCAGGTGACAATTTCCCACCAAGATTCGAGCTCTCGCTACGTTTCTTACCTGTACGGATCTCATCGCGGGCTTTGCGAGCCGCTTCCCGAGCCTTCGAAGCCTGAATCGATTTTTTCAAAAGACTCTGTGCAACCTGTGGGTTTTCTTCCAGGAAACGAGCCATATTCTCAGATACGATGTAGTCTACTGCACTACGAGCAGAAGCACTACCGAGCTGATCCTTCGTCTGTCCAACAAATTCAACCTCGGACATCTTGACACTAATAACAGCCATCATACCTTCGCGCAAATCATTTCCTTCTAAATTCTTATCCTTTTCTTTAAGCAACTGTGTACGGCGGGCATAGTCATTTAACACACGAGTATACGCAGTCTTAAAGCCCGTCTCATGAGTACCCCCGCTACGAGTAGGAATGGAGTTAACGAAAGAAGCCAAGGTTTCCGTATAGCCTCCATTGTACTGAAGAGCCACTTCCACTTCGATATCGTCCTTTTCTGCGCTGAAGTGAATAACATCATGCAGAACATCCTTGCCCTCATTCAGGAATTGTACAAATTGGCTTGCTCCACCCTCGTAAAAGAACTCGTCCTGACGATTGCTCCGCTCATCATGCAGCGTAATACGCAGACCGGAATTCAGAAAGGCAATCTCCTGTACCCGCTCTGCCAGCGTGTCATAATTCAGGGCAATTCCATTTGGAAAGACGCGAATATCCGGTTTAAAAGTAATTTTCGAACCGGTTTTGTTGGTGTTGCCTAGAATTTCAAGGCCCGTTACTGGTTCGCCAACATGCTCTTTCCCCTTCTTGTCCACCCAATATTCAAAACGTTGACGATGGATTTTGCCCTCACGATAAATCTCTACTTCGAGCCATTCAGACAAAGCGTTCGTTACTGAAGCCCCTACGCCATGCAAACCGCCTGATTTCTTGTAACCAGATCCACCGAATTTACCGCCTGCATGTAAAATTGTAAATACAACTTGCGGCGTTGGCACTCCTGTCTTATGCATTCCAGTTGGAATTCCACGGCCGTTGTCAGTCACTGTTACTGAGCCATCTTTGCGAAGTAGTAAGTCAATCTTCGTACAATACTTGGCTAGATGCTCATCCACAGCATTATCTACAATTTCCCATACTAGATGATGTAGTCCCGAAGAACTTGTACTGCCGATATACATGCCAGGTCGTTTGCGTACTGCAACCAGACCTTCGAGCACTTGAATGTCGTCAGCATCGTATCCAGTACGGCCATTCTCGCCGTTATTAGAAACTTCAGCAAACATATCGATCTGTTCGAGCATTCATGCTCCTCCTTCTTTTCTCTATACTAAAGCATTAGCGCCTTCGGCGTCCTCATAAGGACGGTAAGCCTTTTAGCGAGAAACATAAGATATAAAGTATAGGTGCAAAACTTATACGTTCTTATATTTCTAAAAATGCAAACAAACGTTTTCGTCACTTTGTACATTCTAATTCAAAATATCCCTTTTCGTAAAGACGGCGAATGAAATGATCACCGAAACAGCCCCCCATACT
The DNA here is from genome assembly GCF_030123105.1 of Paenibacillus sp. G2S3. Classification (NCBI taxonomy): domain Bacteria; kingdom Bacillati; phylum Bacillota; class Bacilli; order Caryophanales; family Paenibacillaceae; genus Paenibacillus; species Paenibacillus sp. G2S3. The sequence continues at coordinate 4,545,900 of NZ_CP126095.1, forward strand.
GCCAGCACAGCCATAGAAAATGACAAGGACATCCCCTCTATGGGTGCGGGAGTTCCTGACAAATAGCCGGTCAGTCCAAGATTTACCATAAATAAATATTTCGCTGTTGTCCAGGCTGAAGCCATATTGGTCAAAATATTCCCAGCTATCAGCGCTGCCATCATGACCACTATACTAGCAGCAGTGCTCCTTACAAGTACAGAGATCATAAAAGCAAGCAGGGCAACTACGACGCTTACGAACCAGACCAATCCACCTTGCATAAGCATGTATTTCCACTGTGGTACTGCATGTACAGTAGACATATCCACCGAGTCTCCACTGATCTTAAAGCCTGTAAAGACAGGGATATTAAAGCCCTTATATCCAAAAGCCAGACCAGAGATCAGGTAGCTGATCACAAATGTGGAGAGTACGATGAGTGAGACAAACATAAGCAATGCCGCCAATTTGCTAAACAAGATTTTCCAGCGCTTAACCGGCCTTGTCAGCAGCATTTTGATTGTCCCTGTAGTTCGCTCTGCAGAGACTAAGTCCGAGGCTACCGCCATTATAAGCAGCGGAATAAATAAAGTAACCGAATTATCCATAAACTCACGGGTAAAGGTAACGCCGCTCGGCTCATTCGGATTCACATCATGGTGAAGGTAATATTGAAGCTGCTGTACAAATATTCGCCGATAAGTCTTCCATTCCTCTGGAATTCGGTCACTGCCTAATGAATTTTGATTATCAATGATCTGCTGCTGGATCTCCAAGCGCCAATCGGAGTTGAATTTATCTCGGCTACGCTCAGCTGAGCGCATTTGAGCGTAGGTGAACATAGGCACCAGAACAATCAGAATCAGCAGTATAACATAAAACCGTTTCTTTTTAATGATTTTTAAACATTCATTACGGATTAGCGGAAGCATATTATTCAACGTTCTCACCCTCCGTTAGTTTCAAGAATAGCTGTTCCAGTGTCGGATTGATTTTATGCACAGCCCTAACTTCGATTTCAGCAGTCACCATGACTGCCACAATCTCGGGGATCAAATCCTGATCCATAATCGTGATTAAAGAACTCGGTCCCATACCAGCAATAATAGAATCATCCAAGGTAACGTCTTCCAGATTCTGAATCTGAATATCTGTGCGCTCAGCCAGTATTCCCCGAGCTTCAGCAAAAGGCTCCAGCTCCCAAAGAACATACGGCGAATTTCGAGCGATCAGCTCATCTACCGCACCTACCGCCAATACACGCCCTTTACTAATAATCGCTACACGGTCACAGAGAAGCTGAATTTCGCTAAGTAAATGGCTCGATACAAATACCGCCAAACCCTCATCAGCCAGCTTACGTATAAACTCTCTTAACTCCTTAATGCCTTTAGGATCAAGGCCATTTGTAGGCTCGTCCAAAATAAGCAGACGCGGACGTCCGAGAAGCGCTTGCGCTATACCAAGACGTTGTCTCATCCCAAGTGAATATGTACTTACCTTATCATGGATTCGTTGATCTAAACGAACGATATCTACAACTTCGCTAATACGTGCATTATCTATACCAGGCTGCATGCGGGCAAAATGCTGTAAATTCTCCCATCCCGTCAAATAAGTATATACCTCAGGGTTCTCAACGATAGAGCCAACAAATTGCAATGCCTTTTCCGGATTTCGGTTCACATTGTAACCACATACCGTAATCTTGCCCTCGCTGGGACGAATCAAATCGACAAGCATTCGAATCGTAGTTGTTTTCCCAGCTCCATTGGGCCCGAGGAAGCCAAAAATCTCTCCTTCTCTCACATCAAACGTTACATCATCTATAATCCACTTTCGCCCTATTTTTTTCCGAACCCCGTCAACAGACAAGACGACCGGGCTCGATTCTCCACTGTTCGCTTTTGTCATATTCTGCTTAGCTCCTTGTTACTGTCATTTCCTCGGCTAGTACTTGCTCAAAGGATATTCTATCTAACACACATCATCTTCCTTAGAAAACTGGCTCTCACCTGTCTTCTAATGTATAGCCTGAATGAATCGCTCTCCGATTCGCTGATATCCATCCCCATTCGGATGAAAATGATCGGTTGATAAGTATTTGTCCAAATGCTTGTTAAACAAGTCGAAGGTAGGAACCAGGGTCATGTTGCTGTGTTTATTAATAATATCCATTGCCGCATTATTCCACTTCGCTACCGCCTGATTACCTGGTAGAAGTAGATCTGGTATATCTCCAAAGGGGTTATATAGCCCCATATAATAAATTTGAGCATTCGGATTGATCTCATTGATCTTCTCCAGAATCTTACCTAATCTGCCTGCTGCTTCTGGAAGGGCTGCTAACAACGACTCTGGAGTCAGCTCTTGATCGGTCGTGGATTCACTCTGAAGTGCTCCACTATTCTGCAAAATATTCGAGTCCTTGAATAAATCATTCCCTCCGATCGAGAGCAGAATGACATTCGCCAAGTGCAGCGCGTAATCCACACCATCTTCATCCAGCTTGCTTTGCAGTCCTGTAGTGGTTAAACCATTGATCCCCATATTTCCTAATAACTCAACTTCGATACCTTTAGCGGATAAACCACTAACCATACGCTTAACAAATCCATCTCCGCTGTTATCACCAGTTCCCTTGGCTAGCGAATCTCCAAGAGCAACAACTTTGAGCTTCTTAACCGTCTCCGTCGCTGGAGCGGCTGTTTGCTGCGGTAAGTTGGTCCCTGACGCTTCTCCAACCGGATAGATAATGTCTCTGACCGCATAAACTAAACCTACAATTAGAATTATTGTTGTTACTATGGAAATCAGGCTGACCGTGCGCCATGTCCACTTTGAATCATTCAAAGCCATCCCTCCGTGTGCCGTTCTATTATGTATTGTTCCACATTTTACAAAGATCTTAACTATGTACATAAACATAAATCTTCCATACCGGTTTTGCAAATGTCTAAAATAGAAATAAATCCTGCTACTCCGCTTATTTAAGCCAAAAATGGATACGAAAATTCTCAAAAAAATTTAGCTATTAAAGTTCCAGTACAAAAAAACGTTCCCCGATTTTCATCGAAGAACGCTTGATTGCAGTAATAGTTATTCCACTTATTTACCAATAAATTCTTGAACCCAATAGTTATTGTCATACCCTACACCGATATAATTGAAGTTAGCATTCAAAATATTAGCTTTGTGACCAGGACTATTCATCCAGGCTTTCATTACTTCTTCTGGTGTTTTTTGACCCATAGCGATGTTCTCGCCTGCAGCGTTATAAGTGATTCCAAAGGATTTCATCATGTCAAATGGTGAACCATACGTAGGTGAAGTATGTGAGAAATAGTTATTAGTGCGCATATCCGTAGCTTTTGTAGCAGCTACTTTGTGAAGGCTGTCCAAACCAGAAACGGGCTTCAGACCAGCTGCTGCACGTTCTTTATTTACCAGCGTTACGATTTGTTGAACATAAGTTCCTTTGTTACTCACAGCACCTGTATTAGGTGTAGTCTCTGTAGGTTTAGTTACTGGCTTCGTTACAATAGTCGTATCCGAAGGCTTCGTTACAGTAGTCGTATCCGAAGGCTTAGTTACTGGCTTCGTTACAGTAGTCGTGTCCGAAGGCTTTGTAACAGGAGCTCCGGTGGATGTATCTTTATTTGGAACCGTTCCTGTTTGAGGCTTGGACACCACGATTGTGCTATTAAAAATAGGGAACCCCTGTAGGTTAGCTTGTTTTAAATATTGTAAAACTTGCTCATAGCTTGTACCTGATTTAATTACTGTTACTTGAGTGGAGGCTGCATTCGCTTCGAGTGGAAGAGAAATACTAAGTGCCATAACAGCTGCTACACTACCACCAATAATTGCTCTTAATCTCTTGTTCTTCATTCTGCCATCTCCTCTTTCTTGTGTGTAATATACGTTTCTGCATAGAGTGACCAGCTACAAATGTTACAAAGTTGTAATTTGTTCCTCAGTCATTGTAGCATAAATCTATCAGCTGTGCTCTTCTAATTTTTAACATTTAATAGTCTTGATTGTAAGTTTTCTGAATCTGAATGCCTTCGCTTTTCGCGGTAAAAAGCACAAAAAAGTCGCCATTCCCGGGAGAACAGCAACTTCTGTATGCTTATGGATATCGGACGATTAGTGAAATGACTGCCAAAATTCTCCCTCAGTAGAGATAAGTCCCATAATTTCTGCATAAGGAATACGGAAAGTAGGAAAACCCGCAACATAAGGAGCAATCTCATAAGGTGCAAAATAAAGATACAACGCTTCATTATCTACAAAGAAAGGCTGATCCGATGTAATTCCTTTATACGTGTCCGGAAAAACATAGGAGTATTGGGGGTCATTCTCGATCTGCTTGCCTACGATTTTACTTAGCTTCTCCACGTATCTACTTCCTGGCTTAAACAGATCACCTAGCTTATAGAACCTTCCGTTACGTAGATTAGTATGTGTATAGATTTTGGTAGGCATGCCGTGGGCTGCTCCAAAAGGATAACGGTAACCTGTTAACTCCAGCACAAGCAGGTTTTTACGGAAGAAGGACACTGAAAAATCACCATTATAACTGAAATCCTGTGTTGCTCCGCCACTACCAGCATCTTCAGCGAGTGACAGCTTGCGCAGTTTATCATTTACCTCTCTCGAAACTTCCGCACTGGCAATTCCCTCAACAACCGGATAATAAACTAGGTAATCTCGGTTCGGTTTGTACTTCTTCTCCACTACGGAATACGGAGGTCTCAGTGGAATGACTCCATTTTGCCTCCAAATTTGCTTTCCTTGACGGTCATAATAAGCTGTACGTTGATCTATATCTGCTCTAATTAAACGCCCGCTGAGAGTAAGTGTGCCGGTCCCTTGAATAACTGGAGGCTGTGCTGCTCTTTTTCCAGTTCGATCTATAAAATAGGTCTCCTTAGCATCATACACAGACGCCAGTCCGTCCTGATAATTATTCACACCAAGCAGGGTATGATTGCTCAAAATCGCTCCTGTCTCTGCATCAGCGATAATGTAGCGTGAGCCGCGATAAGGCTGATTAGGGAACACTGGCGTTCCTATGGCCACTCTACCTTCACCAAGTTGGAGCACTTCATAATATTTTGCAGGGATAATCATTTTTCCTTGTTTATCAATCAGCCCGTAGGCGTTACCATAATTCTCAGCGGTATTCACCACCGCACGACCTTCCGAAAAAGGTAAAGCAGAAGTGAATTGTGGCTGAATAGCTACCGTCCCATCCGTATTTAAATAGCCGTACTTACCGTTCTCAGTCGCTTGATAAGAGAGCAGCCCATCACCCGGACTCCCTACGAAAGGATGATTGTACGTATGCAGGATATTCCCCTCAGGGTCAATGAGCGCATACTCCCCCTCCTTTATCTTGACCAAAGCCATACCATTCATAAAATCATTGGCATCTACATAAATTGCAGGCAAAACCTCTTTGCCTTGCGCATCTACATACCCATATAGCGATTGACCACCCGTTGTATTTTGTTTTGAAAATAATGCAAGTCCCTCATGCAAGGAGTTCAGATAATCATAACGGGCTGGAGTCACCTCTTTACCTTTTTCATCGATAAATGTGTACCCCTTCGCATCAGATACTACTGCGCGTCCTTCCGAAAAAGGGCCAATGAACGAGTAAATGGGCTTCACGCGCTCCCGTCCAGAGCTGTCGATCAGTCCGCTAATGTTTTTTCGCTGTACAACTGCTAGCCCATTCTTCTGAAAATCCTCAGCATATTCGTATCTAGGTTCAATCTGAGCACGACCTTCGTCGTTAATATATCCCCAGAGCGTACCCTCTTTGAGATTAAAAGGTGCCGGATGAAGCCCAGTATTCCTTAATTCGTCGTCAACCCACTCCGGTAATAGATACGGCGTCTCATAAGGCTTATTGGAGTAATCTACACGATATAATCCCGCCTCTGCTGGAATCGTAACGAATAGCTCCTCTTCTGTGCGTATGAAATCTTCTTCTTGCTGCGTAATATATTCGTTCCAGCCAATCCCGTCCCATCTCCATACATCCGCTTGTAGCGGCCCGTTGTCATTCCCTTTCCCCAGCTCATTCAACCTAATCCTTAACATCCAGTCGCTCCCCTTTAACAAAGGCATTTGCCTATAGAATATGGGAGAATGTTGGTTTATGTGATTTTGATCTTTTAGATGTGGGAGGAAGGTGAAAACGCATCAAGCGAGTTAGGTGTGTCGATACTGGTTGCACGGTGGGGTTAGGTGGGGGCAAAGACTGGTGGCATGGCAGGTGAAGGGGATGTGATGCTGCGGGGATTCGTGTGACTCCTGGGATTTGTGGGATGCGTGTGAGTATGGTAGGGCTGCGAGGAAGTTTTGGGGTACAAGGGAAAATTTCGGTTCGTGGGGTGCGGAGGTTATGACAAGGCGAGGCGGGGAGATTTGCGGGGGCTATTGTCGAAGCGTACTTGGATCGGGGTGTGGAGTAACATAGGAGCCGTTGAGTTAATAAGGGAGTGTGATTGAGGATGGCGGTTTGTGCTGAGCGTTGGCTCAGCGAACGAAACGTTGCTCCTATCGCTGTTGTCTCCAAATTTATTGATTTGTACCACACACGCGTTAAAGTATGAAGAGAAGAACGAACGCTACCACTTGCACGCAATCATGCCGTTCTCTCAGCTGCTATTAACGTTTTTCGTCAACTCAGACTCACCACGATTTCAAGGCTGTGATACCTCTTAATCCTTCACGTTGCTCCTATCGGTTAATTCTAGAGCATTTATGCCCTTCTTTCTTCATGCTTCCGCTTCAAATAGCTCAATTCAGCTGATTCTACGGGATCTATACCGTTCATTTACCACCTACTTCAAATCATGACATGTGCAAATGTCTGCATTCAATTTAGGTTGGTCTTAGCCGTGGCTAAGTCGGTGTAGGACTATCGGCGGTAGTAGGGGATAATGTAGGGGCGATGTTGTTGTAACAGTGTTGGTTGTGACGGTGTTAGTTGTGCAGAGTTGTTGTAGCAGTGTTAGTGGTTAGTTTTTACCCGTCACTTTTTCGGAGCGAAGCAATCGAAACAGACATGCCAAAAAAAACGTTTGCGATAACTAGCAAACGCTTTTTCTGCCCTACCCCAGCGAGGTGACAAGGATAACGGAGGGAAATTTTGGAGCTGTAGAAACGAAGTGGTCGCCTTTGTTCTCAGATTCCAACCGCTACCGCGGTATCAATCAAGGAATCTGAGAACAACAGCGATCGTAAGCCCAATATTCCCCGGAGTTAGCCCTTAATCACCACGCGACCACGCTACTACTTCTTCGAAGAGTACTTCCGCATATCAAATGCAACCGCGGCTATAATAATCAAACCTTTGATAATCAACTGATAGTACGGGCTAATGCCGATAAAGGTCAGACCGTAGTTAATGAGAGTAAAGATAATAACCCCCACCAGAACACCCGGCACAGTACCGATACCCCCGGTTGTAGATACGCCACCAACTACACAAGCTGCAATGGCATCAAGCTCATACATATTACCGTAGTTATTAGTTGCTCCACCTGTTCTAGCAGCTTCCAGAACGCCTGCCAGACCATAAAGCGCACCAGCAATAGCATAGATATAAATCAGGTTCTTTGAAACATCGATACCGGATACTTTAGCCGCCTGCATATTTCCGCCAATCGCATACATGTTCTTACCCAGCTTGGTTTTATTGAATACCACCCACACAATGGCGGCGACCGCCAGGGCTATGAGAACAATGTATGGCACTGAATATTGGCCGCTCCCGATAAATCCGGAGCCGATCTTGGTGAAATCAGGACGCAGACCGCCGATTGGCTGGGACTGGTTCGGGTCCATATCGAAGTACAGGGAGTTCAGCCCGTACACGATGAGCATTGTACCCAGGGTAGCGATAAATGGCGGAACGTGAAGCTTGGAAACGACAATACCATTTATAAGTCCACAGAGAAGACCAGCAACGATAGCAATAAGGATTGGAAGCCATACTTCCACTTGTGGAAGATCCGGAAAAAACCGACGGGAATAGTCTGGAATTTGCAGCATCGAAGCGGAGATAACCGCCGTAAAACCAACCACTCGTCCAGCGGACAAGTCAGTACCTGCCGTAATAAGGATAAAGGCAACCCCAAGCGCGATGATAACGCGTGTAGACGACTGAATCAGTACGTCACGCAGGGTGTTGATGGACATAAAGTTTGGATCATATATGATGATTCCCATAATCAGCAGTACCAGCACGATGTAAATTGCGTTTTGAGTCACAAAGGATTGAGCTTTTTTAACGTTCATTAGTAGTGATCCCCCTTAAAATTACGCAAGCATATTCTCCTATCCGCACTCCTTAATGCTGTGCAGCGAGACGCATAACTTCGGTTTCCGTAGCTTGCTCGCCTTCTAATATTCCTGTAAGTCGTCCTTCCGACATGACCATTACACGGTCAGACATTCCGAGCAGCTCCGGCATTTCAGAGGAGATCATAATGATACTTTTCCCTTGCTGGGCCAAGTCGGCAATTATGGAGTAAATCTCGAATTTAGCCCCTACGTCGATACCACGGGTCGGCTCGTCCAGAAGCAGGATTTCGGGCTCAGTAAGCAGCCATCTAGCGAGTAGCACCTTTTGCTGATTACCACCAGAAAGATTCATGATCAGCGTTTTGGTTGTAGGTGTTTTAGTTCGTAATTTTTCAATCATTTTATCTACTTCAACTTTTTTCTTCTTGCTATTCAGCAGGAGGTACGGTTTTTGGTAACGATGGAGATTAGCAATCGCACCATTCTCATGGACAGATAAAACTGGGAAGATACCGGTTACACGACGCTCTTCGGTAAGCAAAGCCATTCCGTGTTTCTTAGCATCTTTCGGAGAATTGATAGTAACCACTTTGCCTTTAATAGAGATCGTTCCGGATTTCAAGGCTCGCAAACCGAACAACGCCTCAATTACTTCAGTTCTCTGGGCACCTACCAGCCCCCCAACACCAAGGACCTCTCCACGTCTTAATTCGAAAGACACATCTTTAAAAGATCTTTCCTCAGGCGAGGTTAACCCTTCCACCTTCATGTATACTTCGCCAGGTACGTTGAAGCGTTCAGGGAACCGGCTGGTCAAATCGCGGCCCACCATTTTGGAAATGATAATATCTGTAGTTAATTCCTCCGCTGGCCAGGTTCCGATTTTTTTACCGTCACGCATAATAGTAACTTCGTCAGAGATTGCAAGTATCTCTTCCATTTTGTGAGATATATAGATAATAGCTACGCCTCTACTTCTAAGATCCCGTATGATCCGGAATAAATGTTCCACCTCCACACTGGTTAGAGAAGAAGTGGGTTCATCCATTACAATAACTCGGGAGTGAAAAGAGACAGCCTTCGCAATTTCAATGGATTGGATTTTGGATACGGAAAGCTTACCCACTAAAGTCTCAGGATTCAGATCGATATCCAGATCTTTGAACAAATTTTCCGTGTCAGTGAACATTTTCTTATGGTCAATAAACTGAATCGGTCCGATTCCCTTCGTTGGAAAACGTCCTAGCCAGATATTCTCCATAACACTTCGGAACGGCACGGGATGCAGCTCCTGGTGAATCATTGAGATACCGCTTTTTAACGCATCATTAGAACTGCTGATAGAAGCCTTCTCGCCATCCAAAAAGATCTCACCGGCGTCCGGTGAATAAATACCAAAGAGACATTTCATGAGTGTAGACTTACCGGCACCATTCTCACCCATAAGTGCATGCACCGAACCCGGTCTTACTTTTAAACTAACATCGTCCAGCGCTTTAACGCCGGGAAATTCTTTTGTAATGTTGTTCATTTCCAGCAAAAACTCAGCTTTTTCCATGTTGTTACGCCCCCTACGCTTTTTTTCTTTTTTATGAGAGGCACAGCGGTTTCATCCTGTTCCCTGCCTAAAAGAAATACCGAGGAGCGGTTATCCGCTCCCCGATGTGTCAAATGATCATGAATAACTCTATAGCCGAAGTAATTACTTAGCGTCAGCTATGTTGTCTTTCGTAATCTTTTTGTAGGAAATCCATACGTATTGGTTGTCAGTAATATCAAAACCTACATTGTCTTTCGAAGGCGTTTCGCCTTTAGCAAGCAGAGCAGCAACTGTGATAGCCGCTTTACCTTGGTTATTCGCATCATTCAGCACTGTACCGAGCATTGTTCCATCTTCCAGCGCTTGAATCGCAGGAGCCGTTGCATCCACACCTACTACCGGCATGAATTTGTCACCCGTAAAGTAGCCAGAAGCTTTCAGAGCTTCAATTGCACCGAGGGCCATATCATCGTTGTTAGCAAGAACCGCTTCAATTTTGTCGCCGTGGGAGCCAAGGAATGCAGCCATTTTTTCTTGTCCTTTTACGCGATCCCACATTGCTGTATCTTCAGCCAGCTTCTCTACCTTGATTCCTGCATCTTCGATAGCTTGAATAGAGTAAGTAGTACGAAGCTCAGCATCTTGGTGTCCTGGTTCACCTTTCAGCATTACATATTGGAGAACCCCGTCGCCGTTCTTATCCGCTTCAGGATGTGCTTTCCAGTAGTCAACAATCAGTTGACCGGACATTGTACCGGACTCTTCTGCTTTCGCACCTACATAATAAACTTTATCCCATTTCTTCATATCTTCAGGAAGCGGTTCACGGTTAAGGAATACCACTGGAATGTTTGCTGTTTTTGCTTTTTCGATAATGACGCCAGCAGCTGTACGGTCAACTGGGTTAATCAGCATCCCGTTATATTTTTTAGTGATGAATAAGTCAACCTTGTCATTTTGTGTTGGTTGTGAATTTTGGCTATCTACGATATCTACTGTAGCGATGCCTTTAGCGGCACTATCGATTGCGTTACGAACACCTGTCATAAAGGTATCGTCAAATTTGTAAATGGCGACCCCAACTTTAGGCGTTTCTGTTGTAGTGCCCGAGTTCTCAGTCTTTGGAGCGTTAGTTGCCTTGTCTGCAGCATTATCTGTAGTTTTGTTGTTGCCACCACAGCCTGTCAGAGCAGCACCCAGCAAAGCACTAGCTAATAGAACGGAAGTGATTTTTTTCATTATTCATTGACCTCCTATTTATACTTCTTTTTTTGTTTGCCCCTGATCGTCTCGGGTACATCCATATTATGCCTCACCTGAAAACGCTTGCGAATATAAAATCCTACTCATTACTATAAAAATTCTAATGAACACATAAAGAAATATAAGGATGATTTTCATTAAAAATTTATACTTTCTTATACTCTAAAAAAACGAATACCGCTCCATTCAAGGATGGTATCCGTTTCACGAAACATAAACGCACAAAATAGCTCCTATCTAACAAACGGAAATAACAGCTTTTGATTCTCAGGCCACAGCATATTGTCCAAATCAATTAGTTTTGTTCCTGTGTCGACGCGTTCTGGTACATCGATACCTTCAATCACTTCAACGGCATGTTTTACAGCCAAATACCCGTTGCTAAAAGGATTTTGGATCACTGTTGCTTGAACAGTACCGTCCTGCAGCAATTCCATCATGGAGGGGGAGCTATCAAAGGCTACCATTTTTATATTTTGCAGCCCCCGACTTTGGATAGCCATTGCCGCCCCCTGTGAAGCAGTCTCATTCAGGCTCGCGATTCCTCGAAGATTCGGATGCTTCAGCAGCATCAGTTGCGTAAGATCTTCTGCATCCTTAATACTGGAAGTCGTGTATGAAATCTCAACCACCTGTATATTCGGATAACGGGCAGTGTAATTTAAAAATCCCTTCTCCCGCTCCTCCGCGTCTCTTGCACCGTATTCAATACCGTTAGAAGACTCCAGCTTCTCGCTCTGTGTTGAATTGGTGAAGTTAATAATGCCCACCTCGCCGTATCCTTTTAACAGCTTGATCAATCGTTCTGCAGATTTTTGACCCGCCTCATAGCCGTTCGAGCCAATATATGTCCTTACTCTTGCTGAACCTACTTCCGCATCTACGGATATCACAGGGATTTTGGAATAAGCTGCCTGATCTACAACCTGCGCAAGCCCCATGTAACTACTTGCAGCTAAAATAATCACGTCTGCTTTTTCTTTTATGGAGTCCTGCACCATTTTTACCTGTTCTGCGATGTCACTCTCGGAGTCCGGAGCTTTGAAGGTTAATTTGACGTTGAATTCCTGTGCCGCAGCCTCTGCTCCCAATTTAACCGTATTCCAGTAATCGCCCCTGTTCATTTTCACAATGAGGTGAATATTACGGGTCTTATTTGTATTGATGTAATTGGGCGCTGAATTAAAACAAGAGGTAACGGTAGTCCATAACACCGCACACATTAACAAGGTTAGCCAAAAACGAAAGGTTTTCATGACGATGTCTCATCCTCCTTAAGCCCTTCATTGCCTTCGCCTTTTGCAAGTGCCGGGAAGATAAGGGTAACCGTAGTGCCTTCTTCAATTTCACTTTCAAAAGACAGACCATATTCACGCCCATAGTACAATTCAATACGCTCGTTCACATTTCTTACGCCTACCCCTGAACCACTCATACTCTTACTGCCACCTGTCAAAATAACCTTCATAGTCTCCTTGGACATTCCTAGTCCATTATCACTAATCCGTATGAGGACAAGGTTCTCCTTCAGTTCTGCTTGGATAGAGATAAAGCCTTCATCAGGCATCATTTCTATTCCGTGATACAAGGCATTCTCTACAATTGGCTGCAAAATCAGCTTAATCGTCTGACACTGCAGCACTTCATCCTGTGCAATGATCTCGTAGCGGAATTTATTTTTGAAACGAAAGCTCTGAATGACGAGATAATGACGAATATGATCTAGCTCTTCCTGCACGGTAATCATATTATTCCCTTTGCTTAGACTAATCCGGAAAAACTTAGATAAAGACTGAATCATTGTAACGACCTCCTCCGTCTTACCACGTTCAGCAAGCCGGATCACAGAGTTCAAGGTATTGTACAAGAAGTGTGGATTGATCTGGGATTGCAGAACTTCAAGCTCACCCTTACGTTTCGTCTCTTGTTCATAAATAATTTGATCCATCAATTGACGAATACGCTGCAGCATGAGGTTAAACCGTTTGGACAACTGCTCTACTTCATACGCGCCACTCACATCGATTCGAGTATTAAGATCCCCTTCACCTACCTGCTGAAGTGTCCGTTCCAGCTTACGGATGGGACGGGCAATTCGCGCAGACAAGAAGACAGATACGATAATTACACATAAAATAACTACCGCTAAGAACCAGGATAAAAAGGTGTTCAGATCACGCTTGGTAGTCACGATCTCATCATAATAAGCAACACCTACTATTTTCCACCCGGTCTGTTTTAGCGTACGTACTGTAATAAATCGTTTTTCACCTGTAGACTCATCCAAATAGCTACGATAAGCATATTCCAATACCGGCTCCACATTCTCATACTTTAAACCAGCATAAATAAGCTGCTGCTGCGGATGATACACGATGTTGCCTAATTGATCGAGAATGTAAGCGTATCCTCTTTTACCAAGCTTAACCTGCTTGCTCAGCTCATCTATGGTGCGAAAGTTAAAATCCATCAGGAGGATACCCGTTTTTAGTACTCCATTTTCCTGATATTGAATGAGTTTACTGATCGACACGACCCAAATGTATTGACCTTTAAACAAGTTCTGAATATGGGGCGCTGAATAGGAGATCTCCGATGTTCTTTTGGCCGTAGTAAACCAACTCTGAGTTTCTAACTGTGTGTTGCTGCGCAGCTTCTGTCCTGCTGTACCCACGACGTATTTCCCCTGAGGAGTAAAAACCGCTGCAGAAACCAGATCCTCTCTACTTCCCATTAACATCGCCATTCTTTCCATCAGTAAAGCGGAGTCCACGGAGGGACTATTCGTGATTTGATCTTCTGCGGTTTCAAAAATATTTCGCATACCTTTAACATAAAGCTCCAAATTATAGTTCACTTGCTCAATAATCTGCTGCATATTCATATTGGCATTTTCTTCTGCTGTCTTCGCAAACTTGTTATACAGCATAAGACTAACAACGACGGCTACTAGAACGGCAACGGATGTAAAAGTGAGCGTAATTGTCACTTGAATGCTCCGCAGCTTGGAGGACAATCGACGTTTCCCCCCTTTGGGATGCTGCGGCCGCAGTCGAAAAGAATAGGACTTTTCTTGCCGCATGACTACCCTCCTCTGGAGCTATTTTTATACTCTTTGGGAGACTGACCATATTTTTTACGGAAGCAAAAGCTGAAATAGTTAGGATCAGCAAAGCCAATTTTCTCAGCGATTTCAAAAGCCTTCAGTTCCGTGGACCGTAAAAGCTCTTTTGCTGCCTCTAATCGGATTTGCAAGAGATAACTAACGAATGTCATCTTCATTTCCTTCTTAAAAATACTGCTAAAATAACCCGTACTAATATGTAAATGCTGGCAAACCTTTCCGATAGAAATATCTGATTCCTCATAGTGGCTACGGATATAATCTTTAGCTTCATCAATAAGCAGTTTATAGCTGGATTGGCGTTCTAAAGCAATGGAGTCCATTAGTCGGCTGCAGATCGTAATAATCCACTGCTTGGCTTCACTCATACTATTGAATTTATTCATATCGGTTAATGAGGAAATGCCAGATCCTACGAATTTAGCAGCATCACTACCGGATTCTTTGGCTACACGCAGGATGGATGTAATAATCTCCAGCAAAAAAATCTGATAATCCTGAGTAGATACCTGCTCAGCATCTAATCCGCCAAATAACTCCTCAACGACTTCCTTAAGCTCCTGTACGGTTCCCATCTTAATGGTTCGGATTAAGGACTGCTGGGTCAGTTCATCATAGGTCAAGAATGTATTCGAACGTGACTCCACATCCTCGATCCAAATGACTCGGTTATTGCCGAGAATGAGCCGATAATCTAACGCTTGCATGGCATCTCCAAAGGAGTTAAATAGCATAGCCGGCGAGTGACACACCGTTCCAGAACCAGCGGTTACCGTTAGCTTTAGAAAGCGCTGCACATTGTGCCGGATTTCTTCTAGAATCTCAAAGGTCTTCCCCGTAATTTCAGCTTCTTCACCTGCATCACAAATGGAAAGGAGCACTACCTCATCACGATGGATAAACACCCTGCCAAAACTATGCTTAGTACATAGTTCTTCTGCAATATTCAGCACAGCGAATAGCTGTAAATTCCTCTCTCCTGTATCACGTAAAGAAATTTGCTTACCTGAGATATGTCCAACCGTTTCCCGCTCTGGACGAATATAATCCACACTAATTACCGAGGCTTGGAACCATTTTCCATGTAGATCTATTCCGTATTCCGAGCTTTTCTCGTCTATTTCATTCATTCGTAGCTTGCGTGAAACTAGTGAAGATAAGAACTGTTCACGCAGTACAGGCAGACTTTTTCGATAATGCTCGCTGAGTACAAAAACATTTTCTTTCTCTGCGATTTCAGCCTCTATGGTGGCTCTGACCTTAACAAGAACATCAATCAATTCCTGAGAAGAAAACGGTTTCAAAATATACTCATCAATTTGTAGTTTAATCGCCTTCTGTGCATATTCAAATTCATCATACCCCGTCAGAATAATGATCTTGGTATTAGGATGCCGATCGCGAATCCATTCCGCCAGCTGCAGCCCGTTCATAAAAGGCATTTGAATATCAGTCACCACTACATCCGGGAGCAAACGATCTATCGCATCCGCTGCCTCTCGTCCATTCTCCGCCTGTTCTACAATTTCGAAACCATAGTGCTCCCAATCAATCTGCCCGATGACCCCTTCTCTAACATCTTCTTCATCTTCAGCAAGAATTAACTTGTACATTTCTCATCCCTCTTTGGAAAAGATTTATTTAACTGTCGTAAAATTCATTCTATATGATTCAAACTATTCCATCTATGGTTAGTTATTTAAATCGATTTACTAAAAACTAAAAGAGTTAATCTAGTGACTGCAAAGGGCGAGTAAGAGGGATATGAAATTCGGAGTAAGAGAGATATGAAAGATAGAGTCGGAAGGATATGAAACTAGGTTAGGTGGCCTATTGAGGTATTAAAGTGGATGGAATTAACCGGGGTAGGTACTGAATTAGAGGCGTGATATGGTGGGACATGAACTCGATCAAAGAGTTAGGACAGTTGTATTACTCACAGGTTCATTAAAAAGTAATTTCCCTTCCAGTGCGTCCCTTTTCTAGATAGATTGGACTTCTAACCTTTAGCTAGTGTTTATAGGGAGGTTTTCCCTCTATTCATGCGCCGACCCCTATATCAGACAGATTTATACGGAGAATTTCCCTATAAAACTTACTATCGGAAGCGAATATATCATAAAACGATCTACTTTAAAGTAATATCCTACAAAAACTCTAACGAGTCCTCGGCTCACATCCCGAAGAAAAAAGTATGGCTCTTATTCATCCTTTTATTCTTGATTGCTCCTTACATTTACATAAAAAAAAACCATCCCGCCGTAGCTGGGATGGGGATGATCGGAACCTATAAGTATTATAGCAACGCTTTGTTAAAGCGATAGCCTGCTGTCTTTTCGAAACCTAGATGACGATAAAAAGCATGTGCCGGTGCGCGCTCTACGCGGTTACCACTTCTCAAGAAGAGCTGACAGCAACCTTGCTCACGTGCCCATTCTTCTGCTGCGGCCACAAGTCTTTTACCGAGTCCGTTTCCTCTGAGTTCTTCTGATACGATAAGTGCAGTAATCTCAGTGATACAATCTGTCTGTTTGTAATACGAGATTACCTGTCTAAGACCGATCATTCCCACAACTTCATTGTTTAGTTCTGCAACAAGCGTGCATTGGAGATGGTTATTCTCCATGCTTTCGAGTCTCTCTTTCATCACGCTAAGCGTTGTTGGATAGCCGAATTCCCGCAGAAGCGCTGTAACTCTCTCCAGATCATTCAAGCCGCATTTGCGAATTTCCAGTACAGGGGCCATGGTACTACTGTTCATCCTCATATACCTCCACTTTTAGCTTAGACGCTGCCTCTTTGGCTACCGTCCGCGCGATTTCCACATTTTCCGCCGCACTTAACGCTACTGCCATCCGTCGCCCTGGACGGACTTCTGGTTTACCAAATACCCGAATCTGAGTCCTTGGTAGCTCCAAAGCTTCACCGATTCCGGTCACAACAAAAGCTCGTCCTTCTCCTTCAGCCTTCAGCGTAGCTGAGGCACCTGGTGTCAGTAATTGTACTGACTGGACTGGAAAACCAAGAATAGCTCTGACATGCACTGCAAATTGAGATAAATCCTGCGTCGCCATTGTCACCATTCCCGTATCATGCGGTCTAGGTGACACTTCACTAAACAATACACCTCGATCTGTCAAGAAAAGCTCCACTCCAAAAATACCGAAACCTCCGAGCTGATCCGTAACTGCTTTGGCAATAGATTGAGCTTCATCCAGAAGTTCCGGCTTCATAAAGTGAGGCTGCCAAGATTCGACATAATCGCCATCCTTCTGAATATGCCCAATAGGTGGACAAAATATCGTGCCAGACACGGAACGCACCGTCAAGAGTGTAATCTCACTTTCAAAGGTAACGAAAGCCTCCACGATAACACGAGTCCCTTTGGCTCTCGCTCCATCCAAAGCAGTGTTCCAGCATTCTTCTGCATCCTCCGGTCTTTTGCAAACGCTCTGACCTTTGCCAGAAGAACTCATAATCGGCTTGATGACACAAGGAGTGCCTAGTTCTGCTACGGCTTGACGCAGTTCTTCCAGACTATCAGCAAAACGATAATCCGCTGTTGGCAATCCAAGTTCTTCAGCAGCAAGTCGGCGAATGCCTTCTCTGTCCATGGTCAGACGGGCCGCTCGCGCGGTCGGAACAACGAAGAAACCTTCCTCTTCAAGCTCTTGAAGAGCATGAGTGGCAATTGCTTCAATCTCCGGAACAATAACATCCGGTTTTTCTGAGCGAATAAGCGTTTTAAGCGCCTCTGCATCCAGCATATCAATAACATGTGAACGATGAGCTACACCCATCGCTGGTGCATCGCTATAACGGTCTACAGCTACGGTCTCTACGCCAAGACGTTGAGCTTCGATTATGACTTCCTTACCCAGTTCCCCGCTGCCCAGCAGCAGCAGCTTGCGGCTTTGAGCTGAAAAAGGAGCTCCCCACATTGTCGATTTCAACCTCTTTCGGCAAATTGACTATCTCATTTCCAAAAATTTCTGAAAACGAAACAGTTTCATTGTATATTTTCAGGCTTCTTTATTTTCATCCATCATACGCCAGATTGCAAGTGTTCTTCGACAATTTCCTACAAATTTCAAAGATTTTTGTCTAATCTATCAACGAAAGATTGTTCCAAGAGAGATAATT
This sequence comes from Paenibacillus sp. G2S3, assembly GCF_030123105.1. NCBI lineage: Bacteria > Bacillati > Bacillota > Bacilli > Caryophanales > Paenibacillaceae > Paenibacillus > Paenibacillus sp. G2S3. Next base: position 4,564,277 of record NZ_CP126095.1, read on the forward strand.
GGTGACCTAACTGGCCCCAATGATCTGCGGATTCACCCCCTTTAAGGAGATCTAACATTGCTTTCTCTTGCTCCGCTAGCCCTTCTTGCAGTCGTTCTGCAGCAGTCTTTAATTCGCTGGCGATGCATTCGACATAATGTGCGAGCAATTTTTTCTTCTGCTCAGCCGCGGCAACATTAACAGCTTCTTTCACGAGAGGCTCCGCTGCACCTTTAACTTGTTCCCGTCCAGCTCCTTCAAAAAAATAACGAGGAGATTTGAAATGTCCCCATAAGGTTGACCATTCTACGGACTGAAGCTGGCATTCCAGTTCACTAGGAGAAGGCCATGCCGCTTCCTCATTCTCCATCAGATGAAACTCCTGAGTAGAGAAGCTCAGCTCAGTAGCAGCCGCTTCAGCCGCTTCATGAACAAGTCTGCGCCCGGTACTCTCAAGTCGCAGCGTTGTCGCCCATAGCTCTTGTTCCAATTCACGCTGAGTAGTGCGCATCAGCTCTGCACCACACGCAGCGAAGATCGCTTTTAAATTTCCTGCGTCCTCACGCAGTAATGAGGGGTGGAAGGATTCCTGGAAATTCCTGGTGAAGGAGAAGCTGATCCGCTGACAGACATGATAGATCAGCTCCTCACCTTCATGAACAAGATCTCTGCTTGGACGTTCTTCGGTCTCCAATAGGGAAAGCCTCTTCATGGCTAATTTACGTCGTTCTTGCATTTCTTTTAACCCGGCTTCACGCTCGTTTGCTGCCATGGAAGCGAGATTCTGCCACTCTTCCGCCCTGCGGCGAACAGATGCGATACTCTCTGCAGCTGCGTTAAGTGAAAGCTGGGGCAGCTCATCTCCCGCAAAGCTGGATAAAGCTTGCTCAAAATGATGGAAACGGGAAGCCTCATAGCGTTCATAATTATGCTGAGTTTTACCTTCCAGAGCCAGCAAGCTAGAGAGCGCATAAATTCTCGGCGAACGCAAGCCACCTGCACGTAAATTTTGAGCGACATGTTCTCGTACCTCTTCCAATTCATCTTCTCCTGAAGCAAGATCGGAAGCATTGATAATAAAGAACATTTTATCAAGTGCAAAGCTATCTTTAATTCGGCCCAGCTGTGCAAGCAGACCTCGATCTGCTTTCGAAAAGGCGTGGTTGTAATAGGTCACAAAACATATCGCGTCTGCATTTTTCATGTAATTAAAGGTTACGCCGGTATGACGAGCATGCAATGAATCGGCTCCTGGTGTATCCACGAGTACAATCCCGCTTTCGGTCAATGGACAGGCATAATACAAATCAATCCCCTGTACAAAGCAGGCCCGGGTCTCCTCCGCTACAAGACTTCGATATTCTTCTAGATCAACGGTTCGCACCGTTCCCAGCAAGGGCTCAGCTTCTGCCCAGCCAGCCGCTGCTGCCCTTAGAAATCCAGCATGCGGCAATGCAGAGGGATGAATTCCCCTTGCAGGCAAGCTTGCTAGAACTGTTGTCCATGAGCTCTGCTGTGGTTCGCCAAGCTGTAGCACACTGAAGGAATGGCAGATGTCATCCCAGAAGTCTGCCATGGTCTTCATCGTTACAACCGCGCTGGCATGGCGGAAGTCTCCTTCCGGCGCCAATATGCGGTTGACCGCAGCCGTGGCAGGATGTGGAGACACGGGCAGCACTTCTTCGCCGAGCAAAGCGTTGGCGAAGGAGGACTTACCCGCGCTGAACGCACCGAACAGCGCAAGGGTAAAGCGGCCGCCGGCGAGATCCTCCGCCCGTGCAGCCAGACTCCGAGCCGCCGATGCCATCGCTGGCTCGCGGCGCAGCAGCTCTGCCGCAGCCGCGAGCGCGTCAGCGGCTGCGGATAGCCGGCGGCGTCCGCCCGCCGGCGAAGCCGTACCCGCCGCCCAGCTTGCGGCAGCGGCACTTCCAGCCGCAGTGCTTTGCAGCGGCTGGGTCTCCTGCGGCGCGGCGCTCTGCGCGGCCGCACGCGGGGTTACCCTCACCTCCGGCAGGATGCCGGGGGTGAGGGGCCGGCGCGGCGGCAGCAGCGCCGCGAGCTCGTGCGCGCGGGCGTCTGCCGCGCGGTCCAGCGCGGCTAGCGCGTCAACGGCGCGCGCCTGCCGCGCAAGAGCCTGTTCGCGGCGCTGGAGTTCCGCGCGCCGCTCATCCATAAGCGATGGCAGCTTCGCCAGTAGCTCATCGCTCACCGCTAACGCGGCACGGCGGAACTGGCTCTTAATATCAGCCGCAAGTGTGCGGCAGAAATTGAGCAGCGCCTCGCCGCTATAACCCATTCCCGGCTTAACAGCAGCCGCCAGCCACTCCTGGCTCACCGCCGGGAAGCCTTGCTTCAGAGTCGTCTCCGCCTCCTCCTCCCACAGCCCGAGATTCTCCGCCCAATCCCGTACCAGCTGAATCAAATGCCATTCCAGCTGGGCGGAAACCTCTCGGGTCAACATTCCTTGCCAGACTGCCAGTCGTTTACTTTGTTCCTTCTCCCGCCGTGCAGCCGTAGAGAACAACCCTAACCGAAACGTAGGGCTGGCACTCTCCATATAGCTCCCCGACGCCTCTCTTACATCCGCAGGCATTAGATTTGCATTTTTAAGTAAGGTGTCAAGGCCAGTTCGCAAGCTCGCTCGTGAATGCTGAGGCAACGCCTCAAGTCGTTCCTTCTCTTCTTCGAGTGACTTCAGTTCATTCGTCACTGTCTCTGCATTCGTACCTTCTAGTTCTACAAGGAGAGCTGCTCTTTCCTCCTGCTGATCTTCACGGAATGCAGTTAGAGAGGAATCCGCTGTATGATGGATGGAACGTGACAGGCTATATTGAAGTAGCTGCTCCTTTTGTTCCAACAGTTCGGTTATAAGGCTGAGTAGATGATCCCAATGATTAAGTGGATGCTCTTTCTTTTTGAGAGAGGTAAACAGAATTCCCGCACAATGAATCCCCCATTGTTCAAAAGCATTTTCAAGTTGACGTTTATATTCCTCAATGGAAATTTCTTGTTCCCTGTGCTTGTCGATCTGATTAACAATCAGATACAATGGTTTACCCCAGTCACTAAGATTTTTGGCAAAGGCCAAATTATTCTCTGACTGAACATGGTTATAATCCATTACGTAAAATACGACATCCGCCAAATGCAGCGCGGAGCGGGTCGCCGCCTGATGGCCATCATCCGTCGAATCTACCCCAGGTGTATCCAATAGAACGCCATCCTTGCCTAGCAGTGGTATCTCATTCCATACTTCAATCGCGGAATATTCACCACCATTTCGACAGTATTCCTGTAATCTTTCTGGAGTTGTCTCTATAGGAGCAGGATCATTTTTACTTCCTTCAACTCTAGGATAAATAAGCACTCGTGGAACTCCACTGCGAATAGAGACAATATTGGCACTCGTCGGCACAGGTCCAGAAGGCAGCACTGAACTGCCGCAAAGAAGATTAATCATACTGGATTTCCCTGCCGAAAAATGTCCGCAAAAAGCAAGGGTAAGTTCATTCCCACCCTCTTTATGTTGTAAATCTTCAAATATACGTTCAGATCCCTCATCACCCCAGCGGTGCATTAATCCACGCAACTGGAAAAGCAGCGATGCTGTTTCATTTGATGTCTCTTTCTGGATTCTAACCTGTTCCGCTCTCACTGACTCTCCACCTCCACTGTTACCATCTAATCATGCTTTGAATAAAGTTTCACTTTATACATTATCCTTATATTTCTCACTTAAAGCCTTACAGTCCTTATAAGGACGCCGAAGACGATTATGCTTATGCAATGTTTATACAGGTATAATTTCTGTGATGTCACGCAGAACCTTTTTTATAAATAATAATTACAGTTTATCACCAGTTTGACACAAATTAAATACACACTACTTACAAAATAACCTATCATCTCTTACGAAATGAGGTTATTTAAACATCTTTCTGCTATTATCGCTAGAAAAGTAAGAAGCAAAAAAGGAGCCAGCCCTAGGGCCGACTCCTTTTATCAATTCTAAATTTATGCAGTTTCCGAAACAGGCAATAGAATTTCGAATACTTTTCCGTGCTGTAGAATAGTCAAACCACGAGATTTATCTCTCATTACAACAACCTCAGGTTTCACTGACATACGCTCAAAATAGTGTTCAGGAACGTCACCGGAATGACTGATCGTGATACCTTCTACTTCTTGCTCTTCGTTCTCTTCGAGTGGGCTTTCCACTACGCGATCAAAAATATCCGAGAACACTTCAAAATTATCTGTGTATACAGAAATGCATTTCATCTCTATCCCATCCTCTTCTTCAACTCTAACTTTTTGACGTATGATCTTTAGCTTTCCTGACAACAGCTGTTTTCATACGTTTTTTGCCCTCTCGACATACATCAAGGAGCGGGCAAACTTGACATTTTGGGTTCTGTGCCTTGCAGTGATATCGTCCGAAAAAGATAAGCCGGTGATGAGTAATCGTCCATTCGTCACGTGGCACAGCCTTCATTAGCTTCTTTTCCACTTCCAGCACAGAATCTTTCCAGCCTGCTAATGCAAGTCGTTTAGCAACCCTCTCCACATGCGTGTCCACTGCAATGGCAGGAACTCCAAAAGCATTAGATACTACTACGTTTGCGGTTTTACGACCTACACCGGGCAACGTTACAAGCAAGTCATGAGCCTCAGGCACCTCGCCACCATACTGTTCTATGAGTATAGAGCATAGGCTTTGGATATGCTTAGCTTTGTTACGATATAAGCCGATGCGCCGGATATCCCCCTCCAATTCCTCCAGCGGTACAGAAATATAATCGATGGGGGCTTTGTACTTTTGGAACAGGTCCTCGGTCACTTTGTTCACCGTTGCATCCGTACATTGGGCTGACAACAGCACCGCTATCGTTAATTCAAAAGCGTTACTGTGATTTAGCTCGCAATGTGCATCAGGGAACAAGTCTCCAATCGTATCCAAAATGTGGCGGACCTCTGCAACTTTCATAGTGTCCCCTCCACGGAGCGATTACGCTCAGTAAAACTTACACGAGCGTGTCCTCTCTAATGTAAAGAAATATAAGCAAAGTCTGTATTATAACGTATGGTTTCATACATTTCAAGAAAATACAACTCTTATACTTTCTTATATTTCAAAAAAAACGTCTTGACGCAGGCAAAGCTCCTGTGTCAAGACGGTGATTCACTCGGAAATCCACCATTGCTACTATTGTTTCACAATTTCAACCACGATATCATTATTGAAATACATTATAATATTATCATTTTCTTTCAGAGATTGCACGGACAATGTCGTATCTCCTTGATGAACATATACATTTGAAGCAAGAGTGAACTGATACTTATCGTTCAGATTAGCTCTCTTAGTAACCAATGAGTTCGTCGTACTGTCATAGCGAGAGAATGAACGAGTTAACTGTGGTAACACACGAATGACTGTCGCTCCATCCGTGTCTTTACGAATCTCCACTCTGTCCGCTGTTGTTAAGTTACTAAGAGCAGTTGTTGTGGCGCCATCACGTATGATTCTAACCCCACCACTTACCGTAAAGTTTTGTGCTGCTCCAGCATACTCCTTCACAATTAAGCTATTCGTTGCAGCTCCTACTGAACTAATCTGACCCGTTGTAAGCTTAACTGCCTGAATAGCGAGCGGTGTGCTTCCATCAAAAGTCACATTCAGATAATCTCCGGATTTCAAAGCGGTTAGCTTAATGCTCTCACCGGCTTCATTTGTTATTGGGAGCGCCGCAGTATTAATCTCACTGGTCCCCCCATTCCATTTAATACCTATACGGTTGGTTCCAGAATTAACGGTTGCTGCTTCAACCTGAAGAACGGTCTTTACTTTCAATACTGCAATTAGATCCTGACTAGTTGTCAGTGAGGCTGTCACATTACTACCGACAGTAGCATCACTTAAGGTTGGATTAGTCTTCCCAAAAATATCAACTAATTGTGGATAAGGCATTGTTATAGTTTGCCCACTGTCCTTAAGCTTCAATACAATTGTTTTAAAAGAAGAATTAACAGCAGACAGGGTTCCTTCGTACTTTGTGACAATTTCCAAAGACAGAGCCCGTTGACCTATTGCCGTTAAATTCACTTTACGGTTCTCAACAAGTTTCGTACCTATATTACTTAAGTTAGGAAGTACGCCTTCAATCAACAATTTTGTTTTTTCATCCAACTGAACGACATGTGCCTTTTTTTCAGTATCCATAACTGTCAACAGTTGTGTTTTAGTATTATAGTCAATAACCGTCGCTCCACTATACTGCTCAATTTGACGGCTTAACACTTCAATCTTTATGACTTGATCACTGCTGTTCAGCGTAAGCTGAATTTTGTCCCCACCTACTGTATCAGCTATAAGATCATCAACCACAGCGCTATTCATATTCGGAATAACAATCACCGGCTTCGTGCCTAACAGTTTAACCTCACGTGTTCCGTCCGTTTTTTTATACACAACGGTTGAATTGCTCAGTTCGTTAAGTACACCTTGAACTGTCCGTTCAACACCTTCTGTCACTTCTACAGTACGTATCACATTTTCCTTAATCGTATATTTGACAGCAGCACCTGTCTTTAAATCTGCTGGCTGCAGCACTGATGATTGCGAGCTGAATAATGAAGTTCCATCTTCCCATTTAAAGGTTTCCACCGTACCAGCAGCATTTTTAAACGTAATGCTTTTCCCAGTAAGATCTATACTTTGAACGGTACCTGTTGTCGTTTTGTTAACAACGCCTGAAGTCACTTGAACATTGACCACTCTGTGTGATCCACTGTAAGTCTCACGTTGCAAAGTAACTACACTGTCTGCTACCAGCGAAGCAGGTTCAATTGGGGTCCCACTCGCATCTACAAAAGTAGTCGTTTCATCATAGTAATATTCTGTGAACCCAGTAGCTGATTTTAGCCATAGTTTATTACCAGGTGCTACCATTGCGAAGTTTCCAGAAAGGCTCTCAACTTGTTGCGTAGGATCGGTCACTTCTACATAAGCTGCATTATATGTAGCTCCAATTACAGTAACCTTAGTGTAAGGTTGGATATCACTTAGATTTATTCTGCTTTCAGAAGCGCTTGTGTAATAAGCGGTGCTCGCTCCCAGGGTATATGTAGAATTCTTTCCATTGTTATAAACGGATAGTTTCCCATCTGTTAATTGACTGATTGTACCTGATACCGTGTTGTCATATTCAACCGTATTGTGAGCTTCCGCACGGCTGAAAAAGGTCGCCAATTGAGCACGGGTCACAGCCCCTTGTGGATCAAAGCGATTACCGTCAAGACCATTTGCTAGTTTCAGATCAACAGCAACATTGATGTACCCTCTTTTGTTTGCAGACACTTTAGCATCATCCGCAAAGCCTGTCGGCTCACTAGCTGCTACTGCTGCATCTGCACTTTTTCCTAGTGCACGAATTAAGAGTTCAGAAATCCATTCGCGGGAGGCTTTACGCTCTCCCCAAGATGTCTTCAGATTATCTGGAGCCATTTCGGTCGCCTTATCAAGTAGGCCTTGTTGAAAGGCCAACACTACATAATCCTTGTAATAATTCGTAACCTTAAAATCATTAGGTAAGGTAACTGTTGAAGAAGTATCGACTTTATCCTGTAGCTTCATAAAACGTAATGCCATAAGCACAGCTTCCTGCTGAGTTACAGAATCCCCAGGTCGGAACAAACCATTATTACCAACCACAATTCCTTGTGATGCTAGTTTATAAATATGCTTTTCAGCCCAAAATCCTGTCTTCACATCGCTAAAAATGCCTACAGATTGTGGAGTGGTTGTTGCTGCTGTCGTAGCAGCTGTATCTGCAAACACAGCGCTTGCGCCACTAAAAATCATGGCTCCAGCCATAACAGCCGATACTGCTTTCGTAGAATAAGCCTTCAATGGACGTTTTGACCTTTTTTGCGCGGACAATAGATTATTCCCCTCTCTATGACTCAAATAAATAGTATAAGTTATAGTTCGTCAGTCAGATGCTTTTTTCCTTTGTTATAATAACAATTAGCTATTATCTCTAGTCATTGGATGCATTAGATCAACATGACCCATCAAGCTCTCAACCTTTTCACCATCCACCAAAACTTCGATACTTTTCACTTCTTCAAATTGAAAATAGGTCTTGGCAAGTGATGAAATCGCTAGCGACTCCCCACCAGCACCCAGCTGTGCTTCCTCCGGTTTATGAATATCCATAACAATTTGGCCATCTACAAACTTTAACGATTTCAGTTTAATCTTACCCCATAACGATACAAGCTCAGTATTCTCGTTGCTTTGCAATGCTTTGAACGTCTCTGTATATTTCTGGGCATCGTCAGAGAAGCTAATGCTAGTCTTAGCAGGAATCAGATCCATAACTTGTGAATCCGTATAATATGCATCGATACTCTGGCTCTGTTTTTGCTTCTCATCTGCTACTGGCTTTGCAGTTGCCTGAGCTTCTGTGTTGCTATTATCTGCTGTCGGTTGCGGAGTGCTAGCCACTTCGTTTCCTGGTTCATCGCTTGGAGCCGGTGTACTTTCTCCCGCACCACTTACAACATTTGAAGTATCTTGCTCCACACCATTTGCTGGAGCCGCAGTAGGCTTGTCTCCACAGCCAGCAATCACTAGCAGAAGTAGTGTAGCGATCCCAATTGTACTCCATTTTTGTTTGATCATTAATAAACGCCTCCTCTAGATGAATACGGGCAGACAGGTACCGCAAAACCACTTCTTGCCTTTTAAAATAAAAGCAGAAAGCTGACTTTGCGGCGCTCGTCTGCCACTGGTCTGTTATTTTATACCCAAATATTCCTTAATCCCACTCACTATTGAAGCCGCAACTTTGTTTTGAAGTGCATCTGTAAAGAGCAATGCCTCATCTTTTTTGTTGCTAAGGTATCCCACTTCAAGTAATACTGCAGGCATTTTCGTTTCACGGATAACATGGAAATTCCCATAACGTACACCGCGATCGCTAAGCCCTGTAGCTTGAACAAGATATTTATGCATTACGTTCGCCAATGCTTTACTGGCTTCCCGTTGATAATACGTTTCTGTTCCACTAGCTGAAGAGGAACCTGAGCTATTGGCATGTACAGATATGAAGATATCAGCTTTTAAATTATTTGCCATAGCCGCTCTTTCTTTAAGCTCCAAGAAAGTATCATTACTTCGTGTTAATACGACGTCAATATTACTTTCTTTTTTCAGCAATTCAGCTGTCTTAAGTACGATGGCCAAATTAAAATTCTTCTCGTATTTACCTGTAACACCCACTGCTCCAGAATCTTTAGCTCCATGTCCTGCATCTAATACTACTAGCTTTCTGCCGTTATTTCCTGGTTGTGTTGTAGTATCATCAGTACTTTCCGCATTTAGATCGATTACAACCAGCTTAGAATCGTCTCCAGTTACGCTAACGTTGTAATTCTTAGCATAGTTCAAATCAATTACAAAACGTACTGTATAAGGATTCGTGCTATAAAGGGAGTAACGTACTCCTGATACATCGGGATAATCCTTCACTTCCAAGCTACCGTTAAGGTCAGGATCAAGGATCTGTCCTGTGCCAAATAGGTCTGAGAAGGTGGCATTAGGTAAATCAACAACTAACCGATCCGGCCCAGTCATCACTGTCACTTTCGGTACTGAATTACCCTCCATGGCAATACTCAAACGATTTTCACTAAAGCTCACACCATTTACCATCGTTAAATTCTTAGAAGGATCTACCGGCGGTACAACCTCAGATCCACCATTTTCAGTATTTCCACCTGAACTACCGTTATCATTTGAGGATCCTGGGGTAATAAGATACACACTCTTCTTCACGTTGTCCCACGAGACATTTAATCCAAACTGTTCACTAATGAACCGAATCGGTACAAGTGTCGTATTACTACGAAGGATTGGTGCCGTGGTAAGTGTTACTGTCTTGTCATCAACTGAGGCTATCTTTTGATTCACAACCAGTTTGATGACCTTTCCTTGCTGTTCAATCGTTACCGTCTTGCTCTTCTGATCCCAACCCACGTTATATCCAAGGCTTTCAGAGATCAACCTTAACGGCACCATGATTGTATCATTCACATTCTCAACCGGGACATTTTGCCCTGCGGTCAGCTCCTTGCCGTCCAGATAAATCTTGCTATTCCCGGCAGCAGCATGTCCGTTCTCAGGCAAAACAAATACTAAGAGCAACAAAAACAACATCAAACTGAATTTCTTCATTCTTCACCTCTAAATCTAGTATTCGCCTGTGAATGGCGATCGTGATGGCCTGTCTACGTCAACCTCAGACCTCTATTAGACGCTATTAATCTATAAAGGTTGCGAATATATTCCATAAAAATTGAGAAATCTCACCAACATCAAGTATTAAAGTCCTAGATATTCCTTAATACCGGCTACAATTTCCCTCGCTAATTTGTCTTGAAGCTGCTCACTATACATCCCTGATTCATTTCCTGAATTGGTAAGATACCCCACTTCTAGAAGTACTGCCGGCATACTGGTTTCTCTTGTAACATGCAGACTTTTCGTTCTTACTCCGTTGTCCTTGAATCCAGTACCAGCTATCAGATGTTTGTGCATGATCTGAGCAAACGGCAGACTCCCACTACGCGAATAGTACGTTTCACTGCCATTTATTTTGTCTCTATTCGGATAACCTAGCTCCAGTGAATTCCCATGCACTGAAATAAATAGATTAGCCTTTGCCGCTTCTGCGATATTTACTCGATCCTGAAGACCCAACGTAATATCTTCAGTCCTAGTAAATACGACATCAACCAAAGCTTCCTGCATAAGTAGTGTTTGTACTTTACGTATAACCGCTAGATTGAAGTCTTTTTCCAGCTTACCCGTGAGACTGACAGCTCCAGATTGTGTCCCTCCATGACCCGCGTCGAGAACTACAACTGGCTTACCAGTCATTCCACTACCACCTGAGGTGTTCCCTTCACTGCCTGTAACATTCAAATCTAGTGTCACCAGTCCAGTACTTTCATCCGTACTTAATTGATAAGGCTGGCTACCGATCGTTTGAATCACAAACCTAACAGTAGAAGGACTTACACTGAACAACGCATACCGGATCTCAGAAACTAAAGGGTAACCAGTAACATCTAGCTTCCCTTGCGGACTTCCGTTTGTGGTAATACTCGGTAGACCTCCTACGAAATCAGGAGCAAAAGCTGCACCAGGAAAATCTACGACGATTCGATCTGGACTGCTCATTTTTGTGATGCTAGGTTTAGGAGCCCCAGAAACAGCGATGATTAATCGATTCTCAGTGAAGGCTGCCCCATTTACAAGCGGACCTGCTGCATTCACACCAGTGCTTCCTGGTACTGAGGATGATTGTGGTGTCGGTGAGGGCAAAACACTTCCAGAGCTTGTGCCATTATCCATGCCGGGTGTAGTAATCTGAGTTGGAGAAGGAGTACTTGTTGCTGTTGGACTAGTAACGGTTCCCTCAGGTGTAGCCACCGAAGCTTGCCCACCCGTCAAATAGACCGTTTTATCACTATTATCCCAGCCAACCTTTAGACCGAACTGCTCACTTACGAAGCGAATCGGAACGAGAACTGTACCACCACTTTGCTTGGGTGCTGCGTTTAAATCAAACGTTACCCCATCCGCAGCAGCTGTTTTTTTTCCTACAGCCAGCTCAATGCTTTTTCCATCTTGGTGAACCGTTACTTTGCGGGCCTGCTGTTCCCATAACACCTCAAATCCAAGATTCTCCACTACCACTCTGACGGGAATCATAACGCTACCATTGACGTTCTCAAGTTTAATTCCTTTTGGTAATGCAAGCTCTTGATTGTCCATAATAATTCTGCCTGAGCTACTACCAGCTGCGGCAGCTTCACGTCCAGTGAATGATAGTAATAATAACGGCAGCAACAATAACAGCAACGTTCGATACCCAACTCTTCTCATTTTCCCGCTCCTTCTGCAAGTGATAGATTCTAGATAAGTAATTAGACGACAGAAATCACCAAATGTTTCCTTTATCACCAATGAATATTTCGATTATAGCAAAAAAACTTCTATTTCCGACACCCGGAAATAGAAGTTTTACGTAATTTTTGTAAAAGTTAAGAATGAAACCAGTTATATCCTAAAATTATGAAAATAACTTAGCCGCATGACGCTCTTCGTACGCAGCAATTTCATCCGCATGCTGAAGAGTTAATCCGATATCATCCAGACCTTGTAGCAAGAACTGACGACGGTGCTCATCCAGATCAAAGCTGATGCTCAGTCCAAATTCATCGTGAAGTGTATTGCTCTCAAGATCGACTGTCAATTGGTAGCCATCATGCTCGGCTGTGCGATTAAACAGCTCATCCACTTGCTCTTCCGAAAGCTTGATCGGCAAAATGCCGTTCTTAAAGCAGTTGTTGTAGAAGATATCTGCATAAGAAGGTGCAATGACAACTCTGAACCCATAATCCATAATCGCCCAAGGTGCATGCTCCCGTGAGGAACCACAGCCAAAGTTAGCACGTGAGATTAAGACAGAAGCACCTTTATAGCGTGGTTTATTCATTTCAAAAGCAGGGTTATCGTTACCAGCTTCATCAAAACGCCATTCGTAGAACAAAAATTGTCCAAATCCTGTCCGTTCAATCCGTTTCAAGAACTGTTTTGGGATAATCGCATCCGTATCTACATTCACCCGATCTACTGGTGCAACAATTCCTGTTAATTTTTTAAAAGCATCCATAGTTTTATCCTCCCGTGTTCTCTCTAGTTCTATGAGCTGACGGCTTCCGTCTTATAGTTCCAATCACGCACATCAGTGAAGCGACCTTTTATTGCAGCTGCAGCAGCCATTGCTGGGGATACCAGATGCGTGCGTCCACCGCGACCTTGACGTCCTTCAAAGTTACGGTTCGAGGTAGATGCGCAGCGTTGCCCAGGTTGCAATACATCAGGGTTCATCGCGAGGCACATACTGCATCCCGCTTCACGCCATTCAAAGCCCGCGTCGGTAAAGACTTTATCAAGCCCTTCCTTCTCAGCCTGCATTTTAACACGACCAGATCCAGGAACAACAATTGCAGTAACGTTGTCAGAGACTTTATGGCCTTTTGCTACCACAGCTGCGGCTCTTAAATCTTCGATCCGTCCGTTAGTACAAGAACCGATAAATACATAATCAATTGGAATTTCAGAAATAGGCGTTCCAGGTGTCAAATCCATATATTCAAGCGCTTTTTCAGCAGCTTTGCGTTCGTTTTCTGTGGTGAAGTCAGCTGGATTCGGTACGCTGGAGCTGATGTCCGTTCCCATACCCGGGCTAGTTCCCCAGGTTACTTGAGGAATCAAAGTTTCCACATCGAAATCAACAACCGTATCGTACTGAGCACCTTCGTCACTAACAAGACTCTTCCATCCTTCAACAGCAGCGTCATAAGCTTCACCTTGCGGCACATATTGACGTCCACGCAGATAGTTAAAAGTAGTTTCGTCAGGAGCGATCAAGCCTGCTCTTGCTCCGCCTTCGATCGACATGTTGCAGACGGTCATACGTTCTTCCATCGACAGCTCACGAATAGCTTCACCTGTGTACTCAATTACATAACCTGTTGCAAAATCAGTACCATACTTAGCAATAACACCAAGGATCATATCCTTTGCTGTTACACCAGGATTGCGTTTACCTGTGAAACGAACTTCCATAGTTTTAGCTTTGGATTGCTGCAAACATTGGGTAGCCATTACATGTTCAACTTCACTTGTTCCGATACCAAAGGCCAGTGCACCGAATGCTCCATGTGTAGAGGTATGGCTATCGCCACACACGATAGTTTTGCCAGGATGAGTCAAGCCAATCTCAGGTCCCATTACGTGAACAACACCTTGATCGATATCATTCAGGTCGAACAATCTCACACCAAAATCAGCACAGTTCTTAGAAAGTGTATCAATTTGTTGTTTGGAAATTGGATCTTTAATGTTAAAACGATCCTTGGTAGGAACGTTGTGATCCATGGTAGCGAAAGTCAGCTCAGGACGGCGAACCTTACGGTTACTAAGGCGAAGTCCTTCGAAAGCTTGTGGGGAAGTTACTTCATGAACCAAATGCAGATCAATATAAATAATGCTAGGCTTACCTTCCTCTTGATGAATAACATGATTATCCCAAATCTTCTCAAACATTGTCTTGTTGCTCATAATTTCACCTCATTAATAGAATCGTTCATTGGAAGAGAGCGTGGAGTCTCTCTTGAATGATCTAAATATAACATCACCGTCTTTATAATTCCAAGATATGATATCTATAGAAGTGATAGGTTGAACCTATAAGATAGACTGAAGTATATTATGCTACTTGTTTATTTATATGGACCCTCTTTATTGTTCAATAAAGGCATATGAATATGATCCTTCTCTCCTACAATTGACCTCTAGGAAAAAATCTCACTCCGCTTCAGCCCATTCCATAGACCAATGCCCTTCATACTATATTACGTGTTAGTAGCTCAGAAGGAGTTGGAACAATTGAAGTCAAGAACGAGACTTACCGGGCGAGTTATTTTCAAAGGTGATCAAGGGTATGAAACGGCACGTAAGAATTGGGATCCGCATACTGACAAATTCCCGAAAGTGTTTGTTTTCGCACAAAAAACACAAGATGTTGCAAACGCCATAAAATGGGCTAACGAGAATAAAGTCCCCATCCGTGCAAGAAGCGGTAGACATTCTCTGGAGGTTAATCTTTCACAGGTCACCGGAGGTATTGTCATCGATGTAAGTGAAATGAAGAAAATCAAACTAAATAAAAAATCAGGAACTGTTGTTGTGGGTACCGGAAATACAGTGGGGAGAATTGCACACACGCTAGCTGGGCAAGGATATATGGCTCCATTCGGCGATAGCCCTACGGTTGGAATCGGAGGCATCACCCTAGGCGGGGGTATCGGGCCGCTCCAGCGAACCGTGGGCCTTGTTAGTGATAATCTAATCGAACTCGAAATGGTTGATGCCAAAGGGAAAATTATTCGTGCCAATAAGAATAGTAACTCTGATCTCCTCTGGGCTTCCCGCGGAGGTGGCGGGGGGAATTTCGGAGTTTACACCAGTTACAAATTCAAAGTACGTCCTGCTCCAGCTTCGGCTACCGTTTTTCGAATCACCTGGCCTTGGGATCAGTTCGAGAAGGTATTCAAAGCTTGGCAACTCTGGGCTCCTTGCGTTAATACCAAACTGGGCAGTGAATTATCCATTGGTCCGAAAAAAGGCGGTAATGTCACTATGACGGGGCTGTTCCTCGGATCAAAGGCAGAGGCTTCCCGCCTCTTAAAGCCCGTTACGAGCGTTGGAACGCCTACGAATCAAATCATCCGCTCTTTGCCCTATACAAAAGTAGTGAGTTTTATGTTAGCACCTGATCCAGTGCTAACTCAAAGAGTCAGCAACCAGTTCTCCAGCGGTTTCGTAAGAAAACCCTTCCCGGACAAGGCAATTAAGTCCATGCGTGAATTCTTAGAGAAAGTGGAGGGAGAATTCGCAGGTTTCTTTTTCCTCAACTGGGGCGGAGCTGTGAGCCGTAAGTCACCCAAATCTACAGCCTTTTACTGGCGTAAAGCGAAATTCTATGTTGAGTGGAATAGCTCATGGATCAAGAAATCGGAAGCTGCCAGAAATATATTCGTAGTAAGAAATACACGTCGGAAGCTGCAGCCATTTATCGTGGGGAGCTACATCAACGTTCCAGACCAGGGAATTAAAAATTCCGGACCAGTATATTATGGAGCGAACTATCCTAGATTACGGAGAGTCAAAGCTAAATATGACCCGGGAAATATATTTAACAACCCTCAAAGCATCTCTCCAGCCCGCAAAGTATAGTAAGACGTAATAGCGTAGCATCGAAATTAGACCGGCAAACATAAAGGACTCCAGCGAATACTGGTAAACCACACCTTCCTATTTGCCGGTCAGTGCGTTCGTGCACGAGCTTACATGCGAACCTATATAAAACATCAGTTTCATAGGTTATACTTATAAGTAAAAACAATCTCCCAAAGGAGTTTATACATGGAACTGAGACAACTACAATATGTACTGCAAATCGCAGCCGAAAAAAACTTCTCCCGTGCAGCGGACAAGCTGCACATTGCCCAACCATCACTCAGTCAGCAGCTTTCCAAGCTGGAAAAAGAGCTCGGTGTAATGCTGTTCCAGCGAAATACCAGCTCTGTTGAACTGACCTATGCTGGATCTAAATTCGTAGAGCAAGCCCAAATCATCATTGATGGCGTAGAACTGCTGCGACAAGAAATGTCTGATATTTCTGAACTACGTACCGGGCGCGTCGTTGTAGGCAGTATGCCGATCACTGGTGCACATTTACTACCGCATGTACTTCCGGTTTTTAAACAAAATTACCCGGAAGTAGAAATCACTCTGCTCGAAGACTCCTCCATGAACCTAGAGAAGCTCACTGCGAGTGGTCAGACTGATTTAAGCCTGCTCTCATTGCCGCTCGAAATTCCGGCTCTTGCTTACGAAGAACTGGGTGAGGAAAGGATCGATCTTGCAGTCCCACCCGAACACCCGCTAGCTAAACGTAGCTTAGATGGAACTAAGACCTCTTTGGAAGAACTAAAGGACGAGCCATTTATCGTACTTAAAGAAGGCCAAGGCTTCCGTAAAATGACTATGGATCTGTGCCGAAACGCTGGCTTCGAACCAAAAATTGTTTTTGAGAGCAATAACATGGAAACAGTTCAGTCACTGGTCGCCACTGGAATGGGTGTAACTCTTGTGCCTCATTTTATTGCCCGTGCACCGCGGAGTGAATTCGTCCCTGTCTACTTACCGCTCACTGATCCTGCCCCTAGCCGAACACTTGTCGTAGCCTATCGACGCGGACGTTATTTATCTAAAGCCGCTAAGGCTTTTGTAGAAACATTTAAATCTACGGTATCTGAATTAACCGAAGAATAGACCCTTGGAGGGCTGCTCTGATCATCTGACACCGAGCCGCACTTTCATTAACTGGCCCATTATCGTTAGGTGTCCCTGTATGATTTTCCACAAATTCACGAGTTACACTATTCTGGAACTCTGCTTTTTCGTTTAGATCTTGATTCTGCGCCTGCTCAGGATTGTTGTCTTTAGTCAATTTAGTCCACCTCTTGGTAACAGATTATAAGTATTCCACCCCCGTACTTAGAGGTTAAACAGAATAATCAAAGCTTTCTAATGCGAGAAATAGTTCCTTCGTTTTTCCTTTGCAAAGCAACCATCTCCATGGTATTCTATTGAAAATAAGTGAAACGTGCAGACGGGACCAGTAAGAATGAGTCTAACCGCGCCTAGAGAGTAAATTCCGACAGGCTGAAAGAATTTACCGCGGTTTTCGTTCCGAATCCTACCCCCGAGCGGCCTGTGCTAAGCAGGACGGATCCTCCCGTTACGAGAATGAAGTCGGATGATCCCTCATCAATGAAGGTGGTACCGCGGAAGTTTACAAGCTTTCGTCCTTTGCTAAGTCTAAGGATGGGGGCTTTTTGTCGTTTTCAGCATCTATAAAAATACTGAGGAAGTGAACAGATATGACGACACGAATCGTAGTCAAAATAGGCAGCAGCTCACTGACTGGAACAGAAGGCGGATTGAATCGCGAAGCCGTGTCCTTCTTCGCTTCAGAGATTGCCGAATTGAAGAGAAACGGCTGCGAGGTGTTATTAGTAACCTCCGGTGCTGTAGCCGCAGGCTTTCGCAGTATCGGTTATCCTACACGTCCGAAGCTGCTACATGAGAAGCAAGCAGCTGCAGCTGTAGGCCAAGTACTGCTCATGCAGGCATATCAGGAAGCTTTTGCCGAGCATGGAATAACCACAGCACAGATCCTACTAACCCGTACCGACTTTTGCAGTCGCAGAGCTATGAACAACGCTATGATGACGGTAGAAGAGCTGCTTCGCCTAGGAGCGGTACCCGTATTTAACGAGAATGACACCGTCTCCGTTGATGAGTTAAAATTCGGTGATAACGATACTTTGTCCGCGCTGGTAGCTAACCTGCTGAAAGCCACCAGATTGCTCGTCTTAACTGACATGGATGGCTTATATAGTGGAGATCCTCGGAAACATCCCGACGCTATTCGCTATCAGTTCGTTGATGATATTACGCCGGAGATTTATGCTATTGCTGGTGGAGCTGGCTCTAGTGTGGGGACAGGTGGCATGCGTTCAAAAATCGATGCTGCCAAGATCGCTACACGAGGCGGTGTGCCCGTCTTTGTTGGGAGAGCTACCGAACCAGGGGATTTACAACTCGCAGCGACAGGCTCGGGCCGAGGTACTTATTTTGCAACCAAGTTATCTTCTTTACCTGTTAAAAAGCAATGGCTTGGCTTTATGTCCACCCCACTCGGCTCCCTGTACGTTGACGAAGGCGCCGTTGAAGCGCTGCTTCATGGCGGTCATAGTCTGCTGCCTGTCGGCGTCAAGCAGATCGAAGGTAACTTTCACGCTGGGGATGTTGTAGAAGTCCTTGGACCAGACTCCAAATTGCTGGGACGCGGGATTGTGAATTACGATGACACTCAGCTGCGCAGTATTCAAGGTTTACCCAGCCGTCAGATTGTACCGAAGCTGGGAGAAGTACACCGGCTGGAGGTCATTCACCGTGACGAATGGATTACATTGAGGTAAAAATTTTGCCCATACAAATTTAAGGAGGAATCGTCATGAGTGAAGTTGTCAATAAAGCAAAATTAGCCAAGGAAACCACCGGAGTATTAGCGAGTCTAACTACCGGCCAAAAAAATGAAGCACTCTTAGTTATGGCTGATGCGCTGCGCCGTGAAGCTCCAGCTATCATTGCTGCCAACCGGGAAGATCTGGAACGCGGACGCTTAAGTGGTACTCCTGAGTCCATGCTTGATCGACTAGCGTTAGATGTAGGCCGAATTAACAGTATCGCAGAAGGACTTCAACAAATCGCTGTATTACCCGATCCAATTGGTGACACGCTAGAAACTATTGAACGTCCAAATGGTCTCAACATCCAGAAACTCCGTGTTCCACTCGGTGTCATCGGCATCATCTATGAAGCACGTCCAAACGTAACTGTTGATGCCGCTGGTCTGTGTCTAAAGACTGGTAACGCTGTTGTGTTGCGTGGTGGCTCCTCCGCCCTGTCCTCCAACCGACAAATTGTCGAGGTTCTTCACAACGCTCTAGCAAATACTTCAATGCCGAAAAATGCGCTACAGCTGATCGAAGATCCCAACCGTTCCTCGGTTGATGAAATGCTTAAGCTCAACGGACTACTTGACGTGATTATCCCTCGCGGAGGAAGTTCACTTATTCAAAATGTTGTGCTTAACGCAACCGTGCCCGTCATTGAAACGGGTGCAGGCATCTGCCATACTTATCTCGACGCAAGCGCTTTGCCAGAAATGGCTCAGAACATTAGTCTGAATGCCAAAGCACAGCGCCCTTCAGTTTGCAATTCCATGGAGACGCTACTCGTTCATAAGGATTACGCAAACGAGTATCTGCTTTCTTTGGCCAAAGCTTTCCGTGATGTTAACGTTGAATTACGTGGCTGCCAGGAAACATTATCCTTTGTCCCATGGGCATTACCTGCAACATTAGAGGACTATGCTACTGAATATAATGATTATATCTTGAATATCAAAATCGTCAGCGATTTAGACGAAGCTATGCAGCATATCGCCCAGTATGGCACGAAGCACTCGGAATGTATCGTAACTGAAGATCCGGATAACGCTTCACGCTTCTTACAGGAGGTTGATGCTGCAGCTGTTTACCACAATGCTTCAACCCGCTTCACAGACGGCTTTGAATTTGGATTTGGTGCAGAGATCGGCATTAGTACACAGAAACTCCATGCCCGTGGACCGATGGGTCTGCCTGCTCTTACTTCAACCAAATATAAGATTTACGGAACAGGTCAAATTCGGGGTTAGTGTCCATGCATCCGTTTTTAATTACACCAATTTTAGGAGGATTTTGAGCCATGTGTCAGCAACCTTCCATTCCACTTATGAATCATAATATTGTATTTTATGGCGCAGGCTCTATGGCAGAAGCCATCGTTCGCGGGATGATTAGCCGTAGTATCGTGAAATCCGATAATGTTATTATGCTTAACCGTAGCAGTAGTGAACGTCTGGCAGAACTAAGAAGTCGTTACGGTGTAATCGGTACAAATGATCCTGAACAAAAAACAGATTACCTACGGAACTCACCAGTAATCGTGTTGGCTATGAAACCAAAAGACGCTGCAGAAGCACTTCGGGGACTCAGCCCACTTCTCTCACCTGATCAGATCATAGTCTCTGTAATTGCTGGGCTGTCCATTCGAACGATGCAAGGTCTGCTTGGCAAAGAGCAACCCATCGTCCGTACTATGCCGAATACTTCTAGTTCCATAGGTCTTGGTGCCACTGGCATAGCCTTTTCCAAAGAAGTAGATGAGAAAGGACGACGCCTTGCACTCAACATCTTTGAAGCTGTCGGACTAACAACAGTCATTGATGAAGAACGCATGGAGACCTTAACGGGTATTTCCGGCAGTGGACCTGCCTACATTTATTACATGATGGAGGCAATGATCGCTGCCGGTATACGGGGCGGACTGCCGCTTGATCAAAGCACGGAGTTAACCGTTCAAACGGTTCTTGGCGCTGCTAGAATGGTACAACAGACGGGCGAGGATCCAGCTGCACTTCGTAAGAAGGTCACATCCCCGAATGGCTCTACACAAGCAGCGATAGAAGTACTCGAGCAAGGAGAATTTTTTGAAACTGTCATCGCGGCAGTAAATCGCTGTGCCGAACGTTCCCGTGAAATGGGCGCTGCGCTTGAGAAAGAGCTGCATTCGTAAAATAAAAAGATCGCTTCCCATACCACATTGGTCAGGAAGCGATCTTTTTTTTAATTTAAGGTCATGATTAGCCCGTTACAACATTTCCATAAGTATCTCGAACAATCACTTTAACATTAGCCGGAGCCCCAACAGTCACGTCCAGTGTGTTCCGAGAATTATCGAATAGCAGATTTCTAGGAGTTTCCCCTAAAATGATGTATAGCGTATTCCCAACATGCTTAGTTTGAAGCAGCTGTTGCTCTTGTGCTTCTTGTAGCTTTCCTTTATTTGAAGAATAACTCCCGAATACATTCAGCTCGTTTCCACCCGTTTGATCTACTTTAATCCCATAAGGCTCTGCAGCTTGGATAATGATGGTACTAACGCCCTCTGGAACGGCTCCCTTCCAATCTGGCAATGCGTAACTTTCTTGCACAGCTGAAACGGTACGGCGAAATTCCTGTGTTAATCCTAAAGAACTAAATCCCGCAAAAACCAAACAACATACAACTATAAACCCTACGAACAGAACGCTTAGCACATCATAATACATTTTTCCTTTTCCACGAAACCATAAAGTGTATATCACAATTTCTAAGCCTAATAATATAAAAATGATCGGCCACCAAGCAAGCGTCGTCTCAAACACTTCGGCGCCCCTCCACTGCGAGACCATGATTAGTGCTCCCAGAAATAAAAGGCTCAATCCCATCGACAACGTTCCAACACGCCAGCGTCTTGATTTATCTTCAGCAACCGGACGCTCACTTGAAACAATAACTCCTTGCTGTAATTCTGTCGGATTATTCAAGAATGACCACCTGTCCCTTTTCTCCCTTTATTGTTCTTGCTTCCCGCCATCAGCTTCAAACCACCGCCAATCAACAGCACAGATACGATAAAGGTCCTGAAATATTCATTGACTATATACTCTAAACGCCATCCAGGAAATCTGATATCAAGCGCAGGAACTGCGACATTAACTACAATGTAATACAGTCCTAGACACATCAGAGCAGCTCCAAGCCATCCTTGATGATTTAAAAATCCTTCTATGACTGGCTTATCCTGTAAAGGTTCACGTCCATGTCGGCTGACAAGCTGTAAGCCATCGAACAAACTGTAAAACCAAATGACTGGGATCAGGAAGAAGAGTAACGTTAACCGCAGTAGGTCCATGACATAAATGCTTCCTAGGAATAGTAACATGAGCTGTAATCCTCTTTTTTGCAGCCCTAGATACATTTGTCCGGCACCCGGAAAAGCAGAAAGCAGTGTAGCCAAAACTTTGCTACGGCGCCCCTCCTCACGACCAGCCTCCATCTCTTCGAATAAAGTACGATCTACCATTTCTTCTCCAGCTTGCTTGCGATGGATTAACTGAACCGCATCAAACATACAATATAACCAAATCACTGGTAATACGCCAAACAGGAGAAGGAAAACATCACTTGACGTAATCCCTGCCAGGAATAACATCACGGTCATAAAACCGAAGAAAGAAATGAGGAAAGACAATCCTCGCTGCATCAACCCCATATGAAAATGACCCAATCCTGGAATGAACGATAATAAAATTACATGTACACGCTCATTATCGTCTGTCTTAACGGGCATTGAAGAAAAATCAAAATTCGATCCATCTGGAGTCATTATCGGAGCAGGCATCTGCAGCATTTTAACCACCAGATGCACCATCGAAACCGTCCCAATAAGTAGGAACCCTATCACACCCATTAATAGAATATCCTCGGCACCTTCAGCCACAGCTATTAAGAATGACATAAATAAGATGCCAAAGCTTAACAGAAGATAAACAATTCCCTGTGGGCGTTTTCCCATATAATAATGACCTGCTCCAGGAATCAAATTAAGAAAAAAAGCCTTTAATTTACTACGCTGCTGTTGCATATTTCATTTCTCCTCTCATCACTTTCTGCTGCCCATTAGCTGATCCAACCATCCGCTAGTTGCCTGTATGACTTGCTCGCTAAATGATAGGGAATTATCTTTTTTAGGGATCATAAGCTCCATTTGACCTGTGTGCAGCTTATCAAACATACCAGATGTCATTATCAACAGCGTAAGTGACGCGGCAACCGCATAATGAAAGATTGTCTTTTCATACCAGCGATATCGCCGTCCCCCTTCTTCAACCGTCACTTGTTCCAATGCTGCTGAAGATTCCGTCATTTTAGCCCAATCTGCCATAACCCTCTCTGTAAAAATAGACGAATTCTCCAATGAAGGCAGATCCTCCTGCAGCTGATCCAATATTTCCATGTATGAAGTAAAACTTTCCGTATCTTCTAGCAGCAACTGTTCCCAATCTTCTCTGGTCGCTTCGTCCATGTGACCTTCAATATAAGCTTTTGCTTGTTCCCGTTGGATTAGATCGTCTCCACGCTTCATCATAGCCATTCGTCCTCCTTCCAATGATTTCGGATCCATTGTCTCGCCCTATACAATCTGGACTCTACCGTCTTCAGGGAAATTCCCTGCTCTGCAGCAATCTGATCATATTTTTTATGTTCCAGATAATAAGCCACCATAATTTCACGATGAGTTTCAGGCAGGCTATTGATTTCACCGAGCAGCCGATCCATCCGATCACGGCGTATAACACCTGACAACACATCCTCTTCGTTGGAAGCGGTCTGGCTCAGTACAAGCTCATAGTCAACAGGAAGTTCCCTAAGTCGATCACGTTTACGTTTCGCATCAATTGCCTTATTTAAGGCGATCCGTGTAATCCATGACTTTAAGCCTTGATAACGGTAGTCAGGGAGAGATTTGTACATTTGTAAAAAAGCTTCCTGAGCAGCATCTTCAGCCATTTTGACATCGCGTAATACAGAATAAGTAATTTTGTAAATTTGCTGACTGTATGTATTTACAAATTGACGGAATGCATCCTCGTTACCTTGGCAAATCCGCTGGATTAATACCTCTTCTTCAATGACTCTCCCCTCCTTCCCACAGCAATAGACGCGCCCGATTACAACTACCCCTGCACTTTTTAATAAAAATATTAAAAAGAACCGCACTGACTTTAGCGATGGGCTAAAGCAGTGCGGTTCTCTCCTAATCTATCTATCTTCCGCCATTGCGGAATTTTTGTGTATAGTTCTTAACATCCTGAGCGTTCTTGACCCGGTTGCGGGCCCATTCCAGCAATATTCGATCAATATAACGGAAATGAACCTTTCCTGCAAATACAGATTCCTTCAGCGCTAACAGAATCAGCTCCTCGGGATACCGGTCTTGATCCACCCAACTGGATATCGTCTCACACTCCATTGGAGATAGCGGACGTCCGAATTCCTTTTCGAAAATACTGAACAGATTTCGGCTTTCCTCTTCAGCCCCAAGTTGAGAAGGAGATGAGGGGGGCTTTCCGCCGAATCCACCCCCTGAAGCAGCTCGAGGTGCCGACGTTGCATAGCCACCTACGTGCTTATCTTGCTCATGCTCTTGTACAACTGTCGCTAGATAAGCACCAAGCTTTCCGTATAACCCTGAGAAATTGTAGCGTTCATAATGGATGTCTCTTAGCTCATCGTTGTCTCCATCGATGCTAATAAAACCTTCCTTCATAAGCTTCTGCAACTCTCCTGCTAGTACAGATATGCTACGGCCAGTTACAACCTGAAGCTCCTCAAGAGAAGGGAAGTCAATTCCTTCCACCTGCCTGAAAGAAAGCAGATGTATCAGCAGCATAGCTTCACTTCCGCTTAAATTCAGCTTCCGGTAATACTTCAGTAATGCGTAAGGTATGACGGCCATTCCGTTCTCCAGACCGAAGGAGACGCCTTCGCCCCAGGTACTCCATCCTTTGCCGTCCATGAACGTCCCCCTTCAAATATAAGAACTTATGGGTAGAGACGGTACAGTGTACGTGGGAATGGAATAGTCTCACGTACATGGTCAAGGCCACAGATCCAAGCTACAGTACGCTCAAGTCCAAGTCCAAAACCAGAGTGAGGTACAGATCCGTAAGTACGCAGATCCATGTACCATTTGTAAGAGTCCATCGAAAGATTATGCTCTTTGTAACGCTCTTCAAGCAGCGCAGGATCATCGATCCGCTGTGAACCACCAATAATCTCTCCGTAGCCTTCTGGAGCGATCATATCCGCACACAGTACGACTTCCGGACGGTTTGGATCTGGCTTCATATAGAACGCTTTGAAAGAAGCAGGATAATGAGTAATAAATACAGGTTTATCGAATGCTTCTGCGATTGCTGTTTCATGAGGTGCACCGAAATCATCACCCCAAGCAATATCTTCAAAGCCTTTATCGTTCAAGAACTTGATCGCATCGTCATAAGTAATGCGTGGGAATGGTGCTTTGATATTCTCCAGCTTGGAAATATCGCGACCTACCGCTTCCAACTCCGCACGGCAATTCTTCAATACAGATTGCACTACGAAGCTAATAAATTCTTCCTGAACCTTCAAGCTTTCTTCGTGATCTGTAAAGGCCATTTCTGGCTCGATCATCCAGAACTCAATTAAGTGGCGACGAGTCTTAGATTTCTCTGCACGGAAAGTTGGTCCAAAGGAATATACACGGCCTAGTGCCATTGCCGCAGCTTCCATATACAACTGTCCGCTTTGTGTTAGATAGGCGTCCTCATCGAAGTACTTCGTGTGGAACAAGTTAGTAGTTCCTTCTGCTGACGTTGGCGTCAGAATCGGAGGATCCACCTTTGTAAATCCACTCTCGTTGAAGAACTGTTGGATTGCACGAATAATTTCCGCACGAATTACCAGAACAGCCCGCTGCTTCGAGGCACGCAGCCAGAGGTGACGGTGATCCATCAAGAAATCTACGCCATGCTCTTTCGGAGTAATTGGATAATTCTCTGTAAGATGCAAGACTTCAATTCCAGTTACAGTCATTTCAAAACCAGATTGACTGCGAGGTTCCTCGCGGATAATTCCGGTAACATACAAAGAGCTTTCCTGTGTGAGGCTCTTAGCTGCATCCCATACCTCTTCAGGCACTTCTGATTTCACTACAACTCCCTGAATATAACCTGTACCATCACGAAGCTGCAGGAACTGAATTTTACCACTGGAGCGCTTGTTGTTTACCCAACAACCGATAACAACACTCTCTCCAACATGTTCATTCACGTTCTTAATTACACTCTTGTTAGCCATGCCTTCAATCTCTCCTCTAATTTAGCCGTTAATTCCTTGCACAATACGGTGTGTATCACGTGCAATGACAAGTTCTTCGTTTGTCGGAACTACTAGCACTTGTACCTTGGAATCTTCCGTAGAGATACGACGTGGATCGCCGGAACGAACTTTGTTAGCTTCAGCATCCAACTCAATACCCAGGAATGTAAGGTTATTTAGCAGTTTCTCACGAAGCAATGAAGCATTTTCACCAACACCGGCAGTAAATACGATCGCATCTACACCGTTCATGGCAGCCGTATATGAACCGATATACTTGCGCAAGCGGTACTCATACATTTCAAAAGCTAGTGTGGAATTAGGCTCACCTTTTTCCATACCCTCAATAATATCACGCATGTCACTGCTTACGCCCGAAATTGCTAAGAGACCACTATGTTTATTCAACATGGAGTTAACTTCGCCTACGGACAATTCTTCCTTGTTCATCACATAAGGGACAATAGCTGGGTCAAGATCGCCACTGCGAGTACCCATCATCAAACCTTCCAGAGGGGTCATACCCATGGAAGTATCCACGGATACTCCACCTTGAACTGCAGTTACACTACCGCCGTTACCGATATGACAAGTAATGATCTTCAGATCTTCCAGCGGACGCTCCAAGTACTCCGCAGCAGCCTTGCTTACGAAGTCGTGTGATGTACCGTGTGCGCCATAACGACGAACTTTATATTTATTGTACAATACTCTAGGAATAGCGTACATATAAGCTTTTTCAGGCATGGTTTGGTGGAATGCAGTATCGAATACAACAACCTGCGGTACACCTGGCATATTTACTTCAGAAGCCGTAATCCCCATCATTGCTGCTGGGTTATGCAGTGGTGCAAGGTCAAACAATTGACGAATTTTCGTTTTTGCGTCAGCATCCACAAGTGCGGAGGATTTGAAGAACTCTCCACCATGCACTACGCGGTGACCTACAGCATCAATTTCTTTAATAGATTCAATTACACCATGCTCTTTGTCTGTAAGACAAGCAAGGACTTTGCGAATCGCAGTATTATGTTCCAGAATTTCGCTTACTTCTGTCACTTCCGCTTTGCCAGTAGGTTTATGATTCAGAATGGAGGAATCCATCCCAATACGTTCAACCAAACCCTTAGCCAAAACCGATTCATCGGTCATGTTATACAGCTGATATTTCAAAGAAGAACTACCTGAGTTAATAACTAAAATATTCATACACGGTCACCATCCTTGTCGTACTTGAAGAAGCCTTCTCCTGATTTCATACCCAGTTGTCCTGCACGTACCATCTTCTTAAGAATTGTAGAAGGACGGTATTTCAGTTCTCCGTATTCACGGAACATATTTTCGAGTGCCGCAAGTACCGAATCCAGGCCAAATCTGTCAGCCATTTCAAGCGGTCCATATTGGAATTGATAACCAATACGCATAGCATCGTCAATATCCTGTGCGGAGGCAACGCCTTCTTGCAGCACATGCATAGCTTCATTGATAAACAAGCAAATGAGGCGTGATGTTACAAATCCTGGGGATTCATAAATCATTACACCTTTTTTCTCAACAATCTCATCAACAAAGGATTTTGTATCTTCAAAAGTAGCATCTGAAGTTTTCAGACCACGTACGATTTCTACAAGATCCACTTTAGCTACAGGATATATGAAATGCATTCCGATCACGCGTTCCGGATACATCGTAGAACTTGCAAGTTCAGTCAAGCTAAGTGTTGATGTATTGCTGGCAAGAATAATGTGGTTCGGGCATACTTGATCCAATTGATTCAAAATCTTTTTCTTTTCTTCCAAATCCTCAACAATGGTTTCGATAACCATGTCACAAGAGCTGAGCTCCGCGAAATGTGTCACTTTTTGAATGCGGCTAAGAATCAGCTTCTTCTCAGCTTGAGTGATCGCCCATTTCTCCAGTTGCTTATCTAGACTTGTCTCGATCATTTCGTAAGAGTAGTCCAGTTTCTCCGCGGTTTTCTCCACCAGTAATACATCCAGGCCTTTGGCTGCTAACATTTCAGCAATACCTTGTCCCATTGTGCCACCGCCGATGACACCTATTTTTTTGAAATTCATAAAAAAGTCTCCATCCTTTCAGGTATCTATACTTTTGTATTGTACCTTGTCTGTCGCAAAAATTTATAAAGCCCGACATATAATGATATCTTAGCATGCCTGAAAAGTAAAAAAAAATAACCAGCATAAATATTTATGCTGGTAAAAGGACGCTGTCACGAAATTGACATCGAAATTGCTCTCCAGAGAGTACTTCTTCCTTCATTAAAATGTCAAGAGAGTAATCAAATACATTTCGTTGCTTTTCAAGGTGCTCACGAGTGCGCGTCATCAACTCATCCAATATCTTACTATTTTCCTTCATAAGCTCTTCAGTGGTAACCATTTCCAGCTTGGCAATACCCAGCGAAGTTAATCCTGACTTCATCATCGTTTCCACAATATTTAGCGCCTGATCGAAATCACCGCGTGAACCAGTGCTTCGTCCGCCATAATACATTTCTTCAGCCGCTGCTCCACCAAGTGCAATCATAATCTGGTCTTCCAAATAATCTTTGGTGTACAAATACTGCTCTTGCTGAGGATTGTGTCGCACATATCCAAGGGCTTGCCCACGCGGAGTCAGCGTAACCTGACTAACGCTTCCTGGACGAAGGAGCTCTGCCATGATGGCATGTCCCAATTCATGAATGGCGACCCTCTTTTTCTCTTCATGATTGGTTTCTCGATCCGTTTTTTCACCCATCATTACCTTGTCAATCGCCATCGACAGATGCCGCTGCTCCACTTTTGTCAAGTCCTCACGCATCATATAAATCGCAGCCTCATTCATGACACTTTCAAGCTGAGCACCGGAAAAGCCATAGGCTTCTTCAGCGATTTTGTCGAGACTCACCTCTGTATGAAGAGGCTTATTCTTCGCATGCAATTCTAGAATCGATTTGCGTCCCTTTTTGTCAGGCATGTCCACTTGAATATGGCGGTCGAACCGTCCAGGACGTAACAATGCTGAATCAAGCATTTCTTTCCGGTTTGTTGCAGCTACCAGCAAAATACGCGGAGTTTCGTTATTATAAATACCATCCATCTCGGTCAATAGCTGATTTAAGGTCTGATCATATTCACGTTGCTGACCGCCTTCGCGCTTACCGCCAATTACGTCAATTTCATCAATAAAAATAATGGCACTTTGTTTGTTCTCCTTAACAGCACGGTTACGAGCATCCTTGAACAAATCGCGGATCCGACCAGCCCCGACACCAACATACATTTCTACAAATTCACTACCTGATGCAGCTACGAATACGGAGTTTGTATAATGCGCTGCTGCTCTGGCCATAAGGGTCTTACCTGTTCCCGGAGGACCAGTGAGCAGAATCCCTTTCAAAGGACGAATCCCAAATTTACTAATCTCCTCGTGCCGGATCAAAAAATCGAGTGCCTCACGAAGCTCTTGCTTCGCATTATCTTGCCCACCAATTTCTTCAAAAGTGAGCTTTGAAGGCCCTTCCTTCTGGCGTTTCTTCCCCGCACCAGCGTTCACCGTAAGCCCGCCACGCAAATGAGCAATTATAAGTAATGCAGTAAGCATTCCAGCTGCTATAACAATCGGGAATATATTAATACCTAAAAAAGCCATGAAAATAAACAGCACAGGAATAAATCCGATTAAAATTTCTTTAAGGTACTTAGGCATTATTCCATACCCCCAAGGTCGCAGGTTTTCGCGGCAAAATAATAAATTTGCTTTCTTTACCATTACTCAAGCTTACATACACATTGGTATCGTCGATTTCAGTAGATGCTATCACATCTCTATATTCCGAATTTTGCTCTTTCAATCTATCAAGCTCTGTAGGTATAATCGTATATTTATGGCTCTCCATGGCTTCAGCTACAGAGAACATCGCTTTATCCCAATAATCATCCAATAGTTCACTTGAATTTTGCTCCACATCCAGTTTAAGCTTACGTCCCTCAATCACTGATTTTCCTTCTTTGGATACATATGATACTAGATCACGTAAATTCGTGCCCGGCTGCAAATCAAGTTTCAAAGTGACCTCTTCGCGGTTAATACTAATATGTGAAGTATTTACTCCCTCAAATCCAGATACAATCTTTTGGAGTGGTTCCTGTAAAGCAAACTGACGATATAAAAAGAATCCTCCAAATAATAGCATAGCCGACAGTAGAGACGTTATTAGTACAGGTACAAGACGTAATTTCAAGAAACGTCCTCCTCTCAAAGATGAAAAAATGTAAACAGAATGATCCAAAGTCATAGCTGTCAAAAGCTCATCAGAACCTAACGTTCTACTAATACTGTTCTAATTACAAACAGTAGTATATCACATGTGTATATACGAAATTTTAAAAAAGTGTGAAGATATTTAAAATTTTATTTTTTAAATATTTCCAATTTATTAAACATCTTGATTTATTTCGACAAAAAAAGGGCTGTTACTCTTAATTAACAGGCCTTTTTTCACATGTATCCTTAAATATAATATATAAAAACCACTCTTATAGTATATCACATTTCGTATACTAATAGTATATCAAATTAGTATTTCATTTGAACGAAAACAAGCGAACCATAAATGGTCCGCTTGTTTCTCCTGTAGTGCTTTTGTTTAATTTAGCGGCTAGGTAAACTGTATCCTTCACCCATTCGAGCCCCATCTGAGAACCGATAAAATTGATAATAGTACCGACCGCTTTGTTTATAAAAAAGCTGCCAAGCATACTCTCCGTTATATACTCCTGGCAACAACCGCTCAATGCTGATGTCCGGAAGATCGGCTTTTATAAGGCTACGCATTTTCGCTTCAGAAGTCCCTTTACTTAGTTCCTCAGCAAATACTGAATCGGTGTCTTCAGCAATCTTCCCGTCTACAGTAAAACGTACCCAAACCATCAACTCGGTCCCAGCTTCATTCTTCCCTGTTAAGACCCAGTACACCGCATTTTCATCCCACACGGATTTTTGCGCTTTAGTTACCTCTGTTAGACCAGCACTCGTTTTGGCGACATCCTTAGCGATATCTCGCTCGTTCCATTGATCTTTCATAATATAAGCATAGAACTGGATAAGTCCGAACAGAAGGAGCAGAATCAGAACTGACCCCAGGAGGATCCATTTTTTCCTTTTCTTCAAGGTGCAGCTCCCTTTCTAGTAATATATCTTTTTTGATTATATAACACACCTGTGTGTTTATCCAAAGTTTCATATCCAATTCAATGATCTAATTATCAGAAACACAAAAGGCTGTAACTTTGCAATCGCAGAAAGTCACAGCCTTTCAGTTATTCGTTATGATCTTAGACTATCGTTTAAGCAGTCCATCAAATGATTCTTGCGCCTTACGACGGATTGCTTCCTCATCTAGCGTTACACATTCTCCATGTTTTACAACCTGTTTACCATTCACCCATACATGCTCAACGTCCTTGGCGCTGGCAGAGTATACAGCATGAGACAACAGATCTGTGTGTGGTAGCAAATGCGGCTGGTCTATATCAATCGCGATAAAGTCCGCTTTCATGCCAACAGCGAGTCTACCCACATCATTTAAAAAGATAGACTTTGCGCCATACTCTGTAGCTATACGCAGCGCTTCCGGAGCTGGAACAGCCGTCGGATCACCACTTACACCTTTATGGATGAGAGCTGCAAGACGCATCTCTTCAAACATATCCAGGTTATTATTGCTTGCCGCACCATCTGTACCCAGTGACACCTTCACACCAGCCTTTAGAAGATCCGTAACCCGCGCCACTCCACTAGCCAGCTTCAGATTACTTCCTGGGTTATGAGACACGCCTACATCATGACGAGCCAGTATCTCGATCTCTTCATCATTCAAATGAACGCCATGTGCAACAATAGACGGACGTGTGAACATTCCAAGCTTCTCTAAATGCGCTACAGGCCGAAGTCCGTAATCCACCACATTCTGCTCCACTTCGCGTTTGGTCTCGGACATATGGGTATGCATCGGTAAATCCAAATCATGTGCCGCTTGTACAAACTTAACAAAGAAGTCCGGTGGGCAAGTATATGGGGCGTGTGGCGAGATCATCGTCGTAATTCTACCATCAGCCTTACCATGCCAATTTCGTGCAAAAGAAATCGCTTCCGCAAGCTTGTGATTTTGTACTTCCTCTGGGCATAAGCCAATTACGCCTCTCATCAGTACGGAACGGATGCCTGATAATTCGACTACCTCTGCTACTCGGTCCATATGATCATACATATCCAAGAAGGTTGTAGTACCACCTTTTAGCATTTCCAGAACCGACAAGGAGGTTCCCCAGTATACATCTTCTCCAGTGAATTTCGCTTCCATCGGCCACATCTTCTCTTGAAGCCACACCTGAAGGGCTAAATCATCTCCATAACCACGAAGTAATGACATTGCGGCGTGGCCATGTGTGTTTACCAGACCTGGCATAAACAGCAGACGACTGCCATCAACAACTTGCACACCATCTTCCATTAGAGGCTCTTCTTTTCCTATGTAAGTGATCAAATCATCTTCAATAGTCATATATCCACTTAGAACCGGCTCATCCGTTCCCGGAGTAAGAAAACGCCCGCCCTTGATAATCGTTTTATTGCTCTTCATTTCCGCTTTCTTCCTTTCCGTCTTTCAAGTAATAAGCAAGGCTTTGCAAATCCGTTGTAAAATCGGCAGCATGAACCCGGATATTCGGTGGTGTTTTAAGAATCACTGGCGCAAAATTCAAAATTGCCTCAATGCCAGATTCAATAAGAATATCTGCTACATTCTGCGCTTCTGAATCAGGCACTGTAATAATCCCAATTCGAATACCTTGCTCACGAACCGTCTGACCTAGCTCCTCCATTGGTTGAACGGTAAGAGAGTTGATTTTACGCCCAACCTTAGGCGCATAAGAGTCAAATATTGCGGTAATCTTCATAGTATCTTTCAGATAAGCATTGTAATTAGATAATGCATGTCCAAGGTTACCGGCACCAACTAAAGCTACATTCAGTTGTTGATCCAGCTTCAGAATATGACGAATTTTCTCAATAAGGTAAGTTACGTCATACCCAATACCTTTTCTACCAAAGTCTCCAAAATAAGCTAAATCTTTACGGATTTGAGCAGGATTCAGATCAAGTTTTTGCCCTAGTTCTTGTGAGGAAACGGTTAATATTTCACGTTTCTGGAGATCATTCAAGAAACGCAAGTACACAGGAAGTCTGCGAACAACGGCTTCTGATATTTTATCCGATTTCATAATTTACCTCCTAATTTAAGTAATATTCTGTTCATATCCTATCGAAATTTCTGCACCTCGTCTCAATGAAGAGCGGTATTCTTATACCGCCCTTCATTGTAGAGTGATTAATTATAGGGAAGACGCCCTTTTCAAGAAACGCCTCCGTCCTCCAACCACTCCGCTATACGAGGAACCATTTGATCTGTAAGCATATGCTCCATTTTCGGGCCAGGCAACGAATACAGGAAATACTTCCCATAGTGGGATTCGATCACCCTTGTGTCATACACAATAACAATACCCCGATCCTGCGCTGTCCGCACCAGTCTTCCAAATCCTTGCTTAAAGCGTATAACCGCCTGAGGAACAGACAACTTCATGAACGGATTCTTCTTCTGGGCTTGTAATAACTCAGACTTCGCTTCCGCTAGGGGGTGATTCGGCGGTTGAAATGGAAGCCTCACGATGGCCAAGCATGTTAATGCTTCACCTGGAATATCTACACCCTCCCAAAAGCTGCTTGTTCCTAACAGTACAGAGGCTGCACTGTCCTGAAAACGGCGGATCAGCTTGCTGCGGCTACCACCTTCCACGCCTTGCCCTAGCACCGTGATCTCTTGTGAGGCTAGAGCCTCTTTGAGAGGATCATAAACCTGGCGTAGCATCTTGTAAGAAGTAAACAGGACAAGCATCCGCCCACGTGTTGTAATAGCTGCTTCTGCTAGCGACTGTACGAGTGTATCGACAAATCGAGCATCTCCCACACTACCCTTCACACTAGGGAAATCCCGCGGAATAACCAGCAGTGCCTGTTCCCGATACTTAAATGGAGAAGGGAGTAATGATGTCATCAATCGCCCTTCTTCGGCAGCCTCATTTAATCCAAGATTATCGATCATAAACTGGAACGATTTATCGACAGAGAGTGTCGCCGAGGTTAGCACGATACTTTTCTTCTTGTCGAAAAACAGCTCCTTAAGCTGAGTACTAACATCAACAGGAACGGCATACAACTGTAGCGATTTACTGCGATAATTTCCATTCGCCTCCAGCCAATATACTACATTCTCGTCGTTTAATCCCATAAAAAACCGAACTTGCTCACGTATAGAAGCTAAATCCTTAAATAAGCCGCTAATATCGGTAACTAGACTATCTGAGGAAGATTGACCTTCTTGGTCACGCATCTCATTAAGCATTTTATCACCCTTACGGATAATTTCGCTTAATGTCAGATTCATAGTATTCTCTAAAGCAACCAATTCATCCCAATCATTCGGTTTACGGGTAGGAAGTAACCGCATGACTAACTGTCCAGCTTCTCCCGCCGCTGCATCGCTACGTTCCGGCAAGAGGCTGAATAGTTTATCACTAAGTAGATCCCAGGTTTCTTTTACGGTAAGCAGATCCGGATAGATTCTATCGATCACTCCACTCCATTCAGAAGCTTCCTCACTGCCTGATGACTGAAGCATTTGGCGAAGCGTAGGAAGTTGGCCATTTCGACTATCCTTATAAAGACGCGAAAGTGTATGTGCAACCGTGAAATGCTTCATATGCATGCCTAAATGCTTGCCAGCCACATCCTCCAGATGGTGGGCCTCGTCAATAACAAGATGTTCATAAGCCGGAAGTAGCTGGTGCCCAGCCTTAACATCTGCGAACAGCTTAGAGTGGTTCGTAATGACCACATCAGCAATACCAGCTTCATGTTTTGCCCGGTGGTAATAACACTTACGGAACCAAGGACACGAACGGCCCAGACAAGAATCGGTATCGCTTGCCACCGTCTCCCAGAAATCTCCGCCACGACCACTTAGATTGAGCTCTTCGTCATCTCCTGATTCACTTTGTGTCAACCAAACGATCATCTGAGCCGCAGTAAGCGCATCTTCCCTCGGACTTATAAAGTCTTTTTTATTAATTTTATGTTCAAACTTACGAAGACACAAATAATGCCCTCTGCCCTTAAAAATTGCAGCTTTAAATGGAAAAGGAACTACCTGCGTTAACAAAGGAATATCACGCTCACGCAATTGATCTTGCAGATTAATAGTATGAGTGCTGACCATGACTTTTTCATTCGAGCGTACGCTTTGGTATATGGCAGGCAGCAAATAACCAAGCGATTTGCCGGTTCCTGTCCCTGCTTCGATCAATAGATGTTTGTCTTCGGCAAGTGCCGTCATCACCTCATTGATCATAATATCCTGAGCTTCTCGGCTCTCATATTGTGGCAAAGTATCTTTAAGCCTTTTAGTTACTTCATCCATATAATCTGTAAAAGATAAATTCTGCAGCGGATTCTCAGCATGCTCGTCCCTAGGTGGAGCTAATTCATTCCAGTCTCCTACAGCAAGCGCTAGTTGGCGATAGAAGGTCAGATCACCTTCGGGCTGAAGCGTCTCCGCTTCCCGTTCACGCAGCAGACCATCAAAATACCAACCCAGATCACTATCCTCTTCCGTAAACAGCTCACAGAGTCTCTGGATCGTCAGCAGAGGCAAATCGTAGAGCTCCTCCAGACATTTCAGTAATACAAGAGCAGTTGCGAGTGCATCACTGTCTGCCTGATGCGGACGATCATGCGTCACGCCAAAATGTGCACTGACTGACCCTAGTTGATAGGATGTGAGGGAAGGAAAGCAGATTTTCAGAAAATCAATCGTATCTAAAATCCGCCCTTGAAATGGTAAATACCCACATCGGTCTAAAGCATTTTGCAAAAAATGGAAGTCAAATGCGACATTATGCCCTACAAGCACAACATCATCCAAGAGTGGAACAAGCTCCATCATCATCTCATCCAGCTCAGGTGCATCCTTCACATCATCGTCGGTAATTCCCGTCAGACCAGTTATAAAAGGAGGTATCGGCGTTCCGGGCTTGACATAGGAACCATATACCCGGGAGATGGACCGGTCTTCTTCTATAATTGCAAGGCCAACCTGGATAATTTCACCCACGGATTGGGTTCCCGTTGTTTCAAAATCAAGCACGGCAAATTTCATTATAATTCTATTCCCTTTCAATTGAGACTCTTAATCAGCATAACAGAAGTTGCGAAAAAAGGCGATGCACACCACAGGTTCAGGGGATGCATCGCTTGAATGTAAATGCAGAATAATAAACCGTAAACGTAATAATTTACAATAATGAAACAAGCTGATTTCCGAAATGAAGCTTACCTCCTCGGCGGCGGCAAACCTCCAAATTAACGGTTGGTTCAGGAAGTGCCGGGTCAAGCTGCAAAGAAAGGCCAAACAGCTCCTGCGCTTCATTGAAACGTTCTTGAGAGGCCCGGATGCAACCTAAAGCGTTATAAACCATTGCCTTCAGCTTGGTTTCCCGTATCAAACCGAGCATATGGTTCAGATGACTCCAAGCAGCTTCCCCATCCCCTTCCTGCAGGTAAGAGATGGCTAAATATAATCGAGCAGCCAAGCTATCCGGATATTGCAAGATAACTTCCTTAAACTGCTCAATACATTTCCCATACATCAGCAGCTTATAATACCCCTGACCTCTAACAAAAGTATCCATGCACAGCTCGGGTGCTTCCTGCTCGGGTGCTTCCTGCTCTGGCACTTCCTCTTCGACCACAGTCGTAAAATCTACACTTTCACGAAAGTGGCTTAGCTTCTCTGCAAAGGCCAGCCATTCATCCATCACTTTATCGCTAAGTCGATGCAGCATATTATAATTGCATAAAAGCTCATTCCGGCGGGCACCCTCCGCTGTAGGGTAATCTGTAACGATCTCCTGAAGCACCTTGTTCATTTCAGCAAACAAATGTTGAAACATGGGCTATCCCCCCTTACTGAAGATGAAATCAGTTCAGCTTGCCTGACTTCATTTTCTGCGAGAACGGGGTCTTTCATCCCTGCCATTCATTACATGGCGTAAGTCTAAAATTTAAGCGATTGTAGCATGCAGTTCATGATCAGCCAGCTTCACGGGTCTGTTATTCTCATCCACAAATACCACCGTTGGCTTATGCGACTCGAGTTCTTCCGAAGACAACATCGCATATGAAATGATAATTACTGTATCACCCGGGTGAACAAGTCGTGCAGCTGCACCATTCAGACAGATCACACCACTGCCGCGAGGCCCAGGAATGACATAAGTTTCTAGACGTGAACCATTATTGTTATCCACGATCTGTACTTTTTCATTCTCAAGAATATCTGCCGCTTCCATTAAATTCTCATCAATGGTAATACTCCCCACATAATTCAAATTCGCTTCTGTCACCGTCGCGCGGTGAATTTTGGATTTCATCATATGTCTAAACAAGAGCGGCAACCTCCTTTGGAATAAATACATTATTGTCAATTAAGCGCGTTCTGCCAAACTTCACGGCAAGCGCTATAATAATTTCCCCATCTACATCCGTTAATAAAACTTCGTTCTCCAAGCTTTCCAGATTAGGGAATGTCAATATTTCCGCATAATCAATGACTGCTAAAGGAGAGCTAGAAATAACCGATGTCAACAATTCCCGTACTTCAGCAACGGTTCTTACTTTTCCTTCTTCCATGGACTGACGTGCTTCACGTAAGGAACGAGATAACACCAGTGCTTGAGTACGTTCCTCTGGAGATAAGAATACGTTACGTGAGCTAAGTGCAAGTCCATCTCCTTCACGAACGATGGGGCAAGGCACAATTTCAACATTCATATTCAAATCGGACACCATTCGGCGGAGTACAGCTACTTGCTGAGCATCCTTTAGTCCGAAGAAAGCATAATCTGGCTGTACGATATTAAACAGTTTATTAACGACTGTTGTTACGCCATTAAAATGCCCAGGGCGGGATGCCCCACAGAGTCGAGTGGTAAGCTCTGATACCGAGACAGTCGTCCGGGTAGGCTGCGGATACATTTCTTCCACGCTGGGGATAAATACAATATCGACACCTTCGCGTTCCGCCAGCTCCAAATCACGCTCTTCATCGCGCGGATAGGAATCATAATCCTCATTTGGTCCGAACTGCAGCGGGTTTACAAAAATGCTCATAACGACCGTGTTGCTCATTTCTCCTGCCCGCCGAAGCAGACTGGCATGTCCTTCATGCAGGTATCCCATGGTTGGAACAAATCCTATCGGGGTATGCCCACCTTGTCTCATATATTCCAAAGCTTCGCGCAGCTGCGTAATGCTTCTGACGACTCTCATCTTATTCCCCATCCTTTCCGGCACCGCCATATAAAGATTCCAGAACGGTTTCATCTGCTTTAAAAACATGACCTTCATCTGGGTACGAGCGGTCCTTCACTTCTTGCACATATTGGCTGATACCCTCACGAATCAGACTACCCACATCCGCGTAGGTTTTTACAAAACGTTTCTCACGGTAGGGTGAGGCATAACGCAACAAATCATGGAAAACCAATACCTGTCCGTCACAATAACGACCTGCACCAATCCCAATGGTTGGAATGCTCAGCGCCTCAGAAATTGCTTGTGCTACTTCTTCAGTCACCAGCTCCAGTACCACTGCAAAAGCACCGGCTGCTTCAAGGGCTTTTGCTTCATCCATCAGACGTTTTGCATCTTTGGCATCTTTACCTTGAATGCGGTAGCCACCAATCATATTTACCGATTGTGGCGTAAGCCCAATATGCCCAAGCACAGGAACTCCTGCAGCTACAACCGCAGTGACTGTCTCACAAATTTCGAGACCGCCTTCCATTTTGACGGCATGAGCCCGCCCTTCCTGCATCAGTCTGCGCACACCTCGCAAGGTTTCATCTATACTGCCGTGATAGGTCATAAATGGCATATCTGCCACAATGAATGTTTTTTGTGCGCCCCGAGTTACTGAACGAGTGTGGTAGACCATGTCGTCAATCGTAACGGGTAAAGTTGTATCATATCCAAGTACCACATTTCCCAGGGAGTCACCCACCAAAATAAGATCGATACCGGCTTCTTCAGCAAGTAGAGCCGATGGGTAATCATAAGCAGTCAGCATGCTTAACCGCTCACCATCTGCTTTCATTTTTTTCATTTTCACAATATTAAGTGCTTGTTTGTTTGCCATTTCTCTCTTCGTCCTCCTTTTTGAAATTACATCCCCGTAAAAATCGCAACAAAAAAACCTTTTAGCAACGATTTGCTAAAAAGGTCCGAAGGGCAAAAAAGAGTCACTCGCGATCGTCCCTTCTGTCTCGGTCCTTACGGCTCAGAGCAGAATCCAACGTAACCGTCTAACGCAGTTATGAAGGTGATTCCAATAATAAAACCATTATAAGTTCATCAGATCAAGAGTACAGTTCGCAAAACGATACCGCCTCCGACCCATAGTATAACAAAAAGGACTCGGAAATACACGAAAAAAATATGACAGGGGATGACACCCTGTCATATAAAAAAGATTTATAAAAGCTCGATTTCACCTGAGCATACGCTAGAAATCTCTCCTGCGCTGTTTTTAAGGATTAGTCCACCTAACTCATCCAGACCTACCACAATGCTTTCAGAGCGTCCCTGAGGGCTATTCAGAGCGATTTGGCGACCCAAAGTAACTGACATCGACTCCCACAGCTCTTTGATAGGTTTAAACCCTTGTTCCATGTATAGATTGTAATGCAGCTCAAACTCATTCAATACAGCTCTTACCAGCTCCGAACGGTCAATAGGAACACCGCCCCGCTGAATCCGAAGAGATGTCGCTACTTCCTTCAGATGATCAGGGTAATCGTCTTCAGTCAAGTTCGCAGAAATTCCAATCCCGGCGATGCAATAATGAAGCTCTCCTTCTCTTAGCGAAGACTCGAGCAAAATTCCACATATCTTTCGACCGCCCGCAAGCAAATCATTTGGCCATTTAATGCCGGCGTCTACTCCGGTTACACGGCGAATGGCCTTACAGACAGCAACCCCAGCAAGCAGTGTTAACTGAGGAGTCTGTAACAAGGGTAAATTCGGCCGCAATACTATACTCATCCAAATGCCTTTACCACGAGGAGAAAACCATTTTCTACCCATTCGCCCTCTAGCACCGGTTTGTTCTTCAGCGATTACGGTTGTTCCTTCTGGTGCACCGTTTTCCGCCAATCGTTTGGCTTCCTCCTGAGTAGATACGACAGACTCCAGGAGCTGAACTCTGTCTAGCCAATTCGAATCGGAAGCTTCCTGCTTCAATCCGGTTAGCGACAGCGCTTTTTCATAGCCCATGTCCATCCATCCTTTTTGCTTCAAGCAGCAATTCTTGTTTATTGTTAAGAAGATCACCCGCAGCAGTCGCCTGCAGAAGAGCATTCAGCATATTCCCAAGCCAAGGTCCTGGACGCTTATCAAGCACTTCCGCCAACTCATTACCTGTAACAGCAAGCTCCGAGAGACTCTTCAGTGGCATTTGTGCGATCCAGTCTTTTGCAGGCACCGCTGGGGTGTTGACAGCGGGTGAGACTTCCGAGTCCGCTGGCGAGTTCGCAGCAGGAAGGGCAGCTGCTGGCAGGATCGCCAGCAGTGAGAGCCACCCTTCGGCGGCTTCCACGCCGAAGGTCAGTACGGCGGCGATCCAGCGCCGCCGCAGCAGATCCGTGCCGCCCGGTTCACCCGGCGGCACGGATTCAAACGCAGCGGTCCAAGCTTCGCGGACCCGCAGCACCTGGACGACGCTGGTACGCGTCGTCCCAGAGAACGTCCATGCCCGCAGCAGCTCATCGGCCTCCTGGGCCGACTGCTTCAGGGCATGGAGGAGAAGCGCCCACCGCAGATGGGCGCCCTCCAGTTCCCCTATCCCGGCCGATCTGGCGGCAGCAGCCGCCAGATCGGTTCCGGTCCAGGGGAACGGGGCTTTGCCGCGCGCAAGCAGCTCGCAGCGCGCTAGCATAGCAAGGCCGCGCCGAGGATGCGGCCCCTCTACGATGCGGTCCAGCTCCGCGCGGACACGCTCCACAGCAATATGCGCCAGCTTATCTCGCTGGCGCAGTAGCCCCCTCCACGTATTCTTGGCGATGGAGAAATCTAACACCGATGCGAAACGAACGCAGCGAAGCATGCGAAGCGCATCCTCATCGAATCGCTCCTCTGCATCACCCACACAGCGGATCACACGGAGAGCTAGATCCTTCTCTCCGCCGAAGGGATCAATCAAATCTCCACCCAGCCCGCAGCATATCGCGTTAATCGTAAAATCACGACGACGAAGATCTTCCTTCACATCGCTAACAAATTCAACATGGTCCGGACGACGATGATCGACATAACCACTTTCAGTTCGGTATGTCGTCACCTCAAACCCATGCCCATCCTGAAGCACGGTGACCGTGCCATGTGCTAGCCCTGTCGGAATACTGCGTGCGAAGATGGCTATCACTTCCTCCGGCACTGCTGAAGTTGTAATATCCATATCATGCACTGGCCTACCCAATAGCTCATCGCGAATGCAGCCTCCGACCCAAAAAGCCTCATGACCGTTTTGAGTTAGCTCAGAAATTACATTTTGCGCCGCAAGAGCCATAGCGGATGGCGCCATTTCCCATTTCATTACGAACTCCTTACCCCCTGACTGTATCCAGTCTAGGTACCTTGCGCCCGAGCACACGGTAATATATATCCTCATACTGACTTGTAATCGAATCCTTACAGAAATCTTTGCAAGCCGTTTCCAGACAAGCTT
Organism: Paenibacillus sp. G2S3; assembly: GCF_030123105.1. Classification (NCBI taxonomy): domain Bacteria; kingdom Bacillati; phylum Bacillota; class Bacilli; order Caryophanales; family Paenibacillaceae; genus Paenibacillus; species Paenibacillus sp. G2S3. Next base: position 4,606,236 of record NZ_CP126095.1, read on the forward strand.
GTCTGAACTGCTCCGCCATGTGATCATCCGATAGGAGTTTGATGGCATATTTCGCCATAGTTTCTGTATCACCAATCGGAGCAATGAATCCTGTCTTGCCATGCTCTATTAGCTCCGGAATACCTCCGGTTTGAGAACCTATAGTTGGTACGCCACAGGCCATCGCTTCCAGCGCAACTAGACCAAAGCTTTCCTTCTCTGACGGTAACAGTAGCAGATCAGCCAAGGAAATGACTTGAGCAATTTCATCCTGTCTTCCTAAGAAGCGAACTTTATCATCCAGACCCATTTCACCGATCTTAGCTTGAATCTTGGGAAGATCTGGCCCTTCACCAACTAGTAGCAGACGGGAAGGTATTTCGCGATTTACTTTAGCAAAAATATCCACCACATCACTTACCCTTTTAACTGGGCGGAAGTTACTGATGTGCATCAGGATCTTCTCGTCAGGAGAAGCAAAATCTTCCCGCAGATTCGATACATCCCGAGGATAATAGACACGATGATCAACGAAGTTATACGTGAGATCGATCTCGCGCGTAATATCCAGCACTTCTCGTGTCTCTCTAATGAGATCCTTCGATACAGCTGTGACAGCGTCACTTTCATTGATTCCTAGACGGATCAGATCCTTTAGAGATTCATCCTGTCCAAGTACCGTAATATCAGTGCCATGCAAGGTCGTTACAACTTTTATATCATTACCAAGCATCTGCTTGGCAAGGAAAGCACAAACAGCGTGTGGAACGGCATAATGAACATGGAACAGATCCAGATTCTGCATTTTGGCAACCTGAGCCATCTTCGTAGCAAGTGCCAAATCATAAGGAGGGTATTTGAATACATAATAATCGTTAACCTCTACCTCATGGTAAAATATGTTTTTCTGAAACTTCCCTAACCGAAACGGAATACTGTGTGTAATAAAATGAACTTCATGCCCCTTCTCGGCCAAGAGTTTTCCTAATTCAGTCGCTACTACGCCTGAGCCGCCAAGAGACGGATAACACGTGATGCCTATTTTCAAACGATCCATATTCCGTCCCCTTCTTTCTATACTTTATAAAGTATGATCCCCCGCAGTAAACAGATCTACTGCATAAGGAACTTTTGTTGCAAACCCTTCCGCATAGGGAATGAGTCTCCGTTGTCCAAGCAACATGTCTCTGGAGCGGACACGTTCAATGTAACCTTCCGTTAGCGGTGTCGATACAGCATCAGCACCGAGCGGCTTGGTGAACTGGGACCGATAGCAGGACAGCGCCTGCTCCTTCACCCCATATTGTTTAGTAACATCTACAATAAGATCCGTACGTCCCAGATCATTTATAAAATAAAAAAACAGCTGTGGAGCCGGAACTGCCGGCTTGTCCGGCATATATTTACGTAGTTTGGCATTAAAGACAGCCTCTTCTACTAGCTTACTGCACGCAATATGATCCGGATGACGATCTTCCCAATAAGGAGCAAAAACAATCGCAGGAGCAAACCGGCGAATTTCTGCTGTCACAGCAGCCACATGCTCTTCTGTTATAAACAGCCCTCTGTCAGATAAACCCAAATTCGTCCGAACTGACACGCCAAGCAGATCAGCAGCTTGCTGAGCCTCTTCCTTGCGTAGCTCTACAGTACCGTTCGAGGACATTTCCGCAGCTGTTAAATCGCACAGACCTACTTTTAATCCTGCAGCGGTATGCTTCGCAATCGTACCTGCCATTCCGATCTCCGCATCATCCGCATGAGCCCCAAATACAAGAATGTCCAGCTTCATTCATCAACACCTGGTTTGTATTTATGGACGAGTTCACGCCAAGCAAAGTCACCACGATCAATCGCCTTCACAAGCACCTCAGCTGTTGCGATATTCGTAGCTACAGGTATACCGTATACATCACATAGACGAAGTAAAGCTGTAATATCTGGTTCATGTGGCTGTGCCATTAACGGGTCTCGCAAGAAAATAATAAGATCCAATTCATCCTGTGCTACCATTGCCCCAATTTGCTGATCTCCACCTAATGGTCCTGACATATAACGATGGATTTTCAAGCTAGTCACATCCATGATCCGTTGGCCTGTAGTCCCCGTAGAAAACAATTCATGACCTACAAATACATGCTCATAAGCTAATACAAAATTTACGATTTCATCTTTTTTACGATCATGTGCAATAAATGCGATTTTTAACATGGTGTTCTCCCCTGTCTATTCTATAAAGTGCTCAAATCCATAGATCAAACCAGTGTATCCCATAACCTTTTGAATACCCATCTTAACGCCTGGCATATATCCTGCTCGCTCATAAGAATCATGCCGGATTTTTAAGGATTGTCCGAACCCACCAAAAATCACTTCTTCTTGGGCAAACACACCAGGAAGACGGACACTATGTATCCGGAATCCGTTATAATAACCGCCACGGGCACCTTCAATAGTTTCTTCTTCTTTAGGGTTTCCTTGACGAAGCTCTTCACGTACTTCTGAAATCATCTCTGCCGTTTTGATTGCAGTTCCGGATGGAGCATCCAGTTTTTGGTCACCATGATACTCGATAATCTCCAGATGTGGAAAGTATTTTGAAGCTTGAGCCGCAAATCTCATCAACAGAATAGCCCCTATGGAGAAGTTCGGAGCAATAAGTCCACCTATCCCCTGGTCTTGACACTGCTTGTCCAGTTCCACAATTTGCTCCGGTGTGAATCCGGTTGTACCAATAACCGGACGCACTCCATATTTAATGGCTAGCACTGTATTCATATACGCTGATTGCGGTGTAGTGAAATCGACCACAACATCTCCGTTGCTTCCCGCGAGGGCAGCCTCAAGATCTGAAGTTACAATAACTCCTGAGTCTTCGAGACCTACTAGACGGCCTGCGTCAATATCCGTCCTTGAACGATCTACCGCAGCAGCTAGCTCCAACTCTTCGTCCTGCAGCACAAGTTTAACTACCTCTTTACCCATTCTCCCGCCTGCGCCGGATACGATAACTCTGATCTTGTTGCTCATATCTTTTCATCCTCGCTTTCACTAGTTATATAGTTACTGCATATACGATTGTATGGATTTCTGAAGGTCTACCATCAATTCTCGCAAGCCAGAATCATCCGGATGTAAAGAAATCACTTCTTTCAAGGCGGCCATAGCCTGCATATGTTCATTCACATGACTATGTGCGATGGCAAGCCATACATAAGCATCCCCATATAATGGATCCAGGGTGATGGCCTCTTTAAGTAGCGTAATCGGGTGATACGGGTTACGAGTTTTGTTATCTTCATCTTCTATCAACCGCTTAGCTTCCTGTACATGCATCATAGCTTGAAGATGCTGTAGATGTAGACTATACTCAGGTTTGCTTCCATCTAACTTCATAGCCACCTGAGCATGAACTAAAGCTTTATCTAGCATACCACTGCGGGCATACGTTATGGAACAACGATATCTGACTTCAGCATCAGCCGGACTAGCTGCAATCGCGGCTTCAAAGCAAACAATAGCTTCTGCAAAGTCACTACGCAAAATAGAGCGATAGGCTTCTCTTACATAATCCCTTTGATCCATATACACACCATCCTCACGGCTAAATCCCGTTCGTTTGGTACAGCATATGTTATAGAGGCCTAATCGGTGTCTTTGGGTGTCCAACGCCCAGCATCTCGGGTATTAAACTTATGCATGACCTTATTATGCGCTTCCGTCAGATCAATCCCAAGAGAATTTGCAAAACAAACGGTAATAAACAAAATATCTCCCAGTTCGAGCTCTATAGAATTCTCTGCTTCATCAGACTTCTTCGGCTTCTCGCCGAATTCATGATTAACTTCCCGCGCCAACTCTCCGACTTCCTCGGACATGCGGGCTAACATAGACAGCGGACTGAAGTATCCTTCTTTAAATTGCGATATATAAGCGTCTACTTCACGCTGAATGTCACCAAGACTTTTGTCCATAAAATGTATCTTTACCCCCTCTGTATATCTTGCCTTCTGTTTGCCCCTATGTTATCGTAAAGACGTTTTGAAGACAAATCTTTTTTGAATATTTTAACACCTGCAAGAAAAGGTATACTTATTATAGGAAAAGAAAAACTGCCTTAACAAGGCCTAACGAGGGATTCCATGAATTCAAACAAGGTAATTTCAATCAGCAAAACAGTTGCCCCGATCATGCTCGGAACCGCAGTATATGCATTCGGACTTCTGTACTTCATCATTCCCAGTCAACTAATGGAAGGCGGCGTAACAGGAATCACACTGCTGCTCAATTATGCTTTTGACATTCCTATCTTTTTAACAACACTGCTAATCAATCTCCCATTGTTTCTGCTGGGTTGGAAAGTGCTAGGCGGACGCCAAATTGTATACACAGGTGTAGGGATCGGGTCTTTGTCCCTTTTCTTGTGGATCTTCGAAAGATTGATCTCTGCTGGATGGATCGTTCCTTTCAGTACCGAACATGACTTTATTCTTGCTGCGCTATACGCAGGGGTAACGCTTGGAACAGGGCTTGGTATTGTGTTCCGTTTTGGTGGCACTACAGGTGGCGTAGACATTGTGGCAAGAATTCTGGGACGGAATTTCGGCTGGAGCATGGGGCAGATTATTCTAGCCATCGACATTTTCATTATCGGCTCTTCCATCTTCTATATTCCCAAAGAAAAAATTCTTTACACACTCGTTGCAGTGTTCATCGCATCGCGTGTCATTGATTTTATCCAGGAAGGCGCTTATGCCGCAAAAGCTTTTACAATCATTAGTGATGAGGCACCCCAAATCGCCGATCTAATAACTGCTGAACTAGAACGTGGGGTAACACTCATCCCCGCAATCGGTGCGTACTCTAAGCAAGCCAAACATATGGTGTACTGTGTGGTCTCAAGGCAGGAGATTCGCCGCCTTAGTTTACTGGTCAAATCGATTGATCCGCATGCGTTCGTAATTATTAGCGATGTGCACGACGTACAAGGCGAAGGATTCAGAGAAACATAAACCAAAAGGAGCGAGGACTCTTCCCCGCTCCTTTCTGCTATTCATCTAACCATTTACTAAATTGGCTTGTAGTTCTGATTTTCCCCTCGGTATTTACGATAGCCTGCATAAGCTAATACAGCGATAATAAAGCTTGCAGCTAGCCCTCCCCAAATCCCAAATTCTTGCGAGGCCAAGGGTAATGACAAAGCCGGCTCATCCTTCTCTTTTCCGAACATTACCCGTACTGCATCCTGACCGTAAGATACAACTTCAAGCAACCGAGCCCGTTCAATTTTTTGTGAGGAAGAAGGAATGCCTGCTGCATAAGAGAGCCAAGAGTCAAAAGCATTTACAACTTCAGGTTGCCGGGAGACGATCACCGCTGGCCGGATATTCTCGTACCTGCCCTGCAGCCTCTCTACAGCCGTTTTCCATCCTGCGAGGTCATTTGTAGCACCACTTTGCTCCATCGCATTTAAATCCTCGCGGATTAGCTTATAATACTGGAGCCAAATGGGCTGTCCGGGTTGATTCAGACTGTTGGCAGCTAATCGTAACCTGGTGGCTGTAGCCTCCAATTGCTGCTGAGATACTTTCGCACTTGCCACAGCAGCCTTCAGGTCCATAATGACCCCTGACAACGCATTAATACCCTCTACAGAGGTCATTCCTTCAAAAGAAGAGGACACCAAGATCCTGGAAATCTCTTCGGTCTCTTGGCGGACCTTCATCACATCCCCTTCCAAGACATACCCATACAATGCCTCAGCGGCTTGTTCTAGCTGCTGCGCTCCAGTCTTTCCGCTCATTACTACTAGACCGTTGCCCGAACTAACATCGGCGCTTTGTTTGGAAACATTGCCAGAACCTTCACCAGCATCCCCTTGCGCTGCTGAAGCTTTTACAATACTCATGCTGGTCAGTAACCAGCAGAATACTAGAACACCCACCACATAATATCTCCCGCGGAGCATGAGACATCCCCTTCCTACCTAAGAAGAAACGACGTTGTCGTCTTTTAAAGACGATATTCGTTTCTCGTAAAATTATAAGGATAAAGTATAGTATAAAACTTATACTTCTTATAATTCTAAATGTATGGCAGGGGGACAAGGGTTAGAACTGCTTACTAGAACCTATTCTTAAACTGATAGATAGAGTCTACTGGTCTTTGTCTACTACTAAACAACCAAGCAACAATCACACTAAACACCGTAAGCGCCATCGTGAAGTATTGCACCTGGGTGACATCGTCATTCAGCACAGAAGGTAACCATGGATATATTCCATAGGAATAGTCCAGCATATCATTAGCGAGGGTCCAGAACAGCGCTAGCGGAATCATTTTACGGAAAGAAAAGAATCGTGCATAGATCAAAGCTTCTATCGCCATCCCCAAATGAGAGATCACCAGCATCCAGTCTTTCCAGACTAAAATATCTCCTTGATAACCTCCAGCAAAAATCATACTTACCGCCCAAATCCCATACTTCACAGACGTCACTACCGCTAACGCCTCAATAAGCTCCCTTACGTTATTTCCCGTATAGCTTTTTGGAGGAAAGAGCATTAGCAACAGCGCCAAGGTAAAGAACAAGCTCGCGGTTGGACTATCAGGAACAAACGGAAGCAACCAAAGCGGAAAGTTAGCCGCCGTGAACTCCAATTGATTGCCATACCATATGTAGCCATAAATTGTACCGAGAAGATTCACAATAAATAACAGCCAAATAATTCCTCGGTGCTTAAACAGTTTATCAAGAACTGACATACAGATCATTAACCTCCCAAGTAGTGGCTACAATTGGACATATAAAAACCTGACCGCAGTTTCGATCAGGTTTTGCGTTATTATTATTTTACTGTTCGCTTTTTTGTTTGGCAAGCCAGTCTGCCAAGGCATCAATGTCTTGATCCGAAAGCCCCGCTCCCAGAGCAGTATCATACATCTTCGGCATCTGCCCTTGACCCTCTTTTATAATAGTAAGGATTGCTTCTTTATCATGGGTGTCTCCAACGCCCCGAAGTGAAGGTCCAGCTGCCCCTTTTAAATCCGCCGCATGACAAGAGATGCAAGTAGCTTGCTTAAACAGCCCCATAGCTGGATCATCCTTGTCTACAATCGCTACTTCCTTTGCCTTAACTGCACTCGAGGTAGGAAGCCCCTTCGCCCTATTCTCTGCCGCCTTCTCTTCCCGTTGAACATCTTCAGGAATTTGACCAGTTTCAGCCATTTCATGTTTGTATTCAGTCCAAGCGGTATTCGTTAAGTACACAATCGCCGCAAGTGATAAGAACATCAAAGATGAAGCGATCGGTCTACGATAGAAGCGACGTTCTCTGCCCGTGTCAAGAAATGGAGCTAGAAGAAGTGAACCAAACGCTACACCAGTTACTCCTAATGTACCCAGAACGATATAATCACCAGAAGCATAAGGAAGCTTCAAATACTGATAGAGAAACAAGAAATACCAGTCAGGAATTGGGATAACCGTAGCACTCGCATTCGCTGGAAACCCTAGCGGCGCTGGCTCTGAAATAGTAAGCACTAATATTCCTACAAGTACAACGACGCCAACCATCCATTCTTTCAGTAGAAAGTTAGGGATAAAGGCTTCCGATTTACCAGGATAGGCTGAATAGTCTGGAGGTGTGATAAATCCATTGCCTTTACGAACTCTGGTATCACCGACATATACAACCTTTTCCTTAGAATTGTTTCCATGTGCCATCCGTATTCCTCCTCTCTCAGATTAACTTACAACGGTCCAGAAATCCCTTGTCTGCGGATCATAATAAAGTGTCCTACGAGCAGACTAAGAAGCACCGCTGGGAGGAAGAATACATGTAATGCGAAAAACCGAGTCAATGTTTCTGCACCAACAATCGTACCGCCTTGCATAAGTTCTTTCAGTACAGGACCCATCACTGGAACAGAGTTGGCAATTTCGAGCGTTACCTTAGTCGCAAAGTAAGCTTTATTGTCCCAAGGCAATAAGTAACCCGTTAAGCCGAGCCCCAACATTACGAAGAAGATGAGCATTCCAACCACCCAGTTCATCTCACGCGGAGCTTTGTAAGAGCCTGTAAAGAAAACGCGCATCGTATGAAGAAACATCATAACAATGACTAGACTTGCACCCCAGTGATGCATGCCGCGAACAATTTGTCCAAAAGCAACACTGGACTGTAAGTATTCAACACTAGCATAAGCATTGATAATATCTGGAACATAATACATCGTTAAGAACATACCCGATAAGATCTGAATCACTGTAATAAAAAAGGTCAGTCCGCCAAAACAATACACAAACGCTGAGAAGTGATGGGCCGGGTTAACATGCTCAGGAACCTCATGATCGGCCACGTCTCTCCAAATTGGCGTAACATCCAAACGTTCGTCAATCCAGTTATAGACATTTTTAAACATTAGAACCTACGCCTCCTCACTCGCTACTGTATTAGGCACAATATCACCCAAAAGAACCCACCCGTTATCAAATTTCGTTTTATACTGGTCAAGTGGTTTTGGAGCTACTTCGAGATTTTTGCCGAGTTTGGTGTAACGTGCACCGTGGCAAGGGCAATGGTATTCGTCCGGATATGCCTTATCATTGTTCCATCCGACCGTACATCCTAAATGTTTACAAATGGGTGAAAGCGCATAAATATCACCCTTTGCGTCTTTACGGATCCACGCAGTCAGCGTTGCTGTGCTATCGTACCATCCGTCCTTCTGTTTCAATTCAAACGTAAACTCTTGTGGCTCTTCGGTGATTTTGCTTATTTCAGCAACCTTTATAAAATCACCCGCGCCCTTCTTATGTAATATTGGGTCCACGACAAAACGGACCATTGGGAGTATTGTACCTGCCCCCATAAAAGCAGTAGCGCCACCTAGTGTATAGGTCAAAAATTGCCTGCGCGACATCTCTTTACGGCTGGGTGGTTGTTCAGGCCAAATATCCTGTTGATCATTATGGCTGCTCATACTGTTATATAACCCCCTTCTCAAGATATAAGAAAGTATCTATGGTGTCCGATCCGAGATGCCTTACTATAAATAATCCGTTTTCAAATCTTTTCAATGAAATACATCACATACCATTTCGATTCAACCTAATAATAGCTTAGGCTCCAAAACCCGTCAAGAATATTGTCTAATTTGTGACAGGCCAAAAAGTGATTTTCGCTTATAATTGTTGATTTTCTGTCACATTTAAAAGGGGTTCATCGCCGCCACATCTCTTGAATTTTCATACCAATATTGCTGTTAATCTTACCTTCCAGAGAGGCCTCAATGATAGGCAGAGAGAGTACTAAATCGCTTTCAATTATTTCTCTCTCCTGAAGTGCTATATCCGCTGTCAACACAACTGCATACTGGAAACCACTGGATTTGACTTTTCGGCAAACCTCATTAATTAAATCGACATACCCTCCCCCTCCATACTGAATCGCTGGGTAAGTTACAATACGTCCCTTAAAAGGGATTTCCACCAAATCCATGAAATCACGTAATCTCTCTAATGCTTGAACCGTCTCAGGAGGACTCTCGGAACCACTTAATCCTGTAAAAGGTATGAGACATGTATCATAGAATTTTCGATTCTCTTCCCACTGCTCTACTTCAAAATCACTGAATTTCATTGATGTCCATCTCCCTATATACGATCCTTCGTCGCTTCCACTTTTCACAAATTTGCCCGAAGTTATAAATCCCATTATATTGAAAGAGGGGGACGAACGTCTAGATTTAGATTTTACAGATATGATATCAATCCAATGTAGAAGTAGATATACAAGTCTTAGAAGTAGTAATGGGGTTCATACTTTGAGAGCTTCATTGCTCCATTAGAAAAATCACATCTATAAAATCGAGTAGGAGGGGGCGGTGAGCCCCCGACCTCTCACACCACCGTACGTACCGTTCGGTATACGGCGGTTCATGAAATATTCCGTAGTAAGTTGTATCTGTCCATTAAGCTCTTAAGTCCATTGGTTTCCCAGTATCGGTTATTCAATGCTCGTGACAAAATTGGACTCCCTGCAATTCGCCAGTACCCTTTTCGGGTATTTCCCCACTCATCCGCTTTATCCTTGCGTACGCCTAAGGATATTAGTCTTTTGACTTTGGTTCTCGGGTTCTTCCATTGCTTCCATAGGCACATTCTTAGCCTTCTTCGTATCCACTTATCCATGTCTCGAAAGCTACTTGGTGTATCCGCTAGCGAGAAGTACCCACACCATCCCATAAGATATTGGTTTAGTTTCTGGATTCGCTCTTCCATCTTCATCGGCTTCTTTCGAGAGGTTATCTCTCGAATTCTAACCTTCGCTTTCTGCAAGGATTGCTGTGCTATCCTCACCTTTGGCTCTTGGTCCACACTAAAACTAAAACCCAGAAACTTCCGTTTCCAGGGGCGGTCTACCGCACTCTTGCCTTGGTTTACCTTGAGTTTTAGCTTTCCCTCAATGAACCCAGTGACGGATGCTTTGACTCGTTCACCTGCTCTCGGAGTTTTCACGTAGATATTACAGTCGTCCGCATAGCGCACAAATCGGTGTCCACGTTTCTCCAGTTCCTTATCCAGTTCGTCCAGTACAATATTAGTTAATAACGGACTCAAGGGCCCCCCTTGCGGCGTTCCTTCTAATGTCGGCTTTACTAATCCATTCTCCATCACGCCCGATTGAAGATATTTACGAATAAGTAAGAGGACCTTCTTGTCCTTCACTTTCTCCGCAATCTTCAACATAAGACGGTCATGGTGGACGCGGTCAAAGAATTTCTCCAAGTCTAGGTCGACTACGAATCGATATCCTTCTTTCATGAATTCTCTAGCTTTCCTCACCGCATCATGTCCCCGCCTTTTGGGACGAAATCCATAACTGTGCTCGGAAAACTGTGGATCGAACAATGGGGTTACCACCTGCGAAATGGCTTGCTGAAGCATTCGGTCTGTCACGGTAGGTATCCCTAACATCCGGACACCTCCGCCGTTCGGTTTCGGGATTTCGACCCGTCGTACGGGGCTCGGTTCATAGGTTCCTTCTTCTATCGCATGCCGTAGGGTTTGCCAGTTTTGTACGATGTGTTTTCGTAAGGATTTTACGGACATGCCATCTACGCCATGGCTTCCTTTATTGGCTTCAACACGCTTTAAGGCTTGCAGAAGATTTTCCCGTGACAGCAACTGCTCCAACATTTTTTTTTACCTCTCTTTACGTGATTTGCATCTTCCTCTTGTGCCAAAGATGAATTCAGCCCTGCTGAAGTCCCCCACGGGATTCACCGCTTCCTTCTTCAGTTAGGTCCTTACGGATTTTTTTTTTCTGCTTTCATCACTCATCTCGAACGCCTGGATATACAAATACCTATTTCATGTTCAGCCCTTCCGCCCGTGTTGCACCACGGGGCGTACTATGGCATCTGCTGACTTCTGTACGTTCAGCTTACCTTCACAGGTAAGGTTACGGAAGTTGTTCCGCGTTCCGTACAGATCTCCCCAGGTAAGAACGCTATCTTCCTCTCCATCTATCTGCTTCATTTACTCTCGCACACCTTTGGCAGTAAGGGTTTTAGTTTGTTTAGCAACCTCACCCAACGTACGCTAGCCTTATATGAAGTTCGTGTTCCTCAGACCGGAGATTTGCCGCCGGCTTCCTTCAGATTCCACCTCACGGTGGACACCCTTGCCTTAGACTAATGGCTACTACTGCCTTCGCCATTCGGGACTTCAACCCTATAGATAGCGCCCATGCTGGGCGCACTAAAAAAAGAAATGCGCTAAGCGCATTTCTTTATGCCAAACTTTTAAGTTCCTCTGTAAGATTTCGAAAAGCCAACTTATCTCCTGTAGCCAGCGCCGTGTCAATCTCACGGTGCAAGATGTCGGAGCGACGCTTTCGCAGCGCTTCATCCCACACCATTTCTGCCGCAAGTCCTAGCATCACTTCGTACGTAGCCTTCATTTTGTCCATTCGATACACCTCCGCTGTTTAAGAGATCCATATTACTTTAATATTTTGATATCCCTCAAGATGATTTTGTTTTCGGTTTCAAAAGAGACGGCACCTACTAAATCATATTCAACAATCCTGTCTACGTTCTACATATTTACCTATTCTGATCCATACTTCCTCTTTTGTTCCCATCAGCAACCCATGCGAAGACCTCGTTTACATATGTAATCCCCATAAGCATTTACTTGTATGCCTCCATACTACTATAGATGTTTAGGCACGGCTATCTCCATCCCCCACGGCGTCATCATCACAACGAGTCCAGCAGTGGTCTCGCCTAATTTAAGCATCCCAAGGTGCACCATCATCCGAATAATTCGTTGCTCCAGAATAGAAGCAGCATTGTCATAATAGAACGGTTTGATTAACCACCCCACACCATCTACTAATGAAGGAACGCTCACCCAATTCCCAGCGCTAATGCTTACCCAATACACAAGTGAAGGTAGGTTTGGTACAGCCCCCTTATATAGTTTTAACCAAAAAGAGAATATCTGCATCAACGAGTCACATTTTCCATCGTTCAACACAGCCTCCCCTGTCGATGTAAGCCTTAGCCGAAAACCTTCTTCAGTGATCCAGCGGCGATGACGAACATAATCATATAGGAGCGCTAATCTTGGTGGATAATGCTCACATGCCCTACCATAACCAAATCTCCAGCCGCCTTTGCTAAGGAGATCCTCCGGAATATGAAGTGCATTCATCACGCCTTGCTGATACCGCCTATACATGGCCCCTTCCTGATTCAGCTCTGGCTCATTCTCCTTAATATATCGCAGAAGCATGACCAGATCACTTAACAGCAATTCTCCTTCATTTCGATACATGGCTGGTTCAGAGCTAACCGTAACCTTTTCCTTGATATGTGCGCTCATCGTCTCACGAAAGCGCTCTTTCAAGTCTTTGGGCACTTGGAACAAGTATCTGGTTTGCTGAGAGGAACCACTAAAGAGCCAGCCTCCACTTTTGAAACGAGAAATCATCTCTCGGAAGCCTCCGGACTTTCCCTCAGGAGCATCGAAAGAAGCCTGCCTAGCTACAGCCAACAAATCTTCTAGACTAAAGTAGCTGCGTTCATCAAAAAGTAATGTATTCAGAAACCGTAAATCCTCCGGAGCACATTCCCGGATATGAGACTCCATAAAACTTCTGCTTCCAAGCATAATCAAAATACTCTGGATCAAGTCATGTTTGGAATTCTGCTTGCATTCACACCGGTAGCGTCCCGCTATGGCGGTCAGCTGTCCAATATCTGCATACGTGAGCATATCCGCCAGATTCATGTTTTATCGCCTCACCGTTTTACTACCATTATGGGAAATACAGCCCATTTTATTCCCCTTAGCGCAAAAAAAATAACCCGATGCACGGGTTAACGCTGATTTTGCAGGATATGACGAGTACAATTGTATAAAATAGGGTTCCATTCCCGCTCTTTCTTTTCCAAAATGGTTAGTGATAAATTTCCAATTCGTTCAGAATACTTATCCTTGTAAAGTGCTGTGTACAGTTGAGCGAGGAATCCTCCATGAGATATGACAAGTATATTCTTATTGGGATGCAGCGCAGAAATGTCTTCCATAAAGGCAAGTGCACGAGCTTGTAGCTGTTCGTCGGTTTCTTGACCAAGTGAAAGCTGACCCCAATCTTTCCCCCACTTCTCTTCACGCTCAGCAGCAGTAAGCCCTTCTACCTGCCCGTAAGCACGTTCTCGGATACGATGATCAGGATCGAGCAACGGTAAATTTAATTTGTCAGCGATAATCTTGCCTGTCTCTGCTGCCCGGGAAAGGTTACTTGTAATGCAGTAGTCCCAGCGATACGGTTCTTGTAATAAGCGGTCAGCAAGCATAGCAGCTTGCATCCGTCCTTCATCATTAAGCGGAATATCACTTTGCCCCTGTATCTTTCCAATTGCGTTCCAGTCCGTCAATCCATGGCGTATCAAGCCGATTAGCATATTGCCTCCCCCTTTTCACCCAAGTATTTGTCTCTTAATGTAACATGGATGAAATAAAAAGTCTTCTTTTATAGGTATTAGAATACAAAAAATCCCCTTATCTTTACATAAAGGGACTCCCACATCGTTCATAACACTATTATATACTGCAATAGCCAAGTCATACATCAATAGACCCTTTATGATCTGCGATATCGATTCAGCCGGGTTAATGAAAACACTGCAAAACCCACACCAAGCATGGATAACATCATCCAATATTGAGGATGAGTAGGTCCCATATTCACTACAAGCGGTTCAATGATCCCACCCTCAGAGCCTAAAATGGGATACGTGGATGTCCATTCCATAGAACCAGCAACGCCAGTCTCAACAATTCCACTTTGAGCAGCAGTGATATCAGCAGGTGTTCTAAACATAGTAAAGTAAAGAACACTGGACAAAAATACCGCCAGGAAGCAAGCGATCCAAAGACTAAGCCTATGGCGAACAATGGCAGATGTCCCCGCGGATTTCCCATCCCCTGGCATCAACCAAGGACTCTCTAGATAAATCCGCTCCATTACTTTAACATTTATAACTTCCGCACGTTCTTCACTGATCTCTTCTTTCAAATCGTGCATAAGCTGACTGCTCTCTTGCCACAGAGACCATTCAGCGGCGCAGTAAGGACAAGTTTCAATATGTTGTTCAAGCAAAATCCGCCTAGGATGTGTGGGGGGAGCGTCCCACAAGAGCGGAATACATTCTTGCGCTTCCCTGCAATTCATTCGCCTTACACCCTCTCAACCTGCTCTTCAACTTCAGGCTCATTGAAATAGGATTCGAGTTGAAGCTTCACACTACTTCTGGCACGAAACAACAATGATTTCACGGAGCTTACACTCTGATCCAAAATTTCTGCAATTTCTTGATAATCCATCTGATCATATTCACGCAGGATTAGTGCAGAGCGTTGTTTCTCCGGAAGATTATTAATTGCCTCACGGACCAAGTTCATCCGTTCTTTACGCAATGCAGCCTGCTCAGGTGCTACTTCAAACGGTGCAACGGGAGTATATCCACTCTCTTCTAGGGATACATTACCGGCACGATTCTTACGAAGCTCACTTAGCACAGTATTACGAGCAATAGTGTACAACCACGTTGAAAAGGAAGCATCTACCTCTCGAAAGGAATGCAAGCTACGGAATGCCTTGTAGAAAGTCTCCGAACAAAGGTCCTCTGCAATTAGCTCCATTTGTGAGTTTCTAAGCATATGATATACAAATGCCAATATTTTTCGTTGATAACGACGCATTAATTCTGAATATAATTCTGTGTTACCTTGTTTGATTTCCTGGATCAACTGGGAATCCGTCATGGTGAGATTGGCCCTCCTCGCCCTTGCACGTCTTTTCCCGTCCGGTCCGTACTTATTATACCGGTTTGGGCTTTAAAAGTTGCGGTGGTTTACTGCAACTTTTTAGTTTATTACAAGATGAAACGATATTGTCGACCTTTTATGTAAGACAACCGTTCCTTATGGAAATTCAAGGGAAAATATATGACGTGCAACTTATCCGTTCTTCATTTTGAAATACACCTATGTATATTCAAACACCCAATAATTAAGGCATGATGATTGTGATGAATATAAAAAGAAAAATGGCATATTTCTAAGAGCATATAAATTTTATAACGAATCTAGAAATATACCAGATCTATTGTATCACAGATTCTCATAGGATGACATTAATAGACTTCAGAGCGGTAATCTCGTCAGCATGACCTGACAACAGATTATAAACGAACATGAAGTTCAACAATAAGACTTTGATCACTGTAATATGACTTTAATCTCTTTTTAATAAACTGTTGACAAAATGTAAACGTATACATATAATAAAAGTACAGTATGGTTTCTCTCCACTCCTATCCAAATACTACACGGTTCCAATTTATTGTGAACTGTAGCCGCTTACTTTGTAAGCGGTCTTTTTTTGTCCTGTAAGCGCTGTACCTTCTGTTAGATGATCTATAATAGGTTATTTTACTATGGCGAGCGAATTAGCTTCCACAAATCCCCACAGTCATCTATTACCCCGTTTGCGTCCACTTGAAGAGGTATGGAAAAGAGTCAAGATAAACAATATACTAGCTATAAAGATATTTGTTGAGGTGAATATAAAATGAATGACATTGATGAATCAAAACAACTTGTACTACAAATCGGCGGTGCCTTGAAAAAGTACAGAAAAGAAAAAAACATGAACTTAGATGACTTAGCGGAATTAACAGGTGTAAGTAAACTTACTCTGGGGAATATCGAACGCGGCGAGACAAATCCAACTTTGGCGATTATATGGAAAATTTCAAAAGGCCTATCTTTACCCCTACTAGCTTTGTTCAAATCTGAAGACCCTGTTAGTTTGTATCGAGCAGGCGAAGGTCTTCGGTTTTCTAATGATCAAAAGAATTGGATCATTGAACCCGTCTTTAAAAACGTAAGCAACGATATTGAAATGTGTCGAGCTTACTTACAGCCAAATAGTTCGTATCACCCTGAAGGTCATCATGTGAATACAACTGAAATTGCGACAGTAATGACTGGTTCCATTGAAATTCAAGTCAATGGTGAGATGTACACATTGAATCAATATGATACGATCAGTTTTCGTGCAGATCGCCCTCACTCTTATACCAATCATACGAATAGCGAAACAGTGCTCCATATCTCCTTAAAATATGGTTTCTAAAAGCCGAAAATTTCACTTATAAAATGCAACTCAGTATTCCATTATATATGGGAACTCAGAGTTGTATTTTTTTTAACTAATATAAAGCACTTCAAGTGATAGGACAGTCTTCATAAAGTTAACTATAAAATACTTATTGTTAATTTTAATATATTATAATATACTTTCATTGTCCGCGCGGATGTTATTTCATAGTTTTTCAATCAGCAGAAAACCAAAAGTACACATAATTCTGGAAGGTGAAATGAAGAATGCCGAACAAGAAAATATTACCATCATCTCTAGGGCTGCTAATACTCGGCATTATTATTATTGCCGCAAATTTACGTGCTCCCTTAACCTCGGTCGGTCCTTTAGTGGGTCTCATAAGGGAAGACGTTCATATCTCCAATACTTTAGCAGGCCTGATAACAACGGTACCGTTACTTACCTTTGCTTTATTATCGCCTCTAGTACCAAAACTAGGACGCAGGTATGGAGTAGAACTTTTAATTTTGTTTGCCCTGATCTTTTTGACTGTTGGTATTGTAATACGTTCTTTAGCTGGCGCTGCAAATCTGTATATTGGAACTGCAATTCTTGGATTTGCAATTGCCGTTTGTAATGTATTAATGCCAAGTTTAATCAAACGTGATTTCCCTAATAAAATAGGTGCCATGACTGGTATCTTTGGAATTTCAATGAGTTTATCTGGAGCGATCGCATCGGGAATTAGTGTACCGCTAGCCGTTAACGTAGGTTTAAAATGGCAGGGAGCGTTGGGAATATGGGGGATCTTAAGCTTTGTATCGATCCTCTGCTGGTCGCCTCAATTAAGGAAGCATACGAAGCGAACAACCTCGACGAGTCAACAGATGGCCTGCAATGATGTAAATGTTTGGCGTTCCCCTCTCGCCTGGCAAGTAACCTTGTTTATGGGTATGCAGTCCATGATTTTCTATGTGCTGATCGCATGGTTGCCTGAAATTTTAAAGCAGCAAGGCATTGACTCAAGCCAATCAGGATGGTACCTCTCAATAATGCAGTTAGCGCTGCTTCCATTTACCTTTATTGTCCCCGTTATTGCTGGGCGAATGTCAAGTCAACGTTCGTTAGTGGTCATCACAACCATTTTGCTTTTGACGGGAACGCTCGGACTGCTTTACGGAAGCTCCAATATCATTCTGTTGTGGATCATCATACTCGGAATTGGTGGAGGCTGCGCCTTTAGCTTATCCATGATGTTTTTCGGTTTACGTACTAAAAATGCGCATCAAGCGGCGGAACTGTCTGGTATGGCGCAATCGATCGGATATCTGCTTGCCGCAATCGGTCCTGCCCTTATAGGATATCTGCATGATGCGACAAATAGTTGGAACCTGCCACTTTTCATTCTGCTTGGAGCTTCGGCCTTTCTCTTTTTAGTTGGTATAGGAGCAGCAAGAAATCGTTTTGTAGATAGCCAAAATAGTTACGGCGAAATAAACTCAAGTTAATTTGGTTAATGTCAGCCAGGAATTTATAATGAATGGCATGACATATGTACCTGAGAATTTCTTGGAAGAAATACTGATCGAAATGGAGAAAGCGAGTTCGGGAACAGTTGCAAAAAGCCAAATCTAAATTAGAGCGAAAAACACCCAATATAAGCCCTCCAAATGAAATAGCGTCAGTGGAGTCCGAAAGACTACTTCAAAGGTGGTACTGACGGCGGCATGTGGAAGCTAGCAACCAACAAGCCAGAATAACAAAACAGCGATTCTCTAATAACATGAGAATCGCTGTTTTTACTATTTATTACGATTTGAAAATGACCCGGAGCGAACCTTAATACTACACATATACGGTATAATCGTGCTCCTGCAGGAGCACTTTCGCTCGTTCCATATCGTTCTCCTGTCGGAAAGATAGGCGCATAATACCAGGCACATCTTCACGGCTCTCGATGATTTGTACGTTGCTAAGGTTAATCCCTTGGTCCCCCAGCTCAGTAGCAATACGACCGATAATCCCCGGATGATCCGGTACATCAATATGTAGGTCAAATAAAGGCGCTATCATACCTTTACGCCGTTCAGGTAACTGACTGCGGAAGCCATTTGCTTCTTGAAAGGCCTCTTCAATCCCTACGCCATCTTCACTTTCCAGTAGACGAACAAAAGATGAAACTTCCTCATTCCAATCCTTCAATAAACGAAGCATTACGGAACGATTGTTCAGCAAAATGTCTCGCCAAATTATAGGATCGCTGGACGCAATCCGAGTGATATCCCGAAAGCCCCCTGCCGCTAAAGTGCTATATAAGGAGTCGGTATCGTCATAGGCACGAATCTGATTTACCAAAGCAACAGCAATAATATGCGGTAAATGACTAATGGCGCCTACAATCTCATCATGACGTTCTGGATCAAGGCGTACAATCTGCGCTCTGGTGTGTTGTAGTAAAGACTCCAGTGCTTGATAAGGCTCGTTTGGCACTCCAGGAGGAGGCGTCAACACATAATAGGCATTCTCAAATAGCAGTGATGAAGCTGCCTCAACACCTGAGCGCTCTGATCCTGCCATTGGGTGTCCGCCGATAAAATGTACTCCAGGAATATCTAAGGAGACCGCACATGCGGCAATACTAGCTTTCGTGCTTCCTACATCTGTAATAATGCAGCCGGGTTTTAGAGGCAAATTGCTTAATTGCTGCAGATAATCCTCTAACATCCCTACCGGTACACATAAAAAAATGAAATCAGCATCAAGTGCCGCTTCTTCAACAGAAAGCGTGGCATGATCTACCACACCTCTGCTTATATATTTACTCGCGGATTCAGGACGGTGGGCATGTCCTACGACGGTCAGGCCCTCCTTGCCTTTAAAGCAAAGGGCCAGTGAGCCTCCGATCAGACCGACACCGAATATAGCTATTTTTGTCGTCATGTTCTTTGAACTACCTGCCTTTTTTAGTCTAGTCTTGCTGTTTATTACTAAGCGCGCACACCATACTCTATAAGAATTTGTTCCAGCGCAGTTATAAAAGCTGTGTTCTGTTCAGCGGAGCCCACAGTAACACGAATATAAGTAGGGTAAACTTGATGGCCCGCTCTTACGATAATTCCTTTACGCATCAAAGCATCAAAAACCTCTGTTGAAGGTTTACGAACATCTACCATAATAAAGTTCCCGTGTGCAGGGAAGGCTTCTAGGCCCAAACGTTTGAACTCACCTTGTAATTGCACAATACCAGCGCTATTAAGACGACGGCATTCCTTCACGTAATCTTGGTCATTCAAGGCAGCAAGAGCCGCCGCTTGCGCAAGACGAGAGGTGTTGAAAGGCTCACGTACCTTGTTAATCAATGAGATAATCTCAGGACTAGCAACACCATAACCAATACGCAATGCAGCTAAGCCATAAATTTTGGAGAAGGTGCGAAGCACAACCAGATTGTTATAACGATTCAATAATTGGATGCCATCGGAGTAAGAAAGATCTGTTACATACTCGCAGTATGCTTCATCAAGGACAACCATTACATTGGAAGGCACAGCATCAAGGAAAGAAACCAAGGCTTCCTCTGGCACAATCGTTCCTGTTGGGTTATTCGGATTACAGATCCAGATCACCTTCGTACGGTCCGTAATACGGGCCAGCATTCCATCCAGATCATGTGTACCATTTACTAGTGGTACCTCAATGGATACTGCACTTTCGATATCTGCGTTACTCTTATACACAGAGAAGGTCTGGTCAGCCATGATTGTCTCATCACCTGGCAAGAAGAAGGCACGAGCAATAAGAGCAATAATCTCATCAGAGCCACAGCCAAAAATAATATTATCGCTATTCACACCAAGACGGCTGGCAAGTGCTGCCGTCAACTCCACAGCCGAGCCGTCCGGATAAAGATAAAGATTCTCAAGCTCTGCTAGAATAGCTTCTTTTGCACTTGGTGAAGCTCCATACGGGTTCTCATTGGATGCAAGCTTAATAACCTCACTTAAGCCGAGCTCCTTCTTAACTTCGTCTATAGGTTTCCCTGGTTTGTAGACAGGGAGATTAACTATATTCGGTTTTGGATTCATGAATAGTCCTCGCTCTCCATAGTTGATTACTCCACTATACACAGGTCAAAATGACACTGTTATGGTCTTTTTAATTGTGCCACAAATTCTCGAATTTGCAACAGCCCCTCATTCCGCGTGGCAGGATTATCGAGGAGCGGAATGACCTCTTCTATTTTGCGAACAATGGCACTACCTACTACAACACCATCGCAAATCTGAGCAAAGCGGGCAACCTGCTCGCCAGTTGAAATACCAAATCCTACAGCCACTGGCAGATCCGTAGCTTGACGCACGGAATCAATAAACGTCTCTACATCAGCATGGAAAGTGGATCGTTCCCCTGTCACACCTAACGAGGATACACAATAGATAAACCCACTCGCACCTGAGACAATCTTTGCAATCCGTTCACTGGAGGTCGGTGCAACCAATGGAATGAGATTAACGCCAACCTCACTACTACGGCGTCGCATCTCCTCTGATTCCTCGACAGGAAGATCTGGGATAATGAGTCCACTAATCTCATGAGCGTTCAGTTCGGCGAAAAATGTATCCAGCCCCATTTGCAAGATTGGATTATAATAGGAAAACAAAATAAATGGCAAGCTACTTCCGGCTTGGCGAGCTTTTAATGCGGTCTCCATGCAGGTACGCAGGTGAACCTCACCCCGCAGAGCTCGTGCAGACGCTCGCTGAATGACAGGACCATCCGCTAGCGGATCAGAATAAGGTACGCCTAGCTCCAAAATATCTGCACCGGCCGCCTCCAGTTCTGCGATGATAGCAAGAGTAGTCTCCAGATCAGGGTCTCCAACCGTCAGAAAAGGAATTAATGCTGTCCGTTCTTCAGCCTTAAGTTTCCGGAATACTAAATCCATTCGGTTTGTAGTTTCGGTTGTCATTCGTTTCCCTTCCCTTCTGTGTACGCCATAATGGATTCCACATCTTTGTCTCCCCGGCCTGACAGGCAGATAACAACAATATCATCCTTGGTAAGGGTTGGACCCATCTTCACTACATGGGCAATCGCATGGGCTGACTCCAGCGCTGGAATAATGCCTTCCGTTACACATAGCAGCTTCAGTGCATCAAGTGCCTCTGCATCTGTAATGGGGACATATTTTGCGCGTTCGATATCTTTTAAATAGGAGTGTTCAGGTCCTACACCAGGATAATCCAGACCTGCCGAGATGGAATGTGCCTCTGTTACTTGACCATGCTCATCCTGCAGTAGATAACTCATCGAACCCTGGAATACGCCATGAGTCCCCTTACTCATCGTAGCCGCATGAAAAGGTGTGTCAATTCCTTTGCCTGCTGCCTCAACACCGATCATACCGACACTTTTATCCTCAACGAATGGATAGAACATACCGATTGCATTACTACCGCCACCTACGGCAGCTACGAGAACATCCGGCAGTCTTCCTTCAGCCTCAAGAATCTGGCGCCGCGTTTCATCACCAATAACCCGCTGAAAGTTACGAACCATCATCGGATATGGATGTGGGCCTACGGCAGAACCTAGAATGTAAAAAGTGTCCTCCACATTGCTAACCCAGTAGCGAAGGGCTTCGTTGCCGGCATCTTTTAAGGTGCGTGATCCGGAAGTAACAGGAATCACTTCAGCACCAAGCAGCTTCATACGGAATACATTGAGTGCCTGGCGACGAGTATCCTCTTCTCCCATAAACACCTTACATTCCATACCAAGTAGAGCTGCAACCGTAGCAGTAGCTACACCATGCTGACCTGCTCCAGTCTCAGCGATCACCTTGGTTTTACCCATCATTTTAGCCAGAATCCCCTGACCAATCGCATTGTTAATCTTATGAGCACCCGTATGATTCAAATCTTCACGCTTCAAATATATTTTAGCTTCTCCCAGATGCTTACTTAGACGCTCCGCATAATACAGCGGGGTCTCCCGTCCGGAATATTGCTTTAATAGATAATCTATTTCTTCTTGAAAAGCCGGGTCCGCCGAATACTTCTGATAGGCTTCCTCCAACTCAATCAATGCAGTCATCAAAGTTTCGGGCACGAAGCGCCCTCCGAATGAACCGAAACGTCCATGCTGGTCCGGTACTTGTGTCATGATTGCTTCACCCTTTCCACAAAAGCTGTCATTTTAATAATATCTTTAATGCCTTCACTCTCTACTCCACTGGATACATCTACTCCGTACGGAGCATAGGTATCTAGCAGCTCTCCAACGTTATTTGGATGAAGTCCTCCAGCTACAAACAATGGCAAACCAATTCGTAGCGCGATTTCCTGATAACCAGGTAATCTCTCCCAAGCGAACGTGCGCCCAGAGCCACCGCTCTGCTGAGGATCATAAGTATCTAACAGCACCGCATCAACAGAGCCTGCGTATTGTTCCAATGTATATTTGTTATCAGCGTCATCACGCTCTTTATCAGTAACAGACAATGCCTTCCATACCTGTACTTGCGGGAAAGCTTGCCGGACCTTTTGACAAAAAGCTGGACTTTCCTGCCCATGTAGCTGAATGACATCTAGTGGTGCTACAGAGAGCAGCTCTCCCAGCTCATCTAGCTCCGGATTAACAAAAACCCCAGCAGCTTTAGGCTTTTCACTAGTCTTCCATTGTGGAAGCTCAGCTATCAGTTCGGAAGCACACTCCAAAGTTACCCTGCGACGACTAGGCGCAAATACAAATCCGATATAATCTAGTGGTAAGTGTACCATAGATTTTAGCACTTCAACGTCCTGAAGTCCACAGATTTTTACCAATGTCTCAGCCATGCCGGACACGGTCCTTTCCATTTGGAAGCCTTCCTAGCAATCCATTTACCGCATCTTCTACATTAGCTTGACGCATTAGGTATTCCCCTACGAGTACCCCGTGAGCGCCAGTCGTTCTTAGGTAGTCAATATCACTTGGCCCTGCAATTCCGCTTTCACTAATCACAGGAACCCCTTGAGGTACTAGTGCTGCCAGCTCTGCCGTTGTCTCTAAGGATGTCTCAAAGGTACGCAGATTACGATTATTAATGCCCAGCAGTACATTAGAATGAGTTATCTTGTCTGTACTTAATACCACCGCAAGCTCATTTCGATCATGAACTTCGATCAATATATCCATTCCAAGCCCTGTAGCTATTTCTATAAAATGAGTCAGTTTATCCGGTGTCAAAATAGCAACGATTAACAACACCGCATCTGCCCCAAGAATTCGCGCTTCATAAATTTGTTTCTCATCGATAATAAAATCTTTGCGAAGCAGCGGCAGATTTACAGCCTCCTTCACTTGCTGCAAGTAAGCAGCGCTGCCCTGAAAATAATCCGTATCCGTCAAAACAGATAAACAATCAGCGCCTCCCGCTTCATAACCTTTTGCAATGGCAACAGGATCGAAATCTTCACGAATCAACCCTTTAGAAGGGGAAGCCTTCTTCACCTCAGCAATCAAACCCATATCTCTGTTCTTCCCTTGGGTCAGAGCCTTACGAAAGCCCCTAGTCTGAGGAAGTGCTGCTATTTCACGCTCGACTTGAGCTAGAGAAAAGCTATCACTGAGGGCCTCCACCTCTTTAATCTTAGTTGCGACAATTTTATCAAGATACATAATTAAGCTCCTCCGTCATCACAACAAGCTGTTCCAGCTTGGATAATGCCTTACCTGAATCCACTACTTCTTTAGCTTTCTCGACGCCCCCAGCCAAGGTATCTGCCAGACCTGCAACATATATACATGCTCCTGCATTAGCTAACACGATATCTCGATAAGGATTGATCTCACCTTGGAGCACAGAAGTAATAATTGCTGCGTTCTCAGCTGCGTCTCCACCCAAAACAGCTTCAAGCGGATGTCTGTTAAGACCTAATCCCTCCGGAGTAATTTCATAAGTGGTCACTATACCCTCTTTTAGTTCAGACACTAATGTAGAGGCTGAGATGCTGATTTCGTCCAGACCATCCGAACTACTTACAACCATCGCACGCTTAGAACCCAGCTCCTTCAGTACATTAGCCACCGTCTCGGTCTTATCCCGATCATAAATCCCAAGTAACTGACGGTCAGCTCCAGCAGGATTCGTAAGAGGACCCAGCATATTGAAGATCGTACGTACACCAAGCTCTTTACGAGGAGCTGCTGCATGCCGCATCGAGGGATGATAAATTTGTGCGAATAAAAAGCAAATGCCGATACGATCCAGACATTCTCGGGCCTGGTCTGCATTCAGATGAATGTTTACGCCAAGGGCTTCAAGTACATCCGCACTTCCCGCTCTGCCAGAAGCAGAGCGATTGCCATGCTTTGCAACTCTTACAGAAGCCGCTGATGAAATAATCGCTGAGGCGGTTGAAATATTAAATTTATGGATGCCGGAACCGCCCGTACCACAAGTATCTAACAAGCGTGCGCGATCAGTCAGTACGGATGTGCCGAACCCTCTCATGGCTTCCGCAAAACCCGTAATCTCCTCCACGGTTTCTCCTTTAATTCGTAAAGCGGTCAGCAGTGAACCGATTTGCGCTTGTGAAGCATCTCCTAGCATTATAGCACCCATTATATCCCGTGCTTCTGTACGTGTCAGATTCTTGCCTTCGATCAGTCCGGCGATTCCTGATTGTATTAATTTCGTTGCATCCATAATGTTCATCCTCCCAGCCTTAATGAGTTACTATATAAATCAAACCACTTGTTCAGGGGTATATTCGTACATATAATCTTGGTTGATGACTTGCTTCTCTTTCACTTCGGATGGAAACATTGCTTCTGCCATACGAATAGCCTTCAGCATGCCCTTCGCTTTATTCACGGTCTCTTCGTACTCTTTTTCAGGAACTGAGTCCCAAACGATCCCTGCCCCGGCCTGCACGTACGCGCGACCTTTCCGGAAGATGATGGTACGAATGGTGATACAAGAATCCATATTTCCTGAGAACCCTAAATATCCAATCGCTCCGGCATAAGCGCCTCGAGCTTCTTTTTCCAGTTCTGCTATAATCTCCATAGCTCGTAGCTTCGGTGCCCCAGAAACCGTTCCCGCAGGCAGACAGGAGAGGAAGGCATCAAAGAAATCTTTATCCTCACTGAGCGTACCTGACACATTCGATACCATGTGCATGACATGGGAGTATCTTTCAATCTCCATAAAGGAATCACATTTCACAGAACCAAATTTGGATACTCTCCCTAGATCATTACGGCCTAGATCAACAAGCATCAGGTGCTCCGCACGTTCTTTTTCATCCTCCAAGAGCTCTGCAGCAAACACCCGGTCCGATGCTTCACTGTCACCCCTTGGTCTTGTTCCAGCAATCGGTCGTGTTTCCACGCGATCCCCATCCACCTTTACGAGCGCTTCCGGTGAGGTACCAACAATAATCTCCTCATCCATTTTCAAATAGTACATATAGGGGGAAGGGTTAAGGGTTCTGAGCATCCGGTATACATGCAGTGGAGAAACTTCCGTTTCAATATGCAATCGCTGTGACAATACCACTTGAAAAATATCACCTGCGCGAATGTATTCCTTCGCCTGTTCTACATTGTTGATGTACTGCTCTTTAGTAAGATTAGAATGAATCTCACCAAGCTCAATATCCTGCGGAATGCTGCGACGATTCACATTTTCCTTAGGGCCTTCTTTTTGTAGCTCTTCGGCCATAGCCTCCAGCTTACGACTCAGGCTTTCATAATTGGATCTAATATCCGAATCTGTATCTCCATCTTTTACATGCAGGTTACCAACAAGTAGAATCTGCTGCTTCACATGGTCAAAAACAATGATCCGATCGCAAAACATAAATCTTATATCATCCATTTGGAGATCATCCACAGGATGCTGAGGTAACTTCTCATAATATTGCAGCAGATCATATCCAAAAAATCCGATAGCCCCTCCAGTAAAAGGGGGCATCTCGTCAAGCTTAGGGCTACGGTATGAACGGAGTAACGCTTTAAGCTCCTCGATCGGCTTTCCGAACAATTGCTTCTTCTCTCCGCCTACCTCAACGTTAATTGCACCCTTTTTACCGGATATCATCAAAAAGGGATCGCTGCCGATGAACGAATACCGTGCCCATTGTTTGCCACCCTCTACACTTTCAAGTAAGAATGCGCGGTCACGTTCAGCGAAACGTTGGAATAACCGGATTGGTGTTTCCATATCAGCGAGCAGTCGCTTTACAACAGGAATCAGATTATAATCCCGCGACAGCTTTACCACCTCTTGAACACTTGGATTCGTCATTGTTAGATGCCCCCTTAGATATATGAATGGTTCCGAAATACAAAAAAACCCTCTACCGAAGTAGAGGGTTTGTATAAGTAAGTATATGTTTTTGAGCATCGATCAGCATAATTATGTAGTGTTTACAGACTTATCCCTAAATAAGATACATCACTGATAAATGACTTCAGTGCATATCAAAATAAAGACTCTGCTTACACGATACATGCTAATCTAAAAAAACTTCTCGCACTCTGCT
Organism: Paenibacillus sp. G2S3; assembly: GCF_030123105.1. Taxonomy (NCBI): domain Bacteria; kingdom Bacillati; phylum Bacillota; class Bacilli; order Caryophanales; family Paenibacillaceae; genus Paenibacillus; species Paenibacillus sp. G2S3. The sequence continues at coordinate 4,633,438 of NZ_CP126095.1, forward strand.
CAACTATACTCATCTCAACTAAACTAAACTCTTCTATACTCGGCTAACTACACTATACATGATGACGAGGGTCATTGACAACCCACAACTATAATTTAAGACTTTCTCTCTGATAAATCCGGACGTAGCTTCTGAGCTTCATTCAGATAAACGTGGCGAATCTCACGCTGCGATTTATCCGTATTAATCTGTACCATCAACCGGATACACTTCGGTAAGCTTCCTTTAACCGGGATTTCCGTTGAACACATAAGTGGAACCATTTCCCAGCCCTCAATCTCACGAATAGCTCTTGCAGGAAATGTAGCGTCCAGATCATTGGTCATCGTAATCCATACATTGCTTATATTCTCAGCTATAACATCATTGCGTTCTACGATCTCCCGCAACAATATAACGGTCTCACGTAAAATCTCTGCCTCTTCGTTCTTAGTCACGGTTGTTGCTCCGCGAATCCCTCGGTTTACCACGATCTTTCCTCCTTCTTAAGCTCAGCGAGAACCTCTCGCACTAGCGACTCCTGTACATCGTTCACAATGCTTACAGAGCCTATGGAATCAGGCACGATAAAGGTCATCTTGCCTTCTTTGAATTTCTTATCATGCATCATAGCGTCCATCAGTTCATCTTCATCATATTGGGAAGGAAGGCGTACTGGCAGTGATAGCGCAGTCAGCATGGATACAGTATCCTCATAAATGGAAGTATCCCGCCCAAGCTTCGCAGCCAGTAGCGCTGAACCTGCCATGCCAATCGCAATCGCTTCTCCGTGTAGAAACACTCCATACCCACCAACGGCTTCAATGGCGTGTCCGATCGTGTGTCCAAGGTTCAATATTGCTCGAAGTCCATGCTCACGCTCATCATTCGCCACAACATCTGCCTTAATTGCACAGCCACGCTCTAAAGCATAGCCTAACGCTTCAACATTCAGATCTAACAGCTCTTCAGCATGATCACGACACCAATATGCGAACTCTTTGTCCACGAGGAGACCGTGCTTCACCACTTCTGCCAGACCCGATGAAACTTGCCGTGCTGGAAGTGTACGTAAGGTATCTAAATCGTAGAGTACCATTGACGGTTGATAGAAAGCCCCTATCATATTTTTGGCTAATGGATGATTGACCGCCACTTTACCACCCACACTACTATCATGAGCTAGGATCGTCGTTGGAATTTGCAGAAATCCGATCCCGCGCATATAGGTTGCTGCTACAAATCCAGCTAAATCACCAACCACACCACCACCCAAAGCTAAAACCGCTGAATTGCGGTCTAACCCTGCCTGAATTGCGGTTGTCATGACTTCTTCATACACGGCTAATGATTTAGAGGCTTCACCTGCCGTCATAATGTGACTAACCACAGTATAGCCGTGAGATCTCAGAGCTTCTTCAAGAGCCGGCAAGTACCTTGGCGCTACTTCAGTATCACTCACTACTAACAGTGGACTACGCTCCGAAAATCCAGCTTCAGCACAATAATGGGCGATGTCCTTTAGTAATCCACTACCGATAAGAATAGGATACGAGCGGTCGCCTAAATCTACATTAATGGTACGCATAATTAGTAGCTCTCCAGCTGTGATAGGTAATTTTCATAGTTCGCTTTAATTTCTTCCAGTGAATCACCACCGAATTTATCAAGGAAAGCTTTTGCGATTTCCCAAGCTACTACGCTTTCCAGAACAACACATGCCGCTGGAACTGCACAAGCGTCCGAACGTTCAACTTGCGCTGTAAATGGTTCTTTTGTGTCGATATCTACGCTTTGAAGCGGTTTATAGAGGGTAGGGATAGGCTTCATGACACCGCGAACTACAACAGGCATTCCGTTAGTCATACCACCTTCAAAACCACCTAAGCGATTACTTGCACGGTAGTATCCTTTAGAAGCTTCATACATAATTTCATCATGGACTTGCGATCCACGCAATTTACCAGCTTCAAACCCAATGCCAATTTCCACGCCTTTGAATGCATTAATCGACATTACCGCCCCAGCGATTGCTCCGTCAAGCTTCCGATCTGACTGTACATAACTGCCAAGTCCGATAGGAAGTCCTTCGACGATACATTCAACGATTCCACCGATGGAGTCGCCTTCTTCCTTGATCTGATCTATGTAAGCCTCCATCTTCTGTTCCGTTTCTTTATCGACAACTCTGACAGAGGACTGTTCCGTCCGCTCAATCAACTCATCGATAGGCAGATCGTTAGCAGGCGCTTCAATTTCACCGATGCGGATGACTTGACCTGCTACTTTCACGCCAAAAGCTGCAAGCAGTTGTCTGGCCACAGCGCCACATGCAACTCTGGCTGCTGTTTCGCGGGCACTGGAGCGCTCCAGTACGTTCCGAAGATCCGTATGGTTGTACTTCAATCCGCCATTCAGGTCTGCATGGCCAGGACGTGGCCGATTTACGCGGCGTTTTTCTTCGTCACTGCCAGGAATAGGCTCGATATTCATAATGTTCTTCCAGTGGGTCCAGTCTTTATTCTCTACTACCAAGGCTACTGGAGCACCTGTAGTATAGCCATGACGTACTCCACCTACAATTTGTGCCGTATCTTTCTCAATCTGCATGCGACGTCCACGTCCATATCCCTTTTGTCGACGCTGCAATTGAAAATTAAGCTCTTCAAAATTCAATGTCAAATTACTTGGCAATCCCTCAATAATGGCCGTAAGCTGGGGGCCGTGCGTTTCCCCCGCTGTTAAATAGCGCAAACTCATGCTGCGTTCCCCCTTTTATACTTTTAAACTGTAAACCGCTAAAATCCTAATGATCTTTGCTCATTATAGTATAGGCAATCCTCTTTGACAAGAAAGGGATCTCCCTAAAAAGACTCTATTCGCGACAAAATGAATTGGTTTTTGTGTAAAGAAAAGCGCCATTCATACTCTAAAGAGTATGAATGGCGCTCCTCGGCTCGGTCCGGCACTAGTTAGCTGCCGATCCGCTGACTCGTTGAAGGAAATGTAGACTTACGCTCTTCCAGTTGCAGAAGGCGCTTCAATTGCATTTCTTCCACACCGAGAATTTGCCCGCACTCACGAACGGTGATAAAGCCTCGTTTGTACGCGGCAATGACCTTGCTTTTGTCCATCGGTTTAACGATCCTTTCGCTTAGCTTACAGATTCTACTACCCAGTATCACTGAACTATAGAGAAAGTATACGTATAAAGAACACTATGAAGGAGCAAGAAGTATTTATTTTTTACGATAGAAAAAAGTTTCTGTCGATTCAAAGCCATACTGTGCTGGCGTAAAGATTTGCTCTGTACTACCTACAAACAAATATCCACCAGGACGTAAGCTAGCCGAGAACTTATGGTAGAGCTTATTCTTCGCCTCTTCAGTAAAATAAATCATAACATTGCGACAAATGATAAGATCAAACCCCTCATCGAACTTGTCCAGCAGTAAGTTTTGTTTGCGAAAATCTATGTTTTTCTTAAGCGTATCACTAACTTTGAATAGAGGACCCTCAGGTTTAAAATAACGAGCGGCAACATCCTTAGGCACATCTTTTAAAGAACGTTCCAGATACAGACCTTGCTTTGCTTTGGATAGAGCACCATCGTCAATATCCGTAGCCAGAATACCAGTCTGTCCCAATAAATTCTTATCTGATAAAATCATTGCCAGCGTATAGGGTTCTTCTCCAGTGGAACATGCAGCGCTCCACAGTTTCAATCTGCGACCAGATTGTTGTATGTCAGGAAGAATGATATCTCGCAGCACTTCCCACCGATTCGGATTCCGCCAGAACTCGGACACATTAATCGTCATTCGGTCTAAAAATTCATAAAATAATTCCTTGTCCTTCATCATTGCGGCAAAAAAATCGCTAAAGGTATTATATCCATTCTTCACACGAAGAGTCGTTAAACGCCGCTTCATCTGCGCTTCTTTATACTGAGACAGATCAATTCCGGTGCTTTGCTTAACATGATAAATAAACCCGATGTAATCTGAATCTTCTGTTAATGCTGCAACATTACGATCAGACATGTTAATCCCTGCCTCCCACCTGGCTTCTACATCCAGACTGCAATCTCTTTGTTATACAGATTCAGTTCATCTGGAGTAAAGAAATTAGCAATTTCTCGTTCTGCACTTTCAGGCGAGTCTGATCCATGAATTAAATTAAGCGGTGTATGGCTGGCAAAGTCGCCTCGAATCGTGCCCGGCAAAGCTTCGCCTACCTTCGTCTTACCAATGAGCGTACGGGATAATGCTACAACATCATCACCTTCCCATACCATTGCAAACACTGGACCCGACGTTATGAAAGAGACCAGCTCTGCAAAAAAGGCCTTGCCAGCATGCTCCGCATAATGTCTTTTAGCTTGGTCTTCACTTACTGTAATCAGCTTTGCAGCGACCAGCTTAAAGCCCTTATCTTCAAAGCGTGAGACAATACGCCCAATTAATCCACGTTGTACTCCATCAGGTTTGACCATCAGATACGTCTTTTCCATAGAGGCACTCTCCAATTTCCCATTAGTTGGGTTGTTTTGACGCTATCTTAACAGAATCCGCGCTTTCTGGAAACGTTTAATTTCATAATCACCAAAACACTAATAAGCTCTACCTGTTACAAAAAAGGCAATATCACGCAGATTACGTTTAGTTTTGTTGTTAGGCAACTGATCTAGTGCTGCAAGTGCCTTCGCGATATAACGCGAAGCTAGCTCCTCTGAACGGGCAATTCCGTCTCCAGAAAGAATAAGATCAATAGCACGCCCTACTGTGCTGTGACCTTCGCGAATAGACTTCAACTCCTCAAGGAGTGGAGCACGCAACCTTTCATCTTCCAAGCTATAAATGACAGGAAGGGTAATGTTCCCTTGCCGCATATCACTGCCCGGAGGTTTACCGATTTGCTTCTCGGTGCCTGAGAGGTCAAGTAAATCATCACGAATCTGGAAGGCCATGCCTACATTATATCCATAATTATAAAGTAGACGAGCCACCTCTGGTTCAGCATCAGCAGCAAGTGCGCCTAATTGGCAACTGACTGCAATCAACAGCGCTGTTTTGCGGCGGATCCGCCGTAGGTAATGACGCACACTCTGCTCACTGTTAAAGAAGTCACGAATCTGCTCCATCTCACCGATCGACATTTCAATCATGGCCTTGGACAAAATCTGATGAATTCGCGGATTCTTCAGCTCCGTCGTCATCACCAGCGCTTTCGCATATATGTAGTCACCGGTGTACATGGCAATCTTATCGCCCCATTTGGCCTTAACAGTGGGTTCCCCTCGGCGCAGTTCTGCATCATCGATGACATCATCGTGAACTAGTGAAGCGCTATGAATCAGTTCTAACGGTATCGCTACACGCTTCAGCTTCTCTAGATCATACTTACCAAATTTCCCACCCATCAAAACAAATACGGGACGCAATCTTTTACCGCCAGCTTTTAACAAATGCAGGGAAGTCTCTGTTAGTAGGTCGTCATCACCCTGTACGCTACGATACAACTCTTTTTCAATCTGATCCATGTCTCTGTTCAGTAATCCGAATATTTGCAGTCGTTTCATTCCTTCACCCGTGTCAACAGTTTGTGACTCCAAATCTCCATCTTCACTGCCTGCGGCAGCAGGCCCATCTCATAGGCATAGCGGAAATAGAGGTTCAGACCTTTCTGCTGCCTTTCTCCAAAATCATAGCATAAATTGCGAAAGTACCCTTCCCAATAAGACTTCGTTCCTCCAATTGTCGTACAGGCTGCAAGTACTATAGGGTCTAGATCATTTAATCCCCGCAGTTTACTCTCAGCAAAAGCTTCTGCAATCTCCGCAATGGCTTCCGGTTTGTCATTCGCAGCCTTTCGATTCACTGCCCAGACCGCAAAGGTCATCCCTAAGCCCGTCCATTCTTTCCAAAGCTCCGCCAGATCCGTAACGATATAGCCTTGATCCTGCCAAGAGGCTTTAATTGCATGATCACCAATGAGTAAGCACGCATCTGCTTGATGCATCATGGCATCCAAATCAGGATTAGCGCTAATATATTCTGGTTTATTGCCAAAAGCTTTTTCCATTAAAATTTTCAGTAAGTTTACCGATGTTGCAGAAGTATTCGTAACAGCAATCGTACCTGTACCTATCTGTGCAAGCGGCACCCGAGAAAAAAGAAATATTGACCTCACAGGACCGTCCGCACTTACCGATAAATCAGGTAACAGTAATAACTTATCACTGGCTTCAGCATACGCAAAAGAGGATAATGCACCTACATGAATCGTTCCGCGACTCATCCCCTGATTAAGAATGGCAGGTACTTCACTCACCATCTCTGCAGGATATTTCAGTGCAGAGGGATGAAAATTGTGAAATACCGGCCATGAGTTGGTATAGCTGATTTTGCCGATGATGGTGTGGCTGTTATTTTCCATCCTTTCAATCCCCCCATCTGCGAAATAATTGATGTTCAATATTAAAGCTGTCAAGTACTTTACCCACCATGAAATTAATCAGATCATCCATACTTTGCGGTCCAAAGTAAAAAGCCGGCATTGCCGGAATGATCCGAACCCCCAGACGGGACAGCTTCAACATATTCTCTAGATGAATAGCATGCAGAGGTGTCTCACGAGGAACAAGGACCAGTGGACGGCCTTCCTTAAGCATAACATCAGCAGCACGAGTCATCAGATTGTCGGAGGTTCCATTAGCAACCGCTGACAATGTTCCCATGGAACAAGGCATAATAATCATCCCTTCCACACGAAACGAACCACTTGCAATAGATGCGCCGATATCAGCGACAGGATGATAAATTAGAGAACCGGGATAGCCCTTGAACTTTTCGTTCAAAAAGCCTTCCCGGTCTGATGCGATATAACCTAGTTCTTCTTTAAAAACGCGCCAGCCCGCATTACTGACTACCAAATGAACGGAGTAGCCCAGCGATAGCAACGTTTCAATCAGACGAATACCATAAATAGCACCGCTTGCCCCTGTAATTCCAACCACGAAGTTTTTCGGTTTAGTAAGCGTCATTATTTGAAATGCACCACCAAGTCAATCAAAGTGAAAGAGAACACCACGATGCTCAGCACGCCGTTCATAGTGAAAAAAGCTGTCTGCAAACGACTAAGGTCACTCGGAGATACAATATAATGCTCATAAAAAAGAATAATATAAGCGAGAATCATACCTGCCACATACCACCAGCTTAAATCCGTCAAAAACAACAGCGATACGAATCCAATCGCCGTGAGAATGTGAAACACGCGAGCAATAACGAGCGCACCTTGGACCCCAAACCGTACCGGAATGGAGTTTAAGCCCTCTTTAATATCAAACTCAACATCCTGACAAGAGTATATAACATCAAAACCAGCAGTCCAAAACACAATTGTGAAGTAAAATACCATTGAAGTCCAATTCACACTTCCGGTTACAGCTACCCAGCCGCCCAGTGGCGCAAGCGCAATGGTGAGGCCGAGGATAAGATGGCATGCCCATGTAAAGCGCTTAGTGAATGAATAAATTACAAGTAGGAATACAGCGATAGGTAAAAGCTTAGCTGATAAAGGATTCAATTTAAAGGCTGCCCAAAAGAGCAAGAAAAATGAAATGCCAATAAATATAACAACTTCACCGATCTTGAGTAACCCTGCAGGAATCGCTCTTCCAGCTGTGCGTGGATTCTTGGCATCACTAATTCGGTCTATCAATCGATTCAATCCCATAGCTGCACTGCGAGCTCCAAACATGGCGATTACAATCCAGCCAATTTGGCTCCAGGATGGAAGGCTATCATTCATGACAACAGATCCCAGTAAAGCACCCATAAAAGCAAAAGGTAAAGCAAATACTGTATGCTCAAACTTAATCATTTGCAAAAAGATACCGATTTTCTTAAACATTCCCGTTCTCCTTGAGCCCAATATGTAATGCCGCGATGCCTCCGGTCAAGGGGAAGGATTCCACTTTTTGAAGTCCGGTTTCACGGAAAATAGTAGCTAGCTGCTCCCGGTCAGGGAACATTGCCAGTGATTCTGGTAGCCATTTGTATTGCTCGTACCTTTTCGCGAATAACTTACCAAGCAGTGGAAGTACGCGCTGGAAATAAAAGAAATATACACCTTTAAACGGCTGTTTCATTGGCTTGGATAGCTCCAAACATACAACCATCCCACCAGGTTTTACTACCCTCTTCATTTCGTTAAGCACTTGAACAGGATCTGGCACATTGCGTAGTCCAAATCCAATCGTTGCATAATCAAATGCATTGTCTTCAAAAGGAAGCTCCATAGCATTGCCTTGCACTAGCGAAATACGGTTTTGAAGTTTGCGCCCTTCAACCTTACGGCGTCCTACTTCAAGCATACCAGCACTGAAATCCAGTCCGATCACATTGCCAGTCTGTGAGGCTTCCGCCAAAGCGATACTCCAATCACAGGTTCCACAACATAGGTCAACGGCCGAATCCCCGCGCTTCATCCCCATCTTCTTCATCGTGAATTTACGCCAAGCCTTGTGGCGGCGAAAGCTCAGGATGTCATTCATCAAATCGTATTTTCCGGCAATACTTTCAAACACGGAATGCACAAACTGCTCTTTTGGTTTGCTGTTGTCACCCACAGCAGTTGTCGTCTTTTCCATAGTCATCCATTAACCCTCCACGGCTGCTTGTCCTGAGACCTTCATCTGCAGGAGAAAACGATCTAGCGCGATTTCTAGCTCTCTAAGCAAACTCTCGTCTTTAACGCTTTGTAATAGTCCCTGAATAGACTGAAGCGATTGATGAAGCTTGTCCGTCAGTTGAGAATCACATTTATATTTCATTTTTAACATCTTCCATTCCTTCTGATCAAGGTTCAGGTCTTGAAGCTGCTTGCGCTCTTCCTCCGTCGCCGTCTCCATCATCTTCCAATAGCAATAGCCATTCCCTGCATTCGCAGGATCATCACTACGGAGGAGCTCAAGAGCAACGGTCTCGCACTGACTGAATTCTGCCAGCAGTTTCTCCCACAGCTCCACTAAGGAGTTCTCAATCATAGGCGTAAAAGAAAGGAACAGCCGCATATTCAGCTGTACCATGTGCCGCAAATATTGTTCAGCCGAAAGGCGTATGCCTCTCATCTTCACGTAGAGATTCGCTTTCAAGACATTGAAATCTGCAATTGCCTTACTCAAGATTCCAATCATCTCGATCTGATCACTCTTTGCAAGCAAATGGTAAAACCAGCTACTGAAGTAATCACCAGCTAGTACCTTCAGTTGACGGGAACGCATAGGATCTCCACCCCGTCTATCATTCGAACGGTCAATGACCTCATGAGTGTCCAGACCTAGTTGTACAAGTGCTGTCACAAGCGTGTACAACTCTCCAGCACTTCCTTTTGCAGAAGAAGCGTGATTTAGAAAAATATATAACAAATGACCCCGGCCATCAGAAAACGGCGGCAAATCCGTATGCTTCTGAATCATGTCGTAGTCGGTGTAGGGTTTTGCCAGTTGCGGTATGCAGTACGGTTTCATTTCAGCCTCCGAAGCCATTGACATAATAATAATTCGTTTGTTCACAATCTTGTCTATTATATCACATGTTTTTTTGTCACGCACTGTGGTACGCCTGAGTTTCTTTTAATCCATTTAAGGATAAATGAACTGTTTCTTCCAAAGCTCGGTTTCACTAATACGGAAGCCCGTTTTGAGCCGATCCGATATAGGAAGATTACCCGCAGACTGAAGTTCATCTTGCAGCGAATAAGACCACTCCGAACGTCTGATATCCCCAGCTAACAGCAGTCGGCGGCTACCAAGCCATTTATCTTCTACCACAATGCGAAGTAGAAGTTGATCCACATTCGAGGTTTCTTGAATAGCAAAGGAAATGGCCTGAGCCATATTTTGATAGAGTTCCTCAGGTTCATGATCATTCCCGTTCACTTTCAGGTCTAGTGACAGAACATGGTCTTCCCAGCCTACGCTATCTATGGATAAGGTCAACGGAAGTGCGCCCAGAACATCAACAAGATTGGCATTGTCAAGCACTGTGTTATGGCTGCCAGTAAAAGTCTCCACTGTTCCATTTCTCTGCTGTACAGATGAGTCTAAGTCTGCCAGTTTCGGCAAAATAATAGCAGAGGTCGCAGTCAAGAGTAATGCGGCACCGATCAACCAGGCTTTGTTCATGGACACGCCCCCCTTATCCATAGTACCCACTTTTTTTGTGGATATGATCATTCACCCTTACTATATTTTGAAAAAAAGCAGGCTATGCCTGCTTTTCAGCTTTCACTTTCCAATTGTCCATGTTTCGTTAAAATTTCAGCTTTACCGCGGATTTTCATCGCTGAGGTATGATCGGTAAATTGGGCAATCAACACCTCACCCTTGTCTAACTTCTCTGTATGATGAAAGCGTGTATCCGTACCTCTAGTTAGTCCAATAACTTGAACGCCATTCTCTTTGGCCTTAACCACAATATAATCGCTACCTGTCGGAAGCGGATTTTCGCTCGTATTTTTATCCGTCATGGCTGATCCTCCTCAAAACCTAATTGTACAACCCATGCTATTCCAAAAAACAAATGCCGCCTTGGAGGGCGGCATAGTTGTTACTTAAAAAGACTATGGGATTGATATGTAGAAATCTTTATTTGATTCCGTCTTTCAGCGCCTTACCAGGTTTGAATGCTGGTACCTTGCTTGCAGGAATTTCGATTTCTTCACCAGTTTGTGGGTTACGGCCTTTACGTGCGGAACGTTCACGCACTTCAAAGTTTCCGAATCCAACCAGTTGTACTTTATCACCGCTTTGCAGCGCTTCTGTAATTGCTTCGAAAACCGCATCTACAGCTTTAGTAGCATCCTTCTTGGGAAGTTCAGTTGCTTCTGTAACTACATTGATCAAATCAGATTTATTCATGTTTTCTCACCTCCCTGAGTAAATTTCCGGTATCATACACTGTTTCCGTTTAAACGTAAAATATACGTGATAATCCCGTTTATTGCTGAACACTGGCGCCCACAGACCTTGAAGCGCAACAAACTTATAGTAATACAGCCCATCCATAAATTCAAGCAGTTAGACAAAAAAGGAGTAGAAATTATCATCTACACTTGCACAAACATCCAATTCGCATCTAATTTTATAGACCTATATGACCAGGATAATTCTTCTTTTCAGAAAAAAAATTGAGTCAGATTCACCGTTATTATAGGAACTAGGAATCAAGTTTCATAATTTTTACGCATAAAAAGAGTGGGATCTCTCCCACTCTTCCATTCCGCTTAAATTTAGGTTAGAGAATAATTGCAATAAGTCCGCCTGAGCCTTCATTGATGATGCGACCAAGCGTTTCTTGCAATTTGTAGCGCGCATTGTCAGGCATCATTGCGATCTTGCCTTGAATACCTTCCCTCACAATGGAATGCAAGGAGCGCCCAAAAATATCGGATTCCCAAATCTTAATCGGGTCATTCTCGAAATCCTGCATCAGATAGCGAACCAACTCTTCACTTTGCTTCTCTGTACCAATGATTGGTGAGAATTCAGATTCAACATCAACACGAATCATATGAATAGATGGTGCGGTAGCCTTTAAGCGAACCCCGAAGCGAGAGCCTTGACGAATCAGCTCTGGTTCATCGAGAGCCATTTCAGCCAACGAAGGAGCAGCAATACCATAACCGGTAGTCTTGACCATTTCTAAAGCTTCCGAGAAACGATCGTACTCCCTTTTCGCATGTGAGAATTCCTGCATCAGCTGGAGCAAGTGATCCTTGCCGCGGATCTCAACCCCTACTACCTCCATCAGAACCTGATCATATAGCTCTTCTGGGGCATACAGATCGATCTCTGCTACACCCTGACCCATGTTCATACCACTTAGGCCAGCTTTATCGATAAAATCATACTCTGTGAACTGAGCTACGAGGCGGTCAACATCCCGCAAGCGGCGAATGTCTTTTACCGTATCGCGAACGGAGTTCTCATAGCTACTACGCAGCCAGTGATTCTCTCCAAGCACCATAACCCAGCTTGGCAAGTTCACATTCACTTCATGAACTGGGAATTCGTACAATACTTCACGCAGTACACCTGTTACATCCTCTTCGGTCATGTTTGCCGCGCTAAGCGTCATGACAGGGATATCGTATTTGATGGCTAGCTCGTTGCGGAGCTGCTGTGCTTCCTCACTGCGTGGCCGAGTGGAGTTAATGACCAGTACAAATGGCTTACCCACTTCCTTCAGCTCCGCAATGACTCGCTCTTCAGAGTCCACGTACGAGTTCCGCGGAATTTCTGCAATCGTACCATCTGTTGTTACTACAACACCTAGCGTTGAATGCTCCTGGATGACCTTACGGGTCCCAATCTCTGCCGCTTCCTGGAAAGGAATTGGCTCCTCAAACCAAGGTGTAGAGATCATTCGTGGTCCATTCTCATCCTCGTAGCCTTTAGCGCCTTCTACAGCGTAACCCACACAGTCTACCAGTCGAACGTTAACCTCAAGCCCTTCCGCAACCTTGATTTGGACTGCGTTGTTAGGCACGAACTTAGGTTCAGTGGTCATAATTGTTTTGCCTGCTGCGCTTTGCGGAAGCTCATCCACAGCTCTTACTCGATCTGCCTCATTCGTGATGTTAGGCAGGACAATTGTTTCCATGAAGCGCTTGATAAATGTCGATTTCCCCGTGCGAACCGCGCCGACGACGCCAAGATAAATGTCTCCGCCGGTACGCTCGGCAATGTCCTTGAAAATATCCACTTTTTCCAAAAGAGATCCCCTCCTCATATTACTCCGAAGAAAAAATGCCTGAAGAGCATCGACTTCGCGTTCCGCCGGTAATCTGACCCTTGCAGGACATCAACCGGACTTATCGTATGCCCGCCCGAAGCCTAGCTGCTTTCGACCGGGACGTACTTGCCCCGCGCTAAACTCCGAATGCTCGGACATGCATTTGGACTAGTATCATCATATGTATCCGGAACGAATTTATGACCCTTAATCGCGCATTTTGCAATGTAATTTCTAAAAATTAATTGTGCGCGCCGCAAGGCGTCGGACGCCCGGAAGCTTTCTCATCCATCATATGAGGTAGGATTCATTGATAGAACTAACAAAATAGCCAGCTATAATAGCTGGCCCAATCCATATATGCGTATCTACTCTCTATTTCAGTAGCTTAATACCAAATGAAGCTCCGGCATTCCCGGCAAATACAATATAGCCCTTAATAGGTAGTACAACCTCATTGTTACTACTAATGACCGTGTTATTCACTAGGGCTCCCGTTTCATCGTATACTGTAAAAGCACCTTTTGCCGGCATCTTAACTACCATTTTCTTTCCAGCCGCTGTTTCGGGAACACTGAACCATCTAGCATAACCATCAGCTTGTATCGTAGTTATCGACGATTTGCCTTTATAGAGCGGCTTCACTCCGTCCTCACTCATATACAAGGTTCCAGCCGCATTAAAGTACTCTATGCCCTCTTTGGCATAGAAAAGAGTATCAAATGTATCTCGGCCCGCGATGCCAGGAATTTGGTGCTGGCTCCGAGCCGTATTTGGACCTGTTATCTTCATACCTTTGAAATAACCTTCACTTGTCTGTATTGTTGGCCTAATCATGTTCATATAGGTGATGGAACTGAATTTCTCGCTGACTGGATAGTATAACTTACCTTCTCTTTTTGCCCACGCATCTGCGGTTTGTTTATTCAGTGCTGCAACTTCCAATTTCTCCGCCTTGTATTCAGAATACGCAAGCTGGCCTAATTCAGGAACCGAAATATACTGGCTCATCCACAAATAAGTCCGTCCGTTGCTTTCCTTTACAAAATTAACCTTTGTGCTGCCTTCCTCATCAACAAAAGTTCCATCCGTGGTGTAAATAAATTTTTGTTCCGGAGCAGTCATTCCTGATAACAAGAGTTCCCCGTCCTTGATAGCTACCTTCCACTGATCGCCTAGAGTACTGTAATAACCTGCGTATTTCACAAGATCTTTTGGCATGTCAGCCTTAACTGGCTTGCCAAATGATTTATCCGGCTTGATTTCTTTAATTGCGCCCTTCTCTTTCATCGCCTGAAGGAGCAATTCACTTGCCAGCAGTTGATTAATTGAGGAGCTCCCGCCCGAGGTAATGACTGCTGCAGCCATATTCTGTACAGGAAGCACGACGAGGGAGGATTGATACATCTGTGTATCTCCTCCTTTAACAAGAGCTTTTATACCATAATCGTTAAAAGGGAATAATCGCACACTGTCCCAACCAAGTCCGTAGTCAGCAGAATTATCCCCATCTTTGGGCCAAAATCCCTTTCTATACTCTTCTTGCTCCATGACCTGTACTGATTTGGTTGAGAGTACATCTGCTCGCTTCCCAGTAAAGATTTGCGAGAATCGGACCAAATCCTCCGCCGTAGAGTAGATTCCGCCTGTACCAATAGCATTGGTCGTCTCCGTTGGGAGCTGGCCCTTATATGCAGGAGAGTAAAGACCGGCAAATTTGCTTGAATCCACCTTATCTTGTGGCGTCATGGTATGGTTCATACCCAAAGGTACTGCAAAATTGTGTTGAATGAATTCTGTGAAAGTCATTTTACTGACTCTTTCTACAAGAATCTCAGCCAGCGTGAATCCATCGTTGCAATAAACAGAGAAAGCTCCGGGCTCTGCCTTTAATCTCTGTGTAGACAAGTGCTCTAGCAGCGTATCGTGTACGTACGTATCTGGATCATCAAATAGAAATGCACTAGTTAAAGTCGAACCTTGAAAACCGGATGAATGATTCAACAACATGCGCGGAGTAATCTTTTTGTAACGTTCATCTTCCATCTTGAAATCCGTAATATATTGTACAACGGGAGTATCGAGATTGATCTTACCTTCATCAACTAGTTTCATGACCGCTGACGCCGTAAACATTTTGCTCGTAGAGCCAATAACATAGATTGTTTCCTTCGTTAAAGGGATTTTTCCTTCTGCGTCGTTAAATCCACTTTGTCCCGATACTTTGATCACTCCATTGTCGATCAAGGCATACTGCACGCTGGTTATCCCATATTGTTCAGTAAAAAGCGCTGCTTTCTCAGAAGCGAGCTTCTCTAGCGTCTTAGAAGAAACCGTAGCTACGCTGCTGGAAGCCATCGCGCTTGTAGGAATAAGTGGGGTCAGGGCTAAGGCCGCTGCAAGCGTCCATATGATATTTTTTTCATGTCAGCAACATCCTTTTGTCTCTAATTTTGAACGATTATGAATTATTCACGATTCATCTCTAGCCTGAACTGAATCTCCTTTCTTACCTTCATTCTAGCAATCCAGTCTACGCGCCATTAAACTGAACCTTAATTCCATCTACGATTTATGTAAGACAATTAAGCTTCTGTTAAGGCAATATCTGAACAACACAAAAACGCCTAATCCTTCGGATATATAACCGAAGCTTAGACGCTCTTAAGCTTTAACTTTCACTTCAACTAGGAGACTGCGGGACAGGCTGATTATTGATCCAAATATAAGGTAAGGACTTTACGGGTACGTAATACGAAGCCTGCTCCAGATTCAGTCGTAGGTCCTTATCCCCGTCATGTTCCCCACCATTCTTTTCAATGGCAGCTATAATATCAAAGACATAATCTACGTAGACCGTTCCAGCCTTGTCCATAATAAAATCAAGAACCTGACCGGAATAGACGCTAGTTAATGATATGGAGCTTGTTCCTGCCTTCTTATGATCAATGGTGTAAAGTCCAGGATATAACTCATCAAGCACGGGCAGAGAGCCGTCATGAGCTGATTTATAACGATTAATCTGACGCTGCACATCATTCACCTTCTGAACGGTCACAAGGTCCATTACCTTAACAACTGGATCGCTTTCCTCATTCAAAATAAGAAAATAAGCACTGCCTCCCTGTTCAAAAGCCGTAGCAGGAATATCATCCAAATATCCCTTGTTGTTCAGCTTACCCAGGTCTATACGGAACTTCTCATATCTTGGAGTAGTTTCATCCGCATTAAGAATCGGAAGCACACCTTCCTCCTGTTGATAGTCATCAACAGCGGATTGTATCCGCTTAACACTTTCTCGATAATTAACGCTAGCTCGCTTCTCTTCCCCGGGATACAGACAACCCGAAAGCGTAAGAGCGATCGACACCACTACTAGACAAAGTCTTGCTCCTGCCTTTAGTTTCTTCTTTCTTCGTAATAACTCCAACCGAGTCCCTCCCACGGTGACAATCTAACTCTACCACAGCTCATCTTCTTCCCCACGCCGCGCAGCTTCAAGCTTACGGCGTACAGCAGCCTTAAGTGGATCTTCTGGTACCTGAACGGTCACATCGCTCCATACGGCAGTCTGACAGGCCAGACGCACTCCCTCTTCTAACACAGTTCCAAGCTTACGACGTTCAATATCCCCTGGAGGTCTCACTGCTGTGGCCTCTTCATTCGCAATTTTAACCTTGCACATCAGACAGCCTGCTTTGCCTCCACAGCGAGTGGTGATCGTTACTCCGGCTCTACGAGCTGCCTCCAGTAACGAGATACCGCGATTCACCACAGCTTTTCGACCTTCAGGTTGAAACATAACGGTGACGCTATTTTGCGATTTCATGATGTTACTTCCTTCCTTAACGCTGTGTAACTGCTTACATAATCGAAACAACGCCGCCCAATAGGCCCACTAACATAATGACAAACGCAAGGATAGATAGCAGTGCTTTAAGCAGTCCCTTTGTTTTGCTCCGAGCAAAAGTTATTAGAAATACAGACAGCCCCATAATCAGCATTGCAATCAGGGACAACCACATTTTTGTCATCGGATCCAAGGTCAAAGCCCCCATTCGCCTGTAATATATTAGGGACTATTATATCATGACCTTATCCTATTCTGTAAAAAAACATCATTTTTTATATATTATTATTTAGATAATTCAGCTTGTGAAAGTTTTCCATGTCATACAAAAAAAGAGCAAAAGATAACGAAATCTCTATGGATTCCGATTCTTTTGCTCACCCAACTTAAAGCTATTTTTTAAGCATCATTTTCATTAAAGACTCCATTGTGCCGGAACCTGCGCCGCCTTTTTTGACGGCATTGATAATTTCCTGCACAGTAGCTTCACTGACCGGCACTTTCGCCATCGATGACACCTGCTTAATTAACTGGCGGAGCTGGGCTTCATTCTGCGTAGTTCCTGGCTTGACCGTACTGGCTAGCTTTTTGACGGCACTTTCCGTAATGTTCTTGCCCGCCTTTTTGTTAATGGCGTTCAATGCATCCTTGGAAAAATCTCTGCTCACTTTTCATCCCTCCTCCGTCAATCCCCAATACAACATATGAGAATTGGCAGAAAAAGGTGAACAGGATCAGGAATGCCACTGCTCCCAAGTTTCCTGAGATATCGCCTCAAGCTCAGGCTTACGATCGCGACCCATCAAAGCTTCAACTGCACTACGTGGGCTTCTTCCTTGAAAAAGGACATGATAAATTTGATCCGTAATGGGCATCTGAACACCTAGTTTAATGGAAATAGCATAAGCCGCCTCCGTTGTACGAATGCCTTCGACAACCATTCCCATCGACTTCAGCACCTCATCCAGTGGCTTCCCTTGCCCGAGCATGAACCCTGCGCGCCAGTTACGGCTGTGCTGGCTGGTAGCAGTCACTACAAGATCGCCAATGCCTGCAAGCCCTGCAAAGGTCAAAGGATTCGCTCCAAGCTCGACTCCCACCCGAGAAATCTCGGCCAGTCCACGTGTCAGAAGCGCCGCCTTAGCGTTATCCCCGAACCCAAGACCATCGGATAGACCTGCACCGAGTGCAATAATATTCTTTAATGCACCAGCAAGCTCTACCCCTACCTGATCGCGGTTCGTGTATACACGAAAATCGTTGTTAATGAACAATTCCTGTGCTTCAGCGGTACGCTTATCATCAGGTGAAGCCACAACAACCGTAGTAGGACACAGGCGCACTACTTCCTCGGCATGACTCGGTCCGGAGAGAACGACAATCTGCCCTTCGTCACAGCCGAGTTCCTCCGCAATAACGATGGACATCCGTTTCTTGCTTTCAGTCTCAAAGCCCTTCGTAGCATGAACGCATAGCATTTCATCCTTCCAGAACGGCTTCAGACTGCGAGCAACCTGCCGCATACCTGAAGATGGGGCAACAATAACAACCGCTTTAGAACCGGAAACTGCTGTCTCCATATCGGTGGTTGCAATGATATTTGCGGGCAGAGAAATTCCCGGTAAATACTTATTATTGATATGAGAGCCATTGATCTCGGCAGCTTGATCAGAGTTACGTGTCCACAGATAAACTTCCGAGTGATTAGCAGCCAGCACACTCGCTAGCGCAGTTCCCCAGCTCCCCGCTACTAGTACGGTTACTTTATCAGACAACACGATTCCCTCCTTTTACTTTTGAGCCTATCTTGTTCTCACGGCCCTCTACAATCTTAACAATATTCGTCCGGTGCCGCCAGAAGGCAAAAACCGCGATGATAATACTGGTCCAGAGCACAGGCTGTGTAAATCCTGTCAACAATAAAAAAACTGGTGTCAGCGCGACAAAAATTAACGAGCCAAGTGACACGTAACGAGTAATAAAGATAGATCCTATGGCGATGACACCGGCGAGCAGCGCTGGCCATAAACACAATGTGGCCATAACGCCGATCGTAGTAGCGATGCCCTTTCCTCCACGGAAACGAAAGTAAAGCGGCCAGTTATGTCCGACAATGGCAGCGATTCCGCAAAGAGTAGCAACCCAGGTACCCCAGCCGCCTACCCAAGTTCCTAACCAAACAGCGGCAACACCCTTCAGTACATCCAGCACTAGCACGGATATCGCAGGACCTTTCCCCAATACACGTAGTGTATTGGTAGCCCCCGCATTGCCGCTTCCATATTGACGGATATCAATTCCCTTTAGTAGCTTGGCGAACAGCACACTAAAGCTGACAGAACCAAGCAAATAGCTTACAACGATAACCAGAAGTTCAAGCGCCACACTTCTTCTCCCCTAACCTTCGTTTTCGGATTTGCGCCGTGTAAAGAGACGGATTGGCGTTCCCTCGAAATTAAACGCCGCACGGATTTTATTCTCCAGGTAACGTTCATAGGAGAAGTGCATCAGCGATGGGTCATTCACGAACACCACGATCGTCGGTGGCTTCACCGCAACCTGCGTTACGTAGTTAATACGTAAGCGACGGCCTTTGTCCGTTGGAGGAGGGTTAATCGCAATGGCATCCGATACAACATCGTTTACCAAATGCGTAGTAATGCGCAGTGCATGCTGTTGTGATACATGCTGCACCACAGGTAGCAGTTTTTGCAGGCGCTGTTTAGTTAAAGCCGACAAGAAGACAACAGGTGCGTAACTCATAAACAAGAAATGATCACGAATCTTAGTCTCGAAGTTCTGCATAGTCTTGTCGTCTTTCTCAATAGCATCCCATTTGTTCACAACAAAAATAGATGCCTTACCAGCTTCATGTGCATAACCGGCAATATGCTTGTCCTGATCGATGATGCCCTCTTCGCCGTTAATTACAACGAGGACCACATCAGCCCGTTCAATCGCACGCATAGCACGCATAACACTGTATTTCTCAATGTTCTCATACACCTTACCTTTTTTGCGCATACCTGCAGTGTCGATAAGCACATAACGTTGTCCATCACGTTCAAAAGGTGTGTCAATAGCATCTCGAGTAGTACCTGCAATATCACTAACGATAACGCGTTCTTCACCCAGAATCGCGTTAACTAGAGAGGATTTACCTACATTCGGACGGCCAATCAAGGCTACACGAATGACGTCGTCATCGTATTCATCATCTATTTTCTCTGGAAGACGTTCTACTACAGCGTCCAATAAATCGCCGAGTCCTGTACCATGACTCCCGGAAATTCCGATTGGATCTCCAAAGCCTAGGCTATAGAACTCATAAATATCATCTGCACGCTTCATATTATCCACTTTATTGATGGCAAGAACGATCGGTTTGCCTGAACGGAACAGAATCTGAGCTACCTCTTCATCTGAATTCGTCACACCACTCTTCGCCTCACACATAAATACAATAACATCTGCTTCTTCAATCGCTAGTTCCGCTTGAACGCGGATTGATTTCAGAATCGTGTCATCTCCATCAATTTCAATACCTCCGGTATCAATCACACTGAACGACTTACCGTTCCAATCTGAAATACCATAAATCCGGTCACGTGTAATCCCCGGCTTATCTTCTACAATGGCCAATCTATCGCCTATCAGCCGATTAAAAATCGTCGATTTCCCGACGTTAGGCCTTCCAACGATTGCCACAACGGGTCTTGCCATATTCATTCCTCCTGTCATCCTTACGATACTCATCATAGCAAAAAACATTAAAATTGGCTAACACTCATGTTAGCTCCAATAAATCTTTGTGTTACCAGAAAAAGAGAATCGGCGAACCCCCTTATCGAGGGCTCGCCGATTACTTTACCCGTATATTCAAAAAGCAGGATTAGTTATTACCTTTGAATTTGTCCAACTTGTCACCAAAACGTTCAGCAAGTGTAAAGCTAAGGCCTTCATTGCTCAAAGAAACGTTAGGGTTGTTCAATACTTCTTTAGGAGCTCTGTCTCTGCTGTTGCTGCGTTCAGGTCTAGCAGTAGGTGCTGGAGCTTCTTCTGTTTCTTTGATGCTCAAGCTAACACGTTTCTCGGATGGATTGAAGTCCAGTACTTTCACTTGAACTTCTTGTCCTTCTTTCAATACTTCGTGTGGAGTAGCGATGTGTTTGTGGGAGATTTGCGAAATGTGCACAAGACCTTCCACCCCTGGAAGCAATTCAACGAATGCTCCGAAGTTCACAAGACGTTTTACAACGCCTGTTACAACATCACCGATGTTGATTTCGCCAGCAGCAGAATCCCAAGGACCTGGAGCAGCAGCTTTGATACTCAAGCTAATTTTTCCTTTTTCAGGATCAACCTTAAGTACTTTAACACGTACTTTATCACCTTCGGAAACAACATCAGAAGGTTTCTCTACGTGATTCCAAGCGATTTCGGATACGTGTACAAGACCGTCAACTCCGCCAACATCAACAAATGCGCCGAATTGGGTTAGACGTTGTACAGTACCTTCAATGATTTGACCTTCAGACAGTTCAGCCATAATTTTGAGCTTGTTAGCTTCGAACTCTTCTTCAAGGACTTCTTTAGCAGACAGGATTACTTTGCTGTTCTCACGGTCAAGTTCTTTCACTTTAACACGCAGGGTACGGCCTTTGTAATCGCTGAAATCTTCAACGAAGTGACGCTCAACCATGGAAGCTGGGATAAATCCACGCGCTCCAACATCAGCTACTAGACCGCCTTTAACAACGTCAGCCACTGTAACTTCGAAAGCTTCTTGGGAAGCAAAGTACTTCTCAAGATCTTCCCATGATTTTTCGCTATCAACAGCACGTTTGGAAAGAACAAGGCTTTCCTTGTTGTCGTTGATGCTAACCACTTTACATTCTACTTCCTGTCCAACTTCTACTGCTGCAGCAGCGTTGTCCAGTTGTACTGCGGACAATTCGCGAATCGGAATCACGCCGTCGTATTTATATCCAATGCTTACATAAGCTTGGTTATCTTCGATTTTGACGATTGTTCCTTTCACGGTATCGCCTTTTTTCAAAGAAATGATTTCCAAGTCAGCTTGGTTAGTCACTTCTTCTTCGTTAACGGCAGCAACTTCTTCAACAGCTCCGTTATTTTCTGTCACAGCGGATTCCACCGCTTCTACGGTTTCATTATTCTCCGTAGCTTCCTGATTTTTAATTTCTTCAGACATGTGATTAGCCTCCTCGATTCAAAACCCCATTTATTTAAACCTGCGTATAGCAGAGTTCAAAACAAGCATTGCTTGGTATTACAAATTACACTTGAAGATAGTATGTTCCAAAAAATAGCGACTATGCCGTTATTTAATCGTAGCACCGGACGAAATTTGTGATTTCGTTTATCCCTTAACTAACGGTTGGTATACCCGACTTCTTCATCTCGTTGATGCGTTCCATAATGACATCGGTAACAGCCTCGAGAGATTCACTTCCTGCACCGGCAAATTGACTGAGATCTATAGGAGCCCCATAGACAACAACCATCCGTCGAAAGGGTTTGTACTCACCGACAATAGCGGCTGGAACAACTGCCGCACCGCTTCGAAGTGCGAAGCTTGCAGCACCTTTCTTTGCAACTCCGGCGTCAGAGTTACGCGTACCCTCCGGGAAGATACCCATGACATTACCACCACGAAGTGTGTTAAGGGCCGTTTTAATGGATTCTTTGCTTACGCCACCACGTTTGACCGGAAAAGCACCCAATTTGTTAATGAGCCAGCCAAGCACAGGAACCTTAAAAAGTTCTGCCTTAGCCATATACTTTACCTGACGGTCTAGCTTAATCCCAATAGTCATCGGATCTAGTAAACTAATATGGTTGGCACAGAGCAGCACCCCGCCCTCCTTTGGCACATTCTCTTCCCCCACAATCTTAAGCGGGAAAATAATTGCGTAAATCAAGCGAAGCAAGCCTCGGCAAAATACATAAATCATAAATGATTTCTCTCCCCGTCAACATGAGATCTGCAATGGGATACAATGGCCTCCACGACTTGATCGATATCCATAAAGGTCGTGTCCAGAAGAATTGCATCTTCCGCACGGCGCAGCGGTGAAATTTCCCGTCCTTCATCCAGACGATCCCGTTGTGCAATATCATGTTCAAGCTGCTGAAGCGTCACCGATTCCGCGTCTCTCAATTCCTTATAACGACGGAGAGCTCTTTCTTCCACACTTGCCGTCATAAAAATTTTCACTTCGGCATCGGGCAGCACGGTCGTACCGATATCGCGGCCATCCATTACAACGCCTTTGCGAAGCGCCATCTGACGCTGCAAATGACTAAGCCTGGACCTTACGCCTTCGATCTTCGAATACTGCGACACAAGGCCGCTAACCTGAAGACTCCGAATATGCGGCGTTACGTCTTCCCCATTAATCAGCACCTTCTGGATGTCTCTTTCCGGGATTAGCTCAATAACCATGTCGCGAACTTTCTGGTTCACTTGATTTTGATCTTCCGGTTCTATGCCTTCTCGGATCATATACCAGGTAATCGCCCGGTACATTGCACCTGTATCGACATAAATATAAGACAGCTTCTGGGCTACCAATCGGGCTACAGTACTCTTGCCTGCCCCGGCAGGTCCGTCGATGGCGACGTTAATTCTGTCGTAAGTATGTGTACCCTGCCTATCCAACGGGGCATTCCTCCTCAAACACTCTTTCATAAGCAAAGCTTCTAGCGATGTTAAGTTCGTTCCTGCAATATCAAGTAGCACATACAAATTGAAATGCTTGATGATATTATCAAGAAAAAAGCAGGCATTGCCTGCGACTTATAAAATTATACCACAGTTTATACTTCAGTGCAAAATCAGAACGCTTAATAGAGCTTAGAAAAATGCCTATCGGTTGCGGAAATCAAACTGACGTTCAAAGCAATAACGTATTATTTTCTGACGCTCATTATCCGTAATAGACACGAATTTCAGCATGGCCAATTGGCGCCCATTTTCAAGCTTTTTAATCCGAACAACTTCACCTTCAAAGTCCACATGCTCAATACTTCCGTTTCGATAAGGCACTAAAACCCAGCAGGATAATTTCGCGCCCACCTCGAGCTTCACTTGGTTATCCACTAAGAAAGAGGTTCCTCCTCCACCGATATCATCTGTACGTACAAGAAACCTTTTACCATAGCTATCCTTCACAGCTAATTCTAGATCTGCATTCACTCGAAAAAAGCTTCGTCTCTGGATTTTGAAAATCGAATCCGTCTCTGGTTTTTGTACCCGGACCATACGAATTACATCTTCTTTAAACCCGAGAACATGAGTATTAAAGTAATTTTTAATGCCGCCCTCCGTTATAAAATAAACCGAAAGCTCGTCCCCCATAAAAAGTCTTTTCAGACGACCATTACTCTCCTGCATTGGAATTTCAATCAGGAACGCGTCGTCCTCTGTCTCTGCAATTCTCGATCTATATTCAACTTCTGCTTCAGCAGCGTCACTGGAAGCAACCTGTATGTATAGATATTCATTAATTTTAGGATACAAAGATGTCACCGCCAAATCAGTATAGTTAACAATGATTATAGCATGGGAATATCACCCAATGAGATAATTATTATTTGATTTTTTAAAAATAAAAAAGGGCACATCCATTTATTTGGATGTGCCCACTTTCTTCATTTTTGTTCTACTCCCGAAGAAGCCCTGATTTCTTCCACAGACTCTTCGATGCCATCATCCGCATTAAGATAAATACGATACTGGGTACCGTTTACCTCTCCGCCAAACTCGTAAGTCAAGACTTCTACTGAGTCATCGTTTTTAATCCAAGCCATGCGGTGGTAATTCTCTTTGAAATCCGAATTCAGAAATTTTTTCGCTTCCGCAAGAGTCAGCTTTGGCTTTGGAATCTGACGATTGTCCTTATGTTCATTGACATATTCGCTAGCCTCAAATCCAACCGTTGTCCCAGTATCAAGACCTATTCGGATCGTCATTTTCTCAGGATAAATTAATACATCATTCTGGCTCGTTACAAAGATTAAATTCCCAATATTATCATAACGGTCAGCATTAACCGCAGTCATATGAGGATATCCCTTTTTCTTAAGAAACTGCTCCGCCTTGGTAACTGCTTCTTCTAGGGTTACCTTAGCAGGTCCAATCTCACGGTTATCGTAATAAGAGATCAGTAAACCACCATTTTTGGTAAAATCCATACTGATAATCTGCTTATTATTCGAACCACTGACTGTAGCCGTGTAGGAAGGCCACTTCGTATTTTTGCCGTTTTCTTTAACATCTACCTTAGCATTGGTGCCTGCATTAGCAAACTTAATGGCTTTACGTTTGATATCTTCAACGGAAACAGGAGTACCTCCGAGCATTTTAACAGAGCGTTTATCATAAATGCTTGCAACTGAAGGACCCCAATCCAGGTCAGGGTAACCTTCGACACGTTTGTCCACCGACTTGAAGCCGTCAATAATCGAATTATCTTCTGCCTTATTCTCTGTAGCCAGTGCGGTTTCAACATCCATCCAGCGCAGACGGTTGCCAATGACTTTATTCTGAACATCTTGCAAATCTTTAGAGATTTCTCCAGAGCTCTTGTACAACGCTTTTAGATTGCTCAATTCACCGTCCGTCAAAGGCTTCTTAGTGAAATCACGAATCCCAGCTTTATAAGAAAAGTTAGAGATTTTGGACAGAAACTCCTCCGTTTTGCTAAATGGCAGTAATGTGAGCGGCAACTGATTAATCTCATTTTGTGCCTCACTGGTCATCCGCCACACATTCACAAGTCCTTTGCGATGCATCCCGTTAGAAGCGGAGTTAACCGCAAGTGTGTTCCCAAGCTCTCCATGAAGACGATCCACATGGTAAGACAAATCATGAAAGGCACGCTGATATTGGTTCTCCGCCTTAATTAGAATCGCATTCTTCTCCTGGTTCTCCTGATAACCCCACACAAGTGCGCCAATTAACAGCAGCGCAGTCAGCGGGAACATTACAGCACTTAATCTTTTATACATAGGGCTATAAGACTCCTTTCGATAGCTTATTGGCGTTAGTTTGACAATAAACTAGGAGTCTTATGCACCCGTTTGTAACACATTCTGACTAAAGCTTTTGAATAGAGGGATTTCACTTCAAAATTGCATAGCAAAGCGTTTACGCTCTCTCTTCAATCTCAAAGCCACTGCTATTACTGCAAAGGCATTGCTTAAAGCCGGTTTGAATAACACCCTGCTCTTTTATCCCTCTTAATATGTAGGTCTCACCGCATCGTTTGCAAAGTATACGGACTTTTATACGCAAAAAAAGACACCTCTCTCCTCTCTGGAATTTCCGCTAAGGAACAATCCTTTGAATATAAGTGTGTCCATCTCGATTATAGGTTAACCTCTTCTTCTCGTTTCAGAAAGCGGAAAGGGGATCTGCTATTAGCCCTATCCACTTTCCCCATGCCTCCGTACCATAAAATTGCCATCAGAGGAACAATAAACCATATCCAGTAGTTAGCTGTCGTACTCAAAATAAAGTCGTAAATCCCATGCCACAACCATGGCAACAAGATAGAGATCAACAGAATCCCTTTTGTTTTAGTCCCTTTTGAGAACTTGGCTCTTCCTAAATGATAGCCCATGATCACACCAAACATAGCGTGTCCAGAAACCGGAAGTAACGCTCTCAGAAACATAGAACCAATTGAAGCATTGCTATACCAAGCGTACATTATATTTTCTATTGTTGCGAAGCCGAGCGAAATAGCTACGGCGTATAGTATCCCATCATATGGCTCGTCAAATTCGGTGTGATTGTAAATCATATGGTAAAGCACAAACCATTTTAGACATTCTTCCACGCCAGCGGATATGAGAAACGACTCCACATAAGGACCGCCATTCAGTCCCAGCATCAGCCCTCTCTGAATGATCATAACAGGGAATACAATCAGGAGACCTAATAGGAACACCTTAATGACGATATGAAGCGGTTCTTGATCATACTTATCTTTCAGATAAAAAAAGGTCAGCAGAGCAAGTCCCGGCGCTACTGCCGACGAAATAACCGATAACACGAGCACCGAATAACCTCCCTATATCCCTAGCGCCTAATTCTGCTGAATTTACAGCAAGGCAGACAACAGCTTTAATTCAAGAATAACCGCCATACCATCAAGAACAAGACTAGGGCTAATCAGCTAAAATGAGGCTAATCAGCCCTATCATGCTTTTTAATCCTGACGCTTAAAATGAGTGCACAATAACTGGACTGCATTCTCCGGCATTACTGTCTTCCCGTATTCATCGAGAACAGCTTCTGTAACCGGTGAGGAATCTCCAAACTCAGCTAATACGCCAACAAGACCTGACAAAGCCGTTTCTTCAAATTCCTTTGGATCGAAGTACAGATACCATTTATTGTTATAAGAATACAGTTTCCCCTGGGAAGTAATATTACCGATGAGCACATGGGCCGCTTCAACAAGAACCTCGAAATCGCGGAATGCATATACAATGGAGTCGCTTTGTTCAAGAGTAACTTCCATTTCGTAAATCTCTTCTGGCAATTCTTCTTCCCCGGACGCACCGTACTGATGGTGATCATATTTTCCTCGGGTCACTATAACGACCATGCCTTGCGCGGGCAATGCGAAAACTTCTACGGCAAGCGGACCGGTAGCATCAAAACCTAGTTCACTATATGCTTGATCCATCATCTCCGTAAACAGGTCATGAACCTTGGGAACTTCCTGCCACATGTCTTCCTTCTGGATGCCCCGCTCGCTCAGGTCGTCAAAAGTGAGGAAAATCCGTATCTTATCTTGACTTAATCGCTCTATTCTCATGACAGGATCCTCCTTTTGCAAGCTCATTTATTATAATGTATGATGAGTCCCGAGTAATGAGCCAAAAATGGTTACTATGTATGTATGTTATCATTTTGCAGAGATAAATGCACGTAAATAAATATATAAAATCCTCTTAAAGCGTTGCCACTACTGAAGAGCTTATTCTACTTCATAACCCATTTTCAAGACCTTGAATATAAAAAAGAATCATTTTGTGGAATATTTCATCCTCAAAATGATTCTGAAGGAGTCATTTACGGTTACAATCCCGGTATGGCTGTATGCGTTTCTTTAAGAATCTGCTCCACTTCGCTCTTCACTTCAGGATTATTACGAATGAAATCCTTCAGTAATTTGAGATTGGATTCTTTGGATTTTGCTGGTGATTCCGCCTTATGCTCAGAGGTTCCGCTGTGCGAGCCATTACTTTGAGCATTACTGCTTGCATTGCTGCTTGAAGCAGCAGTGTTTCCAAACCCTGTCGTAGCCATACCAATAATTTTTTCTTTTGCTTTATCTGCGGCTCCACCCATGGAACCACCTGATTGCCCTAGCGAAGACATTAGAGAATTCCGCTTTTTGGACATAATCATACTGGCTGCGGCGCCCATCAGCACCCCGCATAAAAATGACGAAGTATTCATATTTCCAGCCTCCTTGTATGGTAAAATCATGTTTAGTGTTCGCGGAAAGATTCCGGCTCATGCAACCTAATCACAAGAAAGCGAGTTGAAAAAAGTGGGTAAAATGACATCAGTGCTCCTACTGGCTACCTTGCTGCTGACTGCCTGTGGCAACAATGGTGCAAATGGAAATACAACCAAGAATACGAACGCCACAAACAATCCGCCTACGGCGGCAGCTACACAGAGCGTAGAAACTACGGCGCCATCACCCGAAGCAACAACCAGCCCTACCCCTGAAGCGACAGCAGATGGAGCAACCTCAGGTAGCAAAAACAGCGCTCAAGATGAAGCAGCAGCTGAAATTCCATTGCTGTACCATATGAACAAAAATTACGATATCGTCCCTAATGAGGAAGGTACAAATAAAAAAGTCGTTTTACTTACGTTCGATGACGGCCCCAAAAATGCAGATATGATTAATCCATTAATGGATATTCTGGACAAGCATCAGGCAAAGGCCATCTTCTTCGTAAATGGTTATCGTGTTAAGGAGCATCCCGAGCTTCTGGAGTTAATATATAACCGCGGTGGAATCATCGGCAACCACAGCTGGGATCATATTGTATTGAAAGACAAGTCCTATACTGAGGTAAAAAAACAAATCGAAGACGTTCAAAACATTGTCAAAGAAACACTGGGAAAAGCCCCACACTTTTTCCGTCCCCCGCATGGCGCTGGCGGAGATGTCGGAAAGAAAATTGCTGCTGAGAATGGAATGTTATATATGACCTGGTCCAACGGGTCGCTGGACTGGGAGATGAAAGAGAAAGAAACTGGAAAAACGGATAAACTGATCAAAAATGTGACGGACCAGCTGCATTCAGGCAGTAATATTCTGATGCATGAGCTACCTTGGACAGTCGAAGCCTTGGATAAACTGCTCACTACTCTAGAAGGTAAGGGTTATAGCTTCGTAGATCCTCGCAGCATTGAGCTTAAGATGCGTTAATTCCTAATTAGGATAAATAAAAACAGGTAATCCCCTTGATGGAAAGGAGATTACCTGTTTTTTTGTCCACCCGTTCAACTGTACAAAGACAGCTTCCTAATGTTTCTCTTTACGGAGCGTTAGCACGTGCATCTCAGCAGGACTTCCCCAGCGGATCGGCAAGTGAGAGGTTCCAAACCCTCTGCTAATCAGCAGCTTCGCATCCCTTCCTGTCCCATCTCTTCTGGGCCATTGAAACATTCCTGCATCAAATTTATGGTAGAAATTCTCTACATGTCTTTGGCCCAAAAAAGGAAGAATAACTTGGCCTCCATGTGTGTGCCCTGCCAAAATCAGATCAGCCGGCACACTTTGACGTTTGGACAACCACAGCGGATCATGAACAAGAATGATACGGCAAGCGTCATCTTTAGAAGAAGTACGGGTCGTTAATCGCGGTAATGGACGATAAGAAGTATTACCACCTTTTTTTGGGAAATCGACTCCAGTTAACCACAGTGAAACTCCCTCTCGTTCAATCCTCACATTCTCATCCATTAACAGCATTGCACCACTGCCGCGAATAATCTGATCAACCAAAGAAATATTAGCTCTATAATCATGGTTTCCATGCACTACATAGGTAGGAGCAATAGAGGTAACTAAACTCATATTATCGGCCAGTCGATTCAGAGGGCTGTTTTTTTCTGTTAGATCACCGCCTAATAAAACAGCATCTACTTTTCCCTTTAATGGAGTCAATAGCGCTGATGGAAGACGGCGGCGATGGATGTCGGTTATAAATAAGATACGAAATCCATCAAACTCATCTGGGAGCGACTTCAAAATTATTTCCTCGGTAATAATTCTGTTTCTAAAGGCGTTACACACCATTATCACTGCAATAATTAACACGATCAAAAGCACAGCCACGATCAATTCCCATATCCAAAGGATCACCATAAAGTTCTCAAAGGCGGCGCCCCTTCGATTCCCCACCAGAGGAGCGCAACCAGCAATATTACAAAAATGAAAATCAGAGAGTTAACGAACATTTTACTAAGTCGAACACGTTCTGAAGAATACGTATTCGAACGTGATGGAACAGATTCTTCTTGCTCTTTGTTCCCACTGGTAGATCCCTTTGCAGAAGCTGCCGGACGGCGCGCTTTCCTTGATAAAGTCGCCGTTGTTGTCCGAGAATGATTACTCTTTCTAGGAGCCCCCTCCGATTGCGGATTCGCTTTTTTACTTTTGCCAGAAGTTTTGCCTTCGCCACCACGCTTTTTCTGACGAGACTTCAACCGGCTCAATTCCTCACTCATGATTCCCTCCTGTAGCGGATCACCAGACCAGAGATTAGGTCGATGAAGAAATGACATAGTATAGGTGCCCAAAGGCTTCCTGATTGAATGTAAATATATCCAAGACCATAGCTGCTTAAGAATACCCATCCGGTAGGTACAAAGTGGCGCAAATAACGAACATGAATAAGTGCGAACAGAATACTCGTCCAGTAAGGACCAATGGAATATTGAATCGCTCCTCTGAACAGAAGCTCTTCACATATCGATACTATTGCTGCAATTACAACGATATGCCATACGGGGCGATTTCGAAATAAAAGGTCGTTTATTCCCCCGTCATCCATACTTTCTTCAGGTACAATATGAGTCAGTAAATAATCAACTACCAGCATTACAGCGGCTAGTCCAAGACCCCATGCCACAAAATGTACGCTTTCTGGAAAAATTAATAGCTGAAAAGGATTTCTTTTCTGAAATAATATCCATATCAAACCGATAATTAATGTAAGCCCCTGAGTAATGTAGAGATTGAGGAGCAGAAGACGGTCTGTTAACTGGCCTGGCTCTACTTTTTTTATCTTAATCTCGCCAAATTTGAATTTTTTCATCGTGACCTGCCTGTTCTTTAATTTTTTCGGGCAGCTCCGAAAGAGAAACCGTCCATATTGTTGCTATCAATACATAATACATAGGATAATTCCCCCAGAAAAAGGAGCACTTATTATGAGCCAACGTAACTCCCGTACTCAAATGTTATACACCCTGTTTTTTTTGTTTTTCCTTATTTGCGCCTTTGCTGCATTTTTTACAGGTGTCAAGGTTGGCGCAGACAAAACAGAGGCAAAATATGAGAAACAAAAAAGCAGTAATGGATATGGATTAGAAGAATTCACGGGCTCTTATCAACAGAAGGATCTTGTTACTTTCTATCATAACGTATTTTTGCCTTATCGGGAATTCAAGCAGAATTGGAACACACAAGTGGACAAGCTAGCACGCAGTACAGATGCCCGTGTGAACGCAGCAGCTATGAAGAATCTTAACCTTCTAGCAGATAAACAATATGAAAGAGTTAACCAGGACTCTATCTTTTCCAACTCTCCCTTATTGCATCAATCACAGCTAAACATACTCAAAAGCTTAACTTTATTCTCCAAAGCTTCCGGTGAAATAAGTGCAAGTGCATCTGGTGCAGAGACGGCAAAATTGCTGAAAAATGATCCTTATACTGCTGGTGCGGTTAAATTCGGATTGCTCGCACAAAAGAACTTTTATGATTCTATGCTAAAGTGGGGCTCTAAGACAAACCAGAAAATCCCTTCTGATGCTGGTGAGCTAAAGACCATGTCCTTTATACAGTGGAAAAAAATGCCCTTTCTTCAAAAGAACGCATCCATTGCTGATATGATGTTGAATCGCGGAATTTTTGCAGCCTACGATCCTCAGGACATTACCGCAAAAATAGACGATTTGATACATTCTGGTACTGCCAATTCATTGAATCTTACGGATGTTCAGTCCTCTGTAACCCTGCTTATTTCCACTGGTGCTATACAGGTAGAGGATTTTATGAAGTGGCGAGAACAGTACTATAGCAAGGAGACGATTCCTCAGCTCCCGTTTTTTTATGAATAGAACCAGTCATTGAATCATAACGAAAAATGAAGTTCACTTCAAGAAAGCCTACTTTCAAAGCCTATTGACACATCTACATTACCGTGTTACATTATGAAAAAATTAATCAATCAAAAACGATGATGGAACAAAGATTCTGGAAGTCTTCAGAGAGCCGGTGGTTGGTGCAAACCGGTGACGAACAGATGTCTTTAGCGCTCCTGAGATATTGTATCGAACCTTAAAGTAGGTGCAATCGGATCAACTCCGTTACCAGTGTGGCCTTTGCAGGCCAATGAGGCTGCTTCTTCCAAGTTGCAGTGAATTAGGGTGGTACCACGAAGATAACTCTCGTCCCTTACTACGGCAGTAGTATGGGGGTCGGGAGTTTTTTTAATTCCTAAATACCTAATCTATACTATCCTTTTGCCCAAAGTTACCGGTTCCGCGGCACTCCTGCACGCATCTTCTTTCATGCGACACCGCGTTGATCTACTATTATCACATGTTTTTTCTCTACTAGTTCGTGAATCTTCAGGTATTGTGGATTGCCCAAAAAGGCGTCCTCGACATATAAAGCTTTTCAACTTTAAGGGGGATAAGAAACCATGTTTAAAGTATTAGTATCGGATCCAATCAGTGATTTGGGCATTCAGCAATTGATGGACGCAGAAGATGTAGTTGTAGACAAAAAAACAGGCCTCAGCGAAGACGAACTCATTGCAATTATCGGTGAATACGATGGCCTACTTGTCCGCAGTCAAACTACCGTAACAGACAAAATCATAGAAGCAGGAAAAAATCTAAAAGTAATTGGCCGTGCTGGTGTTGGTGTGGATAATATCAAACTGGATGCTGCAACAAAGCGTGGTATTGTTGTAATTAATGCTCCAGATGGAAATACAATTACGACTTGTGAGCATGCTTTCGCAATGATGATGGCTCTTGCCCGTCACATTCCACAAGCTTATGCAAAAACAATTGGTGGAACCTGGGATAGAAAAACCTTCGTAGGCGTAGAGCTTCGTGGTAAAACTTTAGGTGTACTTGGAATGGGCAGAATCGGTAGCGAAGTGGCTAAACGCGCTAAAGCTTTCGGTATGGAAATTCTTGCTTTTGATCCTTTCCTAACAGCTGAACGTGCTGAAAAGATGGAAGTTAAATTGGCTTCCGTAGACGATGTTGTTCGCGGAGCTGACTTCATTACTGTGCACACTCCACTTACTCCGGAAACACGCCATATGATTTCTCGCCCACAATTCGAAGTGATGAAAAAGGGAATGCGTATCATCAACTGTGCTCGTGGTGGTGTAATTGATGAAATGGCGTTAGTAGAAGCTATCGATAGCGGTATTGTTGCTGGCGCTGCGTTCGACGTATTCGAGAAAGAGCCGCCACAAGCAGATCACCCCTTCTTGTCGCATCCAAAAATCATCGTGACTCCTCACTTGGGCGCTTCTACCATTGAAGCTCAGGAGAATGTAGCGATCGATGTATCGGAACAAGTACTGCATATTCTACGTAATGAACCGTTCATTAACGCGGTCAACATTCCTCCAGTAGCACCAAGTGTAATGAATAAGCTTCAACCTTACTTCACGCTTGGGGAGAAACTGGGCAGCTTTGTTACCCAAATTGCAGCTGCCGCTATCCGTGAGATTCATGTTGAATACGCTGGGGATCTTTCGGATGTAGATACCCAACCGTTAACCCGCTATATTGTAAAAGGTGTGCTCTCCCGCCACTTTGCAGAGGACGTTAATATCGTAAACTCCATGCATTTGGCGAAAACACGCGACGTAAACGTAGTAATAACTAAAGCTTCTAAAACTAAAGGCTTTACCAATCTGATTACTGTCACTCTAAAAGCTGATCATGACCAAGAGTATCTTGTTGCCGGCACCCTGCTGCAAGGCTATGGAGAACGGATTGTTCAAGTGAATAAGTTCCCAGTTGATATTGCTCCTGAAGGCCATCAAATCTTTGTATCCCATAACGATAAAGTAGGGATTATAGGACTCGTGGGTACATTGCTTGGGGAGAACGATGTTAATATCGCCTCCATGCAAGTGGGACGTAAAATTGTTGGGGGCGCTGCAATCATGTTGCTGACCGTTGACAAAGCTGTTCCAAAACATGTCCTTGTGAAGCTTGCTGGTTTACCAGAAATTAACACTGCCGAAGAAATCATCCTTCTTTAATCTAAAACATAGAAAGGCCATTCCAGCATGTACGGGAGTGGCCTTTCTTTTATTTAATGAATCTTTTTCTTCCTATATTATGAATGCAGGGATTATCCTTCCATCGATATCAGTAAAACCATACTTTTCAGCAAGCGTTCCAACCTGCTGCGGCTCACCGGACATGGACATAACCTTCGGATCAGCAGCCAGTGCAGTCACAGCTCGACCAATATATGTCGTCGATTCACTCATTTTCAGCTCCTCGACTTCTTGCCAATGTTCCTCATCTGTATTCATGGCTTCTAGAACCGCTTCTGTTCTCATCCATCCAGGTGAAAGTGGGATAACCGCAATACCATCATCCTTTAACTCCTGTGACAGACCAAAGGCCATACGTAATAGTGTATTTTTTGAAAGATCATAGTAAAAGTTGCCTAAATATTTATAATGATCCCAGAAGGTTGTATGGATAATTAGACCATCATTTTTTGCCTTGCGCATGAGGGGAATTGCGTAATAATTCGTGATCAACTGTGCTCTCACACCGGCATTAAACATATTGTCCCAATGAGCTGTAGGCAACTCCCAAAAAGGCTTCTGCTCGACAGCTAGATCGTTACCTCCCCATACGTTATTCACTAAGATATCGAGTCGCCCCTGCTCTTCAGCGATCTGACGAATCACTGCTTCTGTTTCCTGATCCTTCGTATGGTCACATCGTATTACCGCACCAGAACCTCCACGCTCTTTTATTTCTCTAAGTACGCTATCTATACTCCCCTTAATATGTTCTGTGGTGGAGACATCTGTGGTTCTCCCTGTAATATAGACAAAAGCACCTCTTCTTGCTAATTCTAAAGCGATCCCCTTGCCAGCACCTCTGCTGCTCCCGGTAACCAGTGCGACTTTCCCTTTCAATGTCATATCCTTCAACCCTTTCCACATGAATTCAGATTTCAGTATTCTGTG
This sequence comes from Paenibacillus sp. G2S3, assembly GCF_030123105.1. Classification (NCBI taxonomy): domain Bacteria; kingdom Bacillati; phylum Bacillota; class Bacilli; order Caryophanales; family Paenibacillaceae; genus Paenibacillus; species Paenibacillus sp. G2S3. The sequence goes on from NZ_CP126095.1 coordinate 4,668,616, forward strand.
ATCATTCCTTACGTTTTATAAGTATATCGTTTATATATGACATCAACTGACATATATAATATAATCATGATTTAGAAATGATTAGTGGGGATCGTACAATAATTAATACGAGGAGAAATAATAGCCTAATGAGAGCCGACCGTTTGTTATCTATATTGCTTCTGTTGCAAAACCGTGGAAAAATGACTTCTCGCGAACTGGCCGAAACACTCGAAGTGTCAGAACGAACTGTGTTTAGAGATATGGAAGCATTAAGTGCTTCAGGGATACCCATTTTAGCTGAACGCGGGCGTGAAGGTGGCTGGATGCTTACAGAAGGGTACCGTACCTCCCTAACGGGCATGAAGCCACAAGAGATTGGTTCGCTGCTTCTGTCCGCTGACTCCTCAATAATGAAGGATCTGGGAATACAGGATGACTTCTCTTCAGCTGTTCTCAAACTGGAGGCGGCTTCCTCACATCGAACTAGCAACCCAGCAAATTACCTTAGCGAGCGCATTCATATTGACGGTGCCAGTTGGCATCCTTCCGATGAGACATATCCATTCCTTTCTGTCCTGCAGGGAGCTCTTTGGGATGACCGCAAAGTAAAAATCACTTATCTTAGGAACGACGAGACTAAGGTCCGTATGATTGAACCTCTTGGATTAGTTGCAAAACGAGGAGTATGGTATGTTGTGGCCAAAAGCGAGAATGAGCTACGGACCTTTCGTGTGTCCAGATTAGTTAACGTTGAGGAAACCCATGAATGGTTCAACAGGCCTAACAATTTTGATTTAAAGCGTTACTGGGAAGAGTCCACCACGGCCTTTAAAGCAGCGCTGCCAAAGTACCCGGCAAAACTAAGGGTTAGAGCTTCTGTGTTAAAAGAATTGCAGCGGGAAAGATTTGTCACTCTCCATTTGCTAGAACCATCTAGAGATGCAGAGTGGGTGAACGTAGATGCTGAATTTAATACGATCGAATCGGCCTGCCGAATCACCCTATCCTTTAGTCCCTCAGTTATTGTTCTTGCACCACAAGAACTTTTAGAGATGGTAAGGTCTGCTATCGCAACAATTCACGCTATATATGAGGATTTTTGACAATAATTCTAAAGAACTACTATTTAATGATGATTTATGTCAGTTCTTACTATAGACCAATCACCTTTAAATCCCATATAATAACACCAATACATAATATTAATAAGGAGGACATTATACCAATGAACTGGATGCATAAACTTCCGTTAAAACAAAGAATTGTTGCCGGATGTTACCTCGTTGCCGCATTATTTGCTATTCCTGTTTTAGTTACTTTTATGATCTTAGGCAACATTATTTTGGGTATTGTTCTAGTAGTTGTTCTAGCTGCCTTAACTTTTCCCGTTGCCCGCTTTATCGAGAGAACGCTTACATCTTCTTTTGATGACATCGCGAATGTGTCTCATAGTATTTCAAAAGGGGATTTTACTAGTAGGGCCGATGAGAACGGGTCTATGGGGGATGTAAGTCGTTCCTTTAATACTATGATTGACAAGCTCAAGAAGATTCTGACAGAAGCTTCGCAAATTACTCGCCAAGTCATGGATGCAAGCCGCGGAATCGAAGATAAGAATCAGAATTTGAAAATTGTCATGGCACAGGTAGCCTCTTCATCCAACGAGCTAGCTCTGGGTGCAAATGAAATATCTACAGATATCGCTGAAATGACAGAATCTATTAAAGATATTGAGAATAAGGTATCCAATTATACGAACTCAACGAAAGAAATGAACAGACGTTCAATACATACATTAGAACTAGTTGAACAAGGACGACAATCCGTTGATACTCAAGCTGAAGGCATGCGTAAAAATATTCAGGCTACTCAAAAAGTAGCGGATACTATCGAAGCCCTTTCTCATAACGCTCGAGGAATTACGATGATCACCAAAACCATCACAGAGATCGCAGAGCAGACCAACCTCTTATCGCTGAATGCTTCCATCGAAGCAGCACGTGCCGGAGAACATGGTCGAGGATTTGCTGTAGTCGCACAGGAGGTTCGTAAGCTTGCTGAGGAATCAACGGCTTCAACGAAGGAAGTCTTCGGTTTAGTTCGGAGCATTGAAACTGATATTAAACAAGCGATTGACAATATCGCTATCAACGAAGAAGTCGTACAGGTACAGAATGAGATGATCACTCAATCTGCTCATATCTTTGCTCAAATTGTGCAAAGTGTGCAATATATTACTGAACAGATTTCTTCCTTCTCTTCTGAAAGTGATCTGATGTTAGAAAGTGCCTTGAAAATTTCAAGTGCAATAGAGAATATCTCTGCGATCACGCAGCAAACCGCTGCCGGCACCGAAGAAGTATCGGCCGCTATGAATGAACAAATTAATGCCCTGCAGTCCGTCGCAGAAGAAACTGAGAAAATGACTCAGGCTGTATTCAATCTACAGAAAACGATCCACATTTTCAAATTTTAAGTAAATAACAAATCGTATAAACAAATCCAAAAACTGCCCCTAAGTTTTTTCTTAGGAGCAGTTTTTTTATATTTATTATTTCATAGGTTGGACAAGAATTTCGTCAAAATTCGAGTTAATTTGCAAGAATATATTGACAAAGTATCTCTAGGAATATATTGTAAAGGAAAATTCTTCTTATAAATTTTAAAATTAATATTGGCAAAATCTTCGAAAGAGGATGACGCAAAACCATGGATCTACAGCCTCATTTTAATCTGAGGCCATGACAGCCAGGTTGCTGAAAACCAAGACGACTGGACTATTGTTCAGTCTCTATGGCGATTTATGCTTCCAACCTGTGCCCTATTTCAGAGCACAGGTTTTCTAATGTTTAATTTCAAAATAACAATCAACTTGTGAGGTGTATTTTTTTGAAGACAGTCGCAGATTACATGTCGGAAGCACTACGGAACCTAGGTGTTACCCATTCCTTTGGTATTATTGGCAAATCCATTTGTCCTATCGTTCTTAAAATGGTAGATTACGGTATTGAATTTATTCCTGGGAGACATGAGTCCAGTTCCGGCTTCGAAGCAGCTGGGTATGCGCTGAAAACTGGAAAACTAGGTGTAGCATTTGGTACTTCAGGTCCTGGTGGAACAAACCTATTAACTGCAGCAGCACATGCTAAGGCTAACAACCTACCTGTCCTATTTATTACTGGCCATCAATCTATCAAAGAGCTTGGTATTCCCCAATGTCAGGACTCTACCTCTTTTCTAGCTGATTTAGCTGATATGTTTAGACCTGCCACCTTATATAGCAAGCTTATTGAACGTGGAGATCACTTTAGCACAATCTTTAATCATGCCATATCCATTGCTTTGAGCGGTAATCGTGGTCCAGTTCACCTTTGTATTCCCTTTGATGTGCAAACGGAATTGCTAGAGGAATGTAATATTGTAATCCCTGAACGCGAATCACTTGTTAGCCACGCTAATATCGACCGTGTACTTGATGCTATAAATAACTCAAAGAATCCAATCATTATCGCTGGTAAAGGCGTTAACCGTTCAGGAGCACATAGTGAGCTAATTCAATTAGCGGAAACATTTAATATTCCTGTAGTTACATCTCCAGGTGGTAAAGGGGCTATAACTTGGGATCATCCACTCTATCACGGTCCAATTGGAGTAGGCGGTTGTTCCCATGGGGATGACTTGCTGAATCAAAGTGATCTATTTATCGTTCTCGGCTCACGTTTAAGTGATATGACTATTTGTAATCTTAAAAGGGAAAATCATCCTGCAACATTAATTCAGTTTGATAGCGATCCGACTTTTGTCGGAAAAATATTGTTCTCTAAAACGATTCCTGTGACTGGAGATCTACGCGACAATCTAGTTTGCTATCTTAATAACATTGACACGAACAACATCACAAAACGCGAAGCACCAACAAATCCCGGTTATACCGAAGAGCTTCCGATTTTACCAAACCTTTCACTTGCATCGGTCTTGAGTACGATGAGTGATTTGATTCCCTATAACAGCACAGTCTTTGTTGATGATGGTAGCCACGGTTTCCATGCTGCCAAATGGTACAAGGTTAAGAAACCTGGCAGTTTTGTTTTCGATGCTTACTTTGCTTGTATGGGTAATTCCATCGGGATGGCGATTGGTGCAAAGGTTGCTGCTCCAGAAGAAACGATCTTCTGTATTACAGGAGACGGCTGCTTTATGATGCTAGGGGCAGAGATTAACGCTGCTGTCTGCAAGAATATTCCTGTCATATTCATTGTTGTTAATAATAAACAGCTAGATATGGCTCTAAAAGGTATGGAAAAAACTACAGGACGTATTGACGGAACGATCTACGAAGTCCCTATGGACGCTGCGAAATTCGCAGAATCACTAGGTGCTACGGGTTACAAATGTGAGACAGCGGAGGAGTTCGAAACAGCCATCAAGGACGCTGTTGCAATCAACCGTGTTGCCGTCATTGAACTGTTAACAGACCGTGATGAGGTCCCTCCGACTGCTCACCGTACTTTAAACCTAAATTAGGAGGTCACTATTCACTATGAAAGAAAATGTAAACAGTGGTCTTAACCACTTCACGAATCTCTCAGGAGATTACGGCGCTAAAGCACTGGCTCCGATTAAAGAACATTTCCCTGACTTGGCTGAATTTATTATGGGGAATGCCTACGGCGATATTTTTCAACGCAACACAATCGAAGCTGACTGGAAGGAAATCGCAGTTATCTCTGCTCTGATTGCGATGGGTCAGTTTGATCAATTGGGTGTTCATTATGTTATGGCTCTTCGTGTGGGAGTTACTGTAGAACAACTCAAAGGTATTCTATTACACTTAGTACCCGCTATAGGGGCACCTAGAATCATCACGGCTTTTAATATTCTTCTTGAAACGATAGAAGAAATAAAGTAATTAATAATCCGACATAAAGTTACACATTTCGACTTTTTTTATTGGGAATTAAATATACTATGCCTATAATAGAGTTAAAATATTCCAATATTAATACTGTCTATTATGGTTACATGTCGTAAAAAAACAGTTTATATGGATATTCACCCGGCTGTTAATTACAGTCAAACTATTATTAGCAAAATCATAATAATGGGAGAGATGTTAACGTGGGACAATTTATTTTGAAGACAGACACCGCTAAAAAAGTGATCAATATCGAGCTGGAAGGAACATTTTCTGAAGAAGATGGGATGAAATCTATCCAAGCTTATCAACAAACTATTAATCCTATCCATCCAGCAGACTATGAATTGCAAATCGACTGCAGAAAGCTAAATGTAACTGCACCTGATGTTGTACCTCTTTTGGAAGGTTGCTTCGTAATGTTTAAGAATGATGGATTTGTAAAAGTAAATCTAACCCTTGAGAATAACCCAATTCTTAAAATGCAGCTTGCTCGTCTGGGTCGTAAAGCAGGACTAGATAACATCGAGATCATTTCTACCGTTACCGTTTAGTTCTTCATTTAATTTCAAAAAAACTATAGAGTCTTTCAGGAGGATTCATATGACCGGGATTCGTATTCAAGACATTGATATCTATCATCCTAGTAATAAAGTTGGTAACGACTTTTTCATTAAGCATTTTGACGAAAAGGGTATTGATATCAGAGGTCTACTGACCACTTTAGGTCGTGATACGCGCTATAGCATTAAGAATGAGGAAGAAAATTCCCTAACGATGGCTTTCGAGGCTGCCAGTAATGTGTTGGATAAAAATGGTCTCACTGGCGCTGATATCGATCTTATTGCCTATGCAAGTCAAACTCCTGAATATATCTTTCCTACTAACTCTTTAATGATTCACCGTTTAATCAACGGCGCATCCCATACGATTTGCATTGATAGCAATGCTAACTGTGCGGGTATGACTGCTTCCGTTGAACAGGTGAGCCGCCAAATGCAAGCCAACCCTAGAATTAAACGTGCTTTGGTCATCGGGTCCGATTATGTAGCACCTCATGCAGACAAGAATGATCCTGTCTATTATGCTAACTTCGGTGATGCAGCTGCGGCAATCCTTCTTGAGCGCGATGATAATGCGGTAGGCTTCATTGACTCTATCTATCAAACAGACACATGTGTTTACGGCAACTCCAAGTTCCCGGCTGAAGGTTTGGCTAATCTGGGTAGAAAAGGCGTCGCGGCTGGAGAATTCAATGTGAAGTTCATTCCATTTGATGATTCCATTTGCGTAGATGCTGCTTCTGAATCGATTCGCACCCTTCTATCGGATAACAACATAGCGCCTGAATCTATTAAAGCAGCTTGTTTCTCACAGCTTTCACTGCCTAATATCGTTGATGTTTGTGATAAAGTGGGGATTGATCGCGATGTAGCGGTGTACATAGGGGATGAATTCGGATACACCTCAACTAGTAGCCCGTTCATTGCTCTACACAAAGCTATTACAACAGGAAAGATCGAACGTGGAGATAAAGTTCTGTTCTGGACAGTGGGCGCTGGATGGCAAAACGTAGCATTTGTTATTGAATATTAAGACCTTACAACATAAAAAGCGGCAGGCCAAGGATTATCCTTAGCTTGCCGCTTTTTATATTGATCTGTCATTGGTTTTTAGGACTCGCTGGCAAAGGACAAACCCTTCTCCATGAGCGCACGCCGTAATTGATCAAGTGCCTTTGGTCCCATCCCATGTAGCTGCAGAAGCTCTGACTCAGTGAGCTTACTGATCTGATCGATCTGTGTGTATCCAGCACCATGGAGTGCTCGAAGGGCAGGCTTGGCCAATCCAGTGGGAAAATCTGATTCCGTTTCGCCAAGCATTTCTACAGTATCAGTTTCTCTACTTCTGTTGTTGGACATATGCATCTCCTGATCACTGATATCTTTCATGTTTCTCCCAGCCCATGGTACGCGCTACAGCGTCTTTCCAGGCGTTGTAGCGACGTTCACGCTCATCCATATCCATTACAGGTGAGAAGACCCTCTCCGCTTTGTTAAAGCTTTCTAGCTGTTCTCTTGTCCAGACCCCAGAGGTTAATCCAGCCAGAAGTGCTGCTCCCAGCGCAGTCGTCTCCGCATATGTTGTTCGAGTAACTTCACTACCGAGGATATCAGACTGGAACTGCATGAGCAAATCATTACGAACAGCTCCACCATCTACACGAAGGCCGGTCAATGGCATGCCTGCGTCTTTTTCCATAGCTCCTATTACATCTCTAGACTGAAATGCTAATGACTCTAACGTTGCTCGGACCAGATGTCCCGAGGTCGTGCCTCTAGTCAAACCAAATACGGCTCCACGTGAATACATATCCCAATAAGGCGCACCCAGTCCGGTAAAAGCTGGTACGACGACAACCCCTTCACTGTCCTCAACTTCACGCGCTTTGTCTTCTGAGTCTGCTGGCTCCGTTATGAGTCCTAGACCTTCCTGAAGCCATTGCACAGCCGCTCCGGCCACAAACACACTGCCCTCGAGCGCATAATAGAGTTCATCTCCCATTCCCCAAGCCACAGTGGTCAACAACCCATGACTGGAGACTACAGCTTCTGTACCTGTATTCATTAGAATAAAGCATCCAGTTCCATATGTGTTTTTGGCACTGCCGGGTTCAAGGCAAGTATGTCCAAACAAAGCAGCCTGTTGATCTCCTAATACAGAGTGAATAGGTATTTCTGCCCCGAACCACTGAGCGTCTGCTGCTCCAAATTCATTTCCGGACATCCTTACTTCTGGCAGGATGGAGCGTGGTACACGAAGCTCTTCCATTAGCTCTTCGTCCCAGCAGCGCTTATGTAGATTATATAGCATCGTACGCGATGCATTGGTTACATCAGTAGCATGCACAGCCCCGCCAGTAAGCTTCCAGATCAGCCAGCTGTCTACGGTTCCAGCTAATAGCTCGCCATGATTCGCCCGCTCACGTGCGCCGTCCACATGATCAAGAATCCAGGAGAATTTGGTTGCGGAAAAATAAGCATCCACAACAAGTCCCGTCTTGCTAGCAATGAGTCCCTCTAACCCCTTACTCTTAATCTCTTCACACCGCTCGGCAGTACGTCTATCCTGCCACACAATCGCAGGATAAATCGGCTTACCTGTTGCTTTATCCCAGATTAGGGCCGTTTCCCTCTGATTCGTAATTCCAATCGAATATATTTCCTGAGGCAATATCCCCCCTAGAGAAATCGCGTCTCTTGCAGCTGCAAGCTGTGACGCCCAGATTTGCTCTGGGTCATGCTCCACCCAGCCAGGGTGTGGGAATGATTGTTTAACCTCATATTGCCCTTGTGAGACGATTCTAGCGTCCTTATCGAACACTATGGCTCGTGAACTAGTAGTCCCTTGGTCTAAAGATAAAATCATTTGATGGCCTCCCAAGCATAAACAATGAGATATGTTCCACGATGAACAAGATTAATGTGTTCGTTTCAACAAAAAGCACCTCTGCTGTCAGAGGCGCTATCACACATTGTGTTTGGAATTACTGTTTTTCGACAGGAAGTCTTAGGGTAAAGGTTGTACTTTCGCCCAACTTACTGGAAGCTGAAATGGTTCCGTGATGCGACTCAACAATATTTTTAACAATCGCCAGCCCAAGTCCTGTTCCACCTGATTCTCCCCGTACACGTGCCTTATCGGCTTTGTAGAAACGATCAAATATATATGGCAAATCTTCCTGTGGAATGCCGACGCCTTCATCCTGAATCTTAATTTCAAGATAGCGACGCCCCTCAAGGACACAAGTTCCTGTATGAACTGTGATCTTCTTGCCACCTTGTGTATGACGAAAAGCATTATCGAGCAAATTGGTTAAGACCTGCTCTAGCTTATCTTCATCAGCCGCTTTAAGAACAAGAACATCGCTCTCTTTGTTTAGCTGCAGATGAATATCACGTTCTTTAGCACGTACGGAAAATTTACGGTACACCCGTTCCAACAGTTCGTTCACATCTACCTCTGCCTTCAACATATCCGTATGTCCGGCTTCCATTCGCGCAAGGTCGAGCAAATCCTTTACAAGACGTCCCATACGGAGTGATTCGTCATGAATGACCTGAATCAGTTCACTGCTTTCTTCAGGTGAAGAAGCCATGCCATCTAGTAAAGCCTCACTATATCCTTGCATCATCGATAATGGTGTCCGAATTTCATGAGAGACGTTTGCCACGAAGTCACGGCGCATTTTTTCGAGTCGTACTTCTTCAGTCACATCACGCAAAACAGCAACCACTCCACGAATGCTACCCTCAGAATATAGAGGTGCCATATGGACGGACCACACACCCTGCCGGACATGTACATTAGAACGCTCATCGCCGCCTTGCTTCAACGTGCTCAAAAATAAAGGACGCAGGGGAGGTGGAACATTACTCTCCGCCGTTTCCGAATGAGGCTCAATGTCACTCTCTTGTTCCCACTCTAAGTCGCTCCAGCTCTCAAGCAGCGATTGACCATGTGGATTGGTCAGAATAATCTGGCCTTCAATGTCAAAGGTGATTACAGCATCGCTCATACTGCGCAATACACTGGATAGATGACCCTTCTCATGGTGCAGACTGCGAATATTCTCTTCCAACTCCTCAGCCATATGGTTGAAGGAAGTCGCCAATTGGCCGATTTCGTCGCTTGTGACAAGCGTCAGCCTTGTTCCGTATTCACCACGTCGAATGTTGTTTGCAGCCTCGATGACACGTTGCATCGGTTGAGTGATCTTGGTAAACAAGAACAACGCGAAGAATGTCGTCAAAGAAAATCCGATCATGCACGTATACATAAATAAACGTTTGATATCGCCGGAATTGGCAAAGTTACTGTCGATATAGGGAAGTAAAAACAACCCGAGTGTAATAAGCACGACAGCGACCAGGCAGATGATCGTGACCCACAGCTTGCCGACAAGACTTCTCCAGAAGTTCACTTATTTAGGTACCTCAAGTTTGTAGCCTACACCCCATACGGTTGTAATCATCGCAGCGGATTCCGGTGATACCTTATTCAGTTTTTCACGAAGACGCTTCACATGGGTATCGACTGTACGCAAATCTCCGAAAAACTCATAATTCCAAACATCTTTAAGCAGTTCTTCACGTGAGAACACTTTATCCGGCGAGATCGCCAAATAATGCAGCAGTTCGTATTCTTTCGGTGTCAGACTCACTTCTTCGCCGCCAGCAGTAACGCGGTGCGCGTCATGCTCAATAATAAGATGAGTAAATACGATGTTATTACTGGAGTTGCTCTCTTTGGACAAAAATGCTGTTGCCGAAGAACGGCGCATAATGGCCTTCACGCGATAAATCACTTCGCGAGGGCTAAATGGCTTCACGACATAATCATCAGCGCCCATCTCAAAGCCCTGTACACGATTAATCTCTTCGCCTTTAGCTGTAAGCATTAAGACTGGTGTTGACTTAACCCCTCTGAGTCGGGTCAGCACTTCCATTCCATCAATGCCAGGCAGCATAACATCCAGCAAAATTAGACCGTAGTCATTAGCCGTTGCTTTACGAAGAGCGATTTCGCCATCTTCAGCTTCGTCGATTTCATAGCCTTCTTTTTCAAGATACATCTTAAGCAGGCGGCGAATGCGTTCCTCATCATCCACTACCAGAATTCTGTTTAAATGATCTGCCATTTCACAACAACCCCTTCATCAAATACAGTAGAACGTAACCTTAAATCCATTGTGCTGTGTTAGCAGGTTAACTATGCTCAGTCCGTCCCCGCATAAGAATGAAGTCCGGCGATGACTAGATTAACGCCAACTAAGGTAAACATTACGACCAAAAAGCCTAGAACGGCAAGCCAGGCAGATTTTCGCCCTTGCCATCCACGAGCCAATCGTAAATGAAGATAAGCGCTATAGAAGAGCCAAGTAACGAGTGCCCAGACTTCTTTGGGGTCCCATCCCCAGAATCTTCCCCAGGCTATTTGCGCCCATATCATTGCAAAGATCAAAGCGCCTAATGTGAAAATAGGAAAGCCAATGGCTATCGCCCTATACGTAATTTCATCTAGATCGCCTTCATCAATTCCGTCCATAACAGGGTGAATCGCTGCGCCCAGAGGCTTGCGAACGATCAAGCGAAGAATTCCGTAAAGGAGTAATCCGGAAAGAATCGACCAGATTACAGTATTAAACTTCCGACCAGCATTCACACCATTCATCCATGAAGGAGCTTCAAAGAGAGGTTTTTTCATGCCAAGAAACGACTGGAAGCTTTCAATTTCGCTATTGTGAGGAGCCACAATTGGCGGCATTCGATAACTCACTTTCTCTATTGTACTATTTTCCTGCCCTGCGCTGTCAATCGTAACGTTGGGACGAACAAAAACAGTCTCATAACCTGCACCACGGAAAGCAAAAACTGAACCCAGAAACCCAATTATAACAATGATTGAAAAGAGAGTAAATTCAATCAGTCTCTGTTGCTTACGATCCGCCTTCTCTTTACTGGCAAAATTCACAGTCCGCAGCAGATACATTAGCCCTGCCGCAAATCCAACTGCAAAAAAGGATTCACCTAGTGCTGCCAGTGTTACGTGAATCTTGAGATAGTTCGATTGCAGGGATGGAATTAACGGCTGAACCTCCTGCGGAAAGACAGCAGCGTATGCCATCACAATAATGCTAATCGGAACTGCAAACAGACCGAGAATAACTTTGCGATAGATCGCGTACATCACTGTAAAGGCTACCATAACCATCATGGATAAGAAAGTCATGAACTCATACATATTGCTGACTGGAATATGTCCTGCACCAAACCAACGTGTAAAGAAATAAATAAGATGAAAGATAAGACCTATAGACGAAACAATAAAAGCTATTTTACCCCATCGAGCAGTATGTTCCTCTGGCTTGCGGCCCGACCACTTGCGACCCATGATAGCGATAGTGAATAACATAAACGACCCGCTGTATAATAAGAATGCGGCAATAAAGACAGCACTGCTGATATCGAGCAAGCTCATGTAAGGCCTCCTCCATTATCTATTGATTTTTCATCGACTACCATATCTACTTTTTCTAAAATAGAAACGATCTCACGACGGAAACCGAACCAATTCTTGTTCGTATGTCCTCCGAGTATTAGCTCTCCGTTTACAACGGTAAGCCAGATGCGTCTATGCTGCCAGTAAAATCCAAGGACTAAACCTAGCATCACGATTGCTGCACCTAACCATACAAAAGGCATTGCACGATCAATACGTATATTCAAGTATGTAGTCGATTCCGAAAAATCAACATCGCTCATGTTGTCTACTTCAAGCTCAAGAAATCTATTGCTGCCACCAAGCTTATCGTTAATAGCCACCTGCTGAAACTGAGACTTGTCTACCTGCTTAGGAAAATAGAAGTACTGCTGCCCTTCCGCTGGCAAATTCGGTCCCTTAATCAAGAATAAGAATGCTGGTGCATTCGGATAAGGCGACTTAGATATTGGCTGTCCATCCTCATTTAGTCCAAAATCCATATACTTCTCTTTTAAAGTCATCGTATAGGGTCCCGCTGTAATCGTACGCTGCGGATTCTTCATATCCAGCTTGAATTTACCATACGTCTCCCCTGTGCTGGAATTCTTAAGTACAGGCTGTACGGAACGTAGTACAGGTGTTAAATCATAATCAAACTGATACGCTTTCAATCCTTTATAATCCAAAGGTGAGTTAACTTGGATATCATGCGTTGTCACCTCGGTAAGCTGCGGTTCCTTAGTAGGATCTGCACAATCCGCGGTACATTTGTACAGCACTGCTTTAGTTTGGAATAATTTTGGAAGGATTTTTTTGCCTCGAAACTCCTCAGGCATCTCTTCATCTGTATAAAACTCTACGGTGAATTTCTCGTTTTTTAAATAGTAGGTCGTATCCGGGATCTGTGTAATCTCTCCTTGTGGGAAAGCAAGATGCTGATCCATGTTGAGACCCGGTAATCCTCTTGCCAGTACAGCAAGTAAAAAAATAATCAAACCAATATGTATTACGTAAGGTCCCCAGCGGCTGAAGCGGTGTTTCTCTGCTAGCAGAGCTCCTCCATCCGTCTTGACTCGGTAGCCCTTTTTACGCATAGGCTGAACCACCCGAGTAACCCAAGCTTCTGGTTCTTCTTGCACTTCAGTAACTAGCACGGCCTTTTGCCGAGTTAAGAACTGACGATGTTTCCGAATCTTCTGCCTAGTTAATGCCTTATATAGCGGAAGTACTCTGTCCAAACTACAAATGACTAATGAAGCGCCAATCATTACGAGTAGAGTCACAAACCACCAGGATTCGTATGTATGTGAAAGTCCAAGCTTATAGTAAATGTCCCCAGCTGTTCCGTACTCCTGCTTATAATAACTCGATGCATCAATATTAAGGAAAGTACTCTCCTGAGGGAAAATGGTTCCCAGCATAGAGCCTAGCAGTGTCAAAACGATTAAATAAATCGCTATTTTGACGGATGAAAAAAAGTTCCAAACTCGATCAATAATGCCTGGATTAACACGCTGCGAACGACGGGCTACACCATCATAACGCATCTCCAGATTCTCGCCCCAGTCCGATTCTTTGCCAAGCGGCTTTCCGCATGCTTCACATAGAACAGTGCCCACAGGGTTCTGGTGTCCACATTCACATTTGGTATTGGTTATAAAAGCCTCGCGTTCACTCATCAATTCACCAGCTTCCCAATTTGATCATCTAGTGAATCTAAATCAAGCTGGCCAATATGAATGCTGTCAATTTTACCCTTTGCATTAATAAAAAAAGTAGTTGGGAGTGGAGAAATACCATAACTTCGCACAGCTTCTCGTCCCGTGTCCATCAAAATCGGAAAATCAATGTCGACTTGCTTCACAAAATTCTCGACAGTCATCTGATCTTCACCTACGTTAATTCCGATAACGACAACATCTTTGTCCTTCCATTTCTCCCATTGTGCTTGGAGAGCCGGCATTTCTTTTACACAAGGCGTGCACCATGAGCCCCAAAAATTCAGCACAATAGCCTTACCCTTATACTCGTCTAACGTATGCCCAAGTCCATCAAGACCCAGCAAATCAATGGCAGGCGCTTTACTACCTTCCTCTGGTTTTCCGCTTCCACCAAATACAGAGGAACCAATTGCATAACCACCTACTAGAACGATTAGAAACAGAATTACGATTTGAATTGGTTTTCTCGCTTTACCCACATGTAAAGCCCCCTTCTGTGACGCAACTCATACTTATGTTGTAAGGTGTGAACATCCTATGAACATTATAGCGAATTTCGTCACAGCATTAGGGGGTTTAATTGTGAATATTGTGTGTCTTTATGACTCTTTACGTGGAGTTCTTTCTTTGAGCAATCCTGCTTTGGCAATTTGCTGCAGATGGTTAATTTCATCTTTGGTCAAATGACGGTAGGATCCACGTTTAAGATTTTGCAGCATAATATCCCCGAATGAGATCCGCTTCAGACGGAGAACGGGGTGTGAAATTGCATCAAACATGCGTCGTACCTGACGGTTACGTCCCTCGTGAATGGTAATGCTGATTACCGCTTCTTTATTCACTTCATCAATATCTTTGTACTCGACTTCGGCAGGTGCTGTCATACCATCTTCCAGCTTGATCCCGGCCTTCAGCTTGTCCAGTGCAGTACCATGCGGGATACCCTTGACCGTAGCATGATACGTCTTAGGTACATGATGCTTAGGATGGGTAAGCAAGTTAGCGAAATCCCCATCATTCGTTAACAGCAGCAATCCTTCCGTATCGTAATCCAGACGGCCTACAGGGTAAACCCGTTCTGTAATTCCTTTAAGGTAGTCTGTTACAACCTTGCGACCCTTTGGATCGGAAGCACTTGTAATTACTCCTTTAGGCTTGTTGAACATAATGTAGATTTTGTTCTCGCCCCGGATCAGTCTACCGGAGACTTTAATAATATCTGTTGCGGGGTCCACCTTCGTGCCAAGCGTAGTTACGAGTTCCCCGTTGACTTCCACTTTACCGGCCAAAATCATTTCTTCACACTTACGTCTGGACGCCACACCGGCCTGCGCCAAAATTTTCTGTAATCTTTCCATTTTCGACTAGTCACCTCAGATTAATGATAACCATCAGAGGGATAAATCACAAGTTCATTCCATGGAAAAAATGCTCCTGGGCAGTAATTATTGTGGGGTTCGATGATTAAAGGGGAGATTTGGTAGCGCTCTACCAGTTCTAAAATGAGTTTACCCGTTGCAAATAGCTGTCCTTTCCTTCCAGATAATGGAGGAATGCCGTCTTCCTTGCTGAAATCGCCTTCCAAGCAAATGTGAATATACTCCGGATCGGTCAGCAACGGCGCCGCATAAATGTCTCCGTTGACATCAACCCAGAAATCAAAGCCTTTGCCATTAATGGAAGTACAGCGAGACTGATGCACAATAAAACCTTTATAGTTCATAGCGGATTGCCTCCCTCCACATTGCTGCAATAGCATATGTCAAGGAAGAATAGGGGGTGACGCCTCCTACCCAAAAAGCAGGAGGCAGACCGCGATCGCGGCTACAAAGCCAACAACATCGGAGAATAGACCTACCTTTAGTGCATAACGCCCGTTACGTACACCTACGGCTCCAAAATATACCGTTAATACATAAAGTGTTGTGTCCGTGCTGCCCTGTATAGTAGAGGCAATCATACCGATAAGAGAATCTGGGCCATGCACGCGAATCAGATCCGTCGTATAAGCTAGCGAGCCTGTCCCTGTGAGGGGCCGCAGAAGACCTAGTGGCAGTACTTCTGGAGGTACGCCAAGTCCTCGCAGGGCAGGCGATATGAATCCCATTAGGAAGTCAAGTGCGCCCGATGCACGAAAGACGCTGATTGCAACAAGCATTCCCACAAGATGAGGAATAATCGCGATTGCCGTACCAAATCCATCCTTCGCCCCTTCAACAAATGACTCATACACCGGGACTTTGCGCGTAAAAGCATAGAGCGGGATGAACGTAATCATGACCGGAATCGCCCATGCCGATAGGAGACTGATTAACTGGTACAAGTCATGCTCACCCTTTCAATGAAGAATTAGGCAGCGACGTCTTTGCCAACGAGGCAGAACCAGACTTTGCTGCCGGCGGCTTTGGAGGTTTGCGCAGCAATGTCATCCTTCGGAAAAATCGGTCAGCCATAATCGCCGCAAGGGTCGCTACAGCAGTAGCGGCGAGGGTTGTGCCTACTATTCCCGCAGGGTCTGCCGAATTGTAATTCAATCGGATGGCAATTAGTGTCGCAGGTATCAGCGTAATGCTTGCTGTGTTAAGTGCTAGCAAGGTACACATGGCTGGCGTGGCTGTTTCTTTATCCGGGTTGAGCTTCTGCAGCTCCTGCATCGCTTTGATACCCATAGGTGTAGCCGCATTGCCGAGTCCAAGCAAATTAGCACTCATGTTGGAGAGGATATAACCGATCGCAGGATGACCCTTCGGTACATCTGGAAAGAGAAAAGATACGATTGGACCAAGTATCTTGGCTATTTTTTTAAGCAAACCAGCATCCTCTGCGATCCGCATGATTCCAAGCCAGAATACAAGCACACTTATTAAACCAAAACTTACTGTAACCCCACTCTTGGCTCCGTCGAATACGGCGGCTGTAAATTCATCCATTCTGCCGTTAACGGCGGCGAACAGAAAACCGATGATGATCATTCCTAGCCAGATCCCGTTAATCATGGATACGCCTCCCTCTTCATTATTCAGCCTATCTGTTTACTTTGAACTTTCCCCCAATTTAAACAATGCCTTCAATGCACTTCCTATGGCCTGAAACCAATTATCAGCAGGATAAGAGTGTGCTTGCGTTGTACTATATTTTTTAGTATAAGCGGACTCCTCAGGGGGTATGGACTCTCGTGTATACACTGGAACCCGGCCTATCTCCTTGCCACCTAGATCTAGAACGAGCACCCCTTGCAGTCCAAAGTTTGATCTTACAGCTTTGGCTGGCGCCGCAGGAATTTGATTTAAGACAAGTTTGGTGGTTACTCTATCCTGCTCGCCTTGTCCGAGAGGATAGGCAAATTTTTTGGCTGTCACGAAGTCATAACCGCTCACAGGGTCCCCACGTTCGATCAATGTTTTTAGCGGATAATGATTAAACCCAAAGTTCAGCAGTGACGCATGATCATTCCAGTCATCGCCATCATTGATGGTCACTGCAACAAGCTGCTGACCGTTTCTGGTCGCCGAGCTGACAAGGCAGCGTAGTGCTTTTTTGGTATACCCTGTCTTCACACCGTCCGCGCCCTCGTATAGGTACAGCATTTTATTCTTGTTTCTCCACTTGTAATCCCATTTCTCATTTGGATTGTCCGCAGTTTTCTCCTGCGTCTTCACAATTTGCTTAAATACAGGATTATGAAGCGCATAAGCCGTCAGTACAGCTAAGTCGTTAGCACTCGAATAATGGCCTTCAGCATCTAGACCATGCGGATTAGCAAAATGAGTATTCTTAAGTCCCAGCTCTTCAGCCTTATTGTTCATAAGGTATACAAATCCTTCTTCAGATCCGCCGATATGTTCCGCGATCGCTGTTGCTGCATCATTCCCTGAGCGCAGCATTAGGCCATACAGCATATTTTCCAGCGTCATCTCTTCACCTTGTTGTAAATAAATAGAGGAGCCTTCTTTGGCGAAGGCATTTTTACCAACTTTGACTTTGGACGCTAAATCGCCATTCTCAATAGCGACGAGGGCGGTCATTATTTTAGTCAGGCTGGCAATAAGCATAGGCTCATCACCTCGACTGCTATACAAAATACGCCCGGATTCCACATCAATCAGCGCCGCTGCCCTTGCATGCGTAGATATGGAGCTGTTCTCCGCATGGATCAAACTCAGCGGTGTCAGAAACAGCAGCAAAATGCTCAGTAATAAGGCGATTGGAAATTTACGGGTTATTGTCTTCATATTTATCCTCCGGATTCTTATCGGTTCTTAAGTAAAGTCACTCATTTCATACTTATGTTGTACAAGTGTATGCGGACCAGCCTTAGGGTATGTCCTCTCCACACAAAAAGGGACACCGCCTGATGTAAGGCGATATCCCCGAGGCTATTTGTAGGATTATGTGTACCTAATGTGTTGAAGCTTGAGATGTACTTGGATCGGGTTTAGCAGGTGCCGATGAGGCTTGAGCAGTAGGTGTTGCCCCAGCTTGACTTGAGGAGCTACTGCTTTGGAACATGGTCTGGATTTTGTCGATGAGCCCTGGTGTGGCATCGATGATTTTCTCGAACAAATGCGTTTGATTGTCGAGTGGTACAATGTTCACCCCATCCTTACCAACCACTAGAAAAGCGATCGGTCTGATGGAGACGCCACCCCCACTACCGCCACCAAAAGGAAGCATTTTGACACCGCCTTGGGAGTTTGATCCGCTTATAGAATCCTCTACTCGATAATCACTACCCCCTGCAGCAAATCCAAAGGCCACTTTACTAATCGGCAGAATAATACTACCGTCAGGTGTTTGTACTGGATCTCCAACAATCGTATTAACATCTACCATACCCTTGATATTTTCCATCGCTGTTTGCATTAGGCCCTGAATAGGATGGTCGCTCATATTGTTTCCTCCTTTGATTGAGTACGATTACTCTTGCTTCTACAGCGCTTAGCATCCCCACATCCACACATTTGTATGTAACTTTCATTCTAAACTTTGCCCACGAGGCTCACTTCGCATCCTTTTTAGTAATTTTCTCCACTTACTGATTCCCCCCGTCTCTCTTAAGACACGCAGAAGAAGCTGGAATGTTGCGTATATGGTATAGGAAACGGACAACTTACCCTCACATACGAACTCCATTGAAAAACAATGCTCATCCTGAAAAACAGGCTTCACAAACACTCGTGGATTGTGTTTCAATTTGACCCACTGCGAAATAAATCCAACCATGCTCCATTTCAATCCCCAGACGGCTCCAGATGCTATGGCAGTGTCTGCTGCATCACCTAGTGAGAAGTCCGTGGACCAGTCAAGCTTTGATATTTTGACATGAGATACGGTTTCCTTGAACCATTTCTTCAATCCACGTGTGGATTTCACTGCTATCTGTACATTGTCCCGCCAGTGCTCAAATCTTTCTTTATCGAATTTCTCTTCCTTTACAGTATCAACACCTGTTGTCGCCGTACCCGTCTCTTTAAACTTCCCGAGCACACCTTGCTCCAATCCCTTAAAGACCAATCGGGGCAGTTCATAGTGGAGTTTGATCAGACCAAAAAGAGTCTTAACATCTAACTCGAGCAGATCATTTTTGCCATGTTTATAGCACCGGATGCGGAAATCGATAGATGAAGACAGAACCAGAATCATTGCCAGTACCAGCAATCCGAGGGGAATTCCAAGCCATAACGTCACGTATTTACCTCCAAGAAACCTTAATTATGGGAACCTTTGGTTTAGTATGGCAATTTAAGCTGGAAAAAATTCGGGGTTTGGTTAAAAAATGTGGCTCTACAAAAAAATAGGGACTGCCCATAAACCATGTGTATGGTTTATGGGCAGTCCCAGCAATATAAATAATTGCGGTATAACAAAAAAACTAAGGCTGTTCTATATCCTCGAATGTCATTTGAGTATCCAGCTTATTGAATAGTAGCTGTGTCTCCTCTTCCAAATTATCAGTGGATTCGAAGTTTGATGGTTCAGGCAGCTCATTCAGACTAGCGAGACCAAAGCTCTCCAAGAATGACTTAGTTGTCCCATACAAGATTGGGCGCCCTACAGCCTCCGCACGACCGACCTCATGGATCAAATCCTTGTTATTCAGCGTATGAATTGCACGTTCGGATTTCACGCCTCGTATCTCTTCGATCTCCACCCGTGTAATCGGTTGACGATAGGCCACGATCGCCAATGTCTCTAATGCGGCCTGAGACAAGGTTGATCTGGAAGGGGAGTAGGCTAAGCGCTCAAAATAATGGGCGTGCTCAGGCAAGGTAGCTAGCCGATAATTCCCGGCGATTTGCACTACCTGCAATCCCCGTTCCTGTGTTACATAATCCTCTTTCAGTTCTTCTAAAGCTCCAGCCGCAAGCTCTGGTCGCTGCTCCGTAATCTCGGCGACTTGCCGTACGGAGATCCCTTCATCACCTGATAGAAACAACAGGCCCTCAATAATCGATTTCAGCGTTTTGTAATCCATTGAAGTGTTCTCCTCCTCTCCACTCCATTACGATGTCCTCAAACAATTTCTCTTGATAGCAAAAAATCGCCTTCATTTTCATTAGTTCCAGAATCGCAAGAAAAGTAACTACGATTTCGTGTCGCGCCATTTCATCGTGAAGCAGTGCTGAGAAGTGGAGCCTTCCTCCCTTTCCCCTGCGCTGCAGCGCATCCGATACATCACGTATACGATCTTTTACCGATATTTCGTCCCGGGTGATCCGCTGGTAAGAAGACCTTCTTGCCGCCTTACTTAGCGCTTTTCGGAAAGCAGCTATAAGGTCGGAAGTATGTAGTCCTTTTAGCGTTTGGTCAATCTCTTCAGGCACGAATGGACCCAGATCCTCTGGTTCCTTCGTAAAAATCAAGCTCCGCTCGCTCTCCATATCCATTAAATGAACAGCAATACTCTTGAATTTACGATACTCAATCAGTCGCTGAACAAGTTCAGCTCGTGGATCAAATTCATCTTCTTCGTAATATTCAAAATCATCGATCTCAATGACCGGTGGTTTGGGCAGCAATAGCTTGCTCTTTATAGATAATAGGGTTGCGGCCATCACGAGAAATTCACTCGTAATATCCAGTTCAAGCTCCTGCATACTTCGCAGGTATTCCATATACTGTTCGGTGATCTCGGCGACCGGAATGTCCTGGATGTCGATTTCCGCCTTATCGATTAAATGCAAAAGCAGATCCAGCGGACCTTCAAACGTTTCCAGCTTGTACAATACAGTCACGAAGCATCCTCCCGCCTAAAAAAGTAAAGTGCAGCGCCCTAATGGACGCTACACAAGTAGAAAGGGCTCTATAATCCATGCTTTCTTCTTATACTATAAATAAGCACGAATTCGACTGATTCGTCAATAGCTGTCTTACTTAAACAGTTTGTTAAGATTCGCCATTTCAATCGCAGCAGTTGCAGCATCCCAGCCTTTATTCCCTGCTTTGGTTCCTGAACGTTCAATGGCTTGTTCAATATTCTCAGTAGTAACTACCCCAAAAATCGTCGGTACACCGGTTTTAAGATTGATCGCAGCTACCCCTTTAGCGACTTCATTACATACATAATCATAGTGCGTTGTAGACCCACGGATAACAGTTCCTAAAGTGATTACAGCATCGTATTTACCGCTTTCCGCCATTTTTTGAGCGATCAACGGAATTTCAAACACGCCTGGAACCCAAGCAACATCCACTTCATCATCACCAACACCATGGCGTTTAAATGCATCAAGCGCACCGGATAAAAGCTTACTAGTAATAAATTCATTAAAACGTCCTACTACAACCCCGTATTTTAACCCCTCGGAAACTAAATGTCCTTCTAAATATTTCGGCATATCATTCATCTACCCTTCGTTTTTTATTGTGTGTGATTATACTTTCGAATCCTCATTTTGTTCAATGTCGTCAAAAGAAAGCAAATGTCCAAGCTTAGCCTGCTTTGTATGGAGATAATTGGTATTATCCTTATTTTCAGGCATTTGTATTGGTACGCGCTCAACAACTTCAAGTCCATAACCTTCCAACCCCTTGATCTTTCGAGGATTGTTCGTTAGGAGACGAATCTGACTTATACCTAGATCCTTCAGAATCTGTGCACCGATCCCGTAATCACGCAAATCTGCTGGAAAACCAAGCTTTAGATTGGCATCTACGGTATCGAGTCCTTCTTCTTGAAGCTTGTAGGCTTTAAGCTTATTGATAAGACCAATACCTCTACCTTCTTGGCGCATATAGAGCAACACGCCTCTACCAGCAGCTTCGATCTGACGCAGCGCCGCTTCAAATTGTGGGCCGCAGTCGCAGCGATGGGAGTGGAATACGTCACCGGTTAAGCATTCGGAATGTACACGTACTAACACTGGCTCATCACCGGAAATATCACCCTTCACCAATGCTACATGCTCTTTATCATCCACTTCATTCGTATAGGCAATGGTCTGAAAATCACCGAAATCGGTAGGCAGACGCACGGACACCTCGCGATTGACGAGCTGTTCCTTCTCGTTCCGATAGTGAATGAGATCTTTGATGCTGATCAACTTAAGATCATGCTTCTTAGCAATCTCAACCAGATCAGGCAACCGGGCCATCGAGCCATCTTCCTTGATGATTTCACAAATCACACTAGCGGGATATGCGCCACACATACGGGCTAAATCAACAGCAGCCTCAGTATGTCCGGAACGGCGCAGTACACCGCCTTTTTTCGCAATCAGCGGGAACATATGGCCAGGTCTACGGAAGTCAGATGGCTTGGCTTTAGGATCAATCATAGCTTTAACAGTCAAGGATCTTTCTCCTGCTGATATACCTGTAGTTGTATCTATATGGTCAACGGATACAGTAAAGGCTGTGCCATGATTATCTGTGTTGTGGCTGACCATGGCCTGTAGTTCAAGTTCTTCTGCACGCTCTGCGGTAATTGGCATGCAGACCAAGCCACGTCCCTCAGTGATCATAAAATTGATAACTTCTGGTGTAGCCCGTTCGGCAAGCGCTATAAAATCCCCTTCATTCTCACGATCCTCATCATCCACCACGATGATGACTTTGCCGCGCATTAAATCATAAATCGCTTCTTCAATCGGGTCCAAGACACTATCCTTCTTCGATTGTTCGCTCATGGTTCTGTCCTCCCAATAGCTTTACAAAGGATTGTTTCCTCTTCGTAAGCTTACTCTTTTTCAAAAAAATCCGTTCGCCGTCAAGAAATCACGACTAATCCCAGAACTGCTATCACTTTCTTCATCCTGTGCAGCTGAGCCATAATGCAGAAGATGATCAACATATTTACCAAGGACATCGCTCTCTATATTCACACTATCTCCCGCCCGCTTGTAAGTTAGCACCGTTTCCCCTAAAGTATGCGGAATAATGGATACAGTAAGCGATGATGCCGTCGTCTTTACTACCGTTAAGCTAATGCCATCGATCGTGACCGACCCTTTAGGAATGATGTATTTGAACAGTGATTTGCGATCTGGCGCAATCTCATATACCACGGCATTCTGATCACGCTTTACGCTTTTGATGACACCTGTGCCGTCAACATGTCCTTGAACAATATGACCTCCAAATCGGCCACCGGCTGCCATTGCTCGCTCCAGATTCATCCGGCTGCCAGGACGTAGCTCCTTCAGGTTACTATTTCGATAGGTCTGAGGCATGACATCCACTGTAAAATAGTTCTCGCCTAAAGTTGTCGCTGTAAGACAGACGCCATTAACCGAAACGCTATCACCAATCTTCAGATCATCCATGATGACCGAAGCGGCAATGTTCAGCACCATCATTTCTCCACCGGTGGAGACACTTCTCAGAGTGCCAACTTCTTCGACTAATCCAGTGAACATGCTTTCCCTCCTAAAGTTTTGTGTGAATAACACTTCTCCGCTATCTCTCCGAACAAAACTTGCTCTGGAAGCATACGCTTAAGTTTTGTAACCATTCGCCTTAGCGTACCGGAGTACCGCTGATACATACATTATCTCCGAGCACTTTTACTTCCAGTCCCTCCAGAGAAATCGCGTCCTTCATCAGCTCTACACCAGGAAAAACGAAAGTCCCTTTCGCTTCAGCACCACCGCCAACAATCTTTGGAGCGAAAAAGAGAATCACTCGATCAACTAGCCCACTCTCCAGCATCGCACCATTTAGCGTGCCCCCGCCTTCAAGTAAAATCGATCCGATTTCCATTTCACCGAGCGTTACCATAGCAGCCTTCAAATCCACCCGTGGTCCTGGGCCGCTAACAATAATTTGCACACCTGCCTCAAGAAGCGCTGCTCTCTTTGCAGGATCTGCGGCTTCTGTTGTCACGATGATCGTAGGCGCTAGACTGTCACTTACAACTGCTGAATCCAATGGAATACGTAGGCCAGAATCAATCACAATCCGTGTCGGATTAATACCCGGTACTTCCGTTCTTGTCGTTAGTGAGGGATTATCTGCAATCACTGTATTGACACCGACCATAATTCCCTGATGCCGATGCCGCAGTGTATGTACGATCTCCCGCGCTTCTCCATTCGAAATCCATTTACTGTCACCAGATTTGGTAGCTAGGTTGCCATCCAGCGTGCTGGCACTCTTGAGCGTAACAAAAGGCTGTTTTGTCAAAATATATTTGATAAACCGTTCATTCAACCGCAGTGCACGATCACGCAGTAACCCTACTTCTACTTCGATTCCGTGCTCACGCAGCATTTGAACCCCGCGACCCGCCACCTGAGGGTTAGGGTCCTCACAAGCGACTACCACTCTGGCTACTCCCTCGTCGATCAGCCTTTGGCTGCAGGGCGGAGTCTTGCCATAGTGACTGCACGGTTCCAGTGTTACGTAGGCAGTGCTGCCCTGTGCTTGACCGGCTGCCATATTCAAGGCATGTACCTCAGCATGACCCGTTCCGCGCTGCAAATGAGTTCCAAGCCCAATCATAGCTCCATTCTTTACAACAACGCAGCCTACAACAGGGTTAATTCCTGTCTGTCCTTGGGCCCGTTCTGCCATATCCAACGCTAGCGACATGTAAAACTCGTCATTCATGTTGTCCATCTCGTCCTCCTATCCCCTTACTGTCTATCTAATGCTTAAAAACAGAAAAACCCATCTCATTCTCCAGGCGGAGTAAAGATGGGTTATGCGAGAGTTTATCGGCAGTCCAAATAAAAGTGTGCGTAAATAACCGTCCATTGACGGCAATTGTGAAATATCGCACATAATAAATGAAAACACTGCAGTCCACCTGTCTATTACAGACAAGCGGTTAACCTCTCCTTCTTCCATCCAGACTATACTGTCGGTCCCGGAATTTCACCGGGTCCACCGTTCGCGTCAACAACGCGAGCCGGGTAGCGGACTAAGTGTGGTAGATAAACTTAATAAATAAGCACTCTACAACAACATCACCGCCGGTAGGGAATTACACCCTGCCCTGAAGGATTGATCCTTTTATTTAATTGAGGTTCAAGTTTTCCTTACTAACAAAATTATCACTTACACCATCGAAATGCAAGTGCATTTAATATATTTACTTAAAATTTGTAACTTAATTCTAAGATGTATGGTGATTACAAGAAGAAACGAGATTATCAACTTTAAAAAGAGGACAACACTTTCGTGATGAGGTCTATGGATGGTGTCCTTACATACAAACAAACCAAAAAAGCGCCCGGACTAGTATCTCCAGGCACTTTTTTTTGGTTTTCTTTTTCCAATTACAATCCACGTTCTTGTTGCTTCAACAGATCACGAATTTCAGTCAGCAATACGATATCCTCTGCTGGCGCAGGCGTCTCCACCACTTCAACCTTAACCGCTTCTTTACGTTGAAATTTGTTTGATAGCTTGATCACCATAAAGATTGAGAAGGAAATAATAAAGAAATCAACTACCGCCTGCAAAAATTGCCCATAAGGGATAATTAGTTCATTATGCATAACCATGACACTTAGAGCCCGATCCTTCAGATCTATACCACCTGTTATCAAGCCAACGATCGGCGTAATGATGTCAGCTACCAATGATGTCACAATTTTACCAAAAGCTGCTCCGATAACGACAGCAATGGCTAAATCAAGTACATTTCCTTTTAGGGCAAAGGCTTTAAACTCTTTCCACATCTTCCAATTCTCCTCCAACCTATTGAATTTGAAATTATTATAGCATAGCAGCTTCCCAAATCTTAAGACTTGTTAAGAAACTATTAAGTTTACTTTTACTTTTACCTGCCACCGTTGTTAAGAAATCTCTTGTTAAATAAGGATTATAAACTATTCATCTTTGCTAATAAATTTCATTTTCAAGTCGCATGCTATACCGACAACCTTCTCCAACAATCAATACTTTTTGGCCTCTGCTTCTCTGCTATGTGGGCGGCTTTATTATAGCTTTAAGTTTTTCAAAGAACTACACAAGCTGCTTCCCATCGCTCATCACCGGCCTTCAAATAAGGCTTTCAAACTAGAATATATTGTATACTTCTTGTAGTACGATTGCTTTACAAGCAAGAAAGGACGCTGAATCATGCACAACGCAACACTGCTCTTGGTTGATGACGAAGCTGAGATTATTAAGCTCATGCAGATCTATCTGGAGAACGAGGGATACCGCCTGTTAACTGCCCATGACGGACTGGAAGCACTTGAAATTATTAAAAAAGAAACGATAGATCTGATGGTTCTAGATATCATGATGCCTAACATGGACGGTATAGAGACTTGTATAAAAATTCGAGAAACACAAAAATTCCCGATTATTATGTTATCTGCCAAAGGTCAGGAACTAGATAAAATCACTGGACTCAGTGTAGGTGCGGATGATTATGTTACGAAGCCTTTTAGTCCGCTGGAGCTTGTTGCCCGCATTAAATCCCAGCTGCGTAGAACCCGGAATTACATGGTCGAGCTAAGTGCCAAACAGGATGAAATCATCATTGATGGCTTGGTTATTAACTCGGTTACGCATGAAGTTAGCGTGGATGATCAGGCCGTTAAACTTACTCCGAGAGAATTCGCAATTTTGGAGCTGCTCGCCCGAAACAAGGGACAAGTACTAAGTATGGAGCAAATCTATGCCAAAGTGTGGAAAGAGCAGTTTCTCGAAAGCAATAATACGCTCATGGTACACATTCGAAAAATCAGAGAAAAAATTGAAGCTAATCCGAGAAAACCACAATATTTAAAGACGGTATGGGGCGTTGGCTACAAACTGGAAAAAGGAGGTCCTTCTAGTTGAACCTTAAACGATTCGATACCCTATCCTGGAAAATAGTCGGCTTCAGCTTAACGAGTCTAGCACTTACAGCAGCAATTTTATTGGTCGGCTATTATGGGACATCCCTTTTGCTATGGCTCAATCCTTCTCGTTCCTTCTGGGGGGTTAAGCTCATCCGCTGGGTAATCAATAACATCGGGTCTACGCCTATAGTGATTCTTATTGGTCTTCCTTTGTTTATTGTTTTCATTCTAAAACTATCCAGAAATACAACAAGCAATCTTCATAATATTACGAATGGGGTCCAAGCGATAGCGGATGGCAATTTATCTTTCAAGGTACCAGTAACAGGTACGGATGAACTCGGTAAACTCGCCGAAAATATGAACCTCAT
This sequence comes from Paenibacillus sp. G2S3, assembly GCF_030123105.1. Taxonomy (NCBI): domain Bacteria; kingdom Bacillati; phylum Bacillota; class Bacilli; order Caryophanales; family Paenibacillaceae; genus Paenibacillus; species Paenibacillus sp. G2S3. Next base: position 4,695,890 of record NZ_CP126095.1, read on the forward strand.
GGCTGGCAAACTAAAATCCGCTTTAGAGGAAGAACGAGCAGCAGCGAAAGCCAAAAACGACCTAATCACAGGTGTATCCCATGATCTCCGAACCCCTCTAACTTCTGTACTTGGATTTCTGGAGTATGTGGAGAAGGATCGTTATAAGAACGAGGTCGAACTGCGTTATTATGTTAATATTGCCTATGAGAAATCCCTGACTCTTAAAAAGCTAATCGACGATTTATTCGAATATACACGCGTTAGCAGCAGCGGGCTCCCCCTTAATATTGAGCCTGTAGATCTCGGAAAGCTGCTTGAACAGCTTGTCGAGGAATTTGCTCCCGTATTGGAGCAAGCCGATATGACCTACCGTATTCATACGGATAAGGTCCCTTTAATTATCCATGGTGATGCGGACGAGTTAGTACGATTATATGAGAACCTATTCACCAATGCGGTTAGATACGGGAAAGAAGGTAAGATTCTAGATATCTCCGTTTATAGAAAAGACAATAGAGTGATTGCTACATGCACGAATTACGGCAACCCGATTCCAACCGCGGACCTCCCCCACTTATTCAAGCGATTTTATCGCGTAGATAAATCACGCTCTCGAGAGACCGGCGGAAGTGGCTTAGGACTCGCGATTGCCAAGAACATCACAGAGCTCCACGGTGGAACGATTTCTGCCAAAAGCTCACGTAAACAAACCGAATTTGAGACTTCCTTCCCTGCGAGCGAATAGGTTCAGAACACAAAATGAATATCAGGCCGAACACAAACAAAAGCACCCGACCTTAATCACGCCGGGTGCTTCTTTCATTTCAATTTCAAATCATACTCAATCAGTTCACTTACTTTAAGTTTCCCTTCCGTCTAAATACACGGTTTAAAGTAAAGCCTATGGCTATTAATCCAATACCTGTCATGTAAAGCGGTGCCGGGCTACTTTCTCCCGTCTTTGGAAGCTGAGGGGCACTGGAAGTGTTGTTATTCACTGTACCTTTCGGTACTTCCTCATCAACAATGTCGACCTCTCCCAAAGGAACATTTTCATCTGTAATAACTAAATCTGGAGTTCCTTCCTCTTCTGAAGTTGCCGATTCCTGACCGGTCGTATTCCCAGGGCCAGTAGGTACTGCCGGATCATTGATGATTACTCCTGGCACCAGCGAACTCGTAGGTGTAGGTGTAACCGGACCTCCTGGAGTTCCTGAAGTTGGTGTTGACGTAGGTGCTACTGTAGGCTCTGTTGACGGAGTAACAGTTGGTTCCGACGAAGCTGATGGTGTTGCTGTAGGGGCTATAGTTGGCTCTGGCGTTGCAGTAGGCGTAGGCTCAACTGCTTTTTGATTCGTAATCACTAACTGATTCGTTGACGAAGAATGAATGGATACTGGATGTTCTGTAGGATCAAGTACATAGCCACTTGGAGCTGTCGTCTCCATCAATACATAGTTGCCCAACCATAATTTGTTGAATGTGGCTGTACCAGCGGAATCTGTGGTTAAGCTATTAATAAATACGCGGTCTGAGCCGTTTAGACGATAAAGTGCAAAAGTCGCATCTCCCAGCGTTTTCAAGTTGTCCTCTGCATCCAGCTTCTTGATCATCAAGGAGCCTCTAACCCCGCTACCTGATCCTGATCCACTCGACACACCGACGATAATTTCTTTAGAAGAATCTTTGCTTATTTCGATAACATTAAAACCACTGAAACGAACAGTATTAATAACTTTGTCTCCTGTATTCGCCATAATCAGAGATTGATAATCGAGAATATAAGGTTTACTAATCTCCTTGGCGAAGCTTAAATCAAACGACTGCTTGCCGTCTACATCCGTTTTTATTTCTAGGCTGTAATCGATACCTTGGGTCAATTCAGGTCCGTTTTTTGTTACATCCCCGTTCTCAGCTAGGGTTGTAGGATACAGATGGAATGAATCCTGTAGCAAAATCTGATTAGCGCTAGGAGTATCTTTGATTAACGCATTCATCACAGTAGACTGACTACGATTGATTTGAATGCTCCAATCGATTTTCTCGCCATTCTGAACACCATTCTTTAAGAGATATTCGTCTCCATAAGGAATCTTTACGGAAGCGTTCAAATCCTTGGATACCTTTTTTGTCCCATCATAGAGATTGGCTTTATTATCAATAGCAGTGCCGATGACTTTGCCTTCAAGACTTGTATGAAATTCTATATAATATGCGGATTGAATAGCGTCTGTAAAAGAGACCTTCAACTCATTATTACCATTAACACTGTAAGTGTATTTGCTACTGTTTACCTCTACACCTTTCGTTGGGTCCCCATTCTTAGCAACATTCATGGTGTACACTTTCAGCGATTCAGGAACCAGGGTTTGACCCGATTTCAAAATATCCACGACCTCTGGCTCTGCAATCGTTTTGCTATTATAGTTGACCCCTAATGTCCAAGCTAATTCTTTAGTTGAAGCATTATAGGAACCAAATTTCAAGCCATTACTTTTCGCTTCAACTCTTGGAATAAATAGCCCTTCTGCTTCTGTGGTGCGAGGAACTTCGGACGTGTCTATCCAGTCCATCCGAACCTTGTTATTAAAATTTTCAGTATTAGACCAAATCCAATCCTTATTAAAGTCTGTTCTATAGCTGATTGTATAAGTTTCGGAAATCGCCGATTTGAAGACAACCTTGAACCCTTTATTAGACTGAACAGGAGTATTGTATACTAAAATATAATCGGCAGGCTTTAATATACTTCCATTCGAATTTCTAATTACGAGTGATTCCGGAATAAACTTCAGTCCTCCAAACGGGAACGATTCCGTAATCTCAACCTGGCCCATTGGATAGTTATCACTGTTCAATGTGACCTTCCATCCAACCGTTTTATTCTGATAATCTACGTCTGTTAAGTTCTTATACAGAATGGCTGACCGTATTAAGCGAGTAGCCTGTTCAGTGTACGTACTGTCCGTAACTGTATTAGTGATGGTAGTATCTTCAAACACACGCTTAACAGCTTTGGTCTTATATTCGATTCGATAAGGGGATGTTATATCTTGTTTAAATTGCAAGGTGAACCCTGACTTACTCACGTCTGACGCTGCAACTACAGTGTAATCAAGATCCTTTGTCAACAGATTGCCTAACGTTGCTGTACCTGCTGAATCCAGTTGCACCGTATATACTTTTATCGAATCGGCTACTAACGCTTGAGAATCATTAAACAAATCCTTTAGTACAGCATTTCCTTGCGGAATCGTTTTTTTATTATAGTTATATTCGATTGCCCAGGAAATGATTTGATTGCTCCAGTCATATCCGCTAGAGTACTTGTTCAAGCTTCCTCCTCGTTCTACTTGAACAGTAGCAGAGGAACTTGCAGGAACTTGCCCATCTCCTGTAAAAGTCGCTGTATTCGTGAAGCTTAGCTGATGCTCGTCAGTAATAGCTGTGGAGTATTCAATACGGTAAGCACTGGAAATCGCAGGATCAGTGAAACGAACATTTAACGATCCTTCAGTAAACTCTGAAGAATATTTACTGGTATCGAGTAGTGCACCTTGCGTTACCGAACCGTCCAACTGGATACTCAGTTGATACACACTCACAGTGACCGGAGTGCTTAGTGACAAACCTGTTGGTATAGGATCAGTTACGACTGCATTCCCAACAGTTTTTAATGATTTATTTACGTCAACCGACCATAAAATATAGTCAGCATTAAAACCCTGAGGAATCCCCCTCTTCTCAATGGTGGATCCTACACTCGGTTTAAAATTCACAGTAACCGTCTGAACACCACCGCTCACCGGAAATAAAATTTGCTGAACAGTACTTCCTGAGATTTTTTGTTTATCAAACTTAGTATTGATCCGAAGCGTTCCTTGCACGTCATCATGCGTTTCTATGTAGTCGTTAAAGCTCATTGTTACTTGGTGTGATAACTGCTCAACTGTAAAAGTTCCTACATCTCCATCCTCTGATACCAATGAACCGTTAATATCATTAAAAAGCTGAAACTGCTCTGGAAGCTGAAAGGTAAAGGTGTCACCTTGCTTGTACGGATGTGCTTTAGGAAGAGACCACGTATAATCTAATGTTACATTAGCATCTTGCTCATAAACGCTATCCGTGACCGTCTGCCCGTCTGCACCATATACAGCCATTGAGACAATAGTGATGATATTCCGTTCCTGATCGATTGCTGCTGCTTTTACTTGTGGAGCGAAACCGATGCCATAGGCATATTGCGCTACAAGCATCAGAATAACGAGCATCACACTTATTCTTTTTTTTAACATAACCCTAAAGCCTCCAATTCCTTTTCCAATTTGATTTTTCTGTGTTTGTATCCCCTCTTGAAGCGTAATCTCTGCCATTCCTCATGCTCGAATGCTTCTTATGTAATTCCGCGCCCCTCGCCCCATCTTATGTTAAAATAATGAAAAGCCCTTCTTTTGTGGCTTATTTGACAGAACGCATACATATATAACCATTTTATGGATGTTCAGAAACAGAAAATCTCAAAAATTTACATAATTATTTTTTGAAGTATTTTTCCGTACGAAGGAGGTTGAGTCATGCATCTTTCATCTTATTTTGATCGACAGCGCACGGAGGATTTCATTATGTTCTCCCCTTCACATTGGATTGCTCTGTCTATCATTGCATTGCTGTGTCTACTGTTTTACGGTTTAAGATTCGAAATTCGCACGGATATGAGACTTCGGCAAAGTATGCGCTTGCTGCTAATTATTATTCTGATGTTCTCAGAGGCGGGACTTCAAATATGGTACCTCACTCAGAACGTATGGCAATCCAGCAGCTCACTCCCGCTCGAACTATGCGGAATTACATTACTACTATCCATTATCATGCTGATAACTCGTAGCCGAACACTTTACTCCTTTCTGTATTTTGCTGGGATTGGTGGAGCATTCATTGCTTTACTCACACCGAATCTGGTCTATCCGTTCCCTCATTTCCGATTTCTACTGTTCTTTATAGCTCATGGTGGTATTATTCTTGCTTCTCTTTATATGACCTGGATTGAGGGCTATAAGCCCACTTGGAAATCTCTCCTGTTCACCATGCTTGGACTAAACATTGTGGCCGCTTGTGTGTGGATTGCCAATTACATCCTAGGGTCTAACTACATGTTCCTATCTCATAAGCCCAGTACTTATTCTGTATTGGATTATTTTGGGCCATATCCTTATTACCTGCTTGTTGAAGAGTTATTTGCCTTCATTGTGTTTCTGCTCATGTATTTGGTATTCTTCTGGGTGCCAGAGCGGCGTAAATCGCGACATAGACGGGTTAGGCGGATTCTTTAACAACACAAAAAGCCAGCCTCCGGATATTCGGAGACTGGCTTTTTAACTATTAATTCTTAAGCTTCGATGATTTCTACTGAAGTCATTTTGTCGCGTCCTTTGAAAGTATCAACAAGATCCATACCTTCAACTACTTTACCGAATACAGTGTGAACTCCATCCAAGTGTGGTTGCGGTGCATAGCAGATGTAGAACTGGCTTCCGCCTGTGTTCTTACCCGCATGTGCCATAGCAAGTGTTCCGCGCTCGTGTTTGTTTGGGTTGATTTCGCAGTTGATGGTGTAGCCTGGACCACCAGATCCAGTTCCGTTAGGACAACCGCCTTGTGCTACAAAACCAGGGATAACACGGTGGAATGTCAATCCATTGTAGAAACCATCTTTTGCTAGCTTTTCAAAGTTAGCTACAGTGTTTGGTGCATCTTGATCGAACAAGTCGATCAGCACTACGCCGCCATTTTCTAGAGTAATTTTCGCTTGCTTTGCCATATGTAAATGACCCCTTTCAAAATTAACAAATTTAGAATACCTCAATTATATTACTATGAAACCACGCACAAAGCAAAGCAAGCAGGAGTAATTCCTGCTTGCTCTTTATGCCTTCCCAATTTTCCCTACTTAACATTAACGGCTATTACTTAGCAACAGCGGCTTGTTTAGCGATACGCTCAGGAACAATATCGTTGGCAATCAGATCATTATAGCTTTCGCGACGCACTACAAGATCGCTGTGTCCGTTCTGAACGAACACTAAAGCCGGACGACGAAGACGGTTGTAATTGCTCGCCATGGAGTAATTGTAAGCGCCTGTGCAGGCTACAGCCAACAGATCGCCGCTTTCAGCCTCAGGCAGTTCTACATCCCAAATCAGCATATCTCCGCTCTCGCAGCATTTACCAGCGATGGATACAGTTTCTGTAGCCTCTTCATTCGCACGATTAGCAAGCAATGCCTCATATTTAGATTGGTACAAGGCAGGACGTGGATTATCAGTCATCCCACCGTCAACGGCAACGTACTTACGCACGCCTGGAATATCCTTGTTCGTACCTACAGTATAAAGTGTGGTACCTGCATCTCCGACAATACTGCGGCCCGGCTCCACCCAAATTTCAGGCAAAGCATTATAAATTCCAGCAAAATGAGTCTTCACCGCATCCGTAATTGCAGCTACATATTCAGAAACATGTAACGGGGTATCCCCCTCAACATAACGAATACCGAAACCTCCACCTAGGTTTACTACACGGAAGTCCACTTCCAAACCTTCTTTAACACTACGAGCAAAACTCGCTACACGTTCAACAGCAAGCTGGAATCCATCCGTTTCAAAAATTTGAGAACCAATATGGGAATGTACGCCAAGCAGCACTAAATTCTTTTTGCTGGCTGCCGCTTTAACTGCTTCATAAGCTGATCCATTACCGATATCAAAACCGAATTTGGAATCGGTCTGACCTGTAGTAATATACTCATGCGTATGTGCTTCGACACCTGGTGTCACACGTAATAAGATGTTAACCTTAACTTCTTTACGTGATGCAATGGACTGCAAAAGATTAAGCTCTACCAGATTATCGACTACAAAGCAGCCGATCCCGGCATCAATCGCCATTTCGATCTCTTCAGACGTCTTATTGTTGCCATGAAAATGAATACGTTCTGCCGGAAAGCCAGCTTGTAAAGCTGTGTAAAGTTCGCCATCAGATACAACATCAAGCGACAAGCCTTCTTGATCAGCCAAACGAACCATAGCCATTACTGAGAACGCCTTACTTGCGTAAGCTACTTGAAACCCAAGTCCAGAGGCTTTAAAAGCATCCATATATTCCCGGCAACGTTGTCTCACCAATTGCTCGTCCAATATATATAGCGGGGTTCCATATTCCGCCTTCAATTCAGTTACATCACATCCGCCGATCTCCAAATGCCCAGCATCGTTAATTCGGCTAGTACCGTGTAGAAACATTCTTTAGTCCTCCAATTTCTGTGGAATATCAAGGTTCCACCCTGTCTTTAGTGTATTCAGTATAACAGACAGTGGGAACTCCATTGAATGGACTAATTTGCAGTAGTTTTGTATTTTCATACGATTGTTAATCATTCTTTTGAGTAGGTGGCACCCTTGTATTGTCTCTAGTTTTGTTGAAAGACGGCCTTGTCTTCGAGCTTAAGACTGGCTTGCGCACTAGAATTTCACTCATTGCCTTTGCATTAAAAGGTATAAACGGCCACATATAAGACGAGTTATAGGACCGATGGGTAGTTAGGAAAATAGTCAGTAGCGTCGTGCCAATCATAAATCCTGGCACCTGGAATGCCGCAACGGCTACTAATAACACAAGCCTGACTATTCGATTCGCCAGACCCAGCTCATAACTCGGGGTTGCAAACATACCTATGGAGGCTACAGCCATATACAGAACTACCTCGTTAACAAACAAACCACTCTGGACCGCTATATCACCAATCAGTATGGCAGCTATCAGACCCATCGCTGATCCTAAAGGCGTTGGTGTGTGTACTGCGGCCATCCGCAGTAAATCAACCCCAAGCTCCACAATAAGAAACTGGGCGAGTATTGGAATTCTGGCGGTCTTTTGAGGTCCAATGAAATCCAGCACAGCCGGCTTTAGTTCAGGATGAATGACAAGCAACATCCATAGTGGCAGCAGGAACATGGACGCAAATATACCAATGAAACGGACCCACCGCAAGTACGTTCCCATAAAAGGAGTCTGACGATTCTCCTCTGCATGCTGACAAAGATCAAAAAAAGTAGTCGGAAGAACAATAACAATAGGTGAGGTATCTACAAACAGTATTACCCGTCCCTCTAATAAATTGGAAGCCACAACGTCAGGGCGTTCAGAATAACGCACCATAGGATATGGATTCCATCCACCGCCGATAATCGCTTCCTCTAATTGTTTATCTGCCAGAGGAATACCATCAATATCAATGCTTTTAATTTTGTCGATAACAGATTTAACCTGTGTTTTATCAACAATATCATCAATGTAAGCCACGCAGACATCTGTTTGTGTCCGTCGTCCAACCCGAAATAGCTCATATTTCAGCCCTGGATCACGAACCCGTCTTCTGACAAGCGAGATATTACTCAGTAAAGTCTCTGTAAAACCGTCACGCGCACCGCGCACCACCCGATCAATCGAAGGCTCGGCAGGACTGCGGCTAGGGTAAGAACGAGTATCCATGATGATAACCTTGTTCTCACCTTCGACGAATAATACGCTCAAGCCTTCTAGTACTTTCTCGATACTTTCGCTTAACGAATTCCCCTCTTCCACCTGGATGTGAGGGACATATTCATTCATAAAGCTAGACAGTACACCCGTAGACAGATTCTCAGATGTGAGATAGGTCAGACGTTTTAGAATATCATCGGTTACATCTGTATTGGTAAATCCACTTAAACAGAGTAGAGCTGTCTTATGTCCGCCAAAGGACATCTGTCTAAACGTTACATCAAAGCTTGTTCCCAGCCCCATTACCTCAGTAAGAGTTTGTTTCGTATCTTGCAGAGAAGCTGGAATTTCATCATTTCCTTGCCAGTAAATGACGGACTCTTTTAATGAGTTGGAGTGCTCTTTATCCCGTTTCTTTTGTAGCTTACTGTTTCCCTTTTGATTACTGCTGTCTTGGGACTCTTGCTGTGCTTGCTTCTTTGAGGGCTTAGGCTTGGAATTTGACGTTACTTGGGCTTGGGATTCATCCCCTGCCCCCGTTGCCGCCTCTGATCCGCCTGCTTGTTGGGCATTCTGATCTTGCGCCTCATCTTCGGATTCCGAATCTGAATCTAAGCCGAATAACCTGGCAAAAAATCCTTTACTAGGCTCATTCTGCTCCTGATTTCCGAGCTCATCTGACGCCTCCGCATCCTGCTGCCCGGAATCCGGCTGTGCTGTCGCTTCGGCGCTTTGATCTTCTGCCCCGAGCTCATCTGACGCTTCTGCTTCCTGCTGGCCGGAATCTGGCTGTGCTGACACTTCGGCGCTTTGCTCTTCTGTCCCGAGCTCATCTGACGCCTCCGCATCCTGCTGCCCGGAATCCGGCTGTACTGACGCTTCGGCACTTTGCTCTTCTGTCCCGAGCTCATCTGACGCTTCTGCATCCTGCTGGCCTTGACTCGGATCAGCTGTTGTAGTATTTTCCGCCGAATCTTCTGCGTTTTCACTGGTCATAGAAGCTCCATCAGCCTCAGTATGATCCGCAACTAGATCCGCTGCAGTATTCTTCATTGCGGCGGCAGCCGCAGCGTTCTCTTCCTGGTGATCCTCTTCTGGCGCAGAATCACCACTGTGAATATATTTACTCATGCTATAACCCTCCGTTTACTGTCGGTATACAAACCAGTCGAATAAAGAACCCGCGACTTTCCCGCTTACCATCGCCATTAACAGCCCGAACAGATAATGTGTCATATTCAAGCGTTTAGCGAGTATCGGCAGCACATTTAATACCTCGGTCAATGCTGCAGCGAGCATCCCGACAAAAATCCCGTCAAAAAGTCCTATACCAAGTTCAACTAAAGGACCTGAGCATATTTTCCAATTCCAAAAATCACTTACGGTTCCTAGCAATGATCCAACTACCATCGCACCTTCGTACCAATGTACTTTATCGTAAGAAGAGGTTAATTGAGCCAGACGGGGCACCATGTCGAGCACCACAAATAAAGCGATCACACCGCCGCCTACAGCGATCCCTCCAGCAATACCCAGCAGTAAGTTTAATCCCAGTGTTATAGGTGCCGTCATCTTCCGTCCTCCGTGTTCTCAGGTTGATTTTCTCCACGGCGCCTCATTTTGCTGTACTCCTCATTGATGACATATTGGTCGATATTTTTCTGATACAGGTACATTTCCACTTCTAGTGGTGTAGGCTCTTCATTCCACTTTTTCTTAAATAAATGGTTGAAAAAAATGACCATCCCAAAACCAATTCCTAGCGAATACGCAATCTGAAATACAAACGGATGCTCATCCCGATGACCAGTGATCATCTCCACAATTCGGATTTGAACCTCCTGCATGTTTACATCCGCATGGAAATTCATGATTGTCAGCGCAGACCCAAAGAACAGCAGCAGCCATACTAAAACAAACATCGCTACTGAAGGCTTCCGCCTCTCCACCGGACCTTCAATCTGCACAATCGTTCTCCCTTCACCGATCGGTTCAATGTCCGCTTCCGGCAACAGGTCATAGATGCGGGGAATAACCATCAAGAGATCAATCAAAATCAGATTGCCGTCACTTTGCTCTGGCTTCATTAGCAGAATAGATTCCAGCGACTCTTTCAGCTCTGGCTCCGCGATCAAAAATGCAATATCACCCAATGTGACACCTTTACCTTTGGGCACCGTCACCCGGTTCTTAAGCTGTATATAGATGGCGGGAGCAGAATGTTGTTTCATCCGCATTCCTCCTAAAGGTTGTGGTCAAGTAGCTCCGGTGCAAGATAACGGTAGTATGGGAGTAAAGCCTTATTTTTACTCTTGAAGCTCTGAATCAATTTCCAAAGATGCTGAAATGTTGAATGTTTATAGGTATCGTGAATGCTTACCTCAACTTACAATTTTGTTATTAAAGACGAAGGGAGCGATTTAATGTAAACGGATACAAAAATAATTAAGGTAAGGGCGCTTGTTGTTAAAATCCTAATCCGGAGGTTAAGATCATGAACAAACAGAGCTCAAAAACAATGTTCAAACTGTTCGTTTGCGTGTCTCTCGTGTTTAGTATATGTTTCAACTTTGTGAATAACAAATCTGCAGAGGCTGCTGCGACTTTTGCAAAAGGGGCGGATGTAGGCTGGCTATCGGAAATGGAGTATTATAATTGGTCTTTTTACAATGATAACGGTGTGAAACAAGATCTACTGCAAATTCTCAAAGACCACGGGATGGATTCCATTCGACTTCGGGTCTGGGTCAACCCTTCCATTAATTTCTCAAACAAAGCCGATGTTGTGAAACAGGCCGTTCGAGCCAAGAACATGGGTTTCCGAATCATGATTGACTTTCATTACAGCGATACATGGGCAGATCCTGGCAATCAGAAGAAACCTGCTGCCTGGACCAGCAAGAACTTTACGGCTCTAAAAACAGCGGTATATGACCACACTTATGATGTTATGAATACACTCAAAGCTAGCGGTGTTACTCCGGAATGGGTACAGGTAGGGAACGAGACGAATAATGGTATGCTTTGGGAGGATGGGAAAGCATCTGTAAGCATGAGTAATTTTGCCGCGTTGATCAATTCAGGATATAGTGCAGTAAAAGCAGTCAGTAGTAGTTCTAAAGTCATCGTCCACCTCTCTAATGGCTACGACAATGCCTTATTCCGCTGGATGTTTGACGGTCTGAAGGCTAACGGTGCCAACTATGATGTTATCGGCATGTCACTCTATCCCACTACCAGCAACTGGTCTACACTGAACGCTCAGACATTAACGAATATGAATGATATGGTTGCTCGGTATGGTAAAGAGGTGATCATTTCAGAGGTCGGCATGGACGTTAGTGCTCCAACAACGGCTAAAGCTTTTCTTACGGACATCATTAGCAAAACAAAATCGGTAAGCGGCGGCAAAGGCCTTGGTGTTTTCTATTGGGAGCCGGAGAGTTATGGCACATGGTACGCTTACACAAAAGGTGCCTTTGATTCTTCTGGTAAGCCTACGGTAGCTTTAGATGCCTTTTTGAATTAAAAAAAGAAGACAGTCACGGTAATTAACCATTGGCTGTCTTCTTTTCTATCCGAATAATCTTTAGAAATGGAGCGAATCCAGTTTCTTACCTTCAAAATCAAACAGAGCTAAATTGGACCACCCGTTCTCATGTCCGACGGACCATTCCTTTTGCGAAGGAATCCAAGCAGGCTCCCAGTAATAAAAGCCGATTCCTTTTCCGTTAAGAGTATTCTCAATTACGTTTATGAAATCCTTCATATACTTAGCCTGACCCTCTACTGTGGCTGGATAACCTTCATGGAGCTGGGCTTCCTCATTCACAATTATTGGAAATCCTTCAGGTGCATTAAGTGTCCATGGATAGGCTGTTTCCACCACAATGATATCCTTGTTATAACGCAGCGCTAATTCGTTCAGGTTATACTGCAAGTCATCCAAAGTACCATGCCACCAAGAGTAGAAAGATAAACCGATAACATCAAAGTTTACGCCATGTTCTAAGAAACGATCATAAAAGTTACGGCTAGCCGTATGATCAGCCCCTCGGTCAATATGGATCATGATGGACAAGTCAGAATCGACGGATTTCGCACCCGCTATACCCGCTTTAACTAGCGTCGTGAACTGCTCCCACTGCTCCGGGGTATCACAATCTCCATCTACCTTGCCCTCTCCCCATAACATGCCTGGCGTAATCTCATTACCGATCTGCACCATATCGGGCAGCGTGCCTTGAGACTGTAAAGCTTTAAGCGTCTCGCGAGTATAATCATACACGGCGGATGTCAATTCACTGAAATCAAGTGCCTCCCAAGCTTTTGGCTTCCATTGGTTAGCTGGATCCGCCCATTTATCTGAATAATGAAAATCCAGTAAAAAGTCAAGCCCTGCTTTCTTGATTCGCTTTGCCATAACCAGCGTCCGTTCCAAATTGCAAAAGCCACCTGGAGGGTCATTCCAAATCCGTAGCCGTATGGCATTTACTCCATTGTCCTTAAGGATATGGAGCAAATCCTCACCTTCCTCAGTAATCCGAACAGAACTACTGTGGAACTTGCCCCCACCCTGCTCTATTTCATCCAGAAACGAGATGTCCATTCCATTGATAAATGTCGTTATCATCATCCCTACTCCTTTACAGAACCTAGTGTCATCCCTTTAACAAAATACTTCTGCAAGAATGGATATACGATTAGAATTGGGGCGGCCCCGATAAAGATTTGCGCGGCTCTAACCGTGGTCTGCGAGATTAATTCCATCTCCTTCGGATTAATGCTCATGGAGCTCATATCCCGTTGAATGATAACGGTCTGCAGAAAGGTCGCCAGCGGAAACTGCTTGGAATTGTTCAAATACAATAGGCCATCGAACCAAGAGTTCCAATGGAACACCATACTAAACAGTGCAATTGTCGCAATAGATGGCAAAGAAATCGGCAAGTAAATACTGAACAATGTTCGGAAATGTCCTGCACCGTCTATTAGTGAAGCTTCCTCCAGATCTTTTGGAATACCGCGGAAGAAGTTCAGCATCAGAATTACTAAGAAAGTATTTACCGCACCTGGCAGAACGAGTACCCAGAAGGAATCCATTAAGCCAATTTTTTGAATGACAATGTAAAAAGGAATCAGTCCACCATTGAACACCATACTGAAAACGAACAACCAGGAATACACATTCCGACCTTTGAAGGCCGAGTTTTCCTTAGATAGCGGATACGCTGCCAGAAAAGTAATCAGAAGCGTAAGTCCGGTTCCGAGTACAGTTCTTTGTACGGAAACCCATATGGAGTGTAGGAATATCGGATTATTCATTGTCTTTTTATAAGCTTCCAGAGAGAACTGCTTTGGCCACAACCCCACCAGGTTGGCATCAGCCGCAGACTTGGCACTGAAAGATACAGCTAATACGTGAATCAGAGGAACGATACACATGAGTGCGAGTATGATCAGAAAGCAAGTATTGAATATGTTGAAAATACGATAACCTCTAGTTTTGTAATACATAGGTCTCCCTCTTCCTTTGGTAGTTTAGAAAATGCGATATCCTGCCCATTTTTTAGCTAGACTGTACGATACAAGGATTAGGACCATACTAATGGCTGACTTGAACAGTCCGATTGCTGTACCAAAGCCCATCTCACCATTCAGAATAGCTGTACGATAGACGAAGGTGTCGATAATATCGCCTTTCTGATAGACCAGCGGATTGTAGAGGTTAAAGATCTGGTCAAACCCTGCATTCAATACATTTCCAAGAGCCAGAGTACCTACCACAACAACCATCGGCAGTAGAGATGGCATTGTGATAAAACGTGTCTGCTTCCAGCGGGTTGCACCATCTATTTCAGCAGCTTCATATAATGAAGGGTTAATTCCTGCTAGAGCAGCTAGGAAGACGATCGTGTTATAACCAAATTCCTTCCATACATCCGTGAGAATGACCGTGAACCTGAACCAGTTATTATCTCCTAAGAAAAAGATAGGTTTTATCCCCATACTGCCGAGGATCTGATTGACGAAACCATCTGTAGCAAGCAAATCTAGCAAGATCCCGCCAAGGATGACCCAAGACAAGAAGTGAGGTAAATAAACCAAGGTCTGAATCGTACGCTGTATATAAACCTTGCGAATCTCATTCAACAGAATAGCGAACACAAACGGTACAGCCAGATTGAAGATCATCTTCAGAACGGCAATAATCAAAGTATTCCAAATGACCTGCATACTGTCATTACGTTCAAATAGATAGCGGAAATTATCTAATCCAACCCACGCTGATCCGGAAATTTTTAGCCATGGCTTATAATCCTGAAACGCCATCACAATTCCGCCCATCGGTATAAAGCTGAAGATAATCAGGAAGATCATCGCCGGCAGCAACATTAAGTGAAATGGCCATGTTTTTTTAAGTGTTCTCATCCTTGGTCCCCCATATCGTGTCAAGTTCTTCTGTAACCATACTCAAATTATAGCAACGACAGGATTCCCCAAATAGCGAGCAAAACCAATATATATGGTACAAAACCAATCTCTTTACCACATAGAAATTGATGCTAGTGTATACGAATTCGGATAGCCGCTAACGCAAAAAGAGACCGTTCCCCCAGCTAAATAAACAGCTGAGGAAACAGTCCCGAATTGTGCTACTCATACCCTTAACAGAGCATTATTTTACGCTGTCATACCATTCATTTACTTCTTTAGTGATTTGGTCGCCGCCGCCTGATTTCCAGGTCGCTACGAAGGTATCGAAAGCTTCTAGTGGCTTGTTGCCATAGATGATCTCATTAAACGTTTGGTTCTCGATTTTGTTCAGATAATCCATCTTTGATTTCATAGTTTCAGTGGTAGGACCTGTGAACATATTTTTGAAGGATTTATCCTCTTGCGCCAGCAGAACCTTTGCAGCTGCAGGAGTATCCTTACCATAGTTCACGGCTACATCCTTCTCCAGACGAGTGGTTGGTTCAGCACCATCTGCAAGATTAAGAAGTGCTTTCATTTGGGCATCCGGAATCCGGGCACCGTCACGAACCAGCATATAACGAACGCTGTTCACATAACCACCAGCAATTTTTTCATTATCAATCATCTTACCGTTTGCATCTAGTTCATAGTCATATCCTGCGAAGAGACCGTTATCTAGCTCGCTACCAGGCTTAGGATCAGCGAAGTTATCGAACAGATAGTTTTGATAGGTAAAGAATGCTTCTGGATTTTTCATTTTAGTGCTGATCAGAGTTACACCGTTGGTGAACTGTGTACCATGACGCATTACTTTACCATCTGGTCCCGCTGGAATTTCAATTGGAGCCCATACAGCATTCGGAGCATTCTTCACAGTATCCTGAAGCGGCCAACCGCTCATCCAGTAAGGTCCTGGGAGAATACCTGCTGTACCTGCCACTGCTGGCTCAGCTGTTTTGTTCTCATCCCAAAGTGCTGCTTCTTGAGGAATATAACCCTTAGCAAGCCATTCCTTCATTTTTTCCAGCCCTTGCTTCATACCCGCATTTACAGAACCGTATTCCAATTTACCATCAGCATCAAGATTCCATTGCTGTGGAAGAGTTCCATAAGCACCGAAGATCCAAGAAGGATCGCCCATCCAAGTGTTCATCGATGTCTTAAAGCCGATACTGAGCGGAGTTACCTTATCTGGTGCCAAGCCATCAGGGTTCTGATTCTTGAATGCATCCATAACCTTTTCCAGCTCATCAATCGTTTTAGGTGCTTGCATATTTAGCTTGTCCAGCCAATCTTGGCGGATCCAGAGAATGTAATCATGGTTGTACGCGTAATCGAGTACAGGAAGACCCATTTTTTTGCCATCGCGGCTGTATTGGTTCCATACGTTAGGATCCTGTGCCATAGCTTCTTTCCAAGTCGCTGAGGCGTATTTATCAAACAGCGTTCCCACTTCAGCGTACATACCGGAATCGATCAAATCCTGAGCAATCGTGCTATCACCTGTACCGATGGTTACAACTTCAGGCATTTCCTGACCTGATGACATCGACAGGCGTAGCTTGGTTCCAAAAGCACCATTCGTATCTGTGATGGACCAAAGTGATTTAATATTGATGCCGAACTTTTCTTTTGTCCACTTCGTAGCTACGTTATTCTCAATGCTCTCCCCGTTCTTGAATTTAAGCTCAGGGTCAACACCCCATACCGTTGTAATGGTTACCTCAGGATCATATTTATCCTTGTAGGCGTTTTCAGAATTAGATGTTGTATTGGTAGTCGTATCACCGGCAGTATTCTTTCCATCAGCAGCATTATTGCCCGAACAACCTGCTAGACTCCCTACTAAAAGCATACTCATACACAGGAGCGGTAGCCATCTCTTTCTCTTCATCGCGCTCATTTTGTTCCCCCTTAGATTCCTTAAGTGTTGGTTATGACTTAATTATAGGGAACAGAAATGATGTCGAATACGTCATTTAAACAAGGTTTCTGCACCTTTCTCAACCTCTCTATCCGTCACGAAACTCATTTGGTGTCATATTGTAATGCTTTTTGAACATTTTGCTGAAATATTGCGGATTCTGATATCCAAGTTCGGTCGTGATTTCATAGATTTTTTTATTGGTATTCTTAAGTAGATAAAGTGCACGTTCCATCCGCATGCGGATAATATAGTCTCCGAGCCCTTCTCCTGTCTCTGCCTTATATATTTTAGATAAGTATACGGGGTGCAGATACACATGATCCGCTATCGTCTTGACCGACAGATCATGCCCAGAATGGTTTCCTACCAGCTCATGTACCTGCTTTATAATGTAACTTTTCGTGTTCTGATCACTTTCTGATAGTTCCTTCTGCAGCTTGTTTAACATATCAAAAGCCCAATCCTTCAGCTTGTCAAAAGAAACAATAATGCTCTGTGTCAGCATCGGATCGAACGCATATTGGTCGATTTGCGAGATGAACTGCCCCCCTTTGTGGGCAATGTACATAAACGCATTAGTAATGGACAGAAAGACCTCATACAGATGCTCACTTGAAAAGCGTGCCTTCTCCATATCTTGGAACACATCAGCAATCTTCTGACGGGCTGTATCCCATTGCTTAGATTCCAGCAAATGAATGAGCGTTGGCGGACGATAAAGGCTTTCGAGCGATTTGATGCTCATCATCTCCTGAAGATGACGATCCCCCAGATAAAGTACCGAGCCTGTTTCATTATGTGTTGTCAAATACATTGAACTTAAGCCACTTCGATAGGCAGCCGTCATCCCCTCGGGGAAAGCAAACCACTCCGTTACAATTAGCGATATCTCACCCTTCAGGTAATTACTCACACTAATTCTAAAGTTAGCTATCGCTGACTTAAGGATTAGTTGTCTCGCAGCATCGTAATTATTCGACTTCTCTAACTCCCGCTGGATGACAGGCTTCAGTTCCACAAGCAAAATTAAACAATCATGGGGTGCTTTGCAGAACCAGACATGGAACTGCTCCTTGAAGAGCTCCTCGGCAATATTGCCGATGGCATATTCCATTAAGGAGACGGAATGATGATCCATTGCCGCATAATGCTTACCCAGCTGAATCAATAACATCGCCGCTTCAACGTCTGATTCGAAAGAGATTTCATATTCTTTAAGCTTTAATGCAAGTGTCCGCTCAGACAGCACTCTACCAAGCAGTAATTCATGCATCAAGTTAGCCCGTAAGACACTGTAATCGGCTTTGCGATTATAGAGTAGCAAATGATATTTATCATGTGCCTCCCATTCGTCTTTTAAGGACTCAATCGCTCCGGAGATACTTTTGATAAACTCCTCATCACTTACTGGCTTCAAAATATAATCAAAGGCCTGTAGCTGAATCGCCTTCTTAGCGTACTGAAAATCAGAATAACCTGTCAGCAGAATCGACCGGATATCCGGCCATCTCTCGCTCACCGTTTCAATTAATTGCAAACCGGACATCCCCGGCATCGAAATATCAGTAACCATGATATCTATGTCCTGCTGCTCCAATATTTCCAGCGCCTCGGCACCTGATGCCGCCTGATGCACCTGTTTTACACCAATCTCATCCCACGGAATAGTGCGGGCCAGACTTTCCGTTACATAAGGCTCATCATCCACTAACAATATCTCTATCATCATATTCCCTCCTAGATGTCATCTATATTATTGTCAGTTAGCGGTAACAACCACTGAAGTTTAACCTGTAATCCTCCGAGTGGTGAAGGTGAAATAGTCAATCCTGCATCCTCACCAAAACGCAGCCGCATTCTCTGATGCACATTCCAAAGCCCGCAGCCCATTTCTTCATCCATCGCTTTGCCTAGCTTATTTTCCAATACGGTAATTTCCTCTGGAGTCATGCCTTTACCGTCATCCTCAACCGTTAATGTCATAACTCTTCCATTGCAAGAGCCCGTAATTCGCACCAGCCCCTCTTTAGAGACAGGCTCAATCCCATGGATAACCGCATTCTCAACCAAAGGTTGAAGAACCAGCGGTGGAAGATCTCTTTTTCGCATTTGTGGCGGGATATGAACTTCATACTGAAGTCTGCTCATCCTCATTTTTTGGATTTCCAGATAGTGAGTCACAAACTCCGTTTCTTCGGATAAAGCGACAAGATCACGTTCTTGGCGGGTCGTATATCTGTAATAACGGGATAAATTATGCGACATACCGACGACAGCACCCATATTATCGAGCTTCGCCATACTCGTAATAAATGAGAAGCAATTATAGAAGAAATGCGGATTGATCTGGGATTGAAGCTGCTTTAATCTGGCTTCTCGAACATGAATTTTTTCCATTAACACATTCTCGATCAGCTGCTGAATCTGTTCTACCATGCTGTTAAACCGTCCAGATAGGAAGCTGAACTCATTCTTACCTTTGATCTCCACCCGTGTAGAGTAATCTCCTTGCTTCAGCCTCTGAAAGCCTCCAACCAATAATCTAACGGGGACCTGCACCTGAACATATAGTAGATAGGCTACGAGACAGCTCATTAATAACAATGCACCAATAGCAAAATAAAATAAGCGATTAGAGGTCTGAATCGGATGCAGGATTTCTGATAGCGGCATATAGTCGATTAAATACCAGCCCATTTTATCGGAATAAACTATGTTTACACTGTAGGACTCGCCATTAATGTTCACTGTACGATTCTCGCTCTGCTTCAGCTGGTTTTGCTCCAGCTTTTCTATCAGTTCTTTAGCTAGTAGCTTGTCGGCACTGCGGTTAAAGATAAGTCCAGTTCCCTGCTTATAATAAAAAGGATCTCTCCTGCCATCACTTTTGAATTTATCCAACATATCTTCGATGTTTCGGCTGTCGAACTCCACCTTCATAATTGTATTGACCTTTTCAGGAGTGAACTCTGACATAAAGGGTGTAAAAGAAAACCAAGAGAACACAAAATGGTCGCCATCCTGCTCAACGATCTTTTCCACATGCCAGCCTGATTTTGCTTCCCGCTTGAGATCCTCATCCGAATACGGTATAGCATCATTCTCTGACACCATTCGGTGGATGGACGGTGAATATAGATACAACTTACTCTTCCAGTTGGAGGAGCTTTCCTGAATACTGATTTTGGTCTGAATCCGCTTGATCAGGTTTATCGCATCCAGGTTCAAATATGTTCCCTTCAAATAAGTATCCTTTAAGCTCAAAATATCAGGATCATGAATGAGCAGGATCGGCCAGGAGGACAACAGCTCCATATTGCTCTCTACTTGATTCTGAAAGAAACTGAGCTGATTGCTGTTCGAAGTATTTAACTCCGTACGTAGCACATCCGTGGTCGTTTTGTTGGAATAGAAGTAAAGGATCGTAATAGGAATCAGCATGATGACCATAATACTCACGATTTTAGTAAATAAATTATATCTATACACTTACCTTCACACTCCGACTTAAATGTCATAGCCTCTATTGTACAAATAATCTTCCTTAACGCATAGATCAATTTCCCCCTGCAAAATGAGGTAGAAAGGTTGGGTCCAGTTCATGCGTTGTTATCGCCCATCTCTATTGTAAAGGCTTAAATTATTACGCTATATGCTACGTACGAAACATTTCTGCAGTTTTTGCAGTCGAATGTAATATAGTGACATACAAAAAGGGATGATCTGAAAGCCTATAGGCATTCCAGTCATCCCTTTATACTTTATTTAGTCTGTTCAGAGCGTTTGTGGTTTGGATTGTTGACTCGATATGAAAAATAAAGCGATCCAGATCAACGCGAACCCGATAATTTGTGGTAGGGTGACGAGCTGCTGGAATACGATCCAGTTAATAATTACTCCCGTCATTGGAAAGCTTAGTTCTGCTAAAGTAGCGAAGGACGCCTTGGTAGTACTGAGTCCTTTGTAATACATTAGCATACTGAGTAGTCCTGGTAGCAAAGCCTGCAGCAACAAATTAATAGCTATGGCAGCAGAGGCCCCAAATCCGCCATTTATCTGCCAAGGAGCTCCTTCTAATGTAGTGATAACGAAGAGCAAAGGCAGTGCTAATATAAATCGTAAGGAAGTCACTGTCTCATATTTCATAGACCCAAGCAGATAACGACCCATTACTGTCGATCCACCCCACAGCGCGGCAGCTCCTAAAGCCATCAGACTGCTCACGCCAATAAAGTTGTTCACATGTCCGAATGGAATACTCCAGCCAAAGGTCAACAGGTAGGTTCCTACCAGTGCCACAATAATGAGGATTCCGAAATTTTTAGGCAGTCGTTCTTTAAGAATTAAGGCTGCAAGACCGATAGCGAATATCGGCTGAAGCTTTTGCAGCAATAGCACTGCATTCAAATCCCCACTGGAAAGAGCCATTGTAAATAGGATGGTTGCCCCGGCAGAACCTCCCCATGATACAATTAACAGGGCACCTATTTGGCGTAGACCGACGCCTTTAAGCTCGGCACGGTGACGCCATAGAACCGGTGAAGCCGCCAAGAAGAGTACAACATGCTCCAAAAGAACAATTTGCGACGAGGTCAACGATTTTAAAAGGATAATACGAAAGAGCGGATCAACGCCCCATAGTGCTGCACCGAACACAACGAGCCAAAACCCACTGCGTAGGGGCGACGTTCTGCTGATCTTTTTTGCTGATGATGAAGCTGTTACATTACTCATAATTCCATTCTCCTTGTCGATACAAACCCTCGATAAGAGACCAAAAACCCCCGAA
This sequence comes from Paenibacillus sp. G2S3, assembly GCF_030123105.1. Classification (NCBI taxonomy): domain Bacteria; kingdom Bacillati; phylum Bacillota; class Bacilli; order Caryophanales; family Paenibacillaceae; genus Paenibacillus; species Paenibacillus sp. G2S3. The sequence continues at coordinate 4,717,609 of NZ_CP126095.1, forward strand.
TCACCATAAAAGGTAGACTCGGGGGCATTCTCAATAAAGACGTACAGGATAGACTCCTAGCGCCTTTATCTTATGATCCTCTCCCATCCGGACTTTACCGTCGGCTCTGGATTCACACCAGATCAGTCACTTCTCTGCAAGCAGAACAAGTGAGTCGCGGGCTCAGTTCGCTTTGAACATTACCGCCGGTTGGGAATTTCACCCTACCCCGAGAATCTTGTATTCCGTTGTTTTTTTCACAATCTCAGAATAAACCTCTTCTTGCCATTCGTCCAGTACTTTATGAAAATATACATAAAATTTTCATGTATTACAGCTTTTTTATTACATATTTTTTCGTTATTGTTCTACTACTCCATCCAAAAAAGTCTGTATAATGAAATTATGTTTATTTTTCCATAGTTTAGAAATTTTTCTGAGGAGGTTGTTATGAAAGAATCATTTTGGATGAAGGAGTCATTCTGGACGAAGTTATTGTTCTCCTTTTTTGCTGTCGGAGTAATAGCTTTTTTAGGATTCATAGGTTCGATAATTACCGCGCTTTTCGGAGGGCTTATGTTTTATACTCCACTTGTGGCAATTTTATCTGTTGTGATAGCCATTTATGTTGTACTCCTTATATTTAATGTGTTGTCCCGAAAAACAAGCAATATTATATTGTTATCCATCCTTGGACTTAGTGTGCTCGTAACCGCAGGATATGAGATCAAGCAAGCCTATATCAACAGCATTGCCACGGTCGATGATCGAGAGGTTAATCTGGTACAATACGAACCTTTTGCTGAGAATACCAAAGCAGTGAATCTGGACCAACCATCTACCTATCGTATCAATAGTGACCCACCAAAATTGGATGGCGCAACCGCACTATATCCACTATATTCAGCCTTTGTGCAATCTGTTTATCCTGTGGGTAATTATAAACCATATGATTTTCAAATCGGCCAAGTGATTTGCAGCAGCACACCCGAAGCTTACAAAAGACTAATTGAAGGCGAGACGGATATTATTTTTGTAGCTGCTCCTTCACTTGCACAGCAGAAACATGCGAAGCGAAAAGGTGTCGAGCTGAAGCTTACCCCCGTCGGTCGTGAGGCTTTCGTATTTTTTGTAAATAAAAGAAACGACGTAACCGGACTTTCCACCGCTCAGCTTAAAGATATCTACGCAGGTAAGATTACCAATTGGAAAGATGTAGGGGGAGCTAATAACCACATTCGTGCTTTTCAACGGCCAGAGGATAGTGGGAGCCAGACGATGCTGCAAAAGTTTATGGGAGACACTACACTCATGACCCCACCTAAGGAAGACGTGGCGGATATTATGAGCGGAATCATTAAACAAACCTCCAACTACCGCAATTATAAAAATGCGCTCGGTTACAGCTTCTTATTTTACGCCTCAGAAATGAATCAAAGTGGGGAAATCGCATTACTAGCCATCGATGGTGTAAAGCCTGACAAGGAGAGCATTCGCAGTGGACAGTACCCTTTGGCTACAGAATTTTATGCTGTGACAGCTGGAAGCGACAATCCAAATATTCAACCCTTTCTAGATTGGATGCAATCTGCTGAGGGTCAGGAATTGGTAGAGAAAACCGGTTACACTTCTTTGAAATAGGCTTAGTTACTTCCATGTTGATTTATGTTCAAAAAAAGGGGAGCTACGTCCCCGAAGTTACTTTCTACTTTAATTTCGACTCAAACACAAGAAGTATAGGGTATGCAACCATTAATAAGAGGGTGAAATAAATTGACTTCTCAAATATATCTCGAAATTTCATCGACGTTTTATTCTCATATACCTTGTGTTATCTAAGTAATTCTTTTTTATTTGCGAAGAAACTAAATGCCTTCCATGAGGAAGTCTAAAGTGTCAGCAACACTCCTAGATGAGTGCAGCTGACACTTTTCTTTTTATCCAGAGAAATTTTTCCTTTTTTTCTTTAGTGGAGCGCAACTTTTGGAAACTATTGTCGTTTAAGATTTATATAAGCCGTAAACGGCATCAAAGGAAGAAAAAGTAAGAATTGCTAGAAACCAAGAAACGGGGATGGTAGGGATTGCAGATGAAGAAGTTTGGTTTTTTGGCGCTACTGCTGCTTTTGTTGGTGCTAGTTCATCCAGGAACTGGTTATGCCGGCTCTGCAGAAACACACATCAATTTAGATGGCAATGATCTTAAGATTTCAAAAGAAGCACAGGTTCAAATTGTAAATGGAAGTGTGATGGTTCCACTTCGCCTCGTTACGGAACAGCTTGGTTATACCGTAAAATGGGATAATATGACCAAGACTGCAACCATTGAGCAAAAGGGAACGACATTAAAACTTATCGTGAATAATGCGATGGCAGAGGCTTCAGGGAAACAGGTAAAACTGGACAACCCTCCTTTTCTCAGTGGCAACACGACCCTCGTCCCTTTAAGATTCGTTGGAGAACAGACAGGAACTACAGTCGGTTGGGATAATGTGACCAAAACGGTATATTTAACTTCTCCAGCACCAGAGATTGGCGGAAGCGATCCGGAAATTACAGCTCCAGACACAACTGTACCTGCCCCCTCTGATAATGGATCCAATGGTAACACAACAACTGATCGAAACACCTCGACGGCAGCAGTCACAAATCTTAGCTTCGTTGATAACAAGCTGATCATCGCGGTGAATGGCAGTGTAACACCTAACGTATTCACTATGACAGACAAAGACCGGATTGTCGTAGATTTACCAAACACCAGCTTTGGCGACAGCTTTCATCAGAACCTTTCAGTCGGAAAAAACCAAAGTGGACAGTTGACAATTACAGAATATCCTAACGTCTCAACCATTCGTTATTCATTATTCAGTAGTTCTCCATCTACGATCCGGATCGTCATTGACCTGAACAGCGCGAATAACTACAGTGTGACGAATGCTAACGATGGACTTATTATATTGGATCTAAATGGGACAAGCACAAGCACCACGCCGCCTGCAACCACTGCACCTGAAGTGCCAGTCACAACGCCTCCACCTTCTACCGGCAACACAGACAAGAAGATAATCGTTATTGATGCAGGGCATGGTGGGAAAGATCCTGGAACTGGAAGTAACCGCAAAGAGAAGGATTTCACCTTGCCAACAGCACTAAAAATTGCAGAATTACTAAAGAAAGAGCCAAATATCGAGGTTGTGCTCACTCGAAGTGATGATACATACCCGACTCTACAGGACAGATCTAACCTCGCCAATAAAGTAAAAGCAGATCTGTTCATCTCCGTTCATGCCAATAGCATCCCGGAGGGCAGTAAGAGCAATCCTAGTGGCACAGAGACCTATTACACACGCGCTGATAGTTTATTATTCGCACAAACCGTTCATAAATATCTTACAGCTGCTACAGGTCTTTCAGACCGAGGAGTTCGTAAAGCAAACTATCATGTAACAAGAGAGACTAAAATGCCAGCCATTTTATTAGAATGTGGTTACTTAAGTAATACCAAGGACGAAGCATTACTCTTCACGGTGGATGTACAGAATAGGATAGCCGAAGCAGTAGTTCTAGGAATTAAGGAATATTTAGGTCGATAGAAAAAAGGGGAGCCCTTAGCCATTCTTGGCTGAGAAGCTCCCCTTTCTATTTATTCTTGTTTGTTATTCCAAACGCTCATTCGTTCTCTTAGATTGGAGGTATGTAACTCTAGCTGTATCCCGTCTGGGTCGAGAAAGTTAACCGTCCAGCCAACTCCCCGTTTAACAGGCCCCCTAATCAATCTTACTTCGTGGGCTTGAAGTATCTGAACAGCTTCCTTGAAATGTTCCTCCGCTATGCTAAAGGCAATGTGATCTATCCCAATTACACTGCTAGTTAATTCAGTGTATTCTGGCTTTTCAATGAGGCAAATCCATGCGCTTCCCCATTCCAGATAGGCATCTGTATTCCCCTTGTGGATAAGCTGAAGACCCAAAATACCTGTATAGAAGTTCAATGAACGTAATAAATTACTTACATTCACGGTTACATGATTAAATCCTTGCACCTTCATCTCTGTTCATCCCCTCAGACTTCTCATACCAGAATAGAGACAATTCTCTTTCGTTTCTCTGAATCAGGATCCTGAGTTACTCGCAGCTCTTCATCAAAGATCAGCGTAGAACGTTCTTCCAGATTATACTTAGGCCATGGTAGCTCAGATGTAGCCGGGTTTCCTCGATGAGCAAAGGCAATCCATGCCGCATGCATATCTTCAGCCAATTTCTGCATCGCTGGTGTTATTTCCGCACCAAGGCGAGATACATGAGACAGATTGTTAAAGGCATAGGCAATTTCTGCACCATGCACAGCTTTGTTTAACAGTGGATGACCAGGGACCGTCCCATCAAAACGATACATCCAAACAGGCGCATAGGGTAACTGATTCTCTGCTAAGGAAATAGAGGTACCCCAGAAATAAAGATCTGTCAGAATTTCAGCTTGCCCCTCCCATGTAGAAGAATAGTGGCTGGCAATCTCCTTAAGACTTCCAGTTCCCATCATCTGCTCCAGCGCCTTGAGCGATTCATCAAAGTCTGCACCAGGTGTTTCTCCCCTAAAAAATAAATTACCCTCATCTCGATTGGTCCCAATCAACAATGGAATCCCCTGGGCCGATCCTTCTGCTACAGCCTGTGCAGGATCTACAGGAAGTGTATTACCATCAATGACAGGCTGAAATAACATGCCTATTGAACCGCCAGTTAATTTAATGGTCATTCTTGTGGCTGCTTCAATTATTTGTTCCGCTGAAAATGTATTTAGCAGGCTAGTATCCCCATCAGGAGAAATACCTAATTCAGTAAGTAATGCTACAGCAATATCTTTTCCCTGCTGATTTGGCAGAGTCTGAGCAGCTCCACTTTGCATGATCGCTCCAGCAAATAATCCCTTTGCAGCAGGCATAGCCAAAAGTGCGGCGATACTCATGCTGCCAGCTGATTCTCCGAAAACCGTGACTCGCTGCGGATCGCCTCCAAAGGCGGCAATATTAAGTTTTACCCATTCCAATGCGGCAATTTGATCCAGCAAGCCTTGATTAGACGCAAATCCGTTACCAAGCGAAGACAGATGCATAAAGCCAAACGGTCCCAATCGATAATTAATGGTCACCAAGACTACTTTACCGTGCTCCGCAAAGCTAGTGCCATCAAACTGTGGCTGACTTCCCGCACCCGTCACAAATGTTCCTCCGTGAATCCAGACCATTACAGGAAGTGCCTCTCCTGAGGATTCAGGTGACCATACATTTAAATATAAACAATCCTCAGAATGGTGAGGTGTTAGGCCACCGAAACGCGTACCTCTCGTATCTGCTGGCTGATGGCTAACTGGACCAAATTCAGAAGCATCTCTAATTCCGCTCCAAGCTTCTGGTGGCTGCGGCGCACGAAATCGAAGCTCTCCAACTGGAGGAGCGGCAAAAGGGATTCCACGCCAAACGTTCACGCCACCCTCCTCTCGTCCTTGAAGCTTACCGTAAGAGGTTACTGCTATCGGTCCTACCATTACTTTTCACCCTTCCACATTATTCCTTATTCTCTTCAATCTGCTTATACAATCCGGACTGGAACCGGAACCATTGAAAGATATGTGTAAATACAACCTTGAGTACCGCGTAACCAGGAACTGCAAGGATAATGCCAAGAACGCCGAACATTTTGCCGGCAAAAATAATCACAAAAATGATAGTGATCGGATGAATTTTAAGCGACTTGCCCATAATCTGCGGAGAGATAAACTTCCCTTCAATCAGCTGTACAGCCGTCCAGACGATGATCATCTTCAGCAGCATAAATGGAGAAGTGACCATGGCCACAACTAAGGCTGGTGTAATAGCAATTGCTGGACCCAAATATGGAACAACTGCAGTACAAGCAGCGGCAATGGCAAGGACAAGTGAATACTCCAGACCAATAATCAAATAGCCAATATAAAGCAGCGCACCAATGCAGCAGCTTACTATAATTTGCCCTCGGATATAGGAAGATACCTGACCGTTCATTTCCGACATTACCATTCGAGTCTGCGGCTGCAGCGCGGTAGGTACGAATTTCAAAATGTAATCTGGCAATCTTTTTCCATCACGAAGCAAGTAGAATAGAATAAACGGTGTCGTTACCACCGCCAGCACAATCTCCGTAACTGCTCCCACGAAGCTCCCTACGCCTGTTAGCGCATTATTCAGAAAAGAAGTGCCCCACGCCGTAATTTTACTGGTAATTTCACTTAGGTTGGTTCCTATACTATCTTGAACTTGACCAAAGAATTCGCTTCCTGTTAGATTCATAAATCGTTCCTGGATCAAGTCACTATATCTTGGAAAATCGTCGATCAAACCAGATAATTGCGTTCGAAGAATTGGAATCACCATCACCAGAATCAGTGTAATGATACCTGCAATTAACAGATAAAGAATGATAATTGCATACACACGTTTCATCCTGAATCTTATTTCCATTCGGTCTACTAGCGGATTCAGCAAGTAATAAGCGATACCCGATAGTAGCAATGGTGCAGCCACCGTGTGCAGCAATACAGATATAGGCGTAAAAATAAACGGTATCTTTGAGAACACCAGGATAGTTATCCCAGTTAACAATACAATAAGTAAGCTAACCACAAATTTATTGTTCAAAAAAAACTTTTTAAACCTCTCCGGCCACACCTGCAGCCTCTCCATCGTACCCTCTCCCCCATGCGCCACCTTATATGAAGTGTTATTTTATTCACTTTTTAATAGCATAGTCAACGTTAGGGGCACAAGTCAAATTTGATATCCGTGATTCTGCCCACCACCACACAACCAATCGATTGATATACTTTGTTGGAATCCGGTTTTTTGGCATCCATATATATCCTTCAATATTTGCGGGCTTCTTTACCACTGGGCAGTGATAAGCCTCAAGCCTCATATATGTATGAAAAAGTTTCTCATGAAATTCACAAAAAGATTCCGCAAACCACTGTATTGTTTCTGGTTCTGTTGACATGCCTGGAAAGTCGTAATCCTCCATATACTCAACTAGCGTCTGTATCATATCTCTTCTCTGATCCAGCGCCTGATCCTCTTAAACTTGTCTATTCCCCCTAGAACTTCCTTTCATTCAATCTTAGTCCTCCCCTGGACAAAAAGAAACGACGTTGTCTTCCTGAAAAAACAAAAAAAATACCGCCAGCGCTCTAGCGGTATTTCAATCCTTTTTACTGTGATTTCCTCTTGTTTCGGAGCATCATTAGTAGATAGCTATTTTTTCTTCTTCCCTTTAGCTCCCTTGTCATCTGCAGCAATCAGTTGACCATCATATGTATATAGCAGATGATCTTCCAGTCTCTCGCCCTGTAAATGTTTCCGTACTAGTGATTTTGCTGTTTTGGGAGTGATCTCTTTGTACCAGACCCCATCAGGGTATGCGATTACAACACAGGAATCTGAACATCTACCATTACAACGGGTTACCGTCGTATGTATAAGACTCTGTGCACCTTGCTTTTCAATCTCATCTTCTATCGCTTCAGCTACCTCTTCACCTTTGTGTTTCTTGCAGCTGCTACCATTACATATCAATAAATGACTTACGGTTCCTTGTAAATTCCAAGTTGTCATGAAATCCATTCCTTTCATGCCTAAAATATGCCCACAAAGTGAGGCTTTGCTTCGATGCGTAATCAGGTACTTTGCGGGGCCCCAAATATATACTTTCTGATTCGTTAATAACATTCCGTTAGCGGATTATTCTAAACACTATCATAAGAGCCATTATAGTCAATAGAAAGAAAGACTGGTATACTTTAATTGAGAATGATTATCACTGAAAAAAGGGAGCGATTTTTAACATGCCCATCCATTCTGAAAGGATACCACATCATTCCCATCCTTTTTATATGCCTGTAAAAATCAGTAGCCTAACAGGTCTTTCCCACTACACAACCGATAACATCCCTGCAACAACGAATTCCAGTATTATGATTGTCTGGGAAGGTAAAGGTCAACTTGAGATAGATGGTGAGCTTCATAGCGTCAAGTCCGGAAGCATCATTAACTTTGCTGCCTCTTCAAATTTGAAGCTAGAGACTGAGCTACAGGTACAGGGAATGTGGATAGAGTACACCAGTATGTCCAACCGTAAGCAAAAGGATTATGTTCTAAACGGCAGTTCCTCCTTAGACCACGCTTCCACACAATTGATGGCACTGTCAGGTGAGCTATACAGCGCTTGGATAGAACCAGATGATAGAAAACCTTTTAAGGTCCAACAACTATTCACTCAATTCATCGTGGATCTGCATCATGAACTAGCCGCAGCTAAGGAGACATCCGGTAGCTGGCTTGAACATGTGTTTGAGTACATAGAAACTCATTACAATGAAGATATCACTCGGGAACAGATGGCTACATTAGCTGGGGTAAGCCCTGAACACTTCTCACGTACCTTTCGTAAAATTATGGGCCAAACCTTCAGCGCTTATATCACACTGTTAAGAATCCGCAGAGCACAGCAACGAATCCTCACCAGTTCCCCAAATCTAACAACTCTGGCGCATGAGGTTGGTTATGAAGAAGGAACTTATCTGAGCCGTAAATTCAAGCAGCTTGTTGGTCTTTCACCTACGGCTTATCAGAATAAGAACAAAAAAATTGTAGCTTTGAACTACAATCACACGGCTATCTTACGGGTACTGGAAATTATGCCGCAACTCGGTGTTTATTCGGATTGGCATCGGAGCTTGGAGCAAGTGCCTGCCTCCAAACAACTAACGATGAACGAAGGTAGCTCTTCCCTTCTACTTGATTCGGTAGCTTCAGCAGAGCCAGATGTCATTATCAGCTACAATATTCCTGAGAATAAGCTCCTGACTGCTGTTGCTCCAGTCATCGAACTACCCTTTATGCAAATGAGCTGGCGAGAGCAATTTGGTTTGATCGCTGATGTGGTCAATCGGCGACAGCGAGCAGAAGAATGGTTAGGTCATTATGATGGGCTCTGCCATGGTGCCAATAAGAAACTGAACCATTCGATAGGATCAGAAAGAGGGACGGCTATCGTTTGGGAGCTTAGTTCCCGAGCAGCGTATTGTTTCAGTAGCAGTTACGGCAGGGGTTGTCAGATTTTGTACGGAGATCTTGGATTCAAGCCACCATCCATCATCATGGAGAACGGAATAATGGATTCGGGGTATCTAGTGTCATCTATTGAGGAAATCGGATCCTATCCTGCAGACTATATTATTATCACTAGCATCCCATCATCTTCAGAGGGAAGAAAACGCCTTTCTCACCTTCTGCGTTCTCGTGATTGGAAGCAGTTAGACGCAGTCCGTAACAATCGGGTATACATCCTGAACAAGGGTGACATGTTCTATGGATTTGATCCACTGTCTTCACAAGCACAACTTCAAGAATTGCTACGTGTGATGACATCATAAATATGCACAAGCGAAGATCATATTCGTCCATAGTAAATAACCAGAGAAGATTGTAAAGTTCTTATTGAGAATGATAATCAATTGCCATAGGAGGAACAACAAATTGCATAATCTACAAAAGAATACTACGAAACAGAATCATTGGCTTTTATTTCCCCTCATGCTGACTTTAATTCTAGTCATTTCAGCTTGTGGAAATTCCAATACTACGGTGGAGAACACAGGTGGTACCAGTAATACAACAGCAGCAACCCAAGCTCCAACCGAAACTAGTAAAGAAGCAGAAAGTGCCGAAGCCCCTACTGTCAAGACAGTAAGTACCGTAAAAGGTGATGTTGAAATTCCTGTTCATCCTAAACGAATTGTAGCTGAGGAATACTTGGGAAGTCTAATAGCACTTAATACCATCCCTATCGGAGCTCCAGGCTTGACCCTAGAAAATATGTATTATAAGAAGGCGCTTACCGGTGTTACAGACACTGGAGCATACGGTAAAATGTCACCTGAAAAAATCATCGCACTAAACCCTGACTTGATTATTTCGGGACAAGCAGAAAGCTATGAAACGCTTAGCAAAATTGCTCCTACCATCATTGTGCCTTACGGGGATCTTAAAGATGCTCATGCAGAATTAACCTATTTCGGAGAACTCCTTGGAAAGGAACAAGAAGCAAAGGATTGGCTTGCAGATTATGACAAACGGATAGCCGAAGCTAAAGCAAAGGTGGACAAGGTCCTCCCGGCAGATGCAACCTTCTCCATCATGGAAGACGGTGGAAAATCCATCTGGGTCTATGGCGATAACTTTGGCCGAGGCGGTCAACCCATCTATCAGGCGCTTGGTCGTAAGCCGCCTACTGCTGTAGCGGGGGAGATTATGGAGAAGCAATGGGCGGAAATATCTAAAGAGGCACTAGCTAAGTATGCCGGAGATTATATTATCTTAACCTCCAACAACCTTACTGAAGCTGATTATAAGGCAGATTCATTCTGGGGCAACCTCCCTGCTGTCAAAAATGGACATCTCTATGTTTGGAAAGAAGAACGTTCCTGGTACTACGACCCTATCGCGGTATTAACCCAGACCGAAGAGCTGGCTGATTGGTTAATAAATAATAAATAATGCATAAGGAAAAGGGATGTCCGAAGCCATAGAGGCTCAGCGGACATCCCTTTATTGTTGTACAACATTCCTACTAAGATAACTTATAAGCATCTAAAGATGTTTTATCTGTGAGTGGTTTTAACTCACGCTTCAAATTTAACTTATTGAAGGGACTTCAACAACGTGACTATCTCATCCAACTGCTTGTCCAGCGCATAAGCATCAGAGAGATAATAAGTTTTGAGATCGTATGTGAACACATGACCCGCCTTAACAGCAGGTAGACTTTTCCAGAAGACGCTATCCAGAATATCCAGCTTATCCTGCTCCACACCACGGCTGAAGCCTTGGAATATATAATCAGCTTCTCCTAGATACTCGGGAAGCGTCTCGAGAGAAAGGGAAGCCCAACCATCCTTAAAGGTTACCTCTTGGACAAGATCAGGTGCATGCAGCCCCAATCCATTGTATATAATCTCTCCACCACGCCCATATGACGAACCGTATAGATACAGCTCTTTACCGGCAATTTCAAAGATTGCCACCTTTTTGTCAGCTGCGATCAGATCGGCCAATTCCGCTTTCTTCGCTTCCAGCTTCTGATTGAAATCCGCCACCCACTTTACAGCCTGCTGCTCCTTGTTCAAGATTTTCCCGATCTCGATCAATCGTTCCTTATAGTCGTATTTACCCCAAGGAATAAAGACAGTCGGAGCAATCTTGGAGATTTGCTCATAGGTATCTTCCTGATAAGTGATAATCAAATCCGGTTCCAGGCTCGTTATTTTCTCCAGGGACACCGTCATGTCATCGCCCACTACTTCTACACCTGTAAGCGCCTCTTTGAAATATGGATGGTTCAAGATGTCATTCCCAGCTACGGCAATGGGCGTCACCCCCAGCGTCAGAAGATCACCGATAAAGTCTTGTACCGGAATTACAATTCTTTGTGGATTGCGTGGAATCTGCACCGGACCTTTGTCGCTTTCGTATGTCCAGTACTCTGCATCAGCAGCTGGCTCTGTGCTGGCAACTACAGAATCATTAGAGCTTTTAGCCACTTCATCCGACGTGCTAACTGCAACATTTCCCTGATTAGCAGCTTGTCCGCATGCGCTCAACATCAGCACCAACGTTAACACAACGGCTACCATGCTTGTTTTGCCTAACGATATTATTTTGTACAATGTAAATCCCCCTTGAGGCTTTATATTATTATGATATTGATAATCAATATCATTTATATCCTTGTTTAATATAACGTCTCCGCGGGAAAACATATATACACGCTAATACATCAATTTGGCTATGGACGATTGTCAGCTTAACTTATGGCCGGTTAACAAATCTGTCTGTATCTCCAACTGGCGTTCGAGCGCAAGTCCTTCGCTGCCCCAAAATTCCTCAAGCTTCAGATAATATATGCGTTCATTCCTGAATGCTGGAAGATTGCGCCAAATCGCACTTTTGCTAATGCGTTTACGTGTTCTCGACATCCAGTCCTCTCGTCCTGATACAACCACAAACATATGGTCAGCCGCGTATATTGGCAATTCAGACAGTGAGATGCATAGATGATCATTCCGCTCCAGAACATCTGACCTTACCTTTTCCGGTGGAGTTAACCCTAGCATTGGATACAGATTGTACACACCTCGGGCTGTATGATTCCAGATATAAATACCGTTATCTTGCCTGATCTCATACACCGCTACCGTTTCACTAGATTCAATTAGTGAGGACAAGCGCTGCTTAGCCAAATCTATTTTCAAATGATAGTGCCTTATCCATGCCTCTGCCCTTTCCTCTTCTCCCAGCAGTCTGCCGAATAAACGAATCTGTTCCAGGCGGTCTATTTTATCACAATCCACCGTAACTAGTGGACCCAACTTTTCCATGCATTTAAGCTGACGGGGGCTCAGATAGGTCGGTGCAATGACTAAATCGATTTCCAGCCCAGACCAGTCCGCTTCCGCTGGACATCCCTGCAACTCAAACGATCGTACACCTGCCAGTTCCGGCTGCAAAAGCAATGAGTAGTTCATCACATCTTTTTCAACCGCGACAGGCCGAATGCCCAGTGCCAGTAAATCCCCGAAAAACTGCAATGCTACTATCCGCTTCGGTTTGGGAAGCAAACGGAATTCTGTTGGAGTCATACTGGTCACTTGCTTGAATTTTCGGCTCAGATATAGTCCATCTGAATAGCCTACTTTTTGAGAAATTTCCTGTATTGTTGCTTGGCTGGACATCAAATATTTTTTCGCTTTATTCACTCTTAAATGTGTTACATATTCGGTAAAGCTCCAACCCGTCTGCTTGCGGAACCATACTGAGAAATAACGAGGATTGAAGCCCATCATTCGAGACATCATCTCCCGAGTAATCTCCCTTTGGAAGTTCTGATGGATATAAGATAGCATTCTGAAATATGAACTATCCGTAATGTCTGCTTCGACATCAGCCTCTATGACCCATTGATGTAGCTGATGCAGCAAGGATTGAATTCTATTTGCCTGTGCTTCTAAATTATTGGCAGCAACGTCTTCCAATTCGCTGAATAAGCGAGCTATTTTATTCGTAATACGTATAGGTAAGACCCCATTGATCGGAAAAATTTCACGGCAAAGTCCATAAACCAATTCTTGCTCAGTGCTATTGCTCAGCCCATATATCTCATAGGAAATTGCTAGAGCTGAGATAGCGGTCTCTAATGGAGCATCAATTTGATAAGTCGTACCTGCATTTAGAAAAAGAATTGCACCGATTTTAAGAGCTACTGTCTCTCCTTCTATGGTTATTTGAACGATAGCTTCTATTGGTGTCAAAAAGAGTGGGGACTGGGCAATCTGAGGAACACTGATGTGACCACCACCGCATTGGCGTCTCCTTACCTCTTTTAACAAATAAATTCTATGAATCGGGTTATGATTAGATAGCTTCATTCCTGCTCCCTTCCAGACTGCTAGGCTCAAAAAACCATAAAATATAAAGCAAGCGCATAAGGTTTCTCTCCGCTCGAAATGGATAAGATACCCTATACGCTTCATATAAAACTTCACATTTTATGGTTTGAAAAGCCTCTATCCTTAATGGTCGTCAACGACACCAAGTGCCTTATTCTTCTCCTTGAACCGTTCATTGTGGGAGGAAACATATGCAGCCTTAGGTGCAGAGGGGTCCATATACAGTTTAGCGCTATTCAGCGCAAGCACTGCATCAGTAAAGGTTCCAGCGATTAACCGGACCTTACTGCTATAATCTACAAAGTCACCTGCTGCAAAAATACCCGGAAGATTCGTCTCCAGCTTTCCGCTCACATTCGCACACCACTCGCCCATATCAATGCCCCATTCCCGTAACGGGCCAAAATCGCTTTTCAGGCCATGATTAACAATAACAGCATCTACCTCATACTGCTCACTCTCACCTGTTTCAATATGGCTAATCGTAACCTGATCAATGGTCTCACCATTACTGCTGTGTAATTGGCTTACTGCGAAAGGCACGCGAACATTGACTGAGGATTCCTTCATACGCACAATATTTTTCTCATGGCCGCCGAACTGTTCACGACGGTGTACAATTGTCACACTTGCCGCGATGGACTCCAGTTCATTCGCCCAATCCACAGCGGAGTCACCTCCACCAGAGATCAGCACTCTTTTACCTCGGAAAGGCTCCAGCTCCTGAACTGTATAATGAAGATTCGTTACCTCATAACGGTCGGCTCCTTCAATCTCCAGCTTAGCCATTTGCAGAATCCCATAGCCAATGGCCAAGATGACCGTACGAGTCCAATGCTGCTCACCTGTAGCCGAGGTCAGCATATAAGTTCCATCTTCCAGACGCTCATGATGCGTTATCTGCTGCCCAAAAATAATCGTAGGATCAAACGTCCGTGCCTGCTGAGCAAGCTGATCTATCAATTGACGGCATAGTACGGGTGTTACCCCACCTACATCCCAGATCATTTTCTCAGGATATACGAGCATTCTTCCTCCAAGCTCATCCTTTGCTTCAATCAACTTCGTCTTGAGGTCTCTCATTCCGCTATAAAAAGCTGTATACATCCCAGCAGGTCCGCCGCCAATAATCGTTACGTCGTATAATTCCAGTTGATTGTTCATTATGTCCCTCCAAAAGTATATTCTACTGATGTCCTGAGCTGCTTACGCCCCAAACTGCGCCTCATGTAATCGGCTGTAAATTCCGGTAGTCTGTAACAATTCTTCATGTCTGCCTTGTTCTGCGATACCGCCTTCCGCAACGACAACGATACGGTCGGCATTCTTGATCGTTGCCAATCGATGAGCAATAACAAGCGTCGTACGACCTTGTGACAACTCCGCGAGCGCCTCCTGAATAGCGGACTCTGTCTCGGTATCCAGCGCCGATGTGGCTTCGTCTAGAATGAGAATCGTTGGATTCTTCAGGAACATCCGAGCAATGGACAGCCGCTGCTTCTGACCTCCAGAGAGCTTAACGCCCCGCTCCCCGATCATAGTGTCCAGCCCAGCAGGCTGGGATTTGATCAGCTCTTCCAGTTGAGCGCGCCGTGCTGCCTCCCATATTTCTTCATCAGAGGCTCCCAACCGCCCGTAAGCGATGTTCTCACGAATAGTTCCGTCAAATAGAAATACATCTTGTTGTACAATCCCAATATGGGAACGAAGAGATTCAAGTTTCATGGAACGAATATCAATTCCATCAATGCTAATGTTACCCTCACTTACATCATAGAAGCGAGGTAGTAGACTGCAAAGCGTTGTCTTACCCGCACCAGATGGACCGACCAGAGCAACGGTCTCTCCTGCTTGAATCGATAGATTCACATTTTGGAGTACGTTTTCTTTATCGCTGTAGGCGAAAGCCACATCATGGAAAGTTATATTCCCCTTAAGATCATGAACTGTCTTAGCGTCTATCGCATCATCAACATCAGGCTCCGTCTCCAGCAGTTCGAGATAACGTTTGAAACCTGCAATACCTTTGGGATACGTCTCAATGACCGAATTAATCTGTTGCAATGGTCCTAAAAATACATTGGACAACATCACAAAAGCAATAAATTCACCATAGGTCATTTGCTTCTGGATTACAAAATATGTTCCACATACGAGAACGAATAACGAGACCAGTTTCATGAGAACAAAGCTAAAGGATGAATTCCAAGCCATAATTCGATAGGTCATCAGCTTCGTTATACGGAAGCGTTCGTTATTGACCGCAAAGCGTGAAATTTCATGATTCTCATTAGCAAAAGCTTGCACAACGCGGATTCCGCTCACATTGTTCTCTACCCGTGCGTTATAGTCGGCAATGTCCGTGAACATGATGTGAAAGGCTTTAGACATTTTTCGGCTGAAGTACATGGATAAATAAATCATAAGCGGAACGATAACAAACGTCAGAATAGCTAATTGCCAATTAATACTGAGCATAATTCCGAATACACCGAGCAGCGTCATTACTGCGATAAAGAGATCTTCCGGTCCATGGTGGGCAATCTCACCGATGTCCATTAGATCATTTGTCATCCGGGATACTAAATGACCAGTCTTGTTATTATCAAAGAAATTAAAAGACAGCTTCTGAACTCGGTCAAACAGCTTCTTTCTCATATCCGATTCGATATTAATCCCCAGCTTATGCCCCCAGTAAGTAACAACAAAATGCATAAAGGCGCTGACAATATATATCCCCAGCAAGCCGAGACAGGAATAGAGTATCCACGCCCAATTTCCGCTTGGCAGCAAATCATCCACTACCCGGTTAACGGCCAGTGGAAAGACTAATTCCAGCAGAGCAGCTGCAATCGCACAGGAGAAGTCAAGAATAAATAATCCCTTATAGGGCCTATAATAAGCAAAAAAACGACGCAACATAGTAAAATTCCGCTCCTTCCAGCGAGAGACCATCCTCTTTCATCAAGATTTAGTACGGGCTAGCAAATATAAAAAGTATGGCGCTCCAATTACAGCCACAACGATACCCGTAGGGATCTCAGATGGCTGAAGAATCCAGCGCCCGATAGTATCCGCTGTAATGACTAGCAGAGCTCCGAGCAGCGCAGAGGTGGGCAGCATGAGCTGATGTTTCGGCCCAACTAATCGTCTTGCCAAATGGGGTCCGACCAATCCCACAAAACCAATGCCACCGCTGACTGCGACACTTGCCGCAGCTAACCCTACCGCAGCCGCAAGAAGTCGAAATTGTTCCTTAGTTACTGCGGCACCAAGTCCCACTGCGGTCTGCTCCCCTAGATTCAGTACATTCATCACCCTTGCTTTATAGATGATATAAGGCACCAGAATTACGATCCACGGCAGCAGAGAAAGTACAAACTTCCAGCTTGTTCCCCAAATGCTTCCCGCAAGCCAAGTAGCTACAAACTGATATTTTTCAGGATCGAGGCGAAGGGTTAGCACGATCATAGCTGCACTCATCCCAGCTGCTACAGCTACACCAGTCAGCAGCAGACGCATAGGCGATATTCCTTGATGGCGCTTATAAGCTAGCGCATAGATCAAGGCAGCGGTAGCTCCCGCACCAACGAATGCTACCATTGGCAGCAGATACACTGGGGCCGCGGTTGCCGTCGGGTAAAAAGAAATTAACAGCATAACCATGATTCCTGCGCCAGCATTAATCCCTAGAATACCAGGGTCCGCCAAAGCATTACGAAAGACACCTTGCATTACTGCTCCGGACACAGCTAGACCTGCACCAATCAGAACGGAGATCACAATACGAGGCAGACGAAATTGAAACAATATTAATTCCTGCTTATCAGTGCCTCTACCGAACAATGTATTAATCAGCTCCATAGGAGTCAAACGTATGTAACCGGTATTCATACTAATAATAAAAGCAATAACAATCAGTACAGCCAACGAAATCATTATCATTAAGCCACGTTTGTTTTTGGCGGCTTCGAAGGAACCGAATGTAGTCTTTTCCATCGTTACAGCTCCCTCCTTTCTTTACGTGCAAGATAAAGGAAGAAAGGCACACCGATCAGTGCAATAATAGCGCCAAGTGGCGTTTCATTAGGTGGATTAATCATCCGCGCAGTTAAATCTGCAAATACAGCTAGGAGACTGCCAAGAATCGCTGAACAAGGAATGATCCATCTGTAATCGACACCCACAAAA
Organism: Paenibacillus sp. G2S3; assembly: GCF_030123105.1. Lineage (NCBI taxonomy): Bacteria > Bacillati > Bacillota > Bacilli > Caryophanales > Paenibacillaceae > Paenibacillus > Paenibacillus sp. G2S3. The sequence goes on from NZ_CP126095.1 coordinate 4,735,311, forward strand.
AATCGTGTCAAATGCGGAATAATAAGTCCAATGAAACCAACTGCACCAACTACGGCGACTGATGATCCGGCCAAAACCAATACGATTAATGCGCCTGCCAACTTCACAAGCCCGGTACGCTGACCTAGACCTTTCGCAACATCGTCACCTAAACTGAGCATCGTAATCGATCGAGAAATTACCATTGCACCAATTAAAGCAGCCCCTATCCAAGGGAACATAATTTTGAGTTGAACCCATTTCGTGCCAGCCACGCCTCCGGCGTACCAGAAAGCCAAATCTTGACCGATGTGAAAATATAAAGCCACCCCTTCACTCAATGCCGACAAAAGTGCACTAAATGCTGCACCCGCCAACACCAAACGCGCAGGAGTTAATCCTCCCTTGGCAAGCGATCCAATTCCATATACGACACCCGCACCTACGCCGGCACCCACAAAAGAATATAGAATCAAATACATAAACGATAAATTTGGAAAAAAAGCAAAACACAGCGCGAGCGCAAATCCTGCGCCTGAGTTGATCCCCATCAGACCTGAATCTGCCAATGGATTTCGCGTCATCCCCTGCATAATAGCGCCTGCAACTGCAAAGCTGGCCCCTATCATTGCCCCTCCAAGTACACGAGGTAATCTTAATTCTCTAATAATCTGATGATCCATGATTTCCGGATCAAAGTGAAACACAGCTGACCACACCACAGACAGCTTAATATCTGCTGCACCGAAGGAGACGGAAACAGCAATTCCTAATAATAATAGCGCCAGACCGCCAACCAAGATTAATGTTGCCGCCCAAGGACGTGAACGAAATTCTCGTTTAACTACTCCTTTATCGGCTCCTATCCTGGTAGTTATCTGTTGATTCATGAATGCCACCCTATTTCCGTGAAATTGATTCTCATTATCATTAGACTATTGTAGATTACATTTCCTAGGTTTGGCAATAGATAGATTTATTTGTTGCTATTTAATTTATTGCATTGACAGCTATTCTAGGATTTGATACAGTTCAAATTGAAATTAATGATGATAATGATTCTCATTATTATCAGTTGGTACATATATATAGGGAGGTTCACCATGTTAAAAAGAAAGACCCTTTTCCCCATCTTGGCACTCATAATGTTATTGTCTGTATTTGTGACAGCTTGCGGGGGAAACAACAATGCTTCATCTAATACACCATCAGCTACAACCGAAGCAACAACCGCCCTGAGTGCAGAACCAACGGCTGCTCCTGATGCTTCCAGTGCTGAAATGCGCAGCTATGAAACTACTAAAGGCACTGTGCAGATCCCAGTTAAACCTCAGCGTATCGTTACTGATTATTATGGCGGAGAATTGCTTTCCGTTGGAGCTAACGTTATAGGTGTTGAACCTAGTACTTTTGACAACCCTTTCTTAAAAGATTTGCTCAAAAACACACAAGATGTTGGTGCTCCAGTCAACGCTGAAAAAGCACTAGAACTTGCACCAGATCTAATTGTAGTTATGTACGATGACAACTATGATGCTTTATCCAAAATTGCACCAACCATTCATATCCCATACGGAACTGCTACGAACATCTACGAAACCGTAAAATTGTTCGGAGATATTGTAGGAGCACCAGATAAAGCTGAACAATTCATTGCTGACTTTGAGAAAAAGGCTGCTGAAGGCCGCGAAAAGCTTAAAGGTGTCGTGAATGAAAATGATACATTCGGAATTTATGAGCTGACTGACAAAGGTGAGCTTTGGACCTTCGGCAACAATGCGGGCCGTGGTGGACAAGCCCTTTATAATGCACTTAAGCTGAAAATGCCTACTAAGAACAGCAACGATAACCAAACATTGCAGCTGTCCATGGAACTATTACCAGAATATGCAGCTGACTACATGTTCCTAACTACTTATGACCCTGATAAAAAAGGGGATAAGCTGAAGGAGCTGAAGGAATCACCCGTTTGGAACGGACTTGCTGCTGCGAAGAACGACCATCTGTTCTACAACGATTTTGATACTTTCTACCGCTATGATCCTATTGCCATTACCGCGCAAATCGATTTGTTCGTAGATATGATTCTTGAGCGTAACGGTAAGAAATAAGAATAGACACCTAAAGAAACACCCCACTTATTAGGCATCGCCTAAAGTGGGGTGTTTTGTTATGAACAAGAAGTTAAGCTCATGTTCCCTCTGTGTCATCTAGTATACTGATCATAGTCACTCGTATTATTTAATTTTTTGTACATATACTCATCATTCTTAAGCTTGTAGAGCTGCCCCATACCCGCAAAGACGAAAAACAGAACCAAAATCAATAAATACGCATAGGTGAATTCACCAATATAAAAGCATGTGACAATAGCAACTAGGGTCAAGATCATCAATGCCACTGTAATTCTGGATAAAATCTTCTTCAATCGGACTCCCCCTACGTTTTATTTGTTAATATTATCATAATTGGAATTAAATTCACATCTTATATTATTCGTTGTGGGAACATCAAGCAGTTCGATATGAGTCAGCATATTGTGAGTGTATATTTTGGTGTATATACGATAAAAGAGGACTTGTAATAAAAGATACGCTCCGCCTACCAACAAACAAAACCACATCGGCTCCAGAGCTGCAGACATCTCAAACCTTGAAGAACTAACAACATACACAGTGGCTAGCGCAATCCCTAACACATAAGGGAGAAAAAACAACACTTTTAAAGGGCCGCCTATAATGCGAGCTACGTCCTTAGAAGTAATTCCAATCTTATTTAGCTTCCTGAATTTGATCTTCTCACGCTCTAAATCGGTCTGGATGCTGAAATGAAGTACTACACCAGAAGCAGCAAAAAATATTAGACCAACAAATGTAATGACGAAGATTCCGAATCGACCGGACTCCTGCAACTGTAAATACTCACTAATTCTAGATTTCGTGGAGAATACGAGGGCCTCGTGCCGATCATTATCATACCAAGACTTCGTATTGTCCTTATTATATTTGGCTAAAGCCGTATTTAGCTTAGCATCTATATCTGCTGTCTTTTTCCAATCCTTGAAATTCAAGAGCTGAAGCTGCCCGATTGCATCCATATTCTCCGCTTTTAGTGCTGTATAATCATCTTCGTTCAATATGACATGAAGACCATTCATGAGATTCGGTACAGGATTAAATACCATTTTAAATACTTGACCTTGTGAGTACAGCGTATGAGCCCCGGAAGAAAGCTTCATTTCGAAGGTGGGCATCTCCGGTCTTTGATTCTTCCTTTCTTCTCCTCGAGCAACTAAGGCAAGATTAAGAAAGTGATCTTTCTCCACATGATAATCACTCCCAATTAATGAGTTGATATTCTGGTCCAAAAATACTTTGAAATAGAATAAGTCAATATATTCAAGCTTTTGGTGTGAAATCAGCGGTGTAGCACCATGATCCGTGATCTCGCTGAGTGTCTCAGATGGAAGGCTATTTTTCCCGAATACTTCTGCATAGGCAATATCATAAGGGTTGTTTTTTACAGGAATATTCTCAGCATCCCAGGTAATATAAAAGATAATGCCACTTAGAAAAACCGTAATGAAGACGAGGAACGTGATGAGAGAAAGCACTATTTTGGAGCGCCCAAGCGTATAGTTCAAATCGGAGCTAAACATTAAATGCTTATGATAAGCTTTCGTAGATCGCGAAAAGATGAGTTTCATCCAGTCACCAAGACCGGACAGCAGCAAATAGACACCCACCATACTTACTCCCAGATTGATCAACATCATACGGGCATCATCTGGACTGTAATTTGTAATCATATCATAAACGGAGATCCCCAGTAATACGACTCCGATGATCCCTGTGATTTTACCATGAAGAAGGCTACGTTCTGCGGTTCTGGATTCTTTTAGAAGGCGTACAATGCTGTATCTCAGCGTTAATAATAAATGGATTCCAATCACAGCTATGTAAATAATCCCGAAAAATTTAATGGTATACAGATAACTATCCAACGTAAGTGAAAAAGAACTATCCCCTATATTAACAAACAACGAGATGATGATGAAGAAAAGACCGGAGAAAACCGTCCCTGCACCTAAACCCGTGAGAATCGAAGCTAATGCAATCAAGCTATTTTCTAATAAAATGATTTTACGGATATTGTGACTCGTCATTCCTAGAACCATTAACAGCCCAAAGTCGCTTTTTCTAAATTTCAAAAAGGCCATTTGCGCATATACAATAAATAGAACAGCAAACACTCTCATAACTAAGAAAGGAGCATATAAATTACCAGACACCATTCCATTTACTTGATAGGGGTCATTAAAATCAGGGTTCGTGTACAGGGAGTAAAAGGCGAAAAAGACCATAATCGTAAAGCTGCTGCATAGGAAAAATAACAAATACCTTCTAAGATTCGCCTTGAAAATCTGAATAGCCATTCTCCTAAAGGTCATCTTCTCTCCCTCCAATGAAGGCCAGACTCTCCAGAATCCTATCAAAAAATGCTCTCCGTTCATTATTATCCCTAGTAATCTCTAATAGAGCCTTCCCATCCTTGATAAAAAGTACGCGATTACAATAGCTGGCCGCAAAAGGATCATGTGTGACCATCACAATTGTTGCTCCTTTCAGAGCATTCAGTTTGGCAAAGGTCTTCATCACTATACTTGAGGATTTGGAATCCAAATTCCCCGTTGGCTCATCCGCAAAGATCACCTCCGGATCATTAATAATCGCTCTGCTAATCGCCGCTCGTTGTTGCTGTCCTCCTGAAACCATATACGGATACTTGTCCATCACCTCACCCAGATCAAAGAGTAATAACGCCTCATCTGTCTTGGTATTGATATCGTCTACCTCTTGGTCATCCAGAACCATGGGCACCATTATATTTTCCCGTAGGGTCAGGCTATCCAGCAGATTATAATCTTGAAAAACGAACCCTATTCGCTGCCTGCGAAACAGTGCAAGCTCGTTCTTAGACATCTCGCTTATACTAATCTCTGCAATCCGGACTCCCCCCCTATATTCCGTGTCGATCCCGCTAAGGATATTCAGCAGTGTCGTTTTACCACTCCCTGAAGGCCCCATAATCGCCACAAACTCCCCGCTGTCCACACTCAGGCTTATCCCGTTTAACGCCTGAAATACATTTGTTTTGCCCTTGCCTTTATATTCTTTTGAGAGATTCTCTACCTCTAGAATAGGCATGCTCGCACCGTCCCCTTCATCGCTTGCGATTAACATTAAATGGAATTAAACTATTCCTGTATATACTATAAAACTATGTGAAGAGAACGGTTGTTAGATTACTCACAGAGCAAAAAAACACATGGATGTATGATCGCATGTGTTTAGGTGGTTATTTTATTATTCACCTGATTCAAGAGTCGAACGGACTTCCATCAATATTTTCCCAAGTACGTTTTTTCCGGTACCTTTTGTACCACATCCCCAATAATAATCCCCCGTTGTTTCTTCAATGATTTCCTCAGGTGATGTAGAGATTAGAATCTCCCGAATATCTGGATGGGTCTGAAACTTTTGGAGGACAGCTTTTTTCATTACTTCATCCTTTACCTCTTCCCAGTCTGATCTTAATGGTTTATCCCGATCACGACCCATGTTCGCTGCATCCATAGGTGATTCTACTACTCGTATCTCTTCTTCATAGATACTACCTACAAACTTCTGAGCTTGAAAGTAGTGCTCGCTTGTGGGCCAATATTTCCCATCCAACTCAAATCCGTGCTTTGAGAAATTTGAAAAACAACCATACTTATCATTAACTTTATAGAATCTAATTGTCATAGTAAATCATTCCTTTCTATAGAAACGTTTATGATATTCTACTATACCATCAGACTGTTCAATTCACCTTATCATTTCCGCTCCCGCAAGAAACAAAGACAAACGAAACCAATAAAGGCAAGCCCACCGATAGCTGCTAAGGAATTGGAAAACGCCCTTACATAATCCGATAAATCTGCTTCCAAAAGAGAATGTTTCAACGAAGTGGAGAACAAAATACCGATTAGAGCCACCCCTAACGAGTTTGCTAAATACATAAATGTAGTGATCAGACCTGATCCTGTGCCCGTAATCCTTGCTGGTACTGAACTGAGCGTGACGTTGACTAATGGTGTAGTAGCCATGCCGAGACCGAAGCCATATATCAATAATATTAAAATATTTCGTGCGCCCAGCAGATGCGTCGCATCCACATTTAGCTCCCATATAAGCAGTAGACTACAGCATCCCATCATCAGTGCACCTATTTTAAGTACATTCATACTCCATCTTCTGACCATTCGAGACGATATCAGGGAAGTCAGAAAAAAGCCTATACCTATAGCCAAAAAAACCAAACTCGTATCTTGAACATTATAGTGCAAGCCAAATTGCATATAGTAGCTTAAAACAAAAAAGAAGGAGAACATACCTAGATAAAGGACAAGCACAGTCGCCAGACCTACACTAAATGTTCGATGTCTGAAAATAGATAGGTCGACTCCCCAAATAAAGCGATAAATTCCAGCGCTTTGCTCTCCATATATAATCGTCTCAATGTTCCATGATAAGTACAATGGATCATTTCAGAGACACATTTTCGAATCGCCGCTGTGTCAGGATAACGATTAATATTTCCACGATGATGTTTAAGCCAGCTCTCCATCTGTTTTTTCTCCGCTAGATCTCCCGCATAATACAGCAGTTCGCTAGGAGCTAGCCGTATTTCTAACAATTGATTGGGGACACCAGCTTTTTTCTCTTCATACACCTGAACATCCTCTAAAAAAAGAACATTGCCTGTTTGTTTCTCCGTGTAACTTTTCTTGCCGTTCCATTCGCAATAGATTTCTCCACTCACGTTATAGCTTAGTTCGAACAACGGACAAGCTTCCTGAATATAGAGCTTCATATCTTGTTCGTATGTTATATCCGTATACATGATCTCCATACCTGGACGAATCTGCGTACGTGTAATGCTTCCCTGACCGATATGCGAGGGTATGGTTAGACGTTGTTCCCACTGATTATGCTCAACATGCCCTTCTATCCGCTCTGTAAATTGTTCAAAAAGATCATGAATCTCCAAATTCAATATTTTTAAAGCCATTGAAAGCCTCTCCTTCTTCGCCAATACAAATAAAGCCATTCACAACTCAAATGATAATCGTTATCATTTGAAAGTGTCAACATGGAATAGATCTATAGGAAATTCATCCCCACTTGGGATGAAACCCTAAGCTAAGCTTACATAAAAAAGCGTTGGTGGATTTTCCTCCTACCAACGCCTATGGTAATGATTAATTCATCAAATTTGTTCGTCCAACAACCCCGTAACCTCCATAATCTTCGAGGCTAACAAAAACGAAGGAACTTCATAATCCACGCACCCGAGCTCAACAGCCGCTTCCGGCATTTCATTTACAATAGAAGTCTCTTGCGATTCTACAAGGGTAGATTGGGCGCCAGCTTGTTTGGCACTCAGCATGCCTCTCGCTCCATCGTTACCTATTCCGGTCATCAGTATCAGATGCTGCTTCATGCTTTTTAATCCAGAGATAGAATCGAACAATACATCAATTGATGGACGGTATCCGTTCACTGGTGCTTTCCTGTGTAGTTTAATTCTACATTCATGCCCTTGCTGAACTACGGTCATATGACAATTACCAGGTGCGATATATGCCGTTCCGCCGAGCACCAACTGATCATCCTTCGCCTCCACCACCCGTACACTTGAGAATCGATTCAATCGTTCTGCTAATGCTTTCGTGTACTTGGACGGCATATGCTGAACGATCAACAAAGGGTATGGGAAGTCCGCCGGGAGCGAGCTAATTGCAATTTCTAGCGCCTTCGGGCCACCTACTCCACATCCTATGGCCACAATTTGATCCAATTTCTCCAAATATCCGATCTTAAAATTATCTTCTGCCTGTTGTCCTGCAATTACTTTGGAGACAGTTATATTGTTAAGAATGAGGGTTCTCAATGGAATTTGGGCAGCTTGTTTAATTTTGAATATTAACTCGTCTTTTATTTGGGATAGATCAGTTCCATAGCACTGAGTTGGCTTAGGAATAAAATCCACGGCTCCGTTCTGTAGACCTGTGATTGTTGCTGATATTCCATCCTTCGTCTCTGAGCTTAAGATAAGGATAGGGGTGGGACGCAGTGACATAATGCTAGAGATTGCTACTAAACTATTCAATTCCGGTACTTCTATATCTATCGTCACGACATCGGGCCTGAGTTCTTGAACCATGCTAACCGCTTCGGATGCATTTCGAGCTGCTCCAATGACCTCGATAATTGAATCCTCCACAATAAGGTTCGAGATCTGTTTACGCATCATTACTGAAGTAGCTACAACGAGCACCTTTAACTTTTGCACTACTTCTCCTCTCCTATCAATGATGATCCCCATGACACTGTTTATTTAACTTTAAAAATAGATACGAGTGCATTTAGTTCCTCCGCAAGCTGTGCTAATGCATTTGCCGTCGTTGCCGTTTCACTACTGCTTGCCGCCATTTCTTCCGTTGCTGCCGATATACTCTCGATCGAGTACATCACCTCTGATGACTGTGCGGCTTGTTCTTCACTGGCAGCAGCGATTTCTGTTACTTTATGCGCGGTATCATTCACCATAGAGAGAATATGATCAAAGGCTTCCCCATTTTTTTGTGAAAAAGATACGCCTTCGACTACAGCCTTCACGCTATGCTGCGTATTCTTCTGCATTTCTTTAATAATGTCCGTGACTTGCTTAGTAGCCTCACTGCTACGCTCGGCTAGCTTTCTTACTTCATTCGCTACAACGGCAAAACCTCGACCCTGTTCACCGGCACGAGCGGCTTCTATAGCTGCGTTAAGAGCCAGCAGATTGGTCTGTTTTGCAATATCATCAATGACCGCAATGATCTCGCCAATTTTATCTGAGCCTTCTTCTAGTCTAGACATTTGGTTGTTAAGTAACGTCATCCCTTGAATGGAGTCAGTAACCACCGCACCTCCATCCTGAGCAATACGCATCGTATGATCTGACAGCTCTGAGGCTTGCTCTGCACTCTGAGCTACGGAATTAATCGCTTCAGACAATTCTCGGAACAACTCATTCATCGTTTGTGCTGCAGTAGCTTGACTCATACTGCCGCTTGCCACTTCCTCTGTACTAGCTGATATCTGCTGCGCGGCTGCCGAGACACTTTCCGCAGAGGATAAAATACCTCCCACAGTATGTCTTAAGTTCAGAACCATTTCGTTCACAGAATTCGCGAGTTTTCCGATCTCATCCTTGGAATTCAGATTTGAAGTTTCGCTTAAGTCTCCATTAGCTACTTTACCTAACAGGCGCATCACTTGATTTAAAGGCCGTGCGATAATTTGCGAGATTAGATAACCAAAACCCACACTGATCAAAAGTGCAATAATAGTAATGCTAAAAGTAATCAACCGAGAGGATTGATATAATTCATTGGCATAATCACTGGATCCCTGTGCCTGCTTCATGTTGATGTTAATTAGACCTTGCAGAAAATCTGTCATCTCCGTAGTAGCCAGCTGTAAATCTCCTGTTAGCAAATAATTCGTATATTCTTCATTACTGATGATTTTCTTATCCAATTCAATCGCATGATCCACGCTAGTGGTATACCGTTTCCAGATTTCTGGATAATCCTTCATCTTCTCTAATTCTTCTTCTCTCAATTTTGTCTTATTATATTTACTCATGATGTCTTCAATGCTCTGAACGTTTTTATGTATTTTATCTCGATATTCTTTTTTCTTCACCTCGGTTTTGGCCATCGTATTTATATCCCGGATGTTTATTCTATTCGTTAAAAAAAGTTCATTCGCTTCACCGAGATAGGCAATCGGTGTTAAGCGATTATTATACATATCCTCGATAGACTCGTCCATCTTACTCAAATTGCTTATTCCATAGAATCCTACAAAGCATAAAATGACTGATACCAACACAAATGCTGAGATTAGCTTCACTGCTGTCCTCAAATTATAAAACCATTTCATCCTTCTGCACCTCATTACGTTAGTCAATTTTTAGTAATTCTTAGGAACTATTTCATCATAAACTGTAAGCAGAATATGGTAACCGAAAAAAAACGGCGTGACCGCGCAAAATTATTGCGTAACCCCGCAAAGAAGCGCAAAACAAAAATCCCGCCTCACCATCCAGTGATCGGGATTTCAATCTATAGGGTTGTTATGTATTTTCACAATGAATTAGTAAAATCTGATTCCTTTAATATTCCGAGACGTTTAGCTTTTATAGCCGCTTCAATTCTAGATTTCACATTTAGCTTTTGGAACAAATTCGTTAAACTATATTCTAGAGACCGCTGACTCATAAGCACAATCTCCGCTATTTCCTTATTACTTTTTCCTTTGGCAATTTCCGTCAGCATTTCATGTTCCCTTTTACTAATCATGGAGGCTGCTTGTTCATCATTGATTTCTAATCCTTTAGGCGGTACTTTTCTTAACTGCTTGACTAAGGTCCGCGGCAGAATGACTTCCCCTCTTAATGCACAGCGTACCGCTGTAATCAACTGCTCTCTATTGGTTGTTTTTGAGATAAACCCAAAGATCCCCGATTCTATCATCAGGTTAAATTTGTTAGTAAATTCATATCCGGTGTAGATTAAGATAATCGCATCCGCGTTCATTGTTAATACTTGCTTCGCCAAATCAATCCCATTCACATCCACGATATGAAGATCAAATAACATTACGTCAAAGGAATGACTACTCACCATTTCAAGCACTTCATTCGCTGAATTAGCTAGAGTAACCTTCATGTCTCCCTCTTGCTCTAATATCATTTTAGTCCCTTCCATAACAGATGGATGATCATCCACTAACAATATTTGAATCATGCCTATGACTACCCCTCTATCCAATTGTTATGCCGCATGATTAATCTGCAGGTATAGATATATTGACCGCTAATCCCTTTTTATCTGGCGATCGGAATACTATTGACCCATCCATACTTCGAACCCTTTCCTTCATCCCATAAATCCCCATACTTGTAAGTGAATCCTCACCAAATAAATTCATTCCGATTCCGTTATCTTTATAATCCAAATGAATATGATTGTCTTCACTAGCTAAGGTGATGTGGACTTCTGTCGCAAAAGAGTGCTTTGCTGCATTAGCTAAAAGCTCTTGCACAATACGGTACAGACCTATAAGCACTTCATCATCTAACTTATGCGTGAATCCTTCAGACTCGAAATAAATCTGATAGTTGGTACGTAGCTGCGTAAATTCAAACAACGTCTCCAGCGAGGAGATAAGACCTTCATTGATTAATGCAGGAGGTCGGAGCTCGTTACAAATAATCCGCAGTTGATAAATAACATCAAGTAAACCTTCTGAGATCTGTTCTAGTTGTTCTCTAAGTTCCCCATTAATGGACCTTTCACCTAAGAGAAAATCCAGCTTACGATACCAGATAATCTGTTCTTGAAGCGCTGAGTCGTGTAAGTCCTGAGCAAGTCTTTTTCGCTCATTCTCGGATAAATTAAACATAAATCGGAGAAGCCATGTAGGCGCCACCTGCATAGAAGCCGCTAGCTCAAGATCCTTCGTTAAATCTTCGATAAGCAAAAAGTGATCAAAGAGAACACTGACATACCGGGTAATCGTCTCCAGCCACACTCGAATAGAGCCGATTTCTAGTAAAAGCGTCTTCTCGTTAATCGACAGCAAGTAGCTTTTTCCTCTGGACTCCCCGATCTTGAGTGAATACCCTTGCTCCGTCTCGATAATTTCACATAATTTATCATGGTTAGATTCAACTGCGATAAATTTCATATTTGTTATCTGCAGAGTTTCTCTGACTTCTCTAAGTAACCGCTGTTCCATATGACTAATCTTCATCACACCAAAAAGATCTTGGGAGAACTGATCGAGACTCGTTTGCAGGCGAAAATACCGTTCCTCACTCTCTCGAATAATCTGCTCTGTATGTTGTCTATCCTCATCTGCTTTTTTTCGATCACTAATATCCCTAAATATAGAGATACATGCGACTTTTCCTTTGTACAAAATGGAGCTAGCTGTTACTTCTACATCGATAATCGTCCCATCTGAACGTACGACCTTTTGTTCAATAGGAACTAAGATCTTATAGGGTTCTTTATAGATCTCACGCATGCGTTCTTTCGCCAGCAGCAGATACTCCGGATGCGCCCAATTGAAAATATTTTTACCGATCAATTGACTCTCATCGCTAACTCCAAATAATCCAAGACAAGAGAAATTTACATAAACAAACTTATAATCGCTATGCAGAACGACCGCTTCAGGCGACATCTTGATCAGCTGCTGATTGAATTCCTCGCTTTCCCTTAATTCTTGTTCCATTTGGACTCTCTTGGTAATGTCTCTTGCTACAATTACGATACTTATTACTTCTCCATCCTCACCTAGAACGGGAGTAGCAAGACATTCTAAATTTAATATATAACCTTTTGTGTGAATAAAACGATTGTAAAACATCTTACTTGCTTTTGTCCGAAAAATATTTGTTATTTGTTCACGCAAGCTTTCTTGCTCATCTGGATCGATATACTCTAAGATGGTAGTGTCCTTGATTAAACCTACAGGAATACCCATTAGGGTCTCACAGGAGGGGGAGGCTACAATGAAATTTCCTTTCTGATCCAGAACCCCCATCATATCCTTCATGTTATTAATAATTAGTCTGTACTCTGCTTCTCGCTGTGCCAGCTTTTGTTCTACTTCTACTGTTGATGTTATATCTTTAGCGACAACAAAAGCACCCACAATACGACTATTCACATAAATTGGGATGTTTTTCATAGTCCAGTGGCTCACTGATCCATCCTTACGCGAAGAGGCCACAACATAATGCTGAGCAGATCCCCGTACTGTTCTTCCGAAATAATCCGACATCCTCGTTATATTTTCTACTCCAAATAGATTCGTGATGGACAAGTTCTCTCCGACCATACTTAAAGCTTCTCCAGTAATTTGCTGTGCCGCAGAATTGATTGCCAAAATATTACCTTGCAGATTCACCTCACATACGACGTCTGAGTTATAGTCAAATAAGGATTTATAGCGTTGTTCACTTTTGAGTAAAGCCTCCTTCATTAACTTTCTTTCAGTAATATCTGCCAAGATCCCATCAAGCCGAACTACCGCTTGGGATTCATCTAGACTGGGTATGATTCTGACCTGTAGCCATCGAGGCTCACCACTTGCGTGGATAATTCGATATTCACTAAGTTGTGGAATCCCTTGACCAACTGATGATATGATCTCTTGAATCAAGGGATTTTCTTCCTTATAAGCAATACGAAGCCAAAAATCATCCTCTTTCGCCTGCTCAACGGAATAACCGGTGATATTGAAAATGGCATCCGATATAAATAACACTTTCTTAGATACGTAATCGTAAGACCAAACCGCCACATCTAGATTAGAGAACATCTGTTGATACAAAGAAAATGTGCTTTCTAATTGAATTTGTGCCGTTTTTTGTTCAGTAATGTCCAGCATAATTCCATCTATTCGGCAGACCTTGTTCTCCTTATTTAGGATAGGCGTGCCGATATTTTGAACCCACTTCAGTCCTGCAGTAGGTAATTGCATCCGATACTCAAGATTACTGATATGACCAGCATTTAATCTTTCCATGTAGGCATCATATCGATCACGATCCACTACATTCACAAGTTCCCGTAAAAAACTAGGGCTGTGCGGTTTAGTCTTACTTGTGCAACCAGCCCATTCCTCTAAAATTCTCGACATCGTCAGCAGATTTTCTTCCATATCCATAGACCATGTAATCACATTCTCGTCACCGAGTGAATGCATATTGAGATCACCTCCACATAAAAAGCCCCCCCTTTTCGGGGCGGCTTTTTGTTCTAATTCGTTATTTTACAAGCGTCATTACATGAATAACTTTATCCTACTGAGCAATCTGCTCACGGATATTCTGCAATATTTTCTTCTCCAGCCGGGATACCTGCACTTGAGAGATCCCTAGACGGCTGGCGACCTCCGACTGCGTTTGATCACGATAGTAGCGAAGATAGACAATCAGACGTTCACGTTCACTGAGGCCTCCGATAGCTTCATTTAATGCCAGCTTATCGAACCAACGCTCCTGTGATTCGTCAGCGATTTGATCAATCAGCGTGATCGGATCTCCATCATTCTCAAACACCGTCTCATGGATAGAGGTCGGTGGCTTATTGGCTTCTTGAGCGAATACCACTTCTTCGGGTGTAACCCCTAGCGCTTCCGCAACTTCACCAATCGTAGGCAGACGATCAAGCGTTTTAGACATTTCGTCCTTCATCTTACGAACTTTATTAGCCATTTCCTTAAGGGAACGACTGACCTTCAAGGTGCCATCGTCACGAAGGAAACGCTGAATCTCACCGATAATCATCGGCACCGCATAAGTGGAGAATTTGACCTCATAGCTGAGGTCAAATTTATCAACGGACTTCAGGAGTCCAATGCAACCGATCTGGAACAAATCGTCAGGCTCATACCCGCGGTTCATAAACCGCTGCACTACCGACCAGACCAGTCGGATATTACAGCTTACAAGCGTGTCGCGGGCAAGACTATCTCCGGCCTGACTGAGCGCGATAAGACGTTTGACCTCCGCATCGTCCAAATAGGTCGGCGGAGCTTTTTTTGACTCTGCATCCATGGCTCCAACCCCTAATTGTATAAAGCTTTTTTCGAGACGATGGTTTTCTTCATTGAGATAGAAGTACCGTGTCCCGGTTCACTAGTGACTTCAAATTCATCCATGAAATTCTCCATAATAGTAAAGCCCATGCCCGACCGCTCCAGCTCTGGCTTAGAGGTATACAGCGGCTGTTGCGCCAGCTCCAAATCCTCAATGCCCCGTCCTTGATCCTCAATGGTTAAATGTACCGTTTCGTTGTCCAGCGATGCCGAAATGGTCACAATACCTTCCGGATCACTATCATACCCATGAATAATACAGTTGGTGACCGCTTCCGACACGACTGTCTTCAGATCATTCAGCTCGTCCATCGTAGGATCAAGCCGGGAAACGAACGCCGCTACGACTACACGCGCGAACGATTCGTTCTCCGAGCGTGCAGCGAACTGCACGTTCATGAAGTTACCAGCCTTACTATTTGTCATAACGCAACCTCCAAATCCGAGAGTGCAGTACTCTCGTCGTCATATAGGGGCATGATTTTGAACAGGCCTGACATTTCCAGCAGCCGCTTCACAGGTGCCGTTGCATCACACACAACCATTTTTCCACCTTTACTATGAATCAGTTTATACCTTCCCAGAATCACGCCTAGGCCCGAACTGTCCATAAACTGTAGATGCTTAAGACTAAGAACCAAATGCGACACCTGACCACGCATAATCGCTTCATCCATATCCATTCTTACAAAATCGGCTGCGTGATGATCCAGCTCCCCTGATAAACGGACAATCAACACACCCCTGTGATGCTCCATCTCCACATGAGAATTCATGCTTGCCACTCTCCTCTTCGTTGCTTTGAAAAACTGACCTTGAAAGACAGTACCTATTCCCTTCAAGGACAAGGTTTTCTACGCGGCAAATCAGGAATCCTGCCTCACGACAAAACTAGAAGAAAACCCCTATGAATCTACAGAGTACATGGGGTTAATCTACAAAAAAACTGTTTTTAATCTACGCCGAACATCGAGCCTGTTGTGCGCTTAAAGAGCTTCCACCAGCCTGCTTTCGGCACAGCTTCCCCTGCTTTTAATTCATATTCCTTAATGACCTGGGTTCCTTGGTAGACCACCAGCTTGCCCACAGATTGACCTTCAGCCACTGGAGCCTTCACGCTTTCCGGCAATACTAGTTCGTGGCGAATGCCTTCTTGAGTCACACCTTTTTTCAAAAGAACACTATACGTCTCTTTCGCCGTTATCGGTAGCTCGGATTTGACGCCCTTTTCAATCTTTAGGGTGCCGATGGCATCCCCTTCTTTGTGGATCGTGTGTACTTTATATTGCGAGAACAAGTAATCGAACATGCCTGACACTTCACTGTTGCGTGTCTTTGTGTTCGGCTCACCTAGCACTACAGCGACTGCACGTAGGCCATCTCTTGCTGCTGTAGCGGACAGACAGAATTTTGCCTCAGCAGTATAACCTGTCTTCAAACCATCAGCACCAGTGTAGAAACGAACCAGCTTGTTCGTATTCACCAACCAGAACGGCTTGGTTGAATCCTTACGGAGGTAATCCTGATAGGAACCAGTATATTTGATAATTTGATCATGCTTCAAAAGCTCACGACTGATGACCGCAATATCGTAAGCTGAGGAATAGTGATTAGCGGCTGGAAGACCGTTGCAGTTGGCAAAATGGGTATCTTTTAGACCCAGCTCCTCTGCACGTTTATTCATCAGATCGACAAAAGCACTCTCTGAACCAGCTATTTTCTCCGCCATCGCCACAGAAGCATCATTACCAGAAGCCATAGCGATACCTTTGAGCATATCGTCTACCGACATTTCTTCACCAGGCTCCAGAAAAATCTGCGATCCGCCCATAGAAGCCGCATATTCACTTGTTCGCACCTTATCAGTCAGTTGGAGCCTTCCTTCATCCAGCGCTTCCACCGTTAGTAACATCGTCATAATCTTTGTAATACTTGCGGGAGGCAGCTTATCATGGCTGTTCTTCTCATAAATAACAGTGCCGGTACCAGCGTCCATCAAAATCGCAGAACGCGCTCCCGGTGCGAGGTCTACAGCGGCAGCATTACTGCCAGAGTTCTTGGTTTTTTCTTCTGCATAAGCGCCTGACATAGGTCCTAGAACCGACACAGCGATACAGAGCACAAGCACAGCAAAACGCATTTTTCTCACAATGGTTCCCCTCCTGAACGTTAACCTTCATATCACAGGTACTGTGTTCCAGTTTCGTCAGAAAGGGTGGAAATTATTCCATTTTTAAGGAAATAACCACAATTATTTATCTCAAGAAGTAAGGATGTCATCAATAAAAAAAAGCCCAGCAGCAGTTGCAGAGCATTTTTATTATAGGGGAGATTAAATAATATTTCAAATTTAAAGTATTCCCATTTTTTCAGTCCTCATTTTAAGACTTTTAAAGGTAAATCGTAGGCTTTCACGAATGCTATCTAAGACCTATATTGTCTTCCCAGAGGAGTGAATATACGAATGAACCCACTTGAAACTTATATTGAGACAGAAGCAAAACAGAACGATTTCTCTATTTGTGGAGGAATTGACTGGAATGTCCTTTACCGATTATGTGGAGCTTTACATCTTTAAGCCTTGCGGAATGGAGCAATCCGGTTATTTTACGTTAGATGCCTTACCTACTAACTGTGCACTAGGATACATAAAGGAAGAGAACGGTAGCTGGAGAACCAACATCTATTCAATCCCAGTAAACGGAGGCGCTGACGGTGGAGCTTTCGTAACCGCTCCCGACATGCAGCTATTCTGGAACGGGCTAATGAATCATGTGCTTTTGAATCCAGTACTCACTTCATTGCTACTTACTCCACACATGCATGTGGATGGCGAAGGATATTATGGTTATGGTGTATGGATCACTCTCCGAGAAGGAAAAGTGTTCAAATTCCACATTGTGGGCTACGATCCTGGGGTTTCCTTCCGATCGGCTATCTATCCAGCCAGTGGTGAGACTGTAGTGGTAATATGTAATGCAGGCAACGGGGCTTCTCAGATTTTCAATCTTATCGATAAACATTTGTAGATGCTCCGCCAAAAACGCAAAACAGCGAGCCTCCTATTACGGGAGGCTCGCTGTCGTACGGTCTATTTCAGATCTTTGTCATGACAATATTACATTTCCTTGGCTAGTACCGTGTTACCCCATCCTTCGTAACAAGCGCAAATACCAGTGGTAGCGGTGGAACCGATTCAGAAGTGATACGGTAAGCTTCTAACACCTTGCCCTCAGCTTCCTCTACTTTCTTGTCACTGGCTTCATTGATATGCAATACTGCAAGAGTATCGCCGATCTCTACAGCATCTCCAACCTTTTTAGAGAGTTGAATCCCCACAGCCAAATCTATCACAGATTCCTTAGTTTCACGTCCTGCACCAAGCAGCATAGCAGCTATGCCGATTTCTTCTGCTTGAATACCCTCGATGAACCCCTTAGTTTTCGCTTTCACTTCAATGAATCGTTTAGCAGCAGGGAGTTTCTCCGGATCATCGATTTGTGACACGTCTCCGCCTTGCGCACTCACGATCTGTTTGAACTTCTCCAGCGCAGTGCCATCTTCAATATGTGTCATAAGAATCGAGCGGGCCTCTGCTTCATCCTTGGCTTTGCCACCAAGAACAAGCATCTGGCTGCCCAGAATAAGACAGACCTCCTGCAGATCCTTCGGACCGTGACCCTTTAAGGTCTCGATTCCTTCCTTGATTTCGAGCGCATTGCCAATTCCATATCCGAGTGGCTGATCCATGTCACTGATGATAGCGACTGTATTGCGACCCAGATGTGTGCCGATGTCAACCATGGCTTGAGCAAGCGCAATAGAATCATCAAGCGTCTTCATAAAAGCACCACTGCCGGTTTTGACATCCAGCACAATGGCGTCTGCACCTGCTGCAATCTTCTTGCTCATCACTGAGCTTGCAATGAGAGGAATGGATTCAACAGTTGCCGTTACATCCCGAAGGGCATACAGCTTTTTGTCAGCAGGTGTAATATTGCCCGACTGGCCGATCACGGCAGCTCCAATCTCCCCTACTTGATCAAAGAAACGTTCGCGATCCATCTCGACAGAGAAGCCAGAGATCGATTCCAGCTTATCGAGTGTGCCGCCAGTATGCCCAAGACCGCGGCCGGACATCTTCGCTACTGGTACTCCTGCAGATGCTACCAATGGTGCAAGTACAACAGTTGTTTTATCGCCAACACCGCCTGTTGAGTGTTTATCAACCTTAATCCCAGCGATTGGGCTAAGATCTACTTGGTCACCGGACATCGCCATTTCCATCGTTAGATCGCCGGTCTCCCTTGCGTTCATGCCTTGAAAATAAACTGCCATGGCCCAAGCAGAAAGTTGATAATCAGGAACTTCACCTTTACTATAGCCTTGAATTAGAAAGGATATTTCCTCACGACTCAGCTCTCCACCGTCTCTTTTTTTCTGAATAATGTCGACAGCTCTCATTTTTACACCTGCATTTCACGGACATTTGCGCGAGCAAATCCGGTATATTTTGGTTTAGTTAAATTAACTATCTGTTCATGCGTCAGTGGCTTAAATTTAATCACTTGTGTCATAGATATGACCTCCCAGTAATTCAAAAATGCAGTACCCGAAATTACATTTTCGGAATAAAGCCTAAGACCAGTTTCAAGAAACGCTCACGCACACGTTCTGCAGTTTCCATCACCTCTTCATGATTAAGAGGTTGATCCAGGATTCCTGCAGCCATGTTAGTAATACAGGAAATGCCTAATACCTCGATGCCTGCGTGACGAGCAACAATGGTCTCCGAAACAGTAGACATGCCCACAGCATCGGCACCTAGCGTACGAAGCATTACGATTTCAGCAGGCGTTTCGTAGCAAGGTCCCAGCAGACCTGCATATACGCCTTCTTTGAACTCGAAATTCTGCTGAGCTGCTGTTTCCTTCGCTACCTGGATCAGGCGGCGACTGTAAGCGGTCGACATATCTGGGAAGCGCACACCAAGAGCAGGATCATTAGGGCCTATTAACGGGTTCCGTCCAGTCATATTAAGATGATCTGTAAGAAGCATTAGATCGCCCGGCGCAAAATCAGTGTTCACTCCACCGGCAGCATTCGTTACTAGTAAACTGGCTATACCAAGCTCTTTCATAACCCGTACAGGGAATGCTGTTACCTCCGGTCCATAACCCTCATACATATGAAAACGGCCCTTCATCATCACAACTCGGCGTCCTTCGATCATACCGATCAACAGTTCGCCCTCATGTCCCTCTACTGTAGACACAGGGAAGTGCGGAATCTCGTCATATGGAATGCTTACTCCATCAGTAATAAGGTCTGCCAGCACTCCAAGGCCTGAGCCAAGGATCAATCCAATTTCCGGAGCCACCGGACATTTATCTTTTATATAAATGGCTGCTTCTTGAATTTCTTTTTGAGTTAACGTGCTCATAGATGTTCCTCCTTCATTGATGTTGTGGAGCAACCCACAAACCTTTTTATTGCAGTTTCGCTAAAAAGCTTGTCCCATACTGCGGCGCCTTCGCACCAAAATTATCAGCAATGGTTGCAGCTACATCAGAGAAGGTTTCACGAATGCCCAAGCTTTCTGGTTGTTTAAACCGTGGGCTATAGATTAAGAGCGGCACATATTCACGGGTATGGTCAGTTCCACTATGGATCGGATCGTTACCATGGTCTGCAGAAATAATCAACAGATCATCTTCACCAAGCGTTGATAGAATTTCAGGCAGTGCCTGATCGAATACTTCCAGTGCACGGCCGTATCCTTCTGGATCACGACGGTGTCCATATAAGGAGTCAAAATCCACTAGGTTCGTGAACAGGAAGCCGTTAAACGGTTGACGAAGCTGCTCAATAGTGACTTCGATTCCATGTTCATTACTCTTCGTAGGATAAGAAGCCGTAACCCCTTCTCCTGTAAAGATATCGTTGATCTTACCAACCGCGATTACATCCTTACCGAGATCAGCCAGCGCATTCATTACCGTTGGTTCTGGCGGCTTCACAGCATAGTCATGCCTATTTGGCGTCCGAACGAAATTCCCTGGTTCTCCAACGTATGGACGAGCAATCACGCGACCAACCGAGAATTCTGGAGCCATCGTCAGCTCACGGGCTATTTTACAAGCGCTGTACAGCTCTTCGAGTGGAATGATATCCTCATGTGCAGCAAGCTGGAACACGCTGTCCGCAGAGGTATAGACAATCCAAGCACCGGTTTTCATTTGCTCTTCGCCGTATTCAACTAGAATTTCCGTACCGGAAGCCGGTTTATTGCCGATCACCTTACGTCCAGTTGCCGCTTCGAACTTCTCAATCAATTCTGCGGGAAAACCGTCAGGATACGTATTGAAAGGGACCTCAATTTTCAACCCCATTAGCTCCCAGTGCCCTGTCATCGTATCCTTGCCTACAGATACTTCCTGCATTTTGCCGTAGTACCCTGTTGGTGAAGCTACAGGCTCAAGCGGTGGTAGTGGAGCAATATTAGCCAGCCCTAGCTGCTGTAGGTTAGGTAGCTTCAAACCAGGAACACGATCTAATATATGACCAAGTGTATGCGACCCAGCGTCACCGAAATTTGCAGCATCTGGCGCTTCACCGATACCAACACTATCTAGAACAATAAAACCAATTCGTTTAAATGAGGACATTGTTGTCTTCACTCCTTCTTTAAATTTGATATTCTTTCGTACCAACAAGAAGAAACGGCTGTACCCTCTTCCAGAAGACATACGCTTCCGAAGCTAGCGATACAATGTACCGCATATCAGGTATCCGTTTCTGCTAAAAGATAACCTGTGGATCATTCCCCAGTTTATCCTTTCAGTATGATTCCATCATAACCATCTTACTCACAAAAAGCATCTTTGAAGCAGAATTAACGAGCCCTAGGATGGTGGCTCTCATATACTTCCTTCATATTCTTACGGGCTATACCGTTATAAATCTGAGTAGTCGAAATATCGGCATGACCCAGCATTTGTTGTACGGAACGCAAATCTGCTCCGCCTTCCAGTAAATGGGCTGCGAAGGAATGCCTAAGCGTATGCGGTGTAATATCCTGCTCAATGTTTGCTTCCCGCGCATATTTCTTTATGATTTTCCAAAAACCTTGCCGGGTTAATCTCCCGCCTAGACTATTCAGGAACATGGCTGTTTCCTCCTGATGATCACGGAGCAGCTTGTCCCTCATTAGTGAAGTATAAGCCGCTACACTCTCAGCAGCAATGGTTCCAATCGGAACCACCCGCTCCTTGCCAGAAGTTCCTGTACAACGCGCAAATTTCATATCCGTATGCACATCGTCCACGTTCAGCGAGATTAATTCAGAGACCTTAATACCTGTTGCGTAGAGCAATTCCAGCATAGCCTTATCGCGCACTCCTTGTGGCGTGCTCACATCCGGCGCTGCCAATAACTGCTCAATTTCCGAAATGGTAAGCACCATAGGAGCTTTCTTATCAGGCTTCATGGTCTCCATGTCCAGTGTTGGATCCTGCTCAATCAAACGTTCCTTCATCAAATAATGAAAAAAAGCACGGAGGGACACTGCGTTTCTATTCAGCGTTGCAGTTGCTCGACCAGCTCCGCGTAATGAGCCTAGATATAACATCACATGAGATCTTCGGATCTCATCAGGCTGACTAACCCCCCGCTCTTCAGCGAACTCCAGAAACTGCGATACATCCCTACCGTAAGATTCCAGTGTATTTGGGGACAAGCCTTTATCTCCGGACAAATAATGTAAAAACGGCTGCAAGTGTGACTTCATTATTTCACGCTCCTGTCCTGGCGCAGCTACTCATAGTGACTTCCTGCAGCACATTCAGCATGAGGGTTCTGCAGATGTGTACATTTAGTATACGCTGCATGAATCCACCTTGTTTTCTTCGACATTCTTCTCGCTTGTTCCTGCTTCCTACGAAGCTTTCATTCTCCGTACCAGTAATAAAAGCGCAAACGTTGTCTTGTATCCAGACCATCATCACCACGATCGGCATGATCAAATGCCCGAACAGCGGTGCCTTCAGGGATTCCATAATTCTCTATCGGACTAATCCATTCACCAATCCAGCTCATTGCACTGTAGAGCAAATAGCTTAGAGCTACAAACATGATCATAAAATACAGCTTTCGAACTGTTTTGGGCACAGAAACGATCATATAGACGCCTCCCTTTAACTTACAGTTAAGATCTGCTCGTCCTTCACCTTATGCACCAAAACGGACGGATATGTATACCTCCAATAGACCAATCATTTAAAAAGCTCCCTCCGGTAAAAAACCGGGGAGAGCTTATGAAGTGAATTTCATTATAAGATGACTTAGGACGGATTTCCGTTTGAATTATTCTTATCGCTACACCGATAGCATATCCCATGAAAATCAAGTCTATGATCAAGCACTGTGAAATTAAATTCTTTCTCCAGCCGCTCTTCTAGCGGACCTAGCCAATCCTCGCGGATCTCATCCATACTACCGCATTGCACACAGATTAAATGATGATGATGGTGCTTCGCAGTATCTGTTCGCAGATCATAACGGGCGACACCGTCACCAAAGTTAATCTTTTCTACGACGTGAAGCTCGCTAAGCAGTTCCAGGGTACGATATACAGTCGCAAGACCGATCTCGGGAGCCTTCTCTTTCACGAGCATAAAAACATCTTCTGCACTAAGATGATCTTCCTCATTCTCCAGCAGCACTCTTAAGGTCGCTTCCCGTTGGGGTGTAAGCTTGTATCCTTGGGATTGTAACTGTTGTTTAATCTTGTCTATCCGGGCTTCCATTGTCTCCCTCCCCCTTGGAAAATTACCTCACCGGTCTTCAAACCACTTCTTCCATTATAGGGGGTGTCGCTTTGAGAAGTCAAACGCTTTTACTGCAAGCCCAAGGTCGTCACTGCTTGTACAAGTGAGGGCGTTACCCATCGCATCATGATCGGCGTAACATAGGTCTCAAAACTAGAAATGCCCAGAATCAATAGTGCCATCACAAATGACAATATCGTGTACATAGTAAAAGGTCGAGTCACTGGCGTCCGGCGTTGCCCTAGCACTCGGCTACGAATCATCTGCAAGGAAAAAGCGATCGCCGCTGCACTACTTACTAGCAACACAGGGATCAGCACCAGATTGTGCGGAGCCACAGAGACTAGTGCGAACAGCATGCCGTGCCATGAATATTGACTTACTAGACAACCGACCGTAAAGCCGATCAATACCCCTTTAAGAAAATCAAGAATCAAGATTCCCGGCAACCCAATGACTGATAATCCAAGGATCCAGATCAGCCCAATCCATTTTAGATTTAAGGCCGCTATACTCCAGTACGAATCAGGCGCTGCTGGTAGACCCTGCTGATCAACCGTTACAAAGAAATTCCCCAGATAATCGCCCAGCTCCTGTTGCTGATCCATCGTAAGCGCGCTAACGATAAGAGCCCCAAATACAACACCTACCAGAAATAATACGCCGACAAAAATATACAGAGGCGTCTGTTCCTTCATCATCAGCCTTAAATTACGCATCGAGACGTTCCCCTTTCCGGTTACATGTTACACCATATGAGAAAACGCCCCGTGATATGACTTGTCCTTAGTACAATAACTCTACTTTCCAGGTTGTACGACTTTACCGTATGTTCCCCCACCGCCTGCTGATAGTTCCAATATGCCTGAGCGAGCCTGAACGATCATAGATGCCAAATCTGCTCCCACTACGCTGGCAATTTCCGCTTCACCGCAACCATGTAAAATGTTCATCTCGGTGCCAAAAGCTTGCAGTAACGCGTTCATCTTAGCCTTCCCAAGGCCCGGTATAAATTCAAGTGGAACCTGATAGTGATATGGCGGACGGTTTACAGGTACTACAGGTGTCTTGCGGTCAGCAATATCTAGGATCCGGTCGAATACGCCCCTCACCAATTTAAGACTGCCACAATACTGGCACCGCTCCGATGTGACATAAGCTTCGTCAATAATGCTGCCACAACCTCCGCAGTAAGTCCGGTGGTATTTGCCAAGCCGGGGGTTAAGTCCGAAATTGGCAGTCACCTTCCGTCCTTCCTTACGTTCAAGTGCGAGCCGCAGTTCAGCAAAAGAAGGTCGTGCCAACGCCATTACATTATACTCGCGCCCTAATTTACCCAGTGAATGCGCATCAGAGTTCGTCAGGAACGTAAAATCATCCAGCTCAGAAAGATAACCAGCCATTTCCGAATCTGCACTTAGTCCAAGCTCAACAGCTGCTATTCGATCCAGATCAAAGATATCCGCCATGCGCTCTGCAGCACAGCCGTACAAGCCCTTGTGAGGCGTGAAAATATGTGCGGGGATTAGAATACCCCCTCGGTCATAAATCTCATTCTGAAGCTCTCTAGCCGGTGCATAGAGGCGCTGTGAACTAAGGTTCACATTCCGCATATGGTGGCTCATCCAAGCACTGAAGTCTGTCATACGCTCCACGTCGGGCATGAAGGCGAGTACGTGGCACTCTTTTCGCCCAGGCTCACGGATTTCAATCTCCGCTCCTAGAATGATCGTAGTTCCCCGATAAGAGATCCCTCCACCTTCAGCTAACGTCATCTCTCCAGATTCTAAGGAACGCTGAATATCACGTAAAACGCCAGGTGAGTGACTATCAATAATACCAATCAGCTCAAGGCCCTTGCGCTCTGCAGCTTCTTTGGCGATTCCAGCAAAGGTTAGCTCGCGGGAGCCGCTGATTTTGACCGCTTGTCCTTCCGACGTTCGTCCAATATGAACATGCAAATCGCAATAGAAGCTCTTCAGTTCAGGTGTTAATTCCATTGGCCTGTCAGCGTGTATAAATGCCAAGCGTACACCGCCATCATCGTCTTCGCGTCCGCAATGCGTCCGTCTGCTATATATTGATAGGCTTCCTCCAAGGTAAGCTCAGAGACTTCTAAGAATTCATCCTCGTCAAGCGACATATCCCCTGGCTGGGCATTATTAGTAACATACAAATGAATAATTTCATCGGCAAAGCCGGGGGAAGTATAGAACGATTTAAGTAACTTCAAATCTCCGCTATGAAACCCTGTCTCTTCCTGTAGTTCACGACCAGCCGCAACTAAAGGATCTTCACCTTTATCGAGCTTACCAGCTGGAATCTCCACCTCAGTGCGTTGCATCGGCTGACGGTATTGTTCCACTACGAGCATTTTGTTGTTGTTCAGAGCAAGCACTGCTACGGCGCCGGGATGCTTTATAACTTCACGTGTCGCGGTATTACCGTCGGGCAGTCTCACAGTGTCTACTTGCAAAGATATGATTTTCCCATCAAATATAGGCTGTGTGGACAGTGTTACTTCGTCAAGCTCTGGCTTGCTGTATAAATGTTGGTCTCCCATAAAATTTCTGGTCTCCTTTATCTCTGTTCTGCATACGGTGTATTATAGCAAACTTAAAGGGAAAGAAGGAATTTCAGATGAACGAAATCTTCAGCCGTACAAGCTCATCCGCAGTTACAATGGTAGGTAAACCGGAGGAAATCAAGGCCATCTTAGCTAGGTGGATAGAGCGGTATGGGCCCGATATGCCTCTCTCATACATCCTCTCCCTAAAGGATCAATCCAAGATCATTCCAACCAAAGCAGGGTAAATTCATTCTTTCCATTAGGATTTAATTATAAATGCGCATCCGAATATAGGGGTGTCCCAAAAGCCAAGAAATGGCTGCTGGGGCACCCCGGTCTTTTTTCGGGCTTTGGCTGAGTTTCGTACTGTACGTACGATACTACCATCGGACTCAGTTGCCCTTAAGCAGGGCTTTTTCGCACTTTTTGTATGCTAACGGACCCCATTGCAGCTATTAGCACAAAAAACACACTATACACACCTCTTCTTAAGGAATAGCTGCACTGGAGTCCGCAACTCTGCTCAAAAGGCGATAAATTTGCTTATAGCGTCTTCTGGGTCCTTTAGCCTCAAGAGAGGGTGCTGATTCTGCGATGTCGGATATGTCTCGGTGCTACCGGATGTGTCTTGGTGCTACCGGACACAGTTGCCCTTAAACGGGGCTTTTTCGCACTTTTTGTATGCTAACGGACCCCATTGCAGCTATTAGCAAAAAAACACACTATACGCACCTCTTCATAAGGAATAGCCGCATTGGAGTCCGCAACTCTGCTCAAAAGGCGATAAATTTGCTTATAGCGTCATCTGGGTCCTTTAGCTTCAAGAGAGGATGGTAACTTGACGCTACCGGATGTGACTCGTCGCTATCGGATATGTCTCGGTGCTGTCGGACTCAATTGCCCTTAAATGTGGCTTTTTTCCACTTTTGCTTTGCTAACGGACCCCATTGCAGCTATTAGCACAAAAACACACTATACGCACCTCTTCATAAGGAATAGCTGCACTGGAGTCCGCAACTCTGCCCAAAAGGCGATAAATTTGCTTATAGTGTCTTCTGGGTCCTTTAGCTTCAAGAGAGGATGGTAACTTGACGCTACCGGATGTGACTAGTCGCTGTCGGATATATCTCGGTGCTATCGGATGTGTCTCGGGGCTATCGGACTCAGTTGACCTTAAACGCGGCTTTTTTCCACTTTTGCTTTGCTAACGGACCCCATTGCAGCTATTAGCACAAAAAACACACTATACGCACCTCTTCATAAGGAATAGCTGCACTGGAGTCCGCAACTCTGCTCAAAAGGCGATAAATTTGCTTATAGCGTCTTCTGGGTCCTTTAGCTTCAAGAGAGGGTGGTGATTCCGCGCTGTCGGATATGTCTCGGTACTATCGGATGTGTCTTGGTGCTATCGGATATGTCTCGGTGCTGTCAGACATAGCTGCCCTTTAACATACCTTTTCTCACTATTGGTACGCCTACGGACCCCAGTGATGCTATTGTCATGAAGACGGCATCCGAGAATTCCGAAAATTTCTACTTCGAGACTTGCCAAAAGCGGCGTTAGACGTCGCATGTTTTTTTTGGATTGCCTTAAATCTGGCTGCAGTAAACTCCCTATAAAAAAATGCAGAGCAGCAATCCTCCGTTACGGTAGGATCGCTGCTCTGCTATTTTATACGAAGGTTAACCCTTAACGCTCTCTTTAACAATATTCACTACAAGCTCAGCCACTTTAACAATGTCTTCGGCTTTAATACGTTCCTTAGTGGTATGGATATGCTCGTAACCTACAGCAAGGTTAATCGTCGGAACATCTAGTCCATTGAACACGTTAGCGTCACTTCCTCCACCGGAGTGGAACAGACGCGGCGTAAGACCCATAGAAGTGATAGCCCGTTGTGCAAGCTGTACCACTGGATCATTTTCATTAAAGCTGAAAGCTGGATATATAATCTCACTGCGGAATTCGCATTCTCCACCGTATTCGCGGACAGTGGTCTCCAGTGCTTCACGCATTGAAGCGATTTGATTACCAACTTTCTCCTGCACAATACTACGTGCTTCTGCGTCCAATTGAACGTGATCGCACACCACATTCGTAGGGCCACCGCCAGCGAATTTACCGATATTCGCAGTCGTTTCGTCGTCGATCCGACCAAGCTTCATGGCTGCAATCGCTTTGCTAGCCACTTGAATCGCACTGATGCCGTCTTCTGGATTAACACCTGCATGAGCTGATTTTCCGAAGATTTGCATCGTAATCTTAGCTTGTGTAGGTGCCGCAACTGCAATCGCTCCGACTTCACCATTGGAATCGAGTGCGAAACCGAAGTCTGCATCCAGGTTACTCGGATCCATCGAACGTGCACCCAGCAATCCAGATTCTTCACCTGCAGTAATTACGAACTGAATTTGACCATGTGGTAATTTTTGCTCTTGGATCACTCTAATCGCTTCGAACAGTGCTGCTAACCCAGCTTTGTCATCTGCTCCAAGAATCGTAGTGCCGTCACTAGTAATCCATCCATCCGCGCCAAGCGTAGGCTTGATATTTTGTCCAGGAACAACTGTATCCATGTGGCATGTGAACAGAAGCTTTGGTGCAGCTCCGCCGTTCTCAGCCGGCCAAGTAATAAACAGATTACCTGCGCCATGTCCAGTTCTTTCCTGGGAATCATCTTCGGTAACTTCTAATCCCAGAGCGTTAAACTTGCTCTTGAGCACATCGGCAATCTGCCGTTCATTTCTTGTTTCACTATCAACTTGGACAAGTTCCATAAATTCTTGAATCAATCTGTCTTGTGAAATCACTGGACTTCCCTCTCTTTCGTGAATACGTTACAATGGTTGTACAGAAAGATCATCTTTATGTCATTAACTTAAACTAAATCTAAAGGAGTTACTCATGCAACGTAATAAGTGGTTCAAAATCTTCATCTACGTCATGCTGTTCGCAATGATTGCCTCTACGCTCTTTATGGTTATCGAGCCTTTCCTTGCAGGTTAATCTATTACACAAGGAACATTGATAATAGCGGCTAGGGATTCCCTTGCCGCTATTTGGCTTGCCTGTTTGTTCATTAATCAGCCTTAGCCATAGTGTTGAAGTACTCATCTTGCTCTTCATATGGAAAATGTCTTAAGAAATACGGGACCAATTCTTTGGCTACCTCTTGAAGTTCAAAACGACGACCTGCGCACTCTTCCAGGGAAGTTACTCCATATTCGGCGATGCCGCATGGAATAATACCTTGAAAGCCATCTCCAGATATTCCTTCAGAAATGTTGAAAGCAAAGCCATGGCTGGTAACGAACCCTCTTCGAAATTTGCTTTTGTTAAACTTGACGCCAATAGCACAGATCTTCTCGTTGCCAACCCATACCCCTGTGTACTCCGGCTTGCGTTCCCCTACAATTCCGTAGGATGCCAAATAATCAATAATCACTGCTTCCAGACTGCGCAAGTACCCGCGTAAATCTACCTTACCCTCTTCACCGAGCATAAGGATCGGATAACCTACAAGCTGACCCGGTCCGTGATATGTAATATCTCCTCCCCGGTCGATTTCAAACAGCGCGATTCCTTTTTCTTTGAGCTGCTCTTCATCTAGAAGAAGATGTTCGGGATGATTCTGTGAACCAATAGTATAGGTAGGCGGATGCTGCAAAAGAATCAATCGTTCCGGCTGCTCACCAGCATCAATGGCGTGCACACTTTCCTTTTGCAGATCCCAAGCCTCTCCATACTCCATAATAGGGTCATATGAAATCTGCAGCTTACGAATATCCGAATTATTCATACCGTCAGGTCCCCTTTTTCAGTCTCATGCCTGCACAGTTTGGCTCGTTATTATTTTAGTAAAGTTTCGTATCCGGGGTATATCCTTCAATATTATCCTTGACGCGTTGCAAGAAACGACCGCAAATCACTCCGTCCAGAATCCGATGATCCAGCGACAGACAAATATTAGCCATTGATCGCACACCTATCATATCGTTAATGACTACAGGTCTTTTTACAATCGATTCAAATGTTAAAATCGCTGCCTGTGGATAGTTAATGATTGGATAAGAAAGAATGGAGCCAAATGAGCCTGTATTATTTACAGTGAAAGTCCCTCCCTGCAAATCTTCCAGACTCAGTTTACCTTCGCGGGTTTTTTGTGCCAATTCATCAATCTCACGAGCCAACCCGGCGACATTTTTCTGATCGGCCTTCTTAATCACAGGAGTGATAACCGAATCTTCTGTACCTACCGCTAACGAGATATTGATATCACGTTTGACAATAATTTTGTCTACAGCCCAGACAGAGTTCATAATCGGGTAATCCTTAATTGCACTCACCACAGCCTTCATCATGAAAGCCAGATAGGTTAGATTGATGCCTTCTTTACGCTTGAACTCATCCTTGTGTTTATTGCGCAGTGCGACCAGATTAGTCACGTCTACCTCAATCATGGTCCAAGCATGCGGAATCTCAGAGACACTTTGACGCATTCTTGTAGCAATTGTATTCCGGATTGGTGTTACATCAATCAGGTATTCAGAGCTGCTACCTCGGCCACCCTCGACTTCAATTGTTGGAATACGCGGAGACTCGCTCAAATGTAGACCCGACTGACGAAGAGGCTCTTCCGCTTTCTTCACTTCTGCTTGAACAAACTGTGGAGCAGGCGGTTGTGACGCCACTGGGGCAGGCTGACTAGCAGACATCGAAGCTGCAGATGAAGCTCCGCCACTTTCGAGGAAGTTCAGCACATCCTTACGGGTAATCCGACCACCCATACCAGTACCAGAAACTAAAGTCAGATCGATGTTATGCTCAGCAGCCAAAGTCTGTACCGCAGGAGAATAGCGTGCACGCATCGTATCGCCAGCAGTTGAAGTCGCACTTTGTCCTGCAACATTATTAGAGGAATTAGCTGCAACTGTGTTAGTGTTAGTCACGTTTGCAGCAGCAGATGCAGTCACAGGCACGGCAATACGACAAATGACTTCGCCGACATTGACAACCTGACCTTCTTCCGCCAATAGTTCACCCATAACTCCATCTATCGTTGAAGGCAATTCAGCATTTACTTTATCTGTAATAAGCTCACATATTGGTTCGTATTGCTCTACCGGATCGCCCGGTTTCTTCAGCCATTTGCCGATCGTCGCCGATACTAGCGATTCCGCCAGCTGCGGCATGATCACGTCAGTCAACTTTTGGTTGTCAGACATCTTTTCACTCCTCAAATGTTTTACGAAGTAAAACTCACTTCGTAAGCATAATCTTTAAGTTTCACGAAGCTTCGTTTCCACTCACTATTTTAATATTGCGCCAGTCGAAGCATTTCCGCCTTCACTTTTTCTTTGCTAAGCATGAAGAACTTCTCCATTGGTGGGCTGATTGGCATAGCCGGAACATCGGGACCACAAAGACGGAAGATCGGCGCGTCTAGTTCGAACAGACAATGCTCAGCAATAATTGCCGCCACTTCGCCGCCAATACCGCCCGTTTTATTGTCCTCGTGCACAATCAGAACCTTCCCTGTCTCACGAGCAGCAGCGATGATCGCCTCACGATCAAGAGGCTGCAAGGTCCGCAGATCCAGAATATGCGCTGTAATGCCTTCTTCGCGTTCCAATTCTTCTGCTGCTTGCATCGCAAAATGCAATGGCAAACTATAACCAATAACCGTAATATCTGTTCCCTTACGCAGCAGATTAGCTTCGCCAATAGGAACGATGTAATCACCTTCTGGTACTTCTTCCTTGATCAGCTTATAGCACTTTTTGTTCTCGAAGAATAAAACCGGATCAGGATCACGTACGGCTGCTTTCAATAGTCCTTTTGCATCGTAAGCAGAGTAAGGTGCGACAATCTTCAATCCTGGTGTCCCGAAGAAAATTGATTCCGGGCACTGAGAATGGTACAGACCGCCGAATACACCGCCGCCGATAGGCGCACGAATGACAACCGGACAATTCCAATCGTTATTTGAACGATAGCGGATCTTGGCCGCTTCGCTAATGATTTGATTCGTTGCTGGAAGCATGAAATCAGAGTACTGCATTTCAGCAATCGGCTTCATACCATACATAGCTGCACCGATCGCCACACCAGCTATAGCTGATTCCGCTAACGGTGTATCCAGTACACGCTCTTCCCCAAACTGTTCTTGCAGACCTTTAGTTGTGGTAAAAACACCACCTTTGAGACCTACGTCCTCACCAAGCACGAACACGGATTCATCGCGTTCCATTTCTTCTTTCATCGCGAGCCGAATGGCATCGATATATTCCATTATAGCCATGGTTTATGCTCCTCCTTTCGGGTCGGAATCACTGTATACATGTAGCAGTGTATCTTCCGGTTTCGGGAACGGAGCGTTATCAGCATATTCAATAGCTGCTTTAAGCTCAAGATTGCACTCAGCAATAAGATCTTGTTCTTGCTCGTCACTCCAAAGTCCCAGATCGATCAGGTATTTACGGAATCCGGCTACGCCGTCCTTCTTCCAGTTCTCATCAACCTCTTCTTTGGTCCGATAAGCCAAATCATTATCCGAGGTGGAGTGTGGAGACAAACGGTACATCATGGCTTCGATTAACGTAGGACCTTCACCCGCAAGTGCTCTTTCCCGAGCTTCCTTAACGACACGATATACTTCCAGTGGATCATTGCCATCTACACGCACACCTGGAAATCCATAACCCAGAGCACGGTCGCTGACCTTGCCGCCAAGCTGTTTATGAGCAGGAATAGAGATCGCGTACTGATTATTCTGACACATGATAATAACCGGTAGCTTATTCACTCCGGCAAAGTTACAAGCTTCATGAAAATCGCCTTGGTTGCTAGAGCCTTCCCCAAAGGTTACAAAGGAGACGAATTTTTTCTTTTGCATTTTGGCTGCCAAAGCAAAACCAACCGCATGAGGGACCTGTGTAGTTACAGGACTTGAGCCTGTCACAATACGCAGACGTTTACTACCAAAGTGGCCTGGCATTTGCCGCCCACCACTGTTTGGATCTTCTGCCTTTGCGAACACGGACAACATTAATTCACGAGTAGTCATACCCACAGAGAGTACGAAAGCATAATCACGGTAATACGGTAAAAAATAATCATTCTGCCGGTCCAGCGCAAATGCTGCGGCTACCTGACCCGCCTCCTGGCCAATGCCGGAGACATGAAAGTTAATCTTGCCAGCACGCTGAAGCAGCAGACTGCGCTCGTCGTATTTACGTGCGAGCAGCATATATCTGTACATATCGATGACCTGGCCGTCACTTAGTCCAAGCTGCTTATGTCTGTTAATCGTTTCTACAGTATCTTGGGATTCCATAAAGAGATACCTCCTTATTCATAAAGCCTGAGTCTTACAGGATTTAAGACCAATTGTATCCTGATCTTAAAACCTGGTACTAAGACTTGGCTTGAGTCTATTATAATCCCTTTCCACCCAAAAAGAAAAGCTAAATCCCGATAGATCTTCCATCTACAGCTAACATCGCTTCTCCAATGATCTCCGAAAGTGTAGGGTGAGCATGGATGGCCTCACCAACCTCCCAAGGTGTTGCATCTAGCAGTTGAGCCAATGCAGCTTCCCCGATTAGATCCGTAACATGAGGACCAATCATCTGCACACCGAGAATATCTCCGCTGCTTCGATCCGCTACAACTTTTACAAACCCGTCCTTCTGGCCGTATACAATCGCCTTGCCAATGGCCGAGAAAGGGTATTTACCAATCACTACATCATGTCCCATTGCTTTAGCTTCCTTCTCAGTGTGACCCACACTCGCTACTTCAGGACGTGTATAAACACAACGTGGTACAAGATGTGTGTGATAAGGATGAAGTTT
This sequence comes from Paenibacillus sp. G2S3, assembly GCF_030123105.1. Classification (NCBI taxonomy): domain Bacteria; kingdom Bacillati; phylum Bacillota; class Bacilli; order Caryophanales; family Paenibacillaceae; genus Paenibacillus; species Paenibacillus sp. G2S3. The sequence continues at coordinate 4,769,318 of NZ_CP126095.1, forward strand.
CTCACTGGAGAGATGATTTACCGCCATGATACCTTCATGGCTAGCGGCATGAGCTAATTGTAGCCCACCGATACAGTCGCCAATCGCATAAATATGCGGCTCAGCCGTTTGCATACTAGCATTTACAGCGATAATTCCTTTATCAAAGCGAATATCTGTATTTTCCAGGCCAATATTCTCGATATTTGCTACTCTACCTACGGATACAAGCAGCTTTTCTGCAGATAGACTTTGGGTTTGCTCTCCCTTACGGGCATCGATTGAAATTCCATCGTCCGTTACCTTGCAGGTTGCAGCATCCACTGTAGTTTCAGTCAGTACTTTAACACCACGTTTTTTAAGTAGACGTTGCAGTTCTTTAGCTACTTCTTCATCCTCTTGAGGCAGTAACTGACTAGCAGCTTCAACTACCGTAACCTGTACTCCGAAATCAACAAGCATAGAGGCCCATTCCACCCCAATTACTCCGCCTCCAACAATAATGATGGAAGAAGGTAACTCGTCGAGCGTGAGTGCTTCATCACTGCTAAGAATAACTTTCCCGTCTGGTTTCAGACCAGGTAATACACGGGGACGAGATCCTGTAGCAATAATAAGATGGTTAGAAACTACTGTTTCCATTTCTCCGTCTTCTAGCTCCACAGCTACAGCACCGCTGCGCGGAGAAAAAATAGAGGGCCCCGTCACGCGCCCCTTGCCTTTAATAACTTGTATTTTATTTTTGCGCATCAAATATTGTACGCCCTGATGAAGTTGTTCAACTACCGCTTCCTTGCGCTTTTGTACTTTTGGGAATACGAGCTGTACACCGCTTGTCTCAATGCCATAGCTCTCGCTCTCATTGATTTCAGCATATACCTCTGCGCTACGGAGCAGCGATTTGCTAGGAATGCAGCCACGGTGCAGGCAGGTCCCTCCCAGTTTGTCCATTTCGATGACGACGACGGACTTTCCAAGCTGTGCAGCGCGAATGGCTGCCACATATCCCCCGGTTCCTCCGCCAAGTATGGCCACGTCACATGAAATTGTCATGATATGTATCCTCCAGTCATTACACGTAAGTTCATTTTACATTGTATATTGTACTCTCTTTTTAGAGTATTACAAAACTTATAAACGTCATATCCAAATGGACTTTTTCTTACTAAAGCGTTATCATATGGTTGAATCTAATGGGCTAAGAGGGGTAGGAGACACTTATGAAACTGTTAATTTCACGCTTCATTGCCATCCTTATTCTTGTGTTTCCTGGTTTAATCGCAATGAAGGGCTTCTTAATGATGAAGGACGATATTTTTGATTATATCTCTATGCATGGCGATGACTCCGTTGTTCCAGATTTCGCTTGGCTGCATTTCGGCGGAGGATTTCTGCTTTTTGCAGCGGGTATGACTTTCCTTGGCGGCTGGATTCTAGCAAGAGACCGCAAACGCAATTATGTTGGCCCTCGGTTCAAGGAGAAACAAAAAGCGAAACAAGCGGCAACGCAAGAAACGATCTCCTAAGCAGCATAATCGTTCCCTCATTGCACAATCGAAATCTATTGCAAATTATGCAATTCAACCATCCGACAACTCAATTCAAACGCATAATGAATATCCACACATTACATAAAGACGAGAGCTTTCACGGACGCAACTTGCGCTTCCTTGAAAGCTCTCGTCTTTTTATGCACTGCTTAAAGCCCAGCTTTATCAAGCGCCTCTTTACGGCCGCCCTGCACCAACTCGCTGTACAAGCCACCTTGCTTCAACAACTCCTCATGAGAGCCTTGTTGCAGTAATTTGCCCCCTTGAAGAACAAGAATTCGATCAGCTGCGCGGATGGTGCCCAGTCTATGAGCAATTACGAAGCTGGTACGTCCCTTCATCAGTGCCTGAAGTCCTTCCTGAATCTTGATTTCAGTCACCGTATCAATACTGCTAGTGGCTTCATCAAGGACAAGCATAGAAGGGTTGGCGAGAATGGCCCTTGCAATGGAGAGTAGTTGCTTTTGTCCTTGGCTTATGCCACTACCATCTGCCGAGAGCATTCGATCATAGCCTTCCGGCATTCGGATAATAAAAGAATGAGCGTTAGCCAGCTTGGCCGCCTCTTCAACCTCTTCATCGGAAGCGTCCAGTCTCCCGTAACGAATATTATCGCGGATGCTGCCCTTGAACAAAAAAGAATCCTGCAATACAAATGCCATATGGCTCCTCAGGCTTTCACGCCGGATCGAAGTGACATCTAAGCCATCCAGCGTAATCTTACCCTGATTGGGATCATAGAAACGGGATAACAGCCCGATAAGGGTTGTTTTGCCGGCACCGGTAGGTCCCACCAAAGCGATCATTTCGCCAGGTTTCGCTTCAAAGCTAATATCATGCAGCGTGTTAGATCCTCCATCGTATGAAAAAGAGACATTTTCGAACTTTACTGCACCTTCAACTTTAACCAGCGAAGTGGCTGCACCTTCATCTTTCGCTTCCGTCTCTTCGTCCAGCACTTCAAACACTCTTTCTGCTCCCGCAACCGCTGACAGCAGCGTATTCCACTGATTCGCTAAGTCATTCAGAGGGCGAGTAAATTGACGCGTATATTCTACAAACACAATAATCACACCGACCGTAATCGCTCCGCGAATCGCTAGCAAACCACCGACTCCAGCCACAATAGCGAAGCTCAAATTATTAAGTCCATTCATCAGCTTAGGAATAAAGCCAGAAATCGACTGTGCCCAGTATCCAGAGAGCATAATTCGCTTATTGCGTTCATGAAAACCAGCGATGACCCGTTCCTCTTGTGAAAAAGCCTTAATAATCCGTTGACCGGATAGCGTCTCTTCTATATAGCCGTTTAACTCACCCACATTACGCTGACGTTCCTTAAAAAGAGGACCCGTACGCCGAGTAATCCAGCGCATGCCTAATAACATCAATGGCACAACCAGGAACGTGAGCAGCGTCAGAAGAGGACTTAGCCATAGCATTACCCCCACCGTTCCAAGCAACGTCAAAACACTGGAAAAGATCTGAATGGCTGAGCTATTTAGCGTAGAGCTAACGTTCTCAATATCATTGGTAAGACGACTCATGATTTCGCCCTGCTGTCTCCGATTAAAAAATGAGATGGGCAACCGATGAAGATGGGAAAATAACTCCGTGCGCATCCGAAATACAGTCTCCTGGGCAATTTCAATCATCCATATATTTTGCAGCCAAGAAGTTAAAGAATAGAAGATATAAACACTAGCTAGGCTGATCAGAAAAATCGTCCACGATCGTCCGCCAGTGCCTTCGAGATAATCATCCACGGCTTTACCAATCATATAAGGCCCGAGCAGTGCTAAAGCCGAGCTGAAGACTACCATTAACAGAACGAGAACAAGCTTAGCTTTACGCTCGGCAAGGTAGCTCCAAATCCGCATGAGCGTGCCGCCCCAATCCTTCGCCTTCGCTTTAGGCTTCCCTCCTGCAGCTGAACCAAGGCTTCTTCCTGCTCCAAGCTCAATGACGGGCTTTGGATGACGAAAGGGTTCAAGAATTGCTTTGAACATGCTGCTTCGCCTCCTCTACCTGTGATTCATAAATCTTGCGGTACAGCGCAGAGCTTGTCATAAGCTCCTCATGTGTTCCCTTACCGATTAAGTGCCCTTCGTCCAACAGCAGAATCAAATCTGCAGATGCAGTAGAACTGATCTTTTGAGTAATCAGGAAGGTTGTACATGAAATCTCTTTTAGCGCCTCCAGTAAAAGTCCTTCTGTAACAGCATCAAGCGCACTCGTACTGTCATCGAGGATCAAAATAGCAGGTTTCCTCACAAGCGCCCGAGCAATGGTCAACCGTTGCTTTTGCCCACCAGACAGATTTACCCCTCGCTGACCAAGCATGGTGTCATAACCATTGGGCAGATCCATCACTGTTGTGTGAATTTGTGCGGCAGCCGCTGCATGTTCGATTTCTTCCTGTGTAGCATGTTCATTGCCCCAAGCGATATTATCGCGAATCGATCCGCTGAAGAGCTGCAGTTCTTGAGGAACGTAACCGATCGATCGCCGCAATCTTGAAATATCGATATCGGCGCTCTTTTGCCCATCAATGCGAATGATACCGTCTGTCTCTTCATATAAACGTGGGATTAGACCGACAAGAGAAGACTTTCCTGAACCGGTGGCTCCCATAATCGCTACTCGCTCACCAGCAGCAACTTCAAAAGTAATATCCTCCAGCACCGAAATATCACTCTCAGGATACTTGAAGCTGATGCTTTCAAATTGGACATGCCCCTGTATCGGATCGCCCTTTGCAGCTCCGCCTTCCTTAACTCCAGCACCTGCTGACATCACTTCTGTAATACGCTGTGAGGAGGCACGTGCCCTGGAAATTGTAACGACTAACCCAGATATAGCTGAAAGCGCTCCAATGGTTCGTAAAGAGTAATTAATTACCGCAACCGTTTCTCCTAAAGTAGCAGCCCCATTGGCAATCTCAATCCGTCCAAACCATAGGATCGACATAATCGCTGCATTCACAATAAGCATAACAAATGGCATCGTTGTCTCTGTCAAACGTAGTGCCGATACCGTGGATTTCATCAAATTCCCGCTAAATACCGTGAAACGTTCAATCTCATGTCCCATGCGCACGAATACCCGGATTAAGCGAATACCCGTAAGATTCTCCTGAATTACACCATTCACACCGTCTAGCCGATTTTGTACGTTGCGAAATAACAAAGATGCTTTTCTCATGACGAAGTAAAGGAAGAGAAGCAACAAAGGTAGAGCTACAGTGAGAAATAATCCCAGCTTCACATGAACAACCAATGCCATGATTACACTACCCACCACAACCAGTGGCACCCGTGTCATAAAGCGAAGGCTCATAAATATAGTGTCCTGCAGCTGCGATACATCGCCGGTCAGACGCGTGATCAGCGACGAGGTAGCAAACCGATTGAACACTTCATATGTAAAGGATTGTACCTTTTCATATAACTTGTCCCTAAGATCGAATGCAAAGCTCTGACTGGCATGGGCAGCAAAAAAAGAACTTAAGACCCCAGCTATAAACGCGACTACCGCGCTGCCGATCAGTACACCGCCCCAGAGCCATACTACAGAGGTGTTCTGTTCTTTAATGCCCTGGTCAATAATTTTGGAGATGAGCAAAGGCTGTGACAATTCCACCGCTAGTTCAATGAGCATCATTACAAGGGCAGCTATTGCAGCTACCTTATATTTTTTGAGAAAAGAGAAAATCAAACCCATTCGCATACCCTCTTTTTCTATTCGTACAGTGCATCCCTTAAACGAGTCGACATCGTGGAGGCCTGCCCAGTTTTCATAATCGCCCGCCGCAGCGCTTTATTGCTCCGATTCATTTCCACCAAATCTGCCATCATCTCTTCCAGCAAAGCCTCAGCCTCAATAGACAGATTTCCATTCTGCTGAATTAGGGCTAAACGTTCCTTGTATTCGTCTAATTTTTCAGTCACACTTATTACTTCCTTTCCAATCACTTGATTCCTTTTATCATACCACATTCAATTCTATAGCAATGTTTTCACTGGATACAGCTGACACGAATATGATACTCTAATAAGGTCGCATTTTTAAGATTAGATTATTGGCTTATACGAAAGGATAGATGGAAGTGGCACAATTGTTTTTCAAATACGGAGCAATGAACAGCGGTAAATCTATTGAGATACTCAAGGTTGCGCATAATTATGAAGAGCAAGGGAAATCGGTGCTCATTTTCACTCCATCCATAGACGATCGGGACGAAGTTGGTTTTATCTCCTCCCGTATTGGGCTGCGGAAACAGGCAATACCTATTGACGAGAATACCGATATTTATAATATTGTTAGCAGCCACCAGCCCAAACCCCACTGTGTACTAATTGATGAATGTCAATTTCTAAGCAAGGACTGCATTCTCCAGCTTGTACGGATTGTAGATGAACTAGGCATTCCCGTTATGGCGTTTGGACTTAAAAATGATTTCCAGAACCAGCTATTTGAAGGCAGCAAATACATGCTGATTTACGCTGATAAAATCGAGGAAATGAAGACCATTTGCTGGTTCTGCGAGCGTAAAGCAACGATGGCTCTAAGAGTAGAAAATGGTAAGCCTGTATACAGCGGTAAGCAAATCCAAATTGGCGGCAATGAAGCCTACTATCCAGTATGCCGTAAATGTCACAAGAATCCTCCACTGTAAAACATCCCCACAAAGTAAGGCTTTGCTTCGATGCTTACTCAGGTACTTTGCGGGGGGCCCAAAATATATACCTTTAGCTAAAAAAGCATTCCGAAGCCGCGATGGCCTCAGGAATGCTTTTTTTCCAAAAAAATAAAACTCGCTTAAACAAGATATCTTTCTTTAAGAATGTTAAAATGATGCTGGTCATGCCCAATCATTACGCAGGCCACTGCTCTCGTGGAGATGGTTGCATTGTTAACCGTTCCCTTTCGAGTCCATGCATCTTCCGGCAAAGTGTCCAAAAGAGCTTGCGTTGACTCTCGGACAAGCTTGTAATGAGCCAGTAGTTTTTCTAGAGTGTGCGCTTCAAAATTTGCGGTAGGCACATAGTCCTTTTCATCAAAGCCCGCCAGCGGAGTCGTATCTCCTCTTGCCACGCGCAATAAACGATAAGACATAATTCTTCCAGTATCCGCCAGATGGCCGACCATTTGCTTTATACTCCATTTGTCAGGAGCGTAACGATGGTCTCCTTGCTCTTCCGTAAGGTTCGAAATAAAACTACAAATCTCATCCGTCTGCTCTCTAAAAATAGCACTAATGTCCCCTTCAACTGGCACTAAATCGACATACTTTGATAATTCACTCAAATACTCATTACTTTCCAGCCGTCGACCCATGTCTAAACTCCTCTCTTTTTGAATTTTTTTGAAATATTAGGAGGAAAATTGCGTTCTAGTTATTGTATTTTAGTCCATTATATACGATACTTGCATTAAAAGGGTTAGTTATACTAGAAGACATCGGGAGTGTCAGCATGATAGATTTTATTCTGTTTATAATATTTTCAGGACTAGAAACCTATGCTATATTCTTTTTAGCTTTTAAAATCTTCAAAATAGACCTCTATCATAAAGAGATGGTGTTTGCAAGTTTTATAATGGGCTTTTTTTCTTATTCACTTAGAACTAACTATGATTTATTCCAGTTAGATATTCTCTCACAATATGCGCTAATGTTTTGTTTTATGTGGCTATTGTTCCGGATTCATCCCTTCTACGCTTCCATATTAACCGGGATGGCCTATCAATCCTACTCGGTGATTCAGACCAGTCTTTATTATATATTAAAATTTATCGCCAAGTTGCCTTTAACCTTACTGGACTATATTTCAATCAATGTTTTTATACTTCAATTTTTATCAGCTTTAACAGTAATTTGCATTGGTGTGTATGTGGGCAATAGACGTATTGGATTTGACTTTGTACCTGATAAACCCGATGTAAAAATTAAAACAACGACTAGCGAAAAAATATTGTTCATTCTTAATCTTCCTGCATTAACTATTGTTACTTCTCTTTCCTACTTTGTTGAATCCTTTTTCTTTTTCTTGATCCCAATTTTCTATGGAATAATATTATGGGGATATCTTTATTTTTCCTACAAAAAGGATCGAAATAACTATGAATCTTTTAGCACTTAGAATTGTTGAGGTCATTAAGAAAAGTAATCCAGAGCAAACGCATTCCATTGAAATCATGCATTATGCCCTTAGCATTATTCTTAATACTTTATTCATTATTATAACTTCGTTATGCATTGGCGGGCTCACTGGACAGCTAAAGGAAACATTTATAGCCTTATTCAGCTTTATACTCTTAAGAATGTCTTCTGGCGGTGCGCATTTAAAATCCGCAAGGTCCTGCAATATTGTATCTATATTTATATGTTCACTGATCCCTCATATCACTTATCTAATACATAACCATTTCATTTGGATTAATCTTTTTTCTTTGCTTGTTATGATCTTATTTGCTCCAAATCCTGATGCTAACGCGATAATTCCCAAAGAATGGTATCTGGGCTTGAAAGTAATTTCCATAACTCTGGTGGCTTTGAATTTCTGGATCCATTCTTCTGTTATTGGATTAGCGTTTTTATTTCAATCCTTTACAGTCATAATTCCATTACAAAGGAGGTCACTTAGATGAAGAAAACTCTAGCTCGATATGCTTCTAACACGCTTGCTGCTTCTGCTCATGTTTTTGCAACAATTTTAAAACCATTACTGCACAGCCCTGAGATTCCAAAAGAACTGCGCAAGTAATTAAACAAGGATGGGGAAAAGATGCGTGTCTTACAGAAAGACGGTTCCTCTAGTGATATTCTAGAGGAAGAAATATTGTATTTCTCGAATTATAAGAATACAATATTCGTCCATACGAAAGAAGGCGAATTTATTCTCCCCACCACGCTCTCTGATCTTTCCGTAGCGTATGAGGGTAAGGGATTCGAACGCCTTGACCGCAGCAACGTCGTTAATATCAACAACATAGAAGGCTATGATCCCGAGCGAAAGATTGTATGCTTTAATCAAGGTACGCAGTTCACTACCGTTTCGGAATCCAATGAACCACGCCTAAAGAAGTACTTATCTACTCAAAAGAAAGACTCTGATTAAAACAATCCCGACATGTACTATACATGTCGGGATTGTTTTTGTTTATTAAAATTCAAAGTAAAACAATCTATTATCACATAAAAAAAAGTCATTATGCCATAATTCCCCTAAGATGTAAAGATAAATTCGTAGGATGAATGACAGGAGACGGATTGTATTCCAAATGATACCATATATATAAATGTGTAATAAAAACAAATACATGATGGAGGAACCAAATGAATTACTATTTTCATCCCTCACCACGCCCCTCATCTCTTGAATCGATATCTGATGAAGAATTACTTAACATCTATAAATTAGCGCTTGAGGCACAAGCTTTACCAGATTTCATAGAGATTGTTAGAGAGATTTTAGACAGTAGAGATCTCATACAAACTGAAAAATCATAACATCCCCGTACACAAATTAATTCACTTATTATGTCGCAAGTACATATCTTCCCATGGCTTTTACTGTGAGTGCCCTCTAGATTGTCTTCATGTTAACTTCATCAACATAAAGAAGGTAGAGCCTCCTAACGGCCCTACCTTCTTTGTATGAAGCAAGGACTACTCCCTGAAATAGAGTAATCTTCTACTCCGTAATTTCCGTTTTAAATACATTTTCTAATTTTCCGCCAAGTCTTTTCTTCAAAGGAACTTTAATATCTCTACCCAGCTCTTTGAAAAATGTTTCTACATCGCATTTCACATTTTGTGCAGTCGCAATTACAGCGCCATCACCAACAATATTTTGATTCTCTTCAAGAGGAACATCAACTTCGATATCATACTTTTTGGATAATGTCTTGATGTATCGTGCGAAGATCTCCAGCAATTCCTCGTTATTAAAATTCTCTATAGCGACTTTTCCCTTGCTGGTAAACTTCATGTTAATTTTCATTATTAATATCCCCTTTTCTGTCAAACCATTTTTAGTTGTTAGTTTATGGATCAAGATGAATAGATGGCTGCAAGAAAGGGCAACATTATTCATTTTTGAGATCATTTATGAAACACACATTATTTATAAGCACCCTTTATCTGTTGTACTTTAAACTGCGTAAATTCTTTGAGCGCTTGTATGACCTGATCCTGTTCTTCTTCCTTCAGCTCATAAACGCACTCCCGTAACCACTCGCCAAATAGAAAGGCTTGACGCCCTTTCCGAGGGCTCTTTCTTAAGGAGTCGAGGCAACCCTCAAACTTATCGTTCAGGACGTCGGTAAGATTGTATTTCTCAATCTTCTCTATTACCATTCCTGCCCCATATTCCGTTTCATAAACTATGACTTCATTAGAATCAAAGGAAACGTAAGATGTTTCTTTACCTTCCTTTGCCCTGAATTCCTTAAGCTTGTTAAATGCCGTCTCATAAATGTAGTCCTGAGATTGTTTAAGCTGTGGCAGCTCATAACCATGCTTTAAGGTCTTGATATATTCAATATCTGGCATATAGTCTGCCAAATGATACATCCGATTCTTCAGATCTGTTCCAAGTGCTTCGATGATCTTGTCCAGATTGTCTTTTAGCGGAATGCTCTCTCCACGTTCGATCTTGCTAAGCTGTGAGTAACTTATGCCGCTCTTTTCTTCCAGTCCTCTTAAGGTTAACCCTCTCGTCTTTCTGATGTGCCGAATGAAATTACCCAGCTCATCGGGATAGTTCTCAAAATCATTCATGGGAGTCACCTCCCTACTATCATAACACAACATAACAATTTGTGTTGGCTTATAACAATTAATACTAGTAATTACTTGCCTCTGAAGGGTAATTTTCAGTACTTCAAACCCAATATAATACTACATTTCCAAAAGATCGGAGAAGACATGACGACCATCTTCCAGACTTTGGATTGTGATCGTTGGTTAGGAGTTCCAGCGTATCGGACCGAGGAGACCTTATTAAGCTGATTTGTACCATTTCGCTCAGCTATCGGACTCACATGCAGCTATTCATTAAAATATACTGCGATTACATGCAAAAGTATGACAATAAGAGCTATGGTGTCCGAAAACTTGGAAAAACAAGCCGAAAAGTTAAAATAGCTGCAATACAGTCCGTAACGATTCCAAACCATCTATAGCATCCCATTAAAACAGCCTTTTCTTGATAAAAGTAGCTGCACCCTGCCAAAATTGACTATTATGCACTCCTGTAAATGTACCTTAAAGTGCTTCCAGCTAATCCAATTTGTAAAAAAAACAGCCAGTCCCAACAATCTGGAACTGGCCATAATCGTTACTCCATAATACTCAACAGGTTGAGGATCATCTGTGCACTTTCGGCACATGTGCCGTTTTGCTTCGGAGCAAATTGTCCTCTAGCACGTCCCTGATTCAATCAAAGGCTGTACACCTCGCTGATAGCCTCTTGGAGCCCATTGCGGTGCAGAGTCAATATCAGTAAATGCTGAAACGTTAAGGCTAGCTACAGACACGCTATTCTTGGCGTAAGCATATGCACGAGCCAGCATCGCTGACATCTCTTGGAGAGAGATCTTGACATCCGGTTCAAACTGTAAAGTGGCCTGACCGAAAGTGAAAGTAAAAGCTGAAATCGAACTTTTCAGGATCACACCATCATCCCCATAAACAATCCATCAGGAACACCCGTGGCGAAACCGGAGATTTCAAATATTGATGTTGCTTGCAGTTAATGTGACCCCTTGATGGCTAACTTCCAACTTAATACCGGTCAGAATAGGGATGGATAACTGCCACATTAATTTCCCTTATATACCTTCTCACTGTGTTGACATCCTCCCCACTTGGCTGTCCTAATAACGATCTGAGCTTGGACAACATCATAGGGCTTATATTAACTAGGAAGCGTAAAGCTTAGATAAAATTTACCAAGGCATACTGTTAACTTCTTCTAATCCCCTCCTCAAATTCATGTTTAAGCCTGTTGATAAATCTTCTGACCGTTTTCGATCCTTGTTTAGAAGCTGAAACAATGGAACCCGGAGTATTGTGATCTGGTGATCGTAGCTCGATCGTCTTCATGATCTTCTGAGAACCCTCAAATGTTTTTAAAAAAGAATAATCCATCCCAATCGTGATCGCGAGTCCTGACGCAACTGCATTGTCAATGGCACGGGTGTTATTGCTTGTAAAAAGAATATTCATCGGCCCAACTTTCAGTAAATAACGCTCCACAAAGTCCTGTATGTAATGATCATCGTATAAAACCAATGTCTGACCTACTAACTGTTCGGGCGTAATTATTGTATTTAAAGCTAGTGGTGATTGAGGATGGACGCCTACAACAATCTTACCTTCCATTAATTCCTCGAATACGACCCCTTTATGTTTCTCTAATAAGCCCTCTGGCGAGACCATCAGTCCGATATCCATTTCATCCTGAAGCACATTATCCAGAATTTCTTTAGGTCCCTTTTCAAAAATCTCAATTTTCACATTTGGAAAATCCGCCTTAAAACCAGATATGACCTTCACTATTAGATGCATGGGTCCCGGAATCGTAGCAATCTTCAAATGACCACTTAACGTATCGCTGTAGATCTGTGCTTCAGCTTTTAATTCATTTACTTTTATCAGGACTTCATTTGCTTTGCTGATAATAGCTTGTCCCTCTGCTGTGGGAACTGCTCGTTGGCCTCGCGAACGAATGAACAAAGTAACTCCAAGCTCAGCCTCCAGCAGTGTTATGGACTGGCTTATGGCAGACAGGGTGATATGACGATTCTGAGCAGCTTTGGTTAGTGAACCAATCTTTGCGACTTCAACGATATTCTCGCATTGCTCTAAATTCATTTGAATCACTCCCTTAGTTAATATTTACTTAATATCTATTAAATTTACTTAAATTTTAATTAATTTAGACAAGTGCTACAATGTAAATAAGTTAGTAAATAACCTTTTCACCTTATGAACCTATATTTCTAGTATAACTATATTTCTCGAGGAGGAGTCCCAAATGACAGACAAAAGAGTAGCCGTAATTACAGGTGGAGCCAGTGGAATCGGGAAACAAACCGCAATTAAATTTGCAAGTAAAGGTGATCAAGTAGTCGTTGCCGATTTCAATCAACAATTAGGTGAAGAAACGGTCGCACAGATTATCAAGGATGGTGGCGAAGCTATTTTCGTCAAAACGGATGTTTCAAAATACGAAGAGGTAGAAGCACTGGTTGAGAAAACCGTTTCCAGATATGGAAGAATTGATGTTATGTTCAACAATGCCGGGATCGGCCGCGTCACTCCTGTACTAGACCAAGACCTTAAGGATTATCATAGTGTTATTAATGTCAATCAGCATGGTGTTGCCCACGGTATTATCGCAGCAGGTAAAAAAATGCGTGAGCTCGGCATCAAAGGGGTCATCATCAATACAGCTTCTGTATTTGGATTCCTAGCTTCCCCAGGTACATTCGCATATCACGCTTCCAAAGGTGCGGTCATTATGATGACTAAATCCGCAGCACTTGAAATGTCCGTTCATGGCATCCGCGTGCTTGCCGTTGCTCCAGGCGCTGTAGATACGCCAATTATCCAAGGATATAAAGATCAAGGAATGGTCGACCAGATGAAGAGCAAAGTAATGGGTAACAAATTAACATTGCCTGAACAAGTTGCAGACACTGTATACTTGCTCTCCTTACCAGAAGCTAGTGCAATTAACGGTAGTGTTGTAATGGCGGATGAAGGTTATGCTTCATTTAAATAAAAAATAATAGATCAAAAAATCCAAGGCTTCCCGAGCGGGATGTCCTTGGATTTTTTTGTATTACTCCCATGTTCTCTGTTCATTGATTTCCAGCTTACGTTTAAATGCCTGATCCAGATCAATATCCAGCTTATTGGCTAGATCAAAAATATTCCACACCACGTCGTACATCTCAAATCCCAAATTTTCTTTTTTCTCTGCACCGGGGTCAAAGGATACGGATAGCACCTCTTTGGACAACTCCCCAACTTCAGTCATTAAGTACAGCATTCGCTGCTCAATGCTACTGGTGTCAAAACCTTTAGTTTCACTGAACTTCTTCACATACTGTTGAAACTCTGATGTATTCATTTCGTTACGCCTCGCTTTTAGGGTATAAATTTATGTAATTTATAAAAACGATGTCATGCGATTTGCCCGCTCATTCCTTCATTATCATCCATTTGTTCGAAGAAAACAAACTCTCTCGTCAAGATTACAAAGAAGCGATTCTTCAGATTATTGAAGAATCGCTAAGAAGAGCTATTTATTTTGTCACAGTTTCAGCCACTCTTCGATTCTGGAAATGACGGATACCCGGACGCTCCAGTCCTAGATGTTCACGAAGGGTACTGCCTGTATACTCCGTACGGAACAAACCACGTGCTTGCAGAATAGGCACAACATGATCTACGAATTCATCCAAATTGCCTGGCAGTACGGGTGGCATAATGTTAAATCCATCGCAGCCATACTCTTCGAACCACAATTGCATAAGGTCAGCTAATTGTTCGTAAGTTCCAACAAACTGCATATGTCCTCGTGCACCGAGCAGACGGCGTCCTAATTCTAGAATGGATAATTTGTCCTTACGAGCCATATCCATAATCAGCTGAACCCGGCTTTTCATTCCATTTGATGCTTCAACTGGATCAGGAATGTCAGGCAGCTGGCCATCCACTGGATATTCGGACAGATCAAATTTCAACATCCCAGACAGCATACCAACAACTGCAGCAGGAGGAATGAGTTCCTGCAGTTCCTTATATTTACGCTGTGCTTCCTCTTCGGTCGCTCCGATGATCGGAGACAAGCCAGGCATAATTTTTAAGCTACCACGTTCACGGCCGTAATCTGCTAGTTTGGAATTGACGCTTTCATAGAAAGTCTTGGCTGCTTCAAGCGACTGCTGTGCCGTAAAGATCACCTCACCAAAACTAGCTGCGAAATCTTGGCCTGGACCAGAAGAACCGGCTTGAATGAGTACAGGATACCCTTGAGGTGAACGAGGAACATTGAGGGTTCCTTTCGTAGAATACCACTCCCCTGTGTATTCCACCTCTTTGATCTTCGTAGCATCAGCAAATTGCCCCTCCTCGCGGTTAACGATCAGAGAGTCATCTTCCCAACTATCCCAGAGAAGCGTTGCAACCTCAACAAATTCCCGTGCCATTTTATAACGAAGGCCATGCTCTGGATGCTCCGGCTTCCCATAGTTATAAGCCTCCACATCGAGTTGAGAAGTAACAATGTTCCAGCCTGCTCGACCTTCACTAATATGATCTAATGAGGCAAATTTACGGGCTACATTATAAGGTTCGTTATAGGTGGTTGATACGGTAGCCGTTAATCCGAGTTTTTCTGTTTCTGTCGAAAGAGCTGACAACAGGGTCAATGGGTCCAGCATCCCCGAAGCTGCTTGATCCGCACCCATCACGTATAACAAATCCGCTAGAAACATCATATCGAACTTCCCGCGCTCGGCAGTCTTTGCCAATTCGCGATAAAATTTATATTTGAAGATTTGATCTGCTCCTGATTCCGGATGGCGCCAGCCATAATGATGATGACCTGAATAATAAATAAATGCACCTAAATGCAGCTGATCTTGTCTAGTTCCCATAATGACCCTGCCTTTCGTATTCTAAGTTCGTTAACCTTTGAATGTATCCCGCCAATGAAGCCATCTTCTCTCGAGCAGGCGAATGGCTGAGTCCGAGAGTTTTCCTATTACGGCAAAGATTGAAATCCCAACGAATACAATATCTGTTTGCGAATAAGCTCTGGCATCCTGAATCATATAGCCTATACCCGCACTAGTTCCCATCATCTCCGCAACGACAAGTACAAGCCACGATGCACCAAGCGATAACCGAATGCCAAGTAGAATATTAGGCATTGCGGCCGGAATAATCATTTTGCTGAGCAGCTGCCATCTTGTGTATTGGAAAATACGGGATACTTCAACAAGCTTGATATCAACATTGCGAATTCCTAGGAAGGTGTTCAGGTAAACTGGAAAAAATGCACCTAATGAAATCATTAATATTTTGGAAAACTCACCCACACCAAACCACAAAATGAATAATGGAATAAGAGCAAGTAATGGAATCGTTCGAAGCATCTGTAAAGATGGATCCAGTGTACGCTCTACTAATTTCCCAAGTCCTGTAGATAAACCTAGCAACAGGCCAGTAGCAGATCCCAGCAAAAAACCAAATCCTGCACGATAAGCACTAATCCCCAAATGTCTAAATAACTCACCATTCGCAATTAAAGAGAAGAACTGAGCAATAATGCTAGACGGAGCCGGCAAAGTCGTCGCAGAGACAAGATGGAGTGCCGCTGCCACTTCCCAAATGGCCACTAACGCTAGAGGTACAATCCAGCCATGAAGTTTTTTCGGAATCCACCTTAACACATCGCCCTGACGCTCTATTTTAGTGCTCGATGTATGTTCGCTCATGATCCTTTATCTCCTTTATAACTGTCCTGCCACCTCAGCAACCTAGATTCCAACAGCTTAACGAGTGAGTCTGACAGCTTTCCAACTACAGCAAACACGATGATTCCAACAAACACCACTGTAGTCAAAGAAAACGATCGCGCATCATTGATAAGATAGCCGACACCTGAGCTAGAGCCCATCATTTCCGCTACAACAAGCCCAAGCCAAGCGATTCCCACAGACAAGCGAATGCCTAAAAAGATGTTCGGCAGTGAGGCTGGAATAATTAACTTACTAACCATCTGCCATTTACTGAATTGCAGGACTCTCCCAACATCAAACAGCTTGTCATCCACTGAGCGGATCCCTAGAAATGTGTTCACATATAATGGAAAAAATGAGCCTTTAGCGATCAATAGTATTTTTGAGGTTTCACCGAATCCGAACCATAAAATAAATAGCGGCGCAATTGCCAAATGGGGTAGTGTACGCAGCATCTGCAGCGACGGATCCAGCAAACGTTCTGTTTTGTATGAAAAGCCTACCCACAGTCCAGCTGCTAAGCCAAGCCCTCCTCCAAGCAGGAAACCAAGCAGTGCACGCCAAGCAGATATGCCCAAATGTCGTGCCAGTTCACCAGATGCGGTCAGGCTGACCAGTTCCAACCAGATTTCACTAGGCCTTGGCAGCAATATGGGATTCAGCTTTCCCATCGCTCCGGCTATTTCCCAGATAAGGACTATAGCAACCGGCAAAATAAGCCCAAGCAATATATTCGTGGTTTGGATAGAAAGACCGCGCCTCTTTGCCGGATTCTTCTTTTGTATAAGTGGTGAGATCACAGCTTTTTCAGCACTGAATTGCATGTAAACAACCTCTTTTCTACATCTGTGGTTTCATCCTTATTTCAAAGGTTCCTTCAGTGCTGCTTCGATAAACTGATTATCTGTTATTTTGGAAACTTTAATTTCTTTACGAATGTTCTTGATTTTATATTGAAAATCAGCCGTCTTCTGCATTTCTTCGACAATAGCATCACTTGTTGCGATGTTAATCATTTGCGCACGTTCAAACGTTCCTTCTATAACTGCCGCCGGAATGTTCCGTTCAGCAGCATATCTTTCCGTCGCTTCAGCGCGGTTATCTTTTTCCCAGGCAATAGCTTTGTTAGTGACCTTTAAATATAGAGTAACTAGTTCAGGATATTTCTCTGCAAACGCTGAACGGGATATTACAAAAGAAGGAGATAAAACGCCCAATTGCTTCCCGTCAGTCAATACTTTCCCTTTACCGGTCAATGCATTTAAAGTAATATATGGATCCCATGTAGCCCATGCATCCACCCCACCTGATTCAAACGCGGGTTGTGCTTCATCAGGCTGTAGCTGAATCACTTCAAAATCCGTATCTTTAAGTCCTGATTCCTCAATACCGCGATAAAGGAAGTTGTATGCATTGCTGCCTTTTGTAACAGCTATCTTCTTCCCTTTCAAATCCTCTAATTTCTGAGCAGTACTGCTGCTAGGCACAAGAAGAGCAACGTTATTCGTTCCTTCTAATACTTGTGAGATGATCTTGATGGGGATACCCGCAGCTTGCGCTGCAATGATTGGCATATTACCAAGAGTCGCTATGTCCAGCTTATTAGAAGCAATCGCCTCAGTCATTGGAGGTCCACTCTGGAACTCCGTCCATTCTACTTTGACGCCCAGCTTATCAAACTCTTGCTCATACCATTTTTCCTCACGGGCTTTGCCAAACAATCCTCCGCTGCCCTGCACGCCAATCTTAATGGTTACACCTTCATATTTGTTGGCGTCGTTCTTAGCCGCACTCTTCTCATTAGAAGCGCAACCCGTTGCAAATACGGTCAAGACAAGCATAACAAGTAATAAATTGCGAAATAATTTCATGGATCATTTCTCCCCTTTTTATAAAAAATGGACTCTCTTTATCTAGATACCAGCTCCAACATCGATTGCCGGTTCTTCTACCTTCTCAAATTCACTCAGAACCAGTCGACGTAGCTCTTGGAATGAAGTACTGGATCTTTTTCGCGGAAACGGTAAATCGATAGGAAGAATATTGCGAATATGTCCAGGTCGAGGATTCATAATGACTACCCGCTCTGCCAGGAATACAGCTTCATCCAGATCATGAGTTACAAATAACATAGTCGTCTTATTGCTCTGCCATATATCAAGAAGCACCTCTTGCAGATGTGATCTAGTAAAAGCGTCTAGGGCACCAAAAGGTTCATCGAGCAGTAATACATCCGGATTACGGAGCAACGCCCTAGCAATAGATACCCGTTGTGCCATCCCACCTGACAACTCACGTGGATAGGATTTCTCAAAGCCCTTTAAGCGTACGAGTTCAATCAGTTCATCCACTTTTTTGCGAACCTCCGGGTCTTTAAGGGATAAATTCGCTGCAATATTATGCTCCACTGTTAACCATGGAAAGAGTCTTGGCTCTTGAAAAATAAATCCCTTCTCAATACTCGGACCGTCAATCTGCTTACCATTCAGTAGAACCGTACCGCTATAGCTTGTATCCAGTCCTGCCACAATTTTTAGCAGAGTGCTCTTTCCACAGCCGCTGGGGCCAATAATCGTAATCAATTCGCCCTTGTTCACCTTCAGCTGAATATTACTTAAAGCAATAACATCACCCGCAGGAGCAGCGAATACTTTGTTCAAATGTTCGATAACCAGCGTTTCTTTAGACACTCCGTCCACCCTTTCCATGAATAAATATCAATTATACATATGCGTTTAATTGGTATTGAATTAAAAAAAGAACGGGATCTTAAGAGATCCTAGAAAACCCTTTTATCCGATTATTCGCCTCGGTTTAATTTTAATTATCTTATCAGTGATATTCCTCACGTGTCAAACATTATTTGCCAAATCGGTGTCTATTATGTGATGTAGGGCTTTGTATGAATGGCAGGGATTTATCTAATTGCAAGTAAAAAAAGCCACACCAGTAATGGTGAGACTCTTCGTCATTATTCATTTATTAATCGCCGAGCTGCTCATTGAGCTGCGCAATTTCTGTTTCCATAAACTCAACACGTTTATTCAACTCCGCGATATAGTTTCTTCGAGCCTCTTGGTCTGCTGCGCTTGTTAGGTCGGCCGCAGTAGTTTCCACCAGTTTGATGGCTTCTTTGAGAACTTGAACGCTTGATTCTGCCCCTGCTAATCTTTCCCGGAGTTTAGCCACTGCAATACTTACTTTTAGCGCTGCCTTCTCAGTCTCCTTACTCTCCAATATTATCGTCTTTCCTTCTACCGTCAACCCTGCTCCGGTCGCTTCGGACATCGTGCGCACAGGTACGTAGGCCGAGTTATTTACTACAATCGCATCTGCAATCTTCTTTCCGTCTTGTTTTATCGTATACATTCCGGAAACTTTAGCGCCAATTAAAGACGAGCTCGCTGCGAATCCTATTGAACCACCAAGTAACAACGCCGCTGCTACAATCCCTACTATTTTCTTCTTCATATCTACGAACCTCCTGAGCTTATTATTCTTCCAATTATAACCAATAGATTCGTAACATGAAAGATATACTAAGAGACTCTGCCACAGCCAACCCAACTACTGGCCATATGTAATCTAGCTATAAGAAGCCATCTGAGTAAGCCTGATCCTATTGTTCTAAGTTGTGTTTTTCGATTTCACAAACAACTTTATTTCGAAATGATTGAAGTTGTATGTAAACAGTGTTACTCTATCAACGGTAAACTCAAAATCTATGATCTTCAATCCTTCTATTCATATTCACTAATTTAGTTATAAAGAAAGGTAATACTATGATAAAAGTTGATAACTTATCCTTCGCATTTCCGCAAAAAGAACTATATAAAAACATTTCATTTACGTTAGAAGAAGCACAACATTGCGCTTTTATAGGAACAAGTGGCAGTGGTAAAAGTACACTGATCGATATACTGATGGATCCAGAAAAATATTTGTTCGAAGGCAAGCTAGAGATGGACCCAACCTGCAAAATTGGGTATGTAAGTCAGTTTTCGCAACTAGACAAATCTAAAGAAACAACCGTTTTTGAATATATAGGAGAAGAATTTATTAAGATACAAAATGAAATAACAGCTATTCTCACTGAAATGGAAACATCATCAGATATTGATTCATTACTCGAAAAGTATCAATTAGCTCTAGATGCCTTTGATTTAATGGATGGAAATGATTTTGAAAGCAATATTAATAAGAAACTAAATTTAGCCAACCTCTTGAAGCTAAAAGATGCTAGGGTATCCGACCTAAGTGGTGGAGAATTCAAGCTTATTCAAGTGATGAAGGAAATGCTGACTAGTCCAGACTTAATGATTATGGATGAGCCCGATGTATTTTTAGATTTTGAAAACCTAAATGCACTTAAAAATCTTATTAATGCTCACAAAGGAATATTGCTAGTTGTTACGCATAACCGTTATCTATTGAATCATTGTTTCAACAAAATTATACACCTTGAAAACATGGAGATCCAAGAGTTCGATGGGCGATATATTGAGTATAACTTCTCATTACTTCAGACCAAAATTGAATTACAAGAAATCGCAGTCGCTGAACAAGAAGAAATTGAGAGATACGATAACATTATTGATAATCTTAGAGCGATCGCAACCTATAATTCAGAAGCATCTAGAGGGAGAGCGTTAAAAGCTAGGGTTAAGTTTCAAGAACGATTGGAAGCGCGAAAAATTAAAGCGCCATTCGTTGATATTAAGCAACCGAAAATCAGTTTTGGTGTGGACAATGAAATTGAAGAAGACATCACTCTTTTAAATGTGAATAATTATAGTGTTTCCTTTGATGAGTTGATTTTAGAAAATGTTAACTTTGAGATGAAACCTACAGATAAAGTAGCCCTTATCGGTCCAAACGGTACCGGGAAAACGACTTTACTCCGAGATATCTTTAAAAATAATCGTGATTCAATTGAAATAAATGCTGATATTAAAGTGACTTATCTTTCTCAGCTTCAAGACGAAGTGCTAAAGGATTCTAATACCATACTAGAAGACTTCATCGATGCTGGGTTTGCAACTTATGACGAGATTAGAGCACATCTTTCAAACTATGGTTTTGAAGGAGAAATTCTTAATCAAAAGATAGAATCTTTATCTGGTGGCGAAAAAAATATACTGCAATTGGCAAAAGTTTCTGCAAGCAAAGCAAACTTATTGCTTCTTGATGAACCGACAAGCCATTTAGACACCTATACACAAATCGCACTGGAGAAAGCCATTGAAGACTATAAAGGTGCGATTCTCATGATTTCTCATGATTTCTATTCTGTAGTAAATGGTATGGATTATGTATTAATCATTGAAGATAAGACGATTAGAAAAATGAGTATGCGAAAATTCAGAAAGATGATTTATGCCAGTCATTTTGATAAAGATTATTTAGAAAATGAACAAAATAAAAAAGCAGTTGAAATGAAAATAGAATTAGCTTTAAAAGACAATAATTTTGAACTTGCAAAAGGTATGGTTGACGAGCTAGAAGAGCTGATTAAGCTGCTTTAAACTACAAACCTCTGGTGGGAAAATGTCTATTAAAAAGACACTGATGAATAAGATCTCAGTGTCTTTTTACTGCATTGATTTGTTGATAGTTCTTGCCGCGGACAGTGGTTCACTTATCATTAAAAATCTTTTCCAACATATCAACGGGATTTTCAGAATCGCATTCATTTAATCAGTAATTTTTTTAAGTTCAAAAATAGTTGCCTCTGATAACAAGATAAGCCTATCGTTATTAACAACAAAAAAACTTAAAGGTATTCCAAGGTTTGTAGAAGGGTCACTTATATTTATTACTTTTACTACATCATTTATATTTAAGTCTGGGATATCTATTTTATATAATCTATAAAAAGAGTCAGAGTTATAACATGTCGCTGTAATCTCATATAATGGGTTTTTTAGTTCATATTGATAAACACTATAGTTTTTAAGTCCTTTTGATGAAAAAAAGTCTTTTTTGATGATAATTTCATCTCCAATAATTTTTTGCCCTGTTGGATATTCAGAAGCATCATTATATGAATTTGCAAATCCTAAAAGCTTCTCAACTTTCCAAGTTCCATAGAAATCTTTTTCAGTTTCACTATGCAAATTTATACTTTCTTGAGCACAATATACGGATGTGTTTTGGGGAATAATAGACTCATCTGTTTCAGGTTTAGGTTCACTAGAAGTATTTGGATTTGATGTCATTTCAACATTTCCACAAGCCGATGCTAGCATCAACATTATCATAATACAAACCAATAATATCTTTTTCATATTTCACACTCCTACTATTTTTTCAAGTTCAGATGTCTCCTTTTAGATAAAATATTTGTTTTATCAGATGCTAAATTGTTCCATTAGATAATCTCTATAATCAACTCTATTGAAGAAAGTTAACTATTCATGTGCTTCTAATTCATTTTACACAAGATGTTTTATAAGATATTACCTGCGAAGTACAGTACATCATAAAATTATCAATCTGAAATTGAAAATCAGTCATAAACAAACACTCCTCCATTGGATTTACCGAACCCAATAAAGGAGTGAAATTTATACATATACAAAAAAGAAATTGATTGGCTTTAAATTAAGCAAAAAGAAGTTTATAGGCAAACTCATTTTAGCCTAAACACCTACCAGAAACCTACAATCCCTTACCACGCACTGCCCCTAACCCTTTCAACTAACCTTATGCTCAATCCGCAGCTTATCTGCTACCATGGCAATAAATTCCGAGTTAGTAGGCTTAGATTTGGAGATATTAATGGTGTAGCCGAATAAATGGCTGATGGAGTCGATGTTGCCACGGGTCCAAGCCACTTCAATCGCATGGCGAATCGCGCGTTCAACGCGTGAAGGGGTGGTCTTGAATTTCTCTGCTATGGCTGGATACAGCGTTTTTGTAATTGCACCAAGGATCTCGATATTGTTATATACCATGGTGATCGCTTCGCGCAGGTACTGATAGCCCTTAATATGTGCTGGAACACCGATTTCATGGATGATCGAGGTAATGTTAGCATCAAGGTTCTTGCCCTTCGTAAGCGGCACTACATTCGATCTGGACGTCGACGAATAGTTGTACATGTTAGAGGATGAGCTCATGCTGCCTTGGACCCCTACAAGCTGACGTACACGATTTGCCAGGACCTCCATATCGAACGGTTTCAAAATATAATAGGATGCACCAAGCTGTACAGCTCTTTGAGTGATGTTCTCCTGACCAAAAGCGGTCAGCATGATGATCTTCGGTTGAGGATTCAGATCCATATCACGCAGACGTTCCAAGACACCCAGACCGTCTAAATGTGGCATGATGATATCAAGAATAAGGACATCGGGAACTTTGCGTGCTTCGCTCAGCATTTGAAGCACTTCTTCACCATTGTAGGCGATACCCGTTACCGTCATATCTTCTTGTTCAGAAATGTATTCGGAAAGCAAATTCGTAAACTCCCTGTTATCATCGGCCAACAACACTTCAATATTCTGCACTGGCTGCTTCCTCCTTAATTATATCTGCTATTCGAAAATAACATTTTTTTCTTGTCTCTTAACATTTTCGACATGGAGATTGAATTCCCTTCTGTCGAAAATTATTTTTCTTTATTTTTTTTCTGGCATGGATTATAATTAAATATTTTATTTCAAAGTTCGATGATCTTCGTAATGCTTCGACAAAAAAATCTTAAGGCTAAACCGCCTTAAGATTTAATGGATACCTATTCTCCTGTAGGGTTACACCAGAATCCTTAAGCATCCATTCGATGAAGCAACCGTAGCCGGACTTAGGATCATTTACAAATACATGAGTTACAGCGCCGATGAGACGTCCATTTTGAACGATTGGACTTCCGCTCATCCCTTGAACGATACCACCTGTCTTATCGATCAGTCGCGGATCTGTGATACGAATGACCATACCCTTTGTCGCTGGTGTCTGCTGATGTGCCACATGAATGATCTCAACCTTAAATCGCTCCACCTGCTGCCCATCTACAACGGTAAGAATCTCAGCAGGTCCTTCCTTGACTTGATTGCTCATCGCAACAGGAATAGGTTCTTTGTAAAGACTATGCTCGGGATTACGACTCATTTTACCGAAGATACCAAAATCTGTGTTGCTCTCAACATTGCCAAGGACTTGGCTTTCTTTCAAGAAATGAGCTCTTTTCTCACCTGGATCGCCATCCTGGCTTTTAGATATCGAAGTTACACTCGACTGAACAATATGACCGCTGCCAACTACGATTGGTGTTCCTGTATTCATGTCCGTAATAACATGTCCTAACGCTCCATAAACACCCTGTTTCGGGGCATAGAAAGTTAACGTGCCGACACCCGCTGCAGAATCTCGAATGTACAGGCCTAACCTCCAGACTTTGTCATTAATATCGTACGCAGGTTTGAGCTTGGCTGTATGCTCTTTCCCAGCACGTTTAAAGACAATCGTCAGAGAATTATTCGCTTTTCCAGCACGATCCACCAGCTTGGCTACCTTAGATAACTCGTCCAACTTCTCTCCATCAATGGAGATCATCAAATCACCTGGCACCAAACCGCTGATCTCACCTGGGGAAACCTTGGATTTCTCGGATACTTCAATCAGATGATGTCCTACAACCAGAACACCTGCTGATTTCACCTTTACTCCGATCGTTTGACCTCCCGGGATCACCTTCAGTTCCGGTTTCATTCCTTGCGCAGTCACCTTAGCAGGTTCACTGTTCAGTGGTGCGGCAAAACTTTGGTGGGTTCCCGTTATGCCCGATAAACTAAGAAAGAAGGCAAATAAAAGGCCTGGCATTAACTTCCTGAGGTTAGGCTTCAATGGCTGTCACGCTCCCTTTTGCTTCTTTCGCTTGACGAAAAAGGTGGTCGCCAATTGCGTACCTATAAGATAACCTTGCCCCCAGGCTTTTATTACTGTCAATCATTGTTCCGCTTAGCTTGTTGCAGCCTTACTTGCCTCAGCCAAATTGAGCATTTCCTGCGAATGGTGCAATGTTTTTTCGGTAATTTCCACCCCACCCAGCATTCGGGCCAGCTCCATTACACGTCCATCATTCGAGAGTGATTCCACTTCCGTCATGGTTCTTCCGTCCTCAACTTTTTTGCGGATTAAGTACTGATGATCAGCCATACAAGCCACCTGAGGTAAGTGTGTAATGGAGAACACCTGACAGGTGGAGGACAGCTTATACAGTTTATCTGCAATGGATTGAGCAGCACGACCACTCACACCGGTATCTACCTCATCAAAAATCAGAACTGGAATCGCATCATGACGCGCAAAAATACTCTTCATTGCCAGCATAATTCGCGACAACTCACCACCCGAGGCAATTTTGCCAAGAGGTCTTAGCGGTTCGCCAGGGTTAGGGGAAATCATAAATTCCGCACTGTCGATCCCTTGTCTTGTAAGACGAATACGCCGACCCTCATATTCAACTCCACGTGGGTCCTCCAGCGTGTCCAATTTAACCTGTAGCGAGGTTCTTTCCATCTGAAGATCCTTAAGCTCACTCTCCACTTGCGTGGCCAAATCAGACGCACAAAGCTTCCGGGCTTCACTTAATTCAGTTGCTGCTTCCATCAATACAGAGAGCAATGCATCTCGTTTGGTCGTCAGTTTCTCCAGATATTCATCTTTATTCTCAAGCAGATCGGTTTCCCGATGGATTTGTTCATAATAAGCCAGAATCTGTTCTACACTATCTCCGTATTTACGGCGGAGTCCGGTAATTAAATCGAGACGATTCTCGATTTCTTCGAGTCGCTGTGGATTGAATTCGATCTCTTCTCGGTAATCACGAAGCTGAAATGCAGCATCCTCCAGCTGATAATAGGAGGATTGCAACTGCTCGAGCACGGATTTAAGACCCTTTTCATCGTAACGAACCGCATCCTCGAGTCTGGAAATGACATTACCGATGGATTCTAAGCCTTGTCTATCGTACAGGAGCTCATAAGCACCAGATACGGAATCCATCATTTTCTCACTGTGGGATAGTTTGACCCGTTCTTCGGCAAGTAATTCATCTTCTCCCGGTTTTAATGCGGCAGATGAAATTTCTTCTAACTGAAAACGGTATAAATCAAGCATTTGGTAAGCCTTCTGGCTGGATTCCTGCAGCTCACGGAGCTCTTTCTCCACTTTTGCAAATGCTGAATACTTTTCCTGATAAACCACTTTAAGCGGCCCGATAATGGGTTCTCCGTATGTATCCAGCAGACCCAAATGTCGTTCTGCCTTCAATAAGTTTTGGTGTTCATGCTGTCCATGAATATTGACCAGCTGTTCACCAATTTCACGAAGCATAGTAAGATTGACCATCTGTCCGTTTACACGTGATGTACTTTTACCCTGAGAGGTAAGCTCACGACGTATAATAAGATGCTCCTCGCGCTGAGCCTCAATGCCAAGACGCTCTAAAGTATCCCAGACGGGATGACCGCTGGGAAGGCTGAAGAGCGCTTCCATCTCTGCTTTTTCACAACCGTAACGAATAGAGTCCGCGGAGCCGCGGCCTCCGACAATTAGTGCGAGCGCATCAATAATAATGGATTTACCTGCACCGGTCTCCCCTGTAAGCACATGGAAGCCAGGATAAAAATGCACATCTACCGCCTCAACGACGGCTAGATTGCGGATAGACAAGGTTTCTAACACTAATAGAGCACCTCCGAGAAGATGATAAGAATTTGATAGAATGAAATGAATACTTTCTATATTTAAGAAATGTAACCCATGATTTGTGAAATTACGGTCTTACTATCCTCAGGCTGGCGGCAAATAATAAGAATGGTATCATCACCAGAGATGGTCCCCATAATTTGTGGCCAGTCAATATTGTCAATCAAGGCAGCCACTGAATTAGCCGTCCCCGGCAAGCATTTCATCACCACAAGATTAGCCGATGAATCGATCTGCACAAAATTATCCACCAAAACGCGCTTCAGCTTCTGTATTGGATTGTACCGTTGGTCAGTTGGAAGCGAATATTTGTATCTTCCATCATCCATAGGAACCTTGATGAGCAATAGCTCTTTAATATCTCGAGATACTGTAGCTTGAGTAACCTGAAAACCAGATTCACGCAAGGCTTCTACCAGCTCGTCCTGTGTCTCGATATCTTTTTGCGTAATAATCTCACGTATCTTAATATGTCGTTGACCCTTCATTGTTGCCTCCTAAAAGTTTTGTAAGCGACACTTCCAGATTAGCAGCGACAAAACTACATCGGAAGCATGGACTTAGTTTTGTAAGCGATGCTCCCCGAATTGCTTCGGCAAAACTACTTCGGAAGCATACACCTAGTTAAATATGGACTCAGTTTGATTCTCCGTCATCTCTGCCAAGCTTAATCACTTGAATAGATCCCGATGCAGTATTTACGTACAAAACTCCGCTACATTCCGGATAAATCAGCAAGTACGGAAGCAAGGTATCTCGTAAGCCACTACCTGTGAAATCCAAAGGTTTGCGTGGTCTGGAAAGGATGACCAAATATATCGATCCTTCTTCCTTAGTCGCCACATAATCTATAAATAACCGGCTATACATCTGCGCCCCGTTTACGTTGAAGGACAACGGGATTTTTAATTTCCCTCCAACGACCTCATACCCTTCATCCTCTAGTATGTCTATAGATGGGTGAGGAATAATCACTTTATTAAACGGGATCTGATCCTTCATGAAAGAGCGTGGAGAACTTTGCAGCCATATATATATCCGATATATTATAAAAATCGATAATGCTACTCCAATAAACGCCATAACGACCTTGTCAGAGCTACCCGCCACTATCAATCACCTCGGTGATTTATTCGCGTGAGGCCATGCTAATTCCTTCTTCTGGTCCGTCTTTTTAGGAGCTTTCCGCATAATCGATCTTATTACTTGACCATATGGAAAAAGAAACTCACCGGCGCGATGAGTTTCCATGAGTTGAATTTACATTAAAGGTACCCGTAGCCTGCTTAATCACTTCATCCGCTAGAGATGGGAAATCCTCCACTGGAATGACTAGTGATACAGCCTCTGAAGGTATTAACACTTCTTCTTCCGCTGTTTCAGTCGTTAGTCTCCAGTGAGCAAGAAACTCAATATTGCCTTCCCCACCAGTAATCGGTGAGAAGGTTAAACCCTGTAGTTGGTAACCCAGCTCTGCAGCCATAGTCAGTACATTAATCAATACCTCTTTGTGGACAGCAGAATCACGAATCACACCTGATTTACCAACCTTCTCCCGTCCTGCTTCGAACTGCGGCTTAATTAGCGCAGCAATATCCGCCGGGCGCTTAAGCAAGGCTTTGAGCGGTGGAAGAATTATTTTTAAGGAGATAAATGAAACATCAATACTCGCGAAATCTGGAATCGGACCCACCAAATCCGGAGGCGTCATATATCGGAAATTCGTTCGTTCCATGACACTAACACGTTCATCATTTCGCAGCGACCAATCCAGTTGATTATAGCCAACATCAATCGCATACACATGGTTTACTCCATTCTGAAGGGCACAATCCGTGAAGCCTCCAGTAGAAGCACCGATGTCTAACATAGTCCGTCCTGTGAGATCAATATTAAATTGGCGAAGAGCCTTCTCCAGCTTTAGACCCCCACGACTGACATAAGGATGCACAGAGCCTTTAACCTTTAGGGTAGCCTCTCGGGACACCTTCATGCCAGCCTTTTCAATGCGTTCCTCATCCGCGAGCACCAGCCCTGCCATAATGGCGGCTTTAGCCTTCTCACGGCTTTCATAAAAACCTTGCTCAACAAGCAGTACATCTATCCGTTCTTTACGGTGTTCCATGGTCATCTCCCGATCGTTCAAAGGGTTACTAATTTCCGGCTTCCACTTAGGAAGACGAAGTTGTTTTGTAATTATAAGCACTTAAAGCCATCATCGACTTGATTCGTGCACATAGCGCTTCTACAGTAAGGCCCGTTTCCTGGCGTTGTTCTTTAATGGAGCCATGCTCCACAAAGATATCAGGTACACCCATCAGATGTACACGAGCGTCATAAATTTCATTCTCTGCATAGAATTCCAATACCGCACTACCGAGACTTCCCGCTTGGCTAGCCTCTTCCATAACAACCAAATTGGTTCCAGCGTGAGCCAAATCAAGCAGCATAGAGTTATCGAGCGGCTTCAGGAAACGCGCATTCACGACGCCCACCTGAATCCCTTCCCGCTTCAGCAAATCAGCGGCTTCTTCAGCCACTTGAACCATAGGGCCGCAAGCCACAACAGCATAACCTTCGCCGGTACGCAGCCGTTCCCAAGATCCGATTGGAATGGTATGCAGCTCAGCATCCATTGCCACACCTGTTCCGTTAATACGCGGATAGCGGTATGCAATCGGGCCGTCATTATATTCAAGCGCCGTCTTCATCATATGACGCAGCTCATTTTCGTCTTTTGGCATCATCATGACCATATTCGGAATATGGCGCATAAAAGCAACATCGTACACACCCTGATGAGTCTCACCATCCGCACCCACAAACCCAGCGCGATCAATGGCGAACATAACATTCGCGTTATGACGGCAAATATCATGGACGATCTGATCATAGGCACGCTGCATGAAGGTAGAATACACCGCATATACCGGCTTCATCCCTTCCATAGCCAAAGCTGCACACAGCGTAGCCGCATGCTGCTCTGCAATCCCGACATCAATCATACGGTCCGGAAATTCCTTAGCAAAAGGGAATAGGCCCGAGCCTCCTGGCATCGCAGGCGTAACAGCAATGAGGCGTGAATCTTCCCGGCCCAATTCAATTAGCGTACTGCCAAATACTTCGGTATACATTGGAGGACCTACAGCTTTGAGTGCCTGACCAGACTCAATTTTGTACGGAGAAATAGCATGTGATTTATAGAAATCGGTCTCAGCCGGTTTGTAGCCTTTGCCTTTAGTCGTCAGTACATGCACAAGCACAGGTCCTGCCACGTTATCTGCTTGATGGAAGGTGTCGATCATTTTCTCCAGATCATGCCCATCCACCGGACCGAGATACGTAAAGCCGAGCTCTTCAAACAATACGCCAGGTACCATCATATATTTAAGACTGTTCTTTAACTGTTCAGCGGTCTTGGCTAAACGACCTCCAATGGCAGGGATCTTCTTAAGCAGTCCTTCAACCTCGTCTTTGGCACGCAAATAGTGGCGATCTGAACGAATTTTGCTTAAGTAATTGTGCATTGCCCCTACGTTAGGAGCTATGGACATTTCATTATCGTTCAAAATAACCATCAGCTTACGCTTCTCATGACCAATATGGTTAAGTGCTTCAAACGCCATACCACCAGTAAGAGCCCCGTCACCAATTACGGCAATTACTTTGTTGTCTTCACCCTTGAGATCGCGGGCCATCGCCATCCCCATTGCTGCCGATAATGAGGTGCTGCTGTGTCCAGCTTCCCATACATCATGCTCGCTTTCAGAGCGCTTAACGAAGCCGCACAAGCCCTGATATTTACGCAGGGTGTCGAAGCGGTCTTGACGACCGGTTAGTATCTTGTGGACATAGGCTTGGTGACCAACGTCATAGATCATTTTGTCCTTAGGACTG